>NZ_JAGOBJ010000006.1:0-181484 GCF_017983445.1 Halomonas sp.
CTGGAGATGGCGCCTTCGTTCTTACTACCCGATAGACGAGAAAGGTCGTACCCGCGTGTTGTTCGGGCACGCCCACAAAAATATACGGTCAGAAAAAAGCCAGTCAGGCTTAACTGACTGGCATTAGCCCTAGGGCCGCCCGTTTTAGTCAGTGTCACGCTCTGGTTGTCAGATAAACGCTAAGCCAGTTGGCTGGGTGGCGTATAGCGCTTTAGCTGCGCACAGCCCGCCGCCCAAACGTCCGCCTCTAATTCAGCAACGCCTGCAGTAGCGAAGCCCAATCCCTGCCCAAACCTACCGTCTACCAGCAGCTCCGTCAGATTACCTACCAGCGGCATATGGCTGACCAGCATAATGGGTGCGCCTTCTGGTTGGTTTAACAGCCAGTCACTGACCCCAGCCGGGTCGTCCTCGGGCGTGATAAAGTCAAGCGTATTGAGCGGGCAGCCTAGTGCATCCTCAATGATGCCTGCCGTCTGCTGCGCCCGGACATAAGGACTTGCGTAGAGAGTAAGCAAAGCAAACTCCCCTTTTGCCCTACGCGCTGCAAGCCAGCGCGCCATGCCTGCAGCTTCGCTTTCACCCTGCGGCGTCAATATCCGCTGGTCATCAGGAAAGCCTGGAGCGGCCTCCCCGTGGCGCATAATCAATAAGCTACTCATGCCAGCCTCGATTATCCAGATGTGCCTGCTGCACGGCTTCACGGGGCAGAATGAACTCAACGTCGCTGCTCTGCTCGCCCATCATGAGCGTGCGCGCCATATCCTGTGCGGGAACACCGTCGAACAAGACGTGATAAAGCCCTTCAGCAAGCGGCATGTAGACGCCCAGCTCTTTCGCCTTGGCGCAAACCAGCTTAACTGTATTGACCCCTTCAGCTACCTGGCCAAGCGCTGAGATAGCGTCTTCCAGGCTGCGCCCTTCACCCATGGCATAGCCCACCCGGTAATTGCGCGAAAGATTGGACGAACAGGTAACAATAAGATCGCCCACGCCCGCCAAACCCAAGAACGTCATCGGGTTGGCGCCTTCGGCCACGGCGAAGCGGCTCATTTCCGCCAGCGCCCGGGTCATCAGCATGCTGCGGGTGTTTTCCCCCATGCCCAATGCTGCGGCCATGCCGGCGGCAATTGCGTAAATATTTTTAAGCGCCCCGCCAAGCTCGACGCCATGGCGATCATCACTGGCATACACGCGAAAATAGCGACAGCCCAGCGCCTGCTGTACACGAGTACGGGTAAGCGCATCGGCGCTGGCAATAACCGTGGCGGTTAGCTGCTTATCGGCAATTTCAGACGCCAGATTAGGCCCGGCGATCACTCCGATATGGGTAAAACCGGTCTCATCGGTCAGCACCTGACTCATGAGCAAGAAACTGTCCTGCTCAATGCCTTTAGTGGTGCTTACGAGAATTTGCTGCGCCGTGAGCCACGGTTTTGCAGCCTGGACCACGCTGCGAAATGCTTTTGAGGGGATCGCAATCAGTACCAGTTCAGCGCCCTGTAACGCTGAGCGCAAATCGGTTGTGGCATGCACCGCAGGGTTAATCGCGTAGTGAGGCAAATAGCGGCCATTGCGATGCTCCTGGTTGATTTGCGCCACGAGCGCTTCGTCGCGCATCCACTGACGCACATGGGCACCGTTATCCGCCGCAATGCTTGCCAAGGCAGTGCCAAAACTGCCCCCACCCAGCACCGTGACCTTGATTTGCTGCTCAGCCATAAGGATGTCCTAAAAGTCTCGTGAAAGCGTGCTCTCTATTTTACCAAAACTAACGACCTATTTTCTCAACACAAACGGCCCGCCTGGAAATCCAAACGGGCCGTTATTTTTCAAACGCGTCGTGTTAAGCGGTCAATACGCTGTTCAGGCGTTTAACATAAGCGGCGGGGTCATCCAGATGACCGCCTTCGGCGATGATCGCCTGATCCAGCAAAATATGCGCCAGCTGCCCAAACAAATCACCTTCCGAGCTTTCAAGGCGGGCGACCAGCGGATGCTCCGGGTTAAGCTCCAAAATGGGCTTGACCTCAGGTAGCGGCTGCCCGGCGGCTTCCATAATGCGGCGCATCTGGTAGCCCATCTCATGTTCAGGCAATACCACACAGGCCGGCGAGTCGGTTAACCGATGCGTCACTTTAACTTCCTGCACGCCATCGCTTAGCGCTTCTTTCACCCGCTTGACCAGATCTTCCTTGGCTTTGGCGGTCTCTTCCTGAGCTTTTTTCTCAGCTTCGTCTTCCACGTCACCAAGGTCCAGCTCACCTTTGGCCACATCTGCAAAGGACTTGCCGTCAAACTCGGTCAGGTGACTCATCAGCCACTCATCGATACGGTCAGACAGCAGCAGTACTTCGATGCCTTTTTTGCGGAAGATTTCCAGATGCGGGCTGTTTTTCGCAGCATTGAAGCTATCCGCCACCACGTAGTAAATCTTCTTCTGGCCTTCTTTCATCCGCTCGACGTAGTCAGCGAGCGATTGCTCCTGTGCCGACGTATCGGTATGGGTGGATGCAAAGCGCAGCAGACCGGCGATTTTCTCGCGATTGGCAGCGTCCTCACCAGGGCCTTCTTTCAACACGCTACCGAACGTGTTCCAGAACGTCTGGTACTGCTCGCTATCCTTGGACAGCTTTTTGAGCATATCCAGCGCGCGCTTGGTAAGTGCACCTTTGATCTTATCGACCTTGGGGTCCTGCTGGAGAAGCTCGCGGGATACGTTGAGCGACAGGTCGCGCGTATCCAGCACGCCTTTGATAAAGCGCAGGTAAAGCGGCAGGAACTGCTCAGCGTCGTCCATGATGAACACGCGCTGCACATAAAGCTTAACGCCACGGGCGCCGTCACGCTCGTACATATCAAACGGCGCACGACCCGGCACGTATAGCAGGCTCGTATACTCAAGCTTGCCTTCTACCTTGTTATGGCTCCAGGTAAGCGGGTCGCTGAAATCGTGGGCAACATGCTTATAAAATGCCTGGTACTCGTCATCAGAAACCTCGCTCTTGGGACGCGCCCAGAGTGCGGTGGCTTCGTTCACGGTTTCCCAGGTAGTCACTTCGCTGCCTTCGATGTCGTTGCCTTCATCGTCTTTGGCAGTTTCGGTCTTGGGCATGCGCACGGGTACTTCAATATGATCAGAGTACTTGCGCACCAGGCTTTGCAGACGATAGTCGTCGGCAAACTCTTTGGCATCTTCTTTCAGATAAAGCGTAATTTCAGTGCCGTGCACTTCACGCTCGATATCGGCAACGGTGAACTCGCCCTCACCCTTGGAGCGCCATTCAACGCCTTCAGATGCGCCGTCACCAGCTTTACGAGTACGCACGGCGACTTCGTCGGCAACAATGAACCCTGAGTAAAAGCCCACTCCGAACTGACCGATCAGCTTGGCATCTTTTTGCTGCTCGCCAGACATCTGCTTGAGAAACTCTGCCGTGCCGGAGCGCGCAATCGTACCCAGATTAGCAATGACGTCTTCACGGTTCATACCAATGCCGTTATCACGCAACGTCACGGTATTGGCTTCGCGGTCATGCTCGATTTCGATGCGCAGCTCGCTATCACCTTCGTACAGCGCATCGTTATCCAACGCGGCGTAGCGTAATTTATCGCAGGCATCCGCGGCGTTAGAGATAAGTTCGCGTAAGAAAATCTCCCGGTTTGAATACAGGGAGTGAATCATCAGGTTGAGAAGTTGCTTAACTTCCGTCTGGAAGCCTAACGTCTCTTCGTGAGTCGCCGTTGTCATGCGCTTAGCCCTCATCAATCACGTTTGTTTAGTGCTCCTGCCTACCGTGAGACAGGAACGAAAAAATCTGTGAAGTGAATATGGGGATAAGCAGAGCAATTTCAAGAAGGTGAGTGCTGAGAAGTCGCAATATCGATATCACCGTCTTTCCAAGCACGGTAATCTGCCAGGCGTTGGTCGATACGATTGAGCAGCCAGCCGACAATCAAGACATCATCAACCAGGCCTATGAATACGAGAAAATCTGGGATTAAATCGAACGGCATTGCAAGATAGGCAAGCGCGAGCGCCATCATGCCAAATGCAGACCAGGGGATGGGACGAAAGCGGCCACTGGCTACATCACGCGTCATGGGAATAAACAGCTTCAAGGCGCGTCCAATACGCTTTACCGCCCAAACTCGGGACTTAAGTCGACGAAATAACCACCAAGTGGATAATCGAGCCATCGTAATTGAATCCTCCAAGTGTCACGATTGTCTGAACAATTTTTATCCATTTAGTTCACTATAGCGGCTGTTAACCCGTAAGCGATCAAGAGAGAGTGTCATGCAGGCATCGTCCTTCAAATCCCCTTTTCGCACCCTTTGCGCGGCTCTACTGGTGGGCATACCCACGGCCTCCTGGGCCGCCTCCGACAGCGCGATGCGCGATGCGCTGGAAGCGGCTCGACAAGAGCAATGGAGCCGCGTCGATGAGCGCGCCATTGAAGGCCATATACTGAGTGGCTATGTTGAGTATCACCGGCTGCGCAACCGGTTACCCAACGTCTCGCCCGCTCAGGTACAAGGCTTTATCGACCAACATAGCGACTCGCCGCTTTCTGAGTGGCTGCGCGGTCAGGCCATTGCGAAGTACGGAAACTCCGGGCGCTATAGTGATCTGCTGAGCGTTGCCGATGGCGAGCCCGCGGGCACGGCCCGCCAATGTTACTACTACACGGCCCTGCTGGACTCTCAGCCGCAACAGTCGGCCACCGCCGGGCTTGCACTTTGGCTTGAAGGCAAATCGCAACCCGATGCGTGCGACCCGCTGTTTAATCGCCTGCGTGCCAATGGCACTATTGATTCAACGGCTATCTGGGAACGTAAAATGCTTGCCTGGCAGGCCGGTGAAGGCCGCTTGTCAGCCTATTTAAACGGGCAGCTTAGTAGCCAATGGCAAACTGCTATCGAAACCGCCGATAACGTTGATGCCAATATTCGAGCAGTTACGTCGTCGCCTGCTTGCCTGGGACCTGAATGTGCAGCCACAGCGAGTTTTTACAAGGCCGCCATGCAGCGCTTTACCCGGGAAGATACCCCGGCTGCGCTCAGCGCCTGGCAAACCATGGCTCAGGGCTTGAACCTGCTGCCCAGCGACCAGCAGGCCATTGAAGAAGAGCTTGCGTTTTATGCCTTGGTACGCGAAGTGCCCGGCACCTTAGGCTGGGTGGATAGCGTACTCCCCTCTCTGGAAAGCGAGCGTGTTCTGGAACTGCGTGTGCGCCGTGCCCTGGCCGAACGCCAGTGGCAGGACGTAATGCACTGGATCGCTGAAATGCCAGCCAGCCAGCAGGAAAATAGCCGCTGGCAGTATTGGCTGGCGCGTGCCAATGAGCAGTTAGGCAATCAGGACGCAGCGATGGCACGCTACCGCCAAGCCGCCACCGATCGAAGCTTTTTTGGCTTTGCAGCAGCCGAAAAACTCGGTCAGCCTTATCAGCTGAACCTTGAACGCAACCATTTTGACGAAGCCTCCCGTGAGCGCACCGCACAACTTCCCGTGGTACAGCGTACCGAAGCTTTGCTGCGTATTGGTGAAGATGGTCTTGCTAATAGCGAATGGCTGTATGCAGTGCAAAACGGCTCTTTTCAGCAGTCGCGCGCCTTGGCAGACTATGCCGCGCACCAACAGTGGCATGCGCGTCTGGTACAAACCACCATCGCAGGCGGCATGTGGGATGCCCTCGACTGGCGCTTCCCGGAGGCTTATCGGGATAGCTTTTTACACTGGGGCCAGCAAACCGGCGTTGACCCTTACCTGCTGATGGCAATTACCCGTCGGGAAAGCGCTTACAATCCTGAGGCCTTATCTCCCGCTGGCGCACGCGGCCTAATGCAGCTGATGCCTGGCACCGCAAGCCTGGTAAGCCGTCAACTGGGCATCAATGACCCAGGCCCGTATGGCATTCTGGACCCAGAGCTCAATATTCGCTTAGGCAGTACCTACCTACGCGATAAGCTGAACCGCTACCAGGGCAACCGTCTGGCCGCTGCCGCGGCTTATAACGCGGGCCCTGGGCGCGTGGATCAGTGGTTGGGCAACGGCATGGAGTCGTTTGACTTGTTTGTCGAAAGCATTCCCTTCCGGGAAACGCGTGACTACGTGCAGGCGGTGCTCAGCTACCGGGTGATATTTGAAAGTCTGGCCAATGGCGGCAATAGCGAAGGCATTTCACTGCTCAATGAAAATGAACAGCAGGTACGTTATGACCGTGCACTGCTAGCCCGCCGCTAGCACATGGATTCAAAGCACAAGGATTGAAAGCACAAGAATTGAAAGTGCATAGTTTGAAGCGCCCGGCTAGACCGGGCGCTGCTCCAACGCCAGACGAACTCCAAAGGCAATCAATACGGCTCCCGTAGCGGCATTTAGCGTTTGTGCAAAGCGCACGCTGGCAAGCCATCGGCTGGCACCTCCCACCATGAACACCACTCCAATTTGCCAGATATTGGCAATCACAAAGTGAACGCCCGCCAACCACAATGATTTGATCAATGCCGGGTCGCCTGGAGCGATAAACTGCGGCAAAAAAGCCATATAAAAAATAATCGTTTTGGGATTCAGCACGTTGGAGAGCACACCCTCTTTAATCGGCTGCCAAAGTGAAACGGGAGCTGCAGCACCCATCGCCCCCTTGACCGGTAGAGATTGGCCGCGTCGAGCGGCCAAGAGGCTTGTGATACCCAGCCATACCAGATAGCCCGCACCTATCAGCTTCAGCACATGAAACGCCCAGGCCGACTGCAGCAGAATGAGCGAAATGCCCAGCGCCGAAATTGTCGCGTGAACAAATAACCCACAGCAGATCGCGATACTCGTAGCTATACCGTCACGAATGCCTCCGCGCGCGGTATTACGAATGACCAGTAAGGTATCCACTCCGGGGGTAATAGATAGCAACGTAATGGCGATCAAAAAGGGCACGAACTGCGAATCCAACAGGCTTACTGGCGACATACAAGCGCACTCGGTGAGGAATGGAAAAACGTTACATCGTCACTGGACGACCCGTTTTTTTGCATCTACATTGATTTTTGCGGGCTGACCGCATGTCTGCCCGCCTCATTATAAGCACGTTAAGGAAACGACAATGGCAACTGGCACAGTCAAGTGGTTCAACGATACAAAAGGTTATGGTTTCATCTCTCCCGATGATGGAAGCGACGACCTTTTTGCCCACTTTTCAGAAATTCAGGCTGAAGGCTTCAAGACCCTACAGGATGGTCAGAAAGTCAGCTTTGAGGTGACTCAGGGTAAAAAAGGCCTTCAGGCGTCTAACATTCGTCTTGCCTAAAAGCAGCCGAATGTAGCAAGGCCCGCCTAGGCGGGCCTTTTTGTACGTGCTTACCTACTGACTAATGAGTCTGATTAGTCGTTTCTGTTGCGTCTGCGTCTGCGTCTGCGTCTGCGTCTGCGTCTGCGTCTGCGTCTGCGTCTGCGTCTGCGTCTGCGTCTGCGTCTGCGTCTGCGTCTGCGTCTGCGTCTGCGTCTGCGTCTTCACTCAGGATGGCGCCGCGGCTACGACTATCATCATGTTCACGCTCAATTTCCTTGAACTGCTCTTCAAGACGCTGCTGGGCTTCCTCAAAACGGCGTTCGGTGTCTTCAATCAGGGCGTCAACATCCGTCGCTTCCAGATTATCTTCCAGTCGTGGGCTTTCGGGCAGGCTACTTTCCACTTCCCAATCGGTTGAGAAGGTCTCTTCATCAAATTCATCCGGCGCAGCCGACTGCTGCTCTACTTCTTCAAACTGCTCATTCAACCGGCGCTGAGCTTCCTCGAAACGCTGCTCGGTCTCTTCGATCATCTGATCCACATCGGAGCGAGTGGCCTCCCCGGGCATTGCGCCGCCCTCTTCCAATACATCTTCGGGATCGGCTGCTAGCGTATCCTCATTCGCCTCTACTTCCTGCAGAGGCTCATCAGCGCTGACGGGGTCTTCCTGAGTATCGCTGCGAAGCGCTTCTGCTCGCTCAAGCTCCTCTGCGGCCTGACGAGACTCAATATCATCTTCTACTTCATCAGGGCTTGGCATATCGGCGGCATTCTCAGCCGCTAAAGGCGCCTCTTCCTCTTGCACGACCTCGTCATCAGAAACCGACGAAGGCTCATCAAGCGTCACGCTAGACTCTTCTTGAGAATCGCCACAGGCGCTGAGTAAAAGTGCTAACGCGGCAAGCGCAGGCAGCCATAAACGATTTGTCATTAAATCCCTCTCCTTGAACAACTTTTAAAGGGTGGCGAGATCAGTGCCGAATCAGTGTCGATCGTTTGCCGATAACAATGGGCAGTCCTCAGGCAGTAATACGCGAAGTGCCAATGGGACTACCTCCGCGCAAAAACGATCGTAGTGGCACGCCTCGCCATCCAGTGTTAACGGCCAGGCAGGGTCTTCACGCCGCGTCGTGACGGTAAGCTGGCTCGCTGTAAAATAGCGCACGTACTCGCCTTCAGGCGGAAAGTTCTGCAGTTCGTTAATCAACGTAGGTAGCTCTGCTACAGAGTTGAAGTCTTTCACCAGCAGTACGTCCAAACGGCCATCGTCAAGCTTGGCACGCGGTGCAAGCACCTGCCCGCCGCCTGATTGCCGCCCGTTGCCCAAAGCCAACAAGAGAAGTGAAGCATCCTGCTCTTTGTCGCCCCAGTGCAAGGTGCCCCGGTAGCTGCGGTGCCGCCAGGCTTTAAGCGCGCCCATTAAAGAGTAGGCGCCCCCGCCCAGCATACGCTTGAGCGTTTTCGGCGTTGTCGACGTTATCTCCGCGCCAAACCCGCCGGTCGTCATATTGACGTAATACTGGGTGACGCTTTTATCATTCGCTTCAGCCGTTACCCGGACGATATCGATCGGATAAGACGCCAAGGTTCTGGCCGCCGCCAAGGCAGGGCCAGGCTCTAAAGGAAGCCCCGTGGACGTTGCAAAGTCGTTGGCACTGCCTAACGGAACGATTCCCAGCGCAGGACGCTTGTCATGGGGAACGCGCATCAACCCGTTCACTACTTCGTTGACAGTGCCATCGCCACCACAGGCAATGACATGGGTGATGCCCATATCGGTGGCCTGCTCGGCAAACAGGGCTGCATCGCCGCCCTCCCAGGTCGAGCGAACGGTAATAGGCATCCCTGCCTCCCGCTGCTCTTCAACGGCTTCACGCAATGCCGTATTCCCGGATGACTTACCATTTACAATAAGTAAAAAACGCTGCTGTAAGTCTTTCACCAATGTATTCCCTTTCATGGTTGAGTCGCTGGTAAGGTTTATGCCAGCGCTTTTTCGACTACCTCGTACACATTAGAAGATAGCGGCTCTTTCTTGATACGCTCAAGCTGAGTACGCATTAATGACTGGCGCGTTTCATCAAACCGTTGCCAACGTGTTAATGGAGCAATAAGCCGCGCCGCTATTTCAGGGTTCAAGCGATTGAGCTCAATGACTACATCTGCCAATAACGCGTACCCCTGACCATCCAAGCGGTGGAAGTTGACTCGATTTTGCGCAAAAGCGCCGATCAACGCACGTACTTTATTGGGGTTCTTGATGGAAAACGCCGGATGCTGCATCAAGAACTGAACGCGCTCCAGCACATCGCTCTGGGGCCGCGTCACCTGGATCGTAAACCACTGATCCATCACCAACGGGTCATGTGCCCACTTTTCGCCAAAAACTTTCAAAGCGGGCGAGGACAAATCGTCGCGATCACTATGTACCAGCAGGGTTAACGCATGACGCACATCGGTCATATTATGGTCGGCAGCAAACTGCGCCTGGCACAATGCGATGGCCTGCTCATCCTCAATCGACATCAAATAGCTTAGCGCTATGTTTTTGAGGCTACGCTGGGCAATTTGTTCAGGGGTCGGCGCATAAACCTCATCCGAAAGATTGGCTTCGAACGTGGCAATAAACTCATCGCGAAGCGCCAACGCCAGCGACTGACGTACAAATTCCCGGGCAGCGTGAATCGCATCAACATCCACGATGGGCTGCTGCTCGGCAATATAAGCCTCAGATGGCAGCGTGAGCATTTCCGCAAGTACCGCTTTATCGGAAACCTGCCCTGTCAATAGCGTTCTAAACGCTTCGGTGACGCGGGCATCCATGACTTTTTCAACGCCATTACGGTGCGCGGCAATCAAGTCATCCAACGCCAGCATGGCCAGGCGCTGTCCCGCATCCCAACGGTTGAAGCCGTCGCTGTCATGGGTGAGCAGAAACGCCAGTTCTTCACGCGAATAAGGAAAATGCAGCTTTACAGGGGCGGAGAAATCACGCAGCAGCGAGGGCACTGGCGCCTCGGCTACATCGGTAAAGACAAAGGTCTGCTCGTTATCACGCAGATGAATCACGGTGTCCTTACTCAGCTTTTCGCCTTCCAGGGTAAGCGTCAGATCCTGACCGGACTTAGTACCCACCAGCCCCATACGTACCGGAATATGCAACGGCTGTTTGATGGCTTGCCCAGGCGTCGCCGGGGTACGCTGGCGAAGGGTTAAATGATACTCGCTCTTCACATAGTCATACTCGCCGTGAGCATCGATTTCAGGAGTACCCGCTTGTGCGTACCAACGCATGAACTGGCTGAGATCGTCACCTGAGACGTCCGCCATACAGCCAACGAAATCTTCGATGGTGACGGCCTGACCATCAAAGCGCTCAAAGTATTGATCGGCGCCGCGCCGGAAGCTTTCCCACCCCATCAGATTACACAGCATGCGAACGACTTCAGCGCCCTTCTCGTAAATCGTCAGGGTGTAAAAGTTGGTAATTTCGATAAAGTGATCTGGACGAACCGGATGCGCGGTAGGCCCGGCATCCTCGGCAAACTGTGCTGTGCGGAAAAACGACACGTCTTGAATGCGTTTTACCGGCGCTGAGTTGGTATCGGCGGAAAAACACTGATCACGAAAGACGGTGAATCCCTCTTTCAATGACAGCTGGAACCAGTCGCGGCAGGTAACGCGATTGCCCGACCAGTTATGAAAATACTCATGCGCCACAATACCTTCGACATTTTGAAAGGTTGCATCGGTCGCGGTATGCGGATGCGTCAGCACGGCAGCGGAGTTAAAGATATTAAGTCCTTTATTCTCCATTGCGCCCATATTGAAATCGCTGACCGCCACGATCATGAACAGATCAAGGTCGTATTCACGGCCATAGGTCTGCTCATCCCATGCCATTGAGCGCTTGAGCGAAGCCATGGCGTGCTCGGTTTTATCCAGATTGTCTTTTTCGACCCATATTTGTAGCGTGACATCACGCCCGCTCATGGTCGAAAAATGGTCTTCCATCTTGTGTAAATTGCCTGCGACCAGCGCAAACAGGTAACACGGTTTGGGATGCGGGTCTTCCCAGGTTGCAAAATGACGACCATTCTCAAGCTTGCCGCTGTTCACGGGGTTACCATTGGCCAACAAAACGGGCTCGCTTTCTTGATCACCAATCACCGTAACGGTAAAGGTCGCCATGACATCAGGGCGATCTGGGTAGAAGGTAATACGCCTAAAGCCTTCCGCTTCACATTGAGTGCAGTACATGCCGCTCGACTGATAAAGGCCTTCAAGGGCAGTGTTGGTACTGGGCGCAATTTCCACTTCGCTTTCAAGGCTGAATGATGCTGGCACCTTGGGAATGCACAGATTCTTTTCATCCAGCTGGTAATCGGCATCGGTCAGCGGCGTACCGTCTATGGCCAACGATATCAGCGCCAGATTCTCACCATTGAGCACCAAGGGCGTCTGGTCACTTACCTCGTCGTTGCGTTGTATCAATAATCGTGCTTTTACACGGGTGGCGGCAGGGTCAAGATCAAACGTCAGCTCGGTATGGGTAACGCGGTAGACGGGCGGCTGATAGTCGCTTAAATAAACCGGCTGCGGATCAGACATAATGCGTGGCTCCTGTAATGAACGATAATTGATAGTAAGCGATAACCGGGGCAACGTATGCCCCTGCACGTGATGGGGCCTAATCGCGGAAGTTATCAAACTGCAGCGGCAGCTCAGGACCCTCTTCGCCGCGCAAAAGCGCCATAACGCTTTGTAAGTCATCACGTTTCTTGCCCGTCACACGGACTTTCTCGCCCTGGATTTGCGCCTGCACTTTAAGCTTGCTGGCCTTGATACGTTTGACCACATCCTTGGCTTCCGCTGCATCCAGCCCCTGCTTTAATACGACTTCCTGGCGTGCCTTTACCCCGGAAAGCTCGGGGTCCTTGACATCCATGCAGCGCGCGTCAATGCCCCGGGCAATGAGTCGGCCACGCAGTACATCCAGCATCTGCTTAAGCTGAAAATCGACTTGGGCTTCCAGCTGTACTTTTTCACCTTCAAGGGCAAAGCTTGCATCAACGCCTTTAAAATCAAAGCGCGACTGCACTTCACGGTTTGCTTGATCAATAGCGTTCAGGGCTTCGTGCTGATCGAATTCAGAAACAATATCAAAAGAAGGCATGGCATTTATCCTAGCAAGACATGACCCATTATTTTAGAGCAGCAAGCCCCCTACCGGCCAATCCTGTTGCCAATTAGTGCTAAAAATTTTAATGCGCCTTGATTAAACCTTGCCTACTGTACAAATTTTACTCACTTTTATTCGCATAGCATGTGAGATGCCGTACGCTACTCAGCGTTTTGATAAGCACTCACGGTGAAGGAGCAACCATGAAAGATCGCGATACACGCCATAAAGCCTCAATGGAAAAGCTCAAGAGCCACGTGGATGAAAAGATTGCTCGTGCAACCGAACAGCGCGGTTTGCTTTTGATAAACACCGGAAATGGTAAAGGCAAGACCACTGCAGCCTGGGGCACTGTGACTCGCGCGCTGGGCTATGACTATAAAGTGGGTGTCATTCAGTTTATTAAAGGCTTATGGGAGTGCGGTGAGCGCAATCGCCTGGAAACGGATCCTAACCTGGAAGTCGTCATTATGGCGACGGGATTTACCTGGGAGACACAAAACCGTGAAGCCGACACCCAGGCTTGCCAGGCAGTATGGAAAGAGGCCGAGCGCATGCTGGCGGACCCCGACACCTACCTTGTCGTGCTGGATGAAATCACTTATATGCTCAAATTCGGCTATCTGGATATTGCGACCGTCAAGACAGCGCTAGAAAATCGCCCACGTGAACAGACCGTGATCATCACCGGACGTAACGCACACCGTGAGCTTATTGCCATGGCGGATACCGTGACGGAAATGCAGGAAATTCGTCACGCCTTCAATAATGGCCTGCAGGCACGCCGTGGCATCGACTTTTAAGCGCTTTGCTTCAAATACGCAAAAGGGGCGCCTGGGCGCCCCTTTTATTTACGTACTGCTTTTTACACAACTACGTTTATAAAGCTACTTTCTAGCCTACCGCAAAGGCGGAATTAGCTATCGAACGGGTTGCGTAGCACGATGGTTTCAACGCGATCCGGACCGGTTGAAATAATATCGATGCTGGTACCTACCTGCTCTTCCAAAAAGCTGATGTAAGCACGTGCGTTAGTCGGCAGGTCATCAACGTTTTTAGCACCCAGCGTCGACTCTTTCCAGCCGGGCAGATCCTGATACAGCGGCTCGACGGCTTCGTAGCCTTCAGAATCAACCGGGTTGTCCAGCACTTCGCCATCTTTACTGCGATAGCCCACGCAGACACGGATATTTTCCAGGCCATCGAGTACGTCAAGCTTGGTCAGGCAGATGCCGGAAACCGAGTTGATCTGTACCGCATGACGTAATGCCACGGCATCAAACCAGCCACAGCGACGCGGACGGCCGGTAGTGGCACCAAACTCGTGACCACGCTCAGCCAGGTGACGGCCATGGTCATCGAAAAGCTCGGTGGGGAACGGTCCGGAACCCACGCGGGTGGTATACGCTTTGGTAATTCCCAGCACGTAGTCCAGGTAAAGCGGGCCCACACCGGAACCGGTAGCCGTGCCGCCAGCCGTTGTGTTGGAGCTGGTCACGTAGGGGTAGGTACCGTGGTCGATATCCAGCAGAGAGCCTTGGGCGCCTTCAAACAGAATATTCTCACCGGCCTTGCGTAGGTCATGCACCATGCTGACCGTATCGCACACCATGGGGCGCAGCTCATCAGCCATCTGCATCGCGCTATCCAGCACTTCCTGGAAGTCTACCGCCGGCTCGCCGTGATAATTGACCAGTACGAAGTTATGGTAATCCAGTACTTCGCCAAGCTTGGAAGCGAAACGCTCGCGGTGGAGCATATCGCCCAGGCGCAGGCCACGGCGAGCGACTTTGTCTTCGTAAGCAGGGCCGATACCACGCCCAGTGGTGCCAATTTTGGCAACGCCACGGGCCTTTTCACGCGCCTGATCCAGACACACGTGGTAAGGCAGAATCAGCGGGCAGGCAGGCGACAGGCGCAGGCGCTCGCGCACCGGTACACCCTTGTCTTCAAGCTCGCGAATCTCTTTGATCAGCGCTTCGGGAGACAGCACCACCCCATTGCCGATTACACAGGTTTTACCCGGACGCAAAACGCCTGACGGAATGAGGTGAAGCACGGTTTTTTCACCGTCAATCACCAGCGTATGGCCCGCATTGTGGCCACCCTGGAAACGCACTACCGCCGCCGCTGACTCGGTGAGCAGGTCAACGATCTTGCCTTTACCTTCATCACCCCATTGGGTGCCCAGGACTACGACATTCTTACCCATTATGCACTCGTCTCTTGTGTCAGGGCCGTTGTCTGCCAACAGCCATCGATAAACTCAAGACGGCGGTCACAGTCGTGCTCCGCCGGCCCAGTACGCTGCCCAGGCAGCGCTTGAATCACGCGTTCTCCCTGCTCTCGCAGTGCAACAACGGCAGCGTTGAGAGACTCGTTCTCTTCTGCAGGCGCCCAGATCGCGCCTTTGTCCGGCGATGCCAGGGCTAATGATGCCAGCTGTTTGAGATCCATCGAAAAACCAGTAGCTGGGCGCGCACGCCCAAAGGCGCGGCCCGTATCATCATAGCGGCCGCCTTTGGCCAGCGCATGGCCGTAACCCGGCACATAGGCGGCGAACATCATGCCCGTGTGGTATTGATAACCGCGCAGCTCCGCAAGATCAAAATAAAGCGATACATCAAAACGGGCTAATATGCCCTGATAAAGAGCATCTAATTGATCGAGAGCGGCAGTAACTGACACGGGCGCGCCGGCAAAGCGTTCGCGCGCTTGACCCAGTATGCTCGCATCACCGTGAAGTTCACCCAGCGCCATGAACATATCAGCCAAGGCAGGGTCACTCACGCTCGCCGCTACTTGCTGTGCCAACTGGCCAGGCGACTTTAGTGCCAGCGCCTCAAACAGAGCGCTCTCCTGCTGATCATTCAGCGCAGCTGCCTCTACCAGGCTACGATAAATACCAATATGGCCAAGGGCCAAGTGTATTTCGTGGGCGCCCGCTGCTTTTAAACTCGCAAGCGCCAAGTGGATGATTTCACTATCGGCCTCTAATCCCGCATGACCAAACAGCTCAACGCCCACCTGAACCGGACTACGACCACCTTGATGCTGATCGGCTTTAGCACGCAGTACATTAGTGCAATAGCACAAGCGTACCGGCCCTTGACGCTTGAGTGAATGGGCATCCATACGCGCCACCTGCGGCGTTACATCCGCCGAGGCGCCCATCATACGGCCCGTTAACTGGTCAGTAAGCTTAAAGGTTTGCAGATCAAGGTCGGTACCCGTACCGGTAAGCAGGGAGTCTAGAAACTCCACCGGCGGCGGCATTACTTGGTCGTAACCCCAGCAATGGTAAAGATCAAGCAGCGCACGGCGCAGCTCTTCCATGCGGCTTGCCTGAGGCGGAAGCACCTCATCCATGCCGTCGGGCAACAGCCAGCGGTCAGCGATGGTCATGTGAACAATCCTGCAAGACAATGAAGGCCCACAATACGCAAATCGCGTACTAATCTTAAATAAGGGCCACAAAAAAACCGGGCGAACGCCCGGTTCAATTAAGTCTACCACGTTTATCGCAGGGATGAACCCCGCCAAGCTTCCCGCTGCTTGGCAAACCTCACCCCCATGCAGGCTTACTCTGCTTCGCTCGACTCTGCACTAGGGTTGGCGCTGCGCATGTAGCGGAAAAAGTCACTATTGGGCTCAAGCACCATGAGATTATCATCACCTGCGAAACTTTCACGGTAGGCATTCAGGCTACGCCAGAAAGCGAAAAACTCCTGATCCTGACCATACGCTTCAGAGAATATTCCCGCCGCTTCGGCATCACCCTCACCGCGCAGGGTTTCCGCACGCTCATTGGCCTGAGCGATAAGTACCTGGCGACGACGGTCGGCGTTAGCACGAATTCGCTCGGCCTCTTCCTGACCCTGGGCACGCCATTCGCGGGCTTCACGCTCACGCTCTGAGCGCATACGCTCAAATACGGCGGCCGATACATCTTCCGGCAGATCGATACGCTTGATTCGGATATCGCGTATCGCTACACCCAGCTCTTCACGCATCAGGTTATCAAGCTCCTCCGTTGGGCCGATCATCAGGTCATCACGGCGCTCGGCGATAATTTCCTGAAGATTTAACCGGCCAAACTCGTTACGCAGACTTTCATCGACACGTGGCTGAATGAGGCGAATCGCCATCATTTCATCGCCCGCCGTTGCTTCATAATAGCGAGTCGGGTTGATAACCTGCCACTTGACATAGGAATCAACAATCACCGCTTTCTGCTCAAGCGTCAGATAGCGGCTGGTGTCGGTATCAAGCGTAAGCAAACGGGTATCAAACTTACGTATCGTCTGGGCAACCGGGATTTTAACGTGCAACCCCGCCTGAATGTTTTCTTCGACAACTTCACCAAAGCGCAGCTTAACGGCACGCTGGGTTTCATCGACAACATACAGACTATTGCTTGCCAACCACGCCACAACTGCCAAACCGCCTACGATCAGCAGGGATCGATTATTAATCATTTACCGGCCCTCCCTGCGGATGGAGCTACTACCTGAAGATGAAGAATTGCTGTTACCTTGACTACCACGCAGGCTTTCAATTACGCGCGGATCCAGCTCTTCGCCACCCGTATTACTGCTGTTGTTGCTACCGCCGGATGCTGAACTACTGCGCTCACTATTACCGCGCATCTGATCAAGCGGCAAGTACATGAGCGGAGCATTTTCGCTGACGTCCAACAAGACCTTGGGCGTACTGCTAAACACGGCCTCGATGGTATCCAGGTACATACGCTCACGCATAGTGTCTGGCGCATTACGGTACTCGGTTAACAGCGCATTGAAGCGGTTAGCCTGACCCTGCGCTTCGGCTACTACCGATTCACGATAACCCTGCCCCTGCTCGACCACCCGCTGCGCCTGACCCTGAGCCGCAGGAATAATCGCATTAGCGTAAGCCATACCTTCGTTGATGGTACGCTGGCGGTCTTCACGTGCACGAATAACGTCGTCAAAGGCATCAATGACGGGCGCTGGCGCAGACGTGGACTCAATGTTGATCGTCTGCAAGCGAACACCGGCCCCATAGGCGTCCAGGTAGGACTGCAAACGACTCGCGACCGAGCTACCCAGGATTTCACGCCCCGAGGTCAGGATATCGATCATATCCGTACCACCCACGACGTGGCGCAGTGCGGAATCGAGCGCGTTTTCGATAGACAACGCGGGATCACGCACATTGAGTACGAAATCACGTGGATCCTGCACCTGATACTGAGCAGAAATTTCCACTTCCACGATGTTTTCATCGCGCGTCAGCATTGACTGCGTTTGTGACACGGAACGCACTCTCGTGACGTTAACCATGCGCACATCGTCAATCAGCGGCGGATTCCACTGCAGGCCAGGCTGAACAACGCCCTGATATTCACCAAAACGCAGCACTACGCCACGCTCGGACTGATCAACAAGATAGAAACCGGATGCCGCCCATATAGCTAGCGCAACGATAACCAAAAGACCTGGCAGTGCGAGTGAGTTGCGTGGCTTGCCGCCTCCGCCGTCTCGCTTACTCCCGCCACCCTTCTTCTTGCCGCCACCGCCGAGCATACCGTTCAGCTTGTCTTGAAACTTTTTCAGTGCTTCATCAAGGTCAGGAGGCCCTTGGTTTTTGCCCCCATTATTACCCCCTCGATTGCCCCCATCGTTGCCGCCACGGTTATCACCGTCGTTACCACCGCGTCGGCCACCACCACTCCATGGGTCGTGCTGGTTGCCACCACCAGGCTCATTCCAGGCCATACTTCTTCTCCACTAAGGTGCTCACCTGCGCACCGCATGCCAGCAGGCAAATCGATGCGCTTTATTGAAATTATTTCTATATCGAGTTGTTATTACCGTTTTCACATGATCGGTAATTAACAACTTACCACTCGTCAGCTTCGCGCAGCGCTTCAGGCAAATACGTATTGGCACGCTCACCGAGCTGCGCCATTAACTGATTAAAGTCGCGCCGCGGCAGTCGAACATCCAGTACCGAACGGCCTTGCTCATCAAACGCTTCTTCACGCACGGCATTTAATTCGTGAAGCCCTGCTCGCAGTTTGCCCTGTTCCGGCGTAAGCGTCAGTGAAAAACCGATAACATCATTCGCCAGGCGTTCGGTAAGCGCCTCATGCAGTAACTCAAGTCCCTGCCCCTGCTGGGCTGATAGCCAAACCACTTCAGGCACGCCATGACCATCACGCTCAATGCGCGGTGCGCTATCAAGCTTATCGATCTTGTTCATTACCTTGAGAACCGGCACGTTATCGGCGCCGATCTCTTTCAATACCCGCTCTACCTGCTCGACGTTTAGCTCGCGATCAGGGTCGGCAGCGTCAATAACGTGTACCAGCAGGGTGGCCTCCGCCGCTTCCTGGAGCGTTGCCTGAAACGCCTCAACAAGCTTGTGAGGCAAATGCCGGATAAAACCAACCGTATCCGCCATGACCACGGGGCCCACATCTTCAATTTCAAGACGTCTTAACGTTGGATCCAGTGTGGCAAAAAGCTGATCGGCGGCGTATACCTCGGCATTGGTTAACGCATTAAACAACGTCGATTTACCCGCGTTGGTATAGCCTACCAGCGACACGCTATGAATTTCAGCGCGTGCACGGGCGCGGCGATTCTGCTCACGCTGGCTACGCACTTTATCCAGGCGCTTATTGATCGACTTGATGCGCCCTCTTAACAGGCGACGGTCGGTTTCCAGCTGCGTTTCACCGGGGCCGCGCAGGCCAATACCGCCTTTCTGGCGCTCAAGGTGCGTCCACCCGCGTACAAGGCGCGTGGACATATACTCTAACTGGGCAAGCTCAACTTGCAGCTTACCTTCATGGGTTCGTGCCCGCTGCGCAAAAATATCGAGAATCAAACCGGTACGGTCGAGAACACGACACTTGAGCTCTTTCTCAAGGTTGCGCTGCTGAGAAGGACTTAAACTATGATTGAAGATCACGAGCTCCGCCTGGTGAGCCGCGAGCAACGCTCGCAGCTCTTCCAGCTTGCCCGAGCCAATAAAGGTTCGAGAATCAGGACGCTGACGACTGGCGGTGAGCAGCGTCGCGGGCTCTGCACCTGCAGAGCGCACGAGCTCCAAGAACTCACCCGGATCTTCACGTGCTTGCTCATCATGAAAATCTACGTGAACAAGTACTGCCGTTTCACCGGCTTCAGGGCGTTCAAAAAACAATCAATACCTCGTGGACTCTATGGCTCATCCAGCGGTGTTAAATATCCGCATCGGGTGCGGCAGGATCCTGTGCCGGCAAACGTACGTTGCGCGAAGGCACCACCGTGGAAATAGCATGCTTATAAACCATCTGACTAACCGTATTACGCAACAGGATGACAAACTGGTCAAACGATTCGATTTGGCCTTGCAGCTTAATGCCGTTTACCAAAAAGATAGAGACCGGAATGCGCTCTTTGCGCAGAATATTCAAGTACGGGTCTTGAAGGGACTGCCCTTTGGACATGTTGCTCTCCCTAAAACTGTCGTTGGGGTTGGTTATTAATGGCGCGCCCTACTGGTGCTACGCCGCAATCTTTTTTGCCCGAAAGGCCTGTGTAGTCAAAGCGCCATCCGGCCACTTGAAAACACATACTTACGAAATCACTATCTTACGCTAAGCACCGCTTTCACGCACGAATTTCAGCGCCTTATCCACTACGTCCGCCTGCTGTGAATCAATCCAGACAAGATTTGACCAGCTTCTTAACCACGTTAGCTGACGCTTAGCCAACTGGCGAGTGGCAATCACACCGCGCTCTTTCAACGCCGCATAATCGTACTCATCATCAAGATACTCCCACACCTGACGATAGCCGACACTCTTCATGGCCGGAAGATCGATATGCAGGTCATCACGCTTTTTGAGGGCGGCGACCTCATCTATCAAGCCTTCTGACAGCATAGCGATAAAACGTTTTTCGATACGCGCATGTAAAATGCTCCTGTCGCTGGGCGACAGAGCTATCGACAACACCCGCCAGGGAAAGGTTTCTGGCTGCTGCTCTTTCCATAACTCGCTCATCGGTCGGCCACTGGCGTAATAGACTTCCAGTGCACGCATCAGGCGTTGGGGATCGTTGGGATGAATCCGCTGCGCGGATATCGGATCCACCTCCATCAGCGTTTGATGCAACACGCCCAGGCCTTCAACCTCCCGCTGTGCGGCTAACCGTGCACGAATCACCGGGTCAGCCGCTGGCATATTAGCCACCCCTTCCACCAGGTGCTTGTAATACAGCATGGTGCCACCAACCAGCAGCGGCACCTTCCCTGCTGCGCTAATTTGCCGCATCTCACTGAGCGCGTCTTGTCGAAAATCAGCCGCCGAATAGGGTTCTGCAGGGTCACGAAGATCGATTAACCGATGCGGCGCACGGGCAAGTTCCGCAGCGCTGGGCTTTGCGCTGCCAATATCCAGGCCACGGTAAACCATTGCCGAATCGACACTGATCAGCTCATGCCCAAGCCGTTCGTGAAGCGCTATCGCGGTATCGGTTTTTCCGGCCGCCGTAGGCCCCATTAAAAAAATCGCCCAGGGGCGTGTATCAGCCATTTGGTGGCAAACTCCGCCAAAAAGAAATAACAGGAAGGGGCCAGCCTAACGATGACTGGCCGTATGACTACTGACCGCGCAAGAATAATCGATCAAGCGCCTTTAAACCCATTTGCGTCCAGGTAGGCCGGCCATGATTGCACTGATCGCTACGCTCAGTGCGCTCCATATCGCGTAGCAGTGCATTCATCTCCTCGATGGTCAGCCGCCGGTTGGCACGCACGCTGCCATGGCAGGCCATGGTCGAGAGCAGCTCATGAATTCGTGCCTCGACCTGGCGGGTACGCCCAAAACGGGCCAGCTCTTCAAGCATTTCACGCACCAGCGCCTCAGGGTCTGCCTGGGCCAATAGTGCTGGCAACTGACGCACCAGAAGCGTTTCCGGTCCGGCAATATCCAGCTCAATTCCTAACCGGGAAATGGCCTCCTGCTCGCTTTCTGCCGTGGCTACCTCCACATGGCTGGCAGCCAGAGACACAGGCACCAGCAGCGGCTGGGTATCGATTCCCTCGGCCGCTGCAAGCTGGTTTTTCATGCGCTCATACACAATCCGCTCATGCGCGGCGTGCATATCCACCAGCACTAACCCTTGAGCATTTTGCGCCAGGATATAGATACCGTGCAGTTGCCCCAACGCAAAGCCTAGCGGCGGAGCGCTGGTAGGATCGCTTTCAGGCATCGCAATGAAGGCTTCTCGTACCTCACGGGCAGGCTGGGTTTCAGCCGCCGAGACGCCCGGCGTTTGCGGAGTCAGCAGCGTTTCTTCATGCCCGGGGTGCAGCGCCTGATAGCCCTGCATAAAGCGCCGCACTTTTTCAGCCCCTGGATGGCGATCCGGCGTTTGAGAAAGCGCCATTCCCTGCTGCTGCCACGCGGGTGTGGCCTGAATTTGACCAGATTCGGTGCCAGGTTCAGCTACTTCACCGCGGTCTTGTTCCGCTAACGGACTTGCCGCGTTAATGGGTTCATCTTCGCTATCTTGCGTCGGCCTGGATGTCGCCAAACAGTGGTGCAGGCTGGAGTAGAGAAAATCATGCACCATGCGCCCGTCGCGAAAGCGCACCTCATGCTTGGTGGGATGGACATTGACATCCACCACATCGGGGTCCAGGGTCAAATACAGCACAAACACCGGATGGCGGCCGTTATACAGCACGTCCCGGTAGGCTTGGCGCACTGCATGGGCCACTAGGCGATCACGCACAACACGTCCATTGACGAAAAAGTACTGCTGGTCTGCCTGGGAGCGCGAATGCGTAGGCAGGCCCACCCAACCGCTCAGACGCAGGCCGCCCGCCTCACGCTCAATATAGCGCGCATGCTCGATGAAGTTTTTACCCAGTAGCGAGGCGATACGCCGCTCCTGGGCTGCCGCCGAGTGGCCCGGGGGCAGTTGATGCACGACTTTCTGGTTATGCCGCAGCACCCATGCAATGTCATAGCGCGAAAGCGCCTGACGCCGAAAGGCCTCTTCCACGTGAGCAAATTCGGTTTTTTCGGTACGCAGGAACTTGCGTCTGGCGGGGGTATTAAAAAACAGGTCGCGCACTGCCACGCTTGTGCCACGCGGATGGGGTGCCGGCGTTACCCGGGCCTCCATACCGCGCCCTTCGGCCACCACCCGCCAGCCACCGCGCGGATCTTCTTCGGCATTAGAGATAAGCTCAAGCCGTGACACAGAGCTTATTGAGGCAAGCGCCTCCCCGCGAAAACCCAGCGAGCTGACGCCCTCCAGGTCTTCCAAGCTGCCGATTTTGCTGGTGGCATGGCGCGCCAGCGCCAGCGGAAGGTCGTCTTCGCCAATGCCGATACCGTCATCGCGCACTTTAATCAGCCGTGCACCGCCCTGCTCGATTTCCACCTCGATGCGCTGACTACCCGCATCGATGGCATTCTCGATCAGCTCTTTGGTTACCGACGACGGGCGCTCAACCACTTCCCCCGCGGCAATCTGGTTAGCCAGGCGAGGGTCGAGGACTTGAATACGCGGTGATAGAGAGGTCGACTCAGACACCAGATACCTCAAGAGTTGGGAATACGTAAGACTTGGCCTACACGGATGACATCACCACTTAAATCGTTGGCCTGACGAAGCTGATTCACCGGCACGCCATGACGTACGGCAATCGACGAGAGCGTATCGCCGGACTGAATCCGATACTCGTTACCCGTAGGCCGACGTTGGTGATCGCGCTGCCATGCCAATAGACTCGTCGGCGGCGGGTTGCGCTCAAAGTGTGAGCGTAGACCACTAAAAATAGCCGTCGCAAGCCCTTGCTGGTGAACCGGGTCACGCAGCCGACGCTCTTCGGCGGGATTGGAAATAAACCCGACCTCAATCAAAAGCGAAGGAATATCAGGTGACTTCAGAACCATAAAGCCCGCCTGCTCGACACGTGACTTGTGCAAACGGTTAATCCGCCCCAGCTGTTCGAGCACCTGCCCACCGATAGAGAGCGAATCATTTAACGTAGCCGTCATGGTCAGATCGAGCAAAACGCCTCTCAGGACCTGATCTTTATCACGCAGTGAAAGACTGCCATCCACCCCACCAATCAAATCCGCGCGGTTTTCACTATCGGCCAGCCACTGCGCGGTTTCCGAGGTAGCACCACGCTGTGAAAGCGCATACACCGAGCTACCTTCAGGTCGCGGGCTATTAAAGGCATCCGCATGCACAGAAACGAAAAAGTCCGCTTTTTGCTCACGCGCCAGCTGGGTACGTTGGCGTAGCCCTATATAGTAATCGCTGTCCCGCGTCAGCACCGCCTTAAAGCCCGGTGTGTTGTTGATATCCGAGGCTAAACGTCGTGCGATGTTCAGCACCACGTCTTTTTCCCGCGTACCGGCGGGGCCAATAGCGCCTGGGTCTTCACCACCGTGGCCCGGATCGACCGCAATAATGATATCGCGCTGGGGATGAGGCTGTGCTGGCTGCACTTCAACAGGTGCGGTCGGCGCCTCGGGCGCCACCTGGCTACCCGGCACTTGAGCTTGAGCTTGAGCCTGGGTATTGCTTTGCTGGGCGAGCATTTCCTGATCGCGAATCATCGCCTCGATCGGGTCGATGGGATTTTCAACCGCGCTTTCACCAGGATACTCAAGATCAACCACCAGGCGGTGGCCGTATTGATCATTGGGAGGCAGCACGAAATGACGCGGCTCAACCTCGCGATTGAGCTCAAGTACTACGCGCAAACCGCCACCGTCGCGCGTCCCGGTGCGTACAGCTTCAATAGCGCTGCCCTCTAAAGGCAGCGTGGAAGCATCGGTATTCAGAATGCTCTCGTCCAGATCAATCACTAACCGCTCAGGATTATTGAGCGCAAAAACGTTCGCGTTGGTTAGCCCGGAAAGATCAAATACAAGCCGTGCATGGTCAGGGGCGGCCCATAAACGCATACTTTCAACGTTGGCGGCCTGCACCGAAGAGATCCCTGCCATTAGCGCAATCAGCCCTGGCGTTATAAGGCGCATTAAGCCGGTTTTTTTACTGCTCATGACCATGAAGGGGTACCGTCTTCTGACTGCTTGAACAACATAGTGGACTGCAGCCTGTTAAGGACGCGTTCGCCATGTTCATTATGTGGAATTAACGTTACCTGACGCCCCTGATTGGCTACCGCAAGCGACAAGCGAATATCCGGTGCGGGCAGCCAGCCTTCACCTCGGCTTGGCCACTCAATAATGCAGATGGCCTCGTCTGAAAGCACATCGCGACCACCTATGAACTCAAGCTCTTCAGGATCTGCCAAACGATAGAGATCCAGGTGATAAATACGCTGTTCATTAAACTCATAAGGTTCGACCAGCGTATAGGTCGGGCTTTTCACTGCACCAAGGTGCCCATAAGCGCGTAATATGCCGCGCGTTAACGTCGTTTTGCCGGCACCCAAGTCACCTTCCAGATAAATACGCCCACGCCCTTGCAACGCGCGTCCCAGCGCTTCACCAAAGGCGACTTGCGCCTCTTCATTATCCAATTGCACCTGCATGCGGGCTGCCTTTACGGGTTGATCAATTCTCGCGCATAGGATGCCAGATCGCTTGCCAGCAAGCCACGTTCTCCTGATACCTTGGCGGCGCGATCTGCAGCAAGCGCATGTACCAGCGTGCCTATCCAGGCGCATTGCTCGACATGGCCGCGTTGCGCCACTAACGCGCCCAGCATGCCGCTAAGCACATCACCCATGCCACCACTAGCCATTCCTGGGTTGCCATACGGGCATACCGCCAGGCCATAAGGGCTGGCAATCAAGCTACCCGAGCCTTTTAAAATTACCACCCCACCGCGAGCCTTCTGCAATGCGCGCACTGCGGCAGGCCGATCCGCCTGAACATCCGCCGTGGAACAGCCCAGCAGGCGCGCGGCCTCGCCGGGGTGTGGCGTCAATATCCAATTATCGCGGCGCTCCTTCGACCAGTGGCTGGCAAGTAAATTCAGCCCATCGGCATCAATCACCAGCGGCGCCATAGAGGCCAGCGCATGCTGAAGCACCGCTTGCCCCCAGGCAGACTGTCCCGTACCCGGACCTACTACCATTACATCAGCTTTCTGGGGCAGCTCATCCAAGTCGGCGCCACCACGCACGCCATGCGCCATGACTTCGGGGCAGTTGATTAAACTGGCCGTGATATGCTCCGGTGCCGTTGCCAGGCTCACTTTACCGGCCCCCAGGCGCGCCGCCGCCTGAGAGGCTAATAGCGCTGCACCACCAAAACCTGGGGCACCGCCTAATACCAGTACATGGCCCATGTCGCCCTTGTGACTGGTACGCGAGCGCGGCGCAAAGGCTTCATGGAGCCACGCTTCATCCAACCGCCAAGCAAAGGGCGGAATATCCACAAATGCCTGCGCCTTGACGCCTAGAGAGCGAAAATCGATCTCACCCGTGTGAGCGGGAGCTTCTCCGGTATGCAGGCCCATCTTGTCGCCGATAAACGTTACCGTGCAGCTGGCCTGGACAGCCTCACCCAGCACCGCGCCGGTATCGGCCGCAAGCCCCGAAGGAATATCAATCGCCAGCACGGGACGCTTGGCCGTATTGATCGCCTTGATCGCCTGCCGAGTTGAACCCGTGACTTCCCCGGCCAATCCGGTGCCTAACAGCGCATCGACAATTACCTCGCCGGTAAAAACACACTCAGCCTGCCACTCTTCACAACTGACCCCAGCCGAGGTGGCAAGCGCTGCTGCCCGCGCAGCATCGCCCGTCAAAGCATCCAGCGGTTTAAGCGTAATACGTTGTACTTTAAGGCCAGACTGAATGGCCAACGCCGCCAGCACATGGCCATCCCCGCCATTATTACCGCCGCCACACAGCACCGTTAAACTACGCACCTGAGGCCAGCGCGCCCGAAAACTATGCCAGGCACTGGATGCAGCCCGCTGCATCAGGGCAAAGCCTTCAACCCCCCCGGCAATGGTGCGGCGATCCAGTTCACGAACTTGCTCTGCGGTAAATAACGGGCGTAGTGTGGAAGCACTCAAGGTAAACACAATCTCTCCTTTCGCATGTTGTGATGGCGGTCAATGCGTTAGCATAGCGCGACTAATGCTCGACCGTAGACTGATGATGCCCTCTTCCACTGCTTCTGCACTTTCTCACCATGAGCTGGTACGCCTTGCCGACCTCATCAAAACCTGGGGCCGCGAACTTGGCTTTCAGCAAGTAGGTATTACCGATACGCAGCTCGATGTTCATGAGCGGCATCTCAACGCGTGGCTGGATAAAGGTTACCACGGTGAAATGAGCTTTATGGACAAGCACGGCACCAAGCGCACTCGTCCGGCAGAGCTTGAGCCGGGCACACGGCGAGTGATCAGCGTACGCATGGATTATTTGCCCCCCGAAGTCGAAACCACCCAACTGCTTGGCCAACCCAGCAAAGCCTATATATCACGCTACGCGCTGGGCCGTGATTATCATAAGCTGATACGCAAGCGTCTGGCACAGCTGGGTAAAAAAATCGAGCAGGAAGTAGGTCCTTTCGGCTACCGCGCGTTTGTGGATTCCGCCCCGGTGATGGAGCGCGCCCTCGCCCAAAAAGCCGGTCTTGGCTGGTTTGGCAAAAACGCCATGCTCTTGAACCCCAGGGCAGGCTCGCTGTTTTTTCTGGGCGAACTGTATACCGACCTGCCCCTGCCCGTTGACCCGCCTTACGAACGTGAGCACTGCGGCAGCTGCGATGCCTGCCAGACGGCGTGCCCGACCGGGGCGATCGTGGATGACAAGGTGATTGATTCACGCAAGTGCATCTCTTATTTGACCATAGAGCTGCACGGCGCGATTCCGGTGGAGTTTCGCCGCGCCATGGGTAACCGCGTGTATGGCTGCGACGACTGCCAACTAGTGTGCCCCTTCACACGCTTTACGCGGGTAAGCAACGAGCAGGATTTTGCGCCCCGCCACGACCTCGATCGCACATCACTGCTCAACCTGTTTGCCTGGGGCGAAGAGGAATTTCTGGATAAAACCGCTGGCAGCCCCATTCGGCGTATCGGTTACGAGCGCTGGCTGCGTAATATCGCCATTGGCCTTGGCAACGCGCCCTGGAGCGAAGGCGTTGAAGCCGCCCTCTGGGCACGCCGCGCTTATCCAAGCGCCCTGGTACGTGAACACGTAACCTGGGCGCTTGACGAGCAGCGCCTCAAGTGTGATGCACGTATTGCGACTAGCGCGCGCTAACGCTGACGAGACCTACTCTTCTTCGTCATGCTCGCCTGCTACGCGCAAAAAGGTATTGCGGTAATGAGCAAGCTCGGCAATCGACTCTTTAATGTCATCCATCGCCAAGTGAACGTTACGTTTATTGAAACCGGCCAGCGCGCCAGGGTTCCAGCGCTTGGCGAGTTCCTTGACGCTTGAAACATCCAGATTGCGGTAGTGAAAGAAACCCCACAGCGCGGGCATTTCGCGCTCTAGAAAGCGTCGATCCTGATGAATACTGTTACCACACATCGGTGAGCTGCCGGGCGTTACGTATTGGCTTAAAAAATCCAGCGTTTGCTGCTCCGCACTGGCCGTATCGACGCTACTTGCCTTGACCCGCGCGACCAGCCCCGATTCGCCATGGGTTTTCTGGTTCCAGTCATCCATACTGGCGAGCAGGCTGTCCGACTGCTTCACCGCAATGACCGGGCCTTCGGCTACGACGTTCAAATCCGCATCGGTAATTAGCGTGGCGACTTCAATGATGCGCTCTTTATTTGGATCCAGGCCGGTCATCTCCAGGTCAATCCATACCAGCAGATCGCTGCGCGGTGCAGTAGTGTCGTTCATGCTTTTCTCCAAGATAGCCGACGGGTCGAGTTACCCGGCGTCAGTTAACAGGTACAATAAGGCTATTGTACCGAGCATCGGGTGGTCATGAGCAAACGTAAATTAAGCCGTCAACAACAATGGCGGGTCGATAAGATACAAGCCGAACGTGCCCAACGTGCTGAAAAGCGTGAAGTGCAGGATACGGATAAACTCGCTGCCGGAGAATACGGCGCCGAACAGCCAGGCCGCGTAATGGCCCATTTCGGGCGCACGCTGGAAGTACGCGATGCCGATGGTAACCCCGTACGCTGCCATCTACGCGCTAACCTGGAAGGCCTGGTGACCGGCGACCGGGTGATCTGGCGCGCAGGCCAAGAAGGTTCAGGGGTTGTGGTAGCGCGCGAAGAGCGCGACAGCGTACTCAAACGCCCTGACGCCCGTGGGTTATTAAAGCCGGTTGCCGCAAATATCGATCAGATACTGATTGTCTTCGCTGTGGAGCCCGCACCGCACCCCAACCTTATTGATCGTTATCTAGTTGCTGCCGAAGCGACCGATATCGCTCCTGTGCTCGTGCTTAACAAAATCGATCTGCTTCCGAAAGACGGTGGAGAGTTGAGCAAACTGCTTGAGCGTTATCACAGCCTGGGCTATCCGGTGGTGCGTACCACTACGGCTAATGCAGAAGGACTTGAACCTTTACGCCAACAGCTTGAAGGCCGCACGTCGGTTTTCGTCGGCCAAAGCGGCGTGGGTAAATCTTCCTTGATCGACCTGCTACTACCCGACGAAACGCTGCGTATCGGCGCGCTTTCTGAAGATTCGCGCAAGGGTACGCACACGACAACGACGGCTCGGCTTTACACGATGAACCGTGATGAAGTCACTGACGGTGAGCTGATCGACTCCCCCGGTATTCGTGAGTTCGGCCTTATTCACTTGACCGAGCAAGATGTGACCGACGGTTTCATTGAGTTTCATCCCTTTATTGGTCATTGCCGCTTCCGCGACTGTCGGCACCGGGCGGAACCCGGCTGCGCTTTACTTGAAGCGGTTGAGGCAGGCAAGATTCATCCAGACCGTTTTGCCAGCTATCGCCGCATTCTCGATAGCCTAGATGCCTGAATTTTATAGGAGCCATCCATGAGCACCGAGCACCCGTCATCAGAATCGAATTTTCTGCCGCTCATTGTTGAACCCGAGCAGCTCAAGCCTCATCTAGATAGCCCTGAACTACTGATTATTGATGTACCGGTCAACCCGGACAGCTACCGCCAGGGGCATGTGCCTGGGGCTGTATATCTCGACTTTCGTTATTTGATGCGTGGCGAAGGGCCGGTGCCCAACGACGTTCCCAGCGTCGAGTTTTTATCTCAGCTGTTCAGCGCACTCGGTCTTACGCGTGATACCCATGTTGTGGCGTATGATGATGAAGGCGGTGGCTGGGCTGCACGCCTTTTATGGACGTTGGAGCTGATTGGCCACACCCGCTACTCGTATTTAAACGGCGGCATTCACGCCTGGCGCGATGCGGGCATGCCCGAAAGCACCGAGCAGACACACCCCTCGCCTAGCGAATACCACGCACAGGTTTTAAACCCGCAGGCGCTCATTACCTGTGATGAGATTAAAGCCAAGCTGGGTGATAAACAGTTTGCGGTTTGGGATGCCCGCTCCAAAGGCGAATATGACGGCGAGAAAGGTAATAACAAGCATCTTGGCCATATTCCAGGTGCGGTCAATATGGATTGGCTTAATGCCATGGACCGCTCTCGTGCCCTGCGCATTCGCGACTATGCCGAGCTTATTACCGAGCTTGAAGCCATGGGCCTGACGCCAGATATGGAAGTAGCCACGCACTGCCAAAGCCACCACCGCAGCAGCTTTACCTGGCTCGTGGGCAAAGCATTAGGGTTTAATATGCGCGGCTATGCGGGCTCTTGGGGTGAATGGGGCAACCGCGACGATACGCCGATTGAAAAAGTAACGTGACCGGCCGTGCTGGCCCTACGTTTAACCACTGCCAAAAGTAATCAATGTGACGCTATCTCAAAAAGCTTTCTCGTTACTCCAGTACCCGCTTCCTCATCACGCCATCTCGCGCCTGACCGGCATGTTTGCGCAGAGCGAGGTTCCGTGGCTTAAAAACGCGCTGATTAAAGCGTTTATCAAACGGTTTAACGTCGATATGAGCCAGGCGCTTGAACCGGACCCGACGGCCTATGCCAATTTCAACGCGTTCTTTACCCGCGTATTGAAAGCCGATGCCCGCCCGCTGGGTGAAGGCATTTTAAGCCCGGCCGATGGATCGCTTTCACGCCATGGCCGCCTTCAAGCAGGCCAGCTGGTTCAAGCCAAGGGGCATACCTATTCAGCGCAGTCGTTACTGGGCGGGGATGCAGCACTTGCAGAAGAATTCATGGGCGGCAGTTTCGCGACTGTCTATCTTTCGCCGCGTGACTACCATCGTGTGCATATGCCCATGACCGGCACGCTGCGTGAAATGATCTATGTACCTGGGCGCATCTTCTCGGTCAATAAAGCCACCGCGAGCTACGTGCCGAATCTGTTTGCACGCAATGAGCGCCTGGTGTGCATTTTTGATTCCGAGCACGGCCCGTTTGCCATGGTGCTGGTCGGCGCGATGGTCGTTGCCGCCATCGAAACTGTGTGGTCTGGGCAGGTAACGCCGCTGGCAGGCGTTCCCCAACGCACGCGCTTTGACAACACGATTACCCTTGAGCGAGGCGAGGAAATGGGTCTATTTAAACTCGGCTCTACCGTGGTGATGTGCTTTGCCAATCCAGTCGCGTTTGCCGATTGCCCGCCGGAAACCATGGTCAGCATGGGCCAAACGCTAGGCGATTTTGCGAGCCAGCCAATAAAGCGCCAAGCTTTAGTTTGAAGACGGCGTTACTCCGGTAAGAAAGATCGTCAAACAGCGCTGCGCTCGGGCATTGCACTGCGCCTCATCAAGCTGCAGGTCACGGCCCAGCAAAGCATTGATATGCCATTCGCCTATCAGCATGCCCATGAATATCCCAGCGGCCTCACGCGGATCCTCGATATCCAGACGGCCGCTTGCGACCTGATCACTAAGATAGTTGGCGAGCGCCTGGCGAGTCTGATCAGGCCCCCGGGTCAAAAACAGCTCGCCAAGCTCAGGGGACCGCTCAGCCTCGAACGCCAGGCCGCGCACCAGCCGTATCACGCCCGGATTAAATATCAGCATCAACATACGCCGCCCTAGTTCGTACAGCACCTGTTCAGGGGCCTGACGGTCTCGCCGCCCCTCTTCCAGTACCGCCCAGGCCGTGCCGATATGACGTTCCATCGCCGCCGTGAATAACCCCTCTTTATTACCGAACTGCTTGTATAGCGTCGCCAGCGACCCGCCAGCGCGTGCCACTACCTCGTTGACGCTGGCGCCCGCATAGCCCTGTTCAAGAAAAACATCCCGAGCGGCGTCCAACAGGCGTTCGCGACGCGCAACGCCACGCGCGGTTAATGAAGCGCCTCCATTTTCAGGCTGTTCAGCAGTCGCTGAAGACGTTAAGCGAGACATTCATACTCCTATTCAAGCCGTTTTACTAAACATGGATGTTCAGACGCCAGCGTGACTTTTTTAATTTTAAAAGTAGCTTGCTAACAAAGTAGCCATATAGTGTAGCATTCATTACACTATAGAGCTTACTTCCCGATGACCGGTTCAGCGGGATGACATGCGTTGAGGAGTGGCCATGCGCTCAAATGGCAAGCAGAGTGAAATCCCGGATACCTATCAATGCGATGCATCAGCCGCGCCCAACAATGGCCACTCCAGCGGCAAACCCAAGCGCAAGATTCTGGCGGTGCTGGTGGGCCTCTTTGCGCTGGCGGGGATTATCTGGTGGGGCGTAGGCTGGTGGCAGGTCGGGCGTTTTATGGAAGAAACCGACAATGCCTATGTACGCACCGACAGCGTGGCTGTTCGCGCCGAGCTTTCTGCGCGCGTCGCACAAGTCGCGGTGAACGACAATCAGACGGTGAAGCAAGGTGATCTGCTGGTGCGCCTGGACGACGAAAGCTATCGCGACCAGGTGGCGCAAGCCGAGGCCCAGCAAGCGGTGGCGGCAGCCTCGATTGCCCAGTCGCATCGCCAGGTGGAGCTTCAGCAGGCCGCCATCGACCAGGCCACAACCCAGGTCGATGCAGCTCAGGCCGATGTTGACCAAGCTCGTCAACACCTTGAGCGTTCGTCGTCGCTGGCGGCCAACAACTACGGCTCGCGCCAGCAGCGCGAGGATGATCAAACCGCGCTGCGTGTCGCTGAAGCTAATCTGGCCAGCAGCCAGGCAAACGTCGTTTCGGCCAGGCGCCAGCTGGCCGTGGCAGAGAGCGATGTGACCCGCGCCGAAGCCAATCTGGATGCCGCGAGTGCTGATCTTGCCTACACCCGGCATCAGCTTGATAAAACCCGCATTCTTGCACCGCGTGATGGGGTAATCGGCAACCTTCGGGTCGAGGTTGGCACTGTCGCGCAGCCGTCGTTGACACTGTTGCAATTGGTGCCCATCGAGTCGGCCTACGTGGCAGCCAACTTCAAGGAAACCCAGCTTGAGCGGATTCGTATCGGCCAGGCGGTCAAGGTGCATCTGGACGCTTATCCCCATATCACCTTTGAAGGCATCGTCGACAGTCTGTCGCCCGCCACGGGCACCGAATTCAGCCTGCTGCCCCAGGACAACGCGACCGGCAACTTCAACAAAATCGTTCAACGGGTACCGGTCAAGATTCGAATTACCGCCCCCGAAGAAGCGCTGCCTTTACTGCGAGCCGGGCTTTCAGCCATTCCCGAAATCGATACGCGCGAACGTGAGCCTAGGCCAGAACTTGAGAATAGCGCGCGGCTCCCCCATTCAAACACCGCTAACGCTTCCCAGCACCAACCGCGGCCATGAGCGAGGCAACCGCAAGCCCAACGGTGGGCGTCAGTGACATGCCTCCCTGGCGGCAGCGAATTGGCTTTATCGCTGCCGTGTTTGGCATGTTCATGGCCATTCTGGATATCCAGATCGTCGCGAGCTCGCTTAACGAAATCCAATCGGGGCTCTCGGCCAGCGAAGACCAGATATCCTGGGTACAGACCTCTTACCTGATCGCGGAGATCGTGATGATCCCGCTATCGGGCATGCTGATGCGCATTCTCTCGACCCGGGTAGCCTTCACCCTTTCCTGCGCGGGGTTCACGCTGGCGAGCCTTGGCTGCGCGCTGGCTACATCCATCGAGCAGCTAATCGTGCTGCGTGCCATTCAGGGTTTCATGGGCGGGGCGATGATTCCGATCACCCAGGCGGTCAGCTTTTCGATCTTCCCCCGGAGGGTAATGGGTAGCGTTCAGGCGGTAATCGGCATGGTCGTCACCATGGCACCGTCGATTGGCCCGACCGTAGGTGGCTACATTACCGAAACCCAGAGCTGGCACTGGCTGTTTTTGGCCAACGTGATTCCCGGCATTCTGGTGTGCTGGGCGGCGTGGACGTTTCTGGATATCGATAAACCCAATCACGCCATCGCGCGCAAACTTGATCTCATCGGCCTGGCACTTATCGCGGTATTTCTGGGAACGCTCGAGTTCGTGCTTGAAGAAGGCCCCGGCGATGACTGGTTCGCCAGCCGCCAGATCACCCTGTTTAGCCTGGTCTGTTTGGTCGCGGGCATCTGGTTTTTTGCGCGTACGCTGCGCAGCGACCATCCCATCGTCGATCTACGCGCGTTCGCCAACCGCAACTTTGCTATCGGCGCAGGCATGGGCTTTATCATCGGTATCGCGTTGTATGGGCTGGTCTACATCATGCCGCTCTTCTTTGGCTACGTGCGTGGCTACTCCAGCCTGCAGATCGGCCAGGTGATGTTCGTGACCGGGCTTACCATGTTCCTGTGCGCGCCAATCGTCGGCCAGGCTTCCAACCGCCTTGATCTACGCGTACTGCTATTCATGGGTCTGCTGTTCGTTGGCGTGGGCACCATGATGAACTCAAATCTCACGGTAGAGTCAGGGTTCTGGCAGTTCTGCGTGCCACAAATCGTACGGGGTATGGGTCTGATCATGTGCATCATACCGGCGTCAAGGATTGCGCTTGGCACTCTGCCCCCAAGCGAAGTGGGTAACGCCAGCGGGTTGTTTAACGTGATGCGCAACCTGGGCGGTGCCATGGGGCTGGCCCTGCTCGACACCGTGCGCGATATCCGCGAGGACTTTCACTGGAACCAGCTGATCCCAGCCATCGATACCGGGCGCGACGTGGTGGTGGCGGAGATCGCCAAGTATGAGGCCATGCTGAGCGGCACGGTGCCCGATGCCTATCACGCCGCTATGGGGTTACTTGCGCAGCGGGTCTCACAGCAGGCCCAGGTGCTGGCATTCAATGACATCTTTACCTGGCTGGGCCTGATTTATATCGCTACGGTGCCACTAGTGTTTCTACTCAAACGCCTCAAAGCCTAGCGAGGTCGCCTGGTTAGCAGTTGGGCGTGGCGAACGCCAGCACGTCTTCCAGGCGTGCCTTACCCAGCGCCAGCTGAATCAGGCGATCAATACCCAGCGCTACGCCCGCGCCTTCCGGCATGCCGTATTCAAGTGCGGCCAGCAAATGCTCGTCGATATCGACGTCAGTCAACCCCAGGCGGCGCCGTTCGGCGTTGTCTTCGCTAAAGCGCGCCCGCTGCTCCGCGGCATCGGTCAATTCTTGATAGCCATTGGCCAGCTCAATACCGTTCAGGTAAAGCTCAAAGCGCGACGCCACCCACTCACCGTCGGCGTCCTGATGGCGGCGCGCCAGCGCCGCTTGGCTCGCGGGGTACTCCAGCACCACGCTTAATTCGTTTTGCCCCAATTGCGGCTCAATCACCATGCTCATCAGTAAATCAAGACAGGTATCGCGGCCTTCGTTGGCAAGCGCTCCGGCGGGCATCTGCCCCCGCTCTGATGCCAGCGCACGCAGCTTTTCAAGCGAGGTGGTAAACGGGTCGACCGCCAGATAGGTGTGAAACAACTCACGATACCGGTAGTGCACGACCGGCCCGGCAAACGAGGGCAACAGTGTCATCACCAGATTAGTCGTTTCATCGATCAGCTCGCCTAGCGCGAACCCCGGGCGATACCACTCAAGCATGGTGAATTCAATATTGTGCCGGGAGCCGACTTCACCATCGCGAAAGCTTCGCGCCAACTGATAAATAGGCCCGCTACCCGCAGCCAACAGCCGCTTCATATGAAATTCAGGCGAGGTTTGCAGCCATAAACGGCGCTGGCCCTTATCGGTACGCGCCTGAGTCACCAGCGATACCAGGTGCACGTCGGTGCTACCTCCCTGCCCAAGCACGGGTGTCTCCACTTCCAGAACGTTACGCTTTGCAAAAAATGCCCGCACGCTTGCAAGCAGGCGGGCACGCTCACGCAGCGTGGTAATTTCTGCACTGGGTCGCCAATCAATGGCCATTACCACTCCTTAGAAAAAATAAAAGCCACGCAACAGCGTGGCAATAAGGTAATACACGTGCGGTTTAGTGCGTAGTTTTACCCTGGCTACGCACTAATTGGACGGTATGTTAAGCGCGGGAAACGTACTCGCCGGAGCGGGTATCGATTTTCAGCACTTCACCCTGGTTAATAAATAGCGGTACACGTACAACGGCACCCGAAGAAAGGGTTGCCGGCTTAGAGCCGCCCTGGGCCGTGTCGCCCTTAAGGCCGGGGTCAGTCTCGACAACTTCAAGTTCAATGAAGTTGGGCGGAGTGACAGAGATCGCCTTGTCATTCCACAGCGTAATCGTATAGGGCACCTGCTCCTTGAGCCATTTTGCGGTATCGCCCAAGGCTTTCTTCTCAACGGCATACTGCTCGAAAGAGCCATCGGTTTTCATGAAGTGCCACATGTCACCGTCGGAATAGAGATATTCCATCTCCAGGTCCATGACATCAGCGCCTTCCAGCGAGTCACCGGATTTAAAAGTACGCTCGCCGACACGGCCGGTCATCAGGTTACGCAGCTTAACGCGGTTAAACGCCTGGCCCTTGCCGGGCTTGACCAGTTCGTTCTCGACGATCGAGCAGGGATCGCCGTCGAGCATTACTTTTAAACCGCCTTTGAATTCATTGGTAGAATAGTTAGCCATGTTGCCTCTCAGTGATCTATTTCAGTTAGCTATTACAGTAAGCGATGCATGGCGGCATACTTCGCCGCAGCGTGGATAGCATCGTCAAATAAGTGCGCGCATGATAACCCGAAGGAGGGCCTTTTTGCAGGAGAACATTATGATCGTTGCCTCGGATAATCACGAGCGATTCAATGAAGCCCAAAGCCCCACGTGGCAACAGCAGCTTTCCAATGCCATTCGCGACCCGCATGAGCTTTGTAAGCGCCTTGGGTTAAGCGAGGCGTGGCTGTCTGGCGCGCATACGGGCCATCAACTCTTTGAAGTGTGCGTGCCCGACGCTTACCTTTCAAGAATCGCCCATGCCACGCCGGATGATCCTTTACTACGCCAGGTACTGCCGCTGGGTGATGAGGCCGTGTCCCCCATAGGCTACGTCACCGACCCGCTTGAAGAGGCCGACCATCGTCCCGCCAAAGGGTTGATTCACAAGTACGCAGGCAGGGTGCTACTGATCGCAAGCCCCAACTGCGCGATTAACTGCCGTTACTGTTTCCGCCGCCATTTTCCGTATAGCGATAACTCGCCTTCACGCGCCCAGTGGCAAGACGCGCTGCAATACCTGCGTGACGATCCCTCCATCCATGAGGCGATTCTCTCTGGCGGCGACCCGCTGGCAGCCAACGACCGCCAACTCGCCTGGCTGGTGGGTGAGCTTGAAAAGATCCCCCACCTTAAACGCCTGCGTATTCATACGCGGCTGCCCGTGGTGATACCTGACCGGGTGGATAGCGCCCTGCTTGGCTGGCTGGGCACCACGCGCCTGCAAAAAGTCATGGTGCTGCATATCAATCACGCCAATGAGATCGATCAAACGGTTATTGATGCCTGCACCCGTCTAAAAGCAGCAGGTGTCACGCTCCTTAATCAAAGCGTGTTGCTGCGCGGTATTAACGACGACGTTGAAACATTGGCAACACTTTCTGAGCGGCTTCTTGAGGCGGGTGTACTGCCCTACTACCTGCATGTTCTGGACCCGGTTCAGGGAGCGGCGCACTTTGATGTGCCGGATAACGAGGCACGTGCGCTCATCACTCAGTTGCGTGAGCACTTACCCGGATTTTTGATGCCCAGGCTAGTGCGCGAAGTGCCTGGGGAAGCCAGCAAAACGCCGCTTTAAAAAGCCAACTGGATGATTGAACATCTTGAAGACCTTATATTGCACAAGCTAAGGATGAGCGATAGGAAGGTTTTCTGAAAAGTAGATTTCCATCGGGACGGCGCCGCTATCGGTTTTTTCACCGCTTGCCACTTCTATTGCCTGGGCATAGATGGCGCTCGGGTTCTGGGTGATGACCATATCCATAACGCCTTCGACCAGCATGCTGCGCGTATCGGGGGTTAGGCCGTGCCCTATAAAACAGATCTCTTTATCGCGCTTTGACTCATGCAGCGCTCGGCCAATCCCATCAGATGAGCCGCCGACATTATAGATCCCGACGATATCCGGGTGCTGCTCCAATAACCGGCACGTGTTGTGGTAGTTTTCATCTCGATTATCGTGGCCTTCTTGAGGCCCAATCACCGTTAAATGAGAAAAACTCTCCTCAATCAGCGCCAAAAACCCCATTTCTCTTTCCATATGCGCGCGGTAAGCGCGGCTCGCCGCTACAAGCGCCAGCTTACCTTGAGGTGCACGGCAAAAGCGTCCCATTACTTTGGCAGCGGTACGCCCTGCGGCAAAGTTATCAATCCCGATGTAGGCATGCCGGTTCGAGGTGGGCAGGTCAGAAATGATGGTAACGACACGTTTTCCTGCATTCACCAGCTCATCGATCACCTGACGCACCTTAGGATGCTCAATGGCCATGAAAATCACCACATCGGAGGTTTTTCCATAGCGCCGCAAAGCGTGAACCAATGCCTCTGGATTGAAGCTTTCGATAAAGTGGCTGCGCACTTTAAGTGGCTCTACCGACTGTTCTGCCAAGGCCCTTACGTAGGTATTCAAGCCTGTGAGATAGGGATTAGTCCCCTGCGGCAATAAAAACACCACTTTGGAAAAGGCGGACCCAAGGCGGGCTTTAACCTCGTCTTCGCCTAAATAGCCCACCTTGACCGCCGCTTCCAGCACGCGAGTGAGCGTGACTTTACGAACACCGGATCGTCTGTTCAGAACGCGATCCACGGTTGCCGTTGAGACGCCTGCGGCTATTGCAATGTCGGGTATCAAGGGACGTTTTACATCAAAAACCATCATGAATTCCTCATTGCTTAAAAGAGCAGCCCTGCCCTAGCCTATTGGTTAGTAGCAGGTGGAAAACACTTGGCTACAAAACAATAAAAAACAATCATCGTCTGGAGAATAACAATGCTAGTTAAACTAGTTCGTAATAGCCATCTCGCTTTAATAGCCAGCGCCTTCGCGCTAAGTGCAACAAGCGTGACCGCGCAGGAAGTCACTCTCCGCTACGGACACATGCATACGCCCAACTCCATTGCGGGCATGCAGGCCGAATGGCTGGCAGAAGCCATTGAGGAAAAAACGGGCGGCGATGTGGCCGTTGAGATCTACCCCAATTCCCAACTAGGCCGCCTACAGGAACTCGCCGAAGCGGTTTCCACAGGCTCTATTGCGCTTTCCCACAATACCGCGGGCGCCATTGGTTCCCTCTATGCTCCGTTCGCTGCCTTTGATACGCCCTACCTTTATCGCGATGTTGATCATCTTATGAAGGTGATGGATGTCGACTCTCCAGTGATGAGCACACTGAACGAAGAATTGGCCGACGCTTCAGGCGTACGCTTGCTGTATGCCTTCTACTTTGGCACCCGCCATCTTACGGCCAACCAGGAGATCCATACGCCTGATGATTTAGCCGGTGTCAAAATTCGCTCGATTCCATTCCCCATCTATATGGCGACCGTTGAAGGAATGGGTGCCATCCCGGTGCCAGTGGATTGGTCAGAAGTTCCCACGGCCCTTGCAACCGGTGTGGTTGAAGGCCAGGAAAACCCGGTCAACGTTGTGGTCAGTGCCAAACTCAATGAAGTACAAAGCCACATGATGCTGACGGGCCACATCAGTGCCGCGCAGGTCATTGTCATTAACGATGAAACTTGGCAGTCCTTGTCCCCCGAGAATCAAGCGGCTATCGCTGAAGCGGCGGTAGAAGTTCGCGAGCGGGCGACACAGGCCATGCTGGAAGCCGAAGCCAGTGATCTTGCGCAACTTGCCGAGGCGGGTATGCAGATTATTGGCCCGGACGAAGGCCTGGATGTCGATGCCTTTCGCACCCGTGTACAAGCGCGAATTACTGAAGAGTTCGATAGCCAATACGGCGACCTTTATCAACTCATCAGCGAAACGCGTTAAACCATGGACGGTCAAGAACCTCTATTAGGGCGAACCCTCAGCCGGCTGTCCGAGATTCTTGTGGGTATTGCGATGCTGCTACTGGTGATCATCACCGTGCTGGTCGTTGCTCAGGTACTCGCCAGAAATTTCTTCAGCACTGGGCTGCCATGGGCGGATGAAGCCTCCCGGTTTGCGGGTATTTCCATGGTGTACCTGGCGACCCCGTACCTGCTGTTCCACGGCCAGCATGTCGCAGTCACCATGCTGGCGGATGCGCTATCGGGTGTTAAGCGCACCCTGTGTTTAGCGATAGCGGAACTCGCAACGTTAGGCTTCTGCGCTCTGACACTTTACGGGTTTTATCGCTTCCTGCTGCGCGCGGGGCGCTTTTCCTCACCCGCCATGGGCATTCCCAACCTGTGGCTATACATGCCAGCGCTTATCAGCATCGGGTTGCTGGCAGTGATATCACTTTATCGCCTAGGGCGGATGATGCAGCGGAGGGCTTTAGTATGTCCTTAACCTTACTGCTCTTCTTTGCGGGAAGCTTGCTGATTGGTGCGCCGGTCGCGGTAAGCCTGGGTTTATCAGCGGGGCTGGTGATTTTTCTCTATGACCTGCCGTTCACGGTCATGGCGCAGCGTGCCATTAATACGCTGGACAGTACGCCACTGTTGGCGGTGCCGCTTTTCATACTCGCAGCGTCATTATTAGGAGCCACCGGAGTTACCACGCACCTGTTTGAACTGATGCGCATGGTGGTTGGGCGCATTCGCGGCGGCATGGCGCACGTTAATGTGCTCACCAGCCTGATCTTTTCCGGCATGTCTGGCGCAGCACTGGCCGATATCGGTGCCTTGGGTGGCATTCAGATTCGTCAGATGGAGCAACAGGGCTACACCAAGCGCTTTGCCGCCGGTCTTACGATTGCCGCGGCGACAATTGGGCCGATCTTTCCTCCGTCGATACCCCTTATCATCTTTGCCACGGCGGCTGAAGTGTCCACTATTCGTGCGCTATTGGCAGGTGTCGTTCCCGCGCTCGTGGTGGCCGTGGCGTTGATGATACAAGTCGCGATCATGGCAAGGCACTATCAACTGCCGCGTGATGATGCACAGCCAAGCTTTGCAGCCTTTCGTAAAAAGACCCTGATCTCGCTGCCCGCCCTGCTCGCCCCGGTACTGTTAGTCGGCGGCATGATAAGCGGCTTTTTTGGGCCAACGGAAGCGGCGGGCATGACCACTGCCTATGCCATTTTGATTGGGGTGGTCATCTATCGCACCTTGACGGTACGCTCCTTTTTGACCTGCACCCGGGAAACCGTGTTATCGACTGCCAACGTGCTGTTTGTTGTCGCCTCCGCGGCCTTGTTTGCCTGGGTACTCACAATGGATCGTGTTCCAGCCCATGCAGGCGAATGGTTGCTGAGCGTGTCGGATAATCCGCTTGTTCTTCTGCTTCTGCTGAACCTGCTTTTATTGGTGGTGGGCATGTTCCTGGAAGCTATCGTCGCAATTCTTATCATCGCCCCGATTGTGACACCGGCCTTGCTGCAAGCAGGAGTTCCCCCGGAACAGCTAGGCGTGGTGTTCGTGCTCAACCTGATGCTTGGGCTGCTGACCCCACCGGTGGGCATGAGCCTTTACATGGTATCGATCATTACCAAGATGCCGCTTTCCTCGATTATTCGCGGTGTGGCCCCCTTCTATCTTTCCCTTTTTGCAGCCTTGGCGTTGGTCACGTTGGTGCCCTCTTTGTCCACCTGGTTGCCTAACCTTGTTATGTAGGAAGTGTCATGAGCCAATATCTTGGAGCTATTCGTCAGTTAGGTTATGTGGTCAACGATATCGAAGCGGCCATGGAGTACTGGAACAAAGTGATGGGCGTGGGGCCTTTTTTCTACAACCCCCGCGTACCTATCGAGAACTATACGTATGACGGCAAGCACTATGACGTGCATAACTCGGTGGCCCTGGCTAACTCAGGCTTCATTCAGGTTGAGCTGATCCAAACGCGTAACGATGCCCCCTCCATGTACCGTGATTTTCTACAAGCGGGCAATACAGGGTTACAGCATGTCGCCTTTTGGACAGAAGACTACGATACCGATCTTGCCGCCATGCAGGCCAGGGGCTATCACGTTAAAATGAGCGGTGAAGTGGGTGCTAATGGGCGTTTCGCATATTTCGACCGTGAGTACCATCCAGGCACCGTTATTGAGCTTTCCGAGGTGCTGGGCCCTAAAGGCAAAATGTTCCGCATGATCCGCGAAGCGTCTGAAAACTGGGACGGAAAAGATCCCGTGCGCCCTTTCCCGAACCTGAAAGAGGCAGAAGCATGATTCGCGCTGCCTATCAGATCGAGACGCCGCTTGACCCATCACTTGTAGCAGAGATGATGGCCGGTGAGCAAAGCTCAGGCACCTTCGTCAAAGTAAAGGGCGAGACCGAAGCCATCAGGGAGCGCTTTGGTGCCAGAGTCACTCATTTAGAAGTACTCGAAGAACTGGATTCGCCAAGCCTCCATAGCGCCTATTTGGAGCGCAAGGGTGTTAAAGGCCCGTGGAAAAAGGTGGCGGTGGAGATTGAATACCCTGAAGACAACGTCGGGGTTAACCTGCCAAACCTTGCCGCGACCGTTGCCGGGAATCTTTTCGACTTAGGCGAGCTTACTGGCTTGCGTTTGATGACGCTGCAACTGCGCCCGGAGTATCGCGACCGTTACTCGCTGCCGACTCACGGTATTGCCGGTACGCGCAGTGCAGCAGGCGTGGCAAACCGCCCCCTGTTTGGGACTATTTTAAAGCCTAATATTGGCATGAGCCCTATTGAGACCGCCGACCTTGTCGAGCAGCTTTGCGAGGCGGGTGTCGATTTCATCAAGGATGACGAAATCGCAGGCAACCACCCGTATGCACCGGTAGAAGAGCGTGTCAGCGCGGTGATGCAGCGTGTCAGGCAATTTAGAGAGCGTACCGGCCGCAACGTCATGGTCGCATTTAATATTACCGACGAATTAGATGCCATGCGCCGTCACGCCGACCACGTTCAGGCCGAAGGCGGCAGCTGCGTGATGGCAAGCCTTAACTGGTGTGGGCTTTCTGCGCTGCAAAGCCTTCGCGCCTCGACCCCGCTCGCCATTCACGGCCATCGTAACGGGTTTGGCGCCTTCGCACGCCACCCTGCATTAGGCATTGATTTTTCCGCCTATCAAACGCTTTACCGCCTGGCGGGCATTGACCACATGCATGTCCATGGCATGGGCGGAAAATTTGCCGATCAAACCGATGAAGTAGCCCACGCCGCCAAGCTTTCGCTCACCGCACTAAGCGGTACGGATGATCGCGTGATGCCGGTATTTTCCTCCGGCCAGTGGGCAGGCACCCTGCCGCTCACCTGCACTAAAATCCAAAGCGCTGACTTCATGTTTTTAGCTGGCGGCGGCATTCTGGCGCACCCTGACGGCGTGGCAGCCGGTGTAGCAAGCCTTCAGCAGGCCTGGCAAAGCATTGAAGCAGGCACGCCGCTTGAGTGCGCCAATCGCCCGGCGCTTGCCAGGGCGCTCGACTTCTTCGGCGGGCGCTAGGCATGCGTTATATATTCGTTGCCGATGACTTTACCGGCGCGTCCGATACCCTGGCGACGCTGCGGCGCGCCGGCTTAAAGGCGCGGCTCTATCTGACGGCTCCCTCCTGCGAAGAAGTCGCCGACCTTGATGCCTTTGGTATCGCAACGGCGGCACGCAGTATGGATCAACAGGTACTCGCCACAGAAATGCAGCGTATCGGTCATCAGCTATTGCCGCATCAACCGGATATTCTGCATCTAAAGGTTTGCTCCACCTTTGATAGCAGCCCAGCCACGGGCAATATCGCGACCGCCGTTACCGCGCTTTCTGAACAGCTAAAACCGGCCACCACCTTGATTGTGGGCGGTCAACCCAGCCTTGGGCGTTACTGCGTGTTTGGCAATCTGTTTGCTAAAAGCGCCGATGGGCAGGTGTATCGCATCGACCGTCATCCGGTCATGCAGCAGCACCCGGTAACGCCCATGCAGGAAGCTGACCTGTGCCGGCACTTTAGCGCCATGGGCCTTGCCAACGTTAATCTTCTGGATAGGATCACACTGCATACTGACGACGACGCCCCCAGCGCCACAGTGCTGTGTGATGCGCTTGATAACCACGATCTCAAGCGTATTGGCGAACGCTTTCGCAAAGCTTTGAAGCCACAGCTATGGGTTGGCGCCAGCAGCGTGGTGGAAGCGATTTATCCCAACGCTCAAACTATCGAACCACCCAGCAGCCTGCCTGGTCCGCTTCTCGTCTTTGCGGGCAGTCGCTCTTCTGTCACGGCCGCACAAGTGGCAGCCGCTAGCAGCATGGTCAAAGTGACGATTTCGGCCCGCCAACTGGTAACCCACTCACACGACGAGTATGAGCAGATTTTGCGCCACCTGCGAGAAGGGAAGGCCACCCTTGCCGTGTTGGATGAAGATACAACACATGGTCTTACGGCACTGGAAATCGCCCAGCATTGCGCGAAGCTGATCGCTTCACTCATTCGCTCCAACAGTATCGGTACGCTGCTTATTGCAGGAGGAGACACTTCAAGCCTGGCCATCCATCATTTGCAGCCTCAAAGCATTGACTATATCGGCCCGCTTGAGGCGGGCGTACCGATTTGTGCGGCAAATTTCACCGATGGCCATCAGCTACCAGTGATTATGAAAGGGGGCCAAATGGGCTCGGTATCGCTCTTTGATAGAGTCTGCGCGCTAACCTGCCGAAACGATGAATAAGCGGCATCAGTAGCCATAAGATAGGTACCAGCACCCAGCGCCAGACAAAACGTACGATCAGCAGAACCGGCAGCAACACCAACAGCCAGATAACGAACTGTCCCAGCCACACCGGCAAGCCAAACCATTTCGCTACATTGGCGCCCAGTGCACTTACCAGCGACGGGTGACGAACCACTACATAGGCAGTGGTAGCAACTGCCGCGATCCTGGCCATACGTGACAGGCTGGCAAAACGTCCGCCGCCTGCCACGATGCCCGAACGTAATCCAGTGCGGGCTCCCTGAGCCTCAATACTGCCTACTCGTGCACCTCGTGCGACACGCCCTGCCCGCAACACTTTAACGGTACTTGCCATCAATAACAGGTCGACACCAGCCCAACCCACATCGCTTGCACCAATCGCTTCATCACGGCGCCACTGGTTTTCCAGGCCTCGGATACCGCTGGTAAAGAAATCGCTGAGGCCTGCCACGACACGCTCACTTTGCAGCCAATGCACATCGCCCTCGCGATCCACCACAAACTGGTTGAGCAAGCCATGGCCTTCAGTATCCAGTAAGGCAATACCCATTTGGCCTCGGCGATACGGGCTCCACTCGGCTATGTCTGTTGACCCGCCTTGCTCCTGCGCGCCTTCAGTTTCCTCACTCCACCAGCGGCTCAACTGCTGGTAATGCTCACCCACCCAATGCTGAGCACGCAGCGTGGCAATATCGTTATCCCGATAGTAAATGATCGGCAATACGGCATCGGGGCCAAAACGCACCAGCACGCGCTGAAACTCAGCCAATGCGGCATACTCAAGTAACGCCACACGGGCAATATCGCCGTAACGCAGAATGGCCAAATGGGCGCTCATCCAAAGCGCCTGATCGTCAGCGTAATGGAGAAATATCGCGTTGAGTTCAGCGGACTCCTGAGCCAGCGACGCTTCAATGGAGGGTAGTGTGCGCTGCGCTTCAAGTCGCACGAGGCGTGGTTCAAAAGATTCATTGGAGGCCAGCACCGACAGCCCGCCAGCCAATGCGGTTGCCATCACCAGCATCGTTAACCAGAGTCGCATGTCTTACTTTCTCCCAGTGCGCGCTCCCGCGTCATTATTAAAAACTGCTGCTGCGTTAACTCACTCAAAACATAATCTCAGGGATCACACCATTAACTTCTTTTTAACCAATTTATCAAACAAAGTATCAAGTATGGATGCTGAGCTATTAGCTATAAATAATGCCCTAAACACCTAACTACTCTCTAAAGCCTTACCAGGTTAAAAAAAAGATACCTTTCTGCTAACCTTACCAGGCTAATTATTATTCCCAATATTTGTTTCGCTTTGAGACTTCCCACCTGGAGACAAGAACGCCATGTCGCAATCACTCAGGGATAAGCTAGGCGCTTTTGTGCTATTGGCCGCCTCTGTTATCGGGCTTATTACCGCACTTTATGCCTACTTCACTCCATTGACAGGCGTTACTGGGTCGCTCGGCGCGCTCGTGGCTATCGCGGCCTGTATCGTGCTGGTTATTTTGGCGTTTGTATTGGCAGCGCTTCAAAAAAGCGGCGCTCGCATTGCCCTGCGCGTGTTAATCCTGATAGGCCTAGCCGGTACGTTCTTTGCCGGTTTACTGCTGCACCAGTGGTGGCTTTGCGCTGCCATGCTACTTGGCCTGATCGGACTGATCATCGATCTTTGCCGCCCGGCTCACAATTCCCGCCCCACTTATCTATAAGGAGCCGTCCGTGCCAATACCCTGCCTTACCGAGCAGCGCCTCGCCACTTTATACGCACCGCTTTCATTTACATCCACCCGCCACGTCTTAGCGCTGGCGCTTTTCCTGGCTCCCTTGCCGCTACTCGCTCAGGATCAGTCGACAGCACCAACAGGCAAGGAGCAAACCAGTGCTGAGCAATCAAGCGAAGAAGCACCCGCTCGCGCGCCTATTCCTTTAGTGCCTGAAGGCGCTATCTGGGATAGTTTTCATGGCCAGCTCAACGCACAGAAATACAGCCCGCTCGATCAAATTAACGTCGATAACGTCGGCGAGCTCAAAAAGGCTTGGGAGTTTCATACTGGCGACGTGTCGGATGGTTCAGGCGACACCGCCCCGACAGTTTGGTCGGCCACCCCGGTGTTCGCCAATGACACGATATATATCGGCACGCCCATGTATCGGGTGTTCGCGCTCGACCCGGCCACCGGTGAAGAACGCTGGCGCTTCGACACTCAATCCACTCAGGAAGCGCTGACGCAGCCAGCACTTAAGAGCCGTGGCGTCGCCTACTGGGAAGCTGACGAGCCCGTTGCTGGCAACGCCTGTGAAAAAATCGTTTACTTCGGCACGATGGATGCCCAGCTATTTGCGCTGGACGCCGATAGCGGTGAGCTGTGTGAAGGCTTCGCCGACGGCGGCGTGTTAAACGTCAACCAATGGAACGACATGCCCGAAAACTGGCCGCTATCGCTGCTTCAGCCGCCCACCGTCGTGGGTGACCGGCTGATTCTAGGCTGGGCGGGTAAGGATTGGGAAGAGAGCGTGGCCCCGGCAGGTACGGTGTTCTCCATTAACGCACGCACTGGCGAGCGCGAGTGGACGTTCGAGGCGCTCTCCGAAGAGATGCGCCAAAGAAGCGGTACTGCCAACGTCTGGACTCATATGGCTGCCGATGAAGAGCTGGGCCTGGTTTATTTACCCGTCGCCTCGCCTTCTCCCAACTTCTGGGGTGGAAACCGCACCGAGGAGGCGCCGCTGGCAACCTCTACCACGGCGCTGGATATCGAAACCGGCGAGGTGGTTTGGTCGCGCCAGTGGGTACATCACGATATTTGGGACTACGATATCAACGCCGCACCGACGCTGATGGACATTACCGTCGACGGCGAGGAAATCCCGGCGCTGATGCAGGCAACCAAGATGGGCTTTCTGTTCGTGGTCAACCGTGAAACAGGCGAAGACGTCTGGCCGATTGAGGAGCGCGAAGTGCCCGGCGGCGATGGCACCGTGGAAGGTGAGGTTTACTCACCTACCCAACCTTTCCCCACCGTACCTGCGCCGCTTCTAGATCAGTCCGAAAAACCGAAAGTGTGGGCGCTGGCGGATGCGGCAAGCTTTGGCCAGTGTTCCGCGCTTTGGGACGATCTCTGGTACGAGGGCATGTACACCCCACCCACCACTCGCGGAGAAGGTACGCTCGCCTACCCGGATAGCGCGGGCGGCGTTCAGTGGGGCGGCGTGGCGTTTGACCCCGTCAGCCAGACCGCGGTGGTGAATACATCGCATATTGTGCAGTACATCAAGCTTTTCAACCGCGAAGATTTTGATGAAGCCGACAGCGGATCAGGCAATGAAAGCGGCTATTCGCCTCAGCTAGGCGCGCCCTATGGTATGCGCCTGGAAGTGGCGCTGAACTGGCTGGGCATGCCCTGCTGGGAGCCACCTTTCGGTGAGCTGGTGGCACTTGACATGACCACAGGCGATGTCAAATGGCGTCGCCCGGTAGGCGCGTCGCAGCAGTTCGGCTTTTTCATGCCCGAAAGCTGGGGCTCGCCCACCATCGGCGGCCCTGCAGTGACTGCCGGAGGCTTGATCTTCATCGGTGCCTCCATGGACGCCAAGGTGCGTGCCTACTCGCTGGAAACTGGCGAGCAGCTCTGGTCAGACCAGGCCCAAGCACCTTCCGTCTCCAATCCTGCCGTTTACGAGTACCAAGGTCGGCAATACGTTGCGTTTGTTGCAGGTGGCAATTCGATTCTCAAGGATCAGGTCGGCGATCAAATCGCTGTCTACGCGCTACCTGAATAACAACGTTTAAAAGCGGTAATCTGCGGGGCGGCCTTTCGCTTAATGCTAAAGGCCGCCCCGTTTGCGTATTGGGCAAACGTCAGTAAATATACAACACATCGCTTAATGAAACGGCATACCACTTAGCGTCAAAAAATTGTCATCGTTGCCCCGTATGGTTGCCTGTTGGCACTGCAACAACGATAACTCTTTGGAGACATTGATGAAAAAAGCTCTAATGCTGGCAGCACTTCTTCCCATGACGCCCGCACTGGCCGCACCTTCTGGCGATATTAGCGAGATAGCGCTGGGCGAGCTACATCCTACACAGCCAGCGCTTGGCTACCGGCAGATGGATTATAAGCAGGGTCGTTTTGCCGTCGATCGCGAGAAGTTTTTCGATGAATTTTGTGAAACGGGCGGTCAAGGTGGTATTGCCCAGTTTGATGACAACTCTTCTCTGCGCGCTACCGATAGTTTTGCATGTACCGACCCTGTCGGTACGCATCCAGAAGATATGAAAACCGCGGTGATTGCGCCCAACGGCGGCTTTTATCTCACCGATGGCCATCATACCCTGGGTAACTACCTGGCATTGGAAGGCCCTGAGCTGACCATGCCCCTACTCATTACGCATGACTTCAGCGAACTGCCGGATATGGAACGCTTTTGGGCCACCATGGAAGAAGAGCGCCTGGTTTGGCTCGACGCGCCCGACGGCCCGATCACACCAGAAGAGCTGCCCGAACAGCTTGGCCGTGACCATCAGGTCGACGACCCCTACCGCTCGCTGGTCTACTTTACACGCGGGGTCGGTTATAAAAAACCTGACACACCGCCGCCATTTCTGGAGTTTTATTGGGGACAGTGGCTCGCGGCAAAGCTACCGCTCGACACGCTAGATTTAACCACTCTTGAAGGCTACGCTGACGCGGTTAATCAGGCGGCCACGTTAATGGTTGAGGTATCACCCGATACACTGATCGCCGATACTGCTACAGGCAGCCTGACTGCTCAGGAAATGGGCCAGTTGCCAGCCGTTAACGCGGCAGAGCTTGATAAACTGCTGTCGCCACGAGGCAAATTGACCTACGCGTTCTCCCTCGAATAACCCTCGCTCATAGCCAGCACGCGTTTATCTTACGGCTTTAGGTGTATCAACAGGCTGGCTGGTTGCCGCCTGTTGAGATGGGGTGGCGCTGTGCTGAGTTAGCGCCGACTCCATACGATCAAGCTGCGCTTGCAGCCCACGTACGTCATTGCGCAATGCCTTCAACTCGGCCTCTTCGCCTTCTCCATTATCCAGCGCCATTTGTGCGCTCTCTTTTTGCATTACATCAAGCACGATACCAATCATCATGTTTAAAAAGATGAAGGCATTCAGGAAGATAAACGTAAGGAAGTAAATCCAGGCGTAGGGGTAAACCTCCATGGTGGGATATAGCACAGCGGTTGCCCAACTTTCAAAGGTAGCAACCTGGAAGAGCGTCAGCATGGCCAGCGCAATGTTGCCCCAGAGCCCTTCATCGACATTATGGAAGAGGAAGCTGCCGATCGCGGCGTAGATGTAAAAGATGATAAACATCAGCAGAACGACATAGCCCATCCGCGGGATGGATTTCAACAGTGCACCCAGCAGCATTTGCAGCTCAGGGATCATCGACACTAGGCGCAGCACACGGAAAATACGCAAGAGCCGCGCCAGCAGCACCATTTCTGAATCGTCCATGGGGATCAAGCTGGCCGTCACGATAATAAAATCGAAGATGTTCCAGCCTTTCTTGAAAAAGCTCAGCAAGGTGCGTTCAGCGGCCATTCTGATCAAAATCTCGACCAGAAAAAATATGGTTACCGCGATATCAAGATAGAGCAACCACTGTTCTATACGCGTTGTTTCTTCATAGGTTTTCGCGCCAATCATAAGCGCAGAGAGAACAATAATGGAGATAACAATGCTTTCAAAAATTTTGTTGCTGCGCAGCTTTTCAAAGCGCGATTGCCAGGTATTGAACGGTTCACTCATGGAGCAAGGAGTCTCTAAACGGTTTTCAGCCACACTTTATACTAAAATCACATACCGACCATACAAGTGATATCCTCTTGTTCCATATAACCTATAACGTAACCTGCGCCACCGGTACGCCTTAAGGCGACTGGGTGGTATTTTTTAGATTTTAATAGCGCTGGATGACCCCATGATATTGCTGTGGATAGCCTTACTGCCCTTGCTGGGCGTATTGGTGCCGGCACTTACTGCCCAACGCGGTCGCACACTGTGCTCACTCGCAACAGGCATAATGCCGACAATTGCCTTCCTGCTCACTTTAATGCAGTTACCTGCAATGCTCGATGGTGAAGCGTTACGCGTTAGCTTCACGTGGATGTCTGAACTAGGGCTTGAGCTGGCCTTTCGCCTTGATGGACTTTCATTACTGTTCAATATGCTGATCTTGGGTATCGGTCTGTTGATCTTGTTGTATGCCCATTTCTATCTTGCCAAGGATGAGCCGCATGGGCGTTTCTATGCCTTCATGATGCTATTTATGGCGTCCATGGTCGGCATTTCTATGTCCGATAACCTCATACTGCTGTGGCTGTTCTGGGAACTTACCAGTATTTCCTCCTTCTTGTTGATTGGCTTTTGGTCGTATCGCAGCGATGCTCGTAAAGGTGCACGCATGGCATTGACCGTGACCGGTGCAGGCGGTTTAGCGCTACTCGCAGGATTATTGCTGCTAGGTGATATGGCCGGCAGTTACCGTATGGATGACGTTCTCGCCAGCAGCGAACGTATTCTGGCTGATACCCGCTATCCCATCATGCTGGCTCTGGTCCTGCTCGGAGCATTTACCAAATCGGCCCAGTTCCCGTTTCAGTTCTGGCTTCCCCATGCCATGGCGGCGCCTACGCCGGTATCGGCTTATCTGCATTCGGCAACGATGGTAAAAGCCGGCATTTTTCTAATGGCGCGTCTGCATCCAGCCATTGCTGGCAGCGAGCTCTGGAGCGTTATCGTGCCCTTGGTGGGCTCGATCACACTGCTCTACGGTGCCTGGTTTGCGCTGTTTAAAACCGACCTCAAAGCCATTCTGGCGTTTTCGACTATTAGCCATTTGGGTCTGATCACAGTACTTCTGGGTATTGGCAGCCCCATGGCGGTGCTCGCTGCCCTGTTTCACATTATTAACCACGCGACCTTTAAAGCAGCTCTGTTCATGAGCGCGGGCATTATTGATCACGAGGCAGGTACCCGCGAATTAAAACAGTTGGGGGGCTTACGTAAAGCCATGCCGGTAACCGCGGTGTTGACGATTCTTGCCTCAGCCTCCATGGCAGGCGTACCGCTGTTCAACGGCTTTTTATCCAAAGAGATGTTCTTCACCGAAACGCTTGCCACGCCAGTACTCGGTGGGCTGAGCTGGCTCATTCCAGCGCTTGCGACCGTCGGCGGCATTCTTTCTGTCGCCTACTCCATCCGGCTGGTGCATGCGGTTTTCTATAAACCCGCTAAAGAAGCCTCACCTAAAACGCCCCACGAACCGCCCTACCTGATGCGGCTGCCCGTTGAGATACTGGTGGCACTTTGTGTTGTAGTCGGCGTTTTCCCAGCCTTTTTTGCAACCAATCTGCTGAGTCTTGCCACTCAAGCGGTGCTTGGCGAGCCGTTGGATTTTCACCTAGCTATTTGGCATGGCGTTAACCTACCGCTCGTGATGAGCATGATCGCCTTTGCGGTGGGCGCCCTCCTTTATTGGCGCCATGCCGACTTACGCCGCTTCCTTCAGCCCTTTGCAAGTGTCGATGCCCGGCGAGTGTTTGAACGTTCGTTAGGCACGGTCGGCTATCGTGCCGAGCAGATCATGGCGGCTCTGGACGGCAATTCGCTACAGCGGTTCATGAGCTGGCTGCTATTGGCGGCGCTCTGCATGGGCGTTCTGGGGCTCGTGCAAATCGATATACTCACGGGCGCTAAAGGCAACCAGCCAACGGATGGCATTATCGTTCTTGGGGCCGGCATGTTGATTTTTGGCGGTATTGCGACGGCGGCCACCCACCGCTACCGGTTGATTTCGCTGCTGATGTTGTCCGTAGTCGGCCTTTTTGTCGCGCTTACCTTTGCCCGTTTTTCAGCACCTGATCTGGCGCTTACTCAGCTGTCCGTTGAAGTAGTGACCATGATTCTGCTGATGCTTGCGCTGTTCTTCCTGCCGCAAAAAACGCCGCGTGAGTCAAGCCCGCTGCGCAACGTGCGCGATATGCTGCTGGCAGGTTCGCTGGGCTTGGTCGTGGCAAGCCTTAACTACGCGGTCATGACCCGCGAGACGCTGTCTATCTCTAATTTCTTTATGGAAAACAGCGTGCCCGGTGGTGGAGGACATAACGTCGTCAACGTTATCCTGGTCGATTTCCGTGGTTTCGATACCCTCGGTGAAATCACCGTACTGGCATTGGCAGGCCTGGCCATCTTTAAGCTGCTTAATCGTTTGCGGCTGTTCATGCCCCATAGTGATGGTGAAGGCCGTGTATGGTCGCCCGACCGCTATCCGGCCATTTTGACCTCGATCTCAATGACGTTATTACCCTTGGCGCTACTGGTATCGGCGTTTATTTTCCTGCGCGGCCACAACCAGCCAGGCGGCGGTTTTATCGCCGGCCTGATTACCGCCGTGGCGCTTATTCTGCTGTATATGGCACGCGGCGTTGAGTGGGCTCAGGCGCGACTGGACTTCCCGTTCCAGCCTGTTGCCGTGGTCGGTGTGGCCATCGCCACGCTAACCGGTCTGGGCAGCTGGCTGTTTGGTTATCCCTTCCTTACCTCAGCGTTTGGCTACTTCAGCCTGCCCGGGATCGGCAAGTTTGAGCTGGCCACTGCGCTGTTATTTGATCTTGGGGTGTACCTGGCCGTGGTAGGTGCCACGCTGATGATTCTTGCCAACCTGGGCAAGGTAACCACCGCGCACCGCCCGGTCACCGACCCTAAAGAGTCGGAGACTCCCGCCGCTCAGTTATCCGCCAAGGAGCCTAATTAATGGAAACCCTTTATGCGATTACCACCGGCGTATTAACCGCATGCGGCCTGTATTTAACCCTGCGGGGGCGTACGTTCCCCGTCGTGGTTGGGCTAACGCTTACTTCCTACGCGGTAAACCTGTTTCTTTTCTCCATGGGCGGCCTGACGACCAATGGTGCCACCATCGTCAACGGGGACGGCGCTTATGCCGACCCGCTGCCTCAAGCACTAGTGCTCACGGCTATCGTCATCGGCTTTGCCATGACTGCTTTTGTCGTAATTCTTGCCATGCGTGCCCGCAGTGAAGCTGGTAACGACCACGTAGACGGCAAAAAGGAAGACCGTGAATGATTCAACATTTAATCGTTTTACCCGTAGTAGTGCCGTTGGTGGCAGGTATTTTGCTGCTGTATCAACGCCAGGGTTTGATCCGTTATAAGCGTGTTGTCAGCGTTGTTGCGACTGTTTTAATGCTCCTCGTGGCAATCAGCCTGGTAAAAACAGCGGCACAGGGAGAAATCGTTTACTACGCCCTGGGCGACTGGCAGCCGCCGTTTGGTATCGTTTTGGTGCTTGATCGTCTCTCGGCGCTGATGCTGCTATTGACCGCCCTGCTTGGGATCGGCGCGGTGGTGTTTGCCTGCGCTGGAGACGACGAAAAAGGCAGTAACTTTCATGGTCTGTTTCAATGGCAGCTATTGGGTATCAACGGCGCCTTTTTAACCGGTGACCTGTTCAACCTGTTTGTGTTTTTCGAAGTGCTGCTACTCGCCTCTTATGCCCTGCTGTTGCATGGGGGAGGCAAAGCTCGTATCCAGGCAAGCGTTCACTATGTGGTGCTGAACCTGGCGGGTTCATCGCTTTTCCTGATTGCCGTGGGCATTCTTTATGGCGCCACCGGCACGCTTAACATGGCCGATATGGGTCAGCGTTTAGTGGATCTGCCTGCCGAGCGCCAGGGTTTGGTAACGGCGGGTGCGCTCATGCTGTTGGTGGTGTTTGGCTTGAAGGCCGCTATCGTACCGCTGTATTTCTGGCTGCCACGTGCTTACGCAGCGGCGCCCGCGCCGGTAGCGGCCCTATTTGCCATCATGACCAAAGTTGGCGTTTACGCGATCCTGCGGGTGTACTCGCTTATCTTTAGCGAAAGCGCAGGGACGCTTTCCGCGCTGGAGCAGTCCTGGATCTGGTGGCTGGCACTGGCAACGCTTGCGGTGGCTGGCATAGGCGTGATTGCTGCGCGTGATTTGCGCCTGCTGGTGGCCTATCTGGTGCTTATTTCTGTGGGTACGCTGCTTGCAGGTGTTGGTATGCGCTCACCTGAAGCTATTTCGGCACTGCTTTATTATCTGATGCATACCACGCTCATCACCGGCGGGCTTTTCCTGCTGGCGGAAATGATTGGCTTGCAGCGGGGTAAAGCAGGTACTCGTATCGTCAAAGGCCGCCCTATGGTGCAAGGCAATGCGCTGGCGCTGCTGTTCTTTATCGGTGCTATCGCGGTTATTGGCATGCCGCCGCTATCAGGGGCCGTGGGTAAGGCATTGATGCTTAATGCAGCAGCAGGCACTCAGCGCCTGTGGCTATGGCCGCTGCTGTTACTTGCAAGCTTGGCATCGCTGATCGCCCTTTCCCGGGCAGGTTCCACCCTGTTCTGGAGAAGTCACCGCGGTAGCTTTAGCGGCAGCCCTTTGGCGCGTCGCCAATGGTTTGGAGTCGTCTGGCTGCTCAGCGCAGCGCCTTTGCTGGTCGCTCTGGCAGGCCCGATAAGTGATTACACCCAAGCCACGGCCGAACAGCTAAGCCACCCACAACGCTTGATTGATACGTTACTGTCTAACGCTGGGGAGGCACCATGATTGCACCGCGCTCTTGGTTACCGACACCGCTTCTATCCGTCCTGCTGCTGATAGTCTGGCTGCTGCTGGCACGTAGCTACGCCTTTGGCCAGTTGGTGCTGGGCGGCACGCTGGCCATACTCATTCCGCTTCTAACCTATCGCTTCTGGGATGCCCGTCCGCGTATCAAAAAACCCTTCAAGCTTCTGCGCTATGGGCTACGCGTACTGGGCGATATCGTGGTCGCCAACTTTGAAGTGGCCTATTTAATTGCCAACCCGTGGCGCACGTTGAAACCGCATTTCATCGAATATCCTTTGATGCTGGAAGAGCGCTTTACCATTACCTTGCTGGCCAGCACCATCAGCCTGACGCCGGGTACTGTATCAGCGAACCTGCGCCTGGATGGCAAATCGCTGCTGATTCACGCGCTAAATGTGGATGATGAGGAAGCCTTGATCGAACAAATTCGTGAGCGTTACGAGCGGCCGCTCAAGGAGATTTACGAATGTTAGATGCTGCGTTGTATATCACCTTAACGCTGGTGGTGCTGGCGTTGCTGATGAACCTGTACCGCTTGACCGTAGGTCCGGACATGCCGGATAGGGTTCTAGCGCTGGATACCATGTACGTCAACTCCATCGCCTTGATCGTCTTGTTAGGGCTTTGGCTGAACAGCAAGACATATTTCGAGTCGGCGTTACTCATTGCCATGCTCGGCTTTATCAGTACCGTGGCCGTGTGCAAATACATTCTGCGTGGAGACATTATCGAATGATGATGCGATCAATGACGGCCCGTCATAAGGAGGCATTTTAATGTCGCTACTTGTAGAAGCCATTACCTCTATCCTGCTGATTGCAGGCGGTGTGTTTGTCTTTATCGGCTCGCTGGGCATGGCCCACTTACGCGATTTTTATATGCGTTTACATGGCCCCACCAAGGCTACTACGCTGGGCATTGGCTGCATGCTGGTCGCCTCGATGCTGTATTTCTGGAGTGTTGACGGCAGGCCGGATATTCAGGAACTGCTGATTACGCTGTTTCTGTTTATTACCGCGCCGGTTAGCGCGCATTTGCTGGCCAAAACGGGTCTGCACATGCAGCTTCGCCATACGGACACAACCGAAGGCAAGCCCTTTGAGCTACGCGCCGAGGAAGTTGGTGATAGGCCGGTTCCTCACCCCGATCAGGGTCACGGCTGAAGAATCACGTCGCTGACCAACAGAGCGCTGGCAAACTGCCAGCGCTTTTTTTAAGCCATGCTTGAAGTCAGAGCAAGCATAATGAAGATTAAAAACATTAGTCATGAACAGTAGTGAGCGACGGCACTTTCCAGTAAGCTCCAATGCGATTTTGATCATCTTGAGGTGAATGTATGTGGAGCCTCTTACGCCTGTCTGCCATAACGCTCTCGTTGGTTATGGTTGCCGGTTGCTCTGACCCCAAAATAGATACCAGCTCAATGCCGGCCGCGGTTGTCTCAATTGAGAATGTGCGTGAGGCAATGCCTGCTTATAAGCGCGATGAGTTTGATAAAGCGCTCGCGATCATGGCGATGCCCAACTTCAGCAGTATGGCCCTACTTAGCCCCAAGCGTATGAATGCAGCGGAAATAGCCGAGTCTGCCAACGTGCGCATGCATGGTTTAACGGGCGATCAGGTGATTGATCGCGCCGACGATATTTTACGTGAAAGGCGCGCGCGAGAGCGCGAACAGGCTATTACAACACTTGCCCGGTTGACTGAAAAGCAAACGCAGGCTGAAAAAGACCGTGAGCATCGGGAGCGCTTCAGTATTGATAGCGCGCGCTACTATATGAGCCAAAGCCCTTACGGTACGCCGGAGCCGGCGGTGGATATTGAGGTTACCAATAACACTGAGCAGGCCGTCTCGCAGGTATTTTTAAGAGGCGTCGTGACCAGCGCTGGCCGATCCGTTGCCTGGATTGATGAAATGTTCTACTACGTTATCGCAGGCGGGCTAGAAGCAGGTGAAACGGCTCTATGGCGCCTGGCACCTAATCGTTTCAGCGCATGGGGCAACGCGCAAATACCCAGAGATGCAACGCTCACAGTAACGGTGGAGGGCCTTAAAGATGCACAAGGTAACCCGCTATGGGATTCGCCAGAACTCAGCGAAAGCGAAGCGGCAAGGCTTGAGCACCTGAGCCACGAGTACCAAGGTGTGGCGCTATCTTCGATCATGCAGCTGACAGACTCATCAGGCAATTAAACATGAGTCGGTACCTTACGCACCGACTCATGGGTGACGAGCAAAACGCTCAATCGATGAGATCCGTTTGGCGATAGCCAATCAGATACAGCACAGCGTCAATACCCAGCGTAGAGATCGCCTGACGCGCTTGGGCGCGCACTAGGGGCTTGGCCCGGAACGCGATGCCCAGCCCCGCCTTAGCCAACATTTTGAGATCATTGGCTCCATCTCCTACGGCAATGGTCTGCTCCAGCGTAAAGCCTTCACGCAGCGCGATCTGCTCCAAAAGCTCTGCTTTACGCTCGGCATCAACGATAGGTGCCTTCACTTCGCCGGTGACCTTTCCGTCTTCAATCACCAACTCATTGGCATGAATCTCATCAAAGCCAAGCTTTTCCTGTAAGTGACGGGCAAAGTAGGTAAAGCCGCCAGACAGAATCACGGTGCGGTAGCCAAAGCGCTTCAAGTTAGCCATTAAGCGCTCAACGCCGTCCATCAACGGAAGCTCTTCGGCGATCTTGATCAACACCGACTCATCAAGGCCTTTCAGCTTGCTCATACGCTCGCGAAAGCTTTCCTGGAAATCCAGCTCGCCGCGCATGGCGCGCTCGGTCACTTCGGCAACTTCATCACCCACCCCGTGATGCCGGGCCAGCTCATCGATCACTTCGGCTTTGATCAGCGTGGAATCCATATCGAAGCACACCAGGCGACGATGGCGACGCCAGATAGAGTCTTCCTGAATGGCGATATCCACGCCGTGCTCGGCACCTAGTGCCAGGGCTTTTTCACGCAGCGCTTCGATATTGGCATCATGGCCACGTAGCCAGCATTCAACGCAGGCACCGCCGGCCGGCGCGCTACCATCCAGCGATTCACGCCCTGAAAGCCGATGAATCAACTCGACCGTTAGACCAAACTCGGCCGTTAGAATGCCGATTTCGGCCAGAATACCTGCCGGTAAATGCGGCGCCAGCAGCGTCAGAATCAGCCGAGGCTGGCTGGCTTCATTGCTCCAGCGCTGATAATCGTCGGGGTTAACCTTAATCGCCTGCACATCCAGCCCTAGCGCGTCGCCCGCTTCACTCAGGGTCGCCTCCAAGGCATTATCGTGTTCAAGCCCCACCAGAGCTTCCAGAGAGAGCACGCCAAACGTCACGCTTTGATTGATATCCAACAGCTGCGCTCCCGTGCTGGCAAACGCTTTGCCCAGGCCCTCTAGCTGGCCGGGGCGTGCCACGCCCGTTGCGCGAATCAAACAACGTTTTGCCATGAATTACTCTCCCGCCTCTAGCCGATCAACTTTTTGGAAGCCGCGCGGCAACTTACTGCCTCGCCGACCTCTTTCGCCGCGATAATACGCCAAATCATCCGCCTTGAGCGTGAGTTTTCGCTTACCGGCGTGAATCAGCAACGCGTCGTTTGCGCTGAGAACGGTGATATCACACACAAATTCTTCCCGCCGCGTCGCCCTGGGCCCGGGGATATCAAGCATCTTGTTGCCTTTACCCTTGGTCATTTCGGGCAGCTGCTCAAGCGGGAAAAGCAGTAACCGGCCTTCGTTAGATACCGACGCTACCCATAGTTCTTCACCGTCCGGCACCTCAATGGGCGCCATTACGCTGCAGCCTTTGGGTACGCTGAGCACCGCTTTACCTGCTTTATTTTTGCCGGTAAGCGCATCCAGGCGAGCCATAAAACCGTAACCACCGTCGCTTGCCAATACAAAGCGCCGCTCAGGCGGGGCAAGCATTAGCCCGGCCATTTGCGCCCCTGCCGATACATTCGCCCGCCCGGTCACCGGTTCGCCCTGACCACGTGCGCTGGGCAAATTGTGGGCGGCCAGGGTATAAGCGCGCCCTGTATCGTCGAGTAACACCAGAGGCTGATTGGTTTTACCGCGGGCCGCCAGATGGAAGCTATCCCCGGCTTTATAGGAAAGTCCTTCTGGGTCGATATCGTGACCTTTCGCGGCGCGGATCCAGCCTTTATCAGACAGCACCACGGTGATCGGGTCGGCGCCCAGCAACTCGACTTCCGAAAGCGCCTTGGCTTCACTACGCTCAACCAACGGTGAGCGTCGCTCGTCGCCGTGCTCTTTACCCGCTGCGCGGATCTCTTTTTCGATCAAGGTGGTCAGCTTTGCTTCGCTTCCCAGCAGTCCCTGGAGCTGTTTACGCTCTTTTTCCAGCTCATCCTGCTCGCCGCGAATCTTCATCTCTTCGAGCTTGGCAAGATGACGCAAGCGTAGCTCGAGAATCGCTTCCGCCTGACGCTCTGAGAGACTAAAGGCGCTGATTAGCGAAGCTTTCGGGTCATCTTCCTCGCGAATAATCCGGATCACTTCGTCAAGATTGAGATAGGCCGTCAACAAGCCTTCCAAAATGTGCAAGCGATCTTCGACCTTACCTAAGCGGTGCTCCAACCGACGGCGCACCGTGGTGCGGCGAAAGCGTAGCCACTCACCCAGCATGTCCGGCAGTGACATAACTCGCGGGCGGCCATCCAGGCCGATCACGTTCATATTCACCCGCACATTCTTTTCCAGATCGGTGGTAGCAAACAGGTGGGCCATGAGTGACTCAACATCCACACGGCTGGAGCGCGGCTCAATCACCAGCCGCGTGGGCTCTTCGTGCGTTGATTCATCACGAAGATCCGCGACCATGGGCAGCTTCTTGGCTTGCATCTGCGCGGCGATCTGTTCGAGCACCTTGGCACCGCTGACCTGATAGGGCACCGCGGTGATCACGATATTGGCGTCTTCGCGGACGTAGCGAGCGCGCAGTTTTACCGAGCCGCGGCCTGACTCATAAAGCTTACGCAGGTCGGCTGGGGGAGTAATGATTTCTGCATCAGTGGGAAAATCAGGCGCCAGCACAAACGCCATCAAGTCGGTCGTGGTCGCCTGAGGATTGCGCAGCAGATGACAAGTGGCTTCAACTACTTCACCCACGTTATGCGGCGGAATATCAGTGGCCATCCCTACCGCAATCCCGGTACCGCCATTCAGTAATACATGGGGTAGCTTGGCAGGTAGCACAAGGGGCTCCTGCATGGTGCCGTCAAAATTGGGCACCCAATCGACAGTACCCTGGCCCAGTTCGCCCAGCAGCACTTCGGAAAACCTGGAGAGCTTGGCTTCGGTATAGCGCATGGCCGCAAACGACTTGGGATCGTCCGGGCTTCCCCAGTTACCCTGGCCGTCGACCAGCGGGTAGCGGTAACTAAACGACTGCGCCATCAGCACCATGGCTTCGTAACAGGCGCTGTCGCCATGCGGATGAAACTTACCCAGTACGTCGCCCACGGTACGCGCTGACTTTTTGTACTTGGCGTTGGCGTGAAGCGCCAATTCACGCATGGCGTAAATGATCCGCCGCTGCACGGGCTTCATGCCGTCGCCAATATTGGGCAAGGCACGGTCTAAAATGACGTACATCGAATAGTCGAGGTACGCTTTTTCGGTATAGTCGCGCAAGGAGAGACGTTCGACGTCGCCTTCCGCTACCTGAATATCCATGGTCATCGGGGGTTATACCTCAATGTCTGCGAGGTTGCCGTAATCTTCCAGCCACTTCTTGCGGTCGCTGGCGCGCTTCTTGGCGAGCAGCATATCCATCATTTCCATGGTGCCGTCGCCCTCTTCCAGCGTTAGCTGTACCAAACGGCGGGTTTCGACCGCCATGGTGGTTTCTCGCAGCTGTAGCGGGTTCATTTCACCCAGGCCCTTGAAACGCTGCACGTTAGGGGGGGCGGCCTTCCGCGTGCCGCGTTTTTTGGCAAGCTGTTTAAGGACGGCATTTTTTTCGCTCTCATCGAGGGCGTAGTGGACCTCTTTGCCTAAATCAATGCGGTAAAGGGGTGGCATGGCGACAAACACGTGGCCTGCATCCACTAGCGCGGGGAAATGGCGCACAAACAGCGCGCATAAGAGCGTGGCAATGTGCAGCCCGTCGGAGTCGGCGTCGGCCAGAATACAAATCTTGTGGTAGCGCAGCTTTTCAAGATTCGCGCTACTGGGGTCCGCGCCGATGGCAACGGCGATGTCATGAACTTCCTGAGAGCCGTAAATGTCGTGGGTCTCGACTTCCCAAGTATTCAGAATCTTACCGCGTAACGGCAGAATCGCCTGGGTTTCACGATTACGTGCCTGCTTGGCGCTGCCCCCGGCCGAGTCGCCCTCGACCAGAAACAGCTCGCTAAGAGACGGGTCTTGGCCCGAACAGTCAGCAAGCTTACCCGGCAGTGCCGGGCCTGACGTGACCTTTTTACGCGCGACTTTCTTGGCCTTTTTCTGGCGATGCTGAGCGGCGCTGATCACCAGCTCCGCCAGCTGCTCGGCCTGATCGATATGATGGTTTAGCCACAGCGAGAACGCATCTTTCACAACGCCCGATACAAAGCCTGCGATGGTGCGTGATGACAGCCGCTCTTTGGTTTGCCCGGCAAACTGGGGGTCAAGCATCTTTACTGAGAGTACGAAAGAGGCGCGCTCCCAAAGATCATCTGCGGTGAGCTTTATACCGCGCGGCAACAGGCTGCGATATTCACAAAACTCGCGCAGCGCATCCAGTAATCCAGAGCGAAAGCCATTAACGTGGGTGCCGCCTTGCGGCGTGGGAATCAGGTTAACGTAGCTTTCCAGCAACGATTCACCACCTTCCGGCAGCCATTGAATGGCCCAGTCCACGCCATGCTCGTCATCACTGAAGTGACCGACAAATGGCGCGTTGGGCAATACTTCATAGCCATCGGTGGCTTCCGCCAAATAGTCGCGCAGGCCGTCAGCGTAGGCCCACTCGGTTTTAGTGCCATCTGGCTCAACCAGCGTAACGGCAAGCCCTGGGCAGAGTACTGCCTTGGCACGCAGCAGGTGCTTGAGCCTTGAAACTGCAAGCTTGGGGCTGTCGAAATAGCTTTCATCGGGCCAGAACCGCACCAGGGTTCCCGTGGCACGTTTGGCAGCCTTGCCTATTTCATGCAGGTTTTCGACTTTTTCACCGTGCTCAAAGGCAATCGCATGACGCGCGCCGTCACGAGTTACTTCTACTTCCAGGCGTCGTGAAAGCGCGTTGACGACCGAGACGCCAACGCCGTGAAGGCCGCCGGAGAACCGATAGCTTGAAGAGGAGAACTTGCCGCCCGAGTGCAGCTTGGTAAGAATCAGTTCTACCCCTGAAACACCGTGCTCGGGGTGAAGGTCAATCGGCATACCTCGGCCGTCATCCTGAACCTCGATGCCCCCATCGCTGTGCAACATGACACGAATAAAAGAGGCGTGGCCGGCCAGCGCTTCATCAACGCTGTTATCAATCACTTCCTGGGCCAGGTGATTGGGCCGTGAGGTATCGGTGTACATACCGGGACGCTTACGTACCGGCTCGAGCCCTGACAGGACTTCGATAGAACTCGCGCCGTACTGAGAGGCATCAAACTGGGTCATGTAACGTCGGTTCCTGAAGGGTAAAGCTGGCAGCTGCCTGTGATTCGTACAGGCAGCTGACAAAGATCGCTAGAATAGCAAAAAGCTGTATATCCAGCCATGCTTTTTACTTGATTAAGAAAAGCGCTGCGTGCATTTATAGCCGCCGCGGCAGTTACTTATCCTGCTCGGCGGCCCAGAACGCTTCGATCAAGCCGCGGCTGGAGGCATCCATACGCGAGACATCCCCTTCACCATCGATAATCGCTTGAGTGTCGGTGGCAATCTGCTTGCCAAGCTCCACGCCCCACTGATCAAACGGGTTGATATCCCAGATAACCGCTTGCACGAACACCTTGTGCTCATAAAGTGCAATCAAAGCACCCAGGCTGTGAGGAGTAAGCTTATCCAGCAGTACCGTGGTCGATGGCTGGTTGCCGCGGTAGCGTTTGTGCTCAGGACGTGGCCCGTCATCTTCTAACGCGTCATCGCCCAGCATCAAAACGCGGGATTGAGCGAAGCAGTTGGCAAGCGCCAGCCTGTGCTGAGCTTTGAGGTGGCGGCGCGTATCCGGGTCCTCTACCTCATCGTAACGCTTGAGCGGGGCGATAAAATCACATACAACCGACTGGGTGCCCTGGTGAAGCAGTTGATAAAAAGCATGCTGGGCGTTGGGACCAAGCTGCCCCCAGAGTACCGGGCAGGTCGAATAGTTGACCGTCTGGCCCTGGCGGGTAACCGACTTGCCGTTGGACTCCATTTCAAGCTGTTCAAGGTAGGCGGCAAAGTACTCCAACCGACCATCGTAGGGCAGGATCGAATGGGCACGGATATCCAGAAAGTTAACGTTCCAGATACCGGCCAGGGCCAACAGCACCGGCAGGTTATCCTCCATGGGCGCTTCACTGAAGTGGCGGTCCATTGCATGGGCACCGGCCAGCAGCTCGCGAAAATTCGCCATCCCCACGACCAGGGCAATCGGTAAACCAATTGTGCCCCAGAGCGAATAGCGTCCCCCTACCCAATCCCAGAATTTAAGCTGGTGGTCTGGCGCAATCCCCCACTCGCTCATTTTCTCGGGGCTGGCCGACACGCCAATAAAGTGTTGGCGCACAATAAGCTCAGCGCTCACCAGTGGAGCGCTGACAAAATCACTATGCTGAGTTAAACGGCCCAACAGCCAGTCTCTGGCCGTATTGGCATTGGAAAGCGTATCAATGGTGGTAAACGACTTGGAGGAGAGCACAAAGATGGTCGTTTCGGGATTTAGACGCCCTAAATAATCGGCTAGCTGCGAGCCATCCATTGTCGAGGCAAAATGCACCTCAACAGGATGAATATTCTCAGGCCGGTAGTCAGCCAGTGCGTGCGTCACCATTAACGGCCCCAGGTCCGAGCCGCCGACGCCTAAATTCACCACATGGCGGATGGGCTTGCCCGTCGCTCCGCGCCACTGCCCGGCGTGCAAACGGCACACCAAGCGCTCCATTTGCGCCAGACTTTCCTGCACCCCCGCCACTACGTCTTCGCCTTCAACGTTCAGCGTCGCATCGGCTGGCAACCGCAGCGCGGTATGCAGCGCCGGGCGGTTCTCGCTGACGTTAACCCGCTTACCGCTCAGCAGGGCATCAATGGCACCAGGTACGCCGGCATCCTGGGCCAAGGCCAACAGGTGCTCTAACGTATCGTCATCCCAGCGCTGCTTGGAAAGATCCAGCGTCAGGCCTGACACATGGCGGGTAAAGTGTGACCAGCGGCTGCGATCCGAGCCAAACAACGTCTTTAAATGAACGCTTTTAAGTTCCTCGGCATGCTGTTTTAGTGTCTGCCAAGCGGGCAGTTTATCGGGGGTAGCGCGTGATGCTGAGGCCATTTGCCGTCTCCTGTGGCGTCGAACCATGCAGCTCGGGTCTGTTCTGGTCAAAGTAGGGCGCGTAAACTATTACCCCCTTTTGATGACCCCCGGCTTGCCAATGAGTAATGCATCTTACCGTGACGCTATCTTTTCGACACCCCTTGATCGAGTGGCGCGCTTCTCTTTCGATGAGCAGGTGGTTGCCTGCTTCCCTGACATGATCCGCCGCTCGGTACCGGGCTACGGCCAGATCCTGGGCATGCTGAGCCTGATTGCCCAGCGCCACCTTCGCCATGGCGGTCACGTCTATGACCTGGGCTGCTCGCTCGGCGCCTCGGGCCTCGCTCTGGCAGGCGCGCTGAAACCCGAGGCGTTTCGCTATACGGGTGTCGATCTTTCACCGGCCATGGTGGAGCGCGCCCGGCAAACGTTCAGTGAAGAGTGCCCTGAACATGCCATGAGTGTGGAAGAAGCCGATATTCGCACGCTCGAGTATGCGCCATCCGGCATGATCATTCTTAACTTTACGCTGCAGTTTTTACCCCCCGCCGACCGAGATGCGCTATTAAAGCAGCTGTATGACGCCCTTGAGCCCGGCGGCGTGCTGGTTTTATCCGAAAAAACCATTGATGCCGATGAGCGGGATAACGCCTGGCGGGTCGAGCGCTATCACGATTTCAAGCGCGCCAATGGCTACAGCGACATGGAAATCAGCCAAAAGCGTACCGCGCTTGAAAACGTGCTGGTGCCCGACACGCTGGATGCCTTGCATCAGCGCCTACAGCAGGCGGGCTTCCCACGCACGGTGACGTGGTTTCAATATTTAAACTTTGCCTCTGTTATCGCGTTTAAGGAGAGCTAAGTGGAACTCCCTGATGATCACCGTGCGCTGTATCAGGCGTTTTTAGACCAGGGCTTAACGGCCTGGCTGGCGAAATTGCCCGAGCAGCTAGCCCGAGGGCTTGACCGCCAACGTCATGGCGACCTGCCCGCCTGGGAAAAAGCTGTTGCCAAACTGCCTACCCTACCCGCCCAGCGTAACGTTCAACTCGATAGCGATACGGTCACGGTGGAACTTGCGCTCAGTGATAGCCAACAACGCCAGTGCTTTAATCTGCTGCGCAAGCTGGCCCCGTGGCGCAAAGGACCTTTTCAGCTGGGCGGTATTGATATCAAGACCGAGTGGCGCTCCGACTGGAAGTGGCAGCGCGTCGCACCACATCTAGCGCCGCTCAAGTACCGCAAGGTGCTGGATGTAGGCGGCGGCAGCGGCTATCACGCTTGGCGGATGACCGGTGCGGGCGCGGCGTTTGTATTGGTGATTGATCCTTCGCCGCGCTTTTACTGGCAGTTTCAGGCGGTGCGCCACTTTGTGGGCGACGCAGACGGCGGGCGCACGCAGTTTCTGCCCGTAGGCATTGAGGATGTACCCGAGAACCTGGGCTTTTTTGATACCGTGTTTTCCATGGGCGTGCTTTATCACCGCTCTTCGCCGCTTGAGCATCTTCAGCAGCTTAAAGCTGCGCTTGCGCCCGGTGGCGAGCTGGTATTGGAAACCCTGGTGGTCGAAGGCGATGAGCAAACGGTCTTCGTGCCCGGCGAGCGCTACGCGGCCATGCCTAACGTCTACTTCCTGCCCTCATCCAAAGCGCTCTGCCACTGGCTTGGCCGCTGCGGCTTTACCAATATTCGCGTGGTCGATGAGGCAGTAACGACGTTGGATGAGCAGCGCTCCACCGAGTGGATGACCTATCAGTCGCTGGCCGACTTTTTAGACCCTAATGATCGTACTCGTACCATTGAGGGCTACCCGGCTCCACGGCGTGCGGTGATTATTGCCAATAAGCCGGAATAGGCTTTGTTTGTGGCGCATTCATCGACGCAAGATCACCAGCCAGCGTCCCAGGTTCAGCATGCTGGCAAGCGAGGCGGCGACATAGGTAAACGCGCAGGCGGTTAGCACGTGCCGGGCGCCCGGCATGTCGTAAGGCGGCACGTAGTCTTTTAACAGCGGCAGCGCGCGGTTGAAGCTGGCATCGAATTCAACCGGCAGGGTCACCAGATGAACCAAGGCTGCCGTGCCAAAGCTGATGACCGCCATACCAATTACCAAAGCCAAGCCGCCCGGCACGCGCGTCAATAAAAATAAAAACGGCGCGGCCATCATCAGAATCGCGCCCATCTTTTCTGCCTTCTGGGCAACACCCACCAAGCGGCTACGCGCCAGCAGCGGCGCATACCCTTGATGATGCTGTATGGCATGACCCACTTCGTGGGCGGCAACGGTTACTGCCGTGAGTGAACGACCATCATAATGGTCAGGCGAAAGACGCACACAACGCGTTTCAGGATCGTAATGATCGCCAAACTCGGTCCGCTCGACGGCCACTTCATCGACACCCAGGCGCCGCAGTAAATGCTCGGCAAGCTCGGCTCCGGTACCTGGGTAATCATCACGGCCACGCTGGTGGCGCTTAAGCACCCACTTTGCCCATACGTTGGGTAGGATAAATACCGCGAGTAACAGCGCGATTAGTAGAACGACCATGATGACTTAACACCCGAAATGGAAAGAGAGGGGAATGCTTCGTTTTATCATGGTCAAACTAACAACAACAGCGTTAAGGCAAGCTCTACCCTTGTGCTTCACGGCGCTCTTCTTCGCGATGCTCTTTTACATCACGCTCGACCGCTTGTAAGCCACGCGCCGAAATATCACCATTGGCGTGAGCGTGCTCGGCAATCAATACGCTGTCGGGGGCGAGCACCAGGTCGCATTGGGAATCGACAAGCTCATCGCGAAGCCGCTGAATGGCCTGCTCGCGTTCAGGGTCTTGATCCACGCGTCGAATATAGATTGCTTTGATACGCCCTGGGTATGCTTTTACAATCTCGGTATACACTTCCGGGTCATGTTGCCCGCTATCGCCTATCAAAATACACGGCAACTCATCAAACAGTGTCAGCATTCGATCAATGAGCATGCGCTTATGATCTTCGGCTCGACGCGGCCAGGGGTGGCGTAACGAAATCCCCCACTCACGTAGAAACAGGATCGGGCCAACCGGAATCCGATTGAGCTGAAAGAACGTTTCAAGCATTTCGTAAATAGCCCAGGGGCCACGAGATACATACAAGATGGGCCGTTCGGCTTTCTCACTCTCACCCCGATGCAAGGCTTGATAAAGCGAGGCGGCGCCTGGAAATGCAGTACGCCGATGCGGCTTACGTACAAAAAGGCGATAAAGCATCTTGAGCTTTTCAGCAACGCCGGTAAACATGACGGTGTCATCAATATCACTGATGATCAGCAGGTCTGTTTCGGGTGGCGGTACGTATACCTCAACGTCAGTACGCACAGGTGACTGGTCTTCCGCATGCACCATGATATCTGCTCGATGCCAGGAAACATCGATCGGCAGTGAGTGGGTAATCGGAAGATGTGCATCGAAATAGCCGTCTCGGTCAGTCATCAACGTTAACTGATTTTGCCCGATACTGATTTCCACTTTTGCCTCAGCCAAACCACGACGAAAAATCCGCCGGGCGACATCGGCCGTATCACGAAATATGCCTCGCCGCGGAATAGCGCGCCCAAGAGTGGCTTGGCGGAATACCCGCCCCATGATGAACACTTCTTTAGACGAACCGTAGCCGCGGTAAGGATGAACAACCATCCCTCCGCGGCCACGGTCTCGCTTCATGGGTTTTGCCGCAGTATGGACAAGCCTTTTAACAAAGCTTGTCCACGAACTAAACCACGACATTAAGCGTGTTGACCAGAATGACGACCTTCTTGCAGCTCTTCCAGGAGTTTGGCATTAAAGGCATCAAGGTCCTTCGGCGTTCGACTGGTAACAAAACCACTATCGACTACAACGGCTTCATCGACCCACTCAGCGCCAGCATTACGTAAATCCTGCGCGATGCTGGATACCGACGTCAGGCGGCGGCCGTCAACTACACCGGCATTGATTAAAATCCACGGAGCGTGGCAGATAGCGGCTACCGGTTTACCAGCCTGGAAAAAGGCTTTAACAAAGCTTAACGCGTCTTCATTGACCCGCAGCTCGTCCGGGTTAAACAGGCCGCCCGGCAGCACCAAAGCGTGGTAATCGGATTCGTTGACATCGGCAAGCGCTTTATCAGCCTCGTAGGTATCGCCCCAGTCGGTTTCAGCCCAGGCGCGAATACCTTTACCGTCAGGCGTCACAATGTGTACTTCGACACCGGCATTTTTGAGCGCATCGCGCGGTGAGCTTAATTCAGCCTCTTCAAAACCGTCGGCGGCGACAATAGCGACACGTTTACCATTCAGTGCTTGGTTCATCATGCTCTCCTTTTCGTGATGAGGTGTGCGTTGAAAACGCCCTATTAGTGTGGCGCATCCTGAGTGAGCGTCAAGCGAATGGCCCTATTGTTTAGCCTTTCTTAATTTAACAAATACGAAAAAGCCCGCTTCTAACGAAGCGGGCTAAGGCATTGATCAAACTTAATTTAGCGTTTGAATAAGGCGTTAATGTCTTTAGCATCCCAGTGCGGGAAATGCTTGCGCACCAGCGCGTTCAGGTCACGCTCAAAGGCAGCCCAATCGGTAGTGGATGCATCGGTGGCGTTATGTGCGGCTACCGCACGTATCATCCCCGCGCCTACTGTAACGTTGGTCAGTCGGTCGACAATAATAAAGCTACCCGTTTTAGGGCTGTTGCGATAATTATCGATCGGCACCGTAGCGGTAAGCTCAATTTCGCAGCGCGCAATCGCATTAAGCTCTAATGCGTCAGTGGCGTGCTTTTCAAGCGTGTTGACGTCGACCTGATACTCGATTGCACTGACCTGCCCGGAAAGATCGCGGGTAGCGAGCTTGAAGTCGTAGAGCTTACCTGGCTTCAACGCTTCTTCGTGCATCCAGACCACGTCGGCGGTAAACGCATTGGAAAGCGGTATTTCAGCCTCTGCGCTCACCAGCCAATCACCACGGGAAATATCGATTTCGTCTTCAAGCGTCACGGTGATGGCCTGCCCTGGGTAGGCTTCACTCAAATCACCATCAAAAGTAACTATCCGCGCCACTTTTGACACCTTGCCTGAAGGCAGGGCTTTTACCGCCTGACCTGGGCGCAGAACGCCAGCAGCCAGCGTGCCGCAGTAGCCACGAAAATCCAGGTTCGGCCGGTTGACGTACTGCACGGGCAAACGCAGATCCGTCAGATTGTCATCCTGGCTGATTTGGGTATTTTCGAGTAATTCAATCAGCGTTTCACCGCTATACCACGGGGTATGTTCACTGCGGTTAACCACGTTATCGCCGTTTAGCGCCGACATGGGTACAAACTGAATGTCACGTGCCTGCAAATTGGTGGCAAACGCGTGGTATTCCGCTTTGATTTCTTCAAAGCGCTGCTCGGAAAAGCCAACTAAATCCATCTTATTGACGGCAATTACCAAGTGCTGAATACCCAGCAGGTCAGCAATAAAGCTGTGCCGGCGCGTTTGGGTCTGCACGCCGTAACGCGCGTCAATCAGGATAATCGCAAGGCTTGCCGTAGAGGCGCCGGTGGCCATGTTACGCGTGTACTGCTCATGCCCTGGCGTATCGGCAATGATAAATTTGCGCTTGTCCGTCGAGAAGAACCGGTAGGCGACATCAATGGTAATGCCCTGCTCGCGCTCGGACTGCAAACCATCAACCAACAGGGCCAGATCCACCGTATCGCCAGTAGTACCGCTGGTCTTGGAGGCCAGGGTAATCGCGGCGAGCTGATCTTCAAAAATCATCTTGGAATCGTGCAGCAAGCGGCCGATCAGCGTCGACTTGCCGTCGTCGACACTGCCGCAGGTAATGAACCGCAAGAGGTCCTTGTTCTCGTGCTCGTGCAGGTACTGCTCGATATTGTCGGCGATCAAATTGGACTGGTGAGACATCAGAAGTACCCCTCGCGCTTTTTCTTCTCCATGGAACCTACCTGATCGCGATCGATGGCGCGGCCACTGCGCTCGCTAGTCCGGGTCAGCAGCATTTCCTGAATGATCTCCGGAAGCGTTGCGGCCTCTGATTCCACCGCACCGGTCAGCGGATAGCAGCCAAGCGTTCTAAAGCGCACTGATTTCTCTTCGGGCACTTCACCTGGCGCCAGCGGCAGACGGTCGTCATCCACCATGACCTGCATGCCGTCACGCTCTACTATCGGGCGCTTAGCGGAGAAATACAGCGGTACAATCGGGATCGACTCCAGATAGATGTACTGCCAGATATCAAGTTCTGTCCAGTTGGAGAGCGGGAACACGCGAATCGACTCGCCCTTATTGACCTTGGCGTTGTAAACGTTCCAAAGCTCCGGGCGCTGATTTTTGGGGTCCCAACGGTGGTACTTGTCGCGGAAAGAGTAGACACGCTCCTTGGCGCGCGAGGCTTCCTCATCGCGCCGGGCACCGCCGAAAGCGGCATCAAAACCGTACTTGTCCAGCGCCTGCTTAAGCGCCTGGGTTTTCATGATATCGGTATATTTCGCGCTGCCATGGTCGAACGGGTTAATATTGGCTGCCCGCCCCTCTTCATTGGTATGTACGATCAGCTTCATGCCCGCCTCAGTTGCCATGCGGTTACGAAAATCGATCATTTCGCGAAACTTCCAGGTGGTATCCACATGCATCAAGGGAAACGGCGGCGTACCGGGATAAAATGCCTTACGCGCCAGATGCAACATCACCGAGGAGTCTTTACCAATCGAATACATCATGACCGGATTACTGAATTCAGCCGCCACTTCACGAATAATATGAATGGACTCGGCTTCTAGCTGTTTTAGGTGCGTTTGACGCGCGGCATCAAGTGCGCCAGGCACCTCGCGCCGCGGCGTCGAAGAGAGTGTGGAGAACTGAGTCATGGTCTACTACCTCACAGAACAAGCCGATTCTTATAAGCTTGCAGTACACGCTGAATTAAAACGTTATACGCTCGATTGTGAGTAGAGTAACGCCGAGCCAATAATAACCCAAAAGAATTAATAACTATCTTTTTATTCTTTTACGCAATAAGCAACATGCAAAGCGTGATATCGATCAGACATCAACGCGCTCAACCCAGGTTTCCCATGCTTCACCGTCAAGATCCACTACCCGGTAACCGGGTCTTGAGGCTTCATCAATGGTGAATGTTTCAGCACCCGGCATAAACTGATCCGACATCGCCGGGCAACCATAAACGCCTACACGGCCGCCGCCCGCTAACTCAATGTGCTGGGCATACGCCTGGTGGGCGTGGCCGAACAGTACGATCTTGACCTGCGGGTAAGCGCTCAGTACCTGCCAAAACGCCTCCCGGTCCTGCAAACCGATAGCATCCATCCAGCTAGCGCCTACATCTACCGGCGGATGATGCATGGCGATAAGCACGGGTCGGTCGTCCTCTTCAAGTAGCGCGGACAACGTCATCAGCCGCTCGCTGCCCAGCTCTCCATGAGGTTGGCCTGCCACCTGTGTATTAAGCAGCAGCAGGCGCCACTGCTGCATATCAACCGCTTCGAGTAGCGGATGTTCGGCGCGCATCAGATCAACCTGGTCGTGATTGCCCGGCAGCCAAAACCACGGGCAGGGCAAACTCGCCAATACGTTGTTGGCAAGCGTGTACGACGCGGCGGTTTCGTCCTGGCTGACATCCCCCGTCAATACGATGATATCCGGGCGCTCGGCAACCGCTGCCGCGAGAACGCGCTGAAAATGCAGCCACGGCACACCGGCGCGGGAGCGTGCATTGATATCAGCATACAAGTGGGCATCGGTTATCTGTACCAGCCGCATTAACGCATCTCCGGTAAATCGTAGGCATGGCCATGCGATAGCCCGTGGGCCAACCACTCGCCTAAAAAGCGATTAAGCTGAAGCTTTTCATCGGGCTGATGCATGCGCGCATTCGGATAGCGATAGCGGCCGCTGAAATGGCGCTCTCGCTGAAAATCGGTGACCTCTGCCATACGCACATCATGGTAAAGATGCACCCGCATGCGCGGGCCTTCCATAATCGCATCCAAAGGTCCACTTTGAGTCACTTCGATCATGGTGGTGTAAGGGGCATGCTCTAATACCGTGAGCTGCAAATCACCAAAATGCTGTTCATGGCTACTTAAAGCGATCTCGCGGCGTTGCCCGATCTCCATATCCCCAACCAGGCGCAATAAACGCAGATAGTTGGCGCTGCACTCCCCTTGGAGCGACTTTAAATCGGTGACATAGGCTGTTCTTGCCATGCTCACTCCTCGTGGTTTTCGCTTGAGGTGAGGGCTCGCTGGGACGACGCGCGCAAGGAGGCGCGTTGGCCATTGAGCCAGTGCAGTCCTATCAAACACATGGCGTTGTCGAGTCTCCCCTGCGCCAAGAGTTCCCAAGCAGTAGGAAAAGACACCACATGAACGCGAATATCTTCATGCTCTTCATCAAGACCGTGGATACCGCTTACACCCTGCGTATCAACCAGCCCACAAAACAGCGTTACACGCTCATTGCAGGCCCCGGGGCTTGGGTAATAGGTATGAATCAGGGTTAACGGCCCTACTTTGCAGCCTGCTTCTTCCAGCGACTCACGCCTAGCAACATCTTCAAGCGACTCATCTTTATCAATCAGGCCCGCTACGAATTCAAGTTTCCAGGGGGAAACGGGGTCGTTTACTGCACCCGCGCGAAACTGCTCAACCAGCACCAGCGCATCGCGTGCGGGGTCATAAAGCACTACCCCCACCGCATCGTGTCGGCTATGCACTTCGCGATGCATGGGTTTGCTCCAGCCACCTTCAAAAAGGCGATGGCGAAGCTCCATCTTTTCAAGGCGAAAAAAACCCTCATAGAGCGTCTCGCGCTTGAGCAGCTCAACATCGTCAAGGCTCAGAAGCGGTGTGTTTAATGATACTTTTTCAACGCTGGACGCCATGAGGCACTCCCGGTGATAACAATCGTTCTATTATCAGTGCTTGCTACCGGGAATGCCAATCTGGTCAGGAGGGATTATAGACGGCTCAACATGGCCTGGGCATCGCGGCGCAGCGCTTCGTCAGAAAGCTCGCGCTGGACACGCGGGGTGCCGTTTACCGCACGTTCGGCGTGTTCGCGGGCAGCATCGGTATCGCCTTCATCAAGCAAGAACTCGGCGTAGTAGTAGTTGACATCGATGCCGTCAGGGCGAACCTCGACGGCGCGCTGGAACATTTGCCGGGCTTTATCGCTGCTGCCAAAACTGATCGGGCGCCCCGGCACGTTGTCGTAAAGCGCGCCCAGCGTGACGTACGCAGAACCGTTGCCACCTTCGGGGTCGAGGGAAATGGCCCGCTCAAGCACATCGCGTGCATCACCAGCTACACCCAATGCGCCAAACCCACCACGTTCACGCGCATAAGAGGCCAGAATAATTCCTTGCCAGACCAACAGGTCAGCCTGATCAGGGTTCGCATTTACCAGGGTAGCTGCTTCATCCGCCAGGGTTTTAAGGGTGCTTTCACGCTGGTTGTCAGGCAGATCGCTCATCGTATGTTCCCAGCGATTCTTCAGCGAGAAAAGCTCGCTCTCGTAGCCAAAGGCCGTTGCCGAGGCAAGCGCCAGCGCACCGCTGAGGGCGGTGGCAATCAGTAAACGTGAAACGGGTATGGCGCGCATGACAGTCTCCTGGATTATTTTTATCAGCGTAACGTTTAAGGGGTAAATCGCCCACCTCGACAATGTAACGAACGTTTGAATGATTCGCCAGTCACCCTTTGCCGTATTCAGCTTTGCCCGTAACACATGGGCTCACGTAAGCTAACGGATTGACCAGGAGAGCATTCACATGAAAGGCCGCAATATGACCCGCTGGCGCGACCCGGCCAAGGACCCGCGCCAAGAACCCAAGAGCAACCTGATCACGGCAGAAGGCGCTGCCCGCCTACGCGGCATTCTGGATCATTTGTCGCGCGTAAAGCGACCCGCACTTTCCGCCAAGGTAGGCGAAGCCGCCGCGCTGGGCGATCGTAGCGAAAACGCTGATTACACCTATAACAAGAAAGAGCTGAACCGCGTCATTGCAAGAATTCGTTACCTGACAATACGCCTGGATGAACTGCAGGTGGTCGACCGGCTACCGGCGAATCTTGATAAGATATTCTTCGGCGCCTTTGTCGGTTTGGAGGATGAAGAGGGAGAAGCGCTTCAACTACGCATTGTGGGTCACGACGAGATCGATACCCAAAAGCGCTGGATCAGCATCGATGCGCCAATGGCCAAAGCGCTTCTCGGCAAGCAGGTCGATGACGATGTAAAGGTGCTTACCCCCAATGGCGAAGTGCTCTACACCGTGACCGGCATCCGTTATACCGGTTAATCCTTTAATGCATAGTCGATAGTGGTCACCACACGAACTCGCTTGATATTGGGCGTATAGCTGTCTAGATCCTCGATAGAAAAATACCCCTGCGTCGCCTGGCGTATCTGGCCCACCTGACTTCCCGAGTCTTCAGCAAATTGCTGGGCGGCATTGCGTGCATCGGCAGTGGCCTCGGCAATCATTTCAGGCTTGATCGCATCCAGCCCGGTAAACAGAAACTCGGTTTGATACTCGTAGCCTGGCGAGAGTAAAACACCCTGGCGCACTAATGAGGTTGTACTGGGGATGGCCTGCATCACCCCCTCCACATCCGGCGAGCGCAGCAGAAGTTTGGCTTCTGCGCGGTAGCGCTCATCAGGACGCTGCCCGCCATACAGGTTACTGAACTGATCGGTAATCCTGGGTGGCGTGGTACTGATATGCTCAGGAGCAAACCCCTGGGCTTCCAGAAAGCGGCGAATGGCCTGATCGTTATTGGAAAGCAGCTCTTCCAGGTCACTTAAACTGTTGGCGCTGACGCTGTAGTTAAACGGCCATAGCACCAGATCTGCCGCCACTTCGCGCTCAGCCAGCCCACGAACCGTGACATTGCGCGACGACTGCTGCCATACCTCAGCCGCCTGCTTGATGTAGCTTCCGCCCCCCACCAATCCCACTGCCAGCAGGCCACCCAGTACAACAGCACTGCCTAACATGACGATATTTCTGCTGTTTCTAACCATTACGGCCACCCCGCACAATTTCATTAAATTGCCCAATGCTCATCAACATCATAGAGGTGAAACGTTAGTACGTCGGTAGCCGAATGTGGCAAGTGTGAGGAAATATTGAGTTGATCTTTCTCACCCTTGCCACTGCCTTGCATAGAAACCACCGCGATTAAAAGACCAGCGTAGGCAGCATCAATGAAAGTGCCGGGATAAAGGTTACCAGCAGCAGAATGCCTACCATTACCAGCCAGAAAGGTATGACGGCGCGAATGAAGGATGAAATATTAATACCTGTGATGCTACAGGTAGTAAACATCACCGTGCCTAATGGGGGCGTAATCGTGCCAATCGTGGCATTGATAATGAAAATGATCCCAAAGTGAACGGGATCGATACCAAACTGAGCGGCTACCGGCGCCAGCAGCGGTGAGAGCACGATCAAAATGGCATTCCCTTCCAGAAACATGCCCAAGATCAATAACAATAAGTTGGCTAATAACAGGAAGGCGATAGCACTGCCAACCTGAGTAGACAGCATCATCGCGATCTCCTGAGGAATCTGCTCCCAGGTAAGAAAGCGTGCAAAACCTGATGCTACGGCAATGATGAAAAGCACGTTAACGGATGCCAAGAGTGATTCATTGGTCGCCAGCGCTATCGTCTTGGGGGTCATCTGCTTATAAATGAAAACCCCCACGATGAGCGCATAAAGCACCGCGATAGCCCCCGCCTCTGTTGGCGTAAATACACCGATGCGGATACCGCCAATAACGACCAGAGGTAGCATCAAGGCGATAATGCCGGCACGCGTCACGCTGATCCACTCCGTACGCGCTACTTTCGCCCGCTGGGGTGGTTGATAGCCATAACGCCGACACAGAAAGGACACCAGCACCATCAGGCTGATTGCCATCAACACACCAGGAACCACACCGGCAAGAAAAAGTCGTCCAATCGAGACATTATTGACGTAGCCATACACGATCAAAGCAATGCCGGGCGGAATAGTCGAGGTAATAAGTGACGAAGCGGCCGTTACCGCACTAGAAAAAGGTACGGGATAACCCTTGGCCGTCATGCTCGGCACCAACAGCTTGGCATTCATGGCGGCATCGGCAATGTTAGAACCGGACAGCCCACCCATGAAAGTACTCAGCAACACATTGGCTTGTGCTAATCCACCATGCATACGGCGCGTCAGCAATTCAGCAAGCTTCAGCAGCCGGTCGGTTATGCCTGAATAGTTCATGAACACACCCGCCATAATGAAAAAAGGAATGGCGAGTAAAGAAACCGACTCCAGACCACCGGCCAGACGCTGAATAAGCAGCATCATGGGCTGGTCAGCCCCTACGATGAAATAGAGAAACGTCGAAAAGAACAGTGCAAACGCAACAGGTGTACCCAATAGAAACAGTAAAAACAGTGCGCCAAGCGCAATACTGACAGCCATGTGGTTAACTCCTAAGGTGAATGTTGCCGAACCAGCCGCACCACACAGTGATAAATCATTACCACTGCACTAACGGGGATCGCCACATGAATCCAGTAATAGGGAATTTGCAGCATCGGTGTACTGCGATACGCTGAATAGCTGAGTAGCTCAGTACCCCAATAAAGCATTACCGCCGCACTCACTAAAATGATGCCCACACTGAATATTTGCTCGTTCCAATGCGCCAATCTTGGTGGGAGCTTATCGGTCACAAAACTAATGAACACATGCTCTCTGCGGCGCACCAGAGCGCTGGCGCCCAGGAATGAGGCCCACACCAAAAGCATTTGAAGAATCTCTTCCGTCCAGGCCAAGGGGCTGTTAAACAAATAGCGCATGAATATATTGCTAATCGCCACCAGGAAGAGCGCAAAAATGGCGGCGGTCGCGATGACTTCATCAAGACGCATGAATCGATCTAGCCACGTGAAGATACGCTGCATATCAGACACCTCAACTTGGTTCCCCGGCTAGCCGGGGAACCATGCGATCACAGGATGATCAGCCGTTAATGATTTCGTAAACCTTGTCGTACAGACCATCGCTCCACTGAGGAAACGCAGATGGGATCTGCTGTGCCGCCCGCTCGCGGAAAGGCGCGATATCAACTTCATGAATTTCCACGCCTTCACTACGTAAACTCTCTAATGCCTGCTCGCTGTTATCTGCGACCAGTTCAGAGAGATACTCTGCCATCTGCTGGCCGGTATCCGTCATGATCTGCTGCTGCTCTTCACTGAGCTGATCCCAAAAAGACTTCCCGGTCACGAAAGGCGCCACGGTATGCATATGAGACGTCAAGCTAAGATGTTTAACCACCTCGTGGAACTTGCCCCCGTAAAGTACCGCTGCTGGGTTCTCGACGCCGTCGACTATCCCTTGCGCCAGCGCAGGATAAACATCACCCAGTGACATCGGCGTGGGTGTTGCTCCCATGGCACGTATCGCTTCCACATACATTTGCGAGTTTTGAACGCGGATACGCATTCCATCGAGGTCAGCAGGGCTGCTGACGGGCTCGCGTGACAGCAGGTGGCGTGCACCATATACCGCATTTGGGATAACGATGTGGTAGCCAGACCCGTCTACCTTTTCCATTTGCTCAGCAAACCACTCCGAATCAAAAACCTTGAGTTTCGACTCAAAGTCTTCACTCAGATAAGGCGCGTCCAATACCGCAAGATCGGGAACTGAATCGAGAAAGTTACTGTAAGCAGTAATCGAGATAATCGGCGCACCAAAGCGTGCCTGTTCCATTACCTCCGTTTCCGAACCCAGCTGGCTTGCCGGAAACGCTTTCAGCTCCAGCTCGCCATTGCTCGCCTCACTCACCCATTCGGCCCACTGCTTAACGGCTACATCCACCGGCTCGCCGGGCTGGTTGCCGTACGCAATGCGGATTTCAGTGCTGGCTTGAGCAGTCGTGGCAACGCCAAGCGTCGTAACAGTCGCAAGCGTGATAGCGATAGACAGTTTATTCAGGCGCATTTAGCACTCCTTTTTTTCTTGTGTTTAATCGTAGGGTTAGGGTCTGCTTTAAAGCAGTGTTGTTTTATCGTTAATGTTTGGTACTGCTGTTCGTTTAAGCGCCTCACTAAGCCCAGGTGTGGGTATTGCGTAGTTTTCTGCCATACACACCACTGGTTTTAAACGGCGATTAAGCTTGTCGCTGTGGTACTGAGCAATATCTTCTAGAGGGTGATTCAAGAAAGGATTATCAAAACGTTCCAACGTGCTCTGCCAGTAGGCGTTTAAATCCATATCCGGTAATTCAAGAGCCAGGACAGGCAATACTTCGTTCTCCATCACCTCACTGAGTGCCTTGCGCAGCGTTGGCTCTCGCATGGCTTCTCTTACGTAGGTAATGGAATCGGTCAACTCAAGCTTCAGCCACTGATCAACCAGATACGTATGCGCCAGATTAAGAATATGCAGCTTGCGTAACTCATAAGGCTGTAACGAACTTACGACCTCAATGGCAGGATGCTCAAAGGGCATCGTCAGGCCTGGCGTCTGCTGAACGGCCCAGAGCCCATAAGGCTCAGCAACGGCGCCAACCGGCTCAAGCGGCGCCGAGACGATGCGATCTACCAGCGTATTGACCCAGCAGCACTCGACATCCAGCCAAGCACTGAAATGAGCATCGTGGTAGTCCTGGCGCGCTAGCCTGGAAACAATTTCCTTGAGCACTTGACCGTTGCTGCCGATCAATTCGCAGGGCAGCAGCGTAAGACCTGGACGCCCAGCCTTGAAGCGTGCATATAGAAGCTTGGTCAACTTGCCTGGAAAGCTTTCGGGAACAGCGGCAAGACTAGTATCACCGGTCACGTCGTAACCGCTATCGCCCGTATTAGAAACCACCCAACGAGCTGTCTGAATAAAGTGACGCTCCAATGCTTCCCAGTCGTCTTGTGCCACAAGGCAGCCAGCGACACTGCTAATAGAAAGCTGCTCCTCAACGGGAACACCATTATGCAATCCCTTAATATGTAGCGGATAGCTATCCTGCTGAGCCAGCGCAACTGCCTTGGCTTTGCCTTCAGAGCGCGCGGAAGTCTGCACCACAAGTACCGCTTCACGGCTGTTTCCCTCTGCTAGAGCGACGCTTGCAAAGGCAGCGACGTGGCCGAGTAAAAAACGGCTAGTACCGAACTGAACAATGCTTGCCTGCGAGAGAGGCTGCCTCACAATGACACTCCTCTCTTCCAGGGAATAAAGTCCAACTGCGCAAGACGTGCAGCCTTCGATATATAACGCCCAGACGCTGTTTCGATACAGAGCGTTAGCAATTCATCAGCCAGTTGGTCAATGCTCGCTTCACCGCGGATGATCGGCCCGGCATCGAAGTCGATCACATCGCTCATGCGGCTTGCGAGTTCGCTATTGCTTGAAATCTTGATCACAGGCGCAACGGGGTTGCCGGTCGGTGTTCCCAGGCCTGTGGTAAATAGCACCAGGTTAGCGCCCGACCCCACCAGGCCGGTAGTCGACTCTACATCGTTACCTGGCGTACATAGCAGGCTAAGCCCCTTAAGCGTCATGGGCTCGGTGTAATCGAGTACATCAACCACGGGGCTATCACCGCCTTTTTTGGCAGCGCCCGCTGACTTCATGGCATCGGTAATCAAACCGTCGCGCACATTTCCAGGGGAAGGATTCATGGAGAAATCCGCGCCCACCGCGTGGGCATGACGCTGATAATCAGCCATTAGCGTGGTAAAACGTTCAGCCACCTGCTGGTTACGACAGCGCGCCAGCAACTCGTGCTCTACACCGCACAGCTCGGGGAACTCGCTGAGAATACCGCTACCACCCAACGCCACAAGGCGATCCACAACGGCACCTACCACGGGGTTTGCGGAAAGCCCGGAAAAGCCATCCGACCCACCGCACTCAACGCCCAAGGTAAGTTCAGAAAGCGGCGCTGGTTGCCGCGTCACTTGATTGGCCTGCTTGAGCCCATCAAAAATCGCTGTCAATGCGTCGCGAATCAGCACCTCTTCGCTTTCAGAGCGCTGCTGCTCGAAGTAACTGACCGACTTGTGGCCGCTTGGGTCACGTTTTGCAATGGCATCTTGCAACATGGTGATCTGTGCTTTCTGGCAACCAAGACTGAGCACCGTAGCCCCCGCGACATTGGGGTGACAGATGTAGCCTGCGAGCAGTTCACATAGCGCATCAGCATCGCTGTCTGTGCCGCCGCAGCCCTGCTGATGAATCAGAAAGCGTACGCCATCGACATTAGGAAACAGACGCTCCCCGGCGGGTGCCGCTGACTCGGCAGTGTCTTCCCCATGTAACAGCTGTCTGGCCATGCGCTTATAATCATAAAAAGGGTCGTCCCCCAAGGCATCGGCGACACACTGGCGCAACACTTCGATATTGCGGTTTTCACAAAAAACCAGAGGCACCACTAGCCACACGTTGGCCGTTCCCACCCGGCCATCCGGGCGGTGGTAGCCAGCAAATGTCGTCTTCTCGAACGCAGTTACCTCAGGTGGCTGCCAGGCTTTTTGACTAGTCTTCGTGGATAATTCGTCCGTTGCATGCACCACGTTTTCGGTCGTAATCGCGCCCCCCGCCGCAATGGGCTGTGTTGCTTTACCCACCCTTACGCCGTACATGATGACCACATCGCCAACTGCCATATCGCTTAGCGCAAATTTATGCTTGTGCCGAACGAAGCCAGGCAGCGTGATGTTGACGCCTTGATCTTCGATTACTGCGCCCGCCGGCAAGTCGGTCAAAGCAACTCGAACATTATCCAGTGCGTGGACACGCAGCGTGAGATGGGGCGTTTGTGTTGTGATCAGGTCACTCACGGATGCGCTTCCTCGGTATCGATGGAAATCATGGCTTTGATTACCTGATTGGTGGGGTCGCACCACTGAGGCATGTGCGAAGGAACATCCGCAAGCGGTGCCCGGTGAGTAATCATTGCAGCGGCGTTGATAGCGCCTCTTTCCATCAGCGACACCACACAATCAAAGTCTTCACGCGTGGCGTTACGACTACCCATCAGCGTGAGTTCTTTTTTGTGGAAGTCAGGATCGTTAAAGGTGATATCAGCTTTCACTATGCTAACCAATACATAGCGCCCACCATGGCCTGCAAGATCGAATCCCGCCTGCATGGCACGGGGGTTGCCGGTGGCATCGAACACCACATCCGCTAACGCTCCATCATTGAGAGTGCTGATCTGAGCTGCCATCTCAACGTCTTGTGGATTCGCGACAGCATCAGCCCCCAGCACATCACGGCAAAACGCTAATCGCGAAGCATTGGTGTCCACCATCAATGTGCGTGCGCCTCGGCTTTTCGCTACCTGAAGAACACCCATGCCGATCGGGCCTGCCCCGACAATCACCGCAAGCTCACCCGCTTGCAGCGCGCTACGTCTTACAGCATGGGCGCCAATCGCCATGCACTCTACCAACGCAAGCTGATCGATAGAGAGGGTTTCGGAAACCACCAGGTGCGTAGTGGGAACAGCCAAGTACTCCGCCATTCCACCATCTTTATGCACCCCAATGACCTGCATATTCTGGCAACAGTTTGTCTTGCCCTGCTGGCAGGCACGGCACTCGCCGCAATGTAAGTAAGGAATAACGTAAACCTGCTTGCCCAGCAGATGCTGATTTGGGCTATCCGCCACCTCAACGACTTCTCCTGCGAGCTCATGGCCAAGCACGCGCGGGTATTCAAAATAGGGCTGATTACCCCCATAGGCGTGGATATCCGTGCCGCAGATGCCAATGCGCCGAATGCGTACCAGGGCATGCCCTACCGGGCACTCAGGCTTATCGCAATGACGCAGTTCAAGGTGATGCGGCTTTGAACAAACAAGCGCTTGCATTAATGTGCTCCTTTGCGCCAAGCACAGGCCACTATCGAACCAGCCTGACAGGCATTTTGGTCTATTGGTCAGTCCTTTGGAGGTATAAAAGCCCTCTCAAGTCCTGCCGATCACGGTAAGTCAGGTATTAACGACTAATAAAGCCGCCAATACCTGTATCTTTAATTACTTACTTTTATTACTTGTATTTTCTATGCCTGTACAACGCGCTGACTCTGCTCACCCAGGCCATCAATGCCTAAACGCATGCGCTGGCCTTCCCGAAGATACACTTGGGGCTGCTGGCCCATGCCAACGCCGGGAGGCGTACCGGTTGAAATGACGTCGCCCGGCTGCAGACTCATAAAGCGGCTTAGATAGCTGATCAGGAAAGGCACTTGGTACACCATGGTCTGGGTGCTGCCATCCTGATAACGCTTGCCATCCACTTCAAGCCACATGCCCAACTGGTGTGGGTCAGCCACTTCATCACGGGTGACTAGCCAGGGGCCTAATGGGCCAAACGTATCGCAGCCTTTACCTTTATCCCAGGTACCGCTGCGCTCAATCTGAAACGCACGTTCAGAGACATCATTCACGACGCAGTATCCTGCCACGTGAGACATGGCGTCAGCCTCGTCGATGTAACGGCCGCCCTTGCCAATGATGACGCCAAGCTCTACTTCCCAATCGGTCTTTTCCGAACCGCGGGGAATTTCCACATCATCGTTAGGGCCGCAGATAGCGCTGGTCCATTTATTGAAAATGACCGGCTCGGGCGGCACTTCAGCACCGGTTTCAGCTGCGTGGTCCGAGTAGTTGAGGCCAATGCAGATAAACTTGCCTACGCGAGCCACACAGGGGCCCAAGCGAACATCGTCCGCGACTTCCGGCAGCGTCGTTAAATCCATATCGCGTAGCTGCTGCAACTTACTGTCGCTCAATACGTCGCCCGCAATATCATCAACGATAGAGGAAAGATCGCGCACCTTTCCCCGGCTATCCAGAATGCCGGGCCTTTCCTGACCTGATTGCCCAAAGCGTAATAATTTCATATTGTTATATCTCCTAAAGTAGTCAGTTAGCCCAGCCGCCATCAATTAATTGCGCGGTACCGGTAATGAACTGTGATTCATCGCTGGCCAGAAAGGTAGCCAAAGCAGCCACTTCCTCTACTCGTCCTAACCTGCCCATCGGTTGACGCGCAATAAAAGATGCCAGCACTTCAGCTTCGCTGCGCCCTTCTTTGCGGGCCTGCTCTGCTATGCGCTGTTTCAGTGAAGGAGACTCGACGGTACCTGGGCAAATCGCATTGCAGCGAACACCTTGCGTCATGAAGTCTGCAGCTACCGACTTGGTAAGACCGATAACCGCTGCTTTGGAGGCCCCGTAAGCACAGCGGTTGGCAACGCCTTTAACACTTGATGCCAGAGACGCCATATTGATAATGCTGCCCCCGCCGTTTGATAACATGCCGGGTAAGAAAGCCTGAAGGGTATAAAACATTGACGTGACGTTCAGATCCATCGACCGCTGCCAAGTCGCCTCGTCGCACTCAAGAAGCGTGCCACCCGCCACCATGCCCGCACAGTTGAACAGTATGTCCAAGGCTGGCAGCGTAGCGGCCAGCTCATTGATTGCCTGACTATCCGTTACATCCAGGCAATAGGCTTCAACGCCCGGCATATCTTGCAAGGTAGAAATATCAATATCGGTGGCGAATACGCGTGCGCCTTCGGCAACAAACCGCTCGACGCTTGCACGCCCAATGCCGTTCGCAGCGGCGGTGATTAATGCAGTTTTATTTTTAAGTCTCATGCGATGTCACTTCCCTAATAGCGATGGCACGCCTCTGGAAATCGTGGGAACATACTTAGGGTCAGGTCGTCCAGACATACAATGGCCTGACCAATGAATCGAGTATGAGCGAGAGATATTGACCCTGGCAATCCTCAAAAAGGCCAATAATGGGCTTTTTGAACTGAACTTTAGTCGCAATGAATATTGATCGAGAATATTAAAGAAACGGACAGGAACGACCAAGAATGCCCATTCAAGCCATCCGCTCACAACGGCTTTATCGCCAGATCGCTGACCAATTGCAGCAGTTGATCAATAAGGGAGAGTTCCCTCCTGGAACTCTCCTTCCGCCCGAGCGCGAGCTTGCACAATCCCTGGGCGTCAGCCGAGCATCCGTAAGAGAAGCCTTGATTGCCTTGGAAGTGGTTGGCCAGGTTGCCGTGCGCGTGGGGCATGGCGTTGTCGTGCTTGAGTCAAGGTCAGCGCCGCTGGAGCCGGTGATGCGTGCGGCGGCGCGTACTGAGCCGTGGGCACTCGACCCAGAGTTCGAGAGTGAAATCGAGCTTAACCTGGACGAAGAAATCCCACCCTTTTCACTTCTCCAGACACGCCGCTACTTAGAGCCGGAAATTGCGGCGCTAGCAGCCATGAATGCGACCGATGAAGACATAAAGTCGATTCGACTAGCCCTTGAGCGCAATTTTTTTGATAACGCCAATGGTCGACGCAACTGCGCGGGAGACCGGCTGCTGCATATCCGCATAGCAGAGGCCTCAGGCAATGCCGCCTATGCGCTTATCATCAAGCATCTACTTGGCCATCAGTATGGCGCCATGTTCCGTCGTCTTCAGGATCTGTACATGGAGACGGACATGCCAAAACGCTCGCAAGGCGACCACGAGCGAATCGTTGAGGCGATTGAAAATCGTGACTCAGACACGGCTCGCCAAGCGATGGAAGTCCATCTAGACCATGTCTTGAATGTTTTCTTTGCTGAGTAAACGTTGCTTCAAACAAGCTATTAGCGGCCTGACTTGTTCGCCCCATAAACCCGGAAACGCCGGTTATCGGCAAGTGCTTCAAAGCTTCCAAAGGCGTCGGTCAGAAGATCCGGATAGGGTAGAAATACGTTCGCCACGAGGATCAACCGCCCCCGGTTGGCAAGATGCTCCGGCGCCTGGCGAATCAAGCGTTGGCTGGGTCCGTAGCTCACATCACGTTCCTGATGAAACGGGGGGTTGCTGATAATAAAATCATAGGTTTGGCTTTCAAGCGCGCTATACACATCGCTTTGCAAGACATTCCCATCAACTTTATTGGTTTCCAGCGTGCGGCGCGTTGCTTCAACGGCGAAGGCGCTGACATCCACGGCGGTTACCGTGTGGCCCCGTTTGGCAAGCCAGGCGCTGATAATGCCATCACCACAGCCCATATCGAGAATACGTTGAGGCGTGTTGGGTAGCTCTTTTTCCAGGCTTTCCAATAGCAGCAGCGTGCCTTCATCCACCTTGCCATGCCCAAAGACGCCAGGGTGGCTGACAAGCGTTAAGCCCAATGCCTCAAAGCGCTGCCAAGCGTCTTGCAGGGTGTCCTCAAAAGCGACGGTGCGTGTGGCAAACAGTGAGCAGCGCCGCGCGTTATCGCGCTTGTCGCAGATCATCCCCCGCTCTGCGAGTACTTTAGGCACGCGTTTCACGCCGCCACTATGCTCACCGACAATCTCAATGGCCGTACCCACCGGTAAAACGCTGCATAGCCACTCAAGCCACCAAATGCCGAGTTGATGCGCCTTGGGCCAGAACAGCACTATCTCGCCGTGGGTAACGGCGTTTTCAGGCAGCGCGAAGGGGCTATAAGCCATCTTACCTGCGGCTTGCCACTCGCTTAGTACGCTAAGGTCACCGCTGATAACGCCCGTGGATTGGGCGATCAACCAGGCGTCAACCGGTGGCGCCACGACCATAAGTGCCGTGTAGTCATCCTGCTGGCGTTCCAGCAGTTGGCAGGCAGGCGTTTGGGCACTCATTGAGAAGTCTCCGGTTTGATCAACGTATAAAGTAAATAACGACCCAGCCGCCAGTGCGGGTCCTGACGGCAGTACTGTTTTTCAAGCGCCAGCAGCGTTTCACGCTCATTATCACTGGTGGGCGGCTGACGCAGGTAGTCCTGAAACACGCGTATACCTGCAACGCTTGCTACTTCAAGACTGTTTTCCGCTCCCCACTCAACCACCTCAGCGTGGGTTACCGGCGAAATGGGCGTCAAGCGCTGCCGCTTGCCCTTGCCTTCCAGGCGATCACTTAGCGCCTTCTCCAGATTGCCTTTCACCGCGTTGGAAAAGCGCAGCGCGTCGCGATTGAATACCATCAGACTTAGCTGGCCACCGGGCGCAAGCAGGCTGGCCAAACTTGACACCGCTGAGCGCGGGTCGCCCAACCACTCGAGCACCGCGTGGCAGGTAATCAAAGGCCAAGGGCCAGGCGCTTCAAGGCGTAAATCCTGTAGCGGAGCGTGCACGTAGGCCATCGCCTCGCCAGGCAGCCGCTTCGTTTCACTATGCCAGTGCCGGGCATAGGTGAGCATATCCAGGGAAGGCTCCGCCATGGTGACCGGGTGCTGGCGTTCGGCAAACCAGGCAGCCTGCTGGCCTAATCCGCCGCCGACATCCAGCACAGGTTGCTTATCCAGCTGAAGCATTTGCGGCAACAGATAATCCAACATCGCCAAACGCAGCTCGCCACGGGGCGCCTGATAGAGCGAGCGCGAAAACTTATCGACCAGACCGTCGAAATAACGGTCTCCCGCGTCGGTTAATTCATAGGTTGGATGCATGCATAAGGCCAGGCGACGTATCAAAGCCGCGTAGTTTACCCTGCCTGAGAACGGAACGCTTGCAGCGGCAAGTGATGCTGCCAGACATCGTGCTGCTCTAATTCAGCGGCCAGCTGTAGTAACTGCTTGTCCTCGCCAAACCGGCCTATTACCTGCACACCTACCGGTAGCCCGTTGGTGGTTATATGCAAAGGCACTGACATGGCAGGCTGGCCCGTCAGGTTGGCTAGTTGAGTGAACGGCGTGCGGCTAAGCGCGTCCACCGCAAAGCGCTTTAACAAGCCTGCCTTTAGCGCCAGCGACGATGCCCCCGGAATCGCCAAAACAGACATTAAGCGTTCACGTGCCGCTGATGGATAGAGCTCGCCAATTTTGGGGGCAGCATCTGCCGTTACTGGTATCACCAGCGCATCAAAACGCTGATGAAAACGGCTCATCTGCTCAGCCGCTACGTGCCAGTAGCGTTTGGCGGACTCGTAATCCTGTGCCAGAAGTTTCGTCCCTAACCGTCCAATGGCCCGCGTGGAGGGTTCAATCGCCAATTGGCGTACCGGCACGCCGGTTTGTTGGCTCATCCAGCGAAGATCCGCCGCCAAATGGCCAAGGTAAAGCGTAAGGTAGCTATCTGCCAGGGCCCTCCCCTCCACCGGCGGATCACACCACTCCACCTCATGACCCATTGCGGTTAGCGCGGAGGCCGCTTTTTCAATCGCCATGTTGACCTCCGGGTTTAGCTGCGTCCCCAGACTGCTGCTTAAGGGCTCACCCAACGATACGGCAATACGCAACCGCTTGGGCGGTGACGCGAGTGCCGCCACGTAACCCGTTTCACGAGGCACCGGGTAAGGGCCCGAAGACGCCATACCGTTGACCTGCTCCAATAGCGCCGCACTATCGCGCACGCTGCGGGTCAGCGCATGCTCGATGACGGCACCTTGCCATACTTCACCATGGCCCGATCCGGTTGGCACTCGGCCCCGGGTGGGTTTAAAGCCAAATAGCCCGCAGTAGCTTGCCGGAATACGGATGGAACCACCGCCATCCCCCGCCAGTGCCAAAGGCACTATGCCGCTGGCCACGGCTACGGCGGCACCTCCGCTCGAACCGCCAGGAGAGTACCCTGCCTGCCAGGGGTTCACCGGATGAGGAAAGGCTTTGGGCTCGGTTATGCCCATCAATCCCAGCTCCGGCGTCGCCGTTTGCCCAACCACTACCAGACCGGCAGCTCGTGAGCGCTGGATCAGCAAAGCGTCCTCCTTGGGGCGCCACTGCGCCAAGGCGGCACTGCCAGATGTCAATGGCTCACCGGCCAGCCCCATCAGCAGGTCTTTGCTCAAGGTGGGCACTCCGCCAAAGAGCGTATCATCGGCGACCTGCTCGCTCTCCTGCCGGGCTTTCTCAAAGCGCGTTCTGACGACCGCATGCAGGAGAGGATTCAATGTTTCAATGGCATTAAAGGCAGCCTCCAAAACCTCTACCCGGCTCACCTCACGGCGGCGGATCAGCTCGGCAAGGCCGGTGGCATCGTACTGCTGGTAGTCATGTAGCTGCATTGTGCTCGCCTATTGTGCTTTTCCCCATAGCCTATCAGAAGGCGCACGCTTAACTTTCGCTGCCTGCATTTTTGTGGCCCCCTTTTCTCTGGGCCTTAAGACGTATTGCCTTTAAATCCAAAACTCTCTATTTTGCAATCAGATTGGGAACGTTCCCATTTTATCGTTAGACGGATAATGATCATGCCCGCTCCCCCACCCCGCGCCACGCTTATCGAAGTCGCCAAACTGGCGGGCACTTCCAAGACCAGCGTGTCGCGTTTTTTTGGCCCAGAGCGCGAGCGGCTAACGCCCAAGCTTCAAACGCGCATTGCAAAAGCCGCCGATACCTTGGGCTACCAGCCCAACTTGATGGCGCGGGGCCTTAAAGGCGGTGGTTCGCGTCTACTGGGAATGCTGGTAGCCGACATCCGTAATCCTTTTTCAGTCGCCGTTGTTCACGGGGTGGAACAGGCCGCTCGTGCGCACGGCTATTCATTGATCGTTTGCAATACTGATAACGACCCAAGACAAGAGCAGCAGCATTTACGCCTGCTGTCGGCCTACCAGGTAGAGGGCTTGATTATTAATGCTTCCGGACAGCCTGAAGCACAGCTACAGGCAATAAGGCGCAGCGGGGTGCCACTGGTACTGCTTGACCGCGATATTCACCAGCTCGACGCTGCGGTGATTGGACTTGATAACGCCTTGGCCATTGATATGGCGCTGGAGCATTTGGTGGAGCAAGGGTATCGATCAATTCTCTATGCCAGTGAGCCACCTGATTACGCCAGCGCCCGCCAAGAGCGACTGCAGCGCTTTACTCAACAGACAGCAACCTTAGGCATAAACGGCCAGACGTTGATACTGAACAATGCAGTGGATCACACGCAAACGTTAAACGCATTTGCCAGGCGTTCTGTTTCAGCTCCAGGGGCGGTGCTATGCGCTAACGGTAACATCACGCTCGCTATGACACGCATTTTTCAAAAGCAGGGAATCGCCATAGGCCCCACCGGTTTAATGGGCATTGATGAGCTGGAGTGGTGTGAGCTGATAACCCCCGGCATAACTACCCTGGCCCAGCCTACTAATGATATCGGCCAGGCTGCGGTCAGCTGTTTGCTCAACCAGCTTAACGGTTCAGCGCCGGTATCACCCACACGTTACCGCCACGCTCCGCGCTTACAAGTACGCGGCAGCACAACCCCTGAGCACGAACCAAGACACGCTTAAACAAGAGAATAACGCTATGGCACATGCAACAACCTCCTCCCCTCAAATACTTACCTTTGGCGAAGCCATGACCATGCTGGTGGCCGATTTACCAGGCGACTTGGCTGACGTAGACCGCTTTCATCGCCGTTTGGCAGGCGCCGACAATAACGTTGCCATTGGCCTCTCGCGCCTGGGTTTTCACGTTGGCTGGTTGAGCCGGGTAGGCAGCGATAGCCAGGGCCGCTTTATCAAGCAGACCTTGAAAGCCGAAGGTATCGATGACCGATACATTCACCTGGATGCGCACCACCCCACCGGACTGATGTTCAAGGAGCGCGCCGAGGGTGGCGCCGACCCACGGGTTGAGTATTTCAGGCGCGGTAGTGCCGCCAGCCATCTAAGCGTTGAAGATGCCGCTTCCATCGACTTTAAGTCGCTCACTCATCTGCATGCTACCGGTATTACCCCTGCGCTTTCTGAAAGCGCCCTGGAATTAACCCGTCACTTGATGCAGAAGGCACGCGAAAGTGGCGCCAGCATTTCCTTTGACCCTAACTTGCGCCCGTCACTTTGGCCCAGCGAAGCCGTCATGCGTGATACCTTGAATGAGCTGGCAAGTCTTGCTGATTGGGTACTGCCAGGGCTTTCTGAAGGGCAGCTTTTAACCGGTTGCGAATCACCCGAAGCGATTGCCGATTTTTACCTCGCTCGGGGGGCCAAGGCCGTTATCATCAAGCTGGGGCCAGAGGGCAGCTATTATCGCGGCACGCTAAGTGGTCAGTTGGAGAGTTTTATCGTGCCAGGCCAAGCGGTCGCCAACGTTGTAGATACCGTAGGTGCCGGAGACGGCTTTGCCGTGGGAGTGATTAGCGCGCTGCTGGATGGCCTTAGCCCACAGCAGGCCCTCAATCGCGGTAACCTAGTAGGCGCCCAGGCCATTCAGGTAGTGGGTGATATGGAAGGTTTGCCCACAAGAGATAAGCTGCGTGAGCTCGAGCAGTAAAATCTGTTAACGTTTCACTCAATAAAAACATCAACACAACAGGAGACAAGATGAAAAAGAATATCATGGTAATGGGTCGACTCAGTGCCTCTCAGCAAGAAGAGCTCGCACAACACTTTACGTTACTGGAGCATTCAGGATCACTGGATCTGACCCAGCCGGGTGTGGCTGAGGTACTTTCCAAAGCCCACGGCATTATCGGCTCCGGGCTACCTATCACTCCCGAATTACTGGACGCAGCGCCTGACCTTGAAGTTATTTCGACCGTCTCGGTGGGTTACGACAGCATCCCTGTGGATGAGTTGACCAAGCGCGGCATCATGCTGTGCAACACCCCCGATGTGCTCACCGAAACCACGGCGGATATTGGCTTTGCGCTTATTATGGCCGCTGGCCGACGCATGATCGAGCTTGCGGAAGTGGTCAAACAAGACAAATGGAAATCGAGTATCGGTCCTGAATTATTCGCCAACGATGTACACGGCAAAACGCTCGGCATGGTCGGATTTGGCCGTATCGGTGCAGCGATTGCCCGACGCGGCGCCCTGGGCTTTGGCATGCCGATTCTCTACTCCAACGCCTCACCGAAGCCTGAACTTGAAAAAGAGCTGGGTGCAACACGCTGTGAACTAGACACGCTTTTGGCAGAATCCGATTATGTATGTATTACCGTGCCACTCACCCAGGAAACGGAAAAGCTGATTGGCAAGCGTGAATTCTCATTGATGAAGCCCTCAGCGGTTTTCGTCAATATCGCACGCGGTAAAGTGGTTGATGAAGCGGCCCTGATTGAGGCCTTGGAAAACGATACGATTCGAGCGGCGGGTCTCGACGTATTCGAGCAGGAGCCCCTTCCCACCTCATCACCGCTTCCCCATATGCATAACGTGGTCGCATTACCGCATATTGCCTCGGCCACCCATGAAACCCGCCAGGCAATGGCCCAACGCGCCGTGGATAATATTCGTTTAGCGCTCCAGGGTGAGCGTCCGATCAATGTGGTTAACGAAACGGTGCTTAATGAATAATCCGCTCGCAGCGTCTGCCCCGCTTTGCCTGCTGTTTGATTGCGATGGCACATTAGTTGATAGCGAAATTCTGCTCGCCGAGGTGCTTGGCGAAGTCCTGCCTGAGTTCGGTTTGCCGTTTTCAGCCCGACAATATATGGAAGAATTCCGCGGCATTCGCTTTTACACCATCGTGCAAATGCTTGAAGAGCGCTTTGGCGTCTTGGTAGAAGATCAATTTCCTAAGCTTGAAGCACAAATGCGCGCCCGTATGGAGGCGCGCATGCGCGCGGAACTTGAACCGATAGCGGGCATTCCTGAAGTACTGGCAGCCTTGAGCGCCTACCCCAAGGCGGTCGTATCCAATGGGCCAGAGAAAAAAATTCGCTGTGCGCTTGAAAGCACGCGCCTAACGCAGCACTTCGGGGAGCAAATCTTCAGCGCATATACGCTCAATGTGTGGAAGCCTGACCCCGCGCTCTACCTTCAGGCAGCCTCAGCAATGGGTTACGCCCCCGGGCAATGCATCGTGATCGACGATGCCGCCGTGGGTGTGGAAGCCGGCTTGGCAGCGGGTATGCACGTCATCCATATCAACCATTTCCCTGAAGAGGAAGCCACGCCCAAAGGCGCGATTGGTATACAGCATGCCCATGAACTACCTGACGCGATTGCCCGCCTTGGCACCGCAGTCACTATGTAGCACGAAACATGTAAGGCGCTGATACAACCATCTTGTTGAAATGCCTGGCCGTTGAAGGGAGTAATACGATGAAACTATTTTCGCTGCACGGCCAGGTCGCCATGGTGACCGGTTGCAATAAAGGGCTCGGGAAAGGTATCGCTCTGGCGATGGCGCAAGCAGGCGCGGATATCGTCGGCGTTAACCGCCGCCCTGCCAATGATACGAAACAGCAGGTCGAAGCGTTGGGTCAGCGCTTTTACGCGGTTGAGGCGGAGCTTGGTCATCACGCGCCAAGCGAGATCGTAAGCCAGGCCATCACACAAGCGGGCAAGCTGGATATCCTGGTCAACAACGCTGGCATCATCCGTCGGGCGCCAGCCATCGAGTTTTCTGAAGAAGACTGGGACTCGGTGCTCGACGTCAACTTGAAGGCCGCGTTCTTTCTAGCCCAACACGTCGCCAAGCATCTTATTGAACGCCAGGCGCCCGGCAAGATTGTCAATATCGCTTCACTGCTCTCTTTCCAGGGCGGCATTCGCGTACCCTCCTACACCGCCAGCAAGAGCGGGCTTCTAGGCCTCACTCGCCTACTGGCCAACGAGTGGGCCGCCCACGATATCAACGTGAATGCAATCGCCCCTGGATACATGGCAACCGATAACACCCAAGCGCTGCGCGACGACCCAGAGCGTCATGACGAAATACTCGGCCGTATTCCGGCTGGCCGATGGGGAACGCCTGACGATCTGGCGGGCGCAGTCATCTTTTTGTGCTCTGACGCAGCCCGTTACGTTCATGGCCACACGCTAGCCGTGGATGGTGGTTGGCTTGCGCGCTAGAAGCAGGTAGTCAAATGCTCTTTAACGTTTAAGTCATTATCGACTAACAACAGCTGGCGCCATTTATCGAACGTTAAACAGGGGTGAGAGGCGCCAAACGCAACAATATCACCCACCTCTACATCCAGAGCCTCATTGGGAAGCCGCACGAACGTGTGCTGATCCATGATATTCGTCACTTCCCAATCATCCACCGACAACAGCTGTTCAGGGGTACCGGCTTCCCTGTAGCGACGCAGGGCAATGGGTAACTGATCATGGCCGATATCGCGCTTGCCTAATGCGATGATGGCAAGTCCCGGTTCAGGAAGCGACTGTACCTGTGCAAAGACCTCCAGGGCAGGCTCAAGGCCTTCCGGCAAATCAGGCCGACGCGCAAGTACGGCGGATTGCGCCTCACGATACAGTCCATGGTCGTGAACTACGTAACACCCTGGGCGTAATACAGCTGTAAACTGACCTTGAAGCGGCGCTCCTTCAAAAGCTTCTGCAATCACGTCATACCAGGCAGAACCCGATGCCGTCACTATGGGCTCAGGTTCTGAAAAGCGCTTTGCAGTCTCAAGCTCTACCGCCACATCCACTAGATGTTTGGCGTAAGCACGAATCCCCGCTTCCGGATCAGCGCCGTGTACAACGCCTTCATAGCCTTCCAACCCCGCCAGTGAAAGCGCGGGTTCTTCAGAAATAGTTTCGGCCAGAGAAAGTACCTGTTGCTGAGTACGGCAGCCACACCTTCCTCCCGGGACACCTACCTCAATCAAAACCGGTAATACCAAGCCTCGCTTGGCAAAAAAGCGCCCAAGCTGGCGTACGTTTTCCTGGCTATCCACAACACAGTAAAATGTCGCCCCTTGTTCTATAAGGCCAGCGACAATGGCCATATTCGCCTGCCCCACCAACTGGTTAGCCATCAGTAACCGAGTGATGCCATGAGTAAAGGCTGCACGGCACTGTGGTGCCGTCGCCAAGGTAATCCCCCATGCGCCCGCCTGCAGCTGACGATGAAAAAGCGCTGGCGTCATCGTGGTTTTACCATGGGGCGCCAAACGAGCGCCGTGGGCTTCCGCAAAACGCTGCATCCACGCCACGTTATGCTCGAGCGGACCTTCATGCACCACGGCTGCAGGCAGGCTGACGCCCGCCAATAGGTTAGGGCCTAGCTCCACGCTGCCTTTATCTACCGCTAATGCCATTGTTTGCATGTACCCGTCTCCTAAAGATTTCAGCGCACTTAGTTACATCAATGTTAGTTATTTTCACGAATATTGACTTTGAGATAGAAACTAACATATTTTTTAAACAAGGCAACCATCAGGAGTTCACGGTGAGCCAGGAAATAGACATTTTGTCTCGAATAACCACTGACTTTAATACGCTTCGCGACGCTGAACGAAAAGTCGCCGAGCTTATTTTTGCTGACATTGATTTTGTCACCGAATCAAGTATCGGTGATATCGCCCAGCGCGCCGGAGTGAGTGACGCTAGCGTCACTCGCTTTGCACGCGCTATCGGCTGTACGAACGTGCGCGACTTAAAAACCCGCCTGACGAAAGCCTTAGGCGCGGGACGCCGGTTTATTCAGGAAGCCACGCCCGAAGACGGCTCCAGCGTGGTGTATGACATTGCAACCCAGACGTTGGCGCTCAACCGCGACTTGCTCGCCCAGGCGGATGTGGCAGGCGCCGTTGAACAGCTTGATAACGCACGCCAGATACTCGTTTTTGGCGCGGGTGGCGGCTCAAGCATCCTTTCCCAGGAATTTCAGTTTCGCCTGGTGCGCCTTGGATATGCCGTCTGCGCCTATCCCCAGGCACTCTTGCCCCGCATGGTGGCGTCAACGCTTGAGCCCGATGACGTAGTAGTCGTTCTCTCCGTAACCGGCTACACCCCGGAGATGGTGGAGTCGGCGCAGATTGCCAAGCAGTACGGCGCCAAGGTCATCGCTATCACCGCCATGAATTCGCCACTCGCTTTTACATCAGACATTGTGCTCCCCATTACCTCGCGGGAAACCGACTTTATTTACCACCCTTCGGCTTCACGCTACGCCATGCTCGCCGTTATCGACGTATTAGCACTTGAGCTGGCCATGCGACACCGCGAGCGCTCACGTACCAAGTTGCGCAGACTCAAGCTGAGTCTGGATGACCATCGCGGTGGTGATAACCGCCAGCCATTAGGAGACTAAGATGGTTTACGACTTATTAATTCGTAATGCCAACGTGCTAGATGGCTCTGGCACCCCGCATTTTCGTGCGGATGTTGCTATTCAAGGCGAACGTATTTGCGCTATTGGCGCTATGCCTAATGCAACGGCTACCACCGTGATCGATGCTGAAGAGCGCTATTTGGCCCCTGGCTTTATTGATGTCCACACTCACGATGATACCAATGTCATTCGTACGCCCGAGATGCTGCCAAAGCTCACCCAGGGCGTTACCACGGTAGTGGTAGGTAACTGTGGTATCAGCGCAAGCCCCGTAACTCTTACCGGCAACGTCCCCGATCCAATGAACTTACTGGGTAACCTTGAAGATTTTCGTTACCCAGGCTTCGCGGATTATGCCAATGCGGTAGACGCCGCCAAGCCGAGCATTAATGTCGCGGCCTTGGTGGGGCACACCAGTTTGCGCAGCCAGGTAATGGACAACTTTGCCCGCCCGGCCAGCGCCGATGAAATCTCCGCCATGGAGGTTCTGCTACGCCAAGCACTCGATGAAGGCGCTTTGGGACTTAGCTCGGGGCTTGCTTATCGTAATGCGATACATGCGCCAACCACTGAAATGGCGCCATTGGTGGCAGCGGTTGGAAAATCAGGTGGCGTATATACCACTCACCTTCGCAATGAGTTTGCAGGGCTACTGGAGGCCATGGATGAAGCGTTCACAACCGCTCGGAATGGTCAGGTTCCTTTAGTCATTTCGCATCTGAAATGCGCAGGCGCGGGCAACTGGGGAGGCGCAGGCCAGGCACTGAGTAAACTTGAAGTAGCTGCCCAGCATCAACATACCCACTGCGACTGCTACCCCTATACGGCAGGATCCTCGACCCTGGACCTTGGCCAGGTAACGGATGAAATCGAGATCACGATCACCTGGTCAGAACCTCATCCCGAGCAGGCGCGCCGCCCTCTAAAAGACATCGCGGCCGACTGGCAGTTGTCGCTTCTGGACGCCGCCAGAAAGTTACAGCCTGCAGGGGCGGTTTACCACAACATGAGCGAAGCGGATATGCAGCAAGTGCTGGCACATCCGCTCTCCATGGTGGGCTCCGACGGCCTGCCTAATGACCCGCATCCACACCCGCGGCTATGGGGCGCCTTTCCACGGGTACTGGCCCACTACAGCCGCGATTTAAATCTCATGCCGCTTGCAGAAGCGGTGCGCAAGATGACCAGCCTTTCAGCGGCCAACTTTGGTTTAACGGATCGCGGCGTCATACGCGTCGGCGCCTATGCAGATCTCACCCTTTTTGATCTTGAGGTGCTGGAAGATACAGCCAGTTACGAGGCCCCCATCGCGGCGGCTAAAGGCATCGATATGGTCGTAGTGAATGGCAACCTTGCCTATTACCAGGGCGCTATCACCGACCAGCGCTCAGGACGAATGTTACGCCGCACTGAGCGTATTGTTCAAAATCCCCCTCTCTCTCAACCCAAACAGGAGAAAACATCATGAGTATTACCCGATATGGCACCGAAGGCGGCGTAGGAACCGGCGGTCAGAAACTGCCCTTTGCTCGCGCCGTAGAGGCAGGCGGCTGGCTGTATGTCTCTGGCCAGACACCGATGACCGACGGTGAAGTTGTTGAAGGCGGCATTGTCGAGCAGACCCGCCTGGCATTCGACAACTGTCTAGCCATCATGCACGAGGCTGGTTACGGCGTTGAGGATGTTGTTCACGTAACGACCGTCCTAACGGATGCGCGTTACTTCACCTCTTTCAATAAGGTATTCAAGGAGATATTTGGCGACAACCCACCGGCACGTATCTGCAGCGTTCAAGACCTGGTAGTGGATTGCAAGGTCGAGGTTGACGTGAAGTGCTTCCGCGCTGATCGCGTTTAGCTATCACAAAAAAACGCCGTACCCCGGCAAGGGTACGGCGCCAGATTACCGCCTGATCAAGAAAAAAGCCCAGCGGTAATCGCCTGCATTGCTTAACGACAGCCGCGGCAACGGCTGAATAAACAACGATAAGAGGTTAGCATGAACAGTCAGATATTCCTTTCAGCCTTTATCATCTATATCGCCGTCATGATCTTGTTTGGTTGGTACATATCCCGTCATAAACGGGGCAATGGCGATGATTTTCTATTAGGTGGCCGTAGTGTTCCGCTCTTCTTAACGGTTGGAACCACTGTCGCCACGATGGTGGGTACCGGCTCCAGTATGGGCGCTGTGGGTTTTGGCTATGCCAATGGCTGGGCAGGCGCGCTCTACGGCATCGGTGGCGCTATTGGAGTTCTTTTACTTGCCATCTGCTTTGCGCCGGTACGCAAGTTTCGCTTTATGACCATGAGTGAAGAACTGGCCTATTACGTCGGCGCTAATCGGCTAGTACGTAATGTCGTCGCGCTACTTATCTATATTGCCTGCATCGGTTGGCTGGGCGCCCATATTCTGGGTGGTGGCCTTTATCTCTCCTGGATGGCTGGTATAGATCTGACGACGGCACGTATTCTGGTTGCGTTAGGCTTTGGCATTTACTGCGTCATCGGCGGTTACTTTGCGGTTATCTGGACCGACACCATTCAAGCGGTCGTGCTTTTCGCAGGGTTTATCTTGATGGCCGTGCTGGCCTTAGTGGAAGTTGGCGGCTTCTCGGGGCTAACAACAGGCATGGAGGCAGGGGCAACCAGCTTTTTAGGCATTGACCAAATTGGCGCGCTGCCTGCGCTTTCGCTTGCCGCCGTGATTGCGATTGGTGTGCTTGCAACGCCCTCTTTCCGTCAGCGTATTTACTCAGGCGAATCAGTTGGGTCAGTGCGCCGCTCGTTTTTGATCACCGGCGTCCTTTATATGGGTTTCTCAATCATTCCCGCGATTATCGGAATGGCAACGCATGCCCTTAATCCTGGGCTCGAAAATAGCAACTACGCTTTTCCTTTTCTGGCCACTGAAATCATGCCATTAGGGTTGGGGCTTCTACTATTGGTAGCGGGCCTTTCCGCCACCATGTCGAGCGCCAGCTCCGATGCGATAGCCGGTGTATCTACCCTCATTCGTGATTTGTATGTACTGGCAACAGGGCGTACCCCCTCAGCTCGCAACGTGGTGCGTTTCTCACGTATTGCCTTAGTGGTAACCATTGGTCTGGCGCTGCTTTTCGCACTCGCCTCCGACAACGTGATCACTTACATCACTCGTATGATCTCGACTATTCTGTCAGGTCTATTCGTTAGCGCCATGCTGGGTCGTTTCTGGCCACGCTATAATTGGCAGGGTGCCATTGCCACACTGATTTGTGCCTCGGCCACGTCTTTAATGATTATCGCCAACAGCGACTGGACTGCCTTTTGGGGAAATCCGAGCATCCCCGCTGTTTTAGCGGCGCTAATAGCCGGGGTGGCCGTCAGCTTGCTGACACCCGCTTCCCGCGTCACTTCTGCTCAGGCACTTGCGATTCTTGATCAGGAACGCCAACGCATGGAACAGGTACCCGAGCCAACGCTGACCACATCTGAAGCGTCCTCTGCAACGCGATAATCACGAGTAGTCGGCATTAAAAAAGATAGCCCCGCTGGACTATTGAGTCAGCGGGGCTATTTTGTGCTTATAACAATGGCTTACTTGGCAGTTAGCTGGCGCACGGCGAGTTCCACACCGCGCAATTCGGCAAGCCCGCGCATGCGGCCGTAAAGCGGGTAGCCAGGCGCGGTTTTGCGCTGTTGATCGTCAAGAATATGGTGTCCGTGATCGGGGCGTAACGGCAAACGTGCCCCGCCCTCTTTTTCACGGCGACGCTCTTCTTCGACCAATTCCTGGATAACGCCGACCATATCAACGTTACCTTCCAGATGCGGTGCTTCGTGGAACGAGCGTGGATCCGCCTCGCGCTTTGTGGCACGCAGATGGATAAAGTGAATATGCGGGGCAAAGTGGCGGGCCATGGCAACCAGATCGTTGTCTTCACGTACACCGTAAGAGCCGGTGCAAAACGTCAAGCCATTGACAGGACTCTGGACGTGATCCACTACCCATTGCGCATCCTCACGAGTTGACACCACGCGCGGCAATCCCAACAGCGGCCGGGGTGGGTCATCAGGGTGGATCGCCATACGAATGCCGACTTCTTCAGCCACTGGAATAATTGCCTGTAAAAAGTAGCCAAGATTTTCGCGCAGCTTTTCAGCATCAATCTCGGCATACTCCGCCAGCACATTGCGAAACTGATCCAACGTATAGTGCTCTTCAGCCCCAGGCAGCCCGGCGATCAGTGTGGTCACCAGCTTGTCGCGGGCAGACTGATCAAGCGTCTCCAGATAGCGTTGCGCCATACGCTTATCTGCTTCGCTATACTCAGCCTCGGCCCCTGGCCGCTTAAGAATATAGAGATCAAAAGCAGCAAACGCGGTATGATCAAAGCGCAACGCCAGCGCGCCATCCGGCAGGACATGGACGAGATCCGTGCGCGTCCAATCGAGCACCGGCATAAAGTTGTAGCACACCGTGTCGATACCACAGGCCGCAAGATTGCGCAGCGTTTGGCAGTACGTGGCAATCAAGCCATCGCGCGCCGCGCCGCCCTGTTTTATCGCTTCATGAACCGGCACACTCTCGACTACCGACCAGCTTAGCCCGGCGGCCTCAATCATGGCCTTGCGCGCTTGAATCGCCTCGACCGGCCACACTTGATCATTGGGTATTTCATGTAGTGCCGTCACAATACCGGTCGCGCCGGTCTGACGAACTTCTTCAAGACGTATCGCATCGTTAGGGCCAAACCAGCGCCAGGTGTGTTCCATACATAACTCCCTATTCTTTTATGCCTAGCGCTGCGAGCGCAGCATTTAACCCATCTTGAGTTAAAGCGCGATAAGCCGCGAGCACATCATCAACAAATGGCTGGTTCGCTGCCAACGCAGGCGGCACGATCTCATCAATGGCTAAAAATCCGTTTACCAATGCGACCGGGTGCCCTCCGTGAGACTGGTGCAACTCAGCAAACTGTTTTACCATAGGGTCATCGACAGTGTAAGGCTGGCCGTTTAGCGCTTGGCCATCGGTATAGCGAATCCAAGCGGCCATCCCCAACGCCATGCAGGGAGACGTTTGTCCGGCGCTGGCCCGTTCAAGCGCTGCGCTTAACCAGCGCTGGGGCAGTTTCTGGCTACCGTCCATGGCAATCTGCTGAAGCCGGTGGCGCAAGCTGTCATTGGCAAACCGCGCCAGCAGTGAGTCCGCGTAGGCGGTCAAATCAGTGCCTTCAGGCATTTCAAGCGTGGGCGCGGCCTCTTCAAGCATATAGCGACGCAATAGTGCACGCAGCGGCGTATGGCCGACACCATCGAAGACCGTTTCGATACTTTCCAATGCGCCAAGGTAAGCGAGCAGCGAGTGGCTGCCGTTAAGCATACGTAGCTTCATGGTCTCGAACGGGGCAACATCGGCGACCATCTCCACCCCTTCGGCTTCCCAGTTTGGCCGTCCGGCGGGGAAGTTATCTTCTACCACCCACTGCGAGAACGCCTCGCCCACCACGGCATTAGGGTCGTTAACACCCAAGGTAGCCAAGCGCTCAAAGTCAGCGTCGGTCATGGCCGGCACGATGCGATCCACCATAGAGCTTGGAAACGCCACCTGCGCATCGATCCACTCGGCAAGCGCGACGCTGCGCTGATGCGCCAGGGTGACCACGGCCTTGCGGGTACGCGCGCCGTTGTGGGGCATGTTATCGCAACAGAGCACGGTAAACGGCGCCACACCCGCCGCGTACCGACGGGCCAGCGCTTCCACCAGCAGGCCCGGCGCGGTACGCGGCTCATGGGGGGATGCAATATCGCCCGCCACCATAGGATCATCCAGGCGCAGCTCACCGCTAGCCGGGTTCAGAAAATAGCCTTTTTCGGTCACGGTCAAAGTGACGATTCGCGTACTGGGCGCCGCCAAACGGTCAAGCAAAGCTTCCCTGTCACGCCCCCAGCGCCCCGAAGCGTCGCGGCCAGAAAACAGCGTCTCTTCGATTACACCTATCTCGCGAAGTGAAAGCGTTTCGCTGTCAGCGTACTCGGCCACGTGATAGCAGTAGCCTGCCGCTTGCAGCCTATCCACCAGCTCAATGCTTGCGCGAAGGTTCGCACTGCACACGCCCCACTCCCCGTCACCGCTGCGCTGGCGGTAGCGCTCAAGATACACTGCCTGATGGGCGCGATGAAATGCGCCCAAACCCAGGTGAATAATGCCGATCTGGCCACTGGCCGCAGCGGCGGCAATACGTTGGGTTGTCACAACTAGTTACTCCCCATCAGCAAGTTGGGCAGCCACAGCGAGATGGCCGGCACGTAAGTTACCAGCATCAATACCGCCAGGTTACACAGCAGGAAAGGTACGATGGCGCGAGCGACTGTCAGCATCGGCAACTTGCCAATGCCGGCCACCACGAACAGGCACACCCCCACCGGCGGAGTAGTCAGGCCGATCATCAGGTTAAGTACGGCAATCACGGCAAAATGAACGGGGTCAACGCCAACACCTGTCGCCACACCTACCAGCGCCGGGAACAGAATGATCAACGCGGCGATGGTTTCCATGAAGGCGCCAACGAACAGCAGGATCAGGTTGAGAATAAGCAGCACAATCAGAGGATTATCGCTGATAGTCAGAATAAGTATGGCAATCATCTGGGGGATCTGCTCACTGGTCAGTATCCAGCCAAACAGGTTAGCCAGGCCAACCATTAGAAGCAGCGCTGAAGAGGTTAAAACGGTATCCACCAGAATGGCTGGCAGCTTTCTCCAAGTAAGCCCTTTGTAGACATACATACCCACCACCAGCGCATAAAGGCAGGCCACGATCGAGGCTTCGGTAGGCGTAAAGAAGCCGCCGATGATGCCGTAAAGAATGATCACGGTCATCAATAGCGCCCAGAACGCCGTCTTGGCTTCGCGCAGAAGCTGCAGGAACGGCACCCGCTTCTCTTTCGGGTAGTTTCGGCGAACGGCCAGAACGTACACTGTCACCATCATGGCCAGCCCCATCAAGATGCCCGGTATGACACCCGCCAAAAACATCCGGCCAACCGAAATACCGCTTAACGAACCCGCAATAATCATCGGTACGCTGGGAGGAATAATGGGCCCGACCGTCGAGGAAGCGGCGGTTACGGCTGCCGCAAACGGCTTGTCATAGCCCGAGCGCGCCATACCGGGGATCATCACCGAGCCGATACTCGCCGAATCCGCCACGGCGGTGCCGGAAATGCCACCAAAAATCATCGAGCCGCCTACATTGGCAAGGCCCAGTCCGCCACGAATATGCCCAAGCAAGGCGTTGGAGAAGCGCACGATATGTTCGGTAATATTGCCCACGTTCATCAGATTGCCGGCCAGCACGAAGCCTGGAATACACAGCAGAACGAAGGTATCGATGCCCGCATACATACGCTGCGGCACGATAGTTAGCGAGATGCCTTCCAGCAGCAGATAGGATACCGAAGCAATACCCAACGCGAACGCAATAGGCATGCCCACGACGAGCAGGATCAGGAAAACACTAAATAGAATGATAACTTCCATGCTTACGACTCCTGTTCGTGGGTGGCAGAGGGGCGACACATTGCGATAATTCCCTCAAGACACCCCAGCACGCTGTAAGCCAGGAGTAGCGCAAAGGTGACTACCGTCGAGAAAAAGATATACAGCATGGGAACCCGCAGCGTGGGCGAGGTCTGCCAAGCGCCGTTTTGCGCATACTGCCAAGCGTATGGCAGTACCAGGAAAGCGAACAGGCCAATCATCAGGCAGATAAGTGCCTGAAACGCTGCCTGCATGCGTGGGCCCAGCATATGATGGAAAAGCTCAACGCTGATGTTGCGATGCTGGCGCAGTACAACCCCGGCTGATAAAGCCACCATGTAAATGAACAGATAACGCGAAAGCTCTTCGGTCCAGGCGATGGAAAACGGCAGGAATAACCGCGAACTCACCTGAAGCAGTACCGTAGCGGCAATAGCGATCAGCGCCAGTACGGAAAGAGTAAGAAAACAGGTATCCACCCAGCCAATCATGCGCCCAATGGGGCCTTCCAGCTTGGGCACCGACGACATCGAATCCAGACTTTCCAACGCCTCTTGTTCAAGCGCTTTTTGATCCGAGCTCATAAACGTATCCTCATGGGACAGACTGCTCTTGCAGACAGAACTTGCAAACTGAGAATGAGCTGGCGCGCGGCCAGCCCATTCTCGTTACCAATCGTCTTACAGGTCTTGAATGGCGTCGAAGATTTCACGCTGTTCAGGTGTTAGCGCTTCCAGCACCGCCGGACGGGCCGCTTCAGCGAAGGCATCCACGTCTACTTCGATGAACTCCATGCCGCGTTCCTGAAGCGCCTGCTCCAGACGCGCCTGATCTTCAATGAACAAATCAGCCTCAAAGGCCTGCATGGTTTGGGCCGCGCCACGCACTACCTGCTGAAGCTCTTCAGGCATCTTTTCAAACTGATTACGTCCAATCACAACATAGATCCAGCTACGTACATGGCCCGTCATATTGACGTAGTCCTGTACCTCGTTGAAGCTGGCGCTTTCAATAAGGCTTAGCGGGTTTTCCTGTCCTTCCAGAGTGTTTTGCTGAAGCGCGGTAAACACTTCGCTAAACGCCATTGGGGTAGGACGTGCACCCATTGCCTGCCAGGTATCCACGAATAGCGGTACGTTAGGCACGCGCAAGCGCAAACCGTCTAATTCATCAGGCGTGCGAATAGGACGATTGGACGTCAGCTCACGAGGACCACGTTCAAACCAGGCCAGCGGTACCAGATTGGTACGCTCGGTGATCTGCTCTTCAATCTCGGCGCCGACGTCACCGTTCACTGCCGCGTGCAGGTGTTCGGAGTCACGGAAGGCGTAAGGGACGGCCATCATGGCGGCCTTGGGCGCCCAGTTCTGCAAGCTTTCACCGGTGATGGTCATGTCCGCCGTGCCCAGCTGGATGCTGTTGATCACGTCCATTTCGCTGCCCAGCTGCTCACTGGGATAAAGGCGTACTTCGATACGCCCGTCAGAGTTGGCTTCGACTTCTTCTTTAAACTTCTCAGCCGCTTGGTGCCAGATATTCTGCTCGTTGGCCAAGTGACCAAAGCGCAGCGTGTAGTCGGCGGCCAGCGCCGATTGCGCGCTGAATACCATCGTTGCAAGTACCGCACTGGTTAACAATTTCTTAATCATTTTATCGCTCCTGCACTTCTGCATTATTGGTTGTTAGTGCGTGTGGTTAAGATGAGTTGGCGTACCCTTTAGGGGTTGATTTGAATCAGCACCTTGCGGGCTTCTTCAGGACGATGATCAAGCATATCGATGGCGACGGGCATGTCACCAAGCGGTATCCGATGGCTAACCAGCGCCAGCGGGTCCAGCTTGCCGCTTGCCATGAGCGCAAGCACCTCTGGAAACTTTCGATTATTGAGCCGAGAGCCGACCAGGGTCAGCTCTTTCTTGATCACTTCAAGCTGTATCAGATCGCTTGGCTGCACGCTGAATCCGAGCAGGCCAATGCGTCCCGCAGGCGATGCCAGCCGCAGCATTTGAGAAAGCAGAGCTGGCACGCAGGCCGCATCGGCAATCAGCGGTACGCCCTCGCCCTGCGTCAGCGCCAGCACCTCTTTTTCTACGTCCTGCTCGCGGCTGTTGAAAACGTAGGTAGCTCCCAGCTCTTTCGCAGCAGTCAGGCGCTCGTTGATGACATCGGTGACGATGATCTCTTCAATCCCCAAGGCCCGCGCCATCTGCAGAATCGTCATACCGATCACGCCAGCGCCCAGGATCAAGAGCCGGTCGCCGGGGTGAGGCTGCATGCGGTCCAGCACGTTGGCGGCAATGGTGTAAGGTTCCACCAGGGCAGCTGCGTCCAGGCCGATATGTTCGGGCAGTTTATGCACGTTTGCTGAAGGCACAGCCACGAACTCTTCAAAGCCGCCATTGCGATGTACGCCGATTACTTCAAGCGCACTGCACACGTTAGGGCGGCCAATTCGACAGGGGTAGCAGGCGCCGCAACTGATGACCGGATCAACGCAGACACGATCACCTTCTGCCACCCCAGCCACGCCCTCGCCCACGGCGTCAACGACACCAGCAAACTCGTGGCCCGTGATACGTGGAAAGCGCACAAATGCATTGTCGCCGTGAATGATGTGCATGTCGGAGCCGCAAATGCCGGCAAACGCCACGCGCACCAGCACTTCACCGGCACTAGCCTTGGGTGCTTCAACATCGGCAACCCAGTAGTCGTGGGGGGCATTGACCTGAAATGCTTTCATGGATGCGAAACTCCTTACCCGTTCTTTAGATCACCAATGCCAGAGGGTGCCATCTTCTAACCGATTGACCGGTAGACTGGCGCGCTTGTAGGGGTACTGTTTGGCAAGTTCTTCGTCGATATCCACGCCGTGCCCAGGCGTTTCGCCAACGATAAAGTGACCATCCTCAAACCGGTAATCGTGAGGAAACACTTCGTTAGTCGCGTTGGTGTGAGGCATGTATTCCTGAATACCAAAGTTAGGCACCCAGGTATCAAAATGGATAGCCGACCCTAAGCAAACCGGGGAAAGATCCGTCGGCCCGTGGAAACCGGTCCGTACGTGATAAAGGCCTGCCAGATCAGCGATTCGGCGTACATGAGTGATGCCGCCTGCGTGAGTGAGCGTTGCGCGAATATAGTCAATCCACTGGTTTTCAATCAGCGCTTTGGCGTCATGTATGCTATTGAACACTTCGCCTACGGCCAGCGGTGTGGTGGTGTGCTGGCGTATAAGTCCAAACGCTTCCTGGTTTTCAGCCGGTACGCAGTCTTCAAGCCAAAACAGGTGATAAGGCTCAACTTCCTTGCCTAAGCGGGCAGCTTCAATGGGCGTCAAACGATGGTGTACATCGTGCAAAATATGCAGGTCATCACCAAAGCGCTCACGTACGGCAGCAAACAGTTTGGGCACATGGTTCAAGTACTTGCTGGTACTCCACACGTGTTCGGCGGGTAAATCGGCATCCGCGGGCTCGTAGGGCTCGCCATCTTTCTTGGCAACACCATAAATACTGGCGATTCCCGGTACGCCTGCCTGTACACGCACGGCTTTATAGCCTTCATCCACATGGCGGGCGACCTCTTCCAGGCACGACTCGATGTCACGCCCGGTGGCATGGCCATACACCATCACACGCTCACGGCTCTTACCGCCCAGCAGCTGGTAAAGCGGCATGCCCGCAAGCTTTGACTTGATATCCCAGAGAGCCATGTCTACCGCGGCAATTGCGCTCATGGTGACCGGCCCACGCCGCCAGTAGGCGCCGCGATACAGGTAATGCCAGATATCCTCGATACGCTGAGGATCACGGCCGATCAAGGCAGGAATGACATGCTCATCAAGGTAAGCCACTACGGCCATTTCCCGACCGTTTAACGTGGCATCCCCAATACCGTACGTCCCTTCGTCAGTGACGATCTTTAGCGTAACGAAGTTGCGGGCCGGTGAGGTCACGATGGTATAGGCATGTTCGATTTTCATTGGTTTGCCTCCTCAATGAGGGATGCCGTTTCCTGAGCATCGAACATCTCGGGAAAGCGCTGAACAAGATCGGGAAGAGAAACAAAAATCTCGCGTAAATGGCGACGCATGGCATGTTCAGCCAACGCAACATCGCGACCTTCTATCGCGGCCAGAATATCGGCATGCTGATCGATTAAACGTGCGATTGGCGTGCTGTCAGGAACACTTAAATAACGCACCCGGTCTAGCTGGGCACGTACCTCTTCAATGACTTTCCACGCCGACTGCTGCTTTACCCCTAATGACAGGGTCTTATGAAAGGCTTCGTCCAACCGATAAAAACGAATGTAATCGTGCGGCTCAATGCAGCGACGTTGGCGATCGAGCAGATCGTGCAATTCAGTCAAGACCTCGGGTGCTAACCCTTTAACAGTTGCCTGACGCACCACGGCGACTTCCACAGCCTCTCTGACAAACCGGGCTTCCAACACTGCACGCTGGGAAATTTTCACCACATAAGTGCCACGCTGAGGTTTAACGTCAACCAAACCAGCCTCAGACAGACGGATGAACGCCTCACGCACCGGCTGGCGACTTACTGAAAAGGTGTCGGCAACTTCTTTTTCGGAAAGCGCTTTACCTGGTTCCAGCACCATCTGAATGATTGATTGGCGCAAAACATGGTAAAGACGCTGGCGCACCGACTCAGTCTCGGATGTCTCTTGCCATAGCGCTTGTAATTGAGTGTTCATAGTGCTCATCCGAAGCCAGGTGGTAGACATGATGTCCTTATCTGATATAACTAGTATGGTAGTATGGCAATCCAAACAAAAGCCTTTTAACCCTATACTTTGGTTGCAGGTGGATAACGATGAAATATTCACTTTACTTAGGCTGAAATTGCAAAAAAGTCTTTAACACTCATGATTTAGAACGTATCACCAAGAAAAGACTGCCAAATTCCGTATTCGAATATGTTTATGGTGGAAGCGATGATGAACATACGCTGCGTCATAATCGCGTCGAGTTCGATCAATACCGGTTCAAACCCAAAACAATGGCTAACGTAGGTACGCGGGATTTAAGCACGACGCTTTTTGGCCATTCTTGTCAAATGCCATTGGCGATTGGGCCAACCGGATTCAACGGCATGCTGACGCGTGATGGGTGTTTAAAACCATCGTGGTAACGTCGGACAGCGCGATTTACGGGAAAGCAGAGGCCGTGTGGCTTGGAAGAGTACCGATGGGCGACCGCTCTTAAATTTTTAAAATCAGGTTACTTAAACATCAGCCAAGCCGCTCACGTGAACATTAAACCTATTTTTAATAGTGCTTTGAAAATAACTACCAACCAAATCACTGACTTTAAAAACCAGTTAAACATTATTTAATCTCCTGCAATCAACTGGTTCATCTCCTATTATCAAATGACTTATAGAATGGAAAACAGTCCCTTTATCTTTATAAGCGGCGCCCAATTCAAGGACGCATATTTAACGGGAGAAGTTTGATATGAGCATACAGAAATTTAAGGAGTGCATCGAAGCCTGCAACATATGTGCGATCTATTGTGATAACTGTGCATCTTCCTGCCTTCAGGAACATAATCTTGACAACATGGCTGAATGTATTCGTCTGGATATACAGTGCGCACAAATTTGTCGCCTGGCCGTCGCCTTTATGGCCCAGAACAGCGAGTATGCCCAGGATATCTGCCAGCTATGTGCTGATATCTGTCAAAAATGCGGCGATGAATGCGGCCAACATAAAGCCGGGCATTGCCAGGAGTGCGCTCAAGCGTGTCACCGCTGCGCCAGCCTATGTGCCTCAATAGTTGCCTGAGACGATTTTTAAGTCCACCCAGCATATCTTTATGCCTCAACCCTTGATTTGAAAAACAGCTTATGGCATCTAATTTATAAAGTGAGCGGATTTGTGCGATCCCATGCTCTCTTTTTTATAAGCTTTTTTATAATCTGCTATCTGGACTCTCTGTTAACGGAAGCGGCTATACGATGCGAAGCAAGGACAGCTTTATACCATTCGTTTATCGGCCCGGCATATTGATCATTTTCTTGGTGCTAGTTCTGACAGGCTGCCGTTACCCGGTCAATATCGAACGGCCCATGGCCGATATGCAGGGCGGTGAGCTGAATATTGGCCTTTCCGAAAACCCGCCTTGGGTCATTAATACCGAACAGGGGCCGGCCGGACTTGAAGTCGAAATCATCCAGGCACTTGCAGAAAGTATGGACGCCACCATTAACTGGCACTGGAACAGCGAGGGTAATCTGTTAGCTGCTTTATCCCAATATCAGCTTGATTTGGTGATCGGTGGGCTTACCCAGGATTCAAACGTAAACGCGCTCGCCGCGCCGACCAAGGCTTACTATAAAAGCCACTATTCAATCGGTGTATCCAATGGTCTTTCCTTGCCCAGTAGCCTGAAAAATATCGAAGTAGCAGTTCCCGTCGTCAACCATATCGCTCATGCGCTTCAAAAAAAGGGCGCAATTCCCCGCCCTACCCCTGACATTGGCACACACAATGAAGTAGTCGCCACCCCATCATGGTGGCTTCAAGCACATGACTATCAAATAGACGACTGGGAAATTGCGACCGATCAACATGTCATGGCGCTGCCCAAAGGCGAAAATGCCTGGATGCTTGTCGTACAACGGCATTTAAATGGCTATCCCGATATTGAACAACGCCTGCAGCATTTGGAGGCAGGCCGATGAAAATACGCAAGCTTTATCACCTGCCACCCGATAAGCAGCAGGATCTCAACTACCTGATTCGCCTTGAGTGGTGGAATTTAGCGTTTCGTATTTCGATTGTATTGATACTCGCTTTGGTACTGGGTAACAGCCAGGCAATGAAGGTCGCCTGGCTGGAAGATATGCTTTCACTCATTCCACCTATCGCCTTCTTGCTGGCCGTTAGGTATCGCAAACGCCCACCTAACGAGACGTACCCATATGGGTACCAACGCGCCACCATTATTGCCTTTTTATGCACGGCGACGGCCCTAAGCGCCATGGGGCTTTTTTTACTTGGGGATTCCTTGCTCAAGCTTGTCCAGCAGGAACACCCGAGTATCGGCGCCATTACTCTGTTCGGTGAAACGATATGGATGGGATGGCTGATGGTTGGCGTGCTGATTTATAGCGTCATCCCACCTGTCATTATCGGCCACTTGCAGACCAAAGCCGCCGCAAAAGTGCATGAAAAGACCGTGTTTGCGGATGGAAAGATGAGCAAAGCCGACTGGATGACGGGGCTGGCTGCGATCGTTGGCGTGCTGGGCGTAGGAGCCGGTTTCTGGTGGGCCGATGCAGCCGCTGCCGCCGTTATTGCCCTCGATGTTACCAAAGACGGCATTACCAATTTAAAGGAAGCCGTAGGCGACCTGCTCGACCGACGCCCTCACTTTACCTCTCGAGAAAAACCGGAGCATATGGAAGAAGCGCTTGAAGCCGAGCTTTGTGCCATGTCCTGGGTAGCCGCCGCCTCGGTACGCTTACGCGAAGAGGGGCCCATCTTCAGTGGTGAAGCCTTTGTAACCCCGCATAATAACGATGACCTGGCACGCCATCTCCAGGAGGCGTCTCAGCATCTCAATAGCTATGACTGGCGAATCTACGAGGTGGTGGTGACGGCATGGCCGCGTGAGGAGCAAAGCACCTCACCGACCTTGTCAAAAAGCCCTGGCGAAAATGATTGAACCCGCTACTATCGATCATCTCAAAGGCTCTTCCTTATCGCGAGGACCGTCATGAAATACCTTTCTTTCCCAGTCATTGTGTTATCCACTCTGCTTGCCCTGCCAGCCTATGCAGCCTGCCAGAGCGATGCCCTCGACTATAATTTTCCTGCCCAGCGCCTGGATGAAGCACTTCAGCAGCTTACCCACCGCTCCGGCTGTTCGATCAATACTGACCTGACGCGTATCGCCGATGAACAGGCACCACCACTTAGCGGCACTTACCGCCCTGAAGAAGCGCTTTGGGAGCTGCTGAAGGGGTCCGGCTGGGAAGGCTATCCAACCGATGAGGGCCTTGAAGTTTCAGAGCGCGAGCAGGCCTGGGTCAAAGCGCGCACCCATGTGCTACGCGAAGCAGTCGAAGCGCGCGATACGCTGAGCGAAGACGAGCGAAAGGCCTACCTTCAAGCGCTCGCGACCCTTGAGCAAAGCGTCAGTGAGCTCGCCCTTGAGCAAGGTTTTATCAGTGCAGGGGAACATGCAAGTTTTGAGCGCAGCCTGAACGAGCTGGCTACAGGCCTTAACACCGAAGACCCCGCGTAAATAAGGATGCTGGCCTGGGTAACCAAGCCCAGGCCAGCACGCCCTCTCAGGCTTTAAGCCGCCTCAAGCGCTTTTGCTGGCCCAAAATGCTCGAAGTGGCGATGCGTTTCTGACACACCCAAACACTCCAGGCTGTGATTGATTGCCGCCATAAAGCCATGCGGCCCGACAAAGTAGCAGCGGCTATTGGGGGCTAGATACTTGGCCAACATGGCTTCATTTATCCGACCCTGATGGTCCCCCTGGCTGCCCTGCTCGTACACCGTGATGGCGGTCAACTTATCGGGGTGTTTTTTTGCAAGGGTATCGAGCGTTTCAGCAAAAGCGCGGTGATCGTCATCGATAGCCGCATGCAGGTAGGTAACCCGGCGGCCCTGGCTGAGCGCCTGTTTGGCAATCGGCAGTAACGGTGTCTGGCCGATGCCGCCGCTGATCAAGAGCAAAGGCTCGTCACCCGCTTTAAGCGTCAGCTCACCGGCAGGCGGTAACAGCTCTATGGTATCGCCTACCGTTAGCTGATCATGGAAATAACGGCTGGCGACGCCTTGCGGCTCGCGCTTGATGGAAAGCCGATAGGTGCGCCCATTGGGTACGTCAGAAAGGCTGTAGTGGCGGAAGACCGGTTCACCATCAATGAAAAGCTTCACTCCGATGTACTGCCCCGGCGTATAGTCGGCTACCGGGCCACCATCTTCAGGCGCCAGAATAAACGAGCGGATAACGCGACTCTCCTGGTGCGTTTCGGCAATACGAAAACGACGTGTGCCCTTCCAGCCACCGGGCTGCTGTTCAAATTCCTGATAACGCTTGGCTTCCAGATCGATAAGCAGATCCGCAAGCTCCTGGTACAGCGCCCCCCAGGCGTCGGCAATCTCGGGCGTTACGGCATCTCCCAGCACCTCACCAATGGCCGCCATCAGGCACTCGCCCACGATTGGGTAGTGCTCGGGCTGAATATCCAGCGACACATGCTTGTTCACCACGGTTTCCATGATCTGCCGCGCCGTTTCCGGGTTCTGGCGTACGCCCACATAGGCCAGAATCGAGCCCGCCAGCGCGCGCGGCTGTCCGCCATCTTTCTGGTGCGTCTGATTGAACAGCGGCATGACCTCGGGATAGCGCTCGAACATCAGCGGGTAGAACCGGGCGGTAATCGTATTGAGATGTTCTGCCACAACGGGAGCTGTAGCGGCAATGGTCTGTTCTTGTGCCTGTGTCAGCATAGCGGCCTCTTCTCAGCAGCTTTAAAGATTCATATTAAATACATCTTTAAAATATCAGGTTTTACAACGCCGATGCATGAGCTGCGTCAATAAAACGCTGCTTCGTAAAAAAATTGCCATGTTCTTTTAATCACGGCAGCACAGGCCAGGCGAGATCATTAAAACCAGCGCTTGAGTAGCGCGCATAGCTCAATTTTATTGTCGCTTTCTGTATTTACAGTGTCGTCTTATGTCAATAATTAACCATTTGCTGCCGCCATACTGACGCTCTTCATGAATCTCAGTTTTAAAAGGAGCAGCGTATGAATCGCAACGTAATCCTTACTTGTGCCGTCACCGGCGCAGGCGATACGACCGGCAAAAACCCTAACGTTCCGGTTACGCCTAAACAGATCGCAAACGATTGTATCGCTGCGGCAAAAGCGGGTGCCAGCGTTGCCCATATCCATGTTCGTGACCCGGAAACCGGTGGCATCAGCCATTCGCTTGAGCACTTTCGTGAAGTGATGGCGCGTGTGCGCGAAGCTGATGCCGATATTGTGATGAATATCACAGCTGGCGGCGGTGGGGACTGGATTCCCGACACTGAAGACCCCACCCGAGGCGGCCCAGGTACAGACATCCAGACGCCTGCGCAGCGCCATGCCCCGGTAGGTGAACTACTGCCAGAACTATGCACTCTGGACTGCGGCAGCCTTAACTTTGGCGATATGGTGTATGTAAATACCGCTGACTGGCTCCGCGAGCATGCCCGCCTGGTACAGGCTGCAGGCGTCAAACCCGAATTGGAGTGCTTCGATCTCGGCCATGTATGGTTTGCCCGCCAATTGCAGCAGGAAGGGCTTATAGACGATGATCCCCTTTATCAGCTCTGCCTGGGCATTCCCTGGGGTGCTGAAGCAGACCCTGAAACAATGCTAGCCATGCGCAATAAATTGCCCGACAGAGCGCATTGGGCTGCGTTTGGCATTGGCCGTCATCAAATGCCGATGCTTGCTCAAGCCATGCTTTTGGGCGGCCATGCGCGCGTCGGGCTAGAGGATAACCTCTATTTAAGGAGAGGCGTTATGGCGACTAATGGGCAGCTGGTTGAAAAGGCCGCCACGCTTATTGATAACCTTGGCGCCCGCATCATGTCTCCCGCCGAAACCCGCATCAAGCTTAAGCTACGCGATCCAAACACCGGCACAATCGCCACTGGAGGTGAGGCATGAGCCATCAACTCGCGGTGATTGGCACGGGCGTCATCGGCAATGGCTGGATTGCCCGTGCCCTTGCTCAGGGCTGGAAGGTCGTTGCTTTCGATCCTGATCCCAATGCTGAAACGCACACGCGTGCCTTTGTTGAAAACGCCTGGCCGTCCCTGACACGCCTAGGCCTGGCAGAAGGCGCCAGCATTGACCGGCTGCGCTTTGTCGATAGCCTTGAAGCCGCTGTAGCCAATGCAGATTTGATTCAGGAAAATGTGCCGGAACGCTTGGCGCTGAAGCGCGATATTCTCGCCAGTATCGACGCTGCTGCAGCAGAGAACGTGATCATTGGTTCATCAACGTCGGGCTTCAAGCCAAGTGATCTGCAGCAAGCCTGTACCAAGGCGCCGGGCCGGGTCATCGTCGCGCACCCCTTCAACCCGGTTTACCTGTTGCCGCTGGTGGAGTTAGTCGGTGGCGCTGACACACAAGTAAATCAGATTGATACAGCCCAAGCGTACTATAAGGCGCTAGCCATGCGTCCACTGGTGGTGCGCAAAGAGATTGAAGGCCACCTTGCCGACCGTTTGATGGAAGCCCTTTGGCGGGAAGCCCTCCATTTAGTCAATGACGGCGTTGCCACTACAGAGGAGATAGACGCCGCCGTGGTTTACGGCTGTGGCCTGCGCTGGCCTCTGATGGGCACCTTTCTTACCTTTCACTTGGCAGGCGGTGAGCAGGGAATGCGGCATATGCTTGAACAGTTTGGGCCAGCGCTTAAACTCCCTTGGACGAAGCTTGAAGCGCCAGAGCTTACCGATGAGTTGATTGATCGTGTGGTAGAGGGCTGTGAACACCAGGCCGCAGGTCGGCCGGTCGCGGAACTTGACCGCCGCCGTGACGACTTTCTGGTAGAGCTGCTTGATCTCGTTCAAAAATACTGGCCCGAAGCCGAGGGGCTGGAGGGGCGCATTTGATGATCATTCTGAATACCAAGGTTGCTGCTGAGTGGGTTGATTACAACGGCCACATGAACGATGCAGAGTACGCCAGGGTGTTCTCCCTGGCAGTGGACGCGTTGATGATGCACATCGGCTTGGATGCTACGGGGCGCGACCACCACGGCTATACGCTGTATACGCTGGAAACTCACCTCTGCTATCAGCGAGAAGCGCATGAAGGCCAACCTATGCCGGTAAAAGTGACGCGACTGGATCACGATGCCAAGCGCCTGCATATCTTCTTCGAGTTAGTGGACGCAGAAGATAATCTGTTAGCGACCAGTGAGCAGATGCTGATGGGGATCAACCAGAAAACCGGCCGTCCCAGTGAGTTTCCGAAGCCCATTGCTCAGGCAATTATCAATCTACCTAGCGCCGCGGCTGGGCAATGGTCTGAACTTGCAGGTCGTACGATAGGTATTCCCCGCAAAAATGCTTATTAGTACCTTTATTGCCCGCTTTGAGGCGGGCTTAGCCAAACTCGAACAGGCGTCAATTCAAGACGCGCGCCGTCACTACGATGATTTATGCCAATCATTTGCGCCAGCCGACCCGAAGGGGATGAGAGTGGCGGACGACTATGTGGCAGGCATTCCCGTCAGGCGCTTCTGCCCTGCTGCTGCGCACCCTGGGCAGGTCGTGTTTATTCACGGCGGTGGCTTTACGATTGGTTCAGTGCGCAGCCACCATGGCGTTGCAGCCAGTTTGGCCGATCAATTAAACCGGGAAGTGGTCAGCACCAACTATCGGCTGGCCCCTGAGACGCACTACGCGGCTATGCTCAGCGACTGTATTACCGTAGCCCAGGTAGTTAAGCCAGCCGCATTAGTCGGCGACAGTGCGGGCGGGCGTCTAGCCATGGACATGGCACCTTTACTTCATGCAGAGACGAATAGCCAACCGCCGCTGGGGCTGATCTACCCACCGGTTAACGGCCTAACCAAGCAAACGCTGGGTCCCGATGCACCACTGCTCAGCCGTCAGGACGTACTGAGTCTATCACCGCTATGCCCAGCCCTTACCTCCCCCCTTTTGACCCCCGCCCCGGCTTCCCAAGTGGAAGTCCTGGCGGTGGAACATGATCCACTCACGCTGCCGCTTGAAACAACCGTGGCGCGTTGGCGTGCAGAGGGAGCCCAGGTGGGTTATCACCATGCCGCTGCAATGGTACACGGGTCTCTTCACGGCCATGCCATGCTGCCTGAAATGCAAAACGCCTGGCAGGATTTCTGCCAGGCGTTACGAGCAGGCTTACCCCGCTAAAGCCTGTTATTCGTAGGCGGCCCGCACGGCTTCAATCGCAGAAGTGCCATCTTTGGCCTCAACGCCCTCCAGCCAAGCTTCAACGGTATCCAGGTTCTCGGTGATCCACTCCTGGGCCACCTCATCTGCCGGGAGACCGTCATAGCTATAGCTGTATACCCAGGCGTTCTGATCTTCGATGTCGACCACATACTGAGAAAGGAAACGGTGTAGCTGTGGGTCCTCTTCTGCCATGCTTGCTGGCACAACCGTCCAGACGGTACTCTCAATCTGGGCGATGCCCGCATTTTCAGCGTCATCAAGGTACGCCAGATCAAAACTCACGTTCATCCAGTGTGGCTCCCAACCCACAAAGGTAACCCACTCTTCATTGGCTATCTTCTGCTCGGCTTGCGCCAGCATGGCCGCGGTTGAGCTTTCACGCAGACTCCAATCACCCAAGCCAACAGCATCGTTGTCAATGGCTGCCAAAATAGCCGTATTAATTCCGGTGCCCGCTTCAATACCCTGAATTTGACCGTCGAAACGCTCACGATGAGCATCCAGGTCGGCCACTGACGTGACACCTGCGTCATACACGTATTGCGGAACAACCAAACCTGAATTGGCACCCTGAATATTGGAAACCAGCTTTTCTACTTTGCCGTTCGCCACCAGCGGTTCCACCATATCGGTCTGCACGGGATACCAACCGCCCAGATAGACATCGACATCGTTACGAGTCAGCCCTTCAAGAATCACGCTAACCGCTAAATCTCGCTGTCGGGTCTGGTAGCCCATGGCTTCCATCAACTGTGAAGCTACTTCAGATTTAACCGTTACCCCCCGCCACGGCGGAACGCCAAAACGCACCTCATCCAAACCGGCCGTGGCGGAGCCAGCCGCGAATAAAGCTACCAAGCCTGTCGTGCTGAGTGCATAGAAGCGTTGTTTAGCGCGTAATGCCGTCGTCATCAACTTATCCTTATGTGGAGAGGTACCTTACCAGTCTGCCTAATAAGCTCCTCGGCACACCACATAAAGCGACATATAGAAGACATTACACGACAACAAGATCAATAAACGCCTAGTTACCAGCGTGGCGACGCGCCTCAGCGGGCGAAAGACCAAAATAGGCACGAAATGCGCGGGCGAAGCTTGAGCTTGATGTAAAACCGCAGGCAATACCAATATCTAGCACCCCCATTTCCGTTTCATTCAACAGTCGCTGGGCGCGCTTTAGCCGCAACTGTTGATACCACTGTCGCGGTGAGGTATTCAATTGCTGTTCAAAAAGGCGTTGCAATTGACGGGAAGACACCCCGCTTCGCTTGGCGATGTCAGCTAACGATAGCGGCGCCTCCAGGTGGCGCTCCATCAACGCTACAGCCTCGATAAGGGGACGATGGTGAGTGCCAAGCCTGCGCGCTAACGACATGCGCTGCTGATCACTACGGCGACGTAACCGCTCATGTATAAGCTGCTCGGAGACATCCACGGCCAGCTTGGTGCCATGGCGTCGAGCGATAACTTCCAACGCCATATCCATTGCTGCGGCTCCCCCCGCACAGGAGAAGCGACGCTCACTCAGCTCGAATAACTCATCAGAGGTTTCAATCATTGGGTAACGTTCGCGAAAAGCTGGCAGGCTTTCCCAATGCAGAGTAATGCGCTCGCCTTTCAATAGCTTGGCGGCTGCCAGCAAAAAGCCGCCAGTGTCTAACCCGCCGAGTACACACCCTGCTTGATCCAGGCGATGCAGCCAAGCCATTAGCGGTCGGCTCAGATGTGCCTCAGGGTCAAAACCACCGCATAAAGCTAGTGAAGGTAAATCCAACACACGCCCTATTGGCTGATCCACCAGTAATGTCATCTCATTGCTCGCCGTTACCGGGTCACCATCCAAGCTAAACAGTGTCCACTCGAATAACGTTTTGCCACTGATACGATTGGCAATCCGCAGTGGCTCCACGGCGGAAAAGAAAGCCATCATGGAAAAACGTGGTAACAGCAAAAAACCGATACGTTCAGGCAAAGGCCCTGTGTAGTGCAGACGCAAGGTTGCCCCTTCTCGTTAGTTAATCGTTATTGTAGCATCCACTTTATTGCATCAAGCTGCCACCGGCATCGTCATCCAGAACGATCCCTTCGACACCGATGTCGCTTTCCAGCGCCAGCAGATAGTAACGTAATGCACGGCGCGTCACCTGCTCCCGCAGGCTATGGCGCACCCGGTCGGCCACCTGATCAAACGGCAACGCTCGCCCTTCCCGGCGCTCGTCGATACTTACCACATGCCAGCCGTAACGCGATGCCAACGGGCGCTTGTAAAGTCCTTCGGGCAGGTGCTGCAAGGCGCGATCCAGTTCGGGCACAGTCTGCCCCGGCACCAGCCAGCCCAGATCACCGTCCATCTCCTTGGAAGGACAGGCGGAGTGATGCTGGGTAAATTCGGCAAACCGTTCGGGTATTCGAGTCAGTTCGTTAAGCAGCTTCTCGCCAAGCTGGTACGCCTCATCGCGGCCATCTGAATCATCCGGCGCTGCCGCCAGTAGAATATGCCGCACACGCAGTTGGGTCGGTTCGCTGAAGCGCTCGCGATGAGTATCAACAAAGCGCTGACAATCCGCCTCATTCGGTTCGGGCACGTCCAGTTCCTGTTCGAGCAAGGCGGCAATTGCCGTGTCCTCTTGAGCCTCGGTCGGCTCCTGAGACGGCATCAGGCCAAGCGCATTGGCCCGCTGGCGCAGCAACTCTCTGACCACCAAAGCGCGGGCCGCCTTTAGCTGGGCCTCCCCCGCCGTTTCGGCGGGGTGATACTGCATTTCCAGCGCAATCGTTGCTTCATCGATACTGGTGTCGCCGACGCGTACCAGGGGCGCTGCAGCGCCGCCGGGTAGTTGTTCGATATCAATCATCTGCATGGTATTTTTCCCCTAATCCTGGCCAGGCAAAAGCCGAATTTAGCCGCGGCGGCGGACAAGCTGATAACGCCGGGTTAAATACCCAAACGGCGCACTCCACACATGCACCAGCCGGGTGAACGGGAACAGCAGGATAATGGTCAGGCCGAGAAAGATATGCACCTTGTAGATCCAGGAAACTTCCTGCATATAGTCCGCCGCGCCGCCGCTGAAGAACACGATGGCCTGCGCCCAGCTGGAAAGCGTCAGCATCATTTCGCCATCCATATGCCCCAGTGAGAAGAAGATGGTGCCCATCCCCAGCCCCGCCTGAACAACGAGAATACCCAGAATCAGCGTGTCCATCAGGCTCGACGATTGACGAACGCGGGGCATAAATATACGGCGATACAGCAACATGGCGCCGCCCACCAGGCACATGGCACCGGCGATCCCGCCAACCACGATCGCGACCAGTTGCTTGGTGCCGGCATGCAGAAATGGGGCATAGACCCAGTGTGGGGTGAGCATGCCCACCAGGTGGCCGAAGAAGATCACGATAATACCGACATGGAACAAATTGCTGGCCAGGCGCATGTTCTTGGAGGAAAGCATCTGGCTGGAACCGGTCTTCCAGGTGTACTGACCATGATCGAAACGGACCAGACTCCCGAGCAGAAACACCGTGCCCGCAAGATAAGGGTAGTAACCGTAGATGAGGTGAGTGAAGTAGTGCGCAATCGCATCATGCATGGCGGTTCTCCTATTAACGATTGGCAGAAGAGGTTGGAGTGGTGGGCGTCATGATGCGCACGGCCTCGCTCTTAACAGTATGCTTGCGCTCAGCAAGACGACGGCCTTCGGCGGACTGCAGCGCGCAATCCTCATCTGACGTCGCCGAGAAGCGCACGGCCTCCTCTTCCCATACGGCATCCAGTGCTTCAGGCGTGTTGTCGGGTTTTTCCTGCTTGACCTGCGGCCGATGTTCTTCGACATCGCCCTCGGCTCCGATCAACGCCAGAAGTGACAGCGGCACCAGGGCGTAATCTGCCCCGCGCTCTTCCAGGCGCGCGGTAAGCAGCGCCAGGATATGGCGTATTTCGCCCAGCCAGCGGCTGATCTCGGCGTCGTCGCACATGGACAGGTATTCGAGGAATACCGGCAAGTGGTCCGGCAACTCGCGGGCATCCAGTTCGAAACCGGCCGCATTGTATTCAGCCATCAGGTCGACCATGGCCTGACCACGATCGCGGGATTCGCCGTGAACGTGTTCGAACAACAGCAACGAGGTTGCACGGCCTTTATCGAACAGGGCCACGTACTCGGCCTGGAGTTCAAGCAGATCACCGTCGTGCAACTGCTGACACCACTGCATCAACGACGACTTGAGAGCCGCCCCCAGGCGGCGCTCGGCGTTGAGGATTTCGCTAAGCTCGCCGCTGGCATCCTGCAACGCCTGAGTCGGATAATCGAGCAGACGGGCCAGTACCCGCAGGCTACGCATGCCTTGAACGGCCTGTTGCGATGGGGTTACCTGGGCGGCTTCAGTCATGACGAGTCTCCTCGAGTTGCGGCTGCGGGTCGAATACTTCGACCGGTTTCACCAGAACGCTGGTCTGCTTGCGGCCGTTGAACAGGTTGGGCTGGCTTTCGCCATGGCAGCCATCGCCAAAGGTAAAGCCGCATCCGCCACGCTCAGGGAAGGCCTCAACCGCCATTTCGCGATGGCTGGTGGGGATCACAAAACGATCCTCGTAGTTGGCAATGGCCAGGTAACGGTACATCTCTTCCACCTGGTCCTCGCTGAGCCCTACCGCATCGAGCACCTCGGTATTGGGGCTGCCTTCTACGTGCTTGCCCCGCATGTAAAGACGCATCGCCATCAAGCGCTTGAGTGCCAGTACGACAGGCTCTTCTTCGCCAGCGGTCAGCATGTTGGCCAAGTACTTCACCGGAATACGCAGCGATTCGATCTTGGGTAGGATGCCGTCAAACTCCACATGTCCCGCTTCGGCAGCAGACTGAATCGGCGAGAGCGGCGGCACATACCACACCATCGGCAAGGTGCGATATTCCGGGTGCAGCGGCAGCGCCAGCCCCCAGTCGATGGCCATTTTGTAAACCGGCGAAGCCTGGGCGGCCTTGATGACGTTTTCCTGAATGCCATCCCGCTTGGCCTGGGCAATCACTTCAGGGTCATGCGGGTCCAGGAAGATTTCGCACTGGCGGTGGTAGAGATCGCGCTCGTCGGGTGAGCTGGCCACTTCTTCAATGCGGTCGGCGTCGTAGAGCAATACGCCGAGGTAGCGAATGCGGCCCACACAGGTCTCGGAGCAAATGGTCGGCTGGCCGGACTCGATACGCGGGTAGCAGAAGATACACTTCTCGGACTTGCCACTCTTCCAGTTGTAATAGATTTTCTTGTAGGGGCAGCCGGAGATGCACATCCGCCAGCCGCGGCACTTGTCCTGGTCGATCAGGACGATACCGTCCTCTTCGCGCTTGTAGATCGCACCGCTCGGGCAGGACGCGACGCAAGTAGGGTTCAAGCAGTGCTCGCAAAGGCGCGGCAGGTACATCATGAAGGTGTTTTCGAACTGGCCGTAGATATCCGCCTGGACCTTGTCGAAGTTGGCATCCTTGCGCCGCTTGGCAAACTCGGTGCCCAGGATCTCTTCCCAGTTCGGGCCCCATTCGATCTTTTGCATGCGTTTGCCGGAAATCAGCGAGCGCGGGCGCGCCACCGGCTGATGCTGGCCAATTTTGGCGGTATGCAGGTGTTGATAGTCGAACGTGAACGGTTCGTAGTAGTCGTCCATTTCGGGCAGGTCGGGGTTGGCAAAGATATTTGCCAGCACCCGCCATTTGCCACCGATGCGCGGCTCGATCCGGCCGTCGGCACGGCGCATCCAACCGCCCTTCCACTTGGCCTGGTTCTCCCACTCCTTGGGATAACCGATGCCGGGCTTGGTCTCGACGTTGTTGAACCAGGCGTACTCCATACCTTCGCGGCTGGTCCAGACATTCTTGCAGGTTACCGAGCACGTATGGCAGCCGATACACTTGTCGAGGTTGAGGACCATGCCTACTTGGGAGCGGATCTTCATTTCACGGCCTCCTGAACGCTGTCATTGCCTTCGCCATCCAGCCAGTCAACGTGCTTCATCTTGCGTACCAGCACGAACTCATCGCGGTTTGAGCCGACAGTGCCGTAGTAATTGAAACTGTAAGAGAGCTGCGCGTAGCCGCCGATCATATGGGTGGGCTTGGGGCAAACACGGGTCACGGAGTTGTGAATCCCGCCTCGGGTACCGGTGATCTCGGAGCCCGGCACGTTCACCTGACGCTCCTGGGCGTGGTACATCATCACCATGCCGTCCTTGACCCGTTGGCTGACCACGGCCCGCGCCGCAATCGAGCCGTTGGCGTTGTAGACCTCGATCCAGTCGTTGTCCTGGATATCGATTTCCGCGGCGTCCGCCTCGGAGAGCCACACTACCGGGCCACCACGGTTGAGCGTCAACATCAGCAGGTTGTCGGAGTAGGTGGAGTGGATGCCCCACTTCTGGTGCGGTGTGAGGAAGTTCAACGCCTTGCTCTTGAAGCCGTTATCGGCGGGAAGTTGAAAGCCCTTGGCGGCCTTGGTGTCGATGGGCGGACGATAGACCAGCAGACTTTCACCGAAGGCACGCATCCAGGCGTGATCCTGATAGAACTGCTGACGGCCACTCACGGTGCGCCAGGGAATCAGCTCATGAACGTTGGTGTAACCGGCGTTATAAGAGACATGCTCGTCTTCAAGACCAGACCAGGTCGGGCTTGAAATAATCTTGCGCGGCTGAGCAACGATATCGCGGAAGCGAATCTTCTCTTCATGCTTGGGCCTTGCCAGGTGGGTATGGTCGCGTCCAGTAATCTTGGAGAGCGCATCCCACGCTTTTACCGCCACCTGGCCATTGGTTTCCGGCGCCAGGGTCAGAATCATCTCGGCGGCATCTATAGCGCTATCGATCAACGGGCGGCCTTTGTGCGGGCCATCTAGTTTGCGATGGTTGAGTTTACCCAGCAGCTCGACTTCAGCATCGGTATTCCAGGCGATACCCTTGCCGCCGTTGCCGATGCTTTCCAGCAAAGGCCCTACGGAGGTGAAGCGCTCATAGGTTTCCGGGTAGTTGCGCTTGACCTCGATCAGCGATGGCATGGTCTTGCCAGGAATGGCCTCGCACTCACCGTTTTTCCAATCCATTACCGCCGGCTGGGCCAACTCTCCAGGGGAGTCGTGCTGCATTGGCAGCGTGACCAGATCGGTCTCCTCTCCCAGGTGGCCGACACACACCTTGGAAAACGCCTTGGCAATGCCCTTGTAGATGTCCCAGTCGCTGCGCGATTCCCACGCCGGGTCGGTCGCTGCGGTCAACGGGTGGATAAAGGGGTGCATGTCAGAGGTGTTGAGATCGTTCTTCTCGTACCAGGTCGCCGTCGGCAAAACGATATCCGAGTAGAGGCAGGTAGTGGACATACGGAAATCCAGCGTCACCAGCAGGTCGAGCTTGCCTTCCGGTGCCTCGTCACGCCACACCACTTCTTCGGGTTTCTGGCCGCCGAAGTCACCCAGGTCCTTGCCCTGAATACCGTGACGGGTACCCAGCAGGTACTTGAGCATGTACTCATGGCCCTTGCCAGAGCTGCCCAGCAGGTTGGAGCGCCAGATGAACATGTTGCGCGGGAAGTTCTGCGGCGCATCCGGGTCTTCTGCGGCAAAACGCAGCTCGCCACCCTTGAGCTGCGAAACGGCGTAGTCGGCGGTCGACATGCCTGCCGCTTCGGCTTTTTTCGCCAGACGCAGCGGGTTAGTGCCCAGCTGAGGTGCAGACGGCAGCCAGCCCATACGCTCGGCGCGCACGTTGAAATCGATCAGGCTGCCCGGATAATCCTCGACCTTGGCCAGCGGTGAAAGAATCTCCTTTATCTCAAGCTTCTCGTAGCGCCACTGGGAGGAGTGGTTGTAGAAGAAGGAGGTAGAGTTCATGTGCCGCGGCGGGCGCTGCCAGTCAAGGCCAAAGGCTAGCGGGGTCCAGCCGGTTTGCGGGCGCAACTTCTCCTGGCCCACATAGTGCGCCCAGCCGCCGCCGCTCTGGCCGATACAGCCACACATGACCAGCATGTTGATCAGACCACGGTAATTCATGTCCATATGGTACCAGTGGTTCATGCCGGCACCCACGATGATCATGCTGCGTCCGTTAGTCTTATTGGCATTATCGGCGAACTCACGGGCGATGCGGGCGCACTGCTTCGCCGGGACGCCGGTAATTTTCTCCTGCCACGCCGGGGTATAAGGGCGAATTTGGTCATAGGAGGTCGCGCCATCGTCCTCGCTGTCGCTGACGAAGCCACGGTCGATACCGTAGTTGGCACACATCAGGTCAAAAACGGTAACCGCCAGCATTTCGCTGCCATCGGCTCTTTTCAACCGCTTGGCGGGCAAATTGTGGAACAGCAGGTCATCGGCGGCGCCAACACCGGCACCTTTTACGTGTTTGAAGTGTTCATGCTCGATGCCACCGAAGTAGGGAAACGCCACGCGTGCGACGCTATCGTGATGCGTGGACAAACTCAGAAGCGGCTTGATTTCGGTGCCTTCGGCATCTAATGATTCCAGGTTCCACTTGCCCACTTCATCGCCGGTTTCACCCCAGCGGAAGCCGATGGAGCCACGTGGCACTACCAACTGATCACGAGTTTCATCCCAGGCGACGGTTTTCCACTCGGGATTATTCTCCTGACCGAGTGCGGCATCGAAATCACTGGCCCGCAGCTGGCGGCCTGGAGCAAAGCTTCCATCCTCACGTGGCTCAAGCTCCACCATAAACGGCATATCGGTATAGCAGCGCACGTAGTCGGTGAAATAGACGCTGGGATTCTCGAGGTGGAATTCCTTGAGAATGACATGCCCCATGGCCATCGCGAGTGCGGCATCGGTGCCCTGCTTGGCAGACAGCCACTCATCGGTCAGCTTGGACACCTCGGCGTAGTCCGGGGTAATCGAGACGGTCTTGGTGCCCTTGTAGCGCACCTCGGTAAAGAAGTGTGCATCTGGAGTACGTGTCTGGGGTACGTTGGAACCCCAGGCGATGATGTAGCTGGAGTTGTACCAGTCGGCGGACTCCGGGACGTCGGTCTGCTCGCCCCAGGTCATGGGTGATGCTGGCGGCAGATCGCAGTACCAGTCGTAGAAGCTCATGCACACACCGCCGATCAGCGAAAGGTAGCGGCTACCCGCCGCGTAGCTGACCATCGACATGGCGGGAATCGGCGAGAAGCCGATGATGCGGTCCGGGCCATACTGCTTGGCGGTATAGACGTTGGAGGCTGCAACCAGCTCGTTGAGTTCGTCCCAGTCACCGCGCACAAAGCCGCCCATGCCGCGGGCACTCTTGTACTGCTTGGTCTTGGCCGGGTCTTCGACGATGGAGGCCCAGGCGTCTACCGGGTCCGGGTTGGCCTTGAGCGCCTCGCGCCATAAGGCCAGCAGCGGCTTGCGAATCAGCGGATACTTGAGGCGATTGGCGCTGTACAGGTACCAGGAGTAGCTGGCGCCACGCGGACAGCCACGCGGTTCGTGGTTGGGCAGGTCAGGACGGGTACGCGGATAGTCGGTCTGCTGAGTTTCCCAGGTCACCAGGCCGTTCTTGACATAGATTTTCCAGCTGCACGAGCCGGTACAGTTCACACCGTGAGTACTGCGGACAACCTTGTCATGCTGCCAGCGGGCGCGGTAACTATCTTCCCACTCGCGGGATTCGCTGCGTAGCTCGCCGTGCTCGTTAGCAAAGGGCTCGCGCGACTTGCGGAAGAAATTCAGCCGATCTATGAAGTGACTCATGGTCGATCTCCGGGCTCCTCGGAAAATTGCGTACCCTAAAGTGGGTTCCATGGAGAGAAGTCTGCGTGATCGATCAGCAAATTACTGCGTGGTTACCTCCATATACACCCCTTCTACCCCCAAGGTGATAGAGCGGCCGGTACAAGGGAATAGACCCACGGAGGTGGCGATTTACAGCCGGTTTAAGCAAGGCACTCTTCTCGCTTGACAGAACATCTGATACGGCTTAATCCTGAATAGGAGTATCACGACGTGATATACAAGCGTTGATGACAACGCCAAACGAGCGGGAGATGAACTCATGACCCCTTTAGCCGTTATTCAACTGCCTTTCACCCAGCAGGGTGGCTGGAAACGCCTGCACCAGCATAGCCCTTCCATTGCCACGCTGGCGTGGTGCGTGGTGTTACCCATGTCGCTACTCCCGCCGCTGATGCTTTATTATGCAGGCACCCACTACGGGGATGGTTTCGTATCAGGCTTCGCCGACCGGCAATGGCGCTTCATCACCACTATCCTGTTTTTGGCCGAACTGCTCACCTTCTTCGTGATGGGCTGGTTAATTCATGCTGTTGTCAACAGCGACCGCGAGCTTTCCATCAGCTACCACGGTGCCTATCTGATAGCGGCACTGGCGCCGCTCCCCTTGTGGTCTGCCGCATTTGCACTACTGATACCCAATCTGCTATTTAATGCCGCGGTGGTACTGGTGATGCTCGGTATCTCTTGCAGCCTGGTTTACCACGGCTTACAGGCTCTGTGTGAACGCAAGGCTAACGATGTCACTACCATGTCGGTGACTTACACTGTCATGGCTGCCGGTGTGCTGGCATGGGGTATGCTGATGGCTATTGTATGGGCCTATTGATGCCGGTTTCGGATGCAGAATGGGGAAGGGCAACGAAGAATTCGGACATGGCGCCGCCAGAAGCCATACCTTCAAGCCCCTAGGCAAGCCAGGAAAGCGGACTGTGTTGAATGGCCGCCCCTACCATATAGGCAAAGACAGCCACGGCTAGGGCAGCGGCCAAAGCACGTACTCTGGGCGTTGGCCCACACTTGATGGCGATGGTACCAATACCGATATAAACCAACAGCGCCAGCAACTTGGCACCCAGCCATGGAAGCTGCCAGGGCCATACGGAAAGCAGCAGCATCAAGGTCACCCCGAGCCCTAGCAGGGCCGTATCAATGATATGCGGCAACACCTTGACCCAGCGGGCATTGAGCCGCGGGCTTTCACGCACGGACCACCAGGCGCGCAACATGAAAAACGTGATGCTTAACGCGGCAGCACTCATGTGCAAATGCTTGATCAGGAAGTAGTGCTCCATGTCAGCGCCCTCTAGCCCACATTGACCGTATTACCCTGCGGATCGAAAACCAGAAAAGAAGCTATATTTCCCGTTTGCAGAGACGCCATGATGCGCTGAAGCTGGCGCTCTACCTCAGCATCATCGTTCGGGTCGTCCATGGCCACCGCCACCATTAGATCCCACGGCATGTCAGTGCGCCGCGACTCCTCGACCAAGTCCATCATGCTGCTCAACTCCTCGGTCGATTTGTCCACACAGATCACCGGCACCAGCACACCGCCCTCACCTTGCTCAAAGCGTTGGCGCTGTTCGTCATCGGGGAAATCAGGCAGTTCTGCACGTACAAATACAAACAGCAGCCGCTGGGGCTTAGGCTGCCTGCGAGCTTCCTGAAGTAAATCGGCAAACGTTGCGATTGTCATGAAACGGGCCTTATCGTTAATAAATTATGTTCGTGGTCCGGCAGGTGGCATTACTCAGGCGACTCGACGAAAAGCCATAGCAGTAGCATTATCATCAACAGTGGAATCAACAGGCTAAGTGGTGCGACTCGCCAACCGTAAGCCTCAACGACTAAAGGCACCATCTGCAAGGAAAACCCTATACCCGCCACCAATGCCAAACACAGGCCTATGCATAAGCGAATTGTACGGCCAGGCATCCAGCCCTCGGCATGAGCAACACCAGTCGCGATTACTGCGCCGCCTAGGCCGAGGCTTGCCCCCACCAGCAGAAATTGCCATGGCTGGCCAGCAACGCCAAACCCGCCCAACGCCAGCGCTAGGCCAATTAATAGCCATTGCATCAAGCGGCAGGTGTCGCCTCGCCGGGCAATGCGCCACGCAGGCCACGCCAACAGCATTGCGCTAATCAAGGGCACCCCGACATAGGCTGACTGTATGGCGAGCAGGGCATAGAGCGTCCAGATAGCCACCGCCAAGGCGCTTGCCAGCGGCATGATCAACATGGCAACCAGTAGCTGGTAGCCATTTAGCGACTCGGTTGATGTCTCAGGCGAGGGAGGCGGCACGGATGAAGGCATAGCGTTTCCCGGCTAGGGTATGAAGACATCAACAGACGTGTAAGAATTGTCTGTAAATATGGTATGCAGGTCAAAAAGCATCGGAGGTAGTTAGGCTATCTCTTAAGGAATAGCCCTCGCATCACCATGCGAGCAGTGACACTCTCCTCCACTTTTTATTACGTGCTATCGGAACCACCATGAAATTACTTCAACGTTCCCTGGTTGCTCGCATTATAGCGTCGCTGCTGGCCATTAGTGGCATGGCCTTTATCAGCATCACGCTAACCATGGCGATGTCCAGCGGCACCCGCGGCGACGCGGCTGCCATCAACGTTGCAGGTTCCTTACGCATGAACGCGCATCAGATCATGGGGGAATTACAGCGCGTGGAATATGCACCTGAAACGGCAAGCGAGTCACGCTTCAAAGCATTGATGACACGCTTTGATCAACGTCTGCAGAGTGCCACTTTGCAACAAAACGTTCGCAGCGGTGATCGTCACACCCAACTGGAGAACATCCAGGCTTACTGGCAACGCATGCTCCGCCCCCGCCTGAACGAGGCGGCGTCTGGTGGTGAAATCGATCTGGATGCATTGCAAGTCATGATCACCACCGTGGTCAGCGATATCGATACCCTGGTGATGCACCTTGAGCACAGTACAGAAGCGAAAGTGCGCCTGCTGGGCATGATGCAGATACTTTTCCTAGCACTAATCGCCATCGTGGTGTTGATCGCCCTTTACGATGTTCGCCACAACCTGGTGGTGCCTTTACGCCAGCTCATGGTGCTGGCCCGCGAGGCCGCCCAGCGTAATTTTGGCTATCGTTCGCGGCTACGCGGCAGCGACGAGCTGGCCCTTTTGGGCCACACCTTCAACAAGATGTCGGCCGAGCTTTCGTCAAGCTACGCGGCCCTTGAAGAAAAAGTATCCCGTAAAGAGCAGGAGCTTGAACGCAGCAACCAGGCACTGCGCGTAATGCACGATGCCAGCCGCTCACTGTATGGCGGTGGTAATGATCTCTGTTCCAGCGCCGCCCCCATGTTGCGCGAGCTGGAAACACTGCTGGACATCGGGCCCATACGGCTTTCGCTGAATGACCCGTTCGACCAGCGGGAAATGCCGGTGCTGGAAACCCACTCGCACACCCGGCCGGAGTATTGCCGAGATCAGGAGTGCAACGCCTGTCTGATCGACCCACGCCCTTTGGATATGGTGGCCTCGGACCAGGCACAATGCCTGCTGCTCCCCATCAGCGTAGGCGATACGCTGCTAGGCACAATTGAATTGTGGTATCCCCAGGACAGGCTCAACAACAGCACCCGCCGCCTGCTCACCATGCTCGCCGACCAGTTGGCAACGGCGGTATATCTTCAGCGGCGCATTGAAGAACAACAGCAGGTGACCCTGATCAATGAACGCACCATTATTGCGCGCGAGCTACATGATTCTCTGGCACAATCGCTCTCCTATCTCAAGATGCAGGTTGCCCGGCTAGAACGCATGCAGCAGAAAGCAGCCCCTCAGGAAGCCCAAACCGCCGTCTTTGATGAGTTGCGCAACGGCCTTAACAGCGCCTACCGTCAATTACGCGAACTGCTTACCACCTTTCGGCTGAAACTCGATGGCCCGGGCCTGCAGTTTGCCCTGCGCCAGACCGTTGACGAGTTTACCCATCGCATAGGTGCGAACGTCGAGCTTGATTACGATGTGCCGCCTTATCTGCTTAATCCCAACGAAGAGATTCATGTTCTCCAGATCATTCGCGAGGCGCTGGCCAATACCCATAAACATGCGCAAGCCCACTGGGCGGCCGTCACGGTGCGCTTCACCAATGCTCAGATGCTGATTCGCATCGAGGATGACGGCATCGGACTGAAAGACGACAGCTCGCCACCGATGCACTATGGGCTGGTCATCATACGTGACCGGGCCACTACCCTGAACGGGGAACTGAGCATCACCAACCGCTCCACCGGCGGTGCCTGTGTTGAACTTGTGTTTACGCCGCTAACCGCTCGCCTGATCCAGCAGCAGCCCGCATCGACTGCCAACCACGCTCATACCGACACTCATTTAGGTACAAGGACCTCTTGATGACACTGTTAACCGCCAATGACACACCTGCCAGCCTGCTGATCATTGATGACCATCCGCTATTGCGTCGCGGCGTGGCCCAACTGCTTGAGCTTGAAGACGACCTGGCACTGATTGGCGAAACGGGCAATCCCGAGGAAGGCATTGCGCTGGCCCTCGAGCTTGAGCCTGACCTGGTACTGCTTGACCTGAACATGCCGGACGTTAACGGACTGGAAGCCTTGCGCCGCCTACGCGAGTCGAACTACAGCGGCCGCGTGGTGATGTTCACCGTCTCGGACCATGAAGACGATGTGGTGGCCGCCCTGCGCACCGGTGCCGACGGTTATCTTTTAAAAGACATGGAGCCCGAAGACATGGTGCGCCAGCTGCGCCAGGCAGCGCTCGGCCGTATGGTCATCAGCGAAAGTCTGACCGCCCTGCTGGCCGAAGCCTTGCGCAGTCAGCGTAGCGCGCCGCCCACTCCCGACATTCATAGCCTGACGCAACGTGAGCGCGAGATACTCAAGCAGCTGGCCGGCGGCCTCTCCAATAAACTCATCGCCCGCAAGCTAGATATCACCGAAGGCACCGTCAAGGTACACGTCAAACACCTGCTCAAGAAGCTCAACCTGCGCTCGCGCGTGGAAGCCGCAGTATGGGCCGTCCAGGAAGGCTTTGATCACTAGGCTATGTGTGGTTACCTCTAAAGACTTTCAGGGTACTTTTACACTGAAGCTTCCTACCCCCCGCCAGTTCTTTTACCTTTAAAAACAGCTATCTCACATCAAAAAGCGATTACCTCTCAAGGGGTATGTCGCTGATTTTCAGGCGCTTTCAGCCGGTTTCTCAATACCCTTTCCCGGCGTATCTTGCTTTTTAACTGCTACCCGCAGAAAGGTTTTGACGCTAAAGGGAAACCGCCATGAGCAAGAAAAACGCTGATATAGAAACGTGGGATATCGAAGACGAGCAGTTCTGGGAGCAGACCGGCAAACGTGTCGCCAACCGCAACCTGTGGATCTCCATACCCAGCCTGCTAATAGGCTTTGCCGTATGGATGATGTGGGGCATGATCACCACGCAGATGCAGAACCTGGGCTTTGCGTTCACCACCGACCAGCTGTTTACTCTGACCGCCATGGCGGGCTTGGCCGGAGCCACGCTGCGTATCCCCGCTTCGTTCATGCTGCGCCTGGCCGGCGGGCGCAACACCATTTTCCTGACCACTACGCTTCTGATCATTCCTGCTACCGGCACCGGTATTGCGCTGATGAACCCCGGCACGCCGTTCTGGGTATTCCAGGCGCTGGCCCTGCTTTCCGGCATCGGCGGAGGTAACTTCGCCTGCTCAATGAGCAACATTTCAAGCTTCTATCCCAAGAGCCAGCAGGGGTATGCGCTGGGCATGAACGCGGGGCTTGGCAATTTCGGCGTCACGACCATGCAGATTCTGGTGCCACTGGTCATGACCATCGGTATTTTCGGCGCAATTGCCGGTTCTCCCATGGAGCTACAAAGCGCTAGCGGCACCCTGATTGGCCGTATCGAGGCGGGTACCGATACCTGGATTCAGAATGCCGGCTTCATCTGGCTGGTGTTCTTGATTCCGCTCTCCTTCGCCAGCTGGTTTGGCATGAACAACCTGCGCACCATCTCCCCCAACCCCGGCACTCCGCTTCAGGCATGCGGCAAGATTATGGGGCTCTATGGCGTGGGGATCATTGCGACGGTTATTGGCCTGGCCGCGCTGAGCTGGCTCAGCATGTGGATCGCTCTACCGCTGACCATCGTGGTGACGCTAGTGATGCTGCGCCTGCTGCCTGGCGAAGATATAAAACCCAATATTCAAAAGCAGTTCGCGATTTTCCGCGATAAACACACCTGGGCGATGACCCTGCTTTATATCCTTACCTTTGGCTCCTTCATCGGTTTCTCCGCAGCACTACCGCTCTCCATCACCATCATTTTCGGCAACATGATGGACATTACCGCTGACGGAACCGTGACCCGCATTATCAACCCGGATGCCCCCAGCGCCTTGACCTGGTCCTGGATCGGCCCGTTTGTGGGTGCATTGGTTCGCCCTATCGGGGGCTGGATTGCCGACAAACTTGGCGGATCGTTGGTGACCCAGTTGGTGACCGCCGTGATGATCGTGGCGTCCGTAGCCGCCGGGTACGTGATGATGCTGGCCTACAACGCAACGGACCCCAATCAGTATTTCTGGATGTTCATGCTGCTGTTTATCGTGCTGTTCACGGCAAGCGGTATCGGCAACGGTTCTACCTTTCGCAGTATCGGCTTCATTTTCGATGCCCAGAGCAAAGGGCCGGTGCTCGGCTGGACGGCGGCGGTGGCCGGTTACGGCTCGTTTATCGCGCCGGTGATGATAGGCGATCAGATCAAGGCGGGTACGCCTGAAGTGGCCATGTACGGGTTCGCCGTTTTCTATGCTATCTGCCTGGTCATCAACTGGTGGTTCTATCTGCGCAAGAGCGCTTACGTGAAGAATCCCTGAATACAGCGCATCCTTTTCGCCCGGGGCCAGGCTCCGGGCCTTGCCCCCTACCCCAAGGCGGGAGGACACCATGAAAATCATGACTGCCTACGACGGCTCGCGCAACGCCAAGCTGGCGCTCGCTCAAGTCGTAAAGACACCGGCTTTGCTGAAGGCTTATACGCCGGTTGGGGTAACTTCGGCTCCGCCGTGGCAGCCATGTCGCTACCGGCCATTGCCCTAAGCATGTATGGCGGCCCCGACGGTTGGCGCTGGGCCATAACCCAAAGCGCCGTGGTCATGGCGGCTTACGGCGTTTACTACTGGTTTGCGATCACCGACGGCCCCGACGCCCAGGCCCACCGCAAGCCGCGCAAGAGCGCTGCCATGGAAGTCAGTACCTGGGCGGATATGGTCAAGCTGATTATCTAGACGATCCCACTGGTCGGCGTGCTTGCCATCCTGGTCTGGTGTATCCAGTACATGGGGCACCTATCGGTCATGGGCGTGGTCGCCGCTTCCCTGGCCATCATTGCTATCATTATTTACTAGGTCATCCAGATTCTGCGGGTCAATCTACCCATTTTGCGCAAGGGTGTGCCTGACGATGACAAGTACTCGTTCAACAGCGTGGCTGCGCTCAACAGCACCTACTTTGCCAACTTCGGTGCCGAACTGGCGGTAGTGTCGATGCTACCTATTTTCTTTGAAGCAACCTGGGGGCTGAATGCGGCAACGGCAATGTAAGCGCGGTGGTCTACCTGACGATTTATACGTTTGTCACGCCGTCGCAGTTCTTCTACATCATCGCCACGGGCGCGTTTATCAGCTGGTTGATCTGCTTGGTATTGCTCAAGGAGCCAGAAGGCGCTTTTGATGACGAGTATTACGTCTCGTCAGTGGATCGAAACATCGAAGCGCAAGCGCTACAGGGTTCAAAAACCTAGAGCCCAAAAACCTAGAGTTTGGGGAATCGAGCATCGCGGCTCTGCCCGGCGCCCATTGAACGGGCAGAACGCCTTTACACAGGATCAGTAATATCTTCTATCCAAGTCAGGGCGGCAACGGCGGTAGGAAAACCGGTAGTCGGAATCGCCAGCATGGCGACCTGCTTGAGCTCCTCGGCACTGATGCCCTCTTTCAGGGCACGACGAACATGGGAGTGAACAGCCCCCTCGGAGCGCGAACCAATGGCCAGTGAGAGTTTGATTAGGCGCCGGCTACGCTCATCAAGCGGGCCGGCTTCCGCGCAGGCTTTGCCCAGGGAGGCGTAGGCATCCCATATATCCGGGTACTGGTTGGCAACATTCCCGGCTCCGGAGGGTAAATCGTGCTTGCTCATAAGGGTACTACCTTGGTGATAACGTATATGAAATTACAGTATAGAAATAAGATGGTTAAATACCATTCGCCCAACGCTAAAGCGAAAACCGGCATTACGCAGGGCTGTTCCATAACGGAAACGGCGCACTTTCCTGCAAATGGCGCAACTCGGGTTGGTGGGTTTGGGCAATCTGGGTTACGCGTTTTACGCCCTCTTCCAACAGATGCACCTCGATCTGTCGGCGGTCTTCGCGGCCCCTGCGCCGCTCTACCAACGCTAACTGCTCGCAGCGGTCAATCAACGCCACAACACCGTGGTGCTTCGCCTGAAGGCGCTCGGCAAGCTCACCGATGGTCGCCCAATCTCTTCTCGGGAACCCTCGCAGATGCAGCAGCAGTTGATACTGCAGAGGCGTCAACTCATAACGGCGGCAGATATCTTCACTATGGCGAAGGAAACAGCGCAACCGGTAACGAAATTGCGACAACTGTTCAAAGTCGCTTTTATCCAGCGTCGATTCTTGGCTCATTCTTCCCCTTTCCTTTGTCACAGGCCTACGGTTCCTTTCGTGACCATGGGCAGACACTTGATGCGCCGGGCGCTTTCAAACAACAGCATCACAACATGATACAGGCAGCCCGTTTAGTCCAGGCCGATGCAGGAGTCTGAAATGAACAAACTTACTTTCTTCAAATTGCCGTTCAGCCACCGTGCCGGCTGGAAAGAGCTGCAAGCATCCTCGCCTTCCATTCCGCTGCTGGCATGGCTGGTGGTCTTGCCCCTGGCGTTCTTGCCACCCGTCATGCTCTATTATGCAGGCACTCACTATGGCGATGCCTTCATGGTCGGCTTTGCGAATCGTGAGTGGCGGTTTATCACCACGGTCATCTTTCTGGCTGAGCTTGTCAGCTTTTTCGCTATCGGATGGGTAATACACGCGGTGGTCAATGGTACTGAAGCGCTATCCATCAGCTATCAAGATGCCTACCTGCTCTCAGCCCTGGCGCCACTGCCGCTGTTCATCTCGTCTCTGGTACTGCTGATACCCAATCTATTGGTCAATGTCATTGTCATTCTCTCGGCTCTGGGTATTTCCTGTAGCCTGATTTACCACGGATTACAGGCGCTCTGCACCCACAAGACATTTGATATGGTTACCATTTCAGTCACCTATACCATTATGGCGGCCTGCGCGTTGGGATGGGGCGTCTTGTTTGCGGTTATCTGGGCTTACTGACGTTGAGCGTTTGCTCATATGCCCAATGCTGGCTAGGCTGACAACAGCCCTTCTTGATGGTTAAACATCATGATGGGAATTGGAAGCCCGTTCATAAGGAGAGTGAAATCATGTCCAGCCCGGAACATAAGCAGAAGATCTGGAAGATGATCAAGGATATCAAGGTAGGCATGCTGGTCACCCTGGACCACAATACACCACGCGCGCGGCCCATGCACCTGGTGCAGGAAGAGTACGACGGCACGCTGTGGTTCTACACCCGTCGCAGCGCCGAAAAGGTCTTTGAAACCGAAAGCGATCATGATGTTTGCCTGAGTTTCTCCGACCAGGAAGACGGCGTGTATGTCTCACTTTCCGGCAAGGCCAACCTGAACGATAACCACGAGCTGATTCACAAGTACTGGAACCCCTTCGTCGCCGCCTGGTTCCCGGAAGGTAAGGACGATCCGGACGTTACGCTTCTGGAAATCAAGGTCGAGATGGGCGAGCACTGGAAATCCAAAGAGAGCAAGACCTACCAGCTTTACGAGATTGCCAAGGCCAACCTCAAGAAAGATGCCACGCCGGATCTTGGCGAAAATGAAAAATTCGGTAGCTAATTCCGCTATAAAGCGCCCTGCCCCCAGGGCGCTTTTCCGTTTAGCAGCCTTGATGCTACTGGGTACCGGAGCAGCCTGGGCCTCTGATGATGCGCCGCAAGGCGGCTCATCCAGCAACTGCGAACCTACCGAGCAGCAGCAGGAAATGCTTTCACTGGTTAACGAGGCGCGCAGCCAAACTCGGCAGTGCGGCAATCAATCGTTTGATTCGGTAGCGCCACTGACCTGGAGCTGCAAGCGTCACGAGGCAGCCAAGGCGCGCTCGGAAGATATGGCCGAGAACGAGTACTTCAGCCACACAAGCCCCGAAGGCGTGGGCATCGAACAGCGCGTGGATGCGCAAGGCTATGTATGGCGCGCGGTAGGGGAAAACATTGCCGCCGGCCATATGTCGTCATCGGCCGCGGTGGATGGCTGGCTGGAAAGCCCTGGCCACTGCAGCAATATCATGAACGGTGCCTTTACCCAGATGGGCATGGCCAACGCCGACAACCCGGAATCCCGCTACACTACTTACTGGACCCAGGCACTGGGCCAGCCCCGCTAGCCAGGCTGAACATGCCGGTTCACATGCCTGTACTAGGTTACTGAGCTGGCGTCAGATCCCCATAGTGAACCGCCGTTATCGCATTCTTGGGCGACCCATCCACCAGCTTGGTGCTGTAGGTCAGGTACACGAAGGTTTCGGTTTCAGCGTCGTGCATGCGCACTACGCGCATATTCTTGAATAGCGCTGAACGGCGCTGGGTAAACACCACTTCCTGCTCTTCTACCTCCGCCGGGTTAAACACGATCTCGCCCGTTTGCCGACACGCAACGCTCGCCTCACTGGCCTCTTCGGCAAGCCCCACCGCGCCTGAAAGCCCGCCAATCTGAGAATAGGAAATATAGCAGGAAATCCCCTGCACCTTGGGGTCGTCAAAGCGCTCTACTTCAATGGTGTTATTTGGCCCCAGCATGCGGAACTCGGTACGCACACTGCCAATATGGGCGTCCTGGGCCAGCAGCGTGGCGGGCAGCAACGCCATCATGGCGGCGAACGAGCCAACGGCAACGCGTTGAGCGAAAAACGGGCGCATGGACATAAGCGTGACTTCCTTGGGCATTAAAATAAACGGGAGTGGGAGACTATCAATTTAGGTGCCCAAAAGGGAAACGCGCCGGCAATATGCCCCAGCCGATTAATGGCATGGCAATATGCGGCTACCTATCTAGTGAACCTAGTGAACGCGCACCCCTTCCGTCTGATACAGCAGATTGACCTCTACCACCCGCCCTTCCAGCAAGTGGCAATACTGGCGCGTCTCGCCCACTTCCTGGTGCACTCGTACTTCGCCGCCTTCCTGCTCACAGTAATTGACGGCAATCTGCTGCGCCTGTTCAGCGCCAGCGGTGGGGCCCTGGGTCGAACACCCAGCCAGAGCCATCCCTATCAATACCAACAGGCCATAACGAGCCATGCGCTTCTCCCTTTGCGTCAATATGTTAAACAGTGGTTATTGGCGTCTTAAAACGTCTACGCTCTCTTCACTATAGTCAATATTTCGGCTTTCCTGGGTTAGGGATGCCAGCAAGGCCGTTATAACCCTGCTGCCATCAAGGCGCTGCCCGCACGTGACCGGTTGGGGACGTTGATCGCCTGTGTGATCCACTCCCCTGTTCTTGCCAGCTCGTTTAAATCGATGCCCGATGCGATACCCAAGCCATTCAGCATATACACCACATCTTCACTGGCCACATTGCCGGAAGCGCCCTTGGCATAGGGGCAGCCACCCAAGCCAGCCACTGAGCTGTCTATAATGCTTATGCCCTCCTCCATCACGGCGTATAAGTTCGCCAATGCCTGGCCATACGTATCATGAAAGTGAGCCGCCAGGCTCGCTATCGGCACGTTAGAGGACGCGGCTTCGAGCATACGTTTTGCCTTTAATGGCGTTCCTGTGCCGATCGTATCGCCAAGGGAAATTTCATCACAGCCCATTTGATAAAGCGCGTCGGCAACCCATTTCACCTGTGCAGGCGCTATATCGCCTTCATAATGACACCCCAATACGCAGGAAACGTAGCCACGCACACGTAGCCCGGCTTGGTGTGCCTGAGCGACAACTGGCTCAAACCGTTGCAAAGAGTCAGCAATCGAGCAGTTGATATTTTTTTGCGAAAAGGCCTCGCTAGCGGCGCCGAAAACGGCCACTTCATCAGCACCACTTTGAATCGCTGCTTCCAGCCCTTTTAGATTGGGAGTCAATGCCGAATAAGTAACGCCTGATCGGCGCTTGATGCCTTGCATGATTTCGCGGTGATCAGCCATTTGCGGCACCCAGCGTGCAGAAACGAAGCTGGCCGCCTCAATATGCTTACAGCCTGCGTCGGCCAAACGCTCAATAAGCGCAAGCTTCAGATGAGTCGGCACGAACTCACGCTCATTTTGCAGACCGTCGCGCGGGCCAACCTCGACCAGGCGTACAGAAGATGGCAGAGCCATGTCTTCTCCTTAACCGTTACGCAACTGTTCAAGAAGCTGCTGGGCGATATCCACACGCACTTTGCCGCCATCCACGAGCAGCGCTGCGATACGGTCGACTTCCTCGTTTTCGGCACCGGCCATCACCGCAATATTCTTGGCGTGCAGTGCCATATGGCCTTTCTGAATACCGGTGGTCGCGAGCGCCTTCATGGCGGCAAAATTCTGCGCCAGCCCCACCGCGACGATAATACGCGCCAAGCGATCCGCCGTTTTCACACCCAGAATATCCAGGCAGTGCCGGGCACTGGGGTGCGAGCGAGTAGCGCCGCCCACCAGACCTACCGGCATGGGCATTTCCAGCGTGCCGGTCAGGTTGCCTTCGCTATCGGCTTCCCAATGCGTCAAGGAACGGTAGCGCCCGGTACGCGCCGCATAGGCATGGGCGCCCGCTTCCACCGCACGGGTATCGTTGCCGGTTGCCAGCACGACAGCGCTCACCCCGTTCATGATGCCTTTGTTATGGGTGGCCGCGCGGTAAGGGTCCTGATCCGCGAAGCGATACGCGTTGAGCATACCGTCACGCACCGACTCACCACCCAGGTCCTCAAGCGTCCAGGTAGCGCGCGCACGGGCAATGCGCCGATCCGCAAGGTTGGAAAGAATACGCAGGCAGCTGCGGCCACCGCTCCACTCTGCCAGAGAAGGCGCGACAGCTTCAGCCATCGAGTTGACGGCGTTGGCGCCCATGGCGTCACGCACATCCACCAGCAGATGCACGATCAGCATGTTGTCGAGAACGCGCACTTCCAGGTCGCGAAAACCGCCGCCATGCTGGAGAAGTACCGGGTCGGTTGCATCACAAATGCTTTTTACCTGTTCGAACTCGGAAAGCAGCCGAAGACGGGCAAACTCGGGGTTGGGGACATCCAGCAACTGCACCTGCGCAATCATGATGGGTTCTGACGTATCGGTATGGAACCCGCCCGAGGCACGACACTGCCTGGCCGCATTACATACGGCAGCCACCACGGAGGACTCCTCGGTCGCCATGGGTACCAGTTGTTCTTCGCCATCAATGATCAAATTGGTGGCAACGCCGATCGGCAGGTTCAGCGTACCAATGACGTTTTCGATCATGGCATCGGCAGTGGCTGAAGAGATATTGCCTGTATCGGAGAAATGCGTGCGAACCTCGCTGCCAAGCCCGGCTATTTCAATGACTTTCTCAAGCCGCTCGCTGGGAGGAAGCTGATAAAAACCGGGAATGCGGGATGTGCTGTGTGCCATGGATAATGCCTCTGATCAATTGAGGTTGAATAAGTAAATGTGCCTGAAGCAGACGATTACCAGGACGCTGCATATGCTTCAGGCATGAACCAAGCGGATTAAGCGATTAGCCCCAACAGCCACGGCGCTGCATACAGCGTCATGAACTGCACGCCGTAGTTGACGCCCCACCGGTTGAGCAGCCCCGCCATCAGTGCCAGCACCATCACGCCTAAAATGCCCATTACGCCGGCATCCATATAGGCAAGCAGCATGACCAGCGAGAAGAACATCGCCAGGAACGCTTCGTGAGGAATGTGCTTGAACACAAAGATGCAGATACGCCGCGCGTAACGAACCGCAATCGGGTAGGTAATCAGCAAAGCGACACCGGCACCCAAGATGCTGGCGATGGTAATTTCAGAAAAACTCATCAAGTGGTGAGCGTTCTGTTCGAGCGTCAGCACCGGCGGTGCGTTGAAGAAAGCATTGCCCGGGCCAATCGCCATGGGGCTCATGGGAATGCCCAGCGCTGCCAGGGGAATCAAGATGCCCGCGATATAAGAGGCGTTGGTGACCGCATCCATTGAAGAGAGCGCGCGACTGGCCTTATTGACCGTACCTTTCACCCAGCTCGACATTACTTCACCCAGAAAGATCGTGATGCCGACCGGGCTCATGAAGAACGTGACCGAACCCAGCACCGAGCTTGCCGCCGCCGAGGCGGTTTCCTGACGCGTAAGAATGCGAAACGGATTGGGTAACTGCCCTTTCTCATCGTTACCGTAAATCTGGATCTGCTTGGGCTCAGCCTCAGCCATTTTATGGCGTTCACTGTTGACCGTTAGCTGCGCCAGGTTAAACATCATCGGGCCAATGGTGATGCCCAAAAAGAACGAGATGAAGACCGTCTGCCCCTCCGGGATGATGCCCATCCCCCAGTACAGGTGCCGCAAGCCCTGAATCAGTGCCGCCAATAGCACAATACTGATCAGGCTGATGACTTTCTCTTTACTCATCAGGGCAAGGAATACGGCGCCACCAAAAAATATCTGGCTGGCGTACTGGCCAAGCACATCGGCTAGCGGTGTTAACAGAAAAGCCAGAAACAAACTGATGGGGATCGCCACCAGCGTACCGATGACTGAACCGGACGCCATTTTACGAATCGCCAGAGTGGCATGGCCTTCACGCTTCAAGATCAGCGCGTGCTCGACCATGGGGGCCGACATCACCCCGCCCGGTATACCTGCTACCGAAACGGGAATGGAATCGGTCAGCTTCTTGGCAACAATTGCCGCCATAAAGAAAGCCAGCACCACGGGAAGCGGTATGCCCGCGACCACCAGCGCCAGCGTTACCGGAGCCAGTACGGCGGTTTCATCAGTACCCGGCGCAACGCCGATGGCGGTATAAACGATGACGGCAATGATCGCAGCCGCCAGCATTTGAAGTAATAAGACGGGATCCATTACTACTGCTCCTCACCGGTTTGCAGCTGCCGCTTGGGGCGAAACAGCAGCGCATTGATGAAGAACCCGAGGATAGCGCCGCTTAGCCCTAAGATAAGCGGAAGCGGAGGCTGCGCTGGGGCAAGCAGATAGCCGCCTAATGTTAACGGCGTCGAAATACACAGTGACAGCAGGAGATCTCTCCCGCTCACCGAGTCATCCCACACGTTGAGAAACCGATTCTTCTTTTCAGACATGGCGTGTCTCCTTGAATTTATTATGGATGTGTCTTTTTTAATGCAGCACATGATGGGTAAACTTGCTGATTACTGACAGGTACAGTTAGCGAAATTGTACGAGGTACTGTACCCATCGAAAGACAGGTACACTGATTTCACCGGGTTGGGTTTAGCCCGTTTTTCGGGAGACCCCTACCATGTCGAAATCCAGGCACGTGGCCGACACCATCCTCAAGGCTATCGAAGAAGGCCGCCTGGCACCGGGTGCCAGGCTCGCTTCTATACGCGAAGCCGCGCGGCAACACGGGGTTTCGAAAAACACTATTGTGGATGCCTATGATCAGCTGATTGCGCTGGGCAGGTTGCGCGCCCGCCAAGGGGCAGGCTTTTTCGTTACCCAGCCACCCGCGCTTGAAGCGCTGGAAAAAACCCACGAGCTTAATGAAGCCGTTGATAGTGTCTCGCTCTTAAGAGAGCAGTTGGTAGGCAACTTTCAGGTACGGGTAGGCGATGGCCGCGCACCCGCCAGCTGGATGGGCGGCGCGGCGCTTGCCCGGCAAGCCAAGCGGTTAACGTCCATCGGCAATGATGATATCGAGTATGGCGCACCCCAAGGGTATCTCCCACTACGGGAAACAATTGCAAGAGTGCTGGCCGGGCGCTCCATTCACGCCTCTCATGAACAGATACTGCTGACCTTCGGCGCCAACCACGCCTTCGATCTTATTATTCGCCACCTGATCGCTCCCGGCGACCGCGTCCTGGTGGAAACGCCCGGCTATTACCCGCTGTTTGGCAAGCTGCGTCTGGCCAAGGCAAAGCTGATTGGCGTTTCACGCAGCCACGACGGGCTAGACCTTGATGACCTGGAGCGCAAGATTATTCAATATCGCCCCAACGTTTTCTTTCTACAGCCCAATGCCCATAACCCGACGGGCTCTACCCTTTCGCTTAACCAATTGTATCGGCTACTGACACTTGCCGAGCGCTACAACCTGATACTGGTGGAAGACGACGCCTTTGCCGACCTGCTCCATCGAGGAAGCGCCCACCTCGCGGCACTGGATGATCTTAATCGAGTGATTTACGTAGGCACGTTTTCCAAGACGCTTTCCACTGGCATTCGCTCGGGCTATTTAGCGGCCAACCCTGCGCTGGTCAATGCGCTTACCGATATCAAGATGGTCACCGTCGTTAACAGCTCCACCTTCAGCGAGCGCCTGATTCACGACATGATTACCCACGGCCGTTACCGCCGCCACCTGGTACAACTTCGCGAACGCATCACCAAAGCCAGCGCCAGTACCATTACCGCGTTGAAAGAGGTGGGGCTTGAGAATATAGAGGGGCCGGGAGAGGGTTACTACTTATGGGCGCGCCTGCCGAATAACATTGATGCGATGCAACTGGCTAAAAAAGCCTCGGACGAAGGTATTTTTATTGCCCCAGGCAGCATCTTTTCGCTACGCCCTAACGGGCCGGATGCATCGTCCATGCGCATGCATATTGCGTATGCTAATGATCACCGGTTTTTGGGGTTTCTTGAGCGTTGTTTGGGGTAGGTGTTGGCGTCCCTAGCAGGATCTTAAAATAAATTATAAGCTCATGTAAATAATAAATATTTTATTAAAACATAATACTCAAATATACCATCAGGTATACCACTAGCTTATAAGCAGCCTTTTAACAGTTTACATTGGAAAATACTTATTACAGTCGCTATTGCTAGAGGTAGATATACGCTGCTTACGGCTAGGAGCATTCATTTTCGTTGCGCGTAGCCGCAGAAGGAACCTAGTCAATTCTGAGGACTAGCCCAAATGTTCGACACCATGGATTATGGTCTCAGGAAATAGACCCTGCTCAATGATCGCGGCACGAGCCACAGAGACATCTGGAACAAAAGCAACAACTGCTAGGTCTTTCGTTGCACGCGAGCAGCACACATAGAAGAGACGGCGTGTTCGATCAAGTACGGACTCCTCCCCTGCCGCAATCCTGGCTCGATCGTTCTCCGATAGAGAAATGTACCCAAAATACTTGCCATAAGAGTATTGGTGGTAGCCAGCTTCTTCATCATCGATAACAACCAAGACTCGCTCGAACTGAGCTCCTTTCACACCATGATGTGTTGCGAACGGTGATTCCTCGTTGTAGTAGCGCCGGTAGGCCCAGAGCTCGTCTAAACTACACTTTAGGTACGCTTGAATATTCTCGAAACCGCTACTGCCGTCGTCTACTGGCTCGGCAACCAGATGCACATTAAAGCGGTCATCTAGGCGCAGGAGGTCGCAATCTCTTATATGCATTAAGGCATTTTTTACAGTCGTCCCCGGCTCGTCCATCAGGACGACTAACTCATCGAATGATTGCTGCAGCGCAGCAAGGGCAAGTTTTACTTCCTGCCCACGAAGGCGATCTTGCTCAAGCTTCGGACATTCGCTACGCAAGATCGACATAATTGTGAATCGATCACCCGCTCGGGCTGCGACAACTAATGGGAGTATTTGGTGGACAAGTGGTCTGAGCGGCCAAGCTGTTCCATCCTTCAGCCCTTCACTCAGGTTTATCGGAGCTCGATCATTAAGCGCTGCATATAGATTGGGAAAGCCTAGCCGGGTCGCCGCCATGCGGTGCACAAGTACAAGCAAGCGCACATCTTCTTCCCGCATATCGCTTAACCAGAGGCCATCACCGGTCTCGGCCGCTAACCACCGCCTGACGGCAGAGAGATTAGCGTTTCGCTGCGTGTCCGCAGGCAGTATAAACAGATTGGTGGTACCGGCAACTGAGTGCTCAATGCCATCAACGTTTATCGTCCGACCACGCACCTGCTCGAGCCCGTCGGCAGGGACGCGGACCGCATTAATAACCTCAAGTACCGATGTCGGGCATCGAAAGTTCTCAGGTTTTGTGATCTTCGCCCAGCCGTCGTTTGAAGGGACATCGCCTGCTCCGCTCATATAGATCCTTTGCATCGGGTCTCCGAAGTACCCGACACACAGACTAGAATGCTCGCCCGCAATGTGTTGTAACGCTCGGACAACCTCTGGATTTGTATCTTGGCTTTCATCAACAAAGATATAAGGAAATCGCTTAGCTACGAGCCGTCTCAGTAGCGGATGTTTTGCGATACAGGCTGGGGTGAGCTTGAGAATATCGTCGTGGCCGAGGATACCATCGGCGTAGCTGCTACCAGTACCATAGACGAACTTTTCAACGCTATTGACTACGCTTAGCTCGGCCTCAAGATCAGCGATCTCCTGTTCGAGACGAGCCTTCGTTTTAGCCTGAGTCCGAGGCTTAATATAGTGTTCCCGTCGCTCTGCGATCTTTTCCTCAATGCGGGAGGCAACCCAGGCCGCAATATCCGAGTGGAACGGTCGAATAAGCAGCCATAGAAAACTGTGAATGGTTGAAATGTGGAATAGCGCCGAGACGCCAACATCGGCCGTAATCTCAACGACAGCAACTTCAGTATAAGTAATGCAGACGATTTGCTGTCCGGCGCGTCTCAACATGGGACCACGGGTTTCGCCCAGGTGTGCGATCGCCTTAATCAGCGAGGTTGTCTTGCCCGATCCAGCTCCAGCAACCATGACGAACGAACGCGGGGGCGCCCGATCAAGACACGCCCGAACGTTCAGATCAGCTGGCGTGTCAGGACTGTTAATTCGGGTCGTCATGCTGTTACCTCGTCGCCCGTGGCAGCCCGCACACCTTCAAGCTCTTCCCCCTGCAATAGCTCCTCGACTATATTATCGTCCGACTCTGGCAGCGCGACTTCGGTCTCGAGCCAGCTCAGGCCCTCTGCAATATAAGTTGGAACCGACCAACTGTTAGGATTTTCAGCGAGCAAGGCGAGCGCAAAGTCGGTTTTGCTAAAGCTCTTAGACTGCACGCGCTTGTGGATGCGCTGCGCAAGTGTGTTCAGATCCATCTTGTCGGCCTTTGCGATGCGGAGTTGAAGCGTTCTACGGACCTTATCCTGGCACCATTCAAGATTTTCGAGCGCGAATGCTTCCTCTAGTGTACGCCCTGCGAGCGTCAAGGTTTCTCTGTTCCAGGTGACATCGGTCCGGCACTGATAGGCAACTCGAACCAAAGCGTCATTGTCGTTCGTCCGCGGCTGGATCTTCTGCTCTGCTTTTGCATCCCAAAGGTCAGCAACCGCAGAGCATTTCGGTATCCATTGGAGCAGAGTCTGATTGGACGTCGCAGCGCCTGGATGGCCTGCAATGCACGCCTTTCCAGGTTTCTCGCCACCAACAAGCACCTCATCTTCATCTTCATCTTCATCTTCATCTTCATCTTCATCTTCATCTATATCCTCAGCACCACTGTTGCTCTGTCCCAGTGGTCCGAACACGCTGTCGAGATCGGTTATGATGAGCGTTGTCAGCCCGAGAAAATCTATCAGCTCTTTGAATCGGTAGCCGAATGCCCCGCCGATTTCAAGGATGGTAAGATAGGTCGATTGTAGCCGTGGCGCGGCAATGGAAATCATCTGTGGCAATAGCAGCCGCTCGACATTGCCTTCAACCAGCACGACGCCGTCGGCGAAGAACAGATCGCAGTGCGCAAGTTTCAAATAGCGCTCAAGGAAACTCCGGATGTTCGGATCGGCGCTGTCATAGAAATTCGATAGGTTGAGTACATTAGAAGTCGCCACATTCTGCTCACGGCTACGGCGAAAATAGCGGATGGGCCGAAACCCCCGTTCGTAAAGAATATGAGTCGAGTGGGTCGTGACTACAACCTGACTCGTATAGTGCGTGCGGTCTTCGTCCTGCAGCGCCAGGATGGCCATTACCTTGCGGATGAAAGCCTGTTGGAGCTGGGCATGGAGGTGCGCCTCGGGCTCCTCAATGAAGATCAGGTGCACCGGCGGGCGGTTCTCCTCAATCGCCAACCATTGGGCGTGGAGGTCGAGCAGCTCGACGACCATGAAAATAAGGTTCTTGAAGCCCAGTCCGTTATAACGGTCAGGTAAGGTAGGTGGATCTGGGTTTCCGTCATCTGCCCCCAACGCATAATGAATGATTGCACCATCTCGACCGTTCATAATCTGTGCCGGGTCGAGGGCCGAGCGGATTATCATGCGAGGATTGGAAAGGCCTGGATAACCAAGCTTCGATAAGCTCTTAAGAGTCGGCTCGAAGACTCGTTCGAGATGTTGATTGAGCGAAACTTCTGATGCTGCAAGGGCACGCAACGCCTCGGTGTCTTCACCTTTTTGTTCAAGGTTGCGCCCGTAGAAGCGGCTGAGCACGCGAGAAAGGTCCTCGGCGCGGGAGCCACCTGGGCCGTCCGAGAGATGGCGCTGTGCGTTCAAGAAGTTAACATGGATAAGACCGTTCAAGATCTCACGGCCGCTACGGTCACGGCCAGTAAGACAGGCTGGAGTATAGTCCTCCTCTGCTACCATGCTTGAATCAAACCGGGCGGGATCAAGAACAAAATAACGTAGCTCATACTCATCGTACAGCCTATCGCGAAGGAACTCCCGCAGGTTACGTGGCGAGGGATCGAAGACGGGAGCTCCGGCCTGATCTTTAGTGACAGCATCTAGCGCTCGCTGGCGCACCTCGATGTAACGTGCTTGTGTCGCCGCTGGGTTGCTGGGTACGTAGGCAATACGCATCCCTACCAGTTTACCTTCCCAAGCAAGACTTGGAAGAAGATCAATGACGCGATGAACGTCGTCCGGGCTGATTTCGAACCAAATGTCAACTTCTATCGTGGGTAGGCACGCTTCGCTATCACCCTCACCAAACGAAACGATATCGCTCCAGAGTTCAGCGCTAAAGTCATGTATATTGAAGCGGCCATGACCAGTGAATAACTGGAGTGCGTGCCCGACCGATGTTTTGCCGCTGTTGTTCGAGCCGACAAAAATGGAGATGTCAGAAGCAAGATCAATCACAACATCCTTAAGTCGCCTGAAATTGCGTATGGCCAACACTTTTAAGTGCATATCCCCCTCCCCCACTAAGCTTGTTTGATCCGCATCCCAGCGCTATTGAAAGAGATCATCCGTATCAACATAGAAATACCCATCCTGTTTCCAAATAATGACGAGCAATGTATGAATATTGGCAACTTTATTAGTCGCACCGATCTTAATGTCCACTTAAAGCCGAAGTTGCCACACTAGTGTCGAGCATAATTTTTTATATCCCTAGGCTCAGGCGTCTGCTTTATGAAGCTTTTGTATCGTCCAAATGGACAATCGGCGATTGTCAGGTCTCCGCATCTCCCGCAAGCGAATTAATACTCATTGCCCCTTTATAAATTTAATTATTATTAGCAGTATTACCCATACCGTCATACCTATACAACCCGATCATTTGCGACTTAAGGCTATTCAACACACAGTATTTTTAGGAAGGCGTCGGTACTACCAGGCCTCATGGGGAACATTCTTTTCTACTATCGGCCAGCAGATGACCAGACTTGAGGTAGTTGCTTTTGATCCTATCTGTCTAAAGCGCATAAACCCGCATTAATTCGCATGATTTTCATGCGCCCATTTTCCACCCTCCAGCCCAGCAGTGGCGCGGCTTGGCATCGTGTGCAATGGTGCATAAAAACCAATACATTTAGCGCGCGGGCGGGGCGGGGTGTCGATAGCGCGCCGTGGGTTGCGGCCGGTATGCGGGTATGAGGTTGGCAACATCCTAGCCAGACAATCTGTGGCCGCGCTCAATAGCTGCCCTTCTGTTGCTCTAAGCCCTAACACACGAACGCCCCGCACAAGGGCGGGGCGTCGATCATATACACGCTTTTTGACCGATGCAGCGTGCTTACTTTGGACAGCGTGCCGTAGGCCGGAGTTGGGGCGAAAGCCTATGACTGACAACACTGCCGCTAGAGTGCCTTTGAGTGCTAGGTTATGAATGCACTACCTGATACCGCATTTCAATTAGTTGGTGTTCGCCTACAATTTCTACTTCCTTGACGAACTCAAATCCAAACCTTTCGTAGTAATTTCTAAGGTAGCTGTGGGCATGGATCTCAATAGAAGTCACACCTAACGCTTGCGCATATTGCATCATTGCCTGGACGACTTTTGAAGCGACGCCCATTCCACGGCATACCTCACTGACCGCTACTCTAGCCATGGTAGAAGAACCATCTTCTTCCACGGTTAGCCGGGCCGTTGCAATGGGTTCACCGTTTTCCGTTACCAATGCGTGGTATGAAGCCTCATCCAGTCCATCCAGGTCCAGCTCTGCAGGAATGTTTTGTTCACGTGTAAACACCTGATAACGGATGCCCTGGGCTTGGTGGATCAGCTCAGAATCATTACCGATAGTGACTTCCATTGTTGTTTTTCTCCAAGAAATAGTAGGTATAAGGTATCACATTCGTTTTTCCCGCTTGAACGGGTGGCGGCAGGCAGAGCGGAGATTCCTAGCCATAAAGTACAAACGCCCCACAAAAGGCGGGGCGTAGATCACATACAACCATCTTTTGCCTATGCGGCGTCGAGATCGTCTAGGTTGGGCACATGCGCTTCAAGCTAAAGCTACTTCAAATGGCGGAAGAATCTAAAGTAGATGGGTACTCACTGCTCAATTTAGACTTGCCGTGGTTGAGCATAGCGGCAGTGCTGACACATTAAATAGCCTCACCCTTCCTCCATGTTCTTTCGCCGCTTGAAGCTCAAGCCATCGAAACTACGATACGGCTTGCAACTGTTTTCCGGCTAGCGCAAGCGACTCTCTGTATTCCCACGCCTCAGCGGCCATCGTCCAATGAACCTCGGCTTGCTGACTATCCACCACTTCTCGAACTTCAGAGATAGGGACTTGGAAAAACTCCTTGCGCGCATTAAGCCGGTTTACTTGGCGGTTAGCGAATCTGCGGTGAAGCTCGCGTTCTAAAGAGGGAGCGTCATCGGAATAAATCATCGCATGCACATCAAATGAGAACGGCACGCTGGCATCACCAAGTTCTTTAACGCGATCCAGAGGCTCAAGCCGTCGGGTCATGCCTATTTTGAAAACATTCTCGCCAAATGAGCCAATGTTTGAAATTACGTAAACGTGACCACGCCTTGTCTGCTGGGCCATTGAAATTGCACGTTGGCCGCGCGCCTCTGATTCCTGCAGTTGAAGCTCAAGTTCTGCCAAGCGAGCCTTATAATCTTCGCGCTCAGCCTCACTGGCACTCTCGAGTTGCTTTCGAGCCTCGGCCATCGCCTTGGCGAGCATTTTCTCTTCTTTTTCAGCCTGTTTTAAAGCCTTCTCAATATCCCTACGGGCCTTTTCTTCTTCGCGCATTTGTTCACGGATTTCTCTCTGCTCCTCTTGCTCAATGCGCTTCAGCTCCATTGTGGCTACGGCCCACTTCAACTCTTCTAGGCGCGCTTGCAAATATAGATCGGTGATTCGAGCGTTTTTGAAGGGCTGTCCATTGTGGTTTACCAGCGCAAACGCATCGAGAATGCCTTGTTTCAGTTTGCCGTAATTATCATGCTTAACTTTAGACAGGATAGAATCGACCTTGCCATTGAAAGCATCAACGGCAAAGTGGATGGCGTATTCTCTTCTTATTTTCTCAACATAATCACAGCCGCCAGCTCGGCCATTTTTTGCCATGTCTGCACTATGCTTACGTGATTGCTTGAGTTTTTGCCCGGCATCTTTATGTGAAAAATCTTCGGCCAAGTCGTCTAACAGACTTGCGTTCGGAATGATGTAATCATCATGATAGCCCTCAATGACATTCTTCATAGCCTTTGCTGTTTGCTCATATAGCTTGGCGTTTTCCACCGCTTTCAATGCATTTCCAGCGGTCTCCTCGGCCTGAATGCGGGCATGAGAAATGATCTTTTCGGCTCTAGCGTGAGCCTCTTGAATGAGGCTTTGTGATTTAGATTCTGAAAGCCTGACTTTGTCACGAATTTCAGATGCTTCGCGCCGCGCTTCTGCAATTATCTGAGACCGCTTTTCATCAGCATCTCGTTTAATATTGGCAGCTTCAAATTCAGCGTTCTCTTTTCTGCTGAATGCGGCTTTTAAATGGCTTTTGCTTTCACGTTCGGCGTCTTGCCATAGCTGTCCGCCTTTTTTCTTTGCCTCAAAAACGATTCGCTCCGCTTCCAGCTCGGCATCCTCAATCGCTTGATACTTTGATAAGCGCTCAAGAGCGGCGTCTAGCTCGCTTATCTTATGGCTTCTTTCTTCAAGCGCTGAAGTTATATCAACCACTTGCTTCTCTGCGCTTTTTTTCTTTCTCGCAATCACCAGGGCGGCAACCCACCCAGAGAGCATCAAGCAGCCGAGAACCACTAGAACAACTTTCGAAAATTCCATCCAAATCCCTTAAAAGCAATTGTCAGTTGCGCCTCTACGGGCGATCTAATCAATCTTAGCTTTAAAGGTAAGGGTGGCGCTATCGCGACTGCTGCACTTTCAACAGAAAGTTGAAGCTATACCGCTATACGGTGTAATGGGTTAGCGAGAGGACTGCAAATGATCAAATCATTCAGAGACCAATGGCTAGAAAAATTTTACAAGACTGAAGAAGTAACCGGATCGATTCCATCAACGATAGTTAGATTAAAGCGCAAGCTGGACTTGATCGATGCATCAGTATCTTAGGCTGACTTGAGAGTGCCTCGCGGCAACCGTTTCAAGCACTTGAGTGGTCCAATGGTCAGGCTAGCGATATCAATCTAGACCCGCACACTTATAGGTGACGCCATGATGACAGAGCGCAAGCCCACCACTGTTGGTGAGATGCTGACCCTTGAATTCCTTGAGCCGCTGAAGCTTACCCAATCTGCGCTTGCGCGTCAGATGGGTACGGCGCCCCGCCTGGTCAACGAACTCTGCAATCACAAGCTAGCATTGACGGCTGAAGCCGACAACATGTTGAATTCATCTGCATAACAAGTCAAATGGCAGGCCCCATGCTTACGCCTGGACACGGCTTGCGCGTTTGGCACATGTAATAAGAAGAGGTGAAATGGCGTCCCTGGCAGGAGTCGAACCTGCGACCTGCCGCTTAGGAGGCGGCTGCTCTATCCTACTGAGCTACAGGGACTTTGCTTACAGAAGGGGCGCGTAGTATAGCGTGTTACACATGACACTCCAACCCGCAGCCGCCTCTTCTTATACCCACCCCAGCAGGCGCAGAGCAAAAATGCCCAGCGTGATGGAGATGCTGGCCATCATCGTGGTGATCGCAATAATATTCGCGGCCAGCGCTGCGTTACCGCCCATGGCTTTGACCATGACAAAGCTGGCGGCGGCGGTGGGGCTTGCAAAGAACAGGAACAGCAGACCGAGCTGTTCGCCCTCAAAGCCCAGCATCCACGCGGCAGCGGTTGAAACTACCGGAAGAACCACCATTTTCATGACGCTCGAACTTAGCGCAATCTCGCTTTTATCGCGGATGCTGGATACTGACAGCGTGGCGCCAATACAGATGAGTGCTAGCGGCAGGGTTAATGAGGCAAAGTAGTCGCCAGAGGTCATCAGCCAGCTAGGCAGTGAGATAGACAGAGCGGTAAACGGCAGCGCCACAATTACCGAGATAATCAGCGGGTTCATGGCAATATTTTTTAATATGCTGCGCCAATCGGCGGCCTGGCCCGGCTGATAGGTTGCCAATATCCAGACGGATAGCGCGTTATACATGACGATGACAATGCCCACCAGCAAGCTACCCGCCGATAATCCGTAGTTACCGTACATACCCGCTGCCAGAGCTAATCCCACGACCCCACAGTTGCCACGAAATGCACCTTGAATGTAGATGCCGCGCTCAGCGTAAGGGATGCGAAAACGCGCCCATAGCCAGCTAACGACAAACTGGCCAAATGTGGCGGCGGTAAAAAACAGCATCAGCGGAATATCAAGGGCAACGCTAAGGTCTGCCTTGATTAAGCTAAGAAAAATAAGCGTGGGTAGCGTGGCTTTAAAGACCAATGCAGACGCCGTCGATACAAACGTACGGTCAATCAAGCCCAGGCGTTTTAGGCCAATACCCAGAAAAACCATGGCAAACACCGGTAAGGTGATATCCAGCGTTCGGGCAAACAGTTCAAGTAGATTCACAGCATCGTCTCTGCCAATTCAGCACACCTTAATATTCCATTGTAATCGATACGATGTCGACTTGATCACTCAGGCTGATACAGCGTTTAATGCTTTTTGCTGCCTTATTGACCTAATCGAATAATTTCATCAGGCCTACCTCAGGCGGGACTTTAGTGACCACGCTATCACGCCCCTTCGCTTTTGCCTCGTAGCTTCCGGCATCGGCGCGGGAAAGCGCATCTTCAGTACAGGTATCGTTATCGTCGAAGCTGGTCACCCCGATACTGAGCGTTACTCGATACTCTTTATCTAAATGAGTAACCGAAATTTCGCTGACCGCCTGCCGCAGTGATTCAGCAATTTTCTGCGCCTGCCCCAGCGTGCAGCTGGGCAGCAGCACGCTAAACTCATCCCCACCTTGGCGCGCTACATGATCACTGCGTCGTACCTCCCATGCAACCACTTGTGCAATTCGACGCAGCATCTCATCACCCAGCGCGTGCCCTCCTTCATCGTTGATCGGTTTAAAGTGATCCAAATCGAACATGAAGAGCGCCGACGGCGTACTGGTTTTGCGAAAATCGGCAAACGCCTCTTCAATGCGGCGTTCAAAACCACGTCGATTTAAAAGCCCCGTTAATGGATCGTGCTCGGCTTCCCAACGCTGCAGCGCTTCTTGTTGGCGGCGTTCGGTAATATCTTTCACCACGCCAACCAACCCCAGGGAATGCCCGCCCTGGGTCAGCATCACTACCCGCGCATGAATATCCAGCCACAGGGTTTCACTATCAGCATGTATGAACCGCATTTGACGTATGAAGTCGCTGCCATTTTTTAAACTATACAGCCACATATCCCTTGCCCCTTCAAAGTCGTCGGGATGGATCTGATTTAACCAGGCTTCCATAGGGCGAGCAGCAGGCATACCCAGCATTTCCAGTAATGCCGGGTTCATATAGGTAATTTCGCCATCAAAATTGGCAACAAACATGCCTTGGGGGGTAGCGCTTAATACGGAATCCAAAAACGCCTGGCGCTCTTGCAGATGATCGACAAGCGTTTGCCGCTCTTCTTCTACGCGGTTAAAGGTAGTGGCAACCTGTTGCAACTCCTGCATTGCCGTGGCCAGGTTGACGCGCTCGCGGCGCCCTAAGCCTACTTCACCAATTTGAGTTTCCAGATGCTTGAGCGGCGCCAATATACGCGCTAATAAAAGCCATAGTGCTGGCATCATCAAAATGGCCAGCAGTAACCACATCCACCCTAATTTATGAATGAACCCTGATAGCGGCAGCTGCGATTGTTCAAGCGGTAAATAGAGACCAATGATCCAGTTAGCGGGCCATACTTGTGTATAGGATTGAAGCCCCATTCGTTCGTTAAATAATTTCCCGACCCCATCACCCTGCCAGCCGTCTAACGCCATATCCAGCAAGGGGTTGATGGATTCACCTTCCAAATGAACATTCACTAGCGCCGCATCAGGATGAAACAGGATTTTCCCCGAGGCGGTGATCACCCCTGCATACCCCTGCTCACCTAAGCGCACTTTTGCCAAACGACTGAATAACCCTCCCGTATCCAAGGTCAGCACACCACCCACCACCCCAGCAAACTCCCCCTTCTCATCAATCCGGGGAACACTGACCAGTACCATGGGTACACGGCTTGCCCTTCCTATAAATGGCTCACTTACGTAGGGCTGCAGAGTGCCGCGCAGCATTTTGAAATGCTCAGTGTGTGTAACCTCAAGACCCGCTCGCCCAATGACGCTAGGCCAATCGGCAAGTACTTTTCCAGTGCGATCGGCAACGATAATGCCATCAAACCAGGCCATTAAAGTGTCGTTATGGCGCAGTTCGTAACTTAGCCAATCAGTATCATCGCTGTAACCAATAATCGCGTCGAGCCGTTGCAGCGCATCGAAACGAAGCTCAATCTGCTGGGTAACCTCATCCGCCAAAAGCCTGGCTTCGTAGCGCAGATGCATCATGTTGGTTTCAAGCACCATGGTTTTACCCACCTGCCATGCCAAACTCAGCAGCAGCGCAACCAGTAGTAACAAGGTACCTAAAAGCCCCAGCAACAGCCGACCTTTTAGCGTTCTGAAAGAGCGTATTTTTTTTAGCGGGTAAGACAAAGGCACCAATTATCCTTTTTCGAAGACTTCCCTATGCTGTGCAGCATTAATTCTTCCAGCGAATGCTAAATTACCAAAAACACTATTATTGTGCGCGTTGATTAAACCAAAGTTAATTCTATTTTCTTTAAACTATCTGATTATTAATGCGGCTTGGTTAAAATTAGTAAGCACTTACTGCGCTTAATTGATAAGCGCGCCTGTTTCACGTATGTTCGCTCGCCTAACTTCTTCTCCCGTTACTAACGACGATCCCCATGGCAAAAAGTACGGCAGGTTATACATCAGCTGGCATTGGCAAAATAGACACGCTTCCCGCTCTGCTGTCTGAATTTAGCCACTTCTCACGCCTGCGGCCACTACAAAAAAAACCAGACGCCGTCATTGGTTGGGGACTGAAACCAACAAGCCTTAACGCAAGGCGTTATGCCAAGCGTAACCAGTTACCTTATATCGCCCTGGAAGACGGCTTTTTGCGTTCACTTGGCCTTGGAGTGGAAGGATTTCAAGCACATAGCGTGGTAGTTGACCACACCGGCATCTATTACGATGCCTCGCGGCCCTCGGATCTCGAAAACTGGTTAAATACCGCTACTTTTACACAGGATGAACTTCATCAGGCAGAGCGATGTATCAAGCAACTCATCCGCTATCGTCTGTCAAAATATAATCATGCTCCAGACTTCGTAATAGACCACTCGCCCCAGCCAAGGGTGTTAGTGGTTGACCAAACCGCAGGCGATGCCTCGATTGGATTTGGCGGTGCAAGCGCCGAAAGCTTCCAACACATGCTGGAAACGGCGCTGAGCGACCACCCAGACGCTGAAATCCTTGTCAAGATACATCCTGACGTCATTGCCGGTAAAAAACAGGGGCATCTGCTCAGCGCGCAAGATCACCCACGCTGCCGTGTGGTTAGTGAAAACATTAACCCCTGGGCACTATTTGATCAGGTGGATAGCGTTTATGTCGTCACCAGCCAGCTAGGTTTTGAAGCCTTGCTGGCTGGCAAACGCGTTCACTGTTTTGGCCTGCCCTTCTATGCCAGCTGGGGACTGACTCAGGATCAAATCTCCTGCTCGAGGCGGCGTACAAAGCGGTCGCTTCACGAAGTATTTGCGGCCGCTTATTTGCGCTATACGCGCTACGCCAACCCCTATACGTTAAAGTCCGCCACGCTAGAAGAAACGATCGCGCTGATTGCTGACCAAAAGCGCCAGCAGGAACGGCTGCGCGGGGAGTGGTTGGCGTGCGGATTCTCATCCTGGAAGCGGCGCTTTATTCATCATTTTATGGGAAGCGCGGCGCAGCTGACCTATCAGGCAACGCTTCCTGACAAACCGCCTGCGCAAAAGCTTTTAGTATGGTCTAGCCGGATTGATCATGATTTTGAGCAGCAGCACACAGCGCTTATGCCGCATATATGGCGAATAGAGGATGGGTTTATCCGCTCAGTGGGTTTGGGCGTTGATCTTACCCAGCCCCTTTCGCTAGTGATTGACGCCCAGGGCATTTATTACGACCCGAGCCAACCAAGTGACCTGGAAACGCTGCTCCAGCACACGACGTTTAACGACGATCTGCTTGAGCGAGCAGCGCAGTTGCGAGAACGCCTGGTGGCATTGAAGCTTTCAAAATATAACGTCCGCGGGCACAGCTCTATCGATTTGCCGTATAATACGCGGATAATTCTGGTACCTGGCCAAGTCGAGAGCGATGCATCCATTGCCATGGGGTCACCGCAGATACGTACCAATAGCGCGTTGTTGAACGCGGTACGTACGGCCAATCCTGACGCCTATATTATCTATAAAGCACATCCTGATGTGATTAGCGGCGCGCGCATAGGGGCACTCGAACCCGATGCCCAACGCCTGTATGATCTGGATGCCAGCCACATGGATATCGCAACGTTACTAGAGCGCGTCGATGCGGTTCATACCATGAGCTCATTAACGGGGTTTGAGGCACTATTACGCCACCGAGAAGTCGTAACCTACGGCATGCCGTTTTACGCCGGCTGGGGATTAACGCAGGACGCCATGCGCTGCGAGCGCCGTTCGCGTCATTTATCGCTCGATGCACTGGTGGCAGGCACATTAATCCTTTACCCGTGTTATGTAGACCCGTCAAGCCGTCAGCTCTGTAACGCTGAAACCGTCGTTAGTCTTTTAGAACAGGCAAGAGCACACCAGCCGACGCTGACATGGAAGCAGCGTCTCTACCGGCTTTACCGCAATTTATTGATTGGAAGACATTGAGTTGAAGCAAAAGCGCGCATTCTTATTCTTACAAGGGGTCTGCTCGCCCTTCTATCAGCGCTTGGCACGTCGGCTTTCTGACGATGGCCACCGCGTGGTGAAGGTCAACTTCAACGCAGGCGATATTGCCTACTGGCAAAAAACACATAGTGAAAACCATTTATTTCGCGCCCCATTAAGTGAACTGCCGGCCTATATCGAATCGCTCTGGCAGCGCTATGCGATTACGGATCAGGTAATGTTTGGCGACCGTCGGCCGATTCATCGGCCTGCAGTGGATAATGCCCAAAAGGCTGGCGTGCGCACCCATGTGTTTGAAGAGGGCTACTTTCGTCCTTTCTGGGTAACGCTTGAGCGCGATGGTGTTAACGGCCATTCGCTTTTACCCCGTGATCCTCAATGGTTTTATGAAACGGGTAAAGCGCTGCCTGAAATGCCCCCACCCGTGCGCTTTCGTTCATCGTTCAAGATCCGCGCCATGCACGATGTTGCCTATCATCTGGCGGGGTTAGCCAACCCATTGGTGGCGCCGCATTATCGTAACCATGCGCCCATTACGGCGCCGGTCGAGTACGCCGGTTATCTCAAGCGCTTTACGCTGTTGAAGCAGTGGAAAAAGCAGGATGCCCAGCGTATTAAAACGTTGATTGAAAGCGCTAAGCCCTACTTTATATTGCCGCTTCAGCTTAATACGGATGCCCAGATCCGTGATCACTCGCCGTATGCCAACATGCAGGAAGTGATGGATCATGTCATGGGATCGTTTGCCGAGCATGCGCCAAGCGATGCGCTGCTGTGCATTAAAAACCATCCGCTGGATATGGGGCTGGTGAACTACTCAAGAATCATCAAGCAGCTGGCTCAGTTTTATGGCCTGCAAGAGCGAATCGTCTATTTGGAGTCAGGCAATTTAGACACGCTTATCAAACACGCCGTGGGTACCGTCACGGTTAACAGCACCGTCGGGTTTGTTTCTCTGGAAAAGCAGTGCCCTACCTTTGCGTTGAGCGACCCGATCTACAACCTCGCCGGGCTTACCTATGAAGGAAGCCTGGACGAGTTCTGGAATCAGCCGCCCAAGCCGAGCCTGGAGCTGTTTACCTATTTCCGCAACACGGTGATGCATACCGTGCAGGTCAACGGCGGTTTCTATTGCCAGCCCAGCATTGATCTGGCCGTCAATAATGCAGCCCACATACTGGAAGCCTGCCCATCGCCGCTGGAGAAACTACTGTGAGTGCTGCATTGAACCCCGTAACCCAGCGCTGCGTACTGATTACCGGAGCAACGGGCGCCATTGGCGGTGCGCTGGCAAAAGCCTACGCCAATCAGCACACCCATTTAGTGCTGCATGGTCGGCAGCAAGAGGTGCTCTCGGCCCTGGCCGATACCTGCCGCGAACAGGGTGCGCAAGTGACCACTGCCTCGGTCAATCTTACTGATGAGGCAGCGCTTGCGCAGTGGCTTCACGGCCTTTGTACAGAGCACCTGCCGGATATCGTGATAGCTACCGCGGGTAAAAACACCCACCCCCAAGCATCAGGAGCACTCGAACCCTGGAGTGACGTACAGACGCTGTTGGATATCAACCTGAAAACGCCGATCGCCATGGCTCAGCACCTGGTACCCGCGATGCAGGCACGCGGCAGCGGCCAGCTGGTATTTATCAGCTCGCTTGCCGGGTGGCACGGCCTGCCTAGCACCCCCACTTATAGCGCTAGCAAAGCAGGCATTAAAGCTTACGGTGAAGGTCTGCGCGGTCTGCTGGCCCCTTACGGTATCGGTGTGACCGTGGTAATGCCTGGCTATGTAACGTCGCCCATGTGCAATGCCATGCCCGGCCCCAAGCCGTTCGAATGGCCTCCTGAGCGAGCCGCCAAGGTGATCAAGCGCGGCATCGAGGCTAACCGGGCGCGCATCAGCTTTCCTTTTCCGCTTAATTTCGGCACCTGGTGGCTGGCGGTACTTCCCGCCGGTATTTCCCAGTGGTTAATCAAGCGCCTGGGGTTTGATCATCTCGACCACCCAGGAGGTGCCTGACATGGCCACCTCACTGTCTATTCAGCTGCTATGGCCATTATTGATTGGACTGCTGGGAACGATCATTTTTGAAGCGCTGCTTAACCCGCGCCCTCGCCCGTTTTGGCGACGTGGCCTGGCTGCCAACAGCGTGCACCTGGGCAGCTGGTTATTGCTGTTTGGGGCATTTGTTTTAGTGCTTCAACGGCCTTGGTTTGCGGTGATTTTTATTCTTTCACTACAGTTGGTCGTCGTGCAGTCCAGCAATACCAAATCACGCACGCTGAACGAGCCGTTTATTTGCCACGATTTTGAATACTTCTGGGATGCTATCCTCCACCCACGCCTTTATGTACCCTTTTTTGGAACAGGCCTTGCCATCGCCGCGATTGGTGCAGGAGCGGCCGCTATCGGGGCGTTTCTTTACTGGGAGCCTTCGCTGGTGTCGCGCTGGAGTGGGCAAGGCTTTATCACCTGCTGCTTATTGTTAAGCGTGTCAGGCGCACTGCTGGTTACGTCAGGTTGGCGGGCGCTAGCGCCGGTTACGCTGAACCCTGTTGATGACATGAATCGCCTGGGATTATTCGCAAGCCTCTGGGCTTACGGCATTGCACTAATGCGTTCCTCCGCGCCTGCACCGGAACAATCGCCGTTTTATCAGTTAGCCCATCATCTGAAAGAAGAGCACCGGGCATCGTTATCATCTGAGGCCTCGTCTGAAACGCGGCCCAATGTCGTGTTGGTACAAAGCGAATCGTTTTTCGACCCGCGGCCCTGGTATACGGATGTCAGCGACAGCTTACTGACGCATTTTGATACGACGCGTAAACAAGCCTTACAGCAGGGTGAGCTAAGCGTGCCCGCCTGGGGTGCCAATACCGTGCGCACCGAATGCGCGGTGCTTACCGGGCTTTCACCCAGCGCCTGGGGGCCACGTCAATTCAACCCCTATCGCACGCTGTCACGCCATCCGCTTCCCAGCCTTGCGAGCACATTTAAGACAGCGGGCTATCGCACGGTGTGTATTCACCCCTACCCCGCCAGCTTTTATATGCGTCACAAGGTAATCCCCCAGTTAGGGTTTGATCAGTTCATCGATATCGGTAGTTTTGAGAGTAGCGATAAGCAAGGCCAGTACATTGGCGACTTGGCCGTGGCACGAAAGGTTGGACGACTGCTTGAAGATAGCGATAATAGACCGCTTTTCGTGTTCGTGATTACCATGGAAAACCATGGCCCGCTACACTTGGAAGCACCTCATCAGGAAAGTGTAGCGGCTGCGCTGCCCACGGCACCCTGGCCACTGCCCACGCACTTACGCGATTTATCTGTGTATTTGCGCCATTTGGGTGAGGCCGACAAAATGCTGGCCCATGTAAAAGATGCTTTAAATGAGGCTAAAAGGCCGGGGCTGCTAGGCTGGTATGGTGACCATGTACCGATTTTACCGGCAGCGTATGAATATTTCTCACCGCCTACGGGTCATACACCTTACATGATATGGTCAACACAATTGCCCAGTCAGTCGCAGGTACCACCATGCGATAGAGCACAAAACCCGCATGAGTCGTACGCGCTGTCAGCTAACGAGCTTGGCGTCCAGCTATTTAAACAAGCGTTTGGACACGATATAAGTAGCGATGTGATCAAGGCAGAACCAGAACCTCAGGAGCAAGAATGACTAAACGCGTTGCCATTATCGGCGCCGCCCATCGTTTCCCCGGCACCACCCCTGAAACGTTCTGGCAGGACCTGCAAGCCGAGAAAGATTTAGTTACCCAAGTGGCGCCTGACCGCTGGAGCCATGACGCTTTCTGGCACCCGGACAAACGTCATCCCGGTACCAGCGTCACGTTTGCCGCGGGTAGCCTGGGTGATATCAGTGGGTTCGATGCCGAGTTCTTTGGCATTTCGCCCCGCGAAGCAGCCAATATGGACCCGCAGCAGCGCATGCTGCTGGAGCTTGCCTGGGAAGCCATGGAAAGCGCTGGCATCGTGCCCAGCAGCCTGAGAGGCAGCCAGTGTGGCGTGTTCCTGGGCGTTGCCAGTCTTGATTACTCGTACCGTATGGCTGATGACATGGCGGCCATTGATGCCTCCACCGCCACGGGCAACACGTCCAGCATTGCCTCAAACCGTCTGTCTTACGTGTTTGACCTGCACGGCCCCAGCATGTCGTTAGATACGGCCTGTTCATCGTCCATGGTCGCGTTTCACCAAGCCTGCCAATCCATCCGCAGCGGTGAAACCAACATGGCGCTGGCTGGCGGTATCAGTCTTCACCTGCACCCTTACGGTTTTATTATTTTCTCCAAGGCGAGCATGCTGTCGCCGACCGGTCGCTGCCAGGTGTTCGATGAATCGGGCAACGGCTACGTACGCTCTGAAGGCGCAGGGCTTTTCCTGCTCAAGGACTACGACCAGGCCATCGCCGACGGCGACAATATTCTGGCAGTAGTGGCGGGTTCGGCGGTAAATACCGATGGTCATAAATCGGGCATCACGGTACCCAACCCCAGCGCGCAGACTGACCTCATGCGCCGCGCCTACGCGCAGGCAGGCATCAGCCCCGACGAGATCGACTACCTGGAAGCCCACGGTACGGGCACCGCTGTGGGTGATCCTATTGAAACCCGCGCCATTGGCGAAGCCTTGGGCAAACATCGTCAAACGCCGCTGTTGATCGGCTCTATTAAAAGCAACATCGGCCACCTGGAAACCGCGTCAGGGGTCGCCGGTCTTGCCAAAGCACTTTACAGCTTGCAGCACCGCGAAGTGCCCGCCACCATCGGTATTCGCAAGCTTAATCCGCGTATCAAATTTGATGAGTGGAACCTGCATGTCGTTACCCAGGCGCAGCCTCTGAAAAAGGAGGGTCGCTTAGTCATCGGGATTAACTCGTTTGGCTTTGGCGGCGCTAACGCCCACGTCATTTTGGAAAGTGCACCTGAAAAATCATCAGCACCTAGCCAAGCGCCCGCACCTGCTCACGCCTTGCCTATCCGGCTAAGTGCCAAAAGTCAGGAAGCGCTTACGGCGACAGCCCAAAATTTCGCGGCGCACTTTACCACCAGCGCTGATCAAGACGGCGCTAATAAAGACAGCAATGCGTTTTACGATATTGCCCATACGCTGTTCCATCATCGTGAACAGCATGCATTTGGTGCGCTCTGCTTTGCGAAAACCCCAGAAGAGGCAGCCGCGGCGCTGAACCAGTACGCCGAGGGGGATACCACAAGCGTTACCACCCTGGAGCGGCTAACCAATGCTCGCGGGCCTGTGTTTGTGTATGACGGTAACGGCTGCCAGTGGGAAACCATGGGCCGCGACCTTCTTGATACGGCTCCGGTATTCGCGGAAGCCATCGACCGCGTGGACGCCCTGTTCCAGCAGTACGGTGATTTCTCACTACGCGCCGAGCTTGGCGGTCAAAATGGCGAGAACCGCTTTGAGCTTACCGAAATTGCCCAGCCCGCTCTGTTTGCGCTGCAAGTAGCCTTAACCGAATGGTTGAAAGCGCAGGGCGTCATGCCGGCAGCGGTATTTGGGCACAGCGTTGGCGAAGTCGCCGCCGCCTGGGCGGCGGGCGCGTTAAGTCTTGAAGACGCGGTAAAAGTGATCTACTACCGCAGCTTTTATCAAGGCAAAACCCGGGGCATGGGTGGAATGACCGCGGTTGCCATGAGTGCCGAGGACATTGCTCCATGGCTTGCCAAGCCAGAATTCAACCAGGTATGTCTGGCCGGTATCAACAGCCCCAAAGGGATTACGCTTGCCGGTGAGAACAACCAACTCACCGCACTTGAAGCAGCGTTAAGCGAGCAAAGCACGTTTGCCAAGCGCCTGCCGCTGGATTACGCCTTCCACAGCCCGGCCATGGACAGCATCCAAAGCGGCGTGATTGAGGCCTTAAGCACGATTACGCCACGTGAGACGCAGCTCCCCTATTACTCGACCGTCACCGGTGAACTCAGCCAAGGCAGTGCATTAGGTGCTACCTATTGGTGGGAAAACATTCGCGAACCAGTTCTATTCGATAACGCCGCGACAGCGCTAATCAAGCAGGGTTATAACGTTTTCGTAGAGATTGGCGCTCACCCCATTCTGCGTCGCTATCTCAATGAATCATTACGCCAGCAGGAGCGTACCGGGCTGATGATTGGTACGATCGAGCGCCATAAGCCCGGTCTTGAAAAACTCCAGCAAAGCGTTAGCCAGCTGCTGTTAAGCGGGCTTTCGTTTGATATGCAGCACACCTTCCCCGTGGAAGGCCAGCGCGTATTGTTGCCGCGCTACACATGGCAGCGTACACGCCATTGGGTCAACAGTACTGAAGACGGCCAGGGCCTGCTTTCCCGCTACTACCAGCATCCGTTGCTGGGTTACCCGCTCGCGCAGCAGGAGCACACCTGGGAAAGCCAGCTGGACACCAAACGCCAGCCCTGGCTTGCCGATCACGTGGTAGGCGAAGGCGCCGTATTCCCGGGGGCTGGCTTTGTTGAATTAACTTTGGCGGCCGCGTTACAGCAGAAAGACACCCCGCTTTTAGATATCGAAGAGCTGGAAATTCGTGCGCCGTTACTGTTGGATGGCCCCAATGGCCGCACCCTGCGCTTATCGCTTAACCCGGATGATGGGCGCATCGCCATTCACTCCCGCGAGCCTGCCACCGGCGTTGAGTGGCAGTTGAACGCAGTAGCACGCAACATGCACGAAAGCCGCGGTTTTCTACTCAACCGTCAGGCGCCAGCACTGCCTACGCGCGCGCCGGATTACACCCTGTCGGATCACTTACACATGGCTGAGCGCATCGGCCTGCATTACGGCCCCGCGTTCCAGGCGATCAGCCATGGCTGGATCGAAGATAACGCCGTGATCGGCGCGATTGATTTATCCAGCGACGTTCAGGCACAGCTATCGACGCTTCACGTGCACCCAGGCATTCTGGATAGCGCTTTCCAGATGTTTATTCCGCTACTGGCACAGCACAGCGAATTTGCTTCTCAGCTTGCGTTTGTTCCCGTTCGCGTAGGCCGTATACAGGTCAATACCCAGGCCGGTACGCCGGTACTTGCCCGCGCAGTGATGGGCAAGCGTGCGCCCCACTCGTTTACCGCTGATTTTGAGCTTTACGATGCCTCAGGTAACGCCGTTGCCGTGCTTAGCCAGACGCGCTTCAAGGCGATACGTTTAAACCGTGCCCATCACCAGCAGTTTAGCTACCTGGACGTTGAGCTTACGCCAGCGCCGCTTAGCTCTTCGCCGCTTCCCCTGCCTGCCGAGGCACTGAGCCGCTTGGCAGGACTGAGTGATTATTACGCTGCGCATACCGGCCAACGTTACGCTCAGGAAGTCGCCCCATTACTGGATAGCTTAAGTGAAGCGTTTGGCCAGCAAGGCTTTACCGTTGAGGGTAACGAAGAAGCGCTGGCGCCTGAAACGATCTGGCAACTGCTGGTACAGGACTACCCCGACTATTTTGCACCGATTCATCTGGTAGGCAGGCTCGGCCTGCACCGTCAGGCGCTGCAAAATGGCTCTACTCAGCTAGATACGCTGGGCATTTCGACAGAGCATCTGGCAAGGCTTAACCGCGTGCTGGTAGGCGAAAGCGGCTGGCAGGCGCTTGCCAGCGAACTGGGCAGTTTGATGGAAGCATCGCTTGGCGCCCTAGGGTCAAGCGAGCGCTTACAGCTGCTTGAAGCTGGCCCATGCGCCCCGGCGCTGGGACAACGCCTTCTCGAACAGCTGGCGGGCTCACCGCTAACAGATAATCATCACTACCGGGTGATCACCACGCATGACAGCGCACGCCACCAGGCCGAACAGCTGCAAGAGCGTTACCCGCTGATTGATGTGCAGTCGTTGGATGATGCGCCACCGACCCTGGCAAATGCGGAAAAAGCCCAGCTAGCCTTTATCAGTACGGATGTCACCCAGCCTGCCCGCACACGCCAGTTGATCGAAGCCCTACCTGCGCAGCTAGCGCCCGGGGCGCATATCATGGTGGTGGGCGTTGCCCCCAGCCGCTGGCTAGACGACGTGCTAGCCACACCAGGGATCGATCAAACGGCTCTGGAATCCGCTACGGTAAGCGAGTGGCTAAGCGCCCAAGGGTTTAGCGTTTCAGCCCCTATCGAGCTTGAAGAAAGTGATACCGGCGCATACCTGCTGCATGCCCAAATGCCCGAACTGGTACAGGCACAGGCAGCGGCAAGCAGCGTGAGTGCTTCTTGCCAGCTAATCGTGACCGATGAGGCCAATCAAGCGTTGGCGGCGCGCCTTGCCAACGCGCTTAACGCGCGTCAGGCAAGCGTGATCGTTGAACAAAGCGACGGCTTGCCCAGTGAGCTGCTACAGAAGTCGCTGGATAAATGGGGTGAAGCGCTCCAAACGCTGAATGTGATTGACCTGCACGATCTTGGTAACACCGGCACCGCCATGCAAACGCTACGCTGCCACCGCGCTCAGCAGTGGAGCCTGGCTCTGGAAACTGCTGAACTTGCCTCGGCAACGCTATGGTTGACCACTCAGGGCGTTAGCGTGCTGTGGCAGTCGCAAAACGCGCACACGAACGTGCCTGATGATGCTGCACTCTGGGGCTTTGGCCGCTCGCTTGCCAATGAAGCCGTTGGGCATACGGCTAGTCTGCTGGATATCCCCTATGACGTTAGCGACGCTGCGCTAAGCGCATGGGTCGAGTCACTGACCGCGCCGGATAACGAAAACGAAGTAGTCATCAATGCTCGCGGTGAGCGCTTTGCCACCCGTCTACGCACCTTGCCAGCACCGGCGCCTCAACAAACCGCTGATACCGGAGCTTCTGCACGGCAGGCGATGACCTTAGGCTTTGCCCTGCCCGGCCAGTTGCGCCAGCTTCAGTGGCGCCCGCGTGAGCTGCCCGCGCTCAAGGCCGATGACGTTGAAATCAAGGTAAAAGCCACGGGGCTTAACTTCCGTGATGTAATGTACACCCTCGGCCTGCTGTCTGATGAAGCAATCGAGAACGGTTTTGCCGGGCCAACGCTGGGCCTTGAGTTTTCCGGTGAAGTCGTCGCTGTCGGTGATAACGTTACTCACGTAGCCCCCGGTCAAGCCGTGGTTGGCTTTGGTCCGGCAAGCTTCAGTGACCGACTGATTGCCAGCCAGCACGCGGTGGCGCCATTGCCGGAAGGCGTAAGCTACGCTGCTGCCGCAACTATTCCCACCACGTTCTTTACCGTGTACTACGCGCTAAAACACCTGGCTCGCCTGGAGCCGGGCGAGAAAGTCCTGATTCATGGTGCAGCGGGCGGCGTGGGTATTGCCGCGCTGCAAATTGCCCAGTGGCTAGGTGCGGAAATTTACGCCACGGTAGGTTCTGAAGAGAAGCGTGACTTCTTACGCCTGATGGGCGTTGAGCGCCTTTATGACTCCCGCTCGCTCACCTTTGCAGAAGAGATCCTTGAAGATACCCAGGGGGAAGGTGTCGATATCGTGCTGAACTCGCTTGCCGGGGAAGCCATCAACCAGAACCTGCGCGCCCTGCGCCCCTTTGGTCGATTCCTGGAACTGGGTAAACGCGATTTTTATGAAAATACGCATATCGGCCTGCGCCCGTTCCGTAACAACTTGAGCTACTTCGGTATCGACTCCGACCAGCTGATGAAGGTGCAGCCCGCGCTTACCCAGCGTTTGTTTGGGGAAATGATGGCGCTGTTCAACGACGGCACGCTCAGCCCGCTACCGTTTACCGCGTTCAGCCATAGCCAGGTGATCGACGCCTTCCGCTATATGCAGCAGGCGCGTCAGATCGGTAAAGTCGTTGTTACCTATGAGCAGCCCATTGCGCCGCCCAAAAATGAAGCGCTTGGTCGTGAAACGCTGAGCCTTCCAGACGATGGCAGCTATCTGGTGACCGGCGGCCTGGGCGGGTTCGGTCTTAAAACCGCTCAGTGGCTGGTGAGTAAAGGCGCTCGCCAACTGATTCTGCTTAGTCGCAGCGGCCCTTCCAGTGATGAGGCTCAAGCCGCTATCGCCGAATTCGATGCCCAAGGCGTCAAGGTGATGGCCGCTGCCTGCGACATTACCGACCGCGATGCGCTGGCAAGCGTCCTGGCACGTGCCAAGGATGAGCTTGGCCCGCTGCGTGGTATCGTGCACGCCGCCACGGTGATTGACGACGGTTTGATTCGTAACCTGGATGCCGAGCGTATTCACAAGGTATTAACGCCCAAGATGGAAGGGGCCCGCCACCTGGATGCTTTAACACGGGGCGAGCCGTTGGATTTCTTTATCCTCTACTCGTCAGCGACCACGCTATTCGGCAACCCAGGCCAAGCCAATTACGTGGCCGCCAACCACTGGCTCGAAGCGTTTGCGGCCAACCGTCGAGCTGCGGGTCTTCCCGCGACCTGTGTACGCTGGGGCGCGATTGAAGATGTCGGCTTCCTGGCCCGCAATACACGTACGCGTGATGCGCTGCAAGAGCGTTTAGGCGGCTCTGCCCTGCGCTCTGATGATGCGCTCAACGTGCTTGAACAAATGCTGGCAACCCCTGGGCCAAGCCTTGGCGTACTGGAGCTTGAGTGGGGAGCACTGGCGCGCTTCTTGCCGACGGCCAATGCGCCGCGCTTTAACGAGATAGCCCGCGCCAGTGACGACGATAACAGTCACGAAAGTGATGATGATATCAGCGCCCTGCTTGCCGATCTTTCACCGGAAGAGCTTCACACCACGGTGACAGAGCTACTTCGGGCAGAGCTTGCCAGTATCCTGCTGATCGAAGAGGAGAAGATTGACGTTAATCGCTCGGTCTACGATATGGGCTTTGACTCGTTGATGGGCGTTGAGCTGATGACCGCAATTGAAAACCGCCTGGGCGTCCAGGTGCCGGTCATGGTACTCAGCGAAGCCTCAACGCTTAACAAGCTTGCCGGCGTGCTGATTAAAAAGCTCCAGCAGCATGACGATGATGTTGAAGAAGCACCGCAAGATGCGTTAGCCTCTCTCGCCGCTCGCCACGGGGCTGACGGGCTCTCTGAGTCTGCCTCAACATCATCGACGACCGAGACACCATGACCGCCAAGCGCTCTGATTTGAAACGGCAGCTGTTGGAACAGGCACGTAAACGTACTACGTCGCGTGCCACTCCCCATGCTGCCAGCCCCTCACCGGGCCACAATACATCTTCAAACCCGGTGCCCGAGCGCTTTACGCGATTTGATGCCCACCCTGGCTATCAGCAGCTCGCCATGCTGCGCCAGGGCGCCGAACAGCTGGGGTTGAAAGACCCCTTCTTTAAGGTGCATGAAGGAATCGCCGGCGCGACCAGCGTTATTCAAGGGCAACCCTGCATCAATTTCGCAAGCTATAACTACCTTGGCTATTCAGGCGACCCGCGGGTTAACCAAGCGGCCAGCGATGCGGTGGCTCGCTACGGCACGTCGGTATCAGCCAGCCGGGTGGTCTCTGGTGAGCGACCGATTCACCGCGAGCTTGAGCAGGCTATCGCCAAGGCTTATCAAGTCGATGATGCGGTTGCGTTTGTCAGCGGGCATGCCACTAACGTTTCAACGCTTGGCTATCTGCTGGGGCCGAAAGACCTCGTGCTCCACGATGAGTATATTCACAACAGCTCGTTGGTGGGCGCGCAGCTTTCCGGTGCCAAACGGATGTCATTTGCGCATAACGATCCCGACGCGCTAGATGCGCTGCTTGGCCGCCATCGCCATCAGTTTGAACGGGTGATCGTGGTCATCGAAGGGCTTTACAGCATGGATGGCGACATCCCTGATCTGCCGCGCTTTATCGAGCTTAAAAAGCGCCACCAGGTATGGCTGATGGTCGACGAAGCGCACTCCTTCGGCGTTATGGGCGATAACGGCCTGGGGCTTCACGAGTACTTTTCCATCGACCCGCGTGATGTCGATATCTGGATGGGCACCATGAGCAAAACGCTCTCCGGATGTGGCGGTTATATTGCGGGCAATAAAGCCCTGGTAGAAACGCTGCGCTACTTTGCGCCGGGCTTTTTATACAGCGTGGGAATGCCTGCCCAAGTGGCGGCGCCCTCCATCAAAGTGCTTGAGCTGATGCAACAGGAGCCTGAGCGGGTGGAGAAACTCCACACCATTTCACGCTACTTCCTGCAGCAGGCCAAAAAACACGGCATGGATACCGGCCATAGCATTGGTGCTGCCGTGGTACCCATTATTGTCGGCAGCTCGCCATTGGCGGCGCATCTTTCCCATACGCTGCTTGAGCAATACCACATCAACGTGCAGCCGATCCTGCATCCGGCCGTGCCTGAAAAGAGCGCCCGGCTGCGGTTCTTCCTATCCTATGCTCACACTCAGGAGCATATCGATCACACGTTAGATGCCCTTGCCACACTGCTTGGCCAAGCCAGAAGCTAACTATATGGAACCCCCTAATACAGCGCTAAATGATACAGCGCCCGGCAGCGAAGAAGACGCGTCATCCAGTTGGTACGTCATTCAATGTAAAGGCAGCGAATCATTTCGCGCCGCCGAGCACCTCACTAATCAAGGTTATGAGGTGTTTCATCCGGTGCTGGACGTCAAGCGCAAGCGTCAAGGCAAGCTTGCCACCGTGACCGAGCCTCTATTCCCCTACTATCTGTTTATTCGCCTCGACCAGGTAGTGAGCAATTGGCGACCCATTCGCTCGACAAGGGGCGTGCTGCGCCTACTCACCTTTGGCAATAACCCCGTAAGCGTTCCCAGTGCACTAGTAGAGACACTTCGCGCCCAGCCCCACCGCCAGGAAGGCAGCCACACCTACTTCAGCGCGGGTGAAAAGGTCACCATTACCGAAGGCCCTTTCAAGGACCTGGAAGCCATCTTCGAGCGCTGCAAAGGCGAAGAGCGCGCCATTGTGCTGCTCAACGTACTCCAGCGGCCTCAGCATCTTAATGTGCCGCTGGATCAGTTGCGCAAGTGGTGAAGAGTAAACGTAAATCTTCCCCGCATTCAGCCAAACGCACGCTTGGTTAGCCTAAGTATCAAAAGACGTTCATAAGCTTATCCTGCTAATGTTGAGCCATAAACAAAACATTGGCCTGCCTGGCCCCAGGCATAAGGAAGCTTTTAATGAATCTCGATCCTCATTACTACCCCACCGCGTCTCGGCGTATGGTGGCTTTTGGTAAACGCGGCATGGTAGCCACCTCCCAATCGCTGGCGGCTCAAGTGGGTGCAGATATATTGCGCCAAGGTGGCAATGCCATTGACGCCGCCATTGCCACGGCGGCCGCGCTTACCGTCGTTGAGCCTACCTCTAACGGTATTGGCAGCGATGCATTTGCCCTGGTATGGGTAAACGATAAATTGCACGGTTTAAATGCCAGCGGCAGAGCCCCAATGGGGCTTAGCGTTGACGCTGTGCGTGAGCTTGGTCATGAAGAAATGCCCGCCCATGGATTGATTCCGGTTACCGTGCCGGGCGCCCCGGCGGCCTGGGCCACGCTTTCCGAGCGCTTTGGCAAACTGCCTCTGGCCACGCTGCTGGCCCCTGCGATCACGCTTGCCGAAGAGGGCTTTGCGGTTTCCCCGGTGGTGAGCCAGCTTTGGCAAAAAGCCTACGCCCGCTATAAACAGTACGATCGCCCGGAGTTTGCGCCCTGGTTTGAACACTTTGCTCCAGAAGGCCACGCTCCCGAGGCGGGTGATATCTGGCGTTCGCCGGATATGGCTAAAACGCTACGCGCCATTGCACAAAGCGGCGCCAAGGCGTTTTACCAAGGCGAGCTAGCCGACGCGATAGATGCCTTCTCGCGTGAGCATGGTGGCTTTTTACGCAAGGAAGATCTCGCGGCCTTCAGCTCCGAATGGGTCGACCCGATCAACGTCCGTTACCAGGGTCACGATATCTGGGAAATCCCACCCAACGGCAGCGGCTTGATCGCCTTGCAGGCGCTCGGCATTTTAGAAGCGCTTGGCGATGAGCCTCACGACCCGGTGGAAACGCTGCACCGGCGCATCGAAGCCACCAAGCTTGGCTATGTAGATGGCCTGCGTTATATCACCGAGCATACCGATATGACACACAGCGTCGAACAGCTGCTCGCTCCGCGTTATCTGGAACAACGCGCCGCTCTTATTGGCGAACAAGCGATCGATCCACTGCATGGCAACCCGTTGCTAGGTGGAACGGTTTACCTGGCAACCGCTGACGATGAAGGTAATATGGTGTCTTTCATCCAAAGCAACTTTGAAGGGTTTGGTTCGGGCATCGTGGTACCCGGTACGGGCATCAGCCTGCAAAACCGCGGCTGGTCTTTCTCGCTCGATGAACAACACGCCAACGTGCTGCGCCCTGGAAAGCGCACTTATCACACGATTATTCCCGGCTTTATTACCAAGGATAACCAAGCGGTTGGCCCCTTCGGCGTAATGGGTGGTTATATGCAGCCCCAAGGCCACGTACAGGTAGTCGCCAGTATGCTGGCAGATAAGCTCAATCCCCAAGCCGCGCTGGATCTACCCCGTTGGAAATGGGTGGCAGGCAAAACCGTTGAAGTAGAACCAGGCTTCCCCGACCATCTCGCCCAAGCGCTAGAGCGACGCGGCCATCGTATCGTCCGATGCACCGACGCCCTCACCTTTGGCCGCGGGCAGATCATTCTACGCAACGCAGAAAATGGCGTGCTTCAAGGTGGGACCGAACCGCGCGCCGATGGCGCAGTATTGCCCGTTTAATTCAATTCAATCCAAACCAAAGCAGCCCGGCACGGGAGCAGCGCGAAGCGGTGCCAAGGTTGGGTGGCACGGCCGGGGCGGCTTGGCAGCCGCCATTCGCGGGTGTCGCATTTACTCGTACCTCGCAAGATTTGTTACCACGCGCTACGATTCGCGCCCTTATCAAATGTGACACCGTTCAAATGTAGCGCGTGGTAAGCGCCAGCGCACCCGCGGGAGCAGCGCAAAGCGGTGCCAAGGTTGGATGGCCCGGCCCGGGCGGCTTGGCAGCCGCCATTCGCGGGTGCCGCATTTGCTCGTACCTCGCAAGACTTGTTACCCCGCGCTACGATTCGCGCCCTTATCAAATGTGGCACCGTTCAAATGTAGCGCGTGGTAAGCGCCAGCGCACCCGCAGCGGCGGCCCGGCGCGGGAACAGCGCGAAGCGGTGCCATATGGGTGGCACCGCCGGAGCGGCTTGGCAGCCGCCATCCGCGGGTGCCGCATTTGCTCGTGCCTCGCAAGATTTGTTACCCCGCGCTACATATGAGGATTCCCCCAATAACCTGAGATAGCGTTAACCGCAGCGCGGTATCAGCCCGACTGCGGCAGGCGTCCTTAAGCGCTATACATCAATAATTCTGCATCAACACCCCAAAAAAACGTTTAATTACTGTTAGTTAGAAAATACTAATAAAATGAGCTTGAGCTAAAATTTTGCGACCTTAGTCTAAATTTTTATATTTTTTTACTCATTCCGAAACGACATAGGGTATGCAAAAAAGCGCATCAGCCGTTTAATACTTGAAAGAGCTGGCCAGCTAACAACGTTTTTAATCCCTATTAAATGGTACTTTTTCATGCCTTATGTTCACGATACGCTGACCCGCTTAAAGCTTAGCAGCCCTGCTCAAGTTGAATTTTACCAAGCCGCTGAAGAAGTGCTGGAATGCCTACGTCCGCTGTTTGAACGCCAGCCGCACTATCTTAAGCACAGCATCATCGAGCGCATGGTAGAACCCGAGCGCCAGATCATGTTCCGCGTTTGCTGGTTAGATGATTCAGGCCAGGTGCAAGTTAATAAAGGCTACCGAATTCAGTTCAACTCAGCGCTTGGGCCCTATAAGGGCGGCTTACGCTTTCACCCAAGCGTTACCGCAAGCATCATCAAGTTCCTGGGTTTTGAGCAAATATTTAAAAACGCCTTAACCGGGCTGCCTATTGGCGGCGGCAAAGGCGGCTCTGACTTTGACCCGAAGGGCAAATCAGACAACGAAATCATGCGTTTCTGCCAAGCCTTCATGTCGGAACTCTACCGCCATATCGGCCCTACCCGCGATGTACCGGCAGGTGATATCGGCGTTGGCACACGTGAGATTGGCTATTTGTACGGACAATACAAACGTCTCACGGGTCGCTACGAAGGCGTATTAACCGGCAAGGGCTTGAACTGGGGTGGCTCTCTGGGCCGTAAGGAAGCCACCGGTTATGGCGCGGTTTACTTCGCGCAAAACATGCTGGCCGACCGTAGTGAAACGCTTGAAGGTAAAACCTGCCTGGTATCCGGCGCGGGCAACGTGGCCATTTACACTATTGAAAAGCTTTATGAACTGGGCGCTACCCCCATCACCTGTAGCGACTCTCGTGGCACGATTCACGACCCCAACGGTATTGATCTTGAGCTTCTCAAACAGCTCAAGGAAGTAAAGCGTGTATCGCTTGAAGAGTACCTGAGCGAGCATCCTGACGCGCACTACATTAGCGCACAGGATTACCCGCAAGGTGGTCATGCTGTTTGGCATATCAAAGCGGACGCTGCCTTCCCGAGCGCCACGCAAAACGAGCTAACCGAACTCGATGCCAAAACGCTTCTCGCCAACGGGGTTACCTGTGTGAGCGAAGGCGCCAACATGCCCTCCACCACCGAGGCGGTTGACTGCTTCCTGGCCGCCAAGATTGCCTATGGCCCAGGCAAAGCTGCTAACGCTGGCGGCGTGGCGACCAGCCAGCTGGAAATGGCGCAAAACAGCAGCATGGAACAGTGGCCGCTTGAAAAAGTTGACCAGAAGCTCAAGGAAATAATGGCCAATATTTATCAACAATGTGCAACCACGGCAGAAGAGTTTGGTGACCCCACCAACCTGGTACTAGGCGCCAATATTGCCGGTTTCAGAAAGGTTGCAGACGCCATGATAGAGCAAGGAGTAATCTAATCGCCTTCCTCTATTAGATCGCTTACACTGACATTGGCGAACAGTCCTCCCTTTTCGGGGAGGGCTGTTTTTATTGATAGGTACAAAAATCGTTTATTTACTGTTAAATAGAAGTACACGATTGATTTTATTGCTTTCTAAGGAGAGTAACCATGGGGCAGCGTCCTCCTATTATTATTAACCGTCTTGATGCAGAACGTTTGCAGCGCTTGATTGATAACGCAAGTGATAAAGAGCTTGCCGTTGCCACGCTGCTTGAGGAAGAGTTAGCCCGTGGGGAAGTGATTGACCCTAGAGATATTCCTGACAATGTAGTCAGCATGAACAGCCAAATTCGCTTCACCGATTTAACCCGTGGGCGTCAAATGGTACGCACATTGGTTTATCCCCATGCGCTTAGTACGGTGGAAGATGGCATCTCGGTGATGGCTCCGATTGGCGCAGGCCTTATCGGCCTAAAAGTAGGCGATATTATCGACTGGCCGCTGCCTAACAATGCTGAAGCACGCCTGCGTATCGATGCCATTTTATGGCAGCCCGAACGCGAACAGCAGTTTCATCGTTAGTAACGTTCTGAACATTTTTCCTTGAAAGATTGCGGGCGCGCCCGAGCGCATTAAGCGCTAAAGCCTTATTGCGCGGCTTAAGCGTTAGCGCACCCGCGAGCTAATGCCGCCACGATGAAATACATTTCCTAATCCATTAACCTTACTTCGAATATTGACTTTATATTTTGAAGGAAGGCAACGATGGCAACCTATCGGCGAGCATGCGTGCCCGGGGGCACCTATTTCTTTACTGTCGTGACTCATTCGCGCCAACCGTTGCTTGCCAATCAACTCAACATCAATGCCCTTGGGAGGGCTTTTCGCCGAGTACGCGAACAACGGCCTTTTGTAATGGAAGCATTTGTACTACTTCCCGACCACCTTCACTGCCTCTGGACTCTGCCGGAAGGCGATACGGATTACTCCTCTCGCTGGAGAGATATCAAAAAATACGCATCGAAAGAATTTCAGCTTCCCAGTAAAAGCTCAGGAACTTGGCAACGCGGCTTCTGGGAGCACGTAATCCGTGATGAACACGATTGGCAGCGGCATATGGATTACATTCACTACAACCCAGTGAAACACGGCTGGGCCAAAGCACCGCGCGATTGGGAGTGGTCAAGTTTTCATCAATGCGTAGAGAAAGGATGGTACGACAGCGATTGGGGCGCACAAAATATTCCCGACGTTGCCGAAATGAATTGGGAATAGCACTCGCTTTGCGCTGCTCCCGCGGGAGGCGGCGCTAGCTGCCTTTGCTTTGGCACCCAATTCTGGCACCGCTTTGCGCTGCTCCCGCCCCGCCCAGGGTTTTGGCACCCAACCCCGGCACCGCTATGCGCGCTGCTCCCGCGGGTGCGCTGGCGCTTACCACGCGCTACATGAGTATCGCGCCAAATTGGAATCTGGCAACCACCGTAGCGCGTGGTAACGAATGCGAGGAACGAGTATGAGGCACCCGCGAGAGGCGGCGCTAGCCGCCCGGGCCTCGGCACCTAACCCCGGCAGCGCTATGCGCGCTTCTCCCGCGGGTGCGCTGGCGCTTACCACGCGCTACATGAGTATCGCGACAAGTTAGAAACCGTAGCGCGTGGTAACGAATGCGAGGAACGAGCATGAGGCACCCGCGAGAGGCGGCGCTAGCCGCCTGGGCCTCGGACACCAACCCCGGCACCGCTATGCGCGCTGCTCTCGCGGGTGCGCTGGCGCTTACCACGCGCTACATGGGTATCGCGCCAAATTGGAATCTGCAATTAACCGTAGCGCGTGGTAACGCATGCGAGGCACGAGCATGAGGCACCCGCGGGTGGCGGCGCTAGCCGCCCGGGCTTCGGCCCCCAACCCCGGCACCGCTATGCGCGCTGCTCCCGCGGGTGCGCTGGCGCTTACCACGCGCTACATGAGTATCACGACAAGTTAGAACCCGGCAATCACCGTAGCGCGTGGTAACGAATACGAGGCACGAGTATAAGGCACCCGCGGGAGGCGGCGCCAGCCGCCCGGGCCTCGGCACCCAACCCCGGCACCGCTATGCGCTGCTCCCGCGGGTGCGCTGGCGCTTACCACGCGCTGCATGAGTATCGCGCCAAGTTAGAACCCGGCAATCACCGTAGCGCGTGGTAACGAATGCGAGGCACGAGTATAAGGCACCCGCGGGAGGCGGCGCCAGCCGCCCGGGCCTCGGCACCCAACCCCGGCACCGCTATGCGCTGCTCCCGCGGGTGCGCTGGCGCTTACGCCGCGCTACATGAGTATCGCGACAAGTTAGAACCCGGCAATCACCGTAGCGCGTGGTAACGAATGCGAGGCACGAGCATAAGGCACCCGCGGGAGGCGGCGCTAGCCGCCCGGGCCTCGGCACCCAACCCCGGCAGCGCTATGCGCTGCTCCCGCGGGTGCGCTGGCGCTTACCACGCGCTACATGAGTATCGCGCCAAATTGGAATCTGGCAGTTAAACGTAGCGCGTGGTAACGAATGCGAGGAACGAGCATGAGGCACCCGCGGGAGGCGGCGCTAGCCGCCCGGGCCTCGGCACCCAACCCCGGCAGCGCTATGCGCTGCTCCCGCGGGTGCGCTGGCGCTTACCACGCGCTACATGAGTATCGCGCCAAGTTAGAACCCGGCAAAAAACGTAGCGCGTGGTAACGAATGCGAGGCACGAGCATAAGGCACCCGCGAGAGGCAGCGCTAGCCGCCCGGGCTTCGGCCCCCAACCCCGGCACCGCTATGCGCGCTGCTCCCGCGGGTGCGCTGGCGCTTACCACACGCTACATGGGTATCGCGCCAAATTGGAATCTGGCAGTTAAACGTAGCGCGTGGTAACGAATGCGAGGAACGAGCATGAGGCACCCGCGGGAGGCGGCGTTAGCCGCCCGGGCCTCGGCACCCAGCCCCGGCACCGCTATGCGCGCTGCTCTCGCGGGTGCGCTGGCGCTTACCACGCGCTACATGAGTATCGCGCCAAGTTAGAACCCGGCAAAAAACGTAGCGCGTGGTAACGAATGCGAGGCACGAGCATAAGGCACCCGCGGGAGGCGGCGCTAGCCGCCCGGGCCTCGGCACCCAACCCCGGCAGCGCTATGCGCGCTGCTCTCGCGGGTGCGCTGGCGCTTACCACACGCTACATGGGTATCGCGCCAAATTGGAATCTGCAATTAACCGTAGCGCGGGGTAACGAATGCGAGGAACGAGCATTAGGCACCCGCAGCGGCGGCCCGGCGCGGGTGGCGGCGCTAGCCGCCTGGGCTTTGGCACCCAATTCTGGCACCGCTTTGCTCTACGCTTAAAACCCCCAAACAACAAAATCAGGATTGAGGATGTGGGCGGGAGTCGCGTAGTTTAAGGGCGTTCCATCTAAGGTCACTACTCTTCCACCCGCCTGTTCAATTACTGCTTGAGCGGCAGCGGTGTCCCATAGGCTGGTGGGGCCTAAACGTGGATACACATCGGCGCTGCCTTCAGCGATGATGCCGAATTTTAACGAGCTTCCCATGGGCCGTGTCTCATGCGGGCCTAACTGCTGTAACCAGCGCTCCAGATGGGGATGCGCGTGGGAGCGGCTACCCATCACGCGCCAGCTCTTGCCTTCACTCGGCTTACCGGAAACACGAATAGGGTATTGCTGCCCATGTTCATCGATCTTGAACGCACCCACACTTGTGGCTGCGATATACGCCACGTTGAATACCGGCGCCAGCACTACGCCTAATACAGGCTTGCCGTGCTCAATCAGCGCGATGTTAACCGTGAACTCATCGTTGCGCTTAACAAACTCTTTCGTGCCATCCAGCGGATCGATTAGCCAGTAGCGCCCTTTTGCATCCGGCCCGGCAAAGTCTTCGCCCCCTTCTTCTGAAAGAATAGGGATCTTTTCTTGAAGGGCATTGAGGCCATCCAAAATAACCTGATTGGCCGCGTTATCAGCCGCCGTTACCGGGCTATGATCGGATTTAATTTCCACCTTAAAATCCTGGGCATACACTTTTAAAATAGAGCTGCCCGCTTCACGGGCAATGTCCAGCACCTGCGTTAGTAAACTCTCCATAACGGCCCTTGTAGAAAACTGTGGCTGAAAAAACGCAAAAAACCGCCCTGCAGGCGGTTTTCTATCAAGCATAAGCATTCGATGTTACAGGTTATACCCTGCTTCACGCGCCAGGGTGTTATTCGCCTGCAGCCAGCCTTCAATATGGCCACAATCAAACGTACGGCCCTGCATACGGAATGCCTGAACCTTTTGGCCTTCCTGCATCAAGCGGTCAATCGCATCGGTCAACTGAATTTCATTACCGGCACCGGGGGGCTGGTCGCGTAAAAGCTCCATAATCCGGTACGGTAGAATATAGCGACCAATCACGGACAAGCGCGAAGGTGCTTCTTCTGGCTTGGGCTTTTCTACCACACCGCGCATGTCCGCACTTTCGCCGGCACTGGGCTCATCGCAGTCAACAATGCCATAGCGATAGACTTCTTCCTGTGGCACTGCCTCCACCATGATTTGTGCGGCGTTGCTGGTATCCCAAAGTTCAACCATGCGGCCCAGGTCACAGGTATTGCTATTCGCCTGAGGCTTAACCAGAACATCTGGCAGAATAACGGCAAACGGCTCATCTTTACTCAGCAAATGGGCGGCGCAGAAGACCGCATGGCCCAGGCCCTGAGCGTTTGGCTGACGCACGCTGGTAATCTTCAGCTCTGGCGGTGCAATGGCCGCCAGTGTTGCCAACAAGGCATCTTTACCTTTACTGGCCAGCGCGTCCTCAAGCTCTGCATGGGCATCAAAGTGATCTTCAATGGCCGATTTACCCGAACGAGTTACCAACACGATTTCATTAATACCGGCCGCCAACGCTTCCTCTACCACATGCTGAATTAGCGGACGGTCAACAACGGGTACCATTTCCTTGGGGATTGCCTTACTAATCGGCAATAAACGCGTACCAAAACCGGCTACTGGAATAATCGCCTTGCGCACCTGGGTCATTACTTATTTCCTTATTTCGTTACGTTACTGGCGCCACTCGTTAATTTTACTCAGCAGCTGTTCTGTACTGGGGTCTTTTACATTGTTATGGGCAAGCGTTTCGCCTGCAAGCATTTCGTATAAGCTGGTCGCTAATTGCTTGCCAAGCTCAACCCCTGGTTGATCAAAGGGGTTAAGGTTCCAAAGCACCGATTGCACAAATACCTTGTGCTCATAAAGTGCCAACAGCGCGCCAATGCCCCATGCATTCAACTCTTTCAGCAAGAGTAGTGAATTAGGATGATTACCCCGATACCCTTGCGCCATATGGCCGCGTAGCGAAGCGGGAATGGCGTCATCGCCCAACGCAAAAAGCTGTGATTGAGCCAGGCAGTTGGCAAGCGTCAACTGCTCCTGGGCACATAACGAATTGCTGACATTATCGGTTGTCGCCACATCGCGCTTGGCAACGGCTACAAAATCAGCACTAACGGTATGCCCGCCCTGGTGCAGCAGTTGGTAAAACGCGTGCTGCGCATTAGGCCCCACATCACCCCATATAATCGGGCATGTAGCATGATTAACCGAGCGGCCATCCAAACCCACGCTTTTACCGTTGGACTCCATTTCGAGCTGCTGCAAGTACGCCGACAGGCTCTTCAATCGGCCATCATAAGGTAGCACCGCATGGGTCGGAATATTCAAAAACTGGCAGTTCCACGCACCGACCAGCGCCATCAAGGCGGGTAAATTTTCCTCAAGCGGTGCGTCTAAAAAGTGCTGGTCCATGGCGTGGGCACCGGCTAGCAGCGCATTAAATGTCTCCATGCCCAGCTGCATGGCCACACTGACCCCGATAGGCGACCAAATTGAGAAGCGACCGCCAATCCAATCTTTAAATATCAGTTGATGGGCTTCTGGAATACCAAAATCCGTCATCTTCTCCGGTTTGGACGACACACCCACCAACTGATAGCGGCAAACGGTGGGTACATCTACTTCCAACGCCTCACTGAGCCAGGCGAGTGCCGTACGCACATTGAACTGGGTATCGGCGGTAGTAAACGATTTTGAAGCTAACACCAAAAGCGTAGTGGCGGGATTCAGGCGCTCCATTAAAGGTAATAATTGGGCACCGTCCATCGTTGATACGTAATGAATGCTTATTTTTTCATGGCTGGGGCAGTCAGCTAGAGCCTCACTGATCAATTTTGGCCCTAAATCTGAGCCACCCACGCCAATATGCACCACATCGGTGATGGTCTGGCCGGTTGCACCAAACCACTGGCCTTCGTGTACGCGCGCCACCATTTCAGCCAAACGAGACTGTTGTTGCTGACAGAAGGCAGCCGCTGATTCCATACCGCTAGGCGGCTTTTTAGTACTTGGCCAACGCGCTGCCATATGCAGCGCAGCCCGACGCTCAGAAGTATTGACGTTCTTACCGGCAAACAAGGCCGTGCGTTTTGTTTCAATCCCGCAGCTACGCGCCCAGTCACTTAAAAGCCTAAGCGTTTGAGGGGTAATGCGTTGTTTGCTGAAATCAACATGAAGCGTGCCAAAGGTAAACGCCAAAGCGCCTGCGCGCTGCTGGGCGAAAGACGTATCGCCCCCGAGAAGATCGCTTAAGGATTGCGCCTGTAACTGCTCAGCATGAGCACTGAGTGCCGTTACAGGAGTATAGGCACGCGGGGAACGTGAAAGCTTTGATACATTCATGATTTCATCCTTGAAACATCGTTTCTATCTATTAACCCGCTTTTGATAACGCAAATACAAAGCCAGTTTAGGTTCTTTGCTTGCTAATCCATTAACTTACAATAGGATAAATTATACCCCCTATACGATGCTAAATGTTAAAAGTGAGCGGGCATTACCAGTATTGCTCTGAGGTGCCAGCGTGGCCTTGGCACTAACCCCCGCACCGCACCGCTCTGCGCTGTTCCCGCGCCGGGCTGCGGGTGCGCTGGCGTTTACCACGCGCTACGTGTTTATCTCGCCGGATTAGAGCCAGGCAACAACCGTAGCGCGTGGTAACGTTTTGCGAGGTACGAGCAAATAAGGCACCCGCGGGTGGCGGCGCCAAGCTGCCCTGGTTGCGCCGCAGAACCCCGGCACCGCTCTGCGCTGCTCCCGCGGGTGCGCTGGCGCTTACCACGCGCTACGTGGGTATTGCGCTAGGTTAGCATCCGGCAACTAACCGTAGCGCGTGGTAACGTTTTGCCAGGGACGAGCAAATTAGGCACCCGCGGGTGGCGGCGCCAAGCTGCCCTGGTTGCGCCGCCGAACCTCGGCACCGCTCTGCGCTGCTCCCGCGGGTGCGCTGGCGCTTACCACGCGCTACGTGTTTATCTCGCCGGATTAGAGCCAGGTAATCCCCGTAGCGCGTGGTAACGTTTTGCGAGGCACGAGCAAATAAGGCACCCGCGGGTGGCGGCGCCAAGCCGCCTTGGCCTTGGCACCAACCCCGGCACCGCTTCGCGCTGCTCTCGCGGGTGCGCTGGCGCTTACCACGCGCTACGTGTTTATCTCGCCGGATTAGAGCCAGGTAATCCCCGTAGCGCGTGGTAACGTTTTGCGAGGCACGAGCAAATAAGGCACCCGCGGGTGGCGGCGC
>NZ_JAGOBJ010000006.1:181584-320505 GCF_017983445.1 Halomonas sp.
CAAGCCGCCTTGGCGTTGGCACCGCAACCGGTGACAAACCCTAGCCCTTCAATACTTCGGCGAGTAAAGCGGTGGCGCTTTCAATCAGCTTATCCAGATGCTCGGGGCCTTTAAAGCTTTCGGCATACACTTTATAAAGCGATTCCGTGCCACTGGGGCGTGCGGCAAACCAGCCGTTTTCGGTGGTCACTTTAATACCGCCAATGTTGGCACCGCTACCCGGTGCGGCAACCAGTACGGCAGTGATCGCATCGCCTGCGAGCGTTTGAGCCGTCACGCTTTCGCTATCCAGCTTTTTGAACGCGGCCTTCTCTTCCGCTGTGCAGGCGGTATCCACGCGCTTGTAGAAAGGCTCGCCAAAGCGCTGAGTTAGCTCGCGGTAGTACTCACTAGGGGTTTTACCAGTCACCGCCAGAATTTCCGCGGCCAGTAAGCACAACGCAATGCCGTCTTTATCAGTGGACCACGCTTTGCCATCACGCGTTAACAAGCTAGCCCCGGCGCTCTCTTCACCGCCAAATGCCAACCAGCCTTCGTGCAGGCCATCTACAAACCACTTAAAGCCAACCGGTACTTCATAAAGCTCGCGCTGATGAGACGCCACCACGCGGTCGATCATCGAAGAAGACACCAGCGTTTTACCGATTTTAAGCGACGCTGCCCACTCAGGCCGATGAGTAATCAGGTAATCGATACACACAGCCAGAAAATGGTTGGGGTTCATCAGGCCGTTTGTGTCGACAATGCCGTGGCGGTCGGCATCTGGGTCGTTGCCAAACGCCACATCAAAGCGGTCCTTGATGTTCAGCAGATTCGCCATCGCCGCCGAGCTTGAACAATCCATACGGATCTTGCCGTCGTGATCGGGTGGCATAAACGCAAATTCAGGATCAACCGCGGTATTCACCACCTCAAGGTTCAGGTTGTAGTGGGTAGCAACCGCTTGCCATACCGGCAATGCGGTACCGCCCATAGGGTCAACGCCTAATGTGAGGTTGGCATTCTGGATGGCCGCCATATCCACGACGTCGCCCAGCTGGGCTACGTACTGCGCAGTAAAATCGTACTCCTGAGCATGGGCAAGCGCTTCTTCCACAGAAACCATCGACACGTCGCCAAGCTCACGCAGCAGATAGGCGTTGGCACGTAGCTCTATCCACGATGTCGCTTCGGTATCCGCCGGGCCACCGTGGGACGGGTTGTACTTGATGCCACCATCTTCAGGCGGATTATGCGAAGGCGTAATGATCAGGCCATCAGCTAACGCTTGGTTTGAAGCGTTGTGCTGCAAAATCGCATGACTAATCAAGGGTGTGGCGGTGTAGCCGGCCTCTTTTTCTACCAAAACCGTCACCTGGTTAGCGGCCAGCACTTGCAGCGCACACTCCCAGGCTGGCCGGGAAAGAGCGTGGGTATCAAAGCCTAAAAACAGCGGCCCTTGGTAGCCTGCTTCAGTACGATAATCCACCACCGCCTGAGTGATTGCATAAATATGCGCGGCGTTAAAGGTACGCTCGGTGGCGCGGCCACGGTGGCCGGATGTGCCAAAAGCAACCCGCTCTTTAGCTACATTGGCATCCGGTGTTTCATCAAAAAATGCTTTTACAATAGCGTCCATACATTTCACTCCTTTGTAAACTTGATCACTGCCCTACCGAGCCTGCCAGAACATGGCGGCATGTTGGAGATCACCGATACGCTGCGCGTCTAGTGCAGCCTGATGCGCCATTGCAGTGGCTGCCTGTGGGTCGTCCAGTAATTGCCGTAAGCCAGCCTGCCACGCTGCAGGGGAATCTTCTACCAGCAAACCATTCTCACCGTGGCGCACGACCTCGGTATAAGGGTAGCGGTTTGAGTAAATACCCACGCCGCCCATTGCGGCGATATCCAGAAACTTAATGAATGATTTGCCTGCGTTAAACGGCGTATCTAAAAGGGGCGCCAAACCGATATGCAGTAGGCGGTTCGCCTGGTAGTGACGAAATGCTTGCCAAGGCAGCGGGTCTGGTGTGTTGACCCGAGGCAAGTCAGCAAGCTGTTCAGCCGTATGTTTGCCCAGCATGATTTCAAGCTGAGTATCCTTTCGGCTCTGCTGAATAGCCCACAACGCAGGCGCTATATGCAGTAGATCATTAAGGTGGGCCCGCGTGCCATGAAAGCCAATTTGCCACGGCGCCTGCGCTGAGGGCGGCTGTATAAAATGTTCAAGAGCTGGCAAGGGTGCGATCAACGGGGGCGTTAATACTGAAACATGAGAATGTCGGGCATAAAAACGCTGGGCAAGCTTTTCACTGCATGCCACCACTTCATTACTAAGCGCCAGCAGGCGTGGCTGAAGATGCGCAATACGCGCCATACGCTGACGGTATGCCTTGGGCAATGTCGAGTCATAAGCCGCGGCGGCGATATCGTCATCAATTAAATAAGCGATATAGCCAAAAGCATTACGATGACGCTCCAGCCAGCGTAGCCAGCCATGCGGCAGTGAGCGGCAAAGTAGTAAATTGGCGCCGGAGTATTGACGTAGAAACGTTCGACCATGCAGCCATGCAGCGCCCAATGAACGTGAGGCGGTAACACGTTCCACCTCAATGCCTTGACGCTTTAACGCAGGAGCCGCCGATTCCAGAAAGTAGATATCTTCCGTTGGCTGCCCGCCATCGCTGAGCACTACCCAGTGCGTCTTACTGCTCAAACTTATGCCTCACTTTACATCTCACTACTTCACCTTCAGCGATAATATTTTGCACTATGCCACCCAACCCCGGCAGCGCTTGGCGCGCTGCTCCCGCGGGTGCGCTGGCGCTTACCACGCGCTACATGTATATCGCGCGAGGTTAGCATCCGGCCACTAACCGTAGCGCGTGGTAACGTTTTGCGAGGCACGAGCAAATAAGGCACCCGCGGGGGGTGGCGTCAAGCCGCCTTGGCTGCGCCGCCGAAACCGGCAGCGCTTGGCGCGCTGCTCCCGCGGGTGCGCTGGCGCTTACCACGCGCTACATGTATATCGCGCTAGGTTAGCATCCGGCCACTAGCCGTAGCGCGTGGTAACGTTTTGCGAGGCACGAGCAAATAAGGCACCCGCGGGTGGCGGCGACAAGCCGCCTTGGCTGCGCCGCCGAAACCGGCAGCGCTTGGCGCGCTTCTCCCGCGGGTGCGCTGGCGCTTACCACGCGCTACATGGGTATCGCGCTAGGTTAGCATCCGGCCACTAACCGTAGCGCGTGGTAACGTTTTGCGAGGTACGAGCAAATAAGGCACCTGCGGGTAGCGGCGACAAGCCGCCTTGGCTCCCCCGCCGAAACCGTCAGCGCTTGGCGCGCTGCTCTCGCGGGTGCGCTGGTGCTTACCACGCGCTACAGGTTTAACCACTTACCACTCACCACTCACCACTCACCACTCACCACTCACCACTCACCACTCACCACTCACCACTCACCACTCTTAACGCAGCGAAAAATCTTCATGCACGAGGGTCAAGTTCGGATTATAAGCTGGATCATTATCGAGCTGTTTCGCCCAGGTACGGCGCATATAAGCCACTTCACCAAGCCAGCGGGCGCGTTTTTTAGGCGTATCGTCCGCCCCACGCGAGATAGACTCATGATGATAAAGCTCGGCATGAGGCGTCCATAAGTTACGGTAGCCAGCTTCACGCACCTTCAAACATAAGTCGACATCGTTATAGGCGATGGTCAAATCATGTTCGTTTAACCCACCTACATTGTTGAACACGCTTTTACGCAGCAACAGGCACGCAGCGGTTACGGCAGAGAGGTTCTGAGTTAGCTTCAAACGCCCGGTATAGCCTTCGCTGTCACGGGGGAAGAAGCGGTGAGCATGGCCCGCTACATCGCCTAACCCCAGAATCACACCACCGTGCTGTAGCATGCCGTTGGGGTAATAAAGCTTGGCGCCTACACAGCCAATTTCAGAGCGACAAACGTGGCTTACCATTTCGGTTAACCACTCGTCATTGATTGGCTCTACATCGTTATTGATCAAACCAATGATGCTGCCATGGGCCTGACTTGCCCCGAAGTTATTTATCGCCGAGTAGTTAAACGGCTCGTCCCAGCGTAATACGCGTACACGGTCATCACGCTGCGTCACTTCTTGCATATAGGCCAGCGTTTCTGGGCAGTCACTTTGATTATCCAGAATCAGTAGCTCAAAGTGCTGGTACTGAGTGCGCTCTAAAATGGCATCTACGCAAGGACGCAATATTTGCACGCCATTGCGGGTAGGCACCAATAGGCTAACCAAGGGTTCGGGGGTAGGAATAGGCCACTCTATCCGTACCGAAGCAGGCGTAAGCCCAGGGTGTACCTTAGCCTCAAGGCTGGCAACATGTTGCGCTAATACCTTGCTCACCAAAGAAACCGCTACTTCCTGCTGAATATGTTTGGCCGCTTTTTCATGACGGTGATAAAGCATGAAAGGTACATGGCGCACCGTAGAAGCCGAGCCATAATTGCTCTGCCAATTCAAAAAAGTAAGCGCTAGGGCGTAATCCAGGGCAGGCGCATCATGCAACTCTGAACGCAGGGTTAACTGATCTGCTTCGAACTGCCAAAGCAAGCGTCGCTTGTAAACCGCCATGCGGCCAACGTAATTAGTGGAAAGTAATAAATCAGGATTCCAGGCAGGCTTGAATACCGGCTGGCAACGCTCACTGCGCCTGTTCAGGCTATCCTCATCGGAATAAATCAGCTGGGCATCCGGGTAGTCATTCCAGGCCTCTGCCATTTGGCACAAAGCTTCCATTGACAGCTGATCGCCCACGCTAATACGCATCACACCATCGCCTTGCGTATTGACAAAGCCTTGATGATCGAGCTGCGCAAAGTGGGCTTGATGGCTATGAATCAAATTGACGCGACTTGAAAGGGGAATCACGTTCTTTAATTCGTGGTGCTGTTCAGCTGAAATATCAGCCGACAAGACAATAAAGATTTCCCAGAAGAAGTAGCTCTGCGTTTTTAACGAATTCAGGGTATCAACAAAGGCCCCTGTGCCACGCTCAAGATCGCTGGGCAACACCACCATAATAATGGAGAACAGCGGCGTGGAATGTAGCGCTGCCATTAGCTCATAAGGGTCTCGGCTAGCCGCCAGCTCAGTGGTATCAATCCACCGTGTATAGTCATCATTAACATGCTGCTTGATATGCGTTTCGTCATACACCGAAAGCCCTATATTGCGCCACCCCTGGGCTTGAGCCACTGACTCGATATGGAGTGAACGCACTACCTGACGCGTTTGCATGCCTTTATAGCGCGAGTGATTATTAATCAAACGCCGCGCCAAGCGATCATGAGCGAACCATGGGGTTAACCACACCCATTCGATTGAAACCTTGGCAAGCGCCTCTTCTGAGGCTAGAAAAGTAAGCGTAATACGCTTTACACCCAGGGGCACCCAGATCAGACGCTTCGTGATTTTGCCAGGCCGAAGCGAAACCGAAAACTCGCGCTCCTCCCCAGAGGTATAAAGCGTAAGTGAAGCGGCACCATGAGCCTCAGGCCCCAAGCCGTCTAGCTCAAGCATATTCCAGCCCGGCCATGGTTTTTGGCCACCAAGCTCACATAACGTACTCTTTTCCAGCGCTACCTCATCTTCAAACGCTGGCGCACCCAATACACGCAAAGCCGAGGTGCGCCGCCAAAAGGCAGGCAGCCCATGGATTGCCTGAGGGGCCACTATCTTACTTATACCCTTAACCGCTTGTTGCCACATTTTAATACCTTACACTGTTCGTCCATCTGCCAGGCAACAACCAATTCACACATACTTATTCACAAAAACCAATTCATATATGCTTATCACAAATACTACTTAACCAGTTCGCTGGCTATTTTTTCCCACGCTAGCAGCCCAACTTCTTGCAGATAATCGTCGGGCGCGATAATACGCTTTTCACGCACCCCCTCAAGGCCCTTCTCATCCAGCAAGGCGCTTTTTTGCTGAATAACCGCTTCGATATCATGCGACGCTGACGGTATTTGCACGACAAAGCGTGCGTTGGTTTGCGCAGCCAAATAATCAGGTGCCACGGCTTTCACCAGCGCTGGGTCCAGGTTGCCTGCACTATGCACAAAAACCAAACGAGCAAAAATACGGCTTAAATAATTAAGCATCGAATAGCTGGAGGAAGACCCAAATACCAGGCAAGTACCCGGCACCAATGCTTTCGGATACTCAATTACCAGAATACGGCCAAAGTTAGGCAGCCCATTTTCATAGGTTTTATAACGATTGTGATTAAACGATGTAAGCACTTCCACGTCGGAAGTTTGTTTGGGCGAGAGTTTATTGCCCAAATCACCACCCATTGTTTTTAATTTATAGGTGTCCTTGGCAAATAGTGCTTTGCAATCCGCTTCAGGCACCCCCAGCTTAGCCGCCAGGGCAACCGCTGCGACCATTGCGCCTTTATGCGTCCAGTGCGTATCAGTGGGAATAAAAGCACCATCTGACAATGCTTTTAACGCTTCCACGGGGTACACCACATTGCTTGCTTCAGGAAGTGCCAGCACCTGGTGCATTGGCCCACCCACACCTTCCACGCGGGGGTGATAGCGCTTGCCCATGATGCTCTCTTTAGAAGGCGCTACCAATAGTGCCCAAGGCGTTGAAGCAGCAAGTTCAGCGCTTTGGGTTAAATACGTTTTCCAGCCCCCCGTACCATTTTCCGTCAAGTGCATTCGGCCCATAAACTGGTCGACACTGCCATTGGTATCGTTATCCAGAAACAGCCAACCTTGCTTTCCTTCTAATACTTTCAACGGCTGCTCGGTGGCTGCATCGCTGGTGTCGATACTCACTTCCTGCAATAGCCAGCGCTCGTCTCCCAGCGCTAGCCATAGGCGAAACTGGCCTAACCGAGGAGGCACCGTAAAGCGAAAACCGCTACGTCGCTGGGGGTGCGTCTCAGCCCCCTCCTCTAATACGTTTTCGATTACGTCAGGTCGATCTATCTCTAGTGGATGGCTAAGCTCGAACGCCTCTTTCCACTCAGCGACAATACGTACCTGATCCTGCATTTCCGCCAATGGCGCAGGTAACAATAACCAGCCCTGCACGACACGACCCGAAGGCATGAACCGTGAGCCCCGCTGCTCTGAAGGAAAATCCAGTGCCCAGCGTTCAATAGGTTGATCATCATCACTACTTGACGACCACGCCTTCACCTTACGTTTTAGCCAGCGCTTTAAATCGAACGACGCCTCTGCTGACGTTTCAGGCGTTGGAGCAAGCTCGGCAGCCGCCGCTATTTTATGCTGCAGCCATGCTATTCGCCGCTTCACTTCCGGTACCCTCTCAGCAGCCATCAGGCATTCGGTATCGTTACGGTCATGGCGCACAAAGTATTCACGCTGTTTTGTGTAATTGGGCGTTGCTGCACTACCCCGCTTGGCTTTACCCAGTACAAACTCTTCCACCGACTTTACCAGGTAGTGATTGATACGAGCGCCGCCCCATACCACCTGTTCACTTAACCCGATACGCGGCTGGCTATCTTTTCCTAAGCGGGGTTCCACGGGTTGGCCCAGAGCGTTAACGTATTCGCCTTGTTTCAGATAGGCGAAATGCGGGTTGGCAAAACGCTCGACCCAAGTAGGCCTTACTACGCTTTTAAAGTGGTGGTTAGGTCCAAACGCTTGCTTGGCACGCTTGGTAAAGCGCTCAATCACTAGCCCCTCGTCACGAAACTTTGCACCGTTGGAACCAAAACAGGCCCAATTCAAAGCCAGTGCACCAACCTTGGCTGAAGCAAAACGCTCCTCTAGCCAAGGCAACAAGCCAGGTGAAGTGTGATCTGTTCCACTGGCTTCATTGACCGGCAGCAAATACTCATCGGCATCGATAAACGCCACCAGATCCACATCCTTCGGGCATTTATTAAGTAGCTTTTGATAGGCGGTTAACTGAGGCGGTTCATCAATGGTGGGCACTGACACCAGGGTAACCAAACCGCTGGCCGCTAACGGCTCCAGCAGTTCATAGGTACCATCATTACTTTCGTTATCGGCGATTAAAAAATGGCTGGCCCCCACCGCAAGGTGGAACGCCAGCCACTCAACTAAACTATCCGCTTCATTTTTAACAATGGCAGCAATGGCAAGCTTCAAAAAACACTCCTAACCGTTTGGCGACGTATTTATAAATTCGGGTACTTGTGAAAATTCATATGCGTTTGCCAGGGCGTTACGCAATGTTGAGGCGCCAAAACAGCGCTGAGCGCGTGTTCTACCTGCTTGGCCCATCTCAACGCAACGAGCGAGCGACTTGGCCAATTTGGCTACCTGCTGCGCGGCCTTCAAAGGTGTTGCGTAAGGGACTAAATAGCCCGTTTTGCCGCTTTGCACCAACTCGCTCAAGGCGCCCCAGTTATAGGCTACTACGGGCCTGCCTGCCGCCATCGCTTCTAAAACAGTGCGCCCAAAAGACTCCTGGAAGCGGGATAGGTTCACCACAATATGCAGCTCGGCCAAGGCAGTGGCTGGTGCGTCTACGTAACCGGCGTAGATAAGATTGCCCGGCGCCTGCCCCTGCGCCTGGCGATGCTGCAGTGACTTGATAGCAGCCGTTAATGGCCCATAAAGCACCACCTCTACCTGGGGCGCCAGCGTTTGCAAGTGCGTGGCCATGGCCTCTACATCCGCCAGCCCTTTTTTGGCAACGTTGCTGCTTAGCATGCCTACACGTACACGACCGTTTGCCATGAACGAGACATCAGGCAAGGCCAACAAGGGCGTCATCTCAATGGTATTGGGCACTACGCTAACAGGAGTAGCCTTTCCATCACACCCAGTTTTCAGGCTAAACGCCTGAGCTACACAATGTGAATTGGCAATAATGACATCAGCGTGCCGGTGTACGTGGGCGACCACCTCATCCGCCGTTGCGCCCAGCAAATCACAAAGCGCCGTATCATGGGCGGGTAACTCGCGTATATGCACTAGCATTGCGATACCTTCCCGACGGGCCGCCACATAGGGCTCCTGAAGTACTACCGTATTACCGTGCACGGCTTGTACATTAAAGCGTTTAAGCAATGCCTGAAAATGGGCGACGGTATCGTCACTAGCTACCCGCCCCACCTGCCACCAGCCATAAGGCAGTACGGCCAGCGCCTTGCAGCGGCTGAGCAGGCTTTGCTCGTATTCAACGTTATTCGCTTCAGGCAACGTGACCACAACGTTCCAGCGAAGCTCGCCCATGGCTTCTAACACATCCAGCAAGCTGCGTTCGGCACCAAACAGCGTGCCCCCCGCCTGATGCCCACATAGCATGACGGTAGGCCGCCCCGCGAATGATTGCTGCCCCTCCCATATGGGTAGCGCCTGCTGTATATCCGGACTTTCCTGGCTAAGGTAATGCACCAGCGGGTGCTTGCCTGCTGGCAAACCAGCAGGGTTAGCCCGCAAATAACCAGAGGTTGAGAAGTTAGGGCCGGGGTCGCGTCCTTCCTGAGCACCGCTTTCCCAAAAATGACAAAGGGGCTCGATCACAACCTGCTGTAAATCGATGTAGCGCTCTAAATACCACCCGGCATCAAATAGCGCTGAATCAATCACTCGCTCGTAATCATGATGGTAGGTATTGGCAGGCGCGGTGCTTCTTAGCATTGCCTGGGGTGCAACAAACAAACGCCCTTCTGGCGTTTGGGGCATATATAGCGCGTTGGGGCTTCTAGCCTGTTGATGCCAGTTTTGCGCCGCCTGCATGTAGTGAAACCGCATGCCCGCGAACTGGCTGGCCAAATGTGAGCGCGTATGTTGGCTTAACGACCCTTCATCGGCACGCCCAAACGCAAGTGGTACGCCTGGCAACACCTCTTGCAAGCTTTCTGGCCCGTAAGCGGCTTCTATGCGCAGGCGGTACTCGCTATCGGCATTAACGCTTACGTTATCCCAATAACCCAACCTATCCCTTACACTACGGCGGAACATCAGCGACGACATATTGGGGTACACCCACCCATACTCATCCAACCGCCAACGGTGAAACAGTAATTCAGGCGTTACCCGCACCCAATGGGATAAACACGCGTTAAGGGAAGGATCGTTTAATAGCGCCTGACACTGAAGCGCCAACTTCTGAGGATACGACCAGTCATCGCTATCATGGGTGGTAATAAACTCACCACAAGCTACCGCCAGCCCCGTGTTACGGGCGGCATACGCCCCCTGATTAACCGAATGGCGAATCAAGTGCAGAGAAATATGCGCAGGAGTATTTGCCTGGCACCATTCAATCACTTCGGCACTGCCATCCTGGCTTGCATCATCCACCACGATGATTTCCAACCGCACACCCTGCTGATCAAATAGACTGCGCAACGCCGTCGCTACCGTATGTTGCGCGTTATAAAGCGGAATGATGACGGAAATTAAGGGTAGCGAATGGTGAGTGGTGAGTGGTGAGTGGTGAGTAGCTAAACCTGTAGCGCGTGGTAAGCCTCCGCCGAAGGCGGTGCGCACCCGCGAAAGATACTGCCACTGAAGCGTAGAGTAGCAAGGCACAAACCCCGTAGCGCGTGGTAAGCCTTCGCCACAGGCGGTGCGCACCCGCGAAAGATACTGCCACTGAAGCGTAGAGTAGTCAGCGGTGAATGGTAAGTGGTGAGGAGTGAATGATGGATGATTAAGTGCAAAACCCGTAGCGCGTGGTAAGCCTTCGCCGCAGGCGATGCGCACCCGCGAAAGATACTGCCACTGAAGCGTAGAGTAGTCAGCGGTGAATGGTAAGTGGTGAGGAGTGAATGATGAATGATTAAGCGCAAAACCCGTAGCGCGTGGTAAGCCTTCGCCGCAGGCGATGCGCACCCGCGAAAGATCGTGCCACCGAGGTTTGGCACTGTTAGAAGCAAGGTTATCCAGATGCAGTGGCAATTCATCGTCAGCCAAGGCAATAGGCTGCAATCCCTGCGCCTGAAAATGATGGTTGATAACCGCAAGCCGCTGTGAACCCTGTCCGGACGTTAAATGAAGCACATTGGCCTTTGCCAACGGCGTATCAGGGTGTTTTGGGAAACGTGCCTGTAAATCTTCCTGCGCCTGTTTAATCAAGCGGGCACTGATATTAGCACCAGGTTGGCGGTTGGCAATATCAATAACCAGCAAGGCGGGCCCTGGGTGCTCAAGCGCAATAAGCTTACCCTGGGGGGTTAACGTATCAAGTGCTGCTTGCCAATCCGCCTGCCAAACGTACCAGCGGGCCAATGCCCAGCGAGCGGTAAGCTGCTCTAGCGTATTTGAGTGCGGGTCGTTGAGTAAGCGTTGTAGCCTGGGCAATACGACCGCATGAGCACCACGCCATAGCCCATGCTCTAACGCCGGTGCCCGGTTACGGCAGGGCAAACGGCCTTCCGCTTTACCATGGCGCTGGTAATGTTCCCAAGGATCAACACCGGCAGCCGCCACATCGGGATTAGCAGCCAAGTACCACTCGGTATCAAACTCCCGCTCTGCGAGGCTACCTTCAGTTGCCCCAGCTAGCGGCTCCGGGGTATTTACCCTCGCCACACGCTGCTGCCACCAGTTAGCTAGCTTTAAAAACATGGCCACCTATCCATGATACCTACTCACCACCCACTCCTGGGTAATCCCGTCATATTGCAATCATAACGTAAAACGGGGCCTGTAAGACACAGAACCCCGCTTAAACAATAGGTTAAATAAACGTGATCAGGCAGTATAATGCTTCATAGCATGTATTAATCGTTACCAAACAAATCGCGGGTATACACTTTTTCGACTACATCTTGCAGCTCATCCACCATACGATTAGCAAGAATCACATCCGCCTGTTGCTTGAAGGCATCAAAATCCTGGATTACTTTAGAATTGAAAAACGCATCGGCTTTCAAGGCGGGCTCATAAACTACAACCTCGATCCCCTTGGCCTTAAGGCGTTTCATCACACCCTGCATGGCACTGGCACGGAAATTATCCGACCCCGTTTTCATGATAAGACGGTATACGCCAACCACTTTGGGATTACGTTTTAACACCGACTCTGCAATGAAATCCTTACGGGTACGGTTCGCCTCTACGATGGCCTGAATCATGTTGTTAGGCACATCTTCGTAGTTGGCAAGCAGCTGCTTGGTATCTTTGGGCAGGCAGTAGCCTCCATATCCAAAGCTTGGGTTGTTGTAGTGCTTACCAATACGTGGGTCTAACCCCACCCCTTGTATGATCTGCTTGGCATCCAGCCCATGGGTTTCAGCGTAGGTATCCAGCTCATTAAAGTAGGCTACGCGCATGGCCAAATAGGTATTGGCAAAGAGCTTGATCGCTTCGGCTTCAGTGCTGTTGGTTAGCAGTACATCAATATCCTGCTTCAAGGCGCCCTGCTTCAAAAGCTCAGCAAACTGCGCGGCACGCTCAGAACGCTCACCCACAATAATCCGTGAGGGATAAAGGTTATCGTGCAGGGCTTTGCCTTCACGCAAGAACTCAGGCGAGAAAAGCAGGTTCTCGGTTTTAAGCCGTTCGGCGGTTTCCTGGGTATAGCCTACCGGCACGGTAGATTTAAGAATCATGACCGCATCAGGGTTTATCTGCATGACCTGATGAATAACCGACTCAACGCTTTTAGTGTTGAAGTAGTTGGTATCGGCGTCATAATCTGTGGGCGTGGCAATAATGACAAATTGAGCATCGCGATAAGCCGCTTCGGCATCCAAGGTTGCCGTAAAGTGCAGATCTTCACGGGCAAGAAAGGCTGAAATTTCCGCATCCACAATAGGCGAGATACGCTGATTCAGCATCTCCACCTTTTCCGGCACGATATCCACCGCCACCACCTCATGGTGCTGTGCCAATAACATTGCGTTGGAAAGCCCTACATAACCCGTTCCAGCTACTGCAATTTTCATCCTAGGGAATCTCCAACAAGTATTAACGTTCAAACGTTGACGTGAGCGCGATATTATCAAAAAAAGCGCAGTCCGTTTTATAGCTGCCATCGGCCATTCGGGGCGCCCATTCGGGGCTGCTTCCCCCGTGAAAGGTATTGAACATCAACCGCTGAATCTCGCTTTCCGGTGTTAACCGATCACGAAAGCGCAAACCTTGATGCTCAATCAGTAGCTCATCGTCTACCCATACTTTTATAAGGCCATTGGCTTCTTCAGCAGGCGCGTTCAACATTACCTGCATAACAACATGCTGATATTGGCCCGGCTGAAAGGTGAAGTTAGGTGCAATAGCGGTATCGCCATACTTGCCGCTCATATCCTGATGGTACACGTAGGTTTGCAGACCCCCATCACCACGAAACATCAGTCGAGCGCTCCAGCCTTCTGGCGTAATAGGGTTACCACCGCCAACGGGAGCAGTCGGCCCTACCCCATGAAGCTTGCCTCCTCGCGCAAAATCGAACCCGTCGCAAAAGCGCACCCAGTAAGAAAGTTCGTATTGGGCAGCAGGCGATATAGGCGGCGAAACTACTACACGATGGCTGCCGCGCTCGTAACCTTCATAATCCACCCGTAAGGCTGTGCTCCCCTCGATGCCTTGATTGGGTACCAGCTGGGTACGCGAGTGCTCTAGGATTGCCTGCCCCTGCGGTGAGAAGTTATCGCTGTCTAAAGTTTCATTCCATAGAAAGTTTTTAGTATCGCTTGACGTCCACTCCCAAATCGTTAGAACAGCTATCCCTGCTATTAACAAGATAATTAGAAGCTTATCTTTCATTACAAATAGACTCGACTAATCATGAAGTTGAAATTTTGCTTGGGAATATAGTTCTTCTCAATGGATATTTAATAGCAACCTCCCTTCCATAAAAATCTTCGACTGTCGCACTAACAACCAACTTATTAATTAAATTCTTATCAGTTATTTTAAAAACTGCTTGAAGCAAATAGCTTCCCATTAAAAATCCACTTGAACTATAAACTTCACCAGTTTCAGCATAGACAAGAGAAATCTTCAATTGAAAACCTTTATAAAACTCACCTAAATTACTTCTTACCAACAATTTATCATCCAATAAAATAGAATACAGCTGTATATCTTCCTTTTTAAAACCCGATGCTTCCGAAATAATTAAGTTTATCTTATTGGAGTGCTCCATGCTTTCTAAAAAGCTAACACTTATGCCATCGAAACCGTGGTCATTAATCTGCTTTATCACTTTAACGATAGTTTTTTTTGGCGGCGGTATATGTCCATAACCCCACTCACCTACATAAATATATTTATCGTGATATTTATAGCTCGAGTTAGCAAAATCTAGAACAGAACTTTCATCTAAAATACCACGAATCTGTTTGCGCAAATGATTTTGGTCATAACCATTTATAAATATAATGCTGTTCTGAACGCCAGAAAAATCAACTTTCGAGTCTAAACAGTTTTTAAAAAAAAGATGCCAACCATTCTTTTTCTCAGTATAAGGGCTAGATTTAAACTCTTTTTTATAACAAGCCTCAATGTACCTTTTAGAAAAAGCATCGTTATAATCGTAAGCTTTAATCTGAGGATTCCATACAAAAGAAAATGCCTTTCCCTTTTCATTCATCATAGAGTGTACATTTAAAGCTGCAAAACCTCCACCACTACCACCCGAGAGTATGACTTTGGATTTTTTATAAACAATGACCTCATCTAGAAAAGAAGCAATAGCGCTAGTTAGCTTTCCCTCTGTTTCACATCCTATAAACCATGCTAAATTAATATTTTCACTTTTCTCTAAACTGGGATCTGAAAAAGAGATTAAAGGTATGTTAATTTCTCTAGCTACTCCTCGGAAATGGAAATAAGGAGGAGCGGTCTTAGCTCTATTTCTGATAGCCCCATGGAAACCAGCTAAAAAAAACTCAAAATCACTAAAAAAATCACCTTGTATATAAACGCTAAAAGAAACCCCATTATAATTTATACGATGAACACCTTCTTTTAAAATCTCTTTAAAACGCTGCATACTTTTCTCTTCAGATCAGACTTTTACGGCAAAAAGATTATTAATATCTTTTTTCGAAACCTCGTCACCTTTTAAAAACTTTTTCTTCAGCTCCATACTATAGACATCGCTTTCCTCATGCATAGTCCTTATATACATAATTTTTTTGGATATCATAACAACTGGATAACGTTCATCAATATTAGAATGCTTACCTAATCCGTATATAGACAATGGATTAGGTTTATTCCCACTCACTGTATAAACGTTAATAAACGACAAACCTAATGCAGTCAAAGGGGTTTTACGCTTATTAAAACCAATATATTTCTCTCCATTAAAAAAACCTACCACTCCGACTGGAAATGAAATGGCATGGCCTTGATAAACGGGGTCAACATACTTAAAGAGATGTTCGCCAAAGTCATTTGATAAAGCATCATCATCATCAACACGCACAGTTGCATAACAAACATCTTCCTCAAACAACTGTAATTGTTGATATAAAAAATCATGCATCTGACTAATTAACTTTCCACTTCTAGGAAGTAGCACCACTTTAAAATTATCTAAATCACCCACCATTTCATTCAGATTATTCATATATTTAAATGGAAGCTCATCCGAAGTAAAAATCAAAACAGTGGTTGATTCCTTATCCATATTCTTTAAGGATGGGAGAGTAACCTCGCGGAATAGCTTTTCGTGTAATGTTAATCTATCGTTAGAAAAAAGCATCTCCCTATAGCTTTCAAAGTTTTTATTTCTTCCAATAGCCCAGGCACTACTGCTTTCAGTCAGCGCGCTATATCTTATCATTACAAAAATGTGCTTTTTCATGCAACATCACCATTAATATATTTCTTTAGCAACCGCCCTTCCGCACTCAAGTAGCACTCCCCCAAATACCGATCAAACTCTTTACTAAATGAGGAGAACTGGCCTGGCCGCGGCGTAAATTCACCAAATGAGAATGTATGCTTGCTTTTAATAAAGTCGATTCGCATGAAAGGTGTGGAAATGGCTTGGCTGATACGTTTGGCTATTTCAAGTTGTTCGTTGCTGAAACCATTGCCCACGAAGGTTCTTCCAGCATAGCGCCCGGTTTCTGCCAAGCGGCCGTCCGGCAGCCATTCGCAGTAGCGGGTCTTATCAGCGCGCTCTACTTCCAAGATAAATCCTACTTCACCGTAGAAGCAGTAGAACTTCAGATCCACGGTGGGAAGCGGTTTACCATCTTCAAAATCGCCAATAAATTCTTCGAGTAGCCACGAGTCTTTCTTGATGGTGCCTTGCACCATGAGGTTGTTAGCGTGAGTGAGCGCATCACTTGCAGAAGGTAGCGCTTTTCCCGTACGAACCTCGAATGCACCACCCTGCTGATCAAAAATGAACACACCCTGGCTAGAAGAGCCGTTCTCAGGCTTCAGCACTGTGCCTTTTCTAGGTTCAATGCTGGATAACGGCTTATTAAAAGCAAAGGTCTCAGGCCGCTTAACACCCAACTGATCGATAAACTGGTAGGCTGTCCGCTTGTTATTAAGCTTCCATTCCGGCTGAAAATTAAAAAGCTGCCTGCGCCGAGTGGCTTGTACCAATAATTGCTGGAAAGAAGCCGCACTGGTTAGCGGCAACTTATGCTGGCTGAGTAAGCGTGTGAATTTTTCAGTCAGCTCGTCTGCAGACAGCTGCTGTGACAGCTGTTCCAACACCGCCTGGCGCTCGTTTTCAGGCAGTGCTTGAGTAGCAGCAATCAATTGATTAGCAATAGCACGTTTCTTCGCTTTTTCGCTTTGTACTTTTTCTTCTGCTTGATCGAGGGCCTTTAACAAAGCCCCCACATCTTGCTGGCGTTTACTCACAGAACTCCCCAACTTTTCAAGCCTGTAAATTCAGGATATCCATCTAGAGGATACTCAGTTAACGAATTATCAGCTGTTTTGTATTGATTGGCATTAACCGATTGCCCCATAACCACAGGCTCTACCTTACCCTGTTTGAGAAGCTCGAAATAGAGATTGCACAGGGCTTCAGGCGCCTTATGGAAGCTTGGCCAATGGAACATGGCCACCTTCTGCTTCGGGTGCTTGCGAATGAATTCCGCCGCCTTCTGGCAATCTTCCAAACGTGAAAAATCGCCTGCAATCACAATTTCGAAGTTAAGGGGTTCACCTGAACGTTCAAACATACTGCGCGGCGCCGGGAATGCCCGCTTGGTTTTCGCGTCAGTCACATTCAAATGGCGTTGCGTAGTATGCCACCAAGCGCAAATTTCACGGTAAATGTGACGCAGACCAAAATACACGGTGCGCACATGAGTGGCCTTGGTACGGGTCAGGGATGACTCTTCATCCAACGCAAACGCGAGGGGTGTATCTGCATGAATCTTGGCGAACGATTTTTTGCCAAACTGCGCCTGCATTCGCCAAATGTATTCGGTATCCCCCCCGATACGTACGTGATCCCACTCGCCAATGGTTTCCAGCACTTCCCTACGGAACATAAACGAGGATTGGCTCCAGTGGGTCAGGCTGTTATTGGGCCGCCAGTTCTGGGTAAATGCCAAATTATCAAGCGCACGTATCCAGTGAGCGGAACATCCTTTTACAGAAGGATGCTTTTCAAGGTATGCCACCTGGGTTGCTATTTTCTGGGGGTGCGACCAGTCATCACTATCATGGGTGGTCAGCAAATCGCCGGTGGCGAAGCGCAGCCCATAGTTACGTGCGGCATAGGCGCCACCATTCTGGGAGGGCTGTACGGCTTTAACACGCGGATCCTGTGCTTCCAGCGCTTTCAATATCTCAAAGGTGTTGTCTGGGGAGCAGTCATCAACCGCAATAATTTCGATATTATCGTAGGTTTGCGCTAACAGCGACTCAATGGCTATGCGCACCTGCTCACCTGCACTGTAAATAGGCATGACGATAGAAACTTTCATCGCCCCTTTCACTTTAGGCGCAGGTAGTCCGACCACGTTGCCAATGGAAAGCGGTTTGGCTTTATCCTTGCGGCGAATACCTGTAAATCCGTGGATGGCAAACGCCTGATTAATGAGCTCTATGCGCTGATCATCATCGCCTAATGCATTCGTCAGGGCAAAGTGGGCATCGGCGTCGTTCGGGTGGCGCGCTACATAAGGTTTTAAAGCAGCATGAGCCTCTTCGGCGCGCCCAAGGTTCAACAGGCAAAAGTAAGCAAGATAAACCGTTTCTTTGCGTGATTTATCGGCACCTGCCAGCTCGCGCATCTTGCCTGCAAAGGCTAGGGCTTGCTTAATTTCTCCACAGAAGTAAAGCCAGCGAGCGGTATGCCACATGGCCCACCAGCGTGACGCTTCGGTGGCGGAAGGGTCGTTATACACCTCTTCCAAGGCTTTAAGCGCTGAAGTCGAATGGCCGTTCCATAACTGCACAGCAAGATTCGCAGTGCCATTAACTTCTTTATCTTTAATCTCGTTACCGTTGGCCTTACCTTTGTAAAGGTAATGCAGCAATGGCACTTCGCCATCCTGCATTTGGCTTTTGTGACTTTCCAAATAAAAGTCGCTATCAAATCGCTTGCAGGGGTTAAGGCCAAGTCGCCACCCCACCACCAAGTAGTGCAGAATGGGATCGACATGCTTAGGTACCCAAACCGCGTGCTCTGCCAAGTACCATTTACCGTTTACAAGGCGGGACTTTTTAATCAGCGTAATATCTTCTTCAACCTTGCCCGGTCGGATAACAGATAGGGCTTCAAGCAGGAGCCGATCGCACACCTTTTTACTTTCAATCTTACGCAAAGAAAGGGCTAAATTTACGTAAACCGGCTTAAAATTACTATTTGCTTTAAGTTCATTTACGTAGAAAGAGGCAGCCTGCTCATAGGCTCCTTGCCGATATAACTCATTTCCTTTTTGAAAATTCATAGGGCTGATCAGGCTCTCTGTGTCCATTATGTTCGTTTAGCTAAATTTGATATATCTAGTACAAAAAATCTACCGTGGATAGATAATCCTCCCATTTTTAGAGGGGTTCAAAAGTAGACTTTAGGCCACTGCGGCCAGTTTCTATTGTGGGGCCATGCCCCAAGCGCCATGTTCGGTCGTACGTGATTGTAGGTCCATAACCATCGCGTTGCATATTTCTGCACTTCTTCGATGGAACTGAACAGATATTGAGCCAGCCAGTCATAACGCACGGTGCGGTTGTAGCACTCGATATACGCGTTTTGCTGCGGATTGCTAGGTTGGATAAAGACCAGCATGATTTCGTGCTTTCGGCCCAGGTTGCCAAGGCGGCGCTTATGTATTCTGGACCGTGTCACAGCGAATCCTGGCAGGTTTTCCCTGCCACTCGATAATCTGATCCAGGGCTCGCATTACCCACCCAGAGGGAGGGACAGCTCCACCTCTATATCAGGACCTCCCGGTTGTAATCATTGATCACATTGAATAGCCGGTAGCTACGCCCATCTTTCAGTTGGTAGTGCATGAAATCCATGGACCAACTGGCGTTGATGGAAGTGGGTACCACCAGCAGCTCGAGCTTTTCACGTACCAGCCGCTTGCGGGATTTGATACGAAGGTTCAGTTCAAGCTCCCGATAAATGCAGTAAACGCGTTTATAGTACCAGGGATAGCCCTTCACGTTGCGCAGATACAGAAAACATAGGCCAAAACCCAGCTACACTGGTGATGGGTTAAACGCACCAGCAGGTCGGCAATCTCGGCGTTTTGACAGTATGGTCTTGTAGCGATAGCAAGACTCGTTGACACTGAAGGTGGCGCAAGCCAGGCGAATGCTACAGCGGGCCTTCGCTACCGCTTTGCGAGCCATCTCACGGCGGAGAGATGGCTTTACAACTTTCCTCCAGAGCCTCCTTGCGCAGCTCGGACTTGAGGCGCTCTTCGGCGTATATTTTCTTCAGTTACCGGTTTTCATCTTCCAGCTCTTTCATGCGCTTGATCATGGAGGTATCCATGCCGCCGAATTTGGCCCGCCATTTGTAAAAGCTAGCGCTGCTCATATCGTGTTCACAGCAGAGCTCAGGCACCGGTACGCCGCTCTCGGCTTGATTAAGGATTGCCATAACCTGACTGTCAGAAAAACGTTTTTCATGTAGAATCTCCTTGCGTTTAGCTTACGGAAAATTCTACTTCTGATCACCGCGGTTTTTCGGGGGATTACCTAGTTATAATCTACACAGTCCAAACAAATAATCTCGCATTATCGCTTTATCACTACCAAAACGATTAATAGTGCCATTTTCAGTACCAACGTTATACCTATAGAGCACCTGATCAATTCTTTTAAAATTACTCGGGCATACATTAGACAAGATAGCCAAATACAAACCCAAATCAGAACAGTACTTTAACCATTCCCTATCAGGCCCAAACAAAAAGCGTTTATCAGCTTTATCGTAAGCAGACTTAACAAAACTACGAGGATGACCAAACTTAAACTTACCAACAATGTTATCTAACGACGTTAGCTCAGATTGGATATGACTTGGCCAAGTTTTCTTAATTTTATCATTAAACATCCAACCACCAAAGGTACCTAAAATTTCAGGATAACAAATGTACTCTGACAAAATCCTTCTGATCAACTCTGGTTCAACCTCATCATCGGAATCTAAAAAAATACAAATGGCATCACTTTCAGGGATTTTATCAAATAAATATGAGCGGCTAAATGCAGGTCCTTTATTTGCATCTCCTTTAAACACCTCCCAGTCCCAAGCAGTAAAATTATCTGTAAAATATCTTTCAAGCTTTTCAGCAGAGCTATCAGAGGAACAATCATCGTAAGCTAATATTTTTATATTATCATAATTGCAAGCTCTTAGCGCATGCCATAAACCGCGAGAAAACTTAACGGCAAATCCAGCATAATTATATCCTGTGCAGCAAATATAAACTTTCCTATTAAATTCATTAAACCATAAATGGTCTGATTTATCATTAAAATGAAGCTTTAGAGGATCAACTTTTCTATAGACAGTGTTAGTGCCGTTCTTATTACCGAGGTTTGATTGGATTTTCTTAATATATTTATTGATTAACAGTTCACGATCAATCTTTTGGTTTTCCTGATAAAGTTTAGGTGCTTCTTTTTTTATGCTTATAGCTATGGACTCAGCTTCAACAACCCAATTCCGTCTCCTACTAATTGCAATAATATCAATTTTATTTTTCGAGCAATACTCTGCAAATACAATATCGACCATTCCAAAAGGGGGTGCGTTAAAAGGAATAATTTCAACATCTGGTGGAATGAAAACAGTACCTGTACCAGCAACATCAACCTTAACGTCACAATCTACTTTTTCTTTAAAGTGATAATATCTACCTCGTTTCTTTCTATCTTTGTGAATACTATCTAATGGCTCCCATAAACAATAACCATGAACAGTTAGAACTCTTTTATGATTATAAAGGCTACTTTTATAAATAAGCGTATCAACATAGTCACATGGATAAACTAAATCATCATCCAAAGTCAAATAAAAATCTTTACCAGTAAACTCGTTTGCATAATGAAATTTTGCATTATCGCGATAGTCACCGACCTCGCTGCTCTTAATAATATTTACCTTACTGTTTCGGAGCAGATCACTTAAGCCAAAAGCGGTAAGATCAACATCACCATTTAAAAACAAATTGAGTTTATCAACTTGAAATAAAAGAGAGCTTATAGAACATTTCAATTGGTACTCTCTGCCAGGAATAGTTGCCATATTAGCAATAACTTTATATTTTTCACCTTCAAATGTATTGCCAAATCTATAGTTATAGTCTAATCCTAAATTTTTATGATTAGACTTATAATTTGTCTCAAAAACAACTCGAGAGTTGTCACCTTCAAATTTGTAAACAATAGGAGATTTTTCGACATTTGTTTTGAAAATATCAGATGTTAGCCTACTTTCATTTACATTATCCATTAGTGCAAAATAAAACTCCCTATCAAGTTCAAAAACTTTTCTTTTAGACAGGCGCTTAAATCTATCGAAAAGTTCGCTATCGCCACTGCGTCTAACAGAAAGAAATAAACCATATTTAAAGAAATTCTCTCTTTCAGTATGCCAAGTCATCAATCCTTTGCGAAAAGTCTTTAAATTTTCATTATTTTTTTTCATGGATAGTATATTAAAAAAACTATCCACCCTTGCATGATTACAAACTAAAAAATCTACTTCTTTGGTACAGTAGAATACATTCGAAATATAAACTCTTTGGGGTGTTGAAAAATCATCCAAATCCTGTCCGAACAAATAGTCAGATTCTGATTTTATTACAGCAGTGTTTCTACATGTATATACGCCAACATTTTCGTCTTTCGCAATAAGCTTTGTTTTAACATAAGGAAAAAGGCTTAGAAAGCCACTTATCAGTTTTAGCGAATTATCACTTGAATTGTCATCAACAATCACTAACTCAATATTTTTAACAGACTGAGACAAAATACTTATTAAAGAACTAATAACTGTGTCTGAATTATTAAAACATGCCGAAATCATACCAAACTTTCTTTTTGCATCAGGAAAAACCCAATTTCTAACATTGTAATTGTTTTTTGGTATTCTTTTTAAAACTGGCACGGTCAAATAAATAGGTATTTTTGCTTCACCTTTTAAATTTTCAATATTCACAATTTTATAAGATCTTAGAGGGAGCAAGTCTATGTAATTCAACTCACTATCAGTTTCAAAAACTGATAACATATCTTGTTTTTTAGAAGCATAATTGCTTAATGTAACTATTGAAAAGTCTTCAATCTTATCAATTGATAAAAAATCTTCTTTTTTAATATTATCGCTTACACCAGCTCTTTCCAAGTATTCTTTAAAGCAAAATAAGTTTGCTTTGCTTGTGAAAGAAGAAGAGTCGTCATAAAACTCAACAATCTCACTAGCACCACCTAGAATTGACAGAGGCAATGCACGGTACTTTTCAATGTTTTCTACTGCTTTGGCAAATGGCTCCTGACTATAAATCTCTAAATTTTGTTCTATCCAGTGATTTAGAACTTGTAACGAAAGTTCTGTTTTTTCTTTAAAAGAAATACAGCCAGCTAATTTTTCAAACTCGAACGTTGAAATAAAACTATAAGATAATAATCGTTTGAAAAACTCATATATTGCGTAAGAATTTTCAAAAGGATATAAGAAACCTATCTTTTCTTTTATAAGGGTATAATTAATTGAGTAACCACATAATGAACCATTTGCAAAAACAAATTCACAATGATCGTTTTCTATTTGAACGTTAACTACTTTAAAACGACTTGCACCTTTGATCTCTTTGGTATTAATTATTAATGCTTTATTAAATTCGTTGCAATTTAATATGTAAGATATCCAGAAATTATCACTTGCTTTAAAAGGTCTTATATATATTTCATCAAAAATTTCATTCGAATGCGTTAGGTTTTTTAAATCTACACTTTGCATATCAAGTAGTAAAGTAACTTTAACACCGTTACTTTTATGTTTTTTTATAGTCTCAAAGGCTTCGATTTTATTTAAATCATCGAAATTGTGAGCTATAAAAACCATTAAGTTATTACTAGTACTGGGGGAAAGATCAGTATCACTAAAATAAATTAAATTATCTAAAACAAACTCTTCTAATCCTTTACTTTTTATTTCAATTGATTTTTTTTTACAAGTCTCAAGACTTGGGAGTTGATCCAGTCCAGGTAGCTTTTCTAAGCATTTTTTTATATTGTAATCATATGCATTTGTTTTTAATGTTTCTTTCAGCTCTTGGTAAAGCTTTAAAGATTTACCGTAGTTTTTGTTTTTAAACTCAAAAAATGCTTGTGCTGTCAAACTTTTACTCATTTTAGCTCCCCGCTTTATCTTTAAAAGCCCACGACAGAATTAACTTTTGGACGCTTAATACATTTATTTCCATTTTACAAACCATTAACTCACCTTGTTCAATTGTAGAGCCAATGTTTTCAACGTTACTATTTAAAACCTCCAAATCATGGTCTATATTAAATTCCAACTCTTTAACTTCTCCATCAAAACCAATAAATATAAATGTATGATCACTTACACTCAGCACTTCTTTGCCTAAAGGCAAATAATATAAAATAGAAACAATACTAGCTTCAGCATTCAAAAAGATTTCTTGCTGAGCAGATATAAAACCACTACCAAATGTGTAACTAGTTTTTAAGTGACTACTCAGTTCTTTATCAGGTATTTTGCAAAAAAATTGAGTAAAACCTTTGTTTTCGAAACTCACCAGCAATGAGCTCTCCTTTTTATCAAAGAAAATGTTTTCATAGCACGGGTGAGGAATGTATTGAACGTTAGACTCTGCTTGCAAGATTGGACTCAAAACATGCGTTCTTAAATCAGGCACAACGCTAAACCACGATTTCGTAAATGGTATAGCTTGGTATGCCATCTGATTATGATATCTCTCACCATTAATTAAAGGAAGGATAGTATTAACTTTATTTGAAAAATAGCTAATGAAAGAATAATTACAATCATTTTTTTTAAATTTTATAATTAGAGAATTTTCTCTATTTTTACACCAGCCATTAAATTTTTTATAAAGTAGGTTATCATTATTATAGAACTCATATCTTTCCCATATTTTTTGACAGTATAAATGTTGGTGTAGTAGTGAGAAATTCTCTCCTAATATCCTATGCTTCCCCCTGTAAGCATCTGTTGAACGACCGTCTGTCCAAATATTTATGCTCATACGATCAGATTGAAACCAGAAGTATAAAAATTTATAAGTTATTTTTTTTATAAAGTAGCATGCTACTAGTTTCTCATCTTCATTTAACAAGTTATGGATATATGCTGCTGTCAAAATTTCCAGATAAGCGCTATCACCATACGCTCCAATGCTTCTCCCCCATTGAAAGCCATCGCCATCATCATTGACGTTATAAAGAACAAAGCTCGCAGAAGCTTTAAGATAGCTTTTCATTTTCTTTGTTAGAGGCATTGATGACTCATAAAAACGATAAGCTATTTCTGCTATCAATAAAAAACTATACCTGTCATAACGCCCATAACCATTGGTTTCATCTGCAAAACCAGAATCGCTAGAATATTTATCATAATGATTTAGCTCTAGTTCTAACAAAATTTGACTGTGCTTAGCACTTTCCCAACCTAACTCATATCGTGCAAAGGCTATTGAATACGCAACACCATAAAAGTTATTAGCTTTATCAATAAGTTTATAATTATTTTCATCAACAAAATTACGCCAATCTAATTTAAACTGCAGGTTCACTAAATCTTGATAATCGAAACATTCAAATAAAAGCTCATTTTCACTTAATAGCTTTAGCGCTTTTAAATAAAAAGCAATACCCCAGCTTTCAATTTTAACAAAATTAAATTTTTTCATTACACGTTTGAAATAAAAACATCTTTTTCGCGTTTCTCTACTTCCTGGTGAAAACTCAATTACCCAATAAGCCAAACCTAAAGCTATTTTACCTTGTAGAAATGGATCTTGCTCTTTAAAGACCTCCACGTTATCTATAGTTAAATTTTCTCCTTCGTTAATAATTTTAAATGCAAAATAATTTATTATTGACATTAATTTTGATGTATAAGATATATTACTACTTAAATCATTTGGCTCTATTTCTTCTTTTGAATTATTCTTATTGACTGAAAACCTAATTTCCAATTGCTCCGCCTGCTGAGATGCTCTAGCTTTTGCTAAAAGATTCAGGTTTGTTAAAGTTTCATCCAACTCAAGCGCTTGTTTAAAGTAATTTAGAGCTGAATTATTTTTATTTAGCAATAATTCAAAACGTCCTAATGAATTATACACGCTTGATGTTAATATTTTCGCCACATCAAAATTTGACATCCCCCACTCTATAGCTTTATCAAGATAATACTCAGCTTCGACAAACTCATTTTCTTGATAATTCGCAACCGCAATTAATGCGGCTAATAGTGCCTTATTACTATCTTTTTCTAAGACCTCTTTAGGTATAGATTTTAGATCAGCCCAATTTCCAATTACCCAATGTGCGCCTATTTCACTAGAACAGTTTATTAATTCTTTTTTATTTGAAGACTTATTGGAAAGTGCTTTATTTTTTATTTGCATAGAATGGACACTTTTATCTTTCGAAAACGAATTTTTTAATTTTTCGGATTTGAACATGTGCTTTCTCAAGTTCTTTTTTCATGCTGTCTATTCGTGATGTCAACACTTGATTCTCTTGAGAAACTTTTTTATGATTCTGTGAAAGTTCAAGCAACTGTTCTTGCTGCTCTTTTTCCTTTTCTTTATTTTTAGTTAAACGAAGACGATTATCTTCAATTTCTTGCGAAATCTTTGCTTTGACATTAATTGCTTCGCGTAAGGCATCTTCAAGCTCCTTATTTTTCTCAAGCAGTTGTTTTTCACTGTGCCTATATTCACTTACCTTGATTTTAAAATCATTCAAATCTTTTTTAACTTTATCAACTTCATTAAGAATGGATTGACAGTACTTTTCTTTATTCTCACAATCAACTTGATAAGAAAAGAGATCCTTTTCTTTAACTTCTATATTTTTTTTAATAAGTTCAATATTAGACCTAAGGGATTTATTTTTATCGATTAGCTTTTTAACTTTATAATCAAGACTGGAAACTTTTTCCTTTTCTAATTTCAAAGCATTTTTATCGTTACTGTTTTGGAAATCCTTTTCTAATACTTTGAGCTTCTTTGTAAGTGAATCAGCGCGTTTTAACTCCTCTTGCCACCGCTTATAAAACGTGTGGCGGGCTAGCTGCAGCAAGGGCAAATCAGGGTCGTCTTCGTTGGTTACCTGTAGCTCGAAACCTTGTTCCTGACACCAAATGAGTATCTCGTCTGCTTCTGGCGTGCCCTCATAAAGCGGTACGGCCCCTACTCTTAGACACAGTTCGCTTAACTGCTTGTAGCTAGGCAGTGCAGCCAGTGCCTGCAATAGCGGCCATACTAGTTCAGGCTGTTCGATCACAAGGGTATCAGGTGCGCTTGGCAGATCACTCAGCAGCGCTTCCGCGCCAACCAGAGGCTGAGGGCTGCTTTCCATGAGCTCTAACCCTGGGTACAGGGTATAGAGCCCTGAAGCGGGCTGGCTTGCATTGAATTCCGGCAGGTTGTATTCGTAGTAAGGCAGTTCGCCGCTGGTTTCGGCTACTTTGGTTATCTGTTGCTTGGCCTGTGGAAATAGCCCCAACACTTCTTCCCACAGCGGCGCATTGGGTGTCGGGATAACGAACAAGGCGTGTTCAGCCGGGGGAAGTGCTTCCAGCAGCGCCAGCGTTTCTGGCCGTAGTGGGCCGATATAGAGCAGATTGGTGTGCATGATGGCTCGCTTCTATTTACCGGGCAGTCAGGTGGGCATCTTGTTCCCCAACGGGGGCTGGCAACTGCTGGCGGGGCCTTGCCGGGAAACGCTCTTCATGCTGGCCGTAGCGCAAATAGTGCAGCAGCGGGTTCTGACCGGAAACGGCAACGTCTGGGTATTCGCACAGGTAGTAGAGCGTATCGAATTTCTCGCTAGGGTTACGTCCTTCAATGGCGCCAAACTTGAGATAGTGTTCGGCTGGCTCAATGCCTGATGTGGTTACATCAGGGTATTGCTCGCAGTACCACTGGGCATCGAAGAAGCTGCTTTGCTTGATGGTGGCCACCTGTTGGGGCAGCGCGCGCTTGAAGGGGCGACTGTAACGGTAGGCGGCGGCGGCATTACGGTGCCCGCTCACGCGCAGCCACTGTGTAACGCTTTCATACTGATGGCAAGTAAGCTGCTGCTCTTGCTTAAGTACGTTGATGGTTTTCTGACGGTTATCCGCCTGACCTTTATAGTGCTCGACATTTTCGACGTTTTTCGCCAGCTGCTCTTGTGTTTCGTGCAGCTGTGTAACGATTAGCGATTTTTCAATAGACTCTTGCTCTAACTGCTGGCGGCTTACAGTTGCCTGTTTTTCGGCCTCTTCATACTGTTCTTGCAGCTTGGTTTGAGCTTGGCCTAATGCTTGAACATGTTTTTGTTTTTCGTCTAAAGCTTTTTTATGGTCTTCCTTCAGCTGGCTTAGCGCTGTTTTATGTTCTTCTAGCTTGGCTTCTTGGTTTTTGGTTTTCTTCCTTAGCCAGTTAAGCTTGATCTCTTTTTCTGCGAAATCTACTTGGTGTGCCTGGTTCGCCAAAATGTTTTCTTCTAGCGCTTCTTGCACCTTCATAAGCTGTTCTAGCAGCGCGGCATTCTCTTTTTCTATATTGTGCGCGTGATCTTGCAGCTTAGCGTGTGTTTCTTGCTCTTTGTTGAGCTGTGCGCGTAGAGCGTCTTTGGTCTTTTCAGTTTCAAGCAACTGAGCATTTTTTTCAGAAAGTCGTTCCTTTATCTGCTTCTGGCCGGCCTGTAATTCTTTCAGTTGCTTGCGAAGCTGAATGCTGCTTTGCTGTGAACTGCTGAGTTCTTTTTGAACCGTGTCAGCGTTGGCCTTTAAAGCCTCCAACTGTTGGTTTTCTTGTTTAAGGTAGTGCAGGCTTTGTTCTACGGCATCAACCGCTGGCAACTGCCACGCGGCTACGTGTGCGCTGCTGGCTTTAAGGTAGTTGTAGGTTTGCTGTAGCAAGCTGTCTTCTTGGGTAAGCTGATGTGCCATCAAACGGTCAATGGGCGTAGTGCTGGCTAGCGTCAGTTCCGCCACTAAAGGCACCTGGCTTTCAGGGGTTACGCCGGGCAGGTAGCCCTCAAGCGTTACTTGACGGCGCTTTCGCTTATATAGCTTTAAGATGAGGTCTGCTTGATAGCTCCATTGCCAAAGCGCCTCTTTAGGGCGGCTTTCCTGTTGAAGGCTAGCGGCTAACCAAGCGCTGGGGTGCGGCCATGCCAATATGCAGGTGCGCTCGGCATCTTTTTTTAGCCAGCCCTCTAATGCTACTAGCGCTTCTTCCGTAAAATCGGAAAGAAGTAATGATGGATGCCCTTCGCTGGTATGGCTTTGCTGCCCATTCGCAATATCGCTTAGGGTGACAGCGTTGACAGGCTGCGCTTGTGCTTCTCCCTTTAGCTCATCATGGAATTTTTCTGTTCCGATATATACGGCTAAGGACATGGTATGGGCAGCTCCATTCACTTCTTTGGTAGTCATTGGGTTTACTTAAAATAGGGGCGCATTATTTACGCTAAGCCCTTTCTCATCTTTAGCGGAAAGGATGGGAGGTTGTTGGTTTATTAGGGGCCATTCAATAGCCAAGGTTGGGTCATCCCAACGTAGCGATACTTCATCACCGGGTGCGTAGTAGTCAGTGCATTTATACTGAAACTCGGCTTTCTCGCTCATTACGTAAAAGCCGTGCGCAAATCCGGGTGGCACCCATAGAAGCTGCTTGTTCTCTGCATTGAGTGTTGCCCCTACCCATTGCCCAAAGGTGGGCGAGTTTTTGCGCATGTCTACTGCTACATCGAACACTTCCCCTTGGGTAACGCGTACTAACTTGCCCTGGGGCTGCTTATACTGGTAATGCAGGCCACGCAGGATGCCTTGGGCGGATTGGCTATGATTATCCTGCACGAATTGGTAATTTCCGCAATGGGCTTCAAATTCGTTCTGGCGGAAGGTTTCCATAAAGAAGCCACGTTCGTCACCGAAAACCTTTGGTGTAAGGAGCACGACCTCGGGAATGGCTAGTTTTTCGTAGTGCATGTGTAAACCGTCAATGGTGAATAGTGAGTGGTGAATTGTGGGTGGTAGGTACGATGATAGCCATGGGGCCACTCCCCCCTTCACTACTTACTTCTTACTCTTTAAAAGACGCTGAAGGTATTGGCCGTATTGAGTTTTGGCTAGCGGCTTGGCCAACTCGGCCAGGCATTCATCACTAATCCAGCCGTTTTGCCAGGCGATTTCTTCCAGGCAGGCGATTTTGAGGCCTTGGCGATGCTCTATGGTTTGTACGTATTGGCTGGCTTCTAGCAGGCTATCGTGGGTGCCGGTATCCAGCCAGGCGAAGCCTCGGCCCAGGCGTTCTACGTTTAAATCCCCGCGCTTGAGGTAAGCGTTATTGATGCTGGTGATTTCCAGCTCACCCCGCTCAGAAGGTGTCACCGCTTTAGCGATTTCGACTACGTCGTTGTCGTAGAAGTAGAGGCCTGTTACGGCATAGGCCGATTTGGGCTTTTTGGGCTTCTCTTCAATGGAAATTGCCCTGCCCGCCTCGTCAAATTCAACCACGCCAAACCGCTCGGGGTCTTTTACCAGATAACCAAATACAGTTGCACCTTTGGGCTGTGTGCTGGCCCGTTTAAGCTGGTCAGAGAAGTGCTGGCCGTGAAAGATGTTGTCGCCCAGCACGAGGCAAACGGGGCTTTGACCGATGAACGCTTCGCCTATGATAAATGCCTGTGCCAGCCCATCGGGGCTTGGCTGTTCGGCGTATTCAAATTGCAGGCCGAAATCTTCACCGCTACCTAACAGATTTTGATATTGAGGTAGGTCTTCTGGCGTGGAGATAATCAGAATTTCGCGAATGCCGGCTAGCATAAGTACCGAGATCGAATAATAGATCATCGGTTTGTCGTAAACGGGTAGCAGCTGTTTTGAGACACCCCGAGTAATGGGGTGAAGGCGCGTGCCGGAACCGCCGGCCAGGATGATGCCCTTTCTTTGTGAGGGGTGAGAAGTTAGGGGTGAGGAGTTCATATCAGTCATCCGTGAGTACGTCTGTGTACGGTGTTAGGAGTGAGGCGTAAGGACATCGACACCTTACTCATTTACCCTTCACTCTTCACAATTCACAATATTCGCTTAGCGTCAGCGCTAGCTGGCTTTGCCAGTTTGGTAATGTGACACCCAACGCTGCCTCAAGTTTAGCCAGGCTCATGCGTGAATTGAGCGGGCGCTTTGCAGGTGTTGGGTATTCTAACGTGGGTATGCCAGCGGTGTTCTCGGGTGTGATTGCCAGCGCTTTGTCTGCATTGGCGGCTTGGCTGAAAATCTCACAGGCAAAGCCGTGCCAGCTAGTTTCGCCGCGTGGGGCCAGGTGGTAGATGCCTTGTGGTATGTGAATGGTGAATCGTGAGCGGTGAATAGTGAGTGGTGAATCGTGAGGTGTAAATGCTAAAGCGGTTACTTGGGCGATTAGGCGGGCGGGTGTGGGCGCGCCTATTTGGTCGTTTACGATGCTTAACGCTTCACGCTCATAGCCCAGGCGTAGCATGGTTTTCATAAAGTTATTGCCACGTGCGGCGTATACCCAGCTGGTGCGGAAAATCAGGTGGTCGGCGCCACTTCCCGTTATCGCGTTATCACCTTCCAGCTTGGTTTGGCCGTAGGTGCTTAGCGGGCCAGTGGGGCTGTCTTCCTGCCAGGGGGTTTCGCCATTACCGGGGTACACGTAATCACTTGAGTAGTGCACCAGGGTAATACCGTTTTGAGCGGCGTATTGGGCAAGCTGTGCGGGTAGTTCTGCATTCAGCCGCTTGGCCTGCTCAGGTTCGCTTTCGGCTTTGTCTACCGCTGTGTAGGCGGCTGCGTTGAGAATTAGTGCGGGCTTGTGCTCAGCAAGATAGGTATCGACGGCTTGAGCGTTGGTTAAATCGAGTTCCTGGCGTGTAGGGGCCAGGAGGTTACCGAAAATGGCAAATTGGCGTTGAAGCTCAAAACCGACTTGGCCGTTGCCACCGGTGATGAAGATGTTCATTGAAAATCCTTTTCGGGTGTTGCGGCCTTAATCGTATTGGCGTGCTGGCCTTCGGCAGCGCTAATCGCGCTGCTTTCGCGGGTGCGCTGGCGCTTACCACGCGCTACAAAATCTGCTGCGTGCTTTTTTAGCGCGGTGTAACGAGCCTTGAGAGGAACGAAAAAGCGAGGCACCCGCGTAGCATCTGCAGAACTCTTTGCCGTTGCCTAGGCAACGCTGTGCGTTACTCCCGCGGATGCGCTGGCGCTTACCACGCGCTACAAAATTTGCTGCGTGCTTTTTTGCGCGGCGTAACGAGCCTTGTGAAGAACGAACAAGCGAGGCACCCGCGTGGCATCCACAGAACTCTTTGCCATGCCTGAGCAACGCTGTGCGTTGCTCCCGCGGGCGCGCTGACATTTACCACGCGCTACAGGCGCGGCCATACGTTATGGTTGAATAGCTAGCCGAAGGGCGTAAGTGAGAGATACGTAATCAAAACCAAATAGCCTACTTACCGCTCACTGGCGATGCGCGCTTGAATAATTTTTTGATAATAACCGCTTAGTTGTTTCTTTTTCTGCCTTAATGCATCGATTTCGGATCTCGTCAGTGGTTCTAAAGCCGACGAGATAACTTGCTTCGTTGGCGGTAAGTGCTGAGGTTTGTATTCCGAAAATATCTTTGATTTCATCACCAAAGCGCTCCTCTAATAACTGGATATGCTTTTTTACTGCGAGAAAATATGTTGACCGGCCTGCATTCACTAGCAGTATAGACCCAATGACGGTACCACCGTTCATTAACAGGTAGTTGGCAAGTTCTGCCAATGTACTCCCCATGCTGGTCACGTCATCTACAAGCACGTATTTGCCACCTTGCTTCACAGTACCTTCAAATGAGGGCCTTGAGATTAGCCTTTCCATAGGGTCGGCACCGGTATGAAACACTTTTTGTAATTGAACAATATCTGTCTCACTGGTGCCCCTAACGCTTCGGCACACAAAAGTGAAAGCATTAATGGTATAGCATTATCGCCGGTTGCTTCCTTAGCATAAGGGGAAACAAAAATAGCATCCTCAGGGAGCTCTCCATTGAGTGACGCTAGAAATTCAAGAGCCAGGTCAACTACAAGTTGTAACGCAGCATCAGGGTCGCCAGCTTTCGCAGCTCTGTAGTCCGGATGCTGCTTTATATCATTATCATCGATAAAACAATGAAAGTGCTTAGCCCCTTTCGGGAAGGCATATACTCTATCCAATGCCTTCACCTACAGTTCGTAGCCTTGTATGCACAATGTACTTTTTGTATGACGCTATTGGATCCATCTAAACGTTTTTGCCTAGGCGTTGCCCTTGGTAGCTGCGGTCTTGTACGCGTTTCCACCAGGTTTCGTTGGCTAGATACCACTCAACAGTTTTACGTAGGCCGGTCTCAAACGTTTCTTCTGGGGTCCAGCCTAGTTCGCGCTCAATCTTACTGGCATCAATGGCGTAACGCACGTCGTGGCCTGGGCGGTCAGTGACGAAGGTGATTAGTTTTTTGTAAGTGGTGAATGGTGAATGGTGAATGGTAAGCGATGACTCTTGGGTGTCCTCGTCTGCTTTTAGGGGCACCAGCTCATCCAGGATTTCACATATGGTTTCCACTACGTGCAAATTCGTTTGCTCGTTGTGGCCGCCGATGTTGTAGGTTTCGCCTACTTGACCTTCGGTGGCTACCTTGATGAGTGCGCGGGCGTGGTCTTCTACATAGAGCCAGTCGCGGATCTGCTGACCATCGCCGTACACCGGCAGAGGTTTGCCTGCCAGGGCGTTGAGAATCATTAGTGGGATGAGTTTTTCAGGGAAGTGGTACGGGCCGTAATTATTGGAGCAGTTGGTGACCAACGTTGGCAGGCCGTAAGTGCGCTGCCAGGCACGGACCAAGTGATCAGAACTAGCTTTGCTGGCGGAATAAGGCGAGCTGGGCGCATAGGGCGTTTGCTCGGTAAACAAGTCCTCCGTACCTTCCAGATCGCCATACACCTCATCGGTGCTTATGTGGTGGAAGCGAAAGACAGCACGGCGCTCGCCTTCTAGGCTATTCCAGTAGCTGCGTGCCGCTTCAAGCAATACAGCTGTACCCACTACGTTAGTTTGAATAAACTCGGCCGGGCCGTCGATGGAGCGGTCTACATGGCTTTCCGCCGCCAAGTGCATCACTACATCAGGCTGGTACTGTTCAAATAGCCGCTGCATGGCATGCACATCACAAATATCAGCTTGCTCAAAGGTATAGCGATCACTGCCTTCAACCCTGGCCAGTGACTCTAGATTGCCTGCGTAGGTAAGCTTATCGATATTTACAACGGTGTGCTGAGTGTTACGAATCAACTCACGCACTACGGCAGAGCCAATAAAACCGGCACCGCCAGTAATTAAAAAGGTTTTAACGTCCATATTTTTTATCTACTTAATGCTAACTTACTAGCGGCGTTTGGTTTATGGCTTACGCTGACTTCTGCTTTTCGTTGCGCTGTTTTTCTTCCAATGCTTCAAGGTGCAGGCGGACTTCTTTAGCCGTTTTACCCGCCGTATTAACTTCCTGCTTGGCGGCCTTGACCTGCTCTTCAGGAGCGCCCTCTTCTACCAGGTCTTTTAACGTCTCTTGAGCGCCTTTCAGAATCTGGTGGCATTCAGCCAGGTAGCGTCTTGCACCAATCACATCGTTGGGTAAATCACTTTCACCGGCTTTTTTCTTGGCATCGACATCAGCGTGGTAGGCCGCGATGGCTTCGTTTATATCGTCATACCAAAAGGCACTGCCGCCTTTGAGGTATAAACCGGCTTGGCAAAGATCTTTCAGAATGCCTTCCGAGTGTGAAACCATAATCAACGATGCTTGACCTACCTTTGATTTGAAGAGCGCTTTGGCTTTTTCTTTAAAGGCTCTGTCACCTACAGCCGTTGCTTCATCCGAAATGTACACTTCAAAATCAAACGCGAGCGAAAGCCCAAACGAAATACGCGATTTCATGCCTGAAGAGTAAGTGCGTATTGGCTCATCAAACGCTTGGCCTATTTCGGCGAAGTCTTCCACAAAATTAATAACACGCTGGACTTCTTTAGGGCTACTGCCTTGTACGCGGGCTACAAACTTGGCGTTTTGGCGACCGGTCATATTATTTTGCATGCCGCCGGAAAGGCCGATTGGCCAGGAAACTCGGCTATGGCGGATAACTTCACCACGTTCAGGTGAGTCCATGCCCGCAATCAGGCGTAAAAGCGTTGATTTACCCGCACCGTTGGCACCTATCAAGCCTACCCCTACTCCGGTGGGAATAGTGACGTTGATATCTTTAAGTACCCAATCGCTGCCATGATGATTGTGGTAGCGCTTGTAGAGGTTCTTGATTTCGATCATGGGTTTTGATTCGTGAGGTGTAAGGGGTGAAGAGTGAGGCGTGATAACTCCTCCTCACTCCTTACGCTTCAGTCCTAACTATTAAACACGCTCAATGTTGTGCCTTTACGCTCATACATCGCCTCTAGCTCTAGCTGAAGGGCAGTGCGGGCGTTTTGGTCGCCGTGCACCAAGCGTATGGTGTGGGGCCAGCGGTGCATGCGTTTTACGAAGTTGAGTAAGTCTTTTTGGTCCGCGTGGGCGGAGTAGCCGCTGATCGAGGTAACGCCTGCTTTAATATCGATACGCTCGCCGTCTAACTCTACCCAACCGCCCTTCGGGCCGTACTGCTGAATATCACGCCCGGGGGTGCCTGCGCCTTGGTAGCCTACAAACAGCACTTGATGGCGAGCGTCACTTAGCATGGCTTTCAGGTAGTTCATGATGCGTCCGCCTGCGCACATGCCACTGGCGGCAATCACTACGGCGGGTCTGCCCGTTTTAGTCAGGTACGCAACGGTTTGCTCGTGTTCTTCGTGGCTATCTACCGTATAAAGATTGGCAAAATTGAGCGGATGGCGGCCACTGCGCAGGCGGTGTTGGGCTTCTTTGTCCCAAAACGGTTTTAGCTCGCGGTATACCTGGGTAAAACGTGCGGCTAGTGGTGAATCGACAATTATTTCTAGGTCTTTCCACTGGCCTTTCTTGGCGTCGGCAATAATGCCTTCAAGCTCGTAAAGTAGCTCTTGAGTGCGGCCAATACTGAAGGCTGGCACCATCACCGTGCCTCCGTTCGCAAGCGCATGCTCTATCGCCCTTTTTAATACTGCTTGACGCTGGCTACGGTCAGGGTGAGTGCGGTTACCGTAGGTGCTTTCCAGCACTAGTTGATCGCAGCCATACGGCGATTGTGGCGTTGGTAACAACGGTGCATGGGGAGCACCCAGGTCCCCAGAGAATACAACGCGCTCTTTTTCACGGGTTATTGCGTGCTGATAAGCCACTTCAACGTAACAAGAACCTAAAATATGCCCTGCCCGCTTAAGTTTTATGCGTGTTGTGCCGATAGTGCTAGTAGCAACACGATGCCACTTACCGTAAGGCACGCTGATAATCTGCTTTTTTAGCTGATCCTGGAATCGGTTGATCAGCTGGGTATTGCGGGTGAAGCCAATTTTAATCGCGTCTTCAATGACCAGTGGCAGTAGCTTGGCGGAAGGCTCTGAGCAAATAATCGGGCCTTTGAAACCTGCCGCCAGTAAATACGGTAACCGTCCTACATGATCGATATGCACGTGGGTGATGACCAGAGCTTTAACCGTTGAGATATCGAATTCGATCTGGAGCTGTTCGAAGCTGTCTTTGGCGGCGTCTTCACCTTGGAAGAGGCCGCAATCGATAAGGAGTGAGTGTTCGTTATTCAGTATTAATTGATGGCAACTTCCGGTTACGCCGGTGGCGCCGCCATGGTGGATGATATCGAGCATCCAGCTCTCCCATTTTGATCAGTTACGTGGCCCATCAGGAAGCCGCTTCGCGTCTTCTCCCGCGGGTGCCTCACTCGCTCGTTCCTCGCGAATTCGTTACCACGCGCTACGAAACCTCAAAACTCACCACTCACCACTCACCACTCACCACTTACCACTTACCAATTTTTTAATCCCGGTGATCTTTCACAATCATCATTATCATGCTGAAGATAAAGGCTAAAAAGATGGTGATGATAGCAAAGACACTGCTGTTATAAAGCCGATTAGGTTCTGTGGGGTATTCAGGGTATAGCGGGCTTTGCAGCACGCTTACCTGCTTAAGCTGACGTGCGGCTTCAAGGCGAGTATTTTCCAGGGCGGCTAATGCGCTTGAATAGGTTTCCTGGGCGAACTGGGCCTGAAGTTCCAGCGTTTCATATTCTGCGGAAACACGGTTAAGCGCACCGCCTGCGGCTTGGGCTAGGCGTTCGCTTTGCTCGCTGATTTGGTCACGTAACGCGGTAATATTGCGCTCTACCTGGCGCAGCTCGGCGGATTGCGAGCTTTGAAAGCTGGCAAGGGCATCTCGCTGTGCTTGCAGGCGGGCAAGGTCACCTTCCAGCGTGGCTACTACTTGGTTAAGGCTTTCCACGGTGGCCGTGGGCGATATCAGGCCATACTCATTCTGGAAATCAAGCAGCTCGGCGCGCGTTTCGCGAAAGCGCTCCTCCAGGCGGACCATCTGTTGTTCCAGAAAGCGTACTTGTTCATCTGCCAAACGGTGACCCATCTGGTTCATGTGGTCTTCGCCAGCTTCCAACAGCATTTGGGCCATGTCGTGGGCGAACTCGGGAGTATAGCCCTGCACCTCGACATTGAGTACGCCAGCATACTCATCTAGCTCGATATTGACCCTTCGCAGGTAGTATTTGTGCAGTTCTTCAATGGGGGCATCGGCGTTCCATAGCGTAGCGAAGATATCACCGTGCTCGCTGTAATGTTCGCGAAAGCCGAGCGCGTCGTCCAGGCGGCGCAGCATGTCCACGGAAAGCAAATGCTCGCGCAGCAGCAGTAAGTCGTGAGTGTTGCCGCCGCCGCCGCTTCCCATTAGTGAAGAGAGACTGAATTCCGGCGTGGCTACTTGAGGGCTATCTAGCACAACCGTAGCGCGAGATACGTAACGGTCTTGCGCCCAAATAAACCAGTAAAAGGACACCAGCAATATGGCAAGCAGCGCGATGGCCCAGTGCGGCGATTGGGTAACGAAACGACGAAGTGAATGCATGAATTAGCTTGCCTTTAACCGATCAATAAAGCGTAGGTGCATGATAAGCCCCAGGGCGATGAGCGAGAGCGTAAACAGCCAGAAATAGAGCATATCGGTGCCCGGTACCACATGATAGTTTTCAAAGAACCCAAGACGCAGCGTTTCTAGCCCATGAGGAATGGGATTGAGCATCAGATACTCGAGTAGCCAGTGCGGCAAACTGTTTAGTGGCAAAATCACCCCCGAAAGTAACATTAAGGGAAGTGATAGCATTCTTATAACTTTGCCTACTTCGGGTACAAGTGCGTTGGCTACGGACGTAAAAAGCCCTAGCCCCAAGCCTAGGCTCCAGAGTGAAAACCAGGCTGCCATGACGCGAATGGCGTTATCCGGATACATATCCTGGCCAAGCATCAACCCGCCCACGATAAAGATCAAAAAAACGAACGTGCGCAACATACCTTCCAGAAAGTTACGCGAAAGCACGGGGTCTACGGGCTGAACTTGACGATAGGCAAACAACGCCTTGTTGCCTTCTATTGCGCCCATACCGCGTAGCATTCCTTCACGTACCAGCATAAACCCCATTAAACCGCTGATTAGCCAAGGAATGAATTCTGCGTTGACGACTAGTCTGTCACCACGAATAAAACTTCGAATGCCCACCATGATGGCCACAAAGGCCACTGGCTCAAAAATCATCCAGAACCAGCCCATGCGGTCGGCCATGGTGCGCGAGATAGCTTCGCGCATGAACATGGCGTACCACACACTGCGAGTTACTTGCCAGGGCGTACGGGCGCCGCGGGGTGCCGTTGGGTTATCGGCCATTGGGGTTATCCTACGGATTTTTTTATGCAGGCTTGGGGCGGCTGGCGCCGCCCTCTCGCGGGTGCCTCGCTGCGCTCGTTACCACGCGCTACGGGGCCTCGCGCTTACCATTTACTATTAACTACTCACCATTCACCAGCAATTACAGATCAACCGCGACGCGGGTGGCGACGGCTACTTGGTAGAGGATCTGTGTGAGCGTGGCGGCCAGCTGCAGGTTATGGGTGGGTGCGGCGGGCATAACAAGGATTTCGTCACCCGGGCGCAGGTTCACCTTGCGGGCGTTTTCTACCGCGCCGTTCTGGCGAACGATCAGAATGTGATCATCATCGGCGCGGTTGGTAAAGCCACCGGCGCTTTCGATGTAATCAATTACGTTCATGCCGGGGCGATATACGGCGGCTTGAGGTACCAGCACTTCACCGCTGATCAGCATGGAATCGCTGATTTCAGGAATGGTGATGACATCGCCATCCTGCAGGCGAATATCGGAAATACGCCCATCGTACGCCACCACCATACGGCCACTGGGCTCAAGCTCACGGGCACGCTGTACAAAGTTCTGGATCAACTCTGCTTCTTGGGCACGCACTTGGGCTTCTTCATTGGTGCTCGAAGAGGCGCTCAGGTAAGTGGTTTCCAGGCGGCGCAGGCTGTCTTCCATGGATTGGCGCTGCTGTTCTTTTACGCTTTCACGCTGCAGCGAAATGCTTTCGACAGCAGTCATGTTTTCGGGCACCGCAATGGCATCCAGCAGTTCGCTCAAACGTGCGTCGCGGGGTAGCGCATAGCGCGAGGGGCCGTAGTAACTGCCCTCCACTTCAACCACAATGGTTTCGCTGCGCTTGTCGGCGCTGAACAGCACTTCATCACCACTGCGGATGGTTTGGCCGTAGAACATATCGATGGGATAGTACTGGGCAATAGGCCCTTCTTCACGGCTACCGCGTAGCAGTACATGGGAAACGCCGCTTTTTAAACGGGCTAGATTGACAAGCTCGGCACCGCTTAGCTGGTTGCCTACTAGCTCGTAGCGGTGTTCGCGGTGCACATCACCACCTACGGCAATCGCCGGGCCGCGCTCTTCAACCACGATAGTGTCGCCATCCTGAAACTGCGGGCGCGCAATGCTGCCGTTAATAAGGAAGTCGTATAAGTCGACCGTGGCGACGGTTTGATTATTACGCAGAACGCGAATTTGACGGTAGCTACCCAGATCCTGATCGATCCCACCGGCCTGATCTAAAAAGTAGAGCAGTGAGTCATTGGGGGTACCGGCGTAGCGGCCTGGGCTTTCAACATAACCCGTGACAAATACCGCAACGGGCTGAACGCCCTGCAGGTTGGTGTAAACCTCAACGTTATCTGGATAGACTGAGGTAATCGCACGACGCACGCTATTATCAACCTGCTGGCTGTTCTGGCCTTCAATGTTAAGCGGGCCTGAACCAGGGATAAAAATATTGCCTTGGGCATCTACCGGCAGCACACGGTCCAGCTCAAACGCGCCCCAGGCGCGCACGGTTACCTGATCGCCCGGCTTTACCTGATAATCTGAATTCAGGCCATCACCCATGGCGCCACGGAAACCACCGGTAAACAGGTTGGCGCCAAAGGGAGGCAGCATATCGGGGTCGCGCGGGGGCTGATTTACCGGGCCATAGGTTCCGCTGCGCCAGTCAGCCCGGGGTGTATCATTCACTTCTTCTTGCTGTTGGCCTTGTAACTGACCCTGTTGCTGCGCGGGCACAATGCTATTGGGCAGGCTGATACTTTGCGCCAAGGCTGTACTGGCAGCGCAGCTACCCACCACGGCCAAGGCAACCACCGCTAACGGGCGTTTAAGTAAGCGGATAACGTTCATTAGTAGCGCCCTTGTGTTGCGGATGAATCAATCTGGGTAACTACGCGTTGATTAACCCAGCCGTTAGGTGTTTCACACACCAGAGCTGAGCGCGCACTGCTACCCATTTCCACTACGCGTAACTTGCGACATTCACGCCCGCTGGCCGCCAGATAGGGTGCATCGGCAACGACTTCGACGTTATGGCCCCAGGGGCTACGGCCAACATTCAAGACCGCCCCGGCTGGTGATTTGGAAAGAAAGTCGTTCAGGCTTTCATCCTGCAGCAGCGTGGCGGGGTCGTTATTCAGCACGTACTGAGCTTGCTGTGCATTACTCTTGGGATAAGAGGCGCAACCGGCTATCACGGCAACGCTTAGCGCGGCCAGCAGCATGCGAGCCGGCCGCGCTATTAAAAATCGGGTATTTGACATGATGAATTCCAGAAAAAAGGCACGCTACCGCCCAGGGATTATAACGGGCGTATTCCCTTGCCCTACGCTGCGCGGATGTAGTTGAGTTACATTTACTTCAAATTACCAAGCGCCATTGTAAGGGATTAGCTGCCTAGGCTCTACAATAACAGCCCACTCCTTTATATCGGCAATGCAAACATTTGAAATAAATATAAAAAACCGGCTATAAGCCGGTTTCCTAATGGTTATTCCCCATTACCATGTTTTGCCATTTATTAGTTTAATTCTTTTTGATTTACAAATACGCCCCACAGTACAGCTAACATAAAGGCATACATCATTACGCCACTATTATGAGTCAAAAATGCTTGACTCAAACCAAAATCGATATAGGTAACCGGCAGTAATACGCCAGCAGTAGCTACCGCGCGAGTAGCCAAATTAGGTGCCTTTAACTGCTTGGCGAATAAGCGCATAGGTACGAAATAAAGCGCTAACAAAACCAATAGCCCCAGTAAGCCACGCTTGGCAAAAGCATCAATAAATTCATTGTGGGCATGCCCATACTGCGCAGCCTGGTTATCAATAACGCCCTGTTCGCCTAGTTCTTGCATTGCCTGTGCGTAGCCTTGTGTTCCCCAACCGGTTAACGGCTTTTCTATTATCAGATGGCTGGCGCCGCGCCACATTTCAAATCTAGCGCCTAGGGAGTTAGCACGATTATCACCGCTAATGTAGTTATTAATATCTATAACCGTATACTGCACACGCTCTTGAACGCCTGTTTGCGGTATTAAATAAACTGCCGCTCCTCCTGTAAGTACAGCAACCACGACCATTAATTTCATCCAGGCGGCTAGATGCTTACCGTAAGCACGGTAAAGTACAAAGAGTACGAAAGGAAAACCTACCCATCCACCTCGGCTACCTGAAAATAGCGAACCTGATATTCCACCCAAAAAACCAATAGAAAGCAAAATTATCCACGCTAAGCGGTGTTGACGTTGAAGATGTGCCCAGCCTAACCCTGCCAGACAAAGCACCCCCAGCAACATACTCAAGTTGCCGAATTGAATAACATGCGTAAACCCTTGTGATCTTTCAATACCTTCTACTAATTTTTGCCACCCAGCCCAGCCTCCTGCCCCTATTCCTCCCACCGCCATACCGGCCCACATAAAGCTTAATCGGGGTGGATAGCGTAGTACCCACAAGAGCGCAGGCACGGCAAGTGCAAAACGCAATGGCTTGTCAATTCCACGACCGCCCTGACCATCCCAAAACGCTTCAGCTATACCTACCAAGGCATACACACACAATACGGCTATAATCAGCCAATCTTCACGGGCTAACTGCGGAAGTCGCCACCGCATCAACATACCTGTACCTGCAAGCATTAAAATAACGGCGCCTAGCGAGTATCCACTGGGTACAATGAGGGCAATAGCTGCAAGCAGGAAAACAGCAACATCAGTGATGACTAATGGAGGGGAAAACGGCGTATGTGCAAAACGCGCATTCATTGCAGGTTTCAAGACATGAGTCCTTTTGAAATGCCGTAACAAGCGACAATAGAAAGGGCAGGGATGCTACCACAATTCAAAACAAAGACTAGGGAAAGAGGTTATCGTTCCCTAGCCATTGCATTCGTGCTTATTAATGCCCCTTTCATTTCATCGCTTTTTCGACTCACCCGATGTTTTTTTTCGAAGGCGCATTGACGCTTTCTAATAGCTTTTAGAGACCATGGGTAATGGCATATTGTTGCCAGCGCCATGTATCTGACAGCATATCGTTAAGCGTTTTTTCGGCGCGCCATGATAGGTCATGTTCCGCCTTGGTGACATTTGCCCAAAACGCAGCCAGATCGCCTTCACGGCGCGGCGCAAAGCGATAGGGAATATCAATTCCCGTTACTTCGATAAAACTCTTCAGCATGCTTAACACTGAGATCCCCTGCCCAGTGCCCAAGTTGTAATAATGCACGCCTGGCATATTCAGTATCTGCAGCGCCGCACGATGCCCTACCGCTAGATCCATTACGTGTAAATAATCGCGCACGCAGGTTCCATCAGCGGTTGGATAGTCATTACCAAAAATCATCAGCTCAGGAAGGATACCAGCGGCTACTTGACCAATATAAGGCATTAGATTATTGGGGGTGCCTTGTGGAGACTCGCCTATCATTCCTGAGGGGTGAGCACCGATAGGGTTAAAATAACGCAGTGTTACAATCGACCAGGCAGGATCGCTTGTGCTGAGATCCTCGAGCACTTTTTCCACCATACCCTTGGAGACACCATATGGGCTGGCCGCTATGCCTCTTGGCATGCTTTCAAGATAAGGCACTTCTGCTTCAGAACCATAAACCGTCGCTGAAGAGCTAAAAATAAGTTTCTTGACACCCGCTTTTTGCATCGCCTGACATAGGCAAATAGTGCCATATACATTGGCACTGTAGTAAGCCAATGGCATTTTGACGCTCTCACCCACCGCTTTTAAACCAGCGCAATGCACTACCGTCTCAATCTGATGTGCATTAAAAATCGTTTCTAAAAAAACGGTATCGCTTATATCACCTTCGTAAAAGATGACCGGCCGCTGGGTGATTGCTTCAATCCGGTTAATAACACTTCTGTCGCTATTGCAAAAATTATCAACAATCGCTACCTCAGCTCCCATTTCAAGCAGTTCAACCGCAATATGGGAACCAATATAGCCAGCGCCACCTGTTAGTAAAATCATAACAACATTCCGTCAATAGGCATTCTTGTTCTTGAATCCTTTAAAAACCGTCATGAAAACAATCTTCAGGTCCAGCCAAATAGACCAGTTGTCGATATACCATAGGTCGTATTCAACTCTTCGCTGCATTTTTTCCAGCGTATCGGTTTCACCCCTTAATCCATTCACCTGGGCCCAACCTGTAATACCGGGTTTGACCTTATGCCGACGCATATAGGATTCCACGAGTTCTTTGTAATACTCGTTATGCGCCAAGGCGTGCGGCCTGGGCCCTACCACCGACATCCTTCCTTGCAGAACGTTATAAAACTGTGGCAATTCGTCTAGCGATGTTTTACGCAGGAAAGCACCTATCGGAGTAATCCGACTGTCTCCTTTTGTGGCTTGCGTTACAACGCCCCCCTCTTCCTGATGAATCTTCATGGAACGGAATTTGTATACCTTGAAGACCTTGCCGCTTGACCCTGTCCTATGCTGTTTAAATACAATAGGCCCTGGCGACGTAATTTTTATAATAATGGCAATGGCTATACAAATAGGCAGAATCATTAATGAGATAAGCGTACCCAGTACAATATCTTCAGCACGTTTAAAAAACCGTGACATACCATTGATAGGTGACACACTTAAATCGATTGCCAAGTGGCCAGCCATTTCGCTTGTACGATGATTCAGCAAGCGCATGTCCTTGAAGTCAGGAATTAGACGAATATCTTCAGTATGGTTTCTTAACGCGTAAAAAAGCGCATGCACTGTCTCCCCCATTTCAAGGGGGGCACAAATCCATACCTCTGCCGCACCAGAACGGCTAATTCTATCCGACATGCTTTTTAACTGCTCGCTATCAGGGGTCATGGTTGTATGAAAACGCTCTACCCCCGCTATGGAATGCCCTTCCCAGGCAGCCGCACGCATTCCTTTGGCCACTTTTAGAACATTTTTGCTAGGCCCTACCAGGAAAATTGGGCGCCGAGCGCCACCCCGCAAACGAATTCTACGTAATCCCAGTTGCACTAACGCTCTGGCTCCAGCCGCCAGTAAAAAGGAACTGAGTAAAGTTAAACCCACCCATAAACGCGAGTACCGCTCTGAGGCATCTGCGAAATATATAATGGAGGTCACAATAATACCAACGGCTAACCATACAAAAAGAAGCTTACTAATCAACGTCATTGTTGACGAAACACGCCATCGCTTATAACTACTTGTTGAACTATTGATGGCGACTACTATCAATGACATGCTCATTAGAGCAAGTACATAACGTTCATGCAGATTGACGGTACCAAACCTCAGTAGATATATACCTATCCCACAAAGTGACACCATTACTATATCTAGTATCGGGAAAACGATTTGTGGCGGAAAACGCTCTGAGAAGAAAATTCCTTTTTTCCGTCGATTTTTTGTACCGTCCATTTAATCACCACTCTGCTTGAAGCATTTTTTAACATACGCCAGGGGGAAAATGCTGATTTTTTTTCCACCATCCTGCTGCAAAAAAATAAATGCTGTAATATAAATAAATAGAAAGCTAACTATATTAGTAGACTTGGTTGTGTAAGACTCTGTAATATTTGAAATCAAAAAAAGCGTTATAAAGGCAAAACAAATTATCAACTCTTTAAACAAAAGGTCACTTTTAACAAAAGTCATAATTATATAATAAAACAAAACACAATAAAGAAATATGCCTAATATACCGCCCTGAACAAGGATATCAATATAACCATTGTGGCCATCTTCTGGGAAAAAATCCCCCATACCTTGGATCGGACCAATTGATAAAAAATTCTCATTTGTCCAAAAATTATCTAATCCATAACCAAGCCAGAAATGTACGCCATTAGCATGAGCAAGAGCAAAATCCCAGATAGTAAGGCGCCCTGTTAAAGATAAAAAATGGTCATATACGCTAATCCCATCGATTCCCGTATATAAATCAACCACTTCTGTATTAACTGCTATTAAAGTAGAGGCAACAACAACCTCAACACCTAAAATAATTAAAAAGAGTTTTTTATGTAGATAATCGCTTTTTAAAACATAGTAAACCAAGCCGAAAGCAAATGTTAGAAGAGCCACTAATATACCAGTGGCCAAACCGGTACGCGATCCTGCATGTAATGCCACTATTACTGCCGATATCAGTGCAAAAAATGAATATAGCTGAACCGCTCTATCCTTACTATAGAAGATTAATAACATAGAGAAAACCATAAGAAGAGCGCCAACTCTGCCTAAGGCATTTTTTTGATCGTAAACACCCTTCCAATCTCCTTGAAATTTACCAATTTCCAAGCCTATATCTGGAAAAAACTCTGCCACAATAGTATTGACGGCTACTAATAAGAAGAGAGAAACAACTAGGGTTTCCAAGAACTCTAACAGTGTCAATCTATTAGCACAAAAAGCAGCCATTACTACTACTAAGCTAAAGGCCAAAACTTTAATCACTACATCTAAACCACCACCAAAAAACAAACTAACTATTAACATATAGAAAAACAAAGCTGGAAATAAAAGAATTTTTGGACTAAAAACAACTCCTTTAAAAAAAATAAGAACACAAAAAAACATTAGCACAGCAAGCATCAAACTGTACTGTTGTCCAAACGTAAGAATTCTATCATCAATATTTCCGCCGCTTAGAAAAAACCAGCCTCCCAGAAATATTAAAATTACATTAATACTTTTCATTCCATCCTCTTAATTAAACATTTAATAATTCTGAAAAACTGATCAAACTTACATTGACTACTAACTATTTAAATAACTTTCTTTTTACCTTTTCAATAACATTCATTTTCCACCCTTTTCCCCAGTGATGTATTAAATACGTCTCCTTCTCAATATAGCTATACATCAGCTGCTTTCTATCATGCGCTTTGGCATAGGGGTTGTATGGGTAAAAACATGGCCAAGGCAATAATTCTATACCCGATGAATCTTTCTCCACACAGGTATCTGCCACTTCAGGGGCGATCAGAAAAGGCTTTTTCATTCGGTGGCGGCTTTCGATAAGCTCTATAGCATCATGAAAAAAGTGATGCCCCTGAATTCCGCCCACGACAGCCGTATTAAGCCTCCCCTCATCCTCATAGCCTAAAAAACAATCATGCTTTAACAGAGGCTCCAGGCTTTGAACTGCTTCAATGTCCACATCCAGATACACGCCGCCATGGTCGCGTAACGCTACCATGCGCATATAATCTGAAAGGAATGCCCACTGTTTTTTTTCTAGGCAAGATGCGATGAACGGATGGCTACGATCAAGAGAGTTCTCGTTCCACTCCATTACCTCAAAATCAGGCATTACCTGACGCCACGTTTCTAAGCATTGCTTATATAGCGGTGACATTTCACGCCCGCCGAACCAACAAAAATGAATCTTTTTAGGTATCATAAATTACTCAATCTTATTCCCAAACTTGATCAAAAAATAAGGATAGTCTTTAAAATAACGCTTCGATAGTCGACGCGGCTCTTTTAACAGGCGATAGAGCCAACGCAGATGCAGCTTGTCCACAAATTGTGGATAGTAGTCATCCCCCCGCGCTTGGACCAGCTGATCCAGATACCCACCGCAAGTAAAGCCCGTACCCTGCCACCCAATAGCACGTGTATCAAGCAGAGCTTTCTCTTGCTTTCCTGCTCCCATACCTACAATTAAAATATCAGCGGAGGCTGCTGTATGTAGGCACTTTTGATACTCCTCATCATCAGCAAAATAACCCGGCTGAGCAAGAACAATGCGTATGCCTGGGTATTTCCGCTCCAACAGAATTTTCGCTTGTTGGATATTATCCTTCGTACCCCCGATGAGAGCGATGGTTAGTTCATTTTGACAGGCACGATTAAACACTATGGGCGCCAATGAAGTATCATCAAAGCTGGTGCGTTCAATAGCTTTATTTTTGAATATTCGCGTATAAATAACAATCGCTATACCGTCTGCCAAGAAATTAATTTTCTTACATTCTTGCTCAGAGAGAGATTGACAAACCACACCCAATGAATACGGGTTTATAAAGCTATAATCATCACCAAGGTTAAAATCGAATTTTTTCTCTAATTTAATCATTACTGACTACCCTGTTCGAAAGCTTAAATTTGATGTTTACTCGAATCAAACGTACTTCGCCAATCGATAATTAAAAAACCGAATTTCTTTTTAACAATATACACTGCTAAGAAGTTTTGAATCACTAGACATATAAATAGCGAAGCTGCGGCGCCTTCCGCACCAAATCGTGGGATTAAAAAAACTGAAGCCACTCCACCAATTACTACAGATAAAACTAAAATATCTCTTGCTACTTTCTGACTATCCGTCATCAACAGGAATAAGACGACAGAGCCAGTCATTACGTTAATTAATTGTGCTATTACCAAAATTCTCAAAACACTGCTTGCCGTTGAATAATCTGTGCCAAAAAAACCTAATACCCACTGTGGCCATACAAGAAAAACAACTGAAGGAATTAGTGAAAAACAAAACATTTGCAAAGCACTTTTTTGTGCTAAATCTTTTAAGCCCTGATTATTACCCTCATGGTAAAGCCTAGAAAACCTAGGCCCTAGGATACTATCGTAGACAGTGAGGATAAATCCCACAATCATGGCCATTCTCAAACCAAGACTGAATATTGCCACTTCACTTTCTGTTTCAAAAAAGCCGAGTACAATACTAAGCCCCCATTGTGTATAGTAAAATATAATACCCACCAGTAAAAAGTCAGGTAAGCTTTTATAAAACCCTCGTTCAAAACTAATCTTATCCGTTAACATCAGTGTGCTTTTTTTATAAACTCTTACAACCAAACCAAAAGCAACGATAAGGTATACTGCCAAAACTGACGCCAGCATCTGCATTAAATTAACGACATTCAGTTGAAAATTAAAAATTTTCGAAGCGATTACAATCATAATGCTTAGAATGATTGAAATACATCCTATTTCAAATAAACATGAAACGTTAGCCTTCCCCCATCCCTTTAAAATGAAGTTACACAAATAGATGATGCTATATAAAGGCGTAACCAAAGCTGTAACTTTTAAGCTCGTAACCCCTAAATCCTGATCGGTAAACAGCCAATCAGAAATCAATGGCGCAAACACCCATAATAAAATAGAAAACAACACGCCGATAATTAAATTGATTATAAAACCTTGGCGATATATCCAATTCACTTCGTTTTTACTATTATTTGAAACAGCCACCCCCATAAATTTCAGCGTAGCCCTATCTGTTCCTATACTTGAAAAAACCTGTAAGCCAATCATGATAGAAAAACATATCATAAAGGCACCAAAATCTTGAACGCTTACCAATGTAGCAAGTATATAAGAAAGTAAGAAGGTTCCTCCAGCAGCTACTCCCCTTGCAGCAAAGGTAGTTAGCAACTGATTCTTGATTAGACCCATTAACGTCATATATATTCTCGTCAACATTAATAAATATTTACATTAATTTAGCAAAAACAATTTACTGATGTTGTCAAATGCTTTATCAATATGGTGCTTGTTATCATACCGTGTTATTTATTCTATGTAACCGTATGTTTCATCAATCGTTAGCGTTTATGTGAGTGCGCATGCTTGCAGGCCCCAAGCGGAATTATAAAAATTAAAAAAGCGCCCCCGCATGAAAAGCGAGGGCGCGGGAGGATGATAAACGTTATTTGAAGCCTATGCACGAAATAGGAAGGTTTCGATAATAGCTCAGCTTCACCCTTCTTACAGAAACTGACTCGTAATATAAGAAGCTAGTTTTTAAAAAAGATATCTCGCCCCGGTCAGCCAATATACGTTGTCAGTCAGATCACCCAAGCGAGTATCACGATTGACGCTGGGCGCATCACCATCGGCGATTTCTATAAAAACATCAAACGCAGAAGACACCTTGTAATAAGTGCCCGCTGCCCAGGCGTTGCTATTATTCTGGCTGTCGCGTTCAATATTGTAATAGTCGGCAGTGAATGCCCAGGGGCCTGTCGAGTAAGTGCCGCCTACCCCTACGGTATCAAAACCGCCACCATAAACATCGCTTTCATTTTGCGTTTCATACCCTAAGCGTGCCGCGAATTGATCTGTGACTTTATAGCTGCCTATCAGGCCATAAAGCATTTCGCCATTGCCACCGCCACGCACAGCATCTTCTACAGCCCCTAAGCCAATAATTAGTGGGCCTTGCTGATAGCGCACACCACCTTGAGCGGCGACTACGCTGCCCTCCCCGCTTTGCTCTTCAACTGCCAACCCACGCTCACTGTAGTGCTTGAGCTGAACGAAGGTAGTGAAACCATTAAGCTCCGGCGTGTAATAACCGATAGAGTCACCACGTGACTGGATGCCCGATGACTTGAACAGCAGCCCACGGTCCAGGTAGACGTCAAACGGCAAAGAAACGAACTGAGCATAAAAGCTATCGAAGCTACCCGCCTGCAATGTTCCGTACTGCTGACTGGCAAGACCTATATAACTCTGGCGAAGCTCGTTAAAGCCCTGATCTGTACGGCGCTCATCTCCAGAAAAGCGCCATTCCAGCCGACCAAATGCGGTCAGGTCAGAGGTCACTTCCTGGCTCATACGAAAGCCCAAGCGTGAATACACATCTACGAACTCAACACCGTCATTTATCTTATTGCCATCGCTATCAAAATCGGCGCCACCACCAGCAATACCCATGGAGATGCGTCCATAGATATCCAGTTTTGTACCATCCTGATCATATACGGTGGTTGCTTGCGCGGTGCCAGCCCATAAGGTGCTTGTAACGGCAATCGCAAGTAGCGTTTTTTTCATTTCGATCCCTTAAATACTTTTATAGCGCAGCAGCTGAAAAGCACTACGTTGTTTAGTCTGCCTAAACTCACCTGGTCAAGATAACCGGCTAGGCAGCACAAGCACCAGAGATGTTATAAGATAACAATAATAATGAAAAGAAAAATGTCATTAAGATGACATAGGTATCATGAAACACCACGCCATCAAGTGCTATTTCATCAAGCGGCATAATGAAAAAAACCACAAAAAAAACCGGCCTCAAAAGAGGCCGGTTCTATTAGGTCTGCTAGGCAGGTTACCTTTAAAGCGTGGCAGTTAAGCCAAGCTTAGAAGTGGTAACGAGCGCCTGTCAGCCAGTATACGTCTTCCGTCAGGTCACCAGCCAAGTCGCCAATGTTAGTACGGCTGTTAACGCGGCTAGCGGCATCAGCGTCAGCTACTTCCAGGAATACGTCAAAAGCGCTGGAAACTTTGTAGTAGCTGCCCAGTGCCCAAGACTTACTGTTCTCGGCATTGTCACGCTCGATGTTGTAGAAATCACCGGTGAATGCCCAAGGACCAGTGGTGAACGTGCCACCCAGACCAACTTTGTCGTAACCGTTTTCATCGCTAGCGCCACGCAGATCGTAGCCGCTGTTGTTGTCACGAGTTTCATAACCCAGACGAGCAGAGAACTGGTCGGTGAACGCGTACTGACCGATCAGGCCGTACATCATTTCGCCGTTACCGCCGCCACGCTGTACGTCTTCAACAAAACCCAGACCTACAGTTACCGGGCCCTGTGCGTAACGAACACCACCTTGCGGTGCAACAACTGAACCTTCATCACTTTGCTGCGCTTCAGTCAGGCCGCGCTCGCTGTAGTGTTTCAGCTGCAGGAACGCAGTGAAGCCTTCTAGGTCAGGCGTGTAGTAACCGATAGAGTCGCCACGCGACTGTTTCGGGTGACCAGCGAACTCCAGGCCTTGGTCGATGTAAACATCGAACGGCAGAGAAACGAATTGGTTGTAGAAGCTGTCGAAGTTACCAGCCTGGAAGGTACCGAACTGGTCGCTTTGCAGACCGAGGTAGCTCTGACGCGTTTCACGGAATGCTTCGCCGTTGCGACGCTCGTCAGCGCGGAAGCGCCACTCAAGACGACCGAAAGCAGTCAGGTCACGAGTAACTTCGTGGCTCATACGCAGACCAAGACGTGAGTAAACGTCTACGAATTCAGCACCGTCGTCAATCCGATCGCCGTTGCCGTCAAACTCGGGGCCGCCACCGGCGATACCCATGGCGATACGACCATAGACGTCCAGCTTGGTGCCTTCCTGGTCATATACAGTGGCTGCTTGGGCGGCAGCAGAAGCGCCCAGTGCACCAATGATAGCAGTCGCTAAAAGTGTCTTTTTCATGATGTAGGTTCCTTAACTAGCTTACTGTTTCGATCGTAGCTGCCGGGCTTTTTTAAAGAGCCTTCAGCAGTTGGCCTGTGGGCTGTGCTCGTTTTTCGCATCCGTTGGTTTTTCCCAGCGGTATGTGGCACATCCTCAATCAAACCTTGTTATAGTCCAATGCTCGCAGGTCAAACTCTATACCGGGATTCCAGGGAACGCAATAGAAAAAAACAGTGTTCTCTTACGATTTATGCATTTTTATGGAACCCAGGGTAGCAAAACGGGTCTCATCGCCCTTCGAATTTTTGCTGCAGCCCTTTTAATTTATCTCCCAGACTTTGCGGCTTTTCCTGCTCGATCTTTTGATCTTTTACCTGCCGAGGTGCTTGGAACTCACGCTTTTCCTGCACATCAGGTAAATTAGCTTTTTCTTCTAAATGTTTTTTTTCCGCTAAAACACGTGTGCTTTTAAGCGACACTTCGCCCTGCTTTTCTTTACGTTTTTCGTTGGCGTGCAAGGAGGCTTCTTTATCGACCTTACCTGCCGGCTGACCGTCCAAATCGATACGATCAACCCCTTCACGAACTGATTTTAGATACCGCGGCAGGTTAACGTAGTTGGCCAACGTACGGCGAATCAGCTTTCCAGACCAAGGCTCTCTAGTGGCAAGATCCTGATGAATACCTATTTTTAAAGGTTTCGTATGTCCTTTAAAGAAAGCCTGCGGATAACGCTGGTACCACTCTTTCAAAAGACTATGTGGCGAGGGCTGCTCAGCAACCGCTGCTTGAGGCACCACTTCTTGCTCTGGTGCCTTTTGCGCTTGCATAGAATCAATAGGCTCAAAAGCCACCTGCTCCGTTGCATTTGCTTCAGGCGTTGCAGGTTGTGCTTCAGGTGCAGGCGTTTCTTGAGCAGGCACGCGGGGCTCATCGAGTGTTTTTTGTAGCGCTACAGCTTGCTCTACTAGCTGCTGTTTTAGCTGCGCATTTTCGCTACGCAGGTTTTGTAATTCGGCCTGAGCCTGTTCAAGGCGCGACTCCAGGCTGTCTAGTAGATGCATTACACTGGCGGTCATACCCTCTCCTTTGACCTTTTTCAGTCAGCGTTGCGCTCATAAACCACAAAATCGTAGGCCGGTTTGCCTTCGGAGGGCGTTCCAGCGACGCGCTGTACTTCCCGCCACTCATCTGTTTTCAATTCAGGAAATTCAGCGTCGCCGCTCACTTCGATATCAACTTCGGTAATATAAAGCCGCTGGGCGTACGGTAATGCCTGACGATAAATCTCCCCTCCGCCCATTACCATGATTTCTTCAGCAGCATCGATTGTTGCCTGCTGGTCGGCCAACGCTAGTGCAGCGGGCAAGTCATGACAGACTCTCACACCGTCGGGTGCAAAATCTTTATTACGCGTTACGACTATATTAAGCCGATTAGGCAAGGGCTTGCCAATGGAAGTGTAGGTTTTACGCCCCATTACCAGCGGTTTTGCCTGAGTCATGCGCTTGAAGAATTTAAGGTCTTCAGGCAAATGCCAGGGCAGATTACCTTCAACACCGATCACCCGGTTTTTCGACATTGCCACAATCATGGCAACGGGCACCAGGGGGTCGATCTCGCTGTTATAAGCACTGTCATGAAGGTTACTAGAACTCATACCGCTACCTTGGCTTTTATATGGGGGTGAGCGTCATACGCTTCGATCTGAATATCATCAAAGCTGAAATCGAACAGATCCGCTACCTGAGGGTTAAGCACCAGCTTGGGCGCTTCTTTAGGTTCACGTGTCAGTTGCTCTTTCGCTTGCTCAAAATGGTTACTATAAAGATGTGCATCACCCAGCGTATGAATGAACTCGCCCGGCTCAAGCCCCGTTACCTGGGCGACCATGCTTACCAACAGCGCATAGCTTGCAATGTTAAACGGTACGCCGAGGAAAATATCGGCGCTGCGCTGATAAAGCTGACAAGATAAGCGACCATTTGCAACATAGAACTGGAACAGGCAGTGACAAGGCGGCAGCTGCATTTCATCGACCTGGGCAGGATTCCAGGCGGAAACGATCAGACGGCGTGACTGAGGCGTCGTACGGATCTGCTCCAGCACTTTGCCAATCTGGTCGACACTCCCCCCTTTGGGGTCTGGCCAACTGCGCCATTGGTAACCGTATACGGGGCCCAGATTGCCGTTTTCATCGGCCCACTCATCCCAGATGCGCACACCGTTTTCCTGGAGATAGGCAATATTGGTGTCGCCTTTCAAAAACCACAGAAGCTCATGAATAATTGAGCGCAAATGCAGCTTTTTGGTCGTTAACAGTGGGAAGCCACGTGATAGGTCAAAACGCATTTGGTGCCCAAACACCGAACGGGTGCCCACACCGGTGCGGTCGTTGCGGTCCACGCCGTGCTCCAATACGGTGCGCATTAGATCCAAATACGGCTGTTCAAGCGCAGGCTTAGCGCTGGTGTTCATGGTCATATTTGACGTAGGCGTTGTAACGGTCACAAGGTTTCCAAAATTGCAGGCGATATGGGGATGTATTCTAGGCTTCCAGCCTGCGGGGGTCTAGCATAGGGAATTAATGGCGGGTGGAAACCGATATTTGTAGCGCGTGGTAACGTTTTGCGAGGAACGAGCAAATACGGCACCCGCGGGTGGCGGCGTCGAGCCGCCCTGGCCTTGCTACCCAACCCCGGCAGCGCTGGGCGCGCTGCTCCCGCGCCGGGCCGCCGCTGCGGGTGCGCTGGCGCTTACCACGCGCTACGGTTAGCGCCTCTCAGATTATTGGTGAATCCCCATATGTAGCGCGTGGTAATGTTTTGCGAGGAACGAGCAAATACGGCACCCGCGGGTGGCGGCGTCGAGCCGCCTTGGCCGTGCCACCCAACCCCGGCAGCGCTGGGCGCGCTGCTCCCGCGGGTGCGCTGGCGCTTACCACGCGCTACGGTTAGCGGCCTCTCAGATTATTGGAGGTCAGTTCATATGTAGCGCGTGGTAACGTTTTGTGAGGTACGAGCAAATACGGCACCCGCGGGTGGCGGCGTCGAGCCGCCGTGGCCGTGCCACCCAACCCCGGCAGCGCTGGGCGCGCTGCTCTCGCGGGTGCGCTGGCGCTTACCACGCGCTACGGTTAGCGCCTCTCAGATTATTGGGGGAATCCCCATATGTAGCGCGTGGTAATGTTTTGCGAGGAACGAGCAAATAAGGCACCCGCGGGTGGCGGCGTCAAGCCGCCCTGGCCTTGCTACCCAACCCCGGCAGCGCTGGGCGCGCTGCTCCCGCGGGTGCGCTGGCGCTTACCACGCGCTACGGTTAGCGCCTCTCAGATTATTGGGGAATCCCCATATGTAGCGCGTGGTAACGTTTTGTGAGGTATGAGCAAATAAGGCACCCGCGAGTGCGCCGCGTCGAGCCGCCCTGGCCGCCCCCCAACCCCGGCAGCGCTGGGCGCTGCTTCCGCGGGTGCGCTGGCGCTTACCACGCGCTACGGTTAGCGCCTCTCAGATTATTGGGGAATCCCCATATGTAGCGCGTGGTAATGTTTTGCGAGGTACGAGCAAATACGGCACCCGCGGGTGGCGGCGTCGAGCCGCCCTGGCCTTGCTACCCAACCCCGGCAGCGCTGGGCGCGCTGCTCCCGCGCCGGGCCGCCGCTGCGGGTGCGCTGGCGCTTACCACGCGCTACGGTTAGCGCCTCTCAGATTATTGGGGGAATCCCCATATGTAGCGCGTGGTAATGTTTTGCGAGGAACGAGCAAATACGGCACCCGCGGGTGGCGGCGTCGAGCCGCCCTGGCCTTGCTACCCAACCCCGGCAGCGCTGGGCGCGCTGCTCCCGCGGGTGCGCTGGCGCTTACCACGCGCTACGGTTAGCGCCTCTCAGATTATTGGAGGTCAGTTCATATGTAGCGCGTGGTAACGTTTTGTGAGGTACGAGCAAATACGGCACCCGCGGATGGCGGCGCTAAGCCGCCTTGGCCGTGCCACCCAACCCCGGCAGCGCTGGGCGCTGCTTCCGCGGGTGCGCTGGCGCTTACCACGCGCTACGGTTAGCGGCCTCTCAGATTATTGGAGAATCCTCATATGTAGCGCGTGGTAATGTTTTGCGAGGAACGAGCAAATACGGCACCCGCGGGTGGCGGCGTCGAGCCGCCTTGGCCGTGCCACCCAACCCCGGCAGCGCTGGGCGCGCTGCTCCCGCGGGTGCGCTGGCGCTTACCACGCGCTACGGTTAGCGGCCTCTCAGATTATTGGGGAATCCCCATATGTAGCGCGTGGTAACGTTTTGTGAGGTACGAGCAAATACGGCACCCGCGGGTGGCGGCGTCGAGCCGCCCTGGCCTTGCTACCCAACCCCGGAAGCGCTGGGCGCTGCTTCCGCGGGTGCGCTGGCGCTTACCACGCGCTACGGTTAGCGCCTCTCAGATTATTGGTGAATCCCCATATGTAGCGCGTGGTAATGAATAAAAATCTTATCGCTTAGCATCTACCGGCTGTGAGCGCGACCACGCCATGAGCACCAAGCCTAGTGCGATCATGGGCAGAGTTAGCAGCATGCCCATGGTGACCCAGCCAAACGCGATAAAGCCGATGTGTGCATCCGGTAGACGGACAAATTCAACCAGGAAGCGGAACGCACCGTAACCGAGCAAAAACAGCCCGGAAATAAAGCCGCGCGCGCGGGGTTTTGCAGATACCCACCACAAGATCACAAACAGCACGAGGCCTTCGAGCAGCGCTTCATAAAGCGCTGAGGGGTGGCGTGGTTCTGGCCCCATGCCGGGAAAAGGCATGGCCCAGGGCAGCGAAGAGATCCGCCCCGGCAATTCGTGATTAATAAAGTTGCCAATTCGGCCAGCGCCCAAACCAATCGGGACAAGGGGTGCGATAAAGTCGGTAAGCGCAAAGAAGGCAAGCTGCTTACGGCGCGCAAACCACCAGGCGGCCAAGAGCACCCCTAAGAGCCCGCCGTGGAAGCTCATGCCGCCATCCCAGACTTTGAAAATCCATAGCGGATCGGCGGACCACTGCCCTAAACCATAGAAAAGCGCATATCCTAGCCGCCCGCCTGCTACGACGCCGATAGCGCAATAGAACAATAAATCGCTAATATCATCCTTGGTAAGCCCTATACGAGCGGCGCGCCTGCAACCTAACCACCAGGCGGCGACAAATCCCACCACATACATCAAGCCATACCAATGCACTTGCAGTGGCCCAAGGGAGAACACCACGGGGTCAATTGCTGGGTAGTTAATCATCGAGATACTCTAATCATTCAGGAAGAAGAAAACACATCGCGGTTATGGCGCCCATCAAGCTAGTACGAAGCGCAAGCCGACCACTGTCAACAGCAGCGCAAAGCATAACCTTAATACATGGGCAGGCAAGACATGGGCAAGGCGAACGCCAATGCGCGCAAACGGCACGCTGGTTAACACAATGCCGAAAAAGGCTGGCCACATGACAAATCCGGTGGCCCAGGCAGGCAGGAGTGGATTACCCCATCCCATTATAATAAAGGTGACCGCCCCGACCACGGCAATAGGTAGCCCGCAGGCAGCCGAGGTGCCTACGGCCTGGGTCATCGTCGCGCCACACCGGGATAGCCACGGCACCGTCATAGCGCCGCCGCCAATACCGAACAAGGCTGAAATAGCCCCCACCACCGCACCGGCTATGGACATAGCGATTTTGCCCGGTGCGATGAACCCCGGCTTGGGAGATAAGCCAAATACCATTTTGGCGGCCAAGAGCAAAACGAAGATTCCAAACAGCATACCCAAGACAGTGCCGGATAGATTACCGGCAATAAACACACCGCCTATCGCCCCCATCATGAGCCCTGGCAATAATGCCAAAAACCAGGAGCGGTGAATGCTGCCTTTACGATAATGACCAAGCGTGGAGGAAGCCCCCGTCACTACAATAGTGGCAAGCGACGTACCTACCGCCAGGTGCATGGTGATCTCTGAAGGAATATTCTGCAGGCCAAACGCAAACATCAGCACGGGAACGATGATAATCCCACCACCGACGCCGAATACTCCTGCCATAGTGCCCGCCGCCGCGCCTAACCCCAGGTAGCCTAACAACATTGCCGTTGCGCTCATTGATTAGGCGCCTTGATTGACGCACCGGGCAGCCATTTCGAAATCATCCCGAGCAGCTTTTCAGGTTGGTACGGCTTGGTCAGCAAGTCATCCATGCCCACTGCTTCACATTCAGCCATCCCGGCGTTGTCGGCATTGGCCGTTAGGGCGACGAGAATGCTGCGATGCCCGCTTTTCTGCTCATAGGCACGCCAGCGGCGGGTGGTTTCCAGGCCGTCTAAAGTGGGCATAAAAATATCCATAAAGACTAAATCAAATGACGTGGTTTGTTGGCGTTCGAGCGCCTGCTCTCCACTGCTCACCCCTTCGACGTTCAATCCGTGCGCTTCCAGCATCTGTCGAGCCAACATAAGATTAACAGGGCCATCATCAACGACTAGCACACGCAGCGCACGGCTTTGCGATGCTGCCATAGCGGGGGTAGGGTCTTCATCATTGACACTTTGATACACCAGGTTGATGAGCAGCGCGCGCACGTCTGCCAGGCGTTCGCGTATACCTAGAATCTGCTGACGACATGCATGGCACTCGCCATTTTCCAGGATATGGCCTAAATGGTCACTGAGATCGTGCGTCTCACGCTGAAGCAAGGCTAAATAGCCTGACTTTAAACGCGACTCCTCTCTAGCACGGTCGCGCCCGGCAATAAGATGTTTAAGCTGCTGTTGCTGATGGTGTAAATCATCCAGGAGTGCCTGCTCATGATCTTCTTTGGCATGCTCGGTGGGAATATTCAGCCGCTGGGCGCCACTAATCGTGTGTTCAAGCCCTGAAACCATTTCGTTGACCCGTGCCAAACGCTTTAATGGCCGCACGTAGCTTGTGTCGATGGCGGGAGTGGTGAGTGCGTTATCTGGAAGCACCTGCATGATTGCGCGGCGCAGCGCTTCGCTATGGCGCTCAAGGCCCTGTAACTCGTGCATGAAGTGTGTATCTTTCTGCTTGGCGCGGGCTTTCACCAGCATCAGGAACGCGCCCACGTTCATAGAGCTACCCAGCAACAGCGCAAGCGCCAGCCATAGGGTAGTGCTCCAGGAAACTTCGCTTGGCGACATCCACCAAACGGCTAGACCTACCAAAAGGCACAGCACGATTAGCGTGGTCTGGATAAGTAGCATTGGCCAGAGAATGGGCCAGATGATGGCATTCCAGAAATGCTCTTCGCGATTGCGTTGCATGCGTTCGCGCCTTCCCAATTGGCTTGAGTCAATTCACACCGGCGAGGTGATGAGCGTTACGTTACACGAACAAGTGTACGACTATCTCAAGTGTACGACCATGCCCTTTAGCTGTCATGCTGCGCTTGTAGATGTAGATAATGATCCATGTTGGCAGTTTGAGGACACGATATGTGCTTAATGGCTTTCGCCTGGCACCCTGGCACAGCACTCCCCTTGCGTTTGGCGGGAAATCGCGATGAACGCCATGCCCGACCAACGGCAGCGTTACATCACTGGGTAGATAACCCATCCATTCTAGGCGGGCGTGACCTTGAAGCGGGCGGTTCCTGGCTTGCTGGTATAAAGGGTGGCCGAGTGGCAGCGCTGACCAATGTCCGCGATATGGCGCTAATCGCACCCATCGATGCGCCTAGCCGAGGTGAACTCGTTGCCAATGCGCTTCAATGCGATGATATTGAGCAGTGGCTGACAGACCTTGCCCAGCACAAGGCTGATCGTTATGCAGGATTTAATTTACTGGTCGCCACGCCCCACCGCCTTTGGCACCTTCACCGCGGCCAGCATGGCGTGACGCTCAACGATGTACCTCCTGGCGTGCACGGTCTTTCCAACGCTGATTTAAACGTCCCCTGGCCCAAGCTTCAAAGCGTACGCGGGGCACTCGAGCAAAGCTCACTAGATACCTGGCATTCTCAGATAGGCCAAGCGCTGCATAACTCCCAGCAAGCGCCAGACGCCCAGCTTCCTGATACAGGTGTTGAGCTGACACTTGAGCGCCAGCTCTCTGCTGCCTTTATTATCGGTGAGACGTACGGTACGCGGGCAACAACGTGGTTAACGCTCGACCACCAGGGAGATATCGCCATCACGGAACAGCGCTTTGGCCCGCAGGGTCGTTTTGAAGGCGAAACGACCCTGCGTGTATAGATGCTTAATCCTGTTGCTTAATCCCGCGGGGGGAGCAAGTGAGAAAGCTGCCACTCGTCCATGCGCTTGTTGATATGCTCATGTACTTGAGCGGGGGTGTCCAAGGCCATGATTTCTGCTAATAACGCCTTGGCATCGTGAAGCGTTACCCGACGAATGGCGGCACGCACCTTGGGCAGGCTGGGTGCATTCATCGAAAGCCCGGTGAAGCCCATCGCCATGAGCAGCAAGGCGCCAGCAGGGTCACCCGCCAGCTCTCCGCACAGGGAAATTGGCTTGTTGAGGCGCTGCGCATCCTGCGACAGCTCCTGCAAAGCGCCTAACAGCGCGGGATGCAAAGCGTCGTAAAGACTGGACACTCGGGGGTTATTGCGGTCGACCGCGAGCAAATACTGGGTCAGATCGTTACTGCCCACGGAGAAAAAGTCGACCCGCTTGGCCAATGCATCCATCTGATAGATGGTCGCCGGCACCTCGATCATCACGCCTACTTTAGGACGCTTGATGGTAATGCCCTCTTCTCCCAGCTCTAGAATCGCACGATCCAGCAGCCTTAATGCCTCATCGACTTCCTCGACATTGGTAATCATCGGGAAAAGTACGTAAAGATTATTAAGCCCGTGGGAGGCTTTCAACATGGCACGCAGCTGCACCATCAGTACTTCGGGGTGATCCAGCGTTACCCGCATGCCGCGCCAGCCAAGAAAAGGGTTGGCTTCTTCAATCGGGAAGTACGGCAGGTCTTTATCACCGCCAATATCCAGCGTGCGCATTACCACCGGCAATGGTGCAAAGCCTTCCAGCTGCTCGCGATACATGCGCATCTGTTCTTTCTCACCGGGAAAGCGCTCGGTGATCATAAACGGCACTTCGGTACGATAGAGCCCCACGCCCGCAATCCGGCTTTTAAGCAGGGCGGCAGCATCGACGGCCAGGCCAGTGTTGACCAACAGCGGCATCCCGTAGCCGTCCTGGGTAACGCTTGGCAGATCCTGCTCGTGTTCCAGAAGCTCGCTGAGCACCTGTTCTTCTGCGATAAGGCTTTCATAGCGCGCTTTAAGGTCGGCAGCCGGGCGTACAAATAGCCGACCACGATGGCCATCCAGAACGACCGGGGCGCCATTGAGACGCGGTAAAGGTAAATCTACCATGCCCAGCACCGTGGGGATCCCCATTGCGCGGGCCACAATGGCAACATGAGACGTGCTGGAACCACGCACGGACACCAGCCCTTTCAGCTTATCGCGAGGCACCTCGCCCAGCATGGCAACGCTAATTTCGTCACCCACTAAAATGGCGTTATCCGGATAGGTTTCCGGTGTTGAGGGAGCACCTTCCTGCAAGTGGGCTAATACCCGACGACCGAGATCGCGGATATCAGCGGCACGCTCGCGCAAGTAGTCATCATCTACCCGCTCAAGATATTGAACGTGACGCCTTACGACATCGGCCAGTGCTCCAGGCGCCCACTGGCCTTCGCGAATGCGCTTTTCAACTTCTTCGGAAAGCGCCGCCTCCCCCAGCATCTGCTGGTAGACATCGAAAAGCGCCAGCTCCTGTGAAGAAATACGGTTTGCCAAACGCTCACCCGCCGAGCGGATTTCCTCTCGCGTTTTTGCAATCGCCTCTTTTAGCCGGGCAATCTCGTACGCTTGATCGTTAGGTATCAGGTCAGGCACGCTATTAAGGTCAGCGGGCGGTGTAATAACCACGACTTCGCCCATGGCAACACCAGGGGATGCCGCCACCCCTTTGAACATGGCCTGCCCACCGGGTAAGGCCGGGCGTGCCAGATTCCCCGTCGCTAATGCGTGAGCTAAAACGCCTGCCAGCTGGGCTGCCATGGTAACCAGAAAGGCTTCGTCTTCATCGTCGTAGCGGCGCTTTTCAGCTTGCTGAACAACCAGTACGCCCAACATATGGCGCTGGTGAATGATCGGCACACCCAGAAAGCTTGAATAACGCTCCTCACCCGTGGCTTCAAAATAGCGAAAGAGTGGATGCGTCCGAGCGTCTTCAAGGTTTAAAGGCTCGCTACGCTTGGCGACCATGCCGACCAGCCCTTCCCCTAGTGGTAGCACAACACGGCCGACTGCCTGGGTACGCAGCCCGATGGTTTCCATCAGAACGAGTGATTCAAGCTCTTTATCATAAAGATAAAACGAGCACACGTCGGTCTGCATGGCCTTGCGAATGCGGCGTACCATCGTCGACAGCGCGGCGTCTAGGGTGCGTGCGCCGTTCACCTCCTGAATAACACGACGCAGTACCTCAAGCATGGACGTTTTACTTTTCACTATTGTTTGCCTCGCTGAGGATCTTTTCGACAGACTTTCACGACTCATCCATAGCCGTGGAGCACGCGTTATCCTTCGTCATTTTGTGCCAGACGCTGAACGCGGGGAGAAAGTTCCCTTAGTGCGCGTCGATACACCTCTCGTTTGAACGGTACCACTTGCCCAAGCGGGTACCAATAGCTCACCCATCGCCACCCATCAAACTCCGGCTTGGGCGTGGCCGTCATACAAATTTGATTTTCCTGGCAGCGAATCTTCAGCAAGTACCATTTTTGTTTCTGGCCAATACACACTGGCCGCGAATGTGTGCGAATCATGCGTCGTGGCAGACGGTAGCGTAGCCAACCCCGGGTGCAGGCAACAATATCAACGTCGTCGGCGGTCAGGCCGATCTCCTCAAAAAGCTCACGAAAAAGGGCTTGTTGTGGTGTCTCGCTTGATTTAATGCCCCCCTGGGGAAATTGCCACGCATTTTGTCCTACACGGCGCGCCCAAAGCAGTTGTCCCTGGCTGTTGGTAATAATGATGCCAACATTGGGACGAAAGCCGTCAGCGTCGATCACGGACGTCACCTTATTAAATTTTCAGTTATCCCCATTTTTCCACAAGGGCGACAAGCGTATCAATACAATATAACGCTAAGTCGTTAATGCTTGCCCACTTTGGTGGGAAAGGGCTAACGACTCTGCGATAATCCGCCCTTTTGTTTCACGGTTAATGCCTAGCTGTTCATAGCTATTTTTTTCATACCTATAAATTAACGACGACTATAAGGGGAGCGCCGTGAGTCTGGCTATTTTCGACTTGGATAATACGTTGATATCCATCGACAGCGATCATGCCTGGGGTGAGTTCTTGCTTGAGCAAGGCGCGGTGGATCCGGTTGCCTATCGTGAAGCCAATGAACGGTTTATGGCCGACTATAATGCTGGCACGCTGGATATGGCGGCGTTTCTGGAAATGGCGCTGAAGCCTCTGGCCGATAATACTCCTGAGCAGCTAACCGCCTGGCACCAGCAGTTCATGATCAGTAAAATCGAGCCGCATATTTTGCCCAAAGCCGAGGAGCTGCTGGCTCGCCACCGTACCAAGGGCGATACGCTTTTGATCATTACCGCGACCAACCGCTTTATTACCGCACCGATTGCCGAGCGTCTAGGCGTCGATTATTTGATAGCGGTCAATCCAGAAGTGGAAAACGGCCGTTATACCGGTCGCGTCTCCGGCGTTCCTAGCTACCGGGAAGGCAAGATTACCCGGCTGCATGAGTGGTTAGTAGACAAGGACTTCACGCTCGACGGCGCGTGGTTCTATAGCGACTCGCACAATGATCTTCCCCTGCTTGAAGAAGTTGATCATCCTGTAGCCGTTGACCCGGATGCTACCCTTCGCCGCGTTGCTGAAGAGCGTCAATGGCGGGTTATGAGCCTGCGGGATTAGTGCTTTAATACTGATGCTTTAATACTGAGCACTCACTGCCCCAGCCGTTAATTAAGTGAATAGATCTGAACATGGCGTTCGACCCACCTACCATACTGACCTTGACCATTGCGATCGCCGCTGCGGCGGCGGTGTATCTACTCATGGAGTGGCGCAGCGCTCGCGATGGCTCACTTCTCAGCTGGTCGGCGGGCTTTGCAATGATCACCCTTGGCTCGAGCCTTTCTTTACTGCGTGCTAACGGTTATTTTCTGGTCGGCATCTGGGTTGCCAACGGCTTACTGATACTTGCCCATTGGCTGTTTTTATTAGGCGTCATACGTTTTGTGGGTGGGCGCCTGCCTCGCCTTTGGTGGCTTTTGCCTGCAGCGTGGAGCTTGCTTCTACTGCTGCCAGAAGGCCCTGAAAGCTCAAAGGTTTATCTGGTCGTCAATTCACTGCTGGTGGGGTTCATCTCACTCAGGGCCAGTGCGCTACTAAGACTTGAGCCCGATATGGCGAACGTTGGTACTCGCCAACTGCACTATGTGCTTCTCGTTCATGGCCTGTTCTACTTGGCCAAGGCGGCAGTAACGTTGATGCCCGGCACTCTGATCGACCTGGCTATCTTCCATGGCGCTATCATACGAATATCACTGGTTGAGGGTGTGATGGCCATATTGCTGGTCGCCCTTTCAATGACAGGCACGGTACGCTACCGGCGTGAAAGTATGATCAAGCGTCTGGCAGAACGTGATCCTCTTACGTCACTCTATAACCGCCGCGGTTTCGAGGCGCGGACTCGCCGCCATCTGGCAAACGTATCTGCCGAGCATCCTGGGGCGCTATTGTTGATCGATATTGATCACTTTAAACTTGCCAATGATTTTCACGGCCATGCCGCAGGCGACTATCTGCTGGTAACGTTAAGCGATCTTGTCGGCCAAATTCTGCCCGAAGAAGCCCTGAAAGCGCGCCTGGGCGGCGATGAGTTTGCCTTTTTACTCAGTGACACGTCTGCCGAGCAGATTGAATCTTTTGGCAACGAACTGCGCGCCCGCTTTTACGAAGTCGCTGCCAAAACGTTCAACACACCTCAACCGGTAACCCTTAGCCTTGGCGCTATCCTCTTTAGCCAACCGCCCAAAGATTTACGCATCCTGCTTGAGCAGAGCGATCAAGCGCTTTACGAAGCCAAGCGCAACGGGCGGGACCGGCTTAAAATACTGTAAACGTAACCCCAGCGGCGCCAAGTCGCCCTGCCGATGCCACCGAAACCTGGCACCGCTTCGCGCTGCTTCCGCGGGTGCGCTGGCGCTTACCACGCGCTACTGTTAGCGCGTGCGTTTGCATCTGAACACTCGTAGCGCGTGGTAACGCATCTTGCGAGGCACGAGCAAATGCGGCACCCGCGGATGGCGGCGTCAAGCCGCCCTGCCGATGCCACCCAACCCCGGCACCGCTGTGCGCTGCTCTCGCGGGTGCGCTGGCGCTTACCACGCGCTACATGGCCCTGCGTTACGTTTGGGCTCGAAGACTCGTAGCGCGTGGTAACGCATCTTGCGAGGTACGAGCAAATGCGGCACCCGCGGGCGGCGGCGCCAAGCCGCCCTGGCCGTGCCACTAAACCCCAGCACCGCTATGCGCTGCTCCCGCGGGTGCGCTGGCGCTTACCACGCGCTACATGGCCCTGTGTTACGTTTGGGTTCGAAGACTCGTAGCGCGTGGTAACGCATCTTGCGAGGCACGAGCAAATGCGGCACCCGCGAATGGCGGCGTCAAGCTGCCCTGACGATGCCACCCAACCCCGGCACCGCTATGCGCTGCTTCCGCGCCGGGCCGCCGCTGCGGGTGCGCTGGCGCTTACCACGCGCTACATGTCCCTGCGCTACGATTGCATCTGAACACTCGTAGCGCGTGGTAACGCATCTTGCGAGGTACGAGCAAATGCGGCACCCGCGGATGGCGGCGCCAAGCCGCCCTGACGATGCCACCCAACCCCGGCACCGCTATGCGCTGCTTCCGCGCCGGGCCGCCGCTGCGGGTGCGCTGGCGCTTACCACTCGCTACATGTCCCTGCGCTACGATTGCATCTGAACACTCGTAGCGCGTGGTAACGCATCTTGCGAGGCACGAGCAAATGCGGCACCCGCGAATGGCGGCGTCAAGCCGCCCTGACGATGCCACCCAACCCCGGCACCGCTTCGCGCTGCTCCCGCGGGTGCGCTGGCGCTTACCACGCGCTACATGGCCCTGCGTTACGTTTGCATCTGAACACTCGTAGCGCGTGGTAACGCATCTTGCGAGGTACGAGTAAATGCGGCACCCGCGAATGGCGGCGCCAAGCCGCCCTGACGATCCCACCCAACCCCGGCACCGCTATGCGCTGCTTCCGCGCCGGGCCGCCGCTGCGGGTGCGCTGGCGCTTACCACGCGCTACATGTCCCTGCGCTACGATTGCATCTGAACACTCGTAGCGCGTGGTAACGCATCTTGCGAGGCACGAGCAAATGCGGCACCCGCGAATGGCGGCGCCAAGCCGCCCTGGCCGTGCCACCCAACCCCGGCACCGCTATGCGCTGCTCCCGCGGGTGCGCTGGCGCTTACCACGCGCTACATGGCCCTGCGTTACGATTGCATCTGAACACTCGTAGCGCGTGGTAACGCATCTTGCGAGGTACGAGCAAATGCGGCACCCGCGGATGGCGGCGTCAAGCCGCCTTGGCCGTGCCACCCAACCCCGGCACCGCTATGCGCGCTGCTCCCGCGGGTGCGCTGGCGCTTACCACGCGCTACATGTCCCTGCGTTACGTTTGCATCTGATCACTCGTAGCGCGTGGTAACGCATCTTGCGAGGCACGAGCAAATGCGGCACCCACGAATGGCGGCGCCAAGCCGCCCTGGCTAAGCCACCACCCCAAACCCCAGCACCGCTTCGCGCTGCTCTCGCGGGTGCGCTGGCGCTTACCACGCGCTACATGGCTCCTCGTACGATTGCATCTGATCACTCGTAGCGCGTGGTAACGCATCTTGCGAGGCACGAGCAAATGCGGCACCCGCGAATGGCGGCGCCAAGCCGCCCTGACGATGCCACCCAACCCCGGTACCGCTGTGCGCTGCTTCTGCGGGTGCGCTGGCGCTTACCACGCGCTACATGGCCCTGCGTTACGTTTGGGCTCGAAGAGTCGTAGCGGTCGGTAGCTAAATAACGGCAATAAAAAACCCCACAAGCATAGCTTGCGGGGTTTTGCGTTACTGGCAGGGCCAGTTCGCGCGTTTAGCCGAGCAGGTGCTCAACAGCTGCGCGCTCTTCACGCAATTCTTTCTCGGTGGCTTTCATCTTCTCTTGGCTGAATTCGTCAAGCTCGAAACCTTGAACGATTTCATACTTGCCACCCTGGCAACGTACCGGGTAGGAGTAGATGATGCCTTCTTCGATGCCGTAGCTGCCGTCAGACGGAATCGCCATGCTGACGATACCGTCGGTGCCCAGCGCCCAATCACGTACGTGATCGATGGCGGAAGAAGCGGCAGATGCTGCTGAAGACGCACCACGAGCCTTGATGATCGCCGCACCGCGCTGTTGAACAGTGGGGATAAAGTCGTTTTCGTACCAGTCACGCTCGACCAGGTCAGTGGCGGCTTTGCCGTCAACTTTGCACTGTGCGATGTCTGGATACTGAGTGGCGCTGTGGTTACCCCAGATAATCATGTTTTCAATGTCAGTAACATGCTTACCGGTTTTCTGAGCCAGCTGCGTCAACGCGCGGTTGTGGTCCAGGCGCGTCATGGCCGTGAACTGACCTTTATCGAGATCCGGCGCGTTTGCAGATGCAATCAGCGCATTGGTGTTGGCCGGGTTGCCGACAACCAGCACTTTAACGTCACGGCTGGCGTGGTCGTTGAGTGCTTTACCTTGTACGGAGAAGATTGCCGCGTTCGCTTCCAGCAGATCCTTACGTTCCATACCCGGACCACGCGGACGAGCACCTACTAACAGCGCGAAGTCAGCATCTTTGAACGCAACGTTCGGATCGTCTGTAGCAACGATATCCTGCACCAGCGGGAAGGCACAGTCATTGACTTCCATTACCACGCCGCCCAGCGCATCCATCGCCTGCGGGATTTCTAGCAGTTGAAGAATGACGGGCTGATCCGGCCCCAGCATGTCGCCAGCGGCGATGCGGAAAATTAAAGAGTAGCTGATCTGGCCGGCACCGCCGGTAATCGCAATACGTACGGGATCTTTCATCATTGCTCCTTGGTTGGTTCGCCTTAGGATGGGTCGACAGAACTCAAGATGCCAAGATGTTATGCTCAGTTATACAAAAACTCAATCATACATACGATGAGTTCTCCCGTTCGGCCGCTCGCTTGGCACTCGCCGCTGGCAACGAGTTACGTTATGGTGTGATGAGTTAGCTCATCCTTGGGTTAATACGGATCATGTTAATACGGACATAGACACCCCATGCGACGCATCCCCTACTCATACGCTCTGGCCAGCGCGCTGGTATTAGCGCTCGTTCTCTGGTTGGCATTTGGTGATTTTCAGCGTTTTCAAACCACCGCCCCCGAAGCTTTATCCACCGCTAATGATAGCGCCCTGCGTGTTGAAGTGATGGCGCAGCAAAGCACGCCGTTTATTCCCCGGCAGGTGATTCAGGGGCATTTAACCGCTGAACGCGAAACAACGCTGCGCGCCAATGTAGCGGGCTACGTAGTGGAAAAACCGGTTGAGCAAGGGCGTAGCGTAGACGCTGGAGATATCCTGCTGGTACTGGATAACGACGCGCTTCCCGAACGCTTGCAGCAAGCCCGGGATGAGCTTGCCGTCGCTCAGTCCGAATATGCCGGGGCCCAGAGTTTGCGCCAGCGCCAACTTATCTCCCAACCGGAGCTTTTGCGCTTACAGAGCGCGCTTAGCGCAAGCGCCGCGGCGGTTGCCCAGCTAGAAAAGCAGTTAAATGATAGCCGCCCCTCAGCGCCCTTTGCAGGCGTCCTCGATAGAGTCCAGGTAGAGCTTGGTGATCTGCTTCAGCCTGGCGAAGAGTGGGGACGGCTAATCGATGATCGCCGCTTGACCGGTGCGGCCTGGGCCTCGCAACAACAGGTAAGCGAGCTGTCCGTTGGCCTGCCGGTTACCGCGCGTTTATTAAACGGCGATCATCTTGAGGGTACGCTGACCCATGTAAGTCATCGCGCGGATGAATCAACGCGCACCTTTTATATAGAGGCAACGCTTGATAATCCACGTCGGCTGCACTTGGCTGGTGGCAGTGCTGAACTCACGGTTACCCTTCCCCCTCGTCAGGTGCATACGCTTTCACCTGCACTGTTAAGCTTGAATGAGGAGGGCCAGCTTGCGGTCAAGCATCTGGATGAGCAGAACCGGGTTCAGCAAACACAAGTACAGCTGATAAGTGCCGATATCCAACGCGCTTATGTTACGGGCCTGCCTGACCCGTTACGTCTGATTACCTTGGGCGCCGGACTGGCCAACGTAGGCCAACAGGTAACGCCTGTGGAAGCCGAACGCGCCACCATCATGGATGATGACACCATCGCTAGCCAGGAAAGCGTTCATGCGCCAACTCATTAATGCCGCGTTAACGCATACCCGCACCACGCTATTACTGCTGGTGGGCTTGGTGTTGGCGGGCATCGCCGCGTGGCAGGCGATTCCCAAAGAAGCCAATCCGGATGTCACCATCCCGATGATTTATGTCTCGCTGTCGCTTGAAGGGGTAAGCCCCGAGGATGGCGAGCGGTTGCTGATACGCCCCATGGAGCAGGAACTACGTGGCATTGAAGGACTGCGCAAGTTCACCGCCCAGTCCAGCGAAGGTCACGGTTCGATCACGCTTGAGTTTGATGCAGGCTTTGATCCGAACACGGCTCTTTCCGATGTGCGCGAACGGGTGGATATAGCGCGTAGCAGCCTGCCCAGCGAGGCGGAAGAGCCACGCGTCATGGAGGTCAACGTCTCAGAGTTCCCGGTGCTGACTATTGGCCTTTCGGGGCGCCTGGATACCCGCGAGCGACTTACCATAGCGAGGCGCCTGCAAGAAGAGATCGAAGGCATTGCTGACGTTCTGGAAGTGGATATTGCCGGTGACCAGGAAGACTTGCTGGAGATTGTGGTCGACCCACTGGTACTGGAAAGCTACGGCGTGGACTTTGACGCGCTATTTAATCAGGTATCGCGCAATAACCGACTAGTGGCGGCGGGTAGTTTGGATACCGGCGCGGGCCGACTGGCGTTAAAAGTGCCGGGCATCATCGAGTCGTTAAACGACGTGATGAATATGCCGGTCAAAGTCGATGGCGATCAGGTAGTCACGTTTGGCGACGTGGCCTGGATTCATCCAACCTATAAAGAGCCTCAGGGCTTTGCGCGTATTGATGGCCAGCCTGCGGTCGTGCTTGAGATTTCCAAGCGCGCAGGCGCCAATATTATCGCTACGATTGAAGCGGTACATGCACGTATTGCCGAGGCAGGTGACCTGCTACCCGAAGAGCTTCGTCTGACCACGATTCTGGATGAGTCGACCACCGTGCAGAATATGCTCTCTGAGCTATTGAATAATGTGCTTACGGCGGTGGTGCTGGTATTGATTGTGGTGGTCGCGGTCATGGGCTGGCGCATGGCGCTGCTGGTAGGCCTGACTATTCCCGGCGCTTTTTTGACCGGTATTTTACTGGTCTGGATGTTTGGCTTTACCCTCAACATCGTGGTGCTGTTTGCGCTGATTCTAGTCGCGGGCATGCTGGTGGATGGTGCGATTGTGGTGAGTGAGCTTGCCGACCGTTATCTGCATGACGGCCAGCGACCCCATGAGGCCTGGCTAAACGCGGCGTCGCGTATGAGTTGGCCCGTTATTGCTTCTACCGCCACCACGCTGGCCGTGTTTATTCCGCTGCTGTTCTGGCCGGGCGTGGTTGGTCAGTTTATGAAATACCTGCCCGCTACGGTTATTTTATGCCTGCTGGCTTCGCTGGCCATGGCGCTAATATTTCTGCCCACGCTTGGTCGGCTGTTTACCCGCACATCGCCCAAAAACGAGGGCGCTACACTTCCCGACACCACCACATCGCTGGGACGTGGCTACCGCCGCTTACTGGGTAGGCTGTTAAAGCACCCAGCCTGGGTGCTGCTGTTTTCCGTACTGACTATCATGCTGCTTTATACGGGCTACGCCCGCTTTAATCATGGCATCGACTTCTTCCCCAACGTCGAGCCCGATAGTGCGCAGGTGCTGGTGCGGGCGCGGGGAGATTTTTCGGTCACCGAAACCGACGCTATTCTGCAGCGAGTGGAGGCGAGGCTTGGCAATATGAGCGAGGTCGAAGCCCTGTACGCCCGCTCTTTTGCAGTGTCAGACCAGCAGCTAGGCAATGATGTGATCGGCATGCTGCAGTTTCAGTTTGTCGACTGGCACCAGCGCCGCCCTTCCCGGGCCATTCTGAACGATATGGCAGAGCGCACCCAGGATATTCCCGGCATCGTGATGGAATTTCAGGAACAGGAAATGGGCCCTGGGGGCGGTAAACCTATCGTGCTTGAAGTTAGTGCGACAGACCCGGCGATTGCCGAAACCGGCGTCGAGCAGTTGCATGGCTTAATGCGCGAGCTGGGTGGCTTTGTGGATATTCAGGATAACCGCAGCCTGCCGGGCGTGGAGTGGGAGATTAACGTGGATCGTGAAGCCGCCGCCCGCATGGGCACCGATATCACCACGATCGGCAGTGCGGTACAGCTATTAACCACCGGCTTGGAAGTCGCCAACTATCGCCCACCAACCGTGAGCGACGAGGTAGATATCCGCGTCAGGCTACCCGAGAATTGGCGCACCCTTGATCAGCTTGAGCGTTTAACCATTAACACCGAGCGCGGCCAGGTACCTATCTCTCACTTTGTGACCATGACGCCAGCGCCCAAGGTCGGCACTCTTAACCGAATTGATGGACGGCGGGCAATTACCGTTGAAGCCGACCTGGCGCCCGGTTATCTTGCCGACGAGCGGCTGCGCGCGCTATTTGCCGCAGGCAGTGAACAGCTGCCGGATGGTTTGATGGTCAACGTGGCTGGCGAGCAGGAAGACCAGCAGGAGTCGATGCAGTTTTTGGTTGGCGCCTTCTTAGTCGCGATTGCGTTAATGTCGCTGATACTGGTCACCCAGTTTAATAGCTACTATCAAGCGCTGCTGGTGCTTTCAGCCATCGTGTTTTCAACCGCTGGAGTATTGATGGGCCTGCTGATCACAGGGCAAGCATTCGGCATCGTGATGGTTGGCATGGGAGTTATCGCCCTGGCGGGCATTGTGGTGAACAATAATATTGTCTTGATCGATACCTATAACGAGCTGCGCGCTGACGGCATGTCTCCCGCGACCGCAGCGCTTGAAGCAGGCTGTTTACGCCTACGCCCGGTGTTGCTCACGGCTATTACCACGGTACTGGGGTTAATGCCCATGGTGCTGGGTATTAACGTCAATCTCTTCGCCCCTGCGCTGGGCTTCAACGCGCCCTCGGCCCAATGGTGGACGCAGATGTCGAGCGCCATCGCCGGTGGCTTAACCTTCGCCACCGCCTTAACCCTGCTGCTAACACCGTGCATGCTGGTAATTGGCGGAAAGCTACACCGTAAAGGCAAAACGTAAAATAGCTTGGCTAGGCGGTTTCGCCGTCACCCGCGGGTGCCGCATCGCTCGTTCCTCGCGATGCGTTACCACGCGCTACGTTAAGTGCCAGTATGTGGAATAGGTGCTTTTCGTAGCGCGGCGTCAGCGTTAGCGCACCGCTCGTCAGATAAAGTATCAGGCAGGCGCTTTGGTATTCTGCGGGCTATTGGCGGCATGCAGGCGGGCGATTAGCTGGTCTTCTAACGCGAAACGTTCGGTTAAACCTTTTGCCAAGCGGTCGATCCAGGCCGGTAGCCGCACTAAGTGTTGCTGGCAGCGCACGGTGGAGGCGTAGTCAGTATCGAACTCAAGCACCATCTCCGTGGACATTTCCAGCCGCTCCAGCAGCTGCGACGCAATCTGCAGGGCGCTTTCATCATTGAAGGCCCGAGCCTCTTCAGCCAGCTGCGGATAAATTTCAAAATGACCGGCACTAATATAGTCCATCAGCGTTTCACTGAAGGTATCGATGCGCGTCTTGCTAACCGCCTCAAGCTCACTATCGCATGCATCTTTTAGCTCAATAAAGCTGACCAGAAGCGAGCGGCGCTGATCAAGCCAGCGGTCGATCAGGCTATGCACGCCTCCCCAGCGCTCCAGGGCATTTTTACAATCTTCGAGCATGGGGCTTTCTCCTTGCTAATAGCCACCTACAACAAAGCAAGACTCGCCTTTCCGACTTGCGCTGTCAATCCCGTCAAGGACGGTTTTCGTGGTATTAATTATTCACAAACCATCGCACTTTATGATGACTTGCGCTAAGCGATTCAATGCTTAAAAAAAGCTGCCTCATTTCATGCTCTCACCTTCTTGTAATGATTGCGAGCGTGCGGAGGCTAATAAAGTTAAACGCTAGCAAAAAAACACTTTAGGCTTAAAAAATTTAAACTTGAATATTATCTGCTGATTTTCTATCTTCAAGCGAGAACAGAGTCTACGGGGAGAATAACAATGAGAATCGCCTGCCTGGGTGGAGGGCCTGCCGGCCTGTATTTTGCCATTAGCATGAAGCTGCATAATCCAGCCCATGACATTGTGGTGTTTGAACGCAATCGAGCAGACGATACTTTCGGGTGGGGAGTGGTTTTATCCGACGAAACCCTGGACAACCTAGCAGCGAACGATCCTGTTAGCGCTGAGCGCATTCGTGAACATTTTGCGTATTGGGATGACGTTGCGGTTATCCATAAAGGGGTAAAGACTGTTTCGACCGGCCATGGTTTTTGTGGCATTGGCCGCCGCCAGTTACTCATCCTGCTGCAAGAGCGAGCGCGCGAACTGGGAGTGGAAATACGCTTTGAAACCGACGTCACCGCAACCAGCATTGACGAGTACCGGCGCGAATTTGACCTGGTACTCGCCGCCGACGGCCTTAACTCGCGTACCCGGCAAACCTATGCCGAGCATTTCAAACCCGATATTGACGTGCGGGCGTGCAAATTCGTGTGGCTGGGCACGCGCCAGACCTTCAATGACGCCTTCACGTTTATTTTTGAAAAAACCGAGCATGGCTGGGTGTGGGCGCACGCTTATCAGTTTGATGAAGACACTGCGACATTTATCGTTGAGTGTAGCGAGGCCACCTGGCAGGCGTTTGGTTTTGGAGAGCTTAGCCAGCAGGAATCGATTGCGATCTGCGAACGGATCTTTGCCAAACATCTTGGCGGCCATTCATTGATGACCAATGCCAACCATGTGCGCGGCTCGGCCTGGATTAACTTCCCCCGCGTGCTCTGCGAGAAGTGGAGTTTCGAAAACGTGGTGCTGATGGGCGATGCGGCCGCTACCGCGCATTTTTCGATTGGCTCAGGCTCCAAGCTTGCCCTGGAAAGTGCGATCGCGCTGGCCAAGTACCTGCACAGCGAAAGCAGCATGGCGGATGCGCTGACCCGCTATGAAGAAGAGCGTCGCTTCGAGGTGCTACGTTTACAATCCGCCGCGCGCAACTCGACCGAGTGGTTTGAGCAGATTGAGCGCTATCTGGATCTGGACCCGGTTCAGTTTAACTACTCGTTATTGACCCGCTCCCAACGTATCAGCCACGAGAACCTACGTGTGCGCGACCCGCAGTGGCTGGCGAGTGCTGAGCGTTGGTTTCAAGCCCAGTCAGGCAATGAAGGGAGTTCACGCGCGCCGATGTTTGCGCCTTATCAGCTTCGCGATATGCGGCTGGTCAATCGCGTGGCGGTGTCGCCCATGGCGCAATATAAAGCGGTGGATGGCTGCCCCACCGACTGGCATTTTATCCATTACGCCGAACGTGCCAAAGGCGGTGCCGGCTTGGTGTATACCGAGATGACCTGCATAAGCCCAACGGGCAGGATCACACCCGGTTGCCCCGGTCTCTACGCCCCGGAACACGAAGCCGCCTGGAAACGCCTGTGTGATTTCGTGCATGCGGAAACCCCTGCCAAGCTGTGCGCTCAAATCGGCCACTCTGGCCCGAAAGGCTCTACTCAGCTGGGTTGGCAGGAAATGGATGCCCCCTTAGCTGAAGAAAACTGGCCGTTACTGGCAGCCTCTGCCCAGCCCTGGTCAGAACGTAACCAATCGCCTAAAGCCATGACTCGCGACGATATGGATCAGGTGCGCGATGAATTCGTCAGCGCCGCGCAAATGGCTGACCGTGCCGGTTTTGACATGATCGAGATTCACGCCGCCCACGGCTATTTGCTCTCATCCTTTATTACTCCGCTGACCAACCACCGTGATGACGAGTATGGTGGTTCTTTAGATAATCGCCTGCGCTACCCGCTTGAGGTTATCCATGCCGTGCGCAGCGTTTGGCCTGCTCACAAACCGTTATCGGTGCGCATATCCGCCAATGACTGGCGCGGCGATAAAGGCATTACCCCTGACGATGCCGTGGAGATCGCCAAGCGGCTACGCGCCGCGGACGTGGACATTATTGATGTTTCGGCCGGACAAACCTCGACGCAAGCTCAGCCGGTTTACGGACGTATGTTCCAGACCCCCTTCTCTGACCGGATTCGTAATGAGACGCCTATTCCAACCATAGCGGTGGGCAATATTTATCAGGCCGACCACGTCAACTCGATCCTGATCGCCGGACGTGCTGACTTAGTGTGTATCGCTCGCCCTCATCTCGCAGATCCTTACTGGTTGTTGCACGTTGCCGCGGGCCTGGGGGATCACGATGTTGAGTGGCCAGCGCCCTACCGGGCAGGTGCCGATCAGCTACAGCGCTTGGCAGAACGTGGCGAGGGCTGGATATGAGCGCGGTAGACGAAAACGTAGTAGGCAAAAACATAGTAGACAAAAACATGGCAGGCAAACGGGTAGTGATTACCGGTGGCGGCAGCGGCATCGGCGCCGATATGGCCCTGGCTTTTGCTGAAGCGGGGGCTGAAGTGACGATTACCGGGCGCCGTGAAGCCGCCCTTCAAGGCGTTGCCGAGCAGCGTGCAAGCATCCACTGCGCGGTAGTCGATGTTACCGACGAAGCTGCCATGGTGGCGCTGTTCGAGCAGCTGGGGAGCGTTGATATTGTGATTGCCAACGCCGGTGCTGCTGAGAGCGCACCGTTCACTAAAACCTCGTTAGAGCAGTGGCAGCGCATGCTGAACGTGAATCTGAGCGGGGTGTTTTTGACCCTGCGTGAAGGCTTAAAAAAGCTAAACGACGGCGGTCGATTAATAGCCGTTGCCTCAACCGCAGGCCTTAAAGGCTACGCCTACGTGGGCGCTTACTGCGCGGCCAAACACGGGGTAGTCGGGCTTGTGCGTTCACTGGCAGCCGAGACCGCCACCCGCAATATTACCGTTAATGCGCTGTGTCCCGGCTTTACCGACACACCCCTCTTAGCGGCCAGCATTGAGACCATTGTGACCAAGACAGGACAGTCTGCCGAGCAGGCAAGCACGCACTTTAAATCCACGAACCCAACAGGCCGCCTGATAGCACCTTCAGAGGTGACCGCGACTGCCATGTGGCTATGCGGACCGCATAGTGGCGCCATTAATGGCCAGGCGATCTCGATTTCAGGAGGCGAAGTATGACGGCAGAACGCTTGAGCAAAGAACGCCTGCGGTTATGGCTGCGCATGTTACGCGTTACTCGCCAGGTGGAATCCACGCTACGCGAACGCCTGCGTACCGAGCATGACACGACGCTACCGCGTTTTGACGTCATGGCGGCGCTGTATGCCGATGGGGATGGCCTGAAGATGAATGAGCTGTCGCGCCGATTACGTGTATCCAATGGCAACGTTACCGGCATTATTGATCGTCTGGTAGAGGATGGCAGCGTTGAGCGTATCGCCATTGAGGGTGACCGGCGTGCCACCCGGGTATGCTTGACGGATGCGGGCCGCGCAAGCTTCAGCAAAATGGCGGCGGAGCATGAGCGCTGGATCAACGCGCTGTTTGAAGGAGTGGCTGAAGAAGACGCCCACCATATCGGTGAGCTGCTCCACCGGCTACCCACGCCGCTTAGCGATGCGACCTGATTACGCACTTGATACCCGACTAACCACTGACCGACGAGAACAATAAGATGACAAGCATGGCTGAATTAGTCCCCGAACATTTTATCTGGGAAATGCGTGGCAACGTCGCCGTTATTCGGTTGAATCGCCCAGAACGCAAAAACCCGCTGACCTTTGAAAGCTATGCCGAGCTGCGCAATACCTTTCGCGATTTGGTGTACGCCACCGATGTGAGCGCGGTGGTATTTACGTCCAACGGCGACAACTTCTGCTCCGGCGGTGATGTGCATGAAATTATCGGCCCGCTGGTGGGCCGGGATATGAAGGGCCTGCTGGAATTCACCCGCATGACGGGGGATCTGGTAAAAGCCATGCTGAACTGCGGCAAACCGATTATTACCGCCATCGACGGCATTTGCGTGGGGGCGGGAGCGATTATCGCCATGTCCTCGGATATTCGCTTTGCCACGCCTCGCGCCAGCACAGCGTTTCTGTTTACCCGCGTGGGCTTAGCCGGTTGTGATATGGGCGCCTGCGCGATGCTACCGCGCATTATCGGCCAGGGCCGTGCGGCAGATTTGCTTTATAGCGGCCGCAGCATGAGCGCCGAAGAAGGCCTGCAATGGGGCTTTTATAACCGTGTTGTCGAACCTGAATCCCTGGAAGAAGATGCCATCGCCTACGCCACCCGGCTGGCTCAGGGCCCCACCTTTGCGCACAGCATTACCAAGACCCAGTTGAACCAGGAGTGGTCGATGAGCCTTGAACAGGCCATTGAGTCAGAAGCCCAGGCGCAAGCGATCTGCATGCAGACCAACGACTTTGCACGTGCCTACCATGCCTTCGTAGCCAAACAAAAACCCGAGTTCAAGGGGGATTAATGAGCGATCAGCAATTTCTTGAGTGGCCCTTCTTTGAGGACCTGCATCGCGATCTTTCCACGCGCCTGGAAGCGTGGTGCAACGCAGAGCTTCCCCGCGGGCACGCCGATGTGGATGCCACCTGCGTTCAGCTCGTTCGCGACCTGGGCAAGGCGGGTTTTCTGGAAGGCACCGCAGGCGAGCATATCGATGTACGCAGCTTGTGCCTGATCCGCGAAACCCTCGCCCGTCATGATGGCCTGGCGGATTTTGCGTTTGCCATGCAGGGGCTAGGCACCGGCGCGATCAGCCTGTTTGGCAGCGATGAACACAAGCAGTGGCTGGATAAAACCCGCCGTGGTGAAGCGCTCTCGGCGTTTGCGCTGAGCGAACCTCGCTCAGGCTCTGACGTGGCACAGCTGGATACCACGGCCAAGCGCGAGGGCGATGGCTACCGTTTGAATGGTGAGAAAACGTGGATATCCAACGGCGGTATTGCCGATATCTATACGGTTTTCGCACGTACCGGCGAAGGCCCAGGCGCCAAGGGACTCTCGGCTTTCTTAGTGCCTGCCACGACGCCTGGGCTGGAGATCCGCGAGCGCCTGGAAACGGTTGCCCCTCACCCTCTGGCTCGCCTGGGCTTTAACGATATGTACTTGCCGGAAAGCGCACTCATCGGCAAGCCGGGCCAGGGGTTTCGTATCGCCATGGCGGTGCTGGATGTGTTTCGTTCAACCGTTGGAGCGGCGGCACTGGGCTTCGCACGCCGGGCGCTGGATGAATCATTATCCCGCAGCCGCTCGCGCGAGCTATTTGGCGCATCACTCTCTGATCTACAAATGGTTCAGGGCCACCTGGCCGATATGGCGCTGAATGTGGATGCCGCCGCTTTATTGGTTTACCGCGCGGCCTGGACCAAGGATCAGGGTGCTGCGCGCGTTACCCGGGAAGCGGCCATGGCCAAGCTATTTGCCACTGACAAGGCCCAAGAGGTCATTGACCAAGCCGTGCAGCTACACGGCGGCGATGGGGTGCGCAAAGGCCATATTATCGAAAGTCTTTACCGTGAAATCCGCGCGCTGCGTATTTATGAAGGCGCTTCAGACGTACAAAAGGTCGTGATCGCCCGCAGCCTGCTTGCCGAGGGGAACTGACCCCGTAAACGCTACATGTTACTCAACACGAGCTTGCTGAATACGACATTGCTAAACGCTACATTGCCAAGAACACGACTTGCTAAGAACAACAACGCATAACGCCAGACACCGTATCCCTGACAGCGCCTTCATTGAGACGTCGTCAGGAATAAACAACGACACTAAATACGGAGGTTGGTATGTACTTTCAGTCGGCCCATGTGGACATGTTTACGCGGGATAACCTGCCACCCACTGATGGACAGCCAGAATTTCTGCTTTCAGGCTTTGATTACCCCGAGCGGCTAAACGCGGGCGTGGAACTCTGTGACCGCCTGGTCGCCAACGGATTCGGCGAACGCATTGCCCTGGCAGGCAACGGCCGGCGGCGCACTTATCGTGAGCTCGCCGAGTGGACCAATCGCCTTGCCAATGTCTTGGTAGACGATTTGGGCGTAATCCCCGGCCAGCGGGTGTTGATTCGCTCGGCCAATAACCCGGCAATGGTGGCCTGCTGGATAGCGGCGACCAAAGCAGGTGCGGTAGTGGTGAACACCATGCCCATGCTGCGCAGCAAAGAATTGAATCAGGTGATCGATAAGGCGGAAATCAGTTTGGCCTTATGCGATACCCGGCTGCTTGAAGAACTCGTGGAAAGCCAGGCCCAAAGCCAATTTCTCAAGCGGGTGGTGGGCTTTGATGGCACAGCGAACCATGACGCTGAACTGGACCGCATGGCGTTAGACAAGCCTATAACTTTTGATGCTGTGGATACCGCGGCCGATGACGTGGCACTGCTGGGCTTCACTTCCGGCACTACTGGTTCACCTAAAGCCACCATGCATTTTCAGCGTGACCTACTGATCATTGCCGATGGCTACGCTCATGAAGTGCTGCAGGTAACCCCGGATGATGTGTTTGTCGGCTCTCCCCCACTGGCGTTTACCTTTGGCCTGGGCGGGCTTGCCATCTTCCCTCTACGCTTTGGGGCAACGGCCGTGCTGCTTGAGCACGCCTCCCCACCCAACATGATGGAAATCATCCGCGAATATCAGGCAACGGTGGTGTTCACAGCGCCTACCGCCTATCGCGCCATGCTGTCCGCGCCCACTAGCCGTACCGACCTAAGCAGCTTGCGCATTGCGGTTTCTGCAGGCGAAACGCTGCCAGCACCTATCTATCACGACTGGATCAAACAAACGGGAGTTCCAATACTCGACGGCATCGGCGCCACTGAGATGTTGCACATCTTTATCACTAACCGCCTGGACGACCATCGGCCTAACTGCACGGGCAAACCAGTGACAGGCTATCAGGCGCGCATTGTAGATGACGCCATGGGCGATGTGGCGCGTGGTACGGTCGGTAAATTAGCGGTGCGGGGGCCTACCGGCTGTCGCTATTTAGCCGATAAGCGTCAGCGTAACTACGTCGCCGACGGCTGGAACATTACCGGCGATGCCTTTTATCAGGACGAAGAAGGCTACTTCCATTTCGCCGCCCGCAATGACGACATGATTATCTCCGCAGGCTATAACATTGCCGGACCTGAGGTGGAGTCGGCGCTACTTGCCCACCCCGCCGTCAAGGAATGCGCCGTAATTGGCGCGCCGCACCAGGAACGAGGCCAGATTGTTGAGGCATTTGTGGTTTTAAACGATGGATTTGAGGAAGATGATGTTTGCCGACAAATGCTGCAAGATTTTGTTAAGCAAACGATTGCGCCGTATAAATATCCTCGCTCGATACGCTTTATCGATACGCTGCCTAAAACCACCACCGGTAAAGTCCAGCGCTTTCGATTAAATCAGGCGTATTACGCGGATAACGGCCTTCCTGGCACTAACGTACCTACCTCTAAGTGATAACAACGCCATAAATACATTGAGGGAATGATTATGAAAAACATGACTCGCTTAGGCCTTGGCCTTCTGCTCTCTTCAAGCGTCGCGATAGCCCAGGCTGAGGACGTCAAAATCGGCATGATTACGACGCTTTCAGGCGGTGGTTCTCACCTGGGTGTCGATGTGCGCGATGGCTTTATGCTGGCGATAGAGCAGTCGGGACAGGATGAGATTGAAGTGCTCATTCAGGATGATGCTAACCGCCCTGACCTGGCGCGCAGCCTGGCCACTGAGTTTATGCAGCGTGATGATGTTGACATTCTTACCGGCATTATCTGGTCCAACCTTGCCATGGCAGTAGTGCCTTCCGTCACACGCCAGGGCACTTTTTACCTGTCCCCTAATGCAGGGCCTTCCGATTTAGCCGGCCGTATGTGCCACGAAAACTACTTTAACGTGGCCTACCAGAACGACAACCTGCACGGCGCCATGGGCGCTTACATGCGCGAAGAAGGCTATGAACGGCCCATCATCATGGCGCCGAACTACCCGGCTGGTACCGACGCTCTGGCGGGTTTCAAGCACCTTTACGAAGGTGAAGTAGTCGATGAGCTCTACACCCAGATGGGCCAAACCGACTACGCGGCTGAAATTGCTCAGATCCGCGCCAGCGATGCCGACAGCCTGTTCTTCTTTCTACCCGGCGGCATGGGCATCTCGTTTATGAAGCAGTGGGAAAGCTCGGGCGTGGATATTCCTATTTTCGGCGCGGCGTTCTCGTTTGATGAGATTTTGATCAAGGCGGTGGGCAGCGCGGCCATTGGCGCGCGTAACACGTCGCTCTGGGCTTATGATCTGGATAATGAAACCAATCATCGCTTTGTAGACAGCTTCCGAGAAGCCTACGGCCGGACACCGACCCTTTACGCAGCACAGGGTTTTGACACCGCGAACCTGATTTTAAGCGCCCTGGAAGTCGCCCATCCTGATGATCAAGACGCCTTCCGTGAAGCACTGCGTGCCGCCGACTTTGACAGCGTACGCGGCGAATTCCGGTTCGGCCCCAATCACCATCCCATCCAGGATATTTACGTTCGTGAAGTAGTAGAAGGTGATGATGGTCAACCTACCAACCGCCTGCTGGGTATCGCAATCGAAGATATTCAGGACGTTTATTTCGAACAGTGCCAGATGTGAGATCAGCGTGGCTGGGTGATTTCACCCAGCCTATCTCTAATTCCATCTCCACTTTCCTTCGTTAAAGGATGCCCAACGTGTCCGTTACTCTGCTAATTGAGCAATTACTCAACGGCGTGCAGCTTGGCACCATGCTGTTTCTGATGGCCAGCGGCCTCACGCTAATATTCGGGGTGATGGGTCTTATCAACCTCGCCCACGGCTCGTTTTATATGGTGGGCGCCTACGCGACAGCGGCGGTGACCGCATCGACAGGCTCTTTTCTGATTGGACTGGGCGCGGGTATTACCGCGGCTGCCCTGGTAGGCGCGCTGGTTGAACTCCTGGTGATACGCCGCCTGTATCATCGCCCTCACCTTGATCAGGTGCTGGCAACCTTTGCACTTATATTGATCTTCTCGGAAGGTACACGCTGGATTTTCGGCTCATCTCCACTCTGGCTAAGCCCACCTTCCTGGTTAACCGGATTCGTCACGCTACCGGGAGGTACCCGCTACCCCCTTTACCGCCTGATGCTGATTGGCGTGGGGGTGAGTATTTCGATTGCTCTTTACCTGCTGATTTCCCGCACGCGGTTAGGCATGCGCATTCGTGCGGGGGAAAGTGACCGTGAAATGATTGGCGCACTGGGCGTGAATATCGCGCGGCTGTATACCGTGGTATTTGCCTTGGGGGCAGCACTTGCGGGTTTGGCGGGTGCGCTGGTCGGCGCATTGCAGTCCGTACAGGTAGGCATGGGCGAGCCGGTGTTGATTCTCGCCTTTGTGGTCATCGTCATCGGTGGGATCGGCTCTATCAAAGGGGCTCTCTTCGGTGCCTTGCTGGTAGGTGTTGTCGATACGCTTGGCCGGGTTTATTTGCCTATTTTCTTCCGCGCCTTTATGCCGCCATCCGAGGCAACCGGCACCGGGGCGGCGCTGGCCGCGATGCTGATCTATATCCTCATGGCCGTTATTCTCGCGTTCAAGCCGAAGGGATTGTTCTCTGCCCATGACTAATTACACACCTGTGTCCAAGCACACGCCAATGCCGAACCAAGGCACTGCTGACATGGCACCCGCTACCCAGGTAGATAGCCACTTTGGGCGTAAGGGCATCGTGCAGATGATTCTGCTCGGCCTACTTTTACTATTACCCATCGCCGCTTACTTTCTGGGCCATCTTTATTACGTTAATTTGGCATCCAGAATCACGATTATTGCCATGGCGGCCGTGGGTCTTAACTTAGCCATTGGCTACGGCGGCATGGTGAGTTTTGGCCACGCCGCATATTTCGGCCTGGGTGGTTATATCGCGGGGATCAGTGCCTACCACGCCTTTGATATGACACCGTTTATGACCTGGCCATTCAACGTACCGGGCAGCGATAGCCTGCTGGTGGTATGGCTGGCAGCTATTGTGCTGTGCGGGCTTCTGGCGCTGGCCATCGGGGCTATTTCGCTGCGCACCACCGGGGTGTACTTCATCATGATCACCCTGGCCTTTGCGCAGATGATTTATTACTTTGCCAACTCCTGGCCAACCTATGGTGGCGAAGATGGCTTGCCTATTTATTTGCGCAATAGCCTCCCCATAGTCGATACCACTAACGCATTAACCTACTTTCTTATCTGCTTTACCGGCCTTGTTCTCGCGATGGGCATTACCTCACGTCTGATGAAATCACGCTTTGGGGCGGCACTGACCATGGCGCGGCTAAACGATGTACGCTTGGCGACAGCAGGCATTAACCCCTACCCCATTCGTTTGGTAGCGTTTGTAATTTCCGCCGCGATTACCGGACTTGCTGGCGCACTCTATGCGGATTTAAACGGGTTTGTCAGCCCCACGATGCTCAGTTGGCACTTCTCTGGTGAACTGATGGTCATCGTGATTTTAGGCGGTGTTGGGCGCCTTTACGGTCCGCTTGCCGGCGCTATCTTGTTTGTGATGATGGAAATGCTGCTAGGCGGGATTACCGAGTATTGGCAGCTCTTCCTTGGGCTGGTGCTATTGGGCGTTGTGCTGTTTGCCAAGCACGGCGTGATGGGCTGGCTTGCCGGGAGGGAGCGCAATGAGTGATGTAATCCTTTCGCTGCAACATTTGCACAAGCGCTTTGGCGCCCTGCAGGCGACTCATGATGTCTCACTGGAACTGCATCAAGGCGAGATTCATGCGCTTATCGGGCCTAACGGGGCGGGCAAATCCACTTTGATTGGACAAATAGCCGGCAATTTACGCCCTGATGAGGGCAGCGTCTTCCTGGCCGGTACCGAGATTACCCAGATGAGCATTGCCCAGCGCGCAAGGCTTGGCCTGGGGCGCAGCTTTCAGGTTTCATCCCTGGCAGAACCCTTATCGGTTATGCGTAACGTGATGATGGGCGTTCAGGCACTGCAAAGTCATAGCTTCCGTTTCTGGAAACCCGTCGCCCGCGACAAGGCGCTTTTGGAACCTGCCTATGAGGCGCTTGAGCGTATGCAGCTTAGCCACCGCGCCTGGACGCCGGTATCGGAGCTTTCGCATGGCGAGCGCCGCCAGGTAGAAGTCGCCTGCGCCCTGGCGCTCAAACCGCGTGCCCTACTGTTGGATGAACCCATGGCGGGCCTGGGCCCTGAAGGATCAGCCAAGCTTACCGAACTGCTCGAGGCGCTGAAACACGAAGTGCCTATCCTGCTGATTGAGCATGACATGGAGGCTGTCTTCCGGCTGGCTGACCGGATTTCTGTCTTGGTATCGGGTAGCGTGATCGCCCATGGGGATAGCCATGCGATCAAACAGGACCCTCGCGTTCGGGAAGCTTACCTGGGGAATGATGATGCTTAAAGTTGCCGATATTGAAACTTTCTACGGGCATTCCCAGGCGCTATTTGGCGTTAATCTGGAAGTCAACGCTGGCGAAATGGTCGCGCTGATGGGCCGCAACGGTATGGGCAAAACCACGACCATTCGCTCGATATTCGGGCTAACCCCGGCAAGTAAAGGCAGCATTGAGTTTGATGCTCAAAATCTACGCCGCTTACCCGCTTACCGAATCGCCAAAGCGGGGCTGGGCCTGGTTCCTGAAGGCCGACGCTGCTTTGCTAATCTCACCGTTCGCGAAAACCTGATGGTGACCGCACGGCCCGGCGAGTGGACGTTAAATAAAGTCGAAACTCTCTTTCCACGCCTGGAAGAACGCCGCGCACAAATGGCCAAGACGCTTTCGGGGGGCGAACAGCAGATGTTAGCCATCGGCCGTGCATTAATGACCAACCCTCGCCTTCTGGTGCTCGATGAAGCCACCGAAGGCCTGGCACCGGTTATCCGCCAGGAGATCTGGCGAGCGATTCGCCTGCTCAAGGAGCAAGGCCAGGCCACGCTGCTGGTGGATAAGTCATTAAGTGAAATACTCCCCATTGCTGATCGCTGCACCATCCTGGAAAAAGGCTGCACGGTGTGGGATGGCAAGCCAGCCTTACTTGATGGCACGCTTCGAGACCGTTATCTGGGCGTGTAGTTAATAGTTTAGTTAAGAATCTAGTTAAAAACCTAGTTAACAAAACAGCTGAGAATAAACAGGAGGAGCAATGGCGTTTACGACACAGCGAAAGGTTCGTTTTCAGCATTGTGACCCCGCGGGTATCGTTTTTTATCCGCGCTATTTTGAGCTGATTAACTCCGTGGTAGAGGACTGGTTCGAAGAGGTTCTGCACCACGACTTTAACCAGCTGCACGTGGAAAATGGCACGGGGGTTCCCACTGTTTCTATCGAGACCCAGTTCCACGCGCCTAGCCGACTAGGCGAACGACTTATGTTTGAACTGAGTGTTCAGGCCGTAGGGCGAAGCAGCCTAAACCTTCAGATTGTTGCTTACTGCGGTGAGCAGAAACGCTTAACCAGTTGTTTAACGCTTGTATTCATGGAGTTAAGTAGCGGTAAGTCTATGCCATGGAACGATGCGATACGCCAGCATATTACCGTCGACAACCAATAAGGATAGCCAACATGAGTGACGCCACTTTTCATCAGCTTCTCCACCCCTCTTCCTGGAAAGCAGCCGCCGGCTACGCCAATGGTGTGCTTGCTTCGGGCCAGACCGTTTTTGTAGGCGGGCAGATCGGCTGGAATGCCGATCAGGTATTTGAAAGCGATGACTTTGTCGCTCAAGTGAATCAGGCACTGCAAAATATTGTGGCGGTCTTGAAAGAGGCTAACGCAGGCCCTGAGCATCTCGTGCGGTTAACGTGGTATGTGACGGATAAACGGGAGTATCTGGCGCGACTCAAAGAAGTCGGTGCTGCCTACCGTGAAGTATTGGGTAAGCATTTTCCGGCGATGACCATGGTTCAGGTGGCAGGGCTGGTCGAAGACCAGGCCAAGGTGGAAATCGAAGCTACCGCGATGATTTCTGGCGCCTAGAGATATGAAAGCGCCCCAAAAGGGGCGCTGCTAAATCTTGTGGAATGCCTTGATCCACTCAATAAAACACCCCCCTTCAAGATAGTGCTCAAGAATTGAAAAGTGGTCGGCTTCATTGAGTAAATGTTGCTCTACCTGTTGGCCGTCGCGCAGTAATTGCTCGCCATACGCCGTCATTTGCCGTTCAAACTCGACAGGCTCTTGACCACCCACTACCAATTGCATTGGCGCCGATACCCGGCACGGTAGCCATAACGGGCTGAATTCCTGAACATCTCGCCCGCTTAACTGCAGCTTCGGCTGCAACCACGACCATGGAAATGGCCGCAGATCGTATAAACCACTGATGCACAGCGCGCCGCGAATCAATTGGTTGGGCAAGCCAAAACCGCCTTCCCAGTCGGTCGCAATGAGCATGGCCGACAAATGCCCACCTGCTGAATGCCCTGAAATGCTCAGTTGAGAAGGATCGACCCCTAGCGCTTTTGCATGCCGATAGATATAGGCAACGGCTGCCTGGCTTTGCCGAACCAGCTCGCTAAAACGCACCTCGGGACACAGGGCGTAATTGACCACGGCTACCGTAATGCCTGCCTTGACGAGACCATCGACAATAAAGCTGAACTCACGATGACTTAATGAGCGCCAATAGCCGCCATGAAAGAAGACATGTATGGGCGCATCCGCGCTTTGCGCATGGAAGATATCCATACGCTCGGCAGTGGAAGGACCATAGGCAAGATCTAGCGTCACCCTGTGTTTTGCGCGTGACGCTTCACTACGCTGTTGCCAGTTTTGGACTAAAACCTGAGGGTCTCGACCGAGCATTGGATCATAGGCCCGGTCGATCTCTTCTTGTGTGGCGAAGTGTCGATAAAGCACGTCGTGCTCCTATTTTTTGTTTTTAGGTAATAGCCGACAGCTTAAAACATTAGCGTTTAATCGCTAACCACAGCATACGCAGCGGTACGAGCGCGAGTATCGCGAAACCAAGTAGCGTCCAGGCAGGCAGTGAGAAGCCCAGGAACATAAAGTCGATCTCAGCACACTCACCTGAGCTATTCAGCACCATGGAAATGACATCTCTCATGGGCAGCACATCCATCATGTAATCAAGACCAGGCCCACAGGAAGGTACCTGATCGGCGGGCAAGCTTTGGAGCCAAACGTGGCGCCCGGCAATAAAGGCGCCCGTTCCTACCGCCGCGAGGCCTAGCACCCCGTAAATACCTGCGCCTACCTTGCCACCGGGGTTATGAATAGCCGCTACCGCAAAGATTAACCCTGCGGCGATGACCGCTACGCGCTGAAAAACACATAGTGGACAGGGTTCAAACCCGCCAATATGCTCAAGGCCGAGCGCTACCGCCATCATCAATACACAAAATGCCAGGCCCGCGAGGGCGACTGGACGAAGTGCTGCCTGGTTCATTGGCTATCCTCAGGTGGTAACGCCGACAGAGCACGGGATTCACGCGCTTTGGTAAAGTAGGTTTCTAAAAATTCGGCAAAACTTACCTGATCTGCGGCCTCGATATCGTGCTGTTGCTGATGTGAGGTTTCGATCAACTGCGCAAGCAGAGCTTCGCGTGAGCGCAGCATAGGCGTGTTCTTAAGCTTTTCGCCCTGCTCTTTAGCCAAGGCAAGCAGGGTATCGCTTAACGAGCCGTTGCCCTCTTTGATACGCGTCAGCATCTGTGCAGACGGCGTAAGCGATGGGTCTTTCAAACGAGGGGCCAACTCATTCAGCGCCGCCGCATAAGGCGCGTCATCTTCGACCGCATCCAACAGGCGGGCTACTTCGTGCATTTCGGCAATGATTTGCTCGCCCCACTCACGTACCGAAGTGACCTGCCCCTGACGAATCAACGTCAATTCAGGATCGCGTCCGCGCTCCACCACCCAGCGCCGGTTATCGTCCAGGCGGTCGCACTCTTCATCGGAAATCCATGGGCTATCGCTGAGTAGACACCACATCAGGAAGGTATCGACGAAACGCATTTGGGCTTCAGTGACGCCTAAAGGATCAAACGGGTTCAAATCCAGGCAGCGCACTTCAATATATTCAACACCCCGCGCTTCAAGCGCCTGGCTGGGCGTTTCATTGTGCTTGGCAACCCGTTTGGGGCGTATATCGCTGTAGTACTCGTTCTCGATTTGCAGGATATTGGCGTTTAGCTGCTGCCAGTCACCGCCCTCGTTAACGCCCAGTTTTTGATAATCCGGCCAAGGCGATGAGATCGCATGGCGCAGCGTATTCACATAGTTGGATAGCGAATTGAAGCAAATTTTAAGCTGCGACTGGACTTTATTCTGGTAGCCCAGATCAGACATGCGCAGCGTGGTGGCGTAAGGCGCGTAGAAGGTATCGTCGTTCAGCGCCTGCAGCTTCTCGGGTACGTTACCTTCGGGTAGAAAGCTTTTATCTATCGCGGGCGAGGCGCCAAACAGATACAGCAGCAGCCAGCTATGGCGGCGAAAATTACGGATCAGGCCAAAATAACGCGTGGAACGGTAGTCGTTAAACGGGATATTGCTCGCGCCTTCCATCTCGCGCAGGGCGTGCCACATATCTTCGGGTAGCGAGACGTTGTAATGCACGCCGGCAATGGCCTGCATGATACGCCCGTAGCGCACATCCAGCCCTTTGCGGTACACATGCTTCATGGTACCCACGTTGGACGTGCCGTAGTCGGCAATCGGAATGCTGTCGTTACCCGAAAGGCGCGACGGCATGCTGCCCGGCCAGATCCACTCTTGATCGAGATGCTGGTAGGTAAATGTATGCAGGTCGGACAAAAACGCTAGCGCTTCGCGCGGCTGCGAATACACCGGCGTGATGTATTCGATCAATGACTCGGAATAATCAGTCGTGATATGTGGATGCGTTAATTTAGAGCCCAAGGCACTGGGATGTGGTGTTTGAGCGATGTGCCCTTGGGCGTCAACGCGCAGCCCTTCTTTTTCCAGACCACGGCGCAGGCGGCCTAATCTTCCCAGTCGGGCGCTGGGCAGCAAACGCTCAACCTGGGCAGCTAACGCGGTTGGCACAGTGAGTGGTTCAGGCAAGGTGAACACTCCTTGTCAGTAAGGCCCGCGCTGCGGGCCTTGGTGAAATCAGGTGGCATCGCCAGCATTTCCATAAACAGTTTTATAAACCATTTCATAAACAATAAGAGGCAGGATATGGCGGCAACCATTAAATATTCAAGACATGCGGCTATTTACCTTTGCGCGCCTTTAACAGCGCAGCGCCTAAAGCGCCCATCGGAGCAGGCGCTTCATTGGATTTATTCCCTTGGCGCTGGCTGCGCGCGGGCTTGCGCGTATCACTGTGGGAGGCCTTGCCTGACGCGCTTTGCTCTTGCTCAGGCTCATCATCCAGGCGCATGGAAAGACCGATCCGCTTGCGGGGAATATCCACGCTCATTACCTTGACCGATACAATATCGCCCGCTTTGACCACGCTGCGCGGGTCATCGATAAAACGGTCAGACAGCGCGGAAATATGCACCAAGCCGTCCTGGTGAACACCGATATCCACAAAAGCACCAAAAGGCGTCACATTGGTAACCGTGCCTTCCAATACCATACCCAGCTTGAGATCCTTTAAGGTTTCTACCCCTTCCCGAAACTCAGCGGCCTTGAACTCAGGCCGGGGGTCACGTCCCGGCTTATCCAGTTCGCTCAAAATATCGCTGACGGTCGGAATACCGAAGCGTTCATCAGCGAAATCAGCAGGCTTCAAGGCTTTCAGCGCCGCGCTATCGCCAATCAAGCCTTTTACTTCGCGGCCGTTTTGCTTGGCAATACGCTCAACCAGGGTGTACGCCTCGGGGTGTACGGCGCTGGCATCCAGCGGGTTTTCGGCGTTATGGATACGCAGGAAACCGGCGCACTGCTCAAAGGTTTTGGGCCCTAAGCGGCTCACTTCGAGTAACGCTTTACGACTTTTGAACGCGCCCTGAATATTACGCTGCGCTACGATATTTTCCGCAATGGCGGCGCTTAATCCCGCCACACGCGAAAGCAAGGCGCTGGAGGCAGTATTAAGATCGACGCCGACGGCGTTCACACAGTCTTCAATCACAGCTTCCAGGCTGCGCGATAGCTGTACCTGGGAAACGTCATGCTGATACTGGCCGACACCAATCGACTTGGGCTCAATTTTAACCAGCTCAGCCAGCGGGTCCTGCAAACGGCGTGCAATGGATACTGCGCCGCGTATCGTCACATCGAGATCTGGCAGTTCGCGGGAAGCGTATTCAGACGCGGAATATACCGAAGCGCCGGCTTCAGACACCATTACTTTGCTTAACCGATGCGCTGGTGCCAGCGCTTTAAGCAGCTCGATAGCCAGCTTGTCGGTTTCACGGCTGGCAGTGCCGTTGCCCACCGCAATAAGCTCTACACCATGCTGCTTAACCAGCTTCGAGAGAACGTTGAGTGACTCATCCCAGCGGTTTTGCGGCGCATGGGGATAGATCGTCGCCTGGTCAATAAACTGCCCGGTAGCATCGACAACGGCGACCTTGCACCCCGTACGCAGCCCCGGATCCAGCGCCAGAGTGACTTTCTGCCCTGCCGGAGCGGCCAGTAGCAGGTCTTTTAGATTCGCCGCAAAGACATCAATGGCGGTTTGCTCGGCCTGTTCGCGCAGGCGGCCCAGCAGCTCGGTTTCAAGCGCCGTATAAAGCTTCACTCGCCAGGTCCAGCGTACTACTTCACCCAGCCACTTATCGGCAGCGCGGCCCTCGTCGCTAATGCCGACCTGTTTGGCAATCGCGACCTGAGCGGGATGGATGGGCGCTTCGTCTTCACCCGGCAGGCGAATGGCTAGGCTCAGTACACCCTCGTTACGGCCCCGGAACATCGCAAGCGCGCGGTGCGAGGGCACTTTGGCAAGCTTCTCATCGTGTTCGAAGTAATCCGCAAACTTGGCGCCCTCCTGCTGTTTGCCCTCCAACACGCGGGCACTCAGCTCGCCCTCTTGCCAGAGCCGCTCACGCAGCCGACCGATTAGCTCGGGGTCTTCGGCAAAGCGCTCCATGAGGATTTGCTTGGCGCCATCCAGTGCCGCTTTAGCATCTTCAATTGCCGGGATATCGACTTCTGCCGGGCGCAGGTAGGCTTCGGCCTCAGTTTCCGGGTCAAGCGCTGGGTTGGCTAGAAGCGCATCCGCAAGGGGCTCAAGGCCCGCCTCGCGCGCAATTTGCGCTTTAGTACGGCGTTTTTTCTTAAAGGGGAGATACAGGTCTTCAAGACGCTGCTTGGTTTCTGCCGCCTGGATCGCCGCTTTTAACGGCGCATCCAGCTTGCCCTGCTCGTCAATCGCCAGCAGTACCGCTTCACGGCGCTCTTCAAGTTCGCGCAAGTAGCGCAGCCGCTCGTCTAGCTGGCGCAGTTGGGTATCGTCCAGCGCCCCGGTGATCTCTTTACGGTAACGGGCGATAAAAGGCACCGTAGCGCCACCATCCAATAGCTCGACCGTGGCCGCCACTTGCTGTGTACGTACGCCTAGCTCATCGGCCAAGCGGGAAATAATTCGCTGATTGACATCCATAAATTGCAACTAACTCATGCAGCATTTTTAAGTGCTCACAAGGTATCACAATCAGTCTATTACCGCTTTACCTGGGCGCGACGCAAAAGCCTCAACGAAACGTTCAAACACACAGATAGCAGAAGGCCGCCCGGAGGCGGCCTTCTTGCATGGCTTGCTTTACTAGCCATTCATCATCAGGTCAGCTGCGGGCCAGCCTTGATGATGGCCTCACTTACGCCTTCAAATTTCTTGAAGTTATCCACGAACTTGGTCGCAAGCTCTTTCAGGTGACGATCGTAGGCGTCACGGTCTTCCCAGGTGTCGCGCGGGTCGAGCAGGCTTGAATCAACGCCCGGCACGGCAACCGGCACTTCAAGGTTCAGGCCTTCGATGTGCTTGGTTTCTATATCACGCAGTATACCGGACTGAATCGCACTGATAATGGCGCGGGTGGTCGGGATAGAAAAGCGAGCGCCACCTTCACCGTAAGCACCACCCGTCCAGCCGGTGTTGACCAGGTAAACCTGGGCGTCTTTTTTATCAACACGCTTGATCAAAAGATCGGCGTATTCACGCGCTGGGCGTGGGAAGAACGGGGCACCAAAGCAGGTAGAGAACGTAGCGGCCAGTCCTTCAGAAGAGCCCATCTCGGTAGAGCCAACTTTAGCGGTATAACCTGACAGGAAGTGGTATGCCGCCGCTTCTTTAGACAGCACGGACACCGGCGGCAGTACGCCTGACATATCACAGGTCAAAAAGACGATGGCGTTAGGCTCGCCCGCCAGGTTTTCAGGTACGCGCTTTTCTACATGTTCAAGCGGGTAAGCGGCACGCGAGTTCTGTGTCAGGCTGTCGTCGGTGTAGTCAGGCTCGTGGCGGTCATTGAGCACCACGTTTTCAAGCACGGTGCCGAACTTGATGGCGTTCCAGATAACCGGCTCGTTCTTCTCGGAAAGGTCGATACACTTGGCGTAGCAGCCACCTTCCATGTTGAAGACGATACCGTCGCCCCAGGCGTGCTCATCGTCACCTATCAGGTAGCGGGCCTGGTCAGCGGAAAGCGTGGTTTTACCGGTACCCGAAAGGCCGAAGAACAGGCAGGTTTCGCCGTCTTCACCTACGTTTGCCGAGCAGTGCATCGGCAATACATCAGACGCCGGCAGCAGGAAGTTCTGTACCGAGAACATGGCTTTTTTCATTTCGCCTGCGTAACGCATACCGGCGATCAGCACTTTCTTCGCGGCGAAATTGATGATCACGCAGCCGTCAGAATTGGTGCCATCACGGCTCGGATCACACTCAAAATTCGCCGCGTTGAGAATGATCCACTCGTCTTTACCGGCCGGGTTGTAAGCGCTTGGACGTACAAACATGGTGCGGCCGAAAAGATTCTGCCAGGCAGTTTCAGTCGTCGCGCGAACCGGCAGATAGTGGGTGGAATCACTGCCCACGTGCAGCTCAGAGACGAAATGCTCACGATCGCCCAGATAGTCTTCAACACGCTCCCAAAGAGCATCAAATTTAGCGGCATCGAACGGGCGGTTGACGCTGCCCCAATCAATACTGTCGCGTGTGGACGGCTCATCGACAATGAAGCGGTCTTTCGGCGAACGGCCGGTACGTACGCCAGTATTAACGGCCAGGGCGCCATCAGCCGACAAGCGGCCTTCACCACGGGCCACGGCGCGCTCGATCAATTCGGCGCTGCTAAGATTCACATGGCTAAGATTCACATGGATTTGGGAAGCGGCTTGAGTCGTGGTCATTTCGATTCCTGGGCCTTAGGGCCATTCTCTCGTTACCGGGCGTCACTGACGCCACCAAAAAAGTCATCCCAGCAACATAAAATTCGCTGGGTGTGCTGAAGTCAGGGGCATTATTGCAAAAAGAAAGCCCCCGGGAAACGGGAGCTTTGATCAAACATCTTGTAGTTAAACTACTACAAAGACACAATATTTTGTGTTGCGGCGCAGTAAAATTTCAAACAGTCGTTTGGCAGATGCGCCAAATACGTTGTAACTCCTGGCCCTTTACATGCTAACCATTGTTGGTAGCCTTTTCATAAGCGACTACATAATCAGTGAATAACCGGTGATGGGGCGTCCGGATTATCCAATAACGTTTCAATATCGGCCGCAGTGTAGTGATATTTCGTGTGGCAGAAGTGGCATTGCGTATCGATAGCGCCCTGTTCACGCAAAATATCGCGCAGTTCGTCAGCCCCCAACGTTATCAAAGCATCCGCCATTCGCTCCCGCGAACAGGTACAGCCAAAGCGCAGTGCCTTGGGCTCAAATACGCGCACGGTCTCTTCGTGATAAAGGCGGTAAAGCACCTCGCGCTGCTCCAGCCCCAGAAGCTCTTCGGTTTTGATGGTATCGGCAAGTGCCACGCTGCGCTCCCAGGCATCAGTATCCTGGTTCTGCGCAGCATCAGGCAAACGCTGCAACAATAGACCTCCGGCGCGCTCGCCATCCGCCGCCAGCCACAAACGGGTAGGCAGCTGTTCGGATTGGCTGAAGTAAGCTTCCAGGCAGCCGCTAAGCGTTTCATGATCCAGTGCGACGATCCCTTGATAGCGGTTGCCTTCACGCGGGTCGAGCGTGATAACGATCTGCCCTTCTCCGACCAGCTCGCGAAAGCTCGTCCGTTCGCTGGGTAAGTGGCTATCTTCAGCAATACGGGCAATAGCGCGTAGCTCGCCGCCCGGGTTGGATTCCGCCATCAATAGCGACAGGACGCCCTGGCCACGCACTTCAATACTTAACGTGCCGTCCAGCTTGATGGTATCGGTCAGCAGCGCGACGGCGGCCAGCAGTTCGCCCAGCAGCTCATTGACCACTGGTGGATATGCATGGCGCGTGAGCACTTCATGATAAGCAGTGGCAAGCGTTACGATTTCACCACGTACATTGGTTTGGTCAAACATGAACCGCTGAATCTGATCAGACATAAAGAGGCCTTGAAATGAAAAAGTGTACCTGGCGGGTTAACCTGTCAGGGGTGTATTGACACCCCGTTAGGCGTTGAGCGTATCGGCTACTCGCCTGACTGACGCTGAAAGCGCTGTATATCGCGGCGCTGCTTTTTATCAGGCCGCTTGAGGGGGTGCTGCATGGCTTCATTGGTAAGCCTGCGTGCTTCAGTCTCGCGGGCACGGCGCTCGGCACTCTCTGTTGTCTCTGTATAGAGTTTGCGTGCTTCAGGCGCACCACGGCGCTGGTCAGAAAGCTCGGTTACTTCGACTTCATAAATATCCCAGCCCTGAGGCACGCGGATCAGCGCCCCTAGCTCGACGTTTTTACTGGTTTTGACACGCGCACCGTCGTAGTGCACTTTGCCACCTTCAATGGCTTTTTTGGCGAGTGCCCGGGTTTTGAAAAACCGCGCGGCCCATAACCATTTATCCAAGCGAACGGCGTCGCTCATTAACGCTCTCCTTGCTGCCCTGGAGTATCTTGTGGCAGCAGCTGGGCAAATCGATCCAAGGCGATAAATTCCTGCAGCTCTTTTTCAGGGCGCTGGCTGTCCGGCTGTTTAATACCCAGCAAATGCCGGATACCAAATTCACGGGCACTTTCCAGCACGCGGGAGTTATCGTCTATAAACAGGGTGCGGGCAGGGTCAAAGGGCTCGATCTCCTGAAGCGCAAACCAAAACGCCTGCTCCTCCTTGGCCGCCCCCACGTCTTCTGAGGAAATGATGGCATCCAGGTAGTTTTCCAACCCCGTTAACGGCAATTTAAGCGATAGGCTGGCTCTATCGGCATTGGTCGCCAATATTACGCGCGGATGAGCCTGCTTCAGCCACTTCAGAAAATCGAGCGCATCACCACGTAGACCGATTAAATGCTGGACTTCACGCTTGAGGGCGACAATATCGACATCAAGCTCACGGCTCCAGTACGCCAGGCTGTACCAGTTTAATGTGCCCTGCTCGCCTATAATCCGCTCTTGCAGTGCATTTTGAGACGCTTCATCAAGATGATGAAGCTCTCTGTAACGACGGGGTAAATGCTCAAGCCAGAAGTGGCTGTCAAAGTGCAGGTCTAGCAGCGTGCCGTCCATATCCAGCAGGACGGTATCAATTTCGCGCCAGTCAATCATTGCCGCTCCAGTCTAAAAGAGTAAGCGTGCTATTGTAGCCTAACCCCTTTTTAGCAGCCATGGAGGCCTGTATGTCAGTATCTGATTCCCCCTCCGGCTATCTGCGCAAACCGCAGGTACTCGCTCGTGAGAGCGTAGCCAAAAGCCGTTTATTTCATATTGAGTCGTTGGATTTACGTTTTTCAAACGGCGAGGAGCGCCAGTTCGAGCGCTTGACCGGGGCTGACCGTGGCGCCGTCATGATTGTGGCCATGCCCGACCCCAACCATGTGCTGCTGATTCGTGAGTATGCGGCAGGCTTTGAAGACTACGTATTAACGATACCCAAAGGCCTGGTAGACCCGGGTGAAGATATCGTTACCGCGGCGAACCGGGAGCTGATGGAAGAGTGCGGTTTTGGTGCTCACCGTATCGAGCCATTGGTCGAGCTTTCTTTGGCCCCTAACTATATGCGCCACCGGATGCAGGTGCTGCTCGCCACTGACCTGTACCCCAAACGACTACCGGGCGATGAACCAGAACCGCTTATTGTTGAAACCCACCCTATCGAAGATCTGCCTGCCCTTCTGCTGCGAGACGATTTCCATGAAGCCCGCGCCATAGCAGCTCTGTATATCGCCCGCGATAAATTACGTGACGAGAAGCGCCAGGATGCTGCAGATTTGTTGTGAGGAGAATGTCGGGACCGTCTTATACGCGGGTCTCTATTTTCAAATCCAACAAGAGTAGCGCGTAGTAACGTTTTGCGAGGAGCGAGCAAATAAGGCATCCGCGGGTGGCAGTGCAAGCTGCCTTGGGCTAGCCATCAATGCTATGCCTTCGTGTCCCCATCACCCAACCCCGGCAGCGCTTCGCGCTGCTTCCGCGGGTGCGCTGGCGCTTACCACGCGCTACGGGTTCTCTCTATTTTCCAATCCAGCAAGAACCGTAGCGCGTGGTAACGTTTTGCGAGGAACGAGCAGATAAGGCACCCGCGAGTGGGCGGCGTCAAGCCGCCTGGGCTGTGCCACCAATGCTATGCCTTTGTGTCCCATCACTCAACACGGCAGCGCTATGCGCGCTGCTCCCGCGGGTGCGCTAGCGCTTACCACGCGCTACGGGTTCTCTCTATTTTCCAATCCAGCAAAAACCGTAGCGCGTGGTAACGTTTTGCGAGGAACGAGCAAATAAGGCACCCGCGAGTGGCGGCTGCTAAGCCACCTTGGCTGTGCCACCAATGCTATGCCTTTATGCCTCATCACCCAACCCCAGCACCGCTTCGCGCTGCTCACGCGGGTGCGCTGGCGCTTACCACGCGCTACGGTTTGTGCATTATCAAACGATGGATAAGCCCCCTACGTAGCGCGTGGTAACGTTTTGCGAGGAACGAGCAAATAAGGCACCCGCGAGTGGCGGCAGCCGCCGCTTGGGCTGTGCCACCAATGCTATGCCTTCGTGCCTCATCACCCAACCCCGGCAGCGCTATGCGCGCTGCTCCCGCGGGTGCGCTGGCGCTTACCACGCGCTACGCGTTCTCTCTATTTTCGAATCCGGGAAGAACCGTAGCGCGTGGTAACGTTTTGCGAGGAACGAGCAAATAAGGCACCCGCGAGTGGCGGCTGCTAAGCCGCCTTGGCTGTGCCACCAATGCTATGCCTTTATGCCTCATCACCCAACCCCAGCACCGCTTCGCGCTGCTCCCGCGGGTGCGCTGGCGCTTACCACGCGCTACGGTTTGTCACTCTGTTCGAATTCGGCAGTAGCGCGGGGGGCGAGCGAATACCGGGACCCGCGTGAAGCGGGTGCCGACATTCGTGTTGGAGTTAAAAGTGGGGTTTAAGCGCTATCCAGCGGCGTTGACGGAAGCTATCCTGCCCGGCTTCCAAAAGCGTCATGGAACGTAGTGCGGCTTCGATATCGACCGGTAGCGCGGCACGGCCTTGGATGGCCTCGACGATTCCCTGGTAATAGGCCAGGTAGTTACCCGGTTGAGTAGCATGTTGATGGGTTTTCAGTGATGCTTCTTCCCCCTGCCCATTGCGCAACGTCAACGACCCCGTGGTATCTTCCCCCCAGTTAACTGCGGGCATTTCTCCTGCTTTCAGGCGGTCTTCTTGAGGGTCCAGGCCATATTTTACATAGCTGCCTTTCGTGCCATGAATTCTAAAGCGTGGCGTTGCTTCGGCCACCAGCGCGCTGGCGCTTAATTGAACACGACGGTCATCGTAGGCGAGCAGTGCGAGAAAATCGTCATCGGCTTGGGCGCCATCGCGGCGTATACCCAGCTCCAGTAAAATGGCGTTGGGCATGCCAAATAGCTCACATGCCTGATCCAGAAGATGTGGCCCCAGATCAAACCAGAGACCGCCGCCCGCCGCGGCTTTCTCGCGCCAGCGGTCGCGGACTTCTGGTTTGAATCTGTCAAAGCGTGATTCAAAACCGGTGACACGGCCTAGCGTATCTGTCTCAAGCAGTGCCTTGACGGTTAAAAAGTCGCTATCCCAACGACGGTTATGGAACACCGAGATCAAACGCTCTTTCACCACGGCAAGCGATTTCAACTGCTTGGCTTCTGACAGTGTCACGGTAAATGGCTTATCCACCACAACGTGTTTACCCGCAGCCAGCGCCATTTTGGCAAGCGGGAAGTGAGTATCGTTGGGCGTGGGAATCACGATAAGGTCAATGTCGTAACGTTGGCATAATGCCCGCGCTTCGCTTTCGACCTCAACATCAGGCAGGTCAGCACGCACCTTGGCGGCATCACTTGACGATACGGCTACCAGATTCAGGCCTTCCGTGGCCTGAATGAGTGGTACATGAAACGTTTTACTCGCGAACCCATAACCTACCAGGCCCACATTGATCGCGGCTTTCATAATGCTCCTTGCGAAAGTTTAATCGAGTTTTGAAAGGTCGCGCACGGCCCCTTTATCAGCGGAGGTAGCCAGTAAGGCATAAGCCTTGAGCGCAGGCGTTACCTTACGCGTACGCTGCTCGACTGGCTTCCAGGCATCTTTGCCTTTGGCGTCCATCGCTTCGCGACGAGCGGCCAACTCAGCGTCGGAAAGCTTGACGTTGATCGTGCGGTTGGGGATGTCGATCACAATGGTATCGCCCTGCTCTACCAAGCCGATCGCGCCACCCGCCGCTGCCTCAGGCGATACATGACCGATTGATAGACCGGATGTTCCACCAGAGAAGCGGCCATCGGTCAGCAGCGCGCAAGCTTTACCCAGCCCTTTGGACTTCAGATAAGAGGTCGGATACAGCATTTCCTGCATGCCGGGGCCGCCTTTAGGGCCTTCGTAGCGAATCACCACGACATCGCCTTCTTTTACCTTGCCATCCAGCACGTTGGCGACTGCCTGATCCTGAGATTCCACCACGTGAGCCGTGCCTTCAAACAGCAGGATCGAATCATCGACGCCGGCGGTTTTGACCACACAACCATTCAGCGCGATGTTGCCGTAAAGCACGGCCAGACCGCCTTCGGTCGAGAACGCGTGCTCCAGATTACGGATACAGCCGGTCGCCCGATCGCCATCCAGGCTTGGCCAGCGCGTACTTTGCGAGAAAGCCGTCTGGGTGGGTACACCACCGGGGCCCGCTTTGAAGAACTCAACGACTTCCGGACTGGGCGAGCGCATGATATCCCACTCATCGAGCGCTGCTTTTAAGCTGTCGCCGTAAACCGTGGGTACCGAGGTATCCAGCACGCCCGCGCGATCAAGCTCGCCCAGGATCGACATGATGCCGCCCGCCCGGTGCACGTCTTCAATGTGGTACTTCTGCGTGTTGGGCGCCACTTTACACAGCTGCGGCACTTCGCGGGACAGCTGGTCGATATCCGACATGGTGAAATCGACTTCCGCTTCTTGAGCGGCGGCCAGCAGGTGCAAAATGGTATTGGTGGAACCGCCCATGGCGATATCCAGGGTCATGGCGTTTCTGAACGCAGCTTTTGAGCCAATCGCCCGAGGCAGCAGGTGCGCCTCGTTACCTTCGTAGTAACGCTTGGCCAGCTCGACAATCTTGTGGCCCGCATTTTCAAACAGACGACGACGATCAGAGTGGGTTGCAAGCACGGTGCCGTTACCCGGTAGTGCCAAGCCAAGCGCTTCGGTCAGGCAGTTCATCGAGTTGGCGGTAAACATACCTGAGCAGCTGCCGCAGGTGGGGCAGGCGCTACGCTCGACTTCCGCGAGCGTTTCATCGTCCACGCTGTCATCGGCGGCCATCACCATGGCGTCTACCAAATCCAGGCCATGATCTAAAAGCTTGGTTTTACCCGCTTCCATCGGCCCGCCCGACACAAAGACTACCGGAATATTCAGGCGCATGGCGGCCATCAACATTCCGGGGGTGATCTTATCGCAGTTGGAGATACAGACCAGCGCATCCGCACAGTGCGCATTACACATGTACTCAACGCTGTCAGCGATGATGTCGCGACTGGGCAGTGAGTACAGCATGCCGTCGTGGCCCATCGCGATGCCGTCGTCGACGGCGATGGTATTGAATTCCTTGGCTACGCCACCGGCTTTTTCAATTTCACGGGCGACCAGCTGGCCCATATCTTTAAGATGAACGTGACCGGGGACAAACTGGGTAAAGGAGTTGGCGACCGCGATAATCGGCTTATGAAAATCCTCATCCTTCATACCAGTGGCGCGCCATAAAGCGCGGGCGCCGGCCATATTGCGGCCAGCGGTGGTCGTACGGGAGCGATACTCAGGCATGGTGTCCTCTACATCTTTTTTATGGCCCGCTGCCAACTCGGCGGTGGGCAGGTGAATCCAGCGCTCTAGATTGTGGCATGAGCGCCCTCATCAGACCAGATGTAGAGAAAGCACAATGTCTATATGTAAGGTTCCTTTAAAATGCCTCCCACTCATCATGTTGAGGCTGGGCAACCAGTTTCTTTCGAGGCTTACTTATGGCCGGTGCTACATGCTGGATCGTTTTTTGCTCGGCCTGATGCGTATGCTGGAGCTTTTCACGGGCGGTGACGACGCTTTCTTCCTGCACGCCTTTTAAGCGAAACGCATCAACCACATTGGCAAGCTCAAACGCTTCCAGGGTCAAATTATCGGCCGATGCCGCAATGGACTGAACCTTGGAGGCATTCTGCTGTGTCACATTATCCATTTCAGCCACCGCGGCGTTAATCTGCCCGATACCGCTACTCTGTTCGTTGGACGCCGTGCTAATGGATTCCATCAATTCGCTGACCTGGCTTACCTGCCGCATGACATTTTCAATAGCGCGCTCGGCCTGTTCGACCGCGCTGCGGCCGCCGCTGACTTCTTGTGTAGTACTGTCGATCATCTTGCGAATTTCCTGGGCGGCGTCGGCACTCCGCCCAGCCAGGTTGCGCACTTCACTGGCAACCACAGCAAACCCACGCCCATGCTCCCCTGCCCGAGCCGCTTCGACAGAAGCGTTAAGCGCCAAGATATTGGTCTGAAAAGCGATCCCATCAATCACGCTGATCATTTCATTCATCTTGTCTGCACTTTGCGCGATGCGCTGCATACGCTCGACCAGTGCTTCCATTTGCTTGCCGGTGTCGCGAGTGCTGGCTGCATTTTGCACGGCGAGTCCCGTCGCCTGGCGGGCGTTTTCGGTATTCTGCTGCACGGTTGAGGTCATTTCCTCCATGCTGGCCGCAGTTTGCTGAAGCGATGACGCCTGCTGCTCGGTACGTGATGCCAGTTCTTCATTTTCTGCGGCGATTTCTCGAATCGCGGGAGTGACTACCGAGACCCGACTATCCAGGTCGTTGACGATGCTCGCCAGGCTAAAGCGCATGGTATCCAGCGAATAAAGCAGATCCCCAAGCTCGTCATTACTCGTTTGACGCTCACTGGCCGCCAGGTTGCCAGCCGCAATCTGAAAGGTCAGATGGCGAGCGCCGGCCAGACCGCTCAATACATTGCGCAGAATGAACACACTCAGCCCGACCAACACCAGAAGACCTATCCCGATCAGTACCAGCTGGGCAATCAGCATCTGATGACGGGCGCGCTGTGCATCGGCCACCAGCACTTGAGCTTGCGCACGCTCATCCGCGACCAGTTCGCTATTCATCCCCCGAAGCGCTTCGGTATGCGGCTGTATGGTGTCATTCAGAGCCTCAAAGGCGGCAAACCCATTGCCGGTCTGAATGGCCTCAAGCGCTGTATTCACACTTGCTATCCACTCATTCAAGGTAGTGTCGAAAGTCATGACCAAGTCACTACTGACCTCCCCCACTACCTTGAATGTTTGCCACAATTCTCTCAGCGTGGCGATATGCTGGTCTATTTCAACATTCAGCTCTTCAATATTTGCACGGCGAGGGTTGCGCACCGCTGGCTCTAGCGCTTCAAGGCTCTGCCCCAGGTGGCGCTCAATACGCTGCAGGTTGGCAATGGACTCAAGGCCCGAATGGTTAAGGGTGTCCAGGCGCTTACCCGACTCCATCAGCCCATAGATACCCAAGCCGCCAGCCAGACAAAGTAGCGTCAGGGCCATGACGACCATGGTGATCAGCTTGGCTTTCAGACTGGTAATATTAAACCGTGACAAGAGCCCGGCCAGCCCCTTGCGACGTAGGGCGCCCTGAACCAGCTTGTAGTGCCGGGCACTGCCTTTTTCGCACAGTTCAGCATAAACAGATGCCGCTTGAGCCGCGGCTTCGGGCGAAACCTTGCGACGCACCGAGGTATACCCCACCACTCGGTCACCATCTTTAAGAGGCGCTACCGTTGCGCTGACCCAGTAGTAATCGCCATTTTTACGCCGGTTTTTGACAATACCCTGCCAGGTTGCGCCTGACTGTATGGTCTTCCAGAAGTCCGCATAGGCGGCTTCAGGCATGTCTGGGTGGCGAAGCAGATTGTGCGGCGCGCCGATAAGCTCGTCGCGTGTATAACCACTGACGTCTACAAACGTGGCGTTAGCAAACGTTACCCGCCCTTTCAAATCAGAGCGTGAAATCAATACCGACTCTTCGTTCAAGACGTATTCGCGCTGAGTAACAGGTTGGTTATTACGCATCAGAGTCCCCAGAAAGTTTAATTCTTTTTAATTAGCGTTATTGTTACTGTCTAGCATGAAAGTGAAGGGAGGAATAGACATAAAAAAGCGCCGTACTTTAGTACGGCGCTTATAATCGATTGTTAAAACTGGTTTTATATTAGCACGCTAGCTAATAACGTTATTGATGCACTCGTTAAAGCGCTATTCCCTAACTTTTAAAAACCACATTGGCGACGTCCTTATAGCGATTCGCAAAGTGCACGGTCATGCCTACTTTAAGATAATCCGGCAGCTCTTCATAATCCCGCCGGTTGGCCTCGGGCAGAATCAACTCAAAGATATCGCTGCGCCGGGCGGCAATGACTTTCTCACGAATGCCACCGACCGGCAGTACCTGACCCGTTAGCGTAAGCTCACCCGTCATCGCCAGCGGCCGGTTGATAGCCTCATGCTTGGCAAGTGAAAGCAGCGCGGTAGTCATGGTTACTCCAGCGGACGGCCCGTCCTTCGGCGTGGCACCTTCCGGTACATGAAGGTGAACAAAGGCTGAATCGAAGAAATCAGCATCTGCCCCATACTCCTGCAGATGCCCCAGCGTGTAGCTGTAGGCAATATTGGCGGACTCTTTCATGACATCGCCAAGTTTGCCCGTCAGCTTGAATCCGCGATCCAGCGAGTGGATCTTACCAGCTTCAATAGGTAGCGTTGCGCCGCCCATTGATGTCCAGGCAAGCCCGGTCACCACGCCTTCGCCCTTGAGCACTTTCTCCTTACGGAACAGAGGTGCTCCCAGGAATTCTTCCAGGTTATTGACCGACACCTTGACGGTTTCACGCTCCTCTTCGAGTAGCTTGACGGCCGCTTTACGCACAATACGGTGAAGCTGTTTCTCAAGCTGTCGAACACCCGCTTCACGAGCGTACCCTTCGATGACCTGTTTTAGCGCCGCCTCAGTTAAATTGATGCGCTTTTTTGGCATATTGTTGCGTTTAAGCAGCTTCGGCCACAGGTGATTCTTGGCAATCGCGAGCTTTTCCTCGGCGATGTAGCCTGATAGGCGGATCTGCTCCATACGATCAAGTAACGGGCCAGGAATCGAATCCAGCGTATTGGCCGTACAAATGAACAGCACCTTGGACAGGTCCATCCGGACATCTAGGTAGTGATCCAGGAAGTCGACATTCTGCTCTGGATCCAGCACCTCAAGCAGTGCCGAAGCAGGGTCGCCCTGGAATGACTGCCCCAGTTTGTCGATTTCATCCAGCATGATGACGGGGTTTTCGACTTCGACTTCTTTAAACGCCTGGACAAGCTTGCCGGGCATTGCCCCCACGTATGTACGCCGATGGCCCTTGATCTCCGCTTCATCGCGCATCCCGCCGACCGAAAAGCGATAGAACTCACGACCCAGGGCTTCCGCAATGGAGCGGCCAATAGACGTTTTACCCACGCCTGGAGGGCCGATCAGCAGAACAATCGAGCCGCCTACATCGCCTTTAAACGTGCCTTCCGCGAGGAATTCTACAATACGTTCTTTAACGTCCAGCAGGCCGTCATGGTCACGGTTTAACACCTCTCGGGCATGACCTAAATCAAGCTTATCCTGACTCGTCACGCCCCACGGCAAAGAGGTTAGCCAGTCTAGGTAGTTACGCGTAGTGCCGTATTCAGGAGAGCCGGTTTCAAGCACACTCAGCTTATTGAGCTCATCATCGATACGGCTTTGGACACGCTCAGGGACGACTAATGAATCCAGGCGGTTTCTAAAGGTATCGACATCGTTTTCACGGTCATCCTTGGAAATCCCCAGCTCGCGCTGAATGACTTTCAACTGCTCGCGCAGGAAGAATTCGCGCTGACGATCCTGCATCTGCGCATTGACCTGCTCGCTTATCTCACTTTGCAGCTGAGCAACCTCAATTTCCTTACGTAGAAGCGGCAACACCTTGTGCATGCGCTCGGCTACCGGAAGCGTTGCCAGCACGTCCTGAAGCTCTGGCCCTTTAGCCGAGGTAATCGCCGCGGCAAAATCGGTCAAGGGGCCTGGCTGGTGAGGACTAAAGCGGTTCAGGTAGTGCTTTAGCTCTTCGCCATAAAGCGGGTTGATCGGCAATAACTCTTTGATGCCATTGATGATCGCCATAGCATAAGCACGGGTTTCTTCATTTTCGGCATCAACGGGTTCTTTGGGGTAGGTAACCTCAACCAGATAAGGCGGCTCTTTGGAAAGCCAGCGCTTGATTTGAAAGCGCTGCACGCCCTGGGCAATAAACTGGATTTGCTGGTCTTCGCCCTTGAGTTTATGCACTCTAACGGCGGTACCAATGTCTGGAAAATCATCTTGGTCTAGCGACTCAACGTCACCCTCGCCCACAAAGGCAACGCCCAAGGTCTTGTGTGGCGTATTGCCAACGCGGCGCATGGTTTCTTCCCAGCGCTCACGATTGATGACCAGCGGCTGTACTTGAGCCGGGAAAAAAGGTCGGTTGTGAATGGGGAGTAAGTAGATGCGCTCTGGGAGCATTTCACTGGCGGGAACAAGCGAATTTATTTTTTCACCATCTGATCGGTGCTCTCCTTCGCTTGCATCGTCAGACTGATGAGACGGCTGTTCATCTTCCGCCAGCCAATCGAGATTATCGTGATCGCGGTTATTATCGTCGCTCATGCACCCTCCAATAAACAGTGACTGACGGCTATACCGTCCAGCATTGCCTATGGAATGCGGGCAAAGAGTTGAAACTTCAACCCTTATAAGCGCCTATTGCGGCCACAATTCAGGCATGGGCCGACCATTAACACGCCATTTGCCACGTATAACGTCAAACTGTAAATCACGGGTGCCTAACGGCAAACCTAACCATAACGCGGCGACAGTAGGCGCCTCATGCCAGATAAAATCGCCATCCAGGCGTTCAAACCAGCGCTCACGCTCATCAGATTTATCAAGCGAGGTAACGCTTAACTGATCCAGCTTTCGTGCATCGAAAAACAGCGCACCGTCGGCATCGACACGAATGCCCAACAAAGGGCTATCCAATGCTACCGTGGATACATCCAGGCGTGGAGAGTCGCTCAGTATCTGCAGGAGATCAGGTTCAAGGCGGGAAATCAGCCCTTCGGCCATGGGCAGGCTGGTATCGCCCCATGCGGCTTCCTGGCGCAAGCGTCGGATCGTGTGGCGTATAGCATCGGCGTTCAGGCGCGAAAGCTCCATTTCAATACGCCCGTTAAGCAGCGGCGTATCCGGTGCCTCCGAAGGCACCATCATATCGCCCATCACCAGCTCCCCCTTCAGGCGCAGCTCGCTTTCATCCAGCACCATATAACTTTGCAGGCTTAATGGCGCCAGCTGTATGGCATAGGCAGGATAACGTAGCGCTACCGAGTCCACCTGCAGATGGTCACGCTGGGTAAAATGATAGGCATCGTCAATGTAGGTGTAACGGCTTTCAAGCAGCGTCGGGCCCAAGGTCAATTGCGCCACACCATCGACTAATGAAAGCTGGTCAAAGCGAACGCGTAAACGCCAGTCACCAAATACGCCTTCAAGACGCAAACGCGCACCGCGAACTTCAAGCTCACGCCCACTTTGCTGGATAATAAACGGTGCCAAGGCGAGCTGCAGTTCACTACGGCCACTTAACGTGTGATAGCGCCCTTTCCAACGTGGGGCGGACGCCGCGGTAACTTCGCCCACCGCACGCTGCAAGGCCGTATCGAGACGCGGCGAAAGCGTGCCTTCGACATCAGTACTTAAAATGCCATGGCGGGCGCGGTAAGTGAGTTCTAATCGCCAGGGGCGTCCCAGTAGAGGTGAAAGCAATAAGCGCCCTTGGGAACTTAACCAGCCACGATTGCTCTCAGTACGCGTTACCCGCCACTCCCCTCGTGCTTCCAGATCCTCCAGTGCCTGGCGAAGACTGCGCTCAAATAACACGCTGGACAGCAATTGCCCCGCCATCCATACAATGGCGACCGCTGCCAAGATAGGGACGATTAAACGTTCCTTGCGCATGCCATCTCCTTGAGCCGCACCAGTAGGGAGTAATTTTTCGCCAGTGTCACCTGCCGCTGCGTTTTAGTGCAACCAATACATTAGTGTAGCCAATACCATAGATGCATTGTGCTCCAGGCATAGATCCCTGCCATGACATCATCAATCATGATGCCGAAACCACCGGCAACGCGCCGGTCTGCCCAACGAATCGGCCAGGGTTTAAAAACATCGAAGATACGGAACACAATAAAACCCCATAGAGCGGCTTCCCAGGAGAAAGGAACGGCGGCCATGGTGATCCAGTACCCAACGAACTCATCCCAAACAATGCCGGAGTGGTCGTGTACGCCTAAATCATGCGATGTTTTATCACACAGCCAAACGCCGACGATAAAGGCGACAAGCACAATGCCTAAATACCACCCGAGGGGTAGATCAGCCATTATCCAATAGAAAGGAATGGCGGCGAGCGTGCCGAAGGTACCTGGCGCCCAGGGCACCGTACCACTGCCTAGGCCAAACGCGAAAAAATGCGTTGGACGACGCCACACACTTGATGGTGCACGGTTCATGGCGTTCTCTCTTTAAAGTGCTGCCAACCAGCGTTGCGATACGGTGCGATTCCTTCAACACCCAGCGTTTCACTGCATTGGCCAATCACCGTCAGTGCTAAACCCAGCTTACGAAGATCACGCTGTGCGTTAAGCACGTTTTCTGGTGCCAGAGTGACCAGCAGTTCATAATCGTCCCCGCCTGAAAGTGCTGCATTACGCGCGCCCTCAAGACCAAGCGTTTCCACGAGAGACTCGACCAATGGAAGCGACTCGACATCAACGATAGCGCCCACCTTGGATGCTGCCCGCAAATGACCAAGATCGGCCAGCAGCCCATCCGAGATGTCCATTGCTGCGGTTGCTATACCACGAAGCGCCACCCCTGCTGCCAAGCGAGGCTCAGGCAGCAAATAACGGCGCAGCAAGGGATGCTCGATATCACGCTCGCCACGCTGCCAGAGTGCTAATCCGCCAGCGCCACCGCCCAAAGCACCGGTCACGGCAATCATATCGCCAGGCCTTGCACCGGCACGGGTTAAAGCACGTCCCGTGGCCACCTCCCCCATGACGGTTACCCCGATGCTCAGAGCGCCCGACGTGACATCGCCACCGGCCAGCGTGGTTGTGTGTTGCTGACACAGCGAATGAAAGCCATCGGCAAAACCTTTTATCCACGCGTGGATCGCGGCATCATCAGAAAACGTCTGCTGATCCAGCGTGAGCGCCATAAAACACCAGCGCGGGCCTGCGCCCATGGCCGCCAAGTCGCTTAACGCCACGGCAAGCGCACGATGCCCTACCGCAAAGGCGGGGGCATCATGGGGAAAGTGAACATCTACCACGGACGTATCAACGCTAACCGCGAGCTGATGATTCGCTTGAGGCACTAACAGGGCAGCATCATCGCCACCACCCAGTGCGACACCATCATTTGCATGAAGCTTTTGCGACGGCATCAGATAACGACGAATCAAATCAAATTCGGCAAGCACAAAGGCCCCTTAAACGTTTCACCAGACAGCCCGCCGTTATAAACGGCGAGCGCTGACTTCGGCACTTCTCAAGCGACTAGCCAGCTTGTCGAGAATGCCGTTCACGTATTTATGGCCGTCGGTTGCGCCAAACGACTTGGCCAACTCAACCCCTTCATTGATAACTACCCGGTACGGCACTTCCATACGGCGGGAAAGCTCGTAGGCTCCCAGACGCAAAATGGCAAGCTCTACCGCGTCCAGATCTTCCAGACGGCGATCCAGCAAGGGCGATATTTCGCGGTCAAGCTCGGTTTTAAAACGCGCAGTATTGTGCAGAAGTTCGTGGAAAAGCGCCTTGTCAGCAATTTCCATTACCTTGACCCAATTCTCATGGTCTTCAAGGTCATCATCGGCTACCTGGCTACGAAACTCGGCCTCTACAGCAGTGATGGATTTACCGGTCATCTGCCACTGGTACAAGCCCTGAACGGTCAATTCACGGGCAGCATGACGGCTCTGCTGTGCGGCAGAGGGCTTACGCTCACGGCGCTCGCTCATTGTGAATCTCCTAGCGGTATCGCGCGCAGCAGTGAGACCATTTCCATCGCCGCCATGGCGGCCTCCGTTCCCTTGTTGCCCGCTTTGGTACCCGCTCGCTCGATCGCCTGCTCGATGGACTCGACGGTCAATACGCCGTTCGCGATCGGTGTATCGAACTCAAGCTGTAAGTGGTTAATCGCGGTATTACAGCCGCCCGCTACGTATTCAAAGTGCGGCGTACCGCCACGAATAACCGCGCCAAGCGCGATAACTGCGTCAGGCTTCATCACTTTAAGAACACGCTTTACCGCCAGCGGCAGTTCCCAGGCGCCCGGGACGTGCACAATATGAATATTTTCGGCATCTACGCCGTGACGCGTCAGACTATCAATAGCGCCTTCTACAAGACTATCGACCACATGATGGTTGAACCTGCCAACCACGATAACGTAGCGGCCATCGACGTCGACAAACGTACCTTCTACTTGAGAGAGGGATTGCATCAATTTATTCCTGCTGAGAAATTGGCTCATACACGGTGTCATTGGGCCCTAAGAGCTCGACAACTTCGAGATCAAAGCCGGAAAGAGCCGAAAACTTCCATGGTGAGCTTAGTAGCCGCATTTTACCGACGCCTAGATGGCGCAGAATCTGCGAGCCAGTACCAATCGTTAAATAATTACCCGTGCCATCGGAATCGCTGGTACGTGGTTGGCGTACGCGGTCCAGAAACACGTCTAACTGATCTTTCAAATCCTGATGCGGGCGACCATCATCAATCAGCACCAGAACACCGGCAGATGAGCCTGCGATCTCTTCAAGCGCCCGGTGTGCATTCCAGCGCCCCTGCTCATCCTTGGTTAACCCGAGCACATCACGCAGCGTATCCGCCAGATGAACGCGAACCGTAGTGGCCTTGTCTGGAGTGGGCTGCCCCTTCACCAACGCTAAATGATGCGCCCCCTGGATGCGATCGCGGAAAACATGCAGCGCAAGCTCCCCTTGAGAAGTCATGACGGCGGAGGTTTCGATATGATCAACCGTCTGCTCATGAATAATACGGTAATGAATCAGGTCGGCAATGGTACCGATTTTAATATCATGCTGCTTGGCGAACGCTTCAAGCTCCGGCCGACGCGCCATACTGCCATCATCATTCATTATCTCGCAGATCACACCGCTAGGGTCACAGCCGGCTAGAGCGGACAAATCACAGGCGGCTTCGGTATGGCCTGCGCGGCGTAGTACGCCGCCGGGCTCGGCCATCAGCGGAAAAATATGCCCAGGCTGCACGATATCCGTCGGTTTAGCATAGGGTGCGCAGGCCGCTTGAACCGTGCGTGCGCGATCGGCGGCAGAGATACCGGTCGTGACGCCTTCCGTTGCTTCGATGGAAAGCGTGAACTTGGTACCAAAGCCCGAGCCGTTATCCCGCACCATTAACGGCAAGTTGAGCTGTTCGCAACGCCCACGCGTCATCGGCATACAAATAAGGCCGCGGGCAAAGCGAGCCATAAAGTTGATATGCTCGGCCTGCACTTTCTCGGCCGCCATGATGATATCACCTTCATTTTCGCGATCCTCATCATCCATGAGGATCACCATTTTGCCCTGGCGAATATCATCCACCAGCTCGGCGATAGAGGCTAAGCCCCCAGAGGAGGAGTGCGCCATGGAAGCTCCTAAATATGAGTTCGCAGAGTATGCGATGTCGCGCAGTGTCGCTGCGCGATATTTAAAGATTGTGATGCGCCAACGTTGGCGGAACCTGATTTGGCAGCCTGGTTTGGCGACCTGATTTTTTGCGACCTGATTTTTGCGACAGAGTACCTTGCTATCGCCACGTGCGCTAGTCAGGCTGAGGAGAGGCAATGATACGCCAATCACGACCTACCGCTCGCATATCATGAATGGTCAAGCGCCGTTGATCCGCCATCCGCGAAAGCCCAGGCAACGCAAAGAGCGGCTTGGCTTCGCCGCCCAATAAAGTGGGAGCTACAAAAAGCTGCAGCTCATCCACTAACTGGGCATCCAACAGCGCCCCTGCAAGCGTAGCCCCTGTTTCCACCAGTAGCTCATTAACCTGCTCGTTTTCAGCCAGCCACTCAAGCAACTCCTTCAACGGAAGGCGCCCATCATTACCTGCCTCAAACACATGCACTTCAGCGCCAGCGGCGATCAACTTGGCGCGTTTTTCAGGCGAATGCGCAGGCGTTGTCATGATCAGCGTTCGGCCCGGCTCGGTTAAGCAGGCTGCGGCAAGGGGCAAACGCAGACGGGTATCCACGATAACGCGTAGCGGCTGACGCAAAACCACTGTATCCGCGTTTGCCAAGTGTAATTGGTCAGCCCGCAAGGTCAGTCGCGAGTCATCCATGATAATCGACTCAACGCCGCTTAAAATAGCGCTGGAACGCGCCCGCAAACGTTGAACGTGACTGCGCGCTTCAGGCCCGGTTATCCACTGCGACTCACCTGATCCCATCGCCGTGCGGCCATCCAGACTCATGGCCATTTTCAGGCGCACAAAAGGCCGCTTATGCTGCATACGGGCGATAAAACCAGGATTCAATAACCGCGCATCCTGTTCAAGCAAGCCTACGTCTACGTCCATGCCAGCCGCTCTGAGCATTTCGATTCCCTGCCCGCTGACCTGCGGATTAGGGTCAACCATGGCGACCACAACGCGTGCTATCTGGGCATTTTTAAGTGCTACCGCACAGGGCCCGGTTCGCCCTGTGTGTGAGCAGGGCTCCAGGGTAACGTAAGCAGTCGCCCCCCTGGCACGTTCACCAGCGGCGTTAAGCGCATGGATTTCGGCATGGGGTTCGCCCGCCCGGACATGAAAGCCTTCCCCTACGATATGCGCTGGCTGGCCAGACGGCTGCTGAACGATCACGCAGCCCACCCGTGGGTTAGGGTCAGTGGTATAGAGACCCTGCTTGGCCAAATGTAAGGCACGCGCCATGTAGTGGTGGTCTGAATCACTGAACGGGGCGGTAGTACTCATTACGTATCTTCCTTGTCACGCTCAGGCATTATGCGGGGCGGCTCCTGAGAAAGCCGGTCAATCTCGGCGCGAAACTCGTCCAAATCCTGAAACTTGCGGTATACAGAGGCAAACCGGATATAGGCGACCTGATCCAGATTCTTTAACGCCTGCATTACGGATTCGCCAATATCACGAGCGTTAATTTCGCGATCACCTCTAGCGCGCAGCGTCTGACGAATACGCTCAACCGCTGCCTCAATAGCTTCAGCGCTCACCGGGCGTTTTTCAAGTGCACGCACCATCCCATCGCGTAACTTGGCTTCATTGAAGCTTTCACGAGAGCCATCTGACTTTATGACCCGAGGCATCAGCAGCTCGGCCGTTTCATAGGTAGTAAAGCGCTCATGGCAATTAGCGCACTGCCGACGCCGACGCACCTGATCGCCTTCCGCTACCAGTCGCGAATCGGTTACTCGAGTATCATTAGCGCCACAAAAAGGGCAATGCATAGCGGTCAACCTGTTGTCAGCCCGTGCTGTAAGCTGCACGAGTAAGCGTGTTATAAGCTAATTATCACTCACTGTTTTCAAGCGCGTTTTTTTATCTCTTATCTGACATAAACTCAACCGTCAGCAAGACGTTAAACGCGGGCCATGATGCAATGTTAGCGGCCCCTTACCCTGCATTGTAACGATTTGGCACACAAGCTGCATTTGTTCAATACATGTGCCTGATAAATTTAAGGTGCAGATGATTGATCAGGAGTCGTTTATGCCAACATTTGAAAAGAAGGTTCACGGTTATCTGATGCATCTTTATGGCCCCCGGGCTGATGAAGTGATGCGCCGTCTGGGCCAGCATCTCGACCATTTCCGTTCGTCAAGGGCGCCAGCACTTACCAATACGCCAGCGCATTTCACATCAGCACCAACATGGAGCGAAAAGGATCAATGGCTGATCTGTTATGGTGATTCACTCATTGATACTGACTCACCCCCTCTCGCGGTCCTGAACGACTTTTTAAAGACTCGATTGAGCGATCGCATCAGCGGCGTCCATGTTTTGCCCTTCTTTCCCTGGAGCAGCGATGACGGCTTTTCGGTCATTCACTATCGTGAGGTTAATCCAGAACTTGGCGACTGGCATCATATCCAGGCATTGGCCCAACATTATGATGTGATGGCGGATCTGGTGTTGAACCACGTTTCAAGGGAATCATTATGGTTTGTCGATTACTTGAGTGGCAGCTTGCCGGGCCGCGATTACTTTATTGAAGTAGATCCTGAAACGGATGTTTCCCACGTCACCCGCCCGCGCAGCAGTCCCCTGCTCATTCCAGTGGCAACACGTCGCGGCACGCGCCATCTATGGGCAACCTTTTCAGAAGACCAGCTCGATTTAAACTTTGAAAACCCTGATGTGCTTCTGGAGTTTGTGGGGATTTTATTGTTCTATCTACAGCAAGGTACGCGAATCATTCGCCTGGATGCCGTGGCGTTTCTTTGGAAGCGCCTGGGTACTTCGTGTATTCATCTGCCTCAAACCCACACCGTTGTACGCCTGTTACGCTCAATAGTGGATGAAGTTGCGCCGGGCAGCCTGCTGGTTACTGAAACCAACGTGCCTCATGAGGAAAATATCAGTTACTTCGGGTTAGAACGCCTGCCCGAGGGAGCGCCTGATGAAGCACATATGGTGTACCAGTTCGCACTGCCCCCTCTGCTACTTCACACCTTGACGCGGGGCGAGTCGGAAACCCTTCAAACATGGTTATCGAGCTTACCGGTACTGCCTCACCACTGTACGTACCTGAACTTTACCGCTAGTCACGATGGTATCGGCGTACGCCCTTTGGAAGGCTTGCTGCCTAACCATGAGCGCGACGCTCTTTTAGAGTTGATGCATCGCTTCGGCGGTTTTGTCAGCATGCGCAGCAACCCTGATGTCAGCGATACGCCTTACGAAATCAATATTACCTGGTTCGAGGCAATGCGCGGCACACACCGTGGGCCAGATCCCTGGCAGGTGGCACGCTTTTTGTGTAGTCAGGCTATCATGCTGAGCCTGCAGGGGATTCCAGCGCTTTATATTCACACGCTGACCAGTACGCTCAATGATGTCGAAGGCGTCGAGCGTAGTGGCCGATTGCGCTCCATTAATCGTCGTCGCTGGCAGCGCAATGAACTTGATCTCTTGCTCGATAATACCGCTAACCCAACACATTATATCTTCCATGCCCTGTGTCGCCTGCTCGAACTGCGCCGCCAGGAGCCATGCTTCCACCCCAGTGCTGCACAGCGTGTACTGATTTCGCCCCCTGAGCTTCTTGCCATCGAACGTGGCCCATTAAATGACGGTCGCCGCCTGCTTGCTCTTTATAATGTCACTGACAAACCTTTACGCCTGACAGATATGGGCGAAGTGGTTGCGCAATCGCTTGAACGGCACGACTGGCAAGCGATTGAACTCGATAGCTCACAGCAGGAGGATACGCTTTCGCCTTACGCAGTACGCTGGCTGGTCGCCTTCGCATAGCGTTTGGTATTACTTGACGATAGGCTTTGCTACGTTATGCCACCGACTGGGTGTGTCTTTTTGCGCAATCGCGTATACGCAAGGATCTTGTAATGTCTTTTAGACGCTGTTTTGTTAGCCCTTCTGCATTGAGTGGCTTTTTATTATTCGCAGTCGTTAGCACAAGCCAGGCGAATGAACTGCCTGCCCCGGTACAGGCATTCGCCAATCAAGGTTGGGAAATTCATGGCCAGTTTGAGGCCCCTGGTGGCCTTACAGGCTATGGAGCAAGCACTCAGGGGCAGGAAATAGCCATTTACCTTACCTCTGACGGCGAGCACGCCATTGTTGGAACGCTGATGGACAGCCAAGGCAATAATCTGACAGAAGCCCAACTGGATGAACACGTACGCGCGGCACTTGAAGCCGAAACATGGCAGTTGCTGGAAGACAGCCACTGGATACAGGATGGCAGCCTCGAAGCCCCTCGGGTGATTTACACCTTTACCGATGCCAACTGCACTTATTGTCAGGCGTTTTGGGAACAAACCCGCCCTTGGGTAGAGGCAGGCGAGGTGCAGCTACGCCACATCATGATTGGCATATTAGCGCCCGATAGCCCCGGTAAAGCCGCCGTTCTGCTAGGCGCTGACGACCCCAGCGCAGCGCTTAAGCGCCAAAAGGAAGGCGAAGTGATCACGGCAAGTGCGCAGCCACGCGAGATCGAAGAGCAGGTATACACGAATAACCAGCTGTTTGAAGCGCTGGGACTTTACGCCACGCCCACCAGCGCCTTTCAGCGTGAAACGCCTAACGGTGATCTACGTATCGACCGAACACAGGGCATGCCAGATGAAGCAGGCCTGATTGACATGATGGGGAGCCCAGCGCCAGAGGCATATTGAGTTATTGCCATTAAATACATATAGCTATTGGATTAAAGCCGCCTCTTGTCAGGCGGTTTTTTTATAACGTTCCCATCACCAAAGTATATGTAAATTACGTTAACGCCAAAGGTAATGAGGCCGATATATATAAATAACACCCCCTTTCTTATTTTGATTTTTTATAGGAAAAAACATGACGAGTCTAACAACAACACAAAAACTCTGGGGAACGCTGGGCATCATTTGGATCAGCATGTTGCTACTGGTTGGCTGGCTTGCCTGGGAAAATCGTCAAACGATTGAGAGCGAGCGCCGCGACAGCATTCAACACGTGGTCGAAAGCGTGCATAACCAAATCGAAGCCTTACAAGCAAGAGTAGCCACTGGCGAGCTCAGCCTTGAAGAAGCGCAACAGCGCGCTATCGACAATATGGCCAGCGTGAGCTTCGGGGCTGGCGAATATATTTTCGCTTTCGACGACGACCTGCTGGTTATTTCTCACCCCACCCGCACGCCGGGCACCGATATGACCAGCTACCTGGACGCCAGTGGCATGGCGCTATATCCGGCGCTGCTGCGTGTTTCCCAGGCAGGCGGAGGCCACGTCAACTACTACTCTACCCGCGCTGGTGGCGATGTACAGTTGCCGAAAACCAGCTATGTAGCGCATCTTCCCGAGTGGCAGTGGTCGCTGGCAACGGGTGTTTATGTTGATGACATTAATGAAGCATTTATTGCCAGCTTGCTGCGCTCGGCGGGGATACTTTTAATCATTGGCTTGCCGGTAACCGTGCTAATGGGCTGGGTTATTCGTGATGTTGCCCGTCGTTTAGGTGGAGATCCCCGCTACGCGGCTGGCGTGGTGCGCAATATCGCCAATGGCGATCTGACCCAGATCACCCAACTTTCATCAAAAGACCAACAAAGTCTGTTGTTTGATATTAATCGTATGCGAGAAACGTTAGCCGAAACGATTGGCGATATTCATCATGGTGCCAATCAAGTGAATAGCGGTGTCGAGCAGATTGTGGGTGTGAATGAAGAGCTTTCAACACGCACCGAACAGCAGGCCGCCTCGCTTGCTGAAACGGCTTCCAGCATGGAAGAGCTTACGGCCACGGTTAAACAGAATGCGGAGCACGCCGACCATGCCCGCAAACTGGCGACGACCACCGCCGAAAAAGCACAACGAGGCAGCGATGCGATGACCGCCATGGTGGGCACCATGGCCAATATCAATGAAAGCTCGGCCCAAATGAGCAGTATCGTTAATACGATTGACGCTATCGCGTTTCAAACCAATATTTTGGCGCTTAATGCCTCAGTGGAAGCAGCTAGAGCCGGTGAACAGGGACGTGGATTTGCGGTTGTCGCCAGTGAGGTACGCCAGCTGGCTAGCCGTTCGGCGTCCGCTGCCCAGGAAATTAAAAAACTGATCGAGAACTCAGGTGCCAAGGTGGCCGATGGCAGTCAACAAGTCCGCAATACCGGTGAGATTATTAATAACGTAGTGACCGATATCCAGCAGCTCAGTACGCTGGTACAGGAAATTTCAGCGGCGACCGCCGAGCAAAGCAGCGGCATTGAGCAGTTGAACCTGGCGGTCACGCAAATGGATCAAATGACCCAGCAAAATGCCAGCCTGGTTCAAGAGAGCAACCATGCAACGCAAACCTTGTCTCATCTGAGTATTCAGTTGCGCCAGCGAGTGGCTAATTTTCGCATTAACCAAAACGCAGCGCCTACACCGGCAACCGCCCTGCCGGTCGCGTCTTCGACACCGCGCTATGCACACGACGATAACGATTTCTAAATCTGATTGATAGCCGTGCAAAACGCCCTCTTGGCTTTAGGCCAAGGGGGCGTTTTTGCTTATCTCGATCTAGGGCGTACTGGAGCTTTAAGCAATGCCCTCACACCTTTCGGCGGGAAATATCCAACCGCAATCAGTGGGTCGACCGAACCAAAACACGCTATATAAATTAAAATTAGCAACTAAATATAATGTATATATATACATAACTAATTGATTTGGAAAGCCCTTAATGAAGGGCTTTTTTGCAGCGTTTTGGGTCAGAAAAATATATGTAAATTAGGCTAACGTCGTAAACAATTAGGCCGATATACAGACATCACTCATTACTAGCTTAATTGTTACAGGACACACATGACGCGATTGACGACGAATCAACAACTCTGGAGCATTCTGGGAATTATTTGCCTGGCCATGCTGACGCTGGTTGGCTGGCTAACCTGGGAGTCTCGCCAAACTATTGAGCAAGAACGTCGTACCAGTATTCAACATCTGGTTGAAAGCCTTCACTCTCAGTTGGATGCATTGCAAAACAAGGCAAGCAGTGGAGAGCTAACCACACAAGAGGCTCAGCAACGTGCCATTGATAGCCTAGCCAATGCAAGCTTCGCTGAGGGTGAATACGTCTTCGCCTTTGATGACCAACTAAAGATCGTTTCTCACCCTAACCGCCCGCGAGGCGAAGATATGCGTGGCTTTAAAGACACCCAAGGTATGTCTTTGTACCCTGCGTTTCTTGCAGCTGCACGTTCAGGTGGAGGACACGTCGATTATTTTTCCCGCCGCCTTTCAGGTGATGAAGAGTTTCCTAAAATCAGTTATTTCGCCTATATCCCCGAGTGGAACTGGGCATTTGGCGCCGGCATTTATGTCGACGATATTCAAGATGCTTTTATCAGCAATCTTATCCGCTCTTTGATAGCACTGATGATTATTGGTATTCCTGTCACCGTACTTATGGGCTGGGTTATTCGTGATGTAGCTCGCCGCTTAGGTGGGGACCCGCGTTACGCGGCAACCATAGTGCGTCATATTGCCGACGGCGATTTGACCCGCAACACCCAGCTTTCCAGAAATGATCAGGATAGCCTGCTGTTTGATATTAACCGTATGCGAGAAGCATTAGCCGAAACGATTGGCGATATTCACCACGGTGCCGATCAGGTGAATAACGGTGTTGATCAAATTGTGGGTGTGAATGAAGAGCTTTCAACGCGTACCGAACAGCAGGCCGCCTCGCTTGCTGAAACGGCTTCCAGCATGGAAGAGCTTACGGCAACGGTTAAACAGAATGCGGAGCACGCCGACCATGCCCGCAAACTGGCGACCACCACCGCCGAAAAAGCGCAACGGGGCAGCGATGCAATGACGGCCATGGTGAGCACCATGGCCAACATCAATGAAAGCTCGGCCCAAATGAGCAGTATCGTTAATACGATTGATGCTATCGCGTTTCAAACCAATATTTTGGCGCTTAATGCCTCAGTGGAAGCGGCCAGGGCGGGGGAACAGGGGCGTGGCTTTGCAGTTGTAGCGAATGAGGTACGTCAGTTGGCCAGCCGTTCGGCATCCGCTGCCCAGGAAATTAAAAAACTGATCGAGAACTCAGGCACCAAAGTAGCCGATGGTAGCCAGCAAGTCCGCAATACCGGTGAAATCATTAATAACGTGGTGATCGATATCCAGCAGCTCAGTACGCTGGTACAGGAAATTTCAGCGGCGACAAACGAGCAAAGCAGCGGCATCGAGCAGGTGAACCTGGCGGTCACGCAAATGGACCAAATGACCCAGCAAAATGCCAGCCTGGTACAAGAGAGCAACCATGCAACGCAAGCTTTATCTCATATGAGTATTCAGTTGCGTCAGCGAGTGGCTAATTTTCGCATTAACCAAAACGCAGCGCCTACACCGGCAACCGCCCTGCCGTCAGCCTCGTCCACGCCAAGGTATGCGCACGACGACAAGGATTTTTAAAATCGATTGATAGCAGTGTTAAACGCCCCTTTGGCTTAAGGCTAAAGGGGCGTTTTTACTCTTCAAACCTGACCCTGGTTATCCAGCTCCACGGCTTCATGCATTCGGCTCAACAAATCCGGCACAGCCGCCTGCACGCGATTCCAGCTGGGAATAAATGGGCGCTCGCGCGGATTATCCAGAAACAGGTTGCCTGCTTCTAGCAAGTTACTCGCAAACAGCTCTACCGCCTGTTCTTCACAATGGCGGTCCAGGCTCAAACCATTCATGGTAGCGTCATGGTCATAGGCTTCTATCAGATCCAGCGCCAACCGATAATAAGTGGCTTTTAGCGTCCGAAAATCTTCGCTGCTAAAACTCACGCCTTGAGTGGCCAGCTTCCGATAGAGGGCTTTGGAAATATCCAAACTCATTCGATTTAAGCCGCCGCTGGCGTCCTCTTCACTGACTGGCTGGTGCTTGTGATCATAGGCATCCGCAATATCTACCTGACAGAGTTGGCGGTGGGAGTAGTTGCGCTGCAGCTCAGACAGCACGCCAATTTCAAGCCCCCAGTCTGCGGGGATACGGATGCCTTCCAGCACCTCACTGCGCATGGCAAACTCACCCGAAAGCGGATAACGGAAACTATCCAGATACTCCAGATAAGGCATAGGGCCATACGCGGTTTTAAGCGCGCGGAGCAAAGGGGTTACCAATAAGCGTGACACACGACCATTAAGCTTTCCTTCGGCAATGCGCGGGTAATAGCCTTTGCAAAAGCTATAATCAAAACGCGGATGTGCAATCGGATACATCAAGCGCGCCAAAAGCCCTCGATCATAAGTAAGAATATCGCAATCATGCAGTCCAATGACGGCTGAACGGTGGGAAGCCAATACATATCCCGCGCAATACCAAACGTTTCTTCCTTTACCTGGCTCCAATGCTCCTAAACCATGGTTTTCAAGCTCTGCGTCCAGCTCACGCAGACGCGGGCCGTCGTTCCATAAAATACGGGTATGCTGCGGCAGGCGTGAAAAGAATTCCCGCGCGTATAAAAATTGCTCGCGATCCGCACGATCAAGTCCAATCACGATTTCATTCAAGTAAGGCACTTGCGCTAATTCATCGATTATCTTGGATAGTGCAGGCCCTTCCAGCTCAGAAAACAATGAGGGTAAGATCAAGCCCATAGGGCGGCGCTTGGCAAACTGGGTAAGCTCTTGTTCCAGCGCTTCAACAGGGCGACGGGTAAGATTATGAAAATCGGTGATCACCCCATTTTGATGAAAATCACTCATGGATGTCCCTCCTTGGCGCTATTGAGTTACCGCAGCGGTTTTGGTCGCCGCTTTCACCTGTCGGCTATCCTGCCCCCACCAATACGCTACCCCTTCTGCCCACCCGGCAGGCCCGGCTGCCCTTGTGCGATATAACGCCGCGGTTTGGGGTATAACAGGCGCTTTATGCACACCTCGAATAACCACGGCCTGATCGACCGCTTCCAGCATCGTTACGTCATTGGGTCCGTCGCCCAGCCCTAATGAGAGTGGCGTGCACCCCCTTAATTTGGCAAAGCGCTCGATTAGCCATGTGACGGCGCAACCCTTATCTGCGCCTCGGCCCATAACGTGCCAAAAGCGCCCCCCTTGCGTAAACTCAAGACCATCGCCTTTTAGCGCCAACCGTAAGTGTTTGAGCGAGGCGGTGTCATCTTGCCAGATTAGCGGCTCGCTGCCTTCGCGCTTGCATGCATCCTGTGCGCGCGCTTCATCTAACCCCGTCAGTTTGACGACCTCTTTAACGCTCAACTCACCCATACTGGTAAAACGCACGCCCAACCGCTTACGCCATATCCTTAAGCGGGCTCGGATAAACCCGATATCAACGCCTGCCTGTTTTATAACGACGCCATCACACCCCCTGCCCGGACGGTCAAGACGCGCATGGCACCAACTGGGTGGCAAGCCAATAATGGCGCCATTTTCAGCGACGAAAGGCGTTGCCGTCAGCTCAAGCAATTCACGCAGCGGCAATAATTCAGCACGTGTTTTGCTGGTCACAGGAATTACCGGCACGCCTAATTGCTTTAAGCGTGACAAGCTGGGCGCAGCGGGTGAGAAATCATAGCTATGATGATCGAGTAGTGAACCATCCAAGTCGGTGAGCACCAAGCGTGGCCGATGCTCCGCGTCAGGCAACTCGTTTAACAGTGCAGTACTGGCATGTTCAGACATAGCATTACCTCTTTTGGTTTAAAGAAGCCGCCAAGCTTTGTCGTTAATGACCACTGCTAATAAGCAGTTTATATGCCAATTCATAAAAACTATTATTTATTATAAGCTTAGTAAGCAATACAGCATGCCGCCCGCAAGCCGCTAATTAAATAAACCGGCCACAAGCATCATTATTGTGCAGCTAAAACGTATTAAAGAAGGTTAAAAAATATATAAGATGGCATCTAAGGCTTACGGCTCTTATCAAAAATCGATCACCATCTGCATTAAAGTTGTACTCGCTAGCATTCTTGTATACTGCTGTTGTGGCTAGCAAGCTGCCGTGAACCAAACTATCTTCGCCCGCCTTCCTCCGGCAGCCTCTTACATAGTATTTATTTGAAAGTTGTCATGGCTATTCAACATGAATAACCACTTCTACCCGCCTATTACGCGCCCGCCCCTCTGGGGTTCCATTTTCATCAAGCGGCTGAGTCGCTGCCAAGCCCACTGCCCGCAGCCGTTCAGGAGCAACCCCTTCGGCTTCCAGTGCCTCGACAATTGCAATCGCTCGAGCGCTAGAGAGCGCCCAGTTAGAAGAGAACTCATCGGTGCTGATAGACTGGCTATCAGAATGGCCTTCGACCCACACCTCACCATCATAGCGCTGTATGGTTTCCAGCAGGCTGCCGACTAGAGAGGAGCCTCCACTGGTTAACTCAGCGGCCGCGGAAGGAAACAGCAGTTGATCCTGCACCCGTAAACTAATCCCTTCCGCGACACGAGATACCTCAACACCTTCCAGGTTTGGCAAGTAGGGAGAGGTTTCGACACGCTCGGCTAATGCTACCTGGACGGCCTGGGCACTATTGATGGCATCTACCGATATTTCTTGTACATTGACCGGCGGACGATCCGTCAGTAGCACCATATAATTCGCCAGCGGCATCGCCGGAGCGCTATCACCGGCGGGCACTAACGCAGTAGGTAACACGACCGGCGGAAGCCAGGCTAATGGTTCGTCAAGCTCCTCAAGCGGCAGCGGGTCAAGGTGCGCAAGCGCCAACAAGGGTGGTGGCGAATCAAGCACCGGTCTTAGCTTGGGTAAACCCGCCACTCCCAACGCGGCACTCAGTGCGAAAGGATCCAGCCCTTGCCGCCACTCCTCTATCACTCGATGCTGAAGCACGCTTTCCATTGCCTCTGGAAGCGGCACTTCAAGCATAGGGGCAGACGCTAGAACAGCCTCTTCTGGCGATGCTTGAAAAATTTCAGGAGCTGTTTTACCTGCCGCCGCCACAATAATGACGAATAGCGCCACCAGTAACGTCATGATGTCGATATAGCTAATCATCCACCCGCTACTACTTTCATCGGTTGGGTACGCTGACATTAGCGAATCATGGCGCGGACCGCTGCGATGATCTTCAAGCATGCGTATTATCGCTCATTCAAGTTTTCAACCTCGTGGCCGATTGTTACTAGGCATGATAAAACTCATCTAGTCTATCAAAGACCCCATGAAGCGATAAGGAACCTCTGGTGCATAGCAGCTTAAGTCGTCTGTTTACTACTCAATTATTTCGCTTTGCCAGTATAGGGGTTACCGGCTTGTTGCTGAGTGGCTGTTTCTATGCCAATACCTCGCAGGCCCCAGTAGCGACCACCTACCCATACACAGAGCAGCAACGCATGCAGGCAGCTCATCATTGGGAGGTCCTTGCTCGCCATGAAGCCAGCAGCATTCTACAGCGTGAGCGGGTTCGCTTTCGCGACTTACATATTACCGAACCTGACCACTCGGGCCTGAATGTCTACAGCGGTGGCGAGTTTGAACGCGGATTTCGCACGTTGCTTACCAGCGAACTGGTCTCACGAGGTGCCAATTTAACCACCGTCCCGACACCCAACGCTGCCAATATACATATTGGTGTCGAAGTCGTTGAGCATCGCGATCGTGGCTTTATTCGCCCCCCAACAGGAGCATTTACTGCGTTAACAGCAGGTGTTGCGGTGGCTACTATTCCCTTCAATCACTGGGCAGAACCTGCGCTTGGATTGATTCCGGCCGCAATGATCGCCGACACGGTCAGTGGCAGCTGGACAAAGATAGGTAATGAAGAAGTTATTATCACCACACAGATTATTGATGGCGAGCATATCCTGTATTCATCATCGAATATTTATTACATCAATGCAGGCGACCGTCGCCAATACGCACCTCACCGCGTTCCAAGAGTACCGGTGACGCCCACTGTTTCCATCACTGATACCTGGTAACGCCATGTCTTTTACATTTTTCGCAAGATTGCCATCGCGCAAACGTTTATCCGCCAGTTGCCTGGTACTGCTGAGCGTTTTATCGCTATCCATGTCGGGCTGCAGCACGATGGGTAATTCAAACAACAAGTCTCCAGAACCCGCGCCAGACCTTTCTGAACTGGCGCATGAAGCCGCTCAACAGATGGTCGCCAGCAATCCTGATCTTACGCGCTATAGCCCGATGATTGCCGCGACCTTTGTGAGCATTGATAATTTGAGCCAGTCCTCCACGTTTGGGCGTATCAGCTCAGAGATCATGGCCTCCGCCCTTGCCCAGCAAGGCATGCAGGTACGTGAAGTAAAAATGCGCGACAGCATGTTTATCGAAGAAAGCGTGGGTGAATTGATTCTTTCTCGCCAGGTACAGCGTTTAAGCTCCCAGCACAACGCCCGCTCTATCTTGATGGGTACTTATGCCCAAGGGCAGGACTATTTATATGTTAGCGCCAGAGTGGTGCGCTCAGGCGATGCCATGGTGCTGGGCAGTGCAGACTTTCGCATAAAACTGGACAATAACATGCGCAGCCTACTGGAAGGCCAAGGAGGCTGGTAGACTAGCCGAATTTGCCGCTAACCAAGCCGCAATGATTGCCAGTCAGGAACATTGTCATGTCCGCATCATCTGCCTTTAAAAAGACAATTATTGTAGGAACTAGCCGCTTCATTAAGCTTTTTGCCAATATTACCAAGCTCTTAAGTTATGTTTTTCATGCTGTTTTTCCCGACAAGCGTTTCAACTTACCTGAGCGCTCGGCTCCGCTGCTCTCCCCAAAAGGAGAGCCTGGCATACCGCGCATTATTTGGCAGACCAATTTTACGGATAAGGTCACGCTACCCGTATACCTCAACTATCTGTTTAATCGACTGATGGCCCCCCGGTTTGAATACCGGTTCATGGTGACTGATGAGCGGCGCCAATTTATCAGCGAAAGTTTTAATGAAGAAATGCTTGCCTGCTATGACCGCTTACAAATTGGAGCTGCGCAGGCGGATTTATGGCGCTTACTGGTTCTTCAAAAGCATGGCGGGATTTATCTTGATATAGATGCTCACGCCATCTGGCCGCTTGCCCAGGTAGTACCTGAAAACATTGGTGAGCTGTATGTCGTTACCCGGCAGGGCCATTTCAGCAACTATTTTATTGCCAGCCAACCCGCCAATCCTAATCTTACAAAGCTTATTCACAGGGCCTGTGCGAACATTGAGGCTAACGAATCCAAGAACGTGTTTGATATTACCGGCCCTGGCGTTTTTAATCAGGAGCTTGATCTAGCAGACGTGCCGACGGTTTCCTATCGGCATGCCTGTAATCAAGGCAGTTTTACCAACGAATATTTTCAATATATTGATAAGCCTGCAGGTAAGTGGACAAAAGAGCAGGAGAAAGTGGAAGTGGTGGCACCTAAGCCTTCAGTAAAGGATTACTGAAACTTTCATTTTGGTAACAATGATATCCGTTTAGAACACAACCATCTCTATTGATTAAAAAAACCGTTTATAAACTAAAAACGCAGAAGGCCCCTTTGGGGCCTTCTGCGCGTTGCGGCTGTTCATAGCCAGAGAACTATTGATCCCGTATAGCAATTGCTAATTATTTATAAACCGGGAAACGGCCACAAACTTCTGCCGCTTTCTCTGCCACTTGAGCTTCAATGGCGCTAGTGTCTTCGCCTTTGGCCAGCACGTCCAGAATGTCACAGATCCAACCGGCAAGCTTGCGGCACTCTTCTTCACCGAAACCACGCGTCGTTACCGCTGGGGTACCGATACGCAGGCCTGACGTGACAAACGGGCTTTGCGGGTCGTTTGGTACGGCATTCTTGTTAACGGTGATATGTGCACGGCCTAATGCCGCATCAGCATCTTTACCGGTCACGCCCTGCTTGATTAACGAGAGTAGAAACAGATGATCTTCGGTACCACCGGAAACGATATCAAAGCCGCGATCCATAAATACACCGGCCATGACCTGGGCGTTTTTAACGACCTGCTGCTGATAGGATTTAAACTCGGGCGCCATGGCTTCTTTGAAGCAGACTGCCTTAGCCGCAATCGCATGCATTAACGGGCCACCCTGACCACCGGGGAATACGGCAGACTGTAGCTTTTTCTCGATATCGGCATCATTTTCAGCAGACAGAATCACGCCACTACGTGGGCCACGCAACGTCTTATGGGTCGTTGACGTGACTACGTGGGCATGAGGCAAGGGGCTTGGATAAACACCCGCTGCCACCAAACCCGCTACGTGAGCCATGTCCACCAGCAGGTAAGCGCCTACTTCATCGGCGATTTCGCGGAATTTGGCCCAATCGACAATTTGTGAGTAAGCAGAGAAACCGGCAATGATCATTTTCGGTTTGTGCTCGCGAGCAAGCTGAGCCACTTGATCGTAGTCAATCAAGCCTTGCTCGTCTAAGCCGTACTGAACCGCATTGTACTGCTTGCCGGAGAAACTCGGCTTGGCACCATGGGTCAAGTGGCCACCGGCGTCCAGGCTCATGCCTAAAATGGTGTCGCCCGGCTTGACCAACGCTAAAAATACCGCGCTGTTGGCCTGGGAACCAGAATGCGGCTGCACGTTAACGTAGGTCGCGCCGAACAGCTCTTTAGCGTAGTCAATCGCGAGGTTTTCAGCGATATCGACGAACTCGCAGCCGCCATAGTAGCGCTTGCCAGGATAACCTTCAGCGTATTTGTTGGTCAGCTGGCTGCCTTGCGCTTCCATTACACGTGGGCTTGCGTAGTTTTCAGAAGCAATTAACTCAATGTGAGCTTCTTGACGAGCCACTTCTTTCTGCATGGCATCAAACAGCGCATCATCAAATCCGGCAATTGTCATATCGCGGCTGAACATTGGCGGGGAACCTCGTAGATAAGGATCAGTCATGGGAGAAATCAGGCCGCTATCATAACGCAGCCGGACGCGACTTTCATCGCATCCGCGTCAGGTACTGCATGAATGCCGCTCATGCCGGGCCTAATACAAAAACGCTGGGCTGAAGAAGTTAACTTCACCCAGCAACTTACCTAGGCTTCCCCTAACAAACCTAAACTGGCCGCGGGTGCTTGGCGGCGGAGCCCGCGTGAGAGCGCATGGCCGATGATGCCGATCAATAGCGCGCCTCCAAACGGTAAAGCCAGCCATAGGGTGATGTGCAGCCGCGGCGTCAAATCGAGCCAGTAAACGTAGAGTGCGGCAGTTGCCACTTCCGCAAGTGCGGCGCCCATCAAGCCGCTGGTAAAACCAAGCAGTGCATATTCTGCACCTTGAATACGAGAAATCATTCGATTGCCCGCACCAAAGACGCGCAACAAGCCGCTTTCATGGGCACGCACGGGCTGGCTGGCGGTTAAAGCAGCGTAAAGCACACTGATTCCAGCGAGCAGAACTAGCATCAGCACAAGCTCTATTGCTCTGGTCACTTGAGCGAGCACATCCCTCACCTGGCCTAAAATCGCATCAACGTTGAGTAACGATACTCCAGGGAAATCACTCACCAATTGACGTATCAGCCCTTGCTCTTCATCAGGCAAATGGAAGGCGGTGATATAGCTATGGCCAAACTGCTCAAGCACGCCGGGCGGGAAAATCACAAAGAAGTTAGGCTTGAAGCTGTCCCAGTTAAGACTGCGCAAGCTGGTAATGCGCGTGGTTAGTTCATCGCCACCTATCGAGAAAGTTAACGTATCGTTGAGCGATAGCCCTAAACGACTCGCCAGCTCCTCTTCCATGGAAATAGGCACACTCTCGGGCTGCGGGGTGGCATCCACTGCGTCCAACCAGCCTTGCGGCTCGAAAGGCACGCTCTCCTGTGGCGTAAACCACTCTCCGGCAACCACCTGATTACCTTCCGGCAGCTCGGCCTGCCAGGTGAGATTGAGTTCGCGCCTCAATGAGCCGTCACCCCTGGCATCTTCGGGTACGGCATCCATTGGTGCCTGACCATTTATCGCTACAATCCGCCCGCGTACCATTGGATAAAGCGTGCTTTGCGTCTCTACGCGTGGAGACACGGCCTGTTCAAAGGGGTCACGCTCAGCGGGCTGGATATTAATTGCAAAGTAATTAGGTGTATCGTCAGGCAGTTGAGACTGCCAGGTCGAAAGAAGATCCCCACGCACCAGTACAATCATGGCCATGGCAAAAAATGTTACCGAAAACGCCAACAGCTGACCAACACCCGCTTGACGGCGACGCGCTAATTGACGCGCACCCAAGCGAAGCGCCTGCGCCCACTTACCCGCACCGGCTAGCTTTTTGACGCCATGCAGAATGCCATTGAGCAGCAGCGCACTAATGCCCCACAGCACCGCCAGCAGTACACCGCCGCCCAACAATAGCGAGACAGCCAAGGGCAAGCTGCCAGAGTAAAGCCATAGCAGGCCGCCAAATACGCTAGCCGCCACGCCCGCCACAAGCCAAGCCGATGGTGGCAAGGGATCCAGCTCGCGACGCAACACTTTTAGTGCGCTAACCCGTTTAATACGTAGAAGAGTTGGCCCGGCAAACCCTACCAGTACCGCCAGTGCCGTTAACACTCCCAACCAGAGTGGCATCACCCCTGGCGGTGGCAGCGTCATGGGTAAAAAGCTAACCAAAAGGCGCAGCAAAATTGCCTGACCAGCTAAGCCCAATAGCGCGCCAATCACTGATGCTATCAGAGCAAGGCCGATCAACTGAAGGCTAAATAGCACCAGAAGCTGCTGTTGACTCGCGCCAAAGCAGCGTAGCAACGCGGCCGTATCCAAGTGACGTTCGACATAACGCCGCGCCGACATGGCCACCGCGACCCCAGCCAGTAAAACGGCCGCCAGACCCGCTAACCCCAGATAGCGGTCGGCTCGCTGTAACGCATTGCCTAATTGCGGCCTATCCACACGTACATCGCGAACATCCACGCCAGCGCGACGTAGTTCCGCCAGCAGGCCTTGCACCTGGTCCAGCGCTTGCGGCGGGCCCGCCGCCAATAGTTCAAACTCGACTCGGGAACCCTCCTGCACAAGCCCCGTGGCCTCCAGATCCTCTGTATTGAGCATCAAGCGGGGATTAAAATTACCAAACCCGCCGGATTGGTCAGCTTCCCTCTCAACAATACCGCTTACCGTTAATTCGGTTTGGCCAACCTGGACACGGTCGCCCAGCTGTATTTCAATCAGCTGGGCCAAGCGCGGGTCTACCCACGCCTCTCCGGCAAATGGACCTCGGGCCAAGGGTTCGGCACCATTGCCTACGTCCACATAAGAAACGCCATAATGCGGGTACACATCATCGACCGCTTTAAGACTTGCAGGTTGAAAGCGTTCGCCAAGGCTAATCATGGATACCAGATCGACCTGATCACTTAGCGCAAAACCAGCTGCCTGCAAAGTATTGCGCAGCTCGTCTGAAAAGGGGCTTCGTTGTTCAAGCACTAAATCCCCTCCCAGCATTTGCCCTGCCTGGCGTTCAAGACCACGTTCCAGGCGGTCGAGGAAAAAGGCAATCATGGTGGAAGCGGCCACGGCAAGCACCAGAGCGATAAAAAGCGCACGCACATCGGCAGAGCGCAAATCACGCTTTAAACTTCTTGCGGCCAATCGCCAGGGAACATCACTCATTGCCCGCCTCCCACCGTATTGGGATCCAGGGGCAAAAGCTGGCCTTGGTCGAGCTGCAGGCATCGATCACAACGGCGTGCCAAGGCATGGTCATGGGTTACCAGAATAAGCGTTGTGCCAGCTTCCCGATTGAGGGTGAACAGCAGATCAATAATCTGAGCGCCGGTGTCGGGATCCAGGTTACCGGTTGGTTCATCAGCAAACACCAGCTCAGGGTCGGTAACAAACGCTCGGGCAATGGCTACCCGCTGCTGCTCACCGCCGGAAAGCTGCTTGGGCAAATGATCCACGCGCTCCCCCAGGCCTACCTTATTCAACCAAGCCTGTGCAGTGCGGTCTTCTCCTGCACGCGGGGAAAGCTCAAGCGGCAACAGCACATTTTCCAAAGCACTTAGCGTAGGCAGCAGCTGGAAATTCTGGAAAACAAAGCCTACCCGTCCGGCTCTTAATGCGGCACGGCCGTCTTCATCCAATCGGCTAAGTGGTTGACCGAACAGTATAAGCTCGCCGTCACTGGGCGTATCCAGGCCGGCCAAGAGGCCCAGCAGGGTTGATTTACCCGCCCCGCTTTTACCTAGTATCGCAACGCTCTCGCCCGCCGCTACGCTTAACGACAGCTGATTTAAAATAGCGAGCTTACGCTCACCACTGGTAACCGTTTTGGTTAGCTTTTCTGCCTGAAGGACAGGCCGACTCATGGGCGTCGCGGGAACCTTGCCGCTCGTTAGAGAGTCGGTGTTGGGTTGGCTAACCGCTTGCGATGAGGTGCCAGCGGTGGAAGACTGTGTAGATTGATCTGAGGAGTGAGGCATGAAGCGAAGCATCCCTGTGACATGGCATAAACTTAACCGCATGGTAACCGGCGGACTGGTGGTTCTGATAGTCACCTTAAGCGCCCCCGTTATCAACGCAAACGAGCGCCCAACCATATTGGTCATGGGCGACAGCTTAAGCGCGGCTTACGGTCTGGAGAATGATCAGGGGTGGGTGACGCTTCTAGAAAAGCGCTTGAGCGGACAGGCCATGGTGGCCAATGCCAGTATCAGCGGCGAAACCACCTCCGGCGGTTTGCAGCGATTTAGCGATATTTTAACCAAGCAACAGCCGGATGTTGTCTTGCTGGAGCTGGGCGGCAACGATGGTCTGCGAGGTCTTGCGCCTACTCAGATGCGCGACAATCTAGCCAGCATGATCGAGCAAATCCAGGAAGCCGACGCACAGGTGCTGTTGCTAGGGATTGATATTCCCCCTAATTACGGCCAGGCCTACCGGGATGCGTTTACCGGCGTTTACTACTCCTTGGCAGAAGAGTATGACGTGCCGCTGGTACCCTTTTTATTGGAAGGTATCGCGCTTAATCAGGCGCTCATGCAAAGCGATGGGATCCACCCGACTGCCGATGCCCAACCGATCATTCTAGATAACGTGTGGCCTGAGCTTGAACCGCTTCTGGATAATGCCTATCGGGCATCAGCAGAGTAGTCATTTATCATTAAGCAAATGTAGAACTTAGCTGCGGCAGCTTGTAGTCTTAGCACACTCTTCTGTGATGATGGCGACTCATGCCCGCGCCTTTTAATCCTTCCACTTTCAAGCTTTCCCGCCGACAGTTCCTGGCAACTGCTGGCGCTTTGCTATTGGGAGCTGGTTTAGGCATTCACCCAACGCCTGCGGCGGCATTTGACCCCCAACGCTTACGTCAAAGCATGCAGCAAGCTTATGGGCAGTCAGGCCTTGCTGTGCTTGAGGAATGGTTTGCCATGTTGGAGCGCCTACGCGGTCAGGATGTCCAAATGCAGCTGCGTGAGGTCAACGATTTCTTTAACCGACGCATCCGTTGGGTTGACGATATGGTGGTGTGGGGAGAAGAGGACTATTGGGCAACTCCTCTTGAAGCAATGGGCAATGGCCGTGGAGACTGCGAGGATTACTCCATTGCCAAATATATAACGCTCAAGCAACTCGGCGTGCCGGGCGAACGGCTGCGAATGATCTATGTACGTGCCCGTATTGGACGCAGCCAGATCACCCAAGCCCACATGGTCTTAGGTTACTATTCGACGCCTAATGCCGAACCGCTGGTACTGGATAACATTGCGCCATCTATCACCCCCGCCTCGCAGCGTACCGATCTTGACCCACTATTCAGTTTTAACAGCGAAGGATTATGGGCAGGCGGCTCGTCTGAGTCACGTGCCGACCCCTTGGCAAGACTGTCGCGCTGGCGCGGCGTACTTGAGCGAATGCAATCACAAGGCTTTATCTAATAAGGATTAAGGCACTATGTCTTTAGGCACTCAATCGTCAGGAAAGAAGTCATTAGGTACCATGTCACTGATCAAACAGCTTTGGCTTGCGATTATTGCCCTACTACTGCTGTCATTTATCGGTAGCCTGGCGGTCAGCATTACTTCCAGCCGCGACTATATCGAGCAGGAAGTACGCATTAAAAATTCAGATAATGCCACCGCACTTGCGCTCTCCATGAGCCAGCTTGATAAAGACACGGTTATCCTGGAGCTGCTTGTTGCCGCACAATTTGATACCGGCTACTACCGCCGGATCACCTTACGCGATACCGACAATAACGTATTGATTGAGCGCTCGGCGGAAAGCTATCAGGGCAGCGTGCCGCAGTGGTTTCGGCAGCTAATTGACTTTGATGTGCCCAGCGGCGTAGCAACCGTTCAAGACGGCTGGCGCCAGTTTGGTACGCTGGAGCTTGATAGCCAACATAGCTTTGCCTATGACGCACTATGGCGCAGCACATTAGAGTTAGCAGGTTGGTTTCTCCTGGTCGGAGCTATTAGTTTGGCACTGGCGATGGCTATTGTGCGTGGTATTCAGCGCCCGCTTAACCGCGTGGTAGCTCAAGCTCAGGATATTAGTGCGCAGCGCTTTACCACTATCAGTGAGCCCCGGACCCTGGAATTACGCTACCTTGCGCAGGCCATGAATCAGCTGTCTGCCAACGTACGTCAAATGCTCAACAGTGAAAGCCAGAAGCTTGATGAACTGCGTCGCCGCTTGCAGCATGACCCTGTCACCGATGCCTTAAGCCGTGACGTTTTCATGGGCCGTTTAAGTGCCTTGTTGGAAAGCGATGAAGCACGTGCCAGCGGCTTGATGATAATGGTACGCGTCAGTGAGTTGGATAAGCTCAATGAGCGTTTAGGCCATCAGGCAACCGACCATTTACTACGCACACTTGTAATGCAGCTGGCAGCGCTGGACACAACAAGTGAAGCGCCGCTGATTGGCCGTTTGAACGGTAGCGACTTTGCCTTACTCCTTCCGTTGGCAGACGATGTTGAAGCGTTAAAAACAGCACTGCAGCAATCGCTGAATAACACGGCAGCACTGGCAAACGAGGTCGACTTACCCGCCGCTATTACACCCTATTCTGCAAATGATCAGCGCGGGCTTCTGTTGGCGGCTCTGGATGATGCCTTGGCCGAGGCGGAAAGTGGCAGCGCTTATCACCGCATTGTCATTCGACATCATCAACGTAATGCCCTATTCAGCACCCACGCGGAGTGGCGCAATGCCTTGGATAACGCTATTACACACGGGCCTCAGCTAGCCAATTTCCCGGTGGTCGATGCTCAAAATCAGGTGCTTCATTATGAATCCCCCGCCCGATTGACGTTAGGCGGGCAATGGCAGACCGCGGGTGTCTTCATTCCCTGGATAACACGGTTTGAATTGGAACCCAGACTTGACCTGGCCGTGGTGAAAGCCGCATTGGTTCAATTGGAAGAAAACAGTGAACAGCGCCTGGGTATTAATCTCTCGACTGCTTCCATTACCAATGCGCAGTTTGTTACTGAGCTACGGGCGCTGCTTGAAGGGGCTCCCTTGCTGGCGGCCAAGCTTTGTTTTGAAGTGCCAGCGACGTTAAATGCATCGGCATTGACCGGGTTACGTGGGCTATGTAATACCTTGCGCCCGTTGGGCTGTCAGTTCGGCATCGAGCATGTGGGTGCAGACTTTACCAAACTCGCTGACCTGCACGATGTGGGGCTGTCTTATCTAAAAATAGACAGCAGTTTGATTCGGGGATTGGATACCTCCAGCGAGCAACAGACCATTGTGCGCGGGATGGCAACGCTGTGTCATTCGCTGGGTATTCAGGTAATTGCCGAAGGTGTCACTGAGCCGCAGGAGCTAATGTATGCCTTCTTAAGTGGCATGGATGGCGTTACCGGCCCTGGCGTTCGTCTTTGATCTTTCCAAAGTAACCAGACTCAAGCGACGACGCGCTAGATAGTATCGTCGTCGCTTAACAAGCCTACCCCGCTCTTGGCGCGCAACGACTTACGTTCCATGATTTTTTGCTGTGCAGGAATAGGCAAATCGGTGAAAGAGATAATCCCCTTCTCCAGCAGTACTGCCAGAATATCTTCCACTACGCGTACGAATGCCAGGTCAGAAGCTACAAACTGTGCCGACTGGCCACTTTGTGAGGCCAGAAAGGCCATCACTTCGGGTGAATCAGGCGACAGGGTTTCTGTAAATTCAGGCGTTGGCTCTTTGCTGAGCATGATGACCTCGCCTTGGGCGTTACGTTTGACATAGAACATAGTTTCTTTGCAGGTCGGGGATAGACACTCAATACTTATGACTGTCTTGCCGCTCGTTCCTGTTTCTCCTTCGTTAAGTTCTTTAAATAGCCTTCGTAGGTCTCGTTATGTGTAATCGCCCGTGCTTGTTTGCCGACAGTACATGCCCATTGATTACCACCTGTGAGCAGCGCAGCCTGGGTAATTAAATCAATATAGGAAGATCGCAGGATAAAGGCGATACTCGTTTCATAATCTCCTCCCTCCCTTTCCATCTCTGTTGCAATCTGCCAGTTGGAAATAGCGTTCATCAGCACCGAGTTCAGATGCTCGAAATGCTTTCTGTAAAACACGTTGCGAGGCAGCCGGATCAGCAAGTCGAAAAAGAGCTTATTGATGCTATCGTCATTAAGCTCTTTATCTCTGTCGATCAGATCATCCCATTTGTGCGCTACGTCACAGATCATTTCAATGAATTCAACGGCGGATTTATCGCCTTTCATCCAGCGTAATAACTGTTCATCGTCGAAATACATGTTGCAAGCTTTCCTCAGCATTAGCGTAAGCATCCTGAAGGGACGAAAGCTCCATCCGTTAAAACAGATGGAGCTTCGTTACACTACGATGGCATATCAGAGATCAATCTTGAGCTGCCCATCGTTCAACATGCTCTGAATGAAGTCTGATGAGCTGCTCCCTTGTGGCATCTCGACATCCTTGAGCACGATCCGCTGGTCGGCATTGTCACCACCGGCTTTCAAGCCACCATCTGACTTGATATGCAGCACCGTATCGCTGCCCTGTTGCTCAGCATATATGTACTGATCGATATTGCCGCTGTCTTCTCCTTGCAATAAATCAGCCAGATCCAGGCGGTCGGCAGAATCACTGCCGGTAAAGCGCCCCACGTGGAAATCCATGACTTGGTCGACAGCGGGTGCCTGGAGCGAACCTTGGTCGCCACTTTCCCAGACGAAGGTATTGGCACCAGTGCCGCCGTACATGATGTCATTACCAGTTCCACCGATCAGCGTATCGTTGCCGCCCATGCCAAAGAGAATGTCATCACCCTCGCCACCGATGAGAATATCATTACCCCCGCTGGCTCCGCCCAAACGGCCAAACTCCTCATGATTTTCGGTAATGTATTCATGAATCTGCTGTGCTGATAGCGCGTTAGGATCTTTAATACCCAACTTATCAGCAATGTAAGCCTTCATGGCCGGCAAACCGTTTCCTTCGATACCAGCGAACTTGACCTGATCACCAAAGAGAATGTCATTCCCTTCGCCGCCCTTAATGACATCGTCGCCCGATGGCAGCGTAGTGTTCTGGCCTAGAATGGCATCAGCCAAATCTTCAGGGTCAATGTTCGCCTGCACGATGCCGTCAGAATCAAACTGGCTCAGTAGGGTTTCGTTGAGGCTTGGCCCGATACCGATAGCATTGATGTCGGACAGTCCATCCAGCAGCGCAAATGCAGCTTTCGAGCTGGTAAGCACGTCCTGAGTCGTACTGCTGCCGTTGCCCCCTAAATCGGAGACCTCATACCCGCCCTTGCCATCCGCCATGACGGAGCCAATGACCGTACTGCTCCAGCTACCGCCACCGCAACCCGAACTATAGTTCCACTGTTTGACGGCGCCATCTTTGTCGATAACTTCGCGTGTCGTACCGTCGATATTGGCATAAACCGACTGTCCAGGCTGATAATGAATTACATCCAGATCTATTGTCCACTTCCTGCTGCTCTTGGATCCAATGACAGGTTTCGTGGTCTCGTTTTGCTGATAGAACGTGGGCGCACCATCGGTAATGAAATACGTCAGATTAGTGCCCGGGTTACCTTGAACCTGATCACCATGGAACCAGTTGGCGGTCGTCTTGAAGACGTCTTCGTAATTGGTTCCCTTATCACGCACGTACTTCATGCCATCAAGAGCCGCCTGCAGTTTTGTCAACGCCCCTGCATCCTTCAGATCGACGCTTACGGTCTTACCCACCTGCGTATTGAAGTCTGTCAGGAAGATGTTGACCTTACCTGCATCATCGCCAATGGCACTGTTTTTTAATGCCTTGAAAACTTCTGCCAGAGAAGCCTTGGCATCTTCAATGCCTTTGACACCCATGCTGCTTGAGGTATCAACCATAAAGGCAATATTGTAGTCCGACCCTGGCACGAGCTGTAAACCAGCCACGTCACCGATGATAATATCGTTGCCACTGCTACCTTCGATTCCGTCATTGCCCGGCGAGCCGACGATGATATTGTACTGCTCGATGCCCGTGGTCGCCGTGCTGGTTGCTGTATCGATGACGATCGGCGTACCGTCATCATTGAAGCCCAAAACTTCTTTCGATGTTGCACTTGCCACCACATCGAACGCACCGGCACTAAGCGGTATTTCCATCCGCAAGCCCAGATCGGTGAGATTCTGACCATCTGGGTTGCTGATGAACCAAGAGCCATCGCTCTGCTTGATGACCTCAGCGCCTGTCTGGCTGGTTACGATGACACCCTCGGGTATACCCGTTAGCGTAATGCCCGATAACAACTCGCTGCCATCAATATCCACAAGCTTCGCAGATACATCCAGCTCAACGATGTCGAAACCCTCTTGGGCAATCGTGGTCGTCGCATCAATCGGCATCATGGTATGCCCATCACCAAAAATGAGACCCTTGATGTTGTTAACGACAATCGTATGCCCAGTTGACAAGTCAGTGATACTTCCATCGTAGCCAGAGTTTTGATGCTCCTCACCCAACGCTACGGAATAGCTGCTATACGGCTTACTCAAGAAAACATAATCCTTGTCTTGCCCGTTGATAGAGTTAACAGGCTGGTTTCCTCTTGCCAGCTTGTTAAAGTCACCTATCAAAGCAATTACATCAGCACCATGCGTATTATTGGCACTTCCAGGATTCAAGTTTCCATCGCTAAACGGAGGCTTGATAATCTTGCCATCAATCCCCGTCGCGGCAATATCTCCTCCCCGGATATCAATCGTGACATTGCCGTGTTTAACGGTAATAGCTGTTTCGCGCTCGGATGCTACCGTTTCCCCTAGCGTAATAGATACTTCAGGCGCATCCGCAACGGGCTTGATATCAATAGTAAGCGTTGCCTCTTTACCCTCGTTGCGCGCGTCCGTAGGTATAAAGCTGAACTGCGCATAGTCAGCCTGTTGATTACCCACACCATCGCCACCATAACCGTCGAAGCCGGATTCATTAGCTGCTGGCATAAAGCGCAGCTCGCCTGCATCGATTTGGGCTTTAGTGAAGTGGCTATTTTCTTCAACACTCTGCCAACTTCCATCGGCAGCTTTGTATTGCAATGCTCCTGCTTCAGGCAACCGGGTGATGGTTACTCCCAGCTCTTCATCAGCAGAATCTGCGTCTGAAATTTTAAAGGCATCCCACGTAATCGCCAGAGACGTATCTTCTTTGCCTACCAGCTGTCCATCTTCAGCTACTGGGGCCAAGTCGATCGTGCCGGTGTCGGTAGCCGTCGCGGTGTTGCCGGCCGGGTCGGTGACCGTGGCGGTCACGCTGATCGCCGTATCGGTGGCATCCAGGTCGGTGACCGTGACCACCAGACCAGCGGTCAGCATGTCCTGGGTAACGGCGCCGTTGAACAGCTCGTTGCCTTTGCCGTCAGTGACCACCAGAGTGTCACCCACTTGGGTGCCTTCACCCAGGGTAACCGTGGCGTTAACGCCGTTGCCAATTTCGTCAGCGCTGTAGATGTCGCCAGTGGCGTCTTCCAGAGCGACGGAGACCGTCGGCGCTTGCGCGTCGATGGTGCCGCTGTCGGTCGCGGTCGCACTGTTGCCGGCCGGATCGGTCACGGTAGCGGTGACGCTTAGCGCGGTATCGGTGTTATCCAGATCGGTGACCGTGACAGTCACGCCGTTATCCAGATCGGCTTGCGTGACCGGACGGTTGACCAGTTCGTTGCCTTTGCCATCAGTCACCACCAGGGTGTCGCCCACTTGGGTGCCTTCGCCCAGGGTGACCGTGGCGTTCACGCCGTTGCCGATTTCGTCAGCGCTGTAGATATCGCCCGAAGCATCTTCCAGAGCGATGGAGACCGTCGGTGCTTGTGCATCGATGGTGCCGCTGTCGGTCGCGGTCGCGCTGTTGCCGGCCGGATCAGTCACGGTGGCCGTGATGCTGATCGCGGTATCGGTGGCAACCAGATCGGTCACGGTAACCACCAGACCATCGGTCAGCATGCCTTGGGTCACGGCGCCGTTGAACAGCTCGTTGCCTTTGCCGTCAGTGACTACCAGGATGTCGCCCACCTGGGTGCCTTCACCCAGGGTAACCGTGGCGTTCACGCCGTTGTCGATTTCGTCAGCGCTGTAGATATCGCCGGTGGCGTCTTCCAGAGCGATAGAGACCGTCGGCGCCTGCGCGTCGATGGTGCCGCTGTCGGTCGCAGTCGCGCTGTTGCCCGCTGGGTCGGTCACCGTGGCGGTAATGCTGATCGCCGTGTCGGTGGCCACCAGATCGGTCACGGTGACGCTCACACCGTTATCCAGATCGGCTTGCGTGATTGTACGGTTGACCAGCTCGTTACCTTTGCCGTCAGTGACCACCAGGGTGTCGCCCACCTGGGTGCCGTCACCCAGGGTGACCGTGGCGTTGACGCCGTTGTCGATTTCGGCGGCGCTGTAGATATCGCCCGAGGCGTCTTCCAGCGCAATGGAGACCGTCGGTGCTTGCGCGTCGATGGTGCCGCTGTCGGTCGCGGTCGCGCTGTTGCCCGCTGGGTCGGTGACTGTGGCGGTGATGCTGATCGCGGTATCGGTGGCAACCAAATCGGTCACGGTAACCACCAGACCATCGGTCAGCATGCCTTGGGTCACGGCGCCGTTGAACAGCTCGTTACCTTTGCCATCTGTGACTATCAGGGTGTCGCCGACCTGGGTGCCTTCACCCAGGGTGACCGTGGCGTTGACGCCGTTGTCGATTTCATCGGCGCTGTAGATATCGCCAGTGGCGTCTTCCAGCGCAATGGAGACCGTCGGTGCTTGCGCGTCGATGGTGCCGCTGTCGGTCGCGGTCGCACTGTTGCCCGCTGGGTCGGTCACCGTGGCCGTAACGCTTAGCGCGGTGTCGGTGTTA
>NZ_JAGOBJ010000007.1 GCF_017983445.1 Halomonas sp.
CGGGTAGCAAGCTACCCCTGTTACCGCTCGACTTGCATGTGTTAAGCCTGCCGCCAGCGTTCAATCTGAGCCATGATCAAACTCTTCAGTTTAAAATCATTGTGATCCTTACGTGTCATCCGAAGATGACAAAAGCGGATCAAACTTGGCTCAAGGTTCAAACGAATAGTACTGCAATATTCCGAAGAACATTACGGTGTTCGTTTGCCTTGATATTCGGTGACTTGTCACCCTCATCGGCAAACGCCCACATGAATTACCTGATCAAATTGTTAAAGAGCGGTTTCGCTTGAAGAAGCTATTGACTCGATGACCGGAGCCGCTTGCCTCAGCGAGGAAGGCGTATTCTACGCATTTCCTGGTGGTTGTCAACCGCTGTTTTCAGCGGCTGAAGTGAGCGATTAAAACCTCGCTAACCTCCTGACAAACCAAAGGTTTTCACCTTCATGCACCGCTGGTAACGCTTGGCGTCCCCGGCAGCGGATGCGTACTTTACGGATTCACTACCGGATTGGCAAGGGCTTTTTTAAAGATAGTTTCAAAAACTTCAAATAAGCGTCACACGGGCGTAACGTTTCTTACCTGCCTGTATTACGTAGGCCTTACCTGTTGCCAGCATAGTGTCTTGGGCAACGACTTCGCCATCTACCTTAACACTGCCGTTTTTCAGCATATCCTTGGCCTGGGCACTGTTCTTGGTCAGGCCTGAGCGGTTAAGCGCGGCTGCAATAGGTGCCTGTTCAGCCCCTTCAAAATCTACTTCCACTTCAGGCAGGTCTTCCGGCAGTTCGCCATCGGCTAGTTGATTCCCCGCTGACTTATGAGCGTTGGCGGCCGCTTCGTCACCGTGATAGCGAGCAATCAGCTCACGTGCCAGCTCCATCTTCACGTCACGTGGGTTAGCACCCTGCTCAACGCTCTGCTTAAGCGCCTCAATCTCTTCATTGGATTTTAGCGACAGCAGCTCAAAGTAACGCCACATCAAGCTATCGGGCATTGAAACCAGCTTGTTGAACATGGAACCCGGCGCTTCATCGACACCTACATAGTTGCCCAGCGACTTTGACATCTTCTGCACGCCGTCCAGGCCTTCCAGTAACGGCATGGTAATAACAACCTGCGGCTCCTGACCGAAGTGCTTTTGAATTTCACGACCCATCAGCAGGTTGAATTTCTGGTCGGTGCCGCCCAGTTCTATATCAGCCTCAAGCGCCACTGAGTCGTAGCCCTGAACCAACGGATACAGAAACTCATGGATTGCGATCGGCTGGTTGGATTTGTAGCGTTTTTCAAAGTCGTCACGCTCAAGCATGCGGGCAACGGTGCTTTGAGCGGCAAGCTCAATCATCTTGGCAGCGGTCAGCTCACCAAACCACTCGGCGTTAAAGCGCACCTCGGTCTTTTCAGGATCGAGGATCTTGAACACCTGCTCTTTATAGGTCTCGGCGTTGGCCTTGACGTCTTCTTCGGTTAGCGGCTTGCGGGTGACGTTCTTGCCGGTGGGGTCGCCGATGCGCCCGGTGAAGTCGCCGATCAGGAAGATGACCGTGTGACCCAGATCCTGGAATTGGCGCATTTTGGTCAGCAGTACACTGTGACCCAGATGCAGGTCAGGGGCTGTGGGGTCAAAACCAGCTTTGATACGCAGCTTACGCCCAGAGGCCAGCTTCTTTTTAAGCTCGTCCTCGACAAGGATTTCATGCGTACCCCGCGCCAGCAGCGCTAAAGCCTGATCCACCTCACTCATTGCTTCTCTCCATATAAACTTTGCCCATGGGGCACACAGATGATAAATAGCCGACGATGTTACCATGCCTATAGATCTTGGTTGAGCCTTCGCACCGCTTTGGATGACGCTTTATGAAAACGCCCCCCGCGGCTCCCACGCTTTACTATATTGGCTTGATGTCAGGTACCAGCCTTGACGGCATTGATGCAGCCCTGATTGCTATCGAGCCAGGCGCCTCACCCCGGCTTGTAGCAACCCATGCTGAGCCCATGCCAGATACGCTACACAGCGCACTATTAGCGCTGTGCCATGCCGAGCAGGCAAGCTTTGCGCAGCTGGCCTTTGCAGAAAACGCGTTTTGCGCACTGCAGGCCCAAGCCGTTAAGGCGCTACTCGCCAAGCAGCAGCTGTCGCCTCATCAGATCACCGCGATCGGCAGCCACGGCCAGACCATTGAGCACGCTCCAGCCGGGCATAACGGCGGCCCCGCCTATACGCTGCAGCTGGATAACCCTAGCTTCTTGGCGGAACTCACCGGCTGCACGGTTGTGGCGGATTTTCGCCGCCGTGATCTCGCCGCTGGCGGCCAGGCGGCGCCGCTCGCTCCGGCGTTTCATCAAGCGCTGTTTGGTAGAAAAAATACTGAGCAGTTGATTCTCAACCTGGGCGGCATTGCCAATATCACTTGGCTTTCTCGCAATGAAGAACAGCCCGTTCTGGGGTTTGACACAGGACCTGCCAACGTATTGCTGGATGCATGGTTTGGCGAACATCAAAGTGGTCGTTTTGATCAGGACGGCGCCTGGGCCAAGAGCGGCCAAGTGGATCAGGAGCTGTTAGCGCGCTTTCTAGCCGAGCCGTTCTTTCACCAGCCACCGCCACGCAGCACTGGGCGTGAACTGTTTCATTTAGCGTGGCTTAAGCAACATCTTACCGGCACGGAGCTTCCGGCCGATGTACAGGCCACGCTTGCCGAGCTAACCGCGATTAGCGTGGCGGAAGGTATTGGGCAGCTACTGTCTGATGGCCAACCCACTACATTGATTACCGGCGGTGGCGGTGCACATAACGCCTATTTAATGGCACGCCTGGCCCATCATCTGCCCAACGCCACGTTTACCTCGCCCGCGGCTTACGGCTGGCCGGAAGACTGGATTGAAGCAGGCGCGTTTGCCTGGCTTGCCCATCAACGCTTGCACCACCTGCCCGGGAACTTACCCTCCGTGACGGGCGCTCAGGGGCCTCGCGTGCTGGGCGGCGTTTATGCGGCCTGACAGTTTTTTATGAAAGCCCCTACCCTCTACAAGCCCTATTAGGGAGGGTAATTCAGCATAAGGGGATCACCTGGTCGCATTCTGCTTTGCCGAGAATGCCAGCAGTTCGGTAATATCCATCTCTCCCTCAGCTGCTAAGGTGCTTGAGTATGACAGACATCGCGCTACCCGAGTCGCTTGCCCAAGCGCGTGAACGCCTGCACCAAGCGCTTCAAAAGGCAGGTCGCCCTTTAAATGATGCGACACTGCTGGCGGTGAGCAAAACCAAACCGGCGGCCCTGCTTCGCCAGGCCTGGGAACTCGGCCAGCGCGAATTTGGTGAAAACTACCTGCAGGAAGCGTTGGAAAAGCAGGTAGCTCTGGCTGATCTCGACGATATCGTGTGGCATTTCATTGGCCCGCTGCAATCGAACAAGACCCGCGCGGTAGCAGAGCACTTTGACTGGATGCATAGCGTGGACCGCTTGAAAATTGCTAAACGACTAAGCGAACAGCGTCCGCCCCATTTGGCGCCGTTAAATATTTGTCTACAGGTTAATATCAGCCGTGAGGCGTCCAAGTCGGGCGTCATGCCTGAAGACGTCATGGGCTTGGCCTGCGAAATCGTCCAGCTACCCCATTTATGCTTACGCGGGTTAATGGCCATTCCCGCGCCAGCCAAAACATTAGAAGCGCAACGCGAACCGCTAGCGGCACTCAAGCAACTACTTACATCGCTTCAGGCCGCGCTACCTCAGGCCCCATGGGATACACTCTCAATGGGCATGAGCGATGACTTGGAGGCCGCCGTGTTTGAAGGCGCCACACTGGTACGTCTAGGCACAGCCATCTTCGGTGCGCGCGAAGCGACTTAATACAACACGTCAAGGCTGCTGACACAGCAAATTCACCCTTTAATAGGATAAGCACATGGCGAGCAAGATCACTTTTATCGGCGCAGGCAATATGGCAAGCGCGATTATCGGCGGCCTTATCGACAGCGGCGTTGCACCCACCGACCTTACCGCCACGGCTCCCAAAAACAGCGAGCTTGCGCCGGTTAAAGAGCGCCTGGGCATTAACACCCATACCGATAACAACGTTGCCATCAGTAGTGCTGATGTGGTGGTGCTGGCCGTGAAACCGCAGATCATGCGTGCGGTCTGCGAAGAACTTCAGAGCACTATTCAGCAGCAGCGCCCACTGGTAATTTCGATCGCCGCAGGCTTGGACGCCGCGACTATCGATCAGTGGCTAGGTGGCAATAATGCGCTGGTACGCTGCATGCCCAATACGCCATCGCTGGTGGGTTATGGCGCCAGCGGTTTGTATGCCAATGCCGCTGTCAGCGATACCCAGCGCGATATCGCCACCCAGCTAATGGAAGCTGTCGGCATTGTGGAATGGGTGGAAGAAGAGGCTCTGTTAGATGCGGTCACCGCCGTTTCGGGTAGTGCGCCGGCCTACTTCTTTTTGATGTTTGAAGCGATGGAAGAAGCTGCCGTGAAACTCGGCCTGCCCGCTGACACCGCGCGTCGCCTGGCGATTCAAACTGCGCTGGGTGCCGCCACCATGGCGCAGCGAAGTGACAAAGACCCCGCGACGCTCAAGAAGAACGTCATGTCTCCCGGCGGCACCACCGAGCGCGCTATTCAGCATATGGAAGAAGCGCAACTGCGCACTATTATTGCCGATGCCATGGAAGCTTGCGCCAAGCGTGCCCAAGAAATGGCCCATGAATTAAGCAGTAACTAAACATCATCTAACGTAACGGAGACATCATCAATGGGCAGCCAATTGGGTAGTGCCGGGTTAATGCTGGCTAACTCACTGATCAACATCTATTTGTTTTTACTAATGCTGCGTTTTTTGTTGCAGGCATCGCGCGCGGATTACTACAACCCGCTTAGCCAGACAGTAGTCAAGATTACTCAGCCGGTCGTCGGGCCGTTTCAAAGTTTTCTAGGCCCCGTGGCTGGACGCTTCGATCTCGCGACCCTTGCCGCTGGCTTTGTGTTGAAAGTAGTAAGCATTATCGCCATCTTCATGGTGGTCGGCATTGGCATGCCGCCCATTGCCGGGCTGCTGATTGCAGGGGTCGCGGCCCTTGCCAATGCCATCTTGAAGATCTACTTCTTTGCCATGATCGTGATGATCATCTTGAGCTGGGTTGCTCCGAACGCCAGCCATCCGGCAGCGCTGCTGGTCATGCAGCTGGTAGAACCCATCATGGCGCCAGTGCGTCGGGTGATTCCGCCATTGGGCATGATTGATCTATCGCCGATTGTGGTGTTTATCGCCATTAACCTTATCGATGGCTTGGTCGTTGGCTCGCTGATCCGTGCGGCTGGCATTTCCGGTGCGCTGGTAGGCCTTTAAAGACCGGCTTCAGTTACCCATTCAGCAGGACTCATCTAGCAGGACTAACGCTTTCGATGCCCGATTCAGACACGCTTGCTTTTGCTGACCGACCAGCGGACTCCGTTGGTCTTGTCACGCCGCATATTGCCCAGTTCGATACGCCGCTTGCGCTCGCCTGCGGCAAAGTATTGCCCGAATATGAGCTGATTTATGAGACCTACGGCACGCTAAACGCTGAGCGCAGCAACGCCGTACTGATTTGTCACGCGCTTTCCGGCCATCATCACGCAGCGGGCTACCATAGCCAGGATGATCGCAAGCCTGGCTGGTGGGATTCCCATATTGGCCCCGGTAAATCCATCGACACTAACCGTTTTTTTGTTGTGTCCTTAAATAATCTGGGCGGCTGCCACGGCAGTACCGGTCCGGTTAGCCACAACCCCGAAAGCGGACGCCAGTGGGGCCCGGATTTCCCCATGATGACGGTCAGCGACTGGGTCGCAAGCCAGGCGCGCCTGGCCGATCACCTGGGAATTGAACGCTGGGCCGCCGCCGTAGGTGGAAGCCTCGGCGGCATGCAGGTGTTGCAGTGGACGATTACCTATCCAGAACGTGTGGCCAATGCGGTGGTGATTGCGGCAACGCCGCGTCTTTCAGCGCAAAATATCGCGTTTAATGAAGTCGCGCGCCAGGCTATTCGCTCGGATCCAGAGTTCTTCGGCGGCTGGTATGCCGATCATGACACCGTGCCCAAACGCGGGCTGAAGCTGGCACGCATGGTGGGTCATATCACCTACCTGTCAGAAGACGCCATGGGCAGCAAGTTCGGTCGTGACTTGAGAAGCGATGACCTCAATTTTGGTTTCGACGTTGAGTTTCAGGTCGAGTCCTACCTGCGCTACCAGGGTGATGCCTTCTCTACCGCGTTTGATGCCAATACTTACCTACTGATGACCAAGGCGCTGGATTATTTCGACCCGGCTGCCCTGACGGACGGCGATCTTGCCAGGGCGCTGGCGCCCGCGCAGTGCCCGTTTCTGATCGTCAGCTTTACGACCGACTGGCGATTTCCGCCGGCACGCTCGCGCGAGCTGGTGGATGCACTGATACGCGCGGGCAAGTCGGTTAGCTACGCCAATATTGAATCGCCCCACGGGCACGATGCGTTTTTGCTGCCTGAGCCACGCTATCAGGCGTTGTTCAGCGCCTTTATGAACCGTACCGCCCGAGAGCTAGGCCTGGAGGAGATCCGTTGATGCGCGCCGATCTTGAACTGATTTACGACTGGGTACCCCAAGGCGCTCACGTGCTGGATCTTGCCTGTGGAGACGGTGCGCTTCTGGAAAGCCTGGCACGCGACAAAGGCGTGACCGGCTACGGGCTGGAAATTGATCCTGAGGGCATCACCAGCTGTGTCGCACGGGGCGTCAGCGTTATCGAGCACAATCTGGACGATGGTCTGGCAAGCTTCTGCGATCACAGCTATGACCAGGTGATCATGACGCAGGCGCTGCAGGCACTCCGTCGCCCCGACAAAATGCTCGACGAGATGTTACGCGTCGCTGAAGAGGGCATAATCACGTTCCCCAATTTCGCCTATTGGCGTCATCGGGTTTATCTGGGGCTGCGCGGCTATATGCCGGTATCCAAATCGCTGCCCCATGCGTGGTACGACACGCCCAACATTCACCTGTCGACCTTTAACGATTTCGAGCACCTGTGCCGAGAGAAAGGCCTGGTGATTGTAGATCGTGCCGTGGGCGTCGGTGAGCGCCGCGGGCACTGGACTTCAAAGTGGTGGCCCAATCTGTTCGGCGAGATCGCAATTTTCCGCGTACGAAGGCGTTAACCGCACCGGCAGCGTACGCTCAAGCGCTACGCTGACCGGAATGCCCGCCTCCCAGGTGACCTGCGTACCGTAAGCAAGCACCTCTACTCCATCGGCCACCGCCGTCTCAAGACCCGCTGCATAAGCGGCATCGATATGAGCGGCAGGCGCCACATCATCGATACCCTCGTGGGCAATGCAGAAAAGCAGTACCGCCCGCTCGCCTTGGCGGGCCAGCGCACTGAGCGCCTGTAGATGCTTGAGCCCACGCGCGCTCACCGAGTCAGGAAAATAGCCATAGCCGTCCGGCTCCTTGAGGGTCACCTGCTTGACCTCGACGTACGCGCGCCCTTTAAGCGGGTCCTTTAGAAGAAAATCAAGCCGCGACTCACCGACCTTCACCTCGCGCTGATGCTGGACATAGCCGGCGAGTGCGTCCAATCGGTTATCACCGAGCGCCGCCTCAACGATCCGATTCGTCCGCCCGGTATGCACTGAGGCTAAGGACGCACTGCCATCGGGCTGGGGCAGCTCAATCAGCTCCCATGTCCACAACAGCTTGCGCTTGGGGTTATCGCTGGGCGACAGCCAGACGCGGCAGCCAGGAAGATTCACGGCTTTCATCGACCCTGTATTAGGGCAATGCGCCACTACTTCCCGACCATCATCAAGGCGCACATCGGCAAAAAAGCGTTTGTAACGGCGTAGCAACGTGCCGGAGACCAATGCCGGATAGCGAACCGTCATAGCCGCCCCACAAAGCGGGCAATCCGCGCCACGGCTTCCTCAAGCCGAACGACGTCGTTGGTAAATGCAATCCGCACATGGTGTTCGCCACCGCGTACCGCAAAATCGATGCCGGGGGTAATCGCCACGTTCTCCTCTTCCAAAAGCCGCTCGCAGAACGCCTGGCTGTCCTGGCTATAGCGCGAGATATCCAGCCATACATAAAATGCGCCTTGCGGCGGTAAATCCGGTGCTAAGCCCAACTGCGCCAGCCCGTCCAGCAGTACCTGGCGACGCTCAGCGAGTATTTCGCGGCGCTGTTCCATAATAGCCCGGCACTCGGGAGTGAAAGCGGCAAGCGCTGCATGCTGGGAAGGTGTAGAAGCCGCCAGAAAGATATTCTGGGCAAGCCGGGTTAACGGCTCAACCGCCCGCTCGGGTGCCACCAGCCACCCCAGGCGCCAGCCGGTCATACCGAAATACTTTGAGAAGCTGTTAACCACAAACGCCTCGCTGGAAAGCGACGTGGCCGACAGCGGCGCATCATCGTAGTTGAGCCCCTGATAAATCTCATCGACGATCACTTCGCCCGAGCGCTTGTCCACGGCGTCCAGCACTTGGCTAAGCTGTTCCGCGCTCAACGTGTGCCCGGTAGGGTTGGAGGGCGAGGCCAGCATGGCCAAGCGGGTTTCATCGCGCCAGTGGCGGTCAATCAATCCGGCATCCAGCTGCCAGCCACTTTCACGCCCTACCGACACCGCATCAATCTCCGCCCCCGCCAGGGCCATAAAATGGCGGTTACACGGATAGTTGGGGTCGGCCATCAACACGCGGTCGCCGCTTTCTACCAATAGCTGGCTTGCGAGCAGCAGCGCCCCTGATGCGCCGGGCGTCACCAAAATTCGCGCAGGGTCCACCTGGGCATTAAAGTGCTCGGCATAGTGGCTGGCAATTGCCTCGCGTAACGCGGGAAGCCCTGCCGCAGGCGTGTAGCGTGTCTGGCCGCTTGCCAGCGCTTTTTGGCCGGCGGTCATAATCGGCTCGGGCGTGGCGAAATCAGGCTCCCCCACCTCCAGGTGGATCACATCGTGACCTGCCGCCTCCCGCGCCTGGGCCATTTCAAGTAAGTGCATCACCCGAAAGGGGGCAACGTGATTGACGCGTGAATTCCAGGCCATAACAGCTCCTTCACCTAACAGAATTAGAACATGACATAAATCATGACGCAGGCCGTATAAACGGCAAGACCATAGTTGAAAACGCACTATTATGCTTGCAACGCGGCCGTTTTTCAGATAAACAAGCATCCCTTTGGCGTGAGATCGTGGCACACGCTCATGGTCGATCAGCAGTCACATACGTAAGGGGCAATCCCATGCCAGTAGCGGAAAAAAAACCGGAAGCGACCAAGACTTTCACCCCGTATGAACCGGCACCGGGTGAAGAGTACATGAACGATAAGCAGTTAGCGCATTTTCGCCAACTGCTGTTGGACTGGAAGCAAGACCTCATGGAAGAGGTGGATCGTACCGTGCGCCACCTTCAGGAAGACGCTAATAACTATGCTGACCCCGCTGACCGTGCAACGCAGGAAGAAGGCTTTAGCCTTGAGCTGCGCACGCGCGACCGTGAGCGCAAACTGCTTAAAAAGATCAATGAGACTATCGAGAACATCGATGACGACGATTACGGTTTCTGCGAAGCCTGTGGCGTTGAAATCGGCATTCGTCGCTTAGAAGCCCGTCCAACCGCGACCCTGTGCGTAGATTGCAAGACGCTGGCGGAGCTTAAAGAAAAACAGCTTGGCGGCTAAGCAGGCTGGTTAAATCACCTGTACGCTAACGTTGTAGGCGGGCACCTTGAGGTGCCCGTTTTGGTTTTGGGTAAAGGCTTATGACTGCTTCTTCTTGCTACCGTGGACGCTTTGCTCCCACCCCGTCAGGACCGCTCCATTTTGGCTCCCTGGTGGCGGCACTGGGCAGCTTTTTGGATGCCCGCACCGAGGGCGGTGAATGGCTGGTACGGATCGAAGATATTGATCCGCCGCGCTGCCTTCAAGGGGCCGACACGACCATCCTGCGTCAGCTGGAGGCCTTTGGCCTACAGTGGGATAAAGAGATTGTCTGGCAACATGATCGCCATGAGGCTTATCAGCAGGCGCTTGAGCAGCTAACGGCCCTGGAATTGGCCTATCCATGCAGTTGCTCACGCAAGCAGTGGCAGGCTTATGATATTTATCCAGGCTGGTGTCGCGATGGGCTAAGCGATCCAGGCAAGCCGGTCGCCTGGCGGCTACGCAGCGATTTGGCCAGGCGGCCTATCGCCTGGCAGGATCGCCTGTTCGGTCATCAACAGTTCGACCCTGCCGAGATGGGTGACGTGGTGCTCAAGCGCAAGGATAGCCTTTGGGCTTATCAACTGGCGGTTGTGGTCGACGATGCCGAGCAGGGGATTACCGATGTGGTAAGAGGCCTGGATCTGCTCGACAACACGCCCTGGCAGCGCCAGCTGCAAATTGCCCTGAAACTTCCTGAGCCACGCTACCTGCATCTACCGCTAGTGGTAACATCACAAGGCCAGAAGCTCTCGAAACAAAACCTCGCGCCATCGCTTGCCGATGATGAGCAGGGTATTCGCCGCCAGCTTTTTCAGGCGCTTCAAGCGCTCGACCAGTCGCCGCCGCCAGGATTAGCCGCAGAACCTCCGGCAAGCCAATTACACTGGGCCGTGGCCAATTGGTCGGTTGAGCGCCTTTCGCCCGCCGAACACCGCCTCTCGCCGTAAGGAATTAACTATGTATGTCTACCGCATCATGCTGTTTTTGGTGTTTGGCGGTTACTTACTCTCTCCATTATTAATGGATGGCTGGAGCGATCCCAGTACGGCTTGGTATCGTCCGTTTGCGATCTGGGGCGTGTTGATTGCGCTCACGCTATGGCTTGAGCAAAAAAGGAAGTTAGATGAGCGTTGAGTTAACCGGCGTTTTACTGCTCGGCTTAGGTTATCTGGGCCTGCTGTTTAGCTGTGGCGTTGCCGTAGAGCGCGGCTGGATACCCACACGGATTGCTCGTCATCCGCTGGTTTACACGCTCGCCCTAGGGGTTTATGCCAGCGCCTGGGCCATCTATGGCAGCGTCGAGCTTGCCGCCAATGCAGGGTTTGGTTATCTGGCCTATTATCTGGGCGCGGCGGGTACGTTTCTGCTCGCACCGGTGCTGCTGGTACCCATTCAGCGGATTACCCGTACCTACCAGCTCGCCTCATTGGCGGATCTGTTTGCGTTTCGCTTTCGCTCTCGCTGGGCAGGCACGCTGGTCACGTTGATCAGCCTGCTGGCGGTGCTGCCGCTGTTGGGTATTCAGGTTCAAACCTTGAGCGATGCCATTCACTGGGTTACCGGCAGCGCCTATAGCTCTGGCGCAGCGCTTTTGTTTTGCGGGTTGATTGCGGTATTTGCCGTGGTCTTCGGTGCGCGGCATAGCCATGCCCGCCAGGACCCGCTGATCAGTATTCTGGCATTTGAGTCATTGATCAAACTGTTCGCGATGCTCGGCTTGGGCGCGGCAGCGTTATGGCTTGTATTTGACGGCCCCCAGGACCTGCAGCGCTGGCTTGAAGGCCCAGGCTTTCAAACCCAGTTGGCGACTCCTCAGTTCGAGGCGGCCCAGTGGCGTACGCTGCTGCTGCTGTTTTTTGCAGCCGCCTTCATGATGCCCCATCTGTTTCATATCACGTTTGCCGAAAACCTGTCGCGCCATACGCTGCTTCAGGCCAGCTGGGCCCTGCCGTTATACCTGTTACTCATGGCCCTGCCGATACCGCTTATCTGGTGGGCCGCCCAGTCCGTCAATGAGGAGATTCCGGTCGCGGCCTACGCCGTTTATATGATGAGCGAACACTGGTGGATCAAGGCACTGGCATTTCTTGCCGGGCTTGCCGCCGCCAGCGGTACCATGATCATGATCGCTCTGGCCCTTTCCGGCATGGTGCTCAACCATATCGTGCTGGTGGCCAGGCCTCCAGAAGCCCGAAGCGACCTATATGGCTGGCTGCTCTGGCTACGCCGGGGCCTGGTAGTCGGCGTTATTATTAGCGGCTGGCTGTTTTATGAATGGGTGGGGCGTAATCACGACCTTGCCAGCCTTGGCTTGGCATCGTTTGTCGGCATGGCTCAGTGCTTACCCGGTATGCTGGCGCTGCTCTATTGGCCGGGCGCCAACCGCATGGGCATGGTGGTCGGGCTGATTGCAGGCGTTGCGCTATGGCTCTGGGGGCTCTGGCTGCCTCTGGTTTTCTCGCTTCCCACACCACCGCTTCCGTTTGCCCACCTTATCCCGGCCAATGCGCCGCCCTGGTACACGGTCACTTTGCTGTCGCTTGCCACGAACATCGTGCTGTTGATCGTTATCTCGCTGTTTACGCGTATTTCAGAAGGCGAAAGGTCAGCGGCAGAAGCCTGTTCTGTCGATGCAGTCATTCGCTCGAAACGCTTGCCGCTGGAAGCCGCCACCGCTGCTGACTTTTCCACCCATCTGGCCCAGGCCATCGGCGATGAGGCAGCCCAGCGCGAGGTTTCCAGAGCGCTAAAAGCTCTCAAACTGACACCTCAAGAGCGGCGTCCTTACGCATTACGTCGACTGCGCGATCGTATTCAGGCCAACCTTTCAGGCTTGATGGGGCCTTCGGTCGCCCGCGATATCGTTGACCGCTACCTGCCCTATCGCCATGACGATGCGCCAGTAACCGATGACATCCACTTTGTGGAGAGTCGACTGGAAGCCTATCGCTCGCGCCTGACCGGGCTTGCCCGCGAGCTTGACGGACTGCGTCGTCACCATCGGCAAACGCTGGCTTACCTGCCGGTGGGGCTGTGCGTCTTTGGCGATGATAAAGAACTTATCATGTGGAATCAGGCGCTAACGCGTCTTTCAGGCATCAGTGGAGAAAGCGTTATTGGCTCGCGCTGCGACAGCCTGCCCGCGCCATGGTCTGAACTGCTGGGCAATGTGCTTTCCGCCTCGCAAACGCCGCGTTATAAGCAAGCGGTGTCGCTGCACGGCAAGGACTACTTTTTGACCCTGCATAAAGCGGAGCTAAGCGGCCATGATAGCCGGGGCGGCAGCGTCGTTCTGGTTGAAGACCATACCGAGATGAAGTGGCTTGAGGATGAGCTGGTGCATGCCGCTCGCCTGGCGTCTATCGGCCAGCTGGCGGCGGGCGTGGCCCATGAGATAGGCAACCCGATTACCGGAATCTCATCACTGGCGCAAAATTTACGCTACGATACCAACGACCCTGCCCTGCTAGAAACCGCCGATCAGATTCAGCAACTGACCCAGCGAGTGACTAAAATAGTTAACTCACTGGTAGGCTTTGCACATGGCGGCCGTCTCTCGGGCCCGCCACCGGCTTCGCCCGTAGCGCTTAAAGCGATTAGCGAAGACGCATTACACTTGATCCACCTGGCGCGCTCGGGCGAGGATGTAACGCTGATCAACGCCTGCCCTGAAGATATTGTGGTACGCGGTGATGCGCAGCGGTTAACTCAGGTCATGGTCAACCTGCTAAGCAATGCCCGGGATGCCTGTATGCCCGGCGGTCACGTGACGATTACTGCCGACCAGCAAGGCGGCAGCGCCTGGTGGCGAGTAACCGATGATGGCCAGGGGATTGATCCGCGCGTGCGCGATCATCTGTTTGAGCCTTTCACCACGACCAAACCGGCAGGCGAAGGCACAGGTCTTGGGCTATCGCTTGCGTATCAGATCATCAATGAACATCAAGGCAAGATAGACGTGGCCTCACCACCTCCCGACGAGCCTCGCGGCACGGCCATTACGCTTTGGCTGCCGCTTTACCAACAGGATGACTCGCAATCCCATGCCCAGGATTCTGATTGTTGAAGATGAAGCGATTATTCGCAGCGCCCTGAAGCGCTTACTCGAACGCCATGACTATACCGTCAGCGAAGCGGGCAGCGTTGAAGACGCCAGCCAACTGGCACTTAACGAGTTCGATCTCATCATCAGCGACCTGCGCCTGCCGGGCGAACCGGGCACCACGCTGATCAGTGCCGCCGCCCCTGCGCCGGTGCTGATCATGACCAGCTATGCCAGTATGCGCTCAGCGGTGGACGCCTTGAAACAAGGTGCGGTCGACTATATCGCCAAGCCGTTTGACCATACGGAGCTGCTTGAGACCATTGAGCGCATTTTGCATCAGCAGTCGATGCAGCACGGTGAGCCGCCCGCGATTACCGATGCTGGCGGCAGCCAGCAAATGATGATCGGTAACTGCGCGGCCATGCAGCAGGTCTATACGCGTATTCGCAAAACCGCCCCGGCCGACGTTACCGTACTGATTCTGGGTGAATCGGGTACCGGTAAGGAGCTTGTCGCCCGGGCGATTCATCAGCAGAGCAAGCGCGCCAAAGCGCCGCTGATCAGCGTTAACTGCGCGGCTATTCCGGAAACGCTGATCGAATCAGAGCTGTTTGGGCATGAAAAAGGCGCGTTTACCGGCGCCAGCGCATCGCGTACCGGCTTGGTAGAAGCCGCCGACCAGGGCACGCTGTTTTTGGATGAAATAGGCGAGCTACCTCTGGATGCCCAAGCGCGTCTTCTGCGTGTACTGCAGGAGGGTGAAATTCGCAAGATCGGCTCGGTCGAAACCCGGCACGTGAATGTCCGCCTGATTGCCGCGACACACAGGGACCTACGCGCCCTGTCCAAGAGCGGTGAATTCCGCCTGGATCTTTATTACCGCCTAAACGTCATGCAGATCGAGCTGCCCCCGCTTCGCGAACGCGAAGACGATGTGCTTGAAATCGCCGATATACTGCTGGATAAGGCGTGCACTCGGCACGAACGTCCCGGCCTGCGGCTTTCCAGAGCCGCACGCCAGGATTTACGCGATTACCCCTGGCCAGGTAACGTCCGCGAGCTGGAAAATGCCCTGGAGCGGGGGGTAATCCTGGCCGAGGGCCATTTGATTCATCCTGACGACCTGGGGCTTGCGCCAACGTCACCTCGTGGCCATTCGCAGGCCAGCCCAGCGGCATCGCCTCCCGGTGACGAGGCTGCGCAGGCGGAAGATGAGGACGATCTTTCCCTGGAAGATTACTTTCAGCACTTTGTGCTTGAGCACCAGGACCTGATGAGTGAAACCGAGCTGGCTCAAAAGCTTGGCATCAGCCGCAAGAACTTATGGGAGCGGCGCCAGCGGCTGGGTATCCCACGCAAAAAGACTGCGCGGCGTCCTAACTGATGCCGTGACAGGCCGCGCGGCCAATCCAACACTTACGACTTACGACCAACGTCTAATATACTGATTTAAATAAAAAACATTCATAAATCGCTACCCGGCCACTGTTACCTACCCACACAAATAACCCAAAAAACCGACTCGGATCCGGTAACACTTGCTTGTTACCCTGACGCTTTGGCACACCACGAAATCTACAAGATATTGAAATTTAAAAAAATTAAAACAAGTGGCACGACGAGTGCAATATTACTGGGTAAGAAAAACAAACTGGGCCGAGCGGTGGGTCGCTAACAAAAACAACATGACACCACCCCAACCTGAGCCATAACAAAAACAACAGGGCCAGGTGAGATAACAGCACTAATAACAATAACAGGCTTACATCTCTGACTTGCTGGCGCTAAGAAGAATAAGCGCAGCTAATAAAAACAACAGATAGCAAGTGCCCAAAAATGGACGCGACGTACGCCAAATGATCTGCGCACCAACAAGAATAATAGCAGTGAGTGTGTACACCCCCGGAATCAACAATAATACGTCGGGGAAGAAAAGTTCGCGGTTGGATTATTGTTTTGAATACGAGGCGGTCGGAAATTGCCTATCGACTGCGGTGCGTATTCAGGGCGATGTGCCATCATGAAGAAAAACAGCAGCATGGACGCTGATTGAACACTTTATAGGGGAGGCTCTTTTAGCCTCCCCTTTCCGCGTTTAAAGGATAAGGCGTTCGCAAACCTGCCGGAGGTGCTTTGCAAGCGTAAAGGGGTCGGCTACACTCATCGGCTTACCGCTTACTTCATGATCATTTTTTCGATACCCTGCGAGTCGATATCGCCGCATGTTCAAAGGATTTACCCGTTTCTTACATAGCCCGGGAGAGCAATTGAAAACCCTGCTCGATCCCCAAGAGAGTGAAACCACTCTCAGCCCACGCATTATTCCTCGGTCCGAGCATCCCGTTTCTCGCCAACATATCAGCGACGCCGCGTTAAAAGTGCTTTATCGCCTTAGCGGTGCAGGCTTTGAGGCCTACCTGGTAGGCGGGTGTATTCGCGATGCCCTACTTGGCAAAATGCCCAAGGACTTTGACGTTGCCACCAACGCTACCCCTGAACAGGTGCGTGATCTGTTTCGCAACTCGCGACTGATTGGCCGACGCTTTCGTATTGTTCATGTCCGCTTTGGACGTGAGGTCATCGAAGTCACTACGTTCCGTGGCAAGCCACAAGACGAACACGGTGATCATATTGCCCAACAGTCCGATGCTGGCCTGCTGCTGCGTGACAACGTATGGGGTAATATCGAGGAAGATGCTCTGCGGCGTGACTTCACCGTCAATGCCCTGTACTACAACATCGCCGACTTCAGTCTTCACGATTTTGCCAACGGTGCGCGCGATATCGAGTCGCGTACGCTACGCCTGATCGGCGATCCGGCCACGCGCTACCGGGAAGATCCGGTGCGCATGCTGCGCGCCGTGCGCTTTGCGGCAAAGCTCGATTTCACCATTGAGCCTGCCACCGAAGCGCCGATGTACGATCTGGCGCCGCTGCTGCTGCAGATTCCGCCCGCACGGCTGTTTGATGAAGTGCTCAAGATGTTTATGTCAGGTCATGGGCTGGCGACCTTCCGCCTGCTCAGCCATTACGGCCTGTTTGGCATGCTCTTTCCCGAATCGGAAGAGGCCATGGCCGATGCGGCGTGGGCGGAAAAATTAATCGAATTCGCCCTGGCCAATACCGACAAGCGAATTGCTGAAGATCGCCCGGTGACGCCTGCGTTCCTGCTCGCCGCCTTCTTGTGGGCGCCGGTCGCCAATCGCCAGGCAGAGCTTGAAGCTGAAGGTATGCCCGCGATACCGGCACTGCAAACCGCGGCTCAAGAAGTTGTTTCGCGTCAGTTGGAACATACCTCTATCCCTAAGCGCTTTGGTATGCCCATGCGCGATATCTGGGAGCTCCAGGCACGCCTGCCCTTACGGCGCGGCAAGCGCGCGTTCCAGACCCGCGAGCACCCGCGTTTCCGTGCGGCTTACGATTTACTCCTGCTGCGTGAGCAAGCCGGTGAGATCCCACGTGGTCTGGGCGACTGGTGGACGACTTTCCAGCAGGGCGATGAGCACGAACAGCGCCGCCTGCTTCAAAAAGTGGGCGGCGACCCGGCAAGCCAAGGCGACCGCCGCCGTAAACGGCGCCGTAAACCCACGCGTAAACCCGAACAGTGAGCAAAGCATGACAACGTTAGCGCTGGCGTATATTGGCCTGGGTAGCAATCTTGACAACCCTATTACACAAGTACGTCAGGCTATTTCAGCGCTTGCCACTCTACCGCTGAGTCAGCTGAGCGGCACCTCCTCGTTATACGCAAGCCGTCCGGTCGGTCCTCAAGACCAGCCTGATTTTGTAAACGCGGTGGTCGCCCTGAAAACATCGCTTTCGCCGCTCGCCCTGCTTGATCAGCTGCAGTCGTTAGAGCAGCGCCATCGGCGCAAGCGCGAGCGTCACTGGGGGCCACGCACGCTGGATCTGGATTTACTGCTTTATAACCAGCAGACGATTGCCTATCCGCGCTTGAGCGTTCCTCACCCGCGTATGCATGAGCGCGCCTTTGTTCTGGCGCCCCTGGCCGAGCTTGATGCCACGCTAAACCTTCATCAGCAGCCGTTAAGCCACTGGCTTGATAACATTGCCAATCCCGGCATTCAGCGTTTAGTCGAAGATGGCCCCGGCTAAGCGGCTATCGTGTTACCTAGGCCTCGACACACAGCGTTCGGCCGGGTAACAATCGCCTGTCTAGCCAATAGGCAGAGCTTGCAACATACCCAACTAGCAGCATACCGAATTCGTGATACTAACAATGGCTGGGTGCCCATGTCGCACCGGCCCACGACGATAGAGAGCATGCCATGAAACCCGTTACCCTAAGCACGCTACAGGCCTATAAGCGCGCTGGCGAAACGTTTAGTTGCTTAACCGCTTACGATGCTTCCTTCGCCCAGGCGGCAAGTCTTGCCGGTATTGACGTGCTCCTGGTGGGCGATTCGCTGGGGATGGTGCTTCAAGGACATACCAGCACGCTACCCGTGACGGTCGACGATATTTGCTATCACACCCGCTGTGCAGCACGTGGTAAGGGACATAGCCTGTTGATGGTCGATCTACCCTTTATGAGCAATGCTTCTACGCAGCGCATGCTGGACGACGCTGGCGCGCTGATGCGTGCAGGGGCGGAACTGGTGAAGGTGGAAGGCGAAGCCTGGATGGCCGACGGCATTCGTGAGCTGACGCGGCGCGGCGTGCCCGTTTGCGCTCACCTTGGCTTAACGCCACAGACTGTCTATCAGCTAGGCGGCTATAAGGTACAGGGGCGCGAAACGGCCCAGGCGGAGCAGATTTTAAATGATGCCAAAGTGCTGGTTGAGGCAGGCGCCTCGGTTATATTACTCGAGTGCGTACCGGCAAGCTTAGGCAAGACGATAACCGAAGCGCTGGACGTCCCGGTTATCGGCATAGGCGCAGGCTCCGAAACAGATGGGCAGATACTGGTCATGCATGATGTGCTCGGCGTGACCCACGGCCGCACCCCGCGATTTGTGAAAAACTTCATGGCTGACGCGGACAGCATTCAGGGCGCGTTTCAGAACTATCATGAAGCGGTCAAAACCCGCACCTTCCCTGCCCCCGAGCACTGCTTTTAATCGCCCAATCCTCTCACGACGCCAGAACATACGACACGACTATGCGCACTTTTCGAGAGATTAACGACCTACGCAGCACGCTGCGTGACTACCGAAAGCGTGGTCAGCGAATCGCGCTGGTACCTACCATGGGCAATCTTCACGCCGGACATTTAGCGCTGGTGGCGACCGCACGCCAACACGCGGATATCGTGGTCGCCAGCCTGTTTGTGAATCCCATGCAGTTCGGGCCTAACGAAGACCTCGACGGCTACCCGCGCACCTTTGCCGACGACCAGGCAAAGCTCACCGATGCGGGATGTGACGTACTCTTTTCCCCCACGGTAAGCGCTCTTTACCCCAACGGGCTGGCCTCCCAAACGCGTGTTCACGTGCCGGATGTGGGTGAAGGCCTGTGCGGTGGCTCGCGGCCCGGCCACTTTGACGGGGTATCTACCGTCGTCACCATGCTGTTTAACCTGGTACAGCCAGACGTTGCCTGCTTTGGTGAAAAGGATTATCAGCAGCTTGCCGTTATTCGCAAGTTCGTTCGCGACCTGCACATGCCCATCGAAATTATCGGCGTGCCGATCGTACGGGCTGAGGATGGGCTTGCGCTTTCATCGCGCAACGGCTATTTAAGCGCCAATGAGCGTGCGGTGGCGCCTGCGCTTTATCACATCTTGTGCGAACTGCGTGACGCAATTGAGCAAGGTGAAGCGGTAGAAACCGCTCTTAGCCGTGGGATCACGAAACTCTCAAGCGCAGGCTTTACTCCCGACTATCTGGAGCTTCGCGATACGCAGTTAAGGCCTATAAGCGCCATAACGCGCGAGGCCGTGCTGCTCGCCGCCGCCAAGCTAGGCCCTGCCCGCTTGCTCGATAACCTCAGCGTGCAGCTACCTTCTCAATCAACCACGTCTCACCACTAGGCAGCCCTCGCCGCCCAGGAGTTGTTATGCAAACCATTATGCTTAAAGCCAAGCTACATATGGCGCGTGTTACCCATGCCGTGCTGAACTACGAAGGGTCCTGTGCAATCGATGGCGACCTGCTGGATATGGCGGGTATTCGTGAAAACGAGCAAATCCAGATCTACAACGTGGAAAATGGCGAACGCTTTACCACTTACGCCATACGGGGCGAAGAAGGCTCAAGACTAATCTCGATTAACGGCGCGGCGGCACATTTAGCCGCCCCCGGCCATCGGATCATTATCTGCAGCTACGCCCACTACTCAGAAGCCGAGCTTGAACAGCACCGCCCGGCGCTGGTATATCTGCAGGAAGGCAACCACGTAAGCCATACCAGCCACGCGATTCCAGTGCAGCTGGCTTAAACCAATTTCAGTGCAGCTGACGTAAACCATAGGTATGCACACGGGCCATTACGGCCCGTTTTTTATTTGCGCCCAAAAGCGTATTGCCGCAACGCACAACCATCCCCTATGCTGAGTAGTACAGCTGACACAAAAGGTAGATAGCGTACATTGATTGCTACACGCTAAAAACAAAACAGCCATAACAGGCGGTCTGCCTTACTCACGTTAGGAGTCTTATCATGCAAGAAGTAGTCATTGTTGCGGCTCGCCGCACCGCGGTCGGTTCCTTTGGAGGTTCACTTGCGGGCATTCCGGCAAGTGACCTTGGCGCGTTAGTGATCAAGGATATTCTTGAATCAACCGGCGTCTCCCCCGACCAAGTCGATGAAGTGCTGTTAGGTCAGGTACTGACCGCAGGCGTGGGCCAAAACCCAGCACGCCAGGCGGCGATCAAAGCAGGACTGCCTGCCTCTGTACCTGCTATGACCATCAACAAAGTCTGTGGCTCAGGCCTTAAAGCCGTGCACCTCGCCACACAGGCGATTCTATGTGGTGACGCTGAGCTGATCCTGGCCGGTGGGCAGGAAAACATGTCCGCCTCTCCTCACGTGCTCCCCAACTCGCGCAATGGCCAGCGCATGGGCGATTGGAAAGCCATTGATACCATGGTGCATGACGGCCTATGGGATGCCTTTAATGACTACCATATGGGCATTACCGCCGAAAACCTGGCTGAAAAATACGGTATTACCCGCGAGCAGATGGATGAGTTTGCTGCGCAGTCGCAACAGAACGCCGCCAACGCCATTAAAGAAGGCAAATTTAAAAGCCAGATCGTACCGGTTGAAATTCCCCAGCGTAAAGGCGATCCCATCGTATTTGATACCGACGAAAACCCGCGCGAAATTACTGCTGAAAAACTTGCCGGTATGCGTCCGGCATTCAAAAAGGATGGCACCGTTACCGCGGGTAACGCCTCTTCATTGAACGATGGTGCGGCCGTGGTGATGGTCTGCTCTGCAGAGAAGGCCAAAGAACTAGGCCTTGAGCCACTGGCGCGTATTGCCGCTTACGCTAATGCAGGCGTAGACCCGGCCATTATGGGTATTGGCCCCGTGCCTGCTACCCGCCGCTGCCTGGAAAAAGCCGGCTGGAGCCTGGATGATCTGGATCTGGCAGAAGCTAATGAGGCGTTTGCCGCCCAGGCGCTTGCCGTGCAGAAAGAGCTTGGCTGGGACATGTCCAAGGTCAACGTCAACGGCGGTGCGATTGCCCTGGGCCATCCGATTGGCGCTTCCGGTTGCCGCGTGCTGGTATCGCTACTTCACGAGATGATTGCCCGTGATGCCAAGAAAGGCCTGGCAACGCTGTGTATCGGCGGCGGCCAAGGGGTTGCGCTGGCGATTGAGCGTCCCTGACCTCGAAAGTAGCAGACGATAAAACGCCAATGCCCCTGTCACTGACAGGGGCATTTTTTGCGCTAATGCTCAGTACTTAACACTTAAGCTCGACACTTCACACTTAAAGCCTGGACTTAACGCTTAGCGATGCTTTTCACCCACAATTCGCGAAGGCGTTCGCCAGACCAATAGCGCGCCTAGCAAAAACAGGCCCGATGCGGCCCACATGGTAATGGGCAGGCTGGTGGCATCGACGACCCGGCCACCGATCATCGCGCCCAAGCCAATGGAAAGGTTGAACACAAACGCCATCAAGGCAGTCGCCGCTTCGGTATTGGGCGCCGTACGCAATATCCAGGTCTGAATACTCACCGATACGCTACCAAACACCGCGCCCCAGGCCATTAACAGCAGAACCCCGCTGGTGGGCTGTACGCCGAGTAGCGGGAAAACCGCCACGACCAGCAGCAATAGGCTGGGAATCGCCAGCACCGCTCGATAAGGATGCCGTCCGGCAAACATCCCCGCCGCAATATTACCCAGAATACCCGCCGCCCCGTACAGCAACAGCAGGCTACCCACATGGCGCTGGGCAACACCGCTTATTTCCTGAAGGATAGGGCTGATAAAGGTGTACGCTGCAAAGTGACCTACGACCACAAAGCCTGTAGTTAATACGGCTACCCTGACGCCGCGATTGCCAAACTGCTGGGCCAGCACCTTCAGGCGGACAGGCTCTCGGGGTGGCAGGGGTGGAAGCCAGCACCACAGGGCCAGTGCGGTTAATAGGCTAAAACCGCCCAAGGCTGCAAACGCGACTCGCCAGTTGCTTAGATCACCGAGCAAGGTACCCAACGGCACGCCAAGTACCGATGCAGCGGCTACGCCGCCAAAAATAATGGTCATGGCCTTGGGCACTTTATCGCTGGGCACTAGGCGCGGAGCAATACTTCCGGCCACAGCCCAATAACCGCCGATACTAACACCCACCAGCACGCGAGCGGCCAGCAGCAGAATAAAGCTACTGGCAAGCGCTGAAAGCACGCTACCAATCACCATTACCACCATCAGTAGCGTGAGCATAACGCGTCTATCCAGCCGACCGACCGCCACGGGCAGCAGCGGTGCCGAAAAAGCGGCGACCACACCCGGTACCGTTACCATCAAACCAGCCACACCGGGCGTTACATCCATGGATGAAGCCACCTGAGACAACAACCCAATAGGCAGCTGTTCAGCGGTTACCAATAAAAAAATGCCGATCATCACGGCGACCACCGCCCACCAGCGCGGTGCCTGCTCCTTCTCCATACCTACTTCCTTCTGACGAAACGACCATCCAACCAAACGTTCTTTTAATCACACTTTCTTTTAACCAAACGACTCCGCCCCCGCAACCAGGGGCTACGGGGGCGGAAGAGACAACCTTACGGCAACTTAGTCCGCGGTGTTCTCACTTTCAGCGGCGAACGCTGCTTTCTCTTCTTCGGTGATCTCTTTCATCGAGAGCTTCACGCGGTTGCGGTTATCGATGTCGAGCACCTTCACAATCACATCGTCGCCTTCATTGAGGAAATCGCGCACGTTGTTAACGCGCTCGGCAACGATTTGTGAAATATGCACAAGACCATCGGTACCCGGCATGATGTTCACAAAAGCGCCGAAGTCAGCAATACGCACGACCTTGCCGTTATACAGCTTGCCAATTTCCGCTTCGGCGGTAATCGCCAGCACGGTATCGATGGCTTTCTTGGCGGCCGCTTTATCTTCGGCGTAGATGCGCACGGTGCCGTCGTCATCAAGGTCGATAGACGCGCCGGTGTCTTCGCAAATCTTGCGAATGGTGGCGCCGCCCTTACCAATAACGTCACGGATTTTGTCCGGATCGATCTTGATAGTAGCCATGGAAGGCGCATTCTCTGAGACGTCGGTACGGCTCTGGCTGATGACTACATTCATCTGCTCAAGAATACCCAAACGCGCTTTGTGAGCCTGCTGAAGCGCTGTCTCCATGATCTCTTCGTTGATGCCTTCGATCTTGATGTCCATCTGCAGGGCAGTAACACCCTCTTCTGAACCGGCAACTTTAAAGTCCATATCGCCAAGGTGATCTTCATCACCCAGGATATCGGTCAGTACTGCGTAGCCGTCTTCGTCTTTCACCAGGCCCATGGCAATACCCGCAACCGGCGCTTTAAGCGGTACACCCGCATCCATCAGCGCAAGCGAGGAGCCACATACCGACGCCATCGAGCTTGAGCCGTTGGATTCAGTAATTTCCGATACCACACGAATGGTATAGGGGAAATCTGCTTCAGATGGCAGCATGGCTTGAACACCACGACGCGCCAAACGGCCGTGGCCGATTTCACGACGCTTCGGGCCGCCCATGAAGCCCGCTTCACCTACCGAATAGGGAGGGAAGTTGTAGTGCAGCATAAAGCGGTCTTTACGCTCGCCTTCCAGCGACTCGATCAGCTGTGAGTCGCGCAGGGTACCCAGCGTTGCTACCGCAATCGCTTGGGTCTCACCACGGGTGAAAACGGCCGAACCGTGAGTTTTCGGCAGCACACCCACTTCGATGGCCAGCGGGCGCACGGTAAAGTTATCGCGGCCGTCGATGCGCGGCTCGCCTTTTACTACGCGCGAACGTACAACACGCTTCTCAAGACCGGCAAAAGCGCCTTTTACTTCGTCTTTGCTGAACTTGTCGTTAACCGGCTCGCCTTCAACGGCTGCCAGCTGTTCAACCGCCTGATCTTTCAGAGCTGCCAGGGCATCCTGACGATCCATTTTGTCAGTGATGCGGTAAGCGTCACCTACTTTGGCTTCAAACGCGTCCGCCATGGCGGTTTTCAGCGCCACGTTTTCAGGGGCTGGCTGCCAGTCCCAACGCGGTTTTCCGGCCTCTTGAACCAGCTCTTTAATCGCGCTAACCGCGACCTGCATTTCCTGGTGGCCAAACAGTACGGCGCCCAGCATTTCATCTTCCAGAAGCTCTTTAGCTTCTGATTCGACCATCAACACGGCGTTTTCAGTACCGGCAACCACCATGTCGAGTTCGGACGTCGCGAGTTCTTCAACGGTCGGGTTAAGGAAATAGCCCTGCTCTTCGTTGAAACCTACACGGGCAGCACCGATCGGGCCGTTAAACGGCACGCCGGAAATGCTCAGTGCGGCTGAGGTACCCAGCATCGCGGCAATATCTGGATCATGGTTACGATCAGTAGAAAGAACGGTACAGATGATCTGCACTTCGTTCATGAAGCCTTTGGGGAAAAGCGGGCGGATCGGACGGTCGATCAGACGCGAGGTCAGGGTTTCTTTCTCGGTCGGGCGTCCTTCGCGCTTAAAGAAGCCGCCGGGAATTTTACCTACCGCGTAGGTTTTTTCCTGGTAATGAACCGAGAGCGGGAAAAAGGGTTGGCTGGGGTTGGCTTCTTTACGCGCCACCACCGTACACAGCACAACGGTATCTTCCATGGTGACCATAACGGCACCAGTGGCTTGACGAGCGATACGCCCGGTTTCTAGAGTGACGGTGCTACGACCGTACTGAAACGTTTTTTTTACCGGATTCACGGCGACTTCCTTTAACATTAATAAGTACTTGAATAAGCACTTGTCTATTCGCTTGGGTCGTTTTGACTCGTCACTATTCTAGGCGCTGTAGCGCCTAAGGGCTACCAGAAACCCAAAATCACCGGGTGCAAAGACCTTGCTCAGTGACTGACACGCATAAAAAAACGGACAGCTCACAAGGAGCTGCCCGTTTCTCAATCTTCGCCAACAATAGCTTAGCGGCGCAGACCTAAACGCTGAATCAGAGACTGATAGCGTTCGAAATCTTTACGCTTCAGGTAGTCCAGCAGTTTGCGACGCTGGTTTACCATGCGGATCAGGCCACGACGCGAGTGGTGATCCTGCTTGTTGGTTTTGAAGTGGTCCTGCAGGCCATTGATGTTGGCGCTCAGCAGTGCAACCTGTACTTCGGGGGAACCGGTATCGTTATCGCCGCGGCCGTATTCGTTGACGATTTCGGCTTTAGTTTCAGCGGTTAATGCCATCTGTCTCTCCAGTAAGCAATATGCCTAAAATTTAATGGGTGAGACCACGCATATTTGCAGTCTCAGGCGACTCTCTTCACGTACTATTTTCGCGTAAATCGTCACATCCTTGCAACGTTTTACCCAAACTCTTACGAGATAGCGACCGTACTTAACAGCCGCTTGGGCGCTACTTCCTGAGCACCTTTTACAACACCGAGGCCGATAAACGTCTCGGCATAATAAAGTCTTGCCAATGCATCGGGGGCCAGCGCACCAATACTCAAGTTGGCCGATTGACCGTGGGCTAGACGCCCGTAAGCCGTTTCGTCCACCTCAAGCGTCGGCAGATGATCCACCAGCACATCAGCGGGCATTAATTCAGCCTCACGCGAGGCCTGATCAGCCAATGCTTCAAGCGCTTCAAGCGTCCACATCGCATCGCCCGTAAAAGGCCCGGTCTTGAGCCTGCGCAGCTTGCTGATGTGGGCACCACACCCAAGCGCCAAACCGATATCTTCGGCCAGCGTACGGATGTAAGTCCCCTTGCTGCAGGTGACTTCAAGCTCGAAAGCTTCACCGTCAAACGCAAGCAGGCGCGCATCATACACGCTTACCCGCCGCGCTGCACGCTCTACCTGCTTGCCCTCGCGGGCCAGCTCATAGAGCTTTTTGCCCTGATGCTTGAGCGCCGAATACATCGGTGGCACCTGATCGATCTCACCACGAAAGCGCGCAATAGCAGCTTCAATATCATCCGCTGTTAACGACGGCACATCGCGGCGCTCAATCACCGTACCTTCTGCATCACCGGTGTCGGTGATCACACCCAGCTCAACGCGGGTGCGATACATCTTGTCGGCTTCCAGCAGGTGCGCGGAGAACTTGGTGGCCTCCCCCAGGCAAATCGGCAGTAAGCCAGTTGCCATGGGGTCCAGCGTGCCGGTATGTCCAGCTTTTTGGGCCTCGAACAAACGACGCACACGCTGTAGGGCATGATTGCTGGAAATGCCCTTGGGCTTATCCAGAAGCAGTACCCCGTTGACCGGTAAACCGCGACGGCGACGTGCCATTAGCGCGTCTCCTCACCTTGATCAGAATCACCCTCTTCGTCCGCTTGGCGAGCCCGGTCAGTCGACACGGCCTCTTCAATCAGGGAAGAGAGATGCTGCCCACGCACCACGCTCTCATCGTAATGAAAGCGTAGTTCAGGGACATGGCGTAGCTGAATACGTTTGGCAATCTGGCTTCTTAGAAAACCCGCGGCGCGCTTAAGCACCTGCAGGTTTTCCTTGATACGCTCGGGTTCCTGTTCACCCAGCAGGGTGACATAGATATCGGCGTAACCCAGGTCACGGCTAACGGTTGCGCCGCTCACCGTGATCATGCCCAAACGCGGGTCTTTGACTTCGCGCTGAATAAGTACCGCCAGCTCCTTTTGGAGCTGGTCGGCTACTCGATCGGTACGCTTGAATTCGCGCATGGTTGTCTCCTCGCGGCCTTACAGGCTGCGCTCGACTTTGACTTGATCGAAGACTTCGATCTTATCGCCGACCTGGACATCGTTGTAGTTCTTCACACCGATGCCACACTCAACGCCATTACGTACTTCCTGGACGTCGTCTTTATAGCGGCGCAGCGACTCGAGTTCACCTTCGTAGATGACCACGTTGTCACGCAGTACACGGATGCGCTTGTTACGGAACACTGAACCTTCGACGACCATACAGCCAGCCACCGCACCGATCTTCGGCGCACGGAACACGTCGCGTACTTCGGCAACACCCACGATCTCTTCTTTCCACTCGGGGGCGAGCATACCGCTCATCGCCTGCTTGACCTCATCGATCAAGTGGTAGATAACGCTGTAGTAACGCAGATCCAGGCCTTCGCGCTCGATGATCTCGCGGGCAGCGGCGTCGGCACGGACGTTGAAGCCGACCACGATTGCCTCAGAGGCAAGCGCCAGGTTGGCGTCAGTACCGGTGATACCGCCGACACCTGAAGAGACCACCGCCACTTGTACTTCATCAGTGGAGAGTTCTTCCAGGGCGCCTTTGATCGCTTCGAGCGAACCTTGTACGTCGGCTTTAAGAACGATGTTGACCTTGGCCACTTCGTCCTGGCCCATCTGGCTGAACATGTTCTCAAGCTTGGCTTTCTGCTGACGCGCCAGGCGTACTTCGCGGTACTTGCCTTGACGGAAGTTGGCCACTTCACGGGCTTTCTTCTCATCGGCAACTACCATGAAGTCGTCACCGGCATCCGGCGTGCCGTCCAGGCCCTGAATCTCTACGGGCATGGCGGGGCCGACGTTCTCAACCTGTTGGCCAAGTTCGTTGGTCAGCGCACGTACGCGGCCATAATGCAGGCCTGCCAGAACGATATCGCCTTTCTTCAGGGTACCGTTTTGAACCAGTACGGTAGCGACCGGACCGCGGCCTCGATCAAGGCGCGACTCAACGACAACGCCTTTACCAGGTGCCGACGGTACCGCTTTAAGCTCAAGCACTTCAGAGACCAGCTGGATTGCTTCCAGCAGTTCTTCGATGCCTTCACCGGTTTTGGCGGAAACGTGAACAAACTGAGTGTCACCGCCCCACTCTTCGGAAATCACGCCATGCTGCGAGAGTTCGTTACGAATGCGGTCAAAATCAGCGCCCTGCTTATCAATCTTGTTCACCGCCACGACCATGGGTACTTCGGCCGCTTTGGAGTGCTCGATCGCTTCAACAGTCTGGGGCATTACGCCGTCATCGGCCGCCACGACAAGGATAACCACGTCGGTTGCCTTGGCACCACGGGCACGCATGGCGGTAAACGCGGCGTGGCCAGGGGTATCCAGGAAGGTCACGCCACCGTGATCGTCCTCAACGTGATAAGCACCGATATGCTGGGTAATACCACCCGCTTCGCCGGTAGCTACTTTGGCGCGACGAATGTAGTCAAGCAGCGAGGTTTTACCATGGTCAACGTGGCCCATGACGGTAACCACGGGTGAACGGGTGATCTCTTCGCCTTCGTAGGAGATGCCTTCGAGCATTTCCGTTTCCAGCGCGTCATCTTTAACCAGCTTGACCTTGTGACCCATCTCTTCCGCCACGATCGCTGCAGTATCCTGATCGATGGTCTGGTTGATGGTCACGGCCGCGCCCATGTTAAACATGGCCTTGATCACTTCGTTGGCCTTGATCGACATTTTGTCTGCCAGCTCAGCAACGCTGATCGACTCAGGGATCGAGACTTCACGTACGATCGGCTGGGTCGGCTTCTGGAAGCCATGCTTGCCGTTGCCGCTCTGGCTTGCCCCACCGCGACGGCCGCCACGACGTTCGGCACGTTTTACTTTCTTCGCGCCACCGCCACGTTTACGCTCTTCGCGATCACCACGATCATCATCGTCGTCACGACCTTTCTTCTTGGCGGCAGCCTTTTTAGGCGGCGCGGTACGACGGTCGGTACGGCCTTCTTTCGGCGGCGCCGGCGGCATGTCTTCTGTCGCAGGCGTATCGTCGATCTGAAGCTCGGGCACTTCAACTTTGGGTGCAGCCTTCGGTTCAGCCGCGGCTTTCGCTTCGGCTTCTTTACGCGCTGCTGCTTCAGCCGCTTTGGCTTTTGCAGCGGCGGCTTTTTCTTCGGCTTCACGCGCGTCGCGAACTTTACGTTCGGCTTCGGCTTCAGCCATATCGCCTACCAGCTGACGTGGGCCAGAATGCTTGGGCTCAGCGGCTTTCGGCTTATCGTCTTCAGCGCTTTTAACGTACGTCTTCTTCTTACGTACCTGCACTTCGATCGTTTTGCCACGCTCGCCAGTTTTAATACGGCTGCGTGTTTTACGGGTCAGCGTGATACGGTTTTTGCTGGTATCAGTCTCGCTGTCGCCGCCATGGCTTTTCTTCAGAAAGCTCAGCAGTTTCTGCTTGTCTTCTTCAGACACGGCATCGCCTTCAGAGGCGTGCTTAAGGCCAGCTTCTTTCATTTGTTCCAATAGGCGGGGCACATCACGGCCCACCTTTACTGCAAAATCTTTAACTGTCATATCTGACATAGTGACCCTCCTCAGCCCGTGACCTGTTTACTGTGTGTTCGAATCCGATGCGTTATCGTCTTCAAACCAGGGCGCACGGGCAGTCATGATCAGTGCCGCTGCGCGCGCTTCGTCCAACTCCTCGATATCGACCAGATCGTCGACAGACTGCTCGGCGAGATCTTCCATGGTGATAATGCCGCGGCTGGCCAGCGTGAACGCCAGATGACGCTCCATACCGTCCATTTCCAGCAAATCGGCTGCTGGCTGAGCACCATCTAGCGCTTCTTCAGAGGCAATCGCCATCGTCAGCAGCTCGTCTTTAGCGCGTGCACGCAGCTCTTCAACCAAATCTTCATCGAATTCTTCGATTTCAAGCATCTCTTCAAGCGGCACGTAGGCAACTTCTTCCAAGGTGGTAAAACCTTCCTCCACCAGCAGGCGGGCGACATCATCGTCGATACCCAGATGCTGAATGAAAGAATCCACCAGGCTATCAATTTCCTGCTCACGCTTGGATTCGGCTTCTTCCTCGGTCATCACGTTGATACGCCAGCCGGTAAGCTCAGATGCCAGGCGTACGTTCTGACCGCTACGACCAATTGCCTGCGCCAAGTTATCCTGCGCGACAGCAACGTCCATTGCATGAGCGTCTTCGTCGACAAGGATAGACCCAACATCGGCAGGCGCCATGGCGTTAATCACCAACTGGGCGGGATTGTCGTCCCACAGCACGATATCGACACGCTCATTTTGCAGCTCGGATGAGACCGCCTGAACGCGCGAGCCGCGCATACCCACACATGCCCCAACCGGGTCGATGCGTCGATCGTTGGTTTTAACCGCAATTTTGGCGCGTGAGCCGGGATCGCGGGCAGCCCCTTTGATTTCAATCAGCTGTTCAGCAATTTCAGGTACTTCGATTTTGAACAGCTCGATAATCAACGCTGGATTGGTACGCGACAGCTGAAGCTGAGCGCCACGTGCATCCGGGTCAACTTTGACCAGCAGCGCGCGAACCCGCTCATTCATGCGGTAACGCTCGCCGTGGATCATTTCATTACGCGGCAGGAATGCCTCGGCATTCTCGCCCAGATCGATAATCAGGCCGTCGCGGGTGGTCTTTTTAACAATACCGGCCACCAGCTCGCCTTCGCGGTCAGCGTACTGACGTACCACTTCGGCGCGCTCGGCTTCACGTACTTTCTGTACGATGACCTGCTTCGCCGTTTGAGCAGCAATACGGCCAAACACCGCATTCTCAATCTTTTTCTCGACAACGTCGGCCAGTTTTAACGGCGGATCGCGCTGTTCGGCGATGGTTTCTTTGATTTCGTAATCTGGCGTTTCGAATTCGTCATCTTCTACTACAGTCCAATAGCGGAAGGTTTCGTATTCCCCCGTGCGACGGTCAATATGAACCCGCACGTTGGCTTCTTCATTCTCAAAACGCTTGCGTGACGCGCTCGCAAGAGCGGCTTCTACCGCTTCAAAGATGACATCCCGGGGGACGCCTTTTTCGTTGGAGATCGCGTCAACGACCATTAAAATTTCTTTACTCATGCGTTTGCCTCGCCAGAAAACCTGTCCTTTTGTGCATCACCCCGGCAGCCTGCCGGCAGCGCCGCCACCCGGTTAATCGAACTGCGGTACGATGTGCGCCGAATCAATACTTTCGATGGGAAAGCAGTACTCTTCGCCATCCAGTTGTATCAGTACTTCATCACCCTCGACACCCGCCAAGAGTCCCTGGTATTTACGCCGACCATCAAATGGAATGCGCAGCTTAAGCGCGACATGATGGCCTTGATAGCGAATAAATTGATCCAGGGTATATAAGGGGCGTGCCATACCGGGCGAAGAAACTTCCAACCGGTACTCACCGGGAATGGGGTCTTCCACGTCCATCACAGCACTGACTTGACGACTAATATCGGCGCAGTCTTCCACATTGACACCACTTTCGCGTTCGATGTAGATCACCAGCCGCGATTGCTTGCCCTGGGAAAGATGGTCGATACCCCACAGTTCAAAGCCCATGGCGGAAACGACAGGTTCAATTAGTGCATGTAGCGCAGCGTGTTTTGTGGCCACAGACAAAGCTCCTATAGCCGTTGCATCAGGCACCTGGCCAGGAGTCATAAGAAAAGCTAGGTGGCTGATTGGCGTTACCCGGAATGTGTCTCCGGCAACTCGGACGATATCCGCTCTTGAGACACTCTTGTTAACAAAAAGCTTGCTAACAAAAAGCCCCTTCACAGGAAGGGGCTTTTCATAAGAAACCTGTAATACCATATTAGCAACATGTGACAGGCTTGTTGCCTGTAGCGGTTAACCTTGTTGGCAGATCATTTAAATGCATCTTGCCAGGTAAACCGTTGATCTAACATGCTACTAGGAAATGGTAGCGGGGACCGGATTTGAACCGATGACCTTCGGGTTATGAGCCCGACGAGCTACCAGACTGCTCCACCCCGCATCAATCTAGGTCGACGATAATAGACACTTGAACCACTTACGTCAAGCTATCTTTTCGTCTCAGGTGCCAAACCTGCTCTCTTTAGCAAAACGTTTTTGACGAAACAATGTGTTTTGACAAAAAACAGCTTTGAAAAAGAATCTGGGAAGCTGGCGAGCCAGCGAATCAGATGGTGCCGAAGGCGGGACTTGAACCCGCACGACCATACGGTCACTACCCCCTCAAGATAGCGTGTCTACCAATTCCACCACTTCGGCATCAGGGGAGGCTATAGAAAGCGACATCACGATTACTCGCTGCTTTCCTCTAGCACTGGCGCGGTATTATCCACACTTGCAGGGCTATCGTCAAGCGTTGGAACGCTTCGCTGTTGCTCGATCAAGCGTGAGTCTGGGATACCGGCTTCCGGTGCCTGGCCTGCTTGCGTTGCAAAGTAGGCAAGCGCCATGGAGGTCACGAAAAAGCCTGCCGCCAGAACACCCGTAGTGCGCGACAAGAAGCTGCCGCTACCCCGAGAACCAAAAACTGTTTGTGAGGCACCGCCCCCAAACGCAGCACCGGCTTCGGCACCTTTACCCTGCTGAAGCAGGATCAATACAACCAGGGCGACCGCAATCACCACATGGACCATAAGAATTGCAACTTGCATGGCGTTATCCTGCTGACTGACAAATGGCGTAGAAATCATCGGTTTTGAGCGAAGCACCGCCCACCAAACCGCCGTCGATATCCGGCTGGGCCAGTAGCTCAGCCGCATTTTTTGCATTCATGCTGCCGCCGTAGAGCAACCGCAGCTGCTCGGCGAGTGTTGTACTAAACCCTGCTTGATAGGCCCGAATACCGGCCATCACCTCCTGAGCCTGCTCCGGGGTCGCCGTGCGCCCAGTACCAATCGCCCACACGGGCTCATAGGCAATCACGACCTGTTGGCGCTGCTCAGGCTCCAGGCGCGCCATGGCGTAGCCGACCTGGCGCAATACCACGTCCATGGTCTGCCCTGCGTCACGCTCGGCAAGCGACTCTCCTACACACAGGATTGGCTTAAGCCCTACATGGAGCGCGGCTAACAAGCGATCAAACACCTGCTCATCGTTTTCACGGTAAAGCTCGCGCCGCTCGGAGTGGCCGACCAGTACGTACGTTACACCAAACTCCTGGAGCATACGTCCACTCACTTCACCCGTATGCGCACCCGAGCCATTAGGGTTAAGCGTTTGTGCGCCCAGCTGAAGCGGTGTATTGCGAAACGACTGACGCGCCGCCTCCAGATAAGGAAATGGCGGAATAACCACAATCTCCAGAGCTTCCGGCAACGACACGTCAGCAAACGCACTGCCGAAATCATTGATCAGTGCCGTGGACCCGTTCATTTTCCAGTTACCGGCAATTAATGGCGTACGCATCGACTCTCCTCACTCCAGGTGGAGCGAAATGGTATAGGAGCCGCCTTGTCAAGACAACCGCTGACAAACACAACTGGCTTAATTGAGCAAGGCTTGGACCTGATCAGCCAGCCCCTGAGCCAATTGATTCACATTCAAATGCTCACGCCCTTCAACCATTACGCGAATCAAAGGCTCGGTACCCGAGGGGCGTAACAGTACCCGCCCCTGATCACCCAATTCTTTTTCCAGCCCGGTGACGGCCTCCTGCAAGGCACTGGAAGACATGACATCGCGCGCCTTGGTTCCGGCAGGTAAGCGTACATTGACCAGCGCCTGCGGGGCTTTCTCTAAGCCCTGAAGCAGTACTGGTAGCGATTTTTGCTCACGCATCATCAATGCCAGCACCTGCAGAGCGGCAACGATCCCATCACCGGTGGTCTGCACATGGCTACACACGATATGCCCAGAGGCCTCGCCACCCAGCTCCCAATTATTAGCTGCCATCATTTCCATGACAAAGCGGTCGCCCACCTTGGCGCGCTTAAATGGAATGCCCATTTTCTCAAGCGCCACGGCAAGGCCAAAGTTACTCATCAACGTACCCACTACGCCGCCATTGAGCAAGCCGCGCTCATGGCGGTCGCAGGCGATGAGATAGAGAATGTCATCGCCATCCACTTCACGTCCGTCGGCGTCGACCAGCAGCACACGATCGCCATCACCATCAAAGGCAATCCCCAGGTCGGCGCCCTGATGGATAACCGAGGCACGCAGAGCGGATGGATGCGTCGAGCCCACCTGGTGGTTGATGTTCACCCCGTCAGGCGAGGCACCGATCACGCTGACCTCTGCGCCCAGCTCGCGGAAAACGCTTGGCGCAATGTGGTAGGTTGCGCCATGAGCGCAATCCAGCACCACTTTTAAACCATGCAGGCTTAAACGGTCCGGCAGCGTGGATTTACAGAACTCGATGTAGCGTCCGGCGGCATCGTCGATGCGCGCGGCCTTGCCTAGCTGCGCCGCTTCGGCAGTGGTCAGCGGTGCCTCCAGCATCGTCTCAATGCGGTCTTCCGTCTCATCAGGAAGCTTCTTGCCTTCTGCCGAGAAAAACTTGATGCCGTTATCGTCAAACGGGTTATGCGAGGCTGAGATCACGATGCCTGCATCGGCACGGAAGGTGCGCGTCAGGTAGGCAATGCCCGGTGTCGGCATTGGCCCCAGAAGCGAGACATCTACGCCCGCCGCCGAAAGCCCGGCCTCAAGTGCGGACTCAAACATATAGCCGGAAATGCGCGTATCCTTGCCAATTAGTACTCGCGTACGGCCTTTTTCGCGACGCAGCACCTGTCCCGCTGCCCAGCCAAGCTTGAGCATAAAGTCAGCGGTAATCGGTGACTGCCCTACCGTACCGCGAATTCCATCGGTACCAAAATAACGTCGTGTCATGGGTGCCTTTCCTCGCTTAACGGCATTTCGCAACCCTCTTGGAGTACCGCCCAGGCCATATTGACGGCATCTACCGTCGGGCCTACATCGTGTACGCGTAAAATCTTGGCACCGCGCTCAACGGCCATGGCTGAGAGCGCCAGGCCACCTGCCAGACGCTCTTCCACAGGCCGCCCCAGCACTTTGCCGATCATGCTTTTGCGCGACATTCCCACCAATAGCGGCAGGTTAAGAGACTGTAGCGCGTCCATATATTTTAACAGGCGCAGGTTATGCTCAACCGTCTTGCCAAATCCAAAGCCCGGGTCCAACAGTAACCGGCTGCGCCGCAGGCCAGCAGCCTCGCATTCGGCCACACGCTGAGCCAGATAGCTGGCAACGGCCTCTTCCACTGGCTGATCATAAGAAGGCGCCTGCTGCATGTCCTGAGGCTCGCCCTGACGGTGCATTAGGCACACGGGAAGCCCGCTGCTAATGGCGGCCATCAAAGCGCCTTCACGCTCAAGCGCACGTACGTCATTAATCATTCCCGCACCCAGTGCGCTTGATTCACGCATCACCAGCGGGCAGCTGGTATCCACCGATACCAGCGCGTCTAACTCACGTACCAGCGCCTCTACCACCGGGGCGACGCGATCAAGCTCTTCCTGAGCGCCCAGCACTTTGGCACCAGGGCGCGTTGACTCACCGCCCACGTCGATAATCGCCGCGCCCTCGGCCAACATCCGCTCGGCATGACGCAGGGCGTCATCAAGCGCTACGTGCCGGCCACCATCTGAGAAAGAATCGGGCGTAACATTTAAAATCCCCATCACCCGGGGAAAAGACATATCCAGCAGATGACGTCCGCAGCGCACATGCACATTATCATTCATTTCTGGAGAGTTAGGAGGGTAGATTATTGATTTCATGCTGCTACCTATTAAAAAGAAGCATCGCTACTTGCCTGACTACAGCATAACAAAAAGGCGCCCCATGACGGGGCGCCTTTGGCAGTAGTCGATTGCCGGTCAGGGGCCGGTAGAGCCACCTAGCGGGTCAGAGGGACGGCGACGAGGCTGATCATCATCCTCCTCGTCACCATCGTCACCTGAAGCACTGTCGCCTGACGCGTTATCACTTGAAGAGCTGGAAGATGAATCGCCCTGTGCTTTAGGCTTGTCATCGCTAACGCGAGTGCCCCCGCCAGAAGAGTCACCATCGTTCCAGCCTTCCGGCGGGCGAGGCTCGCGACCTTCCATGATGTCTTTCAACTGCTCGGCATCAATGGTCTCGTATTTCATCAGCGCTTCGGTCATGGCATCCAGCTTGTCACGATTATCGTGCAGAATCTGGCGTGCCTGCTCGTAGCACTCATCGATGATCTTGCGCACTTCTTTATCAAGACGCGTGGTCGTGTCGCCGGACTTGAGCTTGCTACCGCCCTGGCCCGGGCCACCCAGGAACTGATGCGACTCGTCCTCGTCATACATGATCGGGCCCATTTCATCTGAAAGGCCCCACTTCGCGACCATGTTATGGGCAAGTTCAGTCGCACGCTTGATGTCGTTTGAAGCACCGGTGGTGACACCATTGGCACCAAGCGTCATCTCTTCAGCGATACGACCACCGAACAGTGAACAAATCTGACTCAGGATCTGCTGACGCGACAGGCTGTAACGATCTTCTTCAGGCAGGAACATGGTCACACCCAAGGCCCGACCGCGCGGAATAATCGTCACTTTATAAACCGGGTCATGCTCAGGCATTATCAAGCCGATAACCGCATGGCCCGACTCGTGATACGCCGTATTGAGCTTCTCTTTATCAGTCATGACCATGGATTTGCGCTCAGCGCCCATCATGATCTTGTCCTTGGCAAGTTCAAGCTCTTCCATGCCCACCAAGCGCTTGTTACGCCGCGCAGCAAACAGGGCCGACTCATTGACCAGGTTGGCCAGATCAGCCCCGGAAAAGCCGGGCGTACCACGGGCAATGATCGAAGGCTTGACGTCTTCTGCCAACGGCACCTTGCGCAGGTGAACCCCCAGGATGTGTTCACGACCACGAATGTCCGGCAAACCAACGGTTACCTGACGGTCAAAACGGCCTGGACGCAGCAGTGCCGGGTCGAGTACGTCTGGACGGTTAGTCGCGGCAATCACGATAACGCCTTCATTGGCTTCAAAGCCGTCCATCTCGACCAATAGCTGGTTAAGCGTCTGTTCGCGCTCATCGTTACCACCGCCCATACCGGCACCGCGTGAACGACCTACCGCATCAATCTCATCGATAAAGATGATGCAGGGGGACTGCTTTTTGGCCTGCTCAAACATATCGCGAACACGCGATGCACCGACACCGACAAACATTTCAACGAAGTCTGAACCGGAAATCGAGAAGAACGGTACTTTGGCTTCTCCAGCAATAGATTTTGCCAGCAGCGTTTTACCGGTTCCGGGCGGACCCACCATCAACACACCACGCGGAATGGTGCCGCCCAGGCGCTGGAATTTGGTGGGGTCGCGCAGGAAGTCGACTAGCTCTTCGACTTCTTCCTTGGCTTCATCACAACCAGCCACGTCAGCAAACGTGGTTTTAATCTGATCCTGGGAAAGCAGCTTGGCCTTGGATTTACCAAAGCTCATTGGGCCGCCTTTACCGCCACCGGCGCCACCCTGCATCTGGCGCATAAAGAACATGAAGATGGCCAGGATCAACAGAATCGGGAAGCTTGCGATCAGCAGACGCGTCCAGATACTTTGCTGCTCTGGCGCCTTGCCTACCACGTTCACGTTATTGCTTAGCAGATCATCCATCAGCTTGGGATCTTCCGCCGCCGGACGAATCGTCTGGAACTGCGAACCATCCGTACGCTCACCCTGAATGGTATAGCCATCAATGGTGACGCTGCGAACCTGCTGATTTTGCACCTGCTGCACAAACTGGGAATAGTTCGTGTTCTGCGGAGCGCTTTCCGTACTAAAATTGTTGAACACTGTCAGTAGCACAGCCGCAATGACCAGCCACAGAATCAGGTTCTTCGCCATATCGTTCAAGGGGCTACCCTCATTACAAGAATCCGTCAGTTAAACCGCCGATATTAAGACACTGAAGCTATACCGGACGTTCAACCCTTGCCAAAGCGCCATTGTCTTTGGGCCATCTGTATCACGTTTATTTCATGCCTATAATGTGACACATCTTGCGCCTGCCTGTCTGGCAATCGCGATGATAAATCTTTGCTATGCACGTTTTCATGCTCGTGCTACACACCCGCGCTGGGGTAGTTTAGCCGTGAAACCCCTCCGCTAGAAAGTAGACTTCCCGGGAACGAGCCCGAGAGGCATCTGGCTTACGGGTCACGACACGATCAAAACTGCCGCGCAATTCTTTCAGGTAGGTATCAAACCCCTCCCCCTGAAACACTTTGGCGAGAAACCGACCGCCAGGAGATAGCGTTTCACGGGCAAGTTCCAACGCAAGCTCTACCAGATACATGGCTTGAGGCTGATCAATCGCTGCCATACCACTCATATTGGGGGCCATGTCCGACATCACAAGGTCAACAGGCCGGTTTCCCAGGCGCTCAAGAATCGCATTCAGCACCGACTCCTCAGTAAAATCACCCTGGATAAAGTCGACACCTGCCAGCGCACCCATCTCCAGTATATCGGAAGCAATCACCACGCCTTCCGAACCTACCTTGTCTGCCGCCACCTGACTCCACCCTCCAGGCGCCGCCCCCAGGTCGATCACCGTCATGCCTGGACGGAATAGCTTATCCTTGTCGTCGAGTTCAAGCAGTTTGTAGCTTGCCCGCGAGCGATAGCCGTCCTGCCAGCTCTGCTTCACATACTGGTCGTCAAAATGCTCTTTCTTCCAGTTATTGCTGGTCTTGCTCACTGAATGTTTACGGCTTGGGGTTTTTTGCTGCATGTGGGAATCTAACGCTGGAATAAGAGATGGATGCTTGCACGCGATTGCTTTCACTCGGTGGCATTTCACCGTAAGATGGAGCGTTAAGCGCTAACCGGGATACCGCAAGATACCATGAGCTTGTCACAGGCACAAAAGAAAGCATTTCGCAGCATTGGCCACCACCTGAACCCGGTGGTCACCGTTTCTGAAAACGGCGTCTCCGAAAATCTGCTCGCAGAACTCAACCGCGCGCTCAACGATCATGAGCTTATCAAGGTAAAACTTGCCTTGCCTGAGCGTGACGACCGTGCGGCCATGCTAAATCAACTGGTTACCGATAGCCGCGCCGAAGTCGTGCAAACGATTGGCAAAATGGCGCTGCTTTATCGCAAAAACCCTAAAGCCAATCCGAAGCTCTCCAACGTTTCACGCTTTGAAGATCACCACGGCCGTCACTAAACCGCCGTTGACTGATCGATAAAAAGCCCGCGACTTGGTTAATATAACCTGAGCCGTGGGCTTTTTAATGGGCGCCCGATAGGCCGGGCACCCGCTGGCTTTACCAGCCTTTAAACGTATTCAACGCTTTCGATTTCATACTCAACGTCGCCACCTGGTGTTTTAACCACGGCAACATCGCCTTCTTCTTTGCCAATTAGCGCACGCGCGATGGGAGACGTGACGGAAATGCGGCCAGACTTAATATCCGCCTCATCCTCGCCCACAATGCGGTAGGTAACGCTTGCATCCGTATCCAGATTTAGTAGCGACACCGTAACACCAAAAATCACTTTTCCAGTATTGGGCAGCTTGGTGACATCAATCACCTGGGCCACTGAAAGCTTGCTTTCAATTTCCTGAATACGACCCTCGATAAACCCCTGCTGTTCGCGGGCAGCGTGATACTCGGCGTTTTCCTTAAGATCGCCGTGCTCACGCGCTTCAGCAATCGCTGCAATCACCTGAGGGCGCGCTTCACCCTTTAGATGATTGAGCTCTTCGCGAAGACTTTTTTCACCCGCAACCGTCATCGGGACCTTGTTCATTGATTTGCTCCTGCATGCAGATCCTGAAGGCGCCGCACCGTTATTTCCCGACCGTACTCAAGCGCCATGCAAACGGCATTAGCGCCCGCCAAGGTGGTTGCATAAGGCACCTTGCGCGCGAGAGCAGTACGACGAATGACCGAAGAATCGTTAATAGCCTGACGGCCTTCGGTAGTGTTCACGATGTAGGCGATATCGTCGTTCTTCAACAGATCGACGATATGGGGACGACCTTCGTAGACTTTATTGACGTGCTCCACCGCAAGACCAGCCGCTTCTAACGCCGCTGCCGTACCGCGTGTTGCACAAAGTGTGAACCCCAATGTTAGCAGAGAACGACCTACTTCGATAATCCCCTCTTTGTCCGGCTCACGCACGGACAGGAACGCTTTACGCGCGCCCTCAAGCGCCGGGATTGCCTCACCCGCGCCCAGCTGCGCCTTGAAGAAGGCCTCGGCAAAGGTCTCGCCCGAGCCCATTACTTCACCAGTGGATTTCATTTCCGGCGAGAGAATCGGGTCAACACCCTGGAACTTATTGAACGGGAAGACCGCTTCTTTCACACTGTAAAAATGCGGAATGATTTCGCGCTCAAAGCCTTGCTCAGCCAGAGTCTTTCCGGCCATGCAGCGCGCGGCGATCTGGGCAAGCGAGGTACCGATGCACTTGGATACGAACGGCACGGTACGCGAGGCGCGCGGATTGACTTCGATGACGTAAATTTCGCCATCCTGCCAGGCAAGCTGCACGTTCATCAGGCCTTTAACACCCAGCTCAACGGCCATCTGCTTGACCTGTTCGCGCATCTTGTCCTGCACATCGGCAGGTAATGAATAGGGCGGCAGTGCACAGGCGGAATCACCGGAGTGAACGCCCGCTTGCTCGACGTGCTGCATGATACCGCCGATGACCACCTGCTGGCCGTCGGAAACGGCGTCAATATCGACCTCGACGGCAGCGCTCAAAAAGTGATCAAGCAGTACCGGTGAATCATTGGAGACCTTGACCGCATTGGTCATATAGTTCTCAAGCTCGGAGGCGTCGTAGACGATCTCCATCGCCCGACCACCCAGCACATAGCTTGGGCGCACCACCAGCGGGTAACCAATGGTTTCCGCCTTGGCAAACGCCTCTTCAAAGCTACGCGCCGTAGCGTTGGGCGGCTGCTTCAGGCCGAGCTTGTCGATCATGACCTGGAAGCGCTCACGGTCTTCGGCGCGGTCGATGGCATCCGGCGTGGTGCCGATGATCGGCACGCCAGCGGCTTCAAGCTCACGGGCCAGTTTCAGCGGCGTCTGGCCACCGAACTGAACGATCACCCCAACCGGCTTCTCTTTATCGGCAATCTCAAGCACGTCTTCGAGCGTTACCGGTTCGAAGTAGAGACGATCAGAGGTGTCGTAATCGGTCGAAACGGTTTCCGGGTTGCAGTTGACCATGATGGTTTCATAGCCGTCATCGCGCATGGCGAACGCGGCGTGTACACAGCAGTAGTCGAACTCGATACCCTGGCCGATACGGTTCGGCCCGCCGCCGAGCACCATGATTTTCTGGCGATCAGATACGTCCGCTTCGCACTCTTCCTCATAGGTGGAGTACATGTAAGCCGTATCCGAGGCGAATTCTGCCGCACAGGTATCCACGCGTTTATAAACCGGGCGAATGCCGGCCGCCTGACGCGTTTGACGGAACTCTTTTTCGCTCACGTTCAGCAGTTTCGCCAGACGTGCATCGCCAAAGCCTTTGCGCTTGAGCTGGTAAAGCTCACGTGCAGAGAAATCGCTAAGCGAGCGTTTGGCAACCTCGGCCTCGGTCAGCACCAGGTCTTCCACCTGCACCAGGAACCAGGGGTCGATATTGGTGAGAGCAAACACCTCATCAACGCTCATACCTGAACGCATGGCATCGGCCACGTAGAAAATACGCTCAGCGCCAGCGGCCTGAAGCTCGCCCTGAACGATCGCCATGTTGTCCGGCGTAAAGTCGGTAATAATCGGATCCAGGCCGTCATTGCCGGTTTCCAGGCCGCGCAGGGCTTTCTGCAGCGATTCCTGGAAGGTACGGCCAATCGCCATTACCTCACCCACAGACTTCATCTGCGTGGTCAGGCGGTCGTTGGCCTGGGGGAATTTCTCAAACGTGAAGCGCGGAATCTTGGTGACCACGTAGTCGATAGACGGCTCGAACGATGCCGGGGTCTGGCCACCGGTAATATCGTTTTGCAGCTCGTCCAGCGTGTAGCCAATCGCCAGTTTGGCGGCGATTTTGGCAATCGGGAAGCCGGTCGCCTTGGAGGCCAGCGCGGATGAGCGCGATACCCGCGGGTTCATCTCGATCACGACCAGGCGGCCGGTTTTCGGGTCCATACCGAACTGCACGTTGGAGCCACCGGTTTCCACGCCAATCTCGCGCAGTACCGCGAGGCTCGCGTCGCGCATGATCTGGTACTCTTTGTCCGTCAACGTTTGTGCCGGTGCGACGGTGATCGAGTCACCGGTGTGCACGCCCATCGGGTCAAAGTTTTCGATCGCACAGACGATAATGCAGTTGTCGTTCCTGTCTCGCACGACCTCCATTTCGTACTCTTTCCAGCCCAGCAGCGATTCATCGATCAGCAGCTCGTGGTTGTTGGAAAGCTCGAAACCGCGCGTACAGATTTCTTCAAACTCTTCCTTGTTGTACGCCACGCCGCCGCCGGAGCCGCCCATGGTGTAGGAAGGCCGAATGATGGTCGGAAAGCCAAGCTCTGCCTGAATTTCCCAGGCTTCATCCATGGTATGCGCGACTTTTGCCTTGGGGCATTCCAGGCCGATACGCTTCATGGCCTGGTCGAACAGATCGCGATCTTCGGCCATGTTGATGGCATCGGCGTTGGCGCCGATCATCTCAACGCCATGCTTTTCAAGCACGCCATGCTTTTCCAGGTCCAGCGCGCAGTTCAGCGCGGTCTGGCCGCCCATCGTCGGCAGGATGGCATCCGGGCGCTCGATTTCGATGATTTTCTCAACGGCCTGCCAGGTAATTGGCTCGATGTAGGTAGCATCAGCCATGGCCGGATCGGTCATGATGGTGGCCGGGTTGGAGTTAACCAGAATGACCCGGTAACCCTCCTCGCGCAGCGCTTTACACGCCTGGGCGCCTGAGTAGTCGAATTCGCAGGCCTGGCCGATGACGATCGGGCCAGCGCCAATGATCAAAATACTGTTTAAGTCGGTACGCTTAGGCATAACGGTTCCCGCAAAAAATGGTGACGAAGAGCGACAAAGGCGGCATACAGTGATGAAACAGGAACGGCACGTTAGCGGCGTGCCTGCATCATCGCGACGAAGCGATCAAACAGCGGCGCTACATCGCGCGGGCCGGGGCTTGCTTCAGGGTGACCCTGGAAGCTAAACGCGGGCCGGTCGGTACGCTCAATGCCCTGCAACGTGCCGTCAAACAGCGAACGATGGGTGGCGCGCAGATTAGCGGGTAAGCTCGCCTCATCGGCGTTGAAACCATGGTTCTGACTGGTAATCATCACCACGCCGGTGTCCAGATCCTGAACCGGGTGGTTAGCGCCGTGGTGGCCATGGCTCATCTTGACGGTTTTAGCACCCGAGGCAAGCGCCAGCAGTTGATGGCCCAGACAGATACCGAACACTGGAGTATCGGTTTCCAGCACTTCCTGAATGGCCTTGATGGCGTAATCGCAGGGCTCAGGGTCACCCGGGCCGTTGGCCAGGAAAACGCCGTCAGGGTTCATCGCCAGCACGTCAGCCGCGGACGTTTGCGCTGGCACCACCGTCAGGCGACAGCCGCGTGCGGCCAGCATACGTAAAATATTAAATTTAACGCCGTAGTCGTAAGCCACCACGTGATAAGAGCGCTCGCCTTTTGTCGTATCAGCGTAACCTTCACCCAGCGTCCACTCACCTTCAGTCCACTCGTAAGCTTCTTTACAGGAAACTTCTTTGGCCAGATCCATGCCTTTAAGGCCCGGGAAAGCTTTAGCCGCCGCCAGCGCGCGCTCAACGGCATCATCGCCTTCGGCGTCGGCACCAGCCAGGATAGCGCCGTTCTGCGCGCCTTTATCGCGCAGAATACGCGTCAGGCGGCGGGTATCGATATCCGCAATGCCTAGCACGTTCTGGCTTTTCAGGTAATCCGACAGGCTCTGCTCGGAGCGGAAGCTGCTGGCCATGAGGGGAAGATCACGAATGACCAATCCAGCGGCCGCGATCGATGCCGATTCGACATCTTCAGAATTAATGCCGGTATTGCCGATATGGGGATAGGTAAGGGTAACGATCTGGCGGGCGTAGGAAGGGTCAGTAAGGATCTCTTGATAGCCGGTCATGGCCGTATTGAACACCACCTCACCGCTTGTTAATCCGTCCGCGCCGATGGCGATTCCATGAAACACGCTACCGTCTTCCAGGGCCAATATCGCGGGTTTGCTTAATGCGGGGTTATTCAAGTCAAGATCCTCCCATGCTGGTGGGAGCCTGTGGGCGCAGGCTCAGCAATTACTTCGTTATCCACGACCCGTACGCTTGAGCGTGATTAAAACTCGGGTCGTAAAAAAGCGGGACGAAGCCGATAAAAAAATCGGTTTCATCCCGCTTGTTGTTCTATGCCCTTCAAAGCCGCTTATTCAACGTAAATACGCTTGCGAGCTCGGGGCAGGCTGTGGGCTGGCCAACGCAACAAGCGCGCCGTCTGAGTTTTCTAAGCCACCCGGCCAAAATTTTTGAAATGTTACAGGATTCGCAGCCCGCCGACTACCCCTGGATTAGCTATTAATCATCATTAAAACGTAAAAACTGCTTGAAAGCAGGTCGGGCACGTCTCTTTACTCCAGACCCAATACATCCTGCATATCGTAGCGGCCGGCCTGCTGGTTTGCGACCCAACGTGCCGCGCGCACCGCACCTTTGGCAAACGTCATTCGACTCGTGGCCTTGTGGGTGATTTCGATGCGCTCGCCTTCGGTGGCAAACATCACCGTGTGCTCACCGACGATATCGCCTGCACGAACGGTGGCAAAGCCGATCTCTTTATCGGTACGTGGCCCGCACTGGCCTACCCGCTCAAACACGCCGTGCTCTTTTAAGGTACGTCCGAGGCTATCGGCTACCACTTCGCCCATTTTAATGGCCGTACCGGAGGGCGCATCGACCTTGTGGCGGTGATGCGACTCGATGATTTCGATATCGTAGCCTTCATCGCCTAGCGCTTTCGCCGCGGTTTCCAGAAGCTTCAGGGTCAGGTTGACGCCCACGCTCATATTGGGGGCAAACACCATCGCCACCTTGTCACGATAGCTATCCAACTGCGCGAGCTCGTCATCGCTCATTCCCGTGGTACCAATTACCATGCGTTTGCCGTGCTCGGCACAGAATGCCAGATTAGCCAGCGTGACCTGCGGGGCAGTGAAATCGATCAGCACATCGAAGTCATCGACAATGGCGCTCAAAGAATCCACGGCGTTAATGCCGCGCTTACCAACGCCCGCCAGCTCGCCAATGTCCGCGCCTGCCAGGGAGCTGCCTGGTTCGACAATACCGCCTGCCAGAGTGGCGTCAGCCTCCTGTTCTACAGCGTTTACCAGCGTACGGCCCATACGGCCAGCCACGCCTACAATGGCAACTCGGGTCATGCGAACTCCTGCGTTTTGCGATGTATTACGTCGAATCGGGCAATGCCTTATCAAACATGCATTAACTGGGCGGTGATTATACCAGACGCCTCGCGCGAATCCGCGCTAGCGTAAGCCGCAGGCTAGTTTTGCCACACGATCACCAGCTCTTCATCCTTCGCCATGCGCACAAGATGGCTTTCCACTACGCCTTCCAACTGGTCGAGATGCTCCTCTTCCAGCGTTTCAATCGACACCGTCAGCTTGTCAGCGTCGGCGTGCAGCAGGCAGGTGCCCTTGTCAGGAAATACAATCTTGCCATCCTGCTGGCTGTGCTCAACCTCAAGCTTATGCGCCCAGTGCTTGCACAGCCGATTGATAATGCGCTCACCGGACGTAGTCTCAATTTCAGCACGCGATAACGGCATAACGGATTCTCCATTGAATAGGGAATAACAGGGCCAGCATAGGAGGAACTTTGTTAGCTGCCCAACACTTAATGAAACGATAGCGCAACAAGGTGTTCATCACCTTCAAACAGGATGATCGAGCAGTCGCCATCTCGACAGTTAAACCGGATTCCATGATAATGCCCAAACATGCGAATGCGAATTATATTCAAAAAACATTTATATCTCGTCGGCGCCGTTAGTGCTGGCGTCAGTGCACGCGTGACACCCCAACGGCCTTCTCTATCCACAAGTGATGAATACGCCCATGACCTCCCCTTTTTTAAAAACGCTGATTGGCACGGCAGCCGTTATAAGCTGCGCGACCGCCGCGGCTGACAGCATCACAGTGACTGATATTACCGGCCGCCAGGTCACGCTTGACGGCCCCGCCGAGCGGGTAATCCTGGGCGAAGGGCGGCAAATTTATCTACTTGGCCTACTGGAGCCGGAAGCGCCTTTTTCGCATGTTGTCGGTTGGCGTGAAGATTTTTCCCAGGCCGACCCTGACAACTACGCACGCTATGCCGAACGCTTTCCTGAGATTAAAGACCTGCCCACGTTTGGCGGTTTTAAAGACGGCACTTTCGATGTCGAACAGGCCGCGTCGCTTACCCCTGACATCGTGTTCATGAATCTTGAAGCCAAGGCGGCCACCGAAGATGCCGCTTACGATGACAAACTTGGCCAACTGGGCATCCCGATTGTGTATGTCGATTTTCGTGAAGACCCGATCGAGCACACCATTCCTTCCATGCGCCTGATGGGCCAGATCATGGGTGATGAAGCGGCGGCGGAAGAGTTTATCGACTTCGCCGAGGCTCAACTGGCCCGTGTGACCGATGTGATTGAAGAGGCCACCCCTGAGCGGCCCAGCGTGTTTATCGACCGCGCCGGCGGCTATTCCGATGAGTGCTGCATGAGCTTTGGACCCGGCAACTTTGGCGAGTATGTGGCGCTTGCTGGCGGCACCAACATTGCCGATGGGATTATTCCCGGCAGCTTTGGCACGTTAAATCCCGAGCAGATTATTGCCGCCAATCCTGAGCATGTGGTGGTAACCGGCGGCAACTGGGATGCCTACGTGCCCGGTGGTGACTGGGTGGGCATGGGCCCTGGCGCCGATATGCAGGCCGCCCATGACAAGCTTGACGCGTTAACTGAGCGTACCGCGATGACGGGCATTCAGGCGGTAGAATCAGGCAATTTTCATGCGATTTGGCACCAGTTCTACAACAGCCCCTACTATTTTGTGGCCATTCAGCAGTTAGCCAAGTGGTTACACCCTGAGCTATTTGAAGATCTGGATCCTGACGCCACCATGCAAGAACTCCACGAGCGCTTCCTGCCCATCGACTACGAGCCTGGCTATTGGGTATCGCTCAATGACGACTGAAACAACGGCGGTAGTACCAGTCTCTCAAGCACGCGCCTTTTATCGTAGCCAGGTATTTCGTCGCCGGATGATTCTGGCAGCCTTGGTCGTCGCGCTGTTTTTCAGCCTATGCGTCGACTTGGCGCTGGGCCCTGCGCGTTACAGCTTAGGTGAAGTCATCGCCGCCCTGCTCACCCCACAAGACGTCAGCCAACAGGCTCGTGTGATCCTCTGGGAGATCCGCATGCCGGTGGCGCTAATGGCACTGGTGGTGGGAGCGAGCTTGTCGGTTGCCGGGGCGCAGATGCAGACCATTCTGAGCAACCCGCTGGCCAGCCCCTTTACGCTGGGCATTTCTGCCGGAGCAAGCTTTGGCGCCGCCCTTGGGCTAGCCTTCGGCGTGGCGATTGTGCCCGCCGCCATTGAGTTCGTGGTGCCGCTTAACGCCTTTATCATGGCCATGTTTACCGCGTTTCTTATCCATGCCTTGAGCCTCAAGCGCGGCGTGACGGTGGAAACCATCGTACTGCTCGGCATCGCCATGGTGTTTATCTTCAACTCGCTGATGGCGCTGATTCAGTTTTTTGCAAGCCAGGAGGCCGTTGCGGCAGTGGTGTTCTGGACCATGGGCAGCTTGACCAAAGCCACCTGGCCCAAATTCTGGATCGCCCTGGGTATCCTTGCTGCGTTAATGCCGTTACTCGCCCGCCATGGCTGGGCACTGACCGCCATGCGCCTGGGTGATGCCAAAGCTGAAAGTATGGGCGTCAAGCCACGCTCTCTGCGCCTGGAAGTACTGGTACTCGTTTCACTGCTTGCCGCGGTTGCGGTGGCCTTTGTGGGCACTATCGGTTTTATCGGCCTGGTGGGGCCACATATTGCACGTATTTTACTGGGTGAAGATCAGCGCTTCTTCCTGCCTGGCTCCGCGCTTTGCGGCGCGCTGATTCTCTCGGTTGGTTCGGTGATTTCCAAGATCATCATTCCGGGCACGATTATTCCCATCGGCATTATTACGTCTTTGGTGGGTATTCCCTTCTTCCTGTTTCTGGTGCTCAACCACAAGAAGGCTTCATGGTAACCCTACAGCTAACCCGTGTATCGGCCCGCTATGGGCGCCGCGCTATTCTGGAAGACATCTCAACGCCCTGCTTTCAGGGCGGGCAGGTGGTCGCGCTTCTCGGCCCCAATGCGGCGGGTAAATCAACGCTTTTCCGGCGCATTCTGGGCCTGATTAAAGGCGACGGCGATGTGATCATCCGCAACACAAGCGCCGAGCGCCCCGTGGCTTATATGCCCCAGGACACCGGCGCCAAAGCGGTGCTCACGGTATATGAATCGGTACTGCTCGCGCGCATGCAGGGGCGCAGCCTGAAAGTACAGCCAGAGGATCTGACTCAGGTAGACCGAGCGCTTGAAGAGCTCAATATCACTGCGCTTGGCGAGCGTGATATTGGCGATTTGAGCGGCGGGCAGCGCCAGCTGGTGAGCGCCGCCCAGGCGTTGGTGCAGGAGCCCGAAATTCTGATGCTGGATGAACCCACTTCAGCGCTCGACTTAAATCGCCAGATCAATCTGTTAACGGTCTTACGCCGCCTGGCAGATGAGCGCCAGATGCTGATTCTGGTCGCGCTTCACGATTTAGGCCATGCGCTGCGCTTTACCAATGCAGCCATGGTGCTGGAAAACGGCCGCCTGATCGCCTGCGGCCCCACCGAAGAAGTGATCACCCCTGAGCTTCTGCGCCAGGTGTATAAAGTGACGGCGCGCATCGAGCCGTGCTCGAAAGGCCGCCCCCAGCTTATCGTCGAAGAAGCTGCCTGAACCGCCGCCCTTCCAGGGCGGCGAGCGCCACCCCGCTTAACATCAGCGGAAGTGCTAGCAGGAACCCGCTTGATACCGGAATACCGAACAGCACCCAATCGGCCGCCATGGGCCAAATCAACGCAATGTACTCAAACGGCGCCAGGCGCGATGCTTCGGCGTAGCGTAGCGCCAGGGTCATCGCAATATGCGCCGCGCCGCCAAACAGCCCTGACAGCACTAAAAGCCCGAACGCCCTTGGATCAAGCGCCGCCCACCCCAAGGGCAGCGTGGCTAGCCCCGCGAGTGCAGACACCAAAATAAAGTAGAAAGCGATCGAGGCCGCAGTTTCGGTGCGCGAAATTCGCCTAACGGTGAGCAGCGCCCCCGCCGTTAGCAGTGCACTTAGCGCCCCCAACATATATCCGGTCATCTGACCATTTTCAGAGCTGGCATTAAGGCCGGGCAGCACCAGCACGGCCATCCCGGCAAGCGCCAGCACGATGGCTCCGGCACGGTAAAATGAGAACTTCTCCCCCAGCAGCAGCACTCCCCCCACCGCCATAAACACCGGGGTTAGCTGAGCCAAAAGCGTTGCCTCAGCAACGGGCAGCAGCGCCACGGCTGCAAACGAGGCAAACATCGCCGCCGCCCCCAACCCTGAACGCAATGCATGCCCCAAGGGGCGGCGCGTCGCCAGCCCACCCGGAAACTCCCGGCGAATCATCAAAAAGATGACAATAGGCAACAACGCAAACACCGAGCGGAAAAACACCGACTGCCCCACCGGCACCTCATCACTCACCGCCTTGATGCACACCAGCATGCCGGTAAACAGTAGTCCGGAAAGGATTCTGAGCCAGATACCCAAAGCGGGCCTTTCTTGCAAGCTATCCATTACGCTTTATGTCCCTTAAACATCAAAAACCCCCGGCCTGAGCCGAGGGTCTGCGGAACCTAACATTGTACAATTACGTCAGGACAGTCACATCATAATCAGGGCTTCATCTCTTCGAAGAACTTCTTAACGCTATCGAAGAAGCCGGTTTTTTTGGGTGAGTGGCTGTGGCTGTTACTGCCTTCCAGACTTTCCTGGAATTTGCGCAGCAAATCGCGCTGCTCGTCGCCCAGATTGACCGGTGTTTCGATGACGACTTTGCAGAGCAAGTCACCCGGTGCGCCGCCGCGAACCGGCTTCACACCTTTACCGCGTAGACGGAAGAGCTTGCCGGTCTGGGTTTCCGGCGGAATCTTGAGCTTCACGCGGCCATCGAGCGTAGGTACTTCAAGCTCGCCACCGAGAGCTGCATCCACAAAATTGATTGGCACGTCGCAGTGCAGGTTCTTACCGTCGCGCTGGAAGATATGGTGCGCTTTGATAGATACCTGAACGTACAGATCGCCCGCTGGGCCACCGTTAACGCCGCTCTCGCCTTCGCCGTTCAGACGAATACGATCACCGGTATCGACACCCGGCGGAATCTTCACGGAAAGCGTACGCGTTTCACGTACACGGCCTTCGCCATTACACTTGTGGCACGGCACTTTGATGTGCTGACCGCTGCCGTGACAGGTCGGGCAGGTTTGCTGTACCGCGAAGAAGCCCTGCTGCATACGCACTTGGCCGTGGCCGTGACACGTGGGGCAGGTTTCCTTGGTTGAACCAGGCTCGGCGCCTTCGCCATCACAACGATCGCACTCAATATGGCGTGGTACACGGATATCGACCGTGGTACCGGCAACCGCGCTTTCCAGATCAAGCTCAAGGTTATAGCGCAGATCCGAGCCACGGGCGGGCGCATTGGGGCCACGACGACGGCCACCGCCACCCCCGAAGATATCGCCAAACACATCGCCGAAGATGTCGCTAAAGTCGCCCGCGCCACCCCCACCAAAACCACCGCCGCCAAAGCCGCCGCCTTGGCCATCCACACCCGCATGACCAAATTGATCATAGGCCGCGCGCTTTTCGCCGTCGCTTAAGACTTCGTAAGCTTCTGACACCTCACGGAATTTTTCCGCTGAGGTATTATCGTCCGGGTTTCGATCAGGGTGAAATTTCTGCGCCAGGCGGCGGTAGGCCTTTTTGATCTCTTTCTGATCAGCCCCTTTATCGACACCCAGGACTTCGTAATAATCGCGTTTGGACATGGGTCCTACGCCTCCTGGTTAGCTATGCACTTAATGGCACATTTACATTGACTACGTGTGCGCCTAACTATGTGCGTCTTGGCCGCGGAAACAGCAACGCGGGAGGCATCCCCCCGCGTTATCTTCTTCCTTGGCAGAAAGAGAATCTTACTGTTTTTTATCGTCGTTGACTTCTTCGTACTCGGCGTCAACCACGTCATCTTCCGGCTTGGCGTTGGCATTATCAGCGCCTTCGCTGCCTTCCTGCTGAGCTGCTTCAGCCTGCTCTGCGTACATCTTCTGAGCCAACTGGCCGGACGCTTCGGTCAGTGCATCCAGTTTCTTCTGGATGTTGTCCGTGTCATCAGTTTTAACAGCTTCCTCAAGCTCGCTGATCGCGGTCTCGATGTTCTGCTTCTCTTCATCGGTCGCTTTGTCGCCCGCTTCCTGCACGGTCTTGCGAGTGGCGTGAATCATGCCGTCGGCCTGGTTACGCAGCTGTACCAGAGCCTCGAATTTTTTGTCTTCGTCAGCGTGGGCTTCAGCGTCGCGTACCATTTGATCGATCTCTTCATCAGACAGACCGCTGGACGCTTTAATGACAATCGACTGCTCTTTACCGGTCGCCTTGTCTTTGGCTGAGACGTTCAGGATACCGTTGGCATCCAGGTCAAACGCCACTTCGATCTGCGGAACACCGCGCGGTGCCGCGGGCAGGTCGCTCAGGTCAAAACGACCCAACGATTTGTTCTGCGCCACTTGCTTACGCTCACCTTGGGCGACGTGAATGGTCACGGCCGTCTGGTTATCATCCGCAGTGGAGAAGGTTTGCGTCTTCTTCGTCGGGATAGTGGTGTTCTTCTCGATCAGCGGCGTCATCACGCCACCCAGGGTTTCGATGCCCAGGGTCAACGGGGTAACGTCAAGCAGCAGTACGTCTTTAACGTCGCCGCCCAGTACGCCACCTTGAATCGCAGCACCTACGGCAACCGCTTCATCAGGGTTAACGTCTTTACGCGCTTCTTTACCGAAGAAGTCAGCGGCTTTCTTCTGCACCATCGGCATACGTGTCTGGCCACCGACCAGGATCACTTCGTCGATTTCAGAGGCAGACAGGCCAGCATCTTTCAACGCCATTTTGCAGGGCTCGAGCGAGCGCTGAACCAGCTCTTCTACCAGTGACTCAAGCTTGGCACGAGTCACCTTGACGTTAAGGTGTTTCGGGCCAGTGTTGTCGGCAGTGATATAAGGCAGGTTAACGTCAGTCTGCTGGGCGCTTGAAAGCTCGATCTTGGCTTTCTCGGCCGCTTCTTTCAGACGCTGCATGGCCAGGTTATCGCCAGACAGGTTGATACCGCTGTCAGACTTGAACTGGTCAACCAGGTAGTTGATCAGCGCCAGGTCGAAATCTTCACCGCCCAGGAAGGTGTCGCCGTTGGTGGCGAGGACTTCAAACTGGGTTTCGCCTTCAACGTCGGCAATTTCGATGATGGAGATATCGAACGTACCGCCACCCAGGTCATAAACCGCGATGGTTTTGTCGCCGCGTGACTTGTCCATACCGTAGGCAAGCGCTGCTGCGGTCGGCTCGTTGATAATACGCTTGACGTCCAGACCCGCGATGCGGCCGGCATCTTTGGTCGCCTGGCGCTGGCTGTCGTTGAAGTAGGCCGGCACGGTGATAACCGCTTCCGTTACTGCTTCACCGAGATAGTCTTCGGCGGTTTTCTTCATTTTCTTCAGCACTTCCGCGCTTACCTGCGGCGGTGCCATTTTTTTGCCCTTAACTTCTACCCACGCATCGCCATTGTCGGCTTCAGCGATTTTGTAAGGCACCATTTTGATGTCTTTTTGAACGACGTCGTCTTTGAAGCGACGGCCGATCAGACGTTTGATGGCGTAAAGCGTGTTCTCTGGGTTGGTAACCGCCTGACGTTTAGCGGCCTGGCCTACCAGGGTTTCGCCATCATCGGTGTAAGCGATAATGGAAGGCGTCGTGCGGCCGCCTTCAGCATTTTCGATAACTTTAGCACTGTCACCATCAAGTACTGCCACACAAGAGTTGGTAGTACCTAGGTCAATACCAATAATGCGTCCCATAGCAAAAACCTCGAATTCAGTTGTCTCAATACTTAAATCGTTTGCGGGAATTCCCGCAGGGTTGGCCTTTATCTGGGGGCCGCCAGTAACTTTTCAAGGGCTTTTTTACGCTTTTAGCCACTCAAGGCTTAATTTGCCTTCTGACTGACCACGACCATTGCCGGGCGAACCAAACGGCCGTTAAGCAGATAACCTTTCTGCATCACATCCATCACGGTGTTCGGCTCAAGCTCGGGGTTGGGCACCATGGCCATAGCTTCATGCACCTGGGGATCAAAGGGCTCGCCCTGAGGCTCGATGCTTTCAACGCCAAAGCGGTTAAGTACATCCAGCTGCATCTTCAACGTCATGGTGACACCTTCACGGTGAACCTCTGACGCGCCCTCTTCCATGGATTCCAATGCCTTTTCCAAGCTATCCACTACGGGCAGTAAATCTTTAACAAATTTTTCCAGCGCAAATTTGCGCGCCTTCTCCGCTTCCTGCTCAGCACGGCGGCGAACATTTTGCGCTTCGGCAGCGGCGCGAAGCGCCTGATCCTTGGCTTCCGTCAGGCTCTGCTCAAGCTCTTCTACTTGGGCGGCCAATACTTCGGCTTCTGGATTACCAAGGCTGCCCTCAAGCGGGGCCTCATCATTGATCAGGCCTTCAAGGTCGCCATTGACCAGGCGCTCTTCAATGCCTTGGTCAGTCATTTCGGACTCTTGCTCCTGGCGGGCCAGCTCGTCATCCAACGGAGTTTGCGGTTCTTTTGCCATGCCATGCTCCTAGAAAATGCGGCGGGGCCATACAAAAGGGCCCTGCGGTGCCTATAAATAAGCTTCCAATAAAGCGTTTATAAAAAGTTTTGAAAACGTCTGCACGCTATATGGGGGCCATAAAAGCCATCTCAAGAGGGGCATTGAAGTGAGTTATCGACTACTGTATAAAACAACAACTATCGGATAAGTACTATTTGGATAAGTACTATTGGATAACTATCCAGCTTCTGCGTCGCACTGCCTCAGGGGGCCTCATGCTTACTCAGCTAGCGATTCAAGATTACGCCATTGTCGACCGCCTTGAGCTTGACCTGACCCACGGCATGACCGCCATCACTGGGGAAACAGGTGCAGGCAAATCCATTCTATTAGGGGCTCTTGGCCTGTGTCTTGGCGAACGCGCCGATGCGGGCAGCGTGCGCCACGGGCGTGAGCGCACCGACCTTTCTGCGCGCTTTGATATTCAGCGACTGCCGGCAGCCACCGAGTGGCTGGCGGCGCGCGAACTGCCCACTGACGAGTGCCTGCTGCGCCGTGTGGTGACTGCCAACGGACGCTCGAAAGCATGGATTAACGGTCAGCCTGCCACGATTACCGATCTGAAATCTCTCGGCGAGCAGTTGATTCAGATACATGGTCAGCACGCGCATCAAGCGTTAATGCGCGAGGAAGTGCATCTGGCTCTGCTGGATGACTACGCCAGCTTGCATGAAGCGCGCAGTCAACTCTCAGAAACCTACCACGAATGGCGCACCGCCCGGCGGCGACTTAAAAAACTCAGCGAAGAAGGTAGCGAGGTAGAGGCCAAGCGCCAGCTTTTGCGCTACCAGCTAGAGGAGCTGGACCAGTTAAGCCTGGGCGAAAACGAGCTGCAGACGCTCGAAGAAGAGCAGCAAACGCTTGCCCACGCCGAAGAAACCCTGCGTGAAACGCAGCTTGCTGCCGACTGCTGCGCAAGCGACGACGGCGGCGCGCTGTCACTTCTCAACCAGGCCTATACCCACTTGAGCGCTCTACCAGGCAGCGATAAAGGCATGCTGGCCAACACGCTTGCCATGCTTGGCGATGCGCGCATTCAGGTAGAAGAAGCTGCCAGTGAGCTGCACCGCTTTGCCAGCACCACCGAACTTGATCCTGAGCGCTTAGCCTGGGTGGACGAGCGTTTAGCAGATGTACATCGTGTGGCGCGTAAGCATCACGTAGCGCCAGAAGAGATCTGCACGTTGCATGCGGCGCTTCAACAAGAAGTTGCTCAACTGGAGGCCAGTGATGATGACCTTGAATCGCTGAGCAATCAGGTTGCTGAATGCCGCGAACGCTACCGTAGCGACGCGAAGAAGATTAGCGAGGCTCGCCAAAAGGCTGCCCTGCGCCTAGGTAAGGAAGTACAGCAACAGCTAGCTTTTCTGGCGATGGGCAAGGCGCGCTTTGAAGTAGCGGTTTCCGCTCGTGAAACGCCGACACCTGAAGGTTTGGATAGCGTACAGTTTTTAATCAGCGCCAACCCGGGCCAGCCTGCGCGTCCGCTTGCCAAAGTCGCCTCTGGCGGTGAGCTTTCGCGTATCAGCCTGGCGATTCAAGTGGTCGCGGCTTCGCACTCGACCATTCCAAGCCTTGTCTTTGATGAAGTGGATGTGGGTATTTCAGGCGCCACGGCCGAAATCGTCGGCCAACTGCTGCGCAAGCTGGGCGAGAATGGTCAGGTAATGACCGTCACGCACTTGCCGCAGGTGGCAGCACAGGCGCACCAGCATCTGCATATAGAAAAACACGCCAAGCGCGATACCACGCTTACCCATATGGCGTTACTCGACGAGCGTGGCCGCATCAGCGAGCTTGCCCGCATGCTAGGCGGGGTGAAGCTTTCCGATCAGACGCTGGCTCATGCCCGCGAAATGCTGCACGCCAGCCAGCGCCCGCCGCACTAATCACGCTTGCCCCGCGGTTTTATCGATAATTTCAAACCACGCAAAACACCCCCATCCCGCGTCCTGTTTAACAGGGGCGGCATGGGGGTTTTAGGCTGTCGCTAAAAAACAAGTGACTGGGGCTAGCCGCCTATTTTTTATTGATCGACACGTTAATTTGGCGCGTTACGTCCGACCCACGAGGGCGCACGTAAAGTACCAGGGCGTGATCGACAAGCTCATAGCCGTGCTCTTCGGCGATCTCTTGCTGGCGTCGTTCGATGATGTCATCGAGAAACTCGATGATTTCACCACTTTCCAGACACACCATATGGTCGTGGTGGTCTTCTTGTGTCATCTCAAATACTGCATGGCCGCCGTCAAAGTTATGACGAATTACCAGACCGGCTGACTCAAATTGGGTCAACACACGGTAAACGGTTGCCAAGCCAACATCCTCGCCCGCATCAATCAGTGTTTTATACACTTCTTCTGCGCTAAGGTGGTGTTGACCCGAAGCATTTTCGAGAATCTGAAGGATCTTGACGCGCGGCAGGGTCACTTTCAGCCCGGCTTTGCGCAGTTCATGGTTCTGATCGGCCATGGTTGCTCTTCGCAGTAACAGGTTAGGTCGGGTATGATCGACCGAAACCACGATAGTGAAGAACAGGCTCAAATGCAAAAATTGACTCGCATCATCACACTTTCCGTTGCCCTTACCGTTGTAAGTGGCTGTAGTTACGTTGGCGTTTACAAGCGTGACATTCCGCAAGGCAACCTGGTGACTCAAGAAATGGTCAGCCAGCTTCAGCCAGGCATGACCCAGGAGCAAGTTACCTACGTCATGGGTCGCCCGCTGATGGAGGCGCCTTTTGATTCCAACCAATGGGATTATGTGTATCGCTTGGACGAAGCTTACGGCGGCGTTGAACAACGCCGCGTAACGCTGACATTTGATCGGTCAGGCCGCTTATCCAATGTACAGCAGCAGGGCGACTTCTCTGGCGATCTTCCGGTCAGCACAGACACGGGCCTAGGGCCAGCTCTTGAAGGCGCCGACCCGCTAGACGCGCTCCCCCAGGAGAGCATTCGGACACAAACGCCTGAGACGGCACCTGCGCCTCAGCCGATCCTGCGCTCCGAGTAAACGCTTACTGGCCACTCGCCTGACGTTTTGCACGCTCCAGGCGAGCGGCCTTTGGGTCAATTTGCAGCGGGCGGTACACTTCAACGCGATCCCCGGCACGCAGCGTTTGCGTTTCGGGATTGCGCAGCGCCTTGCCAAAAATTCCCAGTGCCGCCTTGCTGAACGTATCTTCGGACAGCTCGGGGAATAGCTCTGGCAAGTTAGCCAATGTCACGGCTTGGCGCGCAGTCGTGCCGTGAGGCACCTGCAAGGCCACCAGACGCTGTTTAGCGGGCAATGCAAAGGCTACCTCTACCGGAAGGCTGTTATCGCCCATACAGCTCGTCAGCGCGCTTGGTGAAGGCGTCTACCAACTGGCCGGCAATTTGCTGAAACAACCGTCCGAAAGCCATGCTTAACAGACGGCTGGCAAATTCAAACTCCATTTCCAGGCTGACTTTGCAGGCATTCTCCCCCATCGGGGTAAAAAGCCAGCGCCCTTTTAAGCGTTTAAACGGCCCTTTCACCAACGACATTTCAATTTGTTCGGGGGTAAACAGGTCGTTACGCGTTGTGATGGTTTGCTCCACCCCCGCGCGACCCAGGGTCATTTCCCCGATTAAATGGGTTTCGTCACGCTCAAGTAAGCGTGCCCGGCTGCAGCCCGGTAAAAACTCGGGGTAGCGTTCGAAATCGTTGACCAGATCGAACATTTGCTGGGGGGTGTGCCGCACCAAGGCGGAACGATTGACGGTTGGCATTGACCTCTCCGCTGACTTCACAGTGCCCAAAGCGTATCATGGGGAACATTTTTTCAGACCTTGAATGGTATCACGCCTCCCCATATAACGAAGGGGGTGCCACTGACAGATTACAGATGAGGTTTCATGGCCACTAAGAAAGGTAACAGCAAGGGCCCCGGCAGCAGCGTTATCGCCCAGAACAAGAAGGCGCGGTTTGAGTACCATATTGACGAAACCTTCGAGGCAGGTCTTGCGCTCGCTGGCTGGGAAGTCAAAAGCCTGCGCGCCGGTAAAGCCCAGCTCACCGACACCTATATTCTGGTGCGTAACGGCGAGGCGTTTTTATTGGGTAGCCATATCATGCCGCTCAATACGGCCAGCACACATGAAATAGCCGACCCCACGCGTACTCGTAAACTTTTGCTGCACCGTAAAGAAATAGCCAAAATCTTTTCGATTACCCAAGACAAGGGCCATACCTGTGTGCCGCTCAAGCTTTACTGGAAGCGCAATAAGGTGAAGTGTGAATTGGCGCTGGTGACCGGTAAACAGCTGCACGACAAGCGGGCAACAGAAAAAGATCGTGACTGGAGTCGTCAAAAAGGACGAATTATGCGGGAACATAACAAGGCATAACTGGTCAATCAGGTGTGGGCACGTTAGAATGCTCATCTGAAATAAGGGGGCGACATGGTTTCGACGCCGGTGACAACCCTTGCGGTGCATGCCGAGAGCGTGATGTATCTCGTAAATCCCACATCACGAAAAATAGTCGCAAATGACGAAAACTACGCTCAAGGCGCGCTAGCAGCTTAAACTGTTAGCTTCTTGTCTGGCCCCAAGGTGATGTGCCTATTCATCATTGAGGGGATACGAGCTAAAGCTGATAGGACCGCGTTTGGTGGTGTCTTCTCGTCAAGCGTTAAACTTTAGAAGGCTCGCGTTGCTGAATCCTGATCGTCGGAGCCAGTGACGTTAAAACAAATGACGAAATCTAAGCATGTAGAGCCAATAGGCGCGTGCTGGCGGACGCGGGTTCAATTCCCGCCGCCTCCACCACCTTACTATACAAATCAAGCACCTAGCGGTGCTTTTTTTGTGCCTATAGTCTGAATATGGCCTGTTTAGGCATAGCTATGTCAGCTTTTGAGTCAGCTTTTGACCCTAGAATCGTTGTTCAGATTGAATTGATCAACTCATCGCCCTGTCCTTCGGTAATCCCCCCTCCGCCATGGTGGCCGCTAAATCATCCTCGCCATAGGCACACGATACAACAACAAGACAACCCAGCGGCATGACTTGGAGCGAGCCGGGCTGGCGCTGTATATTCAAGTGATGTTGTCACGCTATGGGTTAGGCAAAGGGGGCTAGATAGGCACTTGGTTAATGGGGTATGGGGCGAAGCCCCATGCATCGAAGCGGTAACGACAATACAGAGTAAGCGCGGCAGCTGATTGTCCAGCCGTCCACTACCCACCGCAAACACCACCGGGCCGTTCATTGCCAAACGAAGGTTTTATAAAGCTTGATGCCTTCGATGTAGCTTATAAGCTACAATGAGCCAATGATAGAGCTTACACACTACCTGGCCGCTGACGGTCACGACCCATTTCAAGCATGGCTGAACGCCGTGAAGGCTAAAGATAGGATGGCAGCAATGCGAGTGCTGACACGCCTTAGCCGACTGGCCACAGGCAATGCAGGCGACGCCAAGGCAGTGGGCAATGGTGTGCTAGAGCTACGGATTGATTACGGGCCTGGCTACCGTGTTTATTATGCCAAAGTAGGCCACCATGTGGTTATGTTATTAGCCGGTGGAACCAAGAAACGCCAGCAAGCCGATATAGAGCAAGCCAAGGCGTTTTTAGCCGACCACCGTAGGAGAGCCATTACATGAAAAGCCATGATGCTGCTGTTGTCGAAATGCTGCGCGATGATCCCAATATGGCGCTGGACTATTTGCGCACCGCCTTCGATGAGCTAGACGAGGAAGGTGGCGAGTCGGCTTTTCTCATGGCGCTACGCCATGTTGTTGAAGCTCAAGGAGGTGTGGCCGCTATTGCGGAACGTGCCAAGGTGTCACGCGAAAGCCTTTACCGAGCGCTTTCACCTAAAGGCAACCCCACGCTACGCACGATGACCGCCGTCATCAAAGCGACAGGTATCCACTTTCACGATCTGACACGCCATAGCCAAGGACCAGTAGCAGGATAGAGAGCGCCGTATCTGGGTTCAAAGTACGAGTTAATATGAGTAGCGCCTCAGAAAAGGGAGCATAATTGGGGGCACATTTAAAACAAGCCCCAAAAAATGTAAAATAAAAACAATAGCTTAAATTAAATTTAAGCGGGACGCCGCCTTCACCAGACACCCCTTCGAATCAAGCACCTTTCGGTGCTTTTTTCGTTTCTGGAATATACAAAAACTATCCAGATAAAATTACTCTATGTTTAGCAATACTAATCACTCTTCTCTGGCGACACGGTACACACAGTCAGAGACACCACATCTTTTAAAGCAGTAGCTTTTACTTACAGCAGCGCCAGGGGGGGTGTACTTTCCATTGGCTGGTGGTCATCACAATAAACCCCTCTACAATCAACGATATTAAAACCAGCCTTATGCCTTTCGAGTGTGTGGCAAACCTCACCCGCCACCATTTAAAAAAGCACCCTCAGGTGCTTTTCGTTGCGAATAACTGTTTTTATACGTGCTTACCGTGGACAACTAAGGTCGCCCTCTTCGCAGCTGGCATGTTCTTGGAGCCGTTGTGCGCGCGCCTTGGTAAGTGTTTCAAGGCAGGCGTTGTGCACCATGGGTTGAGCGCTGCCGCCTTCTACTGAGCTACTCTCAAACGCGCACTCGGCATCACGAAAACCAATCCACTTGCGCTGGGCCGCTCTGAGTTTTTCAAGCGATGACCCATTATTCTCAAGCCTTCCAACCAGCGTTTGATACGCCTCGTTAAGCTCATCATCAGCCGCTTGATACGCTTGCGCCGAGCACTGGGTCATTTCCATCTGTGTTTTAGGGCTATCACACTCGCCGTTAGCGCTTGCGGCACTACTTAATATTAAAAGCCCTACACCCGCCCATAGTGATAATAATCGCATGGTGATACCTATTACTGGTTAATAAAGCCAAAGTGACCGCATGGAGTCTATCTACTTTACAGGTTAGCTGTCTTTGTATGCCCCATAACAGTAGGGCGCCAGCATTTCTGCTGGCGCCCTACTGTTATCCTAACGATAAAAACGCTTACTCAATCTCAGTGAGCAATCATTTCTTCAACAATTTCATCGCCGTTTAAATCAGACGGATAGTACGTCGGCCAGTTAGTGACTTCGTTAAGCAGCGCTTCGCGATCATCTCCCCAGTAAAGGTGGAAGTGGTGCGCGTCGGTTGGATAAATATCGTGGTCGCTAAATTGAATGTACTGGGGAAGATTGTCAGCGGCGTCCTCGCCCTCTAGTTCGAAAATAAACCGTACGCCGCGGTTGCCCGCTTCGTAGGTTAAAATTTCGTAGCCATCATATTGATACTCGCCCGCGTTCTCTTCACCATTTTCAAAAAAAGTGACGTTATTGCCTTCAATCACGATCCGGTCAACGGCTGTTTGGTAACCGGTATCGTAGTACTCCTTGTACTCTTCCGCCGTTTTATCGCCATGCTCGGCTTTATGGGCAAATACCTCATCCAGCGTGCCGTCCTCTAAATAGGGATAGACGGACTGCCAATCGCCTTCCCAGTCGGATAGCGGGCGGTCCGCCACCTGATCATCACTAAAATGCCCAGAGTAGATATCGCTATTGTGATCATGCCCGTGATCGTGCGAATGGTCATGACCATGAGAGTAGTCGTGTGAATGATCATGTGAGTGGCCATGATCATGGCCGTGGTGTTCATGCTTGTCGTCTGCAACAGCAGACTGAATGCCTGCCAGTGCCAGCGAGCTGATAGCTAATGCACTAAGCGCTTTTGATGAAAGTAACGGCATCTTTCAGACTTCCTTTTCCAGTGAATGAATTATTCTTACATGGCCCATAAAGATACAATATAACATATCATTCATCAAACATGATATCGACCGCCCGCTTATAGCTATTTTACCCTTGCACTATCGTCGACATGACCAGTGTCGAGTCAGTATTTCCAGATATGCTATAAACCGCGTTGACTCAAGCAAGTACAGCCCGGCACTACCATTCAATAGTGAAATTTTGGCCAATATTTTGTCTTCTTTGACGTTAAAATAATTGGTCTCGCTATGTATTAAATTAACGCTTATAGTCACTGACATTAGGCGTTGAGGCTTCATGGTGGAGACCATTTATGTTGCTCTATGGACTGAGTTTACTAGCAGGTATTGCGCTTTTAACGCTAGGCGGCGAAGGGTTGATTCGCGGCGCCGTCGCCGGAGCTAAACGACTGGGTGTATCGCCTCTTTTTACCGGGCTGGTGATTGTAGGGTTTGGTACCTCATCGCCGGAGCTTGTGGTCTCGATCCACGCCGCCATGAACCAGCAGCCTGATATCGCGATTGGTAACGTGGTCGGCAGCAACATTGGCAATATCTTATTGATCCTGGGCGTTTGCGCTCTTATCTGTCCGATGACCACCCAGCCACAGGCGCTCAAGCGCGACGGGCTGGTAATGATACTGGCTGCAGTGCTATTTATTATTTTGGCTTCTAACGGCAGTCTAGGGCGTTTTGATGCGGCCATATTCCTCGTTAGTCTGGCAGCTTATCTGATATGGGCCTACCGCAGCGAAAGTGGTCAGCATACCCCTTCCGCCGAGTTACATGCTGCCGAGGCAGACGAAGTCACCAAGCTGCCCAGCAGCACGCTGTTTATCGTAATGGCCTTGATTGTCGGCCTGGCCCTGCTGATCGGCGGGTCTCAGCTGTTGCTCTATGGTGCCATTGGTATTGCCCAGGCGATGGGTATTTCAGAAGCGGTGATCGGGCTTACTATCGTGGCCATTGGTACATCACTGCCCGAGCTTGCGGTCTCGGTCATTGCAGCTCTACGACGGCACGCTGATGTGGCAGTGGGTAATATCCTGGGCAGCAATATCTTTAACATACTTGGCATACTGGGCGTGTCCGCCTTCTTGCAGCCGCTGGCGCTGGTCGAGCGTATGGCAGCGTTTGATCAGTGGGTAATGCTGGGTGCCTCCGCGCTTCTTATCGCATTCCTTTATACCGGTCTGCGCCTGTCACGCGGTGAAGGGTTCTTACTATTGATGGGGTACGCAGCCTATCTGATAGCCAGTTTCACCGTCATCAGCTAGAACGCCCTGATCGTTATTAAACGTATTGTTATTAGCTATTAATTAAAAGTGGAGCGACGTTTGATTCTTGGCACTTTAGGCCCTGGCGATAGCAATCATGCGCTGATTGCTCAACGCTACCTTGCTCGCCATGCAGTAAAGCAAGCAAAGCTTACGCTGTTTGATGATTTCGAAATGGCCTTTGAATCCCTACTGAAAGGCACGATCACGCATGTGCTCCAATGTACTGCACATTTCAGCCATGCAGACTGCGTTGGGCATTATATGCATCGCGCTTATCCAGTGGATGCCGTAATTGCTGCCAGCAAACCGTTAGCACTATTGGCACGGCGGGATATAGAGATGCCCAGGCACGTGGCATTACAACCTGCCACGCGCTTTTACACGGACCTGAGCGAGTTTAAAGCAATTATCGAAGCGCCTACCACCGTAGCGGTTGCCCAAGGGCTACTTGACGGGCGTTATCAGGCAGGCATCTGTGCCGAGGAGGTGCTTGAAAAAGCACCCGACACGCTTCGCTTGGTGAAATCCTTGGGCGCAGCACTAGATACCTGGGTTGTGTATGCCACCACGCCGCTTAAAGCCGACTCACCACTTATTTTATAACCTATCTCGTCAGCCACACCCCTACCATCCGTTCAAGATGTTTGCTTAGTCCTAAATCACAAAGATAACAATAGCCCCCACCACGAGAAGCGCCGCACGCAGCCACAGAGCTTTACGGGCAATAACTCCAAATGATATGGCGCTCAGCCCAACGGCAACTTTACCGGCATCAAACAACGCCCCGGCAGGGTCGAAAGCCAGCCGAATCATGTCAGGATTGGCCACCATGGCCAGCGGAATTACATACAGCCCTATGCCCAGCGCCATGGCTTTAAGCGCCACTTTTAACCAGTTTTCGCCCACCATGCCCGCCGCGATAAATACCCCACCGCATACCGGCGGTGTAATAGTCGAAAGCAGCGCATACCAGAACACAAACAGGTGTGCGAGCAGTGGCTCAAGCCCCAAGGATGTGAGCGCAGGCCCTGCTACCGAGACACAGATGACATAAGCCGCCGTAGTGGGTACTTCCATACCTAAAATCAAACAGGCAAGAGCCGTCAACAGCAGCGCAGGCCACAGCATATCATTGGAAAGCGACAGGATCCCCGACGTTATCTTGACGCCAAGCCCCGTTAACGAGAGCACGCCAATCACAAGGGAAGCGCAAATAATAATGGCGCCAATCATCGCAATTTGCCGCCCGGCAGTCACCATGGCGAGCATGAAACGGGCTGCAAAACCGGGTAGAGAAAAGCGTAGCGTAACGTTGAAAAACAAAAGTGCCAGTCCAGCAAAGATAGCAATGCTTGCCGCGTACTGGGGCGTATACCCACCTATGAAAATACATACCAGCAGCAGTACAAATGGCACCGCAAAAAACAGCGAAGTAATCAGCACTTCTTTCCGCTTGGGCCGCTCGCTTTCGGCGACAGGCTGAAGATCGTGACGCGTGGCATAAGCGTTAATGCCGACCCAAACGGTCAGAAAGTAAAGAAAAGCGGGCAATAAAGCGGCGGCCATTATCTGTGTATAGGGTGTCCCGGTCAGCTCGACCATTACAAAGGCCCCCGCTCCCATTAGCGGCGGCATAATCTGACCGCCTGAGGAAGCCACCGCTTCTACCGCGCCTGCCAGGGATTTTGGATAGCGTAGACGCACCATTGAGGGAATGGTAATAGCCCCCGTGGACGCCACATTGGCTGAAGCGGAACCTGAAATTGACCCCATCAGTGCCGAAGAAATTACCGCGACTTTAGCAGCGCCGCCGGTCAAGCGACCTGCCATAGCACTCGCCAAGTTCATAAACCCCTGGCCCGCCTCACCTGCGTTGAGCACTGCGCCAAAAATAACAAAAATCGCGACGACGCCTACACTAACGCCGGTAAGCGATCCCCAGAGGCCACCTTCGGCAATAGTAAGCGTACCCACCATGCTTTGCAGAGGAATACCCGGATGACCGAATGTACCTGGAACATACTGCCCTAAAGCGCCATACAACAAGGCAAGTAACGCCACTAAAGGCAGAGGCCAGCCAATGGCCCGCCGCGCCGCTTCAAGTGCCAGCGCAATCAGAAAAACGCCGACTCCCATTTGCAGATGGTTATCGATAAACCCGTACTGGTTGGCAAGCGCCGCTTCGTTCAGCGCGATATAACCACACGCAGCGATCCCTAACGCTGTCAGCAGCCAGCCACTTGCCCGCTGCCAGGGCGTTTTCGCCATAAAGATCAAGACCCACGGCAGCAGTAACGCCATGTGTAGCGGGCGGCTAATCAGCGCCGGCGTCAAGCCGTAAAAGATAAGCCCCAAGTGAAAGGCCACGCTTAAGCTGCCCAGCGCTACCCAGCCACCAGCAACAGGAGCCTCATCGCTTGAAGTAGAAGTCGAAAAAAGAGTCATGCCTTATGCCTGTTGAAAACTAACCATCAATAAATAGCGACGCCACGAAGCGCGATTCGTGGCGTCGGCAATGCTTAGAGAGAATTAACGTAGCGACTCAGGAATTTCGACGCCTGCTTCCTCGTAATAACGTAAAGCACCGGGGTGCAGCGTACCGGCCATATTGGTGAGCTGCGCAGGAGATATCCCCCCCCACCACGCGGTTTCCTCAGCCATGGCATCACGGCGCTCCCAGAAGGTTTTCGTCAACATATACGCAGTATCATCATCCATTTGCGACGTGGTATACGCCATGACCGGCAACGAGGTGGTGTGTACGTCCTCATTAATACCCGGATACGTGCCCCCAGGAATGGTCTGGCGCGCTGCTCCAGTCAGCTCGATTTGCTCATCGGTGAGACTCACCATCGCAATCGGCATACTGGCGGCCACTTCAATGATGTTGGGCGTTGGGTAGGAGCTGGCCGTTACAAAACCATCAATCTGACCGTTTTTCAACGCGTCGGGGCCGCTACCTAGCGCAGCATCCGCTATCTGCACGTTTTCATCCAACTCGAACAGGGTTAGATAGCGCGCGGCTTCTCGAGCACCAAAAGTGCCGCGACCGATCAGAAGGTGCTTGCCTTCAAGCGCCTCAACACCCACAACGCCGGTATCTCCGGCCAGGATAAAGTGCATGGTAATGGCGGGAATAGGGAACAAGCCTCGAATCTCCTGAAAACGCGGATTCTGGCGCTCGGCAAACGGTCCTTCGCCGGCCATCGCTTGTTCAACCAAAGCCGGGGGCGTAGTAAAAACGTAGTTACCCTGGCGCGCCATAACTTCCATTACGTTCTGAACCGAGCCTTGGCTCTCTTCCAGGGTAAGAACGATACCATCGTCTGTGCCCTGGCGAATGGCTTCAGATAACTCTACACCCATTTGATAATAGGCCGTTCCAGCGGTGGCTGATTTATAGGTAACGCGGGTATCCGCCTGGGCTGCCAAACTCAGTGACAGTGTGGTGACAGCTAATACAGACGTACGAAGAGCAGAGCGTAGAAAGGGGAGCATATACAATTCCTAATGTTCAGCGACCTTTGATGGTCTGTTTTTTTATGTCGCGCTGAAGATGTGGCGTGTCTCAACGAGCCAGCCTATGTGCAGGATCTGGCGCAATCAACATAGCATGTAAAGTGCCTGTCAGGAACGCTCCTGGTGCCTACGATGGTTTGGCTCACGCTAGCCCCGCGGCTACCTCTCATACGACTTTTCTGGCCTAGCAACCCTCCCCGAATATAAACAAACCCAATAACAATAATCGCTAATGTTAAAACGTTATTAAACGTTCGTTTTATTAACCCTTCGTCTTATTATTATTCACTCATTATCATGGGATGATTTGGGCTTAGCAAAGCTGCACTTGTTTATTTTTAAACTGTCTTGCCCTTTACTAAAGAACTTACTTTTAACAGCACGAATAATTTATAAAAAAGTATTCATCAGCTAGTGATCGCTTTTTTATAACTTTATTTTGAATATTTAGCAGCCAAGTGGTTGTCACAAACAATTTGATCATCAACGCCTTCTAATAAACTTAAAAAAGGATAATGCACCATGCTGACGCAGCGCCATGATTCAGGCCAGCCACGAGCTTCTCGTCGCTGGCTTTTTTTGTTGACCACTTTACTATCTTTTTATAGCACCTCGACCTTGGCTGTCACCGGAGAGCTCGATTTAACCTCATCAGGCGTCGGCTTTTTTGCTGTCGCGGTCTTTGTTCTAGCATATGCCTTGGTAATGGCAGAAGAAAAAATCCATATGCGCAAGTCCAAGCCGGTCTTGGTGGCGGCGGGGATTATCTGGTGCCTGATCGGTTGGGTGTATGTTCAAAACGGCATGTCCGACACGTCAGAATACGCATTTCGCATGACGCTTTTAGAGTTTACCGAGCTGATGCTGTTTCTGCTGGTCGCGATGACCTATATCAACGCCATGGAAGAGCGCCGGGTATTCGATGCCTTACGTTCCTGGATGCTGCGTAAAGGGTTTAGCTATCGCTCGCTATTCTGGCTGACCGGCGGCCTGGCCTTTGCTCTCTCCCCGGTTGCCGATAACTTGACCACCGCCCTACTCATGTGTGCAGTCATTACCAAAGTTGCTGAAGGCGATACGCGGTTTATCAATCTAGCGTGCATCAATATTGTCGTTGCCGCCAATGCGGGCGGGGCGTTTAGCCCGTTTGGCGACATTACCACGCTGATGGTATGGCAAGCGGGGATCATCCATTTCCAGGAGTTCTTTACGCTCTTCTTGCCCTCTCTGGTCAATTTCTTGATCCCTGCCGTGGTGATGAGCCTGTGCATCAAGAATCAAAAGCCCACCAGCGTGTATGAAGATGTCCAGCTTAAGCGTGGCGCCCGACGCATCATCGGACTTTTTTTACTCACGATTGCCACCGCCGTAATGTGTCATACGTTCCTGGACTTGCCGCCGGTGCTCGGCATGATGACCGGGCTTGGCTATCTTCAGTTCTTTGGCTATTACCTGCGCACAAGCTTACCGCGATCGCTTGAGCGCAAACGGGAACGTTATAGCCGCTGCGGCGATAAGCAGAAACTGGCACAGCTGGGTAGCGTCGTCCCGTTCGATGTATTCAACCGCGTGGCGCGGGCCGAGTGGGATACCCTGCTGTTTTTCTATGGCGTGGTCATGTGCGTGGGCGGCCTTGGGTTTATGGGCTATCTGAGCCTGCTGTCCGACGCGCTTTATACAAACTGGGATGCCACCTGGGCCAACATTGTGCTTGGAGTGGTCTCCGCCGTGGTCGATAACATTCCGGTGATGTTTGCCGTTCTGACCATGCAGCCGGAAATGTCGCACGGCCACTGGCTGCTGATTACGCTAACCGCGGGGGTTGGAGGAAGCCTGCTTTCCATTGGCTCTGCCGCAGGCGTTGCGGTAATGGGTCAGGCAAGAGGTTCTTACACGTTTATGGGCCATTTACGCTGGACACCGGTGATTGCGCTGGGCTATGTCGCCAGTATTGCCGTTCATCTGTGGCTTAATGCAGGCAGCTTTACCAACTATTGATACGGGCTCGGTAAGGCAGGCTTATCACGTTTATATAACGCCCTGGCTCAGGGCGTTATCGCTTTCAATAGCTCTCAAACAAGTATTCGATGGGAGTGGGCCGCCCAAACAGATAGCCCTGATAACGGTAACAGCCATGGCCCTTTAGCCAATCCAGCTGCTCTTTTTTCTCCACGCCTTCGGCTACCACGGTTAACCCCAGGCTCACGGCCAGAAGGATGGTGGTATCCACAATCGCTGCATCGGCCTTATCGGTCAGCAGCTCGCGAATAAACGATTGATCAATTTTCAGCTCATCCAGCGGCAATCGCTTAAGGTAGCTCAACGAAGAGTAACCCGTACCAAAGTCATCAATGGCAAAACGGATACCTTGAGCACGCAGTTTTAGCATCGTATTGCGTACCCGTGTAGGCTCGTGCATCAGCAGACTTTCGGTTACCTCCAGCACCAGCCGCCCTGGCGGCGCCTGAGTCTGGGCGAGCAGCCCCTCCAGGTTGCGTACAAACTCCGGCTGCTGGAACTGAACGGAGCTAACGTTGACTGAGATGGTCAGCGCCGCATAAGAGGCTTGATTGGCCCATTTGGCAAGCTGTTCACAGGCGGACTGAAGCACCCAATAGCCAATGGGTATAATGAGCCCATTCTCTTCCGCCAGAGGAATAAAGGTGCACGGCGATACCCAGCCACGCTGAGGGTGATACCAGCGCAAAAGCGCTTCTACGCCGATCGTTTTGCCTTGATGGTCAACCTGTACCTGATAGTGCAGCGCAAGCTCCTTGCGCTCCAGGGCGTGACGTAAATCGCCTTCTAGGTTGGTCCGCTCAATAAGGCTGGTTTGCATGTCCTGATTAAAAAAGCGCAACGTGCCGCCACCCGCCGTCTTGGCCTGCTGTAACGCCAGGTCGGCCTGCTGCAGCACGCTGTTCATAGTGTGATCGGCACCATCGAACAGCGCAATGCCGATGCTCGCATTGACCGGTAGCGAACGGTTGGCACGCAGCTGGGCAACGGCATCCAGTAATTGCCGGGCAGCACGCTCAGCGCTTAATGCCGCTTCGGCTTGATGCTCGCCGAGTCTTGCCAGAAGGGCAACAAACTCATCACCACTGAAGCGCGCAAGTACCGCGCCTTCGGGTAAATGCTGGCGCAGCTGTTTGGCAACCTCGATTAACAGCTGGTCGCCACTTTCATGGCCCTGTATATCGTTGACCAAGTGGAAATTATCCAGGTCGATCACTAATAATGCGCTATATGGACGCGTGGTATTTTCCTGCTCGATTTCCCAGGTTAGCGACTCCATCAATAAACGCCGGTTGGGCAGCCCGGTCAGCACATCGTAAAACGCCAGATGATTGGTACGCGACTGCATCTCCAGGTAGTCCGTCATCTCGGTTGAAATGCCGCACAGACTGGCAGGCGTGCCTGGCGACAAGACCAGTGGCATTTTGATAGTTAGAAACGTACGCACCTGATCGCTATTTTGCAGAACATTGTTCTCTTCAATGGTTATCTTTTTACCTGACTCTATTACGCTGCGATCGACCTGCGCAATTTCATGCGCGGTCGTGCTATCAAAAAATTCCTCATCGCTTTTGCCCAGGATTTGCTCTGCCGGTAAACCAAAGAGCTCACTCACTTTCTGGTTTACAAACTGATAATGCAGGGACGGCGTTTTAATATAGATATACGCATCAACGCTATCCAGAATGGTTGCCAGCATCAATTTATTGGCGTTGAGCTGCTCGCGGTTAGACGCAATGTGCCGTTTCAACCACAGTGCAGTGCCCAGCACGATAATGCAGCAAACGGCCAGTAGCCCCAGGCACCACCACAGCCAGGCGGGAATAGCGGCTGGAGGCGGCGCTTCAGCCCGCCAGGCACGCAGCGTGCTGAAATACTCAGAATGAGGGTCGCGCTTCCAGCGAAGCAGCACCTGGTCAATACGCTCCAGTACCGTTTTCGATAAAGTGGGCGAGCCCGCGAAGAAAAGCCGAATCGGCTGAAAGATAATGGCCGTCTCATACAGGCCGTAATTATGCGCGCGCCAGTCGCCAAACAGATGATCGGAAACCGCCAGATCAGCCTGGCCCATCGCGACGGCCTGGAAAGCTTGCGCATAGCTATCCACCGCCATCCAGGAGACCATCACGTCAAAGCGTTCAGTCACCGCTGCCAGATAATTTTGCTGAATGGACCCCTGCACCACTGCAATACGCTTGTTCTCAAGGTCAAGGATCGCCTCAACCCCCTCGCCTTCATGCTGGTAAAGCTGCGACCAGCTGTGCATCACCGGCTCATTATGAAAAGCCAGGCGTCTGGCGCGTTCTTCACTCCAGGCGACATCCGGCACAAGATCGATATCGCCTTGCGCAAGCAGATCAAGACAGTGCTGGAATTCACAGGCGATGCTTTCAAGCTGCCAATCTTCCTGCTTGGCAATCGCTTCAAGCAGCTCACCCAAAATACCTCTTAGCTGTCCCTTATCGTCGACAAATAGTTTGGGAGGATTGTGATAGACCCCAACTAATAAAGTCTCGTTCGCCATGCTTGAAAAAGCCAAGCTGCATGATCCAAGCAACATACCTGCATTGAAGGCCCACCGCCGAGGGCGGTTTACAGCCCCCGCGTTTTTAGGCGAACGCAGCATTCTCCGTGAGGCAAACATCGCGAGCATAATAAGGATTACTCGCCAGGCATGGTAAGTGGTCCGGCACGCTCGATTACCCGCTGCCAGGCAGGGTCGGCTTCAATGCGCTCAACAAAACCTGCAATGGCTGGATATGCTGCCAAAGATCGAGCTGCCTGCATGGCCTGAAGAGGAAAACTCATTTGAATATCGGCACCGCTTGGCCATTCACCAGCAAAATTACCTTTTTGAGCCAGGTGATGTTCGATAAAACCTAAATGTTGTTTGAGCTGAGGATTTAAGAAGCGCTGACTAACCTTATCGTTAATTCCCTTGGCCAGAGGCTTAATAAACCATGGCGATTGTTTAGACACTTGTTTGAATACCAGCTGCATGACTAATAAAGGCATTAAAGAGCCTTCGGCATAGTGCAACCAATACCGATAGTCAACCCACTCATGAGTGTCATCAGGAGAAGGTTGTAAACGGCCACGTCCATACGCTTGTATTAAATAATCAATAATAGCGCCCGACTCTGCGACCACAAGATCACCATCCGAAATAACCGGTGATTTGCCCAAAGGATGAATGTCTTTTAATGCTTCAGGCGCTTGCTGGGTTTTATTATTGCGCTGATAAACATGTATTTCATACTCTACTTCAAGCACTTCGAGAAGCCATAAAACTCGATGTGAACGCGATTTTTCCAAGTGATGAACGTGGATCATATAATACTCCATGGAAGCGACGTGCTATGCAGGCTTTGCGCCCACGCCCGTTATCCTTTTCCTGCAAGCATATTCAGCTTAGCAGCGTTGCCTACCAGGGAGTAAATATCCAAGTAAAAAAGACTTATATTACCAATTTACGCTCGAGGTACATGACGCAGGCGTATCCAGATATCCGACAGCGACCATTTACCTTGAAGCCAAGGCGATAAAAGGCGGGTCGAAAGCGGGATAAACACAAACACCATCATCGGCGTCAACATCAGAGTGCTTACCAGCACCCGAGGAATTAACATCCAATCACTTAATAAGTCGCCAAATACCCATTGAAAGAGCAGCGAGATGGGAAAAAACGCCAACCAGACGGCTACGGCCTGCTTCCAACGTGGTGGTGTGCGGCCTGAAGCAGTTTGAAACCAGGCGTCAAGCCCCGTGGCGCGATGTTCATGAGGAGCATCATAAAGCCCTTTACCACGCATTAGCCAAGCGTTGCGTGAAGCAGAATGCTCCCAAACATGCAGGGTTTCACTACTGCTAAAGCGAAAGATAATCTGATATTCATCATCATGGTTGGGCGGTGCCAGTACCCCCGAACCCAGATAGCCGGGAAAATCAGCCGCCAGCTCGCGGCCTTCGTTCAACCAGCGGTTGAAATCATGATAGCGGCCGCTGGCAACGCGCCTAGCCACCATAAGAGTGACAGGTGAGGCAGACATGGTATATCTCCTAGTAGTGCCACAGCCGATGCCGGGTAGGCAGGCTGTCAATTGACAGGCGGGTAAGCCTGAAAGTATTTATGGCATCAATGATGGGCGCATTATATAGGCAACTTATGGGTAATGTACTATCCATTTAATAGATCTGACCCCATTAGCATCAACTAATGAATATCCATTAATACTGATTAATTGGTCAACATTAACCCTGTCAAATAAATGAGACAGTAAAAAAGTAGTAAAGAAGGAACAGCGGTTTAAAGCAGGACTTTTTACATGATAACGATGTAATCAAAACACGCCCGCAAATCTAGAGAGTTGCAGACTTTTGCTGATCACCATGAAAAACCAATTAAGGTTAGATATGCGTAAGCGGCTGAATATTCATAAAGCGCCCCTCGCCTGAAAAGATAAGACGAAAAACGCCATGCACGCCATTCTGCCCCACAATACGCCTTATGGCATCGGCAGGAAAAACTACCCAGCGCCCATCAACGCTACGCGCACGCACATTGGCAATTCGCCCTTCATAGTGGGCTAAACATTCATCGGGACTCAGGTGGAGAATGACGTCGATAGAAGGCATGGAATATTCAGTAGATAAGGGGTGTTAAGCAAACAATACGCCTTGGGCTCTTTTGCTCTCAAACGGCGGCGCTATAGTAACCTAATCGTACAATAGCGTCATAACGCCGCCTTACTGCCGTCTCTTTAAACCAGCCGTTTTGGTTTCTGGACTGTGGCGTTAATAGTCTACATTAGCGTCAGCGCCTGCCAATCAGTTTGGTGCGGCCATTGCGCCACCCAGTCGGGTATTGCCTCTGCGGGCATAGGCCTCGCAATCCCAAACCCCTGGGCCAGAAAACAGCCTAGTTTCATCAGCGCCTTGGCATGGCCCAATGTTTCTACCCCTTCCGCCAGCATGGGCCGATCAAAGCGGTTGGCCATATAGATAACGCTTTCCACAATGGCCATATCGTTAGGGTCACTGAGCATATCGCGCACGAAGCTTCGATCAATTTTGATCAGATTCACCGGCAACTGGCGTAAATGGGTCAGCGATGAAAAGCCGGTGCCAAAGTCGTCAATGGCAAATCCCACCCCCAATGACTGACAGCGCGCCATATTCTTAAGCGCCGCCTTCATATCGTGCATGGCAGCGCTTTCCAGCACTTCCAGCTTCAGCATTCTGGGCGGCACATGCGAATAACGCTCTAACAGCTCGCCCAGGCGCTGGCTAAAATCGTTGGTCAGCAGGTGCGTTGGGCTAATGTTCACACTGATCGGTATCGCAATACCCTCTGCTTGCCACTGAGTAAGTTGATTAAGCGCCTGCGCCAGCACCCACTCGCCCAAATCTATTTCAAGCGAGGTGGTATCAATCGTGGACAGAAACTGCCCGGGCGACAGCAACCCATCCTCAGGATGCTGCCAGCGAACGAGTGCCTCAACACCAATAATCTGACCGCTACGCATATCCACCTGTGGCTGGAAATACAGGCACAGTTCATCATTATTAAGCGCATCGATAAAGCGCTGACGCTGTTCGTAGCGTACCTGAAGCAACCGGTCCTGATCAGGATCAAAGAAGTGATACGTATCACGCCCGCGCTGCTTGGCGCGGTACATGGCCTGATTGGCGTGGCGCAGCAGTACATCCCCCTGAACATGGTCGCGAGGGTAAAGAGTCACCCCGAGGCTAACCGTCAGATAAATGCTCTGTCCTTCGATCACGATGGGCTGGCGAATCGCCGCCAGCAGCTTTTCAAAAAACATATTATCCACACCGTGATGCAGCAACAGGACAAACTCATCGCCGCCCACGCGGGCTAATACATCGTCGCCATACAGCAGGTGACTAATACGCTGAGCGAATGAGGAGAGTAGAATATCCCCCATTTGAGCACCCAGGCGTTCATTTATCGTTTGGAAAAAATCAATATCCAGCGAGCAGATAGCAAGCGGCAACTGCTTTTGATCAGCATGCAGAATCGACTCCTGGATCAATTGCGTTAGCAGCTGCAAATTCGGCAGGCCGGTCAACGCATCAAAATAAACCTCACGGTTTAAATGCCGCGCATGAGAGGGAATCGCCGATAAATCTGACAACACGATTACATGATGATCAACACACCCCTGATCATCGTGCACCCGGTTAATCGACATCATGCCAGGATAATACTGTCCGTCATGGCTTCGATAACTCACTTGGTGCTTACTACGATCACGCAGCCTCAGCTCCTCACGTACCAGCGGCGTTCTACGGCTATCATCCAGCGGCAAGATACTAAAGGCTTCCGGCGTCTTGTCACTGACCTCACCAAGGGTCAACCCCGTGAGTTCACAAAATGCCGGATTGACGTCAATTACCCGATTATCTTTATCGGTAATAATGATCGCTTCGTTGGCAAACAAAAACGTGGTGTCGGCAGGTGAACAACGCCCCTGCATGCTCTTGACTGGAATAGCATCCACCTGGCGCTGAAAAGGCGTCTTTTGCGGCACGTCGGTAGGCGGATACATGGTATTGCTCCTTGGTCCTTGCGCATTTAAAGCGTGTGCCACCAAGCAGCCTCTCTACTGCCGCTTACGCGCTTTTGATAGAAGGTAATGCGACAGTCTAACACCGTCGGCCAGTCCAGCGCCCTAGACCTTATTAGATGTTTTCATGCACTAAGATTAGCTTATTCAGCCTGGTGAAAGGATTAAAAAGGAGCCTGGCGCACCGGCTAGCTTAAGCTGCAATAAGGCAGGACGGTACGCTAAAGAAACAGGCAGAGGAAAAACAGACCGAGGTCAAGGCGCAAGCGTAGCTGCACCTAAAAAGCGCTGCTGCCAATAGTCGATATCCAAGGGGACGCTGACCACTGCACGACCGCTTCCAGGGGCATGAATCATTTGCCGATTGCCGCGATAGATGCCCACATGGGTTGCCTTGCTGCGCTCGCCAAAAAACAGCAGATCGCCGGGTTTGGGCATGTCAGCGGCGGGAAGAGCCCGAAACTGCTCATCAGCGGTGCGCGGCACGCGCATACCGGCGGCGCGATAAGCCAGTTCCACCAGCCCCGAACAGTCCAGGCCATCAGGGGTATTACCGCCAAAACGGTACGGCGTGCCGATGGCCTGCTGCGCATGCGCCAGAATCAGTACACGCTCCATGGAAAGCCCTTCCTGGGGTGGCGAAGGCGGGAGCTGAGAGATATCGACGCCACGGCTGGCACAGCCTGAAAGCCACATTAACAACATCAAAACGAACGTAAGTTTTCCCAACGTGACGGGCATTGGCGACTCTCCTTGTGGCAACGCCTCTTATCATGGCGCAAACCTTGTGATGTCGCCAAGCGTAACTAACGTCCAATCCACTCAATAAAGCTGGTTTCGCCCAACATATGCCGTTCATGGCGCACGCGGCTCATCGCGGCATAAGGTAAATCCATTGCCAATATGCGCCCCAACGACTGCTCGAGTACCTGGCGCAGCAGGCCATTGCAGACAAACAGATGGGCAACCACCAGCACATGTTTACCGGGCGGATTGGCCAATAGATTGCGCCATACTTCAGCCAGCCGGTGATCAAAGGCGTCAATGGCTTCACCTTGCGGTGGTGAAACCGTCGCCGGGCTATTCCAGAAGGCACTCATGGGGGCGGTGCCCTCCTCGCTAAATACTTCTGCATGGGTTTTGCCTTCCCACTTCCCCAGATGCAGCTCAGCAAGGTCATCCTCGATCTGCACTGGCAGCTCAAACTCCTCACCCAACCACAGCGCAAACTCTCGGCAGCGCATGAGCGGTGACGTTACCACCGCATCATAGGGCAGCCTGCCGTCAACGGTATGGCGCATCACGGCTTCGGTGACCTGCTGCCAGCCGGTTTCACTTAGCGGATGGTCGGTTGAGCCACGCAGCATACGCCCGCCTACGGGCTCACCGTGGCGCAATAAATCAATCGTCGTAACGCTTGCATCAGGAAAACGCATCCGGGGTCCCTATCTGGTTCTTGTCGATTACTGGTTCTTGTCGATTACTGGTTCTTGTCGATTACTGGTTCTTGTCATCTAAAGACTTGTCATCTAGCCGCTTGTCATCAAACCACTTTAAATAATCGCATGGCGCACGCGCGCAGATATCCACTCGGAAACCAGCACCGTCGCGAAGATCATCACAAAAATGACGCTGACCTGGTTCCAGGCGAGGGTATTGATCGAGGCATTGAGCTGTAAGCCGATCCCTCCCGCGCCGACAAGGCCCAGCACCGTGGATTCACGGATATTGATATCCCAGCGATAAACGCTGATACCCGCAAATGCCGGCATTATCTGGGGCAATACGCCGTAGTTCATGATCTGCAAGCGGCTGGCGCCGGTCGCGCTGATCGCCTCGACAGGGGTTGGATGAATTTCTTCAATGGCCTCATAAAGCAGCTTGCCCACGAAACCAATCGAGCGTAGCGCAATGGCAATGATGCCGGCCAAAACGCCAGGGCCAAGAATGGTGACCAGAAGCATCGCCCAGATCAGCGAATTGATAGAGCGAGATGAGACAATCACCATCAATGCCAGGCTACGCACCAACGGGTGAGGCGTTGTGTTGCGTGCGGCGAGAAACGCCACGGGAAACGCCATCACGATCCCCAGCGCCGTGCCGAGCGTGGCAATATTCAGAGTGTCCCACATGGGCTTCCAGAGAATGTTGGCGTACTCCCACTTGGGGGGCATCATCCGGCTGAGAAGATCACTCCCCTGGCGTCCGGCATCTTCCACAAACACCCACATCGTATTGTCGGAAATCACCTTCCAGCAGAGCAGGAACAGACTGACCCCTAAAAGCCATGCGCCAAACTGCAGCCACTGGGCGCGCGTAGTGCGCAGCCGCCAGGCAGGTATCCCCTGCGGGGAAGTTGAAACAGGCATATCCGTTCTCCAAAATTACCCAGCCTAGGATTACTGCGTCCAGCGGCGGACGTGGCTTGAGCTATATTCGCACAGCAGCACGATGGCGATGATTATCAGCAAGATGGCCGCCGAGGTATCGTACTCATAGCGGCTAAGCGAGGTATTCAGCGTGGCGCCTATGCCGCCCGCGCCAACGATGCCGATGACGGATGACTCGCGGAAGTTGATATCCAGCCGGTACATGGAAAGTCCGATCAAACGCGGCATGACCTGAGGCTGAATCGCGTGATTCATGGTCTGCCACCAGCTGGCCCCGGTTGCCCGAACGGCTTCCACCTGACGCCAGTCCAGGTCTTCGATATCTTCCGCCAGCAGTTTGGCCATAAAGCCAATGGTGGCAAACGCCAGCGTCAGCATCCCGGCCAATGGCCCGAAGCCAAACATCACCACGAAGAGAATCGCGATGATGATCTCCTGAAAGGTGCGCGATACGGCAATGATGCTACGACACACCACGTAAACCGGCAGCGGCGCAATATTGCGCGCCGCTCCCAGGCCCACAGGAATGGCCAGCATTACGCCGATCACGGTAGACGTCAGCGTCATGGTCAGGCTTTCGATCAGACCGTCGACGATATCGCCGCTGCGGCTTATAAAATCAGGCTGAGCAAACGCGCCAAGAAAGCGCAGGCCGCGGCTGGCACCCTCGGCCACACGCGCCCAGTTCACCTCAACAGATGAAAGCGCCAGGATCAGATACACCACGACACCCAAAGCGATGGCCCAGCGTAACCATTGGCGATGAATCAGCGGTAGCCTGCGCCACTGCCCCTGGCGGGCCGCCTGCTGACGGGCTTCTAAATACGCCTCGGCGTGCTCACTCATGACGCGGCTCCAGTCGCCATGGCGCTAGCGATATCCCGGCGTTCATACTCGGCAGGCGCGGGTTCGCTTTCAGGCTCATCCGCCGATTCTGGCGACGTATCCCAATCCTCTTCGCCATAAATAGTGGTCAGGATATCGCTGGTCAGCTCGTCAGGCCGGCCATCAAACACGATCTGGCCTGCCCGTAGACCCACAATGCGGTCAGCGAACTGCTGGGCGAGCGCCACGTCATGAATATTGATAATCGTCGCCAATTCACGCTCCGCACACAGCTCGCGAATCAGGCGCATAATCTGGCGCGAGGTTTTGGGATCAAGGCTTGCGGTGGGTTCATCCACCAATAAGAGCTTGGGGCTTTGCAGCAGCGCTCGGGCGATACCCACTCGCTGTCGCTGACCGCCTGACAACGCATCGGCACGCTTATCAATGGCATGTGGCAGGCCTACCCGCTCAAGCAGGCGAAACGCTTCGGCGACAGCGTCCTTGGGGTAGCGGCGCAGAAAGCTGCGCCAGAAGCCCACGTAGCCCAGCCGACCCGAAAGCACGTTCTCCATGACCGTCAGACGGTCAACCAGCGCATACTCCTGAAAAATCATGCCCATCGAGCGGCGCGCCTTGCGCAGCCCACTGCCTGAAAGCCGGGTAAGCTCCACGTCGTCCAGACGAATGCTACCTTGGGTAGGTTCCACCAGGCGATTCACGCAGCGAATCAGCGTACTTTTACCTGCACCGGATGGTCCGATCAGCGCCATCACCTGCCCTTTGGGGAGCGTAAGTTCGATATCGGTGAGCGCACGATCTCCGGTGGGATAACGCTTGGTAACGCCGCTGAGTGTCAACATCGTTCTACCTCATATACATAATGTAACGGCCAGAAGGGATTAACCTTCTGGCCGAATGCCTGCAGAAATTATTGGCTGACTCAGTCGCAGTCGTACGTCACACCGTTGGCATCGGCAATAGTGCGAATAACTGCCCAATGCTCTTCGTAGGTGATCGGGATGAACTGTGCTTCATCCGAGTTGGAGAACTCTTCCTGCAGCGCAGAGCCTTCCCAGTCGTAGCTGAAGAACGCATCCTGAATTTTCTCAGCAAGCTCCGGGTTCAGGTTATGCGCCAGACCGTAGCCCGTGGTAGGAAAGGTTTCAGAGGTGTAAATAATCTCGTAGTCGCCTTCATTGACCACACCACGGGCAATCATGCGCTTGCCTACCGAGTTGGCAATGGCGGCGGCGGCGTAGTCTTTATTCACCACGCCTAAAATGGAGTTATCGTGGGAGCCGGAGAAAGCGGTCTCGAAATCTTCACCGGCTTCCAGGCCATATTCAGAGCGCAGCAGCGCAGAAGGCGCCCGAAAGCCTGAGTTGGATGTCTCAGAGGTAAACGCCAGTTGACGGCCTTCCAGATCCTCGACCGATGCAATACCGCTGCCTGGGTAAGTGATAATTTCCATCTCGTAACCAAAACTGCCGTCATCGGCTGCCATGATGGCAAACGGACGGAAACCGCCGCAGTTCACGGCAACCGGTACCCCGCCGGTGTTAAAGCCTGCGACATGCAAACGGCCAGCGCGCAGAGCTTCCTGCTGTGCGGCATTGGACTGTACCGGAAAAAACTGAACCTTCTTGCCGGTCGTCTCACTCAGGTGATCAAGAAAATCCGCCCATACATCGGCGTAAACCGCCGGGTCTTCAACCGGGGTATAGGCAAAAATCAGTGTATCGGGGTCGACCCACTGCGACTCGTCACTCGGCGTATCCGCCACCATATCGCCATCGTTATCCACATAGCGTGCGGAAAGATCTGCCGAGGCATTGGCGGCTACCAGAGCAAAAGCACTAATGACAGCCGCGCTGATGAGGGTGCGGGGCAGAAACGAAGCGTGCATAGATCACCTGAAGTGTTGTTCGAAGATAGTGCTATCCTGCCGACACTAGATGACAACACCGAGACACTCTAATGACTAATTAATGACGCATCGGAAAAGCCGAGGCGAGATTAAAGTGCCTGAAGTGAACAGGCGCGGCGCTCGACAAACAGGCTGTTACCCGCGATCTTTTTAGCCTGATGCTTTAACTCGGAGAGCTGCGCGGCAATATCCAGCGCTTTGCAGGCGACGGGCTCAATGACCGGCTTAACGGCAACAGAGACGCTTACAAACGGAAAAAAGCTCACGCTGCCCTGGCGGTTTTCGATCGAGATGCCGCCTTGTTCGCGGTCGCTATCCTCATAAAAACCCGGGGCCATCACTTCAAACGATTCCAGTATCTGCTGACATACGTTTTCCCAGTGGCTTAACGGCAGCAGCATCATAAAATCATCGCCGCCAATATGGCCGATAAAGCCGCCCGCGGTATCTACCTGGGCCTGAAGCAAGCGGGATAAGGCAATAATGACATGATCGCCACGCGCATAGCCGTAAGCATCGTTAAACGCCTTAAAGTTATCCAGGTCGACATAGGCCGCGGCAAAGCCCTGCTCGGCGGCAAGATAATTGGTCAGTGTCTCGTTGATCAGTATGTTGCCTGGAAGCCCGGTGAGCGGATTGGCATGGCGCGCCTGACGCACCTGAATGGCGGTAATCTCGCGCAGCAAATCAATGATGCTGCCCATCCCCAGGTAATCGCCATTGGCATCCACAATCACGAAATCCTCTTGTTCGATGTCGTGACTGTCGGTCAACTGCTGACTCAATACTTCAAGCGGGGTATCCGCATTGGCAATCAGCGGCTTGGCATCCGCGATATCCCAGACGCGGCGCTTGGAATAGAGCGAATGGCTATACGGGTTGGTGAACAGGGTTAAAAAGGCGTTACGGCGCACCACCGCGATAGGCTTACCGTTATCCACCACCGCGACACAGCGCAAATCCGTATTATTCCTGAATCGCTCGGCCAGCATAAGCACCGAGCAGTCGGGCGAGACGGCGTCAATCATGCGAAAAATCGAGCGTGCCGTGCGACCGGCAGGGCTGGATAGCTGGGTAGTGGCAGGTAGCAGAGTATGCAGCTGCAACGGCGGCTCAACGCTTGGGCGGGCAAAATAGAAGCCCTGAAGAAGCGCCAAGCTGCGGTCCAGCTCCCAAAGGCAAAGATGCTCAGCCGCGGTCTCCACGCCCTCAGCAATCAACTGACAGTCGAGACTACGCGCCACGTCCAGAATCGAGCGTAAAAATTCGCGCTTGGCAGGCTCCTGATCAATTCCCGAAATGAAGTGCCGGTCGAGCTTGACGAAATCAGGGCGCAGCTCCGACCAGTGGCGCAAACTCGAATGTCCGGCACCCAGGTCATCAAGCGCCACCTTAAACCCCATATCGCGATAGTGATCCACTGCCTGACGCATCAAGTCGTAATCATGAATCGGCACATGCTCGGTAAGTTCGATGACCACCCGCTCAGGCGGCAGCCCGCTTTCGCGAATGAACCCTAGCGTTAACCCTTCCTCAAAATCACGCTCAACAATGGTCAGCGGCATCACGTTTAAAAACAAAAGCCCCGGTAGCTTAAGCGCTGCAAAGCGGCGAATGGCCAACCGCCTGCACAGCAGATCCAGCTCAACTAAAAGCCCCGCCTGCATGGCTACATCAAACAAGCGTAGCGGCGAGTGAAGCGGCGACATTTCAGGCCCTCGAATCAGCGCTTCGTAGCCATAAATGGCCTGTTGGCTCGCATCCACAATGGGCTGAAACAATACATGCAGATCTTCTGCTTCAATGATGCGGTTAAGCCAGTGTGCTTCTTGGGCGGTCATATCCGGGCTGCCTTATCAAACGTCATGAGGGCTTTTTTTTAAAGACTGTTAATAAAGGCTTTTAATGCGAGTTGTCTTATCCGCCAGCGTGCGACATTTTTATGACGCTGGGATGACGATTAGCAGGCTAAAGACAGCCTTACTGCTGCAAATCAGCAGGCGGTGGGAAGACAACATCATTACCATCGACATCCAACTGGCGAATATCCACCGGACGACCCTCGTCATCCAATGTCACCAGGCCAATGCCGCTGGCATTCCAGAGCCGCTCCCCGGCACTTGCTCCACTGGGGTCGCGGGGGTAAACGCTTAATTTGCGGCGCTTGGTGAACCAGTTAAGCGGCGACCAGGGTGCGTAGAGCCAGCGATTGAGCCGGTCGAAGGTGTTTAACAGCTGCACCGGGAAGGTGTTCTTGATTCCGCTGGAGGTTACCTGCCATAAATGCGGCGCACGCTTTTGGCGGCGAACAATAATGTCATAGGCAAACGAGTAGTGGACATCGCCGGAAAGAATCACGTAATTGCCCGGCGTTTTGGAGTGCCGCCAGATCTGCAGCAGCACGTTGGCCGCCCCGCGGTGAGCCATCCAGTTTTCAGCATCCACCACCAGCGGCTTGCCCACCCAGGTAAACAGCTTTTGAACGCCCTCGATCAGCTTGACTCCAAACATGGGAGCCGGTGAGACAATCACGGCACTTTTACATCCCAGCAGGGCCTGCTGCATTTCCATGAGCGCCTCCCAGTCCATCAAGCCAGAAGGATGTTTGGGGCTACGTTCGCTGCGCCAGCGACGAGTACGGGTATCCAGGACAATCAAGGCAGGCGTGCCGGGCACCTGAAATTCCCAACCCTGAAAGCGCAGTAACCGCTCGATCAACGCATCCTGCGGGCTAATTGCCAGCGGCCCTGTCTCAGTCAATAGCTCAGCTGCCTGCTCGATCAGCGGGTTGAGCTTATCCGGTGCGTTGCCCCACCCCTGACACAGCAGATAGGCTACCAGCGCGTTGCCAATAATACGTTTCGAGAACGGATGACCGTAAGCACAGCGCTCCCAATCGGCGGTCAGGTTCCAGTCGTCGGTGACATCATGATCATCAAAAATCATCAGGCTGGGCAGGTGAGCCAAAAGCCTTGCGCACTGCGGCAAGCCTGCCACAAAGTCATCTACAATGGCCTGCTCCTGCCGGTAGGTCTCGGCGTCCTTCTCGTCAAGAGCAGGCTCCTCAGGCGTCATGATCTGCCAGGGGACCGGCGACCAGACAAGACAGTACATGGCGAGCATTTCCGCCAGCGTCATCAAATGATTAGATGCATTGGTCGAGGTAAATACCGGCTTCTTCACCCCGCCAAAAAAGCGCTCGCGCAAGGCCACGTTACTGGTGATATCGGGCAGTAAAGCTTCACGGTGGTAGTAGCTTTCAGGCGCAGCGTAAAGCGCCTGGCTGTCCTTGACTGTCGCGCCCTCAAGCAGTTCATCCACCAGCCCCAGGCGCTCAATCAAGGTATGTACAGCGCGCAGCATGGGGCCGGCCACATCATCTACATACACCTGGTCGCCGGTCATCAGCAGCCACGCGGGCCATTCGGCAGGCGCCTGCTGCCTTTCGGCCAGAAAGTGGTCGGCGCGCATGAGCCCATCGGCACTGGGGTGGTGAGGTTTACGGCACGAGCCGTGCATTAGCCGATGATGGCGCGAGGCGATGACAAAGGCCGGGTAGGCCGCGCCTTCATAACATAGCCAGGGCGCCCAATCGGGCAGGGCCTGCCACTCACCTTGCATCGTTTGAATACGCAGGTCGTATTCAATGCGCTCGTCGGTGGGCAACGCCTGGGGTAAGCGAACGTCAATCAGGTAGATAAACGCGTGTCGGCCAATGGGCAGGCGCTGGTGGTGATCATTTACATTAAACCGCTGCTCGTCACTATCCCCAGGGCACAGCACCAACGACATCGCCAGAGGGCGCGAGGCAACCAGCCACATTACCAGGCGCGTAGGGCTAATACGCCGCAGAAGCGGCCCCACCAGCACATCAGGCAGCGCATCATCCACAGCGGTCATAATGTTTGCTCTTTATTAAACATGGGTTGTTAACCACGGACCACCACAGGAAGTTCGATAGAGACCTTCAATCCTCCCGCCTCGGCACGTTGGAGCTGCATGTCACCTTGGTAGAGAGTGACGAGATCAGCCACGATTGCCAGGCCAAGGCCGCTTTGTGAGCGCTGTTCATCCAGGCGCTTGCCACGCTGAACGGCTTCCTGGCACTCGGCTTCCGTCATACCGGGGCCGTCATCGCTCACGGTCAGTTGAAGGGTCAAATCTACTGCCTGCACCTCAAGCGTTACCTCGTGGCTTGCCCAGCGTAGCGCATTATCCAGCAGGTTACCGATAAGCTCCTGAATATCCTGGGTATCCATATGCACTCGCGGCTGACTTTTCCAGTATTGATGCAGAGTAATATTGCGCCGCTGCGCTAGCCTGCCCAGACCACTGAGCAAAGGAGAGAGCGTGTCATACACATGAATTGGCGCAAAGCGCCCGCCTTCACCGGCGGCGGAGGCCCGCGCCAGGTGATGCCGAACGGCGCTGTCCACGCGGGTTAATTCGACCTCCCAGGCACCCCGGCGCTCTTCGGGCAGTTGGCGTACCAGCAAGCGCATCACGCTTAATGGGGTTTTCAGCGCATGGGCCAAATTGCCGGCCGTATGCCGCCCTCGCTCGATCAGCCGCTGATCACGCGCCAACACGGCGTTCATGGAGGCCGCGAGCGTGGCAAGCTCATCTGGAAGATCAACAGCCAACTGCTCGGCCCGCCCCTGCTCGACGTCTTTCAAATTGGCCTGCATACGCCGTAACGGCGCAAGCCCCCAGCGGACCTGCAAGCCCAATACCCCCAGCAGCAGCGCGCCAAGACCCAGCAACCCTAGCCACAGCAAGCGCTGGAACTCATGCATATCGCGGACCAGCTCGTCATCCCGGGCGCCGACGCTAACATGTAGCGGTGCTTCTAACGGTGCCAGATAGATATCGCGCTCCACCACGCGCAGTGATTGTTCTCGCGGGCCGGTCACCTCACGACCACTGGTTTTCTCATTATCCGTTACCGGCAGGCGCTGATCCCAAAGCGAGCGCGAGGTGACCGTGTGCCCCTGCTGATCGGTAATCTGCCAGTACCAGCCTGAAAACACCTGATCAAAGCGCGGATCGCCCAGCGCCCGTTCATAGCGCAGCTGTTGGGCTAAAGGGTCAAAGGCAACGCCTGCAATAATCACGTTCAGGGTTGCTTCAAGCCGCTCGTCAAAGGCCTCCGTCGCCGCGTTTTGATAGTGGTGTGCCAGTAGCGTACCCGCGACCGGCAGGGCAATCCCAATCATCATTAAAACGGCGAGCAGCAGCCGCAGGCTGATCGAGCGGCCTGACCAGCGGGTTCGCCATGAAGGCGTAAGCTTACTCATTGATCGTCTGGCGCTTCAGCCAACAGGCGGTAGCCCAACCCTCGAAGCGTGGCAAATCGCCAAGCACCCAGCTTACGGCGCAGCCGGCTTATCTGTACATCGATAACGTTTGAATCCGGTTCGTGGTCGCGGTCGTAAACATGCTCAGCAAGCTCGCTTCGACTCACCACACGCGGCGCGGCGTGCATTAAATAACTCAGCAGGCGCGTTTCCTGGGCAGTGAGCCCGACTGGCCTTCCCGCAAGAGTGACGTGCTGGGTGTGGGTATCCAGGCTTATTTCGCCAACTTTAAGTATGGGATGCGAATGGCCGTGACTTCGGCGCACCAGGGCACGCAAACGAAAGAGTACTTCAGCGGATTCAAAAGGCTTGGTGACATAGTCATCTGCCCCGGCAGTAAAACCAGCGGCTTTATCGGCCCAGCGCTCGCGGGCGGTTAATATAAGCACCGGCAGATCGATACCATCTTCACGCCAGGAGGCGAGCCAGCGGGTGCCGTCACCATCAGGCAGGCCCACGTCGAGAATCAACGTATCGTAGGTTTCCGTACGCACCAGAAAGTCGGCCTCCTGGCCGTTTTCTGCATGCTCAACCAGCCAGTCACCATCACGCAGTGCCTGGCTAAGCTCGCGCGCCAACGCCTGGTCATCCTCTACCAGTAAACACTTCATGTTATATGCCTTATGCGGGCTTGATTTGACAGATTCAGGGGCGGCGCATTTCGTTGATACGCACACCCTCAATCGACATCAGCTGACCGCTGTGACCATCAAATTCAAACTCTACCACCTGATTTTGAGGGCCCAGCATTTTTATTTCATACTCGACCGCGCCTTTTTCACGTTCAACTTCTACCTCTAATACCTCACCCATATAATGCGCGTCCAGCCAGTCCAGTATGCTTTCTAACGACACTACATCGCCACGCCGTACTTCACCATGCAGCGCTTCCCAGTGCTGATCGCCCACGGCGCTGCCCGAAAGCAGTGCAGCCAGCAGCACCCCGGCGCCGATAATAGACACCAGGTGCTGGCAGGATTGGTTTAGTCGTGTGTTAAGACGCGCGAGTGCTTTCATAGGGCAAGGATGCCAAAGGCAACATGAACGCTAGATGAACAGCTTGTTCAGTTTGGAGAAATAAGCGTGGTGCTATAAATACCCTGACGCATTCACGCAATACCATTACGTGACGAAAGTATTTGACGACTAAAGAAGTATTTAAAGACTAAAGCAGTATTTAAAGACTAGAGAAGGATTTTGCCATGAACGCCATGAAAAAAATGTTGTTGATCCCGACCTCTGCCCTGCTGTTGGCTGCGGCGGCAGGTAGTGCCCAGGCAGACTCGCTGCCCATGGATCGCATTGACGACGTCTTGACCCACGCCTCAGAGTACGGGTTCAGTCATTATGAGGAAATTAGTATTAAAAGCCGTGGCCGTGCTGAGGTAGAAGGCTGGCTGGACGATGAGTGGTATGCCGACATTGAGTTTTCGCTCGATAACGGTGAAACGCTACAAGAGAAGCGTGAGCGTTTAATTACCGGTGCATGGGGAATGAGCGAAGACGATATCCGTCAGGCACTGGAGGTAGCGGCTCAGGAAGGCATGGTCGAGTTTGAAGACCTGGATATCGATAAAAGCGGCATCATCGATATCGAAGGGCGTGACGAAAGCGGCCGCGAGCTTGAAATCAGCGTACGTCAGGGCTCTTCTGAGGTTACCCAGATCGACCGTGATTAAATAACTGTGATTAAATAACCGTGATTAAAAAATAGTTATTAAAAACAGTTAGCTAATCGTTAAGCGGGTTCCCTTTGGGAGCCCGCTTTCGTTTGCCTGCGCTTAACGACAATCCAGACAGTTGCCGCGCGCCATAAGGGCATCGGCAATACGTTCAATGCCCTGGCGGTAAGCGGCCTGTCGGTAGGTAATATTTTCCTGATCGGCGCGAGTCAAGACACAATTCGCTTCACTGCTTAACCGCACATCCAGACGCTGGTTCACATCCTCTTCGCTCCAGGTTTCCCCCGACCGGTTTTGCAGCCACTCAAAGTAGCTAACGATCACCCCGCCCGTATTGGCCAGCACATCGGGTAATACCGGAATCTCGCGCTTGGCGAGTGCGGCATCGGCATCGCTGGTAAGCGGCCCGTTGGCGATTTCCAGAATCGCCCCGGCTTGTACTGCCTCGACGTTATCGCAATGGATCTGATTTTCCAGCGCGGCGAGCACCAATACATCCACCTCCAACGCCAGCAGCTCTTGTCCGCTGATTTGCGTACCGGCCTGACTCATGGACAGCTGGCCGTGCTGGTCTTTGTCCTGTTTCGCCACCGCGACGTCCAGACCGTCAGCGCTGTAGATCGCGCCGCTTGAGTCTGAAAGCCCGACGATCTTGTAGCCCCGCTCGCTGGCTAAACGGGCAAAATGGTACGCGGCGTTGCCAAATCCCTGCACGGCCACGATCGTTTCCTGAGGCTTGCGTTCATTCTGCTCGGCCCATAAATCCAGCACTTTTAGTGCGCCTCGGCCGGTAGCTGAGACGCGCCCAGGCGAGCCGCCCAGCGACAGCGGTTTACCCGTTATCGCCGCAGGCGCATGGGCACGCACGATATGCTCGTACTCGTCGATCATCCAGCCCATGACGGTGGCGTCGGTGTTGACGTCCGGTGCGGGGATATCTCGGTCAGGCCCCATGATGTCGGCAATCGCACGAATATAGCCTCGTGCTAAACGCTCGCGCTCCAGCGCCGAAAGCGCCTTGGCATCTACCTGAACACCCCCTTTGCCGCCCCCGTAAGGCAACCCCACCACCGCGCACTTAACCGCCATCCAAAAACTTAGCGTGGTGACTTCGTGCTGATTGACATCGGGATGAAAGCGCACGCCGCCCTTGGCAGGCCCCAGGCTTGTATCGTATTGCACCCGCCACGCAGGGAACGCTTTCAAACTGCCGTCATCCATACGCACAGGAACACTTACCTGAAGCGACAGGCTCGGTTGCATCAAGCGCGCCTGGGCATCAGGGTGAATGTTCAGTTCTCTGAACACATCTTCAAGGCGTGAACGCGCGTCTTCAAAAAGCGATGCGCCGGTTTGCGGCGTTAACGCCTGCGGGGCGGTCGTCTGTGCCTGACTCTTAAGAGACTTTTTGTCTTTCCCTTTCGCCTTTTTGGATTTGGTCTTGCCCATTCAGCACGCTCCTTGCCTTGGCGGGTGACGGTTATCACGCTAATGTCGCTGTATAGGAAAGCGTAGCAGCTCAGCGCCGGTTAAGAGCGACCACCTTCAAAGGAGAACTTCTTGCTGAATTCCCCGCCTGCTGAAGGCGTTCGCCGCGAACGTTACTCTTCGTCAGACTTGCCGCCGTCAGGGTCGCCTGTAGCACGCGATCTAGCATGGCTTGCGCTCACGCCTGACCTCGTCAAACTGCCGCCACCCATCCCTGATGGCGGGCGGCCGACGCTTCATGAGCTAGGCTTAGAGCATCATTTAAACGCCTGGCTTTCGGCGCTTACTCCCGCATCACTTGCGGCGGTCAGTCATCAGCAGGCGACGCGCATGGGCCATTATCACGAACGGCTGTGGCATCTTCTGTTGGACACCGCCCCCAATACGCGCCTGCTCGCCAAGAACGTGCGGATTTATCATAAGCGCATCACCCTGGGCGAGCTGGATATGGTCTACCGTACGCGCGACAATCCGGCGCCGGTGCATCTGGAAGTCGCCATCAAGTTTTATCTCGGCCTGCCCGAAGGACATGGCCCGGCGAACAGTCTAGATCGATGGATTGGCCCGGGAGGGCTGGATAGCCTGGCGTTGAAATGCGCTCACCTACGCCGCCATCAGCTGCCGCTTTCCACAACACCGCTGGCGCTTGCCACGCTTGCACACTGGTTAACCCCCCGCGACACAATGCCTTACTCACTCAATGTGGGTGAGTTTCTTACCCATCGTGTCGCCATACCCGGCGTGCTGTTTTATCCCTGGCATACGTCACTACCCGCCCCTCAAGGGGCTACGCTTAACCACCGGCGTGGCTTATGGTGCTTTTTACGTGACTGGCCCGCGCTTGTAGATAGCTTGGTGAATTGCTCGATGCATCGCTCAATGGAGAGCCTAGACACGCCGATACGCATGGCCTGGCTGCGCAAGCCTCACTGGCTAGCGCCGCCCAAGGTTGAGGATTTCGAGCCAATCGCCGTAGTAATGCCAGGCGTAGAGCGCTTGGTTGAGCAGTACGGGCCGCAGCAGGTGATGCTCTATATGCCTGATCAGCAGCGCGTTGAGCGGGTATTTATCGTGCCCAATAGTTGGCCCCGCCAGATACCGCTACCGTCACGCGCGCAATAACGGCCCATATAAAAACGCCGCTTACTGATCACAGTAAGCGGCGTTTTGTATTGCCCATTTTCCGTTAAAGCGCGCTTGCGCTAGATCACCACGAGGTTATCGCGGTGAATAAGCTCATGAGCTTCTACATAGCCTAGAATCGCTTCGATCTGGTGGCTGGGCTGTCCAACCAACAGGCGCGCTTCCTCGACGCCGTAATTGACCAGGCCCTTGGCGACGGATGTGCCCTGCTCATCAACACAGACCACCATATCGCCACGCTTGAACACCCCCTTGACGTCACGCACGCCCACCGGCAGCAGGCTGGAGCCTTTTTCACGCAGGACTTTTATCGCCCCGGCATCCAATACCAGCGTGCCGCGCACCTGCAGCTGGCCCGCCAGCCAACGCTTACGCGCCGCCATCGGTGCCTGCTCAGGGTGGAGCAACGTGCCCAGCGCCTCGCCACTCATGATCCGGGTAATAACCTCAGGCTGACGGCCGCTGGCAATCACCGTCACCGCACCTGAACGCGCGGCAAGCTTGGCTGCCCGTACCTTGGTGCTCATGCCACCACGCCCCAGCGCCCCGCCACTGCCCGCCACGGCGGCAAGGCGTGGGTCATCGGCACGCCCTTCGGCGATCATCTGGGCATCAGGATGATGGCGTGGGTCAGCGTCGAACAGGCCTTCCTGGTCGGTAAGCAGCAATAACGCATCGGCTTCGAGCAGGTTGGCTACTAGCGCCCCCAGCGTATCGTTATCGCCAAAGCGGATTTCATCGGTGACCACCGTGTCGTTTTCGTTGATCACGGGGACCACGCGCATTTCCACCAGCGTACGCAGGGCCGATAGCGCATTCAGGTAGCGCTTGCGGTTGGAAAGATCGTCATGGGTCAGCAGAATCTGTGCGGTCAGCATATCGTGACGGGCAAAATGCTGCTCATAGCACTGGGTCAGGCCATTTTGGCCCACGGCGGCAGCGGCCTGCAGTTCATGCACCGCACTTGGGCGAGCGTGCCAGCCTAAGCGCACCATGCCAGCCGCGACAGCACCGGAGGACACCAGCACCACTTCGATACCCTGTCGATGCAGCGCGGCCACCTGGTCAACCCAGCCGCCAATGGCGGTTTCATCAAGGCCACGCCCGTCATTGGTCAGTAGCGCACTGCCAATTTTCACCACCACCCGCCGAGCGCGGCTTAGCGCATGGCGGCCGCCCCTCTGCTCATGACTCTCCATCCATCTCTACCTTATCAGGCACGTTATTAGATACGTTTACCGTCAGGCGCGAACACTTAAAGCAAGCTTGACGTGTCTTTTAGGGCGCGTATTCGACCTCAACGTCGTAATCATCGTCATCGAAATCTTCATCGTCTTCGTCATCAGGCCGCTTACGACGACGCCCCAGACGTTCTTCGATACGGGCTACCGACTCATCTTCCATACGGCGACGCATTTCCTGCTCACGGGCCAGCGCTTCTTCATCTTCGTTTTCAAGACGACGCTGTTCGGTCAGCCAGCGGTAAGCCGCCTGCACCAGCTTATCCGTTCCCTCACTGCTGATCGCAGAGATATGGAACACTGGGCCTTCCCAGCCAAGGGCTTCGATGATCGCCTGGGCACGCGCTTCACGCTCGTCTTCCGGCAACAGGTCGAACTTGTTCAGCACCAGCCAGCGCGGACGCTCGGAAAGCGCCGGAGAGAACTGACCAAGCTCATGCACAATTGCCTGGGCGGCTTCTACCGGGTCGGACTCATCAAAGGGCGCCACATCCACGACATGAAACAGCAGGCGCGTACGCGTCAGGTGCTTTAGAAAGCGCAGTCCCAAACCCGCCCCTTCCGAAGCACCTTCAATCAGCCCCGGCACGTCCGCCATGACAAAGTGCTCGTGCATACCCAGCTTCACAACCCCGAGGTTAGGCACCAGGGTGGTAAACGGGTAGTTGGCTACTTTAGGCTTGGCGGCCGAGACCGAGCGAATCAGGGTCGATTTACCGGCGTTGGGCATGCCCAACAGACCAACATCGGCCATCACCTTCATTTCCAGGCGCAGGTTGCGGCGGTCGCCTTCGGTACCGGGCGTGGTACGCCGCGGTGCCCGGTTGGTGGACGACTTAAAGTGGATGTTACCCAATCCACGACGCCCGCCTTCAGCCACCAGTACTACCTGGCCAATTTCGGTAACGTCCGCGATCACTTCTAGCGTATCGACATCAACTACGGTGGTACCTACCGGCACTTTGACGTGCAGGTCGTCACCGGCTTTACCGCTCATCTGGCGGCCCATGCCGCCCTGGCCGTTTTGTGCTTTATAAAAACGCTGGAACTTGAAATCTACCAACGTATTGAGCGCATCATCACCAATCAGGTAAACGCTGCCCCCGTGACCACCGTCGCCACCGTCAGGGCCACCTTTAGGTACATATTTTTCGCGGCGAAAGCTCAGACAGCCATTGCCGCCATTTCCCGCCTCAACAATAATCGAGGCTTCATCGACGAACTGCATAGGTTTCTCCCGGCCGCTTCCGCCGCCCTATATGCAACCCCCTGCCTCTACCAGTAGGGCAAGGGGACTTAAACAGACAAAAAAGCCCCGCCATAGCGGGGCTTTTTTCATTAACTACGCTCTACACAACCTGAGTTGCTTATTCAGAAACGATGCTAACGAATTTGCGGTTTTTAGGACCTTTGGTCTCGAACTTCACAAAGCCTTCGTTCAGTGCGAACAAAGTGTGATCACGACCTAAACCTACGCCAGTACCCGCGTGGAAACGCGTGCCGCGCTGACGAACGATGATGCTACCTGCGTTCGCTGCTTGGCCACCGAAAAGTTTAACACCGAGGCGTTTGGATTCGGAATCGCGACCGTTACGCGTGGAGCCGGCTGCCTTTTTATGTGCCATTGCAAAACTCTCCTTTCAGGGAATGTAACCGCTTACGCGGAAATTCCAGTAATTTTGACTTCAGTGAACCACTGACGGTGGCCCTGACGCTTCATGCTGTGCTTACGGCGACGGAATTTGATAATAGTTACCTTGTCACCGCGACCGTGAGAAACGATCTCAGCGGAAACCTTGGCACCACTGATCAGCGGCGCGCCGATGTTGAAATCGTCGCCATCTGCAACCAGCAGTACTTCATCAAACTCAATCGTTTCGCCGGTAGCGACTTCGATTTTCTCGAGCTTAAGGGTCTGACCTTCTTGAACGCGGTACTGCTTACCACCGCTCTTGATAATTGCGTACATGTCGCTCTCCGGACTTGTCGTTAATGCGGTTATGCCCTGCATAACCAGCGCTCATCACTTACGCTCTGTCGAGTCGTGCTCTTATCAACCTGCTGCGAGTGGCGCCCCTTTTGGCAGCCATCTGACAGGGAGCATGATGAGTGGGTCGCGGATTATAACGATAATCGCCTTCTACCACAAGACCACAGGCTATTGTCAATTGATGATTGTTGTTTGCTGCACGAGACATGCCTTGAACGCGCCTTGACGCTTTCCCGGCAGCCCCATAGCATGACCTCAATTTAGGGGCGCGCCCCTCCACCTGCCGCGATGAACGGAACCCATGACCGCCAACGTCTCCCCAACCCCGACTGCCAGCCCAACGCCCTCACCGCTGCACGCCGTGGTGGCAGATGACTTTGAAGCCGTCAACCGGACGATCGTTGAGCAACTCACCTCGAAAGTCCCGCTCGTCGAAACCATCAGTCAGTACATTATTGAAAGCGGCGGCAAGCGTTTGCGGCCCATGCTGGTGCTGCTGGCGGCCCGCTCACTGGGCTACCAGGGCGACAAGCACATCACATTGGCTACGCTGATCGAGTTCATGCATACCTCGACGCTGCTCCACGACGATGTGGTCGATGAGTCGCACATGCGGCGCGGCAAAAAAACCGCCAACGACGCCTGGGGCAACGCGCCTTCGGTACTGGTCGGCGATTTTCTCTATTCGCGCTCGTTTCAGCTGATGGTGGATGTGGGTTCGATGGAGATCATGGCGATTCTCTCAAGTGCCACCTGCACCATTGCCGAAGGCGAAGTGCTGCAACTGACCAATATCGGCAACCCAAGCATTTCCGAGGCGGACTACTTCGAGACCATTCAGGGCAAGACCGCCATGCTGTTCGAAGCTGCAACCCACAGCGGCGCGGTATTGGCCGGCGCCACCGCCGAGCAGGCCGAAGCGCTCAAGCTTTATGGCCGCTACCTGGGCCTCGCCTTCCAGTTGATCGATGACCTGCTGGATTACCAGGGCGATGCCGACGCCATGGGTAAAAACGTCGGCGATGACCTGGCCGAGGGCAAGCCTACCCTGCCGCTGATTCACGCCATGGAGCAGGGCACGCCAGAGCAAGCCAAGCTGATTCGCCAGGTGATCCGTAAAGGCGGCCTTGAGCAGTTGGATGAAGTGCTCGCGATTATTCACGCCACGGGCGCGCTTGAGTACACGCGTAAACGCGCCGACGAGATGGCCGATAAAGCGCTGGCGCAATTAGAACTCCTTCCGCCCAGCCCTTACCGTGACAGCATGGCCCAGCTCGCCCGACTGGCCGTTGACCGGCAAGCATGAATTCGCGCTAATAAATTCGCACCACAGAGGCGCCAGGGCTTGATAAAAAGCGTCCATTTGTGTACGATGCGCCCCGTTGCTGAGCACCGCTCACAACCTTCGGAATATAGCTCAGCTTGGTAGAGCGCTGCCTTCGGGAGGCAGAGGTCGTAGGTTCGAATCCTGCTATTCCGACCAGACATCAAGAAAAAAGGACTCCATCATCGATGGGGTCCTTTTTTTTGTGACATCGTTTCGTCAGCGTCACCCAAAGGCGGCTTCACCCCGAGCGCCTAAAACACAGCTTCGTGCTGCGCCTCGAGGGCGCGCAATAGAGCTCCCGAGGGCTGATACAGGGGCGCGTACCCCGCCAGCAGTACCTGCGCACTGCGCTGATAAGCGGCGGATTCAATGATGACCGTATCATCACCCTGCTTCCGAGCAACAATCTTGGTGGCCAGAATGCCGGCCGGATTTTCGATGGCGACGTCTATCTCGGTGCTGACCGCGGTGAGGGCCTTGGGTGCCAGTCGATGAGCCACCGTCCCAGGCACCAGCGTGGCTGCGGCTAGACAGCAGCCACCGGATACGGCAAGCGATCCGTGAAACGTCTGAGGGGTCAGGTAGCGCACGCAGATATCGCCGCCTTGACGCGCTTCTCCTACCAGGCAGACCTTGGGTACCGTTTCGCTTCGCGCGAGCTCTTCCCGAGACATGAGCGTGCCATCGGCGTGACGCAACCGCATCCTCTCTCCCGCCGCGACCCATACCCTCTTCAAGTGTTCCATAAAGGCCGTGTCGGCGCTCAGCTGCGCGACGCTTTCATGCCCCGTCCTGCCAACATCGGCGGCCTTGATGATAACCATGGGGACAGCTACGTCGACACAGCTTACTTCGACACCTTCGATCAAGTCCACGGCATTGCCCGTCGGAAGCAAGGCGCTGGTCTTTGCCCCAACGGGCGACTGCAGGAAGAGCTCGACGGCGGGATGGGCGCCCATCACTCCGGGAATGGACGCCATGGCGAAGCCTTCGTCCGTGTTTCTCATGCGCGAGTGGCTAACGACCCCGGTATTGGTATTGTAGATCGTCAGGTGCTGCGTTTGCGCGGCGCTTGTCGCCACCAGCCCGGTATCAAGCGCCCATAACTGCAGAGCAGAAGACATGTTGCCGCAGTTGACGCTCCAATCGATGCGATCATGAGCGGCCGCAAGCTGAGCCAGCGTGCTGACCAGCCGCTCACCGGAAGTGGTGCGTTCGATATCGGCGAAGAAAACCTTGTTGCTCGTCGCCGGTCCGCGACCCAAGCCCGTCGTCTGGGTATTGCCCGGATAGTCCCCCTTCAAGGGCACTCCCATCACGTGACGCAGCAGCTCTTCACGCAGAGCCCTATCCCGAGGAGTGATTCTTTCCCACAGGATCGCACCCGTGGAGGTGCCCCCGCGCATGTAGTGAACCGGAAAGTGCCACACGTTCTGGTCACGATAGGGAGTGCGTGATTTCATCATGCCTGGGGATCCTCGTACTCTACTTGACAATGCCGGTTATCGGTTTGGAAACCGTGCAGCAGACCGATCAAGCTCGCCGCTTGGCTGGGAAGCCGCCGGCATAGAGCGACCTTGCGCACGGGAGGCGTTACAACTTGAGTTTGTAACCCAAATGGCTGTTTTCAAAGCCCAGTCGTTCGTAAAACCGATGGGCATCGGGCCGCTCGATATCAGTGGTCAGTTGAACCAGCTCGCACCCACGATCACGGCACTCATCGATCGCCCGCTGAAACATCTGCTGCCCGAGTCCCGAGCTCCGCTGCGCCGATGCAATACGCACGCCTTCGATCTGCCCACGCCAGGCGCCCTGCCGCGCGAGTCCCGGAATGAACGTGAGCTGAAGCGTACCTACGAGCTCATCTCCTGCCAGCGCCACGAGCTGCAGCTGATTGGGATCGGCATCGATGGCGTCGAATGCCGCCCTGTAGAGCGGGTTCAAAGGGCTGCCCACATCCTCGCGTTGGCGCCCCAGTACGTCGTCGGCCAGCAAGGCAACGATGCTGGCCACATCGTCGCTTCGAGCACGCCTAAACTGAATCGTCAGAGTCATTCGCTTCTCCATGGAAAAGACGCCCGAGCGCCTGAATCAACGCAGCGTCGGTCGAACCGCCTCCTGCTGTCGCTTTAAATCACCGCCGCCTGCAACGCAATCTCAACGGCGAACTGAGAGCGTCCCGGCGTCGATTCGATGCAGGAACGGGAGGGCGCGCAGCCTTTTGGCATCCACGCATTCCAGACGCTGTTCATGCGGGGGGCGTGCTCGACGTCCTTGAGCCAAACGGTAGCGGTCAGAATACGCGTTTTATGAGAGCCCGCCTGCTCGAGCCAACCATCGATGCGCGTCAGAATGTTCTGTGTCTGCTCTTCGACCGTGCCGTTCGAGTCCTCCGCCAGCGTACCGCTGATATAGACAATACCATGGTGAACGAGAATGCGGCTCAAGCGATCTTCGGTTTCAAAGCGCTGGATATCGTCCTGTCGGGCGATGTGAGTAGTATCGAACATGATCAGCTTTCCTTTTTGGCGGGCTCGCTGGTTGAAAACAAAGGGACGTAGACCGTCCCTTCCATGAGAAGTCGAGAGGTACGGCCGAGGGTGACGGACAGGATCGAAGGCGAATGCCCCTGCACGGAGCGAATATTCACCTCGATCACGCCGGAGGCATGGCCGATACGCACTCGCTGGCATGCTGCAGGGGCAAGCCTTGCCATTTGGTTGACGATGGACCCTTCAAGCACCGCAGCGGCGGCCGTGGCAATGGAGCCCGTCACTTCGTAGGCGTGGTGAAGCTTTCCCATCGAGACACCCCGGGCGACGAGATCGATCGCATCGGCCTCGATCGTTTGCTCGCCGACGACGCGATGCGTCACGCCCCGGCTGACAAAGGCGATCTTGGGAAGCGCTGGCGTCGCTGCTGCTGCGTCGTCGGCCCGCGTACACAGGCCAAGCCGTATGGCAACGGCGCCGCGTATCGCCTCCAACCGCGACAGCAGTTCCGGCCGGGCGTCGACGTCTGCCTTGGACTCGGTACCCGAAAGCCCCAAATCCTCGGCGCGCACGAAGGCCATGACCATACCGGCATCAATGACACTGACCTCAAGAACACCGACGCCGGGGACATCGACCGTGTCGACGATGCAACCTGTCGGCAGCAGGGTACCGAAGGAGCTACCGGCGGGGTCGACAAATTCGAGATCGATCCTGGCACCGCTTCCCCGAACTCCGTCGATGCAATACTCCCCCGCTTCGACGGGTATGCCCTGTTCGACGGGCACGTGGGCAATGATGCGGCGGGCCGTGTTCTCCTGCCAAATACGCACCTCGGTGATGCCTTCCTGGGGCTCGACCAGTCCGGCGCGCAGGGCGTAGGGGCCGATCGCCGATGAAAGATTTCCACAGTTGGCGGTGTAGTCGACGATGGGGCGCTCGACGTCCACTTGGGCGATGAGATAGTCCACGTCACAGTCATCCCGTGCGGAAGCGCCGACGAGCGCGACCTTGCTGGTGCTCGAGCTTGCGCCTCCCATGCCATCCATCTGCTTGCCGTAGGGGTCAGGGCTGCCCATCAGCGCAAGCAGAAGAGCGTCTCGCTGCGCCGGGCCTGCGGGCAGATCTTCTCGCAGAATGATCAGGCCCTTGCTCGTTCCGCCACGAACAAAGGCTGCCGACACGCTGATTGTCGTCATAAGCGTTTCCCCTTTTAATACGTCGATGGCACAGGGCATCACACTCGCAGCCAAAGGGCGCCATCTAAATCTGCTTTAAAGTCTCTACTAAAGAGACTATGATTTCTTTAATTGAAACATGCTAGCCGATAGCGCACTCTCAGTCAATTGCGCCGCGAACCGCTTCCTTGCGACGCGCCTTTATCGGCGACGATGGTCGATCAGCGGGCAAAAAAAACCGCTCGCAAGAATGATGCGAGCGGCGGAAAACAGGGGGGCGATCCGTGAGCAGCCTGCGCTCCGATCAGCGGCCTCTTGCCTGGATAGGCCAGATCGCCGTCAATGTCTCCCCTTTCACGACATGCAGTTGGTCGTATAGATTGATGGTGGGGTCGCAATGGGGCACCTGGACTTCGACGAGGCTGCCCAGAGCCAATGCTTCCCCCGCGGCAAGCGTGATCTGACCGTGCTCATCGCTGGTGGCGCGGTATTCACTACCGGCAGGCGCACCACGCGTGATGCGCGGCTCCATGCCGTACTTACTTGCCAGCCGCTTCTCGCCGCCATCAGTGGTCACGCTGCCAGCATGATTGGCGCTGATGACCGCCGTCGCCATGAAGAGACTGGGCGCGAACAGCGGCACGCCGGTGCCGTCCGGGTCGACCGCGTCGTATTCGGTGTCCATCAGGGCGTAGCTGCCGCACTGCAGCTCAGTATAGGGCCCGTCGATCTCTTGGAGCAGCGCTCCTGTGCTGCCACCCGTGACCCACTCGATCGCCTGGCCGCGCATCTGTTCGACGGCCCGCTTCACCGCGCCCAGCGTATTGCCCGCCAACGCCGCTTCCCGCTGCCGCTCGCGCGCATCCCAGCAGTGCGAAAGATGGCCTGCATACCCTTGAAGGCCGACCAGCCGCACGCCCCGAGTCGCCTCAATCGTCGCGGCCAGCGCAGCGGCCTGTCGCGGCGAGGCAACACCGGCTCGGTGCCGCCCCATGTCGACATCGATCAGAACGTCAAGTGTCACCTGGCTCGCATACGCCAGCGCGCCGAGCCGGGATACCACTTCCGAATGATCGACAACGCAGGCAAGCCTTACGCCCTGCGCTTTCAACTTCACCGCCCGCCGAAAGGCGCCCTCGGTGGCGAAGGTCGAGGTACATAAGATGTCGTCGATACCGGCGCTGGCAAAACATTCGGCTTCCCCAAGCGTGGCCACACAGATGCCCACAGCCCCGACGGCCAACTGTCGATGAGCGATCTCGGGACACTTATGCGCCTTGGCGTGAGGGCGCAAGGCGATACCGGCACGATCGCACAGCGCCTGCATCTTGCTCATATTGGCGTGCAGCACGTTTTCGTCGATCAGCAGGGCAGGGGTTACTAGCCGACGACGCGCATCGGCCACGTGAACAAGATCGGCGTTGATGACCGACAAAGCGTTTGAAACATTCATGTTTCTTGCCTCCTTGAAGATGGACTTACCCGTTCCCGGCCATCTCCGCAGAAAGCAGGTACTGGTGGATCGGCGTAAACCGCTCCATGATCACGGGTATTGCCGACTGCATCGACTCACGGCTCCAGCGATCGGCGGGTCCGGAAATGGTCAAGGCGTTAAAGGTTCCATCAAACCCGGCCAGCGGAATCGAGACGGAGCCCACGCCCGGGGTGCGCGTCCCTACCCCGATAAAGAAGCCATCTTGGCGAGTACGCTCGATGTCCCTTTGAAGAGCGTTGACATCGACCCCCTGTTCCAGCGCGTACTCGAGCTGGGGCGCGAGCTCTTTTGGCGATAGACAGGCGAGCAGCGCGCGCCCCGTTTCCCCCGCAAACGCCGGGTGATTCTCGCCAATGGGGATAACGCGGCGCACCGGATGCGTGCCTTCGGCGACGTCGACACACACCCGGCGATGACCACTGAGCATGTGCAGCGATACCGTTTCGCCAAAACGCTCGACAAGCTCTTGCATCACGGGACGCAATATACTGCCAAGATCGAAACGTCTAGCGACGGATACGCTCATCGCCACCAGCCGTGGCCCAACGCGGTAACCGCCGCCCTCTTCCTGACGCGCCACGTAACCGGCGCTTTCGAGCGACCGCAGCAGCCGATAGACAATACTGCGATGCAGTTCGGCCACTGCCGAGACGCGCTCAAGCGATACCGACTCCTCGGCATCGACGATCACGTTCAGTACGGTCAACGCCCGATCCACCGTTTGCGATCCACCACTAGAGGCTTGCTTCATTGAAGAACTCATGAAAGTCGGTTGAAACACAATGACCACCCGATGGGCGCTCTGCACCGGTCGGGTGAATCCAGCCGTAGAGTAGCACACCGGCTTCTAGCGCAAGAATCGGTTCAACGCGGCCAAGGATTCATCACGGCGTTTATGATGCGTTCTGAGCTGGCGTCTCCAACTCCTCAATGCTGCTACCCACAAGCCGGTTGGTCATGATCGCGCCGGTTAAGTCTCCCAGCACGTTGGTGGTTGTGGTGCCCATGTCGAAAAAGCGGTAGAAACCGGCAACGATCATGCCGACTTCCAGCGGCAACCCCAGAAACTGAAGGGCGATCAAAATCTTGACGATACCGCTTCCCGGCACGCCGCCACCGATGAACGACACCAGAATCGAAATCAGGGCCGCCTTGATCAGGTACCCCAGGTTGACGTCGATTCCTGTCGCCAGGCCGGCGAACACGATTACCGCCGGGAACAACAGCGCATGTCCGTCGGAGTTGATTTGCGACCCCAGCGGGATGACGAAGTCACAAATTCGCTTTTTGACGCCGAATTTTTCGTGGGCGACCTTGATATTGACCGGAATCGAGGCAACGCTGCTGGTGGTCGCGATGGAGAACATCCAAAGGTTCGACGCCTTAGAGACGAAGGCCAGTGGGTTCATGCCCGTGGCAAGCCACACCGAAATTCCATAGACGACGAAGACCTGCATCATGACCCCGGCATAGAACACGCCGAGCAGCACCGCCACGGCACCCAGTAGTGCCCCGCCGTTATGGCCGATGGTGCTGGCCATCAGGAAGAAAACGCCGATGGGCGACAGGGCAATGGCGATACGCAGATAGGCAAACACCCACTCGCTGATGATGCTCAGTCCCGCGGCGATCTTCGTGCGCGTCTCGACATTGGGAATCATCTTGACCGACAAGCCCAGCAACACCGAAATGACCAGCACCTGGATCATGTTGCCGTCAGCAAAGGAAGCGAACAGGTTGTTCGAGACCAGTCCGGTGAAAAAACCGTCCAACGTGACTTCCGGGGTCTCGATTGGCGCGCCCGCGCTGCCAAGGTCCAGATCGAACCCCAAACCCGGCTTGACAATGTAGGCCAGCCCACCCCCCAGGAATACCGCCACCAGCGTCGTGAACAGGTAATAAGGCAGGCAGGCGGCCACTACCTTACCGACCCCACCGGTGTGCCCGTTGCCCACAATCGCCTGCATCAGAATGATCAGTGCCAGAGGCACGATGATCAGCTTGATCAGGTTGATCAGGTTGAGCCACATGGTGCCGATGAACTTGAACCCGCTGACTTCGTTGGGAAAGAAAATGCCCGCCAATACACCCAGTATCAACGACAGAAATATCCAGGTGGTGAGCGAAATTTTTCTGGAGCGCAATGTCATGTCTGTTCTCCTGCCTTTCGTTTTTTTGATTTTATTTTTCTCTTCACTCAAGACTCAGCCGAAGAAGCATGAAATCTGACCGAAAAGATTTCTATAATAGAAACGAACGTCTCATTAATGGAAATAATGCTAGCGATAGACTTTCCTGAGGTCAAATCTTTATTGCGTGGCACACTGACTCACTGCATTAAAAATTGTGAACCGCGAAAGAGCCTGAGATATGAACTATCACTACGCTTCTAGAGACCTAAGTATTCTTTAATTAAATAGCCTGCTAACAGACATGTTAAGCTCGCTATCTGTACCGTTGCTTTCATTCTCATATTAGGAAAACGACCATTAACCGTTTAGCACATACAAAAGCCGTGCTGCTGTTTGCCAGCACCATGACCGTGATGTCGGGCGCGATTATTGCGCCTGCCTTGCCGGGTATCAGCCGCCATTTTTCTGAACACTCTCAGGTACTGATTCAACTGATCCTGACCCTTCCCGCGCTGATGATTACCCTATTCAGCCCGCTGATGGGCTATCTGGCCGACAGGTTTGGCCGCAAGCCGCTGCTTTTGCTGATGCTGTCCATTTACGGGCTGGCGGGCGGGGCGGGGTTTTTGATTGATAGCGTGAATCTCTTATTGGCCTCACGGGCGCTGATGGGGGTAGCCGTGGCGGGCATTTTAAGTATCAGCACGACGCTGGTGGGCGACTATCTGGAAGGCTCTGAGCGGGTACGCTTTCTGGGCTTGCAGAGTAGCTGTATGGCGCTGGGCGGGGTGGTGTTTATCAACCTGGGCGGGGTGCTCTCCGACTGGAGTTGGCGAGGGCCTTTCCTGCTTTACCTGACCGGGGTATTCCTGCTGCCCTACGCCTGGGCGATGCTCAAGGAGCCTCATGCCCAGAGTGGCGGGCAGGCAGGTCACGCCACGGCGCCGGTCAACGTCGACTTTATGCGTACCGGGATTGCCTATTTCGTGGGCATGTTGAGCATGATGATGTTTTACATGTTCCCTGCCCAGCTGCCGTTTCTACTCTCCGAACAGGGTGAGATCAGCGGTATAGCCATCGGGATTGCCCTTTCCACCGCCGCCTTGACGGCGAGTGTTGTGTCGTTCTGCTACGGCTACTACAAACCCTTTTTATCGGTGATCACGATCTATGTCGCCGGCTTTGTATTAGCAGCCGCGGGCTTTTTGGTCGTTGGGCTTACCGAAAGCTATGCCATGGCGATTGTCGGTGCGGCCCTTTCCGGCTTTGGCCTGGGCGCCTTCATGCCCAACACGACCGCATGGCTGATGCGTATTACGCCGCAGCGAGTGCGTGGCCGTGTATTTGGTGGTTTTACCGCGACTTTCTTCTTTGGCCAGTTTATCTCGCCAATTGCGGTAGCCCCTGCGATTACCTGGCTGGAGTCACTGCGCAACGTCTACACGGGCATGGCAGTGCTCTGCTGCGTGTTGGCCGTGATACTGGCTATCCTGGGCAAGACGCTGTTACGCGCCGACAGCAAACTCTAGCAGGCGACGTTTACCACACTAGGCGCTCTATTCGCTTTCCAGCAGCCGTTGATAGAGCGCCTCATAGTCCTTAGCCATTCGCTTCGCGGTAAAGCGCTTAAGAAACGCCTGTCGAACACGGTAGCGGTCAAGCTCCGGCAGCCTCTTGACGGCGGCAACGGCTTCTTCGTAGGAGTCGACGATAAAGCCGCTAACGCCCTCTTCGATAATTTCCTCCACCGAGCCGTTACGCCAAGCAATCACTGGCGTACCGCAGGCCATCGCCTCAATCATTACCAACCCGAAGGGCTCCGGCCAGTCGATGGGGAACAAGAGTGCGTCCGCTTCGCCCAGAAATGCCTGTTTTTGGTGATCGTTAATGACACCCACATGCTGGATGCGATCATCAAGTTCAGGCGCTACATGGCGATCGAACCACCCGGGGTTACCTGCATCAATACCGCCTGCCAAACGTAATTCATACCCTGTAGCGCGTGCCACCTCAATGGCTCGCTCAGGACGCTTCTGATCGGTCATGCGGCCGATAAAGGCCAGATATCCTTTCGAATCTTTACTTAAGTTAAAGCGCCTAGCGTCCAAGCCATGGTAAACCGTACCTAAGTGATTTTGGGGAGGCAGCGTACGGCCTTGCGATCGAGAGATGGAAGCCACTGGCAGATCGGGAAATCCTTCGAAAAAAAGCTGACGGTCCAGCTCATCAACACGCCAGTGAACGGTGGTCACACTATGGCGGCGACGCTCGCCCAGTACCGCTGCGTGGCAGAATTCGCCATGGCAGTGGATGATATCGAACTCATCCAGATGCTGGCGCAAGCGCTCCAGCACCAGCGCTTCAAGAACGCCGGGTACGCCTGGCGGCACGTTGTCATGAAGCTGCTGCAAGCGGTGAAGACTTGGCGAGGTGGCCAGATGGCGTGCGCTCGTCTGACTATCGGAAGGTGCAATCAGCGTTACCTCGTGGCCCATGGCCACCAGCGCTTCGGTCAGGTCAAAGACAATTCGCTCGGTGCCACCACTGTCTACCGGCGGTGCTGGAAAGATAACGGGCGCAATCTGCGCAATGCGTATACGCTTTTTATGGGGCATAGATTAGGTGCACCCTATCAAGTGAAAAGGAATTCACAACATGCATATCGTACATCTGGCGTTACAGGGTTGTTTGCGCGGCAAGGATATTGAGTATGGCATCACAGCCGACACGGGCGGCCATATTCGCTACCTGCTGGAGCTGGTGGAAGCGTCCGAGCACGACCCCGCCATTGAACGTATCACCTTGATAACCCGCGCCTTCGAGTGTGAGTTTAGCCAAGTAGACTATACCTGCCCAATCGAGGTCATCAGCCCTAAGGTTACCCTGGTGCGTTTGCCAACCGGGCGGGCTGACTATCTACCCAAAGAAGAGCTCTGGCAGGAGCTACCTGCGTTTATCACCGCGTTTGAGCGTTGGTTAAAGGCACTGCCCACCCCACCAGATGCGCTGCATGCCCACTACGCCGATGCCGGTGAAGTCGCTGCCGAAATCAGTGCCCGCCACGCCATACCGTTTGTGTTTACAGCGCATTCATTAGGGCGTTGCAAGCTTAAGTGCCTGGCGGATGGCAAGCTGAGCCTGGACGCAAAAGCGCAGCAAACGCTGCAAAGGCGCATCGCCTTTGAAGAGCGTGCCATTCGCGACGCTACGCTGATTATCGCAAGCTCCCGGGATGAGGCCGAAGTTCAGTACGCCGACTACCTGCACTACGATACGGGGCGCATTCGCGTCATTCCGCCTGGCAGCCATCTGGCGGATTTTACCAATGCGGTCTCGACGCCTGCGGTTGAGTCGATGATGCAGCCCTTCCTGCTTGACCCAGATAAACCCGTTCTGCTCGCGATTGCACGGCCCGTTACTCGCAAAAATCTGGCCGCGCTGGTTCGCGCGTATGGGCAAAGCGAGGCACTGCGCACGATAGCGAACCTGGTGATTGTGGCGGGCGTGCGTGAGCATATCGATGCCTTGGAACCTGAGCTTGCCGAGAATCTGCACGAGCTTTTAACGCTGATTGATGATTACGACCTTTACGGTCACATCGCCTACCCCAAGCATCACGCGCCGGAGGATATTCCCGCGCTTTACGCCTGGGCACGCGAGCGCGGCGGGGTGTTCATCAATCCGGCGCTTAACGAGCCGTTCGGACTAACCCTGCTAGAAGCTTCAGCGGCCGGTCTGCCTCTCATTGCCACCGACAGCGGCGGCCCGAGCGATATTATCGAGCAGTGCGGCAATGGCATCCTGATGAACCCACGCCATAGTGGTGATATTACCCGGCACGCGCTCAATCTATTTCAGAACCCAGATCGCTGGCAGCGCATGGCGGATAACGGCCGGGAAGCCGTTAAAGCCTACGACTGGCAGCGCCATACCCAGTGCTATCATGATCTGCTTAACCGGCTTAGCCAGCCACAGCTTGTTCCTTCCACACCCAAAGCACTGCTGATCTGCGATATCGACAACACTCTGACCGGCTCACCTGAAGGTATTCGCGCTTTTACGGCATGGTACGAAGAGCAGCCTACGCTCGGATTTGGCGTCGCTACCGGGCGCAGTTTTCACAGTGCATTATCAATTCTGGAACAGGCCGGAATTCCTTACCCAAGAGTCATCATTTCATCGGTAGGATCAGAGATTTATTACCGAAACACCAACGGCGTGACCTACCACCAGGACGTTGAGTGGGCAGAATTGATCGATCGCAGCTGGCAGCGGGAAGCCATACATCAGGCTCTGCTCGACTTCACTGAGTTGACGCCTCAAGGGCCACTGGAACAGCGTCGGCATAAGCTGAGCTACTTCAGCGACGGCGACCCAATGCTGGTCACAAGACTTCAGGCTCATTTAAAAAAGCACGGCCTGACGGGTACGGTTATTCAGAGCCACGGCCGCTATGTGGATATTCTTCCGGTAGGCGCATCCAAAGGGCAGGCCGTCGAGCATGTGCGTCAGCGCCTGCATATCGACCGCCAAGCGCTGTATGTTGCCGGCGACTCCGGCAATGATCTGGATATGCTGCGCTCAACTCCCTGCTCTATTGCGGTCGCCAACCATTGCGATGGGCTGCTTGATGCCCCCGGCATGACCCACGTGTATAGCGCCAGCGCCCGGCATGCTCTGGGCGTTATTGAAGGCGTGAAGCACTTTCAGCGTCAGCAAAAAATGGGAGGCATCGCATGAAGGTAAGTGCCCTGACGCTGGTTAGAAACCGCCGCGAGCATCTGGTTAATCTCATGCTGAGCCTGGAGGCGCAACAGCAACCGCCTGACGAACTGGTGATCGCCTGGATGCAGCCCGAACCGGAACGCAACCTGCCCGAAACCCGCTTTCCCGTGCGCCATATCAAGGTCGAAGGGGAAGCGCTTCCCTTGGCGCGAGCACGCAATGCCGCGGTGAACGCCGCCGCCTTCGATGCGTTAGTGTTTCTGGATGTGGACTGTATCGCCTCGCCTAGCTTAATAGCACGCTACCGCGAAGCGCTGGCGCAAACGCCTGCGCTATATATCGGTGAAGTACACTACCTGCCGGCTAATGCCGTCGGCTATCACAAGGATGGAACGTTGGATTGGGCTGCGCTTACCACACTTGGCGAGCGCCATCCCGCACGCCCGGCCATCCCAAAAGACGAAATTCGTTTTGAGCCTGACCACGGCAACCTGTGGGGCTTGTCGTTTGCTCTGGTGCGTCAGGACCATCTTCGCGCCGGTGGAATGGATGAGGGCTATGTGGGTTACGGCGGGGAGGAAACCGATTACGCCTGGCGCTTGGCAAAAGCCGACGTGCCGCTTTACTGGGTAGGCGGGGCACTGGCATGGCATCAGCATCACCCCATGTACGCCCCGCCCTGGCCCCACTTTGATGCGATCATCGCCAATGCACGGCGCTTCTATCAACGCTGGGAGCGCTGGTGCATGGATTACTGGTTAAACCAGTTTTGCGAAGCGGGCGCCATTCAATGGTCACCCAATGGCAACCATATTGAAGTGCTAAGGCGCCCTACCCAGCATGAGATAGCCGCAGCGCGCCTACCCGCCAGTGCTCGCTACGGCTGAGATGGGTTAATGGTTGCTTGTGGCGCACTCGGCTTAACAGCTACTTTGCAATCTTCCTGAGTAGCTTCAGAGCTGCTCCATAAGCGGTCAACGCAGGCTTCAAGCCACTGGGCTGCACGCTTGGCCGCATCAAGACTGTAAAGCTCACTCAGTTTACCAACATCCAGCGCGCGGGCCTCTTCAAGAACGGCCCGCCAGCCAGCAAAATCCGCAGGCCAATTAGCCATGTTCACCGCGGCACCCAGCGCTTCCAGACGCTCTGCTTTGCGCGTCTGTTCACCGAAGTAACGCCACTCCGGCGCTACAATATAAGGACGCTTGAGCATAGCGGTTTCATGCACGGTATTATCGCCTGCCGATGCCAGCACGATATCGCTGGCCGCAAGATAGTCCACCACGTTATCCACCCAGCCGCAGTTGACCAGGTTAGCGAAATCCGTTTCGTGACCTTCCAGATGAAGCGGCCCTACGGTTAAGAATAGCGTTTCGGGAGCAGCCCTCGCCGCCACGGTGAGCGGTGCATAAGGCGTACCCGAACCGCCTCCGCCGGTAAACGCCACAACGATCTCGCGATCAGGGTCAAGCCCCAGCCGTCGCCTGGCCTCAGCACGCTCCGGTACTTGAGGCGCAGTAGTGCACAGCCCGCCGCTATAAAACGTTTTTTGTCGTAAATAGTGGGGGTAATCGTCCTGCTCCAGACGCTCATCAAAAGGCGCCAACATGCCCACGCAGGCCTCATAGGCGCCAAGATGGCCTGGGTCGTTGCGATCGCCGTGCATACGGATCTTGACCGCCGGAACGCTGGCAATACGCGAAAGCAGGGCAAGCTCCGCCGAGACATCAATGACGAAAAGCCCCGCCTCTATATCATCCAGATGATCCAGAATGCGCCGCATGGTCTGGCGCATTTCCACCACCCCCATAGGCACACAGTGCATCACTGAAGGCGTGGGCTGCTCATAAAGTGCCTGGGTGGGCACATCGGCACCGATCATATCTGGTAGAGCAATCAGGTCGATATCGCGCTCAAACCCGTCGAACAGGGAAGGGTCGGCGGTCATCACACTGACCGGACGATCAGGTGAAAACTCACGAATAATAGCCATGGTGCGATGAGCGTGACCACGCCCCTGATGGTGAACAAAAAAGCTGATAGGTTTTTTCATAACGCCATACGTTTCCATGTAGTAACAACGGCTGAATTTCATCAACCGCTGCGGCCGCCTCCGTGGCCAGGTGAATCAAATCGTCTTGTCATTGCCTACTGCTAGCTAAGCATAGCTCGCGCCGCCCAAAATGCCTGGCAGCCGGCCCTTCAAGAAGGAGAAAAAACCAGCCCGATGATGCTGACAAAGATCAGCACCCCGCCCAACACCCGGAAGAACACCGCCGTATCGGCTTTGATGATATAGCGGTGCGCCCGTTCGCCCAGCAGATGGCCGGCAAATGCGCAGGGCAATAGCCACAGCTGGTGAATCAGCTGTAGATCCACGCCGGCAAATAAAAACGAGATCATCTTGATCACGACCAGAATGAACCACAGCACGAACATGGTATCGCGCAGCTGCTCCTTGACGACATGCGAAGCAAACACGGCCACGATCAGCGGGGCGCCAATCAGTGAAGTACCGCTGACATAGCCACCCAGCGCCAGCAGCACATAGTCGACATACTTGTTATTGCTTTTAAACGGTTTATTGAGCACATAACCGATGGCGTAGACCAATACGATGCCGAAAATGATGCTGGTCATGATATTGGCGGGCAGCGTCAACAAGCCCACCACGCCAATCAGCTTGGGGATGATCATGATCTTGAGGGCTTTCCCTAAATAGCCCCAATCGATATTGCTCTCAACAGCAGTGTTGCCGCTCTCAAGCTTCAACTGACGATTGCCCTGCCAAGCAATCCAACTGGAGAAGATCAGTAGGTGAACGGCGATAATGGGTAGAAACAGCAGCGGATCGTTAACCACCAGTAATAAGAAAGGCAAGGCCAGCACCGCGCCGCCAAACCCCAGGCTGGTTCTGACAAAGCCGCTCCAGGCAAAAATCAGACCGATCAACGCATACTGATACCACAACAAATCCGCCATTCACTTGCTTCCCTGGTTATCAAGATAGTTATCAAGCTGGTTATTAACGACTGTATTGCCTGCCTATCGACCACCAGCTGGGTAACAGCGCCTGCACGCTGGTGTGGGCAAAGCGGTCATCCATTAATACCACAACCCCTTCATCGTAGGGGCTGCGGATTACCCGCCCGGCGGCCTGTACCACCTTGATCATCCCTGGAATGCGGTAGGTGTAGTCATCGCCTTTGCCAAACCGTGTTGTCAGGCGCGCTTTGAGGGCTTCGTTGAAGGCATTAAACGGCGGCAGGCCCAGCGTTGCGATAAACGCTCCAATCAGCCGGTCGCCGGGCAGGTCCACCCCTTCAGCAAAGGCGCCACCCAATACCGCAAAGCCGATGCCACGGCCGCCCGGTGTAAAACGCTGCAAGAATGCTTCGCGCTCGGCTTCACGCATGCCCGGTGTTTGGGCAAACACGGGTACGTCAGGGTGCTGTTGGCCAAACCGCTTAAGCGCGGCTTCGAGGTAGGTAAAGCTACTGAAAAACGCCAGATAGTGACCCGGCGCCTGATCATATTGCTGGGCCATTTCGGCCACCATCGGCGCAAGCGATGCCTCCCGGTCGCGAAAGCGGGTCGAAATATCCCGACGAATGCGCACTTCAAGCTGGCGGGCTACAAAGGGTGAGCATACTTCACGCCACACGGTGTTCGCTGGCAGGCCCAGCAGATCGCGGTAGTAGTGGGCTGGTGTCAAGGTGGCGGAGAACAGCACGGCGCTATGCGCGGCCTTGAAGCGCGGCGCTAGAAAGTCCGCTGGTATCAGATTACGCAGGCCGATTAGCGCCTTTCCCCGACCTTTTAGGGTTATATCGCACAGCGAGTGATCGCCGAAATTCTCCGCCAGCCGACAAAACGCTAACGCCTCAAACAGTAGCTCCTGGAGCTCAAAAGAGGCATCTTCCGGATGCTCGCCCAAGTGGTTGGTGATCGAGGCGGCAGTATTTTGAAGGTTACCCACCAGCTTATGGGGGAGCGACTCAAGCAAGTGGTAGCCTGCCGGCTCCGGATCATCCGGCTTACTTTCGGCGACATCTTTCACCACTGCCTGCCACTGCCGACCCAAGCTTGCCAGTGAGCGACTAATGGCTTTCGGGGCGCTACGCTTGACGCGATTAAAACGCTGCTGGTCAAGCTCAGCGCTATACATGCCGCGCGCCCGCTCCACCAGGTTATGCGCTTCATCCACCAGCAGCCCGACACGCCAATCATTCGCCTGGGCCAGGCCATGAAGCAGCGCTTGGCGATCAAACCAGTGGTTAACGTCGCCTACGATCACATCCGCCCAGCGGGCCAGCTCCTGGCCCAGGTAATACGGGCAGACGCTGTGGGCAAGCGCTACCTTGCGCAGTGCGTCGCGATCCCACCAGCTTTCAGCCACGGCGGCCTGGCGCGCAGCAGGCAGGCGGTCATAGAAGCCAGCAGCTAACGGACAGGCATCGCCATGACAGGCGGTTCCGGGATATTCACAAATTTTCTCCCGAGCGATCAGTTCGAGTACGCGAGGCGACTTGCCACACGGGCTACCATCCTCTTTGGCGTTAAGGCGCATTTGCGCCAGGGCATCAAGCGCCAAACGCCGACCCGGCGTTTTCATGGTCAAAAAGGCGATACGGTCAAGGCGCTGGCGGGGCATGGCGGTAAGCATGGGAAACAGCGTGCCCAGGGTTTTACCGATACCGGTAGGCGCCTGGGCCAGCAGGCAGCGCCCTGTGCTGGCGGCCTTGTAAACATCTTCAGCCAATTCGCGCTGGCCGGGGCGAAACGTAGTGTGAGGAAACTGAAGGTCTTTTAACGCTGCATCGCGGGCTTCACGATGCGCTGCTTCCTGCTCGGCCCAGGCAATAAAGTGCTCGCACTGGGTGATAAAAAACGCCTCCAGCTCCTCTACCAGCGCTTTTTGACTCAGCAGCGTCTCTTTTTGGGTGGCGATATCCAGATACACCAGCGTGAGCGTTACCTCTTCCAACCCGCGCGCCTTGCATAATAGCGCGCCGTAGATCTTTACCTGCGCCCAGTGCAGCGCGCGCTGATTATCGGCCATGCGCTCAAGGTTTCCGCGGTAGGTCTTGACCTCTTCCAGGCGGTTTTCAGCAGGGTCATACCCATCGGCACGCCCGGTAACGGTAAGGCTTTTGTAAGTGCCTGACAGCGGCATTTCGGCAAGGTAGCCATCGCCTCGGCGGCTTGCCACCAGGGTATGCCCGGCAATGCCCTCCTGGGCGCTGGGCGAGGGAGTAAAACGGTGGTCCAGATCGCCCTCGCGGGCAGTAAAATCGCATAGCGCACGGACGGCAATCCGGTACTCCGCCGGGCCACTCATGAGGTACCCGTCATGGCATACCCGGCGGGTCAGCTAGCCACTGCACGTAGCACACCGCAACCGGAATATGATGCTGATAAAAAAACGCCAGCCAGCGGCGCTGGTTATCCTGTAGCCGGTCGCCGGGGCCTTTTACCTCGATAAGCCGATAGCGGGGTTCCCCCAGCGGTGCATCAGGCAGAAACTGGATTAGATCGGGTAGCCCCGCCCGGTTGGCCTTAATGTCCTGTAAGAACCTCTCAAAACAGACTTTCAAGTGAGCGGCAGGCAGGCACTCAAGCGCCAGCGTTAAAAGCGTTTCATCCAGCAACGGCCAGTGCACAAAGGGTGATGCTAAGCCGTGCTTCTCCTGCCAGGCTGTGTGAATCGCCTGCCGGTAGCTACCATCTTCCAGCCGGGCCAGGCACTCATCAAACAACCCACATCGCCGGACGACGAAATCTTCGCGATGTAAATCCGCAGGGCCGCTATGGAACGGATGAAAAAACGCTCCCGGCAGCGGAGCAAAGATGGCGGGCCAGCAGAGCAGGCCAAACAGCCCGGTGATCAAGGTATTTTCCGCGTAATAAACTGGCGCGCCAGGTGAGCTGACATGCTGGGCAACAGCGCGCTCCACCGGCTGAGGCCCAGGAAGCGTTAGCTCCCACCGCGTATAGGTTGGTTCGCACACGGGCGGCTGCGCGTCAATTTTCAACTTTTTGCGCAGCCGGGGTAGTAATCGAGCGAGTGCCTGGGCTTCGGTTTCATTAGGCGTATGACGCTGGGCGTTCATCGCCAGATCAAATGCTTCCTGATGCCTGCCCAAGCGCTCCAGCACGCGCAGTTGGCGGATACGCGCTTCGCTACTCTTGGCTTGGGCATACAGTAAAACGGCCTGCTCGGCTTGACCGCTGCGCTCCGCTTCACGCCCCAGCTGCAGCAGCAAGCGGGCGCGGCGGGTAGCAAGCCAGGCGTTATCGGGCCTGGGGGGTAGCTCAAGGCTCAGCTGTTCAAGGGGCTCGCCCTCGTCAAGGCGCTGGCGCAGCCGGTGCAGGGCCAAATAGGCATCCACTTCTTCACGCTGCTGAAAGGCGCGCGAGGTGGTGGTGAACGGTACGTTTTCAAACCGCTGTAGGCCCAGCTCTGTAAGCACGAACTCGGCCCAGTCCTGGCGCAGGTTGCCAAAGAACATCAGCCGCAGCCGGTCACAGATGTCCATCACCTTAAGGCGAACGATGTTATCCGATGCCGTTGGCCACCACTCGGCTAGCGGTTTTATCTCGGTTAGCCGGGGCGTTAGCGTGGCCTGGAGTACCGCCTTGCCAGCCGATGCGGGAAGCCCTGCATCGCGCATCGGCATTGCCAGAGCTGAGCGCAGCTCGGCCAGGCGCAATTGATGAAACAGCTCATCCACACTGAGCGTTGGGTCAGTATCCACCCAGCCAAGCTCAACCAGAGGCGCCAAAGCATCTGCCGTATCGCCTATTTCACGGTAGTTGAGTTTGCCCAGCCGAAATAGCTCGCCCTTGCGCATCACCATGCGCGTGAGCAGCGCCTGGGAGATACGCGGCAGCGCGTCAAAGCGGTTTAAAAAGGCAAGCTCGTCGGGATGTAAAAGATCGGCATGGCGTTCACTCACCCACCCCAGCACGAAGCGAAAGTTCGTCAGGTAGTAGAAAGGATCATCGAGTGAGGCAGTAACGGAAACGGCAGAAGCACTGTTCATGCATCCATTGTATCAGCGCGGCGCGACCCGCGTCATGGGCTATTCGGCATCAGAGGATATCGGACCCACTACAGCTTAGCCGACGCGGTGCTGCATCAATATCTCCAGTGCCCCATCTGCTTCTTCCAAGGACGCTGGGGAAGGCGCAGCGATGCGGTTTTGGGTACCAGCTTTTGCGCCGCTGCCTACCAGCACATACCATTCGGCTTCGGTAAGATAACGCTGACACCAGCGGCCCAGGCCATCAGCCGCCACTTCGCGGCTACGTTCGCCATTGCGAAAGGTACACACAAGGTGCAGCAGGTCTTGACGGGCAGTACGTGCACGCGCATTGCCTCCGTGCACTTTGGAAAGCGGACAGCGTCGGTCATAGGCCGCGTTGGTTAACGCATTAAGCCAACGCTCCAATTCATGTGCCTGAATACCGCCGTAAACTGCCACGCCTGCGCTCCCTGCCCGTTAATGGGGCATTAGCCTGCCCGAATTAACGGCGGCTGTCACCATTCTCGCGAGCTTCCCCGCGTAAATCCCTGCAACACATTGACTACGTTGACACCTATTTCATCAACCGCATAGCCCCCTTCCATTAAAAAGGTAGTGGGCAGTCCGGCTTCTGCCAAACGTTGGCCCAGGGCGATAAAGTCTTCGCTCTTGAAAGTGAACGCGCTGATAGGGTCACCTTCAAAAATATCCACGCCTAACGACACGATTAAAAGCTCACACTCATGCGTTTTAATGGCCGCTAGCGCCTGTTCCAAACGCTGCATCCACTCGGCTACGCTGGTGCCGGGCGCCATGGGGTAGTTGAGGTTGAAACCCTCTCCCTCGCCTGCCCCTGTTTCATCGGCGTAGCCAAGGTAGTAGGGAAAGGTTACGTCCGGGTCGCCGTGTAGCGAAGCAAACAGCACATCATTGCGTGAGTAGAAAATCTGCTGAGTGCCGTTGCCGTGATGGAAGTCAACGTCCAGCACCGCCACGCGGTGCTTGCCAGCATTAAGCGCATGTTGAGCTGCCACGGCTGCATTATTAAAAAAGCAGTAACCGCCAAACTGATCAAAGGCGGCGTGATGCCCAGGCGGCCGACACAGCGCAAAACTGGGCTCCTGGGTTTCAAGCGTATGCGATATGGCGCCTAACGCGGCATCCTTGCTTCCCATGGCAGCACTGAAAGTGCCTTCCGAAATCGAGGTTTCCGCCGCCAGGGCATAATAGCCCAGCTGCCCGCTAATCGAGCGGGGAATATGATCGCCACGCATGGATCGGGCAGGCCAGATATTGGGTATCGCTTCACCCTGATGTCCGTCGGCCTGCCACGCTTGCCAGCAGGTTTCCAGAAAGCTTACGTAGCCCGCATCGTGAACGGCGCGTACCGGCTCAAGGCCATAGGCATCGGGATTGCGCACTTCAAAGCCAGCCTGACGAATATGTTTAAGCACCAGATCAATACGCTCGGGACACTCGAAGGGGCTAACGAGCGCTCCGTCATGAAGCTCGGTACGCGCCTGGCGCAAACGACTATCTTCAGAGAAAAACGTAATCATGCTGGCTCCTGAATCAGTGGCGGCTCACCGCTTAAAGACGGGCTGAACTTGCTTCACAGCCGCCATTTAGCGTGTATGTTAATCCACTTCTAGCGGATGCGGCCAACACATTGCCCAGCGGCGTTTTTGAACGGGGGTTTGCTGTTTTAACCGATACTCTGCCCGGCTGGCCGACGCTCTATCCTCAAACGGCTGGGCGCCAAGCAGTGCCGTTGGTGGGTTAGCACGGGTATAACGCGCCCCTTTACCCGTGCAGTGAGCCCGGTAGCGTTTGGCGATATTATTGGTGATGCCCACATAAGTACCCCGCTGGCACTCCAATAAATAGACGTACCAGGGGCTCGATGAGGATAACGACATCCCTGCTCCTTAACGGGATAGATTGATAATAAACGCTTCAAGTGCCTCTATCGGCATCGGCTTGGCCAATACGTAACCCTGGAATATATCGCATTGATAGCTCAAAAGGCGCTGATACTGCTCTTCGGTTTCCACGCCCTCAGCCACCACTTTAAGCCCCAGATGGTGCGCCATGGAGATAATCCCCTGCACAATCGCCGAATCATCTTCGCTGTTGGTCAGCTCATGAATGAAACTGCGGTCGATTTTTACCGTACTGATGGGCAGATGCTTAAGATAACTCAGGCTTGAATAGCCCGTTCCAAAGTCATCAATAGAAACCCCGATATGCATGCTGCGCAGCGCGTGCAGCGTATCGATTGCACCTTCAGTGTTATCCATCAGGATGCCTTCGGTCAGCTCCAGGCTTAACTGCTCGGCAGGCAGGCCGGTGGTTAGCAGGGTTTGACGCAGCGTGGCGAGAAAGCTTGAACGCTGAAACTGTAACGGCGAAAGGTTAACCGCGACGCGTATCTCACCCAGCCCCTGCTTAGCCAATGACTGCATATCCAGGCAGGCGCGCTGGAGTACCCATTCGCTGATTGGAATAATCTGGCCTGTCGTTTCAGCTAAAGGAATGAAGCGGGCTGGAGAAATAAAGCCTTTTTCAGGGTGCTCCCAGCGCAGCAGCGCCTCAACGCCTTCGAGTTTGCCTTCCCGATCCAGCAATGGCTGATAGTGCAGCGAGAACTCATCACGCTCAATGGCTTCCTGAAGATCGTTTCGCAGTACCATGCGTTCGCTGACCGTGTCGGTAAACGCATGCATATACCATTCGTAGGCGTTACGCCCTTGCTGCTTGGCCTTGTACATCGCCATATCGGCCTGCTGAATCAGCGTTTGCGGCTGGAGCGTATCCTCCTGACTAATGGCAATGCCGATACTTGCGGTCAGATAAAGCTCATGGGGTTCAATGCGGTAAGGACGCGCCAACATCGGCAGCAATCGCTCAACCAGATCGACGACTTCAGATTCATAGTTGATCGACGTTTGTAAAATCACGAACTCATCGCCCCCCATTCGGGCAACGGTATCATCGGGGCCCACTGCGCTGGAAAGCCGCCGGGCAACCTCAACGAGCACCTGATCACCCACCGCATGCCCCAGGTTGTCGTTGATCGGTTTGAAGTCATCCAGATCCACGAACAGTACCGCCAGACGCTTTTTATGTTGGCGCAGAAGAGAGAACTGCTTAAACAACGTTTCTTCAAAGAGCATGCGATTAGGCAGACGGGTCAAATCATCATGGGAGGCGTGATAGGCCAGCCGCGCTTCGTAGGCTTTATGTTTGGAAATATCATGCTGCACGCCGACAAAGTGCGTTACGCGACCGTCATGATCTCGCACCGGCGCAATATACAGATCGTTCCAGAACGGCGTGCCATCCTTACGGTAGTTGCATATCGTCACATTGACTTCACGATGCGCTTCAATGCAGCTCTGAATATGCTGAATCACTTCAGGCTCGCTCCCTGGCCCCTGAAGTAAACGGCAGTTCTTGCCGATGATCTCTTCCTGGCTATACCCCGTCATCACGCTAAACGCATTGTTGGCATAGATAATGGGCAAGTCAGGCTGTTCGGCATCGGCAATTAAAATACCGTTGACGCTGGCCTCCACGCTGCGCTCCAGCGTCCGCAGCCGAGACTCCTGCTCACGCGCCGCGGTCACTTCCTGAGCAATCGCGTGTACGCCTTTAACGGTATTATTCACCATCATGGGCAGGTGAATAATATCCAGTATATGGAGATGGCCCGCGCGATCCTTGAGGGTCAGTTCATAGCGGTTAATGCCGCCCTGCATGGCCGTTTCAATGTAGGCCTCTACCCGCACGCTATCCTGGGCGTCAATAAAGAAAGTGAACGGCTTACCCAGTATTTCCTCAACCGAATAGCCGGTCAGTGATGCACAGGTGGCATTGGCGGTGACAAAGCAGCCGTTCGCATCCAGGGTAAATACCGCATCAGGGTGGTGGGTAAACAACGAGCGGTAGCGCTGTTCGCTTTCCTCCAGCGAACGCCGCACCTGAAAACGCTCAATGGCCAGCGCCATCAGATCGGCGGCTTTCTCGATTTGCGCCGTATCGGCGCCGCTTGGCGTACTGGGTTGCGGGTAGTAAACCGCAATAGTGCCCACCAACTGACCATCGCCGCCGTACACGGGGCTTGACCAGCAGGAAGCCAGCCCTGCTTTTTTGGCAACGCCATGATAGCCACGCCAGCGCTCGTCCTCGGCAATATTGGCACAGATGACTGTTCTGCCCTGATAGGCCGCGCTACCGCATGCACCGTTATTCGCACTGATCAAGATACGCTGTATCGCGCTTCGGTACGCCGCAGGCAAGCGATCGCCCGCGGCAAACTCCAGATGGGTGGCCGCCTCGTTAACCAGCATGACCGAACACATCGCCTGGGGCAGTTCGCGCTCAAGCATACGGCACAGGCTTTCCAGTGTTTCCTTTAGCGGCTGCTCCTGGGCAATCATGCGCTGAATTGCCTGCTGGTCTTCCAGCGATTGCCGCGTCTGGGCAAGCTCGCGGGCCCGCGAAACGCTCACGCTAACGACGCCAAGGCTGAAAGCTAATAAACCGCTAAACAGCAGGCTGCCTAGCGCCACCGCAAACGACAGCAGGTTTAGTTGATGCCAGTTGTACTGACTTCCAGGGTAGGCATAAAGCTCCATATTAATGCCACCGGGCAAGCCGATATAGCGCGATGCCAGCGCAAGCTCAGGTATTTCCATACGGTCAGCGGAGAAGCCTGCGGGGTGCAGCTTCATCAGTGATGTGGCATCACGATTGACCCTGACCTGAAAAGGCCCGACCTCCAGGCGCAGCTCGTTTTCCAAAAGGGTAGCCAGATTAAAGCTGGCAAACAGGTAATGGCCGTTGGCGGCAATGGGAATAACAAACATGGCCTCATGGGGCCGGCTGGTATCTGCCATCAATAGCCGTGGGCGCTCCAGGGGGATTTGCATCCAGGCACGCGTATATTCCTCGTTCAGCTGCTGGCGTAACCATTGCTCCATTTCAGCGGTTCGCCCTACTCCCCAGCTCCAGGTAAGCGCTTGCTGATCCACCAGCGCAATAGCGCTAATACTCGGCGTATCACGCAGATAATTTTGCGCATCATTTTCCAGCAGATCCAAATCCCAGCGTGGCCCCATTGCATTCAAGCGTTCGGACATCCGCTGCATCAAGCGCAAGCGATCCTGGGTTGCCCGCTCAATATTGAGCTGGACGTTATCCAATAGATAGGCAGCCTGCTGTTGCAGCGCGGTTTGTTGATAGTTATTCAGCAGAAGCCAGATCAAACAGCTTATCGTAACGCCCCACAGCGAGGCGGCGACGGTCACCCGCCCTGGGTTTAAACGCTGAGCCTTGCCGCGCAAACCGGCAGCCAGCATGGCGGTGCCTAAAAAGCCTGTAAACACCAGCGCCGTCATGGGCGAGGATGCAAACAGCGGAGAAGCATCGTTTAATCCAAGCCATAGCTTTCCCATCACAAACAGGGCAAGCCCCCACAGGCTAAGCCCACCGGCTACCCATAGCCAGCGTCGCCAGGAGGTAGCAAGCCCCGCCCCAAAACACACGCAGACCAGCAAGAGAAAAACCGCTGACAAGCTGGTAATACGCGGCCCAGCGCTGAGCCATGAGTCGCCCCCGCCGCCTTCCAGCGTATTGTGTACCAAGGTGTATAGGATGATTAACAGCAGCGCAAAAGCACTGGCGATCCGAGCTTTCGTCCAGCCTTGTAGCGACGCCAGTAATGCAATGCCGACCAGGAGAGTGACTAATGCTCCATCAGGTACCAACGTGGCAAAAAAAGGCCGCGTCGGTAAGCTGATCCCCACCACTACCCCAACCGCTCCCATGCAGATGAGGGTTGCCGATATCATCAGCAAAAGGGTTTCCAGCGCTAAATGGCGCGTATCAATCGGCATGTCACTGCGCCTCTTCGGGCATTAAGGTTTACGACGCTTACCGTTCGAAGTGTACTCGCTCTATGAGCGGTACAAGCTCATGAAATTGCTCATCCAAATAACCGCTATAAGTACCAAGCGTGCGGTAATCAATTAATGAGCCATATTCATGCGTAATTCGGTGGCGCAATGGCGCATTGGCAAGTGCATACGCCAACGCATCGGCCAGAATCGCAAGCGTTTGTGGCGGCGTGCCTATGGGGGCAAATATACCGCGGTCGGTGGTATGCACCAGATCAATCCCCTGCTCACGAAGTGTCAAGATATCCGGCAGTCCGGCTAGCCGTTCGCTCCCTGCTACCGCCAGAGGCACTAAGGCGCCTGAAGCAAAGAGAGCACCTGCCGAAGGCAGGTTAAGCATGGCAAAATCAATTTCCTTAGCCAATAAGGCTTCTACCTGAGATGCAGTATCAGGAAAACGAACCAGCTGTACGTCTGAAAGCGAGATATCGTCTTGCTCAAAGAACTCCAGCCAGAAAAGATGATCCGTGGAGTTGGCAATAACGCCGAACATGAGAGGATTTGAGGAAGAGTGGATTAATGCTTCAATATCGTTGGCTTGTTGGGCTGCATGTCCTTCATAGGTGGCAGGAATATTCACCGTGCGAACCAGCAATGATACGGGTGCAAAATCAGCATGGGAAAACGAGGCGAGCCCCGACAGATACGAAAGGTCGATCGTTTGATGGCTGCCGAGCAGTGTATAACCATCAGGCGCGGCATTCCTGACATACTGCGCGCCGTATACGGCATCACGACCGGGCATATTAACCACCAGAACGGGCTGGCCCAGGTAGGTTTGTGCCGTTTCAAAAATATCCCGAAACAGCACATCGCTCGCTCCACCCTCACTAAATGGAACCACTAGCGTAATTTCACGTTGCGGATAGTGCTCGTCGGCAATGGCCGCCGCCATCATCAGCAAAAAACTGCCTAAAAGGCTAAGTTTAAAGCAATAACGCACCGCTACCCTGCAACTATACGCCATGCTCCCGTCCCCTTGTTTTTTTAGTTAACGCATAGCTATTCTTTGCAACATAGCTTTAATTTTCGACCGCTACCACAAAAGCAGGGATCGTTGCGGCGCGGCTTGAGACGCATCACTTCCGGAGTACCGTCCATGTACCACCAGCGACTCTGCTCAAACACAAAGCGTGAATTCTCCTCCAGCCTATGCCAGCGGTCGCGCTCCTTGAAATATGCACGAAAGTGCACATAACCAATATTGACTTGGCAAGGTGTACTTTGAACAGTAGGTAGTGCATTAACAATTGATAAACCTTTCCACTGTGTATGCGAGTCGGGCGCAATGTCAGCAGGCCGGGTACTCGCATGCCAAGTGGCTAACAGGTAATTATATAGATTAAGCGCAAAGGCACTGTAGCGGGAGCGCATCAGAGCTTCTGGGGTAGGGGCGGGAACGCCCCCATGATAACGACCACAGCATACGTCAGTCGGCAACCCTGTACCGCAGGGGCAGTTTTTTTCGGTTAGGGAAATCATAGAACGGCTCATTTCTCAAGGTTACTTCAGCCTAACCGATAATTCTTAAAACCCTGCTATCCATAGATCAGGTTTTCGTTCGATTTTAACCTTGTATTAAGCGTATAGTGGCTAAGCAAGATTTTTTTGACTGACGGAGTACGAAATACGACCCCCATATTCTTTCCAAATGCAGCGGAGGTTCTCATGAAGGTTTATAAACCGGAATGGCAGTGCACGTTTAGCGTAAACGAAAGCGCAGAAGAATCAGCTAACTGGAAAGAGCGAGTCGCCTGGCGACTTCGCGCAGTGGCCGACCGTCTAGACGGTGTCGGCCGTACGCTCAAGGTTAATTGTCATGTTTCCCCTCAGGTCAGTCGGGATGAAGTGGATACCTGCCTGGGCAAAGGGTTTGAAGTGACTCAACAGTTGCTAACCCAGCTGGCACATCAGCAGGCTTGCGAAGACGTGATGCGCAACGCCAAGGCTAATCTTTTCGAAGAGCACTCTTCGCCCTAGGTGGTTGTGCGTATAGAAAACGATTTGAAGACACCCGCCTGTGCGGGTGTTTTTATTCGAGGCGATCGCAAGAGACCGTTTGTGCCAGCCATGTCGGGCAGCCCTATCTTGTTACTCGAACGGTACTTCCAGCGCGCGGCCCATTTTGGTCATGAAGCCCAAACACGCCTCAAGCTCACTTTTATCGATGTACTCATCCGGCTGATGCGCCTGGGCAATACTGCCTGGCCCCAGAATAATCGTTTGTAATCCCTGCCCCTGAAACTGCCCCGCCTCGGTTGCATAGGCCACGGCGTGGTCGCAGCAGGCGCCGGGCAAGTGATCCTTGGCTAAGCGCAGCACATCCGCGTTATCGCGGTCAGCAAGACCTGGAACGGTCAGCGCCAGTGGCTCAGTGACTATTTCTACGTGCTTACCCTTGGCCTGTAGCTCGGCGCTCAGCGCTTCGCAATAGGCTTCAAAGCGCGCAAACACTTCTTCGAACGTTTCAGTGGGTAGGTGGCGAATTTCCCAGTCGAACTGGCACTCTCGCGCCATGATATTGATGGCCGTACCGCCGTTAATTTTACCCACATGCAAACTGGTGTGGGGTACGTTGAACGCCTCATCGACACGCCCTTCATCCACCAACACCGTCATGGTGTCTTCGATAAAGGTGATCAGACGTGCCGCCACATGAATTGCCGAGGTGCCCTGATTGACCTGACTACTATGTGCCTCACGCCCGATGACCGTTGTGCGCAGGTTAGTCGCGCCTTTTTGCGCGACCACCGGCTGCATACTGGTCGGCTCACCGACAATCACATGCGCCGTGGTGGAATAGTGTTCATAGAAGCGCTTGATCAGCGCAGGCGCGCCCACACAGCCAATCTCTTCGTCATAGGAAAAGCCGAAATACACAGGCTGTTTTAGCGGCGCCTTTACCCAGGTGGGCACCATCGCCAGTGCGCAGGCGATAAAGCCCTTCATGTCGCAGGTGCCACGGCCATAGAGCCTGCCGTCTTGGCCGTCGTGCAGAGTAAAAGGATCGGTTGACCAGGGCTGTCCCGCGACCGGCACTACGTCAGTATGGCCTGACAGCATCACTCCACCCGGCGCATCAGGTCCTACGCGGGCGATCAGGTTCGCCTTGGTACCGCAGGGGCTCATCACCCGCTCGGAGGTAACGCCGTACTCGGCCAGATACGCTTCGACAAATTCGATCAGTGCGAGGTTGGAGCCACGGGAGGTGGTATCGAAAGAGACCAGTTTGCTTAATAGCGCTATTGCGTCACTCATATGATTCTCGTTGGTTATCCACTTCGTCTAACCCTATCACCGGCGCCCCCGTACGCCTACTGCCAAAGTTGAACGTGGTCACACTCAGTTAACCAAGCGGTCATCAAAATGTCATCTACACTGACTACTGTTCAGTGCATCCAAAAACCTTAACAAACGCACTGTGCCACTTGGCGATGCCAGGGCGACAAGGAGCTCTTATGTCTCGTTTCATGTTACGCACGTTATCTGCCGGTATCGCGGCGGCCACCCTGAGTGTGACCGCCCACGCCGCTACCGAGATCAGCTGGTGGCACTCCATGGGAGGCGAACTTGGCGAACGTTTGAGCGCCCTTGCCGAAGACTTCAACGCCACCCAGGATGAGTACCGCGTCACGCCCTCCTATCGGGGCGAGTACGAGGCGACCATGGTCAACACCATTGCGGCCTTCCGCGCAGGAGAGCAGCCGCACATCGTACAGATCTACGAAGTGGGCACCGGCACCATGATGGCAGCCCAAGGCGCCATCTACCCGGTTTATGAGCTGATGGAAGCGCATGGCAACACTTTTGATCCAGCCGATTATCTGCCTGTGGTGACCGGTTACTACACCGACACCAACGGCAACATGCTTTCCATGCCGTTCAACTCGTCAACGCCGATTCTTTACTATAACAAAGACGTCTTTGAAGCCGCTGGCCTCGACCCTGAAACACCGCCGACCACCTGGCAAGAAATGGGCGAGATGGGTCAGCAAATCGTCGATCAGGGCGCGGCGTCCTGTGGCTTCACCATGGCTTACGCGGCCAACTGGGTCGGCCTTGAAAACTTCTCGGCACTCCATAATCAACCGGTCGGCAGTCTGGAAAACGGCTTCGGCGGCCTTGAGACCGAGTTTACCTTTAACGGTGACGTTCAAGCGCGCTTCTGGGATCAGTTGAAAGAGTGGAGCGACAGCGGCGTTTACAGCTACGCAGGTCCCGCTAACGGCCCGGATGCTGCGCCCTCGTTCTACTCAAGCGACTGCGCGATGTACATGAACTCGTCGGCCTCGCGGGCCGATGTACTGGCCAACTCCGACTTCGAAGTAGGCTTTGGCATGCTGCCCTACTATGACGACGTAGAGGGTGCCCCGCAGAACTCGATCATCGGCGGCGCGACGCTTTGGGTACTCGCCGGTCATGAGGAAAATGAGTACACCGGCGTTGCTGAATTCCTTGAGTACCTCTCCTTGCCGAAAGTGCAGGCCGAATGGCATCAGGGCACCGGCTACCTGCCGATCACGACCGCCGCTTTTGAGCTGAGCCAGGAGCAGGGTTACTACGACGAAAATCCAGGCGCGGATATCGCCATCGAGCAGATCAACTTAAACGAGCCGACGGAAAACTCAAAAGGCCTGCGCTTTGGCAACTACCCGCAAGTACGTATGGTGCTGGACGAAGAGTTCCAGGCCGTATTGGCGGGCACAAAGAGTGGTCAACAAGCGCTGGATGATGCGGCACGTCGCGGCAATCAAATTCTGCGCGACTTTGAGTCGGCGAACAAATAACACCACGCTGCATGCGTTTAAAACCCCGGCTTAATCAGCCGGGGTTTGTTATGAGAGCCATCCCATACGCCCGGTAAAACGACCCCATCTATAACAACGGACGTATGGGATGGCTTACTTCCCGCCGATTATGCTCGGCGGGAAACCGAACCGACCACGCGCCCGCAAGATAGGATGTGCCATGCAGACCAAACGTTCCACCTATCAAAACCGGTGGCTCCCCTTTTTCCTTTTGGCGCCGCAGTTGGCCATTACGCTGGTGTTCTTTATCTGGCCGGCAAGTCAGGCGGTCAAATCAAGTTTCGAGCGTACTGATGCGTTTGGCTTCAAGACGACGTTTGTCGGCCTGGAAAACTACGCACGTATCCTGGCGGATCCCAGCTACCTGAACGCGCTGGGGCGTACCGCGATATTTGCCGTATCGGTGACGGTGCTCTCCATGGGCCTGGCGCTTTTGCTGGCCATTTGCGTCAACCGCGTCCTGAAGAGCGCCAAGTTCTACACCACGCTGCTGGTTTGGCCCTATGCCGTCGCCCCGGTCGTTGCCGGGGTGCTGTGGTGGTTTCTGTTCAATCCGACCATCGGCCTTTTGCCGCATCTGCTCGACTGGTTCGGCATCAGCTGGAATCATCGAGTCTCGGGCACCCAGGCGATGATCCTGATCACCATCGCCGCCGCCTGGAAGCAGATCTCCTATAACTTTCTGTTCTTTCTCGCGGGCCTTCAATCAGTGCCGCAATCGCTGATCGAGGCGGCCGCGATTGACGGCGCCACACCGTTCAAACGTTTCTGGACCATCGTACTGCCGCTTTTGTCGCCCACCACCTTCTTCCTGCTGATCATCAACATCAACTACGTGATGTTCGACACCTTCGGGGTGATCGATGCCACCACTGGTGGCGGGCCTGGGCAGGCCACCATGACTCTGGTTTACAAGGTCTACACCGACGGCGTGGCGGGGCTGAACATCGGATCTTCATCGGCTCAATCAGTCTTGCTGATGGGCATCGTGATTATCCTGACGTTTATCCAGTTCCGATATGTGGAACGCCGGGTCAACTACTAGTGCGTTAAGGACATGAACATGGTTGAAAGAAGACCCTTTCTGAATATTTTGACCCACCTGGTGCTGATTGCAGGTGTACTGGTGGTGGCATTTCCAGTGTACGTGGCGTTTATTGCCTCGACCCACGAACCGAGCGCCTTCGTGCGCGGCGTGCTGCCGCTTACGCCCGGCGACAACATGCTTGAATCTTACGGGCAGATGCTCAACGCCGGCTGGCAGACAGGCGGCACGCCGCCGGTCTGGCTGATGCTGGGTAACTCGATGATCATGGCGCTGACGATTGCCATCGGCAAGATCGCCATTTCGATTCTCTCCGCCTTTGCGATTGTCTATTTCCGCTTTCCGTTTCGCATGCTGGCATTCTGGATCATCTTCATCACGCTGATGCTGCCAGTCGAAGTTCGCATCATCCCCACTTACGCTGTTGTAGCCAATCTGGGTATGCTGAACTCCTATGCGGGGCTAACGCTTCCGCTGATTGCCTCGGCCACCGCGACCTTTCTGTTCCGCCAGTTCTTCATGACCGTGCCGGAAGAGCTGATGGAAGCGAGCCGCGTCGATGGCGCCAGCCCGATGAAGTTTTTCCGCGATATTCTGCTGCCCATCTCGATCACCAATATCGCTGCCCTCTTCGTGATCATGTTTATTTACGGCTGGGTTCAGTACCTGTGGCCGCTTCTGGTCACCACCAACGAAGACTTCTACACCATCGTGCTGGGCATCAAGCGCCTGATGGCCTCGTCCGACCGGGTGCCCGCCTGGAACCTGATCATGGCAACGGTCACGCTTGCCATGCTGCCCCCGGTATTAGTAGTGCTGTTTATGCAAAAACTGTTTGTGAAAGGCCTGACCGAGACGGAGAAATAAGATGGCGAGTATTACCTTGGAAGGGCTTAGAAAAACCTACGCAGGCGACGTGCATGCCGTTAAAGGCATTGATCTTGCGATTAAGGACGGCGAGTTCGTGGTGTTGGTAGGCCCTTCAGGCTGCGGTAAATCCACGCTGTTACGCATGGTAGCCGGGCTTGAAACGATTTCTGAGGGTACGCTCAAGATCGGTGACCGGGTGGTCAACAAGCTCGAACCCGCCGAGCGCGATATCGCCATGGTGTTCCAGAACTACGCGCTCTACCCGCACATGACGGTGTACAACAACCTCGCTTACGGGCTGAAAAACCGCGGCTTTAAAAAACCCGAAATCGAAGAGCGGGTGCGCAAAGCGGCCAAGATGCTGGAAATAGAAGATTACCTGGAGCGAAAACCGCGCAATCTTTCCGGCGGCCAGCGTCAGCGAGTAGCCATGGGCCGGGCACTGGTACGCGAACCCGCGGCCTTCTTGTTCGACGAGCCGCTTTCCAACCTGGATGCCAAGCTGCGCGTGCAGATGCGCGTCGAAATCAAGCAGCTTCAGCGCCGCCTGAAAACTACCAGCCTCTATGTCACCCATGACCAGTTGGAGGCGATGACCCTGGGCGACCGGCTAGTGGTACTTAGCGCTGGCAAAATCGAGCAGGTAGGCACGCCAATGGAAATCTACGCGCGCCCTGCATCGATGTTCGTGGCAGGCTTTATCGGCTCGCCTGCGATGAACATGGTGCCGCTTGAATACCTGCAAACGCGCGGCCACCATGACCTGCTGAACGATCTTCCTGCCGATACCGATACGGTTGGCATTCGCCCGGACGATATGCGCCTATCGCCGCCGGCTACACCGCATCTGATCGTGGAGTCGACGCTTGAACTATTTGAAGCCGCCGGCGCCGAGAGCCATCTTTACGTGCGACTCGCCGACAGCGATCAGCCCACGGTAATCCGGGTTAGTGGCCAGCCGCCGGTTAACGAGGGCGAAACGCTGCGCTTTTTTGTCACCCGCGAAGCGCTGCATCCGTTTAACAGCGCAACCGGCCTGCGCACGGGAGATTGATCCCCTCTCCAATCCTCTACAAACATGTCTCTACAAACATGGTGAGAGGCGGGGCCATGCGCTACTTTTAACCAAGGACACTTTCGTGCTTTCACTCCTTGGCGCTAGAAGCACATGACCCCCCTCATGATGGCAGCTCCGGCTACTTTTGATTCGCTTTACCGTAGGTAACTCTCATCGCCTGCCAATGAAGTCCATGCACTAGGTCTTTATTGCCACTGTGCAGCATTGAAGTACGTCCCATCCGTGAGTTTCCTCCTAAAACACAGACAGGAGAATCATCATGAATACTACCAATCAGCGCTATATTGATGGCTTCGTCGCGGCCGTGCCAACGGCCAATAAAGAAATCTTCATTGAGCACGCTCGTGCTGCTGCCGTGGTTTTCAAAGAGCATGGCGCTCTGCGGGTAGTAGAGTGTTGGGGTGAGGATATTCCCGAAGGCGAAGTCACCTCTTATTCCATGGCCGTTAAGCGTCAGGATAACGAAACCATTATCTTCTCATGGATCGAGTGGCCCTCCCGCGCCGTGCATGACGAGGCGATGCCCAAGCTCATGCAGGACCCGCGCTTACAACCGGACATCAATCCCATGCCGTTTGATGGCAAGCGGGCGATATTCGGCAGTTTTGCCACGCTTATAGATGAGTGAGTGCCCAGTCTGCTGCCCGGTGTTCACTACTCTGAACAAGGGCCATCTCTACGTAATATCCACGCGGCCCTTCATTCACATTTAATGCTGGCGAGCCTGATCAGTGATACGCCCTTCCACCTGATAATCCACGTCACCTAACGAAACCATATGATCGCGCAGCATCTCCCAGTCGGTATTACCGACGATGGTGCTGCGCCCATCCTCATAGGCGGCTTCTAGCACCGTATGACTGTCGCCACCGGCAGCGGTGAAATGGTTGGTGGCGATAGTGTAGGTAGTTTCAGGATCTACCGGCTGCAACGTGCCATTCTGCGTCACCTTCAAGCTTACAACGCGCTCACCGACGGGCTGGCGGCTGTCATATACCAACGCGGTACCTTCGGACACTTGCAGGAAACCGCCGCTTTCATCCGGCACATTTGCCAGCCCGATCTCGAACGTCTCCAAAAGCTCCGCACCCGTCACGCTCATCAGCGCCAAGCGATTGCCAAACGGCTGTACGGCAACCAGCTCACCCACGCTCACATCACCTTGAGCAATGGGTTCACGAATACCGCCACTGTTTTGAACAGCCAGCACGGTCTCAGGATTCACCCGGCGAGCGGCAGCAAGCTGACCATCGGCAATCAGATTGCCAAGCGCCGTTTCATCAGCCCGGACACTTTGTTCATCGCCATTACCGTGGCGAGGGTTGGGAAGCCGTGTATTCAGGTGGGCGCCCACTTGGGTATCGCGCACTTCTTCAATGCGTGCGGTGTAAGGCTCAAGCATCTCAAGCGCTTGGGCGTCAGGCTCGAAATCATCGGTGGTCAGCAGTTCGCCACTGGCATCAAGCACCACGCCTTCGTCATCAAAAGTCACCTGCACGACGCCCAGGTATTTACCGTACTCATTCGCTTGGCCAATGACAGTGGGCGCTTTAGGCTCGCCCAGGTCGTTCTCGGCCACGGTGACGGGCGATTCCAGGCGCGTATGGCTGTGCCCGCCGATGATCACATCGACCCCTTCCACGTGCTGGGCAAGTAACAGGTCGTTGCCCAGGCTCGGGTCGCTGTCAAAGCCCAGGTGGGTAAGTGCGATGATCTTGTTGACGCCTTGAGCTTCAAACGCTGCCACCATCGCCTCTGCGGCCGCACGGTAATCGCCAATGGCTACGTTACCGGGGCTGGAGACGGCCTCGCTGCCTTGCGTGCTTAGTCCGAAAATACCGATTCGCTCGCCACCTTGCTCTACCACAATGCCGTCGTACAGGTGGCCAGGCTTAGGCTTATGTTCGGTCTCGGCGCTGATCGAATCGCCTAGTAGATCGGCAAACTCGGGCGAGGTAGAGAAATCCAGGTTCGCGCCCACAATGGGAAAATCAGCGGCGGCAAAGAATGCCGCTAATGCTTGATGGCCTTCTTCAGGATCGCCCAGATCGAACCCATGGTTGCCCGGCACGAAAGCGTCATAGCCCATCAGGTTCATGAACTCGACGGCGTCCTGACCCTGGTATTCGGTGAAATAGAGCGTACCCGAAAAGATATCCCCCGCGTCCAGCAACAGGCCGTCACCGAACCGCTCACGGGCTTCAGCCAGAGCGGTGATCAACTGAGGGTAGCTATCGGTACGCCCGTGCAGGTCATTGGTATGAAAAATGGTCAGCGTATAGGGCGCGGCATACGCCGTGGCGCTAAACAGCCCAGTCGCTATCCCTAGCGCAATACCGTGAGAAATAAAACGCATCAGCATGGTTCCTTTTATAAAAGTGTTATAGCAGAACGATAGCGTGCCTTAAAAACCTGACAAATGAGTGACGGTGTTATCGTCCACCACTGTAACGCACTCATCTTACTTAGCGTTAAACGATGCGAAATAGCCTACTCGCGCCGCTTATATATAGAAAAAGCATTTATCCAAGGCTACCACGGCAGCGGTTCACCATTGCTGTGCCAAAAACTGCCACTATTTTCCTGCGTCAGCGTTTTGATACAGGCAGTAATGCCCGTCGCGGCTTCCTGAGGGCTGATCATTCCGCCGAAGTTAACCATGCGTGTTTTTACATAGCCTGGGTGTATTTGTGCCACGGCAATACCCCGTGGCTTAAGGTCCATAGCCAGGGATTTTCCAAATGCGTTCAGCGCCGCCTTGGACGCCCGATAGCCATAGCGGCCGCCAGAATCGTTATCGGCAATCGACCCCATACGGCTGGTGATGTTGGCAATCTTGCTGCCGTCCTGCATCAACGGTAGCAGCGCTTCACATACCCGTAGAGGCGCATAGGCATTGATTTCCATCTGCTCACGGATGCTGTCGAAATCCAGCTGGCCTAACGCCTCATCGCGCAAGAGGCCTGCGTTGTTGATCAACAAATCAAGCCGCTGGCTATCAAGTGCCTTTGCCAAATGCTCAACATCCTCGGGCTTGGTCACATCAATACCCTCAATAACACGGTCAGCCACGCGCTCAAGCTCGTCTGATGATTGGCGGCAAACACCAATCACCTGCCAATCTTCATCTCTGTAGTGTGCCGCCAGTGCCAATCCAACACCTCGGTTGGCGCCGGTAATCAGTACGGTTTGCTGTTTCACTGTCTTTTCCATGTTGTCTTTTCCATTGCTGGGGATAAATAAAGCCACGCTGGTTATAAACGTAGCGTGCTGGCCTTGAAAGAGAAGTACAAACCCCGTGCTTAACTTAGGTTTAAAACCAGAAACTGAGCTTTTACAAGCTCAAGCCGCTTAACTACCTTTGAAGCAAGACGTTAAAACCCGCAAAGAGGAGGCAGCGTCAGGATAAGAATAAAGCCCATGGAGGAGCATCCAAATGAACCGACCGTGCACGATTACGTTTGATGATAAAAAATTAACCGGCACCGCCGATGAGCCACTGATCGATTTTCTGGAAAGCCATGGTATTTCTTTACCCAGCGTCTGCTACCACCCTTCTCTAGGCGCTATTGAAACGTGCGACACCTGTTGGGTTAACGTTGATGGCGAAATGAAACGTGGCTGTACGCTGCGTACCGAAGAAGGCCTTAATATTTCAAGCCTTGATACCCAGGCTACAGCTGCTCGTCATGAAGGCATGGACCGGCTGCTGGCCAAGCACGAGCTTTATTGCACCGTATGCGAGAATAACAACGGCGACTGCCGCGTGCATAACACGTTGGTAGAGATGGATATCCCCATACAGCGCTATGAATTCCAGCCCAAACCCCACGCTAAAGATACTTCTAGCCCATTTTATACCTACGATCCGGACCAATGCATTCTGTGCGGCCAGTGCGTGGAAGCGTGCCAGAATGTCGAGGTCAACGAGACGCTAAGCATTGATTACGCCAGTGAAAACCCACGCGTACTGTGGGATGGCGGCAAGGAGATCAACGACTCAAGCTGTGTACACTGCGGCCATTGTGTAACGGTCTGCCCGTGTAACGCGCTGCAGGAAAACAGCATGTTCGGGCAGACAGGCCCGCTTACCGCCCTGCCCTGGTCGCTTAAGCGGCCGATGATTGAAGTAGTCAAGGAAGTCGAAAAGACTACCAGCGCCATACCGGTGACGGGTATTTCAGAGCTGGATGCCACTTGGCGCCAGCCAGGAATCAAACGCACTAAAACGGTGTGCACCTACTGCGGAGTGGGATGCTCGTTTGAGATGTGGACCAAGGACCGCAAGATTCTTAAGGTCCAGCCCACGCCGGAAGCGCCTGCCAACGGTATTTCGACCTGTATCAAGGGTAAATTCGCCTGGGATTTCGTGAATAGCGAAAAGCGTCTTACTACGCCGCTGATTCGAGAAAATGGCCAGTTTCGTGAAGCCAGCTGGGACGAAGCGCTGGACTTGGTGGCGCGTCGATTATTGGAAGTACGTGATACCCACGGCCCGCAAAGCCTTGGTTTTATTGGTTCCAGTAAAGCGAGCAACGAAGAAGCCTACCTGACGCAGAAAATCGCCCGGCTGATCATAGGCACCAACAGCGTGGACAACTCATCGCGCTATTGCCAGAACCCTGCGACCAAAGGGCTTTTTCGCACCGTAGGCTACGGCGGCGATGCGGGGACCATCAAGGATATAGAGCAAGCCGAAGTGGTAGTACTGGTAGGCAGCAATACCGCCGAAAACCATCCGGTGATTGCCTCACGTATCAAGTCCTCGCAAAAACTGCACGGCCAAAAGCTGGTGGTATTCGACCCGCGCAAACACGAAATGGCCGAGCGGGCGAACCTGTTTATGCGGCCCAATGCCAGCACCGACTTAATCTGGGCCTCGGCACTATCGCGTTATATGTTCGATAACGATCTGGCCGACCATGAATTCCTCGAGCGCTGGGTCAATAACGTCGATGAATATCGTGAATCGCTGGCCCCGTTTACCCTCGATTTTGCTGAACAGAAAACCGGCATTCCCAAGCAGCAGCTGATTGAAGCCGCTGAATTAATCGGCAGGGCCAAAAGCGTGTGCCTGCTATGGGCCATGGGGATCACTCAGCATAGCCACGGCTCGGATACCAGCACCGCGCTTTCCAACCTTCTTTTGGTCACGGGCAACTACGGCAAACCGGGGACCGGTGGCTACCCCATGCGCGGTCATAACAACGTGCAGGGGGCCAGCGACTTTGGCTGCTTGCGTAATATGTACCCAGGTTATGAAAAGGTCACTGACGAAGACGTCCGCAAGCGCTGGGCCAAGGGCTGGGGCGTCAAGCCTGAGCAGCTCTCGCTGGAAGAGGGCTGGGGCAATTTCCTGATGGTTCAGGCAGCGGCTGATGACAAGCTCAAGGCCATGTACATCATTGGCGAGGAGACGGCCTTCTCCGACTCCAATACCCATAACGTTCATTCCGCATTTGAAAGCCTCGACTTTATGGTGGTGCAGGATATCTTCTTGAGCCGTACCGCTGAGTTTGCCGATGTGGTGCTGCCCGCCTGCCCCAGCGTCGAGAAAGACGGCACGTTTGTGAATACCGAGCGACGCATTCAGCGCTTTTATCAGGTGCTCGAACCGCTGGGCGGCAGCCGCCCCGACTGGCGTATTTTGACAGACCTTGCCGCACGCATGGGCCACGACTGGGGCTATAACCACCCCTGCGAGATCATGGCAGAGTGCGCGTCGATATCACCGCTGTTCGCCGGTGTCAGCTACGAGCGGCTGGAAGGCTGGAAGTCGTTACTCTGGCCGGTTGCCGAGGATGGTACCGATACGCCGCTATTGTATACCGATGGGTTTCCCACCGAAGACGGCAAGGCCAACTTGTTTGTTCTTGAATGGCAAGAACCTCTTGAGGCCGCCGATGATGAGTACGACTTCATGCTCAATAACGGCCGTCTGCTGGAGCACTTTCAAGGCTCCAACCAGACCGGCCGATCACAAGGCATCTGGGACCAGGCCCCCGGCAGTTTTGTCGAGGTAAGTCCGGAGCTCGCGGCCGAGCGCAATATTCAAGATGGTACCTGGGTGCGCCTCACCTCACGCCGGGATAGCCGTGAATACCCTGCTCTGGTCACTGACCGCGTCGCGGGCAAGACGCTCTACCTGCCAATTCACTTTGGCAAACCCGGGGTTAACGCATTAACCGGCGAACACACCGATCCGATTGTTCACACACCCGCCTACAAGGAAACAGCCGTCAAGCTTGAGGTGCTGGATAAATGCACCGAGCCGCCGTTGCCCAGCACCAACTATCGCTTTGGAAAGCGCACCCCCAACGAAGGCGTCGCCGTCGAGGTGAAGTGGGCCAACGAGGACTATACGTTGCCGCCTGCCCAGCAAACCAATCCGAGGAAAATGTAATGGCCGAACGAATTTCCTACGACGTACCGCCACCCAAAATCGGCCCGGATGCTCAGGAAGAACTCGATAGGCTTGTGCAAACGCTGCATGAGCACGGCCTGCTCCGGTTTGCCAATGACGTGGTGGCCTCCAATCATGAGCTACTGCGTATCGTGGTAGACGGATTAAATAAACCAGGCTCGCTTAACGCCATTCAAAACCTTTCAGTAATCGCCATGACGCTCTCGGCGCTGCCGTCTGAGCGTTTTTATCAAGTGATGTTTGCGCTAAAAGAAGGTATTGAGCAGGTCGGTAACCATCGCCACGATGAAGCGAAGAGCCCTTCCCAGCAGAATAAGAGCCAACAGACGCGTCAGGACAAAGAGGACAGCGCCCCCGGCATTACCGGCATTTATCGCATGCTTAACGATGACGAGCTGTGGTATGCCATCAAACCGATTCTGGCCGGCCTACGTGCTTTTTCCGAGCGCCTCGACAGGCCTGTAGATAAGCCAGTGACGGATTTCACTGGCAAGCCTACTGAAGGCCCGTGAGGCTGATGAATCAAGACAGCGCTTCAACAAACACGCTACCATTTTTGACATATCTCACTGGGTTTCTAGGCTTACAGGGGTACGTGCTCTAAGACTTTAGATTTATGCCACATTCGATTAACAGGGAGTCAGTCGAAATGAAATACCGTCCGTTAGGAAATTCAGGCCTATTGGTATCTGAAATTGTGCTGGGTACCGTACCCTTTGGCGGAAGTGGAGGCTTTGAGAAGGCGGCAAGCGTCGATGTAGAAGGCGCGCGGCGCCAGATCGATATGGCGATAGATGCCGGGGTTAACCTGATCGATACCGCCGACCTTTACTCCATGGGTGAGTCGGAAGAAATCGTAGGCAAGGCGCTGGGCAACAAACGTCAGGATATTATTCTGGCCTCCAAGGCGCGCAGCCCGTTGGGCGACAACCCCAACCACAGCGGCTTTTCACGCTATCACTTGATCAATGCTTGTGAGGCCAGCCTGAAACGCTTGGGTACTGATCATATCGACCTGTATCAGATGCACAACTGGGACGGCGTCACGCCGGTCGAAGAAATGCTCTATGCGCTGGATCACCTGGTGCAAAGCGGCAAGATCCGCTACTACGGCACCTCCAATTTTACCGGCTGGCAGATGATGAAAACCATCGGTAAGGCTGAGCTGCATGGCCTGGTCAAACCCATCAGCCAGCAGATTTACTACACGCCGGAATCTCGCGAGGCCGAGTATGAGCTGATGCCGCTGGCCATCGATCAGAACATCGGTACGCTGGTATGGGGGCCGCTGGGTGAAGGCTTGTTCAATGGCAAGGTGCGTCGTGGCCAGAAAGCCCCTGAAGGTACTCGCCAGGGCAACGGTTGGCCCGAGCCTTATGTGCATGACATGGAGCGCGCTTACGATATCATTGAGCTGTTGGCTGAGATCGGTGAAGCGCATGACGCCTCCATTCCACGCACTTGCCTTGCGTGGCTGAAAGACCGCCCCGGCGTAACCTCATTGATTGTCGGCGCACGCAACGAAGAGCATCTGAAAGATGATCTGGCCGCCGCCGAGCTTACCCTAAGCCAGGAAGAGATTGATCGCCTGGAAGCCGCTACACGCCCGGCACCGCTTTATCCTTACTGGCATCGCGTCGTGGCGGGTATGGATCGCATCGACAAGGCCGAACAACCGTTTATCAATAACTACCGTAAAACCATTGATAATCGAAATGACGAGCGTTAAAGGCAAGCTACCGGCAAAGATGCTCCTCCGGTAATAAAGCGTTACCGCGTTAAAAACAGGCCAAAAAGTCGGTATGGAGTTATCCATACCGACTCAAGATCGAAGTACAGCTTAAATCAGTAACGAACCCACACTAGCCATTAGAAGTGATAACGAGCACCTAGCGCGTAATACATGTCTTCGTCGTAATCGTGAACGGCATCGAGATTTCTGTCGTTAAGTTCCAGGAACATATCGAAGTTTTTGGTCAACTGGTACATCGAGCCTAGCGCCCAAGCGTTACGGTCGCTGTCAGCATTGTCTACTTCGATGTTGTAATAGTCGGCGAAGAATTTCCACGAATCATAAATATAAGTGGCACCTACACCAATCTTGTCAAAACCGCCGCCGTAAACGTCGTTATCGTCACGCGTTTCATAACCTACACGTGCAGAAAGAGAATCGTTAATAATGAAAGCGGCCGTCGCGCCGAAACGCGTTTCACCGTTGCCACCACCACGAACGGTATCTTCAACATAACCCAGCGCTAAACGAGCCGGACCTGTTTCATAAACCACGCCACCCTGTGTAGCAATGACGCTACCTTCGCCAGTTTGCTCAGCTTCTGTCAATCCGCGCTCGGAGAAGTGCTTGGCAGAAATGACGGCCTGGAAGCCATTCATTTTGGGCGTTTTATAGCCGATTGAATCGCCACGTGCCTGCACGCCGCCGCCTGCAAACTCATAGCCACGCTCAACATAAACGTCGAAGGGAGTCATGACGTAGTTGTCGTAGTAGCTGTTGTAGTTACCCGCCATGAACGTACCGAACTGCTGGCTTTCTAACCCCAGGTAGCTGTTACGAACTTCATCAAAGCCTGGGCTGCTACGCTCGTCAGCTCTAAAACGCCACTCTACGCGAGCAAAGGCGCGCAGATCAGTCGTGATTTGATGGCCAGCAGTAATACGTAGACGTGAACCAAAGTTGCGGAACTCTTCACCGTTATCTACACCGTTTTTAACACCACCTCCCTCAAAGCCCATGGCGATACGGCCGTAGATATCCAATGATGTGCCGTCCTGGTCATACACCATAGCGGCCTGTGCTGCAGAGGCGCCTAATAAACCGCAAACCGCTAACGCCAGTGTCGTTTTCTTGAACATGTTCGATCCCGTTGAAGTAGTCATATATTTTTTTAATAAAATGGCTCTAGACACAGAGGAGGTCGTTTAACGCCTCAACGCTGCAGATAGTAGAGGGTGTTTATTTCATTTTTTTTAAAGTTTTAATATTTTCTAGTAACTTATGAATAGAATTTAATATTTAAAAAGATCGACTTTAAAGCGCAACATGCGTCTGGCAGTACGCTTTATTAATTATTATTTGAAAAAGTGTCATCGCTTATTCACCCCCTTGACTTGGCAGTGTCACTGTCCCCGACCACACTAAGTTAAAATGTGATTAAGGGACGGATCGCTCATGCGGCTTTGTATCGTTAGCGAAACATGGTCACCAGAAATTAACGGGGTTGCTCATACCTTGAGCCGCTTGCATCAAGAGCTCAGCCGACAGGGCGTTTTCGTTGATGTTATCCGCCCAAGACCGCGCGCCAAGGGAAAGGCGCCAGACGTACACCATGAGCTTCAGGTTAACCGCTTGGCCGTACCGGGCTACGCAGAGGTACAAGTCGGCTTAGCAAGACCTTCCACACTGAGCCGCTTCTGGAGCCACCACCGCCCTGACGTTATCTACCTGGCAACCCAAGGCCCTCTCGGCTGGGCAGCACGCCAAGCCGCACACCAACTGAATATTCCACTGGTGGCAGGCTGGCATACCAACTTTGATCACTACTGCCACGATTACGGCGTTCCCTGGCTAGAGCCTGCAACGCGTCGTTACCTGCGCTATTTCCATAATGGCTGCGAACTCACTCTGGTACCGACCCAGCTACAAGCTGAAGCCTTGGGCCAACAAGGCATTCATAACGTTCACGTGATGTCGCGGGGGATTGAGGGGGAGCGTTTCTCACCGGCGTATCGGGATGCCGCCCTGCGCCAGCAGTGGGGTGTAAGCGCTCATCAACCCGTTGCGCTTTACGTGGGCCGCCTGGCCCTTGAGAAAAATCTCACGCTGCTTCAGGAAACCTTGCAAGCCATGCGCGAGGTACGCCCCGATATGGCCCAGGTGATTGTGGGCGATGGGCCTGCGCGAGCTCAGCTGGAAAAAGCCCTCCCCGAGGCGCATTTCACCGGGTTTGTGGAGAAGCATGAGCTGGCACGCCATTACGCCAGTGCTGACATATTCGTCTTTCCGTCACTGTCAGAGACCTGGGGCAACGTAGTGGCCGAGGCCATGGCCAGCGGCCTTGCCGTGGTGGCTTATCGGCACGCGGCAAGCGCAGAGCTGATTCAAAATGGCCATAACGGTATTACCGTTACCCCTGACGACAAGGAAGCGTTTCAACAAGCGGCTGTCGAGCTTTGCCAACATCCCGCCGACTACGCGCGCATAGGCCGTGTGGCGCGTCTTCGTGCACTTGAGCAAAGCTGGTCGGGCATCGCGGATCAGTTTATGCAGTATCTCCACCAAGCCCAAGAGGCCCACCATGCGTCCACGCCCGCTTGTCGTATTCGCTCGTCTTGACCTGTTTGAATGGCAGCTTTGCCAGCGCGTTACACGGCTTAACCTGTTCCGCCCCTGGCGAGTTGTCCTGCAGGCTGCAAGCCGCCTGGGCGATTGGCCGATATGGGTCTTGCTGATCGCCGCGCAGCCCTGGCTGCAGCCTGACGGTATCTGGCGGATAGTCCAGTACACCAGTATCGCGCTGGCGGCGATGCTGGTGTATCGGCTGATTAAGACACGCCTATGTCGCGAGCGGCCTTTTATTACCTACCTGGGTGGCGTGCATTGCGGCGAACCGGCACGTGATCGTTACAGCTTTCCAAGCGGCCATACCATGCATGCGGTCATGTTCAGCGTACTGGTCGCCGCCCACACGCCATGGCTTTTACCGCTGGTGCTGCCTTTGGCCTTGCTGATTGCGATATCGCGCGTGGGGCTTGGCCTGCATTACATCAGCGATGTTATCGCTGGGGGCGCCATTGGCTATGGCTTTGCTTTTCTTAGTCTTTATTGGATGGGCTAAAGTAAACTTTTCGCCATTTTGACGGTTAGACGCTAGATTAAGACCAACTCTGTCATTTAAACGGTCTTGCTAGGGCTTTTTGGCCTTATGCATTCATTAGGGAGCGATGTAATGACCATGACGGTTGGTGAACTTTTTGTCGCGCTTGTCATCATTGCGCTAGCGCTCGTGGTGAGTAATGCGCTGCGGCTCAAGCTCGCATGGCTACGCAAGCTTTTTCTACCCAGTTCGGTGATTGCCGGGCTGATACTTCTATTGATGGGGCCAGATGTTATTGGCCGCTTGGCGCCTACCTTTTTTGAAGAAAGCCCCGGGCTTTTTCCCGCCTACGTACAAGAGAGCTGGGCAGCCTTGCCGGGTCTGTTGATTAACGTTGTGTTTGCCGCTCTGTTTATTGGCAAGGCGATTCCTGGCCTGCGCACCATCTGGCTGCGGGCAGGGCCTCAGGTCGTGGTCGGCCAGACGATGGCCTGGGGACAATATGTTGTGGGCCTTACCCTGGCACTTTTGGTACTCACGCCGTTTTTTAACATGAACCCGATGGTGGGCGCGCTCATCGAGATTGGCTTTGAAGGCGGCCATGGCACGGCAGCGGGCATGGCAGATACGTTCGCCGACCTGGGCTTTGAAGAAGGTGCTGACTTAGCGCTGGGATTGGCAACCGTCGGGATCGTTGCCGGTGTATTAATCGGCACCCTGATGATCAATATCGCCGCCCGCCGCGGAGTGATCACCCCCAGCCAAGAGAACGATCAGCCTGATGACCTGATTCGTGAAGATGAGCGCCCTTCTACACAAGAGTTTAGCGAGTTCAAAAAAGACCTTACCCTTGAAGCAGGCACTACCGACCCGCTTAGCCTGCACATTGGTCTAGTGGGTATCGCTATTTTAATTGGCTGGCTGCTGCTGTCGGGCCTGCAGTGGATCGAGCAGGTTACCTGGGCACGCAACGATGGCCTTGAGATATTAGCCCACGTGCCGCTGTTTCCGATTGCGATGATCGGCGGGGTCATCGTTCAATTAGTGGTCACGCGCTTTGGCCTGGAGCATCACGTCTCTACCCGTACGATGGCACGCATCGCGGGTACGGCGCTTGATTTCACCATCGTGGCGGCGCTGGCCACGCTGTCGCTCACCACCTTAGGCGAGTACTTCCTGCCGTTTTTGCTTCTGTCGGTGGCGGGTATCGCCTGGGGATTATTTGTGCTGATTGTGATTGCCCCCCGCGTGATTCCTGAAAACTGGTTTGAACGGGGCGTAGGCGATTTTGGCCAATCCATGGGGGTAACGGTAACCGGCTTACTGCTCATGAGAATGGCCGATCCCAGCAACAAATCCGGTGCACTGGAAAGCTTTGGCTACAAGCAGCTTATGTTTGAACCGATTGTCGGGGGCGGATTATTTACGGCCGCCGCACTTCCCTTGATTGCTGAGTTTGGTCCGCTGGCCATACTTATATTTACCGCTCTACTAACCGTTGGTTGGCTGCTGTTCGGACTGCTGTATTTTGGCCGTATGGTGCCTGAAAGAGGCCGTGGGCGCTGGCAGAAAAAGTAGTGGCTGTAAGCCTCCAGCCCCTATTTTGTCACTCTCCAATACTTTATGAAGCGCGATAAAAAACCATGCCCGCTTTCGCGGGCATGGTTTTTGGTTAGATCTACTGTTAGCGAAATAGCACGACTAATCGATCCTTACGCTTAATCGATGCTTACGCTCAGATATCGGGGGGCATATCTTCGCGATCTTCCGTTACCATCATAAATGAGGTTTTAAACATCATGTACAAGCCGATAGCCGAAAACCCCAAGAACAGCACGAACATGCATAACATCAGTACCATCGCCATAACGCTTGTCCCTGAAAATACGCGGCTGTTGCGTTTTCGTTTTCTAACCGCTTAGATTTAGTATGCCGAAAGGATAGACTAAATCGTTGTATCCATCTGTACAGAGACGATGCAAATTATAATTAATAATCAATAATGTTATAAGAATCAGCATGTTGGAAAAAACACCTAACGCAAAAAAACCACCTCGCTTACGCGAAATGGTCATTTTGCATCTCCACCGTCCTTGGCTTCGACGATTAACGCATCCATACGTTAATACAATTGAGCGGAATGAGCGTCCTTTTAACTCCCGTGTTCTTCTACTTGGCTCCTGCCTTCCCTATTTTCCTACCATTCCGCTCACACTGTTTCTACTTAAGTAGTGCAGGTAACGGGCCAATATTCTAAAAAAAACAAAAAATTACTTATTAAACAATATTTTAATACAAAAAAATAAATACATTAAGGAACCTAAAAATGCTTTCAGCATGTATAAAAAAGACACATGAGACATATGCACACGTACCATTCTCGTCATAGTGGTTAAATCAGTGGCACGACAACCAAACACGGCTTATTTTACGTATTGCGTTATGCACTGCTTCTGCCCGGCCGCTTTGCCGGACTTGCCTACCTGAAGGGAACGAAACTATGAAACGCATCATGGCGATTGGTCTTCTAACGACCACCCTGGTTCTGATGATTAGCGGTTGTAATACGATTCATGGCGCCGGTGAAGATATTGAGCAGGGCGGCCAGGCCATTCAAAGTTCAGCGAGCAGCTAATCATTATGATGACCGTCTACCTATCTCATGGCTTGGAAAGCGGGCCCGGCGCCTTAAAAATACAGGCGTTAAAAGGTATCGCTGAAAAGTTCGATGACTGTGAGCCGGTCGTCATGGATTACCGCGGGATGGCAGAACCGCCCCAGCGTTTAAACCATTTGCTGGCCACGATGGCAAAGCGCAACGCCACACCCAGCAGCTGCGTGCTGGTAGGCTCAAGCCTAGGGGGCTGGTTAAGCGCGACGGTGAGCGCCCAGCAACCTTTGCTGGGCTGCTTTTTACTCGCCCCCGCGCTGGGCTTGCCGGACTACCCTGAAACCTCACCAACCATTCAGGCTCGCCTTACGCATATTATCCATGGCTGGCAGGATGACGTAGTGCTGCCAGGCCCCGTGATCGAGCGCGCTCGGTTGCAGCGCCTTTCACTGCGCATGGTCGATGATGATCATCGCCTGCATGCAAGCCTGGATACTATATTAAGCGATTTCGAACGTTTCCTGGCTGACTGCCAAGTGCTTGACCAACAGGCCATTCAGGCGAGCGTGTCTTAAGCAGGCATCTCTTACGCGAGCAAGCGCTTCTTTACTCGTCCGCAAGCGCGGGCAGCAGTGTTTTTAATTTGCGCGTTAACGTATTACGCCCCCAGCCCAACAGCTCGGCGGCTTCGCCTTTGCGCCCACCGGTATGCTTTAACGCGGTTTCAATTAAAATGCGCTCGAAGTCAGGTACCGCCTCTTCCAGTAAATGCGTATGCCCTTCAGCCAGCGCGTGGTCGGCCCACTCACGAAATGCCGAGCGCCAGTCGCCATGCACACTGCTTTCCATGGAACCGGTCGTGCGTAGCTCGGGCGGCAAATCCTCCACTAAAATTTCACGCCCTGAGGCCATCACCGTTAGCCAGCGGCAAATATTTTCCAGCTGGCGCACGTTACCCGGCCATGACAGTCGCGTTAAGTGCGTCTCGGCATCTGCCGTCAGCACCTTGATATCGGTGGCGAGCTCTTTAGCAGCTTCGGCCAGAAAGTGGCGCGTTAGCCTGGGGATATCTTCACGGCGTTCGGCCAGGCGTGGCAGATGAATACGAATCACGTTTAAGCGGTGAAAAAGGTCTTCGCGAAAGCGCCCATCATCGACCAGCGACTCAAGATTTTGGTGCGTGGCCGCGATAATGCGCACATCAACCCTAACCGGCGTATGCCCGCCCACCCGGTAAAACTCGCCGTCGGCAAGCACACGCAGCAAACGCGTCTGGGTTTCCGCGGGCATATCACCAATTTCATCCAAAAATAGCGTGCCGCCATTGGCTTGCTCAAACCGGCCTTGGCGCTGCGCCGCCGCTCCGGTAAAAGCACCCTTCTCATGGCCAAACAATTCGGACTCGATAAGATCCCGAGGAATCGCCGCCATATTCAACGCAATAAACGGCTTGCCAGCCCTGGGGCTGTGCTGGTGAAGCGCCTGAGCAACACGCTCTTTACCGGTACCTGACTCTCCATTGATCAGTACCGTAATATGCGAATGCGAGAGCCGTCCGATGGCGCGAAACACCTCCTGCATGGCCGGTGCCTCGCCGATAATTTCTGCGTTCAACCCTTCAGGTACGCTAATCGGCCGCTTACGCTCACGGGCATGCGCGACCGCACGGCGTACCAGCGCCAATGCTTCATCCACATCAAACGGTTTGGGCAGATACTCAAAGGCGCCGCCTTGATAGGAGGCCACTGCGCTATCCAGGTCTGAGTGGGCCGTCATTACAATTACGGGCAGGTCAGGGTGCGCCTCGCGGATCCGAGCCATTAAATCCAACCCATCGATTCCCGGCATTCGGATATCGGTTACCAGTACATCCGGTGGGTCTTCCAGCAGCCTTGCCAGCGCCGTGTCGGCCCGCTCGATGCATTCCACATCCAGGTCTGGCTGCGCTAGCGCACGCTCAAGCACCCAGCGGATGGCGCGGTCATCATCAACAACGACCACCCGTGCGACCTCACTACGTGTAGTCTCAGTCATGATGCTTCTCCGGTAACGTTAAGAACTAAAGGAATCAATAAACGGAATTCGGTATGTCCGGGTCGTGAGTCACATTCGATCAGCCCTTGATGCTGATGCAGAATCGACTGGGCAATGGAAAGCCCTAGTCCGCTGCCTTCGGCGCGCCCCGATACCATGGGATAAAAGAGCGTTTCTTGAAGCCCCTCGGGGATACCAGGGCCGTTATCGATCACACCGACCTCACTCACCAAACGATGGCGCTCGGCGCCCATGGTAAACTGGCGCCGGGCACGGGTGCGCAGCATCAGTTCCGGCCCCGGAGTTTGCGCATCACTCATTGCTTGAACAGCATTGCGGGCCACATTGAGTACGGCTTGAATCATTTGCGACTCATCGCCGGAAAGGTCCGGCAGGCTGGGGTCGTAATCACGACTGATGGTGACATCCGGATGTTCGGCAATCAGCAGCGAGCGGACCCGTTCCAGCACTTTATGAATATTCACCGGCTCATGCTTGATGATGCGGTTAGGGCCGAGCATTGAATCCACCAGATCGCGCAGGCGGTCGACCTCTTCAACAATGATATGGGTAAATTCCCGCAGTGCCGGGTCGGCTAAATCGCGCTCCAACAGCTGGGCGGCACCGCGAATCCCGCCCAGTGGGTTTTTAACCTCATGAGCCAAGCCGCGGGCCAGCACTTTAATCGTCTCCTGACGCGTGGTTAGGGCTTCCTCGCGGGAAATCTGCATCAGCCGGTCCCGGGGCTCCACCTCTAACAGCAGCTCATCATCCGATAACGGGGTAACGGTATAGTCCACCGTTAACGACTCGCCGTTGAGCGGGGTAATACGTGCCTCGCGCTGGGTGTAGGGGTGGAAGGCATCCCGCGCTTTAGCCAACACCTGATCGATACTTTCATCGCCACCGAGCAGCGTATCCAGGCTAATCCCCTGCACGCGGCTAAAGCTTACCGCCAGCAGCGCTTCGGCTGCCGGATTCATCCAGCGTACGCGGAGCTCCCCGTCCAGCAGCAGCACCGCCATGGTGAGATGTTCTAGTAAACGCTGATACATGAAGTGTCCTGAAGAATCGCGGGTGAAATCGTTCATCATGCATGGGAAACTGCAAAAAGCGCGCCAAGTTGTCTCACTTGCGCCTGCATGCACGGCTTGTGGGCATAAAGCATTAATCAAGCAAGCGGATATAGCGCCGCCTGACGCTATACAGCTCATTTCATGCACTATTTTAGTGCATTAAGCACAATTAAGAAGCATGACAATCACCGGTTGAGTGCAATAAAAAAACCCCGCCGAGGCGGGGTTTCAGGACTATCGCGTTAAAACGCAATTAGCAGCTGTAGTACATATCAAACTCGATGGGGTGAGTGGTCATGCGAATACGCTCCACTTCTTCCATCTTGAGTTCGATGTAAGCATCGATCATATCGTCGGTGAACACGCCACCTTCGGTCAGGAACGCACGATCAGCGTCGAGTGCTTCCAGTGCCTGATCCAGGCTGTTGGCAACGGTCGGCACCAGCTTGCCTTCTTCCGGCGGCAGGTCGTACAGGTTCTTGTCCATGGCATCGCCAGGATGAATCTTGTTCTTGATACCGTCGATACCGGCCATCAGCAGGGCGGCAAACGCCAGGTAGGGGTTAGCCGTCGGGTCAGGGAAGCGAGTCTCGACGCGCTTGCCTTTCGGGCTTGCCGTGTAAGGAATACGGATAGACGCACTGCGGTTACGGGCGCTGTAAGCCAACATTACCGGCGCTTCGAAACCCGGTACCAGACGCTTGTACGAGTTGGTAGACGCGTTGGTGAAGGCGTTCAGGGCACGGGCGTGCTTGATCACACCGCCAATGTAGAAAAGCGCCATTTCAGACAGACCCGCGTACTCGTCACCGGCAAACTGGTTCTGGCCATCTTTCCAGAACGACTGGTGTACGTGCATGCCGGAACCGTTATCACCCACCAGTGGCTTGGGCATGAAGGTCGCGGTCTTGCCGTAAGCGTGGGCCACGTTGTGGATCACGTACTTCATTTCCTGAACTTCGTCGGCTTTCTTCACCAGAGTGTTGAATTTAACGCCGATTTCGTTCTGGCCCGCATTCGCCACTTCGTGGTGGTGAACTTCAACGGTCTGGCCGATTGCTTCCAGCGTGTTACACATAGCGCCACGGATATCGTGGAAACTATCGACCGGGGGTACCGGGAAGTAGCCACCTTTCAGGCGCGGACGGTGGCCCAGGTTACCGCCTTCAACGCGGCTATCGGTTGCCCAGGCACCTTCATCAGAGGAGATCTTGTACATGGAACCCTGGATATCGGACTTCCAGTGCACTTCGTCAAAGATGAAGAACTCAGGTTCCGGGCCGAAGAAAGCGGTATCGCCCAGGCCAGTAGATTCCAGGTACGCTTCAGCGCGTTTGGCGATGGAGCGCGGGTCACGATCATAGCCCTGCATGGTGGCAGGCTCGATGATATCGCAACGCAAAATCAGGGTAGAGTCTTCGGTGAAGGGGTCAAGAAACGCGGTGCCGTCTTCCGGACGCAGAATCATGTCGGATTCGTTGATGCCTTTCCAGCCCTCGATAGAAGAGCCATCAAACATCTGGCCATTCTCAAAGAACTCTTCGTTTACATCGCGGGCAGGCACGGTGACGTGCTGTTCTTTACCGCGAGTATCGGTGAAACGCAGATCCACCCACTTAACATCATGTTCTTCGATTAGCGCGAGAGTCTTGGCTGACATTGTGTCCTCCGGTATGAGCGTGGCTTAAAGCGTAAAAACAGTAAGCTATCGATAAAAGTGTTGTTAGACAAACTTAATAATTCGAAAACCTAGTCATTCGACAAACCGTGACCTAGAGGGCGCGTCTGCCATTGTTGTTCGCTCAGCGTCTGTCTGTTTATTAATAACAAATCGTTCAGCGATCTTTTTTCAATCGGCTATCGTTGTAGCATGTCGAAAGGCATCTGCCTATGACCCGCTAGCCGCTGCCCAATACAATGCAGAGAGCGTGCCAACTTTGCACCAACATGGCCTACATTAAAAATAAGTCATTGTTTAGCAATCAATAAAAGTTAACCAACAATGCCACCCTATGTAGCATGGTGTCAGGCGGTTAAGGTTTTACTGCCTCCTGAGCGTAGTCATGAACCAAAAAAGCGCAAAAAATAATTCTAATGTCTCATTTTGGTGCAAAGATAAGTTTACGCTTTGAGACGTTTCCCAAACAGCATGGCGCCTGTGGTCGACGTATTAGCCACCTTGTTAAGCAGGATGGAACCGCTTGCCCCAATGACGATCAGCAGTAGCACATAAACCGCCACCGACAGATTAAAAGGCACGATGATGACATCGGTAATCGTAAAGAACATCGGGTGGGCCAGATAGATCCCGAACGAGTATCGATTGATATAGCGTACCCAGCCTGGGGCCGGGCAGCCTTTAAGATAGCGCATGGCGACCAGGGTAAAGAGTACAAATAGCGGAATGACCCACACTTCCTTGGAAGAAAACTGCAGCCAGCCGCCAACGCTTGCCATGACCAGCAGGCCTACCCAAAGGCCAAGCCACGCCGGATGCGATAGATAACGCATCCACGCCGGCTGCTCGGGTGCCTGAGTCTCCGACTCAAAGGGGTAGTAGCGCACCAGTGCCAACGCTAGAAAGAACAGATAAATCCAGCCAAGGGGCGCAATCCACAGCAGATACCCTGGCAACTCAACCTCAAGCCAATAGGCCGTGCCCCAGTATGCCATGCTCACCAGGCAGCTAAGCCATAGCCACGGCACCGGATTGAAGCGCCACAGCCGCCAGCGCGTGAACAGCCAGTAAGCCACATAGAACTGCATGGCGATGATCAGAAAATAGCCGTGCCAACCGGCGAAGATAAAGTACTCCACCGCGTTGGCGACAAAGCCCACCGGCTCGCCTGCCATGTACAATTTCACCCACTCGGCGGTCGAGTAAATAAACCCGTATACCAGATACGGCAGCATCACGTACTTCACCCGCTGGGCCAAAAATCCGGGCGGTACTGCCTTGTCGTAACGCATGGCAAACACGAACACCGAGATAAACAAGAAGATCGGCGTGCCGAGTACCAGCGGCAAACGCAGCAGATCGGTTGCCAGGTTATCCACGCGTTGATTCACGTGATCCATCAGATGAAACAAAAAAACGGCTACACAGCCGTAAGCACGCAACCAATAAATCTCTTCTATTCTTTTATGCATACCTACTCCATGTATGCCCATCTTTAGCCTGCGCTGAACACTCCCGGTTATCGTGGTGTCCGACTTTATAACTTGTTAAGAATTCCTGGAGGCAGTTTGTCGCTCTCATCTATCACTAACATGTCTCGATGGCCGTTACGCCCTTTTTTCACGAAGCTGGCTGCCCTGCTGGGCCTCTGGAGCTTTTTTAACGCAGCGATTGCAGGCGAGGTTCAGCATCATACCTTTGAATCCCCTACGCTTGGCCACGCCTATCCTTACACCGTTTATTTACCCGACAATTATGACGCTAATACCAGCGCTCAATATCCGGTGGTTTATCTGCTTCACGGTTCGTTTGGTAATGAACGCGACTGGGTGGCCAAGGGCAACCTTGCCCAAACCGCCGACCGCCTGATTCGTGCGGGCCACATACCACCAGCGGTGTTCATCATGCCCGGTAGTCGCAGCTGGTGGATAGACGGCCACAACGAAGCCGCCCGCAGCGCCTTTTTCAACGACCTGATTCCGCATGTAGAAACCCACTACCAGGTAGGCACCACGCGCGCGCTACGCGGCGTGGGCGGGCTTTCAGCAGGGGGCTTTGGCGCGCTTAACTTTGCCCTGGAAAAGCCCGAGATGTTTAGCGCCGTGGCCGCCTTGAGCCCGGCAAGCTACGTCCCCTACCCGCCGCTGAATTCCTCGGCCCACCGCCATCCCTCCTTTCTGGATGAGCAAGGCAATTTTGATACTGGCTTATGGGATGAGCGCAACTACCCCGCCTACCTGGAAGAGTACCGTATTAAAGTAACGCCCCGCCCCAGCGCCGAAGAAAGCGACATTCCCCCCGTGCCCCTTTACATCAGCGCAGGGCGAAGCGATGTGTACGACGCCGAGTTCCACGCCCGCCAGCTACGTCAGGCCATGGAGCGCATTCAACCCAACGACGTACGCCTGGACCTCTACCCCGGCGGACATACCTGGCGCGTTTGGCGGGCCAGTTTACCGGCTGCGTTAACCTTTATGTTTCAGCATATTGGCGATCAATCACCTGACCAATAACTGGCGGATTCAACAAAAAGCAAACTACACTGGTTTTTATGGGCTAATTAACAAGGAGAGAGCGATGCATCGACATATTGAATGGGACGACCCCGGTAGCGCCAGCGTATCCAAGCTATTCGCCAATGATCATCATGGCCACGCCAGAATTGGCACCGGCGATATTCTCTCGGCACGCTACCAAGGCAAGATCGTCCGCGTGGAAGTGGAAGCCTACCGCGAGGAAGACGCCGTGAGCATTGCCAAGGTCGTCGCCATCCTCGACTCCAAAGGCCATCGCCTGAAAGGCATGGACAAGCTCGATATCGGCGACCTCGTCCGCCTACCCGATGACAAGCGTGCGTTTGAAAAGCGAGAAGATGAGGATTAAGTCAACGCAACTACTGCTTTACAAACAAAGAGCCCGTAAGGGCTCTTTGTGTTTAATAGGCAAATCCTCTCCCCCAAGTAGTGCGGCGTAAGCGCCAGCGCACCCGCAAAAGCACCGCATCGCGGTGCCCCGTGTACATACTTGAATCTTGCAATTGTTGCCTGAGCGGCAGCGAAAATGTCATGGTGCTTAAAGCCATGTCCCAATCGTTTGTAGCGCTACGCTTGGCACACTCAAAACAGCCTTGGCAGGTATTAAATGGCATTGAATGACACAGGCGACGACAGAAAAAACTACTTCTCAACATTATTCGTAGTGAGCGATGAAAAGGCCGAGCGGGAAGTGAGCCAGAAGAAGATGGTGCACTTGCTCTAGAAAAATGTGGTGCAACGCTGGCCCACCATCCTCAGAGGCCTTATCTACTTACGCAGGGTACATCGAGCGAATGTTAATCTTTTGCACCACACGAATTGTATAGAAATCCCCATGGGCACTCAGCGCAAAAAATCGGCTATGTCGACCGCGCTATTCAAGATCTGATCCACAAAGGCAACGACTTTACCGCGCCGATGAAGTCGTTCAATGAAGGGATGGTTAACCGCACCCAGCAGCGCTTCCGCGAAAAAGAAGCGCCGGACAGTAGCGCTTGGCCGCCCAACTCCTCGGTTACGGAAAAGCGCAAGGGCCATGGCCGCGTGCTTAAAGGAAAGCAAAGAGCTGGCCAAGCAGTTCAACTATTCAGCCACTGGCGACAACGCTGAGTGGGGCAGCCTAATGGTCTACACCGTTATGCAAAACTACGGTGGTACCAAAACCGAGTTCCTGCATTTGTGGGGCGACATACCAGATCGCGAATTTAGCGGGTTGAATGATGACGACGAAGACAAGGTGCTAGGCATCCTCGCCGAGCATCTGAGCCTATAACCTGCAAGCTCCAACGCAAAGCTGTAAGCGACGCCAAAACATAACCGCTCCGTTGGTCTGAGCGGTCCCTGCAACAGACATTAGACGTGCGTTAGATTTAGATATCGAATATATTTAAACAGTGCTGTACTGTATTAGTACGCTGAATACAGCTGAATCAGTCCGACAAGAGGCTGTTAGCTAGGCACGGGTTGGGAGGATGAGATATGTTTAACATTGAAAAAGTGAAGCGTCGTTTTTGGAAAAGTTACAGCCGCGCTAAGCAAGAAAGCATGGATAAGCCGAGATATTACGTGGTCGGTAACGGTGTTATGACGATGAAAGCATCGGAAGTCGTGCATGCTAAATCATTTCGAGATCAGTTAGATGCCTCAGAAAGGCTAGAGCGACACCTGAAATCGCCACAAGCATAGGTGCTAGATGCTGCAAGCACTTATAGCCTTTATTACGGTTCTTTCAGGCTATCTCTTCATAACCAAGTGGCATGAATCACGGTATATTATTAGGCGCCAAGATTCTCAAGGCGTCTATTTTTATGCCGCAGCAGCGGGCATTTTTCTTCTAATAGTCGCCGTTTTCTTTGTTAGCCTGTTTGATAGCAGCATTCTCTGGATTAAAAAATCCTTAGCTATTTGGGCTAAATCTCAACTACCTCTTAGTAAGAATGAGAAGAGCCTTTCTGCTGCATACTGGATCATTGTTCTTAGCGTTACGCTTTTAATGGGTTTAGTAACTGGTTATTTACTAAATTTCCTTCAATCTATCACTGCTATGAGCAAGCAAGATTGGGTGCTTCTTATCGGCGATGGCATCAAAGAGAAATGCTGGTGGAACCCTGCCTATTATATTGCAGGAATATATAGGCATTCCTCTATCAATCCTCTCAGGCGGGCTATAAATCATTTAAACGCTGACTTTGAGCTTATTTTGTTCAGAGGGTTTGATCAGGCTAAGCCAATTTGCTTCACACTAAAAAGCGGAAAAGTATATGTAGGGCAAGTCATGGGGGCAGTCGACCCGGTTGATAGTCGAGATATGATACGTATCCTCCCAATGATGAGTGGCTATCGCAATGACAAAACACACAAAATCACCTTCACTACTTTCTATAAAAAGTTATATGAGCGGCTTGATAAAACGGAGAAGTTACAGCATTTGCATGATGAAAGTTTTGAAATTGTGTTTAGTTTTGCAGATGTGCAAACCGCTAACTTATTCGATACAACCGCTTATGATGAGTTTCAAAAAGACAAGCCAAAAAATGATGGTCAGTTAGATATTGACTTTAGCTTCCCCCGCAAAAACTCCTAAAGCGCTTTAAATCCACGCCCCGCCCTAAAGGGCATGAAAACACGCAGCCTTCACACCAAGCCCAGCGTTGCTTTTTGCGCCCTCTTTGTGCAAGCCACCAACGACAAAACGCGCCTGATACCGTCCGCTGCTTTCCATGCTCCGCGTGTGGCTTCTAAAGGCGCCAGCCCTGGCACCGAGCAAGCCCAATCGATTATTCGTCTGGCCAACTCGCGCATGGCTGCCTGAGTGATAGACGTGCCAGTGTCCAGCAGTATTGAGGTAGTATTGGCAATAGGAATATTCCAGTAGCGGGATTTACTACCTTCATCCGTTACATATTCAACGCGCCCTCCATTGACCAGCATTCGGCAGTGCTGCAAGTAATAGAGATTTGCACGCTTGGAGTGCAGGATAGTTTTTAGATCTGATGGTGAGAAGTCATCCACTGCCTGTTCCCCTTTTTTTCTTCATCTAATCATTCTTGTCCTTCAAACACCATTAATCTTAGTTCTACTTAGCTCTTTGCTAGGCGGGCTATCCCTCCTCATTTGCATGCTACGCTTAACGTCATTCCCTTTGATTACAGGATTTTCACCATGCGTTTAAACCACCTGCTGTGCGCGCTGCTATGCGCGGTTGTGCTGCCGGCTCAGGCCCAAACATCGAATGACTGGGCGCCGTATGACGAGGTGTTCGAGAACGGCGCGCGCCAGGCCAACCTGTGGCAGTGGGGTTGGACGGGCATTTATGGCACAAGCCTTGCGGTGAACGCTTACCAGTCCAGCGAGGCGAGCGATAGCGATGACCGGTTTGATGCGCGGGTGGGTGTGGTGAAGTCGGCGCTGGCATTGGGCGGTATGCTGATGGACCGTCAGCCGCACCAGGCGGCGCTTGCCGAGTATGAGCGCCTAAAAGCCCGTGGTGAGCTAAGTGGCGTACAGGCGCTGGGGTTGGAACTTGCCCAAGCCGAACGTGAGCGCCGCGGCTTTGGCGCGCGGGTTGGGTCACTGATCGTCAACGGGATTGCGGGCGGCGTGATTGCCGCCGACGGCCGGGAAAGCGATGGCGCGATCAACTTTGCCACCGGCATGCTGGTCAATGAGCTCCAAATCTGGACCCAGCCGAACCAGGCGTCTTCGGCAATCAACCGCTTTCAGCCCGCACGCGTTTCATTGGGCCCCGTTAGTCTTGAGGGCGAGTACGCGTTAATGGTATCCCCGCAGCAAATTGGCGCCACGTGGCGCTATTAGCATCTTATTGTATGTATCAATTGCTAAATTAGTAAGCGCGCTTATCATTGCCACGATCAGGTAAGCGCGTAAAATACTCGGCAATTTTTTGTTTCTACAAAATGTTATGTTATAACTTATTCTATCGTTAAGAGGATATTCAGTGAGTCATCGCACGCACCGCCATAACCGAGAAGGGCCTTGCCACTTCTCTTTAATGTCACTGTCGGCTATTAAACGATTGGTATTTGTGACCGTGCCGTTACTGCTGCTGTGGGCACTGGTGGCGTGGGCAGGCGGGTGGCCGCAATGAGTCAGCACGCTTTATCGCACCTTACGCTTAAAAACTTACACCTGGCCCAGGGGCGCCGCACGGTATTGGAACACCTTGATGGGGAGTTCAAGCCGGGGGCGATTACCGCTTTGATTGGTGCCAATGGGGCGGGTAAAAGCACGCTTATCCAAGCCATCATGGGCGAGCTGAGGCCTATTAGTGGCACCGTATCGTGCACTATCGCATCCGAACGGCGAGCCTGGTTGCCACAGCAGCTGGCGCTTGATTTAACGTTTCCGATGAGTGTGGAAGAGCTGGTCATGACCGGCACCTGGCCAAGCCATGGGGCGCTTAAGGGTTACTGTGCGGCTCACTACCGCCGCGGCCGCGACATCATGGCGCGTTTGGGTATTTCGCATTTGGCCCATCGACCGCTTGGTGAGCTTTCCGGCGGCCAGCGCCAGCGGGCATTAATCGGGCGTACGTTAATGCAGGAAGCCGAGTTGCTGCTGCTTGATGAACCCTTCGCAAACGTCGACAGCGATACAGTGGATATCCTGATTCGCATATTGCGCCAAATGGCCGATAACGGCGTCACGATCATTATTGTGCTGCACGATATGGATCATTTACGGCGCTTGGCCGATGAGGTGTTGATGCTAAACGGTGGCCATGGCCGGTGGGTGGCGCCCAGCGCGTTAACACATTCCCAGGCGCCTGCGCAGGTAGTGCCGTTTACCTTAGGGGGCCAGCATGTTGGAACTGCTTAACGCGTGGTTTATCGCCCCCTTTGATTACGGATTTATGCGCCGCGCGGTGGTAGGCGGTTTAGCGCTTTCACTTGCCGCCCCGCCGCTGGGCGTATTTCTGGTATTACGCGGGATGAGCCTGATTGGCGACGCCATGGCCCATGCCATTTTACCGGGCGTGGCGATTGGCTTTTTACTCGCTGGATTTTCGCTGCCCATCATGAGTATCGGCGGGGTGATGTTCGGGCTATTGGTGGCGCTACTGGCGGGGGCTGTCTCCAAGATGGGTGGTCAGCGCGAAGATGCCGCGATGGCGAGCTTTTTTATTATTTCACTGGCCGCAGGCGTCATGCTGATTTCTCTTGGCGGGAGCAGCGTTGATTTAACCCATGTGTTGTTTGGGTCGATCTTGGCGGTTAACTCCACCGCTCTGGTGCTTATCGCCGGTATCAGCACGCTGATTGTGGTCATCCTGGCGGTCGTTTTTCGCGCGCTGGTGGTGGAGTGTCTGGACCCGCTGTTCCTGCGTGGGCAAAGCCGACGTAACGGCTGGGTGCATAGCGTGTTTCTAGGCTTGTTGGTACTCAACTTGACCGCGGGCTTTCAAACCCTGGGCACGCTGATGGCGGTGGGTCTGATGATGCTGCCTGCCACGGCGGCTCGGTTTTGGAGCAAACGGCTGGAAGGGCTGATAGGCATTGCCGTTGTATTGGCAATGGTGGCAAGCACGGGCGGCTTATTGCTCTCGTTTCATCTGGATATTCCCTCGGGGCCAAGCATTATTTTGCTGGCTGGCGCAGGTTATTTTTTCTCGGCGCTGTTTGGTCGCCATCACAGCTTGGCGGCCAAGCTCAGGCGCAAGACTGCACCGCTGAGTGCCGAGGCATCTACGTAACATCATTAAAAAGGAGTAGGTATGTCTTTACGGTTATCTTCACGTTTGCTGGTCGGTGTATCCGCGATGCTAGCGCTGCCCGCAGCCATCGCGGCGGAACGCGTTCAGGTAGTAACGAGCTTCTCGATTCTTGGCGATATCGTTGAGAATGTGGGCGGCGAGCATGTGGACGTAACGTCACTGGTTGGCGCCGATGGCGATTCGCATGTCTACTCTCCCCGTCCGGGTGATGCCCGTGCGCTGGCGGAAGCTGATCTGGTAGTGTTCAACGGGCTGCTGTTTGAAGGCTGGATGGAACGGCTTATTGAATCGAGCGATTACAAAGGCCCCCTGGTCACGGCGACCGACGGTATTGAAAAGCTATCCTACGCGGGGCACAGCCACGATCATGGGCATGGTCACGACCACGGGCATGATCACGACCACGGGCATGATCACGACCACGGGCATGATCACGACCACGAGCATGATCACGGCCACGGGCATGATCACGACCATGAGCATGACCACGTTCACGGCGAATTTGATCCCCATGCCTGGCAGGACATGGAGCAAGCACGGGTATACATTACCAACATTCGCGATGGCTTGATTAAAGCCGATGAGGCGAATGCTGATGAGTACCGGGCTAATGCCGATAACTACCTAGCCGAAATGGCAGAAGTCGACGCTGAAATCCGCGAACTGATCAGTGAGATTCCGTCATCCACCAGTGTCATTACCGGCCACGATTCGTTTGGCTACTTCTCTAACGCCTACGGCATTCACTTTTTATCGCCAGTTGGCCTTTCTACCGAAGTAGAGCCCAGCGGTGCCAGTATGGCAGAGCTGGTCGATGTGATTAACGACCAGAACGTCCAGGCGCTGTTTCATGAAAACATGACCAACCCTGCGGTCATTCAACAGCTTTCAGAAGAGACGGGCCTGCCCATTGCCGGGACGCTTTACGCGGACGCCCTGGCTTCTGAAGGTGAAGCCAGCACGTACCTGGGCATGATGCTCCACAATGCCCGTACGCTGCACGACTCGCTGGCAGAGCCGGGTCATGATGACCATGAGGCTGATGAAGATCACAATCACGATCACGATCACGATCACGATCACGATCACGGCGAGCATAGCCACTAAACAGGCGCTGCAAGCATCGCGTAAACTTTTTGGCTAAGGAAGGCCGGTAACGCTCGCCCGATAACCAGCGCCGTTCAGGCGCTGGTTGCTGTCATCAACCACTCTCTAAAAGATGCCATGGCATGGGTTTCTTCGCGTGACTGCAGGTGAGTAAGCCAGTATCCACCCAGACTAACGGCCGTCGTAAATGGCTGTACCAACGCACCACTATTCAACAACCTTGAAAACATCAACGGGGGCGCCAAAGCCACTCCGATTCCCTGCTGCGCCGCATCTACCATGGCAATAGATGAATCAAATACAATGCTTTTAGGTAACGGGAAATTACCCGGCCCTCCGGCCGCGAGCAGCCACTCGGTCCATTCGTCAGCTCGATAGGAGCGCAGCAGTGTCTCGTTTAATACATCAGCCGGCGTTTTAAGACGTGCGGCGATCATCGGTGTGCACATCACGGATAAAGATGCTGGCAGCAAGGGTTGTGCGGCAATACCGTGCCAGGCGCCGGTGCCAAAGCGAATGGCAAAATCGAGTCCTTCGGCGGCCATGTCCGTACGGTTGTTGTGTGTGGAAAGTCGTAGATCAATAAAGGGATGCTTTTCCCGGAAATCGGCCAGCCGGGGCAACAACCAGCCCACCGCAAACGTACCCACTGCGCCTACGTTTAACACTTCACGGTAATTACTCTCGCCTAGCTGCTCCAGCGTGTGCGTGATCTGATCGAACGCCTCCCTCAATACCGGCAACAACCCCTCGCCCTCCTGGGTCAGCATTAACCCTCGCGGCAGGCGTGTGAATAGCGGAACCTTTAGCTGGCTTTCCAGCAGTTTAACCTGATGGCTAACGGCGGCCTGGGTAACGCAAAGTTCCTCTGCGGCGCGGGTAAAGCTCAAATGGCGAGCCGATACCTCAAAGGCACGCAGCGCTTTTAGTGGCAAATAAGGACGCACTCTTTTACCCCCTAATTTTTCTAATGGCGCGTATAAAATATCGCTGTTTGTCAGACGGCGCCATTAACCGTAATTTACTCGCTATCCAGACCATTAATACGCCATTCGTCTTTCACACTTGATTATCAGGTTGTCTATATGAAAAGCACTTTCGCAGCAAAAACGGGGCTTATTATCGCAGGTTCGTTTTTTATCGGCTCATTTTCCTGGGCATCTGATGAGCAGGGCAACCCCCAGATAGATGCGCTGGTCAACGACACCATAACAGCGTTAATGGCAGAACATCGTATTCCAGGTATGGCCGTGGCGCTGAGTGTTGATGGCAAGCGGTATTACTTTAACTATGGGGTCGCCGATCAAGCGGCGAATACCCCGGTAACAGCCGACACTCTGTTTGAGCTGGGTTCGGTCAGTAAGACCTTTACTGCAGCGCTGGGCGCTTACGCGCAGGCCAGCGGCGCGCTGTCATTAGAGGACTCTGCCAGCCAATACCTGCCAGCGCTTGAAGGCAGCGTTTTTGATGACGTAAGTCTTTTGGAACTTGCCACCTACACGGCGGGCGGGCTGCCTTTGCAGTTTCCTGACGGCGTTCAGGATGAACACGAAATGCTCGATTACTATCGCCGCTGGCAACCCGACTATACCCCCGGCACCCATCGGCAGTATTCCAACCCGAGTATTGGCCTGTTCGGCTATTTGGCGGCGCAACGGCTTGGCGAACCCTATGCAGCGTTGATGGAAGAGCATGTATTCTCTCCGCTTGGACTTGAACACAGTTACCTGGAGGTGCCCGGAGATCAGCAACCGCACTATGCCTACGGTTACTCGAAAGACGATGAGGCCGTTCGGGTAAACCCCGGTGTGCTGGATGCCCAGGCCTATGGCGTGAAATCCAATACTCTTGACATGCTGACGTTCATTGAAGCCCATATGGATAGTTCGGCGCTTGACGAGACGCTGCGTGAAGCGTTAGAGACAACACAAATGGGCTATTTCAGTATGGGTGATATGACCCAAGCCCTGGGCTGGGAGCGGTATGCCTACCCGGTATCGCTTGATCAGCTACGCACCGGAAATTCGCTTGAAATGGCTTTGGAAGCCAACGAAGCGAGGCGCTTACAGCCACCGCTACCGGCAAGTCAGGACGTGTGGTTCAACAAGACCGGCTCAACCGGCGGTTTTGGTGCCTATGTGGCTTTCGTACCTAGCCAGCAGATAGGCATAGTGATGCTGGCGAATCGTAACTACCCTAACCAGGCCCGTATTGAGGCCGCCCATCATATCCTGACCGCGCTGACAGATACCCCTTAAACAGCAATGCGCTCTGGCTATGCACAATAGCCAGGGCTTGATGTCCTGGATTAACAATATTAGTTAAATTGCGTTCGTGTGACTCTTTAACTTTGGCTTAAACCTGCTTACAACACTATAAATAAGTATATTCTTAGTCATATCGCTTACCAACGAGTTCAGTCATTACGGCAATGCCTTTAAAAGCTAATAAGTAGCTTTTATTTAGGCTTTTATCTTTTGAGTATAGGTTCCTCTATGAGGCCACAGCACAATGGCAAAACTATTAGTAGTGGGTGGCTGTGGCTATATTGGTTCACATACGGTTAAACATCTTCTTTATAAAGGCCATGACGTTGTTGTTTTGGACAATCTCTCCACCGGTTTTAAAGCCAGTCTTTTAGGCGGCGCATTAGTTATTGGCGACTGCGGTAGTCGAAAACATCTTGATAGTTTATTGGCAACGCACTCGTTTGATGGCGTACTGCATTTTGCCTCTCTCATTCAGGTAGGCGAATCCGTCGTTAATCCCGGTAAATACTATCTAAACAATGTTGTTAATACGCTGACATTACTTCAAGCACTAAAAGACCATCAGGTAGGTCCGCTGGTTTTCTCATCCACAGCCGCCGTTTACGGAGAACCTCAGACTGCACTTTTAAGTGAAGATCATCCTCAAAAACCTTTGAACCCTTACGGCATGAGCAAGCTAATGGTTGAGCATATGCTTGAGGATTTCTCGCGTGCCTATGGGCTGCGCTCTGTGGCGTTGCGCTATTTCAATGCCTGTGGTGCCGACCCGTTAACCCGTATAGGCGAACGCCATGAGCCTGAAACGCATTTGATCCCCTTGGCGCTTCAAGCGGCCCTTGGGCTGCGGGGCCCGCTTAGCGTGTATGGGCGCGACTACACCACACCGGATGGCACCTGTATCCGCGACTATATCCATGTAGATGATCTGGCTGAAGCGCATTTGCTTGCCTTGGAGTATTTATGGCAAGGCGGTGAAATAGCAGCCTTTAATTTAGGTAACGGGGGCGGATTTAGCGTGCAGCAAGTGATTGATACAATTGAACATGTAACGGGTTACGCCGTGCCTTTTGAAAATACTTCTCGGCGTAGCGGTGATCCTGCCCGGCTGGTGGCTGATGCGCAACTGGCCAAAAAGACGCTTGGCTGGGCACCCCGCTACTCGGGCCTGCCCACCATTATTAAACATGCCTGGCAATGGGAGGTAAAACGCCCCTCGGTATTATCGCATCCGTCTAAGCACTATGCTGCTTAAGACTATTAAAACACTCACTAGGCATATCAACACTAAGCCTTACATTAATCGTCATTAACCAAGCACATAATATAACCAGTATTAAATCAATAAAAATATATCTTACATTTAGAATCGAAAGCTAAAAGGGAAAACAGGGTTAGTTTTTTGCAACGTTGAATATTTAAAACCAACCCTTCAGTTAATTAAGGAGAAGGCCCATGCGTTGGAAAGAAGTTGAGCCACTCAGTCTTGGTAAGCGACGTCAAAATAGTCCCTCCCCTAACCATCATGGGAAAGCAGGCCCCCTTTTACCTACTAGCGTACTGATTTGTTTTTCCCATTTGCGCTGGCGGTTTGTGTACCAGCGCCCACAACACATTATGTCGCGCTTCGCTGCGACCCATCATGTAGTGTTTTTTGAAGAAGCGGTGCCTACCGATGCTGCAGAGCCCTGGCTTGAAAAGCGCCAGGAAGAAGGCGTACAGGTATTGGTACCTCACCTGCCGACCAGCTATCAGGATGAGCAGGCGATAAGTGCCCAGCGCCGCCTGCTGGATGCCTTTCTGGAAGAAATAGCCGCAAGCGATATTATCGCTTGGTACTACACGCCAATGAGCCTGCCTTACTCGGATCATTTGACGCCACGGCTCACGGTTTATGACTGTATGGATGAGCTGTCTGCCTTTCGTGGCGCGCCACCTTCGCTGGTGGAGCAAGAGCGCCGCCTGATCGAGCGCGCGGATCTTATCTTCACCGGTGGCGTCAGCCTTTTTGAAGCCAAGCGCCAGCTGCATCCTAACGTTCATCCATTTCCCAGCAGTGTGGATATCGCCCATTTTGGCGCCGCACGGACTCCTCAAGCAGAGCCCGAAGACCAGGCCAATCTTCCCCACCCACGTTTAGGCTTTTTCGGGGTGATCGATGAGCGGCTGGATATCGAACTTTTGCTGGTTGCAGCGACGCAACGTCCTGAATGGCAGTTCATTCTGGTAGGCCCGGTAGTCAAGATCGACCCACAAACGCTGCCCAAGCTACCCAACATCCATTACCTGGGCTCCAAATCCTACGCGGAATTGCCCCAGTACCTGGCCAGCTGGGATGTCGCGCTGATGCCCTTTGCGCTGAACGAATCCACCCGATTCATTAGTCCGACCAAAACCCCCGAGTATCTGGCCGGCGGGCGCCCGGTTGTTTCTACACCGATCACCGATGTGATACGTACCTACGGGGATAGCGGTGTCGTCAAGATTGCCCAGACGCCCGCTGAGTTTGTAAGCGCTATCGAAGAAGCACTGGAAGACGCCCAGCAGCAGGGCCGAGTATGGCAACTGGCGGACGCGGCGCTGAGTGATATGTCCTGGGACACTACCTGGAAGCTCATGGAGGAGAAAATGCGATGTGTAGTATGAAGCGCGCGTCCAACCCTGCCTATGACTACCTGATTGTCGGCGCAGGCTTTGCGGGCAGCGTGCTGGCTGAACGCTTGGCCAGCGTGCTTGATAAGCGCGTTCTGGTCATCGACCGACGCCCGCACATTGCCGGCAATGCGTTTGATCACTACAACGAGGCCGGCGTGCTGGTGCATCGCTACGGCCCGCATATTTTTCATACCAACGCTAAGCGGATCGTCGATTACTTATCCCACTTTACCCAGTGGCGCCCCTATGAGCACCGCGTACTCGCGCAGATCAATGACCGGCAGGTGCCCATCCCCATTAATCTGACCACGCTTAACATGCTTTATGACCTGAATCTTGATGAGGAGCAGGCGGCGGAGTTTCTCGCCTCGCGAGCCGAGCCGGTTGAAAATATTCGCACCTCTGAAGATGTGGTGGTCAGCCAAGTGGGCCGCGAGCTTTATGAGACGTTTTTCCGCGGCTATACGCGCAAACAGTGGGGGCTGGATCCGTCTGAGCTGGATAAATCGGTGACGGCTCGTGTGCCCACTCGCACCAATACCGATGACCGCTACTTTACGGATAGCTTTCAAATGATGCCACGGGATGGGTATACCGCCCTTTTCGAGAACCTGCTTAACCACCCCAATATTACGCTTCAGTTAGGTGTGGATTTTGAAGCGGTGCGCGACCAAAGCAATTATCACCACCTGATCTACACCGGGCCGATTGATGAGTACTTTGGCTACCAGCTGGGCAAGCTGCCCTACCGCTGCCTGCGCTTTGAGCATAAAACGTTCGATCAGGCAGTGTTTCAGCCGGTGGGCGTGGTCAACTATCCATCAGAGGATGTGCCCTACACCCGGATCACCGAGTACAAATACCTGACCGGTCAGCAACATCCCAAAACCAGCGTAACCTATGAATTCCCCACCGATCAGGGCGACCCGTACTATCCCATTCCGCGGGCCGAGAACACCGAGCTTTATCGGCGTTACCGTGCACTGGCCGATGCAACGCCAGGCGTTACCTTTCTGGGCCGCCTGGGCAGCTACCGCTATTACAATATGGATCAGGTGGTGGGCCAGGCCCTGGCAACCTTTGAGCATCTGGCGGAGAAACATGCCAGCGATTCATTGGCGCAAGCCGGCGCAACGCGGGTAAGCTAAGACGCACCGCTTCACCGACAAGGGCGTAAAACGGCATGCATCAGCCGAGTCTGTTTAAAAGTTTTTTTCTGGGAGGGTTCGAGTGCTCTACCCATCGCCGCCGGGATGGGCGTCGTCTGGATTTGATTGCTGGCACCCGGCACGACCAGTACGCCAGTAACGACTACGCAGCGCTTGCCCATCACGCCATTCATAGCGTACGCGACGGCATGCGCTGGCATCTTATCGAGACTGCCAAAGGCCGTTACGACTGGAGCAGCGTGCTGCCAATGATACGTGCGGCCAGAGCGCAGCGTACTCAGGTCATCTGGGATTTGTGCCACTACGGCTGGCCAGATGATATTGATATCTTCAAGGCTGAGTTCGTCGAGCGCTTTGCCGCTTACGCTGCGGCTGCTACACGGCTTTTACGCGATGAAGGCATTGAGGCACCGCTGATTACCCCGCTTAATGAAATCTCGTTCTGGTCATGGGCCGGGGGGAGCGTAGCCCATTTCAACCCCACCGTGCGCCGCCGGGGCAATGAGCTTAAATGCCAGCTGGTGCGCGCCGCCATTGCCGCCATGGAAGCGATCCGGGAAATCTCGCCCAAGGCACGCTTTATTCAGGTAGACCCCATCATTCATGTGGTATCCCGCTCAACCCGACGTCAGGGTCGCGAACGTGCCGAGCGCCTCAAGTTCGAGCAATACACGGCGTGGGACATGCTGTGTGGCGAGCTTTACCCTGAGCTGGGCGGCAAGCCTGCCTACATGGATATCATGGGGGTGAACTATTACCCGCATAACCAGTGGTACGCCAATCGTCAGGATATCCCTATGGATAGCCCCGACTACCGTCCTTTCCATAAGCTTTTGGCCGATGCCTATCAGCGTTATAAAAAGCCGCTGCTAATTGCGGAAACCGGTGCTGAAAGCGAGCGCCGCGTACCTTGGATACGTTATGTATGCGCGCAGGTCGAGATAGCCTTGCGTCAGAATATCCCCGTTGAAGGTATCTGCCTGTACCCGGTAACGGACTATCCCGGCTGGGAGAATAACCGCCACTGCAGAACGGGCCTGCTGGGGTATGCCGACGCTCAGGGCCAGCGTCCTGTCTTCTCACCGTTGGCCGATGAATTGACGCTTCAAAAGCGGCGTTTTCAAAGACAACCAACGCGTGAAGCGCTCAACGCATAGCATTGCCGGGTTGCAATTGCCGGGTGATCTATCGAGACTGTGCAGATTCATCCGCTACCGAGCTAACATCATGCACTTGAATGCCGATTTTTCTCAGTTTGTCAGCGTTACCCCGGAGCAGTACCGGTGGGTAGACGCCCCCAGTAAGGGCGTTGAACGCATGATGCTGGACCGGGTCGGCGATGAAGTAGCCCGAGCCACCAGCTTGGTGCGCTATGCGCCCAATAGCCAATTTGCGCCTCACGCCCATGGCGGTGGTGAAGAAATATTGGTACTGGAAGGCGTTTTCGCCGATGAGCATGGCCGCTATCCGGCGGGAAGCTACCTGCGCAATCCGATCGGCACCGCCCATACGCCGCAGATTGGCGAAGAAGGCGCGCTGGTTTTCGTCAAACTGCATCAGTTTGATCCCAACGATACGCTGCAACTGGCAGTGCCCGCCCACCGACTACCCTGGCAGCCCGACCGCCGACCGCGCATTGCTTACAAGATGCTCCACACCTTCAAGCAGGAACGCATTAGCCTGGAGCATTGGGCAGCGGGCACTTCGATCGCCTACCCCACGCTCAAGGGCGGGCTTGAGCTGTTGATTCTGGAAGGCACGTTAAGCGATAGCATGCACCACTACACGGCGGGCACCTGGTGCCGCTACCCGACAGGTGCAACGCCTGCGTTAACCGCGGGTAGCGAGGGCGTCAGGATGTACCTTAAACGCGGTCATCTGGCAGCGGCTTAACGACAACGGAGCTAACCGTGTAGCAGGCCTAAAAAAGGGCCTACCGTAAGTGCCACAATCATCCCTACCGCAACGAGCACCAGCGCAACTTGCACGGGATGCTCAATGAGCCTCCGCCAAAGCGTTGGCGCGTCTCCTTGGGCCTGGGCCTCGTGCAATTCACGCTGAGCATGGTTAAAGCGCTCTACCTGATAGGCAGCCAGGGCGGTTTCAGCCGCTTCACGCTGGCGTTCATCACGTAGCCAGATAGCATCAACTCCCAAGCGGAAAAATCCCGCCTGGGTTTCGTAAACATCAAAGCGATGCTCGGCGAGTAAGGCGCGAATTTCCATGGCTTCTTCATCCGTCACGTGACGCAGCCGAAACAGCAAATGTGCCATATTAGTCGCCCGACGCCGCCATTAGATCGGCCTGGACGACTTCAATCCAGTAGCCGTCTGGGTCTTTGACGAACACGACGTCTTTCATTTTGCCTTGATCGGCCCGCTTTACGAACGTCACGGCGTGTTTATCAAACCATGCTTGGGCTGCGTGTAAATCCGGTACGCTAAAGCAGATATGCCCAAACCCTTGAGGCTCGGCATTGCCATCGTGGTAGGCAAAGTCTTCCTGTTTTTCAGTGCCCCAGTTATGCGTTAGCTCTAGAAGGCCCTTCTGGCTGAAGGTCCAGGCAGTACGAGCCTGAGCATCATTGGGCACCTGATCGCTGGCCTCCAGGTTGGCTAAGAAATAGAGCGAGAACTGCATCTCTTCGAAATCCAGCCGACGCAGCACCTGCATACCAAAGACCTGTGAGTAAAAAGCCAGCGACCGTTCAGGGTCTTTTGCCCGCAGCATTGTATGGTTTAAACGGAAACCCTGGGTCTGCGGAGCAACGGCGACAACGCCTGGATACTGCTCACCTTCAAAAGTCATCTTAAGATCCTTACGAATTGTGTTGCTAAATGATTCTATTTAGCAGATATCTTTGACAAAAATGACACAGTGTACAAGCCTATAGCTAAACGCAACCATCGCTTGATGAAACTGTGGTTACACACCATGCGGGCAGAATACCGATTATTTTAGCCCTGACACTCTGGAGGCGACATGTCGCGTGATTTAAATGTGCTGGGCGAACCCCTGACGCCTTGCTGTCATTCACCCAAAACGGGCTTTTACCGCGATGGTTTTTGTCGTGTTGGCCCTGAAGATGTAGGGGTTCATGCCATCTGCGCGATTATGACTGAGGAGTTTCTTGCTTACTCTTTGGCGCAGGGCAACGATTTAAGCACCCCTAAACCCCAGTTTGGCTTTCCCGGCCTGTCGCCCGGCGACCGCTGGTGCCTATGCGCTAGCCGTTGGCAACAGGCGGCTAACGTAGGCGTGGCGCCACCAGTCATTTTATCCGGTACGCATGAGAAAGCGCTTGAGGTAACCACCTTGAACATTCTGCGCCAGCACGCTCTGGATCTGGTTTATTAGCACCTGATCCACTGTAAGGAATGACGGCTTCTGCTTTAACCGTTACTGATGCTTTACACCTCCAGCCAAGGCTAGGATAGTAGCCCTACGACAGGGGCGCTTGAGATCATCGAGCTGAGACGCACCCTTTGAACCTGAACCGGATAATCCCGGCGTAGGAAGTCGCGGTGTCGTTTCGCACCCGATCTACGCTGTGAGGTGGCTATGACATCACTCCCGCTTGGCGAGGCTCTCTTCGCCGTGCAACGCACGACACCGCTAGTGCACTGTATTACCAATTTTGTCGCGATGAACAGCACGGCTAACTGCCTGTTAGCCGTGGGTGCATCCCCTGCCATGCTGCATGCCGTCGAGGAGGTTGCTGAGTTTACCCGTCTGGCCGGGGCGCTCTCGATCAACATCGGTACGCCTTCGCCAACTTGGGCCGAAGGCATGCAGCAGGCGGTAAAAGCGGCACAGGAAAGTAACACTCCTTGGGTATTTGATCCCGTTGCCGTGGGTGCCACACACTACCGGCAGACCCTTTCCCAAGCGCTGCTGGCGTTTGGGCCCAGCGTGATTCGGGGCAACGCTTCAGAAATTATGGCGCTGACAGACTTGACCCACCAGGGTCGAGGCGTCGATGCCACCGCGTCAACTGACGAGGCGCGTGACGCCGCCATTATCCTGGCCAACCGGCAAGGCTGTATTGTCGCCATGACCGGCGAGCATGATTTCGTGACCGATGGCACCCAGCACTGGCGACTAACCGGCGGGCATCCGTTAATGCCGCGGGTAACCACCCTTGGCTGCGCACTGAGCGCCACAGTGGCGGCATTTATCGCCGCCCGACCTGAAACACCGTTAATCGCAACCGTTGCGGCGCTGGCAAGCTTTGGCGTGGCAGGCGAGCGCGCAGGAGCGCTGGCGACCGGTCCCGGCAGCTTTCAGGTAGCGCTTCTGGATGCGCTGTATCAACTGACGCCGACTGACCTTGACGCGTTCACCGGCCTGGAGAAGGTTAATGCGCTTTGATCTTTCGCTTTATCTAGTGACGGACGCCCGCTTATGCCAATCCTATGGCCTTGAGCGCACGGTCGTCGAGGCCGTCGAGGGGGGCGTGAGCTTTGTCCAGCTACGCGACAAACAGGCAAGCGATGCTGATATGATCGAGCAGGCCAAACGTCTCAAGGCCGCCCTGGCCGGTAGCGGTGTGCCGCTAGTGATTAATGACCGCTTGATGGTTGCCTTGGAAAGCGGCGCAGATGGGCTACATGTAGGGCAAAGCGATACCGCCGTACAACAGGCGCGGGCCGCGATGGGGTCAGGCGCTATTATCGGACTTTCCATCAATACGCTTGCGCAGCTTCAAGCGGCCCCGGCTGAGCTTTTAGACTATGTAGGGCTGGGTCCGATATTTGCCACACAGAGCAAACGCGACCATGCGCTACCTATAGGTTTTGAGGGCCTTGCACAGCTGGCGGCGGCCTCGCCTCTGCCCAGCGTTGCCATCGGTGGGTTAAAGGCCGACCATAGCGAGCAGGTCTTTCGTGCCGGTGCAAAGGGGCTGGCGGCTATTTCAGCTATTTGCGGCGAGCCTGACCCGTATCAAGCCGCTCGCCTGTTTGCTCGGTCCAGCCTTTAAGTGACGTGAATTTATGCATCAGCTTGAGCCGATAGTCGCCTTTATGCGAGTTGCCGAACTGGGCAGCTACACGCGCGCCGCCGAGGCATTAAACCTGTCCCGCACGCGGGTTTCGCGCTTGGTGATGACACTTGAGGAGACCCTAGGGGTACGGCTAATTCAGCGCACCACACGGCGTCTGCATTTAACGGCCGAGGGCGAACGCTATCTGGCTCATGCGCAAACCATTGTGCAAGCGCTTGACGAAGCCGCCGCCGATGTCGGTAGCGGCGTTTCTGAGATGCGCGGCCGTTTACGCATCAATGGGCCCATGAGCTTTGGTGTGGGCCACCTTTCCCCTCTGGTTGCAAGCTTTATGGCAAAGCATCCCGGCCTGGATGTACGCCTGGACTTGAACGACCGCCGCGTGGATCTTCTCGAAGAAGGTTACGACGTTGCGATCCGTATCGGCAGTCTGCCGGATTCAAGCTTGGTGGCACGCCGCCTGACACGCTGCCAAATGCTTTTTTGCGCCTCGCCTGACTATCTTGCCAAACACGGCGTTCCGGGTAATCTCGACGCTTTAAAACAGCACCAGTGTCTGCACTATCGTAGCGGCCCGACCAATGGCGATTGGCGCTTTGGGAATATCACACTGTCCACCCGTGGGCCGCTTGAAAGCAATAACGGCGATGTATTGACTCACGTTGCTGAAGCGGGACTGGGTATCGCCCACCAGCCGAGCTTTTTGGTCACCGAAAGCATTATCAAGGGGCGCCTGATCCCAATCTTGACCGATTTGACGCCCAGATTGCTGGACATTCATGCGCTTTATCCGGCCCGGCGTTTTTTACCGGCCAAAGTAGAGCGCTTTATCGATCATCTGGCGGCAGCCTGGGGCGACCCACCTCACTGGGAACGTGACATGGGATTGTCGCCTATTACGCAACAGTGATGTTCGTTAAATGCTGATTATGTCTCGTTTAAACCAACGTAAAGTGTCTTCATTGAAACGCCTTATTCCAATGGAGACACCTCATGAATACACCCTCTTCGGCGATGACTGCGCCTGCAAGTATCCAACCTCATGCCATTGCGTTGCTTCGCGTATCGCTTGGCGTTATGGCGCTAGCCCACGGTCTGCTTAAGGTTTTTGTATTTACCCTGCCGGGTACAGTGGGTTATTTCGAATCACTTGGCTTGCCCGGTTTTCTGGCGTATCTAACCATTTTAGGCGAGCTGGGCGGCGGTCTGGCACTGATACTGGGTATTTATACCCGTTGGATTAGCCTTGCCATGATACCGCTACTGTTAGGCGCCACATCGATCCACCTGGGCAATGGCTGGATGTTCTCTAATGAAGGCGGCGGCTGGGAATTCCCGCTGTTCTGGAGCGTTGCGCTACTGGTACAGGCAGGTTTAGGCAACGGCAGCTTCAGCCTGAGCCGTTCTTTGCGTTAATTGTTAAGCCCACTTTTCTGCCCCAGCGCTCAAACCAAGCGCCGGGGTTTACGCGCTCAGGAGACGTCACATGTTACCCAGCCTGTTTATATCCCACGGCTCCCCAATGTTGGCACTAACCCCGACTCCAGCGCATCAGTTTCTGCGCGAGCTGGGCAAAACGCTGGCACCCAAGGCAATCGTTGTGGTGTCTGCCCACTGGGAAAGTCTTACGCTCAAGGTCAGCAACGAGGCCTGGCCAGAAACCATCCATGACTTTGGCGGCTTTCCGCAGGCGCTGTTCGAGTGTCAGTACCCTGCTCCGGGTGAACCTGAACTAGCCCAACGTCTGGCGGCACTGCTTGGCGCCCAGACTGTCGAGCGTGGATTCGACCACGGCGCTTGGGTACCGCTCTCGCTCATGTTCCCGAAAGCAGATATTCCGGTGGTGTCTGTCTCGCTGCCCATACGCTGGTCCAATGATGAGCTTGCCGAGCTGGGCAGCAAGCTTGCCGAGCTGCGTGACGAGGGTATTCTCGTTATTGGTTCGGGCAGCCTGACCCACAATCTGTACGAGACAATGCCCATGGGCAGCACCATGCCAGACTGGGTGGGCACGTTCGCAGATTGGGTCGACAGCAAACTTGCCGGTAATGACCGCGAGGCAATGCTTGACTGGCAGAACGCTCCCGAAGCCCGCCGAAACCACCCAACCCTCGAGCACTTTCAACCGCTGCTGGTGGCGATGGGTGCAGGAGGTGACGCCAAACAGCTACACCATAGTGTTGAGCATGGAGTGCTGGCGATGGACGTGTATGCGTTTGCCTGAAGCAGCCCGCTTTATCATATTCATGCAGAGGGGCGGCGTTTCAAGGTTGTCCGGCGGTCATGGTAGGCAATTGCCAGGCCGCTGCTGATAATCAGCACGCTGCCCACCCATACCCAACTATCCGGCGTTTCATCCCAAAACCACCAGCCGAGCGCCACGGCCCATAGCATGGCGGTGTAATCAAACGGCGCGGCAATGGCCGCTGCCGTATAGCGAAACGCCAGTGTTAGAAACGCCGTCGCGCTCACGCCTAATACGCCCGAAGCCAAAAAACCCAGCCAGTGGTGCGGTTCAGGTGTCTGCCATACCCAGGGTAAACACAGCCCGGTAATAACAAATGGCACGAGCATCATATAAAACACCATGGCCCAGAGATGCTCCTGCCCTCCATAGCGCCGCGCGGTAATCATCATCAACGCATAGAACAGCGCCGCGACCAACATGATCAGCGCCCCTAGATGAAACGCATCGCCGCCCGGCCTGACGACTACCAGTACGCCCACAAACCCCATAAGTGAAAAGATGACGACAGGCCGGTCAATCCGTTCACCGAGCATGGGGACTGATAGCAGCGTGACAAATAAAGGAGCAACAAAGGCAATCGCGGTAGCTTCTGCCAGAGGTAATAGCGTTAGGCCCATCACAAAACTTACCATCAGCGCCGTATAGATCAATCCACGCACTAAATGGACGGCTGGGCGCTGGGTGCGCAGTTTTTGCAGCCCGCCCGACGTGTAGGCCAGCAATACAATCAGCGGCAGTGATACAAAGGCACGAAAGAAGATGATCTGCAGCGGGGAATGCACTTCACCCAGCCACTTGGCAATGGCATCACCGAGGCACAAAAACAGCACGCCTGCGCACATGAAAAGAATGCCTTTTAATGACGCTGTCACGCGCACCTCCAGATTGTTGGTACCGCTTAAAAATAAAAGCCCCCGCTAATCAACCAAGCGTTAGCGGGGGCTTTGCTCTGCTTTTTACATCACAGTTTTAAAGGCTGGCGTTAACCACCATACACTCCATCCCCTGCAGTAGAAGCTCTCGACACGCTTCACGGGCATGCTGCTCATCCAGCGCTACCAAGCGAGCGCGGTAAACCGGGGTTTGACCTTCCAGGGTATCTACCGCAATACGTCCGGATAAATTCTGCGTCAACCGCTGGGCTGCTTGCTGAGCCAGCTGTTGCGCCTGAGCTTCCTGACTAAACGCACCTACCTGAATACCCCAATGCCCGCTTGGCGGTGCTTCAATGATGCGCTCGCGCTGAATAAAGTCCTGCAGAGGATCAGAATTCGAGCTCGGTGACGCTTCACCCGGGCCTTCAACAGTCATCTTGGCTAGACGCTCATCTACCATTGCGCTTGGGCTAGGTGAAATTGTAGTGGTATCCATACGGGCGAGCATTTGGCTGGGCTGGGAAACCGGCACGGGGCGCGCAGGCATGACCGGCGGCGTAGACGGAGGGAAACTCATATACTCTTGTGAAAAGCTGGTATCAGCAAGCCAACTGCGATGATCGCGTAATTCAGCGCGCATAAAGCTTCTATCCAACAGATTGGCCATATGCGTATCGCGAGAGGAGGCGCTAAAGCCGCCCATCACTACCGCCACCATACGCCGGCCATCGTGTACGGCCGTGGTGGCTACGTTGAATCCAGACGCGCGAATAAAGCCAGTCTTTAACCCATCAGCACCGGGGTAGCTACCCACTAAGCGATTATGGCTGGTGTGGCGCGTGCCGCGATAGGTGAATTCCTGCAAGCCGAAGTAATGATAATACTGGGGAAAATCCTGTATAACGCGCACCGAGAGAGTGAGCATGTCGCGGGCCGTGGTCATCTGCTGATCATCAGGCAAGCCAGAAGCATTACGGAAGGTGGTTGCCGTCATGCCGAGCTCACGCGCCTTCTCGGTCATCATGCGGGCAAACTGTTGTTCGCTACCGCCTAGCGATTCACCGAGCACGACGGCAACGTCATTGGCAGAACGTACCGCCAAGGCACGAATAGCGGTATCCACAGGGATGGTACTTCCCGCCGAGAGCCACAGCTTGGTGGCAGGCATGGCAGCGGCCTGAGCGGACACGGGTAGTGCCTGATTAAGCCCGAGATCGCCGTTTTCCAATGCTTCAAAGGTCAGATACAGCGTCATCATTTTGGTCAGCGACGCGGGGTAGCGTGGCGCATCGGCGTTTTCCGAGTACAGCACTTCGCCATTTTCAATATCGATTACAATACCGGCATAACGCGGATTCGCCTGGGCGACCGATGCCATGATAACCGTTACAAATAGCAGGAATACCGCAAACCATGCCATTACCCCTTTATTATATTTAACTCCCCTCGCTGCCATGTTTGCCCCTTGCTGATGTCATCTGCGCTGGAAATACAACCCACAATCTCAAACCCATACGCTTTCAGCGTGCTCGCACAAGGCTTCCCTTACGCACTGTCATGCGCCGATCAAACACGCTGAAAGTCTCAATTCGGTCATGCCTATTGGTTCAAAACACTCTCTAGACTAGCACGCCCACCGGGTAATTTAACGCTTTGTGCAGAGTATATACGCAACAGGTAAATACACGAGAGAGTGAAAGACCCCAGGCACAAAAAAACCGACCCAGCTGGGTCGGTTTTCATTCTGCTTTAAAAAAACCTGTAACTAAAGATTTACTCTTCAGCAGCGGCTTCTTCAGCAACCGGACGGTCTACTAGCTCAACGTACGCCATAGGCGCGTTGTCGCCGGTGCGGAAACCGCACTTGAGAATACGGATGTAACCACCCGGACGCTCGGCATAACGCGGACCCAGCTCATTGAACAACTTGCCGACGGCTTCTTTGGAACGTGTACGAGAGAACGCCAAACGACGGTTCGCAACGCTATCCTGCTTGGCTAAGGTAATCAGCGGCTCGATAACGCGACGCAGTTCCTTGGCCTTGGGCAGGGTTGTCTTGATGATTTCATGTTCGACCAGCGAGACAGACATGTTCTTGAACATGGCCTGACGATGCGAGCTGGTGCGATTCAGATGACGACCACTCTTACGATGACGCATGGTTGTAATTCCTTACCAAACTGGGACTCGAGTCGACACTCACGCGGAGGCCTTGTCGTCCTTCAGGCTAGCGGGCGGCCAATTTTCCAACCGCATGCCGAGGGACAAGCCGCGCGCCGCCAAAACGTCCTTGATTTCATTCAAGGATTTTTTACCGAGGTTCGGTGTCTTCAACAGCTCAACTTCTGTGCGCTGGATAAGATCACCGATGTAATAAATATTCTCGGCTTTTAGGCAGTTCGCGCTGCGAACGGTCAACTCAAGATCGTCTACGGGGCGCAATAGGATTGGATCAACATGATCCTCTTCCTCTTCGACTTCCTGCTCTTTATCAGCTTCCAGGTCGACGAAGGCGGCCAGCTGCTCTTGCAGAATGGTCGCACTGCGACGGATAGCCTCTTCCGGATCCAAAGTACCGTCGGTTTCCAGATCGATAATCAGCTTATCGAGATCGGTGCGCTGCTCAACACGAGCGGCTTCAACCGAGTAGGAAACACGGCGGACAGGGCTGAAGGTGGCATCCAGCTGCAGGCGGCCAATAGCACGGGTCTCTTCATCAGAGCCACGGGCGTCAGCCGGTTCGTAGCCACGACCCAGCGCTACCTTAAGCTGAATTTTCAGCTCGGCACCTTCATTGACATGTGCAATGACGTGGTCCGGGTTGACGATTTCGACGCTATGATCAAGCGCAATGTCGCCAGCAGTGACGACGGCTGGGCCCTGCTTGTTCAGCGAGAGCACCGCCTCATCGCGGCTGTGCATCTTGATCGCAACATCTTTCAAGTTCAGGAGGATTTCGATAACATCTTCCTGCACCCCTTCGAGCGCACTGTACTCGTGCTCTACACCAGCAATTTCAGCCTCTACCACGGCAGCGCCGGGCATAGACGAAAGCAGAATGCGACGCAGTGCATTCCCCAGGGTGTGACCAAAACCACGCTCGAACGGTTCGAGAACGATCTTGGCATGATGTGCGCTGATTTCTTCTACCTTGATGTCGCGAGGACGAAGAAACTCTGTCACTGAACGCTGCATATGAACACCTTTCAGGCTGCCAAACGGATACTGTGTTCTTAAGAACAAGTACTCAAGAGCATCTGGGCGGTTAGCTTTGCTACCCCGCCCAGGCTTCAAGAAGCAGAGATTAATTAACGCCGCTTACTTGGAGTACAGCTCGACGATCAGGTTTTCGTTGATGTCGGCAGTCAGGTCACCGCGTTCAGGCAGAGCCTTGAAAGTGCCTTCCATCTTCTTGGCGTCGATGTCGATCCAAACGATATCGCCACGGTTGGCCGCAATGGACAACGCGCTTTGAATACGGGCTTGGTTCTTCGCCTTTTCGCGAATGGCAACAACGTCACCCGGCTTCACTTGATAGGAAGCTACGTTAACGGTGCGGCCGTTCACGGAAATCGCCTTGTGGCTAACGAGCTGACGCGCTTCAGAGCGAGTCGAGCCGAAACCCATACGGTAGACGACGTTATCCAGTCGGGATTCGAGCAACTGCAACAATACTTCACCAGTCGCGCCTTTCAGGCGAGCAGCTTCTTTGTAGTAGTTACGGAACTGTTTTTCGAGTACGCCATACATGCGACGTACTTTTTGCTTCTCGCGAAGCTGCAAGCCGTAGTCTGAAAGACGCTGACGACGCTGGCCGTGTACACCCGGGATCTGCTCGGATTTACACTTTTTCTCGAAGGGAGTCACGCCACTCTTCAAAAAGAGATCGGTGCCTTCACGACGAGACAGTTTGCACTTCGGTCCAATATAACGAGCCATGAATCTGTCTCCTTAAACGCGGCGTTTCTTAGGCGGACGGCAGCCATTATGGGGAATGGGCGTCGCGTCTACGATGCTTTGCACGCGGAAGCCTGCGGCATTGAGTGCGCGCACGGCGGATTCACGACCGGGACCTGGGCCTTTAACCAGTACGTCTACGTTTTTCACACCATACTCGGCTGCAGCAGTTGCTGCACGTTCACTTGCTACTTGAGCAGCGAACGGGGTGCTCTTGCGAGAACCACGAAAACCCGAACCACCGGCAGTTGCCCAAGAAAGAGCATTGCCCTGGCGGTCTGTGATCGTCACGATCGTGTTGTTAAAAGAGGCATGGATATGCGCAACGGCGTCCACTACCTGCTTTTTAACCTTTTTACGGTTACTACGCGGGTTAGCCATGTTGATGTCTATTCCTGTCTTAACGCCGGCTCTCTATGAAAGAGCCTGCGTATTATTTGCGGATCGGCTTACGCGGGCCCTTACGGGTGCGCGCGTTAGTCTTAGTCCGCTGACCACGCAGCGGAAGACTACGACGATGACGCAGACCACGGTAGCAGCCTAAGTCCATGAGACGCTTAATGTTCAGCGTAACATCACGACGAAGGTCGCCTTCTACGGTGTACTTACCAACTTCAGAACGCAGGGTATCCAGCTCTTCGCCAGATAGGTCCTGGATCTTGGTAGTCAGCGCGATACCGGCAGCAGCACAGATATGCTGCGCGCGAGTACGGCCAATCCCGAAGATATAGGTCAGCGAGATCGCCGCATGCTTGTTGTCCGGGATATTGACGCCTGCAATACGGGCCATCAGCTTACTCCGAAATTTGAGCGGCTTGCTCGTTTATTCATCTACAAAAGGCGCAACAGCATACCCCTTTAATTGCCCTAAGGCAAGGGGTATGCCGAACACCACTTAAAGCACCGTAGGAATTAACCCTGACGCTGCTTGTGCCGCGGTTCGATGCAAATGACGCGGACAGCGCCATTGCGACGAATGATCTTGCAGTTACGGCACATTTTCTTTACGGAAGCTCGAACTTTCATCGTTCTCTCCAATACGGTCGGCGCGCCTCAGCGCATGATGCCGCCGCTACCGTAGCCTTTCAGGTTGGACTTCTTCATCACCGAGTCATACTGATGCGACATGAGGTGTGACTGCACCTGGGCCATGAAGTCCATGATGACCACTACCACGATCAGAAGCGAAGTACCGCCAAAAAAGAATGGCACATTCCACGCAACGATCAGGAACTGGGGCATCAAGGAAACCGCAGTGATATACAGGGCACCGAACAAAGTCAGACGAGTCATGACTTTATCGATATAGCGAGCGGTCTGCTCGCCGGGACGAATGCCCGGCAGGAACGCACCTGACTTCTTAAGATTGTCAGCTACATCCTTCGGATTGAAGACCAGCGCTGTGTAAAAGAAGCAGAAGAATACCACTGCCGCCGCGAAAAGCAAGATGTAAAGCGGTTGCCCGGGGGCTAAAGCTTGTGATGCACGCTGCAACCACTCCATGCCTTCACCAGCACCTACCCACTGACCGATAGAGGCCGGGAAGAGCAGAATACTGGACGCGAAGATCGCAGGGATAACACCTGCCATGTTCACTTTCAAAGGCAGGTAGCTGCTTTGGCCTGCATACATCTTGTTGCCCACCTGGCGACGCGGGTAGTTCACTTTCAAGCGGCGTTGACCGCGCTCAATGAATACCACAAACGCAACCGTGGCAATACCTAGCACTGACAGCGCTAACAGCGGGAGAACATTCCAGGCCCCTTCGTTACGAGCGAGCTCGAACGCTTGCCCCACGGCACTGGGCAGCCCAGCGACGATACCGGCGAAGATCAGCAGCGAAATACCGTTGCCGATCCCCTTTTCGGTAATCTGCTCACCTAGCCACATCATAAACACCGCACCTGACACAAACGTAATCACGGCGGTGAAATAGAAGCTAAAGTCAGCGCTGTAAGCGATGCCTTGGCTAGCCAGGCCGACCGACATGCCGGTAGCCTGGACAAGAGCCAGTATCACCGTGCCGTAGCGGGTGTACTGACTTATCTTGCGGCGGCCGGACTCACCTTCCTTCTTGAGCTGCTCAAGATGGGGTGAGACCGCAGTCATCAGCTGCATGATAATCGACGCTGAAATATAGGGCATGATACCCAAAGCGAGGACGCTCATGCGCTCCAGGGCGCCACCCGAGAACATGTTGAACATGCCCAGGATGGTGCCCTGTTGCTCCCTAAACAAGGCAGCAAGCTGGTCAGGATTGATACCGGGAACGGGAATATGGGCACCGATTCGGTACACCACGATGGCGAGGAGCACGAAGCGCAAGCGCGCCCACAGTTCACTCAGACCGTTGCCCATCGCCGGCATATTTCCTGACTTGGCCATTTAGTCCTCTACCTTGCCGCCAGCAGCTTCGATCGCTTCACGGGCACCTTTGGTGACCTTGATACCACGAACGGTAACTGCTTTGTTCAGTTCGCCAGAAAGGATGATCTTCGCGTGTAGCGTCGCATCCTTCAGCACGTTGGCTTGCTTCAGTGTTTCCATGGTGACTTCTTCACCGGAAACTTTGGCAAGCTCGGCCAGGCGTACTTCTTCAGACACCAGCGATTTAGCTGATGTGAAGCCGAACTTCGGTAGACGACGCTGTAACGGCATCTGACCGCCTTCGAAACCAGGCTTGACGCTACCGCCACTGCGTGATTTCTGACCTTTGTGACCACGGCCACCGGTCTTACCAAGACCGGAACCGATACCACGACCAACGCGCTTTTCAGCGTGTTTGGAGCCCGGTGCCGGACTCAGGGTATTGAGTTTCATGGATTACTCTCCCTCAACGCGCACAAGGTAGTTAACCTTATGGATCATGCCGCGTACGGCAGGGGTGTCTTCCAGTTCAACCGTATGACCGATGCGACGCAGACCCAAGCCCTTCATAGTAGACTTGTGCTTGGGCAAAACGCCGATGGTGCTGCGGATCTGGGTAACCTTGATCGTTGCTGCCATGGTGCCTTACCCCGTGATCGCTTCGACAGACAGACCGCGCTTGGCGGCGATGTCTTCCGGTGCTTGCATGGCAGAGAGACCTTTAACAGTCGCTCGAACCACGTTAACCGGGTTGGTGGAACCGTAGCACTTGGCCAGCACATCGTGGACACCAGCAAGCTCTAGTACAGAGCGCATGGCACCACCGGCGATGATACCGGTACCTTCGGAAGCCGGCTGCATGTAAACCTTGGAAGCGCCGTGACGGGCTTTCACAGGATACTGCAACGTGCTGCCTGCAAGGTTAACCTTGACCATGTTGCGACGAGCTTGGTCCATTGCTTTCTGAATCGCAACCGGCACTTCACGCGCCTTGCCACGACCGAAACCAACACGACCTTTACCATCACCCACGACGGTCAGTGCGGTGAAGCCGAAAATACGACCACCCTTGACCACCTTGGCGACGCGGTTGACCTGCACTAACTTCTCTTGCAGATCACCGTTTTGCTGTTCGTTCTTCGCCATCGTAAAACCCTTTAGAATTCCAGGCCGCCTTCACGAGCGGCGTCGGCCAGAGCCTTGACGCGACCGTGATACTTAAAGCCAGCACGGTCGAAGGCCACCTGGGTGATGCCTGCTTCTTTAGCGCGTTCGGCAATCAGAGCACCAACCTTAGAGGCCGCATCTGAGTTGCCGGTCGCACCCTCGCGCAGTGCTTTGTCCAGCGTTGAAGCGCTGGCCAACACTTTGCCACCATCCGGCGAGATAATCTGCGCATAGATGTGACGCGGGGTACGGTTGACGCACAGGCGATACACGCCCAGCTCGCGGATCTTGGCGCGAGCGCGGCGGGCACGACGGAGACGAGATTCTTTCTTCGCGTTCATAACCCTGCCTTACTTCTTCTTGGCTTCTTTGCGACGCACCTGCTCGTCGGCGTACCGAACACCCTTGCCTTTATACGGCTCAGGCGGACGGAAAGCGCGGATTTCCGCGGCGCACTGACCGAGCTTCTGCTTGTCCGCGCTTTTCAGCACGATAACGGTGTTTTTCGGCGTTTCCGCGACAACACCTTCAGGCAGAATGTAATCGACCGGGTGCGAGAAGCCCAGTGAAAGATTGAGCGTCTGGCCCTTAGCTTGGGCACGATAACCGACGCCAACAATTTCGAGAGTCTTTGTGAAACCCTCGGATACGCCCTGTACCAGATTCTGAACCAAGGCGCGGGTAGTACCGGCCATTGCCCAGCTCTTGGCTGTTTCGCTCGGGACGAAGGTCAGCTGGCCGTCTTCTTGTCCAATCACCACATCCTGGTGAATGGGCATAGACAGCGTGCCCTGGCCGCCTTTAGCAGTCAGCTGGCCAGCATCGATTTTAACGTCGACACCAGCAGGCACTTTAACCGGATATTTCGCTATGCGGGACATTCCAGCCTCCTAGAATACGGTGCAGATGACTTCGCCACCGACGCCAGCTTGGCGTGCGGCACGGTCGGTCATGACACCATTGGAAGTGGTGACAATCGCGATACCCAGACCATCGGCAACCTTAGGCAGGTTGTCCTTGCCCTTGTATTGACGCAAAGACGGCTTGGAAACCCGCTGAATGTGCTCAATAACCGCCTTACCCTCAAAATACTTGAGAGTCACGGTAAGCGTAGGTTTAACGCCTTCAGCCACCGTAAAGTCGGTAATGTAGCCTTCTTCCTTTAGCACGCGGGCCACTTCCACTTTCAACTTGGAAGACGGCATGGTAGCCGTCTCTTTGGTGGCCATCTGCGCATTGCGGATACGGGTAAACATATCCGCCAGAGTGTCTTGCATGCTCATTTAATGTGCGCTCCTGATGAATCTACGTGGCGTTACCAACTGGACTTTTTCAGACCAGGAACGTCGCCACGCATGGCGGCTTCACGCAGCTTGTTACGGCCAAGGCCGAACTTGTTGTAAAAACCGTGCGGACGACCCGTGATGCGGCAGCGGTTACGCTGACGTACCGGGCTTGAGTCGCGCGGCAGTTGCTGCAGCTTCAGCGTCGCCTCGAAGCGCTCTTCCTCAGACGTATTCACGTTTGAGATGATTGCCTTGAGCTCAGTACGCTTGGCCGCATACTTCTCGACCAGCTGCGTACGCTTGAGCTCACGCTCTATCATACTTTTCTTAGCCATGATCCAACCCTTATTTCTTGAACGGGAAGTTCAGTGCTGCAAGCAGCGCACGACCTTCCTCGTCGGTGTTGGCAGTAGTAGTGATAGTGACGTCCAACCCGCGGATACGATCGATTTTATCATACTCGATCTCCGGGAAGATGATCTGCTCACGCACACCCATGGAATAATTGCCGCGACCATCAAAAGACTTCGGGTTAAGACCACGGAAGTCACGCACGCGAGGAATCGCGATGTTTACCAGACGGTCCAGGAAGTCCCACATACGCTCAGCGCGCAGTGTAACTTTGACACCGATTGGCCAACCTTCACGCACCTTGAAGCCCGCGATGGACTTACGTGCCTTGGTCACCAGCGGCTTTTGACCGGAGAGTTTCTCCAGGTCGCCGACGGCATTATCGATCAGCTTTTTATCGCTAACCGCTTCGCCGATACCCATGTTCAGAGTCACTTTAGTGACCCGGGGTACCTGCATAACGTTGGCGTAGCTGAACTGCTCTTTGAGTTGAGCTACTACCTCGTTTTGATAACGTTCTTTCAAGTTCGCCATTTTGCTACCCGACTCGCGTTAGGCGTCGATCTGCGTCTGCGTCGACTTGTAGATACGTACCTTGGTACCGTCTTCCTTAACTTGGAAGCCGACGCGATCCGCCTTACCGGTCTCCGAATTGAAGATGGCTACGTTGGACGCGTGAATCGGAGCCTCACGCTCGACGATACCGCCCTGATTTCCCGCCATGGGATTCGGCTTGGTGTGACGTTTAATCATGTTCACACCGGACACCACGAAGCGGCTTTCTAATACCCGCTTAACGGTGCCACGCTTACCTTTATCCTTCCCGGCGATGACGATGACTTCATCGTCACGTTTGATCTTTTGCATATCCGCCTCGCTCCTTACAGCACTTCAGGCGCTAGGGAAATGATCTTCATGAACTTCTCATTACGAAGCTCACGAGTAACCGGCCCGAAGATGCGCGTGCCGATCGGCTGTTCGTTGGTGTTATTCAACAAAACTGCCGCATTTCCATCGAAACGGATCAGCGAACCGTCACTACGACGGACGCCACTACGGGTGCGAACTACTACCGCTTTTAGCACTTGGCCTTTTTTGACCTTGCCACGCGGAATAGCTTCCTTCACCGTTACCTTAATGACGTCACCAACGCGGGCGTAGCGACGGTGTGAACCGCCTAGCACCTTGATGCATTGCACCCGGCGCGCTCCGCTGTTGTCGGCGACATCCAGCATTGTCTGAGTCTGAATCATCGGTTTTCTCCAAACCTAATCTGACTGCACTGGTTGGACAAGCTAAGGGAATTAACCCTTGGCTTGCTCGACCACCTCGACCAGCGTCCAAGCTTTCTTCTTGGAAAGCGGACGGCACTCCTGAATGGAAACCGTATCGCCTGCCTTAGCCTGGTTCGCCTCATCATGGGCGTGCAGCTTGGTGGAGCGCTTGACGTATTTTCCGTAGATCGGGTGACGCTCACGACGCTCGATCATGACGACGATGGATTTATCCATCTTGTCGCTCACCACCTTGCCGGTGAGCGTACGGGTTTTTTTCTCTTCGGCCATCTCAATCACCTGCCTTCTCGTTGAGCATAGTCTTAACGCGGGCGATATCCCGACGGACCTGCTTGAGCAGATGAGTCTGGCTCAGTTGGCCAGTGGCCTTCTGCATGCGCAGGTTAAACTGCTCGCGGAGTAGCTCGAGGAGCTGCTCTTTGAGCTCTCCTGCGGACTTTTCACGAATTTCCTGTGCTTTCATCACATCACCGTCCGTTTCGCAAAGGTGGTGGACAAGGGCATCTTCTGTGCGGCCAGCTCAAAAGCTTCACGGGCCAGCTCTTCAGATACACCTTCAATTTCGTACAGGACCCGACCCGGTTGGATCTGGGCTACCCAGTACTCAACAGAACCTTTACCTTTACCCATACGAACTTCGAGCGGCTTCTTGGAAATCGGCTTGTCAGGGAAAACGCGGATCCAGATTTTACCGCCACGTTTGACGTGACGTGTGATCGCACGACGGCCGGCTTCGATCTGACGCGCAGTGATGCGGCCGCGACCGGTAGCTTTCAGACCGTATTCCCCGAAGCTGATCTTGCTTCCGCGATGCGCCAGGCCACGGTTGCGGCCTTTCATCATCTTGCGGAATTTCATACGCTTGGGCTGTAACATCGACTCGCTCTCCCCTTACCTGGAACCTTTCTTCTTGGGCGCGTTGCCGGCAGGCTGTTGTTGCTTAGCCTTGGCACGTACTTCCTCGATACCGCCGAGGATTTCGCCCTTGAAGATCCACACTTTAACGCCGATGACGCCATAGGTGGTGTGAGCTTCGTAAGTGGCGTAGTCAATGTCCGCACGCAACGTGTGCAACGGAACACGACCTTCGCGGTACCATTCGGTACGTGCGATTTCGGCACCACCAAGACGACCTGACAGCTGAATCTTGATACCGCCAGCGCCAAGACGCATTGCGTTCTGTACCGCGCGCTTCATGGCACGACGGAACATTACGCGACGCTCAAGCTGACCCGCTACGTTAGCAGCGACTAGCTTGGCATCCAGCTCCGGCTTGCGAACTTCTTCAATGTTCACATGAACCGGGACGCCCATCATCTCAGTGAGATCGCGACGCAGACGGTCGACATCTTCACCCTTTTTACCAATCACGATACCCGGACGGGCAGTGTGAATGGTGATGCGAGCATTGTTAGCCGGACGCTCGATGTGAATGCGGCTTACGGATGCGTTTTTAAGACGCTCTTCCAGGAAGCTGCGCACTTCGAGATCGTTATTGAGCTTATCGGCATAGGCGCCGCGCTCGGCATACCAGACAGAAGCATGGTCTTTGACGATGCCCAGTCGAATGCCTGTTGGATTGACTTTCTGACCCATCTGGTCGACTCCTACTTCTCGGCTACCTTGACGGTGATGTGGCAGGTGCGCTTCAAGATACGATCCGCACGGCCTTTGGCGCGCGGCTTGATACGCTTGAGCGTCATGCCCTCATCGACGCAGATGGTCGAGACACGCAGCTCGTCGATGTCCATGCCGTTGTTTTCTTCCGCATTCGCGATGGCGGACTGAAGCACTTTCTTAACCAGCTTGGCAGCCTTCTTCGGTGAGAAGGTCAGCAGGTCAATAGCTTCGGCGACCGGTTTACCGCGCACCTGGTCAGCCACCAAACGGGCCTTCTGGGCGGATAAACGAGCGCCACGCAGCTTAGCTGTGACTTCCATCTCTCAATCCTCTCTGGCTTACCGTTTGGCTTTCTTGTCCGCAGCATGCCCGCGATATGTGCGAGTAGCAGCGAATTCGCCAAGTTTATGACCCACCATTTCCTCGGAGACATGCACCGGGACATGCTGGCGTCCGTTATGGACCGCAATAGTCAGACCTACCATGTTGGGTAGGATCATCGAACGACGCGACCAAGTCTTGATTGGTTTGCGATCGTTCTTCTCCACTGCAGCCTCTACCTTCTTCAAAAGATGAAGGTCAATGAAGGGACCTTTCTTTAGTGAACGTGGCACAGCCGTTACCTCTTAAGTTCTTGGCAATTTCGATTAACGCGTCTTGTTACGACGACGGATAATCAGCTTGTCGGTGCGCTTGTTCTTACGCGTCTTGTGACCCTTAGTCGGTACGCCCCACGGGGATACCGGGTGACGACCACCACTGGTGCGGCCTTCACCACCACCGTGCGGGTGATCCACCGGGTTCATCGCGACACCACGAACAGTCGGGCGCACGCCTCTCCAGCGCTTCGCACCGGCCTTGCCAAGTTGACGCAGGCTGTGCTCGGAGTTGCTCACTTCACCCAAGGTTGCGCGGCACTCAGCCAGGATCTTACGCATTTCGCCAGAGCGAAGACGTAAAGTGGCGTAGTTACCTTCACGAGCAACCAGCTGGGCGCTAGTACCGGCACTGCGAGCAATCTGCGCGCCTTTACCCGGCTTCAGTTCGATACCGTGAACGGTAGAACCAAGCGGGATGTTGCGCAGCGGCAAAGCATTGCCTTTCTTGATGGGCGCGTTTACACCAGATTCCAGCACGTCACCCGCGCTGACACCTTTCGGTGCAATGATGTAACGACGCTCACCATCTGCATATTTCAGTAAAGCAATATGCGCACTACGGTTCGGATCGTGTTCCAGACGCTCAACGGTGGCTGGAATGCCATCCTTGGTGCGCTTGAAGTCGATCAACCGGTAGTGTTGACGATGACCACCGCCCACGTGGCGGGTGGTGATGCGACCGTAGTTATTACGTCCACCGGACTTGGACTGTTTTTCCAAAAGCGGTGCATAAGCACGGCCTTTGTACAGTTCCTCACCAACGATCTTGACGACGTGGCGACGACCGGCGGATGTGGGTTTGGTCTTGACGATTGCCATTATCCGTACTCCTGCCCTTATTCGGCGCCAGAGAAGTCTTCGAGCGTTTCGCCCGCAGCCAGGGTCACATACGCTTTGCGGTAACCCTTACGCAGACCAACGCCGTGTGCAGTACGTTTGGTTTTACCCTTCACGTTCAGCACTTGAACGCTGCCGACCTTCTTGCCGAACAGTGCTTCAACGGCTTTCTTGATCTCGGGCTTGGTAGCATCAGACGCCACCTTGAAAACGTACTGGTTGCGCTCTGCAGCCATCGCGGCCTTTTCGGTCACGTGCGGTCCAAGCAGAACCTTGAATACGCGTTCCTGGTTCATGCCAGCTTCTCCTCGAATTTACGCAGGGCGGAGACGGTAACCAGGACCTTATCAAAGGCAACCAGGCTAACCGGGTCAGCTGCCGCGACATCCACCACGTCAACGTGGGGAAGGTTGCGTGCGGCTAAATAGAGCGTTTCATCAAGTTCTTCAGTGATGATCAACACTTTCTCAAGGTTGAGCTCTTTCAGCTTGGCAGCTACCTGCTTGGTCTTGGGCGCTTCGACGCTGAACTCTTCAATAGCGACTAAACGCTCTTGACGTACCAGCTCAGACAAGATGGAGCGCATCGCCGCGCGGTACATTTTGCGGTTAACCTTCTGGGTGTAGTCTTGCGGACGTGCCGCGAAGGTTACGCCGCCACTGCGCCACAGCGGAGAACGGATGGTGCCGGCACGTGCACGACCGGTACCTTTCTGACGCCACGGTTTCTTACCACCACCGCGAACATCGGAACGGCTCTTTTGAGCGCGAGTACCTTGACGGCCACCAGCCAAATAGGCGGTAACAACCTGGTGAACTAGCGCTTCGTTGAATTCTTTGCCAAAAGTGGCGTCGGCTACTTCAACGGTACCCGTGCCTGCAGCAAGATTCAGATTCATTGGTAATTATCCCCTTCAGCCAGCTTTCACGGCGCTGCGAACGATAACGTCGCTGCCGGGTGCTCCCGGTACGGCGCCCTTGATCAGCAGCAGGTTACGCTCGGCGTCAACACGGACGATCTCAAGGCTCTGTACGGTGCAGCGGGTGTTACCCATCTGACCGGCCATTTTTTTGCCTTTAAATACGCGACCTGGTGTTTGACACATGCCGATAGAACCCGGTGCGCGATGCGACAGGGAGTTACCGTGGCTGTTGTCTTGGGTACGGAAGTTCCAGCGCTTAACAGCACCCTGGAAGCCTTTACCCTTAGAGGTGCCAGTCACATCGATCATTTGACCAGCTTCAAAGAGGGATACAGTGATTTCGCCACCCACTTCAGGAGCTTCTTCACCTTCTGCAAGGCGGAATTCCATCAGCGAACGACCAGCCTCAACGCCTGCCTTGGCAAATTGACCTGCCTGGGCTTTGGTGAGGTGTTTGGCTTTACGAGAACCTGTAGTGACCTGAACCGCTGCGTAACCGTCAGACTCGACAGTCTTAACGCGTGTAACACGGTTAGGATCAACTTCAATAACGGTTACGGGCACGGATGCGCCATCTTCGGTAAAGACACGGGTCATCCCGGCCTTTTTACCGACTAAACCGATAGTCATACTCAGTCTCCTATAGTGTACGGGGCTATCACCCGCTATGGCTGCCCTTTCCAGAGCATTCCACTAGCACATTGTATGGCGTCTCACGACGCGGCGGCTGCTGTTCATGCGGTAAAAGTGATGAACGCTGGGCCGCAAGTGTCTAGTGTAATTAGTTGAGCTTGATTTGCACGTCTACGCCAGCAGCGAGATCGAGCTTCATCAGCGCGTCAACAGTTTTCTCAGTCGGCTCAACGATGTCGAGCACACGCTTGTGCGTGCGAATCTCATACTGGTCACGCGCGTCTTTGTTAACGTGCGGTGAAATCAGGATGGTATAGCGCTCGCGGTTGGTCGGCAGCGGAATCGGTCCACGAACCTGAGCACCAGTACGCTTAGCGGTTTCAACAATCTCCGCTGTGGACTGATCGATCAGGCGATGGTCGAAAGCTTTCAACCGAATGCGAATCTTTTGGTTCTGCATTTGCCCTAAACTCCAATGGATGTCGACGGCGCGAGCCGTCTACCCACGCATTCAAAGGATGCGCATTATAGGCACGCCAAAAGCCCATGTCAAACATTTGCTATTGGTGCGCAGAAAAGGGGGCTCATCAGAGCCCCCTTCATCGATCAAGTAAAATGATTACTGAACGATTTTTGCCACAACGCCAGCACCAACGGTACGACCACCTTCGCGAATTGCGAAGCGCAGACCGTCGTCCATAGCGATCGGAGCAATCAGAGTAACAACCATCTGAACGTTGTCACCCGGCATTACCATTTCAACACCTTCCGGCAGTTCACAAGTACCTGTTACGTCAGTGGTACGGAAGTAGAACTGCGGACGGTAGCCCTTGAAGAAAGGTGTATGACGACCACCTTCTTCTTTGGACAGTACGTAAACTTCTGCTTCGAAGGTAGTGTGCGGCTTGATGGTGCCCGGCTTGGCCAGAACCTGACCACGCTCAACGTCATCACGCTTGGTACCACGCAGCAGGGCGCCAACGTTCTCACCAGCACGACCTTCGTCGAGCAGTTTACGGAACATTTCAACACCGGTAACGATGGTTTTAGAAGTGTCGCGAATACCTACGATTTCCACTTCTTCACCAGCTTTAACGATACCGCGCTCTACACGACCGGTAACAACAGTACCACGGCCAGAGATAGAGAATACGTCTTCGATCGGCATCAGGAACGGCTGGTCGATAGCACGCTCCGGCTCAGGGATGTACTCATCCAGAGCTTTGATCAGATTAGCAACGGCGGTAGTACCCATGCCGTTCTCATCTTCACCGTTCAGAGCCATCAAGGCAGAGCCAGTGATGATCGGAGTGTCGTCACCCGGGAAGTCGTACTGGTCGAGGAGTTCGCGAACTTCCATCTCTACCAGTTCGAGAAGCTCTTCGTCATCGACCATGTCCGCTTTGTTCAGGAACACAACGATGAACGGAACGCCTACCTGGCGAGACAGCAGGATGTGCTCGCGAGTCTGCGGCATCGGGCCGTCAGCGGCAGAACATACCAGGATCGCGCCGTCCATCTGCGCAGCACCGGTGATCATGTTCTTGACGTAGTCAGCGTGTCCTGGGCAGTCAACGTGCGCGTAGTGGCGCTGCTCAGACTGATATTCCACGTGTGAAGTCGCGATGGTGATACCACGCTCGCGCTCTTCAGGAGCGTTATCGATAGTATCGAATTCACGCCAGTCGCCGCCGAAAACCTCAGCAGACACGCGGGTCAGGGCCGCAGTCAGAGTCGTTTTACCGTGGTCGACGTGACCGATGGTGCCGACGTTGACGTGCGGTTTGGAACGTTCGAATTTTTCCTTAGCCACTGCTATAACCTCTTTACGTTAGCTAACGGTTAACCGTTTTGATTGATGACGGCTTCAACGACGCTGGAGGGCGCCTCGTCGTACTTCGAGAACTCCATAGAGTAGCTCGCACGGCCCTGGGTTTGTGAGCGCAGGTCGGTTGCGTAACCGAACATCTCACCCAGCGGCACCGTTGCACGAATGACTTTACCAGCAGAAGAGTCATCCATGCCCTGCACCAGACCGCGACGACGGCTCAGGTCGCCCATGACGTCACCCATAAATTCTTCGGGAGTCACGATTTCGACCTTCATCACCGGCTCCAGCAGCACGGCCTTGGCCTTCCTGGCACCTTCCTTCACTGCCATAGAAGAAGCAATCTTGAACGCAGTCTCGTTAGAGTCTACGTCGTGGAAAGAGCCATCGAACAGCGACACTTTAACGTCGATCATCGGGTAACCCGCGATGACACCGTTTTTAAGCTGCTCGTAAGCACCTTTCTCAACCGCGGGGACGTATTCCTTGGGAACCGTACCACCGACGATCTCAGAGTTGAATTTGAAGAAAATCTCAGCTTCGCCTTCACCCTTCTCTTCAGCAGTCAGCGGCTCGATACGCAGCCAAACGTGACCGTACTGACCACGACCACCAGACTGACGTACAAACTTGCCTTCCTGCTCAACGCTGCCACGAATAGTTTCGCGGTACGCTACCTGCGGCTTACCGATGTTAGCTTCAACCTTGAACTCGCGACGCATACGGTCAACGATGATGTCCAGGTGGAGCTCGCCCATACCAGAAATGATGGTCTGGCCGGTTTCTTCGTCGGTTTTAACCTGGAAAGAGGGATCTTCCTGAGCCAGCTTGCCCAGTGCAATACCCATTTTTTCCTGGTCAGCCTTAGACTTCGGCTCAACGGCTACAGAGATAACCGGATCCGGGAACTCCATGCGCTCGAGAACAATCTTGTTATCGATATCGCACAGGGTGTCACCCGTGGTGACGTCTTTCAGGCCGATACATGCTGCAATATCGCCTGCCAGGATCTCTTTGATCTCTTCACGCGAGTTGGCGTGCATCTGAACGATACGGCCAACGCGTTCTTTCTTCTGTTTAACGGAGTTATAGACGCCGTCTCCAGATTTCAGAACGCCTGAGTAGACGCGGATAAAGGTCAGCGTACCAACGAAGGGGTCGGTCGCGATCTTGAATGCCAACGCCGCAAACGGTGCGCTGTCATCGGCTACACGCGTTGCGATTGTGCCGTCTTTATCGTCCAGCTCACCTTCGATCGCCTTGACTTCAGTCGGCGAAGGCATGTATTCGATAATGCCGTCCAGCACTGCCTGTACGCCTTTGTTCTTAAAGGCAGAACCGCAGGTAACCAGAACAATATCGTTAGCCAGAGTACGTGCACGAAGGCCGGCTTTGATCTCTTCGATCGAAAGCTCACCACCTTCCAGGTACTTCTCCATCAGCTCATCAGAGCCTTCGGCAGCGGCTTCGACCATTTGCTCGCGATATGTCTCGGCAGTTTCTTGCAGCTCAGCCGGAATATCGACGAGTTCAAAATTCATACCCAGGCTAGCCTCGTCCCACAGGATAGCCTTCATCTGAATCAGGTCGACAACACCTTTAAAGTCTTCTTCCGTACCCCAGTTGATCTGGATTGGCACGGCATTCGCACCCAGACGCTCTTTCAACTGGTCAACAACCATGAAGAAATCAGCGCCGGTACGGTCCATCTTGTTGACGAAGACCATACGTGGTACTTCGTACTTGTTGGCCTGACGCCATACGGTTTCGGTCTGCGGCTGAACGCCGGAAGAACCGCACAGTACAACGACCGCACCATCAAGAACACGCAGTGAACGCTCGACTTCGATAGTGAAGTCAACGTGTCCAGGTGTATCGATGATGTTGATACGGTGCTCGTCGAACTGCTTGGCCATACCCTGCCAGAAGGTCGTTACAGCAGCTGAGGTGATTGTAATACCACGCTCCTGCTCCTGCTCCATCCAGTCAGTCGTCGCCGCACCGTCGTGCACTTCGCCCACTTTATGGGAAAGGCCGGTGTAGAACAGTACACGCTCGGTCGTCGTGGTTTTACCCGCGTCGACGTGCGCTACGATACCAATGTTGCGATAACGCTTAAGTGGTGTCTTGCGTGCCACGGTGAAACTCCCGTTAGTTGGCGATGCTCGTTAATTTAGCAGCGGCAAAAGTGAGCCTTACGCTACCGCCGCTATCACAGAATGATAACGGCGGGGTGTTGCAACAAAGCGACTCGACTTACCACTTTCAATGACGCCCTGCTGAAACAACGTGCATATATAAACGCGAACTCTACAAACACTGCGCTTACAAACGCCGTACGTCGAAACGTCTTTCTTAGAAGCGACGCTCCTAGAAACGACGCTTTTAGAAACGATAGTGCGAGAAAGCCTTGTTGGCTTCGGCCATACGATGCACGTCTTCGCGCTTCTTAACGGCTGAACCTTTACCTTCTGCGGCATCCAGCATTTCGCCTGCTAGACGCTGAACCATCGTTTTCTCACCGCGACGACGCGCCGCGTCTACCAGCCAGCGCATAGCCAGCGCTTGACGACGAGACGGACGAACTTCAACCGGCACCTGATAGGTCGCACCACCAACGCGGCGCGACTTTACTTCAACCATCGGCTGGATAGTTTCCAGCGCCTTGTCGAAGATTTCCAGCGGCTCTTCACTACTACGCTCGGCAACCTTGTCCAACGCACCATAAACGATGCGCTCAGCTATGGACTTCTTGCCGCTGACCATCAGGTGGTTCATGAACTTCGCCAGACGCTCACTTCCGAACTTGGGATCCGGCAGGATTTCGCGCTTAGCTACAACTCTTCTTCTAGGCATGATAAGCCCTCAATTAAGGATCCTTCAGGTAAACCCGGGACTCGTATAAAACGTCGCCCGACCTTACTCTTATCAGACCGTCATATTCGTATTGAACATTACGTTGCTACGCTGCAAATGCAGCGCGACGGCAAGCAGTCTTAAGACTTCGGACGCTTGGTACCGTATTTAGAACGACCCTGCTTACGGTTCTGTACGCCAGACGTATCAAGGGCGCCACGAACGGTGTGATAACGCACACCTGGCAAATCCTTTACACGACCGCCGCGAATCAGAACCACAGAGTGCTCCTGCAGGTTGTGACCTTCACCACCGATGTAAGAAGAAACTTCGAAACCGTTGGTCAGGCGCACACGGCAAACCTTACGCAGGGCCGAGTTCGGCTTCTTAGGGGTAGTGGTGTATACACGCGTACATACGCCGCGTTTTTGCGGACAGGCCTGCAGCGCGGGCACGTCACTTTTAGTAACGGGGCGCTTGCGCGGCTTGCGCACTAGCTGATTAATCGTTGCCATGGTGTTTAGCTGACTCCAATGGTTGCCTAGCCTTTCAACAAATACGGGCAGTAGATGCGGGCGCACCCACCCCACTGTTAAAGGCTGCGCATTCTAAAGGCTGATCCTAGGCGCCGTCAAGTCTTGCCGGCGGTTTAACCGGCAAGATGACGTTTCCAGGATCAGATACTCATTTTTACTACTCGGTTTTAGAGCTCGTCGTCAGAATCAAGTGCTGTCAACTGTGCTCCAAGCTCCTGCTCTACCTCAGTCGCTGAGGGGTTGAACAGGCGCTCAACGTCTTCGCGTTTGCGGCGACGTTCAGCGTGGTGAGTCAGACCGGTACCTGCCGGAATCAGACGCCCAACTACCACGTTTTCTTTCAGGCCGCGCAGATAATCGCGCTTGCCGGTGACTGCCGCTTCGGTCAGTACGCGGGTTGTCTCCTGGAAGGAGGCCGCGGAGATGAACGACTCGGTAGCCAGACTGGCCTTGGTAATACCCAGCAGCAGACGCTGATACTTCGCCGGGAATTTGCCTTCTTTCTCAAGACGGGCATTTTGCTCCAGCACGCGAACAAGCTCAGCCTGGTCACCGGTGATGAAGTCGGAATCGCCCGAATCGGCAATTTCTACTTTGCGCAGCATCTGACGCACAATAACTTCGATGTGCTTATCGTTGATGCCAACGCCCTGCAGACGGTAAACGTCCTGCACTTCGGCCGTAATATACTTGGCAAGTTCCGCGACACCCAGCAGACGCAGGATATCGTGCGGGTTGCTCGGGCCATCGGAGATGACTTCACCCTTCTCAACCGCTTCACCTTCGAACACAGCGATTTGACGCCATTTCGGGATCAGCGCTTCAAACGGATCGCCAGACTCCGGCGTAATCGTCAGACGACGCTTGCCTTTAGTCTCTTTACCGAAGCTGATAACACCGCTGATTTCAGCCAGGATCGCTGATTCTTTCGGCTTACGCGCTTCGAACAGGTCAGCAACGCGCGGCAGACCACCGGTGATATCCTTGTTACCTGATGCTTCGACCGGAATACGGGCAACTACTTCACCCACACCGATGGTGGATCCATCATCTACGGAGATAATGGAATTACCCGGCAGCAGATATTGCACTGGCGTGTTCGAGCCGGAAACCGACACGTACTCACCCGCCGCGTCCTGCAGCATTACCATCGGACGCTTGTCGCGGCCAGCCATTGGGCGGGCTGCTGACTCGATAACCTCGATAGAGGAAAGACCGGTCATCTCATCGACTGAGCGGTGCATGGTGACACCTTCGTCGAGATCGAGGAACTGTGCTTTACCTTCTACCTCAGCGATGATCGGGTGAGTGTGCGGGTCCCATTTGGCGACCATAGCACCGGCGTCAACGACATCGCCGTCGCGTACGGAAAGCTCGGCGCCATAAGGCAGCTTGTAGTACTCACGCTCACGGCCATGGTCATCGGCAACAGCCAGGGCACTGGAGCGCGATACCACGACCAGCTTGCCGTCGGCACGCTCTACGTGCTTGATGTTGTGCAGGCGAACCTTGCCGCCGTGCTTGACCTGTACGCTATCTACAGCGGATGAACGCGATGCCGCGCCACCGATGTGGAACGTACGCATGGTCAGCTGGGTACCCGGCTCACCGATCGACTGTGCGGCGATAACGCCGACAGATTCACCGATGTTGACCTGGTGACCGCGAGCAAGATCACGTCCATAACAGGACGAACACACACCGTGCGGCGTATCACAGGTAATGGTTGAGCGTACGATAATCTCATCCACACCCATGGTGTCGAGCTCAGCACACCATTTCTCGTCAAGCAGCGTACCGCGCGGAATCAGGATCTCCTCGGTACCCGGATCAACAACGTCCAGTGCAACCACACGACCCAGTACGCGCTGTGACAGCGGTACGATGATGTCGCCACCTTCGATGATCGGGTGCAGGGTCAGACCATTTTCAGTACCACAGTCGACCTCGGTGATCACCAGATCCTGAGCCACGTCTACCAGACGACGAGTCAGGTAACCGGAGTTGGCCGTTTTCAGTGCCGTATCCGCCAGACCTTTACGTGCGCCGTGGGTCGAGATGAAGTACTGAAGTACGTTTAGACCTTCACGGAAGTTGGCCACGATCGGCGTTTCGATGATCGAGCCATCCGGCTTGGCCATCAGACCACGCATACCCGCAAGCTGACGGATCTGGGCAGCAGAACCACGCGCACCAGAGTCGGCCATGATGAAGACGCTGTTGAACGAATCCTGCTCGACCTCGTTACCATCACGATCGATAACGGTCTCTTTCGAGATACCCACCATCATCGCCTTGGCGACTTTATCGTTGGCCTTCGACCAGATATCGATAACCTTGTTGTACTTCTCGCCGGCCGTTACCAGGCCAGAAGAGAACTGGTCTTCGATCTCTTTAACTTCAGCTTCAGCTGCGTCGACGATCTCGGTCTTGGCATCCGGGATAACGAAGTCGTTAACACCGATAGACGCGCCGGACCAGGTTGCCAGGCGGAAACCGGTATACATTAGTTGGTCAGCGAAGATAACCGTCGGCTTGAGGCCAGAGCGGCGATACACTTCGTTGATCAGACCCGAAATCGCCTTTTTCTTCATCGGCTGGTCGATCAGCGGGAACGGCACACCTTCCGGCAGAATGCGGAACAGCATGGCGCGACCCACCGTCGTTTTATACAGACGACGATGATAAGACTTGGCACCGGTCTCTTCTTCGATATCCACTTCATCAAGACGCACAGTGATGCGCGCATGAAGCGAGACAGACTGAGTACCGAACGCGCGCTCAACCTCATTGAGGTCAGAGAACACCATGCCTTCGCCTTTGGCGTTGATCTTTTCGCGGGTCATGTAGTAAAGACCCAGAACAACGTCTTGCGACGGCACGATGATCGGCTCGCCGTTGGCGGGCGACAGCACGTTGTTGGTGGCCATCATCAGCGCACGCGCTTCAAGCTGGGCTTCCAGGGTCAGCGGTACGTGTACCGCCATCTGGTCACCGTCGAAGTCGGCGTTATAGGCCGCACACACCAGCGGGTGCAGCTGAATCGCTTTACCTTCGATCAGCAGCGGTTCAAACGCCTGGATACCCAGACGGTGAAGGGTCGGTGCACGGTTAAGCAGTACCGGGTGTTCGCGGATAACATCAGCCAGGATGTCCCACACTTCCGGCAGCTCGCGCTCAACCATTTTCTTCGCGGCTTTAATCGTTGAGGCGAAGCCCAGCGACTGAAGCTTGGAGTAGATAAACGGCTTGAACAGCTCCAGCGCCATTTTCTTCGGCAGACCACACTGGTGCAGGCGCAGAGTCGGACCAACGGTAATAACCGAACGGCCCGAGTAATCCACACGCTTACCCAACAAGTTCTGACGGAAACGACCCTGTTTACCCTTGATCATGTCGGCGAGCGATTTCAGCGGGCGCTTGTTGGAGCCCGTGATCGCGCGGCCACGACGACCGTTGTCAAGCAGTGCATCGACCGCTTCCTGAAGCATGCGCTTCTCGTTGCGCACGATGATATCCGGCGCATTAAGGTCGAGCAGACGCTTCAGGCGATTGTTACGGTTGATCACACGACGGTAAAGGTCGTTAAGATCGGAGGTCGCGAAGCGACCGCCGTCCAGCGGTACCAGCGGACGAAGATCCGGCGGCAGGACAGGCAGCACTTCCATGACCATCCACGCCGGCGCATTGCCGGAGTGGTAGAACGCTTCCAAAAGCTTCAAGCGCTTGGAAAGCTTCTTGATCTTGGTTTCAGAGTTGGTCTGCGGAATCTCTTCACGCAGAGTATTGATCTCTTCTTCAAGATCGATATCTTTTAACAGTTCCTGCACCGCTTCGGCGCCCATGCGGGCATCAAAGTCGTCGCCGAACTCTTCAAGCGCCTCAAAATACTGCTCATCGTTCAGAAGCTGGCCACGCTCAAGCGTGGTCATGCCTGGATCGATAACAACGAAGGACTCAAAGTACAGCACGCGCTCGATATCACGCAGGGTCATATCGAGGAACATGCCAATACGCGACGGCAATGATTTCAGAAACCAGATGTGAGCAACCGGTGACGCAAGCTCGATGTGACCCATGCGCTCACGACGCACGGCGGCCTTGGTGACCTCAACGCCACACTTTTCACAAATGATGCCGCGGTGCTTCATGCGCTTGTACTTACCGCACAAGCACTCGTAATCCTTTACCGGGCCAAAAATCTTGGCGCAGAACAGACCGTCCCGCTCCGGTTTAAAGGTACGGTAGTTGATGGTCTCAGGCTTCTTCACCTCGCCAAACGACCAGGAGCGAATCATGTCCGGCGACGCCAGAGTAATCTTGATCGCGTCAAACTCTTCGGACTGAGATTGCGATTTGAGTACTTTCACCAAATCTTTCATAGCACGGCTCCTAGCTCTCTAACTCGATATCGATGCCCAGCGAGCGGATTTCCTTCACGAGTACGTTGAAGGATTCCGGCATGCCTGCCTGCATGGTGTGGTCGCCATCCACGATGTTTTTATACATCTTGGTGCGGCCTTCGACGTCGTCCGATTTGACGGTGAGCATCTCTTGCAGGGTGTAGGCCGCGCCATAGGCTTCCAGCGCCCACACTTCCATCTCACCAAAGCGCTGACCACCGAACTGTGCTTTACCACCCAAGGGCTGCTGGGTAACCAGCGAGTAAGAGCCGGTAGAGCGCGCATGCATCTTGTCGTCTACCAAGTGGTTCAGTTTCAGCATATACATGTAGCCGACAGTCACCGGGCGATCAAACGCATCACCGGTACGGCCATCGTGCAGCTTCATCTGGCCCGACTCAGGAATGTCCGCAAGCTTCAGCAGGTGCTTGATTTCGTGCTCTTTGGCACCATCAAATACCGGCGTAGCCATGGGCACACCGCCTTTGAGGTTTTTCGCCAGCGCAATGACTTCATCGTCACTGAGCGAGTCCAGATCTTCAGCGCGGGCACCGGGCGTGTTGTACACCTGACCCAGGAAGTCGCGAATCTCGGCAACCTGCTGACCACGTGCATCACGCAGCATGGCGTCGATTTTGACCCCCAAACCACGTGCCGCCATACCCAGGTGGGTTTCCAGAATCTGGCCCACGTTCATGCGCGACGGTACACCCAGCGGGTTAAGTACCACGTCGACCGGCTCACCCTTCTCATCGAACGGCATGTCTTCGATCGGCATAATCGCGGAGATAACACCTTTGTTACCGTGACGACCGGCCATCTTGTCGCCTGGCTGGATGCGACGCTTGACCGCCATGTAAACCTTGACGATTTTGAGAACGCCAGGCGCCAGATCATCGCCCTGAGTCAGCTTGCGTTTCTTGTCTTCGAAACGCTCGTCCATCTCTTTACGACGGTTTTCCAGCTGCTCGTCGGCCTGTGCCAGAAGCTCGTTGTAAGACTCATCCTGCATGCGCAGTTTGAACCACTGCTGACGCGGCAGCTCGTCGAGGTAAGCCTCGTCCAGCACGTCACCTTTCTTGAGATTCGGGCCGCCGTTAACGGCTTGGCCATCCAGCGTACGCTGCAGACGCTCGAACGTCGCATCTTCAGCAATACGGTAGGTTTCCTGCAGATCCTTACGTACTTCATCTAGCTGCATTTGCTCGATGGAGAGCGCACGTGAATCTTTTTCAACGCCATCGCGAGTGAACACCTGAACGTCGATAACCGTACCTTTCATGCCCGTAGGAGCACGCAGGGAGGTATCTTTAACATCAGATGCTTTCTCACCGAAGATGGCACGCAGCAGCTTCTCTTCTGGCGTCAGCTGGGTTTCGCCCTTCGGCGTTACCTTACCGACCAGAATGTCGCCGGGGCCAACTTCAGCACCGATGTAAACAACGCCCGCCTCGTCCAATTTACCCAGCGCGGACTCACCGACGTTGGGAATATCAGAGGTGATCTCTTCCGGCCCCAACTTGGTGTCGCGAGACACACAGGTCAGCTCCTGGATGTGGATCGTAGTGAAACGGTCTTCCTGAACCACCCGCTCAGACAGCAGGATGGAGTCCTCGAAGTTGTAACCGTTCCAGGGCATGAACGCGATACGCATGTTCTGACCCAGTGCCAGATCACCCATATCGACAGACGGGCCGTCGGCAAGAATATCGCCACGGGCAACGCTGTCACCAGGACGCACGATAGGGCGCTGGTTCATACAGGTGTTCTGGTTCGAACGCGTGTACTTGGTCAGGTTGTAGATATCAACGCCGGCTTCACCGCCGATGATCTCATCTTCGCTAACCCGTACGACCACACGACGTGCGTCCACCGAATCGATAACGCCGCCACGACGCGCTACGGCACATACGCCGGAGTCACGGGCTACGAAACGCTCCATACCGGTACCCACGAGCGGCTTGTCGGCACGCAGGGTAGGAACGGCCTGACGCTGCATGTTCGCACCCATCAAGGCGCGGTTAGCATCATCGTGCTCCAGGAACGGAATCAAGGCGGCGGCCACCGATACAACCTGACGCGGCGATACATCCATCAGCGTCACTTGCTCAGGACGCATGAAGGTGGTCTCACCACGGTGACGTACCTGAACCAGGTCGTCAGAGAGCTTGTTGGACTCGTCTACCGCAGCCGATGCCTGGGCGATGACGTAATCGCCCTCTTCGATCGCTGACAGGTGAACGATATCGTCAGTTACCTGACCAGCGTTAACCTTGCGGTACGGCGTTTCGAGGAAGCCATAGCTATTGGTGTGGCTGTAAGTGGCCAGTGAGTTGATCAGACCGATGTTCGGGCCTTCAGGTGTCTCGATGGGGCACAGACGGCCGTAGTGCGTGGCGTGTACGTCGCGCACTTCAAAACCAGCACGCTCACGGGTCAAACCACCCGGGCCGAGTGCAGACACACGGCGCTTGTGGGTAACTTCCGAAAGCGGGTTGTTCTGGTCCATGAACTGGGAAAGCTGGCTTGAACCGAAGAACTCTTTCACCGCCGCCGCCACCGGCTTGGCGTTGATCAGGTCCTGCGGCATCAGGCCTTCGCTTTCCGCCATGGAAAGACGCTCTTTGACCGCACGCTCAACACGCACCAGACCTACACGGAACTGGTTTTCGGCCATTTCGCCCACACAGCGAATACGACGGTTGCCCAGGTGATCGATATCGTCGACGTCACCGAAGCCGTTACGAATATTGATCAGCTCGCGCAGTACGTCGAGAATATCTTTGCGGTCCAGCACGCCGGAACCCGTGTCGGCTTCGCGACGCAGACGGCGGTTGAACTTCATGCGGCCCACACCTGAAAGATCGTAGCGATCTTCAGTAAAGAACAGGTTGTGGAACAGCGTTTCAGCCGATTCTTTGGTAGGCGGCTCGCCGGGACGCATCATGCGGTAGATTTCAACCAGCGCTTCCAACGCCGATCCAGTCGTATCCAACTTCAAGGTGTCGGAAATGAACGAACCGCAATCCAGGTCGTTGGTATAAAGCGTTTCAATGCGCGTGATACCGCCCTGAGCCATACGTTCAAGCACTTCAGGGGTAATTTCAGTATTACACGGGCAGATCAGCTCACCGGTCTTGGTATCCACTTGATCGTGGGCCAGCGTCTTGCCGAACAGGTACTCCATCGGTACGTCCAGACGCTCAAGGCCGGCTTTTTCAAGCTGACGAATGTGCTTCTGGGTAATCCGACGGCCTTCTTCAACAATCAGCTCACCGTTGCCATCTTTGATATCAAAGGTGGCGGTCTCACCGCGCAGGCGCGACGGCACCAGTTCCACAGAGAAACCGGATTTCTCGATGTGGAAAACGCTGGTGTCGAAGAATTCACTAAGGATCTCTTCAGTGCTCATGCCCAAGGCACGCATCAGTACCGAGGCCGGCAGTTTACGGCGACGGTCAATACGTACGAACACGTTGTCTTTCGGGTCGAACTCAAAGTCTAACCAAGAGCCACGGTAAGGAATTACGCGGGCAGAGTAGAGCAACTTGCCTGAAGAGTGGCTCTTGCCTTTGTCGTGATCGAAGAACACACCGGGCGAGCGGTGGAGCTGGGAAACGATAACCCGCTCAGTACCATTGATCACAAAGGTACCGTTCTCAGTCATCAGAGGGATTTCCCCCATGTAGACTTCTTGCTCTTTAATATCCTTGATTGCCTTGTTCGAGGAATCGCGATCATAAATGATCAAGCGAACCTTGACGCGCAGCGGGGCGGAATACGTCACGCCACGCAGCTGACACTCCTTAACATCGAACGCCGGCGTGCCAAAACGGTAGCTAACGTACTCAAGTGCTGCGTTACCCGAAAAACTTTCGATCGGAAAAACGGACTTGAACGCCGCATGCAGGCCAACTTCGTGACGCTCGTCAGGCGAACGATCTTGCTGGAGAAAGTCGTAATAGGAATCAAGCTGGATGGCCAGCAAGTAAGGCACATCCATCACTTGGGGCAGTTTGCCGAAATCCTTGCGGATGCGTTTTTTCTCAGTATATGAGTAAGCCATCTGTATTCCCCAGCTTGTTCACCATGGGTGACCGATGCGTGGTCATCGCTGCCCTGCGCGGGCGTGTCAGACGCAGACAGCAAGCTCCTAAATCGGTAGCTCGCCGTCGAAAATCTTGATCGATAACAGTGTTACAACAACGGTATTACTGTGTTTCTGTAACAACCTATGAGTTGCAACAGAAAAAGGCCGGCAGCGGGAAAACCCGCCGCCAGCCGTGGAAGCTTACGCAGCGCGTAAAGCCGTCAGCACAAGAATTACTTGAGCTCGACGCTTGCGCCCGCTTCTTCCAACTTCGCTTTTGCTGCTTCTGCGTCGTCTTTGGACATGGCTTCTTTGATAGTTGCCGGAGCGCCGTCAACAGCGCCTTTAGCTTCTTTCAGGCCAAGACCAGTGATCTCACGAACGGCTTTGATGACGTTAACTTTCTTGTCACCAGCAGAGGTCAGAACCAGGTCAAACTCAGTTTGCTCTTCTGCAGCAGCTTCGCCGCCAGCAGCCGGGCCAGCCATAACAGCTGCAGCAGCTGATACGCCGAATTTCTCTTCCATTGCTTCGATCAGCTCAACAACTTCCATTACGGACATGTCGGCTACAGCATTGATGATATCGTCTTTAGACAGTGCCATTTTTCATTCCTAACTTTGCGGGAGTCTCGGTCGACCGAGGACTCAGGATTCATTGCTCGGTTCAGGCAACGCAATCGGCATAGCGTTCACGCCGCCTGCAAAAAGGTCTGCTTAAGCAGCTTCTTCTTGCTTCTGATCGCGTAGAGCGGCCAGAGTACGAACCAGCTTGCCAGCGGAGGCTTCTTTCATTACCGACATCAACTTGGCAATTGCTTCGTTGTAAGTCGGTAGGGTTGCCAGACGGTCGATGTCAGCAGCCGGGATCAGTTCGCCTTCGTAGGCCAACGCCTTCACTTCGAAGTTCTGCTCGGTTTTAGCAAAATCTTTGAACAAGCGAGCGGCAGCGCCCGGATGATCAGTAGAGAAAGCCAACAGAGTCGGACCAACAAAGCTCTCGTTCAGACACTCCCACTGAGTGCCCTCGAGGGCGCGGCGAGCCAGCGTGTTGCGAACAACGCGCAGCTCTACACCATTCTCACGTGCCTGCTTACGCAGATCAGTCATTTTACCGACCGTTACACCGCGAGAATCGGCAACTACGACGGAGAGTGCGCCCTTGGCCGCTTCACTGACCTCGGCAACAATCGCTTTCTTGCCTTCAAGTGCTAGTGGCACAGTGATCACTCCTTCGTGCCGAAACCTTTTCAAGGCTTCGGAGGTTACCATCTCTTCCAGGCCTGATATAACCAGCACTGGAAGCCTTAGGGGATGGTGCTCACCAGAAAGCGAAGTCGCTAAAAAAGCTACAACCAACTGGCGGCCACACCATCTGCGCAGGCGCTTTAGGCAATTAAGCCGCGTTGAGATGAGACATCCAGCGCGGCACCTGCGGTCTTTGACGGTGCTCCGGCAGGTTTACCTAACCAGAGGACCGCAAAGTTCTTGCTCGGTTCTTACTTAAAATCCGTCGACGACCTGCTTATACCAGCGCAGAGTGGTCGATAGTCAGACCTGGGCCCATGGTAGTGGACAGGGTGACTTTCTTAAAGTAAATACCTTTAGAGGAGCTCGGCTTGAGCCTCTTAAGGTCAGCAACCAGCGCTTCCAGGTTACCCTGAACGGCGGCTGCATCAAACGTCACCTTACCCAGCGTAGTGTGGATAATACCGTTTTTGTCAGTACGGAAACGTACCTGACCGGCTTTGGCGTTCTTGACAGCAGTCGCAACGTCAGGCGTTACGGTGCCAACTTTCGGGTTGGGCATCAGGCCACGCGGACCCAGAATCTGGCCCAGCTGACCGACAACACGCATGGCATCCGGAGAAGCGATAACGACGTCAAAGTCCATCACGCCTTTCTTCACTTGCTCAGCCAGATCTTCCATACCCACGATGTCAGCGCCTGCTTCTTTAGCAGCGTCTGCGCTAGCACCTTGAGTGAAGACTGCGACGCGTACGTCTTTACCGGTACCGTTAGGCATTACGGTAGCGCCACGCACAACCTGGTCAGATTTACGCGGATCAACACCCAGGTTGATCGCAACGTCAACAGACTCGTTGAATTTAACGGTAGACAGCTCAGCAAGCAGCGCAACCGCTTCTTCCAGAGAATAAGCCTTGTTGGCGTCTACTTTCTCGCGAATCACCTTCGCGCGCTTAGACAGTTTAGCCATGATCAGAGACCCTCCACGTTAAGGCCCATGCTACGAGCGCTGCCTGCAATAGTACGTACGGCGGCATCGAGATCAGAAGCCGTCAGATCCGGCTCTTTAGTCTTGGCGATCTCTTCAAGCTGCTCGCGAGTCACGGTGCCGACCTTCTTCTTGTTCGGCTCGCCAGAACCCGACTTGATACCAGCGGCTTTTTTCAGCAGCACGGCAGCAGGCGGCGTTTTGGTAACGAACGTGAAGCTACGGTCAGAGTAGACAGTGATCACGACAGGCGTCGGCAGGCCCGGCTCAATTTCTTGAGTCGCGGCGTTGAACGCTTTACAGAATTCCATGATGTTCACGCCGTGCTGACCCAGTGCGGGGCCTACGGGCGGACTTGGATTGGCTTTACCTGCAGCAACCTGCAGTTTGATATAAGCCTGGACTTTCTTGGCCATGGTAAATACTCCAATTGGGTGATAGCGCCTTGCGGCTCCCCGGGACTAGCGAGACAGCCAATGGCTGTCTCTTACGAATATACGGCGTAATTAACGCCTTGCTCTTCACTTGCGAGCTTACTCTTTTTCGACCTGAGAAAACTCTAGCTCGACAGGCGTGGCACGCCCAAAAATCAATACGCTGACCTGCAAACGGCTCTTGTCGTAGTTGACTTCCTCAACCACACCGTTGAAGTCGGCGAACGGACCATCGATAACACGCACCGACTGACCCGGCTCAAACATCGTTTTGGGCCGCGGCTTATCGGTTCCGTCTTTAACGCGACGCAAGATAGCATCCGCTTCACGGGTTGTGATCGCAGCCGGCTTCTCTTTCGTCCCACCAATGAAGCCCATTACACGCGGGGTTTCATTAACGAGGTGCCATGTTTCGTCGACCATTTCCATCTCGACCAGCACATAGCCGGGATAGAATTTACGCTCACTCTTGCGGCGCTTACCGTCGCGCATCTCAACGACTTCTTCCGTCGGCACCAGAATCTCGCCAAAACGATCTTCCATACCGTGCATTTTTACGCGCTCGATCAGCGAGCGCATGACATGCTTTTCAAAACCGGAATAGGCGTGGACGACGTACCAACGTTTGGACATGAAAACTCCTAACCAATGACGCCGGACATTGCCCAGCCAAGAAGAGTATCGATCAACCACAGCATCAAACCCACCACAACAACAGCCACCAAGACAATCGCGGTGGTCTGAATTGTTTCTGGACGGGTCGGCCATACAACGCGCTGAATCTCTTTCTTGGCGCTAACGGCAAGCTCTATCAGGTCGCGACCTTTGGCAGTGGTGAGTGCGATCAAACCGGCAAGCGCACATAAAACCACTACACCCAACACGCGGTAGAGCAGACCAGTATCGGCGAAATAGGTATTACCAACGACAGCAACGACAAGTAGCGCTACAACCGCCGCCCACTTGAGCCCGTCATGGCGCGCCTGTTGCACCTCGGTACCGTGCTTTACAGAACCAGGCTTCATAAAACGAGACTCCTTAGGGTGCGGCTACAATAAAGGAATTCTGGAAAATCACATGCCAACCTGGGGAAGGTTGGCAGGCCAGGAGGGACTCGAACCCCCAACCTGCGGTTTTGGAGACCGCTGCTCTGCCAATTGAGCCACTGGCCTGTATCGTCCTGTGCATAGGCATTCACTACCACCTACACAACAGCGGGCGCCATAGTAGCGGAAATAAATCCACCTGACAACCCTTTCCTCCACATCAAGCCCGAAGACATAAATGCAGAGACAAAAAAAGCGAGCTTCGCTCGCTTTTCTCGCAACTTACTTCTTACCAAATATGGAGCTCATGGACGGAATTGAACCGTCGACCTCACCCTTACCAAGGGTGTGCTCTACCCCTGAGCTACATGAGCCAAAAACACATCAACTGGAGCGGGCGGCGGGAATCGAACCCGCACCATCAGCTTGGAAGGCTGAGGTTCTACCGTTGAACTACGCCCGCGTAACTGCTGCCAGGATTACAAGCCGCCGCACGCCGAACGATAGACAATGCCCACTACCGGCTTTCATCCCACAACACCGACCAAAACCGATGTTGCTTAAATCTGGTGGAGAGAGAAGGATTCGAACCTTCGAAGCTTACGCGGCAGATTTACAGTCTGCTCCCTTTGGCCACTCGGGAATCTCTCCAGCTTTGGCGGCACATTATGCCAGCCTCCAAAACACTGTCAAGCTAGATATTACTTAATTTATCGTAGCTTGCGATGCTTACGCATCTGCTTGCTGCCTTGGAACGCGCTGCATTCTGTCAAAGCAGCATTGAGAATGCAAGTCCTGCGCGAATTTTTTCTAAGGGTACTGGCTCCGGCACTTTCGGCGCCCCGGACATCTTGCCCGCGCGCTCGGCAAACGTCAGCGGATAACAGGCTTCAAGCCCGCCATACACCATATCGGGCCACACCGCGTGAGGCACCTGCACGCCTCGCGACACCACTCGCGCATCGCCACCGGTAAGCAGCATGGGCAGCGAGATACCCTGCTGATCGCACACTTCACTGTAAATACGGTTGATAGCGCTGACAGCTGCCATATAAATACCGTGATTGACCGCATCCACCGTGCGCCGCCCGGGCTCCAGTAAAGCATCCGCCTCGCTTTCAGGATCGATAGCCACGTTTCGCGTGCCCAGCTTCAAGCTCTCTTTCATCAGACGCAGCCCTGGAATAATAAAGCCCCCCAGGTGCACGCCGCCGGGCAATACGAAGTCAATGGTGATCGCGCTACCGCAATCTACTGCACAGCAGCCACCGGCCAATTGATACCCGGCCAGCGCGCCCATCCAGCGATCCACGCCCAAACGACCGGGTTCGTCATAGCCATTAATCACACCTAGCGCTTCCGGTAGCGAGCGGGCGACAAACACGTGACGCACCTGACGGCGCAGCAAGGTGACCGTTTCATCGAGTACCGCAGCGCGGGCAACGCTTGAAATACGCACCGCTTCAACGACATCGAGATCAGGAATATCCGCCCCGGGACGCCACTCTTCACGAGTCCATACCGCCCCTCGCGAGCGTATCTCACTACTTTCGGCATCCTTGAGTCGCCATTTCGACAGGGTGTTACCGATATCCAAATCCAGAATCATAAGCGCCTGCGTACGCTGATCTCACCGCCTGCCAAGCGCCGCGAGTGACCATTTTCAGTAACCCATAAGTTACCGCTCTCATCTACGTCGCCTGCGATCGCATCGCTTGCGCGCTCCCCTTGAATAATACGTACGGGCATTCCCGCATAGGCGTGCCGCTTATTCCACTCATCACGCCAGGCGCCAAAACCAACCTGCTCGAAGTCTGCCAGCATGCTTAAAAGCCCAGCGACGACGTCCGACGCTAGCTGATTGCGCGAAAGACCCGCGTGCATATCAAACAGTGCGGCTACCGGCTGGTCAATGGCTGCGCGTTGGGATTCGGAGAGCGAGAGGTTCATTCCCATGCCAATGACCACTTCACAAGGGCCTGCGGCATCACCGGTCACTTCGATTAAAATGCCCGCCAGCTTGCCCAGCTCATCACCTTTTTCAGCCAGCAAGATATCGTTAGGCCATTTAAGCGTTGGCGCACTCCCCAGCTGCTCAAGCACCTGAGATACCACCACGCCAACCGCCAGGCTCAGCCCTTCAAGAGACGCTACGCCCGCATCGAATCGCCAGCCCAACGAAAGCATCAGGCTTTGCCCCCAAGGCGTTGTCCATACCCGCCCACGCCGCCCACGCCCGGCGGTTTGCAGCTCAACCAGACACACTTCGCCGTGGCCCGCGCCCTGACTGAACCGCTGCCGTAAATACTCATTGCTTGAGGGTAGCTGGTCTTCGACAAACAGCCGCGTCAGCAAATGGCGCGCCTGAGCGGGTAGCCGCTCGACAATTTTTGCGCCTTCCAGCGGCTCCAGCCGAGTAGCTAACCGGTAGCCCTTGCCCTTCACCGCCACAACGTCCACGCCAAGCGCATCCAATTTTTTCAGCTGTTTCCATACGGCAGCCCGTGAAACGCCTAACGCTTCACCTAATTGTTCACCAGAGTGAACGTTGCCATCGCTCAACAAACGCATCAGGTTACCGATGGTCATGTGCCTGCCCCAACTGGGAAAACGTCTATCTTAACGGATGCACCGCAGAGGCGAAAACTGCCGCGTTTGGGTTATTGACTTGACGCTTTATTTGAGACAAGGCTGGTAGTCGACCACACCGAGACCCTATAATGCCGCCCTATTTTCCCAGCAGGATCGCGTCGTGATCGAGAATCTTCGTAACATTGCCATCATCGCCCACGTTGACCACGGCAAAACTACCTTGGTAGACAAGCTGTTAAGTCAATCGGGCACACTAGACCGCAAGGCCGAAGGCCAAGAGCGGATTATGGACTCTAATGACCAGGAGAAAGAGCGCGGTATTACTATCCTGGCCAAAAATACGGCCATTCAGTGGCAAGATGGCAATGGTACGGGCTACCACATTAATATCGTTGACACTCCTGGGCACGCTGATTTCGGTGGTGAAGTAGAGCGCGTCATGTCGATGGTAGATTCGGTTCTACTGCTGGTTGACGCGGTTGACGGCCCGATGCCGCAAACCCGCTTCGTTACCCAGAAAGCGTTCTCTCAGGGCCTTAAGCCGATCGTCGTGGTTAACAAGATCGACCGCCCCGGCGCGCGTCCTGATTGGGTTATCGACCAGATTTTCGATCTGTTTGACAACCTGGGCGCCACCGACGAGCAGCTCGATTTTCCGATCATCTACTGTTCAGCGCTTAACGGCATTGCCGGTATGGATCCTGAAGAGCTTGCCGACAACATGGATCCGATGTTCCAGGCCATCGTTGATATCGTTGAGCCGCCTAAAGTTGAAGTCGACGGTCCTTTCCAGATGCAGATTTCCGCACTGGACTACAACAGCTACGTAGGTGTTATCGGTCTTGGCCGCATCAAGCGCGGTAGCGTCAAGCCTGGTCAGCAGATCAGCGTTATCACCAAAGAAGGTGAGACGCGTAAAGGCAAGATCGGCCAGGTCATGACTCATATGGGTCTTGAGCGCGTACAGACCAACGAAGCCACTGCAGGCGACATCGTTTGCGTTACCGGTATCGATAAACTGGCGATCTCGGATACGCTGTGTGACGTCAACACGGTTGAGGCGCTGCCGCCGCTGTCCGTTGACGAACCTACCGTTTCGATGACGTTCCAGGTCAATGACTCACCGTTCGCCGGTAAAGATGGCAAGTACGTCACCAGCCGTAATATTAAAGACCGCCTGGAACAAGAGCTGATCCACAACGTAGCACTGCGCGTTGAAGAAGGTGAAACGCCCGAGAAATTCAAGGTTTCTGGACGTGGTGAACTTCACCTGTCGGTACTGATTGAAACCATGCGTCGTGAAGGCTTTGAGCTGGCCGTTGGCCGCCCTGAAGTTATCATCAAAGAGATCGACGGCGTTAAGCAAGAGCCCTACGAAGAAGTCATCATCGATTGTGAAGAGCAGCACCAGGGCTCGATTATGGAAGAGCTTGGCTACCGCAAGGGTGAAATGACCAACATGAACCCGGATGGTAAAGGCCGCGTTCGTCTTGATTTCATTATTCCTGCGCGTGGTTTGATCGGTTTCCGTGGTCAGTTCCTGACCCTGACGTCGGGTACCGGCATCCTGACCAGCCGCTTTGATCATTACGGCCCGCTGAAGCCCGATGCGTCTATCGAGCGTCGTAACGGTGTACTGGTTTCCATGGTAGGCGGTAAGGCCCTGGCCTATGCCCTGTACGCTCTGCAGGAGCGCGGTAAGCTGATCATCGATCACGCCACCGAAGTCTACGAAGGCATGCTGATCGGTATCAACAACCGTGCCAATGACATGGTGGTTAACCCGACCAAGGGTAAAAAACTCGATAACATGCGCTCAACCGGTAACGATGAAAACATCGTTCTGACGCCGCCGATCAAGTTCACTCTGGAACAGGCAATCGAATTCCTGGATTCCGATGAGCTGGTTGAAGTGACGCCAAGCCATATCCGCCTGCGCAAGAAGCACCTGACCGAGAACGAGCGCAAGCGCGCTGGCAAGAAGTAATCTTTTGAGAGCGGCTCTTAATAAAGCCAGTTCTTGAAGATAGCTCTTGAAAACAGTTCTTGAAGACAGTGCTTGAAGAAAGCTCTTGAAGACAGCTCCTAAGCAAGTCCCAAAGCCCGCCTCGTGCGGGCTTTTTTTGTGGTTGAACTCTGCGTTTCTACGTTCATTGGCATATCTTATTTTGCGTGTTTTTCCCAAGCCCTGCCCCTCACTTGGTTTTCATAGCGCCGCCAAGTGATTCGATAAACGCAGCCTAAACGTTAGCGGGCTGGAAAGCCGACGCGTTCTATCGCAAAGTAGCATTAATCTTGGCACGGCCACGGCCTGCTGTCGGCCTATAATTCATACAGGTGTTTGGATATTTACCCCCGTCCAGCCACTCGCATAGGGACACTCTTTACATGAGCGGTCACAACGTATGGACGCATAAGGGTACATTTTTACTAGCGGCGGTAGGCTCTGCGGTGGGTCTGGGCAATCTGTGGCGCTTTCCCTATCTGGTAGGTGAATACGGCGGCGGGGCGTTTATTCTGGTCTATGCGCTGACCATTTTTGCGGTAGGCATCCCGATTTTAATTGCCGAAATCATGCTGGGCCGTACCAGCCGCCAAAGCCCGATCATGGGCATGCGGCATTTGACCAAGACACACCGCACCTCGCGCGCCTGGGAATCAATTGGCTGGCTGGGCGCTATCGCCGCTTTTTTAATCCTGAGCTTCTACTCGGTGATTGCCGGCTGGGCGATTCATTACACCTGGCTAATGTTGACCGGTTCACTGGTGGGCGCCGACGCGCAAACCATTAGCGATGGCTTTGCCCTTCTGCTAAGTTCACCAGGCTTGATGACCCTTTACCACACACTGTTTATCGTCATCTCGGGGCTGATTGTCGGCCTGGGTATTCATACCGGCATCGAATCGGGGCTGCGCATCATGATGCCCGCTCTGTTTATCATTTTATTGGTCGTGCTGGCTTATAGCGTGGTTCATGGCGATATTGCGGCAGCCGCCGACTTTTTGCTCACGTTCAATCTTGCGAGCTTAAGCATTGAGGGTTGGTTGCAGGCCATGGGCCAATCGTTTTTTACGCTTAGCCTGGGTATGGGCGCCATCATGGCTTACGGCGCGTATATGACCAGCGAGGTGTCCCTCACCCGCACCGCGATTGCCATCGCGATTATCGACACCCTGGTGGCCATGGTGGCTGGGCTTGCAATCTTTGCTCTCGTGTTTGGCGCAGGACTGGATATCGCTCAAGGCCCGGGGTTGATGTTTGTCACACTGCCGCTGGCCTTTGCCGAAATGCCGATAGGCGCGCTGGTGGGTGGGGTGTTCTTTATTCTGGTTTTGGGCGCCGCGCTTAGCTCATCGATATCGCTGATTGAGCCGGTGGCCGCTTACCTGGTTGAGCGCTTTGACATGACTCGACCACAGGCCGTGGCCATCATGGTGGTGGCTGCCTGGGCCGTGGGCCTGCTTACCGTAGTGAGCTTTAATATCTGGGCCGAAGGCACATTCTTCCATGCACTTTCAGGGCGTAGCGCGTTCGAGTTTATTGAGCTTTTGACCAATGTCCTTATGCCCTTGGGTGGGCTTATGATTGCACTCTTTGCTGGCTGGGCGCTCACCCAAACAGAAGTTAAAAAAGAACTCGACACCACCGCGACGTGGTTCCCCATGTGGCGGTTTCTGGTGCGTTTCGTTAGCCCGGCGGCGGTAGCATTTGTACTACTGCGCAGCCTGCCCTTTGCGAGTGGCTACCTGCTACCGGCAGTCGGCGCACTGCTGACCGTCGGCCTGTTTGCCGCAAACCAGCGATGGAAAACCAAACGTCGCCCACTTACATAAAAACAGACAAGCCTTGGCAGTATCAGCTGCCTTTAGCGCGAGGATGCGATGACACCCCTTATTGAAGTTCAACACGCCAATAAAGCCTTTGGTGGCCTGCACGTTATCAACGACTGTTCGATTAGCGTCGAAAAAGGCTCTATTACCGGCATGATTGGCCCCAACGGTGCGGGCAAATCGACACTTTTCAACCTCATTGCCGGTGCGCTGACGCCGGATAGTGGCCGCGTTTTGCTCGATGGTGAAGATATTACGTCGTTGAGTGCCGACCAGCGGTTCCACAAAGGGCTTTTGCGCACGTTCCAGATCGCGCATGAATTCAGTCAGATGAGCGCGCTGGAAAATCTCATGATGGTGCCGCCTCGTCAGGCGGGTGAAAGCCTCTTCAGCACGTGGTTCAAACCAGGCCAGGTGCGTGAACAGGAAGCCAGTGTACGAAGGCGTGCCCTTGAGGTGATCGACTTCGTCGGCCTGCATCATGTGCGCAATGAGCTTGCCGGCAATCTTTCCGGCGGGCAGAAAAAGCTTTTAGAGCTTGGCCGCACCATGATGACCGAAGCCAAAGTGGTTCTGCTGGATGAAATCGCTGCGGGCGTTAACCGCACCCTGCTGGGCGACTTGATTGGCAATATCGAACGCTTGAATCGAGAGATGGGCTACACCTTCCTGGTTATCGAGCACGACATGGAGATGATCGCCCGCCTTTGTGACCCGGTCATTGTGCTGGCCCAGGGCAGCGTGATGGTCGAGGGCCATATTGAGGATATTCAAAATAACCCCGAGGTAATCGAAGCCTACTTTGGCACTGATGCTGCCTAACCAGGCGCCTTGCACGCAAGAACTACGACAACATGTCGCTTAAAAGCGACGCTGCGAGACTCTTTTTTATGTCATTAGCTACATCAACAACGCCCCTGCTTGAAGCACGCGACGTGCACGGTGGTTATGGCAGCATGAACATTCTCAACGGGGTGAACATGATGCTTAACGCCAATGAAGTGGGAGTGATCGTCGGCCCTAACGGAGCCGGAAAGTCCACTATGCTAAAAGCCGTGTTTGGGTTACTGCATGTTAACCAGGGCGAGATCCTGCTGAACGGCCAGCCAATCCATAACCTGCCGCCCAACAAGCTGGTGGAACGGGGCATGGGCTTTGTACCCCAGGAAAAAAACGTCTTTCCAAGCCTTACGGTAAAAGAAAACCTGGAAATGGGTGCTTATCTCAAGCCCCAAAACGTCAAGCGCATGCTTGAACAGGTGTACGCCTTTTTCCCACCCTTGGTTGAAAAGCGCCATCAGCCAGCAGGCGAGCTCTCCGGCGGCCAGCGCCAGATGGTGGCCATGGGCCGGGCGCTAATGGCCGAGCCAAGCCTTTTGCTGCTGGATGAACCTACTGCCGGGCTATCACCGCTCTACATGAACGAGATTTTTGATCGTGTTAAGCAAATCAATGCTGCAGGAGTGGGGATTTTAATGGTCGAGCAGAACGCCAAACAGGCGCTGGCCATTGCCGACAAAGGCTTTGTGCTGGCTGCGGGCCAAAACCGCTTCACTGATACGGGGGCAGCGCTGCTTGCCGACCCCGATGTCGCCAAAAGCTTTTTGGGCGGCTAAGCCCGGGGGAAAACATGAACGAACTAGTATTTTTTATCAATAACGTGGTGATTGCCGGCAGCGTTACCGGCTCGATTTATGCCATTGGCGCCATTGGCGTAACGTTGATTTTCAGCATTATGCGCTTTGCCCATTTTGCCCATGCTGACATGATGACCTTCGGCGCCTTTATGGTGTTGCTGCTCACCACGCTCTTCCCCGCCGCCGGAGCGAGTATCGGTGTGCCTACCGCGCTTATCATGCTCCCTCTAGCCATGGTGCTAACTGCCGCGCTGGCGGTCGGGATCGATAAGGCATTTTACAAACCGCTACGCGCCCACGGTGTTAAACCCATCGTGCTGGTAATTGGTTCATTGGGGGTTACCCTGATGCTGCAAGGGCTTATCCGGCTGTTTTCGGGCACCGGCGGCCAGAGCCTGTACGTGGATGACCGCAAGGAGATCTTTCGCCTGGCGCTGCCTTTTGAAGGCGTTCGCGCGCCGGTCGTGATCACCGAACCACAGCTGTATCTTTTCGTGATCACGCTGGTCGCCGTAGTGGCGCTGCATATATTTCTTAACCGTTCGCGGCTGGGCAAGGCGATGCGCGCCATGTCGGATAACCCGGAACTGGCTCAGGCGTCGGGGATTAACACCAACACCATCGTGGCGGTCACCTGGGTGATTGCGGGCGGTTTAGCCGCTATTGCGGGCACGCTGCTTTCCCTGGATGTGACGTTTAAACCCGATCTGAGCTTCTTCCTACTGCTGCCGATCTTTGCCGCCGCGATTGTCGGTGGGGTCGGCCATCCCTACGGCGCTATCGCGGGGGGCTTTGTGGTGGGCTTTGCAGAAACCCTGGCGGTGTTTAACTGGAACGTATTGCTGCGACCCTTCCGCGATAGCCTGCCCGCGTGGCTGGAACTTCCCTCCAATCTCGCCTTCGTGGGTACCGAGTACAAAATTGTGGTGCCGTTTTTCATTCTGGTGGCCATTCTGGTGTGGCGTCCTACCGGCCTCTTTAAAGGCAAGGTGATCTAATGAGCAATTCAACAGAAACCCGCGACCCAACCTATACGCCGCGTGACGCCACGCCAGCAAGGCGCTTTCCCGTGCGCGAACTCGTACTTTTTGGCGCGCTTTTAGCTGCCATTCTGGCGGTTTATGCCCTGATGGGCGCGGCCTATAGCACGCGTATGCTGGTAGAAGCCGCCTGCTACGCCATTCTTGCGTTGGGCCTTACCATTCAATGGGGTTACGCCGGGCAATTTAATGCTGGGGTGATGGGTTTTGTGGCCCTGGGAGGCTTTTGCGCCATGCTGTTCAGCGTACCGGTCAACGATGCTTTCTGGGGTACCGATCTTCCCACTGAGCTTGGCCGTGTACTGCTTTACGGCGTTGCCGCGACCTTTCTTGTAGTAGGCACCAGCCGGCTTGACCGCTTGGGCGTGCCCAAAAAGCTGCGCACTCTGATTGCCGTGGTGCTGGCGCTAGCGCTGTATCTGTCGGTGATCAGCCAGTTGCGTGAAGTGACCAGCCAAATTCAGTCCCAGGCAGGGTTTGTAGGCGGCTTCGGCCTGCCGCCCTGGGTGGGCTGGATAGTCGGCGGTGCGCTGGCCGGCGGCGTAGGCTACTTTATCGGTCAGGTGTGTCTGGGCCTGCGCAGCGACTATCTGGCGATTGCCACGCTGGGCATCGCCGAGATCATCAAGGCGTTTTTGAAAAACTCCGACTGGCTGACCCGGGGCACTGCGACAGTATCGCCACTGCCCTGGCCCACCCCTGGCCCGGCGGAGCTTGGCTTTACCCTTTCGCGAGCGATCTACCTGTCGATCACGGCGGTGGTGATTGCGGTGATCTTCTTTCTGCTTCATCGCGCCTATCACGCCCCCTGGGGACGGATGATCCGGGCGATTCGCGATAATGAAGTGTCTGCTGCGGCCATGGGCAAGGACATCAACAAGCGGCGCCTGGAAATCTTTGTGCTGGGCTGCATTTTAATGGGCCTGGGCGGCGGCATGCTGGGCACCTTCAACAGCCTGTTCGACCCGCAGGGCTATCTGCCGCTCAACCATACGTTTCTGGTGCTGGTCATGGTGATTCTGGGTGGCCCCGGCAATAACCTGGGCACCATTTTTGGCGCCGTGGCGGTGTATATCATCTGGATTATGTCGGAGCCGCTGGCGCTATTTTTAATGCAGCTGGCCGTAAGCTTTGGTGAAGGGGCATTCGGCTGGGACGCGCCAAGCAATATGGATAGCCGGGCGCTTCAGGCGCGGGTATTGGTGATTGGCATGCTGATTACCCTGGTGCTGCGCTTTGCGCCCAAAGGGCTACTGCCCGAAAAAATCACCCATCATGGCTGATTAATGGGTTCATCATGAAAACGCCCCAGTGTTTAGCACCGGGGCGTTTTTTTGCAGCTACTGACCAGCGTTAGGCAATGCTCGTTATAAAACCTTTACAGATCAACCTGCCCTTTACCAGTAAAGGTGCCGTTCTCGACGGCCATTTCCACGACCACGCCGGGCACGTCGCCATTTTCATCGAACTCATGCGAGCCCGAGGCGCCTTCGTAGTTGATCTCGGTGCCGGCAGCAATCAGCTCGAGCGCTTTCTCCCATTCGCCGGGCAGGATTACCTCGCCTGGGGCGCTGGAAACATTACGCAGCGCCTCGGACAACCCTTCACGTTCAGCGCTACCGTTCTGCTCAATGGCAAGCGCCAGCAGGAAGGCGGCGTCATACGCCTGGGCGGCAAAGACGGCGCTGGGGTCAAAGCCTGCAGCTTCGGCAGCATCGCCAAAAATCGGCGTACCGGGAAGATCCGGGCTGCCCGGGCGGGTAGCGATCATGCCATCGAGGACATCAGCGCCGATAGCCTCGATCAGGCTGTCGCCTACCATGCCGTCAGCGCCCACATACTGGGTAAACATGCCGCTTTCATACGCCTGGCGGAGTACCGTCTGGCCCGAGGTATCGGCATAGGCCAGCACCACCAACGTATCGACGCCGCTTGCTGAGAGCGAACCCAGCTCGGAGCGGTAATCGGCGCGGCTATCTTCATGGGCAAGATTTTCGGCAACTTCGCCGCCGCCCGCTTCAAAGGCCGCGCTGAAGGCTTCCGAAAGGCCGCGACCGTAATCGTTATTGACGAAGGTCACGACGACAGCATCAATTCCCTTGTCCAGCAGCAGCTTGGCGAGTATTTCCCCCTGGAAAGCGTCCGAGGGTACGGTACGAAATACCAGATCGTTGTCATCAAGCTCGGTAACTGCCGGCGCTGTGGAAGCAGGCGAGACCATGACTACGCCGCCTGGGATAGCGGCATTGTTGGCCGCGGCGATGGTCGCCCCGGTGCACAGCGCGCCGACAATCGCGGTCACCTGTTCGGAGTTAACCATGCGGTCAGCAGCGTTGGAGGCCGCCGAGGCGTCGGAGCAGGTGGTGTCGCCTGAAGGCATCACCAGCGTTTGCCCATCCAGGATGCCGCCCTGCTCGTTTACTTGTTGAACGGCAAGCTTCGCGCCTTCAAAAATAGGCGGCGTAAGACTTTCAATTCCCCCGGTAAAACCACCCAAGAAGCCAATTTTGACCTCCTGTGCCTGAGCCATCCCTGTCAAAGCAAGTGAAGAAGCCGCCACGGCGGTGGCTAGTGCGCGTTTATTGATCATATTGTTCGTCGCTCCCAGTAAGGTAAACATTTCCGCGCTAAGGCACGAAAACTTCCCTTAATCTGGAACCACCGCGCAAAAAACACAAGCACCGCTTTCTAACGTTTCTTTGATGCAAGGTTACAGCCAACGCTCCAATCGCAGCGTATGACTCAGCCAGGCATTGAAATAGCGCCATGTACTGCCGGGCTCTTCGGCAAGCACCTGAGGGTCGCCGCGATGCTCAAGCGCCCAGTTCAGGTTATTACTTTCATCCAGCACTACTTGATAGCTAATCGCCGGATCACGGCCTACGTCCACCAGCGTATCGAAAGCCGTCATCAAGCTATCGCTGCTCACCAGCACGCCCACTTCGGTATTCCACAGCACTGACCGAGGGTCGACATTGAAAGAGCCGACAAACAGCTGGTCATCAAAACTGATGGCCTTGATGTGTAGCGCGGAGGCCGAGGCACCGGGAACGCGCATTTCGCTATCATCGGCGGTGTCACTTGCTTCCTGTTCAGGGCGCAATTCATACAACGTCACGCCATGTTCCAGCAGCGTCTGCCGCCAGGGAGCGTAAGCGCCATGCACAACCGCCGCATCGGTGGATTCCAGCGAATTGGTAATGATCTCTACCTGAACGCCTTGGTCTGCCAGCGCCGTTAATCGCGCAACGCCACGCTCCGTGGGTACAAAATAGGCGGAGATCAGGATTAGCCGTTCTTTAAGCTGGGTGTTAGCCGTTAGATCGCCAAGGAGTGTGTCTTTCCAATCAGGGGCGCCGCTTTGGGTAAGTTTGCCAGGTGCATCCCACAGCGCCAGCCCTTCGCCCCAGTGCAGCTCCTCCCAGGGCGGCGTATTGTACGACTGCTGGCGCAGCTCAGAGAAGTACGCCGAGTCGGCGTTATCATCCAGCCACGCGTTGAGTTCGGCCTGTAGCGCCTGCCAGGCATTCGCCGCCACCTGATGATAGCGCTCGATGGGCTGGGCCAATCCATGATTCCAGTAAAGGTCAAAGCTTTGCGATAATGCTGGTACAACCTCGCCAATCGCCACCAGATCAAGGTCGGCGAAATTACGTGAATCGTTGGCGTCAAAATACTCATCGCCCAGATTGCGTCCGCCGACAATCGCCACGCTGTTGTCAGCGATCCAAAGTTTGTTATGCATGCGCCGGTGTTGCTGCGCCGGGTTGGCCACCGAGGCTAAAACGCGCGTTACCAAGTGCCCCCTACCCACCGACACCGGGTTGTAGACCCGCACGTAAATTCCCGGATGACTCGCCAGGGCTGCCAAGCGTTCGCCCTGGCCCACCGCGCCCATATCATCTACCAGCAGCCTGACGCGCACGCCCTCTTCCGCCGCCGTTAACAGGCGCGAGAAAACCAGGTTGGTGGTCTGTCCTTCGCCCAGCAGGTAGGTTTGAATATCCAGTTCTCGCTGAGCCTGCTTGATCAGCCCGGCCCGCACTCCAAACGCTTCCTGACCGTTGGCCAGTAATCCAAAGCCATCGGGATCGGTTTGCTCAGCCAGGGCCTGCTGTGCCTGCCCACCGAGCCAGGTTTGCCGGGCTTCATCCAGCGCCAGCGCGCTATGGTGTTCACGTACCACCGCCTGAGCACAGCCAGCGAGCAGCATGCACAGAACAATCGAGGCCAGCCATCGTTTACCCATGGTCGTTATCGCCCAGCCGCTCTGCGCGCTGTTTGCGCAAACGGTTACGGCGATACACACGCATCAGGGCAATCGCTAAGGCAGTGGCGAGCATTAAGCCAAGCGTTAGCCCCTGCCATGGGCGCGCTGCGTCACCCAGCAGGGTTTCCAACGTGATAATAGCGATCAGGCCCAACGCCTGAGAACCAATAGCCAGCGCGCGCAGCATATCAAAGGCTGGTTGAGGCATAGACAAACTCCGTAATTGAAAGCTCACGTGATATGGTCACGTAGTGTACCTGCTTATCGGGAAGACCATGAACGCCATTGCCCTTGGGCCACTATTGATTTCATTACCCAGGCTATACGCCATTGGCTGCGCACTGCTGGTATTGCTGGCCGCGCGTTACTTACTGCGCTTGCCACCGCCGCTCTTGCAGCGCTGGTTCACCGGGCTGATCTTTGCCTGGTTGATCGGGGCGCGTATCGCGCATATTACGCTTCACCTGGAAAGCTACAGCGCCGACCCGCTTGATGCGCTTAAAGTCTGGCAACCGGGGTACCACGGCATTGGCGGGTTATTAGCCGGCCTGCTATGGACGGCCTGGACGCTCCGTAAGCGGCTATCAGCGCTACTCGGCGGCACCGCCATTCTTCTCGGCGCCTCTGGCCTGTGGCTGATTCTGGTATCCCTATCTCCTTTGGGTAGCTCATCTGGGGTAAGTCAATTACCCGAGGTTAGCCTGGAAAACGTTGACGGCGAGGACGTTTATCTGCCGTCGCTGGCAGACGGCAGTGACCGCATCATCGTTAATTTATGGGCCACCTGGTGCCCGCCTTGCCGACGCGAGATGCCATTACTCGAAGAAGCCGCTCAGCGCGAGGGGGTTAACGTGGCGGTGGTTAACCAGGGCGAGGATTTATTGCCCATCGTGCGTTATTTGGACGCACAGTCGCTGAATTTCACCTATGCGTTACGCGACCCCGGTCAAACGCTAATGACCTTGTTTGAAGCGCCTGGACTGCCCACTACGGTGCTTTTTGACGGCCAGGGCAATACGCTGGACATCCACGTTGGCGAGCTTACTCGTGCCCACCTTGAACGCTGGCTGGAAGATTGACGCCAATACACCTTAATCCCCCGGCGCCTTTGCGTTAGAATCCCCCGCCCTACTGCTGTCGATGGCGCGCCCTCGGCAGCGTATGACCCGTTTTTGTAGACTTCCCCGAGGCATCATGAGCGATTTTTCTCCCGGCCAGCGCTGGATTAGCGACGGCGAAGCTGAGCTTGGGCTCGGCACCGTGCTTAACTGCGACGCCCGTAGCGTTACCATTTTGTTCAGTGCCAGCCAGGAAACCCGTACGTATAACACGCGCCAAGCGCCTCTGACCCGCGTGATGTTCGGCAGCGGCGACCGGGTGCTCTCAGCCGACGGCTGGCAGATGATCGTTGATGACAGTAAAGAGTCCCACGGTCTGATTACCTACATCGGCGAAGATAGCGAAGGCGCGCTTCGCGAGCTGCCTGAAGCCAAGCTTGCCGACACCATGCAGTTTGATCAGGCCCGCGACCGCCTGCTGACAGGCCAGGTGGACCGCAACGACTGGTTTGATCTGCGCTTTCGCACGCTGCACCACTTTCAGCGCATCGAACAGCACAGTGCACTGGGGTTTGCCGGGCCGCGCATCGATTTGATTCCGCACCAGCTGTATATCGCGGATGAAGTGGCTAACCGTCACGCGCCTCGGGTTTTGCTTGCCGATGAAGTGGGTCTGGGCAAAACCATTGAAGCCGGGCTGATTCTGCACCGCCTGCTGCTGACCGGGCGAATTGAGCGGGCGCTTATATTGGTGCCTGACAGCTTGACCCATCAGTGGCTGGTGGAGCTTCTGCGCCGCTTCTCGCTGAATGTCAGCCTGCTGGATGAGCACCAGAGCCAGGCCCACGGCAGCGCGAACCCATTTGAGAGCGCCCAGCTGGTGCTGGCAAGTCAGGGCTGGCTGTTTGCCAACATTCATCGTCAGGATCAGGCATTGGCCAGCCGGTTTGACCTGCTAATTGTCGATGAAGCCCACCACCTGGACTGGAGCGCCGAAGGCAGCGGCCCAGGCTATCAATGCGTTGAACAGCTCGCCGCCGAAATCCCCGGCCTGCTGCTACTCACCGCCACGCCTGAGCAGATGGGCATTGAAAGTCACTTTGCCCGCCTGCGTCTGCTGGACGCTGAACGTTACCACGACCTGGAACGCTTCAAAGACGAAGAGCGCCACTACAGCGCTGTCGCCAGCGCCATTGACGCTTTAGATGAACTGCCCACCACACCGAACGCCCGCGCCCGGGTAGATGCCGTGGCCGACGACCGTGACAGCCAAGCACTGCTGGCAACGCTGTGCAACGCCGAAGCCAGTACGGAGCAACAGGATGCGGCCCGGCATCAACTGCGCGATGCATTGCTTGACCGCCACGGTACAGGCCGGGTGATGTTCCGCAATAGCCGTCGTCACGTTGGTGGCTTTCCCGAGCGCCGCCTGCACCTCTCTTCGCTTGAGCTGCCCTCCGCGTATCGCCGCGTGCTGCGCCGGCTGGAGCGTGATGACGACTACCTGGACGAGCTGCTGATCGAAACCGGCATGGATCACCCGGATGTGTTGATCTACCCGGACGCCATGTACCGGGAACTCCGCAATGATCCGCTCAACGGCGAAGCCTGGTGGCATATCGACCCACGGGTCAACTGGCTGCTGGATAAACTCAGCGACGATAGCGAAACAGGCTTTGCCAACGATAAAGTATTGGTGATTGCTCATCACCGGGAAACCGCTGAAGGGCTTGCCGAAGGGTTGCGCGTACTGGGCGGCTACCAGGCCCCGGTCTTTCACGAGGGGCTGTCGCTTGTCGAGCGTGACCGCGCCGCTGCCGCCTTTGCCGATGAAGAAGAGGGCGTACAGGTACTCGTCTGCTCGGAAATTGGCTCAGAGGGACGCAACTTCCAGTTCTGCCGCCATCTGGTGATGTTCGATATGCCTCAGCATCCTGACCAGCTGGAGCAGCGTATTGGCCGTCTGGACCGTATCGGCCAGAAGCACGCCATCGAGCTACACGTACCTAGCTTTACCGGCAGCCCCGGCGAGCGCCTGCTGCGCTGGTATAACGAAGGCATGGACGCGTTCAGCGCGCCTCACGGGATTGGCAGCGACCTGTTTGATGCCTTTGGCGATGCGCTTGCCGATGCGCTTCTGGACGATGAAACGCTGAATGAAATCATCGCTGAAACACGGGAAATGTTTACCGCCAAGCTTGCCGAACGTGATGCGGGTCGCAACCGCCTGCTGGAGCTTAATGCCTGCCGGCCAACACGTGCCCAAGAGGTGATTGCCGCAGTCCGCGAGCTTGATGAAGACGTGGCGCTGCCGCGCTATGTCGAGCGCGCGCTGGATGTTTTTGGGGTGGATAGCCAGGAGATCGGCAAGGGGTTACTTCATTTACAGCCCAGCCAGCATATGCTGGATGGACTGCCCGGCCTGGTGAAAGGTGAAGAGGGCTTTACCGCTACCTACAGCCGCGCTCAAGCACTGGCCCGGGATGACATTCAGCGCCTTTCCTGGGAACACCCGCTGCTGCGCGAAATGATGGAGCGTATTTTAGACGGCACCATGGGCAATACCGCGTTGGCGCTGCTGCGTCACACGGCCATTCCCAGCGGACGGCTAATGGCGGAGCTTATTTTCCGCACCCATTGCCCAGCACCCAAGTCGCTGCACCTTAACCGCTTCTTGCCACCGACCGCCATACGCGTGTTGCTTGATGAGTCAGGGGCCAACCTGACCAGCAAAATCTCGTTCACGGGGCTTGGCAAAAACCTGCAAAAGGTCAATAAATCGCTGGCGCGGGATTTAATCAAGAGTCGCCATGACCAGCTACGTGAACTGCTGACTAAGGGCGAAGGCGAAGCAGAACGCGAGTTGCCCAGCATTGTTGAGGCTGCTGAAACGCGCATGCGTCTTCAGCTGGATGCCGAGCTTGCTCGCCTGACGGCGCTTGCTGAACACAACCCTTCAGTGCGCACTGAAGAGCTGGATGCATTGAAGCAGGAACGTCAGGCGCTCAGCGAAGCAATCGAAAATACCCGCCTGCGCCTGGACTCGGTTCGGGTCGTGATCACGGTCGATCCGAACGCTTAAGCTCAAACTCGTTTTAATATCTCTGCAAGCGCCTTATCAAGCGTTGGGTACTGAAACTCAAACCCCGCCTCGATAAGGCGTGCCGGGCGCATATCCGCCCCGGTTAGCAGCAGTCGTGACATCTCACCCAGGCCTGCTTTTAACACAAAGGCAGGCACTGGAAATATGGCCGGACGGTTAAGCTGTTTGGCCAGCGTTTTGGAGAACTCGACATTGGTTGCCGGGTGCGGCGCACTTCCGTTGAAGGCGCCACTAAGCCCCTCTTTTTCCATCAGGAACAGAATCGCATTCACCAGATCCTCGCGATGAATCCAGGGCATATACTGCTCACCACTGCCAAAGCGCCCACCTAGCCCCAGCTTAAATGGCGGCAGCATTTTCTGTAGCGCCCCGCCACCCGCGTCCAGCACAAGGCCCGTCCGTAAAATCGCCAGCCGCATGCCCAACGCTTCAACAGGCTTTGCCGCAGCCTCCCATTTAACACACAGCTGATGGGCAAACTCATCGTGCGGTGGAGTTTCCTCGGTCACCCTCCGGCTTCCCTGATCGCCGTAATAGCCCATCGCTGACCCGCTGATCATGACCTTTGGTACCGGCTGACCGCTGGCTTGCAGTTGCTCGCAAAGGGTAACCAACTGATGAGTAGCTTTGATACGCGATTGAACAAGCTTGGCTTTTTGCGCGTCACTCCAGCGCTTGGCCGCGATCGGTTCACCGGCCAGATTGATGATGGCGTCCGGTGGCGATTGAAGAAATCCAAGCGCGCTATCACGAATATCGCATTTATCAGGTAGCTGTCCGCCGGCTTTACGCGGATGCCGGGACACCACCTGTACCGCATGCCCGTTTGACAGCAATTTCTCGCAAAGGCGCTGGCCGACAAACCCACTGCCTCCGGTCACTAATACACGCATGGTGTCACTCCTGTTAATCACGCCACGAAAAATCTGCCGCCACTTCGTGGCGTCGTCGCTTAATGGCGCCCTCATTTAATAACCGAGCATTAATGCCATGGTAGGCAGGTGCTGTTAGTGATTTAACCCTCAACGCTGGTTACGTTCACACTAATGTAGTACTACGTGCACTACCTATACACTAATAACGTGGGCGCTTTTTTGAAAATAGCTTTGGTAATGGCTGTGTAGAAGTTGATGGTTTGATAAACATAGGTTATAGAACCCTAATAGGCCAGTCGGTCTAATAACATCACGCACTTAGCTCAAGCTTTACGTTTCTGTTAACGGGCAAATTAAATGCAAAGGTTGTACCCGATAGCGACAAGTTGTACAAAGAGAGCTACGATAGTGCCCAGCACCTACTATTTTATTTCAAGCGACACTACATGGACTGTGGATCATTTTTGCTCTAGCGAATACGAATAGCCGTTTATGTCCTGGAGCTTCAGACAACCAAGAGGCAAAGGCGCCCATGAACACCAAGGCGACCCACCCACCCGATACCCCGCTCTATCCGATTCGGGAAGTATCCCGTTTAACGGGTGTGAACTCGGTCACCCTGCGCGCGTGGGAGCGTCGCTACGGTTTGATTCGTCCCAAACGCACGCCTAAAGGCCATCGCCTTTACGCTCAGGATGATATAGCACGCATTGAACGTATATTGCAGTGGCTCAACCGTGGCGTTCCAGTAAGCCAAGTAGTTGATCTGCTTGATCAACCTGAAACGGTAGAAGCGCCTGCACCGGATGCTGGCGACTGGATCAGTCAGCGACAGCAGCTGCAGGCGACGATAGAAGCACTCGATTTACCCAAATTGGAAACGCTTTACCATCAGAGTCTCGCTCTTTACCCGCTGAGCATCGCGATTAACGAGTTATGGCAACCGGTTATCCTGGCGCTGGAAACCAAATGGGCGATTCAATCCGATAACCTGGTACGCCGGACTCTGGAAGCCTTTTTACGCAGTCAGGTAGGTACGCGGCTTTATTACGCGAACCAGTCAACCCGTGGCCCTTTGATTCTGCTTAACGCAATGCCCGATGATCCTGGCCCTTTATGGGTGCTAATGGCGGCCCTTATGGCCAGCGAACAGGGCTACCGTATCCAGATGCTTGATCATTCGCTACCCCTGGAAGACTTGCCTCAGGCCGTTGCACGTCTGCATTCATCCATGGTGCTGTTGGCAAGCGGTCAGCGCGAAAGCGACAGCTATATCCATACGGCGCTGCCTGATGCCGCTGAAGCATTAAGCGTACCGCTGGGTGTATGTGGAGAAGTTGCTCGTCTACGTGATAGTGAGCTGCGTAGCGGCCCCGTGCACACACTCGGCAGTGATCTGCCGCAGGCGATTGCGCGGCTACGTCCGTTACTGCGTGAGTCGGGTGTTCTGTAGCATTTTTTAGCTCAAGACCGAGGTTAACACCCCGTTTGGCTAATGGCCGCTATGTAATATGGCGGCCTTAGTGTTTATTGCGCCGGAGAAAACATGGACGTTCAACTAGTTTGGTTACGAAGTGATCTGCGGATTCACGACAATACCGCGTTGGCCGCTGCAGCGGCGAAGGGGCCGGTGATAGCGGTCTTTCTGCGCACTGTTTCTCAATGGCAATCCCACGGTCATGGAGCAAACAAGATCGATTTTTGGGGACGCGGCGTCAAAGCCGTTCAAGAAGCACTAAACGGGCTTAACATTCCTCTTTTACACCGCGATATTGAGCATTATAGCGAGGCACCCAAGGCACTGTTGGCGATTGCCCGCGAGCACTCTGTTCAGCAGCTGCACTTTAATTATCAGTATCCTCTCAATGAGCTGCGCCGTGACAAGGCCGTCATTCAAGCCTTTAAAGAAGCGGATATTGCCGTTCATGGCTACCACGACGCCGTTGCTTTCGCGCCGGGAACGCTCTTGACCGGTAAAGGCGATTATTACGGCGTATTTACGCCATTTGCCAAAGCCTGGCATAAGCAGGTCAGCGTCGAACAGCTGGCGCTACGCGATACGCCTGAGCCACAAGCGCCGTTATCGATCAAAAGCGATAAGTTACCCACACTGCCCAAACTCGATAGCCAACCGGTTAGTAGCCGTGAATGGCCTGCCGGTGAAGAAACGGCAGGCGACCATCTGGCGCGTTTTTTACGTTTTCGCAGCCGCCATTATCATCAGCAGCGCGATATCCCGAGCGTGCGAGGCACAAGCGAGCTTTCACCCTATTTAGCACTGGGCATGATTTCTTACCGCCAGTGCATGCAAGCGGTAATGAGCGAGAACGGCGGCCACCTGGCCGATGGCGATGTCGGGCTAACCACATGGGTGAATGAGCTTATCTGGCGCGAGTTTTATCAACACGTTGCGGTTGGCTTTCCAGAGGTATGCCGTTACCAGCCGTTTCAGGAGCACACCAAGCAGCTTGGCTGGCGGGATGATGACGAAGGCTTTCAGGCATGGTGTGAAGGGCGCACAGGCTATCCGCTGGTGGATGCAGCAATGCGCCAGATGGTAGCGACTGGTTGGATGCATAACCGGTTACGCATGGTCACCGCGATGTTTTTAAGCAAGCATCTGCTGATTGATTGGCGCCGTGGTGAAGCATTTTTTATGCGCCATCTGGTGGATGGGGAGTTTTGTGCCAACAACGGTGGCTGGCAGTGGGCGGCATCAACAGGCACCGATTCCGCGCCCTATTTTCGCATTTTCAATCCCACCACACAGTCAAAGCGTTTTGATCCGGATGGCGAGTTTATCGCTAGATGGCTACCTGAACTCAGCGAGCTACCGGCCAAGGCTCGCCATGCCCCGCCGCAGGATATGCTCACTCAATTGGATTATCCAACGCCGATCGTTGACCATAAAGCAGCTCGCCTGCGCGCCTTGGAGGCGTTTAAAGCACTTTCCCGCTAACCGTGTAGAGAGCACTCAAGCCCCCGAGGCGAGGGGTAGCGCCCAGCGCTGCTCCAACTCAGCCGCTGGCAGGGGTCTTGCGAAATAAAAACCCTGGACGATGGAGCAGCCTGCATTCACCAGAAACTGGCACTGCTCCTGGGTTTCCACCCCTTCGGCCACCACATCAAGCCCCATTCCTTCAGCCATTTCCAAAACGGCTTTGACAATCGCGGCGTCTGCCTTGCTACCCGGCAGCTCTTTGATAAAGGCGCGATCCAGCTTGATTTTATCGACCGGCAGCCGCTTAAGGTAACCCAGCGATGAATAGCCGGTTCCGAAGTCATCAATGGCAATGGCGTAGCCCTGCTCACTGAGGGCTTTTAAGCGAGGCCCCATATCGCCTGCACGCTCATCAATCAATACCGACTCCGTTAACTCCAGGCCAATCTGCGAAGGCTTTAACTGATAGCGTTTTAAACAGGTAGCCAACTGCGCTTCAAGGTCGCCCTGAAAAAGCTGAAGGGCTGAGATATTGACCCAAATGATCAGCTTGGGCATGCCACTGTTTTGCCAATGAGCCTGCTGGGCACAAGCTTTCTCAATCACCCAGCTACCCAGCTCCGCCATCAGCCCGTGCCTTTCAGCCAGAGGAATGAAATCGCCCGGGGAAATCATTCCATTGTGAGGATGCCGCCAGCGCAGTAACGCCTCCATGCCCAGCAAATCGCCAGTGCTGGGGTGATGCTGGGTTTGGTAATGTAGCTCTAATTGATCGCCGGATATCAGTGCCGCACGCAGGTCGCTCACCAGCGCCAGCTGTGGGTTATCATGCTTATCCAAGGACGGACGAAAACGCAGGCTATGGTTTCGACCTAATCGTTTGGCGCTATACAGGGCTGACTCCAGGCGTTGAAACAGAACGCCCGAGTCACGCCCATCTTCGGGAGCGCGGCAGCTGCCGATAGTAAGACCTAAGCGAAGAAGCTGATCACTAATTTCAAAGGGCCGCCCCATATGCTCACGTAGTAATGCAATCCATGCGTCGTGATCATCAAACGTGGTAGTACGAATGACCATGAACTCATCCCCCCCCAACCGTCCGACCACGCTACCCGCGACATAGCCTGCCAGCCGTTGAGCAAAGCGCGCAAGTAGTCGGTCGCCCTGCTCTACCCCCAGGCTATCGTTAACAAACTTCAAGCCATCAATATCGATCAAGGCAATGTCCAGGCTCTCGCCTGCACGTAAATGGCGTAGGCGCGATGCCATCAAGTCGTGCAAACGGCGACGATTGGGCAAGCCGGTCAGGGGGTCTTCAAACCCGATGCGCCGCAAATCATGTTCACGCGCTTTTTGCGCCGAGATATCCGTAAATAAACTAATAAAATGGGTAACATTGCCTTGCTTATCGGTAACGGCACGCATCTTTAACCACTCAGGATACTCATCGCCATGCTTGCGCCGGTTCCACATTTCACCTTCCCAGCGACCCGTGGCTTTCAAAGTACTCCAGAACGTTTGGTAAAAGGCTTTATCGTGGCGAGGAGCAGCCAGTGTTTCCAGCTTGCGCCCCACTATTTCATGGCTTTCATAGCCAGTAATTTCCGTGAAAGCCGGGTTAACCGCCATGACCCGGTTCTGGGCATCACTGATCGCAATCGCATCACTTGTCAGGCTGATAGCGCTTTGCGACAACCGATAGCGCAGGCGCTGTTGGCGTACTTGATGCCAGGCATCCCACAGCCCGCAGATGACGAGACTGGCAGCCACCATGCGCAACATGGCATCGGGCAACCAAACACAGGCAGGTAATGCTATTAAAGCTACCCAAACCAGCGGGCGATTAAGAGAAACAGGTAGCCACATGGAGATTCGCTACGTCCTATCACTGGAAACTAACATTAAATAAATATAACGCTGAGCAATATACGTATCATGCCGTTGTACCAAAAGCTTGAATAACCGCATATTACGTTAATAGGCCGTTTAAGTGGATATATTCACTGACGACAAGCGGCATAAAACGCCGCCCTCGTTCATCATTACTTGATAAAAAAACGTTAGTTATAAGCAATCAATAGCGACTTGCGTGCATTCAGCGGTTTCGGGAAGTAGACTAGGCTAGGCCTCGCGGGCCGTGCCTCGGTGCTAAACGTTACTATTAGCCCCCGGCGCTATGCCTCGGCTGTAGGTGCCGCACGCGGCCAACAACCATTTTGAACTCGGAACGATTCAGTGACCAAGCAACATTCCTTTGATCGCGAAGAACTGCTGGCCTGCTCCCGCGGCGAGCTATTTGGCCCCGGAAATGCACAGCTTCCGGCTCCCAATATGCTAATGCTTGATCGTATTGCGCATATTCATGAAGAAGGCGGTGAGCACGGCAAAGGCGAGTTAATCGCTGAGCTGGATATCTCTCCTGACCTATGGTTCTTTGATTGCCATTTCCCAGGCGACCCGGTCATGCCCGGCTGTCTTGGTCTTGATGCCATGTGGCAGCTGGTGGGCTTCTATCTGGGCTGGCTAGGCCACCCTGGGCGCGGGCGTGCGCTTGGCTGCGGTGAAGTGAAATTCAGCGGTCAGATCATGCCTGACGCGAAAAAAGTAACTTATCGTATTAATATAAAGCGTATTATTACCCGTCGACTTATTTTGGGTATCGCTGACGGTACCGTATCCGTCGACGGACGCGATATTTACCAGGCTAATGATTTACGCGTTGGCCTATTTACCTCCACCGCGAATTTCTAACAGGAGGCTTCCATGCGACGAGTGGTAGTCACCGGCCTTGGCATTGTGTCTTGCCTAGGCAACGACCAACAACAAGTCCTTGAAGCGCTCAAAGATGGGCGCAGCGGTATTCGTTTTAAGGAAGAGTACGCTGAACGCGGCTTTCGAAGCCACGTAGCGGGCAGCATCGATATTGACCTTGATGCCCTTATCGACCGTAAACTACGCCGCTTTATGGGTGATGCGGCAGCGTATGCCTATGTTTCCATGGCGCAAGCCATCGAAGACTCTGGGCTGTCTGCCGAAGATATTTCCAACGAACGCACCGGGCTTATTGCAGGCTCTGGTGGCGCATCAAGCGCCAACCAGGTAGAGGCTGCCGACGTCATGCGCGAAAAAGGCCTGCGTCGCGTTGGCCCCTACCGCGTCACCCGCACCATGGGCAGCACGGTATCAGCCTGTCTTGCTACCCCGTTCAAGATCAAAGGCGTGAACTACTCTATCTCGTCTGCCTGTGCTACTTCAGCACACTGTATTGGCAGCGCGATGGAGCAGATTCAGCTGGGCAAGCAGGACGTGGTATTTGCCGGCGGCGGTGAAGAAGAGCACTGGACACTCTCGTGCCTGTTCGACGCCATGGGCGCGCTCTCTACCCAGTATAACGATGCTCCTGAGAAAGCTTCGCGCCCGTATGATCAGGCACGCGATGGCTTCGTGATTGCGGGCGGCGGCGGCATGCTGGTGCTTGAAGAACTCGAACACGCCAAAGCGCGCGGCGCCAAGATTTACGGCGAGCTAGTGGGCTATGGCGCCACGTCTGACGGTCATGACATGGTGGCACCTTCCGGGGAAGGCGCAGTACGCTGCATGCACCAGGCAATGGCCACCGTGAAGGGCGATATTGATTATATCAATACCCACGGCACTTCAACGCCGGTTGGTGATGTTGCTGAGCTAAAGGCAGTACGTGCCGTGTTTGGTAATACGACGCCCGCCATGAGTTCCACGAAGTCTCTCACGGGCCACTCGCTGGGCGCGACCGGCGTTCAGGAAGCCATCTATTCACTGCTGATGATGCAACACAACTTTGTCGCGGCTTCTGCCAATGTCGAGCATCTCGACGAGCAGGCGGACGGTTTTGATATCGTGACAGAGCGGCGTGACGGCGTAACGCTTGAGCGGGTCTTGTCCAATAGCTTCGGTTTTGGCGGTACTAACGCCTGCTTGGTATTCCAGCGCTTTAACGGCTAAGACCTGACGTCAGTCCTGTTGTAAAAACGGCGCCTTATTTATAAGGCGCCGTTTTTGTAGCTCAATGTTTAAATCAACCGAGATATCTGCCAAGCCCACTAACGCTTAAGCGGGCGTGGTACATCGGAAATTTCCTGCAGCTGAGCCTCAATCCAGTCTTCCACTTCGGCTACGACTTCATCAGGCGTACGCCCGTGGGTTTCAATAGGCGCACCAATCCGTACCCGTAAAACGCCCGGCTGCTTGACCCAGTGCCGACCCGGCCAACGCTCACCCGCATTATGGGCTACCGGCAGTACCGGCACGCCAGCCCGGCAGGCAACCACACTACCGCTCTTGTTGTAGCGTTTGCGCACGCCCGGATCGACCCGCGTCCCTTCAGGGAAGATCAGTACAGAAAGCCCCGTGCCCAATCGTGCCACGCCCTGGGTCAGCACCTGTTTCAAGGCACGCGCCGGTTTCGAGCGATCAAGGCTAATAGGACGCAGCAAACGCAACGCCCAGCCAAAAATAGGAATACGCAACAGCTCTTTTTTGAGCACGGTGCATACCGGCGGCTTCATTACCTGCAGAAAGACCGTTTCCCACTCGCACTGATGGTTTGCCTGAATAACACACGGACCATTCGGAATAAGATGACGCCCCTGAATATCATAACGAACCCCACAGGCTACTCGAAACCAGATCATCAAGAAGTGGTTATACAGATTCAGCAGCCGGTAGCGGCCTGACAACGGTAAAAAAGGAGCAATCGGTAGAAAAAGTACGCCAGCAATCAGCATGGCGAAGAAATACCCAGCATAGAACACCAGGCTACGAACCACATTGATCAAACGGACTCTCCTGTACTGGCGCCAGACAGATCATCGCGCGTCAAGCACCATGTATCCACCATGCGCCCCACTTCCAACCGCCATGGCTTTTGATGCACACCAAAGACATCCAGCACTCGACGGCAGTTTAAAACACGCCGCAGCTTGGCATCGTGATGGTGATTCAGCGCGGTGACCTCACCCAACGCAACCTGCTCGCCACGACCTTCCAGGTGCGTTGCCAACTGGGTGCGCACCATGGACGTAAATGTGAAGGCGCTGACAGGCTCTGTCCCTGCCAGATGATAGGCGCCCCAGGCATTAGCGCCGCTTGCCTGCTGCTGGAGCATACCAATCAACGCCATGGCTACCGCGTCCACCGATGTCGGGCAGCACACGACGTCTTCGGCGGCCCGCACGCTCTGCCCGACCAGCAGGCTGTCAATAATCTCGCTTAGCCAGGCATGACTGCCTTCAAGCGCAAATAGAGGGCCCAGGCGCACAATCAAATGGCGGTGATACTCTGCCCGTATACGATCCCCCGTCGTGACCAGCCGACGTAAACACTCATCGCGCGGCGTGGGTACCACATGCTCGTCGATCGGTTCATCGAAGCCGTCTTCATAGAGCTGGTCAGAGACGCACCATACCAACGGCACCTCCTGAGCAATACACGCGTCCAGACAACAGTCGACCGCATCGGCATGCGCGCCGACTACCGCTGGCGTCATACTCAACGGCTGCGCCAACGGCGGGATAATAACCGCATCCGGAGCGATCTCCTGCAACTGCGCCGCAGTGATGGCGATGTTCTGCTCAATCACGAGCTCCGTATCCGCGCGACGGCTTGCTTCCCGGGCCAATGCCAAGCTTAAGCAGTGCCCTGCATCCAGTATCAGCAGCTTCAAGACAGACCCTCTCCCATCAACGAACGTAGCTTGCGAACATGCGCAGCGAGCTTAACCGTTTATCTAATCAGTAATGCTTAAAAGCTACCGGTCAGAACGGAATTTCATCGTCGAAATCGTCAAAGCTACCTGGGTCCGGTGCGCCGTAGTTGTTCTGCTGGCCCTGTTGCTGCTGGGGCGCGGCGTTGCCCTGGCGTGCAGGCTGGCCCTGCTGTGGCGCTGGCTGGGGGCGCTGGGCCGGTTGACCGCTCTGGTTTTGGCCAGCCTGGTTTTGGCCACCATAATTCTGACCACCGTAACTCTGTCCACCAAAGTTATTGCCTTGTGGCGCGCCACCCTGCTGGGGATATCCGCCTTGAGGTGCAGCGTCATTACTCTGATTACTCGGAGCGTAACTGCCCTGCGGCGCGTTACCGCCCTGGAAATCGCCGCTACGGCCATCCAGCATCTGCATATCGTTGGCAACGATCTCGGTGCTGTAACGATCCTGACCGTTTTGATCCTGCCATTTGCGGGTTTGCAGGCGACCTTCGATATAAACTTTGGAGCCTTTTTTCAGGTACTGCTGGGCAATTTCAGCCGTTTTATTGAACAGCACGATCCGGTGCCACTCAGTACGCTCCTGACGTTGGCCGCTTTGACGATCCATCCAGGTGTCGGAGGTAGCCAGATTCAGGTTAGCCACGGCTGTACCGCTGGGCGTAAAGCGTACCTCAGGATCCTGCCCGAGGTTACCGATCAGAATCACTTTATTGATACCGCGAGCCATAAGGCACTCCTTCCATTGTGTTGCGTATAGATAGACATCAGCGCTTTAATTTACAGACTGCCGATGCTACTGACTATTAACGACTGCCAGACAGCCGTCTTACGATTTCGGGGGAATCAGCTTGGCCAGCGCCGCTCGATCAAGCTGCTGACGATTTACCTTCAAATAGACCAAGTGTTCCTCGGGCACTACCATGACGTCCTCGACACCCACAACGTCAGCCAAGCGTTCCATCAGTAAATCCAAGGTATCTGGCGGCGTATCATTCAGGGCTACTACTTCGCTGGAGAGCGGAGGCGGCGACGGCATTCGCCACATCGCAATCCACCACAATAACGCGAGTATCGCACAGCCTATAAACACTGCGTTAAGACCCCATACGTTAGCCAGCAAACCGCCTAACGTACCGCCTAAAAATGCGCCTAGAAACTGGCTGGTGGAGTACACCCCCATCGCCGTTCCTTTAGCTCCTGCCGGAGCGAGCTTGCTCAGCATTGAAGGCAGCGTGGCCTCAAGTAAATTAAAGCCGGTAAAGAACACAAACAATCCAAAAAACAGCCAGTGTCCCTGAGAAAATGACGAGCCAAGCCCGGCAAGGCTCACCGCAATAGCGGCAATCGCCAGCAGGCATATCACTTTCATCTGCTGTTTTTTCTCAGCCACAATCATCAGCGGCACCATGGCCACGAACGACAGCCCCATAATACCTAAATACGCCAAGCCGTGATGCTCTACGGCGATTCCTGCCTGCTGCAGCCGAAAAGGCACCGCCACAAAAATAGCCATAAGTACAAGATGGAGCGCGAAGATCGATATATCCAGGCGCCACAGATCAGGCCGCGTAATCACACTTTTAAGCTGCTGGCGATCCAGACCCACATCCTGATGGCGCCGCCGTTTGGGGGCTGGCGGCACCCAGCGCCACAGCACCACCAACCCCACCAGGGTTAACAACGCGGTAAACCAGAATACGCCTGAGAGCCCTGCCCAGGAGGCAAGCCAGGGGCCTAGTACCATGGCAATGGCAAACGATACGCCAATCGATAAGCCGATCGTCGCCATCGCTGCCGTACGGACCTGCTCGCGGGTCTGGTCGGCAAGCAGCGCCATGATCGCCGCCGCTACCGCCCCACCGCCCTGAAGCGCGCGACCTATAATTATCCCACCGATTGAGTCCGCCTGGGCAGCCACGATGCTGCCCAGGGCAAAAATAATCAGCCCCATGGCAATCACCCGCTTACGCCCGATACGGTCTGACAATAGCCCGAACGGAATTTGCAGCGTAGCCTGGGTCAGCCCATAGATGCCTAGCGCAATACCCACGAGTAACGGCGTGGCGCCCTGGAGGGTGTCAGCGTAGAGCGCCAACACCGGCAACACCATAAAGAGTCCCAGCATACGAGACGCATAAAGCCCAGCCAAGCCGCTGATTGCACGACGCTCAGAGGCCATTAGCAGTGCAGAAACCTTGCGCATAATGCCCTTGTATATGGTGGATGAGACCAAAATCCTCGAATAACCCCCCATTCTAGCGGTTTGCATCCACGCTGGAAACGCTGTCCTGCGTTAAGCTATAAAAGCGTTTTTGCCGGGAAGGGGATGGCAAACGTATAATTACTCTTTTGCCGCGCGAGTCGAGGTGTTGATGGACAGCATTCTGGTCAGGGGTGCACGCACCCACAACCTCAAGCAGATCGATGTGGAACTGCCCCGCGACAAGTTAATCGTGATTACCGGCCTGTCAGGTTCGGGAAAATCGTCGCTGGCATTTGATACGCTCTATGCCGAAGGGCAGCGGCGCTACGTAGAGTCGCTCTCTACCTATGCGCGTCAGTTTCTCTCAATGATGGAAAAACCCGATGTGGATCACATCGAAGGGTTATCGCCCGCCATTTCCATTGAGCAAAAATCCACCTCTCATAACCCACGCTCAACCGTGGGGACCATTACCGAAATTTATGACTACCTGCGCCTGCTGTTTGCACGCGCCGGTACTCCACGCTGCCCCGAACACGGAGAGGAGCTTGAGGCTCAGACCATTTCGCAGATGGTCGACCAGGTAATGAACCTGGCCGAAGGCACTAAACTTATGTTGCTGGCTCCTGTAGTCAAAGGACGCAAGGGGGAGCACTTACAGCTTTTGGCCGAGCTTCGCGCGCAGGGGTTTGTCCGCGCGTTGATTGATGGCCAGGTGCTGGAGCTTGACGATATTGCACCGCTGGACAAGCGCAAAAAGCACGACATTAGCGTAGTCGTTGACCGCTTCAAGGTGCGCGACGATATCGCCCAGCGGCTTGCCGAATCGTTTGAGACCGCGGTTAATCTCACCGATGGCACCGCCATGATCCACTTTATGGATGGCGAGCAGGAAGACCTGGCGTTCTCATCACGCTTTGCCTGCCCGGTCTGCGGCTATTCACTTGCAGAACTTGAACCGCGCATGTTCTCATTCAATAACCCAGCCGGTGCCTGCCCTACCTGCGACGGTCTGGGCATACAGCAGTATTTCGATCCTGAAAAGCTGATTAGTCACCCTGAGCTTTCGTTAGCAGAAGGCGTCATCAAGGGCTGGGATCGCCGCAATATTTATTATTTCACTCAGCTGCAGGCGCTTGCCAAACATTATCAGTTTGAGCTGGAAACCCCCTGGAAGGATCTCGCCCGTCACGAGCGGGATGTGATTCTTAACGGTAGCGGTGATGAACAAATTCCCTTTGCCTATGTTGGCGATCGAGGACGCAAGGTAACGCGCGAGCATGTCTTTGAGGGCGTATTGCCTAACATGCAGCGCCGCTACCGGGAAACCGAGTCCAACATGGTGCGCGATGACCTGGCGAAGTACATTGCCATGCAGCCTTGCGCTACCTGCAAAGGCACGCGCTTACGCAGAGAGTCGCGCCATGTATATGTCGACGACCGCAATATCGCCGATGTGGTACGCATCCCGATCGGTGAGGCGTGGCGCTATTTTGCCGAGTTGAGCCTACCCGGCCGAAAAGGCGAAATTGCTGACAAGATCGTTAACGAAATCCACGCTCGCCTGGAGTTTCTGGTCAATGTAGGGCTTGACTACCTGAATCTTGAGCGCAGTGCCGATACGCTGTCTGGCGGCGAAGCCCAGCGGATCCGTTTAGCCAGCCAGATTGGCGCGGGCCTGGTGGGGGTCATGTATATTCTGGACGAGCCTTCGATTGGCCTGCACCAGCGTGACAATGATCGTTTGCTAAAAACCCTTGAGCGGCTGCGCGACCTGGGTAATACCGTTATTGTCGTCGAGCACGACGAGGACGCTATTCGCGCGGCTGACCATGTGCTGGATATCGGCCCTGGCGCGGGTGTACACGGCGGTGAGATTGTGGCCCAAGGCACGCCGCAGCAGGTGATGGACAACCCCGCCTCGTTAACCGGTCAGTACCTTTCGGGCACACGCGAAATCAGTGTTCCGCCCTATCGCATCCCTGGTAATCCGGAGAAGCAGCTGGTGTTACGCGGCGCAACCGGTAACAACCTGCAGAACGTAACGCTTGGCCTGCCGCTGGGCCTGTTTATTGCGATTACCGGCGTATCAGGATCGGGTAAATCAACGCTGATCAACGGCACATTAATGCCTATTGCGGCCAGGGAGCTTAACCGTGCGACCACGCTAACGGCTGCGCCCTATGAAAAAATTGAAGGCCTCGATCAGCTCGATAAAGTCATCGATATTGATCAAAGTCCGATTGGCCGCACGCCACGCTCTAACCCGGCAACCTATACCGGTATATTCACGCCTATCCGTGAGCTGTTTGCCGGTACTCAGGAGGCGCGCTCGCGCGGCTACAAGCCGGGACGCTTCAGCTTTAACGTCAAGGGCGGACGCTGCGAGGCCTGTCAGGGCGAAGGCATGATCAAGGTCGAGATGCATTTCTTGCCGGATATCTATGTGCCGTGCGACGTCTGTAAAGGCAAGCGCTATAACCGCGAAACTCTGGATATCCACTATAAAGGCAAAACCATCCACGAAGTGCTGGAGATGACGGTCGAGGATGCGCTTGAGTTTTTCAGCCCGGTGCCGGCCATTGCTCGCCGCTTACAGACCCTGCTCGATGTCGGGCTTTCGTATATTCGGCTGGGCCAAAGCGCTACCACCCTCTCCGGAGGTGAGGCGCAACGTGTCAAGCTTGCCCGAGAGCTTGCCAAGCGCGATACCGGTAAGACGCTGTATATTCTGGATGAGCCTACCACCGGGCTTCATTTCGAGGATATTCGTCAACTGCTGACCGTTTTGCATCGCCTGCGTGATCATGGCAACACCATTGTGGTGATTGAACACAATCTGGATGTGATCAAGACCGCCGACTGGATCGTTGATCTTGGCCCAGAAGGCGGTTCAGGGGGTGGCCAGATTATCGCCGAGGGTACCCCTGAACAGATTGCCAAACAGAGCGTTTCGCACACCGGGCGTTTTCTATCCCCTTTACTTGAGCGTAAAAAAAATACGCCTGCATAGGAGCTGAAACAGTCGTTAAAACAGCAGCTAAACACAGGGTGGGTATTTACCCATCCTGATGTAGATTTTGTGTAATGATTTAACCGATAATGCCGGTAATAGGGTAACGAGCTTACCCAGCATGTAATTGTATTGCTTAGATTTATTAATTTATTTATTAATATTTGTTAAGCAATACTCATGGAGAACCCCTGTGAGCCAAGACCAAAGCTGCATCCTCCATCACTTCAGCCATTACTGCTCTTTAAGCCAAGAAGAAAAGGAGCTGCTGATATCATTGGAAGAAAGCCCTACCGACATTAAAGCGGGCTCACTGCTATGGGAAATGGGCGATCCAGCCAGCGAATTTTGCACCTTAAAAAGCGGCTGGGCTTTCTCCTATCGTCATCTTGAGAACGGCAACAGACAGATTCTGGAGGTTTTTTTACCCGGTGATATTATCGGTTTGCGCGAATTCGCTTTTTCCCAGCGACTAGAAAATGTTCGCATGATTACCGATGGTGTTGTGTGTCATTTTCCGCATAAGCGTCTTCTCGAAATATTTCGCCAGTCCCTACCGCTCACCTCGGTGGTGTTTGCCATCGCCAGTCGCCATCAGGCGCTGCTTACAGAGCGTTTGGTAAACCTTGCCCGGCGAAGTGCGCGGCAAAAGACGGCACATTTTCTGTATGAAATGTACCTAAGACTACACCAGACCAATAGCCAGACGGATGGTCAGTTTAGGCTTCCTCTTTCGCAAGAGCAGCTTGCCGACATTCTGGGTTTAAGCCCCGTCCACGTCAGCCGTACGTTTAGCTCGCTGAGTGAGGAAGGCTTGGTCTTTCGTGACCGGCACAATCTGACTATCCCCGACCTGAAAGCGCTGGCCGAGGCCGGTGAGTTTGATGACTGCTATCTTCACGATGATGTCAGACCGCTCTTTGATCTTTCTGCCTAATTCTACTGCGTGCAGTATACGCAGCAGCTTTAACGCTGACTTCGCTTACTATAGCCTGAAGGCCTTCTTACCCAACGTTGACGACTACCCATGAACTCTTTCTCAACTGTCCTGACCAGTGCCTTTCTGCTTAGCGCGCCTATAGCATCGGCTGCGACGTTCAATATGCAGGATTTGCAAACGCACGGTCATTGGCAGTCGATGTCGCTTACACTGGGTAATGAGCACCACTTTCGCGCCGTTGAGACACATAGCTACTCAGACGCCACGCTCAGCCTGAACGCTACGCAAAACGTGTGTGATTTACCCTGGCTTGAAATGCGTGTCACGCTGGAGCAACAACAGGGTGAGAGTAAAACCGTCAACCTAGTCCCTACGCGGCTACGCGTTGATGAACAACCGGTGATGGATACCATGGCAGAATTTATCACTGAGCGTGGGGATGACGGTTTTTATGTGCACTTCTACCTTGGCGACATGCAGACATTAATGACTCAGATGCGTCAAGGCGAGCAGCTGTTTCTAGGCTTTGATCAAGGCGAGCAGGCGCCCTGGTATATGACGTTCCAGCTTGAAGGAGCCAACGAGGCTATTGAACGCATGCAGGTACTTTGCCAAGCGGCGCGCTGAAGGCTAATAGTAAAAATAACTATTTATTCAGCAGCTTAAGCCATCTCACCGCCAGCTATTTCAACGCGGTCCCGCCCGTCGCGTTTGGCACGGTACATGGCCTGATCGGCGCGAGCGATTAACGTCTTGCAGCTATCCCCGGGCTGCCAAACCGCAATACCGATACTCACGGTGACCAATTGGTCAAGCCCTGCGACGTGAAGCGTCGTGAGCAGTATGCGTAAACGCTCAGCTAAACCTATCGCGGCCGGCAGATCAGAGTGAGTGGCGAGTACGACAAACTCTTCCCCGCCCCAGCGGCCAAAATAGTCGCAGCCACGCAGAGAGTTTTCCACCAGCCGTGCCAGCGCCACTAAAACGTCGTCGCCCAGGCTATGTCCATGGGTATCGTTGATCACCTTAAAATGATCGACATCGAATAGCAGTAGCGCAAAACCTGCCCCATAACGTTTCGCCGCCACAAGCTCTGTATCGATCGCCTGCTCAATGCGGTAGCGGTTCCATACCTGAGTCAACGGATCAAAATGAGCAAGCTGTTCGAGGCGCTGATTGGCTGCGGCCAGCGCCTTGCGCTCATTTTCCAGATGCATGTTCAACATGCCAATTTCATAGCTTGAAATGGCAAGCGTTAAATCTTCACCTAACTTCACAGCCGCCAAGCGCTCAACACGCTGCCACGCTTCACTGCTACCGATAATTTCCTCATACCAAGCAGCGGGCGGCGAATCGCATACTGGCGGCGTGACTTGGCTGGTCGGCTGCATGGACCAGTAAAGCGCCTCCACCTGTTCGGGCCGAAAGAAGCATAGCCAAGCACGCTGTGCCGGGTTCATGGGCAGCGGTACGGCAAGCACCCCGGATTGTTCTGGCATGGCAAGCGAGCTGGTCAATGGCTCTTTGGCTATATGGCGTGTATACCATGGGCCGCTATGCGTATGGGCGTTGCCCAAGCGAATCACAAACTGGCTAATCGCCTCAGGTATGGGTGTCTTACCGACCTGATAGATGCCACCTGCAATCCACAGCGCAATGCCGTGAGCACGAAACAGCGTCATCCACGTATTGGCGTGATTAAACAGCAGTTGCTGGGGACTTTGCGGTTCTTGATGCGGGCTGGTGGCAGGCATCAGGCTATCCTGAACACGCTTTAAATAGCGTGCCTCCTGACGAGCGCGCAACAGGGCCAGCCGCTCGGTAGCCATTTGTACCAGAATATGTACCGCGTCCCGAACCGAGGCGGGTACCGGGTGCGGCGTCGCCGAGAAGCAGGAGAGCAGACCCCAAAGGCCAGTATCACGCTGCATAGCAACGCATAGCATGGCGCGTACGCCTAGCCGCTGCATATAGCATTGCCGCTCGGGGGCGGGCGCGCGAAGTACGCTCGCGCCTAAATTAACCGGGAAGTCGGTAGGCACGAGCTGTTCAAATGACGCTTTGGCATCTTCAATAAAGCGTACAGGATGGCGCGCATAGGCACGCCGAAGCGCTGATGGAGCGTCACTTGCCGCCATTCGCTGACCCATTAAAGCAGGTAACTGGACGTCTTTAGCTTCGGCCACAACATGGCCATGCCAGTCAGGGTCAAAATGACAGATGGTCACTCGCTCGAAGCCCGTTAACTGACGGACCTCGTCAACCAAATAGGCGAGCAGCTCATCCTGGTTGGCCGCTTCTGTGAGTTTGATCAGCTGCTCATTGATTGCTCCTAATAGACGGCGCTGACCCACAATGACAAGCGGCTCAATCTCCATGATGACGTACTCACCGCTTCGGTAAGCACGTAGCTGAAGGCGGGCCTGCTTATCCGACCCATGGCTAAATACCAGCGGTGCCGCTAGCCGCTGCTGGCCCTGCAGCTCACGCCTCACCCGTTGAGCCATGCGCTTACCCAGCAGCTGATTGAGCGTTATCTTCTGCGCTGGAGAGGCGCTAAAACCGACCAGCGCTTCAAGGTTAGTGCTGGTGGCTTGGATATGCCGACTATCGGCATCAAGCACAAGCAAGGCACCAAATGACTGCAGTAAAGGGTGATGCTTAGACACAAACCCGGCCTTCAGTAAATTGATTCACCCCTCTGACGGTTGGCGCAACAATAGCTCAACGCGCCGGTTAGCGGCTCGCCCAGCAGGCGTTGCGTTACTCTCCATGGGTTGGGTGTCGGCATAACCAACGGCCCGCATACGAGAAATAGCCACCCCTTGACGCTCTAGATGGCGCATTACCGCAATCGCACGTCCAGCAGACAGCTCCCAGTTGGAGGGAAATCGGGGAGTTGCGATAGGAAGGTTGTCAGTGTGCCCTTCAACTGAAATCTGCCCGTCAAAGGTTGCCAACGCTTCTATAAGGCTTTCTATCACATCTTGCCCCTGAGCGGTTAGCACTGCCTCACCGCTGGGAAACAAAAGGTTGTCATCAATGCGCAGCGTGACGCCCCCCTGACCTTGCGATACGCTAACGCCCGGAATATTCAAGGCCGCCATTTTAGGCTGCAACCCACTGTGCTGCGGGTAAATTCCGCTAGCAAGCGTGGCGAGCGGTGATGATTCAGCCATGCTGGTGCCCATACCGCCGCCCTCATCCGACTCACTGCCACCCGGAGGTGACAGAGCCAGTAGCAGTATAAATAGCGTAATCAGCAGGGTCAGTACGTCCAAGTAGCTGGTCAACCAACTCTCATCGCTTTCGCTCTGCCCTGTGGGCATTTCCAACGCATGGCGAGTATCACGATCCAGCATCTTGTCAGCCTTTTGCCGCCGCACTAGAGGGATCAGGTCGTGGCTTTATGCTGGCATCACGAATTTCGTCATTATAATTGGCGATAAACGAATTCAGCGTCTCTTCAATGAATGAAGGCAGACGCCGTTTGGTAATCAGGGAAATGCCCTCCAGCACCATGTTCATAGTGATAAGGCGTTCTTCCGTGCGCCGTTCGAGCTTGACGGCAATCGGCTTGAATACCAGGTTGGCCAGCAAGATACCGTAAAACGTCGTCAGCAGCGCCACTGCCATACGCGGGCCAATCACATCCAGGTCGCCTGCCCCCATGACTTCGAGCATATTTACCAGCCCGACGAGCGTCCCGATCATGCCAAACGCTGGCGCGTAGGTAGCCATCGTGCGAAAAATTTGCGCTTCCGCATGTTCACGGGCTTTTAACCGGGCGATGCGCCAGCGCAGCATATCGAAAATTTCGTCTTCTTTGGTATTGGCGATGACCAGTTGAATGCCGGTACGTAAAAACGGGTTACGTGTATGCACCAGTTCTTTTTCCACCGCCCGCACATCGCCTTTAAACCATAACCGCGACATGGCAACCAGTTCGTTGATATCGTCACGTGCGTAAGTGTTTTCACGCCGAAAGACGAGACCGACCAGACGCACCACACGCAACACTTCCTTTAGCGGGTAGCTGATAAACGTGGCTGCCAACGTGCCGGTTACTACGATCGCTAAACCGGGCAGGTTGATAAAGCTTTCCGGCGATTCGGCAGTAAAAAACAGCACGCTCACCAGCAGTAGCATACTGGCGAATATACCTATCAGCGTAGACGGATTCATCAACGGCTCCTTGCCGGTTATGGTGTAAGTAGAGGCGGTTCAAGCAGAATCGTGTAAGCGGGCCCGCAGGCGGCTTATCGCCTGGCTATGCAGCTGCGACACGCGCGACTCAGTCACGCCAAGCACTGCTCCCACTTCTTTGAGGTTCAGCTCTTCCTGGTAGTACAGCGCCATCAGCAGTTTTTCCCGCTCGGGCAGCGCCTCAATGGCGGTAATTAACGTTTGCCGCTGCTGCTCATCAAGCAGTTTTTCAAACGGTAGATTGCTGACATCAAAGCTTGCTGGTTCGCCGCCATCGGCGACAAGCTCTTCAAATGGCAGTAACTGGCCGTTATTGGTGTCGTTAAGCAGCTGCTGATATTCATCGAGCGGCATATCAAGCTCAAGCGCAATTTCCTTCTCTTCCGGTGGGCGCCCCAACTGCTGCTCCAATCGGCGAACCGTGTCATCCATTGCGCGAGCAGCGCGCCGTACGCTGCGTGGCATCCAGTCGCGTGTGCGTAGCTCATCCACCATCGCACCACGGATACGCTGGCTTGCAAAGGTCGCAAAACTGGCCCCTTGAGCGGCGTCAAAACGGCCTAGCGCTTCTAAAAGCCCTACGGTGCCTGCCTGGATAAGATCATCAAGTTCAATGCTTGCCGGTAACCTGACCTGCAGCGTTAAGGCGTGACGTCTTACCAGTGGCATGTACTGCGCTAACAGCTCACCTTGTTTGATTCTGCCTTTTGCTGTGTACATCTTATTGCCTCGCGGCTATACAACTTTTACTGGTAGTTCACGATTACATTTAGCCCCTGCACGCGTACCGGTCGCTGACCTGGCCTCAATGCAAAGCGAAACTGCAGTGGCGCATCCGCTTGTTTGCCCGCTAGCTGGGTAATGGTACCGCGCCCGCCACTCAGCGCAACGCACTGCTCTGGATGACATAGCCAAGCGTTAATGGCCGCCCCTGGAGGCGCTTCAAGCCGCCAGTGTATACGGTCAAGCATACCGTCATGCACCGGCGCGCCATTGGGTGGCGCGATCGACTGACTGCGGCTTTCACGATCACTCATTGCCACCATCACGCTGGGTACTGACGCACTCCAGCTTCCCGCTGCCTGAGCAGCGCCGATAACGCTCAAAAACCCACCCACAACGCCGACTACCTTTAACCATCCGCTTAGCATACTTGGTATTTCCCACACTCAACGGTACCTGGTATAAGCCTTACACAGGTACTTGGCATAAGCCTTACATAGAAGCGCCTGCATGTCGCTTTCAGCGCGCCAGTAACAGCAGATCAGTGGCTAGATAATGCGCGGCAGCTTCACGCAAATTACTCAGCAGCCCTTGGCGCGGTAAATGCGGTTCGTGCAGCGCCAAAAGCTGGCGTGGGCCGCCGTTTTCACGTGCCTGGCGTAAAATGCGATACATTTGCGCAAACCCATCAGCCTCGCTGTTAACCCACAGCGCCCAACGGGTGTTTTTAGCGCTTAACTGAGCCAGTTCGGACGCATCTGCCTTGACTACATGAATAGCCCAGTCATCAGGATCACCCGCCCAGTGGCGTCCCAATTCAGCCCACTGCGCCAGCCGACGTTTTACCTGATTGACTGACGACACTCCATGGCTAGGCAAACCAACGATGAATAGCGTTTTTTTAGGCTTTATCAGCGGACGTTCGGGTAACTCTGGCATGCTGAGTGGGGGCGTAAAAACGCTTTGCTCAAGGGTCTCGCTGGCTTTTTCAGCTTCATTTTCAGCGACTCGAGCCTCTACCACTTGGGGCTGTGCTTCAGTCTCTGTCTCTAAAGGCACATCAGAGGTAGCTTGAGTCTGTTTCAAACGCTGAGTATCTGCCCATTGGCGCAGGCCCGCCGCCTGATCCTGGCTCATACGCTCACCTCCTGGCTAATACTGCCTAGTTGGCGAATAGCGTCACGTGCCATAAAGGCATACACCAGCGCATCCAACATCGCCGTATCACGCCGTTTGCGACGCGCGCCCAAAAGGCTCAGCAGATCGGTACGCAGGGTCGAAGCCGCATCATCCTCGGCGCTATCCAGATGACCAACCACAGCGGCCATGCCGCTAGCCATCAATAAACGCACCTCTGGGCTCAGGTCTCCGCTATCTGCCTCTTTCAGCTGCTGCCAAGCACGCTTCGTGAGCGCCGCCAGCCCTTCACCCTGTAGCTGTATCAACAACAGCGAGAGAATATCGGCGCCTAGGTGAATTGGCGTGAGCCAATAGCGCCGGGCAACCACCTTGGCGCTTTCCGGGTCACGAATCTCGCCATACCATGCCAGTAATGCGTTGCCAGTCTCATCCTGCACTTCTGCATAGGCGGTCCATAGCTGCATGAACTGGCCACGAAAACGCACGCCAACATGATGGCTGAGCGTGCTGTCATTAAACAGTAAGCGCAGCGCATAGCGCTCGCCGTGAAAGTATACCCGCTGTGCCGAGGTAACCATGCTGACCCAGGTCAGCTGCTGGGCATTTAACCAATGCATGGTTTCCGGCGCGGGTAGAACGGGCAACAAGTGCGTACTCGTTCCAGCCGTTTCTTGTAGATGTGCCAGACGCGCCTGCCAACCCGCAGGCTGGCGGTGCTGAAGCCTGGGCAAGGCAAGCCAGGCATTCTGCTCATTAAAGCCGATATCCGGCATGGCCCAGTCGCAGCCGCGTTCATTACGTCGCGCAGCCCAGACTACTCCTTGAGCAGGTGAAGGATGGGCAAGCTGCCGGTCAAGCTGGGCATCCTGTAACCCACCCGGTAACGCACCAATATCCCATACGGCTTCAAGAGCGCTGAAGCCTGCCATACGTTGGCGCAAGCGCGTGAGTAGCGATGACAGCCGCCGACCTTGGCCCAGCACATCCCGCGACCAGCGGGGCATGCTGACAGGCGCCGGCAACACGGCGCGCGTGCTCATGGTCCCCTGTGTTTCCAGCGCCTGATCAATCAGCGACTCGGGCAATGCCACGCTCATGTCCTCAGGCACCTGCTGCCCATGCGAACTGAACAGCACGCGCATTCCATGGCGTATGACGATATCCAATACCGGCGCTAACCGGCCGGCTTCGTCCTGCTTAGTGATAATACAGTCATCAAGCTGAGCACCCGCCGCACGCGCGGCCTGGCGATAACGCAGCACGACTTCCTCAAGGGTTTCTGGCTGGCTGGCCGCGTTCAGTAGAAGCACCAGACGAACGGTAGACTGGCCTCCCTGCAGATGAGCAATCTGCTCTATTACCCGCTGATCACGCTGGCTCATGCCCACCGTATCTATCATGACCCACTGCTTGCCCTGCAGACGCCCCAGCAGATCATCGACCGGCTGCTCAGCGTCTAACGCATACATGGGTGTATCCAGAAGGCGGGCGTAGATTCTTAACTGCTCGTGGGCACCGATACGAAAACTATCCGTGGTCACCAAGGCCACGGGGCGCGTGCCATGCCGCATCACAAAGCGGGCGGTAAGCTTCGCAGTGGTCGTAGTCTTGCCCACCCCGGTAGGACCGACCAGGGCAACAATGCCGGTCTGATCAAAAAAGCTGGCTTCTTCGTCCAGCACACTGAGCCTGCTGGCCAGTTGCTGACGCAGCCAAACCAGCGGTTGATCACTATGTGTATCAAGCGCTTGCAGTGATTCAGGCAGCCCTCCTAGCAGTTCGTCGCTAAGCTCGGCACTGAAGCCCACGCGGCCCAGCAGCTGATATAGCCGCTCTCGTGTACCTACTGCTTGGGGAGATTCAACAGGGCGGGACGCCTGTTGGCTGGTAATCAAGGCGCGCATATCCTGCATTTCGCGCAGCAGCCGCTCGCTCATGGCCTGCAGAGGATCCTGCGTCTCGACAGGCAGCGGCGTTAGCGGGCTCGCAACCGGCGCTGGGGCAGCCTCGACTGGCTCGACGGCCTCGTCCGCCATCGCCAGAATTTCAATGCCATCATCGGTGCGCCGGTTGGCTAGAATAAGGGCATCATCGCCAAGTGTTTCACGTACCTGGCGCATGACATCACGACTGTTTGCTCCAATAAAACGCCTAACGCTCATGCCTTACCTTATATGTGTACAAGAAACCGATGCGTTGATTGCGGGCTGCCATGCTTAGCGACCACCCACTGTCGTGGTTACGCGCAGCGTGCGGTCATCGGGGATCTCAGCCTGAGACATAACGACAAGGTGACGCAAGCGGCGACGCAAGAAGCGCGACAGCACGCTGCGCAGCGAATGCTGCACTACCAGCACCGGTGCTTCTCCACTGCCCTCATGCTGCTCCAGCGCTTGCTGCGCCTGATTCATCAAGGTTTCAGCCAGGCCTGGTTCCATCGCCCCATTGCCGTTCATTGCCTGTATCAGCACCTGCTCCAGCTGGGCATCAAGTCCCATTACGTTGAGAACCTCCTGCCCGGCGAACCATTGCTGGGTAATCGCGCGACCTAATCCGATACGCACCAGCGCGGTAAGCTCATTAGGATCTTTCTGCTGGCCAGCGTACTCCGCCAGGGTGTCTAAAATAGTGCGCATATCACGGATGGAAACATCTTCTTCCAGCAGATTTTGCAAAATACGCTGCAGAATGGTGAGTGAAATCGCTTTAGGCACGACTTCTTCTACCAGTGATTTTTGATCATCGCCCAGCTTATCGAGCAGTTTCTGAACCTCTTGGCGGCCCAGCATCTCAGGCGAGTGGCGATGCAAGAGATGGTTCAAGTGGGTGGCAATCACGGTGCTTGCATCCACCACGGTATAGCCATAGACCTGGGCGTGTTCACGCTGGTTGGTGTCAATCCACACCGCTGGCAGGCCAAAGGCCGGATCTTGAGTGACCGTTCCCTGCAGCTCGCCGGACACCTGGCCTGGGTCGATCGCCAGCCATTTACCTGGCTGAGCTTCAGCGCGGCCAATTTCAGCACCTTTCATGGAAAGCACGTAGGTATTGGGCAACAGCTCCAGATTATCGCGAATATGCACAACCGGGGGCAGAAAGCCGACTTCCTGGGCAAACTTTTTACGCACGCTTTTAATACGCCCTAACAGCTCGCCTTTCTGGCGGGCATCAACCAGCGGGATCAAACGGTGCCCCACTTCCAGACCGAGAGTATCGACCAATTGGACATCGTCCCAGCTGGCTTCAGGCGTCTCCTGAGTTACAAGGGGCGCCGTATCAATGTCCTCCTTGATCAATGCCTTCTCTTTTCGGCGCATAAGAAGCCACGCCAAACCACCCAACAGCGCGGTAAAGAGCAAAAATACGAAATTGGGCATTCCAGGCACCATGCCCAGAAGCCCCATGACCACGGCGGCCAAAATCAGTACCTGAGGATTAACGAACAGCTGGCTGAGCATTTGCTGGCCAATATCCTCGTTCGTATCGGTACTTACTCGAGATACCGTGACACCCGCAGCGGTAGAGATCACCAGCGCCGGAATTTGAGCGACCAGGCCATCGCCGATAGCCAACAGCATGTAGGTCGTGGCAGCATTGGAAAAGCCCATATCGTGCTGCAGCATGCCTATCATCAATCCGCCGATGATATTGACCACCATTATCACCAAACCGGCAATGGCATCACCGCGGACAAACTTACTCGCACCGTCCATCGAACCAAAGAAGTCAGCCTCCTGGGCAACTTCTGCACGGCGCTTCTTGGCGTCTTCTTCACCGATCAAACCGGCATTCAGATCGGCATCGATAGCCATCTGCTTACCGGGCATGGCATCCAGCGTAAAGCGCGCACCCACTTCGGCAATCCGCCCGGCACCCTTGGTGATAACCATAAAGTTGATGATGACCAGAATCAGGAAGACTACCAAGCCAACGGCGAAATTGCCGCCCACCAAAAACGCCCCGAACGCTTCGATAACTTTACCGGCAGAAGCTCCACCCTGATGGCCTTCCATCAAGACTACCCGGGTAGAGGCGACGTTAAGCGATAGGCGCAGCAGGGTAGTGAATAGCAGTACGGCGGGGAACGCCGCAAAATCCAGTGGTTTGCGAGTAAACATGCTGACCATTAGCACCATAATGGCCAGGGCAATATTAAAGGTGAACAGCATGTCCAGCGCAAAAGGGGGCAAGGGCACAATCATCATGCCCAGAATCATCAGAATCAGCAGCGGCCCGACCAGCAGTTTCATGCGCACATCGCCCATCCAGTCGCGCTGACCTAGTAGCTGACTAAAACCTTTCATGGTTGTTGCGCCTCATTACCACCGGCGCCATGCCCGGGGCTTTCCATTTCCGGTGGAACCGGCAGATTATCGGGAGTTGGGGGCACCTCGCCTCCTTGTTGTGCAACGTGCTTCAAGCGGTAAGCCCAGGCCATGACTTCGGCCACTGCGGTATAAAGTTCAGCCGGCACTTCAGCTTCTAAATCCACATGGTGGTAGAGAGCACGCGCCAGCGGTGCGGCTTCAAGGCGAGGGACGCCAGCCTCGGCACCCAGCTCACGTATTCTTGCGGCAACGGCATCCGCCCCTTTGGCCACCAAGCGCGGCGCGCCCATGCTGCCCTCCTGATACCTCAAGGCGACGGCATAGTGAGTAGGGTTGGTAATAATCACATCGGCTTCAGGGACCTTGCTCATCATCCGGCCCCGCGCCATTGCCTGCTGCTGCTGACGAATACGCCCTTTGACGAGAGGATCGCCTTCTGACTCCTTATGCTCGCGCTTCACTTCCTCCTTGCTCATACGGAGTTTTTTGGCGTTGCTCCACAGCTGAAAGGGGACATCCATCAGAATCACCACGATCAGCGAAAACACCATCAGCCCGGCGGCTTGGGCCGCCATATTAAGCGCGCTGGCCAGCGCCTGCTGTACGGGCTGGTCCATTAACGCTAAAAACTTGCCGATGTTGAAGTATAAAAAAGCGGAAACCACGCTTCCGATCAGCACTGACTTGGCAATGGCCTTTGCAAGCTCGATTAACGCCTGTGTTGAAAAGATGCGCTTAACCCCGGCAACAGGATTCAGCTTGGAAAGCTTGGGCTGCATGGACTTCGCCGAGACAAGCCAGCCGCCAAGCAGCGCGGGCGCAACCAATGCAATCACGGTGAGCAGTAAAAAAAGCGGTATCATGGCAAAAAGCGTTCGCTGCCCCAGGTCCAGCGCATTGACCAGCATCGGCATCTCTTCCATGGCTTGCCGACGGTCAAAGAGCAGCGCCTGCTCCATGACCATGCCTAACTGGTCATAGAGCATCATCCCCATGCTCCATAAGCCAACGACGCCGCCCAGCAAAAGTAAAAACGTGGTTAGCTCGCGAGAACGAGGCACCTGCCCCTCTTCGCGCGCCTTCTGCATACGCCTGGGCGTGGCCTCTTCGGTCTTTTCCTGATCGCTATCGTTATCTGCCATGCTGCCATCCGGCTCGTCGTGCGCGGCTCACCATAAATTCAGCCGCCCCAGGGGACGGCTGAACAAAACGCCTATTTTGCCAGATGCGGCTTTTTACAATGCTCTAATAACGCCGCATTAAAAGCCCAATTCGTCCAATAAGTCATCAACCTGATCCTGGCCTGTCACGATATCAGGCGCATTTTCCTTTATTTGCGGGCCGTTCAACAGCTCTTCTTTACGTCGTGCAGACTCGCTCTTCCACTGATCTTCGGCTTTACGCTGCATCGATTCACGGGCCTGCGCGCCGGGCACGTTATCGATCAACACTTGCACCAGTTGATGTTCGATCTCACGGATCACGTCCATCATCTTCTTGATCACCTGGCCGGTCAGATCCTGAAAGTCCTGGGCCATCATGATTTCGAGAAGCTCTTTGTTCGTGGCGGCCGTAATCGTCGGTACATCGCTTAGGTAGGTGCGTGTTTCCTTAACGAGCGTCTTGGCATCCGCTAGCTCTTTGGGTGCCTCGAACCAATCGGCCCACTGCTTATCAAGCCCTTCGGCTCGCTCGGCAAGCTCATCCTGAAGCGGCTGCGCACGGTCGATCGCATTTAACGCACGATCAGCGGCCTGCTCGGTCATGGTGGCAACATAGTGCAACCGATCGCGTGCATCTGGAATGGCTTCAGCTGCTTTTTCGATCTCTTTATCCAGACCCAGCTCGCGCATATTATCGCGCAACATGCGGGTAAGCTTACCGATGCGGTGAATTAACTCTTCAGCGCCTTCCTCGGATAGCTGGGCAGAGTCGATCTGCTTATTCTGACTCATTACATTGTCTCCTCGCGGACCAGGCCCTTCGGCCCAATCGCTTTATTTACCCATTTTGTCGAAGATTTTATTCAGTTTTTCTTCGAGGGTAGCGGCGGTAAACGGCTTGACCACATAGCCGTTGGCACCCGCCTGTGCGGCCGCGATAATGTTTTCTTTCTTGGCTTCTGCCGTCACCATCAGCACCGGCAAATGTTTCAAGGCTTCATCCTGACGGATCTCCTTGAGCATTTCCAAACCGTCCAGGTTAGGCATATTCCAATCGGAAACGACAAATTCAAAATTGCCTGCCCGCAGTTTATTCAGGGCATCCTGACCATCTTCTGCTTCATCGACATTGGTAAAACCCAGCTCTTTAAGCAGGCTACGTACAATCCGACGCATCGTAGGAAAGTCGTCGATAACCAAAAAGCTCATATTCTTATCGGCCATTGTTCATCCTCTTATCAATACACGTCATTTGATGACGGGTTACTTAGTCAGGGTTAAAAAGCTTCCCACTCTGCGTGATCGCTATGGCTTGATGTTGAACGTGTCGCGGGGACAGCCGGTACGACTTTTTTTGCAGGGCGAGCAAGGGTTGGGGTGGCTTGCGCCGGTAATGATGTGCGCTGAGGAGCTTGCGATCCCAGCAGCTTGAAGACGGCAACGGCCTCTTCCAAGTGGTTGGCCTGCTCTTCGAGCGATGCAGCGGCGGCTGAAGCCTCTTGTACCAACGCCGCGTTTTGCTGCGTTACCTGATCCATCTGGCCGACCGCGTGACTTACCTGCTCAATGCCATCGCTCTGCTCCTGCGAGGCTGCCGATATCTCATCCATGATATCGGTAACCCGGCGCACGGCCGTTACGACATCGGCCATGGTAGAACCTGCCTGCTCGACTAATGTCGAACCTTGCTTGATCTGACTCACCGAGGCGTCAATCAACGTTCTGATTTCCTTGGCCGCGTCGGCACTGCGGCTGGCGAGGTTACGGACCTCACCGGCAACTACTGCAAATCCCCGACCCTGCTCACCAGCGCGCGCCGCTTCTACCGAGGCGTTGAGGGCAAGGATGTTGGTTTGAAAAGCAATGGAGTCGATCACGCTGGTAATATCGGCCACTTTTTGCGAGCTGCTTGATATGCCGTGCATCGTTTGAACCACCTGATTCACCACCTGGCCACCATGCTCAGCCGTTGACGAAGCATCCGCGGCCAGCGTGCTGGCCTGGCGAGAATTATCAGCATTTTGCTTCACGGTGGCCGTCATCTCTTCCATGCTGGCGGCGGTTTCTTCAATGGCTGCCGCCTGCTGCTCTGTACGAGAGGAAAGGTCCGCGTTGCCGCTGGCGATTTCCCGCGTGCCGTAGTGAATTTCAGAGCTACCCTCGCGAACCCGCGTCACGATTGCCGTCAGGTTTTGCTGCATGGTGGCCATGGCCGCAAACAGCCGACCGATCTCATTATTGCCTGCGTCAGGTACTGGCTGGGTCAAATCAGCCTCGGCAATTTTATCCAGGCGCCTGACGGCATCATTGAGCGGTGCGGTTACCGTTTTTCGCAGGCCAATATAAATCAGTAACGTAACAAACAGTGCAATGCCCACCGCAATGGCGCTGATCAACGTAAAGAGTTGACCTTGCTCCTGAGCATCAAGGCGAATGGTATCGGCACGCGCAAATGCATAATTGGTGAATGCGGTAGTGCTTGCAGCCAAGCTCGCGAGAGGATCGACCAAAGCGTCGCGCAAGTCGTTATAGGTATTGATATCCATCTGTGCAAAACTTTCGTGCTGCTGCCTGACCAACGCGATTACTTCACGAAAATTATCGATCAGCTCAGCGCCCAATACCTCGCCTTGGACTGTACGTGGCGTTGAAACAAATTTTTCAAAACGCACTTCGGCGCGCCCAATTCGATCTTGCGCAATCGCTAACTGTTCGTTGGTCTGGCGCATCTGGCCAACCATCATGTAATTCGATGCAACTTCCATGGCCAGCATGGCCTGGTTAAGAAGCGAGTCGGCCCGATTAATCTCGTTAAGCTGATCACCACTAATCCGGCTATAGATAGCGAGATTTTCTTGTGCATTGCGATCCGATACAAAGCCGATACCTGCTGTCACCACAATAAGCGTTGCAAAGCAGACCAGTGCCGCTATGACAGTTGCATGAATACTCAGATTGCGCAGTAAACGCGTCATTAGATCATTCCCTTAGCCAAGCATTGTTATAGTAAAAAGGTTCATACCCGCTGGGCTCGCCCAGAAGCCGCCACCATTGCCATCAGCCGAGCGGGAATGTCATCAAGTGCAGCAACATCAACCGCTCCGCCTACGGCAATGGCTTCACGCGGCATTCCAAAGACCACACAGGTGGCCTCATTCTGCGCAATGGTAGGCGCACCGGCCTGACGCATTTCCAAAAGCCCGGCGGCACCGTCTTTCCCCATCCCTGTCAGGATCACGCCGATAGCATTACGCCCGGCATGTTCAGCGGCTGAGCGAAACAGTACATCCACCGAAGGGCGGTGACGGTTAACCGGCGGTCCGCTATCCAGGCGAGCGACATAGTTCGCCCCACTACGCACGAGTTTTAAATGCTGGTCGCCCGGTGCAATATACGCGTGGCCAGGAAGTACACGCTCACCGTCAGTCGCTTCTTTTACTGTCATCCTGCACAGCCGATCCAAACGTTCAGCAAAGGAACGCGTAAACCCGCCGGGCATATGCTGGGTGATCAGAATGGCTGGCGCATTGGCCGGTAGCGGTTCCAATACCGCGCGAATGGCTTCCGTCCCCCCCGTCGATGCGCCGATAATAATCAGCTTCTCGCTAGACACCAGCGGTGCTTTTAATTGTGCTGGTGGCGGCGTGTTTTTATGTCGCGCCTGCCGTGGGCGTGAACGGGCAGCCGCTCTGAGCTTTTCAGCGATTTCGTTTGCGTATTCCATCATTCCATGACGAATACCCAGGCTTGGCTTGGCCACGAAGTCCAGTGCGCCCAGCTCAAGCGCGCGCAGGGTGATTTCCGAGCCGCTTTGGGTCAGCGATGACACCATCAATACAGGCATGGGCCTTAGGCGCATTAATCGCTCAAGAAAATCCAGACCGTCCATGCGCGGCATTTCCACATCGAGGGTCAGCACATCTGGGTTGTGTTGTTTAATTAAATCCCGGGCAACAATCGGATCTGGTGCCACGGCAACCACTTCCATATCAGGCTGCGAATTAATAATTTCGGTTAACAAGTCACGAATAAGCGCCGAGTCATCGACACACAACACCTTGATCTTGGCAGCGCTCAAAGCACGCCTCCTCTTGCTAGTAAAGCCTGATATGAAGCTTCAGCGGCGCGGACTACCGCGTATTAAAGGGTATAAAAAGCACGTGAAGCTGAGTTAGGCCAAGTTATAGACCGTCTGCCCACGCAGCTTGAAAGCGTCGCTAATATACGAAAAGTTTTCTGAATGCCCCGCAAATAGCAAACCATCCGGTTTCATCAATGGCGCAAAACGCTTAAGAATTTTAGCCTGCGTCTCTTTATCGAAATAAATCATGATATTTCGACAGAAAATCGCATCAAACGGGCCTTTGACAGGCCATTGAGGCGCCAGCAGATTAAGCGGTAAAAACTCAACCAGCTCAGAAACTTCAGGACGCACTCGGGCAAGCCCCTGATGCTGCCCGGTGCCTTTCTGAAAAAAACGCTTTACGCGCGCTTCATCTAATTTACGCACCTGCTCTTGCGGATAAATGCCTGCCCGCGCACGGCTTAGCGCATCTGTATCAATATCGGTGGCGATCACTTTCGCTTGAGCGGCCTTCGGTCCCAATGTTTCTAGCAACGTCATGGCAAGCGAGTACGGCTCTTCACCCGTTGAAGCGGCCGAGCACCAAATCGTCACGGGCCCCTGCTTCTGGCGAAGGTGCTCTGCCAGAAGGGGGAAATGATGAGCCTCTCGAAAAAACGCGGTCAGGTTAGTGGTGAGTGCATTGGTAAATGCCTCCCACTCCTTGGCATCCGGCTGGCGCTCCAAACGCAACAGGTAATCCGTAAAGCGCGTCATGCCATGGTGCCTTAGCCGCTTGGCCAGCCGGCTATAAACCATTTCACGCTTATGCTCAGCTAGTACAATGCCAGCACGCTGATAAATGAGCTCTCGAATACGTGAAAAATCAGCATCAGTGAGTACTAGATCCCGCTCTATCTGATTGCTGGACGCCCATTGGCTGGCATCGACACCCCGTTCGCGTGGCTCGGTCAAAATTCTTCCCATTCCTCTACAGGTGCCGCTTGCTGTCTTGCAGAAGGCGCCACTTTAGGGCTGCGTTCTGCTGGCCTGGCAAGCATTGGTGCTTGTTTAGCTGGTGGCTCATTCGCTAAGGACAGGGCTCGCCCAGGACCTTGTTGACTAAGCCGGAAGGCTTCAACCGATAGCGCGAGTAGACTTGCTTGCTGCTCCAAGGCTACGGCGGCGCGGGCGGTTTCCTGAACACGTACGGCGTTTTGTTGCGTTGCCTGGTCCATTTCAGCCACCGCCTGGTTTACTTCGGCAATACCGCTGCTTTGCTCTTCAGAGGCTGCCGAAATTTCGTACATAATATGCGTTACGCTGCGTGCCGCTTCGGCAACGTCACTGATCGCAGCTTCTGCTTTTTCAACCAACCCCGCACCGATACTCACCTGTTGATTCGAGCCATCAATCAACCCGCGGATTTCTTGAGCGGCACCTGCGCTACGCCCGGCTAGCTTGCGAACCTCTTCAGCCACCACGGCAAAGCCTCGGCCGTGCTCACCTGCCCGTGCGGCTTCTACCGAGGCATTTAGCGCCAGAATATTGGTTTGAAAGGCAATAGAATCGATAACGTTGATGATATCGGTCATCTTTTGCGAGCTTTGCGTAATGCGCTTCATGTTGTCTACCAGCTGCGTCATTAGCTCACCCGTTTGTGAAACCCGCGTAGCATTATTATCGGCCAGGCGACGCGCTTCTTGAGCGTTCTCACTATTTTGTCTTACCGTCGCGGTCATCTCTTCCATACTGGACGCCGTTTGCTGTAGCGAGGCTGCCTGCTGTTCGGTGCGAGAGGAGAGCGCCTCATTACCACTGGCAATATCCTGGGCAGCTGGCGTCACGATCGTAATACCACCTTTTACGTCGCCAATAATGCTACTCAGGCTTTTGCGCATCGCATTGAGTGAGTCTATTAACTGCCCCACTTCATCGCGCCGCTGCTTGGGTGCGACTGCCGCCAGGTTGCCTCCGGCAATTTGCAGCGTAAAGCTTGAGGCACTTTTGAGAGGCCGCACAATTGCGCGCAAGGTTAAAAAGCCGATCAATACCAGCAACACCAACCCAATACTCAGCACCACTGCCTGGGCAATAATAATGCTGTTTTGGGCTTCTTCCGCTTCGGCCGCCATTACTTCTGCTGCTTGCTGCTTCTGGCCAATCAACTGGTTGACACTTTCCGATAATGCCTGACCTTCATCGGACATAATCTGGATAACAGCGTCCAGGCCGGTAAAGGCCTGATAGGTTTCTTCAGCTTGCAAAACGCTGGCAGCCTGCCCCATTCCATTATCCAGGAAGGCCTGCAGCTGTTCGTTGAACTCACGGGCCAGCGGCGTGTCATTGACAGTGCGTGAGTAATACGCCTGCCATACCGTTGCCACGTCTTGCGTACGTTGCTCAATCGCTTCACCTATTTCAAAGCGCTCATTGATCAACTGCATACGCTCAGGTTCGATTATTCCCTGGCGCGTATTGGCGATAGTCTGATCGATCTGCTGCAACCTGATGACATCGCGTAAGCCATCGTTGTTGAGCTTATCTAAACGCTCACTGGAGGTATTTAGTCCATAAAGACCCAGGCCACCGCTTACTAACAGTAAAGAAGCCGCGACAACGATCATGCCAATCAACTTGGCGCGTACGGTATTGAACTGGATTCTTTTCAGGCGCTGCCCAACGCCACGCTGCCGGATGCGTCCCTTATCTAGATAAAGGCGCTTGTTACGCCCTTCACGTATCTCCGCGTAAGCCTGCTCAGCCTGTTTAATGGCCTCGCGCGACGCTTGCACACGCACCGAGGCATAGCCGATAACCTGCTCATTTTCAACAATGGGAGTTACGCTGGCGTCGACCCAATAGTGATCACCATTTTTACAACGGTTTTTGACCAGGCCACGCCAGGTGTCACCAGCCTGCACGGTTTTCCATAAATTCTCGAACGCGGCGGGTGGCATATCCGGGTGGCGAATTATGTTATGTGGCGCGCCCATCAATTCGTCATGCGTGAAGCCACTCAGCTCTATAAAGGCCGGATTCGTATAGGTAATACGCCCTTTTAAATCGGTGCGGGAAACTAAAAAATCGTTTTCCTTCAACTCAACTTCGCGTTGAGAAACAGGCTGGTTATTGCGCATTGATTTGCCTTATTGTTCAGTTCGTAAGCAGTGTGCCGTTCAATAGACACATGCCGTTAAAATGCATCCCAAGCTTGGGCCCCTGCCGTTTTTGCGGGGATGGTGGCAAGTGTGGGCCGGGATGCTAAAGGGGGAGTCAAGCTCACGCTTACCGTGACCAGCACAATGGCGATTAAAAGCCACCGGATACGGACGGAAAACTCGGTAAATACAGCTTGTTGCGCCAGACCATCGTTGGTGGCCTGCATAATCGCCAAACCATGATGAAGGGCGTAAAGGCCGATGCCACATGCCGCAATAACCAGCAATGAGAGCAGGTAAGCACCAGCCCCCAACTAAGACGCACAGTCATATTGCCCATTATCTGCCGCATTAGCTGTGTCACTATGGTTTCTCCCAACACAACATCACTCGAAGGCGTTTTCCCTAACGCACGGCTAGTGTTTTCTTACAAACAGACACGCTCCATGTGTCTTGTGGTATTAAAAATAATCAAGCAGTTGCAAAACATTAGCGGGTGCTGGTGCTATCCACTAACGCCATCTCTTCACTGGTCAAGAGCTTATCGATATCGACGAGCACCAGCATGCGATCGTCCAAGCTACCGAGCCCGCTTAGGAAGTCGGAAGACAGCGTTACACCGAACTCAGGGGCAGGCTTGATTTGCTCAGGCGTGAGCGTCATCACATCAGAAACGCCATCAACCACAATGCCGACGACGCGATCGGCTACATTGACCACGATGACAACGGTCTGGCCACCGTATTCGACGCTTTTCAGATGAAACTTAATACGCAGGTCAACAATCGGCACAATCACGCCACGTAGATTGGTTACCCCTTTAATGAAGTCAGGCGCATTGGCGATACGCGTCACATTTTCGTACCCGCGGATCTCCTGAACCTTCAAAATATCGATGGCGTACTCTTCTTCGCCCAATGAAAACACCAGAAATTCACGGCTTTCGGCTTCGGCGGCCATTACCGCCCCATTAGTTACCTGACTCATGACGGCTCAGCCTCCTTGTAAAAAGAGATAGGTTGATTGTTAACTACTTTGCCTGCTTCTTTCTTGACCCTGCTCAAGCGATGAAGCCCTGTAATATCTAAAATTAACGCCACGCTACCATCGCCAAGGATGGTTGCCGCCGATATGCCCGGTACTTTGCGGTAATTATCTTCAAGATTTTTAACGACCACTTGCTGCTGGCCAATCAGCTCATCGACCAGCATGGCGTAACGTCGCCCTTCTCCCTGCACGATGACGGCAATGCTTTGGGTAGGATCGGTAATCGCGTTTTCCACATCCAGGACTTCATGAATGGCAATAACGGGAAGATATTCGTCGCGAACCTTCAGCACAACATCATCCCCGGCCATGGCGTACATGTCGTTTTTGGTCGGTTGCAGTGATTCAAGCACGGTAGAGAGCGGAAGGATAAAGGTCTCGCCACCAACCTTGATCGACATGCCATCGAGTATCGCAAGCGTCAGCGGAAGCACGATTCGCGTATTGGTGCCTTCGCCTTTTTTGGACTGGATCTCAACACGCCCGCCCATACCCTGAATGTTACGTTTGACCACGTCCATGCCCACGCCTCGCCCGGAGACATCGGTCACGGCCTCGGCGGTCGAAAAGCCTGGCGCAAAAATCAGTTGATAGACTTCTTCATCGGTCATGGAGTCAGAAACGTTAAGACCATTTTCCCGAGCTTTGGCTAACAGGCGCTCGCGATCCATCCCGGCGCCATCATCGCGCACTTCGATCAGGATATTGCCGCCCTGATGGCGCGCGGACAGGATGAGCTTACCGGTTCGCGGCTTGCCTAGTGCCTCACGCTTGTCCGGCATTTCTATACCGTGATCAAGGCTATTACGTACCAGATGGGTTAACGGATCGGTGATGCGCTCGACCAGGCTTTTATCCAGCTCGGTGGACTTGCCCTCGGTCACTAGCTCAATCTCTTTACCCAGCTTGCCCGCCGTATCCCTTACAACACGCGGGAATCGGCTAAACACGAACTCCATGGGAATCATGCGGATAGACATGACCGATTCTTGCAGATCGCGGGCATTTCGCTGCAACAGGCTCATACCGTTTTGCAGCGAGCTGTTACTCACTGACTGATCGTCCAGGTCGCTGACGGTCTGATCCAGCATGGACTGGGTGATAATTAACTCACCCACCAGATTGATGATCTGATCGACCTTATCGACCGACACACGGATGGACGAAGATTCAGCCGCTGCCTTTTTGGGCTTGGCACTGCTGGCAGTCGCCTGCTTAGCTTCCACAGGCGGCTTTTTCACCGGCACAGGCGCTGAAGGGGTGGGCACAGAAGCATTCTTAGCACTGTTTTGCTCAACATTGCTGGCAGCGGCCGAATGTCCCTCTCCAGCAGAGGTAATCTCAATTTGCTCGGGTTCGATGATAAAGCACATGACGGCTTCGATATCATCGGCACTGACATCACCGTTGAGTATTACTTCATAACGCTTTTCATCACCGGATTGCGCCTGAACGTCGCCTAGCTGCTCAAGTTCTTCCACCAGCAATATGCGATCTTTTTTACTGACGTTAAGTAACGCAACGATCAGTTGGCTATGCTCAGCCTCATTGCTGGGCAGGTCTTCAGGCTTGGCAACCGGCTCAGGCGCAGCGACAGGCGCTTCGAGTGTCTGGCCAATCTCGTCCAGGGCTATCTGCTGTAAAGTGTGGCAGATTCTTTCGTAAGCCTCTTGGTCGGGCGCTTCCTCGTTACGATAGGCATCGAGTTGCTCATGCATGATGTCTTTAGCCTCTAAAAAGGTATCAACGAGGTCGGCACGCAAAACAAGCTCGCCTTTACGCGCGTGATCTAGCAGGTTTTCGAGGATATGCGTGGTCTTTTGCAGCACGCTAAAACCGAAGGTACCTGCTCCTCCTTTGATCGAGTGCGCCGCGCGGAAAATAGCGTTTAGCTGCTCGCTGTCTGGATTATCAACATCAAGTTCCAGCAGATGCTGCTCCATATCTGCAAGCAGCTCTTCCGCTTCTTCAAAAAAAGTGTCAAAAAAATCCGCTATATCCATGCACCACTCCACTCTAACGTCATATTTTTGTCACAAGCCTTGCTCATTCTGACGCATCGTCCTGTGATGTATCTTGCGGTAAGTCTTCTAAAAGCTCGTTAGCAGAGGTAGGCGTTGTGATATCAGTGCCCAAAATTCCTGGGTTACGAATCGCCTCTGCGATTTCGGGTAACAAAACGACAAGCTCAATACGGCGGTTAACCGGATCCGTCGGACCGGTATTAGGCAGCAATACGCGGTCAGCAAAGCCCGAAACACGCAGTAGCTGATCCGGATCAAGCCCACCGGCAACCAACTCCCGTCGTGATGCATTGGCGCGATCATTGGAAAGCTCCCAGTTGCTATACCCACGATAACCACCGGCGTAAGGCACGCTATCGGTATGGCCACTGATACTCAGATCGTTAGGTAATTCGTTGAGCAAGGGTGCAATCGTACGCAGCAAATTGCGCATATACGGCGCGACTTGATCACGGCCTAGCGCAAACATCGGCCGCTGTTCAGTATCGAGTAGTTGAATGCGTAGCCCTTCACGGGTGAGATCAAAACGCATCTGGTTGCGCAGCTGGCGCAGCTCAGGGTCCTGCTCAATGGCCCGCTCGATACGCTTTTGAAGATCCGTAAAAAAGCGTCGCTCCTGCATACTTGGCCGGGTACGCTGCAGGGTATCAATACGTGCTCGTTCGCCATCGCTGTGCGTGGGGTCCGGACCACCGCCAGGAATAACGCGGGTGCTACCAGATTGATCCCCTCCGGTAATAGCCGTCACCAGTGGCGTACTAAAGTACTCAGCCACACTGCGGCGGGTTTCCTCACTGGAAACACTGAGAATCCACATCACCAGGAAAAGCGCCATTAAGGCGGTCATGAAATCTGCCAGCGCAATTTTCCAAGCCCCGCCATGGTGCGTATGCACCACTTTTTTACGCCGGATTATGATTGGGCGCTTATCGCTTCCCTTACTCATGCACTACCGGCCTTTTTGGCATCTTTTACATAATCTTCAAGTTCGATAAAGCTTGGACGCTCTGCGGTATATAGCGCTTTACGACCAAACTCAACGGCCAACTGGGGGGCATAGCCGTGCAGACTCGCTAATAATGTTATGCGGATACATTGCATCATTTTTTCTGCTTCCTGGGCTTGCCGGCCGGCAAAGCTGGCAATGGGGCTAATAAAGCCGTAACCCAACAAAATACCCAGGAAGGTGCCAACCAGTGCGTGAGCAATCATTTCACCCATTTGCTGCGCACTGGCATCGGCATAAGTCAGCGCCTTGATGACCCCCATGACGGCTGCCACAATGCCAAAGGCGGGCATGGCGTCGCCTACTTTTGCAATAGCATCAATAGGAATATGCGCTTCTTGCTCGAACACTTCGATTTCGTGCAGCATCAGCTCATCAATTTCCATCGGCTCCATGCCACCGCTTACCATCAAGCGCAGATAATCCGTCAAGAACGTCATGACATGGGGGTCAGCTAATACCGTGGGGTGCTCTTGAAAAAGAGGACTTTCTTGGGGGTTATCAATATCGCGCTCTATACCCAGCATCCCTTCACGACGAATTTTCGACAATAGCTTGTATTGCATTGCCATTACTTCCATGTAAAACGCCTTGTTATATTTTTTTGCTCCCTTGAGCCTGGGCAACAGCTTGAATGTGGCTTTGATGGCCTTGATGTTGTTAGCAGCAATAAATGCACCAACCCCAGCTCCACCAATAATGACTAGCTCAAGTGGTTGGTACAAAGGGCCAAGGCTGCCACCTGCCAGCACATAGCCACCAAACACGCATAACAAAACGACTACATAGCCTAGAAGTATCAGCACAAGCAGAGTCCTTGCGGTGTGTCAGTATTAAGTAAGGGAACTAGAAATCATCCATCTGGTCCGATGGTTTGGTATTGTTCCAGCTCAAGCGCAAAATTAGCCTTATGATACTAGGGCTAAGGTGTAGTTTAATTAAAAAGTACCGCCGCATTTTACCGCTATCTATGCATTAAGGGGTCTGCTCGACAGATACTCTATCGAGCATCCGTATCGTTATTCTTTTCCTTTTGAGCAAGCTGTGATTTACGCGTTTTACCTGCCCTGGAAGGCGGCTGACAGATACCGCAGATGTAGTCATGCGACGGGCTATGAGCGTGCGCAACGAAACGCCCGCTACACCGCGTACATGTATTTAGCTGTAGCAAATCGCTTTCGAAAAATCGTACTAATGTCCAGGCACGCGTCAATCCCAGAACAGGCTCGGCACCTTCCAATATCATTTGTTCATCATAAAGCCGGTAGGCTTTTACAAATGCATCGATTCTTTCGCAGCGAGTATCCTTAAGCAGGCTTGCGTAAATATTATAAAAAAGCGACGAATGAACGTTGGGTAACCATGTAATAAACCAGTCTGTGGAAAAAGGCAGCATCCCTTTGGGTGGCGACATGCCGCATACTTCTTTGTAAAGTTTAATCAGGCGTGTACGGCTTAATTCAGTCTCCGTTTCCAGCACCTGCAGACGTGCACCCAGCTCAATCAGCTCTATTGCCAGCTGCACTTGGTGCATTTCGTCGACCAAGCTCTTCTGACTCACCCCTCATCTCCTGCTGGCAATGATTCAAACGTATCGCAGGCTAATAGCAGTGACGCATGCAAGCCGGCAAGCCCCTGATCACGCGGGTTTTCCGTGACTTGCCGCAGCCGCTGCGCACTCGTCTGGCTAAACCGACACACTAACTGATTGGTGCGTGCCAATTTGGTTAGTTGGCGCGCACTTAGTGAAGACAACAGTTCAGCAACATCACTATCTATCTTCAAACGAAACAGAGCGGCCTCACGATCTTCACTGATTAAACGCTGCGCGAGAAGTAAATAGGCTAAGTTTATTTCTTGAATTTCGTCGAGAAAATTAGTGTGGCTCATAGTGTTCCATCAAACGGCGCAGGCGCTATCTTGTAACCATTATACGAGCGCCTTGATGACTTTTTCCTTACTCAACATCATGGTTGCACACTCTATCTGGATTGGCTACTTGGCTCAGTCATGGCGTTTTAAGCCTTCCTCGGATAACTCAAATACCCATACCAGTAACTCTGCTACCACCTGGTAAAGCCGAGGTGGTATTTCAGTGTCTAAATCTAACTGCATTAACAGCGCAACGATTTCAGGCGCATCATGCACATAAATCCCCTGACGTTGAGCTTCGGCCATAATACGCTCAGCAAGCTCACCGTAGCCTTTTGCCACCACTCGGGGCGCGCGCTCATTTTCCTGGTAGGCAAGTGCCACGGCTTGACGCCGACGCTCATCCGGCACGGTCATTGTCATGCTCCTGCGGTATATACCGCGCACGCACTTGCACCTTATCCAAATCCAAAGCGCCCAAACGCCGCTCTAGAGCGGGTATATCTTTTTCAAGATAATGGTGGGTGGCTTTATCGGCCGTTGTTAAGTCAATGCTTAGCACCGCTCGATAAAACCACAATGAGACGCTAAATGCTCCCACATTAGGCACTTCTAACTGCATTTCGGAACGCCACCCCTCATCAGGATCGCTATTTTCCTGTTGATCTTCCTGCGTTTTATCACGGGTTGGCAGTTGAATGACCAACGCCATAAAAATGCCCGCCCACACATCACCTTCCCAACGCACCGCAGGCATCACCAACATATCTAACTGCTGACGTACCAAGCTTTGTAAACTCTCATGCACAATATCGCGGTGTCCGCGATTTTTCATATGCTCTACTTCACGCTCATAAGCGATTATTTCACGAGACGAGCTGTCACTAACGCCTGTTGCAGAAAGAGAGCTACCGGGAGCAGGAGTTACAGCTGCGCTGGGTATCGCGGCACGCTCAGCGACAACTTTATCGTTAGGCACATATACCAAGACGCTACCGGGTGTTATGAGCGCGTTGCCTCGCGATGCAGGGGGCTCAGCGCTGGTCAAGAACGGCACACCAGATAGCAACGATTGAGTAGCAAGCGGTACCGTCAAAGGGCGTGGTCCGGGCTGCATCTGCGGCTCGCGCATCAACTGCTGTTGGGACATCTCCCCCTGAAACCAGCGTTTTAAGTGGGATTCATAAAACAACCCACTATCGCGTACACTTGCTTCCAGGCGACCTGCCACTACGTCGGCTACCGGCGAGTCTTGTAATGTCAATAAAGGCGCCAGCGGTCGTATAGCAGCAGGAGGTGCCGGAAAGCGCAACAACACATCCGCAATGCTTCGGGCAGCCGGGCTGAAGTGAGTTTGCGTTGATCCAGCAGACGCCGCTCCCTGCGGCTCACCTGAGGTGAATCGATGCTCGCCACCTAAGGAGGCAGGCATTCGCCTTAAATCACTTAACGATCCGGGGGCAGCACGCCCATCCAGATTCGAATCCCGCTGTATGGGGCGCAGCCCTTCTCCATGTGAAACCGGCTTCACCTGCTCGCTCAATGCACGCTGCAGCGACACTTCACCCTGCCGCCCCAATACCTGATGCATTAAGGTATCAATCAGCGGCGTAATTCCACTCACGTGGTTTCCTCTTGATCGTCAGAACGATGCCCTTGAGCAACACCCTGCTGAGGGGCATAGGCGCGGTGTAAATCGCGCTGGCGCTGGGATACGCCGATAAGTTTGCCTAACTCATCACGCCTTGCCACCAGCTGGCGACGAATCTCTACATCAAATCCCAAAATACGCTCAAGCAGTTCTGCCTTACGTAGCTTGGCGGGCTCATCTAATATCACTGTACTGTCGAGCTCACGCAGCGTTTCTACCTGCTTGACGTAATATGTGCGCTGCTCAATCAGCTCTACCCACTGTTCGGCGCTGGCTAGTTCGTGCATTTGAGTAACATGAACCAGTAACCCTTCATACGCCTCTATCAGTGCTTGAGGCGTGTTGTTGTGGGTATTTATGGAAGCTGCCATGGAGGCCTCATGCGCTTTGCTGTTGACCAATGTCCCGCCATGCGGAGGCGATGTTTTCAAGCAATTGCTCGGCTTGATTTAAGCTCTCTTCATCGTTGCGTAGATTCGCGGCAAGCAACAAACGTGCAATATAGTCGTAAAGAGAGGCCAGCCGTTCAGCGATCTCGCCGCCTTTATCTTGATCAAGCGCAGCAGCGAGTCCGTTATTAATAATATCCAACGCTTTGGATATAGATTTACCTTTCTCGCCAATGTTGCCGCTTTGCATATGAATGCGCGCAGCACGAATGGCCGTCTGTGCCCCTTCAAAAAGCAGTACGATAAGCCTGTGTGGGTCCGCTGACATTACGCCGCTTTCAACGCCTACACGTGCGTAAGCCTTGGCCCCTCTTCCGTAGGCAGCGCTGCCGCGAGAGTATGTCATTTGCTGGAACTCCTTAATGGGTGGCAGTCAATTGATATAAACGATATAAGGACTGCCACCTACCTTTCATCATGTAATACGAGCACGCTATGCTCGGCTATAAAATAATATCGGCGCTACCAGGTCATACTTTAATGGTTAAACATTCTTTTTCGCTGAACGATGGCCAATGCCGGTAGAAAGATTCTTTTACGTCGAGACAGCCACTTCCTGAGTCGGCTTTCCGAGTCGTTCGCGTACGTCGCCGCGCACTGAACTACCCAACGAATCACGCATGGGAGGAACCGCCTGCTGCGTTAACACTACTTCCAACGGCGCGCCTGCCTCATCCAAGCGCAGCACCCATGCTATCTGCTCACTGGAAAAACGTACCAGTGTTCCGACCGGTAACGCTTTAAAATGTTCGATGTAGCGTTTTACCCAGTGCAAGTCGAATTGGTGCGGATGGCTTAAAAGGTGCCGATAAATCTGCTGGGTGGTTTTAGCGGGGCGATCAGCACGGTCTCGACGCATTGCTTCAATGACATCAACAACCGCGCAGGCCTTTGCAAGCTCATTGAGATCCTGTCCACTTAGGCCATCGGGATAGCCACTACCATCCAGGCGCTCATTAATTCCACCAATAACGGCCTGAACGATACTCGCCGACAGCCACTGACAATGCTGAAGGCGATCTATCAACAAGAAGACATGCTCGCTCATTGCCTGCCGGTGTGTGGCCTCGAAACTTGGCGCCCTAAACACAACCTGAGGCACCAACACCTTGCCCAAATCGTGAATCAAGCCACTGGCAACAATCGCCTTGCGCGCTTCGCGAGGCATATTTGCCCCTACCAAGTCGAGCAGATGTACCGCAACGGCGATCCCATGACGTACCAGCAATGGCTCAAGTGACATACAGCGCGAGGCAAATAACAACGCCTCACGGTCTTCCTCATGAAGCGCCAGCACGCGATCCGCATTGCGCGATAATCGCTGACCATCAATTCCACTTCCCTGCTGCAAAAGCAACAGTTGAGCATTAAGATAGGCGGCCACTTTCACGAGGCGACGCGCCATCGGCGTTGCATAATGTTTTATATCCCGTCGCCCGACACGCTCACTGTCTATACGTCGATTAGGCTGCTCGAAGAGCGGTGATGGCTGCCGATCCTCCTGCACTTCTTTTTTATAGCGGGCGGCTTCACGCTCTATTTCGCATACGAAATACCAAATCTGGCGCTCTTGCTCGGACGTAAAGTTCGCAAACTTGAACCCAACGCGCAGCAGATGCCTTTCTGAATCGACCTTTTGATGGCGGGCAATGCCATGCCCTTCAAAATAAGTACCGTCTGGAAAGCTAAGCGCAAGCTTAAGGGGAGCATCTGCTTCCGCCAATATACCGCTGGCGGTCATCGGCAGCTCCAACTGGCAACCTTCCTGAGAAATATCGCGCAGCTCGCCAACCGCTACCTCACCCAGCACACCAAATACGCTAGCCGTAACCGCCATTCCCATACGCAGCTCAGCCCGAAAGGACTCACGACGCTGTAGAACATCCATCGTCGCCGGGTAGTCGCTGCAACATAAAAAACGCCCCCCCGAATGGCGTGTTTCCGTCAACGTCAGTAGCGGCGTACGAGCCACTTTTCCATGGGCCTGACCCTGCAGATAAAATGTTTCGCCACTTTGCAGGCGCCCAAGCAGGTAATTAACCGAGGACAAATCCATTACAAGCGCTTTATCAATATGCTGCTCCATCAGCACAATAGGCTCAGCGCGCGCTTCAGGCGACGCCATGCAAAGCGATACACCGCCATTTTCAATCATTGTATTTAGCAGAGATTCAATCACCATTGAGCTGGCAATTGTTTCATACTCATCTTGCTGCGCTAGCATGTTCGCCTCGTTTTACGATCGCGTTAATCGAAACTTATTGTTCAAAAGACTACTGCAACGTGGCGAAGCATAGCAGATGCTTTCTATTAAACGCAGATATTGTAACTACGCTGTTACATATCAGCTTCTCAGCATAGTTTGGCGTATATAAAGTTTCCGGTGAACCGGCCGATGATACTAGTGAAGTCCAATAAAGATGCCGGGCTGACATTACCTCAAACGAATAAAACCTACCGGCCGGTAGCTAATAGTAGCGCTTACCTTTATGGGGAATAGCCGTCATGACACCATCACCTATCGATACGACAGCAACACTATCAATAACAACAAACTCTTTAACACCGCAACAGCGTCTGGACAGTACGCTAAATCAGTTATCTACGGTGCCCAGCTCATCATCTTTAACTGATTTAGAAAATGTGAGCGTTAAAACGGGCGAACTGGTTGAGCCTATTCAGCGCATCAACACGGCCATGCGAGCACATGGATTAGAATTTGATTTCAGCGAGGAGTCATCACGAGTTGTTACCCGCGTCATTGATCGCGAGTCTGGAGAAGTTATCCGTCAAATTCCTGCAGAGGAAGTATTAGCCATTGCCGAGCGCCTGGAAGAAATGCAGGGTCGTCTTATTTCGTTAGAAGTTTAAGAACAAGAACAGCGAGCGTTACATAAGCGCCATGACGAGCTTACTAAAATGGCGCGCTTTTCAAGAGAGCTAAAGGTGCTAAAACTACAGGTTGTTACACCTGCATATTCATGACATCGCGATAGGCCGTTACCAAGCGATTACGCACCTGAAGCCCCATTTGGAAGGCAACGCTCGCTTTCTGCATATCGACCATTACATCGTTTAACGCAACGTTCGGCTCACCCGCCTGAAAGGCCATGGCTTTCGCATCCGCCGCTTTTTGCAGACGATTGATACGTTGAATTGAGGCCTGTAGCTCACTCCCAAAGCCTCCCTGCCCCACAGCAGTCGAGACGTGCTCACCCTTCAACGGCTGTGCTGCCGCCTGCGTGGCCATTCCCTGCATCTGCTGAAGTGCTGCCTGGATAGCAGGTGTACTCATGGACATGCCTCATCGGCTTCAAATGAAATAATGGGCAAAGCCTACCACTACCGGACACTCGCTCATACGAACAAATACGCCCTAAAAGCCAAGCTTTTCGTTCATTTATGCTCGACACACCTCAGGATAATGGCGCCCATCACAATTCCGCCCCATCTTCTTGGCGGATAACCGCGATTGACGGATATAGCCTATGCCTTCTTTGGTGATGCGCCTGGGCCGACACCTGTTTTGCTTACCCCTATGGAGGGATGCATGAGTGAAACCGGTGCAACGGCAGGCCGTCAAAGTAATACGACACAAAGTGCCTCCCGTAGTAGCTCAACAGACAGCGACTCAAACAGTTCATCACCAACTGAGCGTTTGTTAAAACAGTTGCGCGGCAACCCATTGGTCATCCTACTGATCGCAGGGGCTGCTTCAATTGCCGTGGTAGCAGCACTTTTCATGTGGGCAAGCAGCCCCGAATACCGCGTTCTCTACAGCAACCTCAACGAAGCTGATGGCGGGCGGATCATTGCCGAGCTTGATAGCCGTGCTGTGCCCTATAAGTTTAGTGCTGGCGGCCAAGCACTGCTGGTACCTAGTGACCGGATCCATACGTTAAGACTTCAACTTGCCGAGCAAGGCTTGCCCCGGGGCGGTAATGTCGGCCTTGAATTAATGGATACCCAGGCATTTGGTATTAGCCAGTTTGCCGAGCAGGTAAATTATCAACGTGGCCTGGAAGGCGAGCTTGCCCGTTCGATGGAATCACTCGGCCCTGTCGAACGCGTTCGTGTGCATCTCTCTTTAGCCAAACCGTCCGTGTTTATTCGTGACCGCGAACCAGCCAAGGCCTCGGTCATACTCACTCTGCTACCCGGCCGGGTACTGGGTGAGGGGCAAGTAAGCGCTATCGTGCATATGGTTTCCAGCAGCGTGCCTGAACTGGCCGCACAAGACGTTACGATCGTCGATCAAAACGGCCGCCTGCTGTCTGCCGATACCACGCGGGGTAGCGACCTTGATGGAACTCAGCTTGAATATATTGCGGAAGTCGAACGCTCTTATCAGCGACGCATCGAGCATATTCTTACCCCCATTTTAGGCAGTACGAATGTCCGTGCTCAGGTAGCTGCGCAAATTGACTTTTCGCGTCGAGAGCAAACATCGGAACGCTACGGCCCTAATCAGCCGCCGAATGAAGCGGCCGTACGTAGTCGCCAGCTTAGCCTCTCTTTCGATGGTGATGACCCATTAGCAAGCGGGATCCCGGGGGCATTAAGCAACTCTCCACCTGGCACTGCTCCCTCCCCCATCAATCAGCCTGAAGGTGAAGAAGGCGATGAAGATGTGCCGCCGGAAGCACTGCGCAGCCTGCGCCAGGAAGACGTGGTCAACTACGAGGTTGATCGCAGTGTTGAGCATGTGCAGCAACGGTTAGGCCAGATTGAGCGGCTTTCCGCAGCAGTTGTAGTCAATTACCGTAATGTCATCAATGACGAAGGTGAGATTGAGCAGGTTGCGTTAACCGACGCTGAAGTCGCTCAGATCGAGCGCTTGGTACGCCAGGCCATGGGCTTTTCTCAACTGCGTGGCGACCAGATTGAAGTGGTGAACTCACCCTTCGCCGACACCCGCGATGAAATAGCTGAATCTGCATGGTGGAAGCAGCCAGAGACACTCGCGATGGCAGGCACACTAGGACGTTACTTGCTAGTTGCCTTGGCCGCGCTATTGATTTACCTGCTTATTCTGCGCCCCTTGATCAAGCGTTATACGCAGACACCGGTAACGGCGCCAACGGCAGTACCTGGGCGTACGCTTGCCACCAGCGTGGGCGGTGAAGACGATGATGAGAGCGATGACGCTGTCGAAGGTGTTGATGACGATACCTATAGCGACAAACCCAAGCGCCGCCGTAAAACATCACTGTACGAACATAATCTCAATGACCTACGTGAGATGGCTCAGGAAGACCCTCGTATGGTCGCCATGATCATTCGTAGCTGGATGAATAATAATGAGTAGCGCAACGACCACCATGACGGGCGCTCGCAAGAGTGCCATCCTTCTCCTGGCTCTGGACGAAGACAGTGCAGCAGAGGTCTTCAAATACCTGAATGCTAGTGAAGTACAGGACATCAGCATGGAAATGGCGCGCCTGAATCAAGTATCCCATGAGGATATGAAGGCCGTGCTTGAAGCATTCCACCGGGAAACGGAAGAGTTCGTCGCGTTAAATCTTAATTCCAGCGAACACATTCGATCTGTACTTACCAAAGCACTGGGTAGCGAGCGTGCCTCTAGCCTGATTGAAGACATATTGGAAACCGCGGGCGGCAACTCAGGCATTGATGCACTCAACCTGATGGAAGCCTCCATGGTGGCTGAGCTTATCCGTGATGAGCACCCTCAGATTATTGCGACTATCTTGATTCATTTGGACCGCCATCAAGCAGCCGATATTCTTGAATTCTTTGAAGAGAAACTGCGCAACGATGTGGTGCTACGTATTGCGACGTTTAGCGGCGTCCAGCCAGCGGCCTTGCAGGAGCTAACCGAGGTTCTGACCAGCATGCTGGATGGGCAAAATCTTAAACGCAGCAAAATGGGCGGCGTAAGAACGGCGGCCGAGATTCTTAACCTGATGAACTCGTCTCAAGAAGAGACGGCTATCGAAACCGTTCGTGCTCACAGCGAAGATCTGGCGCAAAAGATTATCGACGAAATGTTCCTTTTCGAGAATCTGCTCGACCTGGACAATCGCGCAATTCAGATGGTACTGCAAGAAGTCGAAACCAACTCTCTGGTGGTGGCGCTCAAAGGCGCCCAGGAAGCCCTGGTCGACAAGTTCCTGCGCAATATGTCACAACGTGCTGCCGACCTGGTTCGCGAAGATATGGAAGCACGCGGCCCGATACGCGTCTCGCAGGTCGAAACGGAACAGAAAGCGATCTTGCAGGTGGTGCGCCGTTTAGCTGACTCTGGTGAAATTGTCTTAGCGGGAGGAGACGATGAGTATGTCTGATTCATCGCCTGAATTTGACCGCCACAGTAGCTGGCAGCGCTGGCAAATGGACGAACTTCCTACGTCAAGCAAAAGCAGTGACCAAGCCGTTAGCGGGCCTACCGCCCATCAACGTAAAGTACTGGCCGCCCAAAAGGCGGCTGAACAGGCACATCAACGCGAACAGCAAGAGCGTGAGGCGATTTATGAACGTCTTCGCCAAGCGGCTGAAGAGGCGGGTTATCAGGCGGGGTTCCAACAAGGTCTCGACGAAGGTACGGCAAAAGGTTTGGAAGAGGGCCGCCTTCAGGCTCGGGATGAATTACAAGAACAATCCCGTTTAGCGATAGCGCCTTTAGATACGCTGGCAAAGCAGTTTTCAGACGCGCTGGAACGCATTGATGAAACCATCGCCCACGACCTTGTTGAGCTTGCACTGGCCACAGGTAAGCAGCTGGCAGGCGAAGCCTTGCAGGAAACACCCGAGCAGATACTCAACATCGTTCGTGAGCTTTTACACACCGAGCCGCCCCTGGTTGGCCAACAGCGTTTATGGCTAAACCCTGACGACCATGTCTTGGTAGAAGACCATCTGGGCACAGAACTCAGTGCGGCAGGCTGGAAATTACAGCCTGACGATCAGCTAGCTCGGGGTGGCTGCCGAATTACCAGCGCTCAAGGCGAACTGGATGCAACTTTTGAAAGTCGCTGGCATGCCATCCAGTCGCAGGCTCGTAAGCGCCATTCACCAAGTACTGCGTCTTAATAGGCGAACGCGTAATGAGTGACTCCACATGCCCTCACCAGCATCGCTGGCATAAAGCCATCCGCCGAACCTCGCAGCGGATAAGCCATTTGCCGTGCTATCGCAGCAGTGGTCGCGTAACGCGAGCCACTGGTATGGTCATTGAGGTAGTCGGGTTACGTGTGGCCGTCGGAAGCGCTTGCCGTATCGAGCTTCCTGGGCCGGATGGTCGCCTGGCCGATAGCCATAGACATGCCGAAGCTGAAGTCGTCGGTTTCGCAGGCGATAAGCTTTTTTTGATGCCACTCGAAGAAATTTCAGGGTTAATGCCCGGTGCCCGCGTCTCTCCGCTGGGTGATGGAAGTGGCCACAGCGCACGCCGCTTTCCCATTGGCGATGAGTTGTTGGGCCGTGTATTAGACGGTAACGGTAAACCGCTGGATGATCGCGAGGGCCTTGAAGATGTGCCCCATGCCACGCTTGGCTCAGCACCGCTTAATCCTCTTTCGCGAGCACCTATTGAGGATCAGATCGATGTGGGCATCCGCGCAATCAATGCGCTTTTAAGCGTTGGCCGAGGCCAGCGGATGGGGCTATTTGCAGGCTCTGGGGTAGGTAAATCGGTGCTGTTAGGCATGATGGCACGTTACACCAAGGCCGATGTGATCGTAGTCGGACTAATTGGGGAACGGGGTCGAGAAGTACAGGATTTTATTGATCATATTTTAGGTCCTGAAGGCCGTCGTCGCTCGGTCGTGGTAGCCGCGCCAGCAGATACCTCACCACTTCAGCGACTACAGGGTGCGGCTTATGCAACGCGTCTTGCCGAAGGCTTTCGTGATGCCGGCCGCAATGTGCTGCTCATTATGGATTCATTAACACGTTATGCCATGGCCCAGCGCGAGATTGCCCTTGCCATTGGCGAGCCTCCCGCGACAAAGGGCTATCCGCCCTCCGTATTTGCCAAACTGCCAGGCCTTGTTGAGCGGGCGGGCAATGCTGAGCGTGGAGGCGGCTCGATTACGGCTTTTTATACCGTTCTTACCGAGGGCGATGACCAGCAGGATCCGATTGCCGACTCAGCTCGGGCAATTCTGGATGGTCATATTGTGTTATCTCGCGGTTTAGCCGAAGCCGGCCATTACCCAGCGATCGATATTGAAGCCTCGATCAGTCGCGCCATGACGGCGATTACCACGCAGGAACAGCTACAAGAAGCTCGCCTTTTCAAGCAGATGTTTTCCCGTTATCAGCGCAATCGCGATCTGATTAGCGTCGGTGCTTATAGCCCAGGGCATGATCCAAGGCTTGACGAAGCGGTGAGTCTTTTCCCTACGCTGGAGCGTTTTCTTCAGCAAAACATTAATGAGTGTGCAACGCTTGAAGACTCACACCAAGCACTGCATGCCGTGGTGGGAGGCCGAACATGAGCCATTCGCAACTTGCGATGTTAACGGGATTAGCCAAAGATGCCCGCGATCAGGCGGGAAAGCTGCTTGCGCATGAACGACAGACTGAGCAGCAGACTGTCGCCCAGCTGCAATCGCTTAGCCAGTATCGCGCCGAATATGCTGAACGTTTGCAAAAGGCGATGAGCGAAGGTATCGACCCTGCCACCATGTACAATTACCAGCAGTTTTTAGCCTCGCTTGATGCGGCGTTAAGTCGTGCCCGCCAAGCATTAATTGCTCAACAGCAGCGTGTCCAGCAGAGCCAGCAACACTGGCAGCAAGAGCAGCGTAAACTCTCTTCCTACGATACGCTGGCGACGCGCCGGCTATCAGAAGAGCACCGCCGTATTGAGCGCCATGAGCAAAAAACCAACGATGAGCTGGTGACAGGCCGCTTGGCTCGCCAACGTAACGAGAAACCGCATTAGCGGCGCCGAGGGATAGTATATGAATATACAATTATTGCTTTCAGGGACTCAAAGCCAAGGCGCTTCCTCGGTCACCAAGCAGACGCTATCCAGCACCCTGGAATCGTCACAGGGTGTTTTTCGCCAAGCGCTTTCTCAAGCTGCCAACGCGCCGTCGCGCTCTGCCCAGGCTCATTCAACCTCCAGCGACCCAACCGCTACAGCACGGCAATCTCTTGGCTTTGAATTCAGCGAACAGCCGCTTTCCTCACTCTTGTCAGGGGATGGTTATGCGGTAACGGATGAAGCGTTGACAACGCTTGATGAAATTGCTGCTCGGATGGACTTGGTTGCCTTGTTCACCGACATACCGGCTGCTGATACATCTCTTGAGGACAGCCCTGCGCTGGAAACGCTTATTGAGCAGCTCTACATGAGTGAGGATCAAGTCGCGGGGCTTCTGAATGCACTCGGCATACGCTATCAAGCTGAGCAAGCATCAGGGCTTACAGAGTCGCTAGCGAGTCTTACGGAAGATCAAACTGGTCAGCTTATTAACGCACTAAGCGCCCTGTTAGCATCGCCTCAGAATAGCGGCACTCTTCAAACGCCTGCTCCATTAATTAATAGTCAGAGCGTCTTTCCTCAGAATTTGCCGAACCCTCTTCATGCTACTCCAACCGCCTTACCAAATCAGGCCGCTCCGTCTGTAAACAGCCCGGAGATCTTGGCACGACTTGGAACGCTGGCACTATCGACACAGGCAGAAAGCCAGGCCACGCTGTCTACATTAGAAGATAGGGATTCATCGCTGCGCGCCGGTCAAATAGCCACGGCGTTGTCAGGACATACAGCGCTTGGCAACCCTCCTGCATCAGCTCCGGGGGCTTCCATGGTGCATGCTTCAATGAACACGCCTGTGAATAGCCCTGCCTGGCCTGCACAGCTTGGTCAGCAATTGGTTCAGTTTGCGCAACGCGGCGGAGAACAGCAGGTGAAAATGCAGCTGCATCCGGCGGAGCTTGGCCCTCTTTCCATCACCCTAAAAGTAAGTGAGCAAGGTACACAGGCGCATTTTTTATCGTCTCATATGCAGGTCCGCCAGGTGATTGAGCAGGCCATACCTCAGCTTCGTGAAGCACTTGCCGAGCAGGGCATTTCATTAGGGGAAACGTCCGTTGGCGAGCAGCATAGCTCCAATGAGCAAGCCTTTGCCCAAAACGGCAGTCCGGCAGGATCAAATACAAATAACGGCGATAGCGTTTCAGGAACCGATAGTGGCGCAGTGACGCCTGCGATAGAAAATCATTCTATAACGCTTGATGGCCGAGTTGATCTTTACGCTTAGCATCAACGAAATGGATAGCGGCGTGCGATTTACATACGTGAAAAACAGCTAAACCAAAAGATAGGCTCGCCAAGCGAGCCTGTTCATTTCATCACTCACAGCCATATTAGGCATAATGCTTAACCAGTGGCATGTGTAGCGATTATGGGAACGGAACGACAAATGGCTGAAAAAAGCGGTGGCTCTAAAAAACTGCTCTGGATAATGATTATTCTAGTGCTCCTCTCCTCTGCAGGCGCGGCTGCCGCCATTTATATGGTGCTTGACCAGCGAGATGGCCATCGCACTGAGGAAGGTGCCCAGCCGACGGCAGAACGCGAGCCACCTGTGTTTACCCGCATTGATCCCTTTACGGTCAATCTTGTCGATGACAGCTATGGTTCTCGCCTCCTGTATACGGGCATCACGCTGCGTGTGGGTAATGATGAGAGCAAGGCGATTATCGAAGAACACATGCCTCAGGTGCGTAGCCGGTTACTGATTTTACTTTCGGGTAAACAGGCAAGCGAACTCACCTCGGTTGAAGGCAAAGAGCAGCTCGCACAGGCCATTATCAGCCGTCTCGGCGTTCCGTTAACGGAAAACCAGCCGCCGCTTGATTTACGCGAAGTGCTGTTTACCGAATTTATTGTGCAATAAGCCGGGAACTGGAGCCGTTCATGTCGCAGGACGATCTACTGTCCCAGGAAGAAATTGATGCCTTGTTAAAAGGCGTCAGTGGTGATGATGAACCATCGCCTTCAGCATCGCCGTCGCAGGATGAGGCGCGCATTCGCCCTTATGATCCTTCGACGCAACATCGGGTCATTCGCGAGCGGCTGCATGCACTCGACTTCATCAACGAGCGCTTTGCCCGCTATTTCCGAAACGGTTTATTTAACTTGATTCGGCGTAGCGCCGATATCACGGTTGAGTCCGTTCGTTACCAAAGTTTTAGCGAATTTTCACGCAATGTTCCGGTACCGACCAACCTGAACCTTGTATCAATGAAGCCGCTACGTGGCTCGGCACTCGTGGTGTTTCCGCCCAATCTTGTCTTTATGGTAGTGGATAACCTGTTTGGCGGCGATGGGCGCTTTGTCACCAAGTCAGACGGTCGAGAATTTACCAATACAGAACAGCGTATTATTCATCGCTTACTGAATCTGGCGATTGAAGCCTATCAGGAAGCGTGGAAAGTCGTGTATCCGCTTGACGTTAATTTCATGCGCTCCGAGGTGCAATCCAAGTTTGCCAATATCACCAATTCGCCAAACGAAATTGTCGTCAATACCAAATTCAATATTGAGGTTGGCAATCTCTCAAGCAATTTCCAGATTTGCATGCCGTACGCCATGATCGAGCCTTTGCGGGATCTTCTGGCCAACCCAATCAATGATAGTAACCACGACCATGACGGCACTTGGTCGCGCCGCATGGCCAGCGAATTACGTCAATCCGAAGTAGAGCTTGTAGCGGAGTTTGCCCAAATCCCTAGCCGTATTGCGCATGTGATGGGGCTAAAGCAAGGCGATGTATTACCGTTGGACATCCCCGATACGATTACCGCACGTGTTGATGGAGTCCCGGTCATGGAATGCGAGTATGGCAGCCAGCGTCAGCAGCATGCGCTGCGCGTACTTCATATGATCGATCACTCCGCTATGAATAACGTATCGTCAAAGGACTTTATTAAAGGTTCGACGCGACAGAAAGCCAAGGAATCCAAAGCATGACTGATCCCAATAAACCCGATCAAAATGTCTCCGATGACGATTGGGCGGACGCCATGTCTGAACAAGCAGAGACCCCGGCCACTACCGACATGGCCGATGAGGAAGATCCATGGGCAGCGGCGATGGCTGAGCAGGAAGCGGCAGAAGAAGAACAACCCGCACCTAGCAACGCAGTTGCTGATACCCCCGCGGCCAAAGCAGCAAGTGACGATGTCTTTCGCCCTCTCAGTGCCATAGGTGAAAGCGCGCAGGCGCGCGACCTTGAAATGGTCATGGATATTCCGGTCAAGCTTACCGTTGAGCTTGGTCGCACCAAATTGACGATCAAGCAGCTACTTGAACTGGCCCAAGGGTCTGTTATCGAGCTTGACGGGCTGGCGGGTGAACCCATGGATATTTTGATTAACGGCTATCTGATCGCACAGGGTGAAGTCGTCGTTATTGAAGACAAGTACGGTATTCGTATCACGGAAATCATTACCCCTTCCGAGCGCATTCACAAGCTTAACCGATGAGTGTTGAAGCAACCGCACTCCCAAACGGCGCGCTAGAGCCCCTTAGCGGTAGTGGTGATGCGTTTATGGGTATGGCCATGCTCGGCAAGACTGCCGCGGCGCTGGCCTTCGTTATTGCCATGATCCTGCTGTGTACAGCGCTTTTAAAACGCTGGCAGAACGTGCGCCCCCAACAGGGCGCTCGACTACGCGTTATTACCAGCACCGCGGTTGGCAATCGTGAGCGCGTAGTGGTCGTGGAAGTCGAAGATACCTGGCTGGTGCTTGGAGTAAGCGGTGGACGAATCACCAAACTACACGAGCGCCCGGCACCGGAAGAGCGCCCCATTGATGACGCTCCCTGCTCTGATGCCCCACGCTTTGCACAACGGTTTTCTCAGGCGCTGGCAAAAAACCGGCGTAAAAGTGCAGGCGACGATCCACATCAACCACCATGAGGCATAGGATGCTCTCCTCTCGGCCCTACTGGCAGCCTTGGCTGCTGTTTGGCATTGCGATTACTCTTTGTATGCTGGTTAATCCTGCACACGCACAGCAATTGCCAGGCATTATCTCGCAACCGCTTGAGGACGGTGGTCAGCAGTGGTCGCTATCGCTTCAAACGCTGCTATTTTTAAGCTCGCTGGCCTTCTTGCCAGCGATGTTACTAATGATGACCAGCTTTACCCGAATTATCATTGTCCTTAGTCTTCTTCGAACGGCGATGGGCACCCAGGCAACGCCGCCTAATCAGGTATTGTTGGGCATTGCGCTGTTTTTGACTTTTTTTATCATGTCACCCGTTTTGGCACAGGTGTACGATACCGCCTGGCAACCTTTATCAGACGAAACTATTAATTTTGAAGAATTTTTATTGCGTGCCCAGTTGCCGTTTCGTGAGTTTATGCTTGCTCAGACGCGAGAACCCGACCTGGCATTGTTTGTGCGCTTAGCGGATGTAGGCCCCATGCAAGGCCCTGAAGAACTTCCCTTCCGTGTCCTTCTTCCAGCCTTTGTTACCAGTGAGCTTAAAACCGCCTTTCAAATAGGATTTACCGTTTTTATTCCCTTTTTGATCATCGATCTGGTGGTTGCCAGCACGCTCATGGCACTGGGGATGATGATGGTGCCTCCGGTGACTATTTCGTTACCATTCAAATTGATGCTTTTTATACTGGTTGACGGTTGGCAGTTAATTATTGGCTCACTGGCCCAAAGTTTTTATGTTACTTAGGTGTCGCATTGAGCGACAAGGAGCAAGTCAATGACTCCTGAGATGGTAATGAGCATGGCTTATCAAGGCATGCGCGTAACGTTGTTTCTTGCCGGCCCTATACTGCTGGCGGCGCTCTTTACCGGTTTGATCGTCAGCCTCTTTCAAGCGGCCACGCAAATTAACGAAATGACACTGACATTTATTCCTAAAATTCTGGCGGTGTTTGCTGTCTTGGTCTTAGCAGGTCCATGGCTGATTAGTTTGATTACTGATTTTACTACCCGACTGTTTAGCAACATTCCCAACATGGTGATGTAGTGCCATGGTGGATATCACCTTTGCCCAGCTGCAGGGCTGGTTAATTGCCTTTATATGGCCCTTTGCGCGTATTACGGCTTTTATGGCGGCTTCTCCGCTTTGGGGTCATTCCAGCATTCCGAATCAGGCAAAAGTGGGCCTTGCCGCGTTAATTACCATCGTAATTGCCCCCATTCTTCCTGCCATGCCAGAGGTAGCCATTATGTCGTGGGTAGGGGTAGGCATCATGGTCGAGCAAGTGATTATCGGGCTGGCCATGGGGCTGGTGATGCATATTGTCTTTGCCGTTGTTCAAGCGGCCGGGGAGTATATTGGTTTACAGATGGGCCTAGCGTTTGCGACCTTTTTTGATACCTCAAGTGGCACCAATATCATGGTGCTTTCGCGCATTTTATATATGATTACGCTGCTGATGTTTTTGGCGTTTAATGGCCATCTAATGGTGCTTGAAACGCTGATCATGAGCTTTGTGACCTTGCCCATTGGTATCGGTGGTTTAAATCCCGGTGCCTTTGAGCTCCTGGCCCGTTACGCAGGCACTATTTTTGCCTCCGGCATGTTACTGGCATTGCCACTAGTGGGTGCGCTACTGATCATTAATCTGGCGCTCGGGATTCTTAACCGCTCCGCCCCCCAACTTACGGTTTTCAACATAGGCTTTCCCACCTCATTGACCGTGGGTATTACGCTGATGATGGTGTTGATGAACGATATCGGACGCTTTCTGCAATCGCTCTTTAGCCAGGCGCTTGGAATGATGCAAACCTTGATAGAGACAATGGCGCCCTTAAACTAAAGCCCCTGCACCTAGAAGGCGCAGGGGCTTTAGTATCGGCTAACGGCTAACGGCTAACGGCTACATATAGTCGAACAGCGACATGCCTTTGATATCAACAAACGCCTTTTGCGATGCTTGCAAGCCAACCTGGCGCAAACTGTATTCAGAAATTGCTTCAGCGTAATCAAGATCGACTAAATCTGATAGCGTCTGCGTATAGTTCATCATCCGGTTACTGCCCACTGCATCAATAACATCCAACTCATTAAGCCGGGCACCGGCAGAGGCACGTACCGTCAATACGTTATCCAATGCGTTATCCAAATCGCGCATTGAAGTATTCAGGGTATTGCGCAGTTCCGCTCGCTCACTAGTACTTTCGGCAGGCGTTTCCAATACGCGAATAGCCGATTCTAGCGTTTTAAACAGGTCTGGTTCGCGCTGATCACTGCCGGCCTGGGCGACTAGAATTTGATCACCGGGCTGCGGTTTGCCTTCTAGTGAGACTTTCACTCCGCCGAACGAGAGCTGCTGTGTATCCGTGCCGCCAGTATAAGGCTGATCCACATGACCCTCGACGTTAGACCAGGCATTCGTGGCCTCATCAAAACGCTGTACTGTATAGGTGGACGCATCTTCCGTTCCCCCGAAGGCGACACGATAGTCATCCCCATAATTGTCATCGCTGACGTCTGTGACCTGAGGGCCACTGACAATCACGCTGCCCGCGTTGCGTGTGCCATTTTCTCTGATAGCTTCTGCGATATAGCCAGCGCCGCTGGGCACACTTTGGAAAATAGTTTTGCCATTTTCGGTAATAGGCATTAATCGGGAGGCGTCAACCTGCTGCTGACGGCTATTGGCATCGCCGCTATATTCAATATTACCTTCAGCCGTTTTAACAAAAGGCGGCGCATTATCTTTATAGCCACCAAATAAATAGCGGCCATTGCCATCAGTAGCATTAGCTTGGCCAATCAGCGTTTCATAAACCCCTTTTAGCTCACTGGCAATCGACTCACGGTCAGCGCTGCTAAGGGTGTCGCTGGAGGCCTGGATTAACAGTGTCTTGGCGCTAGTTACCGCATCACTCACGCTATTTAAAATGCTTTCTGTTTGAGAAAGTGAATTGCGGGCCGAGACGCGCGAGTCAGCATACTGCTCTGTAATGGCTATCGATTGATCGACACCCACGGCACGTGAGGCCGCCTGCGGATCATCTGAGGGATTTACCACTCGGCGTCCGCTGGCGATCTGTTGGCTCACCTTTAAGAAATCGCTCTGCTGGCGGTTCATGGACGCCGTGCTTTGCTCAAACATGGTAACGGTACTAATACGCATAATTTAAGCTCCAGAATTAGCCGCGCAGATTCAAGATGGTATCCATAATCGAGCCCGCCGTGTCGATTACTCGAGCATTCGCCATATAGTACTGCTGGTAACGAATCAAATTGGCGGCTTCTTCATCCAGGTTAACGCCAGATTCTGATTGCTGTACCGCACGCAGCTGATCGGTTAGGCCTTGACGCGCATCCAGGTTGACCTGCGTGATATTAGCGCGGTTGCCGACATCGCTGACGATCGATGCATAAGCACCACTTACGGAAGCAGAGCCACCTACTACATTTTTGGTCTGCAATTCTTGCAGAGCCAACGCGTTACGATTATCGCCAGTGGCTGCGATAATGTTTTGACTGACGGTGAGCGTTGCTGTTTCATCCTCATCTGGAAGTTCATCAAGCGTAAAACTGATGCCATCAATAACAACCGTATCTCCTGCCGATAACTTATCTTCAGACGCATTAAAGACTGCACCATCAACAGTGATTCTTGCAGCAGGCGTCAGTGTTAACGTGCCTTCCTCATCTACCTTCAACTGATATTTCTTACTCTCAGAAAAAGCCCCTGAAGCGGTGCTTAACCCGCTAACATCTAAATTTCCCGTGCTTTTAAATGAGTTAAGCGGACTTCCGCCGTCTTCATCAAGACCCGCGTCGCCAGCAGCGATTTTGTCTACATCGCTAATATTCACTTCCATACCGTTACCGGCACGACGTACAGGTTGGATTTCGAAGCGGTCACCTGCTTGCGTATTACCATTAAACTCAACGCTGATACCGCCAAATTTCAGCTCATTACCGTTATCCCAGGACTCTTGATCGAACTCTACAACTTGTCCATTATCATTACGCGTAACAACAGGGGCGCTACCCTCGAAACGAACGGTGTAATCGGTTGCCTTAAGCTGGTCGATATTGGCGGAGTCAAACGTCACCGTTACATCAGCAGTACCGTTATTTTTCTCGTTGGCGTAGCCTTGGGGCGCACGTACGGAGAAAAAGTCACTTCCCTGCTCACCATCCAGGTCTACGCCTTTTTTATGTTGCTCATTGAATGCAACGGATAGAGAGACTGCCAGTTGACCAATCTGATTTTGAGTCTTGTCGAGTGTTTCTGAGCGGAAGGTCATTAATCCACCTAACGCACCGCCCTTGATCGTCGATTCATCTAGCTTCGTTAAATTGTTACCGCCATCACGGTAACCAACTATCGTACGCTGTGGGTCAGAATCAGCTTGCACGGCTTCAAGCTGAAACGAATTTGTCCCTGTCACCAGCGGTTGACCGTTGGGTAAACTGATATTATAGGTTTTGCCATCTTGAACATTCAGGCGCAGGTCCATGCGCTCGTTAAGATCGGAAACCATCTTATCGCGTTGGTTAAGCAAGCTATTAGGCGCTTCACCTGTTCGCGCACGGGCCAAGGCAATCTCTTTATTTAAGCCAGCAATCTGTTCTGTCGTATTATTGATCTGGGTAACTTCATCTTTGATTTGGCTATTGATATTGCTCTGCATATCCTGCAGATAGCCATCAAAGGAACGAAACTGAGCACTCAACGTATTGGCTGTGCCCAACACGCCCTGACGAGCGGCAGGGTCAGATGGCGAGCTTGCAAGATCTTCCAGTGAAGAGAAGAAACCCTGCATCAGTGGCGATAAGCCAGCTGCTCGGTCGGCCAGCAGGTTATCGATTTGCGAAACCTGATTGTTATAGGTCTCAAGCGCACTCGATTGCGTCTTCGCACTGTTAAGCTGGTTAGCGACATAGGTATTAAACTGCCGCTCAATGGCGTTAACTTGCACGCCGCCGCCAATACGCCCCTCACCCAGCTGGGCAAGTTCTCGGTTATAGCCAGGCGTAAAAATATTACTAATATTATTACTAGTGGTGTTGAGGGCGTTCTGGGCGGCATTAAGACCGCTTAAGCCAACAGAAAACATGCTCATGGTTCATATCCTTGGGCCGATAGACAATTTATCGGCAGCGCCCTGAAAAACTTGAGCCTTGTTAGCGCGAATCCGCTAACAAGGTACCCTGAGTTAGTGGTCCCATTGTGTTCATGACGGCGACCAGTTTTTGTGCATAACGTGGGTCAGTGGCATAACCACCCTGCTGCAGAGCGTGAGCAGCCTGCTCGGCATTGGCGGCCTGCACAACACCAGCATAGCGGGGGTTATTGCCGATCAGGTTGGCATAATCGGTAAGCGAATGTTCAAACGAATCATATACACGGAACGTATCAACGATTTGAGTACGCCGGCCGTTAATATATTCGTGAGTCACGATATCCGTTGTCTCGCCTTGCCAGCGGCTACCTGCCTTGATTCCAAAGAGGTTGTGGCTATTGCCGCCCTGATGAGTCGGGATCTCATGCCGCCCCCAGCCCGTTTCAAGCGCCGCCTGGGCTAAAATAAGCTCAGCAGGTACTCCACTGGCCGCACTGGCGGCTTGTGCTGGTACCGCTAGCTTATTCATAAATCGCTGCACGTGATCGGGCGCATTCGCAGCCATCGGATTATTGATGGCTACCGGCTGGCTTTCTTCAAAAGCGTTGCCCTTACGTATTGCCTCAAGCTCGCTCAAGAAGCGGCCAGTGGCTTGAGTGCCTACAGAACGCTCATCTTGAGGCTGTAGCGCACCATCCAGTACGCGAGGGGTTCCACGGGGAATGCCTGCAATCAGCGTTTGTAGCTCTTGATCAGCATTGTTAGCGGTGCCTACGACGCCTTGACGCTTCAACTGGTCTACCAGTACATCGGCTAAGCCCATGCCTTTAGATGCAATCACCTGAGACCACTGTTGATCCAACATTTGCTGATAGGTATCGGTCGTTGTGCTGCTCAATAAGCCAGAGGTGGGAATGGCGTCGCGCATACTTTTCATCATCATCTGTACAAAGAGCGCTTCAAACTGCTGAGCAGCCGATTGCACCCCGGCCTCAGGATCGACACGCGCGGTATGCTGCAAGCGCTGAAACCCCTGCACATCCAAGGCAAACTGACCCGTCATGTCATTGGAGATACTCATCAAATCACCTCCAACTCAGCACGCAGTGACCCTGAGGCTTTCAAGGCTTCAAGAATCGACATTAAGTCCTGCGGCGTCGCTCCCAGCGCGTTAAGTGCATTAACCACTTCGTTAAGCTGGGCACCTTCTACAATCTGAAGGAAAGCTTCCTGCTGTTCGATATCGATATCCGCGTCAGGCACCACCACGGTTTGGCCCTGCCCAAAAGGTGCAGGCTGGCTCACTCCAAAACGTGTATCGATCATGATCGACAGACTGCCATGGGCGACCGCGGCCTGGCGCAAGGTCACTGCACTGTTCATAACCACCGAGCCTGTGCGCGAATTCAAGACAACCCGGGCAGGCGCTTCGGTGGGCGTTACCTGTACATTCTCAACCCGCGCCATAAAGTTGACTCGCGCGTTCGCATCCATGGGCCCGTCCAGGGCAATCACACGACCATCGCGGGCATAGGCAACCGATTGACCAAACTCATTATTTATCGCAGTCACCATGCGCTGCACGGTACCAAAGTCGGTTTCATTGAGTTGTAGTTCCAGCAGACCGCCATTGGCCCCCAGGTTTAGCGGAACCTCACGTTCAACCAATGCTCCGCTCGGTATACGCCCCGCGGCCTGCTGGTTAATCTGTACGCTACTTCCTCCCGCCTGTGCGCCCGCACCACCGACCAGCATATTACCTTGGGCGATGGCATAGGTATCGCCATCAGCGCCTTTCAAGGGAGTCATTAGAAGCGTTCCGCCACGCAGGCTGCGGGCGTTTGCAATCGACGAAACAACAATATCCAGGCGCTGGCCGGGGCGGGAAAAAGGCGGTAGATCAGCGGTAACCATGACCGCCGCCACGTTACGCAGCTGCATGTTGGTGCCTGGAGGAATGGTCACGCCTAGCTGAGATAGCATATTAGAAAGGCTTTGGCTGGTAAAAGGCGCCTGAGTTGTCTGGTCGCCCGTACTGTCCAGGCCCACGACTAAACCATAGCCCACCAGTTGGTTATCCCTTACGCCCGAAAAGCTGGCTAGCTCACGAATGCGCTCAGCACTGGCGGGGAAGGCAAGCAGGCACATCAATAACAGAGCGCCTAGTTGAGACAGGCGTATTTTAATTAATCGGAAACCGTTTAGCCGCATTACTATTACTCTGGGTTACTATCTGTTTAGCCACTCTTCGTATCACTAGAAAGGCGAGACATTTAAGAAAAAGCGCTGCAGCCATCCCATATGCTGCGCTTCATTGATATAACCATCCCCGACATACTCAATTCGAGCATCGGCTACCTGTGTAGAGGGCACCGTATTCTGAGTGGTAATGGTGCGAGGGTTCACAACACCGGAAAAACGGATAAATTCAGTTCCCTGATTGATGGCTATCTGCTTTTCTCCCCGGACACGCAAATTGCCGTTATTCATGACTTCTAAAACGGACACGGTAATAGTGCCGGTGAAAGAGTTAGTCGCTTGCGCCCCCCCGCCTCCCGTAAAATCATTGGCGCCGGAAATATCGAAGCCATATTCGGCCAAAGCATCCAGAACATCCGGTAATTGAGCAAGTTCAAGCGTGGAGCTGCCGGTACGTGTAGCGTTCGAGCGCGCGTTTTTACTCGCACTTACCTGTTCATCCAGCACGATGGTCAAGATATCGCCCATCGCTCTGGGCCGACGGTCTTCAAACAACGGCTGATAACCCCGCCGCGCCTGGTAGATAGAGCCATTGGGAACGGGCGGCGGTCGATCCACGATATCAATCTGCTCTTGCTCACCCACTACCGAGGCACGCGGGATCTGAGCACAACCCGCGGCCAGCAACATAAAAAAAAGCAAAGCAATGACGCTTAGCCGACGGCTAACGTAGTGAAATTCCCGCATGGCTTAATAAACCTCGATGTGCGCCTATAGCTGGCTTAAACGTGCCAACATTTCATCGCTGGTAGATACCGCTTTGCTATTAATCTCATACGCACGCTGTGTCTGAATCATGCTGACCATTTCTTCTACAACATTCACGTTCGAGGTTTCGACATAGCCTTGAAACAGTCGTCCAGCGCCATTATTACCGGGTGCGTTCTGGTTAGGTGCTCCCGATGCGCCGGTTTCCAGATACAAATTGCCGCCCACGCTTTCTAAGCCGGCTGGATTAATAAACGACGCGACGTTGATTTGTCCAATATTGGCATCCTGGGCTATTCCAGGCTGGCGAACGCTGACCGTGCCATCTTCACCAATAGACACCGATAATGCATTTTCAGGGATAAAAACTGCAGGCTCTAAAGGATAACCGTTTGCCGTCACCATCTGACCGTTTTCATTGAGCTGGAAGCTTCCATCCCGTGTATAGCCATTGGTGCCATCAGGCAGTAATACCTGAAAAAAGCCTTCGCCGTTAATGGCAATATCGCGTGAATTGCCGGTTTCTTCCAGGCCACCTTGGGTATGTAATCGCTCAGTGGCGACAGCACGCACCCCCGTACCTACCTGCATACCTGAAGGCAGGCGATCCTGAATATTATTTTGCGCGCCCGGCTGACGCATATTCTGATACAGCAAATCTTCAAATACAGGACGTGAGCGCTTAAAGCCATTGGTGCTGACGTTAGCCAGGTTGTTGGAAATAACATCCAGCTTTGTCTGCTGAGACTCCAGCCCCGTTTTAGCGGTCCACAAAGAGGTAATCATAAAGTTCGTGTTCCCTTGGGTAAGCGGCTGTCATCAGCCCTGAATAGATAGAATACTGTTGGCCCGCTGAGCATTTTCATCAGCGGTGCTGAGCATTTTCATTTGCATGTCGTAGCGCCGGGCAACATCAATCATGGAGACCATGGCGTCCACGGCGCTCACATTGCTGCCTTCAAGTGCACCACTTACCAGGCGAGCATTCTCGTCGCCCGGCAAGGCACCCGGGGCCCCCTCTTCATTAAGCGGGCCGCGAAACAGGCCATCATCGCCACGTGTCAGCGCCTGCTCATCCGGCGTTACCAGCTTGATACGGCCAACTTCAACCAATGCTTCGGGGCCTTCGCCTTCGGGAATAGCACTGATTGTGCCATCAGCACCAATGGATACCTGGGCGCCTTGAGGCACCGCGATCGGACCACCATCGCCCATAACCGGCCGACCAACGTTAAGCAGCACGCCATCGCTGTCGAGCTGCAGATCGCCACGCCTGGTGTAGGTTTCAGTGCCATCGTCTGCCAATACCGCCATCCAGGCATTGCCCTGCATGGCTACATCCAGCGCACGGCCGGTAAACTCGACCGGCCCCTGGGAAAAATCGCTGCCCGGTGTCGTGGTCACTACGGACGTACGCGTTGCCAGTAGCGCTTCTCCCTGCACAGGTACTGAGCGAGCGGCCTGCAGCTGGGCACGAAACCCAGTAGTGGTTACATTCGACAGGTTGTTAGTCACCACCGACTGCTGATCCATGGCGTTTTTAGCGCCGCTCATGGCGGTATAAAGCATCCGATCCATGCCACTTACTCCTTACAGAAATGACCCACTATTAAAGGTTAATAATGGTTTGCAGGAGTTCATCCTGGGTGCTGATAGTTTGTGAATTAGCTTGATAGGAGCGCTGCGCGACGATCATATCAACCAGTTCGCGCGCCATATCGACGTTAGAAGTCTCCGTTGCGCTGGGCTGAATCATGCCACGTAAGCCTTCACCAGGCGCACCAACCAGCTCTTGTCCTGAAGAACCCGTTGCGGTCCAAAGATTATTACCTTCAGGTCGCAACCCTTCTGGATTACGGAACGTTACCAATGCAACTTGTCCAGCGGCGCGAGACTGCTCATTGGAATAGTTACGCATGACGGTACCGTCGTCTTCAAAGGTAATGCCTACTAATGAACCAGAAGTATACCCATTCTGGACAATGTCATTAACGGTCGAATTATTGGCAAATTGCGTAGAGCCTTCAAAACTAAGATTTATATCTAAGTTCGCGAGCGCGTTGCCTTCACCAAACTCTGCAGCGTCAAACAGGGCGTTATTGGTATTATCTGCTTGCAAGACACCATTTTGATTAAATGTTAGACCCCCTAGCGCAACGTCGTATGTTCCACTTCCCGCAGGCCCACCCGATAGGCGTCCATTTACAGACCACTGGTTGTCAGCTGTTTTAGTAAAATACAACGCGAGATTTCGGGCGTTACCCTGAGAGTCAAAAACGGTAGCATTTGTAGAGTAGTTATACGTGTTGGCATTTTCGGCATCGAAATCAGCACCAATGACAGGTTGGCCTGAATTCAGGTTCAGAGAAACATTTAGAGCTGTCGATGCATTCGCAGGAAGATCGCCCGGTGGAATATTCAAAGGAACAACATTGCCGCCCACTTGAACATTACCTTCTGGATCCGCCGGGTATCCCATAAGCTGTGCACCTTGGGCATTGATTAAGCGACCATCCGCCGTCATGGTTAACTGTCCATTGCGTGAATAAGCTGCTTCACCACTAGACTGTTGAAACCGGAAAAAACCTTCGCCGGAAATCGCCAAATCCATATTACGTGACGTAGATTCCACATTCCCTTGGCTAAAGTTCTGTAGTACTGCAGACGTGCGTACACCCAGTCCGATGCGCGACTCTGCGTACACGTCAGCAAACTGTACGTTAGAGCTTTTAAAACCTACCGTTTGAGAATTGGCAATATTATTCCCGATGGCGCCTAGTTTTTGTTGCTGTGCGCTTAAACCACTCAGTGCTTGTGAAAAACTCATGCTGTTCCCCTGGAAAAGGTGTTATTTATCGAATAATCAAAGAATTTGTTTAATTTGATCGAGAGCTACCTGACCATAAATAGCCCCCAGATCCAGACGAACATCATTGCCACCCGTTCCAGGCGATACTCCCTGCACCAGCGCATAGTTAAGCGCTCGAGACTCCATCAGCTCACCTTGTGCATTCGTAGCCTTGAAATTAACGTTATAGGCGCCTGCTGGCACTGCGGCACCATTGTTCGTCAATCCGCCCCAGCTAAAGGATTCAACGCCTGCAGCCACCGCACCCAAATCCTTGGTATAAAGCACCTCGCCTGCTTTGCTGGTAATCGTAACTTCAACTTTTTCAGCGGCTGAACCCAGTTCGATACCAAACGGTGTTGCGTAGGATCCGTTCTCGTCATCGACACTGACCATCACGTTATTACCAGGCACCAATACGGCTTTATCAATCAACCCTGCGGCCTGCAATGCCTTGGACGCATCCATCTGCTGGGTTATGCCTTTAAGTGTGCTATTCAGCTCTTCGATACCACTTACGGTATTAATCTGAGCCAGCTGCGACGTCATTTCCGAATTTTCCATCGGCTTTAACGGGTCCTGGTTTTGCAGCTGAGTAATCAGCAGCGTCATAAAGCTATTTCTAAGCTCATCTGACTGCCGAGCCGACAAGCCACTGGAGCCCCCGCTGTTAATATTATTAATAACGCTCGTATCGATATTATTCATGCTTACCCCTCACCCAGCGAAAGCGTCTGAATCATCATCTGCTTTGTGGTATTGAAGACCTCGACATTCGCCTGGTAGGAACGAGAGGCAGAAATCATATTGACCATTTCATGTACCGGCTCTACGTTGGGCTTTGCCACGTAGCCGTCTTCGTCGGCGGCAGGATGGTTCGGCATATATTCAAGGCGCAGTGGGGAGTCGTCTTCAACGATTTCCGAGACTCTCACGCCACCCACTCCGTAGCGGGTGTTTTGCGCCTGCGCTTCAAACATGACCTGCTTTGCGCGATACGTTTCACCATCCGGTCCGGCAATACTATCGGCATTGGCCATATTGCTGGCGGTTACGTTCATGCGTTGGGACTGAGCGCTCATGGCAGAACCGGCAACATCAAACGCTGAAAACATCGACATTATTTATCTCCTACGCTATCAGCCAGTTTATTCAGGCTGCATGGCGTTTTTCAGACCCTGGATACGGCGATTCATAATCGTTAGCGCCGCTTGGTAACGTACGGCATTGTCAGCAAACTGAGTGCGCTCACGATCCATATCAACCGTATTGCCATCTAGGCTGGGCTGATCAGGAATCCGATACAGCAATTCCGTACTGCCTGCGCCTCGCCAAGCGGGACCCGTGCCTGCCATATGCCGCTCAGCAGTGCGCGATAGTGTTAAACCGCCATTATTGCCTGGCTGCGAAGCACTCCCTTGCACAGCTTTTTTCAATTCGCTGGCAAAATCAATATCGCGCGCCTTATAGTTAGGCGTATCGGCATTCGCGATGTTGGCAGCCAATACTTCATGCCTTGCTTGTCGCAAGCCTAACGCCTGCTGATGGTAGTTAAAGGCAGATTCTAATTGATCAATCATGCCAAGCCCTCGCTAGCTGGGAGGCAAAAATAAAATGAAATTTATTGAGGGTGGAGAATACGCGCCTGACTGTCAGCTCAAAGCATGGAACAGCTAGTATTTACACCAGTATTTCGCCTGTTTCGTTTAAGCCTTTTTCGCTACACTCATCAGCTAAATTCCGTTATTTTCCCCTTTCTGAGCCCCTTTCATCATGTCATATCCGCTGCGCGTTACACGTCGCTGCACGGCAGTCTTCAAGCGTTACTTCCTAGTAGGCGCTTGTTTGATTTGCTTTTCTAATGCGCATGCCGATGACGCACTTCTTCAGCAGGTCCATCAGTTTTTGTATCAGCAGACCCAATCGCTAGGGGAAGAGGTCGTGATCGACCTACGCCCGCCTTCGCCGCACCTGCCCCCCTGCGTTCAGCCAGAACCATTTTTGCCTAATGCAGGCCAATCCCCACTTGGCCGCATCTCGGTAGGCGTCAGGTGCGGAGAAACACATCAGCAGGTTCGCTACCTGCAGGCGCAAATTGATGTCATTGGCAGCTACTGGGTAGCGCAACATGACATTGAGCGGGGCACGTTAATTACGCCGGACATGCTTGTACCTCAGAGTGGCAATTTGAGCGATCTTTCTTCTCAAGCACTTACCGATAAAGAGGACATCATCGGCAAAGTGACGCAGCGCCAAATTCGAAGCGGCAGTGCTTTTCAAAATCATTTCCTGCAGGCACCTTCACTTGTGGAACGTGGCCAGCGCGTTACGGTCATAGCTCAAGGCAGCTCATTTCGTGTTTCGCGTGAGGGTGAAGCACTGGAGAATGGCGCTCAAGGTGATCGGGTTCGTGTACGTTTTGACTCACGGGAACTGGTGACCGCCCGCGTTATTGAGCTAGGCATTTTAGTGGTGGATTTTTAATTCTGTGTCTAAAGTTTTAACCACTAAAGCCGATAGCTAATATCACAGGCGCCGAACACACAGACGTTGACCATAAAGGCACACAACGTGAAAATTGATAATCTCAATTCACTGCTTCGCTCCAATCAAGCGCAGCAGCGTGATGAAACACAGAAGACGGGTGCATCCAAGCCGGTTGAAGCGAGCAGTTTAGCGCGGGAATCGACTCAACTTAGCCACTCACAAGTTGACGAAACATATGACGTCGACATGGCTAAAGTGCAGGAAATTCGCGACGCCATCCGTGAGGGCCGTCTTGAAATGAACGCTGCCCGCATTGCTGACGGCTTAATTGCCAATCTCTCAGAGTCATAAGGTAAATTATTATGAGTCTTGCTCGTTTGCTTTCCGATCAACAGCAACGCCTTGATGAGCTAGTGGCTCTGCTATCACGTGAGCAGATGCTTCTAACGCCGGGCGATATTGATGGTGAAGCACTCACGGGTATAGCAGAAGACAAGCAAGCACTGCTGACTGAGATTGAGCGCATCGAAATACTGCGTCGCAGCGTTCAGAAACGTCTTGGCTATGAAGATAGTGCCAATGGAGCCAGTGCGGCTGCTCAGGATGCAGGCTGCCAAACGGCCTGGGCAACGTTACTTGAAAAGAGTGAACGGGTTGCACGCATGAACGAACTGACTGGGCAAATGCTTTCGGTACGCATGAAGCATAATCAGGACATGCTGAACTATATTCGCCAAATCGCAGAGAAAACACTCTATAAACCTGATGGCCGTAATAACGCGCAATCGGGAAGAATCAACGCATCAGCGTAGCCACCTTGTTCAAGACCATCTTCTTCAAGACAGATAATCTTCTTAAACGCCTTCTAGACAAATATCCAGCATACAACTTCAATGAGAGCCTACTTTCTCTATTAGGCTTATTTTATGCTGGATCACCTTCCTGAACGCTACACGGTTTTAATTACCGGCGCCTCTGGTGGCATTGGTCATGCCGTATTACAGCATCTTTTATCCTCTTCTCAAGTGGGCCTCATTATTGCCGTTAGCCGTCAGCCACTTGATATTGCCGATGAGCGTGTTACTTCTCTTCTATTGGATGTGACTACGGAGGAAGGGCGCTTTGCACTGTGGGAAAAGCTAAACGGGCAGCCAATACATCTATTTTTTAACGCCCTTGGCTTACTGCATGATAGTTCCAGGCAACTTCAGCCCGAAAAGCGGCTTGATCAACTGACTGCTGGCAATCTGCAGGCCTTAATGCACGTTAATGCCTTTACACCAGCTTTACTGATCGCAGCGTTATCAGCGTCCTTTAAAGGGGCACACGCTTGTATTGTGGCCAGCCTGTCTGCCAGGGTAGGGTCTATTACGGATAACCAACTAGGGGGCTGGTATAGCTATCGAGCCAGTAAAGCAGCGCACAATATGCTGCTCAAAACGGCGGCGATTGAATTAAAAAGGCTTAACAAGGCGTCAATAGTCTTATGCCTGCATCCAGGCACAACCGATACACCGCTCTCCGAGCCGTTTCAATCCCGGGTTCCTAATGAGAAGCTGTTTACTCCTGACTTCGTTGCCAGCCAGCTACTCAGTGTTATCAATGAGCGCACTCCAGAAGAAAGCGGTAGCTTTTGGGACTGGGCTGGCAAGTCTATTGAGTGGTGAGTAGTAAATTCCAGACATAAAAAAATCCCCCCAGGCGCACGCCCAGGGGGATTTTTAGGATAAGTGCCTGACGATGACCTACTCTCGCATGGGGAGACCCCACACTACCATCGGCGCTAAGCGGTTTCACTACTGAGTTCGGCAAGGGATCAGGTGGTTCACGCTCGCTATG
>NZ_JAGOBJ010000008.1 GCF_017983445.1 Halomonas sp.
TACACGCGCAATAGCGTCGATGGCTTGGCTAAAGTGCATAAAAAAAGTCCGGTACCAGAGAATCACTGGTACCAGACTGTCTCATGATCTGCTAATTGATGAAAACCTTAACTGACTGGCATTAGGCCCTAGGGCAGCCCGTTTTTTACGTGAACACAATATCTGTTGATTTACAGCAGAGCGTCAAGCTTCGCTATCAGCACGCCGTTAACCTGCTGGGGGTTTGCCGTGCCGCGTGAGGCTTTCATTACCTGGCCCACAAAGTAGCCGATCATCTTGCCGCGTTTCTCAGGTTCGGCGTCACGATACTGAGCCACCTGAGCCGGGCTTTCGGCGATCACCTGGTCGATCATGGCTTCAATTGCGCCGGTGTCCGTAACCTGCTTGAGGCCTTTGGCTTCGATGATGGCATCGGCATTCTCGCCCTGGCCGTTCCACAGCGCCTGGAAGACCTGCTTGGCGGCTTTGCCATTGATCGTGCCGTCAATCACCCGGCTTAGCAGGCCACCCAGCTGGCGCGCCGAGATTGGGCTATTCGTGATGCTCAGGTTCTCACGGTTAAGCGCGCCGGAAAGCTCGCCCTGTACCCAGTTGGCGGCCTGTTTGGCATCACCGCATACATGATGCACTTCCTCAAAGAACTCGGCCATTTCCCGGCTGGCGGAAAGCACGGCAGCATCGTAAGCAGACAGGCCTAATTCGCTTTGAAAGCGCTCGCGTTTGTCGGCGGGCAATTCAGGTAGTTGGCTGCGCAAGTGATCCAGGTAGGCTTCATCGAGCACGACCGGAAGCAGATCCGGGCAGGGGAAGTAGCGATAGTCGTTAGCTTCCTCTTTGGTACGCATGCTGCGGGTTTCGTCGCGCTCAGGGTCGAACAGGCGGGTTTCCTGAACCACCGTGCCGCCATCTTCAATCAGCTCAGTCTGGCGCTCTACTTCAAACGCGATCGCACGCTCGACAAAGCGGAACGAGTTGACGTTCTTGATCTCGGCCCGCGTGCCGAAGGCTTCCTGCCCCTTGGGGCGCACTGAAACGTTGACATCGCAGCGCATGGAGCCTTCAGCCATGTTGCCATCGGAAATGCCTAGATAGGTCACGATGGCATGGATCGCCTTGAGGTAAGCCACCGCCTCCTTGGCGCTGCGCATGTCCGGCTCGGAGACGATTTCCAGAAGCGGCGTACCGGCACGGTTCAAATCGATACCGGTCATGCCCAGGAAGTCTTCGTGCAGCGACTTGCCGGCATCCTCTTCCAGGTGGGCGTGGTGTATGCGAATACGCTTGGTGGTGTCGTCATCCAAGGTGATATCCACGTCACCCGGACCGACGATGGGGTGGTACATCTGGCTGGTCTGATAGCCCTTGGGCAGGTCGGCGTAAAAGTAGTTTTTACGATCAAACACCGATACTTCTGCGATATCGGCATGTACCGCCAGGCCAAACTGAACGGCCATGGCCACGGCTTGCTCGTTGAGTACCGGCAATGTTCCGGGAAGCCCCAGATCAACCGCGCAGGCCTGCGTGTTGGGCTCAGCGCCAAAGGCGGTGGAGGCGCCGGAAAAAATCTTGGAGCGGGTCGCGAGCTGAACGTGGACTTCAAGCCCAATTACGGTTTCCCATTGCATTAGGCGTTCTCCTCGGCGAAAGCAGGAAGTTGAAGGTGCCAGTCAGTCGCTTGCTGATACTGATGCGCCACGTTTAAAAGCTGCGCTTCGGCAAAATGCGTGCCCAAAATCTGTAGGCCTATCGGGCGGCCGCCTGCAAAGCCTGCCGGAACACTGATACCGGGAATGCCCGCCAGATTCACGGCAATGGTGTAGATATCCTGCAGATACATTGAAACCGGGTCTTTTTTGGCGCCCAGATCAAATGCCGGGGTGGGCGAGGCCGGGCCCATGAGCACATCCACGTCTTCAAAAACGTCGAGGAAGTCCTGGCGGATAAGGCGACGCACTTTTTGTGCTTTGGTGTAGTAAGCATCAAAGAAGCCTTCCGAAAGCGTGTGCGTGCCGATCAGTATGCGCCGCTTGACCTCTTCGCCAAAGCCTTCCGCGCGGCTGCGCTTGTAAAGGTCGATCAGATCGATCGGCTCTTTGCAGCGATGGCCAAAACGCACGCCGTCGTAACGCGACAGGTTGGAGGAGGCTTCTGCCGGGGCGATAACGTAGTAGGCTGGAATCGCATAGTGGGTATGCGGCAGGCTCACTTCGCGCACCGTTGCGCCCAATGATTCATAGACTTTCACCGCATCGCGTACGGCTTTTTCTACTTCAGGGTCTAGCCCGTCGCCAAAATACTCTTTCGGCAGGCCGATTTTAAGGCCTGAGAGGGGAGCGTTCAGCGTTTCGGTATAGTCCGGCACGCCGCGGGCAACGCTGGTAGAGTCGCGCGCATCGTGCCCGGCAATCACGTTCATCAGGTGCGCGCAGTCTTCTGCGCTGCGGGCCATCGGGCCAGCCTGATCAAGGCTTGAGGCGTAGGCAATGATGCCGTAGCGCGAAACGCGCCCATAGGTAGGCTTCAGGCCGGTAATACCGCAAAACGCCGCTGGCTGGCGGATCGAGCCGCCGGTATCGGTACCTATGGCGGCAGGTACAAGGCCTGCGGCCACTGCAGCGGCACTTCCGCCCGAACTGCCGCCAGGAACAGCGGTTAGATCCCAGGGGTTTTTCACCGCGCCGTAGTAGCTGTTTTCATTGGAGGAGCCCATCGCGAACTCATCCATGTTGGTTTTACCCAAACTGATGGTTCCTGCCGCATTTAGCTTTTCAACGACCGTGGCATTGTACGGGGCGATAAAATTATCCAGCATTTTGGAGCCACAGCTGGTTTTTACATCGCGGGTACAAAAAATATCCTTGAGCGCCAGCGGAATGCCGGTAAGCAGACCTGCGTTACCCGCGGCGCGCTTTTTGTCAGCGTCTTCTGCTTGATTGAGTGCCTGTTCGCCGGTCACGGTAATAAAGCTATTGAGCGTACCGTCAGCTTTCTCAATTTTTTGCAAATAGTGCGAGGTCAGCTCGCGACTGGAAAACTCACCACTTTTTAAGGCGGCGGCGAGTTGCGTTAAAGTTTTATCATGCATGACCCGAAAGCTCCGTTCGAGAACGAAAGAGAAGTGTAGAAACTGCGCCAGGAAAGCCCGGGTCTTGCTTATTCAACAACACGGGGAACCAGATACAAGCCGTTTTCCACTGCCGGTGCACAGCGCTGAAAGGTGTCGCGCTGATTGGTTTCCGTGACTTCATCCGCACGCAGGCGCTGGGTTGCGTCCAGTGGGTGGGAAAGTGGGGAAACACCTTCAGTATCAATGCTTTGAAGCTGGTCGACCATGTCCAGGATACGGCTTAGATCGTCGACAAAACCGGTGGCTTGGTCATCGCTGACGGCGAGTCGGGCCAGGTGTGCGGCCCGGCGCACATGAGATTCTTCAAGCGCCATGATCGAAAAGTCCTCGCTAAAACGTGATGGAACGTATTCCGCTTTGTGCGGTATACAGACTGTCATCGAAAAAATCGTCTTGTGTAGCAGACGTGGAAAATAGCCGCAAAAGGTACCACATCTTGGCCTTCACGGGCAGTGTTCAGCGCGACTCGTGCTTGCTGCCAGGGGGTTGCGGTGATACCGTTTGCATCCGCACAGGTTCCCGGTCTGCACTAGGTAACAACATCCATGTTCAAACGTTTGAGGGGGCTGTTTTCCAGCGATCTGTCGATCGACTTGGGTACGGCCAACACACTGATTTATGTACGCGGTCGTGGCATCGTTCTCGATGAACCGTCCGTAGTCGCCATTCGCCAGTCTGGCAATATGCGTAGCGTTGCATCGGTAGGTGCTGACGCAAAACGTATGTTGGGACGCACGCCTGGCAATATTACCGCCATTCGGCCCATGAAAGACGGCGTAATCGCCGACTTTACCGTCACCGAGCAGATGCTTCAGCACTTTATTCGTAAAGTGCATCAGAGCACATTTTTGACGCCTAGCCCGCGCGTATTGGTATGCGTACCTTGCATGTCAACGCAGGTTGAGCGGCGAGCGATCCGTGAATCGGCGGAAGGGGCTGGTGCCCGTGAAGTGTTTCTGATCGAAGAACCAATGGCCGCGGCCATCGGTGCAGGACTGCCGGTTGAGGAAGCGCAGGGCTCCATGGTGGTGGATATTGGTGGTGGCACCACTGAAATTGCCATTATTTCGCTCAATGGTGTGGTCTATTCAGAATCGATCCGCGTAGGCGGTGACCGTTTCGATGAGGCGATCACCGCGTATGTGCGACGCCACTACGGCAGTCTGATTGGCGAAGCCACGGCTGAGCGAATCAAGGAAGAAATAGGCTGCGCCTACCCCGGCGGCGAGCTGCGTGAAATTGACGTACGCGGACGCAATCTAGCGGAAGGGATACCGCGTAGCTTTACGCTGAACTCCCACGAAATTTTAGAGGCGCTGCAGGAAACGCTTGGCTCAATTGTAGCCGCCGTTAAAAGTGCGCTTGAGCAGTCTCCTCCTGAGCTTGCCTCCGATATTGCTGAGCGCGGTTTAGTGCTTACCGGTGGCGGCGCACTGCTGCGTGATCTGGATAAGCTGATTGCCGAAGAAACCGGTTTGCCGGTAATCGTGGCAGAAGATCCGCTTACCTGTGTTGCGCGTGGTGGCGGTAAAGCGCTTGAAATGATCGATCAGCATACCTTTGAGCTGCTGTCGAGCGACTAATTTTTAGCGGTTTATCGCGGGGGATTGCCTATTAAACCGCTATTTTCACACGGGCCGCTGCCGGGTTACCGGCTGTTTTTTTGCGTGCTGGCGGCAAGCATCTTGATGTTTGCCGACCATCGTTTTACACGTATGGAAGACGTGCGCGCCCAAATGACGATGGTTGTTGCGCCTATTCAATGGGTTGTTAGCGTGCCTAGCGACCTGTTGAACTGGGGCGCGCTCGCGCTGTCTGATCAACAGGCTTTGGTCGATGAAAATCGTCGGCTGCGCGAACAAATTCTGACGCTGTCTCACCGAGGTCAACGGCTGGCTAATTTGACGGCTGAAAATACCGAGCTGCGTCAGTTGCTTAAAGCCGGTGAGCGGCGCCATATTCCTTATATTACCGCTGAACTACTTTCGCTGGATAACGACCCGTTTAGTCATCAAATGGTGATTGACCGTGGGCATCGTAATGGGGCGTACGTAGGACAGCCGGTCATTGATGCGTCAGGACTTGTCGGGCAAGTAACCGCGGTGTCGGCGTACTCCAGCCGTGTACTGTTGTTGGCCGATGCAAGCCACGCACTTCCGGTTCAGATTAACCGCAACGGCTTGCGTTTTATCGTGCAGGGAGCCGGGCGCTACGGCAGCGTCAATGTGCTCCATGTGCCTGATACGGCGGATATTCGTGAAGGCGACCTGCTAACCACCTCGGGGCTTGCCGGGCGCTTTCCGCCTGGGTATCCCGTTGCCAGGGTCACCGAGGTCTATCACGACCCCGGTCAGCCGTTTGCTCGGGTTACCGCTGAACCGACGGCGCAATTGCAACGTGCACGCCAATTCCTGCTGTTATTTCCACCGCCGCGTGAAGACGTCGACGACCCCATTTGGGATGAGTCCATGGATATCTCAGCCGAAGCGATACACGCTGCCCAGCGGCTTGTTCCTGCCGATCCAGCTGATGCTCAGGAGGACCGCTAATGGCGCGTGTGCCTGTAGTGCCGTTGGTAGTGGTGTGGTTTAGCCTTGTACTGGCGCTTTGCCTGCAAGTAATGCCGCTGGCGGAAGGATGGCAGGTGTATCGTCCTGAATGGATCGGCTTGATGCTGATCTATTGGTGCATGCGTGCGCCTGATCGGGTAGGTGTCTTTCATGGGTTCGTGCTCGGGGTACTGCTGGACTTGATCGAGGGCACATCGCTTGGTCAGCACGCGCTGATCTTATCGCTGTTAGCGTTCCTGTGCGCACTGGTCTATCCGCGCTTTCGCGCCTACTCGCTGATCCAGCAGTCGGTGCTTGTACTGGTACTGCTTGGTCTGGTGCAACTGATCGAACAGTGGTTGCGGACATTGACCGGTGAATTCTCGATTCATCTATCCTTTTTGATACCGTCATTGATCAGTGCGTTTCTATGGCCGTGGTTAGCCACCATGTTTAAAGCGTTGGAACGACGCTTGCTGGGACCTTGATCATGGCTTCTGCCCTGGATGCTACCTCATCACCTATGCTGTGTCTGGCGTCTGCCTCACCCAGACGGCGCGATCTGCTGGCCTCTATTGGGGTCACGGTAAGCGTTTTGCCCAGCCATGTGGACGAGACGCCCAAGCCGGGTGAGGCTGCCAAGGCTTATGTAGAGCGCCTTGCCGTTGCCAAGGCCGAAGCATCGGCGCCGCTGAGTTCGCTACCGACGTTAGGCTCGGATACCGCAGTTGTTGTGGATGGCGTACTGTTAGGCAAACCCGTGAATGCAGATGACGCCGCCGCCATGCTTACGCGCCTTTCCGGTCGATGGCATGAGGTGCTGACCGCGGTTGCCGTTACTGGCCCCAGGGGTGTGCTTTGCCGCTGTGTCACCACGCACGTAAAAATGCGTGAGATCACCGCGCGTGAAATCGCCGACTATTGGCAAACCGGTGAGCCGGCAGATAAGGCGGGCGGGTATGCTATACAGGGACTGGCCGCGATTTTCGTGGAGGAAATCAAGGGTAGCCACTCAGCCGTGGTTGGTTTGCCGCTTTATGAAACGGCGCAGTTACTAAATCAGCAGGGAGTGCCTATTTGGATGGGGCATTATTACTCGCACACCTAGTCGTCCTCTCATTGCCTACAGACGGGCGTGAAATACGTGAACCGAGAAGGAATTTTGCATGAGTGGTGAAGTCCTCATCAATTTAACGCCCATGGAAACCCGCGTTGCGCTTGTTGAAAATGGCGTTTTACAAGAGGCGCTTATTGAGCGCTCAAGGCGGCGTGGGATCGTAGGCAATATCTACAAAGGCAGAGTGGTTCGCGTATTACCTGGAATGCAGGCTGCCTTTGTTGATATTGGCCTGGAGCGAGCGGCGTTTATTCATGCCCACGAGGTCATGCCTTCCGGCACTCCAAGCGACGAGCAGCAAACCATTGGCCAGCTATTGCACGAGGGGCAGGCGCTGGTGGTACAGGTAACCAAGGACCCTATCGGTACTAAAGGGGCACGCCTTACCACGCATCTCTCAATCCCGTCGCGCTATCTGGTATATATGCCGGACTCTCCCCACCACGGCGTGTCTCAGCGCATAGAGGATGAACGGGAGCGCGAGCGTCTTAAGGCACTGCTGGATACCAGTATTGCCGAGCAGACGCTGGAAGTTTCCGGGGGCTTCATTGTACGCACGGCGGCAGAAGGCGTGGGCGACGAAGAGCTGGTGAGCGATATGCACTTTTTGCTGCGGATCTGGCGAAAAGTAGCCGAGCGCAAAATTACCGCGGCGCCATCCAGTGTTATTTATGACGACCTGCCTCTGTTTATGCGCACCTTGCGCGATGTAATGCGCGATGATATCGAAAAAGTACGCATTGATTCCCGAGAGAATTTCGTCAAGTTGGTCGAGTTTGCCGAAGAGTTCATGCCTGATGCCGTAGATAGAATCGAGTACTATCCCGGCGAACGGCCTATCTTTGATCTTTATAGCGTCGAAGATGAAATTCAGAAGGCCTTGGGTCGCAAGGTACAGCTTAAATCGGGCGGCTATCTGGTTATCGATCCTACCGAGGCGATGACCACGATTGATGTCAATACTGGCGGCTATGTCGGGCATCGCAATCTTGAAGAAACTATTTTCAAGACCAATCTGGAAGCCGCGACCGCCATCGCTCGCCAGCTTCGGCTGCGCAATTTGGGCGGTATTATCATTATCGACTTTATCGATATGATTGAGGTCGAGCATCAGCGGCAGGTGCTTCGCGTGCTTGAAAAAGCGCTGGAGCGCGACCACGCCAAAACCAAGTGTACCGGGGTGACGGAATTAGGCCTGGTGCAGTTGACGCGCAAGCGCACTCGGGAAAGTCTCGAACAGACGCTGTGTGAGGCCTGCCCAACGTGTAGCGGGCGCGGTACGTTGAAAACGCCCGAAACGATATGCTACGAAATCTTCCGGGAAATCCTGCGCGAAGAGCGGGCCTATAGCCCTGAAACCTATATGGTATTGGCGTCTCAGCCGGTCGTTGACCGCTTGCTTGATGAAGAGTCGGCCGCCGTCGCTGACCTTGAAGCATTTATCAATAAAACCATTCGCTTTCAGGTGGAGCAGCATTATTCACAAGAGCAGTACGATATTGTGTTGATGTGATTGTATGATGACCCGTTCTCTGACGCGTTGGAGCTTACTTCTGCTCGCCTGGGTTCTGGGCGTTCTCGCCGTCGTGTTGCTGCTTTTTAGGCTTGCGATAAGTCAGGCAGGTGCATTGACGCCGCACCTTGAAAGCTGGCTGGAAGCCAGGATTGGCGCACCGGTGCACATAGAAAACCTGGTCGTTTCCATGGCCCGCAATGACCTGATTCTTAAGCTTGAGGGCTTTGAGGCCGAAACGCCTAGCGGGCAGGCGCTGTTTTCGCTACAGCAAGCCGAACTGCGCCTGGATATCGTGGCTTCGCTAGGCAATTTTCTACCTATCTTCAGTGATATCCGACTTCACCAGACCGAATTCCATCTTTACCAGGGGGCGGGCGATCAGTGGCAGTGGCCGGAGCCGGCTCGACTGCCCCTTGATATAGCTCCTGAAACAGAAGTTGATTTAGCCACCATTGATGGTCTGACCGAGTGGCTGCTGCGTCAACGTGTCTGGATCGACGATACCCGCGTTGTGCTTCACGGCCAGCAGAATCGGGTCATGCTTGAAGCCCCGACGCTGCTCTTGACAGGTAACTCGCAAGGAACCAGCTTGCAGGGCACGGTGGATATCCTTTCTGCCGATCAGCAAGAAGCACCATTGACCCCGGCAGTGCAATTGCTGGCAGAAATGAAGCCGGGTAAGCGCGGTATTGATGATTTTTCTGCCACGCTCTCGCTGGAAACGCAGTTTGATCAGCTTCTGGTATTGGCGGAAATGTTTCGCCCCGATCATGTTCCCTTTCTAGAGCAAATGGGCGGCGATGCCCGTCTATGGGGCCGCTGGTATGAAGGGCGTCTTCAGGAGGCGCGCCTGGCTGTCGATGTTCCACAGCTGGTTCTGCGTCAGGATATCCAGTACGCCGTATTAAAAAATATCCAGGCGCACGGCGAGTGGCAGCGCGATGGCGATGGCGGAGAAGCGTGGCTGAGAGGCAATGCGCAAAACGTTGAGTGGGCACAGCCTGAAGGTGTCACCGAAGGGCCTGCGTTGCCGCACTACTGGTATCTTGCCCATCAGCCCGGCCAGTGGGAACTACGTACCAGCGCATTCGAGCTTGCCTCATTGACGGCATGGCGTGATTACGTTTTTCTTCCCGAATCGGTAACGCGTGTCTTGCAGACGTTAGCTCCCCGCGGCCAGGTGCAGGGGCTGCGCCTAGGCCAGAATGAAGGCCGCTGGGGAGTCGATGCGGCATTGACCAATGTGGAAGTATCGCCCTGGCAGCAAGCGCCCGGTGGCGGGCCTGTGGATGCCTGGGTACAGGCACGAGATTTGCGTGGGCGTGTCACATTTAATAGTGCTGGCCCAAGCACGCTGTATTTCCCAGACCTTTTTCTCGCTCCCATGCAGCTTCAAAGCGCAGAGGGCGTGGTTGAGTGGGTCTACGATGGTCCTAGAACCATGATAAGTGGTCGCCAGCTCAATGTGGATTGGGACGGTGCCCAGGTAAGTGGTGGGTTTGGTTTAATCGCCAGTGAGAGCTCGGGCCACTTTGGTCTGGATATCAACTTTGCCAATGTGGATGCGCTGGATCGCCCTCTGGCGCAATGGCTGCCGCTCAATGCTTTTGATGAAGAGCTGCGCACCTGGCTGCTTAACGATATCGGCGGTAAGGTGCCTCATGGCTCGCTCAAGCTTAGCCTGCCGCTTGGTGGGGGCGTGACCGCCGATGATATATCCGCAACGCTGGCTCTGGACGTTACTGAAGGGCATTTGCCCATCGCCCCCGACTGGCCGCGCCTTGAAGAGGTGCGAGGACGATTGAAGTGGCAAAACCAAGTGCTTAAAGCCCAAGTCGATCATGCGCAAAGCCACGGGGTAACGGCTTCTCAGGGCGAGCTGCTCATGGAGGATGAAACGCTCAACGTATCGGGCAATTTACATAGCGATGGATCGTCATTGAAAGCGTTTTTACAGTCGATGCCCGATATTGATCTGGATATTCTCAACGATCTTCAGGCAGAAGGTAATGTGGAGGGTAACCTTGCCTTGTCACTGCCTCTTGCGACGCCTGAAGCGCTCCAGCTTGAAATCAATGCCACGCCGACCTTCACTCGAATAGTGTATACGCCGCTGAACCTGGCTCTGCAGGCCTTGCATGGCCAGTTAACCTGGCAGCAATACGGTGAGAGCATGGCATTGATAGGCGATGTGGGTGGAAAGTTACTTGGTGGTGATATTAATGCTGAGCTGCATACCCAGCGCCACGGCATCGCCTTGCGTGGCCAAACCCCGGTTGCATCACTGTTTCCATTGGCGGGTATCCGTGCCGAGCAGGGGACGCAGTTATTGAGTGGCGCAATCCAGTGGCAGGGCAACGTATCGCTTGAGCCAACGCCACGATTGACGCTGGAAAGTCAGTTGGCGGGGGTTGTCAGTGAGTTGCCTGCGCCATTTGCTAAAGCGGCGGGACAGTCTTGGCCCTGGACGTTCAACGCTGATTTTGAAAGCGGTCGTATGCAAAGCCGCCTGGCGGATATTGCCCATTTACGCTTGCGTCAGCACGGCGAGTTGTCTGCCAGCCTGCGCCTGGCGGAGGCAGATGTCGAGCCGCCTGAATGGCCTTCACAGCCAGGTGTGAGTTTACAGGCAAGTATCCCCCGCATTGGTCCTCAAGCGTGGCAGCAGGCCATTGCCCCGTTGCTGGCCGGTGATCAAAGTGTATCGACAGGTGCAATCAACGACCATCCGCCGCTTAGGGTCGACCTGGAAACCGCCTGTCTGGTGTATCAGCAGACCTGTTTGGGGGCGGTGGCGTTGAATGGTGATATGTACAACGGAGCTGTCAATGCAGCGATTGACGGTGATTTGATCGCAGGGCGGATTCATTATGACGCTGCCTCCCAATACCCGCTGGATATCACCATCGAGCAGTTGGCACTTGATCCGCTGTTTAATTTTGCACAATCCTTTGAGGAGGATAGTGCGCATTCTCCTGATTCCTGGATACAGGAGGTCGAAACCCAAAAGCCTACGCCAGCCGTCATTCCCGATTGGCTTGCCCAGGCGCCCGATGGCCGCCTCAGGCTTGCTGAAATCAGCATGGGAGCGAGCCGATTTGGGCCTTTGTCGGCCTACTGGCATACCGATGGCGACCGATTCTCGCTGATGCCGGTTGGGCTGACGCTTGGGCAACTTTCCGCCCGCGGTGAGCTCTATTGGGAGGGTGATGCCTCCACCAGTCGTACCCGTGCCAATATTTCAATTCAGGGTGGCGATATAGGTACAGCACTTGAACGGCTGGATCAACCGGTTGCCTTGCGCAGCCAGCGTACTGATGCAAGCGCCAACCTTGATTGGGCGGGCGCGCCGTGGCAGTTTGATTTAAGCCAAGCACAGGGCAAGATTGATGCCGATCTTCAAAATGGCCGTTTTATGACTCTGCAGTCTGCGCCAGTGCGGCTCGTTGGTCTGCTGAATTTCGATAATATTTTTCGCCGCTTACGCCTGGATTTTTCTGACGTGACCGGCCAGGGTACGGCTTTTGATAGAGTTCATGGCTCAGCGAATGTGGCGAATGGCCAGCTTTCCTTGAGCGAGCCATTGCAAATTGAAGCGCCCGCCGCCAACTTAACCTTAACGGGCAACGTTAACCTACTTCATCGCGAGCTCGACCAGCGCCTGGGCGTTGTACTGCCAGTGACACAAAGCTTGCCAATTGCTGCTATCGCGGTAGGCGCGCCTGTCGTGGGCGGCGCATTATTTATTGCCGACCAGCTGTTTGGTGATGCGCTGGATCGAGCGACGACCATTCATTATCGTGTGCGAGGCCCCTGGGCTTCGCCGCAGGTTACTTTAGAAGGCCCCCAATGACCGCAATTAAGAGCGACATAGAGTCTGCTGTTTCCATTCTGCTCACGCCGGGTGGTCTCGACCTTGATGGCCTCGACAAAGGCCTTGAATATGCCATGGGCGCGGGCGTGGATTACGCTGATCTGTATTTCCAGCGCACCTGGACAGAAGGCTGGGTGTTAGAGGATGGCGAAGTCAAAGAAGCGAGTTACAACATTGACGGTGGTGTCGGCGTGCGTGCGCTGGCAGGAGAAAAAACCGGCTTTGCCTACTCCAACCAGATTACGGCCGATGCGCTCATCGATACCGGGCGTACGGCTTCAGGCATTGTGCGTAGCGGCAAGCGTCTGCCCGGGCAGGCTGTAAAGCCCGTTGCGGCGGCATCTTTTTATGCCGGTGTAGACCCTTTGGCTGGGCTAACCGCTGAAGAAAAAGTCGCCATGCTAAAAGAGGCTGATCGCGCAGCTCGCGCCGCAGACCCAAGCGTTACACAGGTCAGTGCGTCGCTTTCGGGTACCTATGAAGTGGTCATGGTGCGTGCCAGTGACGGTACGCTGGCTGCCGATATCCGCCCGCTAGTGCGTTTTAACGTAAGCGTGATTGCGGTAAAAAATGGTCGCCGTGAGCGGGGCGGCTCCGGTGGCGGTGGGCGTTACTCGATGTCGCGCCTACGCGATGAAGGTGTTGCCGAGCGTTATGCTAAAGAGGCTGTGCGCCAGGCGCTGGTGAATCTTGAGGCCGTTGATGCGCCTGCCGGACAAATGCCCGTAGTGCTGGCATCGGGCTGGCCGGGTATTTTGCTGCATGAGGCGGTGGGTCACGGTCTTGAAGGTGACTTCAATCGTAAAGGCAGCTCGGCGTTTTCCGGCCGCATGGGGCAGCGGGTGGCGGCTAAAGGCGTCACCGTGGTGGATGACGCCACCATTGCCGACGGGCGTGGCTCCTTGAGCATTGATGACGAAGGCACACCGGGCCAAAACACCCCGCTGATCGAAGACGGCATTCTGACCGGCTATATGCAGGACAAGCTCAATGCGCGGCTAATGAATATGGCGCCAACCGGTAATGCGCGCCGTGAGTCGTTTGCGCATTTACCCATGCCGCGTATGACCAATACGGTCATGCTGGCTGGCCAAGATGAGCCTGAAGACATTATTAAAAGCGTCAAGCGCGGAATTTACGCCGTCAGCTTTGGTGGCGGCCAGGTCGATATCACCTCGGGTAAATTTGTGTTCTCCGCCAGTGAAGCCTATTTGATTGAAGATGGGCGTATCACCGTACCGGTAAAAGGTGCCACGCTGATAGGTAATGGCCCCGAGGCGATGGGCCGTGTTTCCATGATAGGCCACGATATGGCGCTGGATACCGGCGTTGGCGTATGCGGTAAAGAGGGGCAGGGCGTACCGGTCGGCGTAGGTCAGCCCACGCTAAAATTAGATGAGCTGACCGTCGGCGGTACGCAGTCTTCTTAAAGGGGTTAAAACTTAAGGCGTTAAAGCGCCAGCGTCTCGCGCAGATGTTTAAACAGTTTGCGCGAGCTGGTGGGCGGTTTGCCCTGGTCGCGCTCACGCTGGGCGTTGCGGATTAACTGACGTAACGCCTGGCGATCGGCATCGGGGTACTCCGCCATGAACAGGTCAACGGCAGGATCGCCTTCTTCAATCAGCCGGTCCCGCCACTTTTCAAGGCGATGAAAAGCATGATCACGCTGCTCTTTTTCCTGCTCGATTGAGTCAAAGACACCTTGAATCGCGACCAGATCCTCTTTGCGAATGAGTTTGCCGACATACTGCATATGACGACGGCGCCCTTCATGAGAGCGGATACGCGAGGTCTCTTCAATGGCCCTGAGCATATCGTCAGAGAGAGGAAAACGAGCACGCTCGGCGGGCTTCATGGCGATCAGCGTTTCGCCAAGCGCTTGAAGCGCATGCATTTCGCGTTTGAGTTGCGATTTGCTCGGCCGCTCTTCGGGCTCTTGAGTATCAAAGGGCTCGGGGCGTAGTTTCGGCATAAATTAGACTCACAGACAAGATTCGTTGGCAGCATTATATCAGGCTGCGACCATAACATTGATTCGGCGATGCGATTCGTACGAAAAAGGAGGCCATATGGCACAGGCATTTGATGCATCCTCGCAGCAGGCACTTTTGACAGCGCGCGCGGAAGAAGCGCTGGCCCTGGCCAAACGACTTGGCGCTGATGCCGCTGAGGTTGGCGCAAGCGTCGATCAGGGCGTTGGCGTCAGCGTGCGCCTGGGTGAGGTGGAAACCGTTGAGCTTTCCCGCGACCAAGGCATTGCGGTGACACTTTATGTCGGTAAGCGTAAAGGAAGTGCTTCTTCAAGCGACGCAAGCAGCGCCTCCATTCAAGCCGTGGTTGAAAAGGCATTATCGATTGCCCGCTATACCGGTGAAGACCCGGTCGCCGGGTTGGCCGACGCTGACCAGATGGCAACCAAGCTTCCGGATCTTAAAGTGCATTACCCGTGGGCGCTAACCACTGAGCAGGCGATTGAGATTGCGCTTGCCTGTGAGCAGGCGGGGCGCGATGTTGAAGGCATTAGCCAGTCAGAGGGCGCTTCGCTTTCCAGTGGCGAAGGCGTGCGGGTTTATGCCAATAGCCACGGCTTTTTAGGCACCCAGAAAGGCAGCAGCCATTCGCTTTCCTGCATGTTGATCGCTCAGGATGAAAGCGGCATGCAGCGGGATTACGACTATACCTCTGCGCGTAATCCTCTGCATTTACGTGACCCTGCTGAGGTTGGCCGTGAGGCAGCTGCGCGTACGTTACGCCGGTTAGGCGCCCAGTTACCCCCTACGGGTACATTTCCAGTCCTGTTTGATCCTTCGCTATCTGCAGGGTTAATCGGTCATCTGCTCAGCGCCTTGGCTGGCGGCGCGCTGTATCGTCAGTCCTCTTTCCTGTGCGACCGCCTGGGAACGCCACTCTTTCCCGAGTGGTTCAGCCTTGAAGAACGGCCCATGGAAGTTGGAGCCACGGCAAGCACGCCGTTTGATGGCGAAGGCGTTCAAACGCGTAACAATCGCTTTATTGATCAAGGCAGTATCGCAAGCTATATGCTCTCTTCCTACAGCGCTCGCCGCCTGGGCATGCAGACCACCGGTAACGCGGGCGGTGCACGCAATGTGCGCCTTGACGCGCCCTTGAAGACGCGTGAAGCGCTGCTCAAGGAAATGGGTCGGGGTATCTGGGTGACCGAGCTGATGGGGCAGGGCGTCAATGGGGTGACCGGCGATTATTCCCGTGGGGCGGCAGGTTTCTGGGTTGAAAACGGTGAAATTCAGTATCCGATTGAAGAATTCACCATTGCTGGAAACCTGGAGCGCATGTTCTCAGGGTTGGTCGGCATCGGCAGCGATATTGATACGCGTGGCAGTATTCATACGGGTAGCTGGCTGATTGATGCAATGACGGTGGCGGGTAGCTAAGCCTGGCACGCGCCGTTTGATAAAAAAGCCCGAGATATGATCTCGGGCTTTTTTGGTGGCCAGGCCTTAGCCCCTAGGGCTGAACGTTCAGCGTTTCGGGCGGTAGTTCTCGTCTAACCCCAGCCGTTCGAGAAGCCGGGTAAACAGGAAGGCCTCGTCGCCCTTAAGCGAGCGGCTCAGGCAGTCCAGGTACTCAGTGCGCGGGTAGCGCCACCAGCGCGGTACCTTGTAGGCATCGAGGTCGATGGCGAACAGGCGGCCGTCGCGGATCAGAAAGTTGTTGGTGTGCAGGCCGCGGCAATGGATGCCATTGTGATCGAAGGCGACCAGGGCATCTAGATACTGTTCTTGCAGGTCCGGCGAGTCGAGGATCAGCTGCTTGAGCGGCACGCCGTGGATATTCTCTGTGTCCAGCCGATAGCGGTGGGCCTCGATGATAGTCGGCGTAGCGATGCCTAGAGCTTCTAAGCGGGAGGCGACGAGAGCGAAGTTTAGCCCAGGGTAGGGTCGGATACGCAACAGGTAGCGGAGCCGATCAAAGACCTTTGGCTGAAAGGTTTTGATGAAGTGGTCGCACTCGGGATAAAAGTAGACCCGGGAGTACTTCCCGGTCTGGATTAGCTGCATGGTTTTGCTCGGTAGATGGGGATGGCGCCGCCGTCAATAGCCGATGGTTAGACTTCTTCATCGAAGCGGGCCTCGAAGAGGGACGCCAGCGCATCCAGCGCCGCTTCGGCATCGTCGCCGACGGCTTCGACGGTCAGAGCTGTGCCACAGGGGGCGGCCAGCATGAGAAGTGACATGATATTGGCTGCGTCGGCCTTCTGGGTCTGCTTGTAGACATATACGCGGGACTTGAACTGCTGTGCGCAGGTGACAAGTTTGGTGGCGGCACGTGCGTGTAGGCCACGTTGATTGGTAAGTGTTAACGTTCTTTCTGGCACCCTGGTTCCCTTTCTCCGAGTGGTGTCATTTGATGTATGCGGTATGCGTTTACTAGGCGCTGGGCGCCTGCTCTGCTAGTGAGACTGCATCTAGCGGCTCGGCTTGCGTGCCGCTTAGCGTATATTGCAGCCCCAGCTCGCGGTGGCGCAGCTGTACTTCGCCTATTAACGGCGCAAGCCTTTGGGCCAGCTGCTCGGCAATATATACGGAGCGATGCTGTCCGCCAGTGCAACCAATAGCCACGGTCATGTAGCTACGCTGACTGTTCTGATAAGCCGGTAGCCAACGCTCCAGCAAGGCCTGAATGTCATTGCTCATGTCTTCGACAATCGGATAGCCGCGCAGGAATGCAATAATCTTTGCATCACGCCCCGTGTACTGACGTAGCGTCGGGTCCCAATAGGGGTTGGGCAGGCAGCGCACGTCAAACACCAAATCCGCATCCAGAGGAACGCCGCGCTTATAGCCAAAAGACTCAAAGGTAAGCGTTAGCTGATCTTTGTGTTGATGGGCTACTTGATCGGCAATGCGTCGGCGTAAATCGTGTACCGATAAACGTGAGGTGTCGATTCTGAGATCGGCCAGGTCGCGTATCTCATTTAGTGTCTCTTCCTCTTTGGCAATTGCCTCTTCAAGCGTCATATTACTATTGCGCGTTAACGGATGGCGGCGTCGTGTAGCGGAGTAACGTTCGAGCAAAATACGCGCATCGGTTGTAAGGTAAATGACCTGGCAGTCGATGGGCCGCTTGCGCAACTCGTCAAGCAATATCGGCAAACGCTCAAGTGCAGCAGGCAGGTTGCGCGCATCAATACTGACGGCCAGATGCGTGCGCTCACCTTCTTGCTGTAGCTCGTCAACCAACGAGCCAAGCAGCATTGCCGGCAGGTTGTCGATGGCATAATAGCCAATATCTTCCAGCGCCTGTAGAGCGATGGATTTGCCGGAGCCTGAACGGCCGCTAATGATCACCAGTTGCATAATGGCTCTCTTTGCGTGCTTTGCGTAAAAGCATGAATGTGAAAGCGAGAAGAGATGCCAAGCGTTGCTACGGATTAGGTTGTGGCCTGTTCACGAATTTTAATCATAAGCAGATCAAACAATTCACGCTGGCTATTGGTTTTTCGTAACGCTTGGCGCGTGCCGGCATCATTCATAATGGTCGCCACCTGACCCAGAAGCGACAGATGCGTATCATCGGCCTCTTCAGGTACCAGCAACACAAATACGAGATCAACCGGATCACCGTCTATAGCGTCAAAATCAACAGGCTCTGATAGCTTTAGAAAACCTGCAATAGGCGTAGCACAGTGAGGGCTACGTGCATGGGGAATGGCAACGCCGTTACCTATTCCCGTGCTGCCAAGTCGTTCGCGGCCAATCAGGCGGCTGAACACTTCTTGGCTATCCAGGCTGGGTGTGTTTTGAGCGATAAAGGTGCTGAAAAACTCCAGCACCCGTTTTTTGCTGCCCCCAGGCACATCGAAAAGCACGCGCTCTGGGGGGAGGATGGTTTCCAACGTCATTGAATTAACGCACGCCAGCGCCTTGGGCGCGGGCTTGTGCTTTTTCCTTATGCTTAACGAGTTGACGATCGATTTTATCGGCTAGTGCGTCAATGGCGGCATACATGTCGACATCTTCCGCGTCGGCATGCAGGTCGGCGCCTGCCGCATGAAGGGTACACGCCGCTTGCTGGCGCTCCTTCTCAATGGATAAGGTTACTTGTACCGTGGTGATATTGTCGTAATGGCGTTCGACGCGTTCAAGCTTTTCATTAACATAGTCACGCAAGGCGTCAGTCAGTTCTACGTGATGACCAGTGATGTTTACTTGCATTGACGTGCTCCTTATCCATCGGACTGAATTTCGATTGTAACCCTTTTTACGGTGTTGCAAAGCCCTTGTCGCGAGTTTTGCTGTTTCTCTTGTACAAAACTGTCTCAAATCCTATCTCAAGCGCTGTTTCAAATCCTATCTCAAACGGCGGCGTTCACTGGAGGAGGGAATGCCCAGCGACTCGCGATATTTAGCCACGGTACGCCTTGCCACCGTGATACCTCCTTCTTCGAGTAAGGTGACCAGGCGGCTGTCAGAGAGTGGTTTGCCGGGTGGTTCGTCTTGAATCAGTTTCTTGAGCCGGGCGCGAATCGCCGTGCTGGAGTGGCTGTCGCCACCGTCCTGGCCGCTGATCTGGCTTGAGAAAAAGTATTTAAGCTCAAAGACGCCCCGGGGGGTGTGGATGTATTTTTGCGTCGTCACCCGTGAAATGGTGGATTCATGCATTTCCACGGCTTCTGCAATATCAGCCAGAATCAAAGGTTTCATGGCCTCTTCACCTTGCTCTAGGAAGCCGATTTGACGGGTAATGATCTCACGCCCTACGCGCAGCAGCGTATCGTTACGGCTGGAAAGGCTTTTGATTAACCAGCGCGCTTCTTGCAAGTGTTCTTTCAAGAACTGATTATCCTGACTCTTGTCAGCACGCTTGATTAAACTGGCGTAGTCAGGCTGGATGCGCAGGCGGGGAAGGGCTTCTGGGTTAAGCTCGAGGTGCCAGCCTTCATGATCGTGGCGTACCACCAGATCAGGCGTGATATAGCTATCGTCGGTCACGCCGTAAGCGCTCCCAGGGCGTGGGTCCAGGCTGCGGATCAGGCCGATCACATCGTCTAACTGCTCATCATCAAGCCCCAGGCGGCGCTTGAGTAGCCGCATATCGTTTTTACCGAGCGCTTCAAGAAACTGGCGTACCAGACGGCGCGCTGGAACAAGTAAGGGAGTGTCATCGGGCAGGGTGGCTAATTGAAGCATCAGGCATTCACGCAGGTCGCGCGCGAAAACGCCGGTCGGCTCAAACTGCTGCAGGCGCAGCAGGATGGTTTCCATCTCACGCTGACTAAGCGCTTCGATGTTTTGAGTGCGCAGCCCGTCGCGGATATCGGTTAAGGGCTGCGTCAAATAACCGTTGGCATCCAGGGCGTCGATCAAGCTTTCCGCAATCTGCTGTTCACGTGCGCTGAAGTCGGTCATGGCAAGCTGCCAAAGCAAGTGACCGTGCAGACTTTGCCCCGCCGCCTGACGTTCAAAGTCAGGCCCCTCGGTGCTGCCTGAACTGCCTACATCCTGGTAGGTGTCGGACCAGTCGCTATCCACGGAGAGTTCGTTGGGAATGCTTTCCGCCCACTCCGCTTCCTGCGTTTCAACGGCTGCCTGCTCACCAAATTCATCTTCCTGTTCCAGCATCGGATTGGCGTCCAGCGCCTGCTGGATTTCCTGACGCAGATCCAATGTGGATAGCTGGAGCAGGGCAATGGCCTGCTGCAACTGAGGTGTCATGGTCAGTTGCGTACCGATACGCAATTGGAGAGAAGCTTTCATGACCATCTGAGAACCACTCGTTAATCGGAAAGCTTCACCCTAGTGCGAGTCATGTTCATGTGCAAGTGCAATAAGCATGCCATTGGTAATAATTTTGCTGCAGGTGCCTGTTTAAAGGCGGAAATCAGCACCTAGATAAACCTCTCGTACCTTCTGATTATTAAGGATGGTCTCGGGACTGCCACCCGCGATGATATGGCCATCGCCCACGATGTAGGCGATATCGCAGATATCCAGCGTTTCACGCACGTTATGGTCGGTAATCAACACGCCGATATGGCGCCGTTTCAAGGCGCGAATAATACTTTTGATTTCACCGACAGAGATCGGGTCGACCCCGGCAAACGGCTCATCCAACAGGATAAAGGCCGGTTCTGTCGCCAGTGAACGGGCAATTTCTACCCGGCGCCGCTCCCCACCCGACAGGCTCATACCCAGGTTGTCACGGATATGTGTGATATGGAAATCTTCAAGCAGCGCTTCAAGCCGCTGTTCGCGACCGGCGCTATCTAAATCTTTGCGGGTTTCCAGGATCGCCATAATATTATCCGCCACTGACAGTTTGCGGAAAATAGAGGCTTCTTGAGGAAGATAGCCAATGCCCGCCATGGCACGTTCATGCATGGGGGCGCGGGTTAAATCAAGCTCGTCGATACTTACAGTGCCCGCGTCAGACTTGACCAGCCCTACAATCATGTAAAACGAAGTGGTCTTGCCCGCACCGTTAGGGCCTAGCAGGCCCACAACGCTGCCTTGGGCTATCTCCAGGCTAATATCCTTGACCACACGGCGACGCTTATAGCTTTTTGCCAGATGATTGGCGTAAAGGGTCTTTATGGGTGGTGATTCCACAGTAGCCATCGGCCACTCCTATTGCGCTGGCTGAAGTGTCATACGAATACGCTGCGGCTCACTGCCACTCACATCTGAGCGTGCCTGCACTACTTCGCGATCAATAAAATATTCCAGACGCCCGCCGGTGAACTTGTCGCCCGCCTGGGTCAATTCGGCCTGGTCAATCAGCTCGACGCGCCGTTCAGACACGTGATAAATCACGCGCTTTCCCCAGCCTTCCATCGGAGCATCCTGGTCTTCCAGCTGGTTACGCAGGTAGGCGCGGTCACCCGTTGCAATGGCACGCGAAAGCTCACCCGCATCGTTACGGAATATCTCAACGCGATCGCCGCGTAACTGCATATTGCCCTGACGAATATTGACGTTGCCTGAATAAACGGCCGTGCCCGCACGTTGGTCGAGGTCTAGACGATCGGCCTCCACTTCAACCGGGGCCTGGTTTGTCTGGGCCGCCGCCGATAGCGGCACCGCAAGCGCAAAAAGCGCAATGCGAATAAAAGCTTTCATAGCGACTCCTAAGGAGTTTGTGTCACGGGGGGATGGTGCCCGCTTACGTTATCGGTTAACCGGACCTGGCTATCATCGAGCCAGACGTCCATACGTGATGCACTGATGCGCTGAGGTGGCTGTTGCAGTAACGCTGGTGTCTCGCTCCAGGCATGCCGCGTTAGACCATCATAGTGCAATAGGTCTGTGTCAAGCTGCCAGCCTTCTGATGGGGCGATAAGGCGAGCCTCGCCAGACAGCGTCAGTTCCTGAGTATCCGTATTAAGCTCGCCTTCATTGGCATTGGCGAGCCACTCACGGTTGTCGCTGTCAAACAGGGTGGCTGCAGGTTGTGTTGCTTGGGCCATGGTGCTCTGCGGTATATACACCAGCAGCGGGGCGGCCAGCGACTGCTGAATGCGCCCCGATTCGCCGAACAGGGTGATCTCGGCATTTTCAAGCACGTGACCAGGCTCTTCGGCCTGGGCTTCCAAGTCAACTGACTGGTCTTGTGAGCCGCGTGGATCCAGCCATACCAGCAAAATCCCTAAAGCGATAACCAGGCCTGCTAGCCAGACACGTCTTTTAACCCGGCTAAACATCATGAACGCCCAGGTAAATAGGTATCGAGCACAGCATCCCAGTGGCCCTGTGCTTCGAGTAGCGTGTCACAAATTTCGCGTACCGCGCCGTGACCGCCCAGACGATCGGTAATCCAGTCAGCATGTGTATGCATATAATCCGGAGCGTTGGGAACCGTAATACCTAGGCCTGAGCGCTTAATGGGAGCAAGGTCAGGCAGATCATCACCGCAATAGGCGACCTGGCTGAGATCCAGGTTCAACTGCTGGCAAAGCGCTTTCAGGGTGGAGAGCTTGTCCTCACAGCCTTGGTGAACATGGGCGATCCCTAGGGCCGAGGCACGCAGGCTTACCATGGGGGAGTCGCGGCCGGTAATCAGCGCCACGTGAATGCCTACGCGTTTAAGCAGCTTCAGGCCATGCCCATCCTGAGTATGGAATGCTTTGATTTCAACGCCGTCTGCCTGAAAGTAGAGGCGTCCATCGGTGAGAACACCGTCAACGTCCAGGGCAAGTAAGCGCACATGGCGAAGCCGGTCAAGCAGAGCGGTGGGGAGAGCCATAAAATGATCCTTGTCGGTAAATGATTAAATAACGCCGCTGGCGAGCAGATCATGCATATGCAGCGCGCCAATGGGGCGCTGCTCATCATCCACCACGGCCAAAGCGGTAATGCGGCTATCTTCCATAATGCGTACTGCTTCGGCGGCCAGTATGTCGGGGCCAATGCGTTTGCCGGGCCGCGTCATGACATCGTCTACCACCACCTCACGCAGGTCATGAAACTGATCGAGGGTGCGACGTAAATCGCCATCGGTATAAACCCCTGCCAGGCGCCCTTCGCTATCAATCACGCAGGTAAAGCCTAGCCCCTGACGGGTGATTTCAAGCAATGCATCACGCAGTGGGCTGCCAAGGGCTACCTGGGGCAGACGAGCGCCATCATGCATGAGATCCCTGACCCGTAATAAAAGCCGTTTACCCAAACTGCCGCCTGGATGGGATAACGCAAAATCATCGGCGGTGAAGCCGCGGGCTTCAAGCAGAGCAACGGCAAGGGCATCGCCTAATGCCAGTGCCGCTGTCGTTGAGCTTGTAGGTGCGAGGTCAAGCGGGCAGGCCTCGCGCTCGACGCCGCTATTCAGGTGCGCATCGGCATGCTTGGCAAGCGTTGAGTGAGGCTTGCCGGTCATGCTGATCAGTGGCGTACCCAGGCGCTTCAGTAAGGGAAGCAGCGCAGTAACCTCAGCGGTTTCGCCGGAATTGGAAAGCGCCAGCACTACGTCGGTACGCGTAATCATGCCTAAGTCCCCGTGACTGGCTTCGCCGGGGTGAACAAAAAAGGCTGGTGTGCCCGTACTGGCAAGCGTTGCGGCAAGCTTTCCGGCAATATGCCCTGACTTGCCCATACCGGTCACCACCACGCGGCCCTGACAGGCCAGCATTAGTTCGCAGGCACGGTCAAAGCTCTCGTCAAGCTTGGACTGAAGGCCGCCGATTGCTGCCTGTTCAATTTGTAATGTGCGTAAAGCACTTTCACGTAGCAGGCTAAGGGTGGAGGAGGGTTGGGGCATGAAAATCTCGTTTTGATTGAAACGTTCTGATTGAAACATACAGTGACTAGTCCATAAGAATAACATTTAGTCGCTGCGTATAAGCATAGCGTCTTGAAGGGTTTTTATATCGCATTGGAACGTAGACTCGTCTGTTAGTGCCAACAGAGTTAAGATACGATGTTCGATAATATTTCGAAAACACTGTTTTTAAACTGTAGAATAGGTCAAAAGTAATATTGGCCCGCTCTTAATCAGCGATAATGGGAGTCAATCAACCCATGACAGACGTTCCCTTCATTGAAATTGAAGACGTGCACTTCTCGCGTGGAAGCCATGAAATCTTTCGCGGCATCAATATGGTTATCCCTCAGGGTAAAGTCACGGCGATCATGGGGCCTAGCGGTACCGGCAAGACCACGCTGCTTAAGCTAATTGGCGGGCAGCTAACGCCTGATCGCGGGCGCATCATAGTCGATGGTCAGGACGTGCATCGGCTATCCAGAAAGGCGCTATTTACGTTACGTAAGCGTATGGGGATGCTGTTTCAAAGCGGCGCACTGTTTTCGGATCTGGATGTGTTTGAAAACGTGGCTTTTCCGCTACGCGTACACACTGATTTATCGGATGTCATGATCCGCGATCTGGTATTGCTCAAGCTTGAGGCCGTTGGGCTACGCGGCGCACGTCATCTTACCCCTGCCGAGCTGTCGGGGGGGATGGCAAGACGTGTCGCTCTTGCCCGGGCGGTCGCGCTTGATCCAGAGTTGATTCTTTACGATGAGCCTTTCGTTGGTCAGGACCCTATTTCCATGGGCGTGCTTGTACAGTTGATCAAGCGTCTTAATCAGGCGCTTGAGCTCACCTCTGTCGTGGTATCGCACGATATTAAGGAAACGTTGAGCATTGCCGACTACCTGTATCTTTTGGCCGACGGGCAGGTGGTTGCCGAAGGGACGCCGCATACCCTTAATGCCAATCAGGATCCTCGCGTCAGCCAGTTTGTGCATGGCGAACCTGATGGGCCAGTGCCGTTTCACTATCCCGCCGAGACGCTTTATCGCGATATTCTCGGTCAAGTTACCGCGACAAGGGCAGGGTAATGCAGTCGAGATTTCAACAAGGCGTCGACCAGGTCGCTCGGTTAGGGCGAAAAGGGTGCGACGTGATGGAAGCACTGGGCCGTGCAGGGCTGTTTCTGGCTCAGTCAGCGGTGGGGATTCCCTCTCGTGAAGGGTGGCATCTCTGGCTTCGCCAGATGCACTTTGTTGGTGTGCTTTCGCTCGCCATTGTCCTCGTGTCAGGGCTGTTCATCGGTATGGTGCTGGCGCTGCAGGGCTACACTATTCTGGTTGATTTTGGCGCTGAGCAGGCGCTGGGGCAAATGGTGGCACTTTCACTGCTGCGCGAGCTGGCGCCGGTGGTTGCGGCACTGCTATTCGCCGGGCGAGCAGGGTCGGCGCTCACCGCCGAAATCGGCTTGATGAAGGCAACCGAGCAGCTGACCAGCATGGAAATGATTGGCGTAGACCCCTTACGCCGGGTCATTGCACCCAGGCTCTGGGCTGGCTTTGTGGCGCTGCCAATTCTTACCGTAGGGTTTGGCGTAGTGGGTATCTGGGGCGGCTATCTGGTAGGGGTGGAATGGCTGGGCGTCTTTGAAGGCTCTTACTGGAGCAATATGCAGGCCAGCGTCTCTTTTGTCGGTGATGTGGGTAACGGCATTATCAAAAGCCTGGTTTTCGCCGTAGTGGTCACCTGGATCGCTGTGTTTCAGGGATATGATCTGGTGCCTACGTCTGAAGGTATTTCACGCGCTACCACGCGCACGGTAGTGTATTCGTCGCTTGCGGTACTGGGGCTTGATTTTGTATTAACCGCCGTCATGTTCGGCGGTCTTTAATGGGTGGAGTGATTTCATGAAGCGCAGTAAAACCATGGAGTTTGGTGTCGGCCTGTTTATGCTGGCGGGAATTGTCGGGCTGGTGTTTCTGGGCCTGCGTGTAAGCGGCTTAAGCCTTTCAGCGCCTTCTGAAACGTTCCGTCTGGAAGCCAACTTTGCCAATATCGGCGGGCTGAAACCCCGCGCCCGCGTCACCATGGCAGGCGTGACAGTGGGCCGCGTAGAGTCGATTGACCTGGATACAGAATGGTATGACGCCAAAGTCACGCTACGCTTGGATAATGACCTGGAAGGCCAGCTCTCCCAGGATACTACGGCGGCGATTTTAACCGCTGGCTTGCTGGGCGAGCAGTATATCGGCTTAAGCGTAGGCGGCGACCCGGCAATTCTGGAAGATGGCGATACCATACGCGACACGCAGTCGGCGCTGGTACTTGAAGAACTTATCCAGCAATTTGTATCCAATATGGCTAGTAACTAAACATTAAGTAGATGAGGGAAAGGTAATGCGTAAAACTACACTACCGTTAATGCGTTGGCTGGTTGCTCTGATGGTGCTGGCATTGGCTCTGCCGCTTCAGGCCCAGGCTCAATCACAGTCACCCGAAGCGATGATCCGCGAAAACGTGAATGCGCTGATGAGTGAGATCGAAGGCAAAAAAGACTACTACGCAAGCAATATCGACGAGCTTGAAGCGTTGGTTGACGATAGCCTTGAAGATGTGGCGGATTTTCGCTACATCGGCGCAAGCGTGATGGGTAGCTACTTCCGTAACGCAACGCCTGAGCAGCGTAGCCGCTTTGCCGACGTTTTCCGTCAAACCTTGATTGATACCTACACGCGTGGTTTGGTGACATTTGATTATCAGGATCTGCGCGTATTGGATAATCAGCGCAGCCAACGTTATGAAGACCAGGCCAGCGTGGATATGGAAGTGGTGGCCACCAATGGTCAGGTTTATCCGGTCAGCTACAGCCTGCGCCTTTCAGACGGTGATTGGCGTGTCGTAAACGTGATTGTCAACGGTATTAATTTGGGCCTGACCTTCCGCAATCAGTTTGACCAGGCCATGCGTGATAACAACCGTGATTACGATGCGGTCATTCGCGGCTGGGCACCTGAAATTGGGGTAGACGAGTTAGAGCAAGGGGGTGATGCGTGACGGTGTTGCTGTCACAGTCCCAGGTAAGCCTTAAGGCAGAGCAGGGCACGCTTTATGTGGCCGGCGATGCTGGTATGACAACGGCGGCAGAACTTGCCGCCGTTGGCAACAAGTGGCTAAGGGCTACTGAGTTCAACGCAGTGGCGCTTGATTTTAGCGGCGTTCAAAAAGCCAGTAGCGCGGTCATTAGCGTACTGTTCGAATGGCTACGTACCTGTCAGGCGCGCGAAATCACGGTGAGCGGTGTAACGCTTTCTGCGCCGCTTGAACGTTTGGCTTCTTTATCTGAAATTGAATCATTGATCCATTCGCCGACCCTCACCCGCTAGGGTTGGCACCCTTGGCATCGCCAAGCGTGTCGCTTTTCTTTATTATGTTGCCTTATTAGCATTATTCACACTGACCCGAAGGAGTTTCCTGTCTCATGCAACCCAATGAGGTAAAAGCGCTGCTTGAATCCCGTGTCGATGGATGTGAGTTCCATATCCAGGGCGAAGGCTGTAATTTCCAAGTGATTGCGGTTGGTGAAGCCTTCGAAGGTCTCTCTCCGGTTAAGCGTCAGCAACTGGTTTACGCAGCACTCAGTAATGAGATCGCTTCAGGTGCTCTGCACGCCATTAGCATTAAAACGTTTACTCCGGCGCAGTGGTCTACTGCGTCGGAAAATGCTCAGTAACGGCGGCTGCATGGATAAGTTGATTATTACCGGCAACGGGTCGGTCGATGGTGAAGTCTGGGTAAGCGGCGCCAAAAATGCTGCTTTGCCTATTTTATGTGCCACTCTCTTGGCGGATGGCCCGGTAGTGATTGGTAACCTGCCGCATCTTCAGGATATTACCACCACGCTTGAGTTGTTGGGCCGTATGGGCGTTGAGCCCGTCATGGGTGAAAAGCTCAGCATTCAGCTGGATGGCTCGCAAGTTACGCATTGCCACGCGCCTTATGAGCTGGTCAAGAAGATGCGTGCCTCTATTTTGGTATTGGGTCCGCTGCTGGCTCATTTTGGTGAGGCGGATGTCTCGCTGCCCGGTGGCTGCGCGATCGGTTCGCGCCCGGTTGATCTGCATATTCGTGGCCTTGAAGCCATGGGAGCGGATATTCGTGTCGAAGGCGGGTATATCCGTGCCCGTGTTGATGGTCGCTTAAAAGGCGCCACAATCTTCTTCGATACGGTGACGGTCACGGGTACTGAAAACCTGCTGATGGCGGCAACGCTTGCCGAGGGCAAAACCGTTCTTGAGAACGCTGCTCGCGAGCCGGAAATTGTCGATCTGGCCGAGTGCCTGATCAAGATGGGCGCCAATATCCGTGGGCACGGTACTGATACGATTGTGATTGAAGGTGTCGAGAAGCTTCATGGTTGCCACCATGACGTGATGCCGGATCGCATCGAAACCGGTACCTTCCTGGTGGCTGCTGCCATGACCGGCGGCCGCGTAAAGGTAAAGCGCACGCGAGCTGATATTCTCGATGCGGTACTTGCCAAGCTTGAAGAGGCGGGGGCCGAGATCACCAGTGGTGATGACTGGATCGCTCTGGATATGCATGGTAAGCGGCCAAAAGCCGTCAATATACGTACCGCACCTTATCCGGCTTTCCCGACCGATATGCAGGCGCAGTTCGTTGCCATGAATGCGGTGGCCGTTGGGCACTCGCGTGTAGTGGAAACCATCTTCGAAAACCGATTTATGCACGTACAAGAGCTTAACCGCATGGGGGCGGATATAACGCTGGAAGGCAACACTGCGCTAATCAATGGCGTAGAAAAACTTTCCGGGGCCCCCGTGATGGCCACGGATCTGCGTGCCTCGGCCTCTCTGGTAATTGCGGCGATGATGGCGGAAGGCGAAACGCTGGTCGACCGTATCTACCATATTGATCGTGGCTACGAGTGTATCGAAGAGAAATTGCAGCTGCTGGGTGCACGCATTCGCCGTATTCCTGGCTAAGCCATGCTATTAACCATTGGCCAATACAATGAGTAAGCAACTAATTTTAGCCCTTTCCAAAGGGCGCATTTTGGATGAAACGCTACCACTGCTCGCCGATGCAGGTATTACGCCAGCGGAAGATTTGGGTAAGAGCCGTAAACTGTTGTTTGATACCAACCTGCCGGATGTAAAGTTGGTGGTTATTCGGGCAACCGACGTGCCTACCTATGTACAGTTGGGCGCTGCTGACCTGGGCATTGCGGGCAAGGATGTTCTTTTAGAGCATGGCGCCGAAGGCCTTTATGAACCGCTGGATCTGGAAATTGCCCGCTGCAAGCTGATGACCGCGGGCGTTACCGGACAGCAACCAGCGCTAGCGCGTCGACGCGTCGCGACCAAGTTCGTCGATATTGCCCGGCGCTACTATGCCGAGCAGGGTATTCAGGCCGAAGTCATCAAGCTATACGGCGCGATGGAACTGGCGCCCTTGATGAATTTGGCCGATGAAATCGTGGATATCGTGGATACCGGCAATACGCTGCGCGCCAATGGCATGGAGCCGCGTGAGTTGATTGCCCATATCAGTACGCGTTTGGTGGTTAATAAGGCCGCCATGACCATGAAGCATGAGCGTATCAAGCCGCTGCTGGCACGCTTGGATAGCGCGGTTAAAAAGCGCCAGACACTGGCTACTGAATGACTCGGGAGTTTTTATGAGCACTATGTCTTCAGCCAGTACGGCTACTATAGTCCGGCTTTCAACGCTTGATATCACGTTTGACCAGCACCTTGGTGCGCTTCTGGATTGGGAGGGCGTCTCGGATTCTTCGGTTCAAGCGCGTGTTGATGCAATTTTAAGTGATGTTAAAAAGTGTGGTGACGCCGCGGTTATTGAAGCGACGAATCGCTTTGATCGGCTATCGGTTGAGAGCATGGAAGAACTGCGCTTAAAACCCGAGCAGCTCAAGCAGGCCTTTGATAATCTGCCTTCTGAACAGCGCGATGCGCTTGCGAGCGCTGCTGAACGTATCAGGCTTTATCACGAGCGGCAAAAGCCAACGTCCTGGCAGTATGAGGAAGCCGATGGCACCGTGCTTGGTCAGCAGGTAACCGCGCTTGATCGGGCGGGTATTTACGTACCGGGTGGCAAGGCTGCCTATCCATCCTCTGTGCTGATGAACGCGATTCCGGCGCACGTGGCTGGCGTTCGTGAAATCGTCATGGTAGTGCCTACGCCGGATGGAGTTGTGAACGAGCTGGTATTGGCAGCTGCTCACCTGGCAGGCGTTGATCATGTCTTTACTATTGGTGGCGCCCAGGCTATCGCTGCTATGGCATACGGTACCGAGACCGTGCCGAGAGTGGACAAGATTGTAGGCCCCGGCAATATCTATGTCGCCACGGCAAAGCGCGCCGTATTCGGTCAAGTGGGTATCGACATGATCGCGGGTCCCTCGGAAATTCTGGTGGTGTCCGACGGGCAAACCGATCCTGACTGGCTGGCGATGGATCTGTTTTCCCAGGCAGAGCATGACGAAGATGCCCAGGCAATTCTGGTGAGCTGGGATAGTGCGCATCTGGATGCGGTGGCGGCCTCCATTGAGCGCCTGCTGCCGACTCTGGATCGCGAAGCTATCGTGCGTGAGTCGTTGAGCCGCCGCGGCGCGCTGATTCTTTGTCAGGATAAGGCAGACGCGATTGCCATGATTAACCGCATTGCGCCTGAACACCTGGAGCTTTCTGTCGAAGCGCCTGATACATGGTTGAGTGAAGTTCGTCATGCGGGCGCCATTTTTATGGGGCGCTACACGGCGGAGGCACTAGGTGATTATTGCGCAGGCCCCAATCATGTGCTGCCCACGTCGGGCACGGCGCGCTTCTCATCGCCTCTAGGTGTTTACGACTTCCAGAAGCGCTCTTCGATTATTCACTGTTCGGGTGAGGGTGCTTCAGAACTTGGCAAGGTTGCCTCTATCCTGGCACGTGGAGAGTCGCTAACCGCGCATGCGCGGTCAGCTGAGTACCGCATCCGTAACTAAGCGCATTAACTAAGTGCATTGCGCCAGGCGAGCTTCAGGAGTCACTGGGTCGCTCGCCTGCCGGGGCATCGTTGATAATCGGGCGTTCACCCACTTCAAGCGTAACGTCTATCCGCTCGCCGCTGCGCACAATGGTGAGTGGTAACGAGGTGCCGGGCTCGATAGAGGCAATATTGCTCATGGTGGCGCGGGCATCCAGAACGGTTTTCCCGCCAACTGACAATAAAATATCGCCGGGCTGAAGGCCTGCATTGTCTGCCGGACCGCCGCTGACCACACCTGCCACAATGACTCCCTGCGGAGTGCGTAACCCAAATGAAGCAGCCAATTCCCGTGACAGCGCCTGCGCTTCGATTCCCAGCCAGCCACGAATGACTCGTCCCTGAGTTACCAGCTCATCCAGTATGCTGTGCGCAAGATTGGCGGGAATCGCAAAGCCGATGCCTTGTGAGCCACCCGAGCGGGAAAATATCGCCGTATTGATACCCACCAACGCCCCATCGGGGTTGACCAGCGCGCCGCCGGAGTTGCCGGGGTTAATTGCCGCATCGGTCTGAATAAAGTCTTCATAGGCATTTAACCCTAAATGGCTACGCCCCGTAGCACTAATGATGCCCATGGTAACGGTTTGGCCAACGCCAAAGGGGTTGCCGATTGCCAGTGCCACATCGCCTACGGCGACATCTTCTGAATCAGCCATTTCAATAACCGGCAGGTCTTCAAGGTCGATACGCAGCACGGCCAAGTCGCTTTCCGGGTCTGTGCCGATGACTTCGGCCAGCGTCTCACGGCCATCGCGTAGAGCGACCTGAATTTCGTCTGCGCCATTGATGACGTGATGGTTGGTCAGCACATAGCCGTCGTGACTGATGATAACCCCCGACCCCAGGCTTGAGAGCATGCGCTGATGCGTTGTGGCGTCATCGCCATTAAAGAACTGTTGAAAAAAAGGATCAGACATCAAGGGATGCTGGTCACGCTCGACAATACGCGATGAGTACACGTTAACCACCGCGGGGGCAGCCTGATTGACCGCGTGGGAATAACTGGCCGGGCCCTGGTCGCGGGAAAGCGGGGCTGCCTGGCGAACTTCGGGCGCCGGGCGGTTGCTTGCCGGTTCGCTTGCGGTGACTAACGGCGAGGCGGGTGTCTGCGCGGGCGTGGGCGGCGCATTTTTAAATGGATTCGGTATGTACTCTGGAAACGCAAATAAAAGCAGGGCAGCGAGTAGTACCCCCGTCAAAATAGGCCATAAATAAGGCAGCACAAGGCGGTGCATGCAAAAATTCCTCAGCGGGTAGTGGTCTTGTCAAACGTGAGGTTCGCGATAACACGAAGCGAGTTTTACTATGGCATGATGGTAACACTTTCTCGCCTAGTTCCTCACGGTAGTCAGAGAATCATTAAAGGAGTCTTTGTGACCCATCGCGATCAGATAGTAGCCGCTTGCGACCATCAGTTGCGGGCTTCGACGTTTAAAGATTTTACCATTAACGGTTTGCAGGTTGCCGGGCGAGAGCAGGTGAAGCGCGTGATGACGGGAGTTACGGCCTGCCAGGCGCTACTGGATGAAGCCGTTGCCTGGCAGGCCGATATGGTCTTGGTGCATCACGGTTATTTCTGGAAAAATGAGCCGGTCGCGATTACCGGCATGAAATATAAACGCATCAAAACGCTGATGGACCATGATATCAACTTGCTTGCCTATCATTTGCCGCTTGATGCACACAGTGAAATGGGTAACAACGCAGAGCTTGCCAGACGCTTGGGCTGGAAAGTGGAAGGCTGTCTGGATGGCGAGCTGGGCGAGGGGTTGTTATGGTCAGGGCGTTTGCCTCAGGCGCAACGTATCCATACCCTGGCGGTGCAGATAGCCGGTACGCTGCATCGTTCTCCGCTGGTGATAGAGGCGGATAATAATAGCGACATCGAGCGGATTGCGTGGTGCACGGGCGGGGCGCAGGACATGATTACTGCCGCCTATGAAGCCGGTGCCCAGGCATTTATATCAGGGGAGATTTCCGAGCGTACTACCCATCTGGCGCGGGAGCTAGGCATTCACTATATTGCCGCGGGGCATCATGCTACTGAGCGTTACGGTATCCAGGCGCTGGGTGAGTGGCTGGCTGATGAGCACGGTATTGAACACCGCTTTGTCGATATTGATAACCCTGCCTGACGAAGCGGGAAGGAATGGGCAGCTTTCACTACTGCCCATCCGTTCGCTTAATGACAGAGCTGGCTCAATAGCGGGGTGGCTGAGGCGCGCTGGCGTTCGTGGCGCTATCTTTCAGGCCGAAATTTTCGGAAAGCGTGCCATTTTTACCATCGGCATAATCGCGAGGCGTAGTTACTGGGCTATCTGTCGTTGGGCTATCTACTTTTTGGGTGGCAATCGGCTGGCGCTCTTTAAGCTCGGGAGGGGTGCTGCTTCCCAGGTGCCACTCCTCGGCATCCTCTCGAATCTGATGCTCAAGCTGGTCGGCCTCGGACCGAATGCTGTCCAGACGTTGAAAAACGCCGGTGAGATGGCCGCCCATCCCTTTTTTGAGCTCGGCAATTTGATGTTCTCGTTCCAGTAGTGTTTGGCGCAAGGAGGCATTGTTACGCTCTCCTTTACTGAACAAACGATAGCATCCTAAACCGATGATGAAGCCGATAATGATGCCAACAATGGCATAGGTATAAGGCGAACTTGCTTCCACAGTTTTCTCCCTGACGCTTGATGCGCTCCGCCAATGCAAGGTGAGCGGTTTGCGAACGAACAATCTTCATTATAAGCGTCGATTGGTTGGTTAGGTCAATCCAACCATGCGCTTAGAGTGTTCGCTGCGTATAATCCCCCCTTTTTGAGGGGCGGTCGAACGCATCGTCAACACCGTCGTACTACGTTTTGGAGGCGATTAAATGCCATCTACTTCTGCAGATAAAAAGGTGAGTCCGTCATCTCGGCCAACGCCGATCGAGCGTTATCATGCTGATTTAACTCGTGAAGACTTTCAGTATGATGCGGCTCAGGAGTCGGCAGTCAAACATCTGCAGCGGCTTTACGATGATTTGATTGCCGCGCCGACCACTGTGCCTAAAACGGTGATCGCCAATAGGGGGCTCAAGGCCAAGATGGCAGGCCTGTTTGGTAAATCATCGCCTTCAGCCGAACCTGCATTGCCTCAGGTGCGTGGCCTGTATTTCTGGGGTGGCGTGGGGCGTGGCAAAACGTACCTGGTGGATACCTTTTATGAGGCGCTACCTTTTCCCGAAAAAATGCGCACCCATTTCCATCGATTCATGCAGCGGGTTCACAATGAGCTGACTCACTACAAAGGCGAAAAGAACCCGCTTACCTTAATTGCCGGTAAGTTTGCCTCGGAAGCACGGGTGATCTGCTTTGATGAGTTTTTTGTCAAAGACATTACCGACGCCATGATTCTGGCGAATTTGCTTGAAGCGCTGTTTGAGCGTGGCGTTGTGCTGGTCGCTACGTCCAATATCGTACCTGATGAGCTTTATAAGGATGGCTTACAGCGAGCGCGCTTTCTACCTGCTATCGACTTGGTCAAGCGTCACTGCGATGTGGTGAACGTTGATTCCGGCGTGGATTACCGACTGCGCGCGCTTGAGCGTGCTGAAATCTTTCACTCGCCGCTTGATGAGGAGGCAGAGCAAGAGCTTGCGCGCAGTTTTCGGGAGATCGCCGGGCAGGAAGGTGAGACGGATGCTCCGCTGGAAGTTAATCATCGGGTGCTTAAAACCCGAAGACTTCAGGAAAATGTCGCGTGGTTCGAGTTTTTGGAATTGTGCGATGGGCCGCGTAGCCAAAACGACTATATCGAGCTTGCTCGAGGTTTTAATGCCGTGCTTGTGTCCAACGTTACGCAAATGGACGCAAGGCATGATGATCAGGCGCGTCGGTTCATCAATATGGTCGACGAGTTTTATGATCGTGGTGTAAAACTTTTAATGTCCGCAGAAGTGCCTATTGAGTCACTTTATAGTGGCGGTAAGCTAACGTTTGAGTTTCAACGCACGCTGTCGCGACTTCAAGAAATGCAGTCGCGCGAATACTTGGCGTTGCCACATAAGCCTTGATATAGGCCTGCTGGTGTTTACCGAAGCAGCAGAGTAGAGAAAAACGTCGATAGGCCTTAACTTGTCGGGTGTCTTGCTGTAGAATGCCGCCTCGCTGCATGTTGCTAAGGTAATTTCCTGGCAACCAAAAAAAATAGGGATGGTGCTTCACCGCTTGGCGGTGGTAGTCACCCAACACACTTAATCTGGTGATTTCATCCATGAAGACGTTCAGTGCTAAGCCGCAGTCCGTCCAGCGCGACTGGTATGTAGTCGACGCCACGGACAAAACGCTCGGTCGTCTGGCAACCGAGATTGCTCGCCGCCTGCGTGGCAAGCATAAGCCCGAATTTACCCCTCACGTTGATACTGGCGACTACATCGTTGTGATTAACGCCGAGAAAGTCCATGTAACCGGTAACAAGGCGAAGGCTAAGACCTATTACCGCCACACTGGTTACCCGGGCGGTCTGCGTTCCATGACGTTTGACAAAATGCTTGATCATGCGCCCGAGCGTATTATCGAGTTCGCCGTTAAAGGTATGCTGCCGAAAGGTCCGCTGGGTCGCGCCATGTATACCAAGTTAAAAGTGTACGCCGGTGCCGAGCATCCGCATGCTGCTCAACAGCCGCTTGAACTGAACATCTGAGGAAATCTTCGCCATGACACAGCAGTATTACGGTACCGGGCGCCGCAAGACTTCCACCGCTCGCGTGTTTATGAAGCCGGGCTCTGGCAAAATTACCGTCAACGATAAAGATCTCGACCTGTATTTTGGTCGCGTTACTGGTCGTATGGTGGTTCGTCAGCCGCTTGAGTTGACTGAGACGCTGAACCAGTTTGACCTGTTCATCACTGTCGCTGGCGGTGGTGGCTCCTCTCAAGCAGGTGCCATTCGTCACGGTATTACTCGCGCCCTGATGAACTACAACGAAGATCTGCGTCCTGCGCTACGTGCCGCTGGCTACGTTACGCGTGATGCTCGTCAAGTTGAGCGTAAGAAAGTCGGCCTGCGTAAAGCACGTCGTCGTCCGCAGTTCTCCAAGCGTTAATTTTTCAACGCTGTGCGGCAAAACGCCCAGGCCACCGGCCTGGGCGTTTTTTATTGTAAAATCAAAACCCCTATGGCTTTGGGGTTATGTTATTTTGCTGTTTTTAAAGGCCGTGAGTGGCAAGAGCTTTGAGCTTAACGCTAACTTTCTGCACATTTATTGTTGAACGCTAATTTATAGCCGCATGTTTATAGCTGCATGAAGATTTGAATGGGAGAAGTCCCGCATGGCAGACCACGGCGTTAATAAAGGCCGCCGACGTTTCCTTGTCGGGGCTACTTCCGTTATGGGAGCTGTGGGCGTTATCGGCGTAGCTGTTCCTTTTGTGGCTTCGTGGAAGCCGAGCGCGCGAGCGCGTGCGGCGGGGGCGTCGATTCAGGCTGATATATCCAAGCTGCGCCCAGGGCAGCGTATGACCGTCGAGTGGCGGGGGCGGCCGGTATGGATTATTCGCCGCACGCCTGAAATGATCGCGCGTACGCAGGCGCTGCCCGCGGATTATCTGGCAGACCCTGAATCTCGCCAGCCACAGCAACCTGTTTACGTGCAAGGAGAGCTCCGCTCACTCAAGCCTGAAATCGGAGTGCTGGTTGGCTTGTGTACGCATTTTGGCTGTTCGCCGCTGTATCGCCCCGAACCTGACGCTCAGGCGGGTGATGATCACTGGCCTGGAGGGTTCTTCTGTCCCTGCCATAGCTCGCGTTTTGATTTGGCCGGGCGGGTGTATGCAAGCATGCCTGCGCCGATCAATCTTGAGGTGCCGCCTTATCATTATCTGAGCGACCATATTATCGTAGTGGGTGAGGATAAGGAGGCGGGTTGATGGCGGCGCAGGACAAAACAGGCAATGGTTTTATGAAATGGCTGGATGCACGTTTTCCGGCAAGCAGGCTATGGCGAAATCATCTCGCCAGTTATTACGTCCCCAAAAACCTGAATGTCTGGTACGTGTTTGGCTCGCTTGCGCTGTTGGTGTTGGTTAATCAGCTGTTAACCGGTATCTGGCTCACCATGAGCTATAGCCCGACCGCTGAGGGGGCCTTCGCGTCCATTGAGTACATTATGCGTGACGTGGAGTGGGGCTGGCTGATTCGCTATATGCATACCACTGGCGCCTCGGCGTTATTTATCGTTGTCTATCTGCATATGTTCCGTGGGCTTCTGTATGGCTCATACAAGGCGCCACGGGAGCTTGTATGGGTGTTCGGAATGGCCTTGTATCTGGTGCTGATGGCTGAGGCGTTTATGGGTTATCTGCTGCCTTGGGGGCAGATGTCCTATTGGGGAGCGCAAGTGATCACGTCGCTATTCTCGGCGATTCCAGGTATCGGAGAGGGGCTTGCTCAGTGGGTACGCGGCGATTATCTGGTCTCGGGTGTTACCTTGAATCGTTTTTTTGCGCTGCATGTTGTTGCATTGCCGCTGGTCATTCTGGCGCTGGTAGTGCTGCATATTGTGGCGCTACATGAGGTCGGGTCGAATAATCCCGACGGCATTGAGATTCGAATGCACACCGACGATACGGGTAAACCACTGGATGGTATCCCGTTTCATCCGTATTATACCGTCAAGGATTTGGTCGGCGTAGCGATCTTCTTGTTCGTTTTCTGTGGGGTTATATTTTATTTTCCAGAAGGCGGCGGCTATTTCATTGAACAGCCAAATTTCGAGCCAGCCAATCCGCTGCAAACGCCTGATCATATTGCGCCGGTTTGGTACTTCACTCCCTTTTACGCCATTTTACGCGCGATCAACTTTTCAGTATTTGGCTTGGATGCCCGATTTCTGGGCGTAATTTTCATGGGCGGCGCCATCGCGATACTCTTTGTCGTACCGTGGCTGGACCGAAGCCCTGTTCGGTCCATGCGCTATAAGGGCTGGCTATCAAAGCTGATGTTGGGGCTGTTTGTGGTAAGTTTTGTCGCTTTGGGCGTACTGGGTGTTTTGCCATCCACGCCTGTGCGAACGCACTTGGCGCAACTATTTACCGCGACTTACTTCGCCTATTTTCTATTCATGCCCATTTATACTCGTTTGGAAAAAACCAAACCCGTGCCCGAAAGGGTGGCCGGCTGATGAAATACGTATGGATAGCAGTGTGCTTTTTGCTGATGCCCATAATGGCAGTAGGCGGGCAGGGCGAGCGCGAATTTCGCTCGGGGGCGCCGGACTTGCAGGATCAGGTGTCACTACAGAATGGCCTGAAGCTTTATGTCAATTATTGCCTGGGTTGTCATACGCTGAGCTATCAGCGGTATTCACGTACGGCTAATGATCTGGGTATTCCTCAGGCGATGATGGAAGAGGCTGTCATGTTTTCATCGACGGCTGCCTTTGATGACCCTATGCATAATGCCTTGAAGGCGGAAGAGGCGGCGCAGTGGTGGGGCGTTGTGCCGCCGGATTTATCGCTGACGGTACGCCTGCGGGGGGCAGGCTGGGTTAATGCTTATCTGCTGGGATTTTATCAAGACTCTAGCCGTCCGAATGGCGTCAATAACACGCTGTTTAACTCAGTAGCCATGCCCAATGTGCTTGAGCCGCTTCAGGGGGTACAAGCGCTTGATTGCTCGAAGGCCGAACAGCCAGGGTGTGATCGCTTAAAAGTGGTAACGCCTGGCGCGATGGCGCCAGATGAGTTTGAAAGTGCGGTATACGATATTACTAATTTCTTAGCCTATGTTAGTGAACCTTATCAGTTGAAGGCTCAAGCTGTGGCGCCTAAAGTTATGATTTTTTTATTTATTTTTGGCGTTATCGTCTATTTTCTTAAGCGTGAATACTGGAAGGATGTGTATTGACGTGGTCGGGCATGCATAAGTTGTCAGTATCGGCCTTGCTTATGTTGTTTTGATGTCAAGCAGTAACCCAAAACGGGCTGCCTTACCATAAGGTGGCTTTGGCGTGTTATTATCCATAATTGTTTTGATGCGAGGATGCTTTCATGGGTGTTGTGGCCAAGCGGTCGTCGATGATTTTTTACTCAGGTAGTGATGATCATTTCAGTCATCGCGTGCGCATTGTGCTGGCTGAGAAGGGGGTGGCCGTCGATATCGTTGATGTTAACGTAGAACAGCCGCCTGAAGATTTAGCAGACCTCAACCCGTATAATAGCGTACCTACGCTTTTAGATCGTGATTTAGTGCTCTATGAGTCTAAAGTCATGATGGAGTATCTGGATGAGCGTTTTCCGCATCCTCCTTTGCTCCCTGTTTATCCTGTTGCCCGCGCGCAAAGCCGCCTGTGGATGCATCGCATTGAGCGTGAATGGTGCCCCATGGTCGATCAAATTCGCAGTGGCGGGAAGAAAGAGGCTGACAAGGCGCGTAAAGAGCTGCGTGAAAGCCTGATCGGTATTTCGCCTATTTTTGAAGATATGCCTTTCTTCATGAGCGAAGAATTCACGCTAGTGGATTGCTGTCTTGCACCGATCTTGTGGCGCCTGCCAGACTTGAATATCGAACTGCCCGAGAAACAGGTAAAGCCGCTGTTAAGTTACATGTCGCGAGTATTTGAGCGGGAAGCGTTCAAAGCATCTTTGAATGAGCATGAAAAAGAGATGCGTGCTTGAATTTACATGGCCCCGTTGCCTGAGAAAGGCTGGGGCTTTACTTGTCAGGAGGAGGGAGTCTTATGAAGTCGAGTCGCCCCTATCTCGCCCGGGCACTCTATGAGTGGCTGTTGGATAATGAGTTAACGCCCTATCTTGTCGTTGATGCGACGCAAGCCGGGGTCGAGGTGCCGCGTCAGTTTGTTCAAAATGGTCAGATTGTCTTGAACGTGGCGCCAACGGCTGTGCGCGATCTGTTTATGGAAAATCAAGCTATCGGTTTCAATGCCCGCTTTGGTGGTCAGCCAATGCAGGTGATGGTGCCGATTCCGGCGCTTATGGCTATTTATGCGCGTGAAAACGGCGTGGGCATGGTCTTTGGTCATGAGCCGGAGTTGGGTGAAGCGACGGACGATGAGGAGGCTTTATTTAATGAAGCACCTGATGCGCCTTCCAAGCCTGAACTGTCTGTAACGGAACCGGTGCCTGAAAGCGAACTTGATGATGTTTCTGAGTCATCAACGGCGCCTTCAAAGCCCAAGAAAAAACCGACGCTTCGAGTGGTTAAATAACCAAACGGTTTCGTTGGTAAGATCATAAAAAAACCTCGCACATTCACTGTGCGAGGTTTTTTGTACCTGGTGCGGGGACGCTCAGTCGATATATTCAAATACTTTGACGATTCGCTGAATGCCACCAACCGACGATGCGGCGTTGACGATCCGGTCGGCTTCCTCGTGAGTCACCATGCCCATCAGGTAGACGCTGGCGTTTTCAGTCGTCACCTTAAGCTTTGATGAGTCGATGCGATCATTGGTAGCCAGAGTGCTCACCACGTTGGTGGTTAACCAGGTATCTGTCAGGCGTTGGCTGGCCGGAAGGCGAGCAGCGATGGTGAGTTCATTATGCACTTGATTAACGCCGCGCAGGTTGCGCGCAACATCGCCGGCTTTCGTGCGGAGCTCTTCGCTGGGCACCTGGCCGACTAACAGCAGTGAGCCGTTGTAGCTATGCGCGCGAATGCGGGCATCACCCAGGCGTGCATCAGCGCGGTCCAGTGCGCGTTCAGCCTCACGCTCAATGGTGGCATCCACTGCTTGCACATCATCGCTGCGCTGGCCGTAGTTGGACGGATTGGACGCGGTATTGGTCGCACAGCCGCTAATAAGTGCAGCAGATAACAGGGTGACGACCAGCAGTTGACGAGTAGAAAAACGTAGGGCCATGGTGAATGACTCCTTATCTTAATGAAAGTAACAAGAGGTGAGGCATCACGTTAGGCAGCGCTGCCGAACAGCTGCTCATCGATAAGATCGCACAAACAGTGAATGACCAGTAAATGAACCTCCTGGATTCTGGCCGTGGATGTTGCAGGAACGCGGATTTCGCAATCATCCTGGCCAAGCAGAGAGGCCATATTACCACCATCGCGCCCGGTCAGAGCCACCACGGTCATTTCACGGTCATGTGCGGCCTGAATCGCTTGCACAATGTTCGCGGAATTACCGCTCGTCGAGATCGCAAGCAGAATATCACCAGGCTGGCCCAATGCGCGGATCTGCTTGGAGAACACCTCGTTATAGCTGTAGTCATTAGCAATTGAGGTTAGTGTTGATGTGTCGGTAGTTAATGCCAGAGCCGGCAGGCTCGGGCGTTCACGCTCAAATCGATTGAGTAGCTCCGACGAAAAGTGCTGGCTGTCACCGGCGCTACCGCCATTGCCGCAAGCAAGAATCTTTCCTTCACTCACTAAACACTGCACCATCATTTGACTGGCAACTTCGATAAACGGTGGCAGTACTTCGCTGGCATAGGTTTTCGTATCAATGCTGGCGTTGAAGTGGTCAAGAATACGCGATTGAAAGTCCATTAGGGCTTCCTAGTTAAAATAGAGTCAGTAGGCATCAAAAGCCGCTTTTTCCCAGTGAAACTCAAGTTTGGGCGGCGCGCCAGTAATAGCAAGAATATCAAAGCGGCAGGGAGATGTAAGGCCGTATTTGGCAATATATAGCTGGGCGGCGCGTATCAGGCGCTGCCGCTTTGTAGCCGTTATGGTTTCCAGCGGATGGCCGTAGCGTGTGGTCACCCTATGTTTGACTTCTACAAACACCAGCGTGCTGCCGTCACTCATTACGATATCCAGCTCACCACCTTTGACATGGTGGTTTTGAGCCACAAGCGTCAAACCCTTTTCTTGCAGCCATTGAGCGGCTAACTGCTCAATGGCTGCACCGCGCTTACGCGCCGTTTGGGCGTTATTCATTACCGCTGGTTTGGCCCGGGATCAAGATGGGAGAGGGCGTGCCATTTTGAAACTTGGCCCACGGCAGTTCGCGATAAATGCGGCCATCACCGGTTAGATAAAGCGTGCCGGTGCTGCCGCGCATACCATCAAGCGAGGCGATATCCGATAGATGCGTCGCGATTTCATAAGCATCCACGCCCATGGCCATCAGGCGAAACATGGACGCATCGGCTTCTTCGCTCAGGCGTTGGTAGGTGGGGTAGAAGGGAAGGATTTCTTCACCCCCCACCGCAGCATCAGGAATCTGCCACGGAATATCCACGAACATGACATCGTTTAAATCCTGGTCGCGACGCGTTTGCAAACGGCCTTCATGCAGGTGTGAGGTGGCGTAGATGGGCAGGTTCGGCGCGTAGTAGTAATCCATTGTAGGCGGCACCTGGCGCGCGTAGTCGGGCAGCGCAAGAAGGAAAAGAGCGTCGATGTTGCTAAGCTGGGCGCGCTCGCCACTAACGTTCAGGGCTGTTTTTACGGCATTGGCAACCGGGTTTTCAGGGTTGTAGCGTACGGCGTTGGTAACCTCGCCTCCCTCGCGGTGAAATTCATGCCAGAATGCCTCGCCTACGCGGCGCCCCCAATCGTTGTCAGGCACCATCACCGACATGTTGCGGCGACCATCCTGATAAGCGCGACGGGCAGCTTGGCGCGCTTCATCTTCAGCAGAAAGGCCGTACTGGAAAAGGCGCGCAGCACGATTCTGTTCGCCGCTACCATAGTTAAGCGCAAGGGTGGGCAGCGGTACGCTATCACGCTGTTCCAACTGGCTGACCTGATCTTTTTCAAGCGGGCCGATGACCAATTGGGCGTTCATCTGTTCGGCACGGCTATAAAGCTCATCCATCGAGTATTGAGAAGCATCCAGGAAGCTCAGCTGTACGTTGTCCCCCTTGATCTCGTTATGGCGACGCATTGCGGTAGCTAGCGTGTTTGCAACACTGCTAAGCGGGCCAGACTCAGGCAGGGCAACCACGATGCGGCGGATCTCCTGGCCTTCAAGGCCGGGCAGCGCCAGGCTATCCGGGTCAAGCTGGTTCAGGGCATTGCGTGCCCAGCTCTGCCGGTCGATCAGTGTTTCCTGTTGGTCATCTTGCATGGGCAGGTCGTCGTTGAGCACCTGAGTTGCGCGTAATACGGCGCGAGGGTCATCCATTGCACGGGCGAGTTCTGAGAAAAGCAGCGCCCAACGGACGCGATCCGTTTCTGACAGTCTAGCTTCATCGATGGCGTCAGCGGCGGCAAAGGCATCTTCCCGCTGGCCTTGTTGCGCCAAGATGGTGGCGGCTTCCAGGCGCGTCTTGGCGGCTTGGTCGGGAGCCTGCTGTTCCGCCTGACTTAGCAAGCGGCTCGCTTCCTGATCATCCGCGCGGTCGACCACGCTAGGTGACTGCATCGCACAGCCGGTCATGAGAAGTGCTATGAGGGCAGTGGCGAGTACGCCACGCAGAGACTGTTTCATGTATCCTTCCTTAGTTTTCATTTGCGCTGTCGCCGCTTGTCGGCATTGAACAAGCATAGCGCACCGTCAGAGCAAGCCATTAACAAATCTGGAGTCACGATGACACACCACAATCCGGGCACATTGTACGTGGTTGCCACCCCAATTGGGAATTTGGACGATCTATCGCCGCGTGCAGCTCGGGTATTAGCGGAAGTATCGCGCATCGCGGCAGAGGATACGCGTCATAGTGCTCGCTTGTTGGCCCATTTAGGGGTTAATACGCCCATGTTGTCGCTGCATGAACATAACGAGGCGCGCCGGGTGGATACGCTAGATGCCTATCTGCAGTCCGGCGAAAATATTGCCCTGATAAGTGATGCAGGAACACCGCTTATCTGCGATCCGGGCTTCGTCCTGGTCAGAGAGCTACGACTCCGTGGCCGGCATGTGGTGGCATTGCCTGGGCCGTGTGCGCTGGTAACGGCGCTATCAGGCGCTGGCTTGCCTACAGACCGCTTCACCTTTGGCGGCTTTTTACCCGCCAAGCCGGGGGCGCGTCGTCAGGCGCTTGAGGAGTGGCAAACCCGGGAAGAAACTCTGGTGTTTTACGAGTCGCCGCACCGTATTGTGCATACTCTCGAAGCGCTGCGTGAGCAGATGCCCGAACGCAGTGTAGTGCTGGCCAGAGAGTTGACCAAAACGTTTGAGACATTCTTGCAAGGTACGCCTGAGGAACTGCTGACCCAGTTGGCTGACGACCCCAATCAGGCGAGAGGTGAGTTTGTGGTCATGCTGGCGGGCGCGCCACCGGTTACACAAAGCGAGCATCAGGATATTAGCGCCGATCAATTGATGAAAGTGCTGCTGGAAGAGGGAGTGGGGGTCAAGCAGGGGGCGGCGATAGTGGCTCGAATGCTGGGTGGGCGCAAACAGGAATGGTATGCAAGATTACAGGCAATTAAAACCGAGCATTGAGGCGAAGCGAGGGCGCTGGTATGCTTGCCGCCGGAGTTGGCCAGACAGTCGCCGCTAACCCGTCTTTTTGACGGGCTGGGGGAGGAAAGTCCGGGCTCCATAGGGCAGAGTGCCAGGTAACGCCTGGGCGGCGTAAGCCGACGGAAAGTGCAGCAGAGAGTAGACCGCCTAAGCCTTTTGAAATAAACCTCAAGGGGCCGGTAAGGGTGAAAGGGTGCGGTAAGAGCGCACCGCGCGCCTGGCAACAGTGCGTGGCATGGTAAACCCCACTCGGAGCAAGACCAAATAGGGACCCAATGGCGCGGCCCGCGCTGGGTCCGGGTAGGTTGCTTGAGCGCTTTGGTGACAAAACGCCTAGAGGAATGACTGTCCACGACAGAACCCGGCTTATCGGCCGACTCCCCATTTCCATAAAGGGGCTCGCACTGGCGCGCCCCTCTAAATATTGTGTGAGAGTAACATGCCTTCTCCTGACGCTGACCAGGTCGTTTCCCCGTTTCGCCATACCAGCGTATTACTGGAAGGGGCTGTCGATACCCTTATACATAATCCCGACGGCGTTTATCTGGATGGCACGTTTGGCCGAGGGGGGCATTCGCGGCTGATCTTGTCACGCCTAGGTAAGCAGGGTCGCTTGATAGCGATGGATCGTGACCCCCAGGCTATTGCGGCTGCCGCTGAGGTCGATGATCCCCGCTTTCAAATTACCCAGCGTGAATTTGCCCACTTGGCAGACTATGCCCGCGAGCTGGGCGTATACGGAAAACTGTCCGGCGTATTGCTGGATGTAGGCGTTTCTTCTCCACAGCTGGATGATCCTGAGCGCGGGTTCAGCTTTATGCGCAATGGCCCGTTGGATATGCGCATGGATCCCACTCAGGGGGAAAGCGCGGCTGAGTTCCTCGCACGCGCAAAAGAAGCCGATATCGCCCAGGTATTTAAAACGTATGGCGAAGAGCGCTACGCCAAACGGTTGGCTCGTGCTGTGGTTGAGCGGCGTGTTGAAGCGCCGTTTACCCATACGGTCGATTTGGCCGAGGTATTGAAAAAAGCCCACCCCGCCTGGGAAAAAGGCAAGCATCCGGCGACAAAAGCATTTCAAGGATTACGAATTTATTTAAATGGCGAACTTGATCAGCTAGATGCTGCCTTAGACGCAGCGCTTGAAGCGCTGGCCCCGGGCGGTCATCTGGTGATTATCAGTTTCCATTCGCTGGAAGATCGTCGTGTAAAACGCTTTATCCGTCATCACGTACGTGGCGATACCCACCTGCCACGCGGTGTACCTATTCGTGATGACCAATTAAATCGTCGCCTTGAGGCTTTAAGTCGAGGCGTACGCCCGAGTGATGAAGAGGTAGCTGGTAATCCACGCGCGCGGAGCGCCGTTATGCGGGCTGCCCGAAAACGAGTATAAGCATGAGCATGGATCGGATTGAGCGTTGGGCCTCAACGCTACGCACCGAATGGCCCTTCAAGTTACGTCTTCGTGCGTGGCCCATCATTATTTGTCTGCTGTTTTTTCTTTGCATCATCAGTGCGTTGGCAACGGTTGCCATCACCCACATGACGCGCGTTCAGTTTGCCCAATTGCAGCATCTTCAGCAGGAAAAAAACCAGCTGCAAACTGAGTGGGGCCAACTTTTATTAGAAGAGGGCGCATGGTCGACGCCCGCCCGGATTGAGCAAATTGCCACGGAACGCCTGGATATGCGTATTCCTGACGTGCATGACGTTGAGGTCATTCGGCCATGAGAAACGAGCGCCGGGGAGGAATGCCCCGTCAGCAGCCTATTGCCCCACCGCTGGGTGGCGGCCGTTTTATCTTTATATTGATCATGGTCGGTTTAGTAACGTGTGTTCTTATTGGGCGGATCACGTTGCTGCAGGTTATTGACCGGCCTTTCCTGCAAAGCCAGGGGGATGCGAGAACGCTGCGTCATGAGGCCATACCTGCCCACCGCGGTATGATCACTGACCGCAACGGCGAGCCTCTAGCTATTTCAACGCCTGTCGTAACGCTATGGGCGAATCCTCAGGAACTGCCTTCCGACGGTATCCAACGCTTTATGCTGGCGCAGGCGCTGGGCATGTCACTAGACGATTTCGAGTCCCGGGTTGAGCGCTACAGTAGCCGCGAGTTCATGTATCTGCGTCGGCAGATGACCCCGGGTGCGGCGCAGCGCATTCTTGATTTACGCACCCCTGGCGTTTACCCCCAACGCGAGTACAAGCGCTATTATCCCGCCGGGGAAGTGGCGGCGCAGATACTCGGTGTGACCAACGTTGATGATGTGGGCCAAGAAGGTCTGGAGCTTTCCTACCAGCCGTTCTTGGCAGGACACCCAGGCCAACGCCGCGTGATTAAAGATCGTCGTGGGCGTTTGGTACGTGAGCTGGGCGTTATCCGCGAAGCCCAGCCAGGCGGTGATCTGGTGCTGTCGATCGACCAGCGTATTCAATATATGGCGTACCGTGAGCTGCGTGCGGCCGTTGCCAAAAACGATGCTGACGGTGGCGTGCTAGTTACTATGGATGCCCGTACCGGTGAAGTGTTGGCGATGGCTAATCTGCCGTCATATAACCCTAATAATCGCACTGGGCTTGATCCGCGTGGCTTGCGTAATCAGGCGTTGGTCGATGTTTTTGAACCGGGTTCCGTCATGAAGCCGCTGGCTATGGCCGCCGTGCTGGAGAGCGGTATTGTAGGTCGTGACGCAGTGGTGGATACCTCGCCGGGTTGGATGCGTATCGATCAATTTACCATTCGTGATTTTCGTAATTACGGTGACTTGACGCTAGCAGGTATTTTGGAGCACTCATCCAATATCGGTATGTCGCGCTTGGCATTACAGCTAAGCGATACGGCTATTTGGGAAAAGTATAATCAGTTGGGATTAGGGCAGGCGCCCGGAACGGGCTTCCCTGGCGAGGCCAATGGGAGCCTGCCTGCGCCAGTGCGCTGGTCACGCAGTGAGCGGGCGGCGCTGTCTTACGGTTACGGCCTGTCGGTTACTGCCGTTCAATTGGCAAGTGCTTACACGGCATTAGCCAATGGCGGCATGCGTTTGCCACCTTCTTTATTGCGTCTGTCTGAGCCACCTCAAGGGATTCCCGCAATTGATCCTTCCGTTGCCAACGATCTGCTGAATATTCTCGAAACATCCGTTGCCGCCTATACCGGTGGTCGGCGAGCTCGCGTGGAAGGCTATCGAGTAGGTGGGAAAACCGGTACGGTGCGTAAATCCGGGCAGGGCGGTTACACCACGGATGCCTATCGAAGCGTATTTGCCGGCATTGCGCCTATTTCTGATCCCCGTATCGTGACCGTTGTGATGATCGATCATCCGAAAGCCGGCGAATTTTACGGTGGTGCGGTTGCCGCTCCGGTCTTTTCAAGCGTGACGGGTAACGCGTTGCGCTTACTTGACGTGCCGCCAGACCATGAGGTCGAAGAGTAGCATGACTAAGGAGATTGCATGACGTTGGCCCCCAACGATTTATGGGAAGCGCTGGGTAGCGTATGGCCGAATGAGCCCTTTGCTCAGACACTGCCCGAACTTCCTGAGTCGCTGCGTTTGATTACCGATTCACGCAAGCTGTCAACGGGTGATGTGTTTGTTGCCGTGCCGGGTAGCCAGGGCGACGGGCGTGACTATATTGACATGGTCCTTGAACAGGGCGCGTCGCTAGTGTTAGCGCATACCAAGCAAGCCCATGCCACTTGGGAAGGTCGGGTACTCTACCTGCCGCACCTTTCCATACGGCTAGGCGAGCTGGGTCGGCAGCTTTTTGAAGTGCCCACTGATCTTGAAGTGATCGCTGTTACAGGCACCAATGGGAAAAGCTCCGTTACGCATTATATTGCGGCGTTGAGCGAAGCCTTGGGCACTGCCGCTGGTGTAATCGGTACGTTAGGCGTAGGTCGCCCAGGCCAGCTGGCTGATAGTGGCTTGACCACGCCCGGTCCTTTGGCATTACAGGCAACGCTTGGCGAGCTTTCCCGCCAGGGGGTAAAGCGAGTGGCGCTTGAAGCCTCCTCTCACGCGTTGGATCAACACCGCCTGGACGCCGTCGATGTAAAAGTTGGCGTATTTACCAACCTGACCCGCGACCACCTCGATTACCACGGGAGCATGGCGGCGTATGCGGCGGCTAAAGCCAAGCTTTTTCGGCGTAGCGAGCTTGAGCTTGCCGTTGTGAATGCTGACGATCCTTTGGCCCGTTTGATGCTGGCTGGCTGTGATAAGCGCGTGCGCGTATTAGCGACCGGCCAGGATGAAGCCGTTACGTTTCGGGTGCTGGATGTCCAGCTGAAAGAAACGGGCCAGCAGGCGCTGATTGCCACGCCGGATGGCGAGCGCGTATTGACGTTAGGTCTGATGGGACGTTTCAACCTGGATAATGTCCTGTTGGCGATGGCTGTGCTTTACGGTTTGGGTCAGGAGATTGACCCACTGTTTGAGGCGGCCGCAGCACTTGATCCCGTGCCTGGGCGTATGGCGCTGTACCATGCGAAATCAGCGCCCAGCGTTGTGATCGATTATGCCCATACGCCGGATGCGCTGCACAGTGCACTACAAGCCCTGCGCGCACATTTAGGCCAAGCGGGCAAGCTGTGGTGTGTGTTTGGCTGTGGCGGTGAGCGCGATACGGGCAAGCGTGTAGAAATGGCCAAAGCCGCTGAGCAACTCGCAGACCATGTGGTGGTCACCGATGACAACCCGCGGGGTGAGTCAGCAGAGCAGATTCGCCAGCAAATTATGGCGGGGCTTTCTTCGGCCATCACACCACTCGAAATAGGTGATCGTCGGCTTGCCATTAGCCAGACGATTCAACAGGCTGGTGACAATGATGTGGTGCTGATTGCCGGTAAAGGCCATGAGGCCTATCAGGAAATCAATGGCGTGCGCCATGCCTATAACGACGAAGATGAAGTGCTGGGAGCCTTCGCGTTACGGAGTCATGCACCATGAGCTGGACACTTGCTGAGGTAGCAACCGCGCTGGGCATAGAAATATCTGAAGATCAAGCAGCGTTAGAGCTTACTGCAGTGGTTACCGATACCCGGAAAATTGTGCCCGGCTGCCTGTTTGTGGCGCTGAAGGGGCCACGCTTTAACGGCCATGATTTTATCGGGCAGGCCCATGAGCAAGGTGCAGCAGCGGCACTGGTCGAAGCCTCGATAGACAGTCCGCTGCCCCAGCTTGTATGTCCGGATACTCGTCTTGGATTGGGGCTTCTAGCCGGTGCCTGGCGTAGCCGCTGGTCCATGCCGTTGATCGGCGTCACCGGTAATAGTGGTAAGACAACGGTCAAGGAAATGACGGCTGCCTTGCTGGCGCCTCTCGGTAATGTGCTGGCGACTCAAGGCAACCTCAATAACGATATTGGCGTTCCGCTAACGCTTTTAAGATTAACCGAAGAGCATCAGGCAGGGGTTATCGAGCTGGGCGCGAACCATCTGGGTGAAATTGCCTGGTCCAGCCGTTTAACGGTGCCTGATGTGGCTATTATCACCAACGTTACAGGGGCACACGTTGGTGAATTTGGCGGTATGGGACATATTGCCCAGGCGAAAAGCGAGCTGCTCGATGGCTTGAGTGACCAAGGCGTTGCGGTACTTAATCGAGATGACCATTACTACGCCTTCTGGGCTGCCTGTGCGGCTCCCCGACGCGTCATCAGCTTTGGGTTTGATAGCTCAGCGGATGTCTGTGCGTCCGCGCTTTCCTGTGACTCTCAGGGAAGGTATGCTTTCACGCTTGTTCAGCACGGTAAGCCGCTGGGCAATGTACAGCTTGCTTTGCTGGGTAAGCACAATGTCAGCAATGCGCTGGCAGCGGCAGCGGCAGCGTTGGCAGTCGGTATTGCGCCTGCCGATGTTGTGGCTGGATTGCAAAATCTGCCGGTACTTAACGCACGGCTAAGCATTGTCCCCGGGTTGCACGGTGCTACGCTGCTAGACGATACGTATAATGCCAATCCCGGAGCGGTCAAGGCCGCGATGGAAACATTGATGCGTTTCCCAGCGCCACGCTGGTGTGCACTGGGCGTCATGGGTGAACTTGGCGATGACGCTGAAACATTGCATGCCGAGGTTGGTCGTTACGCGGCTGAGCTCGGCATCGACAGGCTGCTGACGCTGGGTGATGCGGCGCGTTCAGCCTGTGACGCCTTTGGTCACGGGCAGCATTTTGACGACCACGAGACGCTAGCGCGTCATGTCATTAATACTTTGCCGCCCGCCACCACGCTTCTGGTGAAAGGGTCGCGCAGCGCGGGTATGGAGCAAATCATTGCTGCGCTGCGCTCGGATGAAATAAGGTAAACGCCGTTCATGTTACTTCACTTGGCGAATTTTCTAGCTCAGTACCACACGGGCTTTCAGGTTTTCAACTATCTCACCTTGCGCGTCATCCTGGCGGCACTTACCTCGCTGATGCTCTGCCTTTGGCTGGGGCCATGGGTAATCCGTCGGCTTGTTGAAGGCCAGATAGGCCAGGCAGTGCGCGATGATGGCCCGCAATCCCATCTTTCAAAAGCGGGCACACCCACCATGGGTGGCGTGATGATTCTGCTGGCGATGGCTATCAGTACCTTCGTATGGGGCGATTTGACCAATCACTATGTGTGGGTGGTGCTAGCCGTGACGCTGGGGTTCGGAGCTATTGGCTGGGTCGATGATTACCGTAAGGTGGTCGAGAAAAATCCCCGTGGTCTGCCGGCGCGCTGGAAGTACTTTTGGCAGTCGGTGGTCGGGATTGGCGCAGCGCTAGTGCTTTATTTCACAGCAGCTACGCCGGCCGAAACCAGCTTGCTCGTGCCGCTGTTCAAGGATGTCGCGCTGCCGCTGGGCGTGTTTTATATCGTGCTGACCTACTTTGTGATTGTGGGTAGCTCCAACGCGGTGAACCTGACCGATGGCTTGGATGGCCTGGCGATCATGCCCACCGTGTTGGTCGCGATGGGCTTGTCAGTCTTTGCTTATGCCAGCGGTAACGCTGTGTTCGCCAACTACCTGCATATCCCGTTTCTTAACGGTACCGGGGAGCTTGCGATTTTCTGTGCGACCATTGCAGGAGCGGGGCTCGGCTTTTTGTGGTTCAACACCTATCCCGCCCAGGTCTTCATGGGCGATGTGGGGGCGCTTGCATTGGGTGCGGCGCTTGGCGTTGTCGCGGTAATCGTTCGCCAGGAAATCGTCCTGTTCATCATGGGCGGTATTTTTGTCGTCGAAACTCTGTCGGTCATACTGCAGGTGGGGTCTTATAAAATGACCGGACGGCGTATTTTCCGCATGGCGCCGCTACATCACCACTTCGAATTGAAAGGCTGGCCGGAGCCGCGTGTCATTGTGCGCTTCTGGATCATTACCGTGGTATTGGTGCTACTGGGCCTCGCGACGCTCAAGGTTCGTTAATCGATGCGGTAATAGTGGCCGCTGCAGCCTTAAGCGTATAACGCAAAGGAGCCAGATATGGTGCGAGTACCTAACGGAGTGAGCGTTGTTATTGGCCTGGGGCTTTCAGGTCGGGCAATCTGTCGGCATTTGGCACGCACGAATATGCCTTTCATGGTGGCGGACACTCGCAGTGACCCGCCGGGTCTTGATGCATTTCATGCGGCTCATCCCGGTGTGAACGTGGTATGTGGCCCGTTAACCGCGCTGGATTTTACCGATGCCCATGAAGTAGTGCTTAGCCCCGGTGTTGATCCCGCAACGCCAGGATTAGAGGGCTTGGCTGAACGTATCAATCCGCATACCGGCGACTCAATGGTAGTGGGCGAAACCGCTCTGTTTGTGCGTGCCAATCAAGTGCCGATTGCCGCTATTACTGGCTCTAACGCTAAATCCACAGTGACCACATTGCTGGGTGAAATGGCCAAAACCGCAGGCTTACGGGTAGCGGTAGGGGGAAATCTCGGTACTCCTGCACTTGACCTGTTAGCCAATCACCCCGATGCCGAGCTGTATATCTTAGAACTTTCCAGCTTTCAGCTGGAAACCACGCCTGCGTTAGGTGCCAAGGCCGCCGTATTTTTAAATCTTTGTGAAGATCATCTGGATAGGCATGGCGATATGCAGGCCTACCGCTTGGCCAAGCAGCGCATCTTTACCGGTGCACGGCACATCATTGTCAACCAGGATGATCCTTTGACCTGGCCTGTCCAGGAAGACGTAGCGACTATGCGTTTTTCAGTGAATGCGCCCTCAGGCAACGACTGGGGCCTCGTTTGGGAGGGGGCTGAGCTTAAACTTATGCAAGGGCAAACCCAGTGGCTCTCCGCCAGCGAATTGAAAATGGCTGGTCAGCATAACTATGCCAATGCCCTGGCGGCGCTTGCCATGGGGCAGGCGTTAGGGCTTAACGCGTCCGCCATGATTAATACCCTTAGAACGTTTACCGGACTGCCACACCGTAGTGAAACGGTGGCGCATATTAATGATGTCACCTGGATAAATGACTCTAAAGGCACCAATGTGGGCGCCACGTTGGCGGCGATCCAGGGGCTTGGCGCAACGCTTGAAGGCCGCCTGATCTGGCTTGCCGGTGGCGTTGGCAAGGGGGCTGACTTTACACCGCTTGCTATACCGCTGGGGCGCTGTGCGTGTCAGGCGCTACTGTTTGGCGCGGATAGTGACCGGATCGCTCAGGCCATAACTTCTCAGGTGCCGGTTCAGCAGGTGCGTGATTTAACGCAGGCGATGGAGGAGGCTTTTGCCATTGCCGAACCAGGTGACTGCGTACTTTTGTCGCCTGCCTGCGCGAGTTTTGATCAGTTTTCTGGCTATGAGGCTCGCGGTAAGGCTTTTCGTGACTGGGTAGAAAACAAAGCGGCGGAGACTTCCCCATGAGCCGAATACAGCGCCTGCATCGCGCATTAACCACGCGTGATTTACCCTGCGATATTTGGTTGATTGCCGCCGCCGTGGCACTCGCCGGATTAGGCTGGGTAATGGTCAGCTCAGCCTCGGTAGGTCTTCTGGATAATAGTTTTTACTACTTCCGCCAGCACGGTATTTTTCTGGTGGTGTCAGCATTAGGCTGTCTGTTCATGCTTAGCGTGCCGCTTGAAGCCTGGCGCCAGAATGCAGCGCTGATTTTCCTCATCAGTATTGGGTTGCTGGTAGTCGTACTGCTGTTTGGCCAGGAAATCAACGGCAGTAAACGTTGGATAGCGCTGCCCGGGCCGCTGCCGAATCTTCAGGTCTCAGAACTTGGCAAAATCGGCCTCATTTTTTACATGGCGATGTTCATGTCGCGCTTCACCTACGATTTACGTCTTCGGGCATTTACGCTGTGGCGGCCTATCGCAGTATTGGCCGTGCCGGCCAGTCTGCTGTTTTTAGCACCTGATTTTGGCGGTATGGTGGTGTACTCAGTGTGTGTGATCGGCATGCTGATGATGAGTGGCGCATCGCTTGTTTTACTGATTGGTAGTGGTGGGATACTCGCCGCCGGGGCGGTAATGCTGGTGGTATTAGAGCCGTATCGCCTAGCCCGCTGGACCAGCTTTCTAGACCCTTGGGCCGATCAATTCGCGACCGGGTATCAGCTTACCCAGGCATTGATTGCCTTTGGGCGTGGCCATGTGACCGGCACAGGGTTGGGCAATAGCGTTCAAAAGCTGCACTATCTCCCCGAGGCGCATACCGATTTTATCTTTGCGGTTATTGCTGAAGAGCTGGGCATGATTGGAGCTATCGCGGTGATATTGCTGTTTACGTTGCTGGTTAGCCGCGCCATGCTGATTGGCCGCAAGGCTGAGCTGGCGGGCCATCTTTTCGGCGCCTATGTGAGCTACGGTATCGGCTTTGTTATTGCCTCGCAGGCATTTATCAATATGGCGGTTAGCTCAGGTTTGTTGCCCACCAAGGGTCTGACGCTACCGCTGGTAAGTTATGGCGGGTCGAGCCTGCTGGTCATCGGTATGATGATCGGCTTGTTGCTGCGTGTTGATGCGGAAACCAGACACCGGCCGCGTCGTAAGTCAACCCCTTATAAATTACGCAGTGAACCGCGTTTATCGTAATACTTTGTTAAGGAGTCGTTTGTGACGACGCACGCACATCGGCGCGTTTTAATCATGGCGGGAGGAACCGGCGGTCATGTTGTGCCCGCGCTTTCTCTGGCTCGTGCGCTCAAGGCACAAAATGTCGAGATCGAATGGCTAGGCAGCCCGCGCGGCATCGAAAACCGGCTGGTGCCTGACGCCGGTATAAAACTGCATGCCATTGCAGTGAGCGGATTACGCGGCAATGGCGCGGCTGGATGGCTCAAAGCACCGGTCAACCTTACCCGGGCGGTATGGCAGGCGCGCAAGATTATTGACACGTTTAAACCTCAGCTGGTTGTCGGTCTGGGCGGGTTTGCCAGTGGTCCAGGCGGGCTTGCCGCTTGGCTATCGCGTGTACCGCTGGTGGTACACGAGCAAAATGCCGTCGCGGGGCTAACCAATCGCGTGTTATCACGCTTGGCCACACGCAGTTACGCAGCTTTTCCCGAAGCGTTTGGCGAGCGTGCTGAGGTGATCGGTAACCCCGTGCGCGAAGAAATTGCCGCGCTGGGAGAAACGCCGCGTACAGTGCAAGCGCTGCAGGGGCGCCCACTTCGCCTATTGGTGGTGGGTGGTTCGTTGGGAGCGGTAGCTTTAAATGAGCGACTGCCCCAGGCGGTTGCCAGTTTGCCAGCTGAAGCGCGTCCTGAAATACGCCACCAGGCGGGCAAGTCACGAGATGTGCAAACAGCCCAAGGCTATGCCGAATACGGTGTAGACGCCGAGGTAACACCCTTTATTGATGATATGGCGGCGGCTTATGACTGGGCAGATCTTGTCGTATGCCGGTCAGGCGCGTTAACGGTAGCGGAGCTTGCTGCGGCAGCCAAGCCTTCACTGCTGGTGCCATTCCCTTTTGCGGTAGATGATCATCAGCGGGTTAATGCCGATGTGTTGGTGAAAGCCGGTGCCGCCCTGTGCGTTGTGCAGTCCGCGTTGACGCCTGAGCGGTTGACGCATTACTTGAGCGACTTGTTAGAGCCTGCGACGCTCGCGCTGATGGCATCGCGCGCACGCCAGGCGGCCTATTTGGACGCCACTGAGCGATTAGCCGAAGGATGTCTGGCGATATTACCGAAAGGAGAAGCAGTGTGACCGACTCAGTAACTCAGCCCCTACCGCAACGGAGTATGCCCAGCGGTCCAGCAATGCGCCGTATTCAGCATATCCATTTTGTCGGCATTGGCGGTGCGGGTATGTGCGGTATTGCCGAAGTATTGGCAAACCAAGGTTACAAGGTTAGCGGCAGCGATATGAAAGCCTCTTCCGTTGTCGAGCGGCTGCGTCAGTGCGGTATTTGCGTTGATATCGGCCACTCTGAAGCCAATGTGGAAGGGGCGGACGTCGTCGTCGTTTCAAGCGCCGTCGATACTACCAATCCTGAAATTCGTTGGGCGCATGAGCATCGCGTGCCCGTGGTGCGGCGCGCTGAGATGCTGGCTGAATTGATGCGCTTTCGTCATGGCATCGCTGTGGCCGGTACACATGGTAAAACCACTACCACGAGCCTGACGGCGACGCTGTTGGCAGAGGGCGGCCTGGACCCGACCTTCGTAATTGGTGGCCGTTTAACTAGCGCCGGAGCTAATGCCCGCTTAGGTGAGGGTGATTATCTGGTCGCTGAGGCTGATGAGTCGGATGCGTCGTTTCTTCATCTTCAGCCGATGATGTCGATTGTTACCAATATTGACGCTGATCACATGGCTACCTACGGCGGTGATTTTGAGCGTCTAAAAAGCACCTTTATCGAGTTTTTACATAATCTGCCTTTTTATGGGCTGGCCGTACTCTGCATTGATGACCCACATGTGCGTGAATTGTGCGAGCAGGTCAAGCGGCAGTTTGTGACCTATGGGTTTGATGCCGATGCGGATTACCGCATTGTGGATTTTGCCCAGCAAGGCGGGGAAGTCACGTTTACGGCGCTGCGTCCTGGAAACGCCGCGCCTCTCAATATTTGCCTGGCAATGCCGGGAAGGCATAACGCTTTAAACGCGATGGCAGCGATTGTGGTCGCGACCGATGCAGGCGTGAGCGACGCGGCTATCCTGAGTGGCTTGGCAAGCTTTGCCGGAGTAGGGCGGCGTTTTCAGGTTCACGGCCATTTCCCGGCACCCAAGGCGTCCGGCGAAATTATGCTGGTAGATGATTACGGCCATCATCCCCGCGAAGTGGATATGGTTATCAGAGCGGTTCGCGCAGGCTGGCCAGAGCGTCGTTTGGTCATGCTTTACCAGCCTCATCGCTATAGCCGCACGCGCGATTTGTATGAAGATTTTGTCAGGGTTCTTTCGCAGGTCGATACGCTGGTACTGTTAGATGTCTACAGTGCCGGTGAAGCCGTTATACCCGGTGCTGACGGGCGTGCACTTGCCGGTTCGATTCGCCAGCGTGGCGAGGTGGACCCGCTGTTTATCGAGCATAAACAGGAGTTGCCCGCACTGTTGGCGAACGTACTGCGTCCAAACGATATTTTAATTACCCAAGGGGCGGGCGATGTTGGCGGAATTTCGCTCTCTTTAGCCCAGGCTGAACTGGTATTGAGTGAGGTAGAGCTGTGAGCGCAGATAACGCCCAGATGGATCGCTCTCGCGTAGTCGTGGTTTATGGCGGCTTCTCTGCTGAACGTGAAGTGTCGCTTAAAAGTGGCGCAGCCGTTCTGGAGGCCTTGAAGCGTCAGAAGGTGAACGCAGAAGGCTATGACCTGCGTGATAATGGCCTTGCCGGACTAGAGGCAATGGCGCCTTCAGCAGTATTTATCGCCCTGCATGGCCGCGGCGGTGAAGACGGCACGCTGCAGGGCGCACTTGAGCTGCTCAACATTCCCTATACGGGCAGCGGTGTGTTGGCGTCGGCGCTGGGGATGGATAAGCAGCGTACCAAGCAGGTATGGCAAGCCGTCGGCCTACCCACGCCTGAAAGCATTATGCTGGAAGCTGACGCCGACTGGGCGGGCGTGGTGGCAACGCTGGGTTTACCCATGATGGTCAAGCCAGTTCACGAAGGCTCGACGTTAGGCATTAGCATCGTTAAAAGTCAGGAAGCGTTGGAGGCTGCCTACCGTGAGGCCGCTCAGTTCGACGCCCGCGTCATGGCTGAGCGTTTTGTGGTGGGCGATGAGTACACGGTTGCGCTATTGGCGGATCAAGTGTTGCCTGCGATTCGCGTTGAAGTGCCCGGTGGATTTTACGATTACGACGCGAAATACGTTGCCAATACAACCCAGTACCATCTTCCTTGCGGCTTGACGGCTGATGATGAAGCCCAACTGGCGACGCTATGCCAGCAGGCATTTGCAGCCATTGGTTGTGAAGGCTGGGGCAGAGTGGACGTGATGCGCGATGCGAGCGGCCAGTTTTGGCTTTTGGAAGTGAACACCGTGCCGGGCATGACCGATCATAGTCTTGTGCCGCAAGCCGCTGCGTATGCCGGTATCGAATTTGATGACCTGGTCGTACAGATCCTGCAAACGGCTGGTAAGCAGAGCGCATCATGAAGAGGCCTTATGAAAAGGCGTAATGCTTGGTTTGGCCTCATACTCTTGGCGTTGTTACTGGGCGCGGGAAGCCGTGCGCTATGGCTATGGCTTGATCGTCCCATTGAACGTGTTTCGATTCGTGGCGAATGGGACTACGTCAGTGCCGATTATTTGCGCACTCAGCTGGCGCCATTGGTCCAAGGGGCTACATGGTTGTCGGCTGATCTAGGCGAGTTGCGTAACCGTGCGTTGCAGGTGGGCTGGCTTCAAGAAGTACGCATTTCCCGAGAATGGCCTAACGCTCTGGTGTTTGAGTTAGTTGAGCAGTCACCGGTTGCACGCTGGAACGATGATTTTCTACTTAACCCCGAGGGCGAGCCTTTTTCCTTTACTCCTATCGAAGTCCCCAAAGGGCTTCCTGATCTGGCGGGCCCTGATGGAAGTAGTGAAGAAGTCTTAAGTTACTATCATCGTTTAATGCCGCATTTTGAAGGTTTATCGCTGTCGCTTGCCCAGTTACGTTTAGAGCCTCGCGGAGCATGGCGTTTACAGTTGGATAATGGCGCTTGGGTAATGTTGGGTAGGCGTGATCATGAGGTCCGTCTGGCGCGGTTATCGGCGTCCTGGCAGCGAGAGCTTTCCAAATCCGGCGAGCATATCCGCTATATCGACCTGCGTTACCCTAACGGGGTTGCGGTTGCCTGGCATGGTGAAAGTGATTTTGAGGAATCGGAAGAGTAATCTTCGCTTTACTTAACGGCTTTTAACCTGAGTTAGTGATCGCCAACGTGGAAAAACCCATTAATGGGGTTTAAATTACTTGCCAAGCCCATTATTGTGGGCTGTCGCTAGTCGTATTATGGCGATTGTTTCTATACTATGGGCCAGTGAAAGTTTTTTATGGGTTTATTCTCTCTCATCGGTGTTTAATGATAATTAGTCATCAACGCTTGTTGACTGCTAAGTTGTAATCACTAGGCGATGAGTTGAGTTAAGTGTCCCTTATTTATTTTACTATTTAAAAAAGATTATAAGGAGTATTCCCGACTCATGGCAGGCTCACCCAATGCATCTAATATGGTGGTCGGGCTGGACATTGGAACGTCCAAGGTCGTCGCAATTGTCGGGCAACCTACCGATGATGGCGGCATCGAAATTGCGGGTATCGGCTCGCACCCCTCACGGGGCATGAAGCGCGGCGTCGTTATTAATATTGAGTCGACGGTTCAGTCTATTCAGCGGGCCGTGGAAGAAGCCGAGCTGATGGCAGGCTGTGATATCCACTCAGTATATGTCGGCGTTGCCGGTAGCCATATCAGTTCGATGAATTCCGATGGCGTAGTGGCCATTAAAGAACGCGAAGTTACGCCCTCCGATATTGATCGCGTTATCGATTCAGCCAGAGCTCGGGCGATCTCAGAAGGTCAGCGCGTTTTACACGTACTGCCTCAAGAATTTTCAATCGATGCTCAGGGCGGTATTCGTGAACCCTTGGGTATGTCGGGTGTCAGGTTGGAGGCGCAGGTTCACCTGGTAACCGCAGCACTCAACGCTGTACAAAATATTGAGAAGTGCGTTCGCCGCTGCGGTCTGGATGTTGACGCCATTATTCTGGAGCAACTGGCTTCCAGCATGGCGGTATTAACCGAAGACGAACGTGAGCTTGGCGTCTGCATGGTGGATATTGGTGGTGGAACGACCGATATGGCCATATTTACCGAAGGCGCCATTCGACATACCGCGGTTATTCCGATTGCCGGCGACCAGGTAACCAACGACATCGCCATGGCCCTGCGTACGCCTACCCAGCACGCTGAAGAGATTAAGGTCAAGTATGCCTGCGCATTAACGCAGCTGGCATCCAGCGATGAAATGATCAAAGTTCCTAGTGTGGGTGACCGTCCGGCGCGTGATTTATCACGTCAGGCGCTCGCTGAAGTGGTGGAACCACGCTATGAAGAGTTATTTACACTGGTAAGAGACGAATTACGCCGTAGTGGCTATGAAGATATGGTTGCCGCTGGTGTGGTACTTACTGGTGGCACCTCACGCATGGAAGGTGTGAGTGAGCTGGCAGAGGAAATATTTCATATGCCGGTTCGTATCGCCTGTCCGCAAAATGTTCGAGGTTTGGCAGATGTCGTGCGTAACCCCATTTATGCGACAGGTGTCGGCTTACTGCATTATGCGTTGCAAGAAGTGCGTCATGGGCGAGGTCTAGAAAGCCACGGGGGAGTGGTTGCTGCCCATAAAGGACGCAACGAGCTTGCCCGGCGTGATATCAAGGAAGGCCATTCGGCGCTGGCCAGAGTTAAAGGCTGGTTCAAAGGAAATTTCTGACAGGGCCGCAAGCGCGGTTCAGGAGACGGGGCTTATGTTCGAATTGGTAGATAACGCACCCTCGAGTAGTGCGGTCATCAAAGTAGTCGGTGTTGGTGGTGGCGGCGGTAATGCCGTCAACCATATGGTTGAAAGTAATATCGAAGGCGTTGAATTTATTTGCGCCAATACCGATGCCCAGGCACTTAAACGCGTATCCGCGAAAACAGTATTACAGCTCGGTGGTGAAATCACTAAAGGGCTAGGCGCTGGTGCTAATCCTGAGGTGGGACGCCAGGCCGCAATGGAAGACCGGGACCGGATTGCCGAGCTATTACAGGGCGCCGATATGGTATTTATCACTGCCGGTATGGGCGGTGGTACAGGAACCGGTGGTGCGCCCGTGGTTGCTCAGGTTGCCAAAGAGCTGGGCATTCTGACCGTGGCAGTGGTAACACGACCCTTTCCGTTTGAAGGGCCAAAGCGTATGCGCGCGGCCGAAGAGGGCATGAAAGAGCTCTCTGAACACGTCGATTCGCTGATTACCATTCCCAATGAAAAACTGCTTTCCGTATTGGGTAAAAACGCTACGTTGCTCACAGCGTTCAGTGCTGCGAATGACGTACTGTTAGGTGCCGTGCAAGGTATTGCCGAGCTGATTACCAGCCCTGGTATTATCAATGTCGACTTTGCCGATGTCCGTACCGTCATGTCTGAAATGGGTATGGCGATGATGGGCACAGGCGGGGCTACTGGTGAAAACCGAGCCCGTGAAGCAGCCGAAAAAGCTATCCGCAGCCCGCTGTTGGAAGATATCGATCTGCATGGCGCTCGGGGTATTCTGGTCAACATTACGGCTGGCCCCGATCTCTCGATTGGCGAGTTCAATGATGTGGGCGCCACGGTTCAGGAATTTGCGTCGCAAGAAGCCACCATCGTGGTCGGAACTTCCATCGATATGGAAATGTCCGATGAGCTGCGTGTAACAGTTGTTGCTGCTGGCCTGGATGGTAGCAAGTCTAAAGCGTCAGCAACGCGCGAGCCGGTGCGCCGCTCTGCTACGGATTCTTCTGATTACCGCAAGTTGCAGCAGCCGACAGTGATGCGTCAGCAAGCAACAGCTCGTGCAGAAGCGCCGGAACATGCGCCCAAGCCGCGGCCTGAAAAAAGTCGCTCAGCCGATGCTGATGACTATCTGGACATTCCAGCATTCTTGCGCCGTCAGGCTGATTGATTGTTTCGATCGGTGTCACAATACCAGCAAACGAGTGTTTTATTGGTTAAAACGCCCGTTTGCTGTTAAAGTGAACACTGTTTGATAACTTCCCTTTCCTTACGGTACTACCGTCATTAGAGTTCGACCACTGCCCATGATCAGACAACGCACCCTACAAAACGTCATCCGCGCCACTGGAGTGGGTCTGCACTCCGGTAAAAAAGTCCATTTGGCTTTGCGTCCGGCGCCGGCAAACACCGGGATTGTGTTTGTTAGAACCGATCTGGATCCCGTGGTACACGTACCCGCACGTGCTGAGCTTGTCGAAGATACAAAGCTTTGCACTGCGCTTTCGTTTGAAGGCGTCAAAGTTGCAACTGTCGAGCACCTGATGTCTGCATTTGCAGGCTTGGGTATCGACAATGCGTACGTTGACTTAAGTGCGCCTGAAGTTCCTATTATGGACGGTAGTGCCAGCCCGTTTGTGTTCCTGATTCAATCGGCGGGTATCCTCGAGCAGGATGCCCCGAAGAAATTTATCCGCATCAAGCGTCGTGTTGCCGTTAGTGATGGCGATAAAGAAGCCGTTTTTCTGCCTCATCAGGGATTTAAAGTCTCTTTTGCGATTGATTTTGATCACCCGGTATTTGAGCAGCAGAAGCAAACGGCTCTTATTGATTTCTCGACCACGTCTTTTGTGAAGGAAGTTTCCCGGGCGCGTACTTTTGGATTCATGAAGGATTTGGAGTTTTTGCGCTCTAATAACTTGGCCCTTGGCGGCAGTCTTGATAATGCAATCGTTGTCGATGATTACCGTATCGTCAACGAGGGCGGATTGCGCTACGAAGACGAGTTTGTAAAACACAAGGTGCTGGATGCCATTGGTGACCTGTATCAGCTGGGCCACAGCCTGATCGGCGAATTCCATGGTGTAAAATCCGGTCATGCGCTGAACAATCAGCTATGTCGTGAGCTGATGGCGCAGCCCGATGCTTACGAGATTGTGACGTTTGAAGGCGAGAAAGCCGTCGCGCCTATTTCGTACGCGGCCCCTGCAATGGCCTGATGTCTTAACTATTAGTGTTAGCGCTATTTAAATCTGAGTACGGCTCAGGTTTGATGTGAAGCACCGCTTTGGCGGTGCTTTTGCATTTCGGGGTTTTTGAATTTATGGATAGCTCAATTAGCGTTATTTTTCTGGCGCGTGAGCTGCCAGCCGTTCAAGCGCCTTACGAAGCGCGGGGTTCTGCATGTCGCTTGCGCACTCCGCCAGGGTTTGACCTGCGCTGGCTGAAAGCTTGCGCGTGTTGCGCAGTGGCGCTTCAACCGGATGTACAGGGCGAACTTTAAAAGTAAAGCCGCTTACGGCTTCAAAACCGGGCAGTTGGTGGAGCAGTGTCAATAAACGTCGCTGCTCAAAGCGGAGCCAGGTCAACCAACTGGCTTGACCGCTGATAAGGGTCAAGCGACCTTCACGGAAGCCGCCCACAAAAATATGCTGACGCATTTCTTCAGGTAGATGTGCGCGTAAGTGGCTCTGGGCCTGGTCAATAAGACGAGATTGGCGCATTAATTGGCCAATATCGCCAGACTTGTTTAGCAGGCGGGCGATGGGCTGGGCCTGAGAACGCTTAACCTTTATACTCATACGCTTGAATCCTAGGATAACCCCTCAATATTACCAAGTAGCCATGTAAATTTTTGGCGAGCTACTTATCAGCAGAGCCTAACACGCTCAGGAGCCAACCCACAGCATGTCCTCAACGCTTAATGCCTTTTATGCTTTGCCGCGACGTTACCGTCGTTATGGCCTGGCGCGTTGGTGGCTGGCGGGCCTCCTGGTAAGCTGCCTTTTACCCAGTAGTCTAGTTCCTTCTGATGCATTTCGCGGTACTGAACGCAGCGTTAGCGTTTGCCTATGGGTGCCCGCTATTTTACGTGCCCAGTCTCACTGGATCGCCAAAAGGCGACGCGCCTTTAAACGTTGGCAGCGGCGCATCAAGCAGGTGAAGGTGCTGCGCCACTGTTTGCCCGCGTATCGCTTTATAACGCGCCAGGTGGCCGCGCGCGATGTGCTTACCCAACGTGGCCCGCCTGCTGACTTCATTGTTTGCTAGAACACGCACTCTATTTGCCTTATATGGAACAGGGCGAAACCCATTGGGTCGCTCTTGATGATGTGGATATTTCATGATTAATAATTTGTTACGTAAAGTAGTCGGTTCTAAGAATGACCGTGAAGTAAAGCGCATGCACAAAAACGTTCACGGTGTGAACGCGCTTGAGGCAGAGTTTGAAAAACTGAGTGATGAAGAGCTTCAGGGCAAAACGGCAGAACTGCGTCAGCGGCTGAGCAACGGTGAAGCGCTTGATAACCTATTACCCGACGCCTTTGCAATCGTACGTGAGGCGAGCAAGCGCGTGATGGGAATGCGCCATTTCGATGTACAGATGGTTGGGGGCATGACCCTGCATCGTGGGCGTATCGCCGAAATGAAAACCGGTGAAGGTAAAACGCTAGTCGCAACGCTTGCGGTTTATTTGAATGCGCTGCCCGCCAAAGGCGTGCACGTTGTAACGGTGAACGATTATCTGGCGCGCCGTGATGCCGAGTGGATGCGTCCGCTGTATGAATTCCTCGGGCTCACCATCGGCGTTATCTTTTCGGGTCAGACCGGTGAAGAGAAGCGTCATGCCTACCGGTGTGATATCACCTACGGCACCAACAACGAGTTTGGTTTTGACTACCTGCGCGACAACATGGCGTTCTCCCTGGAAGACAAGGTGCAGCGTGGCTTGCATTACGCCATTGTCGATGAGGTCGACTCCATCCTGATTGATGAAGCGCGTACGCCGCTGATCATCTCTGGCGCGGTGGATGAAAATACCAATCTTTATAACGTCGCGAATCAGCTCTCTTTACAGTTAGAGCAAGGGGAAGTGTCGGAAGACGACGATGTACCTGCGACCGGCGATTTCGTGCTGGATGAAAAACAGAAACAGGTTGAGCTGACCGAGCAGGGGCATAACAAGGTAGAAGAGCTGATGCAGGCGGAGGGCCTTCTTAAAGAAGGTGAATCGCTCTATGCGGCGCAAAACCTTAACCTGCTTCAGCATATTCACTCTGCACTACGCGCGCGTTATCTTTATAACCGCGATGTGGACTACATCGTTTCCGAAGATCAGGTGGTCATCGTTGATGAGCATACCGGCCGGACGATGCCGGGTCGCCGCTGGTCTGAAGGTTTACACCAGGCTGTTGAGGCCAAAGAAGGTGTAACCGTTCAGCGTGAAAGCCAGACGCTGGCATCCACGACCTTCCAGAACTATTTCCGCCTGTATGAAAAACTCGCAGGCATGACCGGTACCGCCGATACCGAAGCGTTCGAATTTCGCCAGATTTACGGCCTTGACGTTATCGTCATTCCGACCAACCGTCCGTTGGCCCGGGAGGATCTCAACGATCTGGTCTACTTGAGCGCTGAAGAAAAATACGAAGCGATTATTAAAGACGTCAAGGCTGAAACCGAAGCAGGACGTCCGGTGCTGGTAGGTACCGCTTCAATTGAAACGTCAGAATATCTTGCGCGCCTGATGGATGATGCAGGTCTCAAGTTCAGCGTTCTGAATGCCAAGCAGCACCAAAGCGAAGCGGAAATTATTGCTCAGGCGGGTCGCCCTGGCGCTATTACGATCGCCACCAATATGGCCGGTCGGGGTACCGACATCATGCTGGGCGGTAACTGGGAAGCAGACGCCGCCAAGCTGCAGAACCCAAGCCAAAACCAGATGGATGCGTTGAAAGCCGAGTGGCAACAGCGCCATGACGGCGTGCTGGCAGCCGGTGGCTTGCACGTTATCGGCTCTGAGCGCCATGAGTCCCGGCGTATTGATAACCAGCTGCGTGGCCGTGCCGGTCGTCAGGGTGACCCAGGTTCGACCCGCTTCTTCCTGTCGCTGGAAGATAGCCTTATGCGTCTGTTCGGCTCTGATCGCGTTAAGCGCTTGATGCAGGCGCTGGGTCTTGAACGCGGTGAGGCCATCGAGCACAAGATGGTATCTAACGCGGTAGAGCGGGCGCAGAAAAAAGTTGAAGGACGTAACTTCGATATCCGTAAGCAGCTGCTTGAGTATGATGATGTTGCCAACGACCAGCGCCGGGTTATTTACGAACAGCGCAACGAAGTCCTGGCCTCCGACGATATTTCAGAAGCGATCGTGGGTATCCGTGAAGAAGTTATGGAGGACTCCATCAGCGACTTCGTGCCACCTCAGAGCCTTGCCGAACAGTGGGACTTGCCTGCTCTGGAAGCGCATCTCAAGGCGGAGTTCAATCTGGATGCTCCGGTGGTTCAGTGGGCGGCTGAAGATGAGCGTTTCAGTGAAGAGAAGTTGCGTGAACGTCTCCAGACCATGCACCGTGAAGCCTATGCAGCCAAGGTGGATTCAGCCGGGGCTACTCTGATTCGTCGCTTTGAAAAGCAGGTAATGCTGCAGGTTCTGGATACGCGTTGGAAAGAGCATTTGCAGTCTATGGATCACCTGCGTCGTGGTATTCACCTGCGTGGCTACGCCCAGAAAAACCCCAAGCAAGAGTACAAGCGCGAATCTTTTGAGCTGTTCCAACACCTGTTGACCAATATCAAGGCGGACGTTACCCGCATATTGAGTCATGTCCAGGTACGCCAGCCTGAAGAGGTCGATGCGCTGGAGCAAAAACGTCGTGAGGAGCTTGCCCGTGAAAAAGCGGCCGCCGCTACCCGTCACGATGACGCCTCAGCGAATGAGAATGCAACGGGAGCAGAAATGGATGGCGTCGATGACAATGACGCTAACCCGGATGCACGCCCGGTGCGTCGCGAAGGGCCTAAAGTCGGACGTAACGACCCCTGTATTTGCGGCTCGGGTAAAAAGTACAAGCAGTGCTGTGGCAAATTAAGCTAACGAAGCGGGCTGAATAAAGGTAGAGGAGACGATCATGGCGGTGGGTAAAAGTCCCTTTCTGGTGATGCCACCCCTGGCGGGGGTGCGCCTAGGAAGTGCAATGGCGGGTATTAAAAAACCGGGTCGCCGTGACATGGTGGTGATCGAACTGCCTGAATCAGCTGCGGTGTCCGGTGTCTTTACGCGTAATGCGTTTTGTGCGGCACCCGTAACGGTTGCCAAGGCGCATATCGAGCGTTGCCGCGAGAACGGTCAGTCGCCACGTTATTGGCTGGTGAATACGGGTAATGCGAATGCGGGCACCGGTAAGCAAGGGCTTCAAGATGCCTATGCCAGCTGCAAAGCGTTGGCAGAACAGGCGGGCGTTGCAGAGCATCAGGTGCTGCCTTTCTCAACCGGTGTTATCGGTGAGCCGCTCCCCATGGAGCGGCTGCTGGCGGGCCTGGCCCCTGCGCTTGATTCGAAAGCCGAGAGTAGTCAGGCCTGGCAGCAGGCGGGCGAGGGTATTCTCACCACCGATACCCGAGCTAAAGGTGCAAGCATTACGGTTGATGTGAGTGGCGGCCCGATCACTATCAACGGGATCACAAAAGGCTCCGGCATGATCAAGCCGAATATGGCGACCATGCTGGGCTTTGTGGTGACCGATGCGGCGGTTGAACAATCATTGCTGGATCGTCTGCTGCGCGAAACGGTTGATGCCTCTTTCAACTGCATTACCGTGGACAGCGATACTTCTACCAACGATGCCTGCCTGCTGGCAGCGACGGGAATGGGCGCGGCTGTTGCTAGCGATGCCGACATTGAGCTGTTTCGCGATGCGCTACAGCAGGTAATGACCACGTTGGCCCAGGCCATCATTCGTGATGGTGAGGGGGCGACGAAGTTCGTCACGCTGCAGGTTGACGGCGCCAGGAGTCGTCAGGAAGCGCTGGATGTGGCCTTTACGGTTGCTCATTCACCGCTGGTTAAAACGGCGCTTTATGCGTCTGACGCTAACTGGGGGCGTATATTAGCCGCAGTGGGTCGGGCGCCCGTGGATAATTTTGACGTGAATCGTGTGATCATTGACTTGGCTGATGTTCGCCTGGTTGAAGATGGTGGTCGGGCAAGCGGCTACACTGAAGAGGCGGGCAGTGCGGTGATGGCGCAAGAAGAGATCACTATTCGCATCAGCCTGGGACGTGGTGACGAGAGCGCTACCGTTTGGACCTCGGATCTTTCCCATGACTATGTGACGATTAACGCGGATTATCGTAGCTAAGGTTATCTAGCCAAGGTCGGTCGAAAGGCTGGATCAACGGTCATAAAAGGGCTCACGCAGCGAGTTGGCGCCAGCGTTAACACGCTGGCGCGTACACAGTGGATAAAGACGTAATGAATGTAATGGTAAAACGACGGGTTCATGTCGCGGCAGCTGCCATCGTTAGTGCGGATCAGAAAAAAGTATTGATCGCGCGTCGGCCCTCGAATGTTGATCAGGGTGGTTTATGGGAGTTTCCTGGTGGCAAACTGGCGCCTTATGAAACGGGCCTTGAAGGGCTCAAGCGCGAGCTGCACGAAGAGCTAGGCGTCGAGATTATTCGCGCCCAACCTTTGATTCGTATCCACCATGAATATCCTGACAAACATATTTTACTGGATGTTTGGCAGGTTCATGAGTTTGCCGGTGAGCCGTTTGGGCGCGAGGGGCAGGCGGTACGCTGGGTGCCGATGGAAGAGCTGGTAAAATATCCGTTTCCTGCCGCCAATCTGCCTATCCTGCGCGCCGTCATGCTGCCCACTGAGTACCTGATTACCAGCGAAGAAGCGGACGAAGCGCGGTTTGATGCTTTCCTGGAACGGGCGTTGAAAGAAGATAATATTCGTCTTGTGCAGCTACGTGCCAAAGCGCTTGATGAGGCAGCTTACATTGAGCGTGCTGAACGTGCCTTGCGCATGTGTCGTGAGCATGGTGCCAGCCTGCTGCTCAACGGTGAGCCTGGCTTGCTTGAAAAAGTGGATGCTGACGGTATTCACTTAACCAGCGAGCGGTTAATGCATCTGGATCGGCGTCCCATTTCGGAACAAAAGTGGCTTTCGGCATCGACCCATGATCAGGCCCAGCTTTCAAAAGCAGCCGTACTGGGCTGTGACTTTGTTACCTTGTCGCCACTGCGCACAACGCCTTCGCATCCAGAAGTGGCTCCCATCGGCTGGCATGATTTCCAGCAGCTTGTTGAGCGTGCCGGTATGCCGGTCTTTGCGCTTGGCGGTATGACCCGCTTTGATGCAAACCATGCCCGTGCTGTAGGCGCTCAGGGCATTGCCTCGATTCGCGATTTCTGGAAGTAAGCTTTTTACGTGCTGATGATAAGTACCTAAAATAAGTACTTAAGATAAGTATGTAAGATAAGCGTCAAAAAACGCCTGCTAGAGCCATCTGGCAGGCGTTTGTATTAGAGGCTTGTTACGACCTTAATCGCGAAAGCGGCGGGTTAAATCGCTATAGGCATCTATACGGCGATCGCGCAGGTAAGGCCAGATGCGTCGGGTGTTTTCACAGCGTGCCATATCGATAGTGACAACCAGCTGCTCGGCTTCCTCACCCGCATGGGCAAGCAGCTCGCCCTGAGGCCCACAGATAAAGCTTCCCCCCCAGAACTGAATGCCGTCACCGACGCCTGAATGGTCGGCCTCGAAGCCAACGCGGTTGGCGACGATCACCGGTAAGCCATTGGCGACACCGTGGGAGCGCTGAATCAGCGTCCAGGCATCTTTCTGACGTGCCTGCTCGGCGATGTCATCGTTGGGGTCCCAGCCAATGGCCGTGGGGTAAAGCAGCAAGTCGGCACCCGCCAAGGCCATCAGTCGTGCGGCTTCCGGGTACCATTGATCCCAGCATACCAAAACGCCCAAACGGCCAAGCGACGTATCAATCGGCGTAAACCCCTCTGCGCGGCTCGCGTCATGATCACCCGGTGTGAAGTAAAACTTTTCATAAAAGCCCGGGTCATCGGGAATATGCATCTTGCGATACTGACCCACGCGCCCTTTGTTACGGTCATATACCACGGCGGTGTTGTGATAAAGCCCAGGCGCACGTCGTTCAAACAGTGAGCCTACCAGCACGATATCCAGCTCGCGGGCTAACGCTGCCAGACGTTGGCCGGTCGGCCCATCCAGCGGCTCGGCCAAATCAAACAGCGATGGGTCTTCAAACTGGCAAAAGTAGTGAGTGGCATGCAGCTCCTGAAGCATGACCAGCTGTGCGCCACGCTTTACCGCCTCCCTTATGCCCGCTTCGCTGGCGTCAAGGCTCTGCGCTTTATCAGGCCAGGCAGGCTGCTGAACTATTCCAACCGTTAGATCAGTTGTCGACTTTATGGACATCGTAGCTCCTTACTGGTCGGAAGAGGCCGCTGTCAGCGTGCCTTTGGGTAGCTGCATGGTCAAGCAGTGCAGGCTGCCATGCTGACGAATAACGCTCGAGCACTCAATGGGGATCAACGCATGGTCTGGAAACGCATCGGCCAGCGCCATAAGCGCCAAAGTATCTGCTGGATCACCATAGGTGGGTACCAGCACCGCTTTGTTGATAATCAGGAAGTTGGCGTAAGTGGCCGGCAGCCGGTGGCCGTCTTCAGAATCAAAGCATGCCTGTGGCCAAGGCAGTGGCACAAGCCGGTATGCTTCGCCGTTACGCTGCCGAAACGCTTTTAACTCCTGCTCCATGGCCTGTAGCGCGGCATAATGCGAGTCTTGAGGATCATCGCAGCGAACATAGGCAATCGTCGATGGATTGCAAAAACGCGCCAATGTATCAACGTGGCTATCGGTATCGTCACCTTCGAGGTGACCGTTGGTTAGCCACAGCACCCGATCCACGCCAAAGTCGTCAGCCAGCAGCGCTTCAACGTCCTGGCGGGTCAAATGCGGATTGCGGTTAGGGTTGAGCAAGCAAGCTTCAGTAGTTAAAAGCGTGCCTTCGCCATCGGTTTCAATCGCGCCGCCTTCAAGCACCATATCGCGTGAAGCAATCGGGCACGCCCAAACGCCCGCGTCTGCTAACGCCTGAGTCAGCCGGTTATCGTTGCTGGCCGGAAATTTGCCACCCCAACCGGTAAAGGTGTAGTCCAGCAATACTGGCTGGCCTTCGTCATCAACCACGCTGATCGGGCCGTGGTCACGCGCCCAGGTATCATCCGTGGGTGCTACTACCAGCAATAGCTTGTGAGCGGGCACGCCGTAGGCATCGAATGTTGCCCGCACCCGGACGCACGTTGCCTCATCAGGCATGCTGATAACCACCTGCTGATAACGAACGGTTGCCAGTACAATACGCTCGAGCGTTGCTTCAATGCGCGATAGCAGAGACTCCCAGTCGCCATCGGGGCGTGGCCAGGTAAGCTGTAAACCGTCTTGTGGATGCCATTCAGGCAGCAGGCGATAAGTCATGTTAGCCAACGTCGCAGAGCCTCTTGGTAAGATCTTTTGATAAACACAAACGCGCGCTGATTGCGCCAGCGTAAATGGGCGCAATGTAGGGGGTCGGGGGGTAACTTGCAAGCCTTACGTGGTTTACGGGAACGGGCCTGTATTCTGTTGCTCTAATGGCCGTTTGCACATGCAGTATTGTTAAAAAAACCGTACCATGAGCGCTTATTAATAAGGAATGACGCCATGCTTGATCGTTTGCCTTTCCTGGTGGGGCTGCGCTACGTGCGCGCCAAACGCCGGAATCACTTTATTTCATTTATTTCATTAACATCGATGCTGGGGCTCATGCTGGGGGTGGCGGTGCTCATCCTGGTGTTATCGGTCATGAACGGTTTCGACCATGAGCTGCGCACGCGCATTCTAGGAATGGTGCCGCATACTAAAATCGAGGCAACTCAAGGAATGGTCGAATGGGAGGCGCTGGCCGACGAGCTGATCCAGCGCGAGCGCGTCATTGGCGCAGCACCTTATGTTGAGCAGCAGGGCATGTTCTCAGCCGGTGGCCGTAACCAGGGGGCTATGGTCAACGGTATTAACCCGGATTGGGAAGATCAGGTATCCATTATTGGTCAGCATATGCGTCAAGGTGCGCTTGCCGACCTGGTGCCGGGTGAGTGGAATGTGGTGCTTGGCTCAATGCTGGCACGCCAGTTGGGGGTTGGCGTCGGCGATCGTGTGACGCTGCTGGTGCCTGAGGCATCGATTACACCGGCGGGTGTTTTTCCGCGTTTAAAGCGCTTTACCGTTAGCGGTATTTTCAGTGTTGGCGCTGATCTGGATGCCAACCTTGCTTACGCCAATATTGAAGATATGCAAACGCTGGCACGTCTGGGCGATGCGGTAGGTGGCTTACGTCTGGAGCTTAACGATCTGTTTATTGCCGGCAGTGAAACCCAGGCCATTGTGAATGATTTAGGGCCGGGTTATCGCGGTACTGACTGGACGTCCTCGCATGGCAATCTTTTTCAGGCCATTCAAATGGAAAAGCGCATGATTGCGCTACTGTTGACCGTCATTGTGGCCGTTGCCGCTTTCAATATCGTGTCTACCCTGGTTATGGTAGTGACCGACAAGCGGGCAGATATTGCGATTTTGCGTACTATTGGCGCCACGCCCCGCTCTATCATGGGTATTTTCATCGTTCAGGGATTAGCCATTGGCCTGATGGGGATTGCCATTGGAGTGGCCGTGGGCATTTTGCTGGCACTGACGATATCGGATCTGATCGGCTGGTTTGAAGCGACCTTTGGCATTCAGTTCCTGGATGCAGGCGTTTACTTTATTAGCGATTTGCCGTCTCGCCTTCAGTGGGACGATGTGCGCGACATCGTATTGGCAGCCTTTGGCCTGACGTTCCTGTCGACGTTATACCCTGCATGGCGCGCTGCGTGCGTTCAACCAGCGGATGTTCTGCGCTATGAATAAGGATGCCTCTATGTTATCAGCTAAGCCTTCGACGACTTCATCAACAGCTACGTCGCCGTCATCCGCAGAACCGGCGGTAATGCTCGATTGCCAGGGCCTGACGCGCGTTTATAGTGAAGGGCCACAAGACCTGACCGTGCTGGACAAGCTGGATCTTACCGTGCGTGCCGGTGAGCGTGTGGCGATCGTGGGCAGTTCAGGGTCGGGAAAGACCACGCTGCTAAACCTGCTGGGCGGTTTGGATCGGCCAAGCGATGGCCGCGTAGTGATCGCGGGCGAGCCGCTTTCTGCATTGAACGAGGCGGCCTTAGGTAAGTTTCGTAATCGCTACATTGGCTTTGTTTACCAGTTCCATCACTTGCTGGCGGAGTTTACCGCCGTTGAGAATGCGGCTTTACCGCTGATTATCCGCGGGCAGTCGAAAAAAACCGCTGAAAAACGTGCAATGCAGATTCTCGAGCGAGTCGGGATGAAAGCGCGAGCCGACCATAAACCGGGCGAGCTTTCCGGCGGCGAGCGTCAGCGTGTGGCGATTGCCCGTGCGCTGGTGACCGACCCAAGCCTTGTACTGATGGATGAACCTACCGGCAACCTGGATCAAACGACCGCCGCGACCATTTTGGCATTGATGGATGAGTTGGCTAAAGAGAGCGCCTGCGCCTTCGTTATCGTGACCCACGATGTGGGACTGGCAGCGCATCAGGATAGGGTGCTTAAACTGGATGCAGGCAGGCTTATCGAGCAGCCCCGCACGCCTTAATCGTCGAACTCAGATTCGACACGCGCCCGACGCCGCTGCCTGTTTTGGCGGCGGCGTTTCCAGTTATAGGACACGTGCCAGCGCCAGATAAGGCGAATGCCGACATTGGCAACCAGCGCCAGAACAATGGCCGTGACAAGTGACCCGACGACCAAGGCTGGCAAAATATCGTGCATCTGTTCGGCAATCCAGCGCGTTGAAATGCGCGTTGGAGCCTCGCGTACCGGTGCGCCGAGAATAAAGGTACCCAACCGATAGTTGCAGTAAAAAATAAGCGGCATGGTAAGGGGGTTGGTGACCCATACAAGACTTACCGACAGCGCCAGGTTACAGCGGCTCAGTCGTGCACCGACCGCCGCCACCACCATTTGAAAAGGGATGGGCAGCATGGCGCAAAACAAGCCAACGCTAAACGCATTGGCAACGCTTCGACGAGTTAAAAGCCACAACCCAGGGTCAGCAATCAGCGGCGCCATAAAGCGCAAAGAACGCTGCTGCCGTAACATATCGGGTTTAGGCATATAGCGCTGCAGGAAACGGCGCGGCATGTCAGGTACTCTTGCCTATTAGTGCACCCATTATCCATATAGCGTAGTGCTTAGGCTATGCCGAGTGTGTGAAGTTCTTATGCCAAGGAGAATCGTATGCCGTTGGGCGTTGCGATACCGGCTGCGTTGGCGGCTCTGTCAGGCGCTATCATCGCTGGGTTAAGCGACATGACAGGGCTTATTAATCCCTTTGTAGGCGTTGGTTTGCTGGCTGCGTTGTTGTTAATGGTCTGGCGGCCTCAAGCGGCTATAGGGTTATTGATCGGTGGTTGGGTTTTTGTAGGCATTCATCAGGAGTGGGCCAGCCGACTGCCGGCTGGGCTCAATGGTGAAGATGTCGTTGTGGATGCAGCGTTGCTTAGCGTCACCGCATCCGGTGGCTCCCAGCGGCTGCTGCTAAGCATCAAGACATGCGACGCGCCCAGTGATGCGCCTTCTTGCCATGCGCTGCAAAAAGTACGTGTCACGGCGTATGGCGATAGCGTTTATCAAGCCGGAGAGCAGTGGCGCATGACGCTGCGCCTGCGGCCCCCCAGCGGTTTTGCTAATCCTGATGTCTTCGATTTTGAGCAGTGGCTGTGGCGAGAGGGTATTCACGCAACGGGCTACGTGCGTCAGGAACCGGCAGCGGTAAAGCTGGCTGACGCAGGCTTTTCTGTTCGCCGCATGGCGCTGGATGTATTGGATAGCCAGCCGCTGAGCGAGCGGACGCGGCGTTGGCTGGCCGCCTTGACGCTGGGTGAGGGCGACCGGTTGACCCAGGATGACTGGGCGTTGCTCAACGCCACGGGCACTACCCACTTAGTGGTGATTTCAGGTTTACACGTTGGTCTGGTGGCCGGATTTGCGCTACTCCTGGCGAGAATGGCGTCACGGTTAATTACCCCTACCAACTGGAGGATGCGCGTTTGGCCGTGGTGGGCAGCGGCGATTGTTACCATAGGATATGCCTCATTGGCAGGCTTGGCACCCCCGGCAATGCGGGCAATGGTGATGGCGCTGGTGGGCCTCTGGGTGCTTAGCGGACGGCACGCGCCGGGCGCTTGGCAGGCCTGGTGGCTGGCGCTTGGGTTGGTTATTGTGATTGATCCGCTGTCATTATGGCGTCCTGGACTCTGGCTTTCATTTCTGGCGGTTGGCTGGCTGATTATTATCTGGCAAGGACGCTCGCGCCCGCGTGGCGTTAAAGGCTGGTGCTGGGCGCTGCTGCGCTCACAGTTGTTGCTGGCCCCACTAATGGCGGCTGCCGTTCTTATTGCCTTTGAACGTATCGCCCCTGCGTCGCCACTCATCAATTTAATCGCCGTGCCCTGGGTCAGTTCTGTGATGGTGCCTTTGGCGCTGTTGGGTTGGATATTCTCTCCATTCCCCTTGCTTGGCACCGGCGTCTGGTGGCTTTTTGAGCAGTCGCTGGGCATTTTTTACGCTTTGCTCACCCAGGTGGTGCAGCTATGGCCACTATGGGAACCTGACCAGGCACTCATCTATCCCTTAAGCGGTGTGCTTTTATGGCTGGCGCTGTGCTGGGGGCTGCCGAGTGTGCCTCCTTGGTTAAGAGGCGGGGCAGTGCTGCTCACGGTGTTGCTTCCCTGGTGGTTGCCTCAGGAGCCGATGCCCAAAGGCAAGCTGCGTGTGACCGTACACGACGTGGGCCAGGGCCAGCTAGTTGAAATGCGCAGCCAGCACTACCGCCTGCTTTACGATACCGGCCCGCGTTTCCAGGCAGGCTTTATGCCGTTACAAACGCTTTGGTCGCCTAACCAGCATTTTGATCAAGTGATCGTAAGCCATGCCGATATCGACCATGCCGGGGGAATTGGAGCACTGCTTGAAGACCACAGCGTGGCGCACTGGCAGGCGCCAGTCGGCGAATCATTACCGGTAACGGCCACTGCCTGCGAGCGCGGGCAAGTCTGGCAGCGTGATGGCATAACCTATCGATTTTTATGGCCACCCGCCGGGCCTAATACTTACTCCGCCAATGACCGCTCATGCGTGCTGGAAGTTAGCGTAGGTGAAAAACGGCTGTTAATCACCGGGGATGTCAGTCGTGATATCGAACGGCGCTTTCTGCGCGATGTTGATTTACCCGTCAGCGTATTGGTGGCGGGGCATCACGGTAGCCGCACCAGTTCCGGCGTTCAGTTTGTTCAGCATACTGCGCCCGACCACGCTATTTTTAGTGCTGGACGTAACAATCCTTTCCAGCATCCGGTGGATGATGTGGTACGGCGTTTTCGAAAACAGGGCAGCTGCCTGTGGAATACGGGGCACGACGGTGCGCTGCGCTTTTGGCTGAAAAAAGACCATCCTGTGATTATCACACCCATGCGCCCGCAACCGGATAGCGCTAAGCAGTGTTGATGCGCCTCGCCATAAGGTAGAATTCAGCGCATTGCACACTATTGCCAGGAGCGCGTGTGACTGATTCAGGTTGGGTTCTCTATAAACGGCTGCTTAGCTATGTAAAACCGCATTGGCGAGCATTCGCTTTAGCGGTCGTCGGGTTTGTGATTTACGCCGCATCTAGTACGGCACTGGCGGAAATGATGAAACGCCTTATTGACGGTATTCAAAATCCAGATGCGGCGTTTCGGCTATTTTTGCCACTGTTTGTCGTTTTGATGTTTGCCTCGCGCGGGGTGGGTACTTTCTTGAGTACCTATTACATGGCGTATGTAGGGCGCTATGTGATTCACACGCTGCGCTGCGACGTATTTGCTCACTTGCTGCATCTGCCAGGGCGTTTTTTTGATCAACACTCAAGCGGTCATCTTGTTTCAAGGGTGACGTACCATGTCGAGCAAGTGGCGGGCGCGGCAACCAATGCCGTCACCGTTATTCTGCGCGAAGGTCTATTTGTAGTGGGATTAATTGGCTATCTGTTCTGGACGAACTGGATGCTCACGCTGCTGTTTTTAGGCGTTACGCCGGTCATCGCCGCGGTTGTAAGCTATGTAAGCAAACGCTTTCGGAGTATCTCCAAGCGAATTCAAAGCTCAATGGGCGACGTCACGCATGTTGCTTCAGAAGGTTTGTCGGGTTATCGGGTGGTGCGCACCCACGGTGCGGAAGATTACGAGAAGCAGCGGTTTAAAAGCGTAAGCGAAGAAAACCGCAGGCAGAGCATGAAGGAGGCGAAAACGCGTGCGATAAGCTCGCCGGTCATTCTGATGCTGGTCGCCATCTCCATGGCGCTGCTGGTCTGGTTGGCCATGTCACCAGCATTGATGGCCAATATGACACCGGGTGAATTTGTAGCATTTATCACGGCTGCCGCCCTGATGATCAAGCCAGTACGTCAGCTCACCGAAATTAATAGCGATATTCAGAAAGGGATTGCCGCAGCCTCTGAACTGTTTGGGCTGATGGATTTGGCGCCCGAACAGGATACAGGCACACGTATACCTGGGCGTCTGCGCGGTGAATTGGCGCTTGAGAACGTCAGCTTCCGCTATGCAGATGAGCAGCCAGGCGTGCTCCATGATATCAATTTACACGTTGTGCCAGGCGAGCTGGTAGCGATCGTTGGCCGCTCAGGCAGCGGTAAATCGACATTGGTCAGTCTGTTGCCGCGTTTTTATCGTCTCAATGAAGGGCGCATTCTGATTGACGGCGTAAATATTGATGAGTACGCGTTAGGCCCCCTTCGCCAGCAGATTGGCCTGGTCTCACAGCAGGTAACGCTGTTTAACGCCACCATTGCCGATAATATTGCCTATGGCGTATCAAATCCTGATCGCCAGGCTATCGAAGCGGCCGCAAAGGCTGCTTATGCCAGTGAATATATCGAAAAGCTTCCCCAAGGTTATGAAACCGTGGTGGGGGAAAACGGCGTCATGCTGTCTGGCGGCCAGCGTCAGCGTCTGGCGATTGCCCGAGCAATATTCAAAGATAGCCCGATACTGATTTTGGACGAGGCTACTTCGGCGCTCGATACCGAGTCCGAGCGGTATATTCAAAAAGCCTTGGAGCATGTGTGTAAAGGGCGTACCACGCTGGTAATCGCCCATCGGCTGTCAACGATTGAGCGCGCCGACCGTATTCTGGTCATGGATCAAGGGCGGATCATTGAACAGGGTACCCATCAGGCGTTGTTGGACGCGGGTGGCGCCTATTCGGCCCTGCATCAATTGCAGTTTCAGGAAGCGCCATGACGCTAGCCCAACGCTGGCTTGAAGGGGGCTATCATAATAGCCCTTGGCTTATTCCGTTACGCCCCTTGGGGGCGCTTTATCGGTACATCATGACGCGTCGTGAAGCCGCGTATGCCAGTGGCAAAAAGGCCCGCTGGCGAGCGCCGGTACCGGTGATCGTGGTAGGAAATATCACGCTGGGCGGGACGGGTAAGTCGCCTTTGGTCGCCTGGTTAGGCCGCTGGTTGGTGGAACAAGGCTGGTCGCCGGGCATCGTGACCCGCGGCTATGGGGGGAGCGCTGAGCACTACCCGCTTCACGTTACATCAACTACTGACCCGGCCCAAAGCGGTGATGAGCCGGTCATGCTTGCCCAGCAAACTGCGCTGCCTGTCGTTGCAGACCCAAGGCGTGCCCGCGGCACGCAGGCGCTTGTGGATATCGGCTGCGATATAATTCTAAGCGATGACGGCTTGCAGCATCTGGCGCTTGAGCGCGATATAGAGCTTGTGGTGATTGATGGCGCACGAGGCCTGGGCAACCAGCGCTGCCTGCCCGCAGGGCCGCTACGTGAATCGCCTCGCCGTTTAGCGCGGGTTGATGGCGTGATTGTAAATGGTGAAATGCGCCACTCGCTGCCAATTGATGCGACTTCAATGCAGTTGATGCCAGTCGCTTGGCGGCGCCTGAAAGATGGTGAGCGTTTTCCGCTATCCCCGTTACCTTTTAGCCTGCCTGTGTATGGCGTTGCCGGCATTGGCAACCCGGAGCGGTTTTTTACCACGCTGCGCGACTTGGGTGTGGACGGCGAGATGCTGGCGCTTGCAGATCACCAGCGCTTTAATGAGGCTATATTTTCCCCTGCTAAGCAGCGTCCCGTGATCATGACCGCGAAAGATGCGGTGAAATGTAAAGATATTGCCCCGGGCAATAGCTGGGTATTAGAAGTGGAAGCTACGCTTCCGCTAGAATTTGAACATTGGCTGACAGCCAAACTGTCGGCTTTATCCTGAAGGGGATACACGCATGGATAAGGAACTGCTGGCGATGCTGGTCTGCCCGTTATGCAACGGCAAACTGAAATACGACCGCGAGTCGCAAGAGCTGCGTTGCCATTACGATGGTCTGGCTTACCCGATACAGGAAGGTATTCCCGTGATGCTGCCTGAAGAAGCCCGGGTAATGGATGCAGATGAAAAGCTGCCAGCCTCACCAGGACGTACGGGAGATATTTAATGGCGTTTCCCTCGTTCACGGCCATTGTGCCAGCGCGCTTTGGATCGACCCGTCTGCCGGGTAAGCCGCTGCTCGACATTGCCGGTGAGCCGATGGTTGCTCACGTATGGCGGCGCGCCTGTCAAAGTCAGGCAAGCCGTGTGGTCATTGCCACCGATGATGCCCGCATTCGTGATGCGATGCTTGCCTACGGAGCGGAAGTCGTCATGACCCGCGCGGATCATGCTTCGGGCACTGACAGGCTGGCTGAAGTTTCCCAACTCCTGGCATTGCATGACGATGAGCTAGTGGTGAACGTGCAGGGCGACGAGCCGCTGATCCCCCCTGTATTGATTGACCAGGTAGCGTTACGCTTGGCTGAGGATGCCGAGGCATCTATCGCTACGTTGGCTGAACCGATCAACGATGTCGATTCGCTGTTTAATCCCAACGTGGTTAAAGTGGTGCGCTCCCTGCAGGGCCGGGCGCTGTATTTCTCCCGGGCACCGATCCCCTGGGATCGTGAGCAGTTCAAGCAACCGCCTGCGCTGCTTGAAACGGATGCATGGCTACGCCATATCGGGATTTACGCTTATCGGGCAGGCTTTTTAGTCGCTTACCGTGACTGGCCAGTATCAGCGCTTGAGCAGTTAGAACAATTAGAGCAATTGCGTGCGCTACACAATGGCCATCTGATCCAGGTTGCACTGGCTTGCGAGGTCAATCCTGCCGGAGTCGATACTCAGGAAGATCTGGAGCGCGTACGCGCTTTGTTAACGCCTAGTGATTAAGACGCTTTTTTTAAAGACTCTCAACGTACAAGGAAGCGCTGTGTGACGCGGGTACTGTTTGTTTGTTTAGGCAATATTTGCCGTTCGCCCACCGCCGAAGGCGTTTTCCGACACGCGTTGGAAAACGCGGGTATGGGCGAGCAGGTAGTGATCGACTCTTGCGGGGTAGGCAGCTGGCATGTGGGTAAAGCGCCTGATCAGCGGGCACAGGCGGCGGTTAAGCGCCGGGGCATCGATTTGAGCCAGTTATGCGCTCGTCAGTTAACGGCCAGTGATTTTTTAGACTTCGATTATGTGTTGGCGATGGATAACGCTAACCTTCAGGCAATACACGCCTTGAAGCCTGCCGAAAGCCAGGCGCATGTGGGGCTTTTCCTGGACTTCTCGGGTGCGTCAGGTTCAGAAGTGCCAGACCCTTATTACGGTGGTGACCAGGGATTTGAGGACGTGCTGGATATGATTGAAGCCGCATCGCATGGTTTGATTCAACATTTAAAAAGTGACTCTAGGTGATAGTTTCAGCCACACACCGCACTGGTTTTATTAATGAGCGTGTTGATCTCTCCTCTGCCAATACGTTGCGCCTGCCCTGCATTGTTGACTATTACGCTGAGCCCGCATCGCTTGATGCCTTGCGCCGTACGCTGGCCCATGCCAAGCGTAAGCAGTGGCCGATAACGCTACTGGGCGGTGGGAGCAACGTATTATTGCCGCCCCGTTTGGCCGGGCTTGCGATACGCCCGGCATTAAACCAATGGTGGCTGACCCGCGATGGTAATGATGTGCTGGTGCATGTGGGGGCGGGCGTTAACTGGCATGTGCTGGTGCTCAATACGGCTGCTCGCGGTCTGTGGGGCATCGAAAACCTGGCACTCATTCCCGGCGACTGTGGTGCGGCGCCGGTGCAGAATATTGGTGCTTATGGGGTTGAGCTTGCCGATAGCCTTCAGGCCGTGCAGATCATGGAGCTTGCAACGGGAGAAACGCGGTGGCTTAACAACGCTGACTGTGCGTTTGGCTACCGCGATAGCCTATTTAAAAATGCCTTGAATGGGCGTGCCGTGATTACCCAACTGGTGCTGCGGCTTTCCAGGCAGCCTGCGCCTAAGCTTCACTATGGCGATCTAGCCTCGCGTTTATCTGATGCGCCGAGCCCGTTGGATGTCGCCAACGCGGTATCGGCTATCCGACAAGAAAAGCTGCCGGACCCCAAACAGCTGGCAAATGCCGGCAGCTTTTTTAAAAATCCGATTGTTTCACCTCAGCAGGCGCAGATGTTACTCGCTCGCTACCCAGGCATGCCGCATTTTCCTTTAAGCAATGGTCAAACCAAGCTGGCCGCAGGCTGGTTGATTGATCAGTGTGGTTTAAAAGGCACGTGTGAGGGAGCTTTTGGCGTGCATGACCGCCAAGCGTTAGTGCTGGTGCATCTGGGAGGTGGTGATCGAGAAGGTTTGATGCGTTTTGCCAGCACTATCATCGATCAGGTGAATACTCGCTTTAACGTGCTGCTAGATCCGGAGCCGCGCCTGATTTAAAGCGCATTTTGACCCATAAAAAAACCCCGCCTTGGCGGGGTTTTTTGCGCAATTAGCAAATTATTCTTTGCTAGCCTCTTGTGCTTGCTGCCTACGCAGTTCGCGAGGATCGTTATGCGCACGGCTACGACGACGACGCGGTTTAAGCGTCTCTTCAGCCGTTACTTCATCAACAGCCGATGCTGTGGCCTGCACTTCTGACAACGGTGCTTTTTCAGACTCGGTTGCATCAGTGCTCACTTCCAGGGCAGGCTTGGTAGTGGGCGCGGTATCTGTCTCAGGCTGGCTTTCGTTAGCCTTTTGAACAGGCGTCGAGTCTGCATGGGCACTTACCGGTGCAATCTCTTTTGGCTGATCGGCTACGCCGCTTTCAGCCAACTCCGTAGGAGAGGGAGCCAGCGTTTTATCGGCTTCGTGGGCTGTCTCGCTATGAGTCTCGGCGATAGGCTGAGAAATAACGCCTGTCTCACTGGCTTCAGAAGCACTTGAGGCTGGTTTGTCATCGACCTGTGCCTCAAAAGAAGGCGTTGCGGTATCGCTTGGCTGTGAATTTGCGGCTATCGGCTCGTCGCCTTTTGCCGCTGTTGCAAGCTCATCACGTTTTTCAACGCTATCAGCCGTTTCAACCTGCGCGACGGCTGATTGAGAAAGCGTGTCCGATTGACGCGTATCGCTTGGAAGCTCTTCAAAAGCTGATGCTTCAGCAGCCGGTTTCTCAACTGCGGGCTCTTCAGTCGTCAACGTTTCAGACGCAGACTTCTCTTCAGCCGGTTTTTCAGGCTTGGCCTCACCAAGCTTGGTTTCTTCAACGTCAGGCTCTTCAGGCTTAGGTTCTTCAAGCTTGGATTCTTCAAGCTTAGTCTCTTCAAGCTTAGGCTCTTCAAACACAGGCGCTTCAGGCGTAGCCACAGCTGTTGAGGTGTTTTCCTCGGCTGCGCTGGCTTCCTGCGCTTTGGCACTTGGGCTTTCGTCGGTCTGCTGAGCATCTGATAGCTGTGTCGCTGCAGCGCTGGTAAGCGCTTCCTGCGGCGCATCGGCTTCAGACGCTATTGACTCTGCAGCAGTTGCATCGACGTTTGATGCTTCTTCGGCTGCTTGGGTCTGCAGCTGTAGCTGTTCTGCTTCTGACTGCGGGTTAACGGCCTGTTTGCGCGAACGGCTGCGCGGATTGTTGCGCGTGCGTTTAGGCTTATCATCCTCTTTGGTTAACGGCGACTCTGCCTCGTTGCGTGCCGCTTCTCTGGCAGGTTTGGCGTCGCGCTGGTTATCACGTTGGGTGTCGCGACGAGACTCTTGACGTGGCGCTTTGGGGGCGTCACGGCTTTCATCTTTTACCGCAGGCGTCTCTTTCTGGCGGCTGGTCTTGCTGACGTTATCCTGCGCTTTGGCATCATCTTGCTGTGAGTTGCGACGACGATTGCGGGTGCGGGCAGGGCCGCTACGCTTATCATTGGCATCGTCGCCAGCATTGTTGCTGGTGTTGGCATTGGCGCTGGTATTAGCGCTGGTATTAGCATTACGCGACTGATTATTGCGTTGCTCAGTCTTGCTGCTTTCATTGCGCTCGTTGCGGGCAGGTCTTTGCTTGGTCTCGCTGCCTGGCTGGGCCGCTTTTGAGCTGCTGCGTTCGGCCTGACGACGAGCAGCCGGTTCTTTTGGCTTGTCTGCAGGTTCTGCGGCACTGCTGTCATCGCTGCCCAAAAGTTTTGCGAAACCACGAATGAAGCGGCCAATAACGCTCGGCTGCTCTTCAGTACTGGCCAAAGGCGCGGCTGCTTTCGCTTTAGGAGCGGGCTCTTCGGTCTGCAGTGACGCCGGGGCTGCATTATGAGCGACGCTTTTAACGGCGGCTTCAGCACGCTGAGCCGGTGGCGCAAAGCTTGGATCCGGCTCTTTACCTACTTCGGTATCGGTCGATAGCTCGAAGCTTGACAACGTTTGGGTGTCATCTTCGTCTAAATGGTCATCGCGTAAACGCTGCACATCGTAGTGAGGCGTATGCATTTCCGGGTTGGGCAGCAGCACAACGCGCACACCCTGGCGCAATTCGATATCGGCCAGTACGCTACGTTTTTCATTGAGCAGGTAGGTTGCCACCGGCACCGGCAGAATCGCGCGGATCTGCGCGCTACGCTCTTTCATCGCCTCTTCTTCTATCAAGCGCATGATGGAGAGTGAAAGCGAGCGTACATCGCGGATAGTACCCTGACCGTTACAGCGTGGGCAGACCACGCCGCTGGTTTCACCCAGTGAGGGGCGCAGGCGTTGACGGGACATTTCCATCAGGCCAAAGCGTGAAATACGGCCAATCTGTACGCGAGCGCGATCAAGCTTCAGAGCGTCGCGCATGCGATTTTCAACTTCGCGCTGATTGCGTGCCGGGCCCATATCGATAAAGTCGATGACCACCAGGCCACCGATATCACGCAGGCGTAGCTGGCGGGCAATTTCATCGGCCGCTTCAGAGTTGGTCTGAAGAGCGGTTTCTTCGATATCACTGCCCCGGGTTGCCCGCGCTGAGTTGATGTCGATCGAGACCAGCGCTTCAGTGTGGTCGATCACGATCGAGCCGCCAGAGGGAAGTTTTACCTCACGCTGATAAGCCGTTTCGATCTGTGATTCGATCTGGAAACGTGAGAAAAGCGGCACTTCATCAGCATAAAGTTTAATTTTCTGCTGGTATGACGGCATCACCTGGCGGATAAAGCCCAGCGCTTCAGCATGAATCTCGGGACTATCGATCAGCACCTCGCCAATATCCTGGCGCAGGTAATCACGCATGGCGCGGATAATAACGTTGGATTCACGGTAAATCAGGAACGGCGCAGGCTGCTTGGCAGCTTCGGTGGTGATCGATTCCCATACCTGAGCCAGGTAGTCCAGATCCCACTGAAGTTCTTCCGGATTACGACCGATGCCCGCCGTGCGTACGATCAGGCCCATCTTGTCAGGTACGGTGAGCTGGCCCATGGCGTCTTTCAACTGGGTGCGCTCTTCCCCTTCAATACGGCGAGAAATACCGCCTGCACGGGGGTTGTTGGGCATCAGCACTAAAAAGCGGCCTGCCAAACTGATGAAGGTGGTTAGCGCTGCGCCTTTATTGCCGCGCTCCTCTTTATCTACCTGCACGATAACTTCCTGGCCTTCTCTTAGTACCTCTTTGATACTTGGGCGACCAGAGACGTCTTTAACGAAGTATTCGCGGGAGATTTCTTTAAGCGGAAGAAAACCGTGGCGTTCTGCACCAAAGTCAACGAAGGCCGCTTCAAGGGAAGGCTCAACGCGGGTAATTTTACCGCGGTAAATATTGGCTTTTTTCTGCTCTCGTGCGCCTGATTCAATATCCAGATCGTAAAGGCGTTGTCCATCGACCAGCGCGACCCGAAGCTCTTCGGGTTGGGTCGCATTGATAAGCATCCGTTTCATGTTGTCTCGCATAGCGTTGAGTACCGGCGAACCGCCCAAAGGGGGGACGTAGACGAATCGCAGGTGCTGCGTGCTTGTGCTCGGCGCATGGTTATGCTGACACGGCAAGCCGGGAAGGCATGATCGCCGACCCGGCTGACAGGTTGAGTACGTGGCGGAGGCAGGACGTGTTTCGGTGGCTGTCACGTCCATCCGGCCCTGCTGACACCGCCTACACCTAGCATTTATCGATTCGCCAACGCTGGCCACCGGCACAGCGTTGAACTTGTCACCCAGAGTTGCCCCGTGCCTTGTGACGAAAAAGCGAGGCGGCTCTGAATGTGGCGTTTTTATTAAGCAATCGCTTGCCGTTTTAGGCTAAGCGTTAGCAAATCTGTCGTCCTTATCTGTCATCCTTGGATAGGGGCAGCAGAGTAACTACATTTTTAATACGTTAAGAATCAGGCAGTGCGTACACTGACGCCGCTTCTTGTGCTCAGGCCTGCGTGTTGGTCGGGCAGGCGCTTTAGCTAAACGCGGCATTAACACTTGTGAAAACAGGAATACTCAACAAGCCTTCCGCGCTTAGCGGGTGAACGATTTGGAATATAACAGTAAAGACAACCACCAGCAATTGACGCAATGCCCTTGGGTCTACGTTAGAATGCCGTTTTTAGCCTAGCATCATCGAGACACAGCAGGAGTGCGCGGCAATGGCCGAAGGGCGTGAAGTACAGTGGGTGGACATCGCCCCGGAACAAGCGGGTCAGAGAATTGACAACTTTTTGATGACTCGCCTGAAAGGTGCTCCTAGAGCGCTGATATATCGCATCGTGCGTAAAGGTGAGGTACGGGTTAATAAAAAGCGCGTCAAAGTGGATTATCGACTTCAGTCAGGTGATCTGGTGCGTGTGCCACCTTTGCGCCTGGCGCCTCGTGAGGCCGTAAAGGAGGTCAGCGATAATCTGCGTGATGTCTTGGTGGGCAGCGTCATTATGGAAGGTCCTGACTGGATGGTGCTCAACAAGCCTTCCGGGCTTGCCGTGCATGGCGGCAGTGGTGTGAAAATCGGTTTGATCGAAGCGCTGCGTCAGGTGCGCGATGATTTGAGCTTTTTAGAGCTCGTTCACCGGCTTGATCGTGATACGTCGGGCTGTCTACTGTTAGCCAAATCTCGCGATGCCCTAGTAACGCTCAACGAGTCGTTAAAAAAGCACGGCATGGACAAGCGCTATCTAGCGTTAGTCAATGGCCGTTGGCCTGCGCGTAAAACCTATGAAAGTGCGCGTCTTGACCGTTTTGATGCGGGTAACGGCGAGCGGCGGGTGCGGGTAGATCCTAACGGCAAAGTGTCGCGCACCCATTTTGCCGTGGTTGAAACCTTTGAAAAAGCCACGTTGATTGAAGCTGAACCGGTTACTGGACGAACACATCAGATTCGCGTGCATGCAGCTCATGCGGGGCATGCGCTGTTGGGCGATGATAAATATTCAACGCGCGAAAGTGCGCAGCTGACAAAACACCTGGGTGTTGGTCGCTTATTTTTGCATGCGCGCTCACTGACATTTCCAGAACCTACCAATGGCCGCCCGGTGACGGTTAAAGCGCCGCTGCCGGATGTGCTTGAAGACATACTGACACGTGCGCGTCGATAAGGAGCGGTCATGCGCTATGAGCTGATTATTTTTGACTGGGATGGCACCTTGATGGATTCGGTGCCCAAAATTGTTACCTGCATGCAGGCAGCAGCCCAGGAGGCAGAGTGGGGCGAGCTTGAAACCGCGGCGGTTGAAGATATTATCGGCTTGGGGCTGCCTGAAGCTATTGCCAAGCTGTGCCCGGGGATTCTGCCCGCTCAGGCCGAGCGCTTGCGCCAGCGTTATTCGCACCACTTTGTACATGGGGATACAACACCCATGCCGTTTTTTAATGGCGTCGAGGCGCAAGTGGCGCGCCTGCGTGAGCGTGAGCAGCAGCGTCTGGCTGTGGCTACGGGTAAAAGTCGCCGCGGACTTGATCGCGTTTTCACCGAAACGGGAAGCGGTGCCTGGTTTCATGCCAGTCGTACTGCTGATGAAACGCGCTCAAAGCCGCATCCTCAAATGCTTAACGAGATACTTGTTGAGCTTGCCGTGCCCGTAGAGCGTGCGGTGATGGTGGGCGATACGGAATATGATCTGGAAATGGCGCGGGCCATCGGTATGGATCGTGTGGCGGTAACCTACGGTGTTCATACGCCGGCGCGACTAGCAGCAAGCCAGCCCAAATGGGTCGCTCATAACGTTGAGGATCTTTTTGGCTGGCTGTATGGATAGATGATGCGACGCTGGGTAGATGGTCGATGACCTTGCGTCCTTAAACTCAAAAGGATGATATATGAGTGATGATTGGCGCCGCAGTGATGCTGATGGGTACCAAAGCCCGGCGGATAGGCCCGCGTCTGGTCGGTCAGATCAGGATCGCTGGACACAGGGTCCTGACGTGGCGGCTTATGCAGATGAGTCAGGTTCGGTGGGTGCCGCAGGCGATGATGCTGAAACGCTGCGTGAGCGGCAGCGACTGGCTCAGGTAGAAATGATGGATCGCTGGATTGACGGTGTATTGACCGAGCAGCGTCGTTCGCGACGTTGGAAGCTTTTTTTCCGGTTTATAACGCTGTTTCTGATATTGGCGCTAGTCGCGACCGTCGTATATAACGCCTTCTGGGCGACAGCAGGCGATACGTCTACCCTGCAGCGTCATCTGGGCATCGTTGAGGTTAATGGCGTTATTGCCAGTGATGCACCGGCGAATGCCGAGCGGATCATTCAGGGCCTGAATCGCGCCTGGGATTCAGATAATACCGAAGCCGTTGTGCTGCATATCGATAGCCCTGGTGGAAGCCCGGTGCAGTCACAGCGCATTTACGCAGAAATCATGCGCCTGCGCGAACAGGGCGATAAGCCGATATTAGCGGTTATCGAAGATATTGGCGCGAGCGGAGCTTATTATATCGCCTCGGCAGCCGATGAGATTATTGCTTCACCGGCGAGCTTGGTGGGGTCCATCGGGGTCATTTACGCAGGGTTTGGCTTTCAGGACGCCATTAGTCGTATCGGCGTTGAGCGCCGTGTGATGACGGCGGGCGAGAACAAGGCCTTTCTGGATCCTTTTCAGCCGCTTGATGATGATGCTGAGGCGTTCTGGCAGAGCGTGCTAACCCAGACCCATCAACAGTTTATTGATGACGTAAGGGCAGGGCGAGGCGATCGTCTGAGTGATCGGCCGGACATTTTCTCCGGCTTGATATGGAGCGGCCAACAGGGGCTTGAGCTGGGGCTTGTCGATCAATTGGGTAGTCTTGAGGAAGTCGCCCGCGCCCAGGTCGGTGAAGCAAGTTGGGAAGACTATACGCCGCGTCTTGATCCGTTTGACCGTTTGACGCGACGCTTTACGCAAGCCGCAGCCAGCGTGCTAGGTCTTGAAGCGTCTAATTCACCGCTTCGCTATCAGGCCCAGTAGGTTTGCTATTCAGCGCCAAGCGGGCTTATGCCCACTTGGCGAAGCATGCTGCAAAGGGCAATCAGAGGCAGGCCTATCAACGCATTGGGGTCACGGCCTTCCAGGGCCTCAAATAAGGTGATCCCCAAGCCTTCCATGCGAAAGCTGCCTGCGCTGTCCAGCGGTTGCTCAAGGGCTACGTAGCGCTCGATCTCTCGCGTACTCAATGAGCGGAAGACTACATCGAAAGGTTCGATATGGGTGTAGTGATGCTGTTGGTGCGTATCAAGCAGGGCAAGGCCGGTTAAAAAGGTAACCCGCTGACCTGAAAAGCGCGCCAGGTTGGCGCAGGCGCGTTCCTGAGTGTGCGGTTTGCCAAGTATGTCGCCTTCAAACACCGCCACCTGGTCTGAACCGATAATGTAATGGTCAGGAAATCGGTCGGCCACGGCGTTGGCTTTACTGAGTGCCAGGCGGTGTACAAGCGCTTTGGGTGACTCATCAGCGTGCGGTGTTTCGTCGATATCCGGTGAATAACATTGATAGGCAAGCTGCAAGCGATCCAGGAGTTCTCGCCGCCAGCGAGAGCTTGATGCCAATACTAACGACGCGTCTTGGGTAAGCGGCACGCTCTTTCTCCTAAGCCGTTGGGAATGAAAAGTGAGTGTAGCTAAACACGACAGCCGCGCCTAATTTGCAGGTTTGTGTGATAAACCATGAAGAATTATGCTGACAGCTTTGACACCGGCGGGGGGAGTGCCTATCATTGCGCGCCTATGTTGACCTCACAACTCCCCAGCCGGGTTGAGCCTTATAAGCTTGCAGCCCGCCACGAACGACTAGAAGGCTTAGTGGCACTTGCTAAGCTGCCACGACTTGCCGAAGAGGCAGGTGACCAAACAGGCGACTGTCATGTTGTCCTAGAATTTGGTGTGGATGCCCAAGGTCGTCGTGAAATTCGTGGCCATTTGCAAGCGACGCTGGCATTGCCCTGTCGTCGCTGCCTGGTGCCGCTAAGTCAAGACGTGTCCAGTGACTTCCTGCTTGGAATGATTACTGACGAAGCCTTGGCCGCCGAGCTGCCTGCCAGCCATGAGCCGGTGCTGGTGGAAAATGAACAGCTGGATCTACTCACGGTCGTTGAGGATGAGCTTATCCTTAGTTTGCCGCAGGTGGTCTATCACGAGGAGACTGAGTGTCATGTCTCGGCGGAGCAGCTGGTCAGCAAAACAAGCGGCGAGGCGGAAGAAGCGGCGCCCGCCACGAACCCTTTCGCGGTGCTCAATGTCTTGAAAAGCAAAGACGCCTTGAAGGGCAAAAAGTAAGCACCACTTACCCTATATACCTTGGAGTAAACACCCATGGCAGTTCAAAAGAACCGTAAAACCCGTTCCAAGCGCGGCATGCGTCGTAGCCACGATGCGCTGACCGCTCCGACGCTGTCTCAGGACAAGGAAACCGGTACTAAGCACCTGCGTCACCATGTAGCTGCCGATGGTTTCTACCGTGGTCGTAAGGTGGTTGAGGTATAAGCCTTAACTGTCCGGTAAAGCGGCCAGATGGAGTGGGTGCCACGTGCGCCTAGCGATTGATGTGATGGGGGGCGACCAAGGCCCTCGTGCCGTTATCGAAGGCTCTGCAAGAGCAGTGATGGAATATCCTGATCTTGAGCTGACTCTGTTTGGCCCGCGTCAGCAAGTAATTGCTGAGCTTTCACGCTTGCCGCAGCCTCTGGCTGCGGCAACGTCACGTTTAGTGGCAAGCGATGCACCGTTAAGTATTTCCCAGACATCCAGTGCTGCCTGGGCGCTTCGGCATGGTCAGGCGAGCAGTATGGCGTGTATGCTAAGAAGTCTTAGCCTTGGTGAGGCCGATGCCGGTGTCAGTGCGGGTAATACCGGAGCATTGGTAGCCCTGGCCCGACGCGAGCTGGGAACGCTTCCTGGAATTTCCCGGCCTGCAATCAGTACTGCGATTCCAGCGCGCCATGGCCGCCGCTGCTATCTGTTGGATCTGGGGGCTAACGTGGATTCGCCAGCACACCGTCTGGTCGATTTTGCGGTAATGGGTGCTGCGATGGCACAGTGCGTCGATAACGTAAGTCTACCCCGCGTTGCATTGCTTAATGTGGGCGCAGAAGCTACCAAGGGTAGTGCCAGCGTGCGTGAGGCTGACAGGCTCTTGCGAGAGTACCCGGACGCCACGGCTTTTGCCTATCAAGGGTATGCCGAGGGTGGGGATCTGTTTGATGGCGAGCTTGATGTGGTTGTCTGCGATGGTTTTGTAGGCAATGCGGTACTTAAAGCGAGCGAAGGTTTGACCCGTATGCTGGTAGAGCGTGTACAGATGGCGTTTGAGTCACGCCTGAGTGGACGTCTGGCAAGCCTACTGGCCAAGCCTGTGCTTAGATACCTCAAGCAGGAATTAAATCCTGTGCGATATAACGGGGCGAGTTTGCTCGGCCTGAAGGGCATTGTGGTGAAAAGCCATGGTGGTACCCAGGCGGATGGTTTCTACTATGCTATCCAGCGTGCGCTAAGTGAAGTGGAGCATAATCTGCCCGCGCGAATCGCCGGCCGCTGGGAGCATCGCTAATGGCACAGGTATGAAGCGTATTAGATCTAGGTGCCCGATAACTGAAGGTAGGCATCAGAGTAGGAAGGAATGTACTCGACGAGAATAAGACGTTAGAACGTACTTTGCGGGTTATAGGTGGCAGCAGGATGTGCCCGTAACCGCGCCTATCGCTCAAATGAGCAAATGCCTACAAGAGCAAAGGTGAACGACATGTCTCAACCCCTTGCCCTCATTTTCCCCGGGCAGGGCTCTCAGCAGCTTGGAATGCTGCGAGAGCTGGCCGAGCGCTACAGTGTGGTGGGAACAACATTTGAGGAAGCTTCGGACGCACTCGGTTACGACTTGTGGAAAGTCGTCCAGGAGGGCCCCGAGGCAACGCTAAACGCAACGGCCTGTACGCAGCCTGCGCTGCTTTCTGCTAGTGTTGCGATTTGGCGGGTGTGGCAGGAGCTTGAAGGGCCTCGGCCTACTGTCATGGCCGGGCACAGCCTGGGCGAATATAGTGCCATGGTGTGTGCGGGTGTGATGGGTTTTGCTGAAGGTGTACAGCTGGTTCGCCTGCGTGGTGAAGCCATGCAGGACGCTGTCCCTCTCGGTCAAGGCGGTATGGCCGCTATTCTAGGCTTGGCAGATGACGCTGTTGAAGCTGCTTGCGCTAGTGCCGCGCAGGGGGACATAGTTTCGGCGGTTAATTATAATTCGCCTGGTCAGGTCGTTATAGCTGGAAGTGCCGCCGCGGTTGACCGAGCGATTTTGGCGTGCCAAGAAGCTGGCGCCAAGCGCGCGATGGCGCTACCGGTGTCAGTGCCGTCGCACTGTGAATTGATGCGTCCGGCGGCCGAACGGCTGGCGGAGGCTATGCAAAGCGTTGAGTTTCGTATGCCGCGCTATACTGTCGTGCAAAATGTCGATGCGAAGGCGCATGCTGATATTGATACACTGCGCACACGATTGATCGAGCAGCTCTATCAGCCGGTTCGCTGGTCATCATGTGTTGAAACCATGGTGGCTCAGTCTGTTAATGTGTTTATCGAGTGTGGGCCTGGTAAGGTGTTAACCGGGTTAAATAAACGCATCGCCCGCGGAGCCAAAGGCTTGGCGGTAAATGACCCGGATAGTTTGGATGTAGCGCTTGAGCTGGCTCGTGAAGCACAGGCCAGCGGTGCTTAATACGCCGCAATTTTTCGCTATCCTTGCTTTTTTGAGTAGATAAAAAGCAAATAGTTAAAGGCTAAACGTTATGACACAAGAACGCAGGGTTGCGCTTGTTACTGGTGCCAGTCGTGGTATCGGTCGGGCGATCGCTCATGAGCTGGGTCGCCAGGGTCGTATAGTGATTGGTACCGCGACCAGTGAGGTCGGCGCCCAAAAAATTGATGCTGATTTAAAGCAAAATGGCATTGAAGGCGCTGGTGTTTGTCTCAATGTGACAGACCAGGCGAGCATTGATACAGTGCTTAAAGATATTGCCGAGCGTTTTGGAGCGCCGACCATTCTGGTCAACAACGCTGGGATTACTCGCGATAACTTACTGATGCGCATGAAAGAGGATGAGTGGGATTCGGTAATGGATACCAATCTCAAATCCGTCTATCGTGTAAGCAAGGCATGTCTGCGCGGTATGACCAAAGCACGTTTTGGGCGTATTGTGTCGATCAGTTCGGTAGTGGCAACCATGGGTAACCTGGGCCAGACTAACTATGCCGCTGCGAAAGCAGGCATGGAAGGCTTTAGCCGTGCGTTGGCTCGTGAGGTGGCGTCACGTGCGATTACCGTTAACGCGGTGGCGCCAGGCTTTATTGCTACCGATATGACCGAAGCGCTGCCAGAAGCTCAACATGAAATGCTGTTGAAACAGATTCCGCTGGCCCGTTTAGGTGGTCCAGAAGAAATCGCTGCCGCAGTAGGATTTCTTACCAGTGATGCTGCAGGATACATTACCGGTGAGACGCTACATGTGAACGGCGGCATGAATATGCGTTGATGGCCTTAGGCTTAGCGGTTGCTTCTGCTTAAGGGCGTCTATAAACTACCCCGCAGCTTTTGGCTTGCGGTTTCCAAATAGCTGGTTATCAAAAACGGCTAATGTGAACGACTGGAGTACGTTAATGAGTACTATTGAAGAGCGCGTTAAGAAAGTTGTAGCAGAGCGCCTGAACGTTAAAGAAGAAGACATCCAGAACAGCTCTTCTTTCACTGAAGACCTGGGTGCTGACTCGCTTGACACTGTTGAGCTGGTAATGGCTTTGGAAGAGGAATTCGATACTGAAATTCCTGATGAAGAAGCGGAAAAAATTACCACTGTTCAGGAAGCCATCGACTACGTAAACGCCCACCAGTAAGGGCAAGTTGATGCATCAAACGAGGGTGTGGTGCTAGCACCCCCCTTAAAAGCCGCCCTTTTAAAGGGCGGCTTTTTTGCTTTGTGCTTCATCGTGAACATAACGTTCAATCTCCGTTATACTAGTCACCTGATTTCTGATGAAAAATGACCCGGATGGGTCGAGTCACCATGGATGCCTGGAGGAAAGCTAATGGCGCGAAGAAGGGTAGTGGTAACTGGGTTAGGCCTGGTGACCCCCGTGGGCAATAGCGTGGATGAAACCTGGGCGAATATTACTGCCGGTAAGAGCGGTATCGCGCCCATTGAGCACTTTGATACAAGTAGCTTCAATACACGCTTTGGCGGTTCGGTTAAGAATTTTGATATCAGTCCTTACCTGAACCCCAAAGAAGCCCGCAAGATGGATCTGTTCATTCAGTACGGCATGGCGGCTGGCGCCCAGGCAATACAGGATGCTGGCATTACCTGTACAGAGGAGAATGCGGCGCGTATCGGGGTGGCCATGGGGTCGGGTATAGGCGGCCTACCCATGATCGAGCATAATCACAATGCGCTTAATAAGGGCGGCGCTCGTCGCGTATCCCCTTTTTTCGTGCCTGGCTCCATCATCAACATGATCTCGGGCAATCTGGCGATTCAGCATGGCTTCCAGGGCCCTAATATTGCCATTACGACTGCGTGTACCAGCGGTACGCACAATATTGGCTATAGCGCGCGTACCATCGCCTATGGCGATGCAGATGTCATGATCTGTGGCGGCGCTGAAATGGCAACGACACCGCTTGGTCTGGGAGGGTTCTCTGCTGCCCGAGCGCTTTCAACGCGCAACGATGATCCTGAAGCGGCAAGTCGCCCATGGGATAAAGATCGCGATGGTTTTGTACTTTCTGATGGTGCCGGTGTGCTGGTGCTTGAAGAGTACGAGCATGCCAAGGCGCGAGGCGCGAATATCTATGCTGAACTGGTTGGTTTTGGCATGAGTGACGATGCCTATCACATGACGGCACCGCCTGAAGATGGCCGCGGGGCTGCGCTGTCCATGAGCAATGCGATTAAAGATGCGCAAATGGATCCTTCCGAAGTGCATTACATCAATGCTCATGGAACCTCTACGGCAGCGGGTGATCTAGCCGAAAGCCGGGCTGTTGAGCGTGTAATGGGCAGTGCTGCTCAGGATGTGGCGGTAAGCTCCACCAAATCCATGATTGGACATCTGCTAGGAGCTGCTGGCGCTGTAGAAGCGGTATTTAGCATTCTAGCGATTCGTGATCAGGTGGCACCGCCCACGATTAACCTGGACAACCCCCAGGAAGGCTGCAATCTGGACTATGTGCCGCATACCGCGCGTAACATGCGTATTGATGTTGCGCTGTCCAACTCCTTTGGGTTTGGCGGCACCAACGGTTCGCTGTTGTTTAAAAAGGTATAACGCAAGGTGACCCTGCCTCAGGTGCCGTTTGATGATCGCGGACTGGCGTATGGGGATGGCGTGTTCGAAACGGTGCTACTACGTGACGGTGAGCCGGTACTTTGGCCGTATCACATAGCAAGGCTGGTGCAAGGGTGTCAGCGTCTGGGTATCCCCGCGCCCTGTCAGGCGGCAATCGAATCCACTTGGCAGGGCAAGGCTACGGCACCGCTTGAGGTATTAAAACTGATCGTCACCCGGGGAAGCGGTGGAAGAGGGTATGCGCTACCTGAGGCCCCAATGCCCCGTTTACTAAGCCAGCGTGCTACGTTTACCCCCAATGTTGAGCGCTGGAAAAATGGGGTAGCGGTGCGTGTATGTCGTTTACGTCTGGGGCATCAGCCTGCTTTAGCCGGTATCAAGCATTTAAATCGGCTCGAAAACGTAATGGCGCGTCAGGAATGGCGCGACGCCATGATTGCCGAAGGTTTACTTGCTGATCAGCAAGGGCAATTGATTGAAGCGACAAGCATGAATGTGTTCTGGCAACAACGCGGGCAGGTGTATACGCCGCCGCTGGATAAATGCGGGGTGGCGGGCACGCTGCGTCGCGCGTTAATTGATCAGGGCGCTGTCAGAGAAGCCAGCCTGCCTATTGAGTCGCTATTTCGGATGGAGCGCGTCTGGGTGGCTAACTCCGTGCAGGGTGTCTGGCCCGTTCACACGTTACTATCTGAAGACAATGTTTGCCTGCAACGCTTTCAGGGCGATAGGCACGACAAGTTTCAAACGCTGGCGCACCGCCTGTTGGGCTATGCGCCAACTCCTATACAGTAAGCCCTAACTTATTTTGTTGAGGTGAAACGTTGAAACGGTTATTGGCCGCTGTTGGAATTATCCTGGTGTTGGGCGTGGCTTGCGCGGCAGGCAGCTATCTGTATTGGCAAAACCGCCTGGAAGCACCTTTAACGCTCGATGAGCCTGTTCTTTATCAAGTGCCCGCCGGTGCTGGCTTTAATCAGGTGGTGGGGCAGTTAGAGTCTCAAGGCATTATTGATGACGCCTGGGCATTTCAATTGCTGGCCCGCGTCCATCCAGAGCGCGTTCCGCGTCTTCGCGTGGGTGAGTATCAGCTGACGCCCGGGATGAGCGGTCTTGAGATGATCGCACTGTTAGGCAGTAACAATGTAGTTACCTATGCATTGACGCTTCCCGAAGGGCGCACGTTTAATCAGTTGCGTGAGCTGCTCAATAATGCGCCAAAGCTTGGCCATCAAACGGCCGATATGAGCGATGAAGAGGTTATGGCGCTGCTGGACCGGGAAGGCACTTTTCCTGAAGGTTGGTTTTTCCCCGATACGTACCGCTATCACTTGGGTATGAACGACGTCGATATTCTGCGTCAAGCGCTTGCGCGGATGGAGCGTATTTTAGAGGAAGTGTGGGAATCTCGTGCAGAAGACCTGACCGTTGAATCGCCTTACGAGGCGCTTATTATGGCATCGCTTATCGAGCGGGAAACCGGGGCACCTGAAGAGCGGCGTGAAATTGCCGGTGTCTTTAAGCGCCGTATGGAGCAGGGTATGCGCCTGCAAACCGACCCTACCGTGATTTACGGTATGGGTGAGCGTTATGAGGGGCGTATTACTTATGCCGACCTGCGCGAAGCCACGGCTTACAATACCTATGTGATTAATGGTATGCCGCCTACGCCGATCGCTATGCCGGGGCGGGCATCGCTTGAAGCGGCCGTTAATCCTCTGCCCGGTGATACGCTGTATTTTGTATCGCGCGGCGATGGTACGCACCAGTTCTCACGCACGCTGCGTGAGCACAACAATGCGGTTAATCGTTATATTCGCAACCGTTGATTAAGGGATCGCAATGACTAAGCGGGGACGCTTTATTACGCTGGAAGGCGGTGAAGGCGTAGGCAAATCCACCAATATGGCCTTTGTGGTCGCCTCGCTTGAAGCGCAGGGCTTTGAAGTTATAAGTACGCGGGAACCAGGTGGTACACCACGTGCCGAAGCGATTCGTACGCTCCTGCTTGACCCTGCTCCGCAAGAACCGTTGCATGCCGATGCTGAACTTTTATTGATGTTTGCCGCGCGTGCCCAGCATCTGGCCGAAAAAATAGTCCCGGCGCTGGAGCGCGGGGCATGGGTTGTGTGCGATCGCTTTACTGACGCAACCTTTGCCTATCAAGGGGGCGGACGAGGCATGTCGGTTGAGCGCATTGCCCAGCTTGAGGCGTTCGTGCAAAAAGGGCTCGCACCTGATCTGACCCTGCTGTTGGACATGCCGTTAACTGCTGCGCAATCGCGCCTTGAGTCACGTCTAAATAGCCAAAACGAGCAGCGTGACCGTTTTGAGCAGGAGCATGGCGAATTTTTCCAGGCCGTTCGTGAAGCCTATCTAGCCCGAGCCGACGCCGAGCCTGAGCGCTTTGCGCTAATTGATGCGCATCAGTCACTTGCCAGTGTGCAAGCTGATATTCAAGACATGCTCACCAAACGGATAGCGCTATGGCGTTAACCGGCATACTGCCGTGGCAGGAGGCCACTTGGCGACAGCTGGTGCGCCTGGCGGATGAGGGGCGTATGCCGCATGCGATTTTGCTAAGCGGTGCGCATGGCGTAGGTAAGCAGCAGCTGGCTGAAACGCTTATTGCCCGCACGTTGTGTGCAAACCCCGATGTGTTGGCATGCGGCCAGTGTCATAGCTGTTCCATGCTGGCATCAGGCTATCACCCTGATCTGCTGCGTGTGTCTCCTGAAGAGGGCAAGCGGCAGATACGCATTGACCCTATCCGCGACGTTAACCGGTTTGTATCGCAGACCGCTCAGCAGGGCGGCTATCGCGTGATTGCGATTTCTCCAGCCGAGAGCATGAACATCGCCGCTGCCAATGCGTTGCTGAAAAGTCTGGAAGAGCCTGGCGCTAAAACGCTATTCATCCTGCTATCTGATGTACCGTCGCGCATGTTGGCGACCATACGTTCACGGTGTCAGCAATGGTCGTTGCCGAGCATCGCGTTCGAGGCATCGCGAAGCTGGCTGATCGAGAAGCTGGGCAGCCAGGATGAGGCGTATTTTTGGTGGCGGGTGTCGGGTGGTTTGCCGCTTTTGGCAGTTGAGCTGGCTTCGCCGGAAGAGCGAGCATTGCGCCATCAGATACATGACTGCTTTGAACAACTGGTGCGCGGTGCCGAGCCGGTGTCAGAGGCCGCGCGGCTTGATCGTCAGGCGATCGATGCCATCCTGTGGTACGGTATTGCCTGGCTTGAAGATCTCATTCGGTTGGGTATTTCCGGCGAAGCGGACGTACTACATAACCCGGATTTAGAGCCTCTTTATCGTCAGGCGGTTAAAAACGGTCGTGTTCAGGACTGGTTTCGTTTATTGGATTACGCCCGTGAACAGCGGCGCCTGTTGGCGGTGGGAGCCAATCCCAATCCGCAGTTGGTGCTGGAAGCCTGGCTAGTGCGTTGGGCCGCGCTACTGCGGTCATAATTTTCAATAACGCGCGAGGTTGATATGAATGTTCACAAAGCCCTTGCCCTGACCGTGCCCGATATTGCTACGCTATTGTCTGCCTATATGCCGTTTTTAGACCGTGGGGGCATTTTTGTTCCTACCAAAACGCCGTATGCGTTGGGCGATCAGGTCACCTTACTACTTACTTTGCCGGATGAAAGCGAACGGCTCACCGTCTCGGGCGATGTTGTGTGGGTGACACCCAGCGAAGCAGACACCCAGCGAACGCCGGGCATTGGCGTGCATTTTCGCTCACAGGATAATGTCCTGCGCGAGCGTATCGAAACGCTGCTGGAAGAGGCAAGTTCTACGGCTTCCTCGTTTACGCTTTAATAGCCTGCCTTTATTCTTCTTTATTGTTGCTGAGACGTTCATGTTTGTTGATTCGCACTGTCATTTAGATCGTTTATCTGAACATACCCATGAAGGCGATATAGCCGCCACGCTGAACGCGGCGCGGGCGGCCAACGTCAGCCAGTTTTTGGCGGTTGCGGTAACGCTTGACGATATGCCGGGGCTTGCTGCGATTGCCCGCGAGCATGCTGATGTCGCTATCTCGGCAGGCCTGCATCCGTTGCACACGCCTAAGCAGGAACCCAGCGTCAGCGATATTCAAGAAGCCGCTGAGCGATATGGCGCGGTAGCCATTGGCGAAACGGGGCTGGATTATCACTACCAGGACAGCGTGCCGACTGATGTTCAGCATGAACGTTTCAAGCGCCACTTGATGGCCGCGCGGGAGCTTGAGTTACCAGTCATCGTGCATACCCGTGAAGCTAAAGAAGATACGCTCGCCTTATTGCGCGAGCACAGTGACCCGCGGGTCGGGGGCGTACTTCACTGCTTTACCGAAGATCTGGACATGGCTCGCGAGGCCGTACGGCTTGGCTTCTATATCTCTTTGTCAGGTATTATTACCTTCAACAACGCCGCATCACTGCGTGAGCTAGCTCGCCAACTGCCGCTTGATCGTCTATTGATTGAAACTGACAGCCCTTATCTGGCCCCTGTGCCATACCGCAGCAAACCCAATGAGCCTGCTTGGGTGGTCGAGGTGGCGGAGTGTATCGCCAGGGAGCGCGGGGTGAGTGTTGATGAGGTAGCCATGCAGACGACCGCTAATTTCTATCAGCTTTTTAAAGCGGCAGTGCCCGATGCCCCGGCGCATATCAAAGACGCGCTGACTCAGGCCGGGTTAGTGTCATCACGTTAAACAGCGCAAGCGCAAGGTGGGTGCGATGAATATTGACCGACTACTTCAGCAACGTCAAAGCGCGGCCAGTATTCCGCCTTTAGATCAATGGCAGCCGGCGCTGTCGGGTGATATCAATATTGTAATTCGGGCGGACGGCAACTGGCTGCACGAAGGGCAGCCGTTTGCCCGGCCGAATATTGCGCGCCTGTTATCTACGCTTTTACGCCATGATTCAGACGGTGTTTGCCTGGTGACGCCGGTTGAGCGCTGGCGCGTTCAGGTTGAAGATTTGCCTTTTGTGGCGGTCGAGGCTGATTTTCGTGATGACGCCTGGTGGTTTACCACACAGTTCGATGATGTCGTACGTCTGGATCAAGCGCATCCTTTATCCATTAGCCAGACACCACAAGGGGAGTGGGTACCGGAAGTCAGCGTGCGTTATGGGCTGGCGGCCAGGTTGCATCGTCATGTGTTTTATCAGCTGGTTGAGGCTTCAAGCACTCAGGAGCTTGCTGACGGCCAGTGTGAAGTGGGTATTTGGAGCGCCGGTGACTGGTATCCGCTAGGCCGGGTGGATGCTATGGATGATGGCTCACCAAGTGAGGTTCCGTGAAGTTAACCGCTGAGCAACATGCCGTAGTTCATCATGGCGTTGGTCATGCGCGGGTAGCGGCTGTGGCGGGAGCCGGCAAAACGACCACCATGGCTGCGCGGGTTTTACATTTGCTTGCCAGCGGCGTAGAGCCTAAACGTATGCTGGTACTGATGTTCAACCGCTCGGCGCGCGATGACTTTCACCAGCGCTTGGTCAAAATGGCGCCTGGCGGCCAGGCATTGCCCGCCGTGCGTACTTTTCACTCCCTGGGCCACCGGCTTACTCTAAGCCTATGCCGCTGGGGAGTGCTTGCTCCACGAAGGTTGCTCTCGGCTGACTGGCAGCTGGAGCGCTTGCTACGCCAAGCGAGTATCAATGTACTGCGTGACAGCGTTGAGCGCCGCGATGCGGCGATTGAAGGTGACCGTCTGGAAGCGCTGGCGCATTTTTGTAACTTGGTTAAAGCCGAAATGGCCGCGCCTCAAGCGCTTTATGAGCGGCTTAATTACGAGCCCGATACCGATTATTTTCCTGCCGCCTTTGATGAGGCGGAAAAAATGCTCAGTAACGAAGGTCTGATGACCTACGCCGATCTTTTGTATCGGCCGCTACAGGTATTGGAAGCTGACAGTACACTACGCCAGCGGGTCGAAGGCTTTCTGGATCACGTTATCATTGATGAGTATCAGGATATTAACGCCGCTCAGCAGCGCCTTTTGGCAGTGCTGGCGGGCAGTACTGCGTCGGTAATGGCGGTAGGTGATGCTAACCAGTGTATTTATGAGTGGCGCGGCGCGCGGCCAGATACCATGCTGGAAGACTTTACCGCCACGTTTGGGCAGGCAACCGATTACCCCCTTTCCACGACCTTCCGCCATGGTCACGCGCTGGCGCTTACCGCGAACCATGCGATCGTGGCCAATCAGCGGCGTCCTGATCAGTTGTGTTTGGCAGCACCGCATAACCCGGATACGCGGGTATCGGTCGGGCAGGGCAATACTGTACTACTGGATACCTTGATCGACTGGAAAGCGCAGGGGCGGGCTTTTAATCAGGTGAGCCTTTTAGTGCGTAGCTGGGCGCTTTCCGTCCCTTTTCAGTTGGCGCTTCTTCAGGCAGGTATTCCGTTTCGCCTGCTGCGTGAAGACCGCTTTGTATTTCGCTTGCCGCTGGTGCAGGCATTGGTCGGCTATTTAAAGCTTTCCCGTCGTCCTGAACTTCTCCATCAGCCTGAACATCTGCTGCTGTTGCTTTCGCAGCCCACGCCTTTCGTGGCACGTGATCGGCTACAGCGCTTGGCGTATCAGTTGGCCACCACGCAAAGCTGGCCAGAGCGTCATGACCCCGTTCTCACAGAGCTAAAGCCTCTGCAACGGCGTACCCTAAAAAAACGCTGGGCTTTATTGTGTGAGCTTCCCAGGCTAAGCGCCTGGCCGCCGGCCAAACTGCTCAGCCATATAGTGGAAAGCATCGACGCCGAAAAGACCTTGAAGCGTGCGGCGGCACGGCGTGATAAAGGCGAAGAGGATGTGCGTCTTCTGGATGTGCTGATCGAACAGGCGCAAAGCGTTCAAGACCCGGATGCATTTATCGAGCTTTTAGAGCGCCCGGTTGAAAACCAGGCGGGGGGCGTGTTGATTTCGACCGTACATGGTGCCAAAGGGCTGGAGTGGCCGCTGGTTGTGGTGGCTGGTGTTAATGAAGAGGATTTCCCCCACTATAGCCGTGAAACGCCGCTAGGTAATGAGCGCTTGGAAGAGGAGCGGCGGCTTTTTTATGTAGCCATTACCCGTGCAAAAGAGCAGCTAATAGTATTGCACGATGGCGGCGCGCATCGCCCCAGCCGTTTTATCGCTGAAAGCGCGTGGCAGGACAGTATGCGTATTGCTGAATGTCTAGCGCAGAATGCGCCTAGCAGTGCGGCACTGAGCGTAGCGTCACCCGCTATTGTTGCGCGCTATCTGAAGCGCCTGGGGCGCGATGATATTACCCTCACGGTGGATATCAGGGAGCCCAAGGCCACTTATACGATGGGCGAGCCCTTTTATCCAGGGCAGCGGTTACATCATGCGGTATTTGGCGAAGGGGAGATTGCCTCTGTTGAGGGTAACCCTGCCGATCCGGTAATTGACGTGCGTTTTGTCCAGGCAGGGCGGCGACGCTTGATTGCTAGCCGTGCCCCCATTGAGCGGCTGGAACCGCCCCCTCAGCCAGCCTGAGCATCAAAGATATTCAGGCTGGCATTTCGACGTGCTCTCAGCATGCGCGGGTATTACATATTCGGATAGTTGGGACCGCCGCCGCCTTCCGGTGCTACCCAATTGATGTTCTGGGCCGGGTCTTTAATATCACAGGTTTTGCAGTGCACGCAGTTTTGGAAGTTGATCTGAAAGCGTGGCTCGCCTGCCGAATCTTCTACTACTTCATAAACCCCCGCTGGGCAGTAGCGCTGGGCAGGCTCGGCGTACTTGGGCAGGTTTTCCTGAATAGGAATATTTGGGTCATCAAGGCGTAAGTGACACGGCTGATCTTCTTCGTGGTTGGTGTTGGAAAGAAATACCGAAGAGAGCTTGTCGAATGAAAGCTTGCCGTCAGGTTTAGGGTAATTGATTTTTTCGAATTCAGATGCAAGCTTTAGCGCGCCGTGATCGGTGGTGGTGTTGCGCACATTGGGTAACTTGCTGCCCAATAGCTGGTTGATAAAGTTATAGGCGCCGCCGCCCACCGTGCCGTATTTATGAATCGCCGGTCCGAAGCTAGCGCTCTCTTTTAGCTCCTGATAGGCCCAGCTGGCTTCCCATTTCTCAGTGAAGCTAGTCAGTTCCTGGGCGCCTTCATCACCGCTCTTAATCGCCTCAAAGACGCTTTCTGCCGCGACCAATCCTGATTTCATGGCCGTATGCAGGCCCTTGATCTTGGAGAAGTTCAGCGTGCCAGCATCGCAGCCAATCAACAAGCCGCCTGCAAAAGTCATCTTGGGCAAGCAGTTAAAACCACCTTTGGTAATTGCCCGGGCGCCGTAGGCCACACGTTTGCCGCCTTCCAGATATTGGCTCAGTGCCGGGTGGTGCTTCATACGCTGAAATTCATCAAACGGCGACAGCCAGGGATTCTGGTAAGAAAGATCCATGATCAGGCCAACCACGACCTGCTGGTTTTCAGCGTGATAGAGGAACCAGCCCCCGTGGGCGTCTTTATCCAGTGGCCAGCCAGAACCATGCACGACTACGCCGGGCTCATGCTTGTCGGCGGGCACATCCCACAGCTCTTTCAGGCCAATGCCGTAGTGTTGTGGATCGCGTCCTGAATCGAGAGAGAAGTGCTCGATAAGACGCTTGCCTAAATGACCGCGCGCACCCTCGGCAAACAGCGTGTACTTGGCACGCAGCTCCATGCCTGGCATATAGCCATCTTTCGGCGTGCCATCAGCAGCTACGCCCATATCACCAATGATGATCCCGCGTACGGCATCCTCTTCAATGATCACTTCCTGTGCGGCAAACCCTGGGAATATTTCAACGCCCAAGCTCTCTGCCTGTTCGGCGAGCCAGCGGCAAAGGTTGCCTGCGCTGATCACATAGCGGGTCATCTCGCCGCCCGTATTGTGCATGCTTTTCGGCACTACGGCGTTCGGCAGCTTTTGGGCTTTTTGTGCGTCTTTAAGCAGGTAAACGTCGTCACGAATGGCGGGGGTATTCAAGGGAGCGCCGCGCTCCTGCCAGTCCGGAAACAGCTCCGCCAGAGCCCGTGGTTCAAAAACAGCGCCGGATAAAATGTGTGCACCGACCTCGGAGCCTTTTTCCACGACACAAACGGTCAGCTCCTGTTCGGCTTCATTGGCTTGCTGCATCAGGCGGCAGGCTGCGGAAAGCCCGGACGGGCCCGCGCCTACAATCACTACATCAAAGTCCATGACATCGCGTTCAACATTTTCCACCTGGTTTCTCCTTATTCTCATAAGTGCAGTGCCTTATAAAAACACGGCCTTAATTTAAAACGGTCGTTTGCTTCTGGTTATACTCCATGATAGGCATAATACCTGTGTCAGGTCACGCCTACGATGGTAAAACCCGCCTTTCATGCCAAGCGAGCCAAAGGTAGTGCCATTTAGGCCAGTCCTTCGACCATTGCGCTGAGAATGGGTATTGTTGCCGCCCAGCAGGCTGTGGCAAATTGATAGGGTTTTTTGTTTGCGTACCTATCAAACGCTTGCATGAATTTATTGAGCCTTGCCATTACGTCACCACGGCGAGGCTGACTCTTTTTATAAGCGGTGTCCGCTTGGCGGGTGCCGACTTTGGTAAACGGCTTTTGCCACCAGCCAAGCGAGGAACCTATGAAAGTACTCGTCGCGGTTAAACGCGTCATCGATTACAACGTCAAGATCCGCGTTAAAGCGGATCACTCCGACGTGGATCTTACCAACGTCAAAATGGCTATGAACCCCTTCTGCGAAATCGCCGTGGAAGAAGCCGTGCGCCTCAAAGAGAAGGGCGTGGCCACGGAAGTCGTTGCCGTCAGCATTGGCCCCAAGGCCGCCCAGGAACAGCTGCGTACCGCGCTGGCACTGGGGGCTGACCGTGCCCTGCATATCGAAACCGACGAGCGGGCCGAGTCGCTGGCGGTCGCCAAGCTGCTGGCCAAAGTGGTCGATGAAGAGCAGCCGGGCCTGGTGATTCTGGGTAAACAGGCGATCGATACCGACAACAACCAGACCGGCCAGATGCTCGCTGCGCTGACCAACCTGCCCCAGGGCACCTTTGCCTCGGAAGTGGCTGTCGACGGCGACAAGGTCAACGTCACCCGTGAAATCGACGGCGGCCTGCAGACGCTCGCGCTGACGCTTCCGGCCATCGTAACCACCGATCTGCGCCTGAACGAGCCGCGCTACGCCAAGCTCCCGGACATCATGAAGGCCAAGAAAAAGCCCATGGACGTCAAGACCCCCGCCGATTACGGCGTCGAGGTGGCGTCCAAGGTCAGCCTGCTCAAGGTGGAATCCCCGGCCGAGCGCAAAGGCGGTATCAAGGTCGCCTCGGTGGACGAACTGATCGATAAACTTAAAAACGAAGCCAAGGTGCTTTAAGAGGAGTCGAACGCATGAGCATTCTGGTACTTGCCGACCTTCATGAAGGCCAGTTGGCGGGCGCAACCGCCCACGTTGTCGCGGCCGCCCAAGCGATTGGGGGTGATATTGATGTGCTGATCGCCGGGGAAGGCGTGCAAGCCGCCGCCGAGGCGGCCGCCAAGCTGGACGGTGTCAGCAAGGTGCGCGTGGCCGATAACGCCGTCTACGCCCATCAGCTTGCCGAGCCCATGGGCGCCTTGCTGGTCGAACTGGCCGGGGATTACACCCACGTGCTGGCCAGCGCCTCCACCACGGGCAAAAACGTCCTGCCACGCCTGGCGGCGCTCAAAGATGTCAGCCAGCTGTCTGACGTGATGGGTGTGCAAAGTGCGGATACCTTCCAGCGCTCGATCTACGCGGGCAACGCCATCGCCACGGTAAAAAGCGACGATGCGCTCAAAGTGATGACCGTACGCACCACCGCGTTTGACGCCGTCAGCGACAGCGGTAGCGCCACGGTGGAAGCGGTGGACATCGTCGTCGAGAACACCCAATCAAGCTTTGTAAAACAGGAGCTGGCGCAGTCCGACCGCCCCGAACTCAGCGGGGCCAAGGTGGTGATTTCCGGTGGCCGGGGTATGGGCAACGGTGAGAACTTCAAGCTTCTCAACGGGATTGCCGACAAGCTGGGCGCGGCGGTAGGTGCCTCGCGCGCCGCGGTGGATGCCGGCTTTGTACCCAACGACATGCAGGTCGGTCAAACCGGCAAGATCGTTGCGCCGGACCTGTACATCGCGGTAGGGATCTCCGGTGCCATTCAGCACCTGGCGGGCATGAAGGACTCCAAGGTCATCGTCGCGATCAACAAGGACGACGAAGCGCCGATCTTCCAGGTGGCCGACTACGGCCTGGTGGGCGATCTGTTCGAGCTCTTGCCCGAGCTTGAGAGCAAGCTGTAATTCGACTCGCCTGATTGCACGTCAGGCCAGTGATTTCAAGCCGGCTCACTTGTGAGTCGGCTTTTTCATCTGCGTATATTAGATAAACACGCCGTTGTTAGCTAAAGTACGGGCACGACATGAGAAAACGCCGCCAGGGCGGTTGAAAAAGGTGCCGGTTGGCCGCACCTATTAGTAGTGAACGCAACGAAAGCCACTCAAGGAGATGATAATATGGCACATACACTTCCCGAACTGCCGTACGCTTATGACGCTCTCGAGCCGAATATTGATGCGATGACCATGGAAATCCACCATTCGCGTCATCATCAAACGTACGTAAATAACCTCAACGCTGCACTAGAAGGCACGGGTCTTGAGGGCGTTGCGATTGAAGAGCTCGTCTCTAATCTGGATCGCGTACCTGAAGCTAAGCGTCAGGCGGTTATTAACAATGGCGGTGGTCATGCTAACCACTCCATGTTCTGGCAGATGATGTCGCCCAACGGTGGCGGTCAGCCCCAAGGCGATGTTGCAAAAGCCATTGATAGCGAACTGGGCGGCCTGGACACTTTCAAAGAAGAGTTCAAAAAAGCGGCTGTAGGCCGTTTTGGTAGCGGTTGGGCGTGGTTAAGCGTCACGCCCGAGAAAAAGCTGGTGGTTGAAAACACCCTGAACCAGGATAGCCCACTGATGCACGGTAACACGCCGCTGCTCGGTCTGGACGTCTGGGAGCATGCTTACTACCTGAAGTACCAGAACAAGCGTCCTGATTATATTTCTGCGTTCTTTGACGTAGTTAACTGGGAAGACGTCGAGCGTCGTTACCAGGCAGCTATCGCTTAATTACGCGTTATGTAAGCCAAGATGCCAGCTTTTGGCGTCTAAAGAGACCGCCCCTTTGTGGGGCGGTTTTTTTATTTTCAAAGGGGATGCTGGGTATGAGCTGTCAATAACCTGTGGATGAAAAAATACCATATATGCTTGAATTGATTTTGTCATAGTCTATATATAGTATGCGTACTGTCTTTAGAGAGGGTGAAGCACTAATGCTGCTCTACCCGAAAAATACCGCTATGAAAAGGAAAAAATGACCATGGCAATCCAAATTTATAGCAAGCCTGCTTGTGTCCAGTGTACCGCCACGTACCGCGCCCTGGATAAGCACGGTTTAGAGTATACCGTTATCGATATTACGGCCGAGTCGGGTGCCCAGCAGGAAGTAGAAGCTCTTGGCTACCGTCAGCTTCCCGTTGTGGTGGCAGGCGATGACCACTGGTCAGGCTTCCGTCCCGATCGTATTCAAGCTTTGGCGTAAATATTTATGTTGGTGGACGCCGCCGCTGAATCACCAATGGCTGGCAGCCTGGTCTATTTTTCCACCAAGTCAGGTAACACTCATCGTTTTGTACAAAAACTTGGTCTGGCTGCTCAACGGCTTCCGCTTGGGCGTGATGAACCGATGCTACATGTCACTACACCTTACATATTGATCACGCCCACCTATGGGGGCGGAGAAGCAAAAGGCGCAGTGCCAGGGCAAGTTATTCGTTTTCTCAACGATGAACAGAATCGACGCCTTATTTGCGGCGTCATTGCTGCCGGAAACACTAATTTTGGCGAAGCGTATGGCCTGGCTGGACGCGTTATTGCAGAAAAGTGTCAGGTGCCATTGTTATATCGATTCGAATTATTTGGCACCGACGACGACGTCGCCAAGGTCCGCAAAGGAGTAGAAGAGTTTTGGAAACGACAAACCTAGTCACGAAAAACTTGGCTGAACCAAAACGGCCGGCTACGGGAGCCTCCGAGGCGCGTACATTGGATTATCACGCGCTTAACGCGATGCTTAATTTGTACGGTGCCAACGGCGAATTACAGCTGGATAAAGACCGTGAAGCTGCACGTCAGTACTTCCTGCAGCACGTTAATCAGAACACGGTCTTTTTCCACTCGCTGGAAGAAAAGCTCGATTACCTGATGGAAGAGGGCTACTACGAAGCGGAAATGCTGGGCCAATACAGCTTTGCCTTCATTAAAGCGCTGTTTGAACAGGCATATGCCTACAAATTCCGTTTCCCAAGTTTTCTAGGTGCCTTTAAGTACTACACCAGCTATACGCTTAAAACGTTTGACGGCAAGCGTTACCTTGAGCGCTATGAAGACCGCGTCTGCATGGTGGCACTGACTCTGGCTCGCGGTGATGAAGCGCTTGCAAAATCCCTGGTCGATGAAGTAATCAGCGGTCGTTTCCAGCCGGCGACGCCAACGTTTCTCAACTGCGGTAAGCAGCAACGCGGTGAATTGGTTTCGTGCTTTTTGCTGCGTATTGAAGACAACATGGAGTCGATCGGCCGCTCGATTAACTCAGCGCTGCAGCTCTCCAAGCGCGGTGGCGGCGTTGCCTTCCTGCTGACCAATATTCGTGAGGCCGGCGCGCCCATCAAGCGCATCGAGAATCAGTCGTCGGGCATTATCCCGATCATGAAACTGCTCGAAGACGCTTTCTCCTACGCCAACCAGCTGGGTGCTCGTCAGGGCGCGGGTGCGGTGTATCTCAATGCGCACCACCCAGATATCCTGCGTTTCCTGGATACCAAGCGTGAAAACGCGGATGAGAAAATTCGTATCAAAACGCTGTCGCTGGGCGTTACCATCCCGGATATTACGTTTGAGCTTGCCAAGCGTAACGACGATATGTACCTGTTCTCGCCCTATGATGTCGAACGCGTTTACGGCGTACCGTTTGGCGATATCAGCGTTACCGAGAAGTACCACGAGATGGTAGCGGATGCGCGTATCCGTAAGCAGAAAATCAATGCGCGCGCGTTCTTCCAGACGCTGGCAGAACTGCAGTTCGAGTCAGGCTATCCGTACATCATGTTTGAAGATACGGTAAACCGTGCAAACCCGATTGCTGGGCGTATCAACATGAGTAACCTGTGCTCGGAAATTCTGCAGGTGAACACGCCGACGGAATATGACGACGACCTTGGCTATCGCCAAATGGGGCAAGACATTTCATGCAACCTGGGCTCGATGAACATTGCCAAGGTAATGGATGCCGGCAATATTGGCGAAAGCGTTGAAATTGCGATTCGCGGGTTAACGGCTGTTTCTGAAATGAGCAACCTGAAGAGCGTGCCTTCCATTGCTGAAGGTAATGCCAAATCCCGCGCGATTGGCCTTGGCCAAATGAACCTGCACGGTTACCTGGCGCGCGAGCACATTTATTATGGCTCTGAAGAAGGATTGGACTTCACCAATCTCTACTTCTACTGCATTGCGTTTTACGCCATTCGTGCGTCCAATCGTCTGGCAATTGAGCATAACGATACCTTTGCAGGCTTTGCAGATTCCAAGTACGCCACAGGCGAATTTTTTGATAAGTACGTTGATCAAGAGTGGCTGCCACGTACCGAGAAAGTCCGTGGGTTGTTTGAGCGTAGCAATATTACGCTACCTACTCAGCAGGATTGGCAGGAGCTGAAAGCGTCCGTAATGGCGCACGGGCTTTACAACCGTAACTTGCAGGCAGTGCCGCCAACGGGTTCGATTTCGTATATCAATCACTCGACCTCTAGTATCCACCCGGTAGCGGCCAGGATTGAAATTCGTAAAGAGGGCAAGCTGGGACGTGTTTATTACCCGGCGCCGTTCTTGAACGAGGCCAATTTCGATTACTTTCAGGACGCCTACGAAATTGGTCCTGAGAAGATTATTGATACCTATGCCGAGGCTTCCAAGCACGTAGATCAGGGGCTTTCGCTGACCCTGTTCTTCCCGGATACCGCCACAACGCGTGATATCAACAAGGCGCAAATTTACGCCTGGCGTAAAGGCATTAAAACGCTTTATTACATCCGTCTGCGTCAAAGCGCGCTGGAAGGTACGGAAATTGAAGGCTGCGTTTCCTGCACGCTTTAATCCTTGTGCCTGGGGCTCGCGCCAGCATCTGATATCCGTTTTTACGCGCCGTATATAATACGGCGCTTTTGATGAGAGTTATTTCATGACCACCACGCAACGCTTATCGCGGGTTAATGCGATTAACTGGAACCGCCTTCAGGATGACAAGGATCTTGAAGTGTGGAACCGTCTGACCAGCAACTTTTGGCTGCCGGAAAAAGTGCCGCTGTCCAACGATATTCAATCATGGAATACGCTTACTCAGCAGGAAAAACAGCTGACCATTCGCGTGTTTACCGGATTGACGCTGCTGGATACCATTCAGAGTAGCGTTGGCGCGCCAGTGCTGATGGAGGATGCCCGTACTCCTCATGAAGAAGCGGTATACACCAATATCGCGTTTATGGAATCGGTGCATGCGCGTTCGTACAGCTCGATTTTCTCGACACTGTGTGCCACGCGGGATGTGGATGACGCCTTCCGCTGGAGCGAAGAGAACCCCACGCTTCAGGCCAAGTCAGAGCTGATTCTGGAGCGCTATCGCTCCGATGATCCACTGATGCGTAAAGTGGCCAGCGTGTTCCTGGAGTCGTTCCTGTTCTACTCCGGCTTCTATCTGCCCATGTACTGGTCAAGTCATGCCAAGTTGACCAATACAGCCGACCTTATTCGCCTGATCATTCGTGATGAGGCCGTGCACGGCTACTACATTGGCTATAAGTTTCAGCAGGCTCTGGCGGAAGCGACGCCTGCTCGCCAGCAGGAAGTCAAAGATTATGCGTACGAGCTGCTGCTTGAGCTCTACGATAATGAAGTGCGCTACACCGAGTCGCTATATGACGAAGTGGGCCTATCTGAAGATGTGAAGAAGTTCCTTCACTACAACGCCAACAAAGCGCTGATGAACCTGGGCTATGAGCCTCTGTTCCCGACTAGCGTTACTGACGTTGATCCGACGATTATGGCGGCGTTATCGCCCAGTGCGAATGAAAACCACGACTTCTTCTCAGGCTCCGGCTCCTCGTATGTGATTGGTAAAGCCATTGCCACGGAAGATGACGACTGGGCGTTTTAATAGCGTCACCCGGTAAGCGTGAAAAGAGGGAAGGGTCCATGCCAGATGTAGCGCCAAACACAGCCAGCGTACTGAAAATCGTAGCGGCCGTTGTGAGTGACCCCGATGGTCGCCTGCTGCTGGTGCGTAAACAGGACACGGCTTTCTTCATGCAGCCAGGCGGCAAGATCGACCCGGGTGAAACGGCATTGGCGGCGCTATGCCGTGAGCTTAAAGAAGAACTTGGTTTGTATGTCACTGCAGACCGGTTGCTCCCTTTGGGCGTACACATGGCGCCAGCGGCAAATGAGCCCGGCGTGACTATTGAAGCACAGATGTATGGCCTAGTGATTGATGAGCCGGTAGAGGCTGCGGCTGAAATAGCGGAAGCCAGGTGGGTAAGCCGAGAGCAGGCGTGGGAGCTTCCTCTGGCTCCGCTAACCAAAGACTATGTAATGTTGAACGTTTAAAAGTGCTGGGTATTAGAAGTACTGGGCATTAAAGGTGCTGGGTAGTAAAAAGGTGCTGAATGTTAAAAAGTACTAAATGTTAAAAAGTACTATGCATAAAGAAGAACCAAGCATGAAGAATTTATTCAACGTTATAACCAGGGCGCCATTAGGCGCCTTTTTTTATATCTAAAAGAAAGCGAAAAGCGCCTTGATGTGAATGATAAATATTGTCATTTATTATAATAGTGGTAGGCTAGGCACGCAGAATTTAAACGCAAATCGTTCTTATACCTAATTAGTTTCTAGCGCGGCCATTTTTTTAAAGCTCGCTAGGCAGTAACGGAGAGTCGACGTGCTGAACAGGCCTTTCTTTGTCTTGCGTGGGTGCTGCTTAGCCTGCGTGCTAGTCAGCGGTACGCTAATGGCAAGCGATGAAACAGCGGGCCAGGCGGCCCAAAGTGTAGAAGCCCAGCAAACCCAAGCGGCTCTACAGCAGCAAATTGACGCAGCCGATGAAGAAACCCGAGAAGCGCTGGAAGAACTGCGCCGTTTGGAGCGAGAAACACGCCAAATGGATGCTGCAAATGCCTCGTTAAGCGCACGTTTAGTCGAGGAAGCCGAACGCCAGCAGCGTTTAAGCACCGCGCTAGATACGCTCGAAGAGACGCGTGCCGCGCTACCTCTGATTGAGCAGGATATGCAGGAACAGCTTACCCGCTGGATTGAGCAAGACCTGCCGTTTTTACGCGATGAGCGTTTGGCACGCGTGACGAATTCTGAAGGGCAGCAGGGCGAAAATACGGTTGAACGCATCAATAGCTTGCTGGAAGCATGGCGTGTCGAGCTGGACTATGGGCGTGAAATCGATAATTGGCGCGGACGTTTGCAGGGCGATGAAGGCAGCGTGCGTGAAGTGGACTATTTGCGCGTAGGTCGCATCGGCTTTTATTACCTGACGCCTGATGCGCGTGAAGGGGGTGTCTGGGACGCTGAGAGCAACGAGTGGCAGCCTTTGGATGAAGGCGCGCGGCGCGAAGTGCGTAACGGACTGCGTATCGCGGCCGACCAGCGCACACCGGATCTGCTGCGGTTACCGCTGTCGATCACCGTTTCAGAGCAATCTTTGCAGAATAACAGGGAGGTCAGCCATGAGTCTGAATAGCCTACGTCTTCAGCGTCTGGGTGGCGCCTGCTTATTAATGGGCCTTCTTGCTGTCAGTGCCGTGGCTACGGCACAAAGCAATAGCGTTACATCACTGCGCGAAGCGCGCCAGGCTGCTGAAACGCGCGACCAGGAGCGCCTGGAAAACTTTCTGGAAGACCAGCAGGCGCTAAATGCCGCGCTTGAAGATGCTCGGACGGCCCACCAGTCGGCTGAAGAGCAGCGTGAGGCGTTGCAAGTTCAGCAGGCCGAACAGTCTGAGCAGGCGAGTGAATTAACTGCGCGGCAAAATGAACAGGGTGAAGCGCTTTCCGGTTTGCTGGCGAATCTTGCCCGGCACAGCTCGGAAGTGCGCAATGCGCTAGGTGAAGATAGCTGGCTAATATTACAAGACGGGGTGTTGCCACCTCGCCTGGAAAACGCCGAAGTGCTTGAGCGGACACAGCTGGAAGACGTCGTCGATAGTCTGGCCCTGCTGACGGAAAAAACCGGACAGGCTGAGCGTTTGGAGCTGTCGGTAGCTGATACCAGCGGCACCATCGCGGCGCGTGATGTGGTGCGCTTGGGCGATTTTGCCGCGTTTACCGAAACCGCGCTGCTGCGCCAGGACGGCGATAGCGATCACCTGGCTGAAGTGCCGCGTACGCCTGCCGAAGTTCAGGGCGTGCTTGCCGCCTATCATCAGGGTGAAAGCCGAGAGTTCATGATTGACCCCACCCAAGGGCCTGTTCTACAAGCACTTTCCCAGCGCCCCAGCCTCTGGGAGCGTTTCCAGCAGGGCGGATATGTGGGTTATGTCATTGTCGTGCTGGGAGTGCTGGGTCTGCTGGTAGCGCTGGTCCAATATGTCTATTTAGTGCTGCAGAGCATCCGCGTACGCCGCCAGCGCCAATCGCTTGATCAGCTGCAGACGCATAATCCGCTAGGTCGCGTATTGCTGCGTTTCAAGGAAATGGATAAGCACCAGACCCCTGAGGCACTGGAAGCGCGTCTGGATGAAGCGGTACTGGCAGAGTTACCGCGCATCGAGCGAGGCCAGCCGATCGTGAAGCTGCTGGCCGCCATTGCACCGCTGCTGGGGCTGCTGGGCACGGTAACCGGCATGATCGTAACGTTTCAGGCCATCACCGTATTTGGTACCGGCGACCCGCAGCTAATGGCGGGAGGGATTAGTCAGGCGTTGGTCACCACGGTGTTGGGTTTGATTACGGCAGTGCCTTTGCTGTTTGCACAAACGGCACTGGCGAGCCGCAGCCGTCATCTGAGCCAAGTGATCGAAGGCGAAGCGAGCGCGACCCTGGCGGATCATTTGGAAGCTCAATCTACTGCTCATGCCACTGCGGTGAATTGATATGCCCACGCTACCTCTCTGGCTTGAACCGGTAGAGCGGCTGGTCGATGCCGGTGGTGCGGTTCTGGTCGTGCTGGCGTTGGTCGCCGTGCTGGTGTTCGGCATGGCAATAGAGCGCTGGTGGTACTACCGCATTACCTGGCGCTCCGCCCGTCGGCAGTTGATTCGCCGCTGGGCGGCGCGTAGCGACCACCGTAGCTGGAGTGCGCGTACGTTGCGCCACGTATGGACAGAGGCACTGGTTGCCAGGCTTCGTCGTCCACTGCCCTGGTTAAAATTACTGGTGGCGCTCTGCCCGTTATTGGGTCTGCTGGGCACCGTTACCGGCATGATTACCGTCTTTGATAGCCTCTCCATGAGTGACACGCATCAGGCGCGTGCCATGGCCGACGGTGTGGCGCGTGCAACGCTGCCCACGCTAACCGGCATGGCGATTGCAGTGGTGGGGCTATTGTTTATTAGTCGTTTAGAGCACGTGATTCGTCGCGAAGACCAGCGGTTACACGACCGCTTGGCACGTGCCTTGGAGGAGAATGATGCGTAGACGCCGTTCAATGGACGCAAACGCAGAAAGCAATGAGGTCAATCTGACCCCCATGCTGGACGTGGTGTTCATTATGCTGATCTTCTTTATCGTAACGACCAGTTTCATTAAAGAAAGCGGTATCGAGATTGAACGCCCGGAATCGAGTGCAGCAAGCCCGCGCCCGGAAGCCCAGGTGCTGGTTGCAATTACTCCTGAAGGTGCCGTTTGGGTAGACGGCAAGCCTGTGGATGTCCATCAGGTCGGGCGCGAAGTGGCCGGAATGTTGACCGAGCAGGGGTCTGCCGTTATCCAGGCGGATCGTGAGTCGACCACGGGGCTGTTGATTGAAGTCATGGACCGCTTGAAAGAGGCTGGCGTTGATCAGGTGGCCGTGGCGGCGAGTCGGAGCGCGCCATGATACGTCATACGGTGTCGTTTCTGGTGGGGATTACGCTGGCAGTGGGGCTATTCTGGCTGCTGGCGCTATTGGTAACGCCGCCCGAAAATGAGCCTGAAAAGCCGCTAATGACCATGACGATGAACATGGTTGAAGCACCCGAGGTCGCGCCTGAGCAAGAAGCGCCCGCGCCGCAGCCTACTGAGGCCGCACCGCAACAGGCGCCGCCACCCATGCCAACACCGGAGCCACCACCGGTCACCGATAGCGCCATTACGCTGCCTGAGGTCGAGCTGCCCGATGTACCCCTCGAGCCGGTTGAAATGGATAATGAGCTGCCGGAACTCACGGAAATTACCCCCGAGCCTCAACCAACGCCCGAGCCTCAACCAACGCCCGAGCCAACACCGCGGCCAGACCCTACACCGGAGCCATCGCCTGAGCCACCAGCTGAGCCTGTGCCTGCCGCGACGCCCACCGAAGCGCCCGCGCCGCGTGAAGCAGCGCCCATCGCTGAAGCACCGCCATCCAATGAGCCGGTGAGTGTAGGCCAGGTAGCACCTACCAACCGCGTCAATCCGACGTACCCCACACGCGCACAGCGTCGCGGTATGGAAGGGTTTGTTGAGGTGGAGTTTATTATTCGGCGTGACGGCAGTGTTGATCGGTCCTCCATGCGGGTAATCAACGCTCAGCCGCGGCGTGTTTTTGAAGATGCCGCGCAGGATGCAATTGCGCAATGGCAGTTTGCGGGCAGCCAGCAGATACGGCGCGCCACACAACGCATAGAGTTTCAGTTGAGGTAGCGGTATGCAGCGTTTAACGTGGATTCTAATGTTCAGCGTGTGGGCCTCTGTCGCCCAGGCCAATGCACCGCTGCCTGGTGATATCATTCGTGATCTGAAAGCCCTGCAGGAGCAGTTGGAGGAGGGCGCGGTTGAGGCGGTGGCCGAGCGCGCCGCCGCCCAGGCCCAGCGCTTAAGCGGCGGTAATGCATCGGATCGCTGGGCGAGTGCGCTTTATCATCAGCTGGCCGCGGGTGCCTTGGCTCGTCAGGAAGAGCCCGCGCAGGCGGCCGACCACTTAGCCGCGGCACGCCAAACCAGTGGCGTTGGCGCAGAGCAGGTGGCACGCTGGCTGCGTGAAGAAGCCTCTCTGCGCCGCGCGGCGGGTCAAAATGAACAAGCAATTGGCTTATTAAGCGAGTGGCTGGATAGCCAGCAGGACATTCAGACGTTATGGCGATTGATTGGCTTGATGGCGCAAGAACAGCAATGGGGTGCCGCCGCTGAGCGATTGGAGCAAGCCATTGCACAAACGCCAGAGCTCAACGAAAGCCAGCAAGCGCTGGCGCTTGCCATAATGCGCCACGCAGGGCAGAACGAGCAGGCGTTGAGCTGGCTGGTGGATGGTTTGAGCCCCGATAGTGGTTTAGAAGCCTGGCGCCAGGCAGCAGGGCTTGCCCAGCAAGCAGGTCAGGCCGGTGTAGCAGCGGGTCTTTGGGAAATGGCCTGGCAGTTAGGTAAGCTTGAATCGCCAGAAGATCAGTGGCTGCTTATTCAGCTACATATGGCCGGAGGGACGCCTGCGCGTGCCGCCGAGCATTTAGCCCAAGCCCTGGAAAACGGCGATATTGAACGAGACGAGAAGGCGTTAAGGCTGCTGGCGACGGCCTGGCAGCAGGCCAGGCACATCGACAATGCGCTAAGCGCGCGGCAGGCCTTGGCTGAGCAAACCCAGTCAGCCAAGGATTGGCGTCAGTATGGTCAGCTCGCCTACGCCTGGGGGGATGAAGTCCATGCCGAGCAGGCGTTAGAGCAGGCGGCTAGCATGGGAGATGAAGAAGCAAACCAGTGGCTGAGCAGTTTTGACTAAGTCAGTAGGTTGCCTGCACGCTATAACGGCAGGCACTAACTAACTAGGCGGACGCTTTTAGCGTGATCGCAAAATCGCTCCAGGTTGGCGCATGGTCAGACGGGCGCTCCATGCCACGCATTGCGTAATCGATCCCGGCGGCCTGAACGCAGTCGGCTAGCGGTTGCGTCACGAGAATGTAGTCAATGCGCAGGCCACGTTTCGGCTCGCGGTCAAAGCCCTTGGAGCGGTAGTCAAACCAGCTGAACCACTCGTTGTTTTCTGGGTGACAGAGGCGGTAGCTGTCGGTGAGGCCCCAGGCTTTAATGCCTTCAAGCCATTCACGCTCAACTGGCTGAAAACTAGCTTTACCTTCGCGCAGCCAGCGCTTGCGGCTATCTTCGCCAATACCAATATCCTGATCTTCAGGAGAAATATTAAAATCACCCATGATGGCTACGCGCTCATCAGCACGGTGCTGGTCGTTGAGCAGCTGATTTAATTGGCGATAAAACTTGGCTTTATGGGGAAATTTGGTTGGGTGGGCAACGTTTTCACCCTGCGGGAAGTAGCCGTTCCACACGGTCACCGGTTCGCCGTCATCGGCAATGAGGCGCACGCCAATCATGCGTCGCTGGGCGTCCTCAGCATCATCGGGGAAACCGTAAAAGACGTCCTGGGGTTTCTGGCGGCACATCAACGCCACGCCGTAGTGGCCTTTTTGCCCATGGTAAAATACGTGGTAGCCCATGGCTTCCACGTCGGTCATGGGGAACTCGCTGTCCTGTACCTTGGTTTCCTGCAGGCCAATAACGTCAGGTTGTTGAGTATCGATTAAGGCCTGTAGCTGATGAAGTCGAGCACGAATGCCGTTGATATTGAAAGAAACCAAACGCATTACGATTTATCCTCTGGTTTTTGCTCAGCCCCTTTGTCTGGATGAATCGCAATGTTTTGACCACTTTGCTGGCGGGCCAGCTTTTTAACCGCCTGTAATTTACGCTGCTGTTGTTTTTTTGCTACAAAGCGGCGTGACGGCGCCACCTGATCGGGGTTATCGTGGCGCCACTTTTTGTAATCCTTGCGTCGCCCCGTGCGGATCGTCACCTTGTCAGCCAGCGAACGTGTCTTTTTCTTACGCGTCATGTCGCGCTCCTTACGTCGATTTAAGCCACATTCTAACAGGCTCTGGCCTACCTTCGACAGCAGGACGCGCTCTTAACGCCAACCCCTGATACAATGCGCACTTCGTGATGCCTAATATCCACAGCAATGGACAGATACATAGCCTATGAGCGAGTCGGAACAGACCATAGCATCGGCCCAGAACCGTAAGCCAAAACGCCGCCGTCGGAAACCGCGTCGTCGTCAGTCTAGCTGGGATCTTCGTCAGTTTCAGGTGCCTGCCGTGGCCGGCAAATGGCGCTTCCATGACTTTGATCTGCCGCTACCGCTAATGCGCGCTATCCATGCCCAAGGGTTTGAATACTGCACGCCGATCCAGGCCGAGGCGTTACGCCAAACGTTGCTGGGTGGCGATATTGTCGGTAAGGCGCAAACCGGTACCGGCAAGACCGCAGCGTTCTTAATCTCGGTGCTGGCTTACTTTCTGGAAGAGCCGACGCCTGATGGTCAAAAAACTGGAGCGCCGCGCGCGCTGATTATTGCGCCTACCCGTGAACTGGCGTTGCAGATAGAAAAAGATGCCAAAGCGCTAGCCCGCTTCACGCAGTTGAATGTGGCAAGCGTTGTCGGTGGCATGGACTATCAAAAGCAGCGTGAAAGCCTGGGTAAAAAGATCGATATCCTGGTTGCCACCCCGGGCCGCCTGTTGGATTTCCATCAAAAGCGCGATATCGACCTTTCTGAAGTAGAAGTACTGGTGCTGGATGAAGCCGACCGCATGTTGTCGATGGGCTTTATTCCTGATGTGAAGCGTATTATCCGCTACACGCCGAAGACGGAAGAGCGCCAGACGTTTTTGTTCTCGGCAACCTTTACCGACGATATCCTGAACCTGGCCAGTCAGTGGACGCTCAACCCGGCCCACGTTGAAATTGAAGTTACGGTTGAAAACCAGGCCGATATCGACCAGCGCGTTTACCTTGTCTCCGATGACGACAAGCAGCGTCTGCTAGTGAATCTGCTTGAGCAGGAAAGCTTCGAGCGCGTCATGGTATTTGGTAATCGCCGTGATTTGGTTCGCAAGCTGGATGACCTGCTCAAGAAAGCCGGCGTCAGCGTTGCCATGCTATCCGGTGACGTGCCGCAGGGTCAGCGGATCACCACGCTTGAGCGTTTTCGTGAAGGGGAAATTCAGGTGCTGGTAGCCACCGATGTGGCCGGGCGCGGTATCCATATTGAGGACGTAAGCCACGTCATCAACTATACGCTGCCTGAAGATCCAGAAGATTACGTTCACCGTATTGGCCGTACCGGTCGTGCGGGCGCCAAAGGCGTTTCGATCAGCTTTGTGGGTGAAGAAGATGCCTTCTCGCTGCCGGAAATCGAGCGTTATATCAACGACAAGCTTCCCTGCGAACATCCGCCGGAAGGTATGCTGTAAAGCGAATGCTCGATAATGCCCTAAAAAGCGATATTCAAGACGCCTACCGTCGCGTGGTGGAAAAGCTCGAGCTTACCCCACGCTACGGTCAGCGCCTGATGATTGCCGAAATTGCCCGCACGCTGGGGGATATCGAAAGCGATAGCGAAGGTAAGCGCGTAAGCGACAGCCACGTATGTGTGCTGGAAGCGGGTACCGGCACGGGGAAAACGCTGGCGTACCTGATCGCCGCCTTACCGATTGCGAAAGCCCGCGGCAAGCGGCTGGTCATTTCGACAGCGACGGTCGCCCTGCAGGAGCAGGTGCTTAACCAGGATCTACCTGCGCTGGCAAGCCATAGCGGTATTGCCTTTCGTTACGCGCTGGCCAAGGGTCGTGGCCGCTATGTGTGCGTCGCAAAACTTGATGAGGTGCTGGAGGGCTCTGAACCTAACCCCACGCTTTCGCTGTTCGAGCAGTCCCTGCAAACCCAAAGCAGCGATTTTACCGTGTTGGCCACCGATATGGCGGAAGCCTATGGTCAAGGCGAGTGGGAAGGTGATCGGGATAACTGGCCAGTCGCCATTGAGGATACGCACTGGCGACGGCTGACCGTTGATCATCGTCAATGCACGGGAAGGCGCTGCGGTCACTTTGGCGCCTGCGCCTTTTTTCGCTCGCGGCGTGAGCTTGAAAATGCCGACGTCATTGTGGCCAACCATGATCTGGTGCTGGCCGATTTGGCTCTGGGGGGCGGGGCCATTCTGCCAGACCCTGCAGACTGTATTTTTGTCTTTGATGAAGGCCATCATCTGCCCGATAAAGCGCTTTCGCATTTTGCCCATCGATTTGCGGTACACGGCTGCTTGCGCTGGTTGAAAACGCTGAAAAGCAGTTTGACGGACCTGCACCAGGCGCTGGCAATACAGCCAACCATCGCGCGCTTGCTGGCGGGTCTGCCAGAGGTGCTTCAGAGCCTTGAGCCGGTGCTTGGTGATGTGTTCAGCGTCGGACATCAGATTGCCGGCCGGCCCAACGGGCTGTCAGATGATGAAAGCACCCTGCAGTCGCGCTTTGAAAAGGGCCAGGTGCCCGATGCGCTGCGCGAACAGGCACAGCAACTGCTGGTCATGTTCGCCACGCTTTCGCGGTGTCTGGAGAGTATCAGCGATATTCTGCGTGAGAGCCTTGACCCTGATAAACAGACCGGTCTTGATCGCGAGCAGGCCGAAAGCTGGCTACCGCTAGTGGCCTTGCTGCATGGCCGGGCGCTTGAAGCCCATGCGCTATGGCAGGCATTTAGCGAGCAGGACCCGCCCAACGCGCCGCCCAGCGCCAGGTGGGTAACGCTTAGCCGCGTTGCGGGTGAACCTGAAATTGAGTTTTCGGCAAGCCCGGTATCTGCCGCCCATACGCTGGCCAAGCATTTATGGGGGCGTTGCCATGGGGCAGTGGTAACCTCGGCGACATTAACTGCGCTAGGCCGGTTTGAACGACTGCAGGAGCGGGCGGGGCTGGCAAATCGCTACCGTTATCAGGCGCTGCCGAGTCCGTTCAATTATGCTAACGCGGTACTACGTGTGCCCAAAGAGGCCACCGACCCCAGTGACCGGGAAGCGCATGAAAGCGCTATTGTGCAATTTGTAACGCAGTTGGCCGATAAAGAGGCTGCCCTGGTGCTGTTTTCGTCACGGGCGCAGCTGCGCGCCGTGGAAAAGGTCCTGCCGGCGGCTATCAAGGAGCGTGTGCTTGCCCAGGATGCGCTGCCCAAGCGGGAACTCATCACTCAGCACCGCGCGGCGGTTGATAAAGGCAGAGGCAGCATTATTTTCGGACTGGCAAGCTTTGCTGAAGGCATCGACTTGCCTGGAGATTATCTGACGCACGTGGTAATTACCCGGTTGCCGTTTGCGGTGCCTGATGACCCTGTGGGCGCAACGCTTGCCGAGTGGATTGAAAGTCAGGGGGGGAACTCTTTTATGCGGATCAGCGTGCCAGATGCTTCCATTAAACTGGTGCAGGCCTGCGGGCGACTCATTCGTAAAGAGAGTGACCACGGGACGATTACGCTGCTTGATAAGCGCGTGATAACTCGCCGATATGGTCAGGCGCTGTTAGATGCGCTGCCGCCATTTCGAAGAGAAATTCATTAGCCCATACCCCACTGTAGTGACGGCTTTAATGATGGCTACAGTGGGGCGTGATGAAGTATCGTTACGCAGAAATACGCTTGGCTAGTACCGACGCCAGCTTATCGTTCATGCGCGTAAAGGCATCAACGGTGGTATCCCAGTCGATGCACGCATCGGTAATCGACACGCCATACTCTAGCTGGCTGAGATCGGCAGGTACTTTCTGACTTCCCCAGCCAATGTTGGACTCAATCATCAGGCCGATGATGGATGTGTTACCTTCCAGAATCTGGTTGGTAACATTTTCCAATACCAGCGGCTGCAAAGCAGGGTCTTTGTTTGAGTTGGCGTGGGAGCAGTCGATCATGATGTTGGGTGAAATGTTGGCTTTTTTCAGCTCTTTTTCCGCCAGGGCGACGCTTACGCTATCGTAGTTGGGTTTGCCGTTGCCGCCACGCAGCACAACGTGGCCGTAGGCATTACCCCGGGTGCGGATAACCGACACTTGTCCTGCCTGGTTAATACCCAGGAAGTTGTGCGGATTGGCAACGGACTGCAGCGCGTTGATGGCAACATCCAGGCTGCCGTCGGTGCCGTTTTTAAAACCAACTGGCGAGGAAAGGCCGGAAGCCATTTCGCGGTGAGTTTGTGATTCTGTGGTGCGTGCACCTACTGCAGACCAGCTGATACAGTCTTGAATGTACTGCGGCGAAATGGGGTCAAGTGCCTCAGTGGCGAGCGGTAAACCAAGCTCAGCCAGGTCGACGAGCAGCTTGCGCGCGATGTGCAGCCCTTCATCGATCTCAAACGAATCGTTAAGATGCGGGTCGTTGATCAGGCCTTTCCAACCGACGGTGGTACGCGGTTTTTCAAAGTAAACGCGCATCACGATGTACAGGCTATCGCTTACCTGGTCGGCCAGCGTGCGAAGGCGGCGGGCATAATCTAAGGCCGCCTCGACATCATGGATGGAGCAGGGGCCGACCACGACCAACAGGCGAGGGTCTTTGCCATCCAGAATATTTTGAATGGTCTGGCGCCCTTCGATAACCGTACGTTCAGCAGCGTCGGTAAGAGGAACGGCTTGTTTGAGCGCGTCTGGCGTCGTGAGAACATCCTGAGCGAGGACGTTGAGATTGTGGACCTGCTGTTCTGACATCTAGCTACCTATTGCTTGCGCGATGAGCGGAAAATGGCACCTACTATGGCGTGTCACGGTGGTAAAAATCAATTATTGAGGAACTTGGCAGCGTTGAACAGTGTCAGCTCCTGGATTTTGCAAGTAGGGGGTAAGCGCTTGATGCGTCGCACAGAACGCGTAACACTTAGCGCTATGAATCATTTATGGGGCATTGTGTTTTTAGCCTCTGTCATCACTATCATTAATTAATCCCCAAGGGACACTATGCTGCTTGCTGTGAAGGCCCGCGCAAAGGGGCTAATAGGAATAAGGCTCGACGCATGGCGTACGAGCTGGAGGAGCGTGTGAATGGGCACTCGGGAAACGGACCAACAGCTTGTCGAACGTGCCCAAAAAGGCGATACGCGCGCTTTTGATCTGCTGGTAAAAAAGTACCAGCATAAAATTATCGGGTTGATCGGACGCTACGTACATGATCACTCGGAAGTTCAGGACGTGGCGCAAGAGGCCTTTATCAAAGCGTACCGTGCGCTGGGTAAATTTCGTGCCGAGAGCGCTTTTTATACCTGGATGTACCGTATCGCCATCAACACGGCCAAAAATCATCTGGTATCTCGTGGTCGTCGCCCACCCGGCAGTGATCTGGATATTGTTGATGCCGAGATTGTTGATCAGAGTGGTCGGCTGGCCGATGCCGAGTCACCGGAAGCCGCCATTGCCCGTGATCAGCTTGAGGCAGCAGTTTATGAGGCGATTGAAAATCTGCCGGACGATCTGCGCACCGCCATTACGCTACGCGAGCTTGACGGTCTGGCGTATGAGGATATTGCCCAGATAATGCAGTGCCCGGTGGGCACCGTGCGCTCGCGTATTTTCCGAGCCCGTGAAGCGGTGGATGAACATATCCGGCCTTTGGTAACTACTGCACGGAACAGTCGCGACGATTAATGGTCAATAATACCAGCGCCCAACAGCGCACGTTGCATGGTAGGCCTTGTTGAGCATCTAACGGATTGGTCACAAATAATTACGTTTTTACTTTTTTTGTGAACTGTCTGGAAAGTGGGGCGTCATACAAGCTGACCGCTTTTAGTAAGCGGAAGACGATCAGTAGCCGTGACGCTATTTACAGCGGAGCCTTGAGCAACAAGCACCAAAGCAGGAATAACGTCAGTGCTTGATGCAAGGTGAGTTGTCCAGGTTTTAGCCTATGAAGTTATTACAGCGGTCACTGCTTATTTGCCGTACTGCGGTAGGACTTCATTTAACACAGTGTGAGGGTGTGAAGTATGAGTCAAAACACACGGGAATCACTTTCAGCATTAATGGATAGCGAAAGTGATGAGCTCGAACTACGCCGAGTGTTGAAGGCACTACCAAATGACGCTGACGCGGCAGATACGTGGCGACGCTACCACTTGGCTCGCAGCATGATGCAACGTGAACAAGGCGTTGATATCAGCATTGATCTATCGGCTGGCATTATGGCGCGTTTGCAGGACGAGCCTGCACCGTTGCTGGATGGTGTTCAAGAACATGCCCCAATGCGTTCTAACGGTATTTCTTTTGCACGGGGCGCAGGTGTAGCTGCTGCCGTATCCCTGATGGTAATCACCGGTGTTCAGTTCTTTGGTAATGGTAATAGCGCCGGTGTTAGCACAGGTGGCGATATGACGGTAACTGCGTCAAACGGTGGTTCAATGTCCGGGCAGGTACAGCCGGTAAGCCTGGGCGCTTCTCAGCCTGCCTCCGTGATGTCTGCCAACATGCCCATGTTTGAACCGACACCGTTCAGGCTTACAGGTCAGTCGCAAAGCGGCTTCATGAATGTGAGTGATGCGGGGTTTGATTCAGTAGCCGTGCCGCAAACTGCTACCATGCAGCAAAGTACCGCTATTGATGTTGATCAAATAAGGCTTTTACAGTCGTATTTGGAGCAGCACTCTCAGGGTGCCGCTTACGGTAATGGCGACAGTTGGATGCCGTTGATGCGTTCCTCTTCCGTCACTGAGCCGCTGGGTCAGCGTTAATTACGCTGGCTTGATCAAGGGCGACGAACGTTGGTGAAGGAATGACCCGCATGATGGTAACTTGGCGAAGCAGGCTGGTGGCTCTTGGTGCGTTAGTGAGTGTCAGCCTGTTGCCTTTACAAGCGTATGCACAAAGCGATACTCAAAATCTTTGTATTAATACGTCTACTGATGAAACGCCTGTAAGCATTGAGCAGTGGCTCGAACGAAGCTTGCAAGCCAGCCACTGCTATACCTTCCAAGCCCGGGCGGTGGCAATCAATTCTATTGATGTGCGTACGTTAGCGCTTTCCCACCGAATTCAGGATGGCATTCGCCAGCAGGTCGTGCAACAGCTTGATGGACCCTCCATCAGCGTTGAGCGCCGCTCGCGGGTAGGCCAGCTAGCCTGGAGAGCTGATGGGCAAAGCAGTGAGTTTCCTTCGCTAAAAGGCTGGACGGAGCATACGTCACAGGTTTACGACATTAGCTTGGAAGAGGGTGCGCGTGTTGCAGGGCGGGACGCGGTGAAGCTGCGTTTTGAGCCCCATGATAATCAGCGTTATACCCATGAATGGTGGCTGGATAACACCACGGGGCTGTTGCTCAAGCATGTGCTGAGCGATCCTACCGGTCGAATTCTCGAAACCTTTCAGGTAACCCAACTGCACGAGCCTGAGCGCTACGAGGGACAGATTGTAGTGGACGCTACGCAGCCCGCTTCTGAGCCATCCTGGCATGCGGATTGGCTGCCGGAAGGTTTTGTCGCGCAGCCTGTTTCAGCGCAAGGTCAAGGTGAAGAAGCCAATCAGCGCTTATATAGCGATGGCTTGGCAACGATAAGCATTTTTGCCGAACCTCAGGCGGCTACACAAAATCTCAAGAGCGGCGTTAGCCAAATTGGTGTCTCCTCGATTGCGGTTGAAGCGCATACCCAAGGTGACTTGCAATGGCAGCTGGTTGGCATTGGCGAAGTTCCCCCGTCCATGCTTCAGCGTATTGTTCATTCGGTCGAGTTTGATTAAACGTGATTAACGGTTAATGCCCTTTACTATGAATAAATTACGTCAGAGTAATGTGCAGTGATTAGGCCCTCATGTGATGCTTTAACGCGTTACGGAAGCGTCATTGGCTATACCCGGCATGGGTTATTGGTTGATGTATCGGTTAAAGAGGCATGTCAGCAGTGTGCTCAAGGCCGAGGTTGTGGCATGGGCATACTGGCGCGGCAGCAACGCCAGCGCATCGAAGTAATCTCTCCCCATCCTGCCCCCTTACTTAGCGAGCGCTATCCGCTGGGTAGCCAAGTAATGCTTTCCCTTGAACGCTCAGATATAACGCTATTGGCGTTACTCATCTATGCATTGCCGCTTGTAGTGGCGCTGCTACTAGCTGGATGCTTGGCCGCGGTAAACGTGGCGGAGTGGGCTGTTCCTGCCAGCTTTTTTGTAACCCTGTCAATCGGGTTGGTAGGTTTGAGGTATTTGCTTAGCGGGCGAACGGAACGCTTTCGCCCCCAGTTGGTCAGTTAATTGTCCTGCACCTCGCATGAGTTGCATTTCCTTCGTTTGATGTCTGCTTTAGTAGGAGCTCTTGCATGAAGCGCTTGGTTCTCCCCTCGGCACTATGGCTATGCCTGATGGCACTTCTGACGATAGGTCAAAGTGCTTACGCTTATGATTTACCTGATTTCACTGAGCTGGTTGAAGATGCCGCCCCCGGGGTGGTCAATATCTCAACAAGTCGCACCGTTCAACGCAGTAGCGCTCCTTCCATGGGTGGATTCGGCGGTCAGGAAATTCCGGAAATCTTTCGGCATTTTTTTGGCGACAGTTTTGGTGACAGTTTCCCCACGCCTCCAGGGAGTGGCCAGGGGCGTAGCGAAGAGCGCCAATCACTGGGTTCCGGATTTGTGATTAGCGAAGACGGCTATATCATGACGAATGCCCACGTGGTGCAGGATGCCGATGAAATTCTGGTGCGTTTAAATGACCGCCGTGAGCTTCCTGCAGAACTCATTGGTAGCGATGCGCAAACGGACGTGGCCCTGTTGAAAATTGATGCAACGGGGTTGCCCGTTCTAAACCTGGGTAATTCTGATGATTTGAAAGTGGGTGAATGGGTTGCTGCTATCGGTTCTCCCTTCGGTTTTGATCACTCGGTCACGGCCGGCATTGTGAGTGCCATCAATCGCACGTTGCCACGTGATGCTTACGTTCCGTTTATTCAAACCGATGTGGCGATAAATCCCGGTAATTCTGGTGGCCCGCTGTTTAACCTGGATGGCGAAGTGGTCGGGATCAACTCGCAAATCTTTACCCGCAGCGGCGGCTTTATGGGGCTTTCGTTTGCGATCCCGATTAACGTGGCCATGGATGTTGCCGATCAGCTACGCGAAGGTGGTCATGTTGACCGCGGCTGGCTAGGCGTCATGATTCAGCCGGTGTCGCGTGATTTAGCTGAATCGTTTGGCATGGAAAACGCCAGTGGTGCATTAATTGCCGACCTGGACCCTGAAGGTCCTGGGGCTAAAGGCGGCTTGCGCGCAGGCGATGTGATCATCAGCGTGAATGGGGATGAGGTTGATCGTTCAAGCTCGCTACCGCGTTTGATCGGTCGTGCAGCCCCAGGCAGTGAGGTAGAGCTGACCTTGATGCGTGATGGCGAACAAGTCACCGAAACCGTTGAGCTGGGTCAATGGCCAGATGCTGAAAAGGCAGAAGGCGAGGGCAGTAATAACCAGGTGCGCCTAGGGATTTCGGTCGCTGAGCTTGATGATACCGTGCGTGAGCGCTTGAGCATCGACGGTGGTGTTGAAGTGCGTCAGGTTGAGTCGGGTAGCGTTGCCGCACAGGCGGGCCTGCAGGTGGGCGATATACTGGTCAGTATTGATCATCGCGGTGTTTCCTCAGCCGATGAGCTGTTAAGTATCGTTGAAGGATTGCCGGGTGATCGGGCAATTCCACTGCGTATATATCGTGACGGACGCTCACTGTTTGTCGCTCTGCGCCTAGAATAAGCCTTTTCCTGCCTATTCAGTCCGGCGGTTCACGCCGGACTGCTGTTCCTATCCCCCGCATATCGCTACAATAGCGCTTATCTTTTTAACGAAAATAGATAAAGCGGCTAAGGAGCCGACTGTTTTCGAGCTTTAAACTCTCGAGGCGGCCATTTTCAAGCCGCTTGCGTATCACTAAGGCAGAACACTTTCGATGTCCCATGACGTTTCTAGCAGCAAGCTCAAAAACATAAGAAACTTCTCGATTATCGCGCATATTGACCACGGGAAATCGACCCTTTCTGATCGTTTGATCCAAACCTGCGGTGGCCTGACCCAGCGTGAGCTGAAAGAGCAAGTGCTCGACTCCATGGATATTGAGCGCGAGCGCGGTATAACCATTAAAGCGCAGTCAGTGACGCTCGATTATACGGCGGCCGATGGCGAGGTTTATCAGCTCAATTTCATCGACACGCCCGGGCACGTGGATTTCTCCTATGAAGTATCGCGCTCGCTGTATGCCTGCGAGGGGGCGCTGCTGGTGGTGGATGCAGCCCAAGGGGTTGAGGCGCAATCGGTGGCTAACTGCTATACCGCCATTGAGCAGGGGCTTGAAGTATTGCCGGTACTCAATAAAATCGATTTGCCCCAGGCCGACCCGGATAAGGTAGCGCAAGAAATCGAGGAAATTATTGGCCTTGACGCGACTGACGCCTGTCAGGTGTCAGCCAAGAGCGGTATCGGTATCGATGCTCTGCTTGAGCGGTTAGTACGTGATATTCCGCCGCCCAAAGGCGACCCAGATGCACCGCTGCAGGCACTAATTATTGACTCCTGGTTTGATAACTATCTGGGCGTTGTCTCGCTGGTGCGCTTGTTTGATGGCACGCTGCGCAAGGGCGAAAAAATCCGTATCAAGTCAACGGGCCGCGACTGGAACACCACCGAAGTGGGCATTTTCACTCCGCTGCGCAAAGAAACCAATATTCTGCGCGCCGGCGAAGTAGGCTTTATTGTCGCGGGTATCAAAGAAATCCACGGCGCGCCGGTGGGTGACACTATCACCCACACCAAAACGCCTGATGTGCCGCGTCTGCCGGGTTTCCAGAAGGTGAAGCCTCAGGTGTATGCCGGTATGTTCCCGGTCAGTGCCGACGATTACGAAGACTTTCGTGATGCGCTTGAGAAGCTCGCGCTTAACGACGCATCCCTGGAGTATGAACCGGAAAACTCGGATGCCCTGGGCTTTGGTTTCCGCGTTGGGTTCCTCGGCACGCTGCATATGGAAATCATTCAGGAGCGGCTTGAGCGCGAATACGACATTGATCTCATTACCACTGCACCTACCGTGGTATACGAGCTCGCCATGAAAAATGGCGATGTCATCTATGTCTCCAACCCCTCCAAGCTTCCGGATATGGCAGACGTGGATGAGATGCGTGAGCCCATCGTACGGGCCAGTATGCTGGTGCCTCAGGAGTTCGTTGGCAACGTGATCACCGAGTGTGAGCAGCGCCGTGGTACTCAGAAGGACATGCAGTTCCTGGGTAATCAGATTCAGCTGGCCTATGAGCTGCCGATGTCGGAAGTGGTCATGGACTTCTTTGACCGCCTAAAATCTATTTCGCGTGGATATGCGTCACTAGAGTACAACTTCGAGCGTTTCGAAGCGGCCAAGCTGGTGCGTCTGGATGTGCTGATCAACAGTGAAAAGGTAGACGCCCTTGCGGTGATCATTCACCGTGATCACGCTCATAGCCGTGGCCGGTTACTGGTCGAGAAAATGAAAGAGCTGATTCCACGTCAGATGTTTGACGTGGCCATCCAGGCGGCTATTGGTGGTCAGGTCGTGGCGCGCTCCACGGTGAAGGCGCTGCGCAAGAACGTGACCGCGAAGTGTTATGGCGGCGACGTCAGCCGTAAGAAAAAACTGCTTGAAAAACAGAAAGCCGGTAAAAAGCGGATGAAACAGGTGGGGCGTGTCGAAATTCCCCAGGATGCCTTCCTCGCTGTGCTCAAGGTTAACGACTAGGGAATACGTCCTCTATGGATTTTTCATTACTGCTGGTACTGGCCGTTGCAATTTCAGGGGTCATTTATTTTATTGATGCTGTCTGGCTGCGCCCCAAGCGGCGTGAGCGACTGGCCAAAGCGGAAGCAGCGACGGTCGAAGGCGTTGATGCCCCTACTCGAGATAAGCTGCTCAAAGAGCCATGGCCTGTAGACTATGCGCGCTCGTTTTTCCCGGTGCTTCTAGTGGTGTTGGTGGTGCGCAGTTTTATCGTCGAGCCTTTTCAGATTCCTTCAGGCTCAATGCGGCCTACGCTCGAAGTCGGTGATTTTATTCTGGTGAATAAATTCGCTTACGGGCTGCGTCTGCCGGTCGTGCATAATCGCATTCTGGAAGTCGATGATCCTGAGCGCGGTGATGTAATGGTATTTCGCTTCCCCGATGAGCCCTCGGTCAACTTTATCAAGCGCGTTGTAGGCTTGCCGGGTGATCGTATTCGCTACGAAGACAAGCAGCTTTATGTCAACGGCGAACCAGTCGCTAAAACGTTGTTGGAAGAAGGCCCCGATGCCGCGCCGCAAGAGCTATTATTGGAAGAGCAGCTGGGCAGCGCAAATCATGCCATTTACAACAACCCACGCGATCCAGGGCCGCAAATGCGTGAAGTACAGGTCCCCGAAGGCCACTACTTCATGATGGGAGATAACCGGGATCATTCCAACGATAGCCGTTACTGGGGATTTGTACCCGAAGAGAATATCGTGGGACGTGCCTTTGCAGTATGGATGCATTGGGACGGCGGGTTGCCTAGCTTTAGCAGTGTGCGAAGCATCGAGTGAGCGGGTTCAGTTTGATTTTGGTCAGTCATGTCACTTTAGTTAACGTCAATGACGTAGGAGCTCTGTGAGTAATTCCTTAAATGCTTTTTGCCGACGAATCGGCCACACCTTTGGCGATGAATCGCTTCTGGAGTTGGCCATGACCCACCGTAGCTACGGTGGGCGTAACAATGAGCGCCTGGAGTTTTTAGGCGACTCGATTGTTAACTTCGTTATCGCAGAAGCTTTGTTTCAGCTTTTCCCTCAGGCGCGTGAAGGGCAGTTATCGCGCCTTCGCGCGCGTTTGGTGAAAGGCCAGACGCTGGCCGAACTAGCCCGTGAAATGGCTTTTGGCGAATGCCTGCGCCTGGGTTCCGGGGAGATGAAAAGCGGAGGGCATCGCCGTGAGTCGATTCTCGCCGATGCGGTTGAAGCGATAATCGGTGCCATTTATCTGGACGCCGGTATGGATGTCGTGCGGGAACGCGTTCTTTCCTGGTACGCCGAGCGGCTAGAGAATATTTCGTTACAAGATACCCAGAAAGACCCTAAAACACGCTTACAAGAGTTTTTGCAGTCGCGTCAGGCAGCGCTGCCGCGCTATGAAGTGGTCTCTGTAAAGGGCGAGGCGCATGCCCAGACCTTTACCGTGGAGTGCTACATTGAGCTACTAAGCGAGCATACCACCGGTAAAGGCCCTAGCCGCCGCCATGCTGAACAGCAGGCGGCAGAAGAAGCGCTTTCGTACCTTGAGAAAAAACCAGGAGACAAATCATGAGCCAATCCTGCGGCTTTGTGGCCATCGTCGGACGGCCTAACGTAGGCAAATCGACCCTCATGAATCGAATTCTGGGGCAAAAAATTTCGATTACCTCACGACGTCCGCAAACCACGCGTCACCAGGTAATGGGCATTAAAACGGTCGAGGACACGCAGTTTATTTACGTGGATACGCCCGGCATGCACATCATGTCGAAAGACCGTAATAAAGCCATCAACCGCTTTATGAACCAGGCGGCTACCCAGGCGCTGCGTGACGTCGACTGTGTGGTGTTTATTATCGACCGCACCCGGTGGACCGAGGAAGACCAGGCGGTACTCAAGCGCCTTGAACACGTTAAAGCGCCGGTGATTCTTGCGGTCAACAAGGTCGACCGTCTTCAGGACAAGGGTGACTTGCTACCTTGGCTTGCAGAAGTGGGTGCGCGGCGTGAGTTTGCAGCGGTTGTGCCTATTTCGGCCAAACACGGCACTCAGGTTGATACGCTGGAAGAGGAAGTCGCCAAGTATCTTCCGGAAAGCGTGCACTTTTTCCCGGAAGATCAGATCACCGACAAGAGCCTGCGCTTTATGGCGGCAGAGCTTGTACGTGAAAAAGTCATGCGTCAGTTGGGCGACGAACTGCCGTATCAGATGACTGTCGAGATCGAAGAGTTCCGCGAAACCGAGCGGGTCACGCATATCAGCGCGCTGATTCTGGTCGAACGCCAGGGGCAGAAGGTGATCCTGATCGGTGAAAACGGTGATCGGATCAAGAGCATTGGCCGCGAAGCGCGCCTGGATATGGAGCGTGCGCTGGGTACCAAAGTCATGCTTAACATGTGGGTAAAAGTGAAGCGTGGTTGGTCCGATGACGAGCGTGCTCTGAAAAGCCTGGGGTACGACCTCGATTGAGTGTTGCGATGTCAGCGGAGCCCGCGTTCTTACTGCACCGCAAGCCGTACCGTGAAACCAGTGCGTTGGTCGATTTATTAACGCTGAATAATGGTCGCATACGCGCCGTTGCCCATGGCGGGCAGCGGCCGGGGTCGAAGTCACGTCAACGCTTGCAGCCGTTCACACCCCTGTTTGTTAGCTGGCGTGGCGAGCGGGATCTCAAGCGGCTTACCTTGATGGAGTCGCGGGGACAGACGGCGTTGCTGGCGGGCGAGGGCTTGCTATGCGGCCTTTACGCTAATGAAATTGCGACCCGCTTATTACCGCTAGAGCTCGCTGCGGGCGATGTCTTCGCCTTCTATACGGCGCTGCTTGAAGCGTTACCCCTCCCTTCTGAACGGGCTTTGGCCTTGCGCCGTTATGAATGGGCGCTGCTTGAAGCGCTTGAAGCGACGCCGCGTTTTTGTACACCCGATGGCAATCCGCTAGACCCACAGGTTCGTTACCGGTTTGATCCGCAGAGCCGCGCTTTTCTACCCGCGGAAAACGGACTCGAAGCTCGCGCACTGCGCTATGTAGAACAAGGCGATTGGCAGCATGCGGGTCTTGCCAATGTTTTAAAATCCGTTATGCGTGCCGCGCTGGCGCCGCATCTGGGGTCGACCGCGCTGCGCTCTCGGGAACTGATGGTGGCGCTGGCCCGCCGACGTCAACCATAGCCTACGCTTACGACTTTTCTTTTGGAGACAGTTATGCATCCTCCTCGCATTCTACTCGGCGTTAATATTGATCATATCGCCACGCTGCGCCAGGCGCGCGGCACCCGCTACCCTGATCCGGTGCAGGCCGCTTTACTTGCCGAAGAGGCGGGCGCCGATGGCATTACTGTGCACCTGCGCGAGGACCGGCGCCATATTCAGCCCCGTGATGTACGGCTTTTAGCCGAAGTGCTCAATACCCGCATGAACCTGGAAATGGCGGTGACCGAGGAGATGCTTGCGCTGGCCGAAGAAGTGCGCCCGGCCCACGTGTGCCTAGTGCCAGAGAAGCGTGAGGAGCTTACGACTGAAGGCGGGCTGGATGTGGTAGGCGGCTTTGACGCTATTGCCAGCGCGTGCGAGCGGCTTAAAAACGCTGGTTGTGACGTATCGCTGTTTATCGATCCTGAAGAAGCGCAAATCGATGCGGCCCATCGCGCTGGCGCACCGACGATTGAGCTGCACACGGGTGCCTATGCCGAAGCGAAGCCGGGCAGCGACGTGGCAAATGCAGAGTATGAGCGCTTGACCACTGCCGCCACGCACGCCGTATCGCTAGGCCTGGTGGTGAATGCAGGGCACGGGCTTCACTACCACAACGTAGAGGCGATTGCCGCGCTACCCGGGGTGAATGAATTAAATATTGGTCATGCCATTATTGCCCGTGCGCTGTTTGTAGGCATTAAAGAGGCCGTGCAGGAAATGAAGCGGCTGATTATCGCAGGTCAGGAGGCAGGCCTGATGGCCGCGTTGGATGCGCATGACCATGAACACGAACACGACCATGCGCATAATCACCATGAATGCTGTGGCCACTAACCCATGATCGTGGGTATCGGCTCGGATATTGCCCGGGTAGCGCGTTTTACGCAGGCGATGGAGCGCCATGGGCCACGCTTTGCCAAGCGGATTCTGGGGGTTGATGAGTACGCCACCTGGCAGCAGAAGGGCGAACCGACGGCCTATCTAGCCAAACGGTTCGCCGCTAAAGAGGCGTTTGTAAAAGCGCTAGGGCTGGGCCTGCGCGGTGGTATGCAGTGGGGCGATATCCAGGTCATCAATGATAACCTGGGCAAGCCCTATTTGCAGTTAAGCAATGAAGCCAAGCGGCTGATGCAGGCATCAGGTGCCACCACCAGTCACGTCACGCTAAGTGATGAAGCCGAGTATGCCGTCGCCTTTGTCATTCTTGAGCGTTAGCTCCAAGGGCCAGCATGCTGCGTTGTTTGCGTAGACGGGCCATGGCGCTATAAAGCGCTTCCAACAGGCTTTCGGCGTGGCTTAACCCACTGGTTCGCAGCCGTGTTTCCAGCGTTTCAACCAGCAAGGCAAGCTCAGGCGCGCCACAATAGCGGCTTGCCCCATTGAGCCCATGTACCCAGTCAAGCAGGGCTTCGACATCCTTGCGCGCATAAGCTGCGTGTATTTCTTTTTCGGTTTCATCCAGATTATCGATCAAACGGATTAGCTGTTCGTAGGCAAGGTGCTTCTTGCCCCCGGCAAGCCGTGTGCCCAGCGCCAGATCGACGGCAGGCAGCGCTTCGCTTGTCGAGGAACTCGGTGCGTTCTCCTGAGAAGTGGCCTGCGTGCTGGCGGGTAGATAAGCCGTAATGTCCAGAAATCGCTGCAATAGCTGTTGGAGCTGTGCCTCATCAATAGGCTTGATCAGCACATCATCCAGCCCCGCCGCCAGCCACTGCTGGCGCTCGTTACTTAACGCATGCGCGGTGACCGCGACAATGGGGCAGCGTGACCATCGATTGCTGATACGGCGTAGTGCCTGACTTGTTTGAACACCGTCCATTCCGGGCATGCGGATATCCATAAGCACGATATCGGCGGTGTGGCTAAGCGCAAAGGCAAGCGCTTCCTGACCACTGGATGCCAGCGTAATGCGTATTTGCTCAGTTTCGAGCATTGCCTTAAGCAGTTCACGGTTAGACGCGTTATCGTCGACAATCAGAATATGAATCGCCGAGGCATTAGGCGGTTTTAATGCGCGCGGCTGGGTAGGCGGAAGCTTTTTCTGCACCGGCTGTAGTAGATTGCGCAGCGTGGCGGCAAGCTGCGCTCGGGTAAATGGTTTACACAGCATTTCGCCCCCATGGGGGAGCTCCCATGGGGGTAAATCAAAACTTGTGGTGTTGGCCAGAATCAGCACCGGGCAGCTGGCCTGCTCGATCAATTGTTGCCATTCATGTCTTTTCGCGGCTTCAAACTCTTCTTGTTCAAGACCTAAAATCAGCAGCTCTTCCTGCCCCTTAGCGGTAAACGCAATGGGGATCGCGCCCCAGCGCTCCAGCAGATATTCCAGCGCATGGCGGGTGGGGATATGCGGCTCATAAAGGCGTACAAGAGGATCTTCCAGATTTAGCTCTGGTAACCGTTCGCCGCTTTGATTGGCCAACAGGGGCAAGGTAAAGGAGAACGTCGTTCCATTGCCAAGTTCGCTTTCCACGCTGATCTCGCCCCCCATACGTTCAATCAGCTGGCGGCAGATGGTCAGCCCCAGGCCACTTCCGCCGAACTGGCGTGAATGGCTGGGTTCCGCTTGGGAGAACGCGCTGAATAGCTGCTGCTGGTGCTCATCGCTCAAGCCAATGCCGGTATCGCTGATACTGATACGCAGTACCACGTGCTGACCTTCCTGATTGTCGAGCATCACGCGCACAATCACTTCGCCCTCATGGGTAAATTTGAGGGCATTGCCAATCAGATTGCTAAGTACCTGATGGATGCGCAATGGGTCGCCGCTAAGCGGCGTGGGCACATCATCGTAAACCATGGTGACCAGATGCAGGCGCTTGCGCTGGGCCTCTGGCGCATGCAGGCCGATCACTTCATCCAGCAGGGGCACGATATCGATATCGACTTCTTCAAGCGTCAGACGATTTGCCTCAAGCTTGGAGAAATCGAGTACGTCATTGACGAGCATCAGCAGGTTATTGCAGGCGCGGTGAACGTGTTCAAGCCACTCTTTCTGACGGCTATCCAGTGTCGAGCGGCCCAGCAAGCGGCAAAAGCCGATAATACCATTGAGCGGGGTGCGTATTTCATGGCTCATGTTGGCCAGAAATTCTGATTTAACTGCATTCGCCCGCAATGCACTGCGGTGGGCCAGGTCGAGCTTGATATTCTGCTCTTCGATGGTTTCCATTGATTCTTGCAGTTCGCTGGTTGCCTGCTCAATCTGGGTCTGCATGTCACGTTGCGACTGCTGAAAGTGCTCGGTCAGGCTATTTACATGAACCGCTAACTGATTAAGCTCGGTGGGGCGGGCAGGCGTTAAATACAGCCGATAGTCACCCCGCGACAAGCGGTAGAGCGCCTGGTTGGCCTCTTCGATGGGGCGGGAAATATAGCGGCTGATGGCGAAGGCGCCGAGAAACAGCAGCAATCCCAGCAGCATGCCCCCCAGACTTAAACTGGCCAGCAGCTTATAGCGCTCAAGCGTCAATGGATGGGTATTCACTTCTGCTTCAAGCCAGCCTGTTCCATTACGGCGGATGTCGAACTGGGCGCTGTTGAGAGGCACTAGCAGCCGCCAGATAGTGTCTTCCTCTTCTACCTGCGTTGAAAGTGGTGGTGATAGGCGCGGGGAGAGCTTGGTTGAGCGCCCGAGTACCAGCAAGCGGTTGCCCTGCTCGTCAAAAAGGCTCACCGCACTAAGCCCGTGATGATCCAGCAATTGGCGAGACAGCCTTTCCAGACGATCAGGATTCGACTCTGCCATAGCGACCTGAAGGCTGGGGGCTAGTAATTCGCCAGCATCTTGAAGGCGCTGTTTAAGCGCATCACGCTGTGCTGTCTCGCTTTGTATCATCAGCAAAACAGACATCATGGCATAAACCAGTAGCGGAAAACCGAGTAGTGCGAATAGCAGACGCGTGTTCAAAGACATGAAAGAAGCTCGCAATTCAATAAGGTTGCCTGTCATGCGTAAGGCAGCACCGATATAATGCAGCATAACGGTTATGATAAGGAACGTATGATGAATTATCCCACGCTAGAGGATGTCGTAGGCAATACGCCGCTGGTGCGCCTGAAACGGATTACTGCCGGGCGCAACAATACACTGCTCGCCAAGCTTGAAGGCAATAACCCCGCCGGTTCTGTCAAGGATCGTCCGGCGCTTTCCATGCTCAATGAAGCGGAGGCGAGGGGTGATATTACCCCCGGCGATACGCTTGTTGAGGCGACCTCGGGTAATACGGGCATTGCGCTTGCCATGGCGGCGGCCATCAAGGGCTACAAAATGGTCCTGATAATGCCTGAAAATTCTTCGGAGGAGCGGAAGCAGGCGATGGCCGCCTATGGCGCCACGCTGATTTCTGCCAGTAAAGCAGGTGGCATGGAAGAAGCCCGGGATATCGCTGACAGCATGATTGCAAAAGGTGAGGGCAAGCCGCTGAATCAGTTTGCCAACCCGGATAACCCGCTGGCGCATTACCGTACCACGGGGCCGGAGCTATGGCAGCAGACTCAGGGTGAGATCACCCATTTCGTCAGCTCAATGGGCACCACGGGCACCATTATGGGCGTCTCACGGTATCTGAAAGAGCAAAATTCAGCTATTCAGATTATCGGCCTGCAGCCTGCCGATGGGGCGAGCATTCCGGGTATTCGTCGCTGGCCTGAAGCCTATCTGCCGAGCATTTTTGAGGCGCCACGGGTGGACACCACTCTGGATATCGGCCAACAGGAGGCCGAGGAACATATGCGGCGCCTGGCTCGTGAGGAGGGCATTTTTGCCGGGGTATCTTCAGGCGGCAGCCTTGCGGGCGCCTTGCGTATTGCCGAGCAAACTGAAAATGCGGTCATTGTCTTTATTGTCTGTGACCGTGGTGATCGCTACCTCTCAACAGGCTTGTACGCCCCGGAGTTATAAATGGCCATGCTGGGTAAGCGGCGTCCATCACGTGCTGCGTCAGGAAAGTCAGGGCTTACGCGGACGTCCGCGCCAAAAGCAGCGGTCTCTTCCGAGAGCGACTCATTAATCATTGAACGCTTGGCACACGATGGCCGGGGCGTTGCCCACAACGCAGCGGGCAAGGCGGTATTTGTTGATCGCACGCTGCCTGGCGAGCGGGTCGAAGTAGCTGTGCACGTTAATCGTAAACGCTTTGATGAAGCGCATGTAAAAGCGTTGCTGAGCCGTTCAGCGCAGCGTGTTGAACCGCCGTGCGGCTATTTTGGCCAGTGCGGTGGTTGCCAGCTGCAGCATATGGATATCGATACTCAGCGTGTACACAAGCAGGACGTGCTGCGTGAGCTCTTGGCCCGCCAAGGGATTGCAGTAGACTCACCTCACTTGATACATGGCAGCACTGAACACTATCGGCGCCGGGCGCGGCTGGGCGTCAAGGTCGATGGGCAAAATAACGTACTGCTTGGCTTCCGGGCTGCCCATAGCCACCGGCTAATCGATATCAACCAGTGTTACGTGCTGGTCGAACCGCTACAAGCGCTATTGCCTCCTTTACGGGCGTTCTTGACTACCCTTGAGGCACCTCGTCAGGTAGGTCATATTGAGCTATTGGCCACTGCGTCTGAGTGCGTGTTATTGGTGCGTCAGCTCAAGCAGCATGCCGATGATGCCGAGCGCTGGAAGCAGTTTGCCGAGCAGCAGGGCATCGCGCTTGGCGCCTGGGTGGGGCGCGAGTCGTCTGAGCTACATTGGTACAGCGCGGAACCCGTGCTGGAAGAGATTCTGCATATACCGGGCCAGCCGCCGCTACCCCTGACATTTGCACCCGGTGACTTTCTGCAGGTAAACGCTGAAGTTAATCAGTTGATGGTAGCGGAAGTGATAGCGTGGTTAGCGCCTGTGCCCGGCCAGCGTATTGTGGATCTGTTTGCTGGAATGGGCAATTTCAGCCTGCCGCTGGCAATGAGCGGCGCCCAGGTTCATGCGGTTGAAGGTAGCCCCAGCATGGTGGCGCGGATCAAGGCGAACGCGGCTCGTAACCAGCTAAACGTTAGTGCCCAACAGGCTGATTTAAGCGATGCCGCGGCGATTAATGAGCTATTAAAGGCCCAGGGCAGCCTTGATGCACTGGTGTTGGACCCGCCCCGTAACGGTGCCGAGAGTATTTGTCAGGCACTTGGCTGTTACCCGATACCCCGTGTGGCCTATGTTTCTTGCGACCCGGCAACGCTTGCCCGTGATGCGGCGCATCTGTTGCAGGCAGGATACCGAATCAAGCAAGTGGCAGTGGCGGATATGTTCCTGCACACTGCACATATGGAAACGCTGATGCTGTTCGAGTACGAGGGCTAGCCTGCCCATCGCATCAAGCCACGGTGTTGGTCATTGTCGGCTAACACCCTGAAGGGATGAATCATAGTCATGGTGAAAGTGCGTGAAGACCAACCGCTAATGGCTAGCGGCAAGGTGGACATACAACAATGGTTAACGCGCCTACAAGAAGATGTGCGCTTACGTGAACCGGAACGCCTTATAGAGGCCTGTGAGCTGGCTGAAAAGCTGGATCGTGAGGCGCCTAATACCCATCGCGTATGGCTATCATCCGGTTCAAGCTTCCGCATGGGGCTTGAAATGGCCGATATCCTGGCCGACCTGAAACTCGACCAGGCAACCTTGGAAGCCGCCGTACTCTATCGCGCCGTGCGCGAAGAGCTGCTCAGCCTGGACGCCGTTACCAAGCGGTTTGGCAGTGAAGTCGCCACCTTGATTGATGGTGTGCTGCAAATGGCGGCCATCAGCTATCCGCTCGCCCCCAATCACGGTATGAGCCAGCATAATCAGCAGGAAAATCTGCGCAAAATGCTGGTCAATATGGTGGGGGACGTTCGCGTTGCGCTGATCAAGATTGCCGAGCGCACCTGTGCGCTACGTCAGGTAAAGGATGCACCGCTCGAAAAATGCCTGCAGGTGGCGCGGGAAGTGGCCGATATTTACGCGCCGCTCGCTCACCGCTTGGGCATCGGACAGATCAAGTGGGAGCTTGAAGACCTTTCGTTTCGCTATCTGCATGAAGATGAGTATAAAGCGATCGCCAAGCTGCTCGCCGAGAAGCGTCTTGATCGCGAGCGCTACATACATGACGTGGTGGAAACTCTCAAAGGTCTGATGGAAGCCCAGCACATTACCCATCATGACGTGAGCGGCCGGGCCAAGCATATCTATTCGATCTGGCGCAAAATGAAGCGCAAGGGAATCGACTTCTCTGAAGTTCACGACGTCCGTGCAGTGCGTATCCTGGTTCCCGAAGTGACCGACTGCTACACAGTGCTGGGCATTGTCCACTCGCGCTGGCACCACGTGCCTGACGAGTTTGACGACTACATTGCCAACCCCAAGAAAAATGGCTATCAGTCGCTGCACACCGCGGTGGTCGGGCCTGAAAACAAAGTGCTCGAAATCCAGATCCGCACCTTTGCCATGCACGATGACGCCGAGCTTGGGGTATGTGCCCACTGGCGCTACAAGGGCCACGATACCAACGCCAAAAGCCGCAGCTATGAAGAAAAAATCGCCTGGCTGCGTCAGGTTCTGGAATGGCAGGATGAGGTGGGTGGCTTTGGTGATCTGCGCGAAGGGCTCTCAAGCGATGTCGCGCCGGATCGCAACTACGTATTTACCCCCGACGGGCACGTTATCGACTTGCCGCGGATTGCCACGCCCATCGATTTTGCCTACCGCGTTCATACCGAAATCGGCCATCGCTGCCGGGGCGCCAAGGTCAATGGCCGCATTGTACCGCTGACTTACAAGCTCAAGTCGGGCCAGCAGGTGGAAATTCTTACCGCCACCAAAGGCGGGCCGAGCCGGGATTGGCTAAACCCCAGCCTGGGCTATGTGCGCACTTCCCGGGCGCGCGCCAAAATTCAGGCATGGTTCAAGCATCAGGCGCGCGATCAAAACCTGGACGAGGGCCGCGCAATCTTTGAGCGGGAAATGCGCCGTCTGGACGTCGATGGGCTGGATCTACCCAAGCTTGCTGATGCGGTCAATTATCAAAACGCTGATGATATGTACGCAGCGATTGGTGCGGGAGATTTACGGATTGGACAGGTGCTGCATCAAGCGCAGCAGCTGTTTGGGGAAACCGATGACCAGGAGCAGCTGGAGCGCCTGCTCGCAAAGCCCCGGCGCTTACCCAGTAAAACGCCCAAAAGCGATATTACCGTACTCGGCGTGGGTAATTTAAAAACCAGCATGGCCAACTGTTGCCGGCCGGTTCCCGGTGAATCGATTGTCGGGTTTATTACCCAGGGGCGGGGGGTGACGGTTCACCGTCAGGATTGCAGCAATATCTTGCAGCTGCGTATGGAAGAACCGCAGCGGATTATTGAGGTGGAGTGGGGCGAACGCGCGCATACCCGCTACCCGGTCACCATCGAAATTCAGGCCTGGGACCGCTCCGGTTTACTGCGGGATGTGACGGGCCTGCTGGGCAATGAGAAGGTCAATGTGCTGGCGGTCAATACTTTGACCGACACCAACGAAGGCATCGCGCGCCTGCGGATTACGCTCGAGGTGGATGGTCTTGAGTCACTGGGTCGGCTCTTTTCGCGTATCCAGCAGCTGCCCAATGTGACCGAAGTACGCCGCCTGCGAAACGCAGACCCTAATAAAGACGATCAGCATGGAGGGCGCTGATGCGCTATAACCTGGATGACCTGCTGACGTTGATGCAGGTATTGCGTGACCCTGAACAGGGCTGCCCATGGGATATTCAGCAGGGCTGGGACAGTATTGTGCCGCATACCCTGGAAGAGGCCTACGAGGTTGCCGACGCCATCGAGCGGCGCGCCTTCGATGAGCTGCCGGGCGAGCTTGGCGATCTACTCTTTCAGGTGGTGTATTACGCCCAGTTTGGCGCGGAAGAGCAGCGGTTTGATTTTCACGATATCGTGCATACGCTGACGGCTAAAATGCTGCGCCGTCATCCGCACGTGTTCCCTGAGGGCACGCTTGCCTCGCGCCGCCCACCGGGTGTGAGCGCTGAAGAACTACAAACCCTACAGGTTAACCGCCGCTGGGAATCGCTTAAGGAAGAGGAGCGCGCCGAGCGCACCGAGGCGCCTTCTGTCTTGGATGATGTGCCGCATACGCTGCCTGCATTAAGCCGCGCCGCCAAGCTCTCCAAACGTGCGGCGCGCGTGGGTTTTGACTGGCCGGATGCGCGTGGCGTCATCGATAAAATCCGTGAGGAGCTTGAGGAAGTGGAACAAGCCCTGGCGGAGGGTGATACCCGCCACGCCCAGACGGAAGTGGGTGATCTGCTGTTTGCGGTGACGAATTTAGCCCGAACGCTCGGCGCTGATCCTGAGCAGTGTTTACGTGGCACCAATGCCAAATTCGAGCGCCGTTTTCGCTATGTGGAGCGCACGTTAAAGGCGAGCCACCGTCCGTTAACCGAGGCTTCCCTGGATGAGATGGAAGCCCACTGGCAGGCGGCTAAAGATCAAGAATAAATTTTTAACGTAACCTGATAACGACGCGACCCCGCTAGGAGGCCTTGCCAATGAGTCATGACCTACACGAATCGCTGCGCGATAACGTTCGTATTCTGGGCGATAGCCTGGGGCGTACAATAGCCGACGATCTGGGCCAAGCTTTTGTCGATAAAATAGAAACAATTCGGGCACACGCCAAGCGTGGCCGCCAAGGGGATTCCCTCCAGCAGCGCGAACTCATCGAATATCTACGCAAATTACCCGAGCGAGATCTGCTGCCGGTAACGCGTGCTTTCAACCAGTTTTTAAATTTTGCCAATATTGCCGAGCAACACTATCGGGCGCGTTTTCGGCGCGTGGAAGATTACAAACCCGGCTCGCAGCCAGCGTTGGACGAGCTGCTGGCACGTGCCCAGCAGGCAGGTAACTCACCGCGCAAACTGGTGGAAACGCTTGCCAACATGCGGGTCGAGCTGGTGCTTACCGCGCATCCAACCGAAGTTATTCGGCGTACGCTGATTCAAAAATACGACGCCATCGATGAATGCCTGACCGCGATTGAGGGCTCTGAAGACTACCCCGAGCGTGGAGCGCGAGCCCAGGGACGCCTGGAAGAGCTTATTAGCCAAGCATGGCATACCGATGAAATTCGCCATGAACGGCCAACCCCTGTAGATGAGGCCAAATGGGGCTTTGCGGTCATCGAGAATTCGCTGTGGCAGGCCGTCCCGGATTTTCATCGCGACCTGGATAACCTGCTTCTGTCGAATGCCGGCGAGCGCCTGCCTCTGGATGCCGCGCCTATTCGCTATGCGTCCTGGATGGGTGGGGACCGCGACGGTAACCCCAACGTGACCGCGCGCGTGACTCGTGAAGTCCTTTTATTAGGGCGCTGGATGGCCGCAGACCTTTATTTGCGCGATTTAGAGCAGTTGAAAACCGAGCTTTCCATGTGGAAAGCCAACAGTGCTTTAAAAGCGGAAGTTGGCGATGTGGCCGAGCCGTATCGCGAACTGCTTAAACGCTTATTGCTTAAGATGGAAGCCACCCGCGACTGGGCCAAGGCAAAGCTGGATGACCGTAATTATGATGGCGGTCCGATTGTTGAGACACGCGATCAGATATACGCGCCGCTGCTGGCCTGCTATCGCTCGCTTTGCGATGTGGGGCTGGATACCGTCGCCAATGGCTCACTGCTGGATACTCTGCGCCGTGTGGCCGTATTTGGCGTTACGCTGACCAAGCTGGACCTGCGTCAGGAAGCCAGCCGTCATGCTCAGGTCATCGAAGAGCTTACCAGCACTTTGGGGCTTGGCCACTATGAGGAGTGGGACGAAGCCCAGCGGCAGGCCTTTCTGCTGGAAGAACTTGCTTCTCGGCGCCCGCTTATTCCACGCCGCTGGGAGTGCTCCGCTGAGTCCCGTGAGGTGCTGGATACCTTTAAGGTGATCGCTCAGGAACATACTGAAGCGCTCGGCACGTACATTATCTCCATGGCCGCCGAGCCGTCGGACGTGCTCACCGTGGCGCTATTAATGAAAGAAGCTGGTGGTGAAGTCACGCTGCCTATTGCGCCGCTATTTGAGACGCTCGACGACTTGAACCATGCGGGTGACGTAATCGAACAGCTACTGACGCTACCCGGCTATCGGGCGCTGATCGGCGACCGTCAGGAGGTCATGATTGGCTACTCCGATTCCGCCAAGGATGCCGGACAGTTAGCCGCTGCCTGGGCTCAGTATCGCGCCCAGGAAGCGCTGGTGAATGTTTGCGAGCGGCATGGCGTTGATCTGACTCTGTTCCACGGACGTGGTGGTACGGTGGGTCGTGGGGGCGGCCCGGCGCACGCCGCTATTTTGTCGCAACCTCCAGGTTCGGTGAATGGCAGTCTGCGGGTCACTGAGCAGGGCGAAATGATTCGTTTCAAGTTCGGCCAGCCTGATATTGCCCTTCGCTCAATGGAAATTTATGCCTGTGCGGTGCTGGAGGCCACTTTGCTGCCGCCACCGGCGCCAGAACCTCATTGGCGCGAAGAGATGGACAAGCTCGCCCACATTGCGCATGCAGGGTACGTTGGTGTCGTGCGTGAAAACCCGGATTTTGTGCCGTATTTCCGTGCGGTAACGCCGGAAGGCGCGCTGGGGCGTTTGCCGCTTGGGTCGCGCCCCGCCAAGCGACGCCAGGATGGCGGTGTTGAAACGCTACGCGCGATTCCCTGGATATTTGCCTGGACACAGATACGCTTGATGCTGCCCGCGTGGTTGGGAAGTGGCGAGGCCTTCGCTCGTCGTCTGGAGGAGCCGGGCGGACTGGAAGTGCTTCAGGAAATGCGTACGAATTGGCCGTTTTTTGGCACCTACCTCGACATGCTGGAGATGCTGCTCGCCAAGGCCGATACCGCCATTGCCGCTTACTATGAACACCGCTTAGTCGACGAGCCGTCGCTTAAATTACTGGGCAAGGAGCTACGTGAACGCTTTGCCCGCCTGGAAGAGGTGCTGTTGAATATTCTCCAGCAAGAAAAGCTGCTTGAGAATACGCCGCTGATTCGCCAGGCAATTGACGTGCGCAACCCCTATATTGACCCGCTGCATGGGCTGCAGGCCGAGCTATTACAGCGTAACCGCGATGCCGATGGCGCTATTAGCGCCGATCTTTCGCGCGCGCTAATGGTGACAATGGCGGGTATTGCTGCAGGCTTACGCAATACCGGCTAGATGCCTAGGTGAGTTGTGCGTATGCCGCCAGCGCCGCTGGCGGCATCATTTAACACTTCAGGAGTCGGCAATGAACCCAGATGCCCAAGCGGTGCTAAAGTTCTGGTTTAACGAGCTAACGCCTGCGCAATGGTTTAAAAAAGATCTCGAGATGGATCGGGTTATCGTTACCCGGTTTGCAGACCTGCATGCCCAAGTTGCCCAGTGTGAATGCTACTCATGGCGCGAGACTCCCCACGGCCGTTTGGCCGAAATTATCGTGCTCGACCAGTTTTCACGCAATATGTACCGCGATAACGCCCGCTCCTTTGCGTATGATGCGTTGGCCTTGGCTCTGGCCCAGCAAGCCGTGGCCGATGGTGCAGATGGTGAGCTGAGCCCAGAAGAGCGCAGCTTTTTATATATGCCGTACATGCACAGTGAATCCAAGGCAATTCACGCGCTAGCGCTTAACCTGTTCGATCAGCCAGGGCTTGAAAATAACCTGGATTTTGAAATTCGCCATAAGGCGATTATTGATCGCTTTGGCCGCTACCCACACCGCAATACGGTGCTGGGCAGGGCATCAACCGATGAAGAGATCGCCTTTTTAAAACAGCCAGGCTCCTCTTTTTAGCGGCGCTTTTAATCCCTTTTAGCCTTACGGCGTGTTATGTCATTACGAAAATCGACTCGAATCAATAAGTACATCAGTGAAAGCGGCCTTTGCTCGCGCCGAGAGGCAGACCGCTTTGTGGAGCAGGGTAACGTCTGGATCAACGGCCGACGGGCCACCACGGGTGATCAGGTGGTGGCGGGCGACCGGGTAAAAGTGAATGGTCAGGAGATCGAGCCTCATGAAGAGGAGGATCTGATTCTGATCGCGCTCAATAAGCCCGTGGGCATTGTGAGCACCACGGAGTCGAGCGAAAAAGACAATATCGTTGAGTTTGTAAAACATGGCGCGCGTATTTTTCCCATCGGTCGGCTGGATAAAGACTCTCAGGGTCTGATTTTTCTGACTAATAACGGTGATTTGGTTAACAAGATCCTGCGCGCTAACAACAATCACGAAAAAGAGTATCAAGTGACGGTCAATAAGCCGATCACGGATGAATTTGTTGAAGGCATGCAAAAAGGCGTGCCGATTCTGGGGCAGGTGACCAAAAAGTGCCACGTAGAGAAAGTCTCCACGTTTGCGTTTACGATTACGCTTGTGCAAGGCCTCAACCGCCAGATTCGCCGTATGTGTGAATATTTTGGCTACGAGGTTACTCAGCTAATTCGCACCCGGATCATGAACGTATCGATTAAAGGGTTAGCGCTAGGCGACTGGCGCGATTTAACGCCCAAAGAGATCGATACGATTATCACGCTTACCGAAGGCTCTGAAGCTACCCCGGCAGCACCTAAACAGACTAAACCGAAAGCCAAGCCCCGTACGCAAAACGGCCAAAATGCGCGTAAAGGCAAACCTGGGGCGGGGGCAAACTCCCACCGCTCTAGTAAACCGGCTACTGATAAAGCGACGGCTGGAAAAGCAGCTTCGGGTAAAACACGTTCAAGCGTTAAGGGTAAGCCTGGTGCGGCTGGCAAGCGCAGTGGCAAGCCCACGAGTAAAGCTCGCCCCAGTGCTGGAAAACCCTCTGCACGTGGAAAAGCACCGCGTCCCAAAACGAAACGCTAGGCTTTTGAAGCGCTTGCACGTGCTTTGATTACAGTATCAGGCTGCGAGCTGATGAGACTTAAAAATCTCAATATTGCGATAAGGTAAAGTTGACGCAAACACCTTGCCCAAGCGTGAAAAAGCCAACTAAGGTATTGATACTCGGATATCAATGGAGGACCTTGTGATGGCAAAGCCTGAGCTGCAAGATGCCATAATTTATACCCAGGATGGGAGCGTACTCGGTACAGTATCGGATGCCAGTGCTGAAACTAAACTTGAGATACTCAAATCAGACGGTAGCCGGATCTGGATCGAGCGCAATGACTTGAGTGAAAACTATGGTCAATTAACGCTTGCCGAAGATTACACCGTTTATTCGGCTGATAATGTTAATGGCGATTGGACGGAAAGCGATGTGGACGATACGGTTGAAGATACTTTTCCCGCCAGTGATCCTCCTTCATTTAACATGGGTGATGAAGGGAAGGGGCGTTAACTGAATCGTTACGTTTAAGTCTTTTATGCTCCAAACTAAAAAGCTGGGACTGCAGATCGCAACCCCAGCTTTTTAAGCATTAAATAAAGCGCCAATCAACGGTCATGCCAGCAAAAAGTTGGCAATCAGCTCTTTGCCGCCTTCGGTCGCAAACGATTCCGGGTGAAACTGAATACCATGAATCGGATAATCGCGGTGTTTTATTCCCATTAACTCGAACTCGCCTCTAGCGTTCCAACGGCTGCGCTGTTCAAAGTCAGCAGCCTGCAAGTTACCTACCGTGGCGGTCACTTCAAGGCATTCAGGTAATGAGTCTGCATCGGCAATCAGCGAGTGGTAGCGCATTACCTCCAGCTGGTCGGGCACGCCTTTAAACACCGACTGCTGGTCATGGGTGACCGGACTGATCTTGCCATGCATGGGTAATGGTGCTTTTACCACCTTGCCGCCAAACACGTGCACAATGCCCTGCATGCCCAAGCAAACGCCCAGCAGGGGCGTTGTTTTGCCTAGCTCTCTAATGACATCGGCGCATACGCCAAAGTAGCGTGGGTCATCGGGCGATCCGGGCCCCGGTGAAATAATAATGCGGTCAGGCGCCATCGCGACAATATCGGCAAACTCAATCTGGTCGTTGCGCTCAACGATAATGTTGAAATTACTCAGCGAGCCGCGGTTTTTTTCCGTGGTGAGAATCTCACCAATGAACTGATAAAGGTTGTAGGTAAACGAATCGTAATTATCGATGATCAACACTTTCATGCCGGGCTCTCCGAATCCATAAAGGGCGCTAGGGCTTTACGTGTACCCGCGAATTTACGCCGAATCTCTTCATACTCATCGTCTGCGTTACTATCAAACACGTTGCCACCGCAGGTTTGCACATAAGCGTTCTCGCCATTTACAAACACGGTACGAATGGGAATAGCAAAGGTGCAGTCGCCGTTAAACGAAAACTGGCCCACCGCGCCGCCGTAAGGACCACGGCCATCGGTTTCCAGGTCGTCTATAATTTTCATGGCTTCAATCTTGGGCGCGCCGGTCAGTGTACCGGCCGGGAAGTTGCTGGCAAGCGCCGTAAACATGTCTTCGCCTTCGGCAATAATGCCGACGATTTCGCTGGAGATATGCTGGACATGGCTAAAGCGCTTGATATCCATCAGGCTGCGTACTTTAACGGTACCAAACTGGGCCACCCGGCCAATATCATTACGATGCAGGTCCACGATCATGTTGTGCTCAGCAATTTCTTTGGGATCGTTAAGCAGTGCCCGCGCCAGTTGAGTGTCTTCCTGAGGCGTTTGCCCTCGGGTCGTCGTGCCCGCCAGAGGAAAGGTTTCCATTTCACCCTGACGCAGGCGAAACAGCAGCTCAGGGCTTGCGCCGATCAGCTTTTGCTCACCAAATTTCATGTAGTACATCTGCGGCGAAGGGTTGATGGTTCGTAGCTGGTCGTACAGGGCGACCGTATCGCCCTCAACCCTAAAGCGCTTTTTAAAGCCCACCTCACACTGAAACACCTTGCCGTCGATAATATCCTGCTTGACCTTGGCAACCGCTGCGGCGTGTTCTGCCTGGCTCATGGTATCGCCAAGCGCGGTGATTTTTAGATCATCGCTCTCGATATCCTCGGCGTCGATGAGTGTTTGTAGGAAGTCAAAGCGGCTATGGTCGTAATAGAAGTAGGTTACCTCGCCGGTCATCTTATCGAGGATAAGCCCATCTTTATAAAGCCCAAACCGAAACGTATCGAAGTCATCGCTAGCTTTTAACGAAAGCGTAGGTTCGAAGTACTGCATTGCGTCGTAGCCTAGATAGCCGCTTAACCCGCCTGCGTATTTTCGTGAAATGATATTTTGCGGTATCAGACTGCGTAGCAGAGCATAAGGGTTGTCGCTTGGGTAATGCTCGATATGGCCTGCGCGGTCTTCAATACTCAGCGTCTGGCCATTGGCGTAAATAGTGTGCTCGGGATCAAAACCAATGATGGAATGGCGAGCCATATGGCTATCTTCGCCTAGCGACTCCAGCATGTAGCAGGTAGCAAACTGCTTCTCTATTTTTTTAAATAAGGCAAAAAAATCACAGTCCGCCGCGAGCGTGACGTAGTGCGGTTTACGCGGCAAGGTGAACGGGCGCGGGCTGGCTGATGGGGGGTTGGCTTGGGTGGTCATGGTTCAGCGATCCAATAATGAGTGAGAAGTGCCTAACGCGCGTGACCCACGCGAAACGGTCGCAATGCCAACACCTAACATTTCCGCAATCTTGCGATGGGGCACACCGTCACGAAGCAGATTGAAAATTTGCAGCCGTTTGCTTATTTCCAGATATTCCGCCGGCGTCAGCAGGTTACTTAGTGCTTCGTTCATGGCTTCGGGGCTATCAATCGCCAATAGGTACGTAATTAATTCGGCGTGGTAGGAATCAGGTGAAGATGTGTTCTGTGAAGTCATGAGTGCACCAATAGTAGAAATATCGTACTAGCGTACTAGTACGATATATTCATTGGCGAAGAAGTCAAGTATTTCCAAGGAGGAGCGAAGAGGCGTTAACAGTGCAACATTAATGGACCTTGAGGAAGGTGGTTATTCGAGGACGTTAATAGATTACTATACCGTCATCTTGATTAAGGGGTACGGCATGACGGCTTATTTTATCCAGGCATTTATCTACCTCCTGGCGGCAGTAATCGCAGTGCCGCTTGCCAAACGGTTTGGCTTGGGGTCGGTGCTGGGATATCTCGTGGCCGGGGTTGCCATTGGGCCGGTCTTTGGGCTGGTAGGGCAAGAGACCAACACTATTCAGCACTTTGCCGAGTTTGGCGTAGTAATGATGCTTTTTTTGGTCGGTATGGAGCTAGACCCCAAAAGCCTTTGGGCAATGCGAGTCCGTTTGGTGGGGCTTGGCGGGTTACAGGTCGTGATAACTGCCATTGCGGGTACGGCCATTGCCTGGTGGCTGGGCCTGGTATGGCAAACGGCCTTAACGATTGGGTTAATTTTTGCGCTTTCCTCCACCGCTATCGTGCTGCAATCGTTAAATGAAAAAGGCCTGGCTAAGACCGAAGGCGGGCGTAGCGCTTTTTCGGTGCTGCTATTTCAGGATATTGCCGTCATCCCCATGCTCGCGTTGATTCCACTACTGGCGCTGCCGGAGTTGATGGGAACCGGTGGCGGTGGAGATGAACACGGCAGTTTTAATCTGGTGACGCATCTTTCTGGGTGGGCCCATGCCCTGGTAGTCATCGGTGCCATTGCCGTTGTGATCGCGGGCGGTTATTACCTGGGCCCACCGCTGTTTCGTTACGTGGTAGGGGCTGGGCTTCGTGAAGTGTTTACCGCTACCGCGCTGATGGTGGTGATTGGTATTGCAGCGCTGATGAGCCTGGTGAATTTATCGCCCGCGTTAGGCGCATTTTTAGCTGGCGTCGTGCTTGCCAACAGTGAGTTCAAGCATGAGCTTGAAGCCAATATAGAGCCATTTAAAGGGCTTTTATTGGGGCTTTTCTTTATCACCGTGGGCGCCGGGATCAATTTTGAAGTATTGGCGGCCGAGTGGGTCACCGTCGTTTCACTGGGGTTAGCGGTCATCGCGGTTAAAGCCATCGTTTTGCTGGCGCTTGCCTGGCTGTTCAATATCCGTGGAAGTAACTTCTGGCTGTTTGCGCTGAGCCTGGCCCAGGCCGGTGAGTTTGGGTTTGTGTTGCTGACCTACAGCGTACAAAGCAGCGTTATCCCACCGGACACTGCGCAGATTCTGTCACTGGTGGTGGCGCTTTCGATGTTTTTAACGCCGCTTCTCTTTATCGCTTATGACCGAATCGTTCTGCCTCGCTACCTGAGCGCGAAAGTAGAGGATCGAGACCCTGATGATATTGAAGAACAGGCGCCGGTAATCGTTGCTGGGGTGGGGCGTTTTGGGCAGATTATCTGCCGTTTGCTGCGAGCTAATAATATCCCCATGGTCGCGCTGGATCTTGAGCTTGAGCAGATCGAAAACTCACGGCGGATCAATATCAAAAGCTACTTTGGTGATGCCAGCCGCTCGGATCTTCTGGAACGAGCGGGCATCGAAAGCGCTCGCCTTTTGGTGGTGGCCATCGATGACCGTGAGCGCGCGGTGCAGATGATCCAGCACGTCAAACACTATTACCCTAACGTGTGGGTGCTGGCACGAGCCTTTGACCGTGGGCACGGTTATCAGCTCCGTGAAGCGGGCGCCGACGATGTGGTCAGTGAAACCTACCACTCCGCGCTGGAGCTAGGGGGTCATGCGCTGACGGCCATGGGTGTGCATCCTATGCGAGCGAAACAAATGACCTGGTCGTTTGTGCAAAATGAACAGGCTCATGAGGACGAGCTGTTTAATGCCTGGAAAGAGATAGAAGGCGGTATCAGCTTTAGCCCGCGCTATGGTGAGCTGTTCATGAAGCTTGAGGAATCGCTTAACAGCGCGATGCAGCAGGATTGGCGAGAACTCGAGCGGGCAGATGTGCCCATCTGGACGCCGCCCGAGAAAAATGAGCAGTAGGGTAGGTAAAGAGATTTTAATTGAGCCTAAAAATGAACTAATGCGCTGAGTTGATTGAGCTGGCTTGGCGTTTCTAACTGCGCTGACGGTCATACCATAAACCATTATACTCCAGGGCCAAACAGATCAGCCCAGGCCGTCGTACCAGTAGGTGGCCTCCGTGGCATGGCTGTAGGCGCTGGTGTGGGTGAGACTTATCAAGCGATTGGCGCCATCATAACCGAGTGTTAAGCGCTTACTGTTCGGTTGTTGCCACTCGCTCAGGTTGCTCGCGCCGTCGTAGCGGTAGGTGGCCTCCGTGGCATGGCTGTAGGCGCTGGTGTGGGTGAGACTTATCAAGCGATTGGCGCCATCATAACCGAGTGTTAAGCGCTTACTGTCCGGTTGTTGTCGCTCGATCATATTACCCGCACCGTCGTAACGGTAGCGGGTGCCGTTGAGTTGGCCGAGGCGGTTATCGGAGAGGGCCTGCTGGCCATCCAGGCGGTTACCGGCGGCGTCTACCTCGTAGCGGTGGGCCTGGTCGCCATGCTGGCTGCCGGTTAAGCGGCCTGCGGCATCGTAGCTATACGCAATCACTTTGGATTGTTCGCCTTGCAGGGCGCGAAAGTTCATCCGGCCCAGGGCGTCGTATTGATACTGCTGGCCGCCGCCGGATGGGGTGCCGCGCAGGGTGAGGTGGTCCAGTTGGCCAAGGTGGGTATAACCCCGCTCCAGAAACAGCGGTTGCGTCTGGTCGCCACTGCCGAGGCTGACGCGGCGCTGAGTCTCGCGGTGCAGGGCATCCGGTGTCAGGGCGATGTCCAGATTCAGGTCCGGCGCGCTCAACCCGTGCAGGTGGCCGCTGCCGTAGGTGTGCGCGTTCAGCGCGCGGGCAGATCACTGAACTGGCTTTGTTGGGGCGCGCCGTTGGCGCCCAAGCTTGTAGCATTCGCTGCTGGCCGGTGGCGCGCGGTGAGACGGCTAGTGGCATCATACGCGTTGTGCATGACCATCGGCTAACCATTGGAGCAAATCTAACTTTCACAATTCGCCTTTCATTTGGCTACCAGCCATGGGACTAAAACGAAAAACCGCAATATTTCACAACTTCTTTTTTTTAAATAATCTTATCCCGCTTTTAATGAATATCCATACACCAAAAATAATCACAGCTGAAGCTGGGAGTATTCTTTCACTTCCCAATTGCATATTCTTGATTTCACCTGTTGCTAATATATATATATACCAAACATTATGAGAATAATGCTTATAAAAGCATTTACAGTATTATCCTGGAAATTTTTGCTCATTTTCCCCATTCCTCAGGGCTAAATACAGTGCCCATAATATAACCAACAATACCAGACTTGTTTGGTGAAGGTGGGTCTGGCAAAGAGCTATCTAAAACATCCAAGGCGACTCCTTGTACAGCAGGATTAGCTATTCCCACCGCCGCTCCCGGTGATACAGTTGCAACGCTACATAAGGCTCTTAAGCTGAGTTGATTAGCGCCAGTAACTAATGCACTACCAGCACTTGCCGCTGCGCTTGCAGCACCCGGAATGGCAGCACCTGCCATTGGCGCTGCTAAAGCGGCTGATGCGGCAGGGAGAGTAATATCACTACGTGTTGCGCCCTGATACCTTAGTGCTCTTCCATGATTGGCATCTTTAGATAACGCTGACATGCTTGTTGGAAATATCAAGCCAATACCTGGATTATAATCTCCACCTGTTACTACTTGGCCGCCTTGGACTGGCGAAGGGGATGGTGCAGCGTGTGCTAACGCTTGTGAGCCATATGCGGAACTGACACTGCCCATGGCTGATTGAAACAATCCCAACGGATCGACCGCACCTGCCGGATTAACTACATATCCATACAAATTGGTGCCACCATTGAGGCCAATCGGATCCTGACTTACATACCGCCCCTGCTGCGGATCATAATACCGGTGGCGGTTGTAGTAGAGACCACTCTCCTCATCGTGCCACTGGCCTTGAAAGCGAATCGGCTGCTCAGTATTCCCATGCGCATTCTTCACCGCCGCCCAGTCATCAGGCTGCGCCTGCCATTTCGTTTCGCCGTTGGCGGCAATGAGCTGCATCGGTGTACCGATGGCATCGGTAACGAAGGCACTGAGCGCTTGCCCTTGCTGGGTATCATCAATGCGCAACATGGGCACAAAACTGCCCTGCTCGTAGACAATGGTCGAGCGCTGACTATCGCTTTCTTCCCGCACAATCCTGTCACCATCCCAGCCGTAGCGGGTGGTGGCGGTGGTGCCGTTCACGTGGCGCACGGTCTTGTTGATCCGGCGGCCCAGGCCGTCGTAGCGGTAGGTGGCCTCCGTGGTATGGCCATAGGCGCTGGTGTGGGTGAGGCTTACCAGGCGGTTGGCACCATCGTAGCCCATCGCCAGACGCTCGCCGTCCGGTTGTTGCCGCTCGATCATATTACCCGCGCCATCGTAGCGGTAGCGGGTGTCGTTGAGCTGGCCCAGGCGGTTGTCGGAGAGGGCCTGCTGGCCCTCCAGGCGGTTACCGGCAGAGTCTAGCGCGTAGCGGTGGGCCTGGTCGCCGTGCTGGCTGCCGGTCAGGCGGCCGGCGGCATCGTAGCTGTACGCAATCACCTAGCAGTGATCGCCTTGCAGCGCGCGGAAGCTCATCCGGCCCAGGGCGTCGTACTGGTACTGCTGGCCGCCGCTGGCCTGCGCACCGCGCAGGGTGGGTGGTCCAGTTGGTCAAGGTTGGTCAAGGTTGGTATAGCCGCGCTCCTGAATCAGCGGTTGGGTCTGGTCGCCACTGCCGAGGCTGACGCGGCGCTGAGTCTCGGGGTGCAAGGCATCCGGTGTCAGGTCTATGTCAAGATTCAGGTCCGGCGCGCTCAGGCCGTGCAGGTGGCCGCTGCCGTAGGTTTGCCAGTTCAGCGCGGGCAGGTCGCCGAACTGGCTTTGTTGGGGCGCGCCGTTGGCGGTTAGGGTGTGTTGCTGCTGCCACTGCCAGCCGCTGCTATCTTCGATACCTACGTGGCGCTGCTGTTCGCCGGTCAGTCGCTGGGCGTGGTCGTAGCTGAACGTCACTCCCCCATGGTCGTTGGTTACGCTCGCCAGCTGGCCGTTAGTGCTCCAGCGGTACTGCTCGGTGCTGGCGGGGGCGTGTTCGGTCGCAGGCAGGTGACGGGCGGTAAGGCGACCAGCGGCGTCGTACGCGTAACGCGTGACCAGCGGCTGGCCATCCGGGCCTGTGCGGTTGGTTTCGGTGCGCTCGACCAACTGGCCCGCGCCATCATAGCGGTACTGCTGCTCGCGGCCATCCGGGCCGGTCTCGCTGGCCAGGCGGTCCATATTGTCATAGGCAAAGCGGTAGACCGCGCCGTTGCCCAGGGTGAGTTCGTTCAGGCGACCGACGTCATCAAACGCTGTGGTCTGGTGGCTGCCATCAGCCTCGATACGCTGCACCGGGCGGCCGTGATCGTCAAAGAAGAACTGCTGGCGGAAGCCTTGCGGGCCTTCCAGCTCGACCAGGCGGCCCTGCGGGTCATAGTGGTGGTGCCAGTGGGTGCCGTCCGGCAGTTGGGTAGCAATACGCTGCCCACGCTCGTCGTGCTGGGTACGCGTGGTTTCTCCCAAGGCGTTAGTGACGCTGGCGAGAAAACCGTGGCGGTCGTAGTCGTACGCGGTGCGCTGCCGGGAGCAGTCGATCTGGGCGGTGACCTGGCCCATGGCATCCCACTCGCGGTGCCCTCGGCATCGATGACCGCGAGCAGGTTTCCGCGCTCGTTGCGCTCCACACCTGCCACTGCTGGTGCTCGATCCCTTCGATACGCACGCTGTTGCCCAGTGTGCGTCCATCCGAGGTGTAGCTACACCAAAATTAGTGGGCTTCTGGGCCACCACGAGTTCACTGGACATATTGCCTATTGTAATAATTCTTTTCTATACTACCGCCAAAGAAGGAAAAATTTTCTTTCTGTAATAAGGGATTATGGATTTTTTGAATTAAGGTGGACTGAGATCGTAGTCAGCTTGTCAGCGATTTTTCTTTTTGTCCTTTTCTTTTTGATATTTATTCAGGTAGTCACCCAAGCTGTTTGTCAGAACTATAAATGTAGTTAAGATGGCAGTTACAAGGGTAATTACCATTACTATTGCCATGGTCTTCTTTAATAAAATCTGCTCAGGTCCAAACTCAACTAAACCAAAGCTTGAAAAGCAAAGTATAAAAGACCATATCCGAATTTTATTTATTAATTTCATGCTATTGTTCATTAAGCAGATCTCCTATGTTACCTAGGACATTCGTGGTTGTTTTACAATGCTGAATCCCACCTGCTAAGCCATGGCTAGGCCCAAGCCATCCGCTTGCTCCGGCTAAAGCACCTCCACCAGCATCTATAGATGCTCCACCACCTTTAATGATGCCACCACGTACAAAAGGCCCCCAGGTTTCTGACACTCCATCTTCAAGGGGAGTCGATCCTATGCTTGCGTTTCCTCCAAAACCTGCACCTCTAAACAGGCCTAGACCATACTGTTGGCATTCACTTACGACCCAAGCATAATTTCCTCTAGTATCCATTTTTAATCCCGTCGATACTGTTTGTCCGAAAACGCCACCGAACGCTTCAGCTGAGGAGTTTCCTTCACCAGTAATAACAATATTTTCTGCTGCTTTTCTGACTGCATTGGATTGGCTATAAGGCCCACCTCCGAGTCCATAGACCCCACTTAGCCCTTGTGGGTCTATCTCTATGTTCGGCGCCGCTGCATATTGATACATATTCATCCCACCATGCAATCCAATCGGATCCTGGCTCACATACCGCCCCTGCTGCGGATCGTAATACCGATGACGGTTGTAGTAGAGTCCACTTTCTTCATCGTGCCACTGGCCTTGAAAGCGAATCGGCTGCGCTGTATTGCCGCGAATGTTCTTCACCGCCGCCCAATCATCAGGCTGCGCCTGCCATTTCGTTTCACCATTGGGCGCCACCAGTTGCATGGGCGTACCCAGCGCATCCGTGATGAAAGCGCTGAGGATTTGACCTTGCTGGGTATCATCAATGCGCAGCATGGGCACAAAACTACCCGGCTCGTAGACAATGGTCGAGCGCTGACTGTCGCTTTCTTCCCGCACAATCCTGTCACCATCCCAACCGTAGTGGGTAGTGGCGGTGGTGCCGTTGGTGTGGCGGACGGTTTTGCTGATCCGGCGGCCCAGGGCGTCGTAGCGGTAGGCGGCCTCCGTGGTATGGCCGTAGGCGCTGGTGTGGGTGAGGCTTACCAAGCGGTTGGCACCGTCGTAGCCCATCGCCAGACGCTCGCCGTCCGGTTGTTGCCGCTCGATCATATTACCCGCGCCATCGTAGCGGTAGCGGGTGCCGTTGAGCTGGCCCAGGCGGTTGTCGGAGAGGGCCTGCTGGCCGTCCAGACGGTTACCGGCGGCATCTACGGCGTAGCGGTGGGCCTGGTCGCCGTGCTGGCTGCCGGTCAGGCGGCCAGCGGCATCGTAGCTATAGGCAATCACTTGGGAGTGCTCGCCTTGCAGGGCGCGGAAGCTCATCCGGCCCAAGGCATCGTACTGGTACTGCTGGCCGCCGCCTTGGGGCGCGCCGCGTAGGGTGAGGTGATCCAGTTGGCCGAGGTTCGTATAACCCCGCTCCAGAATCAGCGGGTGCGTCTGGTCGCCACCGCCGAGGCTTATGCGGCGCTGAGTCTCGCGGTGTAGGGCGTCGGGCTCCAGGGCGATGTCCACGTTCAGGTCCGGCGCGCTCAGGCCGTGCAGGTGGCCGCTGCCGTAGGTATGCCAGTTCAGGGCGGGCAGGTCGCCAAACTGACTCTGCTGCGGCGCGCCGTTGGCGGTGAGGGTGTGGTGCTGCTGCCACTGCCACTGCCAGCCGCTGCCACCTTCAAGACCCGCGTGGCGCTGCTGTTCGCCGGTCAGCCGTTGAGCGTGGTCGTACTGGAACGTCACTTCCCCATGGGCGTTGGTCACGCTCGCCAGTTGGCCGTTGGCGCCCCAGCGGTACTGCTCGGTGCTGGCAGGGGCATGTTCGGTCGCAGGCAGGTGACGGGCGGTAAGGCGACCAGCGGCATCGTATTCGTAACGCGTGGCCAGCGGCTGGCCATCCGGGCCGGTGCGGTTGGTTTCGGTGCGTTCGACTAACTGACCCGCGCCATCATAGCGGTACTGCTGCTCGCGGCCATCCGGACCGGTCTCGCTGGCCAGGCGGTCCATATTGTCATAGGCAAAGCGGTAGACCGCGCCGTTGCCCAGGGTGAGTTCGTTCAGGCGGCCGATATCGTCATAGGCGGTATATTGGTGACTGCCGTCGGCCTCGATGCGCTGCACCGGGCGGCCGTGGTCGTCAAAGAAGAACTGCTGGCGGAAGCCTTGCGGGCCTTCCAGCTCGATCAGGCGGCCTTGCGGGTCATAGTGGTGGTGCCAGTGGGTGCCGTCGGGCAGCTGGGTGGCGATACGCTGCCCACGCTCATCGTGCTGGGTGCGGGTGGTTTCCCCCAGGGCATTGGTGATGCTGGCGAGAAAACCGTGGCGGTCGTAGTCGTACGCGGTACGCTGCCGGGAGCAGTCGATCTGGGCGGTGACCTGACCCAGGGCGTTCCATTCGCGCTGGTGCGTCGCGCCCACCGCATCGGTGACCGTGGTAGGGCGGTCGGGCAGGCGTTCATCGTCATAGGCGAAGGCAGTGGTGCCTTCTGGCCCGGTGATCTCCAGCGGCTGGCCGCGTTCATCGCGCGTGATCTGCCAGTGCTGGTTCTCGGGGCCTTCTACGCGGGTCGTATTGCCCATAGCGTCGCGCTCGAGGATCCAACGCTGCCCATCCGGCGTGACCTGACCGATCACCTGGCCGTTCTCGTCGCGCTCGATCAGCGTCTCGCGGCCGAGCGGGTCGACCGTGGCGATCTTGCGCCCGGCGCGGTCGTAGCGAAACTCGATGCGCGAGCCGTCGGCGCGGGTGTGGGCGGTCCAGCGCTGGCCGGGGCCGCTACCCACGAAGTGATACAGCTCTTCACGGCCCAGGCTGTCGGTGACCTGGGTGTGATCGACGTGATAGGTGTAGCGTCGTGCGAGGCCGCCCGCTTCCTGCTGGCCGACCACGCGGCCGTCCGGGGCGTGGCGGTCCCAGGTGTAGTGGGCTTCCATACCGCCGGGCACGCGGTGAGCAATCAGCATGTGATCCTGCCACTCGAACTCGCGAACCACTTCGCCATGGCGATGGCGCACGGCGAGCAGGTCGCCGGCTGCGCTGAACGAGTAGCGCACCAGCCAATCATCCTGCACGCTGCAGTCATGATCCTGAACCAGCTTGACGCCGGTTAGGCGCTGACCGGCATCGTCGGCCTGCCGGGGCAGCAGGGCATCGTAGACGAACTGGTAGTGGCGCCCGGCGCTGTCGATGGCGCGTACCAGCAACGCATTGTCCCACTGGTACGCCGTGGTATAACCGTTGCGGTCGCGCTCTTCAGTCAGCGGCCAGCGCTCGCTGGCATTCTCAGGGCGGGCAAACACGTAGTAAAGGCCGCCGGTATCGCTGAGCACGATGCGCGCGGGGTCGTCGCGCAGCGTCTCGTCCAGCGCCTGCCAGCGGGGATCGTTATCTGCTGCTTGGTCTTGAGACACGGATTCGCCCCCACGGCGTATCCACAGCTGTTCGGTAGGCGAGAAGCGCGCCTGACCTGGCTCGAGTGATCCAAAGGTAATTTGTCGCCCTTGGGCATCGTGGATAACGCAGGCGTCATCTTCCAGGGTAATAGCCAGGCTTTCACCTGACAGCGACCAGCCCTGGCCGAGCACGCCGATCCGCGCGTTGCTGGAGAGGTACCCACGGCTGAACACAAAAGGTCGCGGTGCGGGAAGGGCAAAATCGGTCTCGGCGGGGAGCAGCTTGGCCCCCAACAGTGGGTTCACTGGACTGCCCACGGCGGGTTCGCAGGCGCTACAGTCGTCGGCCAGGCCATCGGTAATGTCGATATCCTCCAGCGCCAGGGGCGTGGCCGCGGCGATATCGCTACTGAGCAGGGGCGTCTGATGCGGCTCCAGGGTAATGTCATCACTCTCTTCCGGCTCGGCTTCGCCGGGCAGGCGCGGCAATACGATTGCTTGCCCCTGGCCACGGCCGGGGCTCCCGCCAGAGTTGATTTTCACCTGCGCACCCACGATGGTCACGCCGCTGGGGTCGAGTTTGACAAAGCTGCCGCCGGCTTTAAGGGTGATCTCCGCCCCGGCCTCAATCACGACCTGGGAGCCTGCCTTGTAATGCACTTCGCGGCCCGCTTCCAGCAACTGCGAATCGCCGTAGAACTCGTGGCGAGTCTGATCCACCTGAAGGTGATCATCGCCTTTTACCTGGGTAAAACGGTCGTTATGTACCGTCAGGTGGTCGTCGTTGTGGATCTCGCTTAAACGGTTGCGGTGCAGCTTCAGGTGGCTGTCGCGGCGAATCTCTTCGGTGCGGTCGTTCAGGGTGAGCAGTTCCAGGTCTTTCTGGGCGTGCAGCCAGATCTGCTCTTCACCGGCTTCGTCCTCAAAACGTAGCTCGTTGAACCCCTCGGCCTTGTGACTCTGGGTGCGGATCACGGTACGCGTTTTATGCTCCGGCAGCGGGTAGGGCGGGATGTTTACCGCGTGGTAGGTACGCCCGGTGATGAGTGGCTGGTCCGGGTCGCCTTCCAGGAACGAGATAATCACCTCATGGCCAATCCGCGGAACCGCCATGCTGCCATAGCCACCACCCGCCCAACCCTGGGCGACACGTATCCAGCAGCTGGCTGTTTCATTGGGCTCGGCGTAGCGATCCCAAGGGAACTGGACCTTCACCCGGCCGTGCTCGTCGCAGTAGATCTCTTCGCCTTCGGGGCCGCCAGGTCTGGTCTCGGGGCATCAGCGTCACGCTGTTGTGATAGCGGGTCATCTGCTCGCCCGCCTGATCGGCGGTGGCGCTTCCCCGGGCCATGCCGTCCTCTTCCAGCGCCTGGGGTTGCTCGCCCACATGCACCACGCCCAATACCTGCCAGTCCTGATTGAGGCTCTCCACGTCGTGGTCGGTCAGGGTAAAGCAGAGTCCCGGGGCCAGTTCGGGCAGGTCGCTTTCGGCCTCGGCCATCAGCGCATCGGCACGCAGAGATTCCAGGCGGTGGCGGGTAAACGGTTTGCCGGAGCCATCCTTCTTGTAGCGCCCTGGGTAGTCGAAGTGTTCGTAGTCTTCGCGTTGGGCGTGTTCACCTAACCCCGGCGCCAGATGCTCGTGAATCTGCGCATAGGCCGGGTTCTTGAAGGTGTAATCCTTGAGCATGGCAGAGGCCGGCCGCACCCGGCTGACCTGACGCAGCTTGCGCAAATGGCGCCGGGGCGGCGTGCCGCCCGCGCGGCCATGGTAGGTACGCTCACCGACGCTGGGCAGCACCGCCGTGGCATCGGCAAACACTAGCCGGTGCGCACCGCCTTCGGCGTTTTCGAACTCATGAAAATAGAAGCAGCCCTCTTCGGCGGCCAGGCGTTCGATAAACGCCAGATCGGTTTCCCGGTACTGCACCAGGTACTCCCGCTCGAGCGGGGTACGCGTGGTGGCAAAGCCGATATCCGTCAGGCTACGCTCCTGGGCCAGGGTGGTGATCGCATCATAAGGCTGCGTTTCCTGAAAGATGCGCGAATTGTGGCGTAGCGAAAGCCGCCACAGCGCCGGGCGAATCACTACCTGATAAAAAGAGCGACGGTGCCCTCTGTCGCCTTGGGCGAACTCGCTCACAATGCCATGAATGCGGCGTAACGGTTCGCCGTCCTGCCAAATAGAGAGGGTGGCAGTTTTATCCAGGCAGTCGGTAGGGGTTAAGTCATGAGCGCGGCTGGCAAACTCGACAGAGAGCGAAAACGGTTCGGAAAGGGCTTCGCGGTGGGTAAAACGTACAACAGCAGTATCATCAGCCCCGGGTAGGGTGAGAGTAAACTGCAGGCCTGTTTTATCCGCCATCGTATCGCTCCTTGAACCGCGTCTGCTAATGAGAAACGCTTAGGGTAGCGGGCTGAGCGGGAAGGGCAACCTTTGGAGGTTAAGAGGCGTTAATCTCTTACAGCGTTGTAAGACATTGCTTACAAAATTATTGGCATCGGCTTACAAAGACGGTGGAAGGCTAAAAATTAGCGTTTTCGCATGTAGGGAATGAGTAACGATTATGGTCAAGCAGCGCAAAGTCTTTGGCATACCTTTGGCATAGATGTGCTTGCGTACCGAGGCGATAACTGCAGAAAGGGCAATGTTTTACACGCAGGAAGATAAGTAATGGCTTATGAAAAGAATGCTAATAGTAATAAGAACCTAAAAGGGTAAATGCAGCGATGCGCTGAGTTGATTGAGGTGGCTTAGCGTTGGTGCATCAACGCGTTCGTACTCCAAACGGGTGATCAGCCGGTTAATGGTGACGGTGGCGCCAAAGCCTTGCAGCCAGGCAGTGCCGCCTTCGTCTGCGCCTTGAGGCTGGTCGGTATCGCCGCGCCATTCGGTCAGGCCAGACTTAGCGTACATACTGAAAGCCCCCATACGGATGCCTGCCACAATGGCGCCGCCTAAACTTAGCGTATCCATGATCATGGGTGACATGCTGGAGGCAATCGGCACTTCTTCGCTTTCGCGGTAGGCAATTTCAGCGCCAATATCTAATTGGGGGAGTTGCCAGGGGCTAAACCCGGCCGTTAAGCGAAAACCGGATGTGTAGGTGTCCAAGCTGCTTAAATCACTGCCTTCCAGGATCACGCCGTTATCGAGTCGCATAAGCTCGCTCTCCGGCATGGCATAGGCAATTGCTGGCGCCTCGTCATTGGCGACAGCGGCGACAACAGTCAGATTTAAACCGATAACACTGTACAGGATAGCGCCAGCCAAGCGTTTCATTGGCGTTCCTCATCCTTGGCTTTAATTATTATCCCAACCAGCATAGCAACTGGCTTTAATTTCTACCAAGTTAATTGCCTGCTGCTTGAGGTTAAAAAGCAGGTTTCTACCCATTTCCTGGAAGCGCTCACCAAATACCCACTGTGGCGAGAGGATCGGCATCTGGGCGGTTTGCTCTTTATTGCCTTGGCGCTCACGCCACTCCAGGGCGATATCGCTCCAGTCAACGCAGTGCTCAAGTATAAAGCCGCTTTGCTGAAGTTGCTGGGTAAGTGCCGTTTGGCTAAGCAGGTGCGAGTGCGTGAGCTCTGTCGCCCAGGGCACTGGGTAACGCAAGGCCTCTACATTAGGCCCGCTCACTACTTCATGCATTACCAGCTGCCCGCCAGGGCGTAATACCCGGTGACTTTCAGCAAACACCTGGGCGGCATCAGGCATGTTGAGCAGGCTGTGCTGAAATAAAAGCGCGTCAAAGGTGTTATCTGCAAACGGTAGGGCAGTCGCATCTCCCGTTATCCAGAAAAGCGGCGTTGAGTGGGGTTCGCTCAACGCACTTAGCGCTTTATTGAGTGCATTAAAACGGTGGGTAATGTCCAGGCCGGTCACCTGAAAACCCTGCGCTGCGCCTTGGCGCATTAACCCGCCCAAGCCTGCACCAATATCCAGAACGCGTGGATGAAGGGCTGGGTCAAGCAGCGCGAGCAACCGCGTAGTGGCCGTTACGCCGCCGATATGCAACTGATCAAGCGGGGCCAACTGGTGCAGGGTAGGGCCCGCCGGATAATGGCTGCGAATTTGCGCCAGCACATCGGCATCGCGTAGCCCCTGCTGGTAATACTCAGCCAAACGCGGTGCGTCTGTCATGACGGTGATTCTGGATTCAACCCCAGCTCTTGAGTGGAAATTTCACGCATCTTGAATTTCTGGATTTTGCCGGTCACCGTCATGGGGAATTCATCGACGAATTTAAAGTAGCGGGGGATCTTGAAGTGGGTGATCTTGCCTTTACAGAACTCACGCAGGTCTTCACCGCTAATCTCTCCTGCCGTGGCGTTGAGTTTTACCCAGGCAACCAGCTCCTCACCGTATTTTTTGTCGGGCACGCCGGTGACCTGCACATCGGAAATCGCCGGGTGGGTATACAGAAACTCTTCGATTTCTTTGGGGTAAACATTTTCACCCCCGCGAATCACCATGTCTTTAATACGTCCGACGATCTGGATATAACCCTCTTCATCCATGGTGGCCAAGTCACCGGTATGCATCCAGCCGGATTCGTCGATGGCCTCACGCGTGGCCTGCTCGTTGTTCCAGTATTGGAGCATGACGCTATAGCCCCGGGTACACAGCTCGCCGATTTCACCGCGGGGTAAGATAGCGCCATTGCCGGGGTCGACAATTTTGCTCTCCAGATGCGGCTGGGTACGCCCCACGGTGGAAACCCGCTTTTCAATACTGTCATTTGCGCCCGTTTGGGTAGAAACCGGGCTGGTTTCAGTCATCCCGTAGGCGATCTGGACGCCCTTCATGTTCATCTTGTTGATGACTTGTTTCATGATCTCGGCTGGGCAAATCGAGCCTGCCATGATGCCGGTACGCAGCGAAGAGAGGTCGGTGTTGGCAAACTCGGGGTGATCCAGCTCGGCGATAAACATTGTAGGCACGCCGTAGAGCGCGGTGGCTTTTTGTTCGTGTACGGCTTTGAGTACTTTACCCGGGTCAAAGCCTTCATCGGGGTAAATCATCGCAGCCCCATGGGTCATACAGCCCAGATTACCCATGACCATGCCAAAACAGTGATAAAGCGGCACAGGAATGACCAGACGATCTTCACTGGTAAAGCCCATGCTTTCAGCTACAAAAAAGCCGTTATTGAGAATATTGTGATGAGAAAGCGTGGCGCCTTTCGGAAAGCCGGTGGTGCCCGAGGTGTATTGAATATTGATCGGGTCGTCAAACTGAAGGGTGCTTTGCAGGTCGTTGACGTCGGTTTGGCTAACCTTGCTCGACTCCTGCATTAAATCTGACCAGCGCCACATGCCGGGATGCTTCTCGCTGCTTAAGTTAATCACGCACTCAAGCTGGGGTAGCTTTAGCGATTTAAGCGCGCCTTCTGCACTGGTTTGAAGCTCCGGCGCCAGCTCATAGAGCATGCCGCGGTAGCCTGAGCTTTTGAAACTGTCGGCGCAGACCAAAAAACGCGCGCCGGATTGGTTAAGCGCATACTCAAGTTCATGAGTACGGTAAGCCGGGTTGATGTTGACTAAAATGGCGCCAATTTTGGCGGTAGCGAATTGGGTTAATGTCCACTCGCTGCAGTTAGGCGCCCACATACCGACCCGATCACCACACTTCACGCCAATGGCTAGTAACGCACGAGCGCAGCGGTTTACCTCTTCATGCAGCTCGCGGTAGCGCCAGTGAATGTTCTGGTGCAGCACAATCAGGGCATCGTTATCGGGATACTGCGCGGCAATTTGATCGAATTTATCGCCGATAGTCATGCCAAGCAGCGGTTTGTCAGCGGTGCTGCTGGCATAGCTGGGCAGGGCTTTAGATAGGCTGGGGTCATGTAGCGCCATAATGTCTCTCCGTATTTTTATTGTCTGATCGAAAAGGCCGCGTGATGAGGGTTAGCTTGAGCGTGCGCCTCTGGCCAGGGCAACTTTTGAGGTCGGCTTGCGGCCCAGCGCCTGGGTAATCCAATTACCGGTATCCAGCACGGCCTGCAGATCAATCCCCGTTTCAATGCCTAAGCCTTCCAGCAGGTAAAGCACATCTTCGGTGGCGACGTTGCCGGAGGCACCTTTGGCATAAGGGCAGCCGCCCAAACCGCCGGTCGCAGCATCAATCACGCTGACACCTTCTTGCAGCACCGCATAAAGATTGGCGATGGCCATACCATAGGTATCATGAAAATGCGCCGCCAGCCGATCGATCGGCACCTGCCCGGAAACGGCCTCAATCATTCGCTTGGCAGCCAGCGGCGTACCCACTCCAATGGTGTCACCGAGGGAAATTTCATAGCAGCCCATGTCATAAAGGGCCTTGGCCACCTGAGCGACTTTCTCCGGGGGAATATCGCCTTCATAAGGGCAGCCCAGCACGCAGGAAACGTAGCCACGCACACGTACATTGGCATCACGTGCGCGCTTGAGCACAGGCTCGAAGCGCTCAAGGGATTCCGCAATCGAGCAGTTGATGTTCTTTTGCGAAAACGCTTCAGAGGCCGCACCAAATACCGCTACTTCATCAACACCTGCGGCCAGCGCATTTTCAAGCCCCTTGAGATTAGGGGTAAGGGCCGAGTAAACCACGCCGGGAGTACGGGTAATGCCATGCATTACGTCGGTAGCATCGCCCATTTGCGGTACCCACTTGGGTGATACAAAGCTTGCCGCTTCAATATGGCGGATGCCAGCATTGGCGAGCCGATGAATCAGCTCGATTTTGGTCGCGGTAGGCACCATGGCCCCCGGCTCGTTTTGCAGGCCGTCTCGGGGGGCCATTTCGAACAGGCGTACGCGCTGGGGAAGGCTGGATTGGCGCAGTACCATGGTCAAGCTCCTTATTCGCCTGGGGCGAAGTCGAGTAATACATCACCCTGGCTAACGGTATCGCCTGCCTGAAAGCGGAAACCTTCCACGCGGCCGTTAGTCGGCGCGGTCATGGTGTGCTCCATCTTCATGGCTTCCATGACCATCAGGGGAATGCCTTTTTCAACGCTCGCCCCGGCTTCAACCAGCAGCGCTACCACCGTGCCATGCATGGGAGCGGTAAAGCTCGCCTGCACTTCATGCTGGCCGTGATCAATCGCATCGATACGCTGCCAGTAAAGGCGGGTTTCGCCCTGTGGGTCGACCATGATTAACACATTGCCATCGCGCTGGGCCTGCAGGCGGCGGCGATGCCCGTTAAGGGTAATTGCCACGGCATTGCCGATAAGCGGTTGAAGGCTGGCGCTAAAGGTTTGCCCATTAACGGCGTGACCATTAATGGTTAGGTGCCACTCCTGATCACCGGGGTGTCGCTTGCCTTCTACAACCACCAGAGGGCTTGCGTCCTCAGATGCCTGAGAATGCTTGGGATCGTGCAGGGCAATGCGCACCGTGCGGGGTGCGTTAAGGCGAAAGCCATCGTGGCGATCCCAGGGCGAGCTGCTTTCGCACTCCTGGGCCAGCTGGTGTAACGCCATTAACGCGGCGCTGGCATAGTCTTCAGGCTGGTAGTGGTGCGCAGCAAACAGCGTTGCCTCGTGGCGCTCGATAAACCGCGTATCCAGCTCTATGTTTTTAAAACCTAAGTTCTTAAACGCGGGGTGAGTCGCCAGGCGCTGCAAAAAAGCCCGGTTGGTGACCACGCCCTGTATATCGAGGGCCGCTAGCGCGCGGTTAAGGGTGGCCAGGGCGGCATCCCGGTCACTGCCATGCACAATGAGCTTGGCGAGCATGGGGTCGTAGTGCATGGAAACCGTATCGCCGCTTTCCACACCGCTGTCCAGGCGTACCAGGTCGGCCTTTAGGTCGGTGCCTGCTAAATCGAGCGCAAAGCGGGTAAGCTTTCCCGTCGCAGGTAAAAAGTCCTGGTCAGGATCTTCGGCATAAAGCCGTGCTTCAAAGCTATGCCCGGTGATCGTCAATGCTTCCTGCGTGCAAGGCAGCGGTTCGCCCATGGCCACCCGCAGCTGCCATTCGACCAGATCCTGGCCGGTGATCATTTCGGTCACCGGGTGCTCGACCTGCAGGCGGGTGTTCATCTCCATAAAGTAGAACGAACCATCCTGCCCTGGTGAAGCGTCCAAAAGAAACTCAACCGTGCCTGCGCCCACGTAGCCGATTTCCTGAGCGGCACGCACGGCCGCATTACCCATCGCCGCGCGTAGTTCAGGCGTCATGCCCGGGGCGGGAGCTTCTTCTAGAACTTTTTGGTGGCGACGTTGAACGCTGCAGTCGCGCTCGAACAGGTACACGCCGTGGCCCTGGCGATCACAAAATACCTGTACTTCTACATGGCGTGGCTGTACCAGGTATTTTTCGATAAGCATACGATCATCGCCAAAAGCGGCTTTAGACTCGCGGCGACAGCCTTCCAGCGCCGCCTGAAAGGCCTCGCTTTTTTCGACCACGCGCATGCCTTTGCCACCGCCTCCGGCGCTGGCTTTGAGCATGACCGGGTAACCAATTTTATCGGCTTCAGCACGTAGCAGGTCATCGTCCTGGTTATCGCCGTGGTAGCCCGGCACCAGCGGCACATTTGCATTGGCCATACGCGCCTTGGCAGCCGATTTATCCCCCATGGCGGCAATGGCTGACGCGGGCGGCCCGATAAAGATAATGCCCGCTTCTTCGAGCGCTTTTACAAAGGCACCATTTTCCGAAAGAAAGCCGTAGCCAGGGTGAATGGCGCCACTGCCGCTGCGCTTGGCGGCGTCAATCACCGCCTCGATATTCAAATAGCTTTCCCGCGCAGCGGCGGGGCCAATGCGAATGGCTTCATCGGCTTCGCGCACATGGCGGGCGTTGGCGTCGGCATCGGAATACACAGCAACGGTTTTAAGGCCCATAAGGCGTGCCGTGCGCATTACCCGGCAGGCAATTTCACCCCGGTTGGCGATCAACAGCGTGTCAAAGGGCGTGGTACGCAGGTTAGATTCAGACGGCGTTAGGTGGCTCATGAGCGGCGCTCCTTGGCATTGCCGGATAGAGGCGTTTCAGCCCAGGCGGGGCGACGCTTTTCAAAAAATCCAGCCAGGCCTTCCTGGCCTTCCTGGCTAACCCGCAACTGGGCGATCACCTGACAGGTTTGTTCGCGCGTGGCGTCAGAATCAGGCGACTGGCTGACCGTTTGTAACAGCGCTTTGGTAGCCTGCTGCGCCTGAGGTGAACCAGCGAGCAACGTTTCCAGCATGGCCTCTACCGCGCTATCCAGTGCGCCATGTTCAACGATCTGATGGGCCAGGCCCAGGCCGAGCGCCGTTGGCGCATCGATGACTTCAGCGCTCAACGCGTAACGGCGCATCTGGCGCGCGCCGAGTGCGCGGTGTACATAGGGGCTGATGACCGCAGGCGAGAGGCCAATCTTGACTTCTGAAAGACAGAATTTGGCTTTATCGGAGGCAATAACGATATCGCAGCAGGCGGCCAAGCCTACGGCGCCGCCAAAGGCTGCGCCCTGAACCCGGCACAGGGTGGGGCAGGGTAGCGTATCCAGGTTATGCATCAGGGCGGCAAGTTTGCGCGAGTCGGCCAGGTTGTCTTCAAAATCGTAATCGACCATGCGCTTCATCCAGTTCAAATCCGCGCCCGCTGAGAAACTGTTACCTTCAGAACCCAGCACCACCACGCGAACCTCACCGCTTTCAATCAGCGGGTGAAGCTTCTCAATGTGTTCGTTCAGCTCGGCAATCAGCTGGTCATCAAAGGCGTTATGAACGTCGGGGCGATTGAGGGTTAAGCGGGCAACACCAGCATCAATGGTTAACGTTGAATTTGTCATGATAGGGCCCCTTACATCCGGAACACGCCGAAGCGTGTCTCTTCAATCTCAGCATTCATGGCCGCGGCCAGCGCTAAGCCCAGCACATCGCGGGTTTGTAGCGGGTCGATTACCCCGTCATCCCAGAGCCGGGCGCTGGCGTAGTAAGGGTGACCCTGATGCTCGTACTGTTCGCGGGTGGGCTGCTTGAACGCCTCTTCGGCTTCTTTGGTCCACTCGCTGCCTTCGCGCTCATACTGCTCGCGTTTGACCTGGGCAAGTACCCCGGCGGCCTGCTCGCCGCCCATCACGGAAATGCGCGCGTTGGGCCACATGAACAGAAGATTCGGATCATAAGCGCGCCCACACATGCCATAGTTGCCCGCCCCGAAGCTTCCGCCAATCAACACGGTGAACTTGGGCACCTTGGCGCACGCCACGGCGGTGACCAGCTTGGCGCCATGTTTGGCGATACCTTCGTGCTCGTACCTGGAACCCACCATGAAGCCGGTGATGTTCTGCAGAAAAATCAGCGGAATCTTGCGCTGGGCGCACAGCTCAATAAAGTGCGCACCTTTGACGGCGCTCTCTGAAAACAGCACGCCGTTATTGGCCACAATACCCACCGGATGACCATGAATATGCGCAAACCCGGTGACTAAGGTATCGCCGTAGTAGCGTTTGAATTCATCGAAATCAGAGCTGTCGACGATTCGGCCGATGACTTCACGAACATCAAAGGGCTTTTTAAGGTCGGTGCCCACAATGCCGTAAAGCTCGGATGGATCGAGCTTGGGTGGCTGGGGCGCCTGCATGGCAAGCTTGCCGCGCTTTTGCCAATTCAGGCGCGAGACACAGGCCCGGGCAAGCTGCAGGGCATGCATATCGTTTTCGGCATAATGGTCGGCCACGCCGCTGACTTTGGCATGCACATCCGCGCCGCCCAATGCCTCGGCACTGATACTTTCACCGGTGGCTGCTTTGACGAGCGGCGGGCCGCCCAGAAAGATGGTGCCTTGCTCTTTAACGATGATCGATTCATCGGCTATGGCGGGCACATACGCACCGCCTGCGGTGCAGGAACCCATCACCACGGCAATTTGCGGAATGCCTTCAGCCGACAGGGTGGCCTGGTTATAGAAAATGCGCCCGAAGTGGTCGCGATCAGGGAAGACTTCATCCTGACGGGGGAGAAAGGCGCCGCCGGAATCGACCAGATAAATACACGGCAAGCGATGCTTACGGGCGATCTCCTGGGCGCGGATATGTTTTTTGACCGTCAGTGGAAAGTAGGTGCCGCCTTTTACCGTGGCATCGTTGGCCACAATCACGCATTCAACGCCCGATACGCGCCCAATGCCGGTCACCACACCGGCGGCCGGTACGTCGCTTTCATACACCTTATGAGCGGCAAGTGCGGAAAATTCTAGAAAAGGCGAGCCTTCATCGATCAGGTGATCGATACGGTCACGCACATAAAGCTTGCCACGGCTCTCATGACGCTCACGTGATTTAGCGCCGCCACCCTGGGCAACGGCCGCGGTGAGCTCATGTAGCTGAGTAACCACGCTACGCATCGACTGATCGTTGGTCTGAAAGAGCTCGCTACGCGGATTAATCTGAGTGCTGAGAATGCTCATGGTGCGCCTCTACTTGCTTTCGGTGAAGAGTTCGCGGCCAATCAACATCCGCCGAATTTCACTGGTGCCCGCGCCGATTTCATACAGCTTTGCGTCGCGCAGCAGGCGCCCAGTGGGGTATTCATTGATATACCCGTTGCCGCCCAGTAGCTGAATGGAATCCAGCGCTACCTGGGTAGCTTTTTCGGCACAGTAGAGGATGACGCCCGCGGCATCCTTGCGCGAGGTCTGGTCGCGATCACACGCGGCCGCGACGGCATACAGGTAGGCGCGGCAGGCATTTAGCGTGGTGTACATGTCTGCCACTTTGCCCTGCACCAGCTGGAACTCACCTATCGACTGGTTAAACTGTTTGCGCTCATGGACGTAGGGCATCACGACATCCATGGCGGCCTGCATGATGCCAACGGGGCCTGCGGCAAGCACGGTGCGCTCATAATCAAGCCCGCTCATCAATACGCGGACCCCTTTGCCTTCTTCACCCAGCACGTTTTCAGCGGGAACCTCACAATCCTGAAACACCAGCTCGCAGGTGTTAGAGCCGCGCATGCCCAACTTGTCGAGCTTCTGCGCCGTGGAGAACCCCGGCATGCCTTTTTCGATCAGGAAAGTGGTAATACCTTTGGAGCCAGCCTCCGGGTCAGTCTTGGCGTAGACCACCAGCACATCGGCATCCGGGCCATTGGTGATCCACATTTTGTTGCCGTTTAGAATGTATTTGTCGCCAACTTTTTTAGCCCGTAGCTGCATGGAAACGACATCGGAGCCAGCACCCGGTTCAGACATGGCAAGCGCGCCCACGTGTTCGCCACTGATCAATTTGGGCAGATACTTGGCCTTCTGTTCGGCAGAGGCGTTGCGCTTGATTTGGTTCACACACAGGTTGGAGTGCGCACCGTAGGACAGCGCGACCGACGCGCTCGCCCGGGAGATCTCTTCCATGGCGATGCAGTGGGCAAGGTAGCCCATGCCGCTGCCGCCATCCTCTTCAGATACGGTGATGCCTAAAAGGCCCATGTCACCAAACTTTTTCCATAAATCGTTGGGGAATTCGTTATTGCGGTCGATTTCTGCGGCGCGGGGGGCAATTTCACTGGCGGCGAAGGCATTGACCTGCTCGCGCAGCATGTTCATTTCGTCATCGAGACCGAAATTCAGTTCTGAGTAGAGAGAGTGCATGGTCAATCACCTGTTTTATTAGAAAATTGTTTATCGATTGAAAAATTGTTGGGTAGAGAATGAGACGCCGCTAAATCTTAAGTAGATGATGAAGCTTGAGTACGCTCTTCATCGGATTGTTTTTCGTACAACTCCTCAAGCGCCTGACGGCAGCGAATCTCGGCACTTTCAAGCTCCAGCTGTACCATGGTGATATCTTTCATCTGCTGTTCAAGCGCTGCCCGGCGTTCGCCGATTTTGTTCAACATAAGCTGCAGCTGTTTTTCACTACCGCTACGGGTCTCATCCCAAAGCTCAAATAACTCTCGAATCTCTGCCAGTGAAAGTCCCAGCCGTTTGCCCCGTAAGGTCAATTTAAGCCGTACCCGATCCTTGCTGCTGTAAATGCGTGTTTGGCCCCGCCGTGCCGGGTGAAGCAGCTCCTGATCTTCATAGAACCGAATGCTGCGGGTGGTGACGTCAAACTCGCTGGCCAGTTCGCTAATCGAGTAGGTTTTGCTCATGGGCTCAATTCTCTTCAAAAAGGTCTGTTCCTATGGAACACTGCTGATGAGGCTAAAACAAGTTTACGTTAACGTAAAGAAGTCATTGCATTGGTCTATGACCGTATAGAAAAATTTAACTATATGTAAAATATAGTTTTATCGATATTTAAGTATTTAATGTTACTTTTTGTAGACCAAAGTTGTAATTGTAATTGCCTACTATAGATTGCTAGCTTGCACTTATACCTTACGTATAGGTAAAGATGCATTGCCAGCTAACAATAACAGCGAACCTACCTCATTAAGCGGTAAGGGACTGGTGAAACGTCAGCACAAGAATCGCTCAGCATAAGAACAACAAGAGGCTTATTGCTCTATGAGTGCAGACAGTACTTCCGCAAACAGTACTTCCGAGAACAGTACTTTCACGACCGATGCTTCTACACAAAGTACTTCTAAACAAAGTATTTCTACACGAAGTGCTTCAACAACAAGCTCTTCCCAAGCGCCAGTTCTTGAAACGCGAGGGCTGACAAAAGCGTTCCGCGGCTTTACGGCGGTGGATGACGTTAATCTCAGTGTTCAGGAAGGCCATATTCATGCCCTGATCGGGCCTAACGGTGCCGGTAAAACCACCGTATTTAATCTACTTACCAAATTTCTTCCCCCCACGCGGGGCGAAATTCTGTATCGCGGACAACCGATTACCGCGCTTAAGGCAAATCAGATTGCCCGGCTTGGTTTAGTGCGTTCATTTCAGATTTCCGCGGTGTTTGCTCACATGACTGCGCTTGAGAATGTGCGTGTTGCGCTTCAGCGACAGCTCGGTACGTCCTTTCATTTCTGGAAGTCGGAAAAATCCCTCGATCACCTTAATGAGCGTGCCTTGGCGCTGCTTGAAGAAGTAGGGCTGCGCGAGTATGCCGACACGTTAACGGTGGAGATGCCTTACGGACGCAAACGCGCGCTGGAAGTCGCGACAACGCTGGCGCTAGACCCGGTCATGATGCTGTTGGATGAACCTACCCAAGGTATGGGGGCAGAAGACGTTGACCGTATCGTGGCGCTGATCAAACGCGTTTCCAAAGGTCGGACGGTTCTGATGGTCGAACACAATCTGAGCGTGGTAAGCCGCCTGTGCGACCAAATCACGGTGCTTGCCCGGGGCGCTGTTCTTGCCGAAGGTGACTATGAAGGCGTGTCGCGTAATCCGCTGGTGCGTGAAGCGTATATGGGCAGTGACGCCGCTGAAGAAGAGAGGGCCAGCGCATGAGCATTGCTGATACAGCAGTCGTTGATACGCAAGCCGCTACGCCCGGCACCCACGCGCAGCCGCGCGAAATGCTCAGGATAAAAGACCTGCACGCCTTTTATGGCGAGTCGCACATTCTTCATGGGGTGAACTTTGACGTAAAACAGGGCGAGCTTGTCACCCTGTTAGGGCGCAACGGCGCCGGGCGTAGCACCACGCTCAAGGCCATCATGAACATGGTAGGACGGCGAACGGGCTCTATCGTCATCAATGGCCAGGAAACGCTGGCGATGAAGCCCCACCATATTCCTCGCCTAGGTATTGGCTATTGCCCTGAGGAGCGGGGGATTTTCTCAAGTCTGGATGTCCATGAAAATCTGCTGTTGCCGCCCACGGTCAGTTCGGGCGGCATGAGCCTGGACGACATTTACGCCATGTTCCCCAACTTATATGAGCGGCGCAAAAGCCAGGGAACGCGGCTCTCCGGTGGCGAGCAGCAAATGCTGGCCATGGCGCGCATTTTACGGACCGGCGCACGCCTTTTGCTGCTGGATGAAATTACCGAAGGGCTGGCGCCGGTCATCGTGCAGAAACTTGGCGAGGTGTTGGTGCTGCTCAAGGCCCAGGGAATGACCATTGTGCTGGTCGAGCAGAATTTCCGCTTTGCCGCACCGCTTGCCGACCGCCACTTTGTGATGGATCACGGCCAGATAGTAGAAGAGATCAGCGCGGCACAGTTACCTGCGCGGCGCGAGCATCTCAATTCGATGTTAGGGGTATAAACCAGGGTAAAGAGCCAGGCTACGTCGCAACACAACAACAAAGGCTTAAGGGCCAGGAGACGAACATGACGTTAATGAAAAAAACATTGGCTGCCAGCATTGCCGTAGCAGCGGCCTCCAGCATGGCAATATCGACAGCGCAGGCCGAGATCAGCGACGGCGAAGTGCGGATTGGCTATCTGGCCGATATGTCGGGTACCTACCGCGACCTGGCTGGTCCTGGTGGCTTATCGGCGCTTGAGATGGCGATTGAAGATTTCGGTGGCAGCGTCAATGGCTCGCCCATTGTGGTATTCAGCGCCGACGACCGTAACAGCGCTGATGTCGGTGCCAATACGGTGCGTGAATGGATCGACCAGCGCAACGTGGATATGGTGGCGGGCCTGGTAGCATCTTCGGTCACCATTGCGGTTACCAAAGTGCTTGAAGAGAACAACGGCCTGGGCCTTGTGTCGGGTTCCGCCGCTTCAAGCGTTACCAACGAGCACTGCACGCCGAACCATATTCACTGGGTTTACGATACGTATCCCCTGGCCAACGGTACTGCGAAAGCGGTGGTTGAGCAGGGCGGCGATACCTGGTTCCTGCTTACCGCTGATTACGCCTTCGGCCATGCACTTGAAGCCGATGTCACAAGCGTAGTGGAAGCTAACGGTGGTCAAATTGTGGGCGGTGTTCGCCACCCGTTCCCGACCAGCGACTTCTCCTCGTATATTCTTCAGGCCCAAGGTTCTGGCGCCAAGATTGTCGGTCTGGCCAACGCCGGTGCGGATACGGTTAACGCCATTACCACCGCCAGCCAGTTTGGGTTGACGCAGAGCGGCCAGCAGCTTGCGGGCCTGTTGATATTTTTGAATGACGTGCATGCGCTGGGCCTTGAAGCCACCCAAAACCTGCTGTTAACCACAGGCTGGTACTGGGATATGGACGATCAGGCCCGCGAGTGGTCTGAGCGCTATTTTGAAGAAGTTGGCCGCATGCCTACCATGGTGCAGGCGGGTATCTATTCAAGCACCATGCACTACCTGAAAGCGGTGGAAGCGGCGGGTACCGACGACCCTGAAACCGTACGTGCCCAGATGGCTGAAGAGCCCATCAATGACTTCTTTGCCCGCAACGGTCGCATCCGTGAGGATGGCCGCATGGTGCACGATATGTACCTGGCGCAGGTGAAAACTCCGGAAGAGTCCACCGGTGAGTGGGATCTTTACGAAATCCTTAGCACCATTCCTGCCGAAGAAGCTTACCGCCCGCTGTCTGAAAGCCAGTGCAAACTGGTACAGAACTAAGCCCCGTCTTAGTCATTATTAAGCGCCAGGGCATTACCAAGCGCTAGGTCATTAGCAAGCGTTACCGCTTGGGTCGCCGGGTAAGGCGGCCCAACGCGGCGAGGAGATTCGTTCTATGACGATGATATTCGGTGTGCCCATGGCGGTATTCATGGGGCAGCTCACTTTGGGGCTGGTCAACGGCGCGTTTTACGCGCTGTTAAGCCTGGGGCTTGCCGTCATTTTTGGGCTTTTAAAAATCGTCAACTTTGCGCATGGCGCGCAGTACATGCTGGGCGCATTTGCAGCCCTTTTGGGGTTTCGCTATCTGGGGATTAACTACTGGCTGGCGTTGATTTTAGTACCGCTGGTGATTGGTGGGCTGGGCATGCTGGTAGAGCGTTTTCTACTACGCCGTATTGCCCATCTGGATCACCTGTACGGGCTTTTATTAACCTTCGGGCTGGCGCTTATTTTTGAGGGCTCGCTGGTTAACTTCTTTGGCGTTTCAGGTGCCCGCTATGCAACGCCTGAAATACTTCAAGGCGGTTTGAATCTGGGCTTTATGTTCCTGCCTACGTATCGGGCCTGGGTCTTGGTAGCGGCACTCACCATGTGCCTGTTTACCTGGTTTATGATCGAACGCACCCGGCTAGGCGCGTATTTGCGTGCGGGTACCGAGAACTCGCAGCTGATGCAGGCGTTCGGGGTCAACGTACCGCTGTTGATCACCCTTACCTACGGCTTTGGCGTAGGGCTGGCAGCGTTTGCCGGTGTGCTGGCGGCACCGCTTTATCCGGTGTCACCCACCATGGGGTCAAGTCTTTTGATTGTAGTGTTTGCCGTGGTCGTTATCGGCGGGATGGGGTCGATTCTGGGGGCTATTCTCACCGGGCTGGGGATGGGCATTATTGAAGGGTTAACCAAGGTCTACTATCCGGAAGCCGCCAACACGGTAATTTTCCTGGTGATGATTTTAGTGCTCATGTTGCGCCCAGCTGGGCTGTTCGGGAAGGAGGCATAGCCATGACCGAATCACACACCTTGAAAGCACCTTCCGTGGTGGCCAAGCGTCAGCGCCGGGCCAATCAGCGTCGCACGCTCTTCTATATTGCCCTGATAGTGGTGGGGCTGGTGGCGCCGTTTCTGGCTTACCCCGTTTTCCTGATGAAAATACTCTGCTTTGCGCTATTTGCCTGCGCTTTCAACCTGCTGCTGGGTTATGCAGGATTGCTGTCGTTTGGCCATGCGGCGTTTTTGGCAACCGGTGGCTATGTAACGGGGTATTTGCTGGCAAGCTACCCGGGGCTCACTCCTGAGCTGGGTATTATTGCCGGTACGCTAGTGGCAACGTTGCTAGGCGTGCTGTTCGGCGTGTTGTCCATTCGTCGCCAGGGCATCTACTTTGCCATGGTGACGCTGGCGCTGGCGCAACTGATGTTCTTTGTGTTTATCCAGGCACCGTTTACCGGTGGGGAAGACGGCCTGCACGGCGTGCCGCGGGGCAATCTGTTTGGGTTTATCAGCCTGAGCAATAACCTGACGATGTACTACTTCGTGTTTGCTGTTTTTCTGTTTGGGTATGCGCTTATCCAGCGCACCGTGCATTCTCCGTTCGGCCAAGTGCTCAAAGCCATTCGTGAAAACGAGCCGCGGGCCATTTCGCTGGGGTACAACGTGGATGCCTATAAGCTGGTGGCGTTTGTTATCTCCGCGGCGTTGGCGGGGCTTGCCGGCTCAACCAAAACCGTAGTGTTTCAGCTGGCATCCCTTACCGACGCTCATTGGCATATGTCGGGCGAAGTCATCTTGATGACGCTGTTAGGTGGAGTAGGTACGTTGCTGGGGCCGATCATGGGCGCCGGGCTGGTGGTCAGTTTGCAGCATATTCTAGCGCAGTCGCCGCTGGGTAACTGGGTAAGCGTAATGCTGGGGCTGATCTTTGTGGTCTGTGTATTGAGCTTTCGAAGCGGCATCGTGGGTGAGCTTGGTAATATGTATCGCAAGAACTTCAAGTAACTTCAGGCTACGTAAAGCTGTGCTGTTTTGGTTGAGCAGGCCTTGGAATAGGGCGCCCTTGAGGCGCCTTTTTCATAGGCATAAGCGTGCCACTCTACGTCGAAGGTCGTGGGCGTCAAATGGTTGCGCAGCACAGGTTTAGGCGATAAGTTAACGTAAACGTCAATTACAACGACAACATCTAATGTGCGCGCACGTTAGCGGAGATTGGCCATGAACTTTGAGTTGAGTGACGACCAGGTAGCCTTTGCCGATATGGCGCGAGCCTTCGCCCAAAATGAGCTTGAACCCCATGCTGCACAATGGGACGCCGAGGCTATTTTTCCCGTAGACGTTATCCGTAAGGCCGGTGAGCTGGGTTTCTGTTCGCTTTACGCGCCGGAAAGCGTAGGCGGGCTGGGCCTTTCACGGTTGGATGCCAGCATTATCTTCGAGCAGCTCTCCATGGGCTGTACCTCTACCACGGCTTACCTCACCATCCACAATATGGTGACCTGGATGCTTGCCGACTTTGGCCAGCCCGAGGTGGTCGAGCAGTGGGGGACGAAACTTGCGACCGGTGAACTGCTCGGCTCTTACTGCTTGACCGAGCCCAATGCGGGTTCCGATGCGGCCTCACTTAAAACCACGGCCAAGCGTGATGGCGAACATTACGTGCTCAACGGCAGCAAGATGTTTATTTCCGGGGCGGGCAGCACCGATTTTCTGGTGGTGATGGCGCGTACCGGCAGCGAAGGGGCGGGCGGCGTTTCCGCGTTTGCCGTGGATGCCAAGTCGGAAGGCATCAGCTACGGGCGCAAAGAGGACAAGATGGGCTGGAACAGCCAGCCTACCCGGATGATTACTTTTGAAGATGTGCGCGTACCCGCCAATCATCTGCTGGGTAACGAAGGCGACGGCTTCAAGATCGCCATGAAGGGCCTGGATGGTGGGCGGATCAATATCGCCACCTGCTCGATTGGCACCGCCCAGCAGGCGATCAACAAAGCCCGCGAATATATGCTTGAGCGCAAGCAGTTCGGCAAGCGCCTGGCGGAGTTTCAGGCCCTGCAGTTTCGCCTGGCCGATATGGTCACCGAGCTGGTAGCCGCCCGCCAGTTGGTAAGAATGGCCGCGACCAAACTGGATGCCAACCACGCCGATGCCACGACCTACTGCGCTATGGCAAAACGCTTTGCCACCGACGTGGGCTTTAACGTCTGTGATGAGGCGCTGCAGCTATACGGCGGCAACGGCTATATCAAGGAATACCCCATGGAGCGCTATGTGCGTGACACGCGGGTACATCGGATTCTGGAAGGCTCCAACGAGATAATGCGCCTGATCATTTCGCGCCGAGTGCTCGCCGATAACGCCGCCGAGCTTTAATCGCCGAACTATAGCTTCTGAACATATAGCCACTGAGCTTATATTTATCGAACTACAGTAATAATCAATGATTATCTATCAAGGATGGTTGAATGAGTAGCGTACTGTTTACCGAGCACTCTACCGATGATGGCCATGCGATCGCTGAAATCAAGCTTAACGCCGAGCGCGCGCTGAACGCGTTAACGCTAGACATGATCGAGGCCATCCTGCCGCAAATAGACGCCTGGGAAACCGACGAACGCATTGTCGCTATCCTGCTGGATAGCGCTGGTGAGAAAGCCTTTTGCGCGGGCGGCGATGTGGTCAGCCTCTATAAAGCGATTACCGGCCAGGGCGACCCCGACTTCCCCGAGCGGTTTTTCGAGACGGAATACCGCCTGGACTACCGGCTCCACACCTATTCAAAACCGGTTATTTGCTGGGGCAACGGCATCGTGATGGGCGGCGGCATGGGACTTTTAAACGCCAGCAGCCACCGGGTAGTAACGGAAACCTCCCGCTTGGCCATGCCCGAAGTGACCATTGGCCTGTATCCCGATGTGGGGGCCAGCTGGTTTTTAAATCGCCTGCCGGGCGGTACCGGGCGGTTTCTAGCCATGACCGGCAGTCAGATTAACGCCCCAGATGCGCTAACCCTGGGCCTGGCCGACCGCTGTATTGCCAGCCACCGCCGAGAGGAGTTTATCCAAAAACTTATGAACGCAACCTGGGGCTCGGGAGGCAATACCGATGCCCACGGTGTGGTCAACCGCACACTGCGCGAGCTCGAGCAAGCCTCCAAAGCCGATTTCGCGGAGCTGGATACGCCGGTAGGTAATTTCGCCCCGTTGATTCGCGAGTTGATGGATCACGACACCGCTGAGCAGATGGTGGCTGCCGTACTGGCGGTGGAAAGCGAAGACAAGTGGTTCAGCAAAGCGCAAAAGACCCTGGCGCACGGCAGCCCGGTTTCCATTAAATTGATCGATGAGCAGCTAAAGCGCGCCAAACATATGTCGCTTGCCGAAGTGTTTCAGTCAGAGCTCGCGCTTTCGGTCCAGTGCTGCCGTCATCGGGAGTTTCCAGAGGGCGTACGCGCCTTGCTCGTGGATAAAGACGGCCAGCCCGCCTGGACCTATGCCGATGTAACGGCGGTGGAATACAGCTTTATCAATGAGCTTTTAGCCTCGCCGTGGCAGACAAGTCCGCTTGCTGATCTTAGGTGACCCAGACAAAGCAGATGTTCTTGAACGTTAACAACCAACAATAAGGACAATATTATGGCTATCGTGGCATTTATCGGTTTAGGCAATATGGGCGGCCCTATGGCGGCCAACCTGGTCAAGGCCGGTTACATCGTGCGTGCATTCGACCTGTCAGAAGCCGCCTTGGAAACAGCTCAGTCACAAGGCTGTGAAGTAGCAAGCTCGGCCCGTGAAGCCGCCGCCGAGGCTGATTTTATTATTTCGATGCTGCCCGCAGGCAAACATGTAAAAGCGCTGTACGTTGATGGGGATGTGCCGCTGTTTGACGTCGTGCAACCGGGCGCGCTGATTATTGACTGCTCGACCATTGATGCTGATACGGCGCGTAACGTTGCCGATATCGGTGAAAAACGCGGCATCAGTTTTGTGGATGCGCCGGTGTCCGGTGGGGTAGGCGGTGCCCAGGCCGGCACGCTGACCTTTATTGTAGGTGGCAGCGATGCCCAGTTCGCGAAGGCTAAGCCCGTACTCGATGCAATGGGCAAAAATATCTTCCACGCGGGCGACCACGGTGCGGGGCAGGTGGCGAAGGCGTGCAACAACATGCTGCTATCGGTATTGATGGCAGGCACCTGCGAAGCGATCAATATGGGGGTTAAAAACGGCTTGGACCCCGCCGTGCTGTCTGAAATCATGAAGCAAAGCTCGGGCGGTAACTGGGCACTAAACGTTTACAACCCATACCCTGGGGTAATGGAAAACGCCCCCGCGTCAAAAGGCTATCAAGGTGGCTTTCAGGTAGACCTGATGATCAAAGACCTGGGGCTTGCCATGGATGTCAGCCAGCAAAGCGCCGCGCCCGTGCCTATGGGCTCTGCCGCCCGCGCGCTGTTCACGCTTCATAAAGCCGGTGGCAACGGCAAACTCGACTTCTCCAGCCTGATGCAGTTTTATCAGGATAAAAGAGAGTCGTGAATATTGAGGGGTGAGGGGCGAAAGATGTTGTAGCGCGTGGTAACGAATCTTGCGGGGCACGAGCAAATGAGCCACCCGCAGCGGCGGCCCGGCGCGAAAGGGCGGCAAAGCCACCCCACTCCTAAACCACCTTTATCTCACGGCGTGATCGGGTAAACTCTTAAAAAACCAACCAATAAGGAACGTTATGATCACGCTGTGGGGCAGAAGCAACTCAACCAACGTCAAAAAAGTCATATGGGTGCTTGAAGCGCTGGAAGTACCTTTCGAGCAAATTCAGGCGGGCCTCCAACACGGGGTCAATAACACCCCGGAATACCTGGCAATGAACCCTAACGGGCTGGTGCCGGTATTAAAAGACGACGCCACCGACAGCCTGCTTTGGGAATCCAATACCATCATTCGCTACCTGGCCGCGCAATATGGTCAAGACAAGCTCTGGGTAGAAGACCCGGCCAAGCGCGCCCAGGCAGAAAAATGGATGGACTGGTCAAGCAACACGCTTTCGCCCGCCCACCGAGTGATCTTGATGGGCTATGTAAGAACGCCGCCCGAGCAGCGTGATAACGCCAAGATCGAAGCGGGCATGCAGACCTGTGAAAAATTATTTGAACTGCTGGATAACGCACTCGCCAAGCAAGTATGGTTCTCCGGCGAGGAGTTTGGCCTGGGTGATATCGCCGTCGCGCCGTTTATCTACAACTTATGGAATATCGGCCTAACTTGGCAGCCGCGCCCCAACCTGGAGCGTTGGTACCAGCAGCTAACTGAGCGCCCCGTATTTCGTGACGTAGTGATGATTCCGGTTACCTAAACCGCTTCATTTTTATAGCCGCACCCTTCGCGGGTGTGCTAACGCTTACACCGCGCTACAAAATCTTAAATATGCGAGATTTCAAACCTGTAGCGCGTGGTAACGAGGAACGAGGCACCCGCAGCGGCGGCCCGGCGCGAAAGGGCGGCGAAGCCGCCCCAAGCCCGAACACAGCTAAAAACCCGCCTCCAACACCGCCAACTCACTATCCAACCCGCACAAAACGTCACAGCCCACCCCATGCCGTTCACCACTCTCAATCAACGGCCCTAAAATCGCCCCACGCTCGGTAAGCCGTTTAGCCTCCACATCCTGCAACATTGAAGCCTTATTGTTCGCCGTCTTCTCAATAACATCCCAAACCAACGCCAGCCACGCATCCAAGCCGCTATCGCCATTAGGCGCTTGAATACCTTCGGTCACCATAATCCCCGCCACTTCCTTTACTACCGCCTCAACGCGGCCTGCGTAAGCAGCGCCACGCAGCTCGCCGTTTCGAATACTATTCAAAGCAACCAACGGATTAATCGCTGCATTCACCGCCAGCTTCTGCCACAAGCGGCTGCGAATATCGTCAACCGCCGTAGCCACAAGCCCGGTTTGAGTAAGTTGATAGGCTATCCGCTGTGCCAACGCACCGTGGCGATTCTCAAGATCCCCCACAAACGTATGCCCACGCCCCGCATGTACCACGGCATCATCGCCCGTTAGGTAAGCGCCTTCCGTAGTCGTGGCACACAGCACGGGGCCAGACCAAATTTCAGTCAGCTTCGGCTGAGCAAAAAAACCGTTCTGCCACAGCACCAGTGGGGTAGTCGAAGGAATAACGTCTGCCAGGCTTTCAAGCGCCGCTTCAGCAGCCATCGCCTTGGTAGTGATATGTACAAAAGCGGGCGGCGCCGGCGCATTGGCTAACAACTGCGATGTGGTTATAACGTTTAAGTGTTGGCTATACGGTTCGTCCTCGGGCGTCATTATGGTTTGCTGCTTTGGCAGTACACGACGACCAACTAGTGTGATGTCAGCTAGAGGGGAAAGCGAATGGGCCAACAAGCGGCCTATGGCGCCGGGGCCGAGAATCCAGTGTGAGATCATCGAAACGTTACTCAGCAGCGGTGTTGTTGCTCAGCTTAGCTTGTTTGCTACAAGAAAATGAAGTTGAGGTGAAATTGCTTGAGAGCGGCTAATTGCTAATGACGATGCTTAACATAACATGCTAGCTTTAAAGCTAAGTGGGTTTAGTTAATTCTAGTAAGGATTTGAGCTATAGCGCTTGCTAAAGTGGGTGTCAGGATAATTAATCCCCTTTCGATCCTGAGAGGTCGTGCGCGAAATGTAAAAGGTGGGCGAATTATGGCTATAATTCATAATTTTAATTAATATCTCAAAAGGATCATATGCTTGGAAGAATCTAGCAGGCTGCATTTGCCAGAAAAAGTGCCATCAAGTTCATTCAATCATAGAACACGCCGTCTAATACGCTGTTATGCAAGATTGAAACAGTCAGTGGAGTAATAATGTCGATCTCAACAATTTCAAGTTCGATCACTAGGTTGCAAAAAGAAATATCAGATCTCCACCACAAGATGAGCTTGGAGACAAAAAAGGAGTCTGATTGTGGAAATCGGATTGGGCAAATTGAAAGGAGTATCAACAAAAGCACTAGCATTACCACTTTGAAAAGCAAAAGCGCTGAAGTCCAAAGAAAGCAAGCTGACATAGCTAAAATACAGGTTAAAAAAGCGGATCTTTATAAAAAGTTATCCGACAAAGAAGGGCAGTTGCTAAAGGCTAAGCAAGATCTGTATAAGGAAGAGGAAAAAGAACGTAAAAAGCAAGCCGTTGCCGAAGAGAGAGAAAGGAAAAAGCTCGCAGACATAGAAAAGAGGCGTCAAAGAGATCAGTTTGAATACCAGCGTCGGTTACGAGCGGAAATCAATCAAACTGCCGATATGGCTGTTTCTGTGAAGGAATTTGCGACTTCTCGAAATATTTCACATACAGATATTGTGAAATATGACTTATTTATATCCCATGCTTCAGAAGATAAAGAGGAATTTGTTCGTCCGCTAGCTGAAACGCTAGAAAATATTGGGGTCAAAGTATGGTATGACGAATTCACTTTGAAAGTTGGGGATAGCTTACGACAAAGTATTGATCAGGGATTGGTGAACTCGAGATTTGGAACAGTGATTCTATCATCTGCTTTTTGCTCGAAGAACTGGACACAGTATGAGCTTGATTCGATGGTTGCACGGGAAATGAATGGGCATAAAATGATATTGCCGATATGGCATAAAATAACAAAGAGTGAAGTTATTAGTTTTAGCCCAGCGCTTGCGGATAAAGTTGCGCTAAACACTTCTTTGCAGAGCATTGAGGAAATCGCGGGAGAGCTCGCAGAGGTAATATTGGGCGCAAAGGAATAACAATTATATGAAAAGGCCAAGATGAAGGTATTTATAAGTTATACGCACCAGGATAAAAAATATGCTGAGTTGATCGCTGATCGTCTGCGTAATGCTGGGCATGATGTTTGGTATGACGGCTGGAAGCTTAAGGCTGGCGATAACTTGGTTGAAAAAATCAACCATGGTTTGAAGGAAACCGACGCCCTAGTGGTGATTTTGAGTAAGAACGCGTTACAATCCAAGTGGGTTATGCATGAGTTCTCTGCTCTGGCGTTTGGAGAGCTATCAGGCAAAACTAATAGGATCATTCCGGTGCTTGTTGACAAAAGCACTGTTCCAGAATATCTGGCGCGCTATGTTTACGTTGATCTCTCCGATAACACCGAGATTGGACTCAACGGTATAGTTCGCGCTTTATCAGCGCAACCAACCACCAAACCGATACTAAAGAGTGATCGGAAACGTTCATATGAGAAGGCCGTCGACGCTTTGTCGGATACCCTCCACGAGGGGCGCTTGACGCTGGTTTGCGGTGCGGGAGTTTCAATTGATGCGGGCATTCCATCGTGGAATGCGCTGCTACTTCGCCTTCTCGATAGAATGATGTCACGCATTTCGCAGAATCATTCCATATCATTTAAGGATGTGGATCCACTAGAATTTCAGAGACGCTACGGACCATCGGCGCTTGTTGTAGGTCGATACCTTAAGTCCAATCTAGGGAATGACTTTATGCCGGAGCTTCGTGAGGCACTCTACTCAGATGACCCCACATCATGCGACATTATTGAAGCGATTGCTGAGCTTGCGCGACCACAAAGGGATGGTAGACCGCTCGATTCAATCGTTACTTTCAATTTTGACGGTCTGACAGAAGAGGCATTAACCAACAGTAATATCCGGCACAAGGCCATTCATGAGGAGGGGATACGAGTGGGCCCTAACGAGCTTCCCATCTACCATGTTCATGGCTATTTACCTCGCAAGGGAAAAATCAAGAAAGAGACAGATATTGTATTCAGCGAGGAAGCCTATCACAGCCAGTTCATTGACCCCTTCAGTTGGTCGAATTTAACTCAACTTAACAAACTAAGCCAGAACACTTGTCTGTTCCTTGGTTTGAGCTTGACTGATCCTAATCTACGTAGGCTTCTCGATGTCGCTCATAGGAAGAATCCTTCACGGCAGCTTAACCATTACATCATAAAGAAAGTTCCTAGTTTTTCAGGTAAAAACGACACAGTCGATGATCTGGCTCTACTATTGGAAGAGCAAGATGCTAATGAATTGGGGCTCAATGTAGTATGGATAGGGGCCTTTAATGAAGTAGCACCACTGCTAAGACGAATTGCAGGAGATCAAGAATAACAAGCCACGGAAGAATGACACCCCAAGCGGCTCACCTTAGAGGAACGTTATATGCTTTTCCTAGGCTAAAATCATGAGCAAATACTTTAATACGGCGTGATCAACTGGCCAATTTTATATCCCTTGCTTGCTAGCACGTGTAGCCAGAGTAGGGTGGCAAGGCTGCCAATAGGAGTGAACTTGGGCCGCAGGTCATTACCAATCACGTTGGTTTAGATTATCAGCTCCTGCGTTACCGCAGGCACCTTCGCTTGATCGATGGCCAGCGCGCCGACGAGTGTCGAGGGTAGGTTATTCATTACCGAAGCTACGATGGCCAAAAGGAAGCCAGTGCCCAGCGTGGCGATAAAGTCACCCTGCTGTGCCAGTCACTCAAGCACCAACGCACCATAATTGGTTAGCCCTGCATTCCTCGGCCCGTATACGACAAGATACATGGCGATTGAGAACAGCACTATCTGTCAGGGGGCGCCGCGTCGTGCACTTGATACGGAAACGATGGCCCTGTGGCCCGCTTGCCACCAGCGTCCGGCAATGACCATCAGTAGAATGGCACCGGTTCCCGTAACAAACGCGATGGAAATGCCCAAAGGGACAGTCACGAAGTAGGCGATAAGCAGTATCGTCAGCAGCGGAAAAGCTGCCCGAAATACCAGTAGATTCTTTATGGCAGAGCGCGGTGGATCGAGGCTCTCAACAGAGTAGTGTTTAGAGATGCAGCGACTAAAGGCTATCCATAGCACGGTCAACGTTGCCGTTATTGACACCAGATTCACTCGCTCCATGACCGCCGCATAGCGATTAAAGCCAATCTCAAAGTAGTTATCACTGATGATATGAGCGAGGCTAGAGATAACCAAATACAAGCTTGCTGCTCGGGACCTGAACGAGCTCTACGCTCGTCATGTCAGTAGTATCGGTGTGAAGTTGGCAGGAATGTGTTTCAAGCTGATGCTTACAATCCAGGAGATCATTCTATCTGGTTACTCGCAGCGGCTTGATCGTAGCACCGGATATGAGAGAGACGACTATCTCTACAGTGTGGGGCTTACACGCGATCAATGGCAGTTGCTGAACTTTGAGGCGCCGGGTGATATCGACGCTTTTGACTGTCTTGGGCGCTTCGAAATACAGTGTAAAGTACTCGCTTTCTGGGTGATGAAGCCGATTGAGCCGTTCCAAGTTTAGCAAGTCCTTATTCAGTATCACTCTGCATAGATTGCAATATCAGGCATGATTCTTCATTTAATTTAAGCAAGGAAGTGCGGCTTAGTCCGTGGTTGTCACACTGAGCCCACTGCCAGGCACAGCTTTACCCAATATCGTCATGTCGATATCTATCATACGAACGTGTTTGCGTTCTCAATGCTTACTTATTGTGGTAGGCCGTAACGTGATGCGGGATATTATACTGTGACCTGGTTCAAATAGACTTTTTCGATGGCAATGGAAAAAAAGTGATGAAAAAGCATTCTCTTCTAGCGGCTTTGATGGTCAGTACATTGGCCTTGGCTGGCTGCACAGGGATCGACGCAGTCTCTAGTGATACCGCTAGCAATGCGTCATTGAAGAATACCTACTGGAAACTCGTGACAGTCGGTAAGCGCCAGGCGGTGGTTGACGGTGAGGCGCGCGAAGCGCATCTAGTGCTACACACCGAGGGCGCTCGACTGGCGGGCTCCACTGGCTGTAACAACTTGATGGGGTCGTATGAGCAGAGGGGCGACGAGTTAAGTTTTGGCCAGTTGACCACCACTAGTATGGCTTGCGCCAGTGAGCTAATGACGCTTGAAAGAGACTTTCTCAATGCTCTTAACGATGCCGTCAACTGGCAAGTTGAGGGTGAAACGCTGATTCTCGACAATGCAAAAGGTGAAGAGCTGGTCCGTTTTGAGGCCGTGTATCTTTACTGAACAAATCCAGTTTTCGTAATTTGGCATCGGCATCATGCTTGATCAAATAGACTAAAATTTTTTGAGTATTGCGAAGTAATCAGGCGAGGAAATGATTTGAATCGGCTACGTACGCCTCAAAGATAATCAGTTCGCTCTTACCTCATCCATTGTTCTAAACAAGTAGCGGTTTAGACATTCGTTTCGGAGCTTACCGTTTAAGCTTTCCACAAAGACATCCTGCATAAGCTTGTCCAGCTGAATACAGCCGTTTCTTTACTTCTGAAAACGCAGTGGTGTTGCCTAACCTCTGCTTGAGCCAGGTTACTCGGTGCCCAACCAGCTTGCTTCTTACTCTGCCTACCCGCGCCGCTGTGCCCAGCGTATGACGATCCTTGCAATTCTTGCAGAGCTACTATTCTGAGAGAACGGTTCAAACTGGCAATCAGGGCTCAATAGCCCTTACCCAAAAAACCGCAGATACAAGCAAGGAGAGCGAAATGGCACTGCATTTGAAAAACTTGGCAAATCAAACGGTGATCATAACAGGCGCGACCACGGGTATCGGCCTGGCAACTGCGCGCATGGCCGCCGAGCAGGGCGCACGCCTGGTTCTGGCAGCACGTGACGAGAATACGTTGCGCAAGCTTTGTGACGAAATCAATTTCGCCGGTGGCGAGGCCGTTTACGTCGCGGTGGATGTCGGCGATAAAGCGCAAGTTCAGAGGATAACGCAAACCGCTATTGATACTTTTGGCGGCTTCGATACCTGGATTAACAATGCGGGCGTCTCCCTTTTCGGCAACCTGCTGGATATCGACGAGAAGGATTACCACCGTCTGTTCGACACGACTTACTGGGGCGTCGTGTACGGTTCGCTGGAAGCGGCACGCCACTTGAGCAAGCGCCGTGACGGCTACGCCGGTGCGATCATTAACCTCGGCTCAATTGCTTCGGATCAAGCCATCCCCTATCAGGGCATGTATTCGGCCGCCAAGCATGCCGTCAAGGGCTTCACCGACGCCCTGCGCATGGAACTCGAACATGTCGGCGCGCCCATCTCGGTCACATTGATCAAGCCGGCCAGCGTCGCCACGCCTTTCGCCGAACATGCAGGCAACGTCATGGACATGGAACCGACCCTGCCTCCACCGCTCTACGAACCCCGCATCGTCGCGCGCAGCATCCTTTACTGTGCAGAACACTCCCGCCGTGACATGTACGTCGGTGGCGGCGGGCGGCTCATGGCCGCGCTGGGACACTGCGCCCCACGGTTGATGGACAAAATCATGTCGGCGAAGATCGTCGGGCAGCAGCAGACCGACAAGCCGGAACATCGGCGCCACTTCGCGCTACAAGAACCGGCCACCGATATGCGCGAAGGCGCCCCATACCCTCGCCACGTTTTCAAGACCAGCCTGTACACCAATGCCTCGATGCATCCGGTACTCACCACGACCGTACTTGCTGGCGCATTGGTCGGTGTCGTTGCCCTGGCCGGGCGACGTTCAAAAAACTGATGCCCGATAGTGCTTCGCTCATGATGTAGCGCTACGAAGGAAGCGACGATGTTGCATAGCTGCAGGTGGCTGGGGAGCAACTATGGTGCTGCCCAGCCTCTGCTTGAGACAGGTTATTCGATGCCTGAACCGTTATCTTCTGGCTCTACCTGCCCGCGCCGTTGCATCCAGCGCATCACTATCCAGCACAGCGCTGCCCAGCTCGCTCCGGCCGTCCAGCCAGCAAGCACATCGGTTGGCCAATGGACGCCAAGATAGACACGGCTAATGCCCACTAGCAGCGTCAGCAGTATTGCCAGTATTAAAAGATAAGCCTTCAGCCTCAGTGAGGGCTGCACGCGGGTGAGTAACGCGGCCAGGGTGAGGTAGGTCACGGCTGACATCATTGAGTGGCCGCTGGGAAAACTTGCCGTGTAGACCATGGCCTCATGAGACACGAGGTCCGGGCGAGGGCGGTCAAAGCCCATCTTCATAAAGGTGCTGAGCAGTATGCCGCCGGGCACGGCAATCGAGGCAAAGAATGCCGCGCGATAGCGTCTGGCGAGTAGCAGGTAACCCAAGGCGCCCAACATGATAAATACCAGTACGCCGACACCGCCAAGCGCGGTAAAGTCCCGTCCCATTTCCTCAAGCCAGCCCGGCCCGATCGGATCGCTAAGATCTGCGGGATTGCGAAAGGCGAGCAGCAGGCTCTCATCGATGCTCTGGGTGCCCCCTTCGATGACTTCATCAGCTAGCGCGATGAACCCCCAAATACCGCCGGAAAGTATCGCAATGCCTAGCAGCGTTACTAGTTCGTGGCGGCCGAGCCGAGCCAGCAGGGAAACGCTTTGGCGCCTAACGTGGCCAATTTTTTCATGGTGCTTCATTTGCAACTCCTTTGCTTTTATAAGTCACACGCAATATCGATCCAGTCGGTTCTAAAATACTGTCGACCAACTGAAAGCCCTGGAGGAAGAGCACACCGATGGCCATGAGCCAGGTTTGGCGCTACAGGGTATGGTAACCCCGGGGGTTGTACGTCAAATCACGCCGAAACTCAGCTCGATAGCCCTTCATGACCAGACACGAAACCGCTCAGCAGGCGGTCGATTTCCTTGGCAGGCATCGGACGGTAGAAGAAGAACCCCTGGACGAGGTCGCAGTGCATTTCGCGAAGCAATGACAGCTGTTCGGCGTTCTCGACGCCCTCGGCCACCACCTCCAATCCCAACCGATGGCCGATAAAGATGGCACCCTCCATGATGGCCCTATCCTTCGGCTGTGTGGGAGCGTCGTGAATGAAGGAGCGATCGATCTTCAGGGCGGTGACTGGAAAGTGCTTGAGATAGTTCAGGGAGGAATAGCCGGTCCCGAAGTCGTCGATAGCAATGTGAATACCGCGATGATAGAGGCGCCGCAGGTCCTCAAGGACGGTTTCGTCGGCTTCGATCAGAACATGTTCGGTCAATTCGATGCCGATATCTCGCGGACCTAAGCCGTGACGCTGCAGCGCGTCCTCGAAGCGCTTGAGGGCATCGGGACGCACCAGTTGACGACCCGAGACATTAATGTCGATGCGGTGCTCATGAAATCCCTTGGCACGCCATTTCACTTGCTGGCGGCAAACCTCTTCAATGACCCAGTCGCCCAGACGATGGATCACACCGGAACGCTCGGCCAGCGGGATAAACTCGGCAGGCGAAATCGGCGGGCCTTCGGCAGGCTCCCAGCGTAACAAGGCCTCGAGATTCTCTATTTGCCCGCTGGCCGCCGAGACCTGGGGCTGGTAGTGGAGGAAGAATTCACCGTTATCCAGGGCTTCCTCAAGTCGCGCCGAGAGACAATGCTGGCGAACCAGCTCATCATGGAGCTTCTGCTGGAAGAAACGTACAGTATCCCGGCCATCCAGCTTGGCACGATTCTTGGCAACATCAGCATTACGGATCAATTCGCGTGACGATTCACCATTCTCGGGAAAGAGTGCCACACCCAGGCAGGCCGTGACCTGACGCTCCCGACCATTCAGGACGAAAGGCTCCCGAAATATATTTTGGACATGACGAATGACCCGTCTGATATCGGAGTCCAAATAGACGCCAGGAAAAGCCAGCACGAATTCATCGCTAGAGACACGGGACACCAGGTCAGTGACTCGCTGGCACTCTCTCAGTCGCCGAGTCAGCTCAATGAGCAGGCGATCGCCCTGATCATAGCCAAGGGCATCATTGATCTCGACGAAGTGATCGATGTCCAGGTAGATGGTTGCCAGGCCATTGCCTTGGCGTCGACAGGAATCCAACAGACTGTCCAGCTCGACCTCGAAGGTCTGGCGGTTAGGGAGATGGGTGAGCCTGTCGAAACGGGTGGCGAATTCCAGATCACGGTGGGCGCGCTTTTGGTCGGAAAGATCGACATCTACGCAGAACATCAAGGGTGAGTCGGTATGCTCATTGAGCATAAGATGCTGCGAAAAGACCGATACCAGTTCGCCGGTTTTGTGCTTGAGCTCGAGTTCATCGGCGGGTATATCGACCCCTTTTTTGATCCAGGCACCATGCGCCTGGATCACCTCGTCCCGCATGAAGTCAGGAATGATCAGATCTTCCAGTAATTGTCCCTGGACTTCCTCAGCGGTATAGCCATAGAGACGAGTGCTACCCTCATTCCAGTAAATCACTCGCCGATCGCGATCATAACCCTGAACCGCTACCTTCGGCAGACTCTCAAGCAGGGCGCGGAACCGCTGCTCACTCTCAAGATATTGGCGGCGTACTAACTCGACTTCTTCGCTGTTGGCATCATGCGAATCGATGCCATTAGTTGAAGGTGTCTTTGACACCTCCAGCACGAGCGCACCGGAAAACTCCCTGCGGTTCTCCTTGAGGCGTTTCGAATCTCTGTGATGTCGGGAATCGCTGGCAGTCATGGGATCCACTAAAAGAAAAAACACTGTTAAGTGCCATTATAATGGCAACAATAGGCGCTTTTTTGTAATTATCCTATACCTATTTGTATGAGATAACCTATATATCCACCATCAACCGTCTGATCCTATTTTCAAAAAAAAACTCTTTTTCGTTACATTTATTGACATATCATTACTAATAATTTCATTTAACTCCTGTTGACCGCGTGTTTACACCGGCAACACCGGGCAATTCCGCCCAGTTAACAGGAGAATACCAACATGAAACTCGATACTCTCAAGCACGGTTTCGATCTCACCTCTATGCCTGCCGATTCACTCGCCGATTATTGGAATCCGGGAGTGACCGAGGCACTGAAGCATCAAGATTGGGCAAAAACCGATATTCGGGATCGAATTGATCTGACCGCCTGGCAGGAGTTTACCGCTGACCTGCCACGCGACCCCTATGTTAACCAGCGCTGGAAGCGGATGTCATGGCTCGCCCTGAATGATCAGGGCAATGTCGAGGATATGGGCCAATGCCCCATGGCCCAGGGGGGAGCCTTCAACGACGCGGAAAGCATGGCGGATCGCCTGCGGTACTATGATCCGCTGACTCGGGAATTCATGGCACGCCCCGATGTGAAAGCCTTCGTTCGCGCCTGGGCAAGGCTTTGGAGTATCGGTGCGCACGAACCCATTCTGATGCAGATCACCGGGGTTCGCGGAGAAGGCAGCATCGACCCCCTTCAGGGACAGGGAATTCATGCCGATGGCTGCAAGGCCCTGAGCATTCTAGTCATCAATCGGGAAAACGTGGCCGGGGGTGAAAACCACCTCTACAGCGACAAGGCAGGAACGCAACCTTTGGTCGATATCACCCTGGATCCGGGTGATATCCTTCATCTGAGCGATGACCGGCTATACCACAGTGTCGACGGGATCGCACAGCTCGACAGCGAGGCACCCTTTGAGCGGTTCATTATCATCATCAACAGCCGCTTCGTGGATGAATTCCAGAACCGGATGTTGCGTCGCCACTTTCCGGAAGCGGTCCTCAATGAGAGCTACTGACACTCTGGGTTAATTGAGAACCTAGCAACACCAACGCCCCCGGAACTCCGGGGGCGTTGGTGTTGTGCGCCTGACTGGCGCTGTTCCCGTGGGGGTAAAAGTTCCTGCATGCCCGGTAAGGGGGGAAGTGCTAGCCGACGGCGAGGGTGTCTTCCTGAGTTGCCGCGGGCACTTTCGCTTGACCGATCGCCAGCCCTGCATTACACAGGTTGTAAACGACGAGATACATACCGGTTGAGAACAGCACTATCTGCCAGTAGAAAGGTGCTTTGACTTATTGATCCAGCTTAAAAAAGTAAATCTCCGCTGCGAAGCTTAGCAAGCTTTAGTTGAACGCGGATGGCTCAAATGTATCTTTCAGCCTCAGATGAGTCTTGTTTGTGCATTGACTGCACCTACGGCAACAGGCGAAAACGCTAGGCTGCTGGCAACGGCTGAGTAGACTTGCCGACCCTTATGGGCCGGCTTTGTCGGGCAAGGCCCTAAGATCAGGGAGCGATGCGGGTGCTGGCGTCGGTAAAGCCGATCAGCGAAATATCTAGATCCATGCGCTCTCCGCGTGGATCAATAATGCTGAGGGTTGCCGTATTGCCGCTGCGGAGTTGCTGCAACATCGCCGGTTCAATGGGGGCGTCCGCACGGCACCCTTGCTCCTGGCAGATCTGATAGGGGAACTGGATTGGTTCACCGTTATCCACACTGAATTGCAAGCCTGCGGCCAGACGTACTCCCAGCGGCACGAAGAAGCTCATCACCGGGTCATCTATCTGGGGCGGATAATCGAGAATTACCTGCATCAAGGGCTGGTCGCTGTCCGGTTGAGTGATCAATTGCGACATCGCACAAGGGATCTGGCCCGCGGCATTACGCTGGCACCGAACTTCCCAGTCCTGGAACGACTCGGTGGTGACATCATTATCGGAAGCCGTCCCTGGTTGTTGTTGGCTGAAGGCATTGGGAGACAACACCAAGATCGATAATAGCCCCATCCTGCATAGGTTTTGAGTAAGATAATGCGGCATTCGCGTAACCTCCTGTTTGTTCGCTGATGGTGGATATAATATCTACCATGCCTGCTTGTTCGCTTGAGGTCGAGCCCTTGGGTTAAGAGAGCGTGGCTCAGCTCTGTTTATAGCGTTTGTTCTGTGTGCTGGCATCTGAATGTATGCAGTGCGTGCAGATATGAGTGCAGTAGATTTAAGATATTAGTCATATCTTAAATGCGCACTCGCTTTAGTCTGCCAGCGAGTGCCAATGGCAAGGATAGAAAAGGGTAGAGAGAAGAGGGCGACGGGCTGTTATCAGCTTGGCCTTTGGAGAGGTTCCGGCTATGAGTATTATTGAACTGTTCTGTCATGTAGCCACTTTTCGAATACCAGGGGCAATAGTGGTTTAGCGATAAAATATCCCTGAGCCTCGTCACAGCCTAGTTCCATTAGGCGGCGGTAGGCGATATCGTTTTCTATTCCTTCGGCCACCACTCGGTAGCCCAGGTCATGAGCCATTGAGATCATGGAATTAACCAGCGTCTCGGTGCGCGGGTCCTGACCAAGCTCGGTGATAAAGCGGCGGTCTATTTTTACGGTGTGGGCAGGAATCTCATGCAGATAGGAGAGGCTGCTATAACCGGTACCAAAATCGTCAATAGCGACCCGCAGGCCTGCCGCGATTAACGCTTTAAGCTGGTTGGACTCTACTTCCCCCTGGCCAATCAGAGCGCTTTCGGTAAGTTCCACTTCTATAGCGGTGCTTGGTAGAGCCATGCACGCCATTTCATTCAAGAGCCGTATGGCAAAATCTTCCTCCTCAAGATTGGCTGCTGATACATTGACCGAAATCTGAAGTGTTTTTCCCTGCCGATGCCAAGTGGCCGCTTGTCGAACGACATGGCGCAACACCCACTGCGTTAGCGGTTTTGCCAAAGGCGTATTTTCGATCAATGGAATAAATTCGCCGGGCGATACTTCACCCAAGGTTGGGTGTTGCCAGCGCAACAGCGCCTCTGCGCCCAAACACTCCCCGTTCGTAAGGGAGACTCGTGGCTGGAAGACCAGATAAAGCTCATCCCCGTTTTCAAGTGCGGGGCCGATGTCGTTCAGTAGGGTAAAGCGCCGTTGGTAATGGGCATCCAGGTCCAATGAAAAGAGCCCGGCAACTTTTCCTGCCTGGCGAGCATCTAGGCAAGCGGCATGAGCGGTTCTCAAGACATCTTCGGCCGTGACTTCGCCCAGACAAAATGGAGCGATGCCCATGGTGGGTCGTACCAATACTGGTACTGCTCGGGTGGATTCAAGCACGAGCAGTGCTTGGCGTAAACGAATCGCTTCTTCCAGCAGATCGACATCACTCGTTTGGTTCATCAGATGCACAAACTGACATCCGCCCAGGTGATAGAGCTTCGATTTCGAGTCGATGGCCTGATGCAGGTAACGAGCAGCAATACGGGTCAACTCATCAAGAAAAGCGGGGCCCATGGTACGGTGAAGCGTACTTAACTCACTGGCATCGACCACTTCGGTAAATAAGGCAACTCTCTGCCCATTCGGTGCATCTTGCGCCATGTCATGCAAGTCTTCGGCAAATTGATGACGGTTGGAAAGGCCCGTCAGCGGGTCGATCCGGCCGAAAGCATGCTGCAATTCAATCTGTGTCATTACCACGGCAGCCAGATCGTAAAGCGTCGCTTTCTCGGGTTCAGACAACTCACGCGGTTCAGTGCCCAGAACGCACATCGCGCCCAAGGTATGGCCCTCTCGTGTCACCAGCGGTGCGCCCGCATAGAAACGAATGCCTGAATTCGCTAAATAGCTATTCCGGTAGCAGTCCGAGGCGAGAAGATCTGGGATGATAAGGATTTGAGAGGAGTCGCAGACATCCGCGCAGGGCGCCGTTTCACGGGGTATCTCCCAATGATCAACGCCTACTCTAGACTTAAACCACTGGCGGTTCTCATCAGTAAGCGACACGGCTGCAATCGGCAAACCGAAAAGCTGACTGGCCATTCGTGTAATCCGGTCAAAGCTTTCACTAGGCGAGGTATCCAGCAGATTTAACTGGCGGAGTGCAAACAGGCGGTCCTGTTCTTGGATATTCATTATGCGCGCACTACCCTGTGGAGAATATTGATCCTTGAGTCATAATTATACTAGTCAAATGTGAGTGCTATTGATTAATAAAAAATACTTTCTTATGCCTATTACATTAAAGGCACATTAATGGCTCCGACATCCTTGGGTGCAGAATTTACCCCCCTGGGCTGGACCAGAAGGCACCCTCTACATAACATTCAAATTAAAGGTCTTTTGAAAGAAGGTGGCAGGATGGCTTGTCAAGCCGTCAGGCTGCAGCCTTTATCATAGCGTAAGGCCGAGTGTGCCTATGCCTTTAGGGTTTTCTGCCCAACCCAGCTTACCTTCATCCCCATATAGTTCATGCCGCCGACAAAGCCGGCAACCAAAGTGCCAACGCAACCAGCGTTGCCAATAACACCGGCGGCGTAATCAGCAGGCCGATTTTCATGTACTGGCCCCAGCCAATCTTATATCCCTTGCCCGCTAGCACATGTAGCCAGAGCAGGGTGGCAAGGCTGCCAATCGGGGTGAATTTGGGGCCCAGGTCATTACCAATCACGTTGGCGTAGATCATCAGCTCCTGCGTTACTGCAGGCACGTTAGCTTGATCGATTGCCAGTGCACCGACGAGTGTAGAGGGCAGGTTATTCATTACCGAAGCTACGATCGCGGATAGAAAACCGGTTCCCAACGTGGCGATAAAGTCCCCCTGTTGTGCCAGCCATGCAAGCGCCAACGCGCCATAGTGGGTCAGCCCTGCATTGCCAAGCCCGTAGACGACGAGATACATGCCGATTGAGAACAGCACTATCTGCCAGGGCGCGCCGCGTAGCGCACCTGATACGGAGACGATGGCACCGCGACCCGCTCGCCACCAGCGCCCGGCAATGGCCATCAGTAAAACGGCGCCGGTTCCCGTTACAAACGCGATGGGAATGCCCAATGGGGCAGTCACGAAGTAGGCGATAAGCAGCATCGTCAACAGCGGAAACGCCGCTCTAAATACCAGCGGGTCCTTTATGGCCGAGCGCGGTGGGTCGAGGTTCTCTACGGAGTAGTGTTTCGGGATTTGGTGGCCAAAGGCTATCCAGAGCACGGCTAGTGTTGCCGTTATAGACACCAGGTTCACCGGCACCATGACCGCCGCATAGCGATCAAAACCAATTTCAAAGTAGTTAGCGCTGACGATATTAACGAGGTTAGAGATCACTAATGGCAAACTTGCCGTATCGGCGATAAACCCCGTTGCGATAATAAAAGCCAGCGCCGCAGGCGGCTCAAAGTTCAGGCGCAGCAGAATAGCGATCACAATGGGCGTCAGCAGTAGGGCGGCGCCGTCATTTGCGAAGAAGGCGGCAATAATCGCGCCGAGTATGATGACCAGCGGGAACAGCAAATGCCCGCGCCCGTTGCCCCAGCGCGCCACGTGCAGCGCTGCCCAGGCGAAGAACCCTGCTTCGTCTAAAATCAGCGAAATAATGATTAGAGCAACGAACGTAAAGGTGGCATCCCAGACGATGTCCCACACCACGACGATATCAGCCAAGTGCACTACACCCATGAGCAGTGCCACTAAAGCGCCGCCCAGCGCGCTCCACCCGATACCTAAACCCTTAGGCTGCCAGATCACCAAAACCAGGGTGACGACAAAAATGGCCAGTGCCAACATGAAAGGACCTCAGATCAATGAGATTTTTGGTTGTTGGTAAAGCGCACCCCTCCCTGCTAGTGCTTCCGCTTCAATTGGCTTGAGCTTTGGAGGCGATAAGGGGCTGATTATCGAAGCTGGTGGGTTCGCTTAGGATTGATCGCCTTTTAGGTGAACAATCTCACCATCTTCTTTGGTAAACGTGGTGACTGGATTGGCCAATAACTTGAGCACAAACTCTGATGGTCGGCACAGGCGCGCGCCTTTATCGGTTACCACAATCGGGCGATTGATAAGAATGGGGTGCGCTATCATGGCATCTATCAGTTGATCATCACTTAACGCAGGATCATCGAGATTGAGTTCTTCAAAAGGCGGGGCTTTACGGCGCAGCAACTCTTTTGGGGTAATCTTCATCATAGAGATCAGCTCGACCAGACGCTCGCGACTTGGTGGTGTTTTAAGATATTCGATGACTTGCGGTGTTTCACCCGATGCTTCGATGATCGCAAGCGTATTACGCGAGGTGCCGCAGGCGGGGTTGTGATAAATCATCGTTTTCAAAAGGGTTATTCCTTATCTTTAGTGAGAGAGCAGTCAGTGAAGGCTGTAATCAGCGACTCGCAAACCTCTGGATGCCCTGCACAACAATCGCGAATCAAAAAGTTCAGGATTTGCTGCATATGGCCGAGATTGGCGCGATAGATAATCGAGCGACTCTGCCTATGGGAGTTGACCCATCCTGCCCGTGCAAGCACCGAAAGATGCGCCGACATCGTGTTATGTGGCACAGCTAACTGACGCGCTATTTCCCCAGCGGCAAGGCCCACGGGCTCATGGCGTACCAGGAGTCGAAAGGCTTCGAGACGCGTTTCCTGAGAAAGAGCACTAAAACTGGCAGTGGCGTTTTTAATTTCCATATGTCGAGTATTATGGACATGTTAAACAATAACAAGCGAATTATCTTGTGTAATGCTTGGAATGTTAGATGTAAGCCCTTTTGATATTCGCTTCTAAGCGATTAAAAAAATCTAGCCTCCCGCGGGTTACAGGAGTAGTCGGCTAGCAAGCTCAAGACCAAGCAATATCAAAAAGAGTAAAAAGCACTGACGGAACCGCTGGGGGCTAATCTGTAGCCGCATAAACTGCCCCGCCCACGTCCCGATCAGAGCAGGAATAATTGCCAAGGTGGACGTGCCTCATAAGCACGCGCATCAGAGAATAGAAAGCGCCATTTATGCCTATGCAGAGCTTGCTAGCGCATTGAAGAACCGGTAAATGAGTCGAACGTCCGCTTTTGGCTGAACACTGATAATCAGCCTATTCTGAGAAGCAGCAAACGATACGAAAGATGTAATCAATATGACCCTTTGCGTCATGCAATTGGCAAGACTAGCAGCACCTCTTATTGATAGGTTGTTACTTAACTCAAGGCTGGGAATATGGAACAGATATATAACTTATTTGCGAATATACCATTATTGATTGTTTTAGCTTTAATTTTGACTGGATTTGGTGTCGCCTGTTGGCGTAAATGGAAATCGATAGATGAGAGGCGTAGGGCGACTACCCTTGATGTAAGCTCTGGTAGTTCTAAAACCCCAATATCACTTAAAAAAGTCGAGGCTTATGTAGGTGTTGCCGCTGGAATAATTGGGAGTATCAGTGGATTGATTCAAATAGGTATTTTCTTTGGTTGGTGGCCAAAAGTTTTGGGATAAGATGAATTCTAGATTTTGCTATGAGTACTCTTCGCTATATTGGGCATCGGGGCAGAAAACCCACAGGGCTCCATCCTCCCATTCAATCTATTTCGCTTAAGCCAGTTGAGTGTGTGGCAATCGTAGTGAGATCACATCACCTACCGCTCACCGTTTCCGGAACGTTCGACGCCTGACGCAAAGCTCTAGTAAGCTGCCTGTTACTTTCAGCAGTCGGGAGAACCTTCCACCATGATGCACGCGACCATTTTACAGCAGGGCACGATCCACTGTTTTCCTGCGGGGCTTCGCGATGAGCAAGGCAAGCTGGTTAATGCTGAGGTATCTGCCGTACTTTATGACGGCAAGCGGCTCATTCTAGCCAGTGATAAGCCGATTCCTGGGGAGGAGCGTTCGGCGATGTTTGCCATGCCGATGACCGAGCAGGAGCCGGATGACAGTCAGCTTGAGTATTTCACCATGCCGCTGATCAAACAGGCCATCAAGTACGAGGATCTCTCCCTGACGGCGGACGGCCATCATGTTCTGGCCACCACCGGCTTTGATCGCATCGACAGTGAAAGCCATGCCCTTAATGACTACAATCACCTGCTGATCTGGCCGCTGGGCGAGCCTGAAAAGGTGCAGGTGGTCGATCCCGACCCACGAGATGGCGTGGAAGGCTCCTTGGAGCTGCGTATCAAGCTCGATCAGGCGATTGGTTTTCCCTACTACAAAATTGAAGGGCTGGCCGCGGTTCCTGGCGAGCGTGGCGATGGTTTGCTGCTGTTTGGTATTCGTGAGCAGGGGCAGTCCCATGATGATTTCACCTATGTGAGCCGTATCGTGGGCGCCCATTACGAGATTAGCAATAGCGGCAACCTGGTGTTCGTTGATGAAATGCGCGAGCACTACGCTTTCGACCCGGCTAGCCACCCGGAGGTCCGCTTTGATTGCGGCCTGTCGAGCCTGGAATATGACCCCTACCACGGGCGTCTGTACCTGCTGAACAGCTTCGAAGTTGAAAAGGCTGGTGAAGAGCGCATTGGTGGATATTTGTGGGGAGTCAGCCTGGACGATTTTCGAGCGGGCCACGGGCCAGCGCTTGTGACTACACCCGCAGGGCTGCCGCTGGAGTTTGAGCATAAGGCCGAAGGGCTTGCGGTATTGGATCATGATCGCCTGTTTGTAGCTTATGATAATGATCGTCACCTGGGACTTGGCAGTGTTGATGAGCGCGATGAACGACACGCCTGCGAAGCGCCATATACGTTGCTTCATGTGACCTAGCCAAGCGAAGCTCTAATCCATACGAACCCATAACCCAGGCGAAACTATCGATGCGTCGGCGATTTCTGTTAAACCTGTTGGCCATGTTGCCATTGGTATTTCTAGCAGGCTGTGATGAGACACCGACCGGGCGCTCCCAGTTGGCGCTGGTACCTCATAATATGATGTCGCAGATGGGTGAAGACGCCTTTGAGCAGTTGCTAGACAGCCAGCCGTTATCAAGCGACGCGGCCGTGAATAGCTTGGTACAGTGCGTGGCGCAAAGGGTGGTAGCTTCGGCTGAAGTTAGCTATCCCGACCTCGATTTTCCTGAAGCCTGGGAAGTCGTCGTGTTTGAAGAGCCGTCTCCCAATGCTTTTGCGCTGCCGGGCGGACGCATCGGCGTGCATAGCGGTTTATTGACTGTCGCCGAGACGCCCGCCCAGTTGGCGGCGGTGATAGGGCATGAGGTAAGCCATGTGCTGGCTGATCATGGTAATGAGCGGCTTACCCAGCAGCTCGGCATTAAAGCCGTATTAATGCTCGTGGGTTTGATGGGCGAAGGCGATATGGGGCATCAGCAGTTACTGCAGGCGCTGGGTATCGGTGCCCAGCTCGGGATCAGCCTGCCGTTCAGCCGCACCCACGAAGAAGAGGCCGATTTAATGGGATTAGCCATCATGGCTCGTGCCGGGTTCGACCCGCAACAAAGCGTGGTGCTATGGCGTAACATGGCCGCGGCCGGAAGTGGCCAGCCGCCTGAATTTTTGTCTACTCACCCCGCCCATGCCTCTCGCATCAAGGCATTACAACAAGGTTTGGAAGAAGCCACAGCCACCTATCAAACGGTCACTCCCGCTGACTGTTAAGGTTAGTTGAAGGCTCGCCAAGTAAGATTGGCACCGTCTAATGAAATTCTGAAAGCTTGCCGCCTGTTTTTGCGCTAATATATGTTTTATATACGTTTCATATATTAAAGGTATTCTATGGGTATCGTAAAAATCAATGACCAGCTGCACGAAGATATTCGTAAGGCAAGCGCAGTCATGGTGCGCTCGATCAATGCGCAGGCGGAGTATTGGATTAAGGTAGGCATGCTGGCAGAAGCCAATCCGAACATGACCTTCTCTGACATCATGCGCGAGCAGATGAAGCAGGCAGACGTTGAAGTAAGGAAGGTGATCGGTGGCTAACGTAGTGCTCAAAAATGAAGAAGAGCTGAAGTTGATGCGCGAAGCCGGGCGTTTGCTCGCGTCGGTATTCAGCTATCTCGATACGCTGATCGCGCCGGGTACTTCCACCATGCAGATCAATGACTGGGCTGAGCGCTATATCGTTGATGAGCTAAAAGCCCGCCCGGCCAGCAAAGGGCAATATGATTATCAATATGTGCTGAATACGTCTGTGAATCATGTGGTGTGTCATGGCATTCCTTCTGAAGCGCAGGCGCTTAAATCCGGCGATATCGTTAATGTCGATATCACGCTTGAGAAGAACGGCTTTATTGCTGACTCGAGCAAGATGTACATGGTGGGTGATGTAAAACCCATCGCAAAACGCTTGGTCGATAAAACCTATGAGGCCATGTGGGAAGGCATTCGCGCTGTTAAACCGGGCGCAACGCTCGGTGATGTAGGCCATGCGATTCAGCGGCACGCGGAACAGAACGGCTACTCGGTAGTGCGGGATTACTGTGGCCACGGCATTGGCCGGGAAATGCATGAAGAGCCCGAAGTACTGCATTACGGAAAGCCGGGCAAAGGGTTAGTGTTACAAGAAGGCATGGTGTTTACCATTGAACCCATGATTAATCAGGGCAAGGCCAAGATAAAAACTAAAAAGGATGGCTGGACGGTAGTGACCAGCGACAAGACATTATCCGCGCAGTGGGAGCATACAGTCGCGGTGACGGCTGAGGGTGTCGAGGTGCTGACGCTGCGCGATGAAGAGCGTATTCATTAGACTGAATCCATCTGGCGATGCAGGACGACCAATGCCAAGAATACCGCTGCTGATCATCGCCTTGTTTTTCTTGTTGGGTGGCATCGCCCATTTTGTCTTAACCGATTTCTTTGTAATGGCGATGCCCGATTATCTGGGCTATTACAAAGAGCTGGTGCTTATCAGCGGTGTTTTTGAGTTGCTGGGTGCCATTGGAATCCTGATTCCCAAAACCCGGTTTCTGGCTGGGTGTGGCCTGATCGCCTTAATTATTGCTGTTTATCTTGCCAATATAAATATGGCGCTACATCCTGAGCAATATCCGGATATATCTGCGCTGCTTTTATATATCCGCCTGCCCCTGCAGTTTTTATTTGTCTGGTTTGTTTGGTGGGCCATCACGCCTGAAAAGCGCCAGAGCAGGTAGAAGCAGTGAGGTTGAATACAGGCCACCGCTAAAAACAGGTTCCACGCCGTCAAAACAACGGCGTTTTCACTGTCATTTTTCGTACAAAGCTTAGCGCGGCTATATCTTACAAATACTCCAGTACATCAAAATGATCACATTTCGGCAATTCAACCAGCGCTGCCTGAACGTTGGCCGCATGTAGTAGCGCTAAAAAATTGTGCCCCTGCTGGTGAAACGTGGGCGGGTCATTCTCGGCAATCACTATTTGGCTTGGCGGCAGCTTGACCAACTCGCCAAACTGCGGGCTTAGTTCCCGTGCCTGCGTTCTGGTTAAGCCCAGTGGTTCGTTAATGTAGGTATCGACCAGTGGTGTGAGGTCATAAACGCCGCTGACTAGCACCAGCTTATCAATAGGTACTTTGCCGCTAATAGCTACCCAGTAAGCCAACTGGGCACCCGCACTATGGCCACCCAGTGTGACTGACCAGGTTCCGCCGTTGGCTTCAATCGCGTGATAAGCCGCTTCCAGGCCCTGGGTGCACTGAGTCATCATGGTATCGATAGTAGTGTTTGGCGCTAAGCCGTAGCCCAGCGAGGCAAAGGCCATCCCTCGGGCAAGATAGCGCTCGGCCAGAAAGTCGGTGGCGGTGTGGTCAAGCTGCTGCCAGTAGCCGCCGTGAATAAAGACCATCAATGGCCAGGGGCCTTCCCCCGACGGAATAAACAAATGCAGACACGCCGCCGGATCATCGCCATAGCTCAACGTTAGCGGTTGATGGCTGACTCTTAACGCGTGCCCGGCGGCTGCCTGACGCGTTAGAGTGGCTTCAAAATCTGACGCAAAATGGCTCGGCGAGTAGGCGAGATCCGGCGTTAGCTCTGTCATGCGTTTTATCCCTGTTATCGGCCTGTCTCTATCAGGTGACAGCACCACGAACATGAAATTGCGGGTCCTGGTACTCGCCGCTTTCAACCACTTCACGGAAGTGCTGAGCGGCCTGCCAGACATCCTCATAGCTTAAATACAGCGGAGTAAAGCCAAAGCGCATCAAGCCGGGCTCTCGGTAGTCGCCAATGACGCCGCGGGCGATCAACGCCTGCACAATGGCGTACCCATTCTGGGTATCCATCAACGATACCTGGCTGCCACGCTGGTTGGCTCCGGGGGTAATATCTTCGATACCATGCGCTTCAAAGATATCTTCCAAACACTCACGGAACAGATCACTCATGGCCAGGCTTTTATCACGCAGTGCCTGCATATCTACCTCGGCCCACATGGTGAGAGAGGCCTCAAGGGCTGAGTAGATAAGGGCCGAGTGGGTGCCGGTACGAAAGCGCGAGATATCATTGGCGGGGGTGTAATCGGCCTGAAAAGCGAAAGGCGAAGTATGCCCATGCCAACCCGAAAGCGGCTGCCAGGTGCTGTCCAGGTGGTCGCGATGCACGTAAAGAAACGCCGGTGCGCCAGGGCCACCGTTCAAGTACTTATAGGTGCAGCCAACCGCATAGCGCGCGCCCGCACCGTTAAGGTCGATAGGCAGGGCACCTGCAGAATGAGCTAAATCCCAGATGATCTCAGCGCCATGCTTATGCACCAGCTGGGTAGTCTCGGCCATATCGCGCAGCTGGCCGGTGCGGTAGTTAACCTGGCTAAGCACTACAACGGCCACGCCCTCCAGATGTTCGGCCAGGTTGCCACCTTCAGGCAAGAAGCGGTGTTCATTGCCACTGACCTGGCAGTAACCTTGGGCGATGTAGCCATCGGTGGGGAAGTTGCCGCCTTCACTTAGCACGATACGCCGCTCATCCTGGCGCTTGCCAAGAATATACCCCAGCAGTTTGAAAATATTGAGCGTGATATTGTCCGTCACGATCACTTCGCCATCCTGAGCACCGATTATGGGAGCCATAAGGTTGCCCAGACGCTCGGGGGCATCAAACCAGCCCTGGTTCCAGCCTTTGATCAGCTCGGTGCGCCACTGATCCAACGTGTCATCAACCGCTTGCTTGGCGGCTTTCGGTTGAGCGCCCAGCGAGTTGCCATCCAGGTAGAGAACTCCCTCTGGTAAGGAAAAGCGACGTTTGAAATCCACCAGGGGGTCTTGGCGGTCCAGTTCACGAACGTAATCCAGGCTCACGCGCATCTTGGTACTCCAGCAAAACGAAAATTTCTACTCATGAAAAAAAGGGTAAGCGTCATTGGGCATGTGCCCTTAAACAGACGTTCTTACACTCCATAGCTCGGGGAAGAACTGAAGATCCAGCGCCTTGACCAGGTAGTTCACGCCAGATGACCCCCCGGTGCCACGCCGGTATCCAATAATGCGTTCTACCGTTTTCATGTGACTGAACCGCCAGCGCTGGAAGTTGAATTCGACATCGACCAGCTTTTCGGCAAGCTCGTATAAATCCCAGTGCTTTTCGCTGTTGCGGTATATCTCCATCCAGACCGCCTCCACTTCGCTGCTGGGCGAGTAGGGGATGCTCCAGTCGCGTTGAATCTTGTCTGCGGGAATGGCAAAACCACGGCGCCCAAGTAACTGAAGCACAACATCGTAAATGCTAGGTGAGTTAAGTGCTTCGGTAAGTTTTTGATAATGACGCGGCTTGGCGCGATGCGCTTCGATCAGCTTGGCGTTCTTGTTGCCCAGCAGAAACTCAATTTCGCGATACTGATAAGACTGAAAGCCTGAGCTCTGGCCCAGGCTATCTCGGAAGCTGGCATAGTCGGCCGGCGTCATGGTGACCAGCACTTCCCAGGCCTTGATCAGTTGCTCCTGAATTCGGGATACGCGGCTTAGCATCTTGAAAGCCGGGCTAAGGTTATCGGCGGCTATGTGCTGGGCTGCTGCATGGGCTTCATGCAGGCAGAGTTTGATCCAAAGCTCCGATACCTGGTGAATGACGATGAAAAGTAATTCATCGTGCTGGTCGGACGCCGGATTTTGGCATGCAAGCAAAGGCTCCAGGTCCAGATATTGGCCGTAGCTGATGTCCTGATCCCAATGGATGTCTTCGTTATCGACGCTGTTCTTGGATATTGTCATTGTTGATCACGCCTTTTGAGTAGTAAGCGTATGGGCTTGGGGTTCACCTAGATCCCAGAATACGCCAGCGGCCATCTTAAGTCCCTGCTCGACAATACTTTCAAGCAGGTGCTCATCAGGGGCGTGCTGGTTGCACGAGGGGTAGGAGTGGGGCAGCCATACCGTGGGCAGATTCAAAGCATCAGAAAAACAGTGGTTGGGAATGGTGCCGCCCAGGTTAGGCAGAATATGCGCAGGCTGGCCGAGGCTTTTCTGTGCGGATCCCGCCACGAAATCGACCCAAGGGTGGCTCGGGTCAAGCCGGGTGGCGGCGTAACCGCCGAGCATCTCGAGCTTGATGGCTTCAAAACCCTGAGCATCCAGATGCGCGCGCAGTTTATCTTCCACCGCCTGCCAGTCGGTACCTTTCACGAAACGCAGCTGCAGGACGACTTCAGCACTTGCTGGGATCGCACCGACGGGCTTGTCCGTACGGCCCGCGCTCATGCCGAGTACTTCCAGGGTGTTGGCACCATAAAGACGCTCGCCATTGGTCAGCGTTTTTTCGCCCCAGTGCTCGTTGATGGTGGGGTCAGAACTTCCGCCGCCCACCGGCAGATCGCGAATCAGCTTAGAGAGTTCTTCGGTAACAGCTGGCGCTCTAAGGAAGTCGACCTGAATATGACCCTCGGCTGAGAGCAGCGTGGCGACGGCGTTACACAGCACCACGGCCGGGTTGGTAATTACCCCGCCCCAGTTACCTGAGTGGCGCCCGCCGTTGCCGGGGTTGAGCGAAAGCTTGAGCTGTACTACGCCGCGCGAGCCGAGAAACAGCGTGGGCATGTCCGCCCGAATGCGTGGGCCGTCGGAAGCGAGAAACAGGTCTGCCTTGAGTGTTTCTTGATAGGCGCGGCAGATCTCTTCAAGCCCAGGCGAGCCGATCTCTTCACTCATCTCGAACAAAATCTTGACGTTGTAGCCAAGTATGCCTTCGCGCGCTTCTATCACTGCTTCGAGCGCTGCCAGATTGACGCTGTGCTGACCCTTGTTATCCGCCGTGCCGCGACCGTAAACGCGGCCATCGATAAAGGTCAGCGCCCAAGGGTCGATGCCCTCGGCCCAGGTCTCTTCCTGGCCGTCGGTCACATCGCCATGGCCGTACAGCAGAAGCGTTGCAAGGGCAGCGTCTTCGATACGCTGGCCGATCAGCAGCGGCGGCCGACCGGGCTGGGGGTTGTCGATGATCTCGCAGCCAAACCCCAGCTTGTCTAGAAGCGGCACCATCTCTTGAGTGAGGTATGTGAGCAGCGTGGACTGGCGGGTGGGATCCTGGCTAACCGTTTGCATGGCTACCCGGCGCGCCAGAGTGGCGTAAAAGGTGCCATCAATGAGCGTGTCAGTGGCAAGCTTGATGGCGTGTTCGCGCTTTGATGAGGATATGTCCATAAACGGTCCTTATCGTTGTCATTGCATAAAAGCGGTGCGGGTAATCTCTTGACTAGAGACTAAATCTTGCTGACCTTTGCGACTATCATTAATATCTCAAGCTCTCTTTCTAATTTTGGAAAGCCATGTTCGCTCTTAGCCTACGGTAATATCTGCCTGTTTCGGGTACATCAGGAGACGCTATGCAGGAACTCAACCTGCGTTATTTTCACAGCGTGGCCAAAACCGGCTCGCTTTCCGCCGCTGCGGAAGAACTGCATGTGGCGGTCTCGGCAGTGAGCCGCCAGATTACCAATCTGGAGCAGCGACTTGGCCTCAAGCTGTTTGATCGTCAACCCCGGGGCATGCAACTGACCGAGGCGGGTAAGCTTCTTAAGGCCTACGCGCTGCGCAACCAGCTGGAGGTGGAAAGCGTCCTCATCCAGATGCAGGAGGCCACCACACGCCAGCAGCGAAGCATCAGCGTGGCTTGTCCGGACGGCATGGCCTGGCACTTTTTGCCCAGCGTGATCTCCGCATTTATCCTCCAATACCCGGATACCCGGTTCGATCTTCAGGTAGTGGATTCCGTACGCGCCTCGAAGCTTGTGCAAGAGGGCACGGCGGATATTGCTCTGACGTTCAGCCTTTCGCCGGATATCGGCATTCAGGTGGTTTCCAGCCATAGCGCGGCGATTGGCGCGCTGATGTCCCGGCAGCACCCGCTGGCCGAGTGCGACACCCTGTCAGTGGAGGCGCTCAGCCGCTATCCGCTGACCATGTCGCTTAACGGTTCGACCGTGCGCTATCTGTTCGATGTGGCGTGCAGCCTGGCCGGTGTCAAAGTGCAGCCGAGCTTCGTCTGCGATTCACTAGGGGCCACCTACACTATGGTATGCGAACACCCGAACATGATTGGCCTATGCAGCGCCGTGGCGGTGAGTGGCAAGACCGAAAGCGAAGGGTTGGTCTTCAAATTGCTCGAGGAGCCTCAACTGGCGCTGCGCAGCCTTCAGGTGCAGGTCATGGCCGAGCGGCATATGCCTGAACATATTGACGCTTTTTTAACCTTTCTTGAAACGCGGTTGAAGGCGGCCTGCCTTTAAGAGCACGCCGCCTTGGCCGTATGAGTATTAGAAGGGGCCGTAATTCATGCCTACAGCCACTGCTACGAACACCCCGCCGGTAACTATCCAGATCGCAACCAGCGGCAGGGCAAACTTAAACCATTCAACGTAGGAAATACGTGCGATGGCAAGGCAGGCCATCAACGTGCCGGAAAGCGGGGTGATGATATTGGTGACCGCATCGCCCAGCTTGAAGGTTATGAACGTGGCCTGGCGGGTGACTTCCAGCATATCGCCAATGGGTACCATGATCGGCATGACGATTGCCGCCTGGCCGGTGCCGGAAGTGATCAGCCCGTTAAAGACCAGGTTGAACACGTAGAGAAGTTCCATGGCGACGATCTTGCCGTGGCCATCCAGCGAGGTGGCCACGCTGTGCACCAGAGTGTCGATCAGCTGGGCCTGTTTCAGCAGCACGATGACCGCCGCCGCCACGCCAACCACCAGCGCGCCGTACATCACTTCACCCGCGCCACTCATCAGCCGTTTGATAAAGGCGTTGGGTGAGATACGCCCGATGAACGCCGTAACGATACCCAGCATAAGGAAGGTGGCGGAAAGCTGAGGAATGCCCCAATCCCGGTTGAAGGCGCCGAACAGGAAAAAGCCGATGGCCAGGGGAAACAGTGCCAGCACCAGCTTGTGCGTCAGGGTAAAGACGGGATGGATATCCGCCTGTGTGTCCTGATCCGTACTTGCGAACGCCTCGGCACCCATCACGCTTAAGTTTGGGTTCTGCTTGATACGCTTGGCGTAGCGGCAGATATAGGCGGCGGTAATCGCCAGGAAGACCACAAAGATTGCCCCGCGATACATGAAACCTGAAAACAGCGGAAGCTCGGCAATGGTTTGGCCGGTGACGGTTACGGTAGGGTCGAACACGCCAGCCCCAAAGCCGGCGTAGGAACCCAGAAAGATGATTGCAACCCCGACGATAGGGTCAAGCTTCATAGAGCGGGCCAGTATCAGGCCAATAGGAATAAAGGCGATCGCCAGGTTGGCTCCCACGCCTACCGAGGCAAGCGTTGCAAAGGTAGCGCAGTAGACAAAAATAAGCAGGTTCTGGCGGCCGTCCGCCAGGTTGAGCAGACGATAAATACCGGCGCTGATCGCCCCGGTAGATTCGATGACCTTCAGCACGCCACCCACGATCAGAATCAGAAAGACCAGTGTGGAAGCCGCCACCAGCCCGTTATGGATGGCGGTAAACAGATCCATGATGTTAAGCGGCGCAGCTTCGATGTAGCGAAAACTGTCGGTGGCTACCTGGGTCAGACCATTGGCGGTGCTACGCTCATAGGTACCGGCAGGAATGATATAGGAGGCCAGCAGGACCAGGATCATGAAGCCGAACAGGATGATGAATACATCCGGCATGGGCAGCTTTTTCTTGATGGGCGCCACGGCGCTTGCCTCACCTGGGGTGGTTTTAGGGGGCATGAGGATCTCCACTTTCAGAGGATTGTCGTTTTAATGGGTAAAGCGTGCGTAGAGAGGCGTACTCGGGCACATCATGGAGGCCATGACGCGAAGCGCTTTTATGGAGTTATGTAAAAAATTAACCTACCAAGGAAGCTTGGGACGAACAATTGTAAATAAAACAAACGTGCTTTCTCTTTTCGGCAAGCGTTAGGGTGCTGGTTAACGACAGCTCGGTAAGAATCGCTTCTTCAATTTATACTTACGTTATGCAAAGTAGACGCAGACAAGGCGATAAGATACAGGCTGTGTTCGTCAGGTAAGATCACACTGGATATCTCTATGGCCCTGTTCACCTCAAGCACTCAATCGTTTAATGACGTGGGAGGTATATGTCTCCTTCACTGCTTTTACTCCTGGCCGACACGATATTGGTCTTTCATGTGCTGTTTGTTGCTTTTGTCGTTTTCGGATTGCTGGCTATTTACGCGGGCTATTTTTTAAAGTGGGCATGGGTGCGAAATAAAACGTTTCGTATCTTGCATGTATCTGCAATTGGGTATGTGGTGGTGCAATCCTGGTTGGGCGTGATGTGCCCACTTACCACGTGGGAAATGGCTTTGAGAGAAGAGGCGGGCACCGCAACCTATGCTGGTTCATTCATTCAGCACTGGTTACAGAACCTGCTTTATTACACTGCTCCTGAGTGGGTATTTGTGATGGTTTATACGGTGTTCGGCGGCCTGGTAGTCGCCAGCTGGTTTGTTGTACGGCCCAATCAACGCATTCGCTGAACCCCCTCGCATTGCCTGATGATTCAAAGGCGAGCAAAGCGTTAACCGTTAACCACTTTTTGTTTGAGCCGCTCTAACAGCTTGAAATCAATCTGGCGAAGATCATTAGGTACGTTAAGCTGAAAACAATGCTTTAACGCTCAGCGGCAAGGGGACATGGGATGGCTAAAAAACCTCAAGGTAGCAGCAGTACATCTTCTGGTGAACGTGGAATATCTGCATCGGTTTCGTGTGGCACCGAAAAACTCTTGTTGGCAGCATTGGAACGCGGAAGTTACTGTCTTGAAACCGGGCGCTTTCTGATCAGTTATCGTGAAGGACGAGTGGAAGAGGGGATAAAGTCTCTCAAGTCTCAAAACTTTCGGGTGGCCGATGCACGTGACTTTGCTGACCAAGCCGTCAGTTTGGAAGACGCTGGGGATGCTGAGGCGATGGTATTTCCGGAGCTTGGGGTTGCGCTTGTTGGCGGTGACGCTTTACAGCTGCATGGGATGAGTATCAACGATGCTATCTCACCGGATAGCCCTATAGAAATTATTGAGCCCGAGTATTTTGTCTTCTCGGAAAATTCAGAATATCTGCGCGGTTTCTTGCGCGCCGCAAGTACGATTGCTCGCGACCTTGGCGCTGATTTTGATCTGGATGAAGCCCAGGACAAGCTTGAGCCTGGCGAGCTCGAAGCTACTTGGGGTTTAATTCAATGCAACGTTTTGCAGAGCCGGTGGAGTGGGGCGGGTATTAAAGTGGCCGTGCTGGATACCGGGATGGATCTTGGTCATCCTGACTTTGTGGGCAGAGAATTTATTACCCGGTCATTTGCCGGAGAGCCGGTCCAGGATATTAATGGCCATGGAACACACTGCATCGGTACGGCCTGTGGCCCCAAAATGCCTCTCGAAAGCGCGCCGCGTTACGGCATCGCTTTTGATTCACAGGTGATCGTTGGCAAGGTGCTCACCAACTCGGGCAGTAGTACGGGGGCGGGGGTGCTCGCCGGTATGAACTGGGCTATTGCCAACCGTTGTGAAGTCATCTCGATGTCGCTGGGTAGCCAAAGCCCCGTGCAAGCCGCCTACACCCACGCTGGTGCGGCAGCATTGCGTAAAGACTGCCTGATTATTGCCGCTGCAGGAAACTCCTCTACCCACACCGGAGCGCCTGCCAACTCACCTACTATCATGTCGGTTGCATCGATCGACGCCAATTTGAAACCCTCAAGCTTTTCCAACGCGGGCAAAATCGAAATTGCCGCACCTGGGGGCGATATTTTTTCGTCCTGGCCCCGGCCGGTACACCATAAAACGATTAGCGGAACCAGCATGGCGACGCCACACGTTGCAGGCTGCGCTGCACTTTGGGCAGAGTCTGATGCCTCACTGCGTGGCATGAAGCTCTGGCAACGGCTGCTGGATTCTGCAAAGCCCCTGTCATCTTCCGATTCCCGCGTCGGGGCCGGGTTGGTACAGGCACCCTAGATGAGGATGATCGATGCCTACGATAGCGCTTTGGATAATTACTATTTCTGAAGATCAATCGATCAATGAAATAGCCTCGCGTCTAAGCGATGAAGGCCTCAGCGTCAGAGATGTGCTTGAGGAGATAGGATGCATTACCGGGTCGGCAGATGATGTCACCGCCGAGCGGCTTAGAAAGGTCAACGGGGTGGTGGATATTGCACCTGATATGCAGCTCGATATAGGCCCGCCAGATGATGATGAGACCTGGTAATTCGGCTCAATATTTATTTTTGAAAAAGCTTGGGAGAAAGCCTAGATGCGGCGTATGAAAAGTCATATACCGACCCGTACCCAGCCGCTGCCCAATAACAATGCGTTTACTACAGGGCCAAAGCAATGGAGTTTGTTCGCAGTATCATTATTTCTGAGTTTTCTGATTTTAATGACCTGAGTGAATTTATCATTGTAGTCATTCGATTATTGATGGCAGCTTTACTCGGCGGCCTCTTGGGGCTTGAGCGTGAGCAGAGCGGCAAACCAGCCGGGATACGTACCCACATGCTTGTATGTATGGGGGCTGCGGTATTTGTATTAATTCCCCAGCAGGCAGGCATTTCTGATGCGGACATGAGTCGAGTCATTCAGGGGGTCGTTAGCGGAATTGGTTTTCTATGTGCCGGCAGTATTATCACACGGCAGAACGACCTGTTTGCGACAGGTCTCACCACCGCAGCTGGCATCTGGTTTACAGCGGCCATAGGTATGGCCGTTGGCCTTGGACGAGAGCAAACGGCGGTTGTGTGTACATTGTTGGCTTGGGTGGTGCTTTACGTAGTGCCTTTCTTTTCGCGTTCAATAACCAAGAAAAAGATTATACGCCCAGCGTCCAATGAAGATGATTCGAGGATGAGCTAATACTGGCCTGGTTATTATCATTAGTTGGCTACTCTGAGGCTTACCATAAAGCTGAATTAGCAGTGGGTTTTTATTTTTAAATACAGGATAATTAATAATTATTGTTATTAGGGATTCTGATATGCCTGCTACTAAAACATTAATTCTAACTGCTACTGGCGTTGTAGTGCTCGGGGCAGCGGGATATCTAGGCGCTCAGGCAGTAGTGGGTAATGAGGTTGAAAAAGCACTCACCCAAACCTTTGCGCAGTTGGATGATTCCGTTTCCTGGTACGCAAGCGATGTAACGATCGAGAAATCATTGTTCAAGACAACGGCGACGGCAATGATCGGTATGGAAGGTGTTGAAAATGCCAACGCCCGGGTAAATCTGCTGGTGGACCACGGTATTATCAATAGTCCTATTACCGGCACGATTCATCCCAACGAGCAGTTTCTAAGCGGCGATATCGATGTTGATCTGGTTGCTACGCGCAATTCCGTTACGGGGCAGCTGACGGCCGGTTCGTTAAGCGGCGTTGAGCTCGACGGCACTCTGCACGATCTGGTAGTGGATCTTGACCTTGAAGATGAAGACGTTTGGAGGGTAGATGGCCAGGCACGTGAAATTGTCGTCAATAACGAGAATGACTCATTTCGGATTGTTTCGCCACGCTTTGAAAACAGCTCCCAAGAAGCGTCCAGCCTGATACATCAACGCCTGGAAATACCCAAAATAGAGTTTTTGGCACAGGGCATCAATGTTTACATGGATGGCGTTGAGCTTGAAGCCGAGTCTGAATCAGTGGGTGATAGCCAAATCGTCAATTCAGGCGGCCGTTTCAAGGTGGCCGATATTGGCGCCGACGGCACTTCAATCGGCAGCCTGACACTTGATATGGATGCCAAGAGCTGGGATATGCCTGCTTTTCAGGCGCTTCAGGAAGCTTATGCACCGCTGCAAGCCATGCGTGCGGAGTATGAAGAAACCGGTGTGCGCGGTGATGAGCAGGAAGAGCGTGAACTACTGATCCAGTCTATCGAACATGGCTATGATGTATTGGTTGCGAGCCCCTCAGTAGCGTTCCAGCCGCTGGAAGCACATGTCACGCTGCCCATGTTGGGTGTCGATTTTAATCCCCGCATTACGGCGGATATCCGTTTTGATGGTGAAGAGCTGTCCAAGGAAGCGTTATATAGCGCTTTATGGGATAGCCGCTTGCTATTACCCGATCAGCTTCAGGCATCGCAAGATGTCATGAGCACACCGGAAGCACAAGAGTACCTTCAAAACCGCTTTAGCCTGAATATCGGCGTAACCACGCCTCCTCAGATGGTTCTTTCGCTCATTCCCATGCCTTATGCTCTGTTAATCGACCCGGACTTCGAAGAGCAGACGCTGATCTGGCAAGACGGCGTCCTGACCGTAAATGGTGAAGAGGTGATGTAAGTAGGTAAGTAGCTAAGTAGGAAGAGAAATCATATTACTTGTTACAACTCAGTACACAGGCACTATCTGGAGTGCTGAGTTGTTAATGAGGTAAAAATCGCTAAGTAGATTCGCTGATTTCTTACCCAGCATACCCAAGGCAACATGTTGTTAGTTCAACGCGACTCAAGGGACATAAAGGCGCGGATATCCAGGATTGGCGATACCCGCACATCACGCACTCACTTTGATAGTAGGAATCCCGCTGCCAGCATTCAAGCCGGTTCCTGGGCGGGGGTGGCATTCAGCGTCACTTGCAGCTTATCAACGAGTCGTTCGACTTTACGCCGCGCTTCAGCAATAGACTTAGCCAATATCTCTCCGCCTACTTCCTGCCCTTCAATAGCAATAGCGTGAAGTCGGGTAATGCCGACAAACTCCAGTGCGAGTGCAAGGCTTGGCTCCAGGTAATTCATATGTGCCATCTCTTCACCTGGCGCCATATTAATGCCCCCTCTCGCTGTGAGTATGACCGCGTGCCTTTCTCGATCAGTCAGCTTGGGAGTGTAGGGATCGTTCGGTTTGGTCTTATCGACACCCACCGTTCGCTCTGCGCGGACAATCTGGTCGACCCACGCCTTGAGCGCGGCAGGCATGCTGAAGTTGTATAGCGGCGTGCCGATAATCAGGATATCCGAGGCGATCAGCTCATCGACCAGCTGATCACTTTCCACCAGTGCTTCCTGCATCCAGGGCTCGCGTTGCTCTTCGGGCGTGAAGGCTGAGGCGATCCAGTCGTGGTTGATAAAGGAGGGCGGATGTTGGCCTATATCTCGATAGGTAATCGTGTCCTGCGAGCGTTGTAACTGCCATTGGCTAGTAAAGTGATGGGAAAGCTGGCGGCTATGAGAACCATGGTGATCGGTTCCCGCAATACCGGGACGTGCGCTGGCGTCTATATGCAGAATATGTGGCATGAAAGCCTCCTTTTGAGCTGAATTCATCTATGATTGACGACAGGTGTAGCTTAGGCCTCTACCTGAAGCCGCAACAAACGATCTTTTCTTGCAGCTATAGATGAGCGAAACTCATTCATGAACTCTCGACGCTTACCCTCACTTTCAGCACTTCGAGCCTTTGAAGCCGCTGCTCGGCATGAAAGTGCCAAACAGGCCGCATTGGAACTGTCGGTTACCGCCACAGCCATTAGCCATCAAATTCGTGGGCTTGAAGAGGCGCTAGGCATTGCGCTGTTTGTGCGCAGGCCCAGGCAGCTTGAATTGACTCTGCAAGGCCGCGAGTTACAGCAGGTGTTGGAATCCTCGTTCGACAATATCAGTAATGCTATTGAACGCTTGAGTGCCATGCCCGAACGGCGGGGCATTACGCTTACGACCACGCCGGTGGTGGCAGTCCGCTGGCTACTGCCCTGGATTTGTATGCTGCGCGAATCTCATCCAAACATCGATCTACGTATTCATGCCTCTCATGAGCCCGTTGCGCTAGATGGGATAACCGCCGACCTTGCCATTCGCCACGGTGATGGGCGCTGGCAAGGGCAGGTTGCCGAGAAGCTGTTTGATACCACCTTGATTCCGGTTTGCAGTCCACAGCTTGCTCAGCAGGCTGGCAAGGATTCGTCGAAATACCCGTTGATTCACTTTCGGCCACAGGGCGTATTTATATCGCCCACGGATTGGCCGGGTTACCAGAAGATTGCTCAGATACCGGGATTGGATGTCGGCGCCGGCCTTGCGTTCTCAGATGAAAGCCACGCCATTGCAGCAGCAGTAGGTGGCCAGGGTGTCATATTGATGAGCCGTCAGCTTATCGAAGATGAATTGGCCGATGGGCGCCTGGTACAACCTTTTGGCCCTGAGCTTGAAGACCGTGCCTTTTTTTTCGTTTATCCGGAAAGCCGCCGAAACGATCCAACAATGCTGGCACTTCGTGACTGGGTGATGGCGGTGCCTGGCAGACTATCGACGGCTAACTGATAATTCCTGATTTATACCGTTATCTTGATTGGATCGTCAAAGGGTACGCACTGTGCTGGTTTATAGCCAACAAGACGGAGGGTAGCGAGGGTCAAAAAGAGTGGCGGAAGAGCGTGGGAGTCGAACCCACCAAAGACTGCTGGCAGCCCCTGCCAGATTTGAAGTCTGGCCGCCCCACCGGGGGTCGATCCTCTTCCTTGAGCGTATGCCTTGTGTTGCCTAGTTCCACAAGGCAGTACGGCGAATGCAGCGTTCATCCTGCACCCGGCGCGTAAAACCTATCCTATCAAAGAATTCGAGAATGTGAACGGCCAATTTGCGTCCGGTACCGATACGGTTGCGAAACTCAGCAACGCGAATAGTGCCGTGTTCGTCCATTAGCTCACGTGCGATATTGGCCATTTCCTGTGCCGCAGAGGCGAGGTAAAAGTGGTCTTTGCGAACCTGATAAAGCCTGCCAAGGCGAGCACAGGCGGTTAGTGCCTGACGAACACGCTTTTCATCAAGCCCACTGCTTGCTGCCAGGTCGCGAACCCGGGGTGGCTGGAAGGGCGCCTCGGCCAGCAGAGGCTCAAGCCGTTGCCAGAGCGCCTCATCGTGCTCATTAAGTGCCGCACGATGGCCGGGCAGAGAAATGAAGGGGCCATTGCTGTCGAGCTGATCCGTCTCGATCAGTTGTTTCAGCAGGCTGCGGAAGAGAGGAGCCGGTAATCGAGGAGCAGCTTGGCGATTTAGTCGCTCGCGCTCGGTACCCAGCATGGCGGGTTCGTTCTGGTGATTACCGGCGACTACTTGGATAATCCGCTCTCTAAGCGACTCGATGGCTTTTTGGGAGAAAGCGCTAACGTCGCCTTCGGCAGTGAGGACTTGACCTGCGGATGCCTCAACCAGCGGCGCTAGATCCTGAACGCTGACATTAAGATTGCGCGCCATGCTAGTAAGATCCAAGCCTTCAGGATGGAGATCGAGCGCGGCACCCAGCGGTTCGTGAAGGTCGTAAGGTGGATTGGTGCTTGCGCATTTTGCAAGCGCCGCCAACCAGGTTAGTCGAGCGGGCGCGCGCTGGCCGCGACGGGGTGGTCCTCCGTCCAGTGCGATCCCGCCACCGAGGGTAATATGTCCGCCATGATCGCGGATGACGAAGCGATCTCCCAGGCAGGCGTGTACCGGGCTGTCACAGACCAGTTGGCCAAGCATGCTTTTGCCTGGTTCGAGTCGTTGCCCTTCGAGTAGCGAAACCCGCCCCATGAGATGGGCGGCCCCCAGATGTATATGGACGGGCGTCCAGTGCTTGAGCGGTGGGGCAGCGTCGAGCAGCCTTAGCTCGACATCAAGTCGCTTGATAGAAGGTGTTTCAAGCGACTCGGCGACAACCCAGTCGCCGCGCTTAATACGCTCCCGTTCTACGCCGGTTCCAGCAAGATTGAGCGCTACTCGGTCACCCTGGTAAGCCTGATCACTCTCGCGGTGCTGGCGCCGCAGCTGGCGCACCCTGGCCTTATGGCCGTCGGGTACCAGACGCACCATGTCACCCTTGGCAATGCAGCCGCTGAGTGCGGTGCCTGTCACTACCAGACCTGCACCCGGCAACGCGAAAACGCGGTCCACGCTAAGGCGGAAATGCCCCTGAGCTGAAAACGCATGCTGTTGGGCCGCCTGTGCCCATAGCGTGTCTCGCAGTGCCGCTACGCCTTCACCGCTGTGGCTTGAGATGTCATATAGCGGTGCTTTGGCGAGCTGGGTTCCGGCCAGTAGTTGGGTGATCTCTTGTCTGACTTCCTGACGCCGTGGTGCGTCGACTCGGTCGATCTTGGTCAGTGCCACCACGCCGCGGTCGACGCCGAGCAAGTCGAGGATTTGGACATGTTCGATCGTTTGTGGCATTACACCATCGTCGGCGGCCACTACCAGCAGAGCCGTGTCAATGCCAGCGCTGCCCGCAAGCATGTTATGCAGAAACCGATGATGCCCCGGCACGTCGACAAAGCCGAGCTCAACGCCTGGCGCGACGTCGGGGTAGGCAAAACCAGCTTCGATGGTCAACCCGCGTGCCTTCTCCTCTTTTAGGCGGTCGGTATCAATACCGGTCAGCTGCTGGATCAAAGCGGTCTTGCCATGGTCGACATGGCCGGCAGTGCCGACAATCATGGCGGGCCTTCCTGGTGCAGGTCATGGTGGTTCTCGTAGCGCTGCTTCAATATCGAGAACTGTGAAGCGAAGGTTTCCACATCTTCAGGGCGGTATAGACAGCGCAGATCGAGGTAGAGGGCGCCTTCGTTAAGGCGGCCGATAACCGGACGGGGGAGTTGACGAAACGCTGTCTCGATGCGTTTGAGACACCGTTCCCTGGCGCGGCGGTCACCGTTTAGCGGGCGCCAGGCCAGCGCGTAGCTCGGCAACCGGTCGACGGGTAGTGAGCCGCTGCCCAGCTGACTGACACAGGGTGCCAAGGTAACCTCAATGTCGTCGAGCAGGGCCTGAGCGGAGAAAAGCAGACGTTCGCCGGTCGCCGCGATGTCGGTTTCTGGCCGCGTCAACATCGTCAACGTGGGAATGTCTCGCTGCGGCGCCTCACTGTCGCGATAGAGGCGCAAGGTGGCTTCCAGAGCGGCCAGGGTCAGCTTGTCCAGGCGCAGGGCACGTTTTAGTGGGTGGCGCTTGATCGTATCGATAAGTTCACGGCGGCCGACAATAATGCCTGCCTGTGGGCCGCCCAGCAGCTTGTCGCCACTGAAGGTGACGACGTCGGCACCGGCGTCAATCGCCTCGCGAGGTTGCGACTCATGGGGCAGGCCTAGCGCGGAGAAGTCGGCTAATGCGCCGCTGCCAAGGTCAACCATGAAAGGGACGCCATGCGCGTGTGCAATGTGGGCCAATTCACGCTCCGGCACACTTTTCGTAAAACCGGTGATGGCGTAGTTGGAGGTGTGTGCCTTGACGATCAACCCGGTGCCATCACCCATGGCGGCCTGGAAATCCTTGGCATGGGTTCGGTTGGTCGCGCCTACCTCATGGAGCCGACAGCCCGCCGCGACCATGATGTCGGGCATGCGAAAGGCGCCGCCTATCTCAATCAACTCGCCGCGTGAAATGATCGCCTCGCGGCCATTGGCCAGAGCGCTCAGTGCCAGCAGCACTGCACCGGCGTTGTTGTTGACCACGGTGGCTGCTTCGGCGCCAGTCAGCTCGCAGAGCAGGGACTCTACCAAGCGGTCACGGTCGCCTCGGCCACCGCTCTCCAGGTCATACTCAAGCGCCATGGGGTGACGGGCGGCCTGAACCATGGCTTCGATGGCTGACTCAGCAAGTGGCGAGCGGCCGAGGTTGGTATGAATCACCGTGCCGGTCAGGTTAAACACGCTGCGGCTATTGGGCAGTGCCAGTTTCTCAAGGCGTTCAAGCACTCGGGCAGTGAGTGTATCGAGAGAGAGGGTGGCGGGCTGGTGCTCGGCAAGCTCGGAACTACCCGCAAGTCGCGAGCGCTCGTTCTCCAGGGTCAGGCGGATGGCCTGCCTGACCAAGCGCCCACCATGATGATGCTGGGCTTGCTGTAGAGCGGGAAGGGCTAGCAGAGTGTCTACGGCAGGCAGACTGCGTCGAACGTCCATTGTTGTTTTCATATCCTTAAGGCATAGCATGGCCGAGCGCGGGCGGTCGCTCGGGGATGGCGTCATTCACCCACGATAAGCAGCGGATTGAAGCCGCTGCGACGATACTGTTTTTCCTCGGCGAGCAAAAGATCCAGCGCCAGGCTCGCGAGGTCGTCGGCAAGGGGTTCAGCATGAGCGTCGAATTCACGTGGCATGATCTTGAGATAGGAGTGACAGTCGCCACAGGTCTCGGCCTGAGTGGGGAGCAGGCGCTCACCGATCTCATCTTCAAGACTCAGGTAGTCAAGCTTGCCGCTCTGATCGCAGACACTGCATTTGGAGCGCTCCAGATACCACTGTGTCGCGCATAACCCGCACTGCAGATAACGCGCCCCGCTGCGTTTAGAATCTATCTGGATGATGCTTGCCACCGGCAACGAGCCGCAACAGGGGCAGATCGAACGGGCCTCGGCACTGGGGCGTTTTGGCGGTTGTGGCAGGGTGCGCGCCAAGCGCAGCCAGGCCACCTGCAACGCAGCGGCTACTAAAGGCATCAGCCCCCGGCTTGCTTCAGGGCCGGGGCGCGCCTCAAGCACTTCTTGGGCAAGGCGATCGATTTCCTCTCTGGGCAGCTTACGCAGAGTGTCGAGCAACGGCCGCTGCGCCTCACCAACATGCAATTCGAGGCCATCGAGAAGCGCGGTTAGCTCACTGTGAAAGTCGATATCGCGGTAAAGCGCCTGAGTGCCCAGCGGCGGCATGCCATGCTCCAGGGCCAGTGCAAAGGCATCCGGCTCGGGCAGCCAAGCTGGGGTATTGCGCTCCAGTGCCTGCTGCTGGGCGTGAGAGAGCTGTGCCATGAAAGCCAAAAAATCGCGCAGCGGTTCGATACGCTCGGAGAGATCACGCAGGCGCTGTGCGCGCTTTGCAAAATGCTCCTGCTCGGGCAGCACTACGGAGGGTGGATCGATAACGCCCATCGGGGCATTGCCATATGCGTGATTCACTTGGGCTTTTCTCCTGACATGATCGGGTGCTGCTGCTTGGCCATCTTGCGCTCTTGCTCCAGACGCTCTTTGTCCATTTCCTCCTCATACCATAAATCATGGTGATGTTTCGCCCAAGACTTGCTGACCCGGCCACGGATCATGGCGGTGAACGACCCCTTCACCCAAATACCTGAGTAGATGTGGATGATCAAGGTGATAATCGCGAGGAAGGCCACATAAGCATGCCCAACCGCGGCCAGCCGACGTAGTGTGATGGGAACGGCATCGGCGAAGTAGGGCTGCCAGATGAGCAGGCCGGTCGCCAGTAGCAGTGGCACGCAAAGCACCATGATCCAGTAGACCAGCTTTTGGCCAGCATTGTTCTTACCTACCGGCGGTAGACGCTCATCGTGATTGGTCAGCACGTCCTTGATCTGCTTGAGCCACTGAATGTCATGGCGCTTGATCAGGCTCACCTTGAAGAAACGGATCGCCATGATCACAAAAAATAGCGCCATGAACAGTCCGATATACGGATGCAGGATCCGCGTCATGCTCGGGCCACCGAACAGGCCGGTCAGCGACCAGAAGAAGGGGTGGAAAAAGGGCAGCCCACTGAGTATCAACATCACGAAGCTGATCGCGATAAGCCAATGATTGATGCGCGAAAATGTGTCATATCGCAGGAGGCCCCGATCGGATTTGGCAGATGGCTTTGGCTCGTTCATGGCCGTTTCTCCTCGTGATACTGGCCACGCTCCTCATCCGCGCGCACCTCTTTATTCGCTTCTTTCTCCACATCGTCTTCCTCCTCTTCCGGTGTCTCCTTGGGGCCCGCGGCGAGATAGTGGAAAAACCCGGCAAATGCGGCGAGCCCAATAGCCACCGAGGCCAACGGCTTGGATATACCTTTCCAGCCTTCAACCAGCGGGCTGATGCGTGGGTCCCTGGGCAAACCGCTGTAGATTTCCGGCTTGTCGGCATGTTGCAGCACGTAGATCACATGGGTGCCGCCGACCCCTTGGGGATTATAGATACCGGCTTTTTCAAAACCGCGCCCCTTGAGAAAGTCGGTGCGCGTCTCAGCGAGATCGAGCATGTCCTCCCTGGTACCGAACATGATCGATCCGGTAGGGCACGATTTTACACAGGCCGGCTCCAAGCCATTGGAGACACGGTCGGAGCAGAGCGTACACTTGTAGGACTTGCCATCCTTTTTGGAGATTCGCGGCACATCAAAAGGGCAGCCAGTGACACAATAGCCGCAGCCAATGCAGTGCTCGGAGTTGAAGTCGACGATACCGTTGGCGTACTGAACAATCGCGCCGGGGGCCGGGCATGCCTCAAGGCAGCCAGGTTCGGCGCAGTGCATGCAGTTATCCTTACGGATCAGCCACTCCAGATTGCCTTGTTCGTTCTCGTGCTCGTTGAAGCGCATTACCTGCCAGGAGTCGGGTGTAAGGTCAGTCGGGTTGTCGTATTCCCCCACACATTCTCCTACCTCGTCACGCAAGTCGTTCCACTCAGAACATGCTACCTGGCATGCCTTGCAACCGATGCAGCGGGATACGTCGATCAGCTTGGTGACCGCTTCAACGCCGCCGCTTCGCGTCTGGGGCGAGGGTACCGAGGTCGCTGAGCGAGCGATGATGTTCTGCGAGTTGATTTGTTCTCCACGCATGCTCTCCTCCTTGCTTTATAGCTTGTCGACCCGTACCAGGAACGACTTGAACTCTGGCGTCTGGGTATTGGCGTCACCCACGGATGGCGTCAACGTATTGGTCAGGTGAGCCCGCTTGGTTTCGCCCAGATAACCCCAGTGAATCGGGATGCCTATCTGATGCACCGTTCGTCCCGCTACCTGCAACGGACGAATACGCTTGGTCACCACTGCCACCGCTTCGATATGGCCTCGCTTGGAGCTGACGCGGACCCGGTCGCCCTTGGCAATGCCCAGTTCGTTGGCCAGGGTTTCGCCAATCTCCACGAATTTTTCCGGCTGGGCGATGGCGTTCAAGCGGTTGTGCATCGTCCAGTAGTGGAAATGCTCGGTGAGACGATAGGTGGTCGCCGCATGCGGAAACTCCTCGAAGGTACCGAAATTGGCCCGATCCTGCTCGAACACCCGTGCCCCTGGATTGTTCTTGGCCAGTGGGTTATTGGGGTGCATCGGATTATTGGCGATGGGTGTTTCAAACGGTTCGTAGTGTTCCGGGAAAGGCCCCTCGACCATACGGTCACGAGCAAAAAACTGCCCTCGACCCGTCTGGTTCATGATGAAGGGACCCTGAGCATCTGACGGCGCAGATTCCACAGGGAAGTCGGGAACGTCATTACCCACCCAACGATTGCCGTTCCACCATACGACTGCCTTGCGCTCAGCCCACGGCGTACCGTCGGGACGCGCGCTTGCTCGGTTGTAGAGTATTCGCCGGTTGGCTGGCCACGACCAGGCCCAACCCAGCGTCTGGCCGACGCCGTAGGGGTCGGAGTTGTCGCGGCGGATCATCTGGTTGCCTTCATCGGTCCAGCAACCGGCAAAGATCCAGCAACCGCTCGCCGTGCTGCCGTCGGCACGCAGCATGCCGAAATCCTCGACCTGCTCCCCCGCTCGACAGACAATATTGCGTTGCTCATCAACGACGTCCTCGAGCGCCCAACCGTTATACTCCCGGGCCAGTTCGTTGGCACTTGGCTCCGCCGGATAGCGATAGGGCCAGCTCAGATTGAGTAGTGCCTCCGAAAAGGCGCCGCCTTCGTTGCGATACATCTGCTGTATCCGCAAGAAGACGCCCGCCATAATGGCGGTATCGGGAAGCGCTTCGCCCGGCGGCGGTGCCGCTGCCCAGAACCATTGTAGCCAGCGTGAGCTGTTGACGATGGAGCCGTCTTCCTCAGCAAACGCGGTGGTCGGCAAGCGGAACACCTCGGTGCCGATCTCGGCGGTGTTCACATCGTTGAATTCGCCATGGTTCTTCCAGAACTCGGCGGTTTCGGTTCTCAGTGGGTCAATGACCACCAAGTACTTCAAGCGAGAAAGCGCCGCAGTGGTCTTGGCTTTATGCGGAAAGGCGGCCAGCGGGTTGAACCCTTGGCAAATGTAGCCGTTGATGTCGCCATGGCTCATCCGCTCGAAGGTATGCAGCACGTCATACAGGGTTTCGCTTAGCTTGGGCAACCAGTCAAAGCACCAGTTGTTGGCTTCGGTGGCCGCATCGCCGAACCACGCTTTCATCAGGCTGACATGAAAGCGCTCGTAATAGCGCCAGTAGGACACTTCACCAGGCAGCAGATCCGGGCGGGAGCGATCCAAGATATAGGCTTCGTAATCCTGCTCATCGGCCTCGGGTAGTGACATGTACCCAGGTAGCAAATCCGAGAGCAGTCCAAGATCGGTCAGCCCCTGGATATTGGAGTGGCCGCGCAAGGCATTGACGCCGCCTCCGCGCATGCCCATGTTGCCAAGCAACAACTGGAGCATCGCCGCGGTGCGAATGATCTGCGAGCCGATCGAGTGCTGCGTCCACCCCAATGCGTAGAGGATCGTCATGGTCTTGTCGTTCACGACGGTCGCGGCGACCATGTCCCAGACGTGCTGAAGCTTGTCGCGGGGCGTACCGCACACCGAAGAGACCACATCAGGGGTATAGCGGCTGAAGTGCACACGCATCAATTGGAACACGCAGCGGGGGTGCGTGAGCGTATCGTCGCGCAGGGCATAGCCTTCGTCGTCGTACTCGTACCGCCAGGTCTCCTTGTCGTATTCGCCATTCTCGGCGTCATAGCCGGTGAACAGGCCATCCTCGAAGCCGAACTCCTCGCGCACGATGAGGCTCGCGTCGGTATAGGCACGGACATACTCATGATGAATCTGATCGGTTTCGATCAAGTAGCTGATAAGACCACCCAGAAAAGCGATATCGGTGCCGGTACGAATTTCCGCGTAGTAGTCTGCCACCGCTGCCGTGCGGTTGAAGCGGGGATCGACCACTATCAAGCGGGCATCGTTATGCTCCTTGGCTTCCATCACCCAGCGAAAACCAACGGGGTGCGCCTCGGCGGCATTGCCACCCATGACGAGAATAAGATCAGCGTTGCGGATGTCGACCCAGTGATTGGTCATGGCACCGCGACCGAATGTTGGGGCAAGACCTGCCACCGTCGGTCCGTGTCAGACGCGTGCCTGGTTGTCGAGTACCACCATGCCAAGACTGCGGACTATCTTCTGTGTCAGGTAAGCCGTTTCGTTGGTCGAGGCGGACGCCGCCAGCATCCCGGTCGTGGTCCAGTGGTTAACCGTATTGCCTTCATCGTCCTGATCGACAAAGTTGGCATCGCGATCATTCTTCATGTGTCGGGCGATACGTGTCAGCGCGTCGTCCCAGCTGATGCGTTTCCACTCATCGGTGCCGGGTTCGCGTACCTGAGGATACTTAAGGCGAGATTCACTCTGAATGTAGTCGAGGAGCCCCGCACCTTTGGGGCACAGCGAGCCGCGACTGACCGGATGATCCGGGTCGCCCTCGACATGGTAAATGCTATCAATACTGTTGATCGCCCCATCGCCGCGGCTATAGAGAAGCACGCCACAGCCCACCGAGCAGTAAGTGCAGTTGCTGCGGGTTATCTTGGCGCCAGTCAGCTTGAACTGGCGGATCGATGCGAGTGCGGGTTCAGGGGCAAAGCCCATCATGGCCATGCTTGAGGTGGCCATACCGACTGCCCCGAGTTTAAAGAACTGTCTTCGCGTAACCTTCAGCGTCATCACGGCCTCCTGTCGATTTGTTCTGAATGTCGTAAGTCCCGGAAAATGACATATCCATTAAGCATAGTGAGTCTTTTCTTGTTTGGCGATGCGTCGCGGTGTCATTTTGCCAATGAAAAACTTACCTTCAGGATTTGCTGGCAATGGCTTAATCGGACGAATCAGACGTACTGGCCTGAGGCTCACCATCTTCCCGGCGCCCACTGTCATCGGCACCTAGCGGTTCATCCGGAAAAAGCGTCTCTTCTCGCTCAGGTGTCTCAGTTTCGTAGGTGGGATCAGCATCGGACTGGGAGGCCGGGGTCTGGAACATGGCATCGCCCCGTGATTGGCCACCACCGGTGGTCTCATCCTCCTGGTCCATATCCGCACCGGTAATGCCGCTTGTGGTGCCCGCCGTGCCGGTATCTATATTCGGCTTCTCGGGCATTGCGTTGGGAAGTACGCCGCTTTCATTCTGTGGCGCCGCCGGCTCGGCAGCATGGAGCGTAATCATGGAGCCAGCGCCTAACAGGGCAACAAGGAGGGGGAGCGTGCGTCGTATCATGCTTGAACTCCTTGAATGGGCTAAGTCAAATGAGTTTAAGGCCTTTTGGGCTGAGCGCTTCACATTGTCTTCAACATGCTCAAAAAGTCGCTCCATGCTGACGTTGAGTTAAAGGCAACTTTGGCATATCTACTTTCTGTATAGACAGTAGTGCCGCTTGGCGCAAGCACATGGGTTAAGTAGTGTTCATCCCGCCATCGTTATTCTACTTCTTACTTCCACCGGTACTTTTTCTCTTTGTATAGCGCTTTCTTGGCTTGCTTGTACGCTTGGCTGGGCTACTTGCTTCGCCCTGAGCCGTTTGCAGGCTCTGCCTGAGTTTGGCAACATCGCTTTGACTAAGCAGGGCGCGAAGGTCATCCAGCAGCGCCTGCTGAAAAGCGCCTGCATCATCCTGCTGTTCCGAAATGGAGCGCAAGCGCTGTTCCCAAAGGGCTGTGCGTTCCGGCGTGCTGACCGCGCTTGGCAGGGCGGCGATTAATGCGCTACCCAGTTTGGTGGCACGCAGGGCTTTTTGCTGGCGCACCAGGTAGCCGCGCTGTACCAGGGTTTCGATGATACCTGCGCGGGTGGCTTCGGTACCCAAGCCATCGGTGTCCCGCAAGGTTTTGCGAACGTTCGGGTCATCCACATAGCGGCCGATATTCATCATCGCTTTAATAAGGCTTGCGTCAGTAAACGGCTCGGGTGGGCGGGTTTCCTTCTCTTCTACGCCTGCACCGAGCGCTTTGCAGCGTTCATTTTGGGTAAGCGGTGGCAGCGGCGGCGCTTCTTCTTTCGTGGTGAAGAGCGGTTTCCAGCCAGGGTCGAGGATGCTTTGGCCGCGGGCACGAAAGGCCTCATTTAATAGAGTGAACTCGGCTTTGACTTCAAAGGTTCGCAGCGGGCGGTAGAACTGGGCCATCACGTTGCGCACTACCAGCCGGAATACATGGCCTTCCGTGGCGGAAAGCTGGCTGAAATCCGCGGGCTTACCGGTAGGTGCCAGCGCATGGTGGGCGCCCACCTGCTTGTCGTTCCAGGCTTTGGAGCGTAGCGAAAAATCCGCGCCGTTCAGCCACTGCCTGAGCGTATCGTCATTTTGGCAGGCGCCGCTCAAACTACGTTGGGCGAGCGCCAGATGTTCTTCGGGCAGGTAGCGACAGTCCGAGCGTGGGTAGGTGATCAGCTTGTACTGCTCATAAAGGCGCTGGCAGATATCCAGCACCATCTGGGCAGAAAGCCCGAAGCGGCGGGCGGCGTCAACCTGAAGTGCCGAAAGCGAGTAGGGCAGCGGCGGCGCCTGGCGTTTTTCCTGCTGGTCGAGCTTGGTAAGCTGGCCGGTAGCCCCCGGCAATTGGGCCGCCAGCGCATCGGCAGGCGTGCGGTCAATCAAGCGGCCTTGGTCGTCTAAAGGCTGGTGTTCCTTGGGCGCCCACCAGGCGCGTAACTGGCCTTTTTCAACCTGTAAGTCCGCCCAGAGCGGGTAGAACGGGTGAGGCCTGAAATCTCGGATGGCGTTATCGCGACGCACGATCAGCCCGAGTACCGGCGTTTGCACGCGGCCCACGGAAAGCACGCCATCATGGCCCGCCTGGCGGCCGGTGAGTGTCCAGGCGCGGGTAAGATTAATGCCATATAGCCAGTCAGCGCGCGAGCGGGCTTGCGCTGCCTGAAAAAGCGGCTGGAATTCTTGGTTGGAGCGCAGTTTGGCGAGCGCGCGACTGACCGCTGGGCGGTTCAAATCGCTGATCAACAGGCGTTGAACCGGGCCGCGGTACTTCAGGTGCTCGATCACTTCCTGAACCAGCAACTGGCCTTCTCGGTCCGGGTCACCAGCATGAACAACATCAGTGGCCTGCTTGATTAACTTACGAATCACCGCTAGCTGCCCACGCGCTTTATAACGCGGTGCCAGCTTCCAAGTGCCGGGCACTATGGGCAAACGGTCCAGCCTCCACTGTTTATCAGCGGGGTCGTAGGCCTCCGGGGGCGCTTGTTCCAGAAGATGGCCCAAACACCAGGTAACAGTCGTGTCGCCGCAAATAATAGCGCCTTCCTGACGTTTGGCGCTTGCGGGCAATGCCTCGGCAATCGCCCGAGCAAGGCTGGGTTTTTCGGCGATAATCAAGCGCATGCGTGGGAAGCCTTCAGGTGTGTTTGCGGTGTCCTATATTAGCAGAGACATGCCGGACACCAGAAGCTACCCGCCCCGGTGGGGCATTTTGCACACCAAAAGGCGGCTACCTGAGTAGCCGCCTGGGGCGTGCTTGGTAAGAAGCTTTGTCGGGATATTTTAGTTCAGCGCTTTAAAACTTCACTTCGACACCAATACCGTACAGGTCATCACGGGGGCGATCATCAAGACGTACGCGATCGACATTGTATTCGGCGTAGAGTTTGGCGCGCGGCATCACCTGATAGGAAACTCCGAAGACGTATTCATCTACGCGATTGCCTTCGTCCGCTAGGTTATCCTGGCCTTTTTCGTTGTTATAGCCTGCCATTAATAGAAAATCGCCTAGTTGATAAGCGCCGGCCAGTTCGTAGAAGTGGGTTGAGAATTCCTCGTTATCAGCGGCCTGCATGGATTTATAGCCGTTGATGGCACCCACGTAAAGAGAGTTGTAACGGTAGCCTGCGCCAAACCCCCAGCTGGTCATGTCACCAAGCATGGCCGTCGCGCCTTGAAATCTTTGGCGTTCGTAAGCGGTCACCAAATCCAGGCCGATATCGGTACTGTAACGAGCGGAAAGGCTGTATTGGTAGTTGCGGTCGCCATCGGTGGTTTCACGTGTGCGCCGGTCATCCTCAAATACATAGCTCGCGCGAAGGTCCCAGTTGCCGACATCATAGCCAATGGTCAGCTGGTCATCTTTTTTGCTGGCAAAGGGCTTGATGCCATTAATTTTATTGTCGTTGGCAGAAGAGCCAAACAGCTCAAAAATATCGGTAACGTCAATCAACTGACTGGTTGAGCTTTTGGTTCGGCCGATTGCCATTTCCAACTGGTCGAGGTAGCGAAAACCCAGCCAGGCATAGCGCACATCAAGGCTATCGGTTTTAGCATCGTTTTCCTCTTCGGCGTTCATCTGCCACTCTAACTTACCCAGCAGATCTATTTCATCTGAGAAGCGATAGCGAAACTGGGTGCCCAGGCGGGCTTTACCATCACCACCAAAGTTCAAGCGCTTGGTCTTATCCTGCTTGTCGTATTTAAATGCGCCCGCCTCATACTGCACCTTACCGGTAAGGTCGACTCTAAGATCGTCTGCTTTATAGACAGTCGCCGCTTGAGCCGTTTGCATAGCAACGATAGAAACGGCGGTAAATACTAATAAATTCTTCATTTTCCGATCCCTGAATCAAGATTAAGGCAGCAAGAACCCGTTCCTTTAATTCGATAATTAAAGGAGCTGAAACGTCAGTAGCGTTTTTTAGTTAATTAAGATTTTATGCTTGATGATTAAAAGTGGTTTTTTAACAGTTCAACGTTATCTTCAAGTGTGCTGTTTAAAGCAACGCCACTGTTTTCAAGTTTTTCGGTGTAATAGTCTTTAATGCTTTCCCAGGAGTAATAAGGGAATGTAGCTGTAGTGATTGGAAAGGCTATTTCCTGCTCATTGCGCAGCATTTTTATCAGGTGATCGCCATTATTTTCGTAAATAATCCATTGGATATTGGCACCCATAGGCGTTATCTCAGATCCTTTCCATATTTCGGCGACTAGGTCAGGGTTATCTTGGCTTTCATTAGCGCCTGCTATATCCAGATAAGAAGAAAGCGGAATAATCGTTTCTGCATGGCCGAAATTGAAGATGCCGCTAAGGTTATTGTCCTGTAATGCATTGTCAGTTGAGACCAGCAGTTCCTTGACGAGCGGCGCTGCGATGTCTTGCGGAAGGTCGGTGCTGGTTAGCGATGGGCCCTTGGCATAATAGGTTTCCAGTATGTCGAGTTTCTCGTACCAGGCCAGCTGATCCTGGGTGAAGTATTGACCAAAATCGAAGGTGCCCTCCTGAGTTATGTTGGAGGCAATAATGTAAAGCTGATAAAGGTTATTGGCGGCATCTTCTGGGCTTCTCAGTTTGACTCTGCCTTTTTCATCTTCAAAAGCGAGTGTGCCGTCAGACAACGCTTCGTAGAGCTCCTCGCCAATAAACTGGCTCATGATGGTTTGGGCGAATTCAGCTGTTTGGGGCTGCTGATCCAGATATGCTTCCAGGACTTCTTGCCATTCACCGCCACTTTTATAGGCTTTGTACTGAGTGGCCAGATCGTAGGGCCGAAGATACGGATCGCTGCCTTTTGCATACTGCTCGGCGGTAATCGGGGGCGTCTGCTCGCCCAGCGCTACTTTAAGCCCTTCAAGGAAATGGTCGCGGCTTTGCGGCGCACGGTCTTTATAAGTGGCATGTGCCTCAATAGGGCGTCCGCTTTCAAATACGTCGGCAAACTGCTTACCCATGCGTTGGCCAATAGCATTAAGCTCTTCACCGCCTGATAAAGACAGCTCACCGTAAACATCTTTCTCCACTTCCATAAGGCGCGCTATTTGCTGCTGTAACGCTTGGCCAGCATCTGTTAGCTGCTGCTCTTGTTCAGCCAACGCCAGTAGCTCGTTAAGCGTTTTGTCATACTTTGCGCTGGAAAGATGGCGCGAGCCATGTCGTCCCACGTAATTGATAAATACCGGCTGATAGCCTTCAGGGGCGGGCGTATAGCGGGTGGCGACATAGGGATAGGGTGACTTTGTACTGAGGTGCGCATCAATAGCGGCGTCAGGATTAACTTCAGGAGTGTTCTCTGCCAATGCGTTAGAGGATAACAGCCAGGCCGTAGCGGCCAGGGCGGTAAGGCATAGGGAGCGTGGAGCGAAGGCTTGCATGGTTTAGCGTTTCCTTTCTCGGTCATAGGGACATGCCGTTAGCGCAACATGTCAGGTTTTGGGCACAGGGGTGCCCCGTCGCCATGAAATAAGGCGAATTAAAATGATTACTTGGCTGTTTTAGCGGGAGTAGCCGCTAGCCGGGGCGAATGGTGCTACGCCATACGGGCCTGGCAGGTAGCTGGATGATCTGGCTGATATCATTTTCATCCGCCAGCTGCTTAGCGATGCAGGCAGCAATTTCCTCAACCGGGTGATGAAAGGTAGTCAGGTCATAGCTTTGCCAGCTGGCTTGCTCGATATTATCGAAGCCCATCACGCAGAGGTCTTGAGGAATATCGAGCTTGAATGTTTGACGGGCCGTATCTAAAAATCCGCACGCCAGCAGGTCGGTGGTACAGAGCACGGCATCCGGCCGCTGCGAGCGGGCCAGTAACTGCCGGGCGGCTTCCTGCCCCGTGGCGTAGTGGGTAGGACCTGCCCGCACAATAGAGATGGGCAAGCCCGCCTCATTGACTGCCTGGCTAAAGGCTTGCTCACGTGCGACAAGGCTTGGGGTGCAGGCAGTGGATGTTACTAACCCAAAAGAGCGGCACCCCGCTCGATAAAACAGATCAAAGGCTTCCTGCATCGCCGCTTCATGATCAAGCGTAATATGCACTGGACCGGTAAACTCCTGGCCTCGGTTAACCAGCACCACGCGCAGCCCGCTTTGGATACAGGTTTGAACCAGCGATTCAGCTGGAGCGCCTGACAGAACCACGATAGCGCTTGCCCGGTATTTCAGCGCCTGATGTAAAGCGCTTTCTACAGCTTCTTCCTCGCCTGAGGTGTTAATCAGCATGACCGCACGGCCCAACGCCTGGATATGACGACTAACGGCCTCCAGCAGGCTGGATAAAAACGGCGATGATAGGTGATCACCCACCAGGCACACCGGGCGTGAACTCTCCTGGGAAAGACCACGGGCCAAGTGGTTGACGTGATAATTAAGCTCTTTGGCTGCCGCAAGCACCTTTTGGCGCGTTTCCTCGGAAACGCTGGCGCCGTCGGTGAAAGTGCGCGACACGGCGGAACGTGACACACCGGCCAAACGGGCTACTTCTTCCGCACTAGCAAACTTGCGTGAGCTGCTCATCGGGTGCCTCTTGCAACAGCTGTTTTATTTGTCTGGCCGCAATGCGGGCCGCTTCAAATAGCTCTGGTTTGGGCGTTTCAAACCACTCATCCGGGTGCAGCTGCCGTTCCTTGCGAACATGAGCAACCGCGCTTTCAAGCGTAGGGTAACGGTTAGGCAATTCCAGATGTAGAAACAAAGATACCAGCGTGACCGAACGACTACGCCCTCCGCGACAGTGAACCAGCACGTTGCCTTTTTCACGAAGCGGGTAGGAAGGCTTGTCGGGCATAATCTGATCCAGCGCCGCCCTTAAAATGAAATAGGCAGCCAGCATCTGCTCGTGGGGGTTGCCCGGGCCGTCAATCATGCCGATCTTGTAATACCGAAACCTGCCTGGGCCCTGAATGAAACCGTTGGGCGTAGGCGGAAGACTGGTATCCACCAGGTTAATATCCAGGTTGACGGCGCAGTTGATCACCGTGGTAATACCGTTTTCTTCCAACAACGCCGGGCTGCTGGCGGCCTGACTATCGCCAATATAAAGTGCCACGTTACGCCCCGGCAGGCACGGTTCGATCAGGCTCATGGGAGGGCGCGGATAGTGTTTTGTCATGCGATTTCAAGCTCTTCAAGTTGGCTGTAATGAGTAAGTGCGTCAGCGATAAGTGGTGTTGCTGCGAGTACTGCGCCACCGTGCTTTAGCGTGCCGGGCAGGGAAAGATAGGGGCGGGTTACACCGCCGGCTTCGCTGACTAGTAAAAGACCGGCCAAACTGTCCCACGGGTTCATGTGGTGCTCGAGGTAGCCGTCGATTCGGCCTTCAGCCACCCAGGCCAATGCAAGCGCCCCCGACGCCCCGCGGCGAATATTGGCGCCATGGGATAACAGGGCGGCTTGGGCGTTCAGGTACGTTTGCAGCGCCGTACGTGTGGACCAGCCCATTTCAATTGTGGCGGTCGTGAAACTATCGGTGGCGGCTACCTGAATCGGCTGGGCGTTTTTATAGGCGCCCTTGCCGCGTTGGGTGAAATAGAGCTCCTCGGTACACGGATTAAAAATGGCGCCCAGCTGGGTTTTACCGCCGTCGATAAAAGCGATGCAGACACAGAAGTGGGGGATGCCCCTGGCATAGTTGGCGGTGCCATCAATCGGGTCGACGACCCAGATGGCATTACCATTCATTTGCCCGCCGCTTTCCTCACCGCTACTTTCCTCGCCCACAAAGGCATCGCTGGGAAAGCGCTGTTGAATGGCAACTCTGATCTCCTGCTCGATGAAGGTATCAGCCTCGGTCAGGAAATCCTGGTGGCCCTTGAGCGTGTAAAGCCCTGGCTTGCGTGTTTCGAAAAGATGGCGTGCTTTCAGGCCAGTGCGGTGAATCAGATCCTTGAGAAATTCAGCGCGGACTTCCAGCTCATGGGGCAGAATCGGCATGTCTATCCTTTTATTTTGCAACGTGAACGTTGGGTTTTGTTGTTAACGGCGGTAGTTCAACATCCACAGGTCCTGCCAATCCTGGCGGTTTTCCCAGTCATCAATGGCCGTGCGGGGCGAGTAATCAAATAGCTGAGCCTTGAGGGCGCCAATGCCGGAAGGCTCTGTCTCGGGCAGTGATATATCCGAGCGGGTGGAAATCTTGCCATCCTGGGCTTGCGGCGCGATGCCTTCTTCGGTCAGCAGGTAATGCAAAAAAAGCTTGGCGGCGTTAGGGCTTTGGGTACCGCTGGCTATAAGGCCGATGGAGGGATAGGTCCAGCCAATCCATGGGTCCAGTCCTTCGCAAATACCCAGTTTCATGCCGTCAGCATTATCACGAAACTTGGCGGTACTGGTTAAGCCGAGAAAGCTGTCCTGCTGATCCGGGGAGGCAACGGCTTCGGCTGCATTGGAATCTGAATCGGTTAATAGCGGCGCGTTGTTTGCCAGCGCTTTCACCCAGGCGGCGGTAGCGCTCTCTTCAGTATCGGGTAATGGGTGGCCGTAGCGCGCCTCAAAGGCCGCTGCCATCGCTTCATCCCCGTGCTGGGTCATCTGGTTAAACCAGTCCACGTAGGAAGGCTTGCCCAGCGGATCCTGCAACGCTACCCGGCGTTCCCACTCGGGTTCGGTCAATTCCCAGATATTATTGATCGGGCAGTGATCGTGGAGTGCGGTGTTGTAGGTCCAGACATTGGGAGCCATCACAATGGCTAATGGATCGCGGTAGCGCTCATCCACCCGGTCGGCTAGCTCAGCAGGGAACCAGTTAACCGTAAAGCCTGTGTCCAGAAGCTGGGCAACGGCTGCCGGGGCGTCTGCCAGAATGGCTACATCGGTTTGAATATTATTGGCTTGCGCCTCGCGGATGATCCTTTCCAGGGTATGGGGCGCTTTTGATTTAACCCCTTCGGCCTGAACGCCATACTGTGCGGAAAAATTGGCTGCCTGTTCAACAATCTTGCCGGTTGAATCGTAGATCGTAATGCCTGGTTCCTGCCGGGCAGCTGCAATTAAAGCATCCAGCTCAGTGGATTCGTTAGCCCAGGCCAAGGGAGCTGAGGCCAGGCTAATGGCAACGGTAAGTCGTGATAAAAGACGCATAACAAACCCTTTTAAACGGCGTGCATATAAGTGGTGGTAGAGACGTTGTTACGGATTATTCCCGCCTGGCCATAACGGGTGTTTTCCAGGCGATGGCCATCGGTATCAAATAGGTGCAAATGCTCAGGCTGTATCTGGCAAAAGGTGTGCTCGCCCGCCTGTACCTGAGGCCTGATCTGGGTAGAAAGCTGCAAGCACTGGCCTTCCGTTTCAAGATCCAGAACCCAGCTGCCACCTGTCGGCATGATGCCTTGTACTTTGGCAGGTAAGGCGTAGGGTGTGGCCGCCTGAGCTAGGTGAATGTCTTCAGGTCGGATGCCGAGCATGTGTGTATCAGGCTGGTTATTGAGACGACTCCCCAGCATGGAGTCAGCGGCAATCTGGTTGATCGGCGGGTTGCCAATAAACTCGGCGACAAAGCGGTTGGCGGGGCGTGCATAGATATCATCGGGGCTGCCTACCTGCTGCAAGTGCCCCTTGCTCATGACGGCGATCGTAGTGGCCAGTGTCATGGCCTCCCACTGGTCGTGGGTGACGAACAGGATGGTGGTATCAAATGCTTGGTGTAGCCGTTTCAGCTCAGCGCGCATTTCCAGGCGCAGTGAGGCGTCGAGATTGGACAGCGGCTCATCCAGCAGCAGTACTTTGGGCTTTAAGACCATCATACGGGCGAGCGCCACGCGCTGCTGCTGGCCGCCTGATAGCTGAGAAGGGTAGCGCTTGGCATAGCCGGCAATGCCCAGTTTATCCATCACTTCGCCGGTCCGGGTGCGCCGTTCGCGCTCAGAAAGTTTGCGCAGACGCAATCCAAACTCGATATTTTGCTCAACCGTCATGTGGGGCCACAGCGCGTAGCTTTGAAACACTAGCCCCAGCCCACGTTTTTCGGGAGACACAAAGCAGCCGTCTGCCGGGGAGTCCATTAGCTGATCGCCGATAAACAGACGCCCCTGGCTCAAGTGCTCAAGGCCCGCGATCATGCGCAGCATCGTAGTCTTTCCGCAGCCCGAAGGGCCAAGCAGGCACATGAAATCACCGCTTTTGATATGCAGGTCGATATTTTGCACGGCGGTGGCCTGGCGGCTGTACTGCTTGGATATCGCGTCTAACGTGATGGTCGGCATAATTAGCTCTCCAGACCTTGGGCAAGGCCCGTTTTGGTTAATTTCTGAGTCAGAATCGTGCCGCCCCAGGCGAGCATGGCAATCATGAGTACAACGGCGTTGGCGGCTTGGGTGTAGTTGTAATCAACCAGGCGCAAAGAGTAGGTGGTAAGCACTTCGGTAGCTGGCACCGCCAGAATGATGAACAGGCTCACGCCTTTAATTCCCGAGATAAAAGGTAAGACGATACCCACTACCAGCGCGCCTTTCTGAATAGGCACGATGATGCTCCACATGCGCCGTAGCCACGAAGCGCCTGAAATCTGTGCGGCCTCTTCGGGCTCTTTACCCAGCTGCGTCATGGCTGAGATACCTGCCCGTGAAGCAAAGGGCATCTGGTCGGCAATTAGCGCGAGCATCAGAATCATCGACGTTCCATATAGCGCAGGAACAGGGCCGCGCTGCACGGCAAAAAGGGAAAGCGTGGCGGCTGCAAAGGCAATGCCAGGCACTAGATAAGGCATAAACGTGAGCTGGCGCAGCGAGCTTGCAAGCCAGCGCCAAGGCGTACGCGTCACCACATAGCCCACCAGCAGGCCGAGTAAACCGGCACATATAGAGGCGGTACCCACAATACGCAGGCTATTCCAGGTGGCGGACCAGAACTCAGGGGTTAATAAAATGCCGTTTTTCAAGGCGATCGTATTGAGGTTGGTGCCGATCCAGTAATCCAGGGTGAAGTTATTCAGATGAAAACGCCCTGGAATACGCATGATGGTGGATAGAAAAAGCGTTAATAGCGGAAGCACGACGCCAATGATAAACAGAGAAGCGGCTAGCAACGTGGCGGGAAGGCGCCAAACGCCGAGCGGGCGACGACGTTCCATAGCGCCTTTGCCACCCAGGGTGACAAAGCGGCGCGCTTCACGCATTAGGTAAAGATCAATTGTTAACGTGATACAGCCCAGCACCATGATGGCCCCCGCCAGTACAGAGGCGACACCCGTCTGGCGCGACGAAATAGCTCTGAACAGCGAGGTGGAGAGGGTGTCGTACTGCACCGGCAGGCCGAGAATGTAGGGCACGGCAAACTCGCCCAGCCCATCGGCCAGAATCAGCACCATCGCGGACATCAGCGCAGGTCGCATTAGCGGTAAAATGATACGAAAGGCAACGGTTGAACGGCTGGCGCCCAGAATGCGAGCCGAATCTTCAAGCTGGGAATCCAGGCGGCGTAAGGCGTTGCCAAACAGCAGTATGACCAGCGGAATATAGTGCAGCGCCAGTATGAAAATCATCGGCACGGGACCATAAGCCAGCCAATCGGGCGAGGAGTAGCCCATTGACTCCAGCCAGCCTGGTTGGCCACCCATCGACCGGTTCTTGAATAACGTGGTCCAGGCTAGCGCGAACGTCCACGTAGGGAGCATAAACGGCACAATCAATGCAGTAGCAAACCAGCCTCGGCCCCACAAATTAGTACGACTTAAAAGCCATGCCATGATGCCGCCCACCACCATGGCAATACACATAGCGCCGATGGCCACGCTAAGCGTGTTGAGTAACGGTTGCCAGAACAGCCGCTTTGAAATAGGTGAGGTAAACACGCGTTCAAGGTAGTAAAACGTGAAGCTGCCCTGTTCTGCGCCAATGCGCGTTGAGTCGCCAAAGTTAACGTTAACCGCATCCATTAAAATGGAAATAACTGGCGCCAGGATCAGGTAGCTGAATGTGGTTAATAAGCCTATGCCAAGTAGCGTCGCTGGATTTTTTAGACTGAGCTGTAGTCCCCTTTTACTGGGGAGTGCTGAAGTGATCCACCCAACCATTGATTTTCCCTCGTTGACACTCTGGATAGCCGAAAGATCGACCTGATTGAGAGGCATTCTAAAGAGGAAAGATGACAGAACGTTGACATTTGCACATAAGTGCAAAATTCTTAGAACATTAAATTCATGATTAATATCAATTGGTTGTGTTTTTTGTCATATTTTATAAGAAAAAATTAATGAAGCTTTTTGCACCTAATTACATACGTAAAATTCTTTCTCGCCAGTGCTATCAACGTTATTGTCGGTAAGCTCAACCGCTGTTACTCACAACGGGTAATCAGGGAATAGGCTACGCTAAAGAGCTATTCATTTTAAAAGGCGGCCATATGCGCGAACGCGGTAGAACACGGAGGTTAATGGGGCTGGGCGCGCGTACGGGCGGTGCGATGCTTAAAACACGTCTGGGCGGCCAGGCCGACTGGCGCGCGCTGGGCGAGGCACTGTTTGAAGGACTTTCCGAGTTGAAAGGCCCGGCCATGAAAATGGCGCAGATGATGTCCCAGTGGGACGACCTGCTGCCGCCGGATTTAGCCGATGAGCTTGCTCGCCTACAACGCCAGGCCGAACCCATGCCTTGGCCACGTATCCGTGAAGCGCTTGAGTTACAGTACGGCGATATCGATACGTACTTTACCCAGGTTGAAGAAGCGCCATTTGCCAGCGCCTCCATGGGGCAAGTGCATAAAGCGGTGACCCGTGAAGGCGAAACGGTGGTGCTTAAAGTCCAGTACCCAGGCTTAGCCGACGTGCTGGAGAGTGACCTGAAACAGTTACGGCGCATTATGAGCCTGGGCCGCTGGTTTAAAGTGCCTCAGGCGCGCCTGGATGCACTGTTTGAGGAACTGGCGGCGGGGCTTCGCGATGAGCTGGATTATCAGGCTGAAGCAAACGCTCTGGCGCGTTATCGAGAGCGCTACCAGAGTGATGCGCGGCTTGTAATACCCGAGCCGCTGTTTGAACTCTCGGGCCAGCATGTTTTGGCCATGTCTTACGTACCCGGCACACCGCTACGTGAGCTGGAGAGCGCTGAAGATACCGTACGTCAACAGGTAGCCGCGACGCTTGCCGACTGGATTACCCAGGAGCTCTTCACCTTTGGGGAGCTGCACGCCGACCCGCATGCGGGCAACTTTGCCGCCGATGCGCAGGGACGTTTGATTATCTACGATTTTGGTGCGGTGATTCCGGTACCGGAAGGTCGGCTTAACGCCATGATTAAGCTACTCGATGCTACCTTGGCCCACGACCCCATGGCCATGGATGAGGCGATGGTCAATATGGGCGGGCGCCAGGGGCAGGGCGCGCCGCTTTCACTGTATCGTGAGGCAGCTGAATGTATTGCCCCGCTGTTTGAGCCCGGTGAGCAGGATTTCAGTGATGTACGCGTGCATCGCCGCCTGCGCGAGCTTTCGCCCAAGGTGTGGGCGGCGATGGATCGCTTACAGCCGCCCGCCGATACGCTGCTGTTATCGCGAGCGCTAAATGGCCATTACTGGAATCTGGTGCGCCTTAAAGCGCGGCTGGATATGTATGAGCGTACCCAGCCGCTGCTAGCCTGGTCACGCTCACCCACCTGAACGTTCGCGCACTAGTCAGTCCTTGCTGATATTCAATCGGTTAGCGCAACGTCTTTAACCAGAATATTAGCGTCTTGTCACTCTCATGCTGCTCGCCAATATCTTTCCAAGCAAAGGTCGTCGCCAAATCAGCGCGGCGCTGATAGCCCTGGCTTTGCCAAAAACCATGAAGCGGCCGATAATCTTCCGGCCGCAGAGGGTGTTCTTCAGGGCGCTCAACGGCGCAAAAAGCGGCAGTTTTATACCTTTCACGAGCGGCGTGGGTTTCGCGCTCGGCCATAAAAGCTTTGCCTATACCCTGGCCTCGGTAGTCGTGAAGTAATACCGATTCGCCGTAATAGAACACGCTGGAAGCCGCAATGCCGGCTGCTTCAAACGGGCGGCGAAACTCGTTGACTTCATCACTAAGCGGCTGACCAGTAGACGCGCCGACCAGGCGGTCACTATCAAAAGCGAGGACAAACAGGCTTGCTGGGTTTGCCGCGTAGCGGCCCAGGTAATCTGCTTCGTAGGCCAGATTGCCATCGTATAAATAGGGAAAGTCGTGAAATACCCGAATGCGCAGCTGCGCAAGAGCCGTCAGGTGGGGCGCAATAGCCTGACCGTGGCAGGTCGTGAGCGTCAGTTCGTTCATCGCGTCTCTTCCACTGGGTAAACGCTGCACATTAACAGCCCCGAGCCGCATCGCCAATCCTCCTGCGTGATGGCCTACGGTCATGCTAAACTATGGCGCTTTTCAAAACGCGCTTTTCAAAAAACAGTGGAGACGGCAATGCTAGCGGTATGGGTCGATCAGCTGCTGGGATTTGCCTCTGGGGCACTCTCGGCAATCAGGCAGCAAGAACACTATCCCGATTTTATGACGTGGGTGCGCGCGGAAGGCGCCACGTCGTTTAACGGCGATGTCGCCACCGCCCAGGCGCTGGCTCCCATTTTATGGTCACAAACACCCTTGGTCCGGCTGGATTTTGCCAGCGAGCCGCTGGCGACGCCGGGACGCAATGAGCCCTGCTGGTGTGACTCCGGACGCAAATACAAACAGTGCTGCTACCGGGTCGATTTCCCGACGGACATCCCCGAGCAGATGATGTGGATGCTGTCGCTGCGCGAATGGAAGGGCGCCACGCTTAAAGCCGCACTGGAAAGCCGCCAGGCACCGCCCCAGGCGCTTCTCGAAGCCGGCCTTATCGCCGCAGAAAGCGGTCAAACCGGTCGCGCCATGCAGATTCTGGAATCGCTGTTTGATGGCAGTGACTGGTCGCGTCTGCCCGAACAGGCCGAGCCTGCGTTTGAAATCCTGCTGGATATCTATCAGGAGCGTGGCTTTACCCGCAAGCGCGCCGATCTGCTTGATGACGTAATGGAGCGCGGGCCGCTTTTTTTACGCGGCGTTGCCCTTGAGCGTCTTTGTCTAATGCATCTGGATAACGATGATCTGGATAGTGCCCGGGCAGCCTTTGTCAAAGCCCAGCAGGCGCTGCCTGATTCGCCCACGCTTGCCTATATCGAGGCGATGCTATTGCTTCATGAAGGCCATGAAGACGAGGCTAAAGAGCGGGCCAACTTCTGGTATCGGCGCCTGGTTCGCCAAGGCGATCTTGACGAAGAGCAGCTGGAGTTTCTGGCTGCCCTGGCAGAGAACCCGGGCGCGACGCTTGCTGATCAACTGCTGAGTGCTGAAGAGGATCTGGCCACGCCGCTGGTAGCCTTGCAAGCGCTGTTGGCGGCGCTGCCCACGGCGCCCAAGCTGGGTATTAGCGCCGATGCTCAAACGGGCCATTTGCACTATCACTCCAGTGCCCGGGAAGCGACACTGTTTGCCGCGTGGCATGAGCAGTTTCAGGTTCTGGTGGATGAAGACGTTGCGCTCGGCTTTCGCGATGACCCGTGGGGCAATGCGGTTGAGTGGATGTCCGCACTTTGCGCGCACCCAGAGTGGCTGGATGCGCCGCATGTAGTGCAGGATCTGACCCTGGCGCTGACCAGCCGGTTTGGCAGCCTTCCGTGGATGGCACCTAGCCTGTTGGAACCCCTTGCGTTACGTCTTTCCCGCTGGCTGGAGCAGGCCCGCGCGGAAGGCGATGGCAGCTTGTGCTGGGATGATGCCGACAACGCCGTGCTGCTGCGTACGGGCCTTGCCTTGGTGGTGGGTATGGAGCGTGGTGCGCGCCAGCATTCGCGGGAGTTAGCTGAAGAGCTGCTAGCCATCGACCAGGAAGATAGTTTGGGGCTGCGCGAGCTGGTGCTCGATCAGCTGCTGCGCGATGACCGTAATCAGGAAGCGCTGACGCTGACAGAGCAGCAGGATGACGATGGCTCGCTGGTGCTTGGCTTGTTAATGGGGCGCACATTGGCGCTTTATCGCTTGGATGAGCACGAGGCGGCAGAAGCGGCGCTTAATGACGTTATCGCCCACAACCGCCACGCGCTTGAAATGATTTGCGCAGATAGTCCACGTCCGGTAATGCCGCATGCCGACGGCCAGGTTGACCCCGGCTCGCGTGCCGAGGCGTGGCAATATCGTACGTTGATGCGCGATCAGTGGCGCACCACACCGGGTGCGCTTGAGTGGTTGGGTAACCACCGCTAACGTTTCGTTTGATATGGATGTATTCCCTCAGCCATGCTTAGCGCGGCTGAGGGACTGGCACCAGCTGCTTGTCCCGGCTGATCCAGATAGCCAGAATGATCGCTGGCAGACCCAGTAACGTTGCGACCATAAAAAACGTGGCATAGCCCTGAGAAGTCACCACCAGCCCGCCAAAGCCGCTTAAGAACTTCCCCGGTAACGTCATCAGCGATGAAAACAGCGCGTACTGCGTGGCGGTATAAGCGCGTGAGGTGAGGCTTGATAGAAAGGCGATAAATACCGCGCTAGCCAGGCCATTTGCCAGATTATCGCCAATAATCGTGATCACCAACATGGGCACCTGATTACCTACAAACGCCAGTAGCGCAAACAGCAAGTTGGTCAGCATCACAAACCCTGCCCCGATCACCAGCAGCGGGCCAATGCCGTAACGGGCTACCAGCAAGCCCCCCAGAACGCCGCCGGTAATACTCATCGCAATCCCAAAAATATTGGTCACATTGGCAATGGTGGCCAGGGAAAAGCCCAGGTCGATATACAGCGGATTAGCCATGGACGCCATCGCCAGGTCGCTGATTCTATACACCGCAATAAACACCAGAATCCACAGTGCCTTTACTCCGAAACGGCGAAAGAAGTCGGTAAACGGGCACACGATAGCGCCAATCACCCAGGCACCCAAACGGCGTAACAATTTAGGTTTGCCACGGCTGGCGCGGATAAAAGCGCGCACTTTGGGCTCATGGATTAGCTGTACCGAGAGCGAAGCACGTTTGGGTTCTGGACGAATCAGCACGGTGAGCACGCCCACGCCGACCAGTGCAGCCATGGTAAGGTAGGCCACATCCCAGGACACAGCTGATGCGATGTAAAGCGCTCCAGCCCCAGCGGCAAGCAGGCCACCCCGATAACCAATGATATAGGTGGATGCCATGGCGGCTTGCATATCGTCATCGGCAGATTCGATCCGGTAAGCGTCAATGGCAATATCCTGTGTTGCCGAGCCAAAGGCCACCAGCAGGGCAAAAACGGCAACTAGCCCCAGGTTGCCGACGGGGCTTACGCCTGCCAGGCCGATGAGCCCGGCTGCAATCATCCCCTGGGCAAGCAGCATCCAGCTACGCCGCTGGCCAAAGGCCCGGGTGAGTAGCGGTAGTTCAAGCCTGTCTACCACCGGCGCCCAAAAAAACTTGATCGAGTAGAGCATGCCGATCCAGGCGAAAAACCCAATAGCGGCGACTTCAACGCCGTCGCTACGCAGCCAGGCGGAAAGTGTGGAGAACACCAGCAAAAAGGGCAGCCCGGCGGAAAAACCTAAAAACAGCATGGTAATGACAGGTGCCCGAAAATAGATCGCCAGCGCGGCAAGCCAGCTACGCTGGGGCAAAAGGGTGGGCATAGTGTTCAACTCCAGAAAAAGACGTTGGCCTTGGCCAAGTGATAAACTGCATCAATGTTTTATGACAAAGCCGATAGCTTACCGGAGAGGAGTTTTGCATGTCGATCACGGCACACCAGGTCGTTACGTTGCACTACGTGCTTAGCGACATTTTAAGCGATGGAAGCGAACAGATACTCGATGATTCTAACGCGCGCGATAAGCCGCTTGAGTACCTGCACGGACACGATAATATCGTGCCGGGTCTGGAAAGGGCGCTAGCCGGTTTGAACGTGGGCGATACAGCCGCCGTAACGCTGGCCCCTGCTGACGCATACGGCCTGCGTAATGAAGCTCTAGTGCAGGAAGTGGGGCGTGGCTCATTTGGTAATGCTGATTTGACGCCTGGTAGCCGTTTTCAGACCGAAGGCGAAGCCGGCCCACAAATTGTCACGGTAGTGGGTGTGGTGGGCGACCGCATTACCATTGATACCAATCATCCCTTAGCGGGGCGCACGCTTAGCTATCAGGTGAATATTCTGGAGATGCGTGAAGCAACGCGCGCGGAGCTTGCCAAAGGCCATCCGCTTCCGCCTGGAACGGAGCACAGTAAAGTAGAAGATCGAAAAGTGCTTTGATATTTTAAAACTTGACCCAGGTCAGCACTAATTTAGCTGTTGTCCGTTAAAATACTATCAGCCGCTGGGTTAAGAGATTTTTAACGTTATTTCCTCAAAGTTTGTTTAACCAGCGTTGAGTGAATTAGATTATTTGACTACGCAAACCGTTTTCTTGGCTAGTGGGTGTTAAATTCGGTGTTGTTTTAAAGCGTGCCGTATCAAAAGAACAGTCTGCTAAGCCTTATGTCAGGGGAGGAAGATTGCTTTAGCTGTAATCTTCCTTTTTTACCGGCCTTTTGGCCGGTTTTTTTTATTCTCAATGTGAAAAGATATTTACCGATGGCTGTTAGCTTGGCGCAAGCCCTTTAAAGTGCTTTAGCCAGTCCAGCACCTGATGCGAGGGCATAGGCTTTGAAATCCAGTAACCTTGCAGATAATCGCAGCCCATTTTAGATAAAAGGTCGGCTGTTTCGTGATTTTCGACGCCTTCAGCGATGACTTTAAGACCCAATCTATGGCCCAGTTCGATGGTCGAGCGCACTATCAATCGATCATCTTCATCAGTGTTCAAGCGTAGAATAAAAGACTTGTCGATTTTAAGTTCATTAAACGGCAGGCGCTTTAATTGGGCTAATGACGAGTAGCCAGTTCCAAAGTCATCAATGGCCAGCACGATACCTAGCGCTGAAATCTCTTTTAGAATATTGACGGCCTGACTCATGTCCTGCATGGCGGTGGTTTCAGTAACTTCAATAGCCAGCTGGCCTGGGTCTAAATCATAAGTTCCAAGCAGCTGTTCCAGCTGTTGAGGAAGCTGTGCGTTAGTAATATCACTTGCGGATAAGTTGATCGCGACGGATAAACGTTGCCCGCTTTGGTTCCATACATGCAGCTGCTGGCATACATGAATCAGCATCCACTGGCTCAATAGTGAAACATTGCCGGAGCGTTCGGCTAGTTCAATAAACTCATCGGGTCGAATAAGCCCGAGGGTTGGATGATGCCAGCGAATCAGCGCTTCAAAATGCTCGGCTTTTTTACTCTCAAGCGCGGCCTTGGGCTGGTAATCGATCCATAGTTCGTCATGCGTTACAGCGTTTTGCAGGTCATTGATCAAAGTGCGTTTGCGCAGCTGTAACTTATCTAGCTCCTCGGTATAAAACTCGTACCTGACGGCTTTATCCTGGGCTTGCTGAAGGGCAATATCGGCTCGTCGAAAAAGCTGCTGTACCGAACTACCGTCGCCGGGAAAGCTTACGCTGCCGATGGAACATATGGGTTTGACCGTGGAAAGGTGATTAACCGCAATCGTATTTGAAAGGTGCTGAATCAACAGCTCCAACCACGCGCTATTGGATGGGTCGCCTTCATTAATGATTAAAAATTCATTGTTAGTCAGTCGGTAGGGATGATGCTGGGGGCTTGAGAAATCACGCAGCCTATCTGCAATAGCGATGAGTACCTGATCACCCACTGAGTAGCCGAAAGTACTGTTGATAGCGCGAAGCTCATGCAGCGCCAATCGCATAATGGTAAATGGCGTCTGCTGGGCAACCAGGTTTTCCAGAGAATCAAACGCAGCTACCTGATTGGGCAGTTGGGTGAGGGGGTCACTTCGGGTCTGGAAAAGCAGGGTTTTGTCGCGTTTTTCGATATCGGCCTGCAATGCCAGAATCGTTTTACTGATAAGCCGGGTTTCAGGGTGTCTTTGAACTTGCGATGAAGGGGTAAATCGATAGCCGTCGCTTATTTGGCTGGCCATATGGCTGAGTTTACCAAGCGGGGAGCTCAAGCGTCTGGATGCCCATAGGGCGAAAAGGGTTAAACATGCCGTGGTTAAAAATGAGCTAAGTATAAGTTCTTTTTTTAACCATCCGTGTCTATTTGAAAGCGCTGACAGCGAATCGGGTAAGGCAATAAATACATGTGAAGAAGTAATTTGAAGGGTGGAATCAGCAGAGGTAGAGGCGAGGTAGGAATTGATAATGAACGCAATGCCGATAGGCAGTTGGGATAGAAAAATAACCAATAGCAAGGTTAAAAAGAGGCGCGTTCTAAAGTGCATTCTTCGCTCACTTTTATAGCAGAATTATATTAATAACCATAAAGAAATGATGACGACATGCCGTTTTTTTGAAAGATACCCTTTTTTGCTAATTGATGGCTAGCCCAAGGGCTTGATTAGCCGCTGCCCACCGCCATAACGCACAGCGGTGGGCATCGTAGCGCTTACTGGGCTTAGTTTACGCTGGCTTTTTCAAGCAGGAAATCGACAATATGCTCAGCAGGTACCATCGTAGCTTCACTGTCGCGACGGCCTTTATACTCAAGCTCGCCGTTATCCAAACTACGATCACCAATCACCAGGCGATGCGGCACGCCCATCAGCTCCAGGTCGGCAAATTTGACGCCGGGACGCGTATCGCGGTCATCCAGTAGTACGTCCAGCCCAGCGGTGGTTAACGCTTGGTAGAGCCGCTCTGATTCTTCGCGCACGCGCTGCGACTTATGTGCATTCATGGGCACAAGCGCTACCTGGAAGGGAGCAATCGCATTGGGCCAGGTAATGCCTGCGTCGTCGTGGTTCTGCTCAATAGCAGCGGCCACTACGCGGGTAATACCAATGCCGTAGCAACCCATCCACGGATGGCTGGTCTTGCCGTTATCGCCCAGCACGCTTGCATTCATGGCCTCAGAATATTTCTGACCCAGCTGAAATACATGGCCTACCTCGATACCGCGCTTGATTGAAAGCGTGCCTTTGCCATCCGGTGACGGGTCGCCTTCCACCACCTTGCGTAAATCAGCGACCTGAGGCAGGGCAACGTCTCGCTCCCAGTTAATGCCGAAGTAATGCTTGCCATCAATATTGGCACCTGCGCCGAAGTCACTCATCAAGGCAACGCTGCGATCAATGATGATTGGCATTTCAAGACCGATAGGACCTAGAGAGCCAGGGCCTGCGCCTACGGCAGCGCGAATTTCTTCTTCGCTGGCCATGGTGAGCGGCGTTGCTACCTGGGGAAGGTTTTCGGCCTTCACTTCGTTCAGCTCGTGGTCGCCGCGCACCAGCAGCGTAATCAAGCCGCCTTCGGTGGCGTGAACCATCAGCGTTTTCACGGTTTTCTCGATGGGCAGCTTGAACTGTTCAACCAGGGCCGCGATGGTTTTAGCATTCGGCGTATCCACTACGCGCATTTCTTCACCAGGTGCTGCGCGCTGTACGTCGCTACCGACAGGTGCCGGTAGGGCTTCGGCTTTTTCCATATTCGCGGCGTAGTCGGATTCATTGGAGAACACGATATCGTCTTCGCCGGAACTAGCGAGAACATGGAATTCATGGGAACCGGTGCCGCCGATAGAACCGTTATCTGCAATCACCGGCCGGAAATCCAAGCCCAAGCGGGTAAATATCCGCGTGTAGGCGTCGTACATGCTCTGGTACGTTTCTTTAAGTGATGCTTCATCCAGGTGGAAGGAGTAGGCATCTTTCATGATGAACTCACGCGAGCGCATTACCCCAAAACGCGGACGAATTTCGTCACGGAATTTGGTCTGGATTTGGTAGAAGTTAACCGGCAACTGCTTGTAGCTTGCGATCTCTTTGCGCACCAGGTCCGTGATTACTTCTTCATGAGTCGGCCCCACGCAGTAGTCGCGCTCGTGGCGGTCTTTGACACGCAAAAGCTCTGGACCGTACTGCTCCCAGCGGCCGGATTCCTGCCATAATTCGGCCGGCTGAACGGCGGGCATCAATACTTCCTGTGCACCAGCACGGTTCATCTCTTCGCGCACAATGGCTTCTACTTTCCGCAGCGTACGTAGGCCTAAAGGCAGCCACGTATATAAGCCCGACGTGAGGCGACGGATCATCCCAGCACGCAACATTAACTGGTGGCTAATGACTTCGGCGTCGGCCGGAGTTTCTTTTAACGTAGCGATCAATAATTGGCTGGCGCGCATGTGCGGTAAAATTCCTTAATGTTAAAAAAGCCGCTGGCTTAGCGTTGAATGCCAGCATTGTACGTCTTAGCGGTTAAAGCGGCAAAATCAACCAGTAGTCATAGGCGCTGTGCACCGGAAAGTTTGTGCTAATATGGCCGTGATTTTGCGAGCGTTAACGAGCATTATTTCAATAATTCAGCCTCAATGCCCGCTATCGTTTCTGTTTATTAATGAGGGAACCTTCATGCAGCAAACTGTACGCCGTTGGTTAACGGGGGTCGTTGTAGGCGCCTCCATCATAACGCTGAGCGGTTGCGGTACTATGTTTCATCCTGAGCGAAAAGGTCAGTTAAGCGGCCAGATCGACCCAGTTATCGCGGTTGCCAACGGTGTGGGCCTTCTATTTTTTATCGTGCCGGGCGTTATTGCCTACGCGGTCGATTTTTCAAATGGCACTATTTATCTGCCAGGTAATAACAGCGCATCTGTCGATGTTCTGCACCTGGATGATACGTTGAATGTGGCGTCACTTGAAAAGCTGCTGTCTGATAAAGCGGGCAAGCCGGTGAGTTTAAAAAGCGAGCTGGTGATGATTGAAGAAGTGGACAACCTGGAAGAAGCGCTCGCCATGGTGCGGATGTCAGGCGTAATGGACGAAGAGCGCTTGGCAACCATGTAAATGGCCCAAAAGGCTGCGTTACTGCACAAAACCCCAGAGGCGCTTACGCGTATGGGGTTTTGTCGTTTTATGGGCTGGCTATTTGGCAGCGGTAAGTTTCAGGGTAATCAATCCTGCCACCAAGCCCCAGAAAGGGCCGCCAATGCCAAGCAGCGTAATGCCAGAACCCGTTAGCAAAAAGGTGACAATGGCCGCATCGCGATGACGGCTATCGGTAAAGGCGCTTGCCAAACCTCCGGCAAGCGTACCCAATAGCGCAATGCCTGCCAGGGCAATCACCAGCACGCTGGGGAGCGCATTAAAAACTCCGGTCACCGTAGCACCGAAAATCCCCATGATGGTATAAAAAACGCCAGCAGCCATACCGGCCGTATAGCGGCGTCGTGGGTCGGCATGGGCATCTGGCCCCATACATACTGCAGCGCTGATGGCGGCCATATTGAGGGCAAAACCACCAAAGGGCGCCAGAAGCAGAGAGGCTCCACCGGTCCAGCTGATCAGCGGTGAGCTGTTAGCTTGATAGCCCGCAGCCCGTAATACCGCCATGCCAGGCAGATTCTGCGTTGCCATGGTGATAACAAAAAGTGGAATGCCCACGCCGATCAGTGTGGCAATTGAAAACTCAGGCGTAATAAACACAGGCGTAGTGGGGGACAGCGGAATACCCTGCAAATTGATCTGGCCCTGTAGTACCGCAACCGCTATGCCGGTTAACAGCACGCCGGGCACCGCCAGGGTTGGCCAAAGGCGCCGACCCATTACCCAGGCAGCCAGCATCACCAGCGGCATTAGCCACTGATTTTGCATCACGCCAAACAGCTCAAGCCCAAAGCGCAGCAAAATACCGGCTAGCATCGCTGCCGCAATCGCGCTTGGGATGTAGCGCATCAAGCGCTCAAAAAGGCCGGTTACCCCGCATAGGGTGATTAATAGTGCCGAGAAAAGAAAAGCCCCGATAGCTTCTTCAAGCGGAATGCCCGGCAGGCTGGTCGCCAGAAAAGCCGCCCCCGGTGTAGACCAGGCGGTAAGTAGCGGCATGCGATAACGCAATGAAAGGCCAAACGATGTAAACCCCATGCCAATACCCAATGCCCAAAGCCAAGAACTGATTTGCGCGGCAGAGGCGCCGCTGGCTTCAGCTGCCTGAAAGATAATCGCGGCAGAGCTTGTATAGCCAATTGTAACCGCGACAAATCCTGCGGTTACGGTTGATAGGCTGACATCTTTCCAGAAGGCGGGCCGTTTGGCAGGCGGCTGGGCCTGCTCTAAAGCATCATGATTGGCCGCCATACTGCGCTCCTCCAAGGTGACTGGATGTTTATCAATTAATTACGATGGTTAAATTGTTCTGTGCGCCATAACGCACAAATGCCACATTATCATTGTGCGCTATAACGCACAATCGGCTTAAAGATTTGGATTAAAATAGATCCTGAAGCTTTATAAACGCTGAAGTTTGCCCTTAAGCGCTGGATGCATAAACGAGCAAACATTCAAAAAGCTCAGCGATGGCCCGAGTAAGCTGCCTGTTTTAAAGGGGGATTAGATAGGTAAAATAGCCAAGCCTTGAGGAGATAATAATGCCTACCCAGCCCCCCGCTATTGCTGAGCACGTTGCCAGTACCGTTAAACGACTGCGTAAAGAGCGTGACTGGAGCCTGGATCGTGCTGCCGGTGAAACCGGAGTAAGTAAAGCGATGCTCGGACAAATCGAGCGCGGTGAATCCAGCCCGACCGTTTCAACGCTCTGGAAAATAGCCAGTGGCTTTCGGGTGTCTTTTTCGACCCTGTTCGATAGCCAAAAACCGGTGCAGGGCGAACTGCGCCGGGATAGCGGGGAGTCAGTATGGGGGGATGACAGCGCGGGCATGCAGGCACGGCTGATTTTCCCTTACGATCCGCTGCTGGGTTTTGAAATGTTCATGATCGAGCTTGCGCCCGGCGCGATCAGTGAATCAACGCCGCATGCCGAGGGCGTGGTAGAGCATATCGTAGTCATTGAAGGTGAAATGGAGCTGCGCATTGATGAACGCTGGCAAACGCTCAAGGCTGGCGAGGGGCTGCGCTTTTTTGCTGATCGCCCCCACGCGATGCGTAATACCGCAGCAACGCGATTACGCTTTCATGATGTGATTCACTATTTACCCGGCGCGGCATCCAACGCTTGAGCGCGCAACCAGCGGATTTCCTCATCCCAGATTTCAGGCTCGACGGTTTCTAAAATCATGGGGATACCACTGATACGTGGCTCCTGCATAATAGTTGTAAACGCTGGCAGGCCAATATTGCCTTTTCCCAAGCTGTGATGGCGGTCTACCCGGCTGGCAAAACCGCTTTTCGCATCGTTTAAATGCATCCCACGAAGATACTCAAACCCTACCACGCTGCCCAGTTCATCCAGAGTGGCTTGCGTTGCTTCGCTGCTGCGTAAATCATATCCGGCGGCAAACGCATGGCAGGTATCGATACACACGCCGACGCGCGATTTATCATCGACATGCTGAATGATTTCAGCAAGATGCTCAAAGCGCCAGCCAAGGTTGGTGCCTTGCCCGGCGGTGTTTTCAATCACCGCGGTGACACCTTGGGTCTGGGCAAGGGCTTCGTTTACGGACTCTGCAATGCGCTTTAAACAGTCGCCTTCACTGATCTTGTTCAAGTGACTGCCGGGGTGGAAATTCAGCAGCGTTAAACCTAACTGCTCGCAGCGCTGCATTTCATCTAAAAAAGCGTTGCGCGATTTCTGTAGCCCTTCGGCTTCCGGGTGGCCCAGGTTAATCAGGTAGCTATCGTGGGGCAGAATCTGCCCAGGCTTGAAGCCGTGCTGTTGACAGGCGCCTTTAAATGCCTCGATGGCTTGCTCCGTCAGCGGCTTGCCCTGCCATTGGCGCTGATTTTTGGTAAATAGCGCAAAGGCGTTTGCGCCGATCTCAACCGCCCGGTGTACTGCCTGATCTGCACCGCCGGCAGCACTTACATGGGCTCCTACATATTTCATTGCTATTCCTTACTGTGTGGCTAAGCGTTGATTATCCAGAAAGCGCTGAAAAATAGCAGGTTCATCGGTAATCACGCTGGCGATCCCCCAGCTCCAGCGGCTTTGAAAGGCGCTGGGATCGTTGGCGGTATAGCAAAGAAGCTGGTAGCCCGCTTCATGCATGGCATCGGCCTGGGCGCGTTTCAGGCGTGGCCAGTGCGGGTGGATGCTATACGCTTCAACGGCCTCGCACTGGGCTTGCCACGCTTTAGGTATGCTGCCAAACAAAACGCCCAGCGCTAAATCTTCTTTAGGTGCAAAGGTGCGGCAGTGGCGAAGCGCGCTAAGATCGAAGGAGGAGATAACCAGACGTTCAGGGGGGAGGGCCTTCAGTATTTCTGGCATGACGCGATCAACCAACTCAATAGGATCGCGGCCCTTATTGACCTTGATTTCCAGGTTGACGCCCATTTGCAGTTCGTTAAGTAGCTCAAGCATGGCCTCAAGGCTTGCCAACTTTTCGCCAGCAAAACGATCACTAAACCAGCTGCCGACATCTAATGTCTGGGCCTGAGGCCAAGTGAGTTGATTAAGCGCGCCACGCCCGTCCGAGCAGCGCGCTACATCAGCATCGTGCCAGATAACCGGCGTACCGTCGCCAAGTAGCTGTACATCAAGCTCCACCCAGCGGGCACCCGCTTCATAAGCTGCGCGCACGGCGGCAAGGGTGTTTTCAGGGGCGGCAGCGGAGTAACCGCGATGGGCAATCAGCGTGGGAAGCGTAATAGCGGGATGGGTCATCGTTCGTCCAGAAGCGTTACCGGTTAAATTGGTCTGAGTTTAGCATGAGCCTATGACACCGGCGTGTCACTCAAGCGCGGTCGATGCGAGTAAGCTCAAGGCATTGCTTGATTTCTGCCGCGTGACGCGGTTGGATAACAGCACCTAGTGGTGCCAATAATTAACAAGGAGTTTTGTTCATGTCCAAGCGTATTCAGCTTTCCAAAACAGGCGGTTCCGAGGTGCTGGAATGGGCCGATGCTGAGCCGAAAGCGCCGAGTGCTGGCGAAGTAAGAATTGCCAATAAGGCCGTTGGGCTTAACTTTATCGATATCTATTTCCGAACCGGGCTTTATCCGGCGCCTTCCATGCCAACGGGTCTGGGAACCGAAGGCGCAGGTATTGTAGACGCTGTTGGTGAGGGCGTAACCCATCTAAAAGAGGGCGACCGGGTAGCCTACGCTCAGGGGCCCTTGGGGGCTTACGCCGAACTGCATACGCTGCCTGCTTCAAAAGTGGTCAAGCTTCCAGACTTTATCGATTTCGAAACAGCCGCCGCTAGTATGCTGAAAGGCCTTACCGTGCAGTATCTTTTACGCCAGACCCATGAGTTAAAAGGCGGCGAGACGATTCTATTTCATGCCGCGGCGGGCGGGGTAGGTTCTATCGCGTGTCAGTGGGCCAATGCTTTAGGCGTTAAGCTGATCGGCACGGTAAGCTCGAAGGAGAAAGCCGATCTAGCCATGGCGAATGGCGCCTGGGCGACGATTAACTACACCGAAGAAGACGTGGTTGAGCGGGTACGTGAGCTGACCAACGGCGAAATGTGTGACGTGGTTTACGATTCCGTAGGTAAGGACACTTGGGAGATTTCCTTGAGCTGTTTGAAGCCCCGTTCGTTGATGGTGAGCTTTGGTAATTCATCAGGCCCGGTGGATGGCGTGAATATCGGCATTCTGAATCAGAAAGGGTCGCTTTTTGTAACGCGCCCCAGCCTAAATGGCTATGCCGATACGCGTGAGCGTCTGGAAATGATGTGTGAAGATTTCTTTAGCATGATTGAAAGCGGAAAAATCAAAATTGACGTTGCTAATCGCTATCCGTTAGCTGACGCGGGCAAGGCGCAAGACGCGCTGCAAAACCGTAAAACTACGGGTTCAACCGTTCTACTTCCTTAAAAAAACCGCACATCGCTCAAAAGCCGCCGTTCATTCTGGCGGCTTTTTTATTGATGAATGAAGCGCAGGAAAAATATGGGGTCTCTAGGTTGGGTAGATAGAGCCTCTATTTTATTTTTCTAGTCATCTGCAGGGCCTATACGGTTGTATAAATATCGCCTAATGTGTGAGGGTTATTCGAACCGTTAACTTATATTGCGGCTCAGCAAAGCAAGCCGATAGGGTAGTGCGATCGCCTTGCTCTTACCCAATGGTGGCACAAGGAGGTGATTAGCATGGCGGTGGAAACGATCGGTTTGGCACCCAGTACGCTGGTATTTATTGTACTGGGGTTAACGCTCATGGCGTTTATCTGGGGGCGCTTTCGTTACGATTTAGTGGCGTTGACGGCGCTGTTAGCATCCGTGATGTTAGGCCTTGTACCCGCTGATTCAGCGTTTGCCGGGTTTGGTCACCCAGCGGTGATTACCGTCGCTGCCGTACTGGTGCTAAGCCGGGGTTTTGAGCGCTCTGGCGTTGTGGATGTTATTTCTAACCAGGTGCTGAAAGTGGGTGACCGACTAATCCTCCAGCTGCTGGTGCTGGTGGGTACCGTTGTGGTGCTGTCAGGCATTATGAATAACGTCGGCGCACTGGCACTGTTGCTGCCGGTCGCCATGCGCCTTGCCCGGGAACATGATACCTCACCTTCACTGCTCTTGATGCCGCTTGCCTTCGGCTCGTTATTGGGCGGCCTTACCACGCTGATTGGCACCCCGCCGAACATTATCATCTCTACTTATCGAGGTAATATTACCGGCGAAAATTTTGGCATGTTCAGCTTTTCTCCCGCTGGGGTTGCGGTGGCCGGTGCGGGTCTTGCCTTTATAGTGTTAATTGGCTGGCGCTTGACTCCCAAGCGCAATGCGCAATCTTCTGCTGATGAAATGTTTGATACCGCCAACTATCTGGTAGAGCTAAAAGTCACCAAGGACTCCAAAGCCAACGGCTTGACCCTGCCTCAGCTACGCGATGAGCTTGAAGAGGCTATCCCGGTACTTGCCGTCGTGCGCGACGATAACCGCCGGGCGGGTTACTCTTTTCACGGCATCTTGCAAGAGGGCGATATTCTCCTGCTGGAGGCCGGGCCCGATGAGCTTAAGCTACTGGAAGATAAAGTGGGTCTAAGCGCTATCGCCGAACCAGAAGAAGAGCCTGATGAAAGCGATTCAACTTCCGATGTGAGTGCCGAGGCAGACGCGGACAGCAAAGATGCCCGTCAACCGGTCAATACCGAGGGGCTTCAGCTAATCGAAGCGGTGGTACGTAATGACTCGATGATGAATAACCGCAGCGTTCGGCAACTGCGTTTAAATCATCAGTTTGGCCTTCATCTGGTGGCCGTCGCCCGGGATGGCAGCCGTTTGAAGCAGCGGTTGAGAGATATCCGCTTCAAAACTGGTGATGTCCTGCTACTTCAGGGAAGTGAAAACGAGATAAGCGATAGTCTTTCGACACTTGGCTGCCTGCCACTAGCCAGCCGGGCGCTTAACTTAGGCCAACCGCGTAAACTGGCTATCTCTATCGGGATATTTGCTCTGGCGATTGTCGCCATGCTGCTGGACCTGTTGCCTGCCGCTGTAGCGATGAGTAGTGCCGCCGTGGTTTCGCTGCTGATCGGCGTATTGCCGCTGCGTGATGGTTATCAGGCAATTGACGGGCCTGTCATCGTCCTGCTTGCCGCGATGCTGCCCGTGGGGGAGGCGTTGGAAACAAGCGGCGGAGCCGAGATTGTCGCCAATACCTTGCTTACCTTGGGTGCCGAGTGGCCTATCTTTATCTCCTTGATTGGCCTGTTCGTGCTTACCATGCTGCTTTCAAATGTGGTGAATAATGCCGCCGCGGCGTTGTTGATGGCGCCTATTGCGGCGAGCCTAGCTCAGGGCTTTAACGTATCGATCGACCCGTTCTTGATGGTGGTGGCCATCAGTGCCTCATGTGCCTTCTTGACGCCGATCGGTCACCAGTCCAATACGCTGGTATTAGGCCCCGGCGGGTATAGCTTTGGTGACTATTGGAAATTGGGGCTGCCGCTTTCGATCGTTGTGTTAATCGTCGCGCTGCCTGTGATCTTATGGGTATGGCCGCTATAGATGTAAACATGGGGTAGGTAAGAGGCCCGGTCTTTCTGCCCAGAGCAATGTATTTAAAGTTATCCATTGGGAACTATCAGATTTCGAAAATTTTATTACCCTGTTACGCTTAGTGACAATCAAAAAGTGAACGGGCCGGGCCTATGAATCAACAATACCGTCAAGATGCGATTGTCGAGCTGGTTCGCCAACACGGCTATATGAGCATTGAACAACTGACTGATCACTTCGCTGTAACGCCCCAAACCATTCGGCGTGATTTAAATACTTTGGCCAATGAAGGACGTGCCCGACGGGTTCATGGTGGCGTGGGTATTGAATCAAGCACTGTGAATACGGCTTACAGCACGCGTAAAACGCTTCATCTGGAAGAGAAAGAGCGTATAGCGCACTGCCTGGCGCAGCACATTCCTAACCACGCATCGCTGTTCATCAATATCGGCACCAGTAACGAGGTGATTGCCCAGGCGCTGCTTGAGCATCAGGGGTTGGAAATCATCACCAACAACTTGAACGTGGCGGCTATTTTGCAGCATAAAGAAGACTTTAACGTGATTATCGCCGGCGGGCAGGTACGCTCTCGAGATGGCGGTATCATCGGCGAAGCCACGATCGATTTTATCAATCAATTCAAGGTTGATTACGGTATTATTGGCATCAGCGGTATCGATGAAGACGGCTCGCTACTGGAGTTTGACTACCAGGAAGTACGGGTCGCGCAGGCTATCATTGCCAATTCACGGCGGGTGTATCTTGCGGCGGATTACTCCAAATTCCATCGAAATCCGGTGGTGCGGCAAGGGAATTTATCACAGCTGGACGCGCTGTTTACCGATCGTAAGCCGCCTGAGGCTATTCGACAGCTGCTTTCGCAATATGAAGTCACGCTGCATGTTGCCTAAGTAAAGGCGAATTAAGTAACGGCGGATAAAGGCCTGTAAAAAATCATCATGAAACATCGCGTAGCCATAACGCCCAATGGCTGCGCTCCTTCACTCTTTACCCTATCTGCTGTAAGCCCTTGACAGGTTTAGGCGCTGGTTCGGGTTAATGTAGTCGAGCTACAACCCGGCATGCGTCCAATGATGCATTGTTGGTTTAACGTCCATCCACCATAGTCAAAGCGTGGCTTAGGTAGGCAGTCGCTGTCCCGATTTACTTATCCAAGCCTTGCTACGTAACCATAGTGCTTCAGCATAACCAGGCGCTAAAGGGCGAAGGTCTATAACGCTTGCGACCGTTCGCAGTCACCGAACCAGGCACTTATCCGGCCTGGCATGAGTAGCAACGTCACCATACGCCATTAGACGACTGCCTTGTGTATTGATAGATGCGAATACAGGCAGCGGATGACCATACCATGAGGTACTGACCATGAACTGTATTGAACTTAACCAGCAGGCCGACCAGATCGCCAGTACGTTTAGCAAACTAGATTTGGCTAAACTAGTGCTCGCCCTTAAAAATAACCGTGAGTCACTCCAGCACGCCGTAGAAGTAATCGATACTATCGATAGCCGAATGGGCTGTACGCTTGATGAAGCCTGGGATGAAGTGCTGGCCGGTGATTCACAGCTGCTTATCATTAATGAAGAGTAGATGAAGACGTAAGGTTGAGCGTCTGATACTCAGCCCCTTCAGTGTGTGAAGGGGCTTTTTGTTTATAAGCCGCTCTATATTTCGTGCAGTGAATCTTTCAAAGTACCGAGAAGATTACCGCACTATGCTTGCAGAGCTTCAAACTGCGCGGTGTTAACGCGATTATCAAAATAGGTGGCAAGCCGCTGTTCGGCCTGATCGCCAAACAGTACGCGGCAAGCCTGTTTCAAGCCTTCTGAATGGCGCAGCTGCTCCTGGTCAACCACAAGTGAGATTTTGGAGCGCCGGCGCAGGAAATCTTCAAGCTCGGTAATCATTTCGTGATCACGCGCATGTTCCAGCTCGACCCGAATATATTCGGTACCTTCAATCAATAGCGCCCCCTGGCTGGGGTCTTTTTCGATTTTCTCAAGCATCGCGAAGGCTTTATCCGCATAGCGACGCCATAGGCGTATTGAAAGAGGCTCTGACGACGTTGGCGCGGTCATCGAATCAAGATCCATACGTTTGGCGTGCGCCATAAACTGCTGCTTAATCGCCAATGCTGGTTCGCCATACCAGTGAAAATCAGGCTTGGGTAACGTTATGCCAAGCGTGAGCAGTGCATCTGAAATTTCATCGCCCACGTTTAAACAGTCGGTAAGCTTGCCACCAAAAATACTGATATGCGCGTTATCGGTATTAGTGTCGATTACGTGTTTACGCGAAAGCTGTAAAAAATCGCGGTCGCTACCTTGGTCTGATTCCACGGCTAGCGGACGCACACCGCAGCGGGTAGAAATAATATCACTGGGGGTAAGTGGCCTATCCAGCGTTAGCCGCTTATTGATATTATCCAACACAAAATCGATGTCTTCCTGGGTAACCACCGCATCAGGGTGATCCATATGGGTGTCGGTTGTGCCAATGCAGGTCCGGTTGCCCATGGGTATTACAAAAAATAGCCGCCCATCGTCAGCAAAGAAGGCCAATACACGCTTTGAATCCGTCAGCTGGGGCACAATCAGATGAATGCCCTTGGAGTAAAGATGCTGATGAGATGTTTGCTCGCCAGTAAGCTCATTGTGATGGTCGACCCAAGGCCCCGCGGCGTTGATCAATACCTTGGCGCGTATTTCAAACGTGCTGCCATCCATTGTATTGCGGGCTTTGGTGATCCATACGCCGTCTTTACGTTCAGCACCCAGCGACTCTACATAGTTGGCTGCAGTCGCGCCAAAGTCGAGCGCGTGACGTATAAAATTGAACACAAAGCGTGCATCGTTATCGTGAAGATAGGCGTCGGAATACTCAAAGCCACCCACCGACGTATCGACATTAATAATCGACTCTTCCTGCTTGAGGCTTTTGGGAGAATGCAGGCGCGGCTTTTTGGTAAAACCGTTACCCATTAACCAGTAAAGCCACGTGCCCGCCCAGAGATAGCGTGGCGAGTGACGAAAGCCTTTGGTAATGGTGGTAAGAAAACGAATTTCCTGCACCGTAGAAGGATAGCTCTTGATTAGGTGGTTGCGACTTTTACAAAGCTTGCGCACCAGGCCAAAATCATTGCTCTCCATATATTTGATGCCTCCCCACACCAGATTCGAAGAGTGCATGCTGGTGCTGCCCGCAAAATCGCCACGATCGATCAGTGCGACGCGCGCCCCTTTGCCAGCCAATGCCGCCGCGCTGGCCGCACCGTTGATACCACCCCCAATCACCAGCGCGTCATAGGTGGTACTCGCTAATTGACTAACGTTTTGTTCGCGCAGCGTCATGGAGGCCTCATTAATGGAGTAGTTAGGCGTAGCAATCAAGGCTAGAAGCTATTATGTTCATTTGTGAAAGGATATGTGATCGTTTTCGATCTTTCAAGTTTGAAAACGAACATTTATAAATGTAAAAAAACCGGCTCCATTATGGAGCCGGTTTGTGTCCTGCAGTTTGCACGTAAAAATTATTCTACATGTGCTTCCTGCGGAGGTAGTGGCGCTGCCTTTTTAACATTATGGTCGATCAATGTGTCTTTATTGGTCGCAAACGCGTCGTAGGCAAAATCATCGACGGTCAGCATCTCAAGCACATGCGTTTCAAATTCACGCATGAAGACGGTTTCTTCTTCGCTGATCAGGCCTTTTTCAAAAGCGACCTCTACCCGTGCCTCTGGATGAAGCGCCGTCTGCGGCAATTCACCCTTGGCATAGGCCTTGTTTACCGTACGGTAGATCGCTTCAGCACGGTCATACTCGACCAGCAGTGCGTTGTAACGGGCAAGCGGATTGGGCTGTTCACCGTCGTCCGCATCCCAGGTGTTATAAAGCAGCTTGGTGCGCAGCGCGCTATGGGTGGATACCCGCTTGGCGATGTCACGTGCCAAATCATCATGGGGCTTATCCCAACGACGGCCAGTAGGCATGACGATTGCATTAAGCACGCGGCCTAACGCCCGATTCGGCAGGTTGTCGAAAATTTCCACAAATGCCTGTTCGGCACGGTGTAGCAGGAAGCGGCAGCTGTAGTGGAGCAGGGCGTCTTCGCCTTCCACTTTCTCGCCCGCCTGCCACTGCTTAAGCACCATGGAAGCCAGATAAAGATTGGAAAGCACATCACCCAAGCGCGCTGACAGCATTTCGCGCTTTTTCAGCGCCGAGCCAAGGCTCGCCATGGCAGCATCGGCGCATAAGCCAAAACCGGCGGATAGGCGTGCAATGTCTTGGGCATATGCAACGGCTGGCCCGTCAAACGGTACGCTTTCCTTACCAAAGCCCAGCCCCATGGTGAACGCACGCGCAGCGTTACCAAAAATAAGGCCTGCATGGCTAAAGAAGGCTTTATCAAATGCCTTGATATCATTGGCATCTTTAGCTGCTAATTCATCCAGCACGTAAGGGTGGCAGCGAATCGCGCCTTGGCCAAAGATCATCAGGTTGCGCGTCATGATGTTGGCGCCTTCCACGGTAATCGCGACCGGGTTGGCACTATACCCAATGCCTAAATAGTTGCGCGGGCCAAGGGTGACCGCTTTACCGCCATGCACATCCATTGCATCGCTTAACAGCACGCGCTGGAACTCGGTCAGCTGGCTTTTGAGAATAGCCGAGGGCACCGCAGGTTTTTCGCCATGGTCAATCAGGTTAGCCGTTTGATACACCGTCGCCTGGGAGATATAAGCCAGCGCAGCCATCCTCGCTAACGGCTCTTGAACGCCTTCCATCTCGGCCACAGGTACGTTGAACTGACGGCGAACGCGGGTAAAGCCACCGCTCCAGCCCAGCGCATAGCGGGCGGTGCCGGTGGCGCCCGAGGGCAGGGTGATACAGCGGCCAATTGATAGGCACTCCACCAGCATGCGCCAGCCCTGGCCAATCATATCTTCACCGCCGATGATGGTATCCAGCGGTACAAAGACATCCACGCCTTTAATCGGGCCATTCATGAACGGACTGCCGATCGGGTGGTGGCGGCGGCCAATCTCCATGCCTTGGGTATCGCGCGGAATTAACGCAAGCGTGATGCCGCGGTCTTCTTCATCACCCAGCAGCTTTTCAGGGTCGAATAAGCGGAAGGCCAGGCCAACCACGGTGGCAATGGGCGCCAGGGTAATCCAGCGCTTTTCAAACGTCAGGCGTAAACCCAGCGTCTCTTTACCGTCGATGACTTGCTTGCATACCACGCCGGTATCCGGCAGGGACGTAGCGTCTGAGCCCGCACGAGGGCCTGTCAGCCCAAAGCAAGGAATCTCGCGACCGTCCGCCAGGCGGGGCAGATAGTGATCTTTCTGTTCCTGAGTGCCGTATTTAAGCAGCAGCTCGCCTGGCCCTAGGGAGTTAGGTACCCCAACGGTAACCATTAGCGTTTCGTTGGCTGACAGCTTTTGCAATACCATGGATTGCGCTTTGGCCGAGAACCCAAGGCCTCCGTACTCCTTGGGGATAATCATCCCGAAGAAGCCTTCTTTTTTCAGATAGTCCCACAGCTGCTGAGGCAAATCGGCACGTTCCTGGGCGATATCCCAGGCATTACACATGCCGGCTGCTTTGGCACACTGAATGTTCAGGAAGGCTTGTTCGTCTTCGCGCAGACCCTCATCCGTATAGCTGAGTAGCTTGCTCCACTGGGGCTTGCCGGAAAACAGCTCGCCATCCCAGGAGACGCTCCCCGCTTCAAGCGCCGTACGTTCGGTATCTGAAACTTTAGGGGCTACTTTTTTGAAGATATTAAATACACGTGGCGTAAGCCACTGTTTGCGTAGTGAAGGTAGACCAGCCGCTGCAACGGCAATGGCACCGAGAAGCAGCACCACGCCGATAAACGTGGCATCAACCAGCAAGCCAACCAACCCCAATATGCCAAGCAGCGTAAGTGCCGCCGAGGCGCCTGCTTCGCGTCGCATGATTATTAGCAGGCCAACCACGGCAAGAATTACAAGTAGTAGGGTGAGCATAGAACGTCTCCATGTATTATTAGGCGCTGTCCGATTATTATCGTTGCTCAGTCTATCGCGTTAACCAGCTGAGTAGGGGCATAAGCGTGAGGTGTATTCGAACAGATGTTTGAATATTGGCAGACCAGCTCCGTTCAGCGCAAGCCACACTGCATTAATACAAGTCACATTTATTAATAGTAGCCTAGTAAAAAAACGCCACGGTCGTAAGCCGTGACGTTTTATGAAGTAACCGCACCTTTTTTCAGTAATATTTTAAGTGCTATTTTAAGTACTATTTTTAAGCGCCATTTATACCCGTTTGGCCGGTGTACCGCTGGCGACATAGTAATCGACTTGGGCGGCTGGTAACGGCTCGCGCCCGCGGATACGGTCAGCGATTTTCTCGGCGAGCATAATCGTCGGTGCGTTCAGGTTGCCGGTGGGGATTACCGGGAACAGTGAGGCATCGACCACGCGTAGCCCTTCCAAACCGTGTACACGGCCCTGACCATCTGTTACCGAAAGCGCGTCTTCGCCCATTCGGCAGCTGCCACAGGGGTGGTAGGCCGTTTCAGCATGCTGTTTGACGAACTCATCAAGCGCTTCATCGGTGTGTACCTCGGCGCCTGGAGCAACCTCGCGGCCCCGATATTGATCGAATGCCGGCTGGGCGATAATCTCGCGGGTCAGGCGAATTGCATCACGAAACTCCTGCCAGTCTTTTGCCTTGGACATGTAGTTGAACAAAATGCTGGGCGCAGCGTGAGGATCTTTGGAGGTTAGCTTAATGCGCCCGCGGCTTTCTGAGCGCATGGAGCCCACATGGGCCTGAAAACCATGGGCTTGAACAGCGCTTTTGCCGTTATAGCTAATGGCGATGGGTAAAAAGTGATACTGCAGATTAGGCCACTCTTCTTCATCACGGCTGCGGATAAACGCACACGCTTCAAATTGGTTGCTGGCGCCAATTCCTGTTCCCTTGAATAGCCACTCGGCGCCTATCATGGGCTGGTTGTGCCATTTGAGGGCAGGGTAGAGCGAGATAGGCTCTTTGCATTCGTATTGTATGTACATCTCCAAATGGTCCTGAAGATTTTCACCTACTCCTGGCAGTGCATGAACTACCTGGATACCCAGCGATTCGAGCAGTTCAGGATTACCCACGCCAGAACGCTGCAGAATTTGTGGGGAGGCAATGGCGCCGCCGCACAGCAGTACTTCCTGACGGGTGTGAGCTACCTGTGTTTTTCCTTTGCGCTCATAGCGCACCCCCACTGCGCGCTTACCTTCAAATGTAATCACATCGGTAACGGCGTGAGTTTTAATAGTCAGGTTATCGCGCTGTTTGGCGGTATCCAGATAGCCCCGCGCGGTAGAGGCGCGCCGCCCTTTGGGCGTAACGAACCGATCCATCGGGCCGAAGCCCTCCTGCTGGTAGCCGTTAACGTCTTGGGTTTCCGGATAGCCTGCCTGTTTGCCCGCTTCAATAAAGATGCGGTACAGCGGATTGTTATCGTCTTTAGGTGTGGTAACGCTGACCGGACCGTTGCCACCGTGGTAGTCGTTTGGGCCAATGTCGCGGGTTTCCGATTTTTTAAAGTAGGGCAGGCAGTTTAAGTAGTCCCAGTCTTCCAGGCCCGGCTGCTTGGCCCAGTTATCGTAATCCAGCGCGTTGCCACGGATGTAGCACATGCCGTTGATCAGCGAGGAGCCGCCCAACCCTTTGCCTCGGCCACACTCCATCCGGCGGCCATCCATATAGGGCTCCGGGTCGGTTTCAAACGCCCAGTTATAGCGCTTTCCCTGAAGTGGAAAGGCTAGTGCTGCTGGCATCTGGGTACGAAAATCAAACCGATAGTCCGGACCACCGGCTTCCAATAATAGAACGCTGACATCGCTGTCTTCGGTTAGCCGTGTGGCCAGCACGTTCCCCGCTGAGCCAGCGCCGATAATGATGTAGTCGAATTCATGCGGTTGAGACATGGTTTCACCTTGGGAGAGAGTCGAATGATCTGCGTGCCTGCTGTTGCGCTTTAAAATACCGACTCGAAGGGTCCCATTTCGATTTGTACCGACTTGGTCTGGGTATAGTGGTTAAGCGTCTCGATACCGTTTTCACGGCCGATACCCGACTCTTTATAACCGCCAACCGGCATTTCAGACGGCGATTCACCCCAGGTATTGATCCAGCAAATGCCCGCTTCCATCTGATGGATAACGCGGTGAGCGCGGTTCAAACTTTCGCTAAATACACCGGCAGCCAGGCCATATTGAGTGTTGTTGGCGCGGCGGATCACTTCGTCCTCATCATCAAAGACCAGCACCGACATGACCGGCCCGAAAATTTCTTCCTTCACAACGCGCATATCGTCAGTGCAATCGGTAAATACGGTGGGGGCCGCCCAGGCGCCGTTAGCCCAACGGCCATTGTTCCAGTCCTCACCACCGACCAGTAAGCGCGCGCCTTGCTGTTTACCCAGCGCTATGTAGGCAAGCACTTTCTCTTGGTGCTCAAAACTGACCAGCGGGCCGAAGTTCACGCTGGGGTCCATAGGATCGCCCGCTTTGATGCGCTTGACGCGTTCCACTAACTTGGCCTCAAATGCGTCTTTAACGCTGCGTTCGATAAATACGCGCGTACCGTTGGTGCAAATTTGGCCGCTGGAGTAGAAGTTCGCCATCATGGCTGCATCGGCCGCGCGATCAAGATCGGCATCGGCAAAGACGATTAGCGGTGATTTACCGCCCAGCTCCATCGTCACGTCTTTAAGCGTGGAGCTTGCTGCTGCGGCCATGACTTTTTTGCCGGTACCTGCTTCGCCGGTAAACGACACTTTGGCAATGCCTGGATGCTCGGTCAGCATCGCGCCTACGCGGCCATCACCTTGCACAACGTTGAACACACCATCAGGCAGGCCTGCTTCGGTAAAAATTTCGGCGAGTTTGATCACGCTCAGCGGTGTGACTTCGCTGGGTTTAAACACCACCGCATTACCCGCTGCCAGCGCAGGCGCGGCTTTCCAACAGGCGATCTGGATCGGGTAGTTCCAGGCGCCGATAGCACCAATAACGCCCAGCGGCTCACGGCGGGTATACACAAAGGCGCTTTCCCGCAGCGGGATTTGGCTACCTTCAATGGCGGGCGCCAGGCCTGCGTAATACTCCAGCGCATCAGCGCCGGTCACGATATCGACACTGGCCGTTTCACTAATCGGCTTACCGGTATTGCGGGTTTCAAGCTCCGCCAGCTCATCATTGCGCTCGCGGAGCAGGGCAACGGCTCGTAGCAAAATACGCGAGCGCTCCATGCCGGTCATGGCGGCCCATTCACGCTGGCCGTTTTGCGCGGCTTTTACTGCCGCGTCAACATCCTGTTGGCTCGCTTGGCCAATTGTTGCCAGCAGGCTACCGTCAAAAGGGTTGGTAACGCTAAAAGTATCGCCTGAGGTGGCGGTGACCGAGCGACCATCAATATACAGAGGCTGTACGTCTTGAGCGGCCATGTTGGTCTCCTTTAAAAGCTTAATGAGTGGATGCAAACTACTGGCATCCGTGATGCGCTAACAGTTGATCAAGGTAATGATAGGCAAGGTGGCGAGCTTCGTCGGCATCCAGGCCTTCGGGCGTTAAAGCACCACGCAGCCATAAGCCATCAATCATTGCGGCTAGCCCGCGGGCGGCCTTGCGGGCTTCAGCATGAGGTAAGACGCGGCGAAACTGATGACATAAATTGGTATACAGACGCCGGTCATTGACGTGCTGCAGGCGCTGAAGCATGGGCTTATGCATGCTGCTGGCCCAGAAGGCGAGCCAGGTTTTAGCGGCAGGGCCAGTCACCTGAGTGCGGTCGAAGTTTCCTTCGATAATGGCGCCAATGTGTGCCCTGGGCGAGTCATCATTCGACGCCATACGGCGTGCTGAAACGGCATCAGTCAGGTCGGTCAATATCTGGCGCATGGTGGCTTCCAGCAAGCCATCCTTATCACCAAAGTAATGGCTGATAATCCCTGCAGAAACGCCTGCGTGGCGTGCAATGCGCATGATGGTCGCTTCTGCCAACCCTACCTCGTCAATGGCGACCATTGTGGCGTGAATTAGCTGCTGACGGCGTATTGGTTCCATTCCTATCTTGGGCACAGCAATCTCCTATGACGTTGAATGCCCACCTTGCAACCTACGATCAGGCATGATTACCTATATATCTTAACTTTTTTTATTGATCGTTCAATCAATAAAAATACACATGATACATGTGACTGGCGTTCAATGAAAAAAGCATGCGCTTTTAAACAACATGTCCATCTAAACAAGTAGAAGGGGGAGTGGTAATGAAACACATCTATTTTTGCGGTTTAAGCGCACTGATAATGGGTGCCGCTGTACCGGCGATGGCTCAGGCGGATGACTGTTCGCGCATACGATTTGCAGAAGTTGGCTGGACCGATATTACCGCGACTACTGCCTTGGCAAGTGAAGTGTTAGAGGCGTTGGGCTATGAGCCCAGAGTGGATACGGTGTCAGTTCCTATAGCGTATGCGGGTATGCGTAACAATGATTTTGATGTCTTTCTGGGCAATTGGATGCCCTCTATGGCATCCATCAGTGACCCGTATATTGAAAGTGGCGATGTTGAGCGGCTGGTTGCCAATCTGGAAGGTGCCAAATACACGCTGGCCGTTCCGCAGTACGTGTACGATGCAGGGGTTACCTCGGTGAATGATTTAGCGGCCCACGCTGATCAATTCAACCATCGCGTGCACGGCATTGAAGCCGGTAATGATGGCAACGAGCTCATTCAGCAGATGATTGATGACAACGCTTATGATCTGGGCGATTGGCAGGTTGTGGATTCCAGTGAAGCGGGCATGCTTTCTGAGCTTACCACGCGGGTTCCCAATGAAGAGTGGATGGTCTTTTTGGGTTGGGAGCCGCATCCCATGAATACCAATTTTGATATGACCTACTTATCCGACGCGGATGATTATTTTGGTCCTGATCTGGGTGGCGCCACGGTGCATACCAATACGCGTGCCGGGTTTGTTGAAGCGTGCCCGAACGTGGGTACGTTACTTGGCAATATGACCTTTACACTAGAAATGGAAAACCAGTTGATGAGCGCGATTATGGATGATGGCGTTGACCCTCGTGCTGCCGCTAACCGCTATTTAAAAGAACATGATGATTTATTGGAGGCATGGCTTGAAGGCGTGACGACCCTGGAAGGCGAGCCCGCGCTGCCAGCCGTTCAGGCAGCGCTATAAGAAGATTGTCAGCCGTTTCAGAGGCAAGCCGGTTTTTGCGGCTTGCCTTTTGCATCGAGAATAGGCATAATCTGCACCCGCTGATGTCGAAAAGGCTACGTAGCTCAGCTGGTTAGAGCACATCACTCATAATGATGGGGTCCCCTGTTCAAATCAGGGCGTAGCCACCAAACTCAGCGCCGCAGTACACGTTTAGTTCATGTGTATTGCTATGGTGGCCCCTTAGGTCCTCCCGCAACGCTAAACTGCGAACCCCGCCAGGCCCGGAAGGGAGCAACGGTAGTGGTGGCTGCGTGTGCCGGGATGTGGCTTTTGGGGCTGCCTCCATTTCCGATGTCGCTTCTACTTCAATCTTGCATAATCTCCCAGACCTTGGCATGAACTATTTTTTAGTAATATTACTACGAAAATGGTAATACTTTATGTCGCCGTAAGCTTCGTCACTTCCCATAGATCGTTCTTCGTCACTCCCCATAGATCGCTGATACTTTCATGCTTGTTCATGATTAAAATTGAGCGTGTTCCCCGCCAAGCATCAGTGCTGAATGTCTTTAATAAGGTGGGCATTGCAGGTGATGATCAAGCTAAGCATTAAGCTTACAAGTCAGACGCGTGTTAAGTGAGCAATCAGTAAACATCTGAAATTCGATGGGTCAGATTTTCAAATACTGAAGACAGTTAAAACCCGCTATACAGAAGATAAAATCTAACGCTAGACGGCGCTGGATAAATATCACTATAGTTTCACTGTCTTCACTACTTGGAACCCTTTGTGGACATAACCTGGGTACTACCCCGCTATACGCTCTCCTCAGAATTTGGTTGGACTTTCCCATGATCGAACCAATTCTCACGCTCTTATTAGGCCTTGTCGTTATCCTGGCAATTATTGCGGCAAATGGCTACTTCGTCGCTCAAGAGTTTGCCTATATGGCCGTCGATCGCACTCGACTCGCCGCTTTAGCGGCTAAAGGCGATGCAACAGCGGTCCGAGCACTCAAGGTAACTAAACGAACCAGTTTCATGCTATCGGGCGCGCAGCTTGGTATCACCGTAACAGGCCTGCTCGTCGGATATGTGGCTGAACCGCTCGTGGGTGAATCACTCGGAAAATTATTGGGCGGGACAGGTATCCCTCTGGAGACAGGCATCGCCGTTGGAACCGGGTTAACCCTTATCGCGGCTACCGTAATTCAGATGGTTTTCGGCGAGCTTTACCCTAAAAACTTGGCTATCGCGAACCCCGAACCGCTATCGCTTAAGCTTGCCGGCTCTACGTTGCTGTACATGTCAACTTTCGGCTGGCTCATCAGCTTTTTTGACAAATCGGCCAACCTTTTCTTGAGGCTGTTACGTATCGAGCCCGTCCATGACCTGGACGTTAGCGCATCCGCTAGCGACCTCCCGCATATTATTGCTGATTCACGAGACAGTGGGGATTTGCCACGTGAGCTCTCGCTCATGATGGATCGGATTCTCGATTTCCCGCAGCGCAATGTCGAGCATGCCATGGTGCCAAGGTCGCAGGTCGACTGGGTTAGCCCTGAGACGTCCCTTGATGAGCTCATTGGTCTCATGGCACGCGCTCACACACGCTACCCGGTGATTGATGGCGAGGACGTTCCGGTAGGTGTCGTTCATCTTGCTGACGTGCTTGAGCGTATCGAGGCAGGGCATCGCAGTGAGCCCGTATCGTCGCTTATGAGGCCAGCAGCGGTGCTTCCAACGCTCATGCGTTTACCGGACGCACTTGACCAATTAGTACAAACGACAAATCAGTTGGCTTGCGTGATAGATGAGTACGGTGGTTTCACTGGGGTGCTGACCATCGAAGATCTTGCCATGGAGATCGTCGGCGAAATCACTGATGAACATGATGAAATGACAAATGAAGCGATCGTGGCTGAAAATGATACGACCTGGATTATGGAAGGCGACGTTCATTTGGATGAGGTGAGGCGAGTCATTGATCACGACCTTCCGCATCCCGATGTTGAAACGATGGCAGGCTTGCTTATTGCAGAGCTCGGTGCTTTACCAAGTGAGGGTGATACGGTGACGGTTGATTTGCCTGTTGACCCTGCTGAACTCGTGGCTGAGGAGCCCATGAGACAACGCCTCGTCATAGATGTGCTGCGCATTGAGCGGCATGTTCCTACCATGATGCGTGTTCAATTAATAGAACTACCCATGGCAGGTGAGCGCGCATGAACGATCCACTGTTTGTCTTAACCGCTACACTCGCGCTCATTGGCTTGAGTGCGTTATTCGTCATTATCGAGTTTGCGTTACTAGGCGCTCGGCGTCATCGTCTTGAAGAGCTGGCTCCCAACAGCTCATCTGCGCGAGCAGCCCTTCGCGGCATGAATGATTTAACGCTGATGCTGGCCGGGGCGCAGTTGGGGATTACTCTCTGCACGTTTGCGCTAGGTGCCGTAACGAAGCCTGCTGTTGACTACTGGCTTGAACCTATCTTAATGGCATGGGGTTTACCTGTTTGGGCTGCCGGTGGTATGGCGTTTGGGCTCGCGCTTTTCGTGGTGACTTTTTTACATTTGGTCGTCGGTGAGATGGCGCCTAAATCCTGGGCCATCGCACATCCGGAGAAGTCTGCGCTAGCCATTGGAGTGATCTCGCGTATATATACTTGGCCATTGCGTGCCCTGCTAGGCTGGGTAAACCGTCTCGCCAATCGTCTGGTTAAAGCCTCCGGTGTCGAGCCTGTCGAAAGCGCAGCCGTCGGTGGGCAAGATATTGAAACAATCCGGCAATTGGTTGAATACTCAGCGAAGATAGGAACCCTGCAGCCAGAGATGCAGCAACAGCTTTCTGGCTTGATCGATTTGGGCACACTACCGGTCGCGTCCTTGATAACAGAAGGGGACATGCCAGTTCATGTTACCAGGGCTGCCACGGTGGCAGATGTGCGCGCCGCGGCGATCCAGTCTGGCCATTTTCGTATTCTCGTGATGGGGGAGAAGAGCATTCTTCCAACGGTCGTACACGTTCGCGATACGCTGCTCGAGCCCGCCGACCGAGCTGCCCATGAAATTGCCCGTCAAGCGTTTGTCTTGGAGGGAGAAACCCCTGTCTATGAAGCGCTAGCTCGTATGCGGCAATCAAGCGTACAGCTCGCTGTGGTGATGAACGCTGAACAATTACACGGTGTTGTGACACTAGCTGACATTCTAAAGCGCGTACTCCCCCTCTCAGAGCCTATACCGGGAAAGTACCCATAGCCTGTAGGATATCAAGTCTGCCACTGGATCACATATTAATGGCGTTGACAAAGGCTAGGCTTAGTCCAGCCTTTGTCGTTTGGATATTGCTCGGATGGCCGGGCTATGACTCCGTTTCCCCCACCGAATTTTCTTTTAGGAGGGCTGCCTGAGATCCATCACTCATGTGCAATGTGCGCTGCATCATCTGGCTTCAGATCTTAGAGCCACCTTTATGCCCAAAGATCAATGCCAGCGACAATCCGTACTCCAGGTAATGGAAGCGATGGATGATGCCTGCCAGGGCAGAAGTACGGTGAAATGCTCAGCCCTGGTCATTTGCGTATCGTAAAACCGCTTTTCATTTAAGTATGTCGAGCGACTTCAATCAATATCGACGGCGTATATACAGCTGCTAGAACGTCCCAGAATAGGCGCCACCATCAAGTAGAATATTCTGCCCGGTCAGGTAGCCTGCGTGTTCACTGCACATGAACGCACAGAAAGCGCCGAACTCTTCAGCGGTGCCGAATCGTCGGGCTGGCACTCCCTGAGCACGCTGCTCGCGTACCTGCTCAATGTCTTGCTGAGTTTTCTCGGCGACGTTTTTCAAGTTGCCACGTAGCCGATCCGTGTCGAAAGAGCCGGGTAGCAGGTTATTGATCGTAACGTTGCATGAGGCAAGTTGTGGCTGGCGCGCTAGCCCGGCGACGAAGCCAGTCAGCCCGCTGCGTGCACCGTTGGAAAGGCCGAGGATATCAATGGGAGCTTTCACAGCACCTGAGGTGATGTTGACCACGCGACCAAAGCCGTTGACAGCCATTCGATCTGCCGTCGCCTTGATCAGCGCTATTGGCGTGATCATGTTGGCGTCCACGGCCTGTATCCAGTCCTCCCGATCCCAGTCGCGAAAATCGCCGGGTGGCGGCCCGCCGTTGTTATTGATCAGGATATCGACCTGAGGGCAGGCAGCGAGCAGTGCCTCGCGAACTGCTTCATGCCCGATATCACCGGGTACGGGATGAACGTGAATCGCAGGGTTTAGTGCCCGTAATGCCTCAGCCGTTTTCTCAAGCTCCTCGGCATTGCGCGAGTTGATGGCTAGATTGACACCTTCTTTGGCGAGCGCTTCAGCGCAACCCCGGCCTAATCCTTTGCTTGCTGCACATACTATTGCCCAGCGCCCCGCGATTCCCAGATCCATTCTGTGTACTCCGTCGTGTAATACTCGGTTTTAGCATGATGAAATAGCCACCATTTACCGGTAATAGTATGCCAGTTATAAACGTGGCGCCCGGAGAAGCAAGGAACAACGCTGGCCAGATAGACCATAGCCCATAAGCGCAATATTCAAAAAGCGCTCAAGTGTGAGGGCCGATGCTTAAAACGGCTATGCAGCTGCACTTTTCTCGATATGCAGATAGAGAGAGTCGAATTCGCCTGCCTGCTGTATTTTTTCCCAATCAGGTATGGTCATTCGGCTTTTATCAGTCTGGATCAAGCCATCTGAGCGGAGCGCTTGAAAGACGCGGTTCACGTGGACTGGTGTCATTCCCGTTGCATCTGCTATTTCAGCCTGGGTAACGGGCATGTTGAACGTTTTGTCTTCAACTAAACCCACTGCTTTCAGACGTAGCATGAGCTCACAAATTACATGGGCGATTCGAGAGTAGGCGTCGCGCTGCCCATTATTTAAAAGCCATTCACGAAAGAGTGAGGCGTGTACAAGCGTTTCACGCCAAAAGACGGCGGTAAGGCGGGGATGACGCTCGCACAGCTGGTACAAATCCTTGTGCTGAATAAAACCGAGTTTGCAGGGGCTAATTGAGGCAATATTAATATCCAGAACCTGCAGGTGCAGGCTTTGCAGATCAGGAATATCACCAGGCACATGCAGAGCCATTATCTGACGCTTGCCCTCGACGGATACTTTATACACACATGTAAAACCCTCAACGATCAGGCAGCAATTGGCCGGTTGATCCCCAACTCTTACGATGTCGTGGTTGGTTTTAATATTTTTTGTCTGAACCGGGAGGTCCATGAGTGCCTGCTTTTCCTCATCGGTTAGCGCGAAAATGCTCTCCAGCTTGCGAATCATTATATGATTGGGGGAATTGGGCGCTATGGTCATGTGGTACTCCATAGTTTGCAGGAACGAAGCCATGTGCAACATTCACCTGCTCGTGTGCTAATGATGTGAATGCAGCCCTGAGCATGCTTCACATGAGAGTAAATAGCCAGCCATTATCAGGCGTGCGGTCCAGTAACTGCCTTGCCCGAAAAGTATTCTTTAGTGTTTTATGCGGCGTAAAAAAAGAGCCGTTATTTTAAGGAAATCACCCAGGCGTAAAATAATCGTTAAGCGTTGGCCGTGGGAATTCTCATCAACGTAGCCAGTTTGCTTTGTTGGCCATGCAGCAAATCCGCCAGCGTATAATTATCTAAAACACCTAAGAAAGCCTCTAGCGCATCATTAAGAAGGGGCTTTAAGCGGCAGGAGGGAGTAATGACACAAGCGTTGTTGTCTCGAAAGCATTCAACGAGAGCCATTTCCTGCTCGGTGTCTCGTATCAGCGCCCCTAATCGAATAAGCTCGGGTGCTCGGTTGAGCCAAAGCCCGCCATGTTTGCCACGAATTGCTTTAAGATATTCTTTTTGATGTAATTCTTGGACAATTTTCATCAAATGATTGCGCGAGATCGAGAACGTCTCGGCAATTTCAGTGATGGTTGTCCGCTCTTCACCTTTGGCCGCCAGATAAATCAGTACGCGAATCGAATAATCCGTAAAGCGAGTTAAGTGCATAGCAGGCCAAAGGTGGAGTAAACGCTACATTGTACGGCGTTTATTGGACATGGGGAATGTCCATCAATCGGGTTTACCAAGGATAGGCAGGATGTCGTTTAACCCATTCGTCAGGGTTCGGTGGGTTTGTTTAACCTAAGACAGATAAATCGTTTACAAGGCGGTATAGCATGGATAAACGATATACACAGATTTTGTACCTATCAGCCGCACGGAAAAGCTATCTCAGGGAGGTCGTATGAGCTATGACATAGCCTTAAAGCGGGTTTATTCAGCGTTTGAAGAAGGTGATGGCGCACGTATATTGGTTGATCGCCTATGGCCACGTGGTAAAGAGCGTGCCCTATTAGCGTTGACTGAATGGTACCGGGATGCGGCGCCTTCCTCGGCACTTCGTCGCGATTACCATCAGCAAAAAATCAGTGAGGCCTCCCTTCAAACCCGCTACCGGCTGGAGCTAAAAGAGTCTGCTGACGCGCTACTGCCCCTGATGCGCTACGCCCGGCAAGGAAGGCTCACGCTATTGACTGCTGCGCGCCAGCTGGAGCAATCTCATTTGCCGATTCTACGTGAAGCACTTTTAGGCGCTCTGGAAGAGGAAGATCGCGGTGATCGCGAGCCAGCATCTTCACCTTGCTTGTTAAACCAGCAAGCCGAGATCTAATTACTTGAGTTATTTATGACGATAAGGCGTGGAGTATTCCGCGTGTTTTTACTGGTGCTGATGACGCTTGCCTTGTTGCTGGTAGGCCCCGCGTGGATGCTTGCCAGCGGCATGATTGTGACGAATGCGCACTGGTCAACGCTTGACCGCTCTTCATCCGGGTTGGCGCCGCCCGCTGACGCATCAGCCGATGCGGTTGTACAGGTCTATGCTGCTCATACCTATAATTGGCGTGGCGCCTTTGGTGTTCATCCATGGATTGCAATGAAGAAGCAGGGAGCATCGCACTATCGTATTTATCAAGTGATGAGTTGGCGCCGACCTACCGTTGTTGTAGCGGAGGATATGCCGGATCGTGCCTGGTATGGCAATGCGCCCTCGCTTTTGGCCGACTATCGCGGGGAGGCGGCGGCGGCGCTTATTCCGGCTATTGAAGAAGCGATCGCCCGTTATCCCAGCGCTGAACAGTATCGAATATGGCCAGGCCCTAATAGTAATACGTTTGTTGCGTGGGTCGCTCGTGATGTCGAGGGGTTTGATGTCACGCTGCCTGTGACGGCCGTCGGCAAGGATTACTTGTTTGATGCATTGATTGCACCGGTACCCAGCGGTACTGGCTACCAGCTTTCACTGGGCGGCATAGTCGGGCTATTGATAGCACTAGAAGAAGGCATTGAAATAAATCTGCTGGGACTGTCGTTCGGAATTGATGTTAAGCACCCTGCGCTCAAATTACCCGGCGTGGGGCGTTTAGGCATGCCTGCCAATGTGTTAGGTAATGGTCCTTTCGAGACACAGTGAACCACTGATAAAAGTGATCTCTTATTTATAAATAAGCTTTTTGGTTATGAACTTATTATTTAAGTGCAGCTTTTGATAAAGCTGCACTTTTTTTGTGCGCATACAGTGCTTGGTAATAAAAAATGCGCTGGAAAATTTGTTCTACCTTCTGGTTTATTTTAGGTCGATATGAAAATATATTCCTTATTATGGATTCAAGGAAAAATAAATTGCTTATTGATCGCTTTGATTTGAAAATTATTGAACAGCTTCAGCGTAATGATAATCTTTCTATTGCTCAGCTTGCAGAAGGCGTAGGGCTTTCGGTAACTCCTTGCTGGCGCCGAATTCAGCGCCTAGAAAAAGAGGGCGTAATCGAAAAAAGAATCGCCGTCTTAAACCCTGAAAAGCTTAATCTTGGGTTGACCGTGTTTGTCATGATTAAAACCGATAAACACAATCAAGCCTGGCTGGATGCTTTTAAAGAAGCCGTTCAGTCTTTCCCTGAAGTGATGGAAGTTAACCGGCTAGCGGGAGAATACGATTATTTGCTTAAGGTCATTACGCGCGATAATCAATCATTTGATGCCTTTTATAAAAGGCTTATCGCTAAAATAGAGCTCAGTAATGTCACTTCATGCTTCTCAATGGAACAGGTCAAAAAAACTACCGAGCTGCCACTCGGCGACGTCATCTGAGTGGATTGACTATATTCGCGATGACGTGATTGGCGAAGGAGAAGTCATCCCCGGGCCTTTTGGCCCTCGATCACTTTTATACGCTGACTACACGGCATCGGGCCGGGCGCTAGGTATGGTTGAAGAAGCCATGCGGCATCAGGTGTTACCGTTTTACGCCAACACCCACACCGAAACCTCCTATACCGGCAAAATTACCACGCAATTTCGTGAAGCAGCCCGCCAGTCGGTAAGGGAATCGGTTGGCGCTGATGCTGAGTACGCCGTTATTTTTGCCGGAGCAGGGGCAACAGCAGCGATCAATCGCTGTAGCCATATTCTGGGTCTTCAAGCGCCACTCGAATCCTCACCGCATTCCAGACCCGTTGTCTTTGTTGGGCCCTTTGAGCATCACTCCAATGACCTTGTGTGGCGCGAGTGCGATGTAGACCTGGTGCGTATCCCGTTAACCGACTGCGGTGCGCCTTGCCTTGAGACATTGACGCAACGTCTTGAAGAGTATGCCGACCGGGAGACAAAGGTGGCGGCGTTTTCAGCGGCTTCTAATGTCACCGGTATCAAGACAGACGTTGTCGCGCTGGCCCGCCTGGTTCACCAGCATGAAGGCATTGTGCTGCTTGATTATGCCGCCAGTGGCCCCTATGTGAGCATCAACGTGGCGGGTACGGGTCAGGACGATCATATTGATGGGATTTTCCTGTCGCCGCATAAATTTGTGGGTGGGCCTGGGAGTTCCGGCATTCTGGTGATCCGTAAAGCGCTATGCCGTAATCCCATACCTTCCGTGGCGGGCGGCGGCACGGTGTCTTACGTAACGGCTCGAAATCATCGCTATGTAACCAACGTGCAGCGGCGTGAAGAAGCGGGGACGCCCGGCATTTTAGGCGATATTCGCGCGGGCTTTGCATTTCGCATTAAAGATCTGGTCGGCGCTGCCAGTATCGAAGCGCGTGAAAGTGAACTGGTCGAGATGGCAATGACGCGGTGGCAAGCCGTCAGTAATATTCATTTATTGGGCTCTTTAACGGCATCTCGTCTGGCCATCTTTTCATTCAATATCAGCGCGGGCGGTCGTGACATCCACCATAACCTGATTGTTGCCATGTTAAATGACCTGTTTGGTATACAGGCAAGGGGCGGTTGTTCCTGTGCTGGCCCATATGGCCATGAGCTGCTTTCAATAGACGAAAAAACGGCCGCTGCACATGAAGATTTAGTCCAAAAAGGCAGAAGCTTATATCGTCCAGGTTGGGTAAGGCTCGGTTTTAATTTCTTTTTTAGCAATGAGACGGCTAACTATGTAATATCTGCAGTCGAATTTATTGCCCGCTATGCACCTGTACTGATGAAGCTATATTCCGTGGATGAAACCAGTGGCGTTTGGCTTGCTCGCAATCAGCGCGTTACTCAGGCACCGACGAATCTTTTGGATGCGCTTCTAGCGCAAGATACTCGTCAGGAGCCGGCCGTAATGGCAGGAAGAGACGATTATTTTGCCCAGGCTCAGCGGCTCATTGAGCACGCCAAAGAACTGCCGTTAGCAGTGGATTCTCAATTATCAGAAGTACCCGTTCGTTGGTTCTGGTGGCCTCATGAAGCGGAACAGGCTATTCAGGCACAAATCGAGATAACCTAATGACCATGACTCCCTCACTGGCGGGCGCTGGCCTAGAAGCGCTTAATGCCCGCGTTCAATACGACTTGGCATGTTTGAATATTCCACCCGCTAACTGGGTACCTCCCCAGGCGATGGAAGATGGGCAGTCTGTGCATGATGTGGTGATTATTGGCGGCGGGCAGTGCGGTATGGTGGCAGCATTCGCGTTGTTATCCGGTGGCATCAGCAATATCCGTATTTTCGACCGTAACCCGGCTGGGCTGGAAGGCCCCTGGCTGAACTACGCGCGAATGGAAACTCTGCGTTCTCCCAAAACCTTGCCTGGCCCGAGTTACGGATTTGCATCGCTTACGTTCAGGGCTTGGTATGAGGCGCAGTTCGGTAACCCCGCATGGGAAGCACTGGATAAAATTCCGCGCCCCACCTGGATGGCCTATTTAAGCTGGTACCGCGACGTATTAAAGCTCCCCATTGAGAATGACGTAAAGGTCGAGCACGTTACGCCCGAAGGCGATTTGTTAAGACTTGAGCTTTCAGGCAACGGGGCGCCCAGCGAAGCCGTGCTCACACGCAAGCTTGTGATGGCGACCGGCCGTGAAGGCACAGGCGCACCTAAAATCCCGGCGTTCGTGAATAACCTGCCGGCCAACGCCTGGTCGCACTCGGCGGATGAGATCGACTTTACGCATTTAAAAGACAAGCGCGTGGTGGTGGTTGGGGTAGGGGCTTCGGCCGTTGATAATGCGGCCGAGGCCTTGGAGCATGGCGCCCAGGAAGTACGCTTTTTGATTCGCCGCCCTCAGATGCCCACTATCAATAAAATGATGGGCATCGGGTCTTTTGGTTTTACCCATGGCTATGCCACGTTACCCGATGCGTGGCGCTGGCAGATTATGCACTATTCGTTTGCCACTCAGACACCGCCACCCCGGGGTTCTACCTTACGTGTCAGCCGCCATGACAATGCTCATTTCCATTTTGACTGTGGTGTCAACGCCATGCACATGGAGGGCGATGAGATCGTTATTGAAACCCGGCAAGGGACCGTGCGCTGTGATTATCTGATTCTGGGCACCGGTTTTGAAATTGACCCTTTGGCACGCACAGAGCTTGCCGGTTACGCCGACCGTATTCTGCTATGGCGCGATTGCTACCAGCCACCCGCCGAGCTTAAGAACGATGAGCTAGGTAACTTCCCTTACGTACAACGTGACTTTGCGTTCCAGGAGCGCGAGCCGGGAACGGCGCCCTGGCTGCGCAATATTCACTGCTTCAACTACGGCGCGACCGTGAGCTTAGGCAAGGTGAGTGGCGATATTCCGGGGATCAGTGAGGGCGCAAGCTGGTTGGCTGGTGCGATAGCCGCCAACCTGTATCGAGAAGACGTCGAGCGTCACTGGCAGCGGCTTGAGCAGTACGACTCACCTGAATTATTAGGCGATGAGTGGCAAGCGACGCCTTTACCTGACGTTACTGCTAACGCCTAAGTGGCGTATTGAAAAGCAAGGAACCACCATGACTCATGTATTAGAACAAGCGGCTAATGTGCCCACTGCTGGCCCGTTGGCAGAGGCGCTGGCTGTGCGCCACAAGTTGATGGATTTGACCCAGGCTTCTTATGAAGCGGCTTTATTGCCCGGTGATGCGGGGCAAGTGCCTGTCACTATTCGAGCGGCCCTGGCATGCCGTATGGCGCGTATTTGCCAACAGGCGGGCTTGATCCAGCACTATGCTGATTTAGTAGCAGCCTATGGCAGCGATGCGGATCCCTTCCAAATTGCCGAGCCTGGCAATCAGCCACCCGCAAGCGAAACGCGTCTTGCTGCCATGGTGACTTACGTCGATTTAGTCACCCAGCGCTCCCGCGATGCTACGAAAGAAGATATTCAAGCGCTTAGTGAGGCGGGTATCGAAGAGAGCGATATCGTTCGTCTGGCGGGTCTGGTGGCATTTGTTAACTATCAGCTGCGCGTTGCGGCGGTACTGAGCGTGATGGGAAAAGATAAAGTGGGAGAAGCTAAATGAGCCGCGTTATTCATAAATTTACGTCGCGAATTCCCACCTGGCGCCCCTATATCACGCCTATCGACTTTGATAACGCCACGTCTGCCCAGCGTGAAGCGCTCAAGGAAACGCCTTCCAATACTAAAATTTCTGACTATGTACTGGTACTGGCACACGATCCTGAATCGCTGCGTATTCGTACCTCGCTGTTTAACGGCATCATGTACGATAAAGGCGGGCTGTCGCGGGATGAGCGTGAGTTAGGCGCGGTAGCAGCATCCGTGGTCAACCGCTGTATTTACTGTGCAGCCGTTCATGCCCATCGTTATAACAATATCGTGGGCGATGAAAAGGTCATGCAGGATATCTTCCTGCGCGGCAAAGAGGCGGACCTGGAACCTCGCATCAGAGCTATTTTGAAGTTCGCGATGCGCCTGTCCGAGTGCCCACCTAACGTAACCGATAATGATATTCAAGGCCTGCGCGATGTCGGGCTTGATGATCAGGAAATTCTCGATTTAACGCTTTCGACCACGCTGTTTGGCTGGGCGAACCGGTTGATGCATACCCTTGGTGAACCTGTTTCTAATCTCTGATTTTTAAGCCCTGACACTGAAAATTAAAAAAACGTTGGCACTCTAAGGACTCCCCATGATTAAACATACGCTCCCCCGTCGGGCATTGGTAAGCGCTGTATCCTTGTTGATGGCATCTCCGGCACTGGCGGAAACCCTGCGCTTGGGTACCGTGGTGAGTGCGCCCCACCCCTGGATTGATGCCGCCGAAGCCTTCAAGGCAGAAGTCGAAGAAGCTACTGATAATCGTATTACCGTTCAAATCTTCCCAGGCGGTCAGTTAGGTAACGACCAGACCATGGTGGATGAAATCCGCATCGGCACCACAGATATGATCATTGGTGGGGTGATGAATGTATCTCCCTATGTGCCGGATTTTGAAATTTTCAGCCTTAACTATTTGTTCCAGGATATGGATGAATTTCGTGCGGCAACCGCCCCTGAGTCTGAGGTTTATCGCTATTTTGATGATGCCATGACCGAGGCCAATGTCGGACTGAAGCTTTTGAGCCTGACCGGCGGCGGAACGCGCAACCTGAGTACCAACACCGGCCCGGTCAAAGAGCCGTCTGATCTGGAAGGCGTTAAAATGCGCGTTACCGGTTCGCGCCTTGATGCTGAAATGTGGCAAACCGCGGGTGCATTAACCACATCGCTCCCATGGACAGAAATTTATACCGGCCTGCAAACCGGTGTTGTTGGTGCGTTTGAAAGTACCATCAGCGGCTATCTTTCAAGCCGTCTATATGAAGTAGCACCGTTTCATGCCAAAACAGAACACCAGATCATGATGAGCCACATTTCGATTAGCGAAAACCGCTTCAATCGATTCTCTGAAGAAGATCAGGCCGTTATTCAACAAGCAGCCCAGCATGCCGGTGAATTTGGTACTGAGAAAGGGGTCGAGTACGACGCTGAGTTTATCAAGCAGTTTGAATATCTGGGAGTTACGGTAACCGAGGTCGATAAGCAGGCGTTTATCGATCAAGTAGTGCCTTTGCACGATGAATTTGCTGAAGAGCGTGGTTTAACCGACCTGCTCGAGACTATCCGCAGCCTATAACGACTTTGGCCAGCATGCCGCTTCCTTATACATCGCTGAAAAGTGGGTAGGGAAGCGGTGCGTGCCGATAAAAGGACAGACGAATGCGGAAAATAAATGATGTATTGGAAAAAATCTTGCTGTGTTTAGCGGGGTCTCTGTTTGCCGCTTTTATCCTGATCGTTCTATATCAAGTGGTTGCGCGAAATTACTTAAAGATTTCTGTCTCCTGGACAGATGAAGTGGCAATGGCTTGTTTTATCTGGGCGGTATTTATTGGTGCGGCGGTTGCCGTGCGTAAGCGCAAGCACTATGTGATCGATATTTTCCCCTCGCAGTTTGTCGTTACTCAGCGCGTGCTGCGGCTGTTCGGTAGTCTGGCCTGCCTGCCGCTGATTTATGTGCTGGTAGTGCATGGCAATATATTGGTGGATATGGGATGGAATCGTCGATCGGTAGCGTTGGGAACGCCGATGGCCTATGTGTTTGCTGCCTTACCTGTTGCCGGTATCGCTATGTTCTTATTTTCCATTGAAGTCATATACGACGATATGTTGGCGCTCCTCAAGCGCGAGAAGGTTAAGCGGATGAACGAGGTGGAAGGCTCATGAGCCCACTGATTATATTAATCGGCAGCTTTTTACTGCTGATCGCAATGAGTGTGCCGATTGCCTTCGCCATTGGCTTGGCGTCGATTTTTACTATTTTGGAAATGGGATTGCCGCTGACGTCGGTTGCCAACCAGATGTTTGCCAGCATTAACTCGTTTCCGTTGTTAGCCGTCCCGTTTTTTCTTTTACTGGGCCGTTTGATGAATGATGGCGGGATCACGGACCGTCTGCTGAAATTTGCTGATAGTTCTGTCGGCCATGTTCGCGGTGGGCTTGGGCATATTAATGTCATGGTCTCCATGATGTTTGCCAGTCTCTCCGGCTCGGCCGCGGCCGATACGGCAAGCGTTGGTGCCGTGTTGATTCCAGCGATGAAAAAATCGGGCTATCCTGCTCCCTTTGCTGTTGCCCTAACCGCTGCCTCATCGGTATTAGGCGGTATTATTCCCCCCTCGATACTGATGGTTATTTACGGTGCGTTTGGCAATGTGTCAGTAGGCGCACTGTTTCTGGGCGGCGTTCTTCCGGGAATTCTGGTGGGACTTATGCAGATGGGCTACGTCTACTACATTGCTAAGCGGGAGAATATCAAAGCGACAGGCAAGTTTTCATTTAAGCAAATGGGACGCACGGCGGTTGTTGCGGCTCCTCCGATGGCCTTGCCTCTAGTGGTGCTTGGCGGTATTACCACCGGTGTCTTTACCGCCACGGAAGCCGCATCGGTCGCGGTACTGGTCGGCGTGATTCTGGCGGTTGTGTTTTATCGCGCGATTCGCTTTAAGCAATTGCCGTCTATCCTGGCTGAGTCAGCAATCTCCTTTTCGTTGCCTATGTTTGCCGTTGCCTCGGCGGGCATTATGGGCTGGTTAATTTCTTATCTGGGTATTGCTCAAGATGTTGCCAACTTCATTTTGTCGGTGACTGATCATCGTATTGGCATCATGATGATGGTGATGTTCTTTATGCTGGTGATTGGGACGGTATTAAGTCCCGTAACGGCCGTTATTATTTTCCTGCCGATTATTCAGGGTATTTGTATTGCTGCAGATATTAATCAGATCCATATGGCTTTAGTGGTTATTTTGTCGTTAACCCTGGGCTTGATAACGCCGCCCTATGGCATCTGCTTATTAATCGCTACCCAGATCGGTGAAGTCTCCATGCCGCGTGCCTTTATGGCAGTGTTGCCATTGGTTGGATTAATTATGGTGGTCATTTTAGCGGTTATTCTGCTGCCCAGCGTATTCTTGTACCTACCTCAAATGATGTTCCCTAAAGCGTTTTAGGCTTATCAAAAAGGCCCCATGCCGGGAAAAACGGCATGGGGCTTTTTTGCGCCTACAGAAATACTGTTATTAGCAATTAAAGACTGTCTATATTTGCAGATACTTTTTTTATATTATAGTATTTACAGATAGATTAAAGGGGAGCTGTTATGCAAACAGCCAACGATACTGCTCAAAACAAAGCAGCCGCTGCCTCCGGTTTAAAAGCCGCTGTACGCATTTTGGATAAATGGCGAGCCAGTGGAGAGCAAGGCGAAGCCATACTAAGGGTATCTCACAGTACCTATGCACGAGCAAGGCGGGGCGATATTGCCGAAATAAAACTTGATAGCGACCAGCTGACGCGAATCAGCTATCTGCTTAATATTCACGCGGCGCTGCGCATGTTGTTTGAAAACCCGGATAACCTTTATGGGTTCGTCAAAATGGCAAACCATAACCCTTATTTTAACGGGCGTACGCCACTGGACGTCATGAGCAGCGGTGACTTTGCCGCGCTCTATGAAACGTTCAAGCGCATTGATAGCCTGCGAGGCGCGCAATGGTAGCAAACGAAACATTACCTGAGTTGCCTGCTCAGCCCGTTATTGGCTATCGATTGATCAACAGCAAGTTTCCGCCTATAGACCTGTTTGATGATGTAGCCGACGAAGACGAATTTGTGGCGCTGCATGCGCTTCAGGCATTAACCAACCCGCGTTTGCAAAATGAAGTGGGTAATCTAGCCTTATTGCCCGTTAAAGAGATACCGTTTGGCATTCGAGGGTGTTCTTACGCCGTGGCACCTTTTACCCATGTAAACCCCAATGGCTCACGCTTCAGTGATGGCGGGTTTGGAGTGCTATATGTGGCCGATAATCTGACGACCGCGATTGCGGAAGTGAAATACCATCAACAGATTTATTGGACCAATGTGGCGGGCCTGCACTTTGAGCGCTTCGTTTTTCGTGGATTGAAGTGTGCATTTAATGAGCGCGGCTGCCGGGACGCAAAAGTGCTTAAACGTTCCCATCCGATTTACGCCCCTCATGACTACCGCGTGTCCAGAACGCTGGGCTGGTCAGTGCGTGAGGCTCAGGCAGGCGGGCTTCGTTATCACTCGGTACGTGAGCCAAACGCCACGTGCTGGGCGCTCATGACACCCAGGCAGGTAAGCGATGTGGTACAGACTACGCATCTGGAAATGATCTGGAACGGTTGTGTCGCGCAGGTTAACCGGCTAAGTGCCTATCATCCTGGCGCATAGCTGCTAGCGTTTGGCATGCTGATCGATAAAACGCTGCATAATCGTTAACGTTTCATCACTGACATGGTGCTCCATGCCTTCGGCATCTATTCGTGCGGTATTGTCATTGACGCCCAAGGCGCGCAAAAAATGCAGGACAATATCATGTCGAGTGCGGGAAATTTCCGCCATTTTTTGACCCTCCTCCGTTAAAAACAGAGAACGGTAGGGCTTGCTGGTTACCAGCCCAAGCTCGTTAAGGCGCCGGATCATCTTGGAAACCGTTGCCTGGCTTACACCCATACGGTTGGCAATATCGGCAGCCCGGGCTTCACCTCGATGACGGATCAAATCACCAATTAGTTCGACATAATCTTCGATTAACTCGGTTTCATGGGCATTACGCACGGTTTCGTATTGCCGTGTATGTTGACCAACGGGCGGTAATGCATCGCCACTGTTGCTTGTGCTCATACTGGGGGCGGCGTTGGGAAGCGACTGATCGTTATCACTCATGGGTAAACTATATCGAGATGAATGGAAACCCTAATAGGGCATGGTAGCGCATTTTATGGAATAATTGTTAGCCAAGGCTAAACTGTTTGCACAATGCTTTTTTGTTGAGCTAAAGTTGTAATTAAAGCGATCTCGAAGGGAGTAAGGTATGAGCCAGCGGAAAGCATGGTTAAAAATAGGCTTATTGCTTGTTACCGTGAGCAGTATCACAACCGCTCACGCGCAAACGCTCTCACCCCCTATTAATGTTGTCGCCACCTTTTCGGTATTGGGCGATTTAGTTGCCAAGGTGGCGGGCGACGATGCACATATATCTGTGCTGACGCCGGTAAATGCCGAAGTACATGAGTGGGAGCTTACGCCGGACAATTTTGCGGCTCTGGAAGATGCCGATATCGTTTTCTATAACGGCTATCAGCTGGAGCAGTGGATGCGTCAGGTAGAGGCGACCACTCAAGACGATGTTGCCTTGATTCCTGTTGCCGAGGCCTCTGAATACCCGGTTCAGTACATCGCAATTGGCGATATGCAGGGCGATGTAGACCCGCACCTGTGGACCGACCCGCGGGCAGCCATTGCTTATGTGCAGACGATCGCCAGTAAACTGGAAGATTTATTGCCTGAGCAGGCTGAAGCAATCGAGGCCCGCGCTGTAGCGGTGACGGCAGAGCTGCAGGATCTTCATGTGGAGCTTCAGGAGACGCTGAGCGATATTCCTGAAGAGCGTCGTGTATTGCTCTCCAGTGAAGCGGCGTTTCTGTATTTTTCCGATGCCTATGGTTTTGAGCATGACGGTATCTGGGGTAATAACGCTGAAACGGAAGGCTCACCCCGCCAGCTCATGCGGGTCATCGACATGATCAACGAACGTCAGCCGGCGGCAATCTTCTGGGAAAGTACAATTTCCGACCGCTATGTCTCGAGTCTTGCTGAAGACACCGGCATTCCTGTAGCGGGCCCGCTGTATGTGGATTCACTAAGCGAGCCAGACGGTGAGGCGGGAGACTATTTTGCAATGTTAAGGCATAACGTTGCGATGTTGCGTCGCGCGTTGGTAACCGAGTAACACACCATGACAGCAAGCACACTTAGTGCCGTGGCGGCCATTGAAGTGAAAGGCCTGTACGCGGCCTATCAGCGACACACCGTGTTGGAGAACATTGAGCTTGTCTTTCCTAAAGGCAAGTGGACGGCGATCGTGGGGCCAAACGGTGCGGGTAAGTCGACGCTTTTTCATGTATTGACCGGCAGCATGAAACCGTTGCAGGGCAGTGTAAAAGCCTTCGATGAGCCGATCGCCATGCATCGCCGGGCAGGGCATATTGCCTATATGGCTCAAAGGGAGGCAATTGAATGGGATTTCCCTGTTTCGGTATGGGAAACCGTCATGGGTGGACGTTATGGGCACATGCGCCAGGATGCCTTATGGCGAAGGCTGCTGCCTGCGCGCTGGCACCATGGCCGACATAGCAAAGCCGTGCGAGACGCATTGGTTGCCGTGGATATGCTTACCTATGCGGACCGGCCGATTGGAGAGCTTTCTGGCGGTCAGAAAAAGCGCGTACTCTTAGCGCGAGCGCTTGCCCAGCAGGCCAATATTTTACTCCTGGATGAGCCGCTGGCGGGCGTTGATCCGCCTAGCGAAAAGCTTATTCTCTCGGTATTGCGCCGTGAGCGGGAGGCGGGTAATACCGTGATTATGGTAACTCACGATATGCCTGGCGCGCGCCGCCATGTGGATCACGTCGTGCTGATCAATCGTTTCGTGAGAGGCACCGGCACGCCGCAAGACATGCTCAGTGAAGCAAAACTGGCGGAGCTTGCGGTTAGCTCGACCGAACAAACCGTCAATGATCGTCAAACGATGTCAGGGGCTTCCTATGGCCCCGCTCAAGGGTAAACAACGTGGTTGATAGTATGTTGATGATTGAAGCGTTCAGCGACGCTCTGGTAAGCGGATTGATAACCGCTTTGATGGCGGTGGTTAACCTGTTGCCCAGCAGCGTGTCCGATGCTTTTCAATATGCATTTATGCAACGGGCGCTGCTCACATCGGTTCTGGTTGGCGCCATTTGCGGAATGCTTTCCTGCTATGTAGTGCTAAAGCGCTGGTCGCTTTTAGGCGACGCCATTTCCCATGCCGTGCTGCCCGGTGTAGCGATTGCATACTTACTGGGCTGGCCCTTCTTTGTGGGGGCGTTTATTACCGGGGCGCTGACATCGGTGGGTATTGGGGCGATCGAAAGAAACACGCGGATCAAATCCGACGCCGCGATGGGACTGATGTTTACCGCCTCGTTTGCCTTGGGGGTGGTGATTATCAGTAAACTGGCCTCCAGCACCCACCTGATGCATATTCTGTTTGGCAATGTACTGGGCGTTAAGCACTCAGCACTAATGCTCACCTTTGTTGCCAGCATCATTGCCATTTTAACGGTGTGGCTCGCGTATCGCCCTTTGTTGCTATACGCCTTTGATCCCCAGCAGGCGCAAGCGCTAGGTTTCAATACCCAGATTATTCATTACGGTTTGATTCTTTTGCTCACCTTGACGATCGTTGCCAGTCTGGAAACCGTTGGCATTATCCTGGTCGTGGCGATGTTGATTACGCCAGGGGCAACGGCACACCTGCTGACGGATCGTTTCAAAATAATGCTGTTGATTTCAGTATCTATCGGCATTTGTTCTGCTGTCATAGGCCTCTGGCTATCGGTCGTGTTTAACGTGGCCTCTGGCGGCGCTATTGTGTTGGTGGCGTTTGGGTTCTTCGTAATAGCGCTGCTCTTTTCGCCCAAACAGGGCATTGTTTCAAGGCAGTGGCGCCGTTGGCGAATGGGCTAAAAACATTTAAAGAAGTGAGTCGGGAGCGTCTCGACCGCTTCGAGTTAATGTTTGATGCAAGCGGCATCTCTGCAACATTGCGTTGAAGAAGATGCCGGTGCGCGAAAGCTCATACAATGTCGCTCTCACGCACATGCTCGTTATGTAAACTCAGAAGCTGCCAAATAGGGTGCCTAGCGTAATCACGCTGTATGCGAAGCACAGTAGTAATCTTTGATACTGGGCATCATATTGCAAAGCGGTAATGGCAAGGCGAATAAAATAGTAGCGCCATATACAAGCGCAGGCTTTTAGAAATAACGCGATGGATGCTTTTTGTAAGCGAGCGATCTGCTAAAATTTGCCCCCTTCGATATTAGGCTATGTACGAAACCGTTGGCCCTTCAATGCGCCGCACGGCGTTCGCTTGCTTTTCATACATGTCCTGATCACTTTGTCATCGCTCTGGAACTCTTCATGAATGCAGTGATACTTGCAGTGCTCGTCATGGTAGTGCTGTCGCTTTTACGTGTGTCGGTCGTCTTTTCTCTGGTATTGGGCGCGCTGGTTGGTGGCCTGGTAGGTGGGCTTACGCTTGATCAAACTTTGGAAGCGTTTAATAACGGGGTAGGCGGGGGCGCACTGGTGGCGTTGGCCTATGCCACGCTGGGCGCTTTCGCGGTGGCGATTTCGCGCTCTGGCTTGCCGGACATGCTGGCTAATCGATTGATTACCATGTTGGGCAAAGAGACGTCGGTAAAGCATCAGGCACGCGTTAAAATGCTGTTACTCACTGCCGTGTTATTGGTGGCAATTTCATCGCAAAACGCGATCCCTGTGCACATTGCCTTTATTCCGGTTTTGATTCCGCCGCTGTTAACGGTGATGAATCGTCTCCAGTTAGACCGTCGAGCGGTAGCCTGCGCACTAACCTTCGGCTTGACTGCACCTTATATGCTGCTGCCCGTTGGTTTTGGCGCTATTTTCCTCAACGATATTCTGCTGGCTAATTTAAACAGTGCCGGTGCCCCCCTGGGCTTGGAAATTACCCGCGCCATGGTGCCCATGGCAATGGCGATACCCGTGGGCGGCATGGCCATTGGGCTTTTAGTGGCATTGTTCTTTAGCTATCGGGGCAGCCGCGAGTACTCCAGCAAAGACCTTGTGATGAGCAATGCACAACAGGAGCATACGCCTGCTCAACCGCATAAGTTAGGCTTGATAATGTCAGGTGTGGCGATTGTGGCGGCATTGGGGTTACAGCTTTACAGTGGATCGATGATTTTAGGCGGTTTGGTTGGCATCGGTTTGCTATCCATAGGCGGGATTTTTAAGTGGCGTGAAGCCGATGATCTGTTTACCAGCGGTATGCGGATGATGGCATTGATCGGATTTATCATGATCTCGGCGGCTGGCTTTGCCGAGGTGATGAAGTCTACCGGTGATATTGATACATTGGTTGCGGGAGCTTTTGAGATATTTGGTGATAACCGCGGCGTTGCAGCGTTGGTAATGTTGCTGGTAGGCCTGTTTATCACTCTGGGCATCGGGTCTTCATTTTCAACGATTCCGATTATTGCCGCGATCTTTGTGCCTTTGGCGGTTCAGTTTGGGTTTTCACCCTTGGCGACAGTCGTACTGGTGGGAACCGCAGCCGCCCTGGGGGATGCTGGTTCACCCGCTTCTGACTCAACCCTTGGGCCAACAGCCGGCTTGAATGTCGATGGGCAACACGACCACATATGGGATAGCGTGGTGCCGACTTTTTTGCATTACAACTTGCCGCTGATTGCCTTTGGCTGGCTGGCGGCCATGACGCTTTAACCGTCATGCCGTAACTACCAGGCAGTGCTAAAAAGTTCTTAAAAAAGTAGCACTGAAAAGTAACATTACAAAAGGGCGGCCAGTGGCTGTAATGCCAGTCAGTTAAGGTTTTCATCAATTAGCAGATCATGAGACAGTCTGGTACCAGTGATTCTCTGGTACCGGACTTTTTTTATGCACTTTAGCCAAGCCATCGACGCTATTGCGCGTGTAAC
>NZ_JAGOBJ010000009.1 GCF_017983445.1 Halomonas sp.
GTTACACGCGCAATAGCGTCGATGGCTTGGCTAAAGTGCATAAAAAAAGTCCGGTACCAGAGAATCACTGGTACCAGACTGTCTCATGATCTGCTAATTGATGAAAACCTTAACTGACTGGCATTAGATCAAATGATCGGCTTTTTTTATCGCTAGATCATGACCAGGCTACGCCACTGGAGGTGTTGTCAGTTCAAACTGGCGCAGGCGCGGCGTGGTATTACGATCTGCCTGTTCAATAACGACATCCCAGCCGTGCTGATTATCCCAATCACCCAGCACAAAGCGCTTGGCAGGCACATCTTCGACCGTAAGGTCGTGCACTTTTGGTCGGTGGGTATGGCCATGAATCATGATGGTGATGCCGAAGCGCTCCATCAGCGCCACGACTTCTTTCTGGGTCACATCCATGATTGCCTCAGCCTTGTTGGCATTGGCATCACCCGACTGTGATCGCAAGCTTTTCGCCAGCTCCAGGCGCTGCTCGAACGGCAGGGCCAGTATTTGAGCCTGCCATTCAGGATTGCGCGACTGCTGGCGAAAGGCCATGTAGGCCTCATCCCTGGTGCATAAGCTGTCGCCATGCAGCAGTGCAACCGGCAGGCCTTCCAGCTCCACTTCCTGTACATCCGAGAGAAGCGATGCCTGGCAGGCATTGATAAAGCGATCACCCAACAAGAAATCCCGGTTGCCATGCATCAGGTAAATGGCTGTGCCGTTATCGCTCAGCTGGCGTAAGCGTTGAATAACCTCATGAGCCACTGCGCTCAGCGGGTGCTGAGTATCGAGCAGATCATCGCCAATCCACGCATCAAAAAGATCGCCTAATATATATAGGGCATTGGCTCCTTGAGCAGTTTGGTCCAAATAGCGATAAAACCCCTGATTGATCTCAGGGGTATCGCTGCTTAGGTGCATATCAGCTACAAGCAGTGTGCGCATAAAGCTCCCGAAGGGTTATTCCGCTTCTTTTACATAGGCACGCTCAATGATCACGTCTTCTGCTGGCACATCGGCGTGCATGCCGCGGCGAGTAGTGCTCACGCCCTTGATAGCGTTAACTACATCCATACCTTCAACCACTTCACCGAAAACAGCGTAACCCCAACCTTGCAGGCTTTTACCGCTATGGTCCAAAAAGCTGTTGTCACCCACATTGATAAAAAACTGAGCGGTAGCAGAGTTCGGATCCTGGGTGCGGGCCATGGCCAGCGTGCCAACGGTATTTTTTAAGCCGTTATCCGCTTCATTCTCGATCGGGTCGCGCGTAGGCTTCTGGTTAAAGTCCTGATCAAACCCGCCGCCTTGGACCATGAATCCGTCGATGACCCGGTGAAACAGTGTGCCATCGTAGAAACCGTCACGGACATACTGCTCAAAGTTAGCCGCTGTTACCGGCGCTTTTTCATGATTAAGCGCGATGGTGATGTCACCGTGGTTCGTCTGTAATACGATCATAGATAAATTCCTGTTCAATAAAGGCGTTCGCCTTGGCGCTGTGCATCGGCGTCACGCTATAATAGCGGTTTTGCCCTGCACCGCGAAGCGCTAACCCAATTAGCGTAGGTACTGGTTGCCTGGCACGCCATCCACCACGAGGTTTTCAACACCACCATGACCAACGAGACCACCCCAGCGCCGAACTTCATTCGCAACCAAGTACGCGACGAAATCGAGGGCGGCCAGGTCACAAAAATCGTGACACGTTTCCCCCCTGAGCCCAACGGCTTTCTGCACATCGGTCATGCAAAGTCGATCTGCTTGAACTTCGGGCTGGCGGAGCAAATGGGTGGTGACTGTCATCTGCGTTTTGACGACACCAACCCCGCAAAAGAAGAACAGGCGTATATCGATGCCATTAAAGAGGATGTCAGCTGGTTAGGCTTTAACTGGGCAGGCCCGGTTCGCTTTGCCTCAGACTACTTTGATCAGCTTTACGCCTGGGCGCAGCATCTGATTCGCGAAGATAAGGCCTATGTCGATGACCTTTCACCCGATGAGATTCGTGAGTATCGCGGCACGTTAACGGCGCCCGGTAAGCCAAGCCCTTACCGCGAACGCAACGTTGAGGAAAACCTGGATCTGCTGGAGCGTATGCGCGCCGGTGAATTTGGCGAAAGCGAGAAAGTTTTGCGCGCCAAAATCGATATGGCATCGCCCAACATCAACCTGCGCGATCCGATCCTGTATCGCATTCGTCATGCAAGCCACCACCAGACGGGCGATAAATGGAAGATCTATCCTTCCTATGATTTTACCCATGGCCAGTCGGATGCGATCGAAGGGATTACCCACTCGATTTGTACTCTCGAGTTTGAAGATCACCGTCCCCTGTATGAGTGGTTCCTTAACAATCTGCCGGTGCCTGCAAAACCGCGCCAGATCGAGTTTGCACGCCTGAATCTTGATTACACGCTGACCTCCAAGCGCAAATTGAAGCTGTTGGTTGACGAGCAGATTGTGGACGGCTGGGATGATCCGCGGATGCCGACGATTTCCGGTATGCGCCGCCGTGGTTATACCGCTGCCTCTATTCGTAAATTCTGCGAAATGATCGGGGTAACCCGCGCTGATGGTGGGCTGGTGGATATTGCCATGCTGACGCACGCCATTCGCTCGGATCTTGAAGATAACGCGCCGCGTGCCATGTGCGTATTGAAGCCGCTTAAAGTGGTCCTAACCAACGTGGCTGAAGGTCATGAAGAGGTGTACGAAGTGCCGGGCCACCCCGCGCGTGACGATATGCCGATGCGCAAAGTGCCGTTTAGTCGAGAGCTTTACATCGACCAGGACGACTTTATGGAAGATGCGCCCAAGAAGTTCTTTCGATTGGCACCGGGTAAAGAAGTCCGCCTACGCAATAGCTATGTCATCCGTTGTGATGATGTGATTAAAGACGCGGCGGGCGAGATCACTGAGCTTCACTGTTCAGTTGATTTTGATACGTTAGGTAAAAACCCGGAAGGGCGTAAGGTCAAAGGTGTCATTCACTGGGTGAGTGCGTCTCACGGCGTTCCCATGGAAGTACGCCTGTATGACAACCTGTTTATGGTAGAGCAGCCTGACCGTGATAAAGACGTCGATTTCCTGGAACACCTGAATCCAGAATCGCTCAGCGTATGCCAGGCGATTGGTGAACCGAGCCTTGCCGAGGCGGCGCCAGAGGGACGTTTCCAGTTTGAGCGGGTAGGCTATTTCTGTGCTGATCGCCACCTGTCCAAACCGGGTCAGCTGGTGTTTAACCGTACCGTAGGATTAAAAGATAGCTGGGCGAAAATCAAACAGAAAGGCTAAGGAATAGTCATATGCAAATTTACAATACGCTGACGCGTCGCAAAGAAACATTTACGCCGCTGGTCGCGGGTAAAGTGAGCATGTATGTCTGCGGCATGACGGTGTATGACTATTGTCACCTTGGCCATGCGCGCGTCATGGTCGCGTTTGACGTCATTACCCGCTATCTACGCTATCGGGACTACGATGTTACCTACGTACGTAACATCACCGATATCGACGATAAGATCCTCAAGCGTGCCGAGGAAAATGGAGAAAGCATTACCGCACTCACGGAACGCATGATTGACGCCATGCATGAAGATGAAGCGCGGCTGAATGTGCTGCCTCCCAGCCATGAGCCCCGGGCAACGGGGCATATTGGCGATATCGTCGCGATGATCGAAACGCTAATTGCTAAAGGTTTCGCCTACCCCGCTGACAACGGCGATGTGTACTACCGGGTGCGTAAATTTACCGATTACGGCAAGCTCAATAACCGCCAGCTCGATGACATGCGCTCAGGCGCACGGGTGGATGTGGATATTCATAAAGAAGATCCGCTCGATTTTGTACTCTGGAAAGCCGCAAAGCCGGGTGAGGCGCACTGGCCGTCCCCTTGGGGCAATGGCCGTCCTGGCTGGCATATTGAGTGTTCCGCCATGTCGACCTGCTGCCTGGGCGATACGTTTGATATTCATGGCGGCGGGCCTGACTTGACCTTTCCCCATCATGAAAACGAAATTGCCCAATCGGAAGCCGCAACGGGTAAAACCTACGTCAATACCTGGATGCATGCGGGTGCCGTTCGCGTTAATCAGGAAAAGATGTCGAAATCCCTGGGCAACTTTTTCACTATTCGCGATGTACTGATGGAGCACGACCCAGAAGTGGTGCGCTATCTGTTAGTGGCCAGCCACTACCGGAGCGCGATCAACTACTCGATCGATTCGCTGCATGAAGCCAGAAAGTCGTTAACGCGTCTTTACACCGCGCTGGAAGGCGTGGAGAGCGATAGCCAGGATGCTCAGGCCGGCACTACCAGTAACTATCGTGAGCGCTTTACGGCCGTGATGGATGACGATTTCAATACGCCTGAAGCGCTTGCCGTGCTCTTTGACCTGGCTCGGGATTTAAATCGCGCCAAGAGCGAAGCGTCTGAAAAAGCCCCTCCGCTGGCCGCCGAGCTTAAACAACTCGCCAGTCTGTTGGGCCTTCTTCAGCAGTCACCTCAAGCGTTTTTAAAAGGCACGCAGTCGCAATCCGCTGCGTTAAGCGAAACGGCAATTGAAGAAAAGATCGCACAGCGGCAAGCGGCGAAAGCGGGCAAGAATTTTGCCCAGGCGGATGCCATTCGTGACGAGCTGGCCTCGTTAGGAATTATTCTGAAAGATTCCCGGGAAGGAACCACCTGGGTGATTGAATCGCCGCAATAGGTATATGTAGGCCAGACGCCGCTATCGCGACGTCTGGCATCCGAGCAAATGCCTCTTATACTGGGGTTTATAAATATACAACCTGTAAATGCCAGGCCATGTATGCAAACTGGCGCGAACGTCAGTTTGCCTATAACGCTCAGCAATGATTCCCTTTAATAAAGACGTCTACTAAAGGATTGCCAAGATGCGCTTTACAATGAAACCTTTGCTATTGATGACCAGCCTCTCGCTGGTAGCGCTTGCCCAAGCGAGTGCGAACGACCCCGTCGTGGTGTCTTCCAAGATCGATACAGAAGGCGCCGTGCTAGGTGAGCTGATCATTCAGACGCTGGAACGTAATGGTATCGCCACTGAAAATCGTCTACAGCTGGGAGCAACCAATGTTGTGCGTACCGCGCTTACTACCGGGGAAATAGATATTTACCCCGAATATACCGGTAACGGCGCATTCTTTTTTGACATGGCGGATAGCGATGTATGGAAAGATTCCGAGCAGGCTTACCAAACCGTACGTGAGAAGGATGCTCAGAACGGACTGGTATGGTTAACGCCGGCGAGCGCCAATAACACCTGGGCAATGAGCATTCGTGAAGATGTGGCCAGCGAACATGATTTAACAACACTTGAAGATCTTGCCGCCTATATTGCCGAGGGAGGCGATTTCAAATTCGCGGCCAGCGCTGAGTTTGTTGAGTCAGCCCAAGCGCTTCCAGCGTTTCAGGAAGCCTATGGTTTTGAACTGACAGCGGATCAGCTGCTGGTACTTTCAGGTGGCAATACCGCCGCCACAATGCGCGCCGCCGCACAGCAGACCAGCGGTGTTAATGGCGCCATGACCTATGGGACGGACGGTGGGTTAAGCGCTCTGGGCCTGGTGGTTCTAGAGGATACCCAAGGCGTTCAGCCTGTATATCAACCGGCGCCAGTCGTGCGTGAAAGCGTTCTGGAAGCCTACCCGAATATCGAGCCGCTGCTTGAAGAGGTTTTTTCAACGCTTGATGAAGTAACGCTGCAAGAGCTTAACGCCAACGTCGCCGTCAATGGCCTATCGGCGGATCAAGTTGCTAACGACTATCTCGACAGTCTGGATAACTAATTAATGTCGCTTTTGGATGCGCTACCCACGCCCAGGCTAGGGCGTGGCAAGCACCTTAATGCTGTTTTAGTCAGTTTAAGCGTAGTGATGCTTGCGGCAGTTTGGGGGTTGGACGCGGTAAGCGTTGCGGCAAATCGAATTGTCCAGTCGACAGGCGTTAGCGCAATGGATGCCATTGGCTGGCCTGGGGCTTTGCTGGCATCGCTATTAATTATTGCGGTGGGCGGGCTTGCCTATCAACCCAGTCGCACTAATTACTGGGCGGCGCTTGGGGTGGCGGTGTTAATTCTGGCGCTGATGCCGTTTGGGTTAATGGTTGCTGGCCACTTTTTGATAGACCCAGATTTTCCTCAAGCAAGGTTAGGCATCGGGGCAGGCTACTGGGTTTTATTGTTTATCCTGCTGCTATGCCTGATTGAGCTGCGCTTAAGGCTCGCCTTGAAACGCTTTTGGCCGATCATGATCTTGTCGGGCATAGGACTGATCTGGTGGCTTTGCGCATTTTTTTGGTTAAGCGATCTGGCGTTGGTTCAAGAATTCAGAGCGCGTGATCGACAGTTTATCCAGGCAGCTTTAGAGCACATTCTACTGGTAAGCGTGGCGGTCAGCATTAGCATCGTTTTGGGCACACTCCTGGCTTTGCTGATGCGGCGCTTTGTAAAGCTGCAAAAGAGTGCTTTTACAGTACTCAACTTTCTACAAACCATTCCTAGCCTGGCACTGTTTGGGCTTTTACTGGCGCCTCTAGCCTGGCTAGCCGCTAACGTACCTGTCCTGGCCCAGTTAGGGGTCAGTGGTATTGGTAATACGCCGGCGTTAATTGCGCTGGTGGCCTATAGCCTATTGCCCATGGTGCGCAATACCTACATTGCGCTTGAAGAAGTCAGCCCTGATACGCTGGAAGCCGCCAGTGCCATGGGCATGCGCGCCAGCCAGCGGTTCTGGCAGGTGCGCTTACCCTTGGCACTCCCGATAATGCTTGAGGGGGTACGTATTACCACTGTCCAAGCCATTGGACTGACAGCGGTGGCTGCGTTAATCGGCGCCGGGGGGCTAGGAACGTTTATATTTCAAGGGCTCGGCCAAGCTGCTATGGACATGGTGCTGCTTGGCGCACTGCCTATTTTGATACTGGCTCTAGTGGTGGATGCGGGGCTGGGTGCCTTAGCTGAAGTGCTGCGCCCAGGAGGTGTTCGATGATTGAGCTATCAAAAGTCACCAAACGCTTTGGCGATGAAACGGCGGTCAATGCGATTGATTTGAAGGTCGCCAAAGGCAAGTTTTGTGCGCTGGTAGGCACGTCGGGCTGCGGTAAATCAACCACGCTGCGTATGATCAATCGCCTGATCGAGCGTAGCGATGGCGATATTATTCTTGATGGCCAAGCCATTGAAGCTTACGACCCGGTCAAGCTGCGTCGCCGGATTGGCTATGTGATACAAAGCACCGGCTTATTTCCGCATTGGACGGTCGCGCGCAATATCGGCCTGGTTCCCCGGCTACTCAAATGGTCGGCTGAAGATATTCAGGCACGCGTGAAAGAGCTGATGGAGTTACTTGGCTTACCCGTTGAGGAGTTTGCCCACAAGTATCCACACCAGCTTTCCGGCGGACAGGCGCAGCGCGTGGGAGTGGCACGGGCCCTGGCAGCGGATCCAGATATTTTACTGATGGACGAGCCCTTTGGAGCGCTGGACCCGATTACCCGCATCAAACTGCAGGATGAACTGACAAGCCTTCAGGCTCGCCTGCATAAAACGGTGGTATTTGTTACTCACGATATGGATGAGGCGCTAAAACTTGCCGATCATCTGGTAGTGATGCGCGACGGCTTGATCGTGCAGCAGGGCACACCGCTGGCGCTTTTGCAGCATCCCAAAGATCCCTTTGTTGAGTCACTTCTAGGCGGGCTTGAGCGCGGTTTGAAGCAGGCGGCGTTGGCGCGTGTCAAAGACCATATGTCGTCTCTGGGCCCCACCTTGCCTTCGCAGTATCGTATTCCCGCAGACTTCTCTCTACGCCAGGCATTGTCGATGATGTTGCGTGATCATACTGACCGCCTTGCCGTTGTCGATCAACACGATGTGCCCATTGGCGAACTGTCGCTGCGCAAAATCGTTAAAGAGTCCCAGCTGGAAAAAGGAAGTATGCGTGAAGCCTAGTGTGAAACGGTCTGACCGCCTGTCAGCACAACTTCCCAGCAATCGCTTATGGATGCAACCGCTACTTTGGGGCGTATTGCTGGCGGTCTGTGTGTTCGGTATTCCCTATGCAGAAGGGCTTTTTCGGTGGTTTGAGCCTGATACCCGCCAGGTTATCTATCAGCGCGCGCATTTCTACGACCTCCTGGGGCGTCATCTGTTAGTGGTGGGGGTGGCAGCGATTGTCACTATCAGCCTTGGCGTTGGCGCAGGCATCGCGGTGACGCGTAAAAAAGGCCAGGATTTTTTACCCCTGGTATCGCAGATCGCATCGCTTGGGCAAACGTTTCCACCGGTAGCGGTACTGGCGCTGGCTGTACCGGTGCTTGGGTTTGGTACGTTGCCTATTATCATGGCGTTAATGTTGTATGGCCTGTTGCCGATTGTCCGCAATACGCTCACAGGCCTTCAGGATGTGGACGCCGATATGAAAACGGCTGCCCATGCCATGGGCATGACGCCGTTACAAACGCTTTATCAGGTAGAACTTCCGCTAGCCGCGCCGGTTATTCTGGCCGGTATTCGTACATCGGTTACGATCAATATTGCCACCGCCGCTTTGGGGGCAACGGTTGGGGCCAGCAACTTGGGTGATCCAATTATTGCGGGCATCATCAATGGCAATATGGCGTATGTTATTCAGGGCGCGTTACTGATTGCGCTGCTGGCCCTGACGATCGATAGTCTGTTTGATGCCGTGCAAAGCAAAATACGTCTGCATTTGTCGTCTTCCACAGGGGCATTAGCCAGTCATTAAACGCGTTGAGCTTCGGCTTTCCTGAACCGCCTCATCTCAAAACGTACATTCGTGTGTCTCTTCGTCTTAAGTTGTATCCCTTATTGCCTTGTGCTGCGTTACTGTCGCAGTAGTTGCGTTGACTTAAACCAGATAAATCCACTGGCATAAAAGGTCATCACCAACAACACTGCCTTCAAAAGGGGCAAAACAAGGACAATAATGATGACGCACTACGTACACCAGCCAACATTCATGACCGGTGATGAGCTGTCCATTGCCACCTTCAGCGTGCTTGATCCTGAAGGCGATCTGTATAGCGGCGCCGAAGAGCCTGCGCTTGAGCGTGATCATGCTCGCAGGCTTTATCACGCCATGCTTTCCACCCGAATTCTCGATGAGCGCATGATGGCTGCTCAACGCCAGGGACGGCTCAGCTTTTATATGCAGTGTGTCGGTGAGGAAGCCGCTGTTATCGGCTCTACCGCTGCGCTGAGTGACACCGATATGATCATGGCCCAGTACCGTGAACAGGGCGCTCTTATGTATCGCGGTTTTTCCATTGATGAGTTTATGAACCAGCTGTTCGGTAACGAGCTGGACTATGGAAAAGGCCGTCAGATGCCGGTTCACTACGGCTCGCGCAAGCTGCATTACATGACCATTTCTTCACCGCTGGCGACCCAGATTCCTCAGGCGACAGGCTACGCTTACGGCCAGAAGCTTGCTGGGGACGGCAACTGTACGCTCACATTTTTTGGTGAAGGGGCCGCCTCGGAAGGCGATTTTCATGCGGCACTGAATATGGCCTCGGTGCATAAAGTGCCGGTCATTTTTTTCTGCCGTAATAACGGCTACGCCATTTCCACCCCGGCGGTTGAGCAGTTTGCCGCCGACGGCATCGCGCCACGCGCTTTTGGCTACCATATGCACGTTATTCGTGTGGATGGTAACGATGTGTTGGCGGTTTTCGAAGCTACCCAACAGGCGCGAAAAATTGCCGTTGAGCATAATCAGCCCGTGTTAATCGAGGCCATGACGTACCGGCTGGCGGCACATTCATCGTCCGATGACCCATCAGGTTACCGGTTAAAAAGCGAAGAAGAGACGTGGCGGCTCAAAGACCCTGTGCTGCGTATGCAGAAGTGGATGCTTAAAAAAGGCTGGTGGAGTGAGGAGGAAGAGACCCACCTGCAGGAAACTCTGCGCCGTGAAGTGCTTGAAACCATGAAGCGCGCTGAAAAACGCCCGTCTCCGCCCCTGGACAGCCTGGTTAGCGATGTCTATGCCGACATTACCCCTGCGCTGCAACGTCAGTTCGATCACCTGAAAAGCCATATTCGCCGCTATCCCGAGGCATACCCGCGCGGAATGCAATCGCTGGATCTAGACGTTGATACCGCTACCAGCCCGCAGGAGGACGCGTAATATGCCCACGATGAATATGCTACAGGCGATTAACAATGCGCTGGATATTGCCATGGGGGAGGATGAAAAAGTCATCTGCTTTGGTGAGGATGTAGGTATTTTCGGGGGTGTATTTCGTGCCACCAGCCATCTTCAGGAAAAATATGGCAAGGCGCGCTGCTTTAATACGCCGTTGGTCGAGCAGGGGATTATCGGCTTTGCCAACGGCTTAGCCGCGCAAGGCTCCGTGCCGGTAGCAGAAATCCAGTTTGCTGATTATATCTTTCCCGCCTTTGATCAGATCGTTAATGAAACCGCCAAATATCGCTATCGTTCCGGCGATTTGTTTAACGTCGGCGGGCTTACCATTCGTACGCCTTATGGCGGCGGTATTGCCGGGGGGCTTTATCACTCTCAGTCACCCGAAGCCTACTTTACCCATACGCCAGGTCTGAAAGTAGTGGTTCCGCGCAACCCTTACCAAGCCAAGGGATTACTGCTGGCGGCAATACGCGACCCAGACCCAGTGCTGTTTATGGAGCCCAAGCGCCTTTACCGCGCCTCTATTGGTGAGGTGCCTGAAGAGGATTATCAGCTACCCATAGGCGAGGCGGAAATCATCAAGGAGGGCAGCGATATTACCCTGGTGGGATGGGGCGCGCAGATGGAGGTGATTGGTAAAGCGGTCGAGCTTGCTGAAGAGCAGGGCATTACCTGCGAAGTCATTGATCTTCGATCGCTGCTTCCCTGGGACGCCGATACCGTGGCCGAGTCAGTGCTGAAGACGGGGCGGCTAGTGGTGAGTCACGAAGCGCCGTTAACCGGCGGTTTTGCCGGTGAAATAGCGGCGACCATACAAGAGCGTTGTTTTCTCTACCTGGAATCGCCAATCAGGCGGGTAACCGGGCTTGATACGCCTTTTCCGCTAGTACTGGAAAAAGAGTATTTCCCGGATCACCTGAAAATTTTTGAAGCGATTCGCGAAAGCGTTGATTTTTAGCGGTTTAAAGCGCCTAAGAACGCATGGAGAGAAAACAATGAGCGATTTTAAGCTGCCCGATATTGGTGAGGGCATCGTCGAGTGTGAAGTGGTGGAATGGCGAGTCGCGGAAGGCGATCAGATTGAAGAAGACCAGCCCATCGTTGAGGTAATGACCGATAAAGCACTGGTGGAGATTACCGCGCCGGAAGCTGGCGTGGTGACCAAACTTTACGTGGCCCAAGGGCAGATTGCCAAAGTGCATGCGCCTTTATATGCCTATCAGGGAGAAAACGAGGACGAATCCACCACGGTTCAGGCTCAAGAGCCTGAACCGTCATCGACATCGCAGCGGTCCCATAGCCATCCTCAGACACAAACTCTTGAAAATATCGCAGTAGAGGAAGCCGCTGAGCTACCCGGTGCTGCGCCAGCCCAAGCATCTACCGAAGATGGCTATGGCAAGAGCAAGGTGCCAGCTAGCCCCGCCGTGAGGAGGCTGGTGCGCGAGCACGGCGTGCAGCTGACCGATATGGTAGGCAGCGGTAAAGATGGCCGAGTGCTTAAAGAGGACGTGCTTGCATATCTTGACCAGGATAAAACAGCAGAAGCGCCCGCTAATTCGGTATCCGATCAGCCTGAAACCCGTGCTACCTCTCAAGAGTCACCCAGAATCGAGCCTGTACGCGGTGTGCGCGCCGTGATGGCCAAGCGCATGGTGGTGGCGGCCACCACGATCCCGCACTTTCATTATGGCGAAGAGATCGATGTCACTGAGCTATTGGCCTTGCGCGAACGGTTAAAACCGCAGGTTGACGCTCAGGGCCAACGCCTCACTTTGATGCCCTTCTTTATGAAAGCAATGGCGTTGGCCGTTTCTGAAACCCCGATACTCAATGCTCAGCTAAACGAGGCCGGTGACGCGCTGCATTACTATCCGCAGTGCAATATCGGTATGGCGGTAGACAGCAAGGCCGGTTTGCTAGTACCCAACGTCAAGGGCGTTGAGCGCTTAACGTTATTCGAGATTGCCCGTGAAGTAGGCCGGTTAACCGCCTCTGCGCGTGAAGGGCGCGTTGACCAGGCCGATCTTAAAGGAGGTACGATCAGTATTTCCAATATCGGTGCCTTGGGGGGTACGTATGCCGCCCCCATTATCAACGCCCCGGAAGCGGCGATTGTGGCGATAGGCAAAACGCAATGGCTGCCACGCTTTGATGAACAGGGCGCCGTTCAGCGCCGTGCCATCATGACGATTACCTGGGCAGGAGATCACCGGTTTATTGATGGTGGGACCATCGCCCGTTTCTGTAATACGTGGAAGGGTTTTCTGGAAGCGCCTGAAACGATGCTGCTTTATTTGGGCTAAAACGTCATCCAAGGGCTAACAAATGCCGCAGGCGCCGTTACAGCAGTTCTATATACCTGAAGAGCAGTCGGTTTATCTGCTGAACCACCACGATGCCCAAAAGCTTAAAGATTGGGTAGCGTTGTGTCAGGCACAGCTTACCCAGCTGGGTTATCAGGATATCGAACTGATCGGTAAGGGTGCCTATGGCTTTGTCTTTGCGGGAAGCGTGCCCCAGGGAAGCGGTTCAGTTCACTACGTGTTCAAGTTTTCCCGTATTACTCTGCCCACTCACCTGCAAGAACGCCTTGAAGAAGAGGCGTTCATGCTTGAGCAGGTCTCTCACGTCCGTATTCCTAAACTGATTACCTACCAACGCGCCAGAGGTCAGTCGATCCTGGTGATGGAACGTGCCCCAGGATGGAATCTTGAGCAAATTTCCCTGAGAGAAGGGCGCTTGTCACCGCGGCTGATTATGCGTATCGCGCAGCAGCTGGCCGATATTTTAAAAGCGCTGCGCCGTGAAGCGGGGCCTCATTGTCGGCCTGTGGTGCATGGTGATATTAAACCCTCCAACATTGTGTTTGATCCGGAGGATGAGTCGATTGGGCTTATTGATTGGGGCTCTTCGGTATTTGCTCAGCTGGATAGCGAGCTGCAGTTCGTTGGCGCTAACGTGATGGAGCTGATGTCCGATAACCTGCAGCAGACCAATGCCCGCCTGGGAGACGTCTATTTTATTGGCGAGGAGCAGCTCAACGGCGCGCTATCTTCGCCGCGCTTTGATGAGCAGGGCGCTGCTGGAACGCTTTATGCGCTGGCGTCAGCCCAGTCATGTCGATTTGGTCATCGGGCAATACCGGCAAGCTCGTTAGGTCTGCCCATGGAGTTTGCAAAAACTCTAGACGGCATGCTGGACCCAAACCCGCAAGTGCGTCGTAAAGCCGGCGACTATTTTTTGAGTGCGATGCCCAGGCTTTCCAAGATGGTCATGATTGATCTGCCGGTTAATTCAAAGACGCCGCTGGTGCCGGTCTGGGGACGCTCCTCCCAACAGGAAATCGATACTGTTGTATATAGCTCACGCAAGGCGTTTCTACGCGAAGCCAACGTCCAGGAAACGCTAAACGACGTCAATGATGTGCAGCTTGACCGCTACTATAAACAGTTCATGCAGGGGATGGGTGAGACTGAAAAAGCCTTTCTGGCCGCCGTAAGTCGCCTGGGCAAATACCCGGTGGTGGGTGGCCTGGCTGTGCGTTGGGAGCGCGATGGTGTGTATATCGATTCGTCGTTAAACCTTCATGACCCGGCCCTGAAGCCTGCGTTTATCGAAGCCGTCAATAACATGGTGCATCTGGCCCGAGCGATTCATCGCCAGGGGGTATTTAAAAGCTGTCTGTTTAATGCCCGCCAAACGCTGCACCTTGAGCGTATGACGCTTGATGAACCCTTTTATCCTGAGGCGAAGATGGCGATTAACTACGAGTTAAGCGCGGTACCCGAGCTTGAGGATCGAACGCGCCAGCACAGTTATTTTGAGGATGGACCGGACCCGGAGGAGCTGTTGGCACTTCCCCAATCGATCATGGATATTCTGCAACGGCTTAACGATATCCATCATACCGGCATGATCATTTTTGAAGCGCTACCCCAGCATCTGAAAATTCATAGCTACTACCGTTTGCTGGACCCGGCCAAGGAAGATGAGTTTCGCGTGCTGCTGGCAAGTATTCTCGCCTGTGTAGACCAGATTGAAGGACTGGGCGTTTCAGGATTTATGAAGATGCCCTATAAAGACACGCGCTTTTTTACCCACCTGGAACGCCAGCCAGAGCACTATTACCCCCGCGATCCGCGGGGATATATAAAGCAGCTAGCGCATTGAGCCAGATATGAACAACGCACTTACTGGCTGGTAGACTCAGCGATCGCGTTAGAATTCTCAGAAAGCCACGTGGTGAGCTGTTCGGTAAGCGTATCGCTGGCGCGTCCAAAGGCGTCCACGACCGAAAGAATTTCAACGTCTGAGGCTTGGCTTGTGGTACTGAAGCTTTGCGAGGCGATAGGCATTCTTGCGTTGGCTTCGACAAGCTGCACATCCAGCCGAATAACCGCCTTGGGGCGGCCATTTTCATACTCGCTTTGAAAATGACGCAGCTCACTCAGCAGCAGTAAATCAGACGGCATATGATCACTGCCTACGCTTGCAAAAAGGCTGCTTTGCTGTAAGGCGTCTATTAACCTGGCCTGGACAAGCTCCGGCGTATCCTCGTGCCAGCGGGCGCCTTCATAAACATTCACGACGTTGTGTTCGGGGTACACCACAATACGGTTGCTGCTTAGCAGATACCCTGCCTCGGGCGCCGCAATGCCTAAACGTTTCTGCCCACTGGTAACCCTTGGCGCTACGCTTGTGCGCGATGGGTCAGCAGACGGCAAGCGGTAAAGCGTGGCAGGATCGCTTTCCGGCAATATTGAGCAGCCTGCGCTCAATAAAAGCGCCGCCGCGGTTAAGGTAATGGCCAAAGGACGTAAGTTCATGGTCGAAACTCCTCTACCTGATCACGGCCCAGTAGGAAGTCTCTTGGGCTCTCTTCCAGCTGGCGGGTAATCCGGTCTAACGTATTGAGCGTGGAGCGCAGTGCGGAAAGGGCGGGCGCAATATCGCGCGTGCCTTGAAGAGTACTCTCTACGGCACCGGCGTTTTGATCGATAAGTTGCTCCAGGCGTTGTGCCGCGCGGGCCACATCGTTACTCGCATCGGCAGCGCTTTGCATGACCTGTTGCCCGTCTTGTCTGAGGAGCTGAGTGGCCTCTTGGCTAAGCGTATTGATACTTTCAAGCGTGGTAGTCGCCTCGCGTGAAACGTCAGCGAAAAGCGCCATGTTCTTATCCAGCGCGTCTTGCTGAGAGGCTATCATCTGGGTGATTTGTGCCACATTGGTTAAAATATTGCCTGCCTGTTCGCGGTTATTATCATCAAACAGCGCATTAACGTTCTGTAAAATCGAATTAATGTTGTCGATCATTTCCTCGCCTTCTTCAAACAGCGTGGCGATTGGAGAAGGGTCTGAACGGATAAACGGTGCATCATCGTCGGTCTGATCAATAAGACGCGGACTCTCCGGCGTGCCGCCATGAAGCTGAACCGACATGCTGCCGGTAATGCTGGCAAACGCAAGTTTGGCCCGAGTGTCGGTTTTGATTGGCGTATCTTCCTCAACGCGAATTCGGGCAACCACCTGGCGGGGATCAGTGGGATCCAGCGTCAGCTCGGTTACATCCCCCACTTCGATGCCGTTATATTGCACCGTACTGCCTACGGATAAGCCGCTAACGCTTCGCTCAAACAGGATGCGATAAGGCTGATAGTCCTGTTGGCCGGCTACCTGGCTCATCCATAGCGCAAATAACAAAGCGGCAGCGGCGGTTAGTAAGGTAAATAATCCAATTAGAACGTGATGAGCGCGCGTTTCCATGTGCTACTCACTCCTTAGGCTGAGCCGTTGAAGAGGGGGATGACTGCTCTGCAGCCCGGCCGCGAGGTCCGTGGAAATAGTTTTGAATCCATTCATCATCGGTTTCGGCAACGTTTTGCAAAGTGTCTACGACCAAAACCCGTTTTTGAGATAACACCGCGACTCTGTCGCAGGCGGCGTAAAGCGTATCCAGGTCGTGGGTGACCAGAAAAACACTAAAGCCCAGCGCATCGCGCAGCGTGACCAGCAGTTGATCAAAAGCGGCAGCGCCAATGGGGTCGAGTCCTGCCGTTGGCTCATCAAGAAACAAAATATCCGGATCAAGCGCCAATGCGCGGGCCAATGCGGCGCGTTTTATCATGCCGCCCGAGAGCGATTCGGGATATTGCAAAGCGGCTTCAGGTTCAAGCCCTACCAGAGAAAGTTTTACCCGGGCCAAGTGCTCCGCGTCTTCTCTGGCAAGTTTTGCATGCTCAATTAATGGAAGCGCTACGTTTTCCTGCAAATTAAGCGAGCTAAACAGTGCGCCTTGCTGAAACAGAACTCCGAAACGACGCTCTATCTGGCTACGCTCTTTTTCGCTAAGCTCATTAAGGTTAGTACCTAACACGTCAATGGTTCCAGCATTAGGGCGTTTTAGGCCGACGATGCTGCGCAATAAAACGGACTTGCCTGTACCTGAACCACCCACCACGCCGAGTATTTCACCCTTTAGCAAGTCAAGATCCAGAGACTCATGGACGACATGATCACCAAAGCGGTTTTCCAGGTCGCGGACTTTGATCACCGGCTCTTGGTTAGATGCATGATTTGATGCATTGCTGGCTGATGTTTCAGCGGATTCGTCATTGGATGAAGATTGCTTGCTCACCAGCCCATCTCCATAAAAAAGAGTGCCGCCACGGCGTCAATCAGGATCACCATGAAAATGGATTGCACCACGCTGGACGTGGTATGGGCGCCGACCGACTGTGCACTGCCGCTGACTTTAAAGCCTTCCAGGCAGCCAATCACGGCTATGACAAAGGCAAAGATCGGTGCCTTGCTCAGCCCGACCAGAAAGTGCACCACTGATACATCTTTTTGTAGCGTGGTCATAAACTGGTGAAATGAAATGTCTAGCGACAGTACTGCGACCAGCGCCCCACCTAGCAAACCGCTAAGCATGCCTATGAAAGCGAGAAGGGGAAGGCTTATCAGCAGTGCCATGACGCGGGGCAAGACCAAAAGCTCTATCGGGTCTAGCCCTTGGGCCTGTAGAGCATCAATCTCTTCGTTGGACTTCATCGCTCCCAACTGAGCCGTAAAAGCACTCGACGTTCGCCCAGCCAATAGGATGGCAGCCAAAAGAACCCCGAACTCGCGAAGAAAAGAGAAGGCGACCAGGTCGATGGTATAAACGGTAGCGCCAAAGTCGGCAAGAACGGTAGCCCCTAGAAAAGCGACCACTGCTCCCACCATGAAAGTGAGCAGAGCCACAATAGGGACGGCATTCAAGCCGGTTTGCTGTATATGCGCAACGGTCGCGGTGAAGCGCCAGTGGCGTGGCCGCAACAGTGTCTGGGCAAAGGTGGCCAGTACCAAACCTATAAAGGCCAGCAACTGGCGCTGTTGAGACCACAACCCCATCATTTGCTCGCCAATGTTGGCTAGCGCATCGGTAATGCGATGGGACTTGTGACGAGATACGTCCAGCGGCGCGTCCATGGCTTCAGCAATTCGAACCAGCAGCGCCTGCTGTTCCTTCGGCAGGTCTCCCGCCCATTCGGGCACCTGCTTGGCTTTCTCAACCCCGATAATACCAATAACCAGCACGGCCCCAGCGGTATCCATACGCTGTATATCGGTCAGCGATACCGTCTCGTCTGCCTGATTATTCGCGTAAGAAGTAGTGGCTTCCTTAAGCTCTTGGTAATGGTTAAGCGTCCATTCCCCTTTTAAAACTAACTTTTCATTCTGGCGCGTTATCCATTCACTTGGCATCCCTGCTCCCTTTGCAGCCGCCTATCGTTAAGTTTCTATGATGCATTCAAACGAGCGTTAGGGAAAGAGCAAGAAGCATAAACTCAGCGCATCAGTTTATGCTTTGGGGCGAGTTCCTGTTTAATTTGAGCCGCCACTTCTTTAAGTCTCGGGCCAAGATTATTGACCAGACGATCATGGTCCAAGCGCAAGCTGGAACCTCCACAGTTGATCGCCAGTACTTCAGCGCCATCCTCCAGGATCAGCGGCATGGCAACGGCGCTGATATCACGTTGCCAGTCCTGTTCGGATAAGCAAAAGCCGTAATAGGCATAATCATCCATGCTCTTCTTGATGGCCGCTTCCAGGGCAGGCCACTCTTTTCCATGAAATTCCGCCAGCTCTTTAAGAAGCTGTTGGCGGCGGGTTTCAGGCAGGCCGCATAGCCAGGCACGGCCGATTGCCGAGGTGGCTATCGGCAGGCGTGATCCAACGTCCAAGCGTATGATCAGGGGGCCGCTACCATGACACGTTTCAAGGTAAACCATATCGCTACGATCAGCGCCGCCCAGACTCACGTTACAATCCGTGGCATCGGCAAATGTTTGCAAGTGTGGGCGAGCAACTTCACGAATGCCCATATTAGCCAGAAACCGATACCCCAGCGCCAGCACGCCGGGGCCTAAGCGGTATTTTTCCAGATGGGTATTGTGCTGCAAATAACCTAGTTGGGTTAAGGTGTAGGTCAAGCGCGAAACCGTGGGTCGTGGAATCCCTGTTCGATTGGAAAGCTCCGCATTACCCAGGTATTCCTCGCCATTACCGAAGGCACGCATCAGCTCTAATCCACGCGCCAGCGCAGTAACGAAATTGCGATCTTTTCCCGGCATCTGCGGGTCATCAGCAGTCTTGTCGATAGCGGTCATTAATAATTCCAGCAGAGAATGTCTTATAGCGGCAAGTATCGCATAAGTACTTAATAACCATACAAAGCGCTATCAACGAAACGACCCAGGCGCTAGCAATATTGGACTTGCCAAGATGGGTTAGGGGTCGAGCCGCTCGATAATCGTCGCAATACCCTGGCCAACCCCAATGCACATGGTTACCAGAGCGTAACGCCCCCCCGTTGCCTCCAACTGGCGCAATGCAGTCAGAGCCAGGCGCGCGCCTGAGGCACCTAACGGGTGGCCGATCGCGATGGCGCCGCCGTTAGCGTTTAGGCGCGAATCGGCGGCAGATAGCCCTAACTGCTGTACGCAGCCCAGCACTTGAACGGCGAAAGCTTCATTGATTTCAATAACATCCATTTGCTCAAGAGTGAGTCCGGCTCTGCTCAAGGCTTTTTGTGAAGCAGGCACCGGGCCCAGACCCATTATGCGTGGCGCAACGCCAGCGACAGCGCTCGCCACAATACGCGCGCGCGGGCGCAAACCTACTCGTTCACCAGCAGCTAATGTGCCAACAATCAACGCTGCAGCGCCATCGTTGAGCCCGGATGCATTCCCGGCTGTCACCACGCCGCCCTCAAACAGGGTGTTCAGTTTGGCAAGCTTGTCTTCAGTGCTTTGTGGGCGCGGGTGTTCATCTTTATCAACTAGTAATGGCGGCTGTTTACGCCCTTGAGGGACCTCAACGCTAAACATCTCAGCGTCGTAAAAACCGTCAGCCAGCGCTTGGGCGTAGCGCGCCTGGGAGCGGGCCGCAAAGGCGTCGCTTGCGTCACGGCTAATATTCAGATCATGGGCAATATTGTCAGCCGTTTCAGGCATGCTGTGGCTGCCGTACTCGTTGGCAATCCACGGGTTGGGAAAGCGCGAGCCGATCACCGTATCGTACATTGGTTGGTTGCGGGCAAACGCGGAGTCTGCCTTGCCGAGCACATAGGGCGCACGGGACATGGACTCCACGCCACCGGCCAGAAATAGCTCGCCCTCGTTCAGCCGGGCCGCTCGAGCTGCATCCATCATCGCTGCCAAACCACTGCCGCAAAGGCGGTTGACCGTTTGCCCCGCCACGTTGATAGGCAGGCCCGCCAACAGTGCGCCATGACGCGCGACATTACGGGAATCCTCGCCTGCCTGGTTAGTGCAGCCTGCCAATACCTCTTCATAGCTCTCGGGGGCAAAAGGGTTGCGGGCGACCAGGGCTTTCAGCGTCAAGCCCAGCAGTTCATCCGGACGAATAGCCGCCAGGCTACCGCCATGGCGACCAAACGGTGTACGTAAACCATCATAAATATAGGCGTCTTGCATAATGATTCTCCCGATTATTCGTATGGCCGATAGCTGTCATGAATACGGTTGTTCTGAATATCGTTGCTATTAACGAGGGCGCTGGTACGCATCAGGCTTTGGTCAGCGAGATCTGCAAGGCGGCACGACGACGTAGCCACGGGCTAGGGCGATAACGGGGGTCGCCGGTCGCATCCAGCAGGTTGGTGAGTATCGTTATGATGCGTGCCGGCCCGTAATGGTCGCCCATGCGTAGTGGGCCGAAGGGGTAGCCCAAGCCAAGTTCCACCGCTCGGTCGATAGTGGCAGGGTCGGCAACGCTCTGCTGGGCAATGTCGGCACCTACATTGACGATACAGGCAATAATACGCTGGAGCACAAAGCCATTGCTGTCCTTAAGCGTGCTCACCGGCGTGCCGTCCTGGCTGAATAGACTGGCCGCTGCTTGAGCGAAGGTAGTATCGGTCAGCGGTGTCGTCATCAAGCTGCGGCGCTTTTCAAGGCCTGCCAGCATATCTATTGCTACGCACTGTTTGGCATCTAGGCCCTGGCGAAGCGCACAGCTGGTGGCATCCTCGCCCAGCGGCGTCAGCAGGCAGAGCGCTTTGTCAGTGGGCTTCTCTGCGGTTTCTAACGGCCAACCAGTGGCATTGACCAGCTCGCTAAGCGCGGCGGCGCTATCAGGGTCGTCTTGGCTGATCCATACCGGGCACGGGGAGACCGCATCGATAGCCGGTTCATCCGGCATTTGCTGCTGGCCTTCAACGTAGCGGTAAAAGCCTTCACCGGTTTTACGGCCCAGCAGGCCCGCGCTCAGGCGTTGCCGAGTGAGTGGCGAAGGGCGAAAACGCGCCTCTTCATAATATTGGTGATAGATCGACTCCATCACCGCATGAGAAACATCCAGCCCCGTTAAATCGAGCAGCGTGAAAGGCCCCATGCGAAAACCGCCCTGATCGACCATGATGCGGTCGATCGTTGCCGCTTCGGTGACACTTTCACCCAGAATTTTAAGCGCTTCAGTGCCGAAGGCGCGGCCAGCGTGGTTGACCAGAAATCCAGGCGTATCGGTTGTCTGGGCAGTAAAGTGGCCCATGGCATTACCCAGCGCGTTTACTCGCTGGGTAACATCGCTGGCCGTGCGCAGGCCAGGAATAACCTCGACGATTTTCATCAGCGGAACGGGGTTAAAGAAGTGGAAGCCAATGACTCGCTCGGGGTGCTGGCACGCCGCTGCAATAGCCGTTACGGAAAGCGATGAAGTGTTCGTTGCCAGCACCGCCTGCTGGCTAATAATCTCTTCTAGATCGCGGAACAGCCCCTGTTTGGCCTCCAACTTCTCAACAATCGCTTCGACCACGATATCGCAAGCGGCGAGGGCGGCTAGCTCGGCTGCCTCACTCACGTGCTGACCATATTGCTGTGCTTGTTCGGTAGTGATGCGCTGCTTTTCAGCACTTCTCTGCCATAAGCCTTCAATGAAGGTTCGCGCTTCTTGTACGGCACCTTCCTTGACGTCAAAAAGCATGACGTCAAGCCCTGCCTGAGCAGCTAATTGGGCAATGCCGCGCCCCATGGCGCCAGTACCAACAATACCCAGCGTAGTAAAGGGGAGCGATGTGGAGTCGTTAGCCATGTACTAAATCCTTGCTTTGAATTTATTTTGTTCTGCATTGCAGAATGGTGTTTCGTTTATTGACTGCCATCCTAGGCTATGCAAAAGTGCCTGACAAGAAAAGTGAACGTTAATTCCGCTAGGCAGAATGTAATGGATTGACTCACTTTATCTCACTCTAAAAAGATTAAAACCGATTATTCATGCCAGGAGCCATCATGATTCGTGATACTGAATTGCTCAATCAACTCGTTGATACCATTTCTCGCTTTGTTCGCGAACGGTTAATTCCTAATGAAACGCGCTTGGCTGAAGAGGATGCGGTACCTGCTGAGCTTCTGGCGGAAATGAAAGAAATGGGGCTGTTTGGCTTATCCATCCCCGAGGAGTACGGCGGCCTGGGGCTTACCATGGAAGAAGAGGCGTTGGTGGCCATGGAAATTGGTAAAACCTCACCTGCCTTCCGCTCGGTGTTTGGGACCAATAACGGTATCGGTGCCCAAGGCATCTTGATAGATGGCACTGAGGAGCAAAAAGCCAAATATGTACCACGCTTGGCTACCGGTGAAATCTTGAGCTCGTTTTGTCTTACCGAACCTGATTCCGGCTCCGATGCGGCCAGCCTGCGCACCACGGCGGTACGCGATGGCGACCATTACATTTTAAATGGCACCAAGCGCTATATTACCAATGGCCCTGAGGCCGACCTGTTCACCGTAATGGCGCGTACAGACCCCGCTAATAAAGGCGCCGGAGGCATTTCTGCGTTTATCGTTGAGGGTGATACCCCAGGGCTAATCCGCGGCCCGGCCGACAATAAGATGGGCCAAAAGGGCGCGCATACCTGCGATATCATTTTTGATAATTGCCGAGTGCCCGCCGAGAACATTATTGGCGGCAAAGAGGGTCAGGGGTTTAAAACGGCCATGAAGGTGCTGGATAGAGGCCGACTGCATATCTCAGCGGTCTGTGTTGGCGTGGCAGAGCGTCTAGTGGAAGAGTCATTGCGCTATACGATGGAGCGCAAGCAGTTTGGCGCCGCGCTTGCCGAGCACCAATTGATCCAGGCGATGTTGGCCGATAGTAAAACCGAAGCCTACGCTGGCAAAACCATGGTGTTGGACGCCGCTCGCCGCAAGGACGATGGTGAAAACGTCTCCACGCTTGCCTCATGCTGCAAACTGTTCTGCGCTGAAATGGTTGGCCGGGTAGCTGATCGCGCGGTACAGGTTCATGGCGGTGCAGGCTACATATCGGAGTATGCGGTAGAGCGCTTTTATCGTGATGTACGGCTGTTTCGTATCTACGAAGGCACCACGCAGATTCAGCAAATCGTCATTGCGCGCAATATGGTGCGGGAGGCGTCCTAATGACTTTGTCAGTTGTTTACCAAGCCCAGAATGAGGAGATTTTTGGACGCTGGGCAAGCGAGCTGGTGGCTGAGCTTCCTGAACGGCTCAGTACGCGCGTGCTTGAAAATGCGCAGCGCCTTGGCGATCAGCCTGCCATTGTGGATGGCCAGGTGCGCTGGAGTTACGCCGAGCTGGGGCAGGAAATATATGCCGCCTGCCACTGGCTAAAAACGCTGGGCATTCGTCCTGGCGACCGTATCATGACGGTGAGTGAGAACTGTCGTGCTCTAGTGGTATTGCTTCTTGCGGCCAGCGAAATGGATGTATGGTTAGCCATCGTCAATTCACGCCTCTCTGCCCAGGAAATTGACCTGATTAATGCTAACTGCCTGCCTCGGCGGGTGTTTTATACCTGTGAAGCGTCCCCCGAGGCCGCTCAGCATGCAGAGCGCCACATGGCTGAGCGTTATCAGCATCCGCAATGGGGCGAATTGGCTATCTCGCCTTTGTACGAGAGTGATCCCGAGCCGGTAAGTGCCAGCGGGGCTGAGCAGGTCGCGGCGATGATCTATACCTCGGGAACCACGGGAACGCCTAAGGGCGTCATGCTGACCCACCGGGGCATCCTGTATATCGCCTCGATTTCAGGCGGCATGCGCCATTTAAGTCAAGGCCAGCGTGTATATGGCGTGCTGCCGATGTCGCATGTGTTTGGTCTTTCATCGGTATGTATGGGCTCTCTCTATAACGGGGCCTGCCTTTATACCGTGCCACGTTTTGACGCCGCCCAATTGCTGACCGCGTTAAAGCAGGAGCGGATTACCGTTCTTCAGGGTGTGCCCGCCATGTACGCCCGTGCGCTGGAGTTTTTAAAGCGCGAACAACTCTCTCTGGAAGTGCCTGAGCTAATCTATATCTCCGCTGGCGGGTCGCCGCTGGATAGCGACACCAAAGTGCGTGTAGAAGCAGCTTTTGGTTTGACGCTGCATAACGGTTACGGCTTGACCGAGGCCAGCCCCACCATTAGCCAAACGCGCATCGATGACCGCTATACCAGCAGCACGGTCGGCCGGGTATTGCCTCTTCTTGAGTATCGCCTGGAGCCCTTAAGTGACAGCGGCACCGATGAGCCGTCTGGCGACGAGGTCGGCGAGCTGTGGGTACGCGGCCCCAATATCATGAAAGGCTATTTTCGTCAGCCGGAAGCTACCCGCGCAACGTTAAGTGAAGACGGCTGGCTTAATACGGGAGATATTGCCCGGCTTGGCGCCGAGAACCAGCTGTATATCGTGGGGCGCAGTAAAGAGCTGATCATTCGCTCTGGGTTCAATATTTACCCTCCGGATGTCGAAGCGGTCATCAACGAGCACCCGGCGGTCACGCTCACCGCTGTGGTGGGCCGCCAAATCGCGGGTAATGAAGAAGTCGTTGCGTTTGTGCAGTGCGAGGCGGGCATCGAGGTCGATATGGCGGAGCTCAAGGCATTTATTGCCGAGCGGCTGGCGCCCTACAAACGGCCTACTCAAATTGTACTGATGGACGCGCTGCCTTCTACGGCGAGCGGCAAAATTCTTAAAGGGCGGCTGCGTGATTTAGCTCAACAACGTGATTTAGCCCAGCAGGAGAGTCGCTCATGAGTCATTCATCAAGCGCTGCGTCGCCAACCGATAACACGCCGCAGCAGGCGCTCATGGGGTACCACGAACTGCTGGGAATGCAGGTAGTGGAGTGGCAGGAAGGCCGCGCGGTGGTTGAACTGGCCATCAAGCCCCAGCACCTTAATCGCAGCGGCAATGTTCACGGTGGCGTATTGACCTCGATGCTGGATAGTGCATTGAGCCTTGCTGGCCTGCACTGCAGCGTACCCGGCAATATTCGCCGCGGCATGACGATCTCGCTGACGACCAGCTTTGTAGGACCTGCCCGCGAAGGCGTGATTCAAGCAATAGGTACGGTACGCGGCGGCGGGCAAAAAACGTATATGTCGAGCGGCGAAATCAAGGATTTGCAGGGAAACCTGGTGGCCATCGGGGAGGGCGCGTTTCGACGGCGCAGCGGAAGCGAGTCACCTGAAGGGATGCCCGACCCGCTGGCTGGGGAGCGCCACGAGTGAGCCCAGCCCGCCTGCGGGTATCTTTTCTGCTAGTCGTAACCTCGGCAACGCTTATTCATCTGGTACTGGGTAGCCGCCTGTTCGAAGCATTGGGAATCGGTGCGCTACTGCTATATCTACTAACCCTTGGCGGTCAGCTTACAACAATGGCCAAAGGGTTGCTCTGGGTAGCTGGTGGGGTAAGCCTATTGGCGCTTTGGCGCTCACCTGCCCCTGCTCAGCTGCTTTTTGATGCCGGAGGGCGGTTTGCGTTCTTTGCGACCTTTGTGGTGGCGCTCAGTATGCTCAGGCTACCTGCTTACCGTTCACGTTTAGTGCGCCGCTGTGGGCAGAGTATGCTGCTTCAGCCACCTAGTCGGCGTTACCCCATCTTATCGCTGGGTTCGGCACTCTTCGGCATTATTCTGAATATTGGTGTGCTGAATCTATTTGCATCGATGATTGAAAAGAGTAACACCCTGGAGGCGGCGCAAGGGCGCGTATGGGTTCAGCAGGCACGCCAGCGGCGCATGATGCTTGGGTTATTGCGTGGATTTGCTTTGGCGCCGCTGATTTCGCCGATGGGTATTGGCGTTGCCGTTGTGCTCTCAAGCCTGCCGCAAATTACCTGGCTTGAGCTTGCGCCGTATATTCTGGGAGCCGCCGCACTGATATTTTTTGTCGGCTGGGCCGTCGATTTTTTGACCGGCCCCCATCCACCTGCCAATAACGCTAAGCCTGCATCACCGTCGCTGCAACCAATGGTCCAGTTCAGTTGGTTATTGATGGCCATTGTGACGCTGGTTTTCTCAATTGCATGGCTGGGTGAACTGCGTTTACCCATTGCGGCGTTACTGGGCGCGCCGCTAGCGGCGATTATCTGGCTTGCATGGCAGCGTCGTCGTCTTGGTTATGCGGGAGTACCTGGTGCGTTGAGTACGCTGCATCGACAGCTGCCTTGGCTACTTTCGCCCAGTGCTAATGAAATTGTGGTACTGGGGGCGGCAGGCTACTTAGGGCATTTATGCGTCAGTCTGGTGGATGTCCAGCAACTTACGCCTCTGTTAGGTGTGCTTGATCAGTGGGGAGCGTTTAACGCTGTATTAGCCATGCTCATGGTCATTGGGCTAGCGCAGGTCGGCGTCAATCCCATCGTAACGGTTACGCTACTGCTGGGCCTACTGCCGCCGTTAATGATTGAAGGCCTTTCGCTCACACTGATCGGCTCCTCATTAATGGTGGGCTGGGCACTGGCACTCATGTCCTCGCCAATGACCGCTTCCATGCTGATTTTATCAAGGTTCACTGGCGTACCCGCCACGCTGATTGGCTATCGTTGGAATGGAAAGTTTCTGGCAGCGTGTATTCCTCTGTTGGCGGCTTGGTTTTTATGGTCGCCGCTTTAATCAGATACCAAAGGCAGGAACGCTTGATTTATCGCGCGCGTTTTTTTAAGGTATTTAATAAAGTGAAATAATGTTTTGCTGTGCAAAATCTGATTTGCAAAATAACATCATCCGCGCTTTAAACGTTGAACAAGCCACTAACTCAACGTATCAGGGCTGATCAAAGAGAGCATGTCATATGAAAATTCTCGTCGCGGTTAAACGCGTCATCGATTACAACGTCAAGATCCGCGTTAAAGCGGATCACTCCGACGTGGATCTTACCAACGTCAAAATGGCCATGAACCCCTTCTGCGAAATTGCCGTGGAAGAAGCCGTGCGCCTCAAAGAGAAGGGCGTGGCCACGGAAGTCGTTGCCGTCAGCATTGGCCCCAAGGCCGCCCAGGAACAGCTGCGTACCGCGCTGGCACTGGGGGCTGACCGTGCCCTGCATATCGAAACCGACGAGCGGGCCGAGTCGCTGGCGGTCGCCAAGCTGCTGGCCAAAGTGGTCGATGAAGAGCAGCCGGGCCTGGTGATTCTGGGTAAACAGGCGATCGATACCGACAACAACCAGACCGGCCAGATGCTCGCTGCGCTGACCAACCTGCCCCAGGGCACCTTTGCCTCGGAAGTGGCTGTCGACGGCGACAAGGTCAACGTCACCCGTGAAATCGACGGCGGCCTGCAGACGCTCGCGCTGACGCTTCCGGCCATCGTAACCACCGATCTGCGCCTGAACGAGCCGCGCTACGCCAAGCTCCCGGACATCATGAAGGCCAAGAAAAAGCCCATGGACGTCAAGACCCCCGCCGATTACGGCGTCGAGGTGGCGTCCAAGGTCAGCCTGCTCAAGGTGGAATCCCCGGCCGAGCGCAAAGGCGGTATCAAGGTCGCCTCGGTGGACGAACTGATCGATAAACTTAAAAACGAAGCCAAGGTGCTTTAAGAGGAGTCGAACGCATGAGCATTCTGGTACTTGCCGACCTTCATGAAGGCCAGTTGGCGGGCGCAACCGCCCACGTTGTCGCGGCCGCCCAAGCGATTGGGGGCGATATTGATGTACTGGTCGCCGGGGAGGGCGTTCAAGCCGCCGCCGAGGCGGCCGCCAAGCTGGACGGTGTCAGCAAGGTGCGCGTGGCGGATAACGCCGTCTACGCCCATCAGCTTGCCGAGCCCATGGGCGCCCTGCTGGTCAAACTGGCCGGGGATTACACCCACGTGCTGGCCAGCGCCTCCACCACGGGCAAAAACGTCCTGCCACGCCTGGCGGCGCTCAAAGATGTCAGCCAGCTGTCTGACGTGATGGGCGTGGAAAGTGCGGATACCTTCCAGCGCTCGATCTACGCGGGCAACGCCATCGCCACGGTAAAAAGCGATGATGCGCTGAAGGTGATGACCGTACGCACTACCGCGTTTGATGCGGTTGGCAACAACGGCAGTGCCACGTTAGACACGGTGGACATCGTCGTCGAGAACACTCAATCAAGCTTTGTGAAACAGGAACTGGCGCAGTCCGACCGCCCCGAACTCAGCGGGGCCAAGGTGGTGATCTCCGGTGGCCGCGGTATGGGCAACGGTGAGAACTTCAAGCTTCTCAACGGGATTGCCGACAAGCTGGGCGCGGCGGTAGGCGCCTCGCGCGCCGCGGTGGATGCTGGCTTTGTACCCAACGACATGCAGGTCGGTCAAACCGGCAAGATCGTCGCGCCGGACCTGTACATCGCGGTAGGGATCTCCGGTGCCATTCAGCACCTGGCGGGCATGAAGGACTCCAAGGTCATTGTCGCGATCAATAAGGACGACGAAGCACCGATCTTCCAGGTGGCCGACTATGGCCTGGTGGGGGATCTTTTCGAGCTGTTGCCCGAGCTTGAGAGCAAGCTGTAAGTCATCAGGTACAAAAAGGCCCCCTAGGGGCCTTTTTGCGCTAACAGGCTCATAAAAATAACCAGTGAGATGCCCATGCTAACGCGCTTAACCGCTTCGTTAACTCTGCCGGTGATCGGCTCTCCAATGTTTATCGTCTCTGGGCCAGAGCTGGTCATTGCCCAGTGTCAGGCTGGCATTATCGGGGCTTTTCCAGCGTTAAACGCCCGCCCCGCTGAGATGCTCAGAGAGTGGCTAGAGCAGATCACTCAAACCCTGGCTGACCATGATAAGCGCCATCCCGAATGCCCCTCCGCACCTTTTGCGGTTAATCAGATCGTACACCCCACGAATGATCGACTGGAGCACGACGTGGCGCTGTGCGCCGAGTTCAAGGTGCCGCTGGTGATTACCAGCCTGCATGCTCCTAATCGAGTGGTGGAGCAGGTGCATGCTTATGGCGGACTGGTATTTCATGATGTGACCACGCTGCGACACGCCAAAAAAGCGATTGATGCCGGCGTCGATGGTCTTATTTTGGTTTGCCATGGTGCAGGTGGGCATGCCGGGGGGCTCAACCCGTTTGCTTTTGTGGCCGAGGTGCGCCGCTTTTACGACGGCCCGCTGGTACTGGCAGGTGCCATTACTCAAGGTAAGCAGATTGCCGCTGCCCAGGCGCTCGGCGTGGACTTGGTATATATGGGCACGCGCTTTATCGCCACCCAGGAGGCAAATGCTTCATCGGCTTACAAGCAGATGGTGCTGGATTCGACGGCGGTGGATATTGTGTACACCAACTTGTTTACGGGCGTTCACGGTAACTACCTGCGCGCCAGCATTGAGCAAGCGGGGCTAGACCCAGAAGCGTTGCCGCAAGGTGATAAGGCTTCAATGCGCTATGGTTCAGGCGGCAGCAGTAAATCCAAAGCGTGGCGTGATATTTGGGGTGCCGGGCAGGGCGTGGGCAGTATTACGACGCTTAATAGCGTCGCCGAAGAAGTAGCCACGCTACGCAGCGATTATCAGCAGGCGCTGACTCATTTGCGGCGGCTTTGACGAAAGGCCGCCACACGCGTTTGAAAATCATCCGATGCCTTGCACTGATCCTGCAGTTCACCTTCAAGCTTCATGGTATCGCCAAGCGAATGCTGTGCCGCTTCTCGCAGTGCACGCTTGGTTGCGCTTAACGCTTGTGGGGATTGGCCTATCAGCACCTGCGCCAGCTCACGGGCTTGCGCTAATACCTGGTCATCCTCCACAACGCGGTTGGCCAGGCCAAGTGCCATGCAGCGTTCAGCCGTAATAGGGGTTGCCAGCGCGGCCATTTCAAAAGCCTGGGCATGACCAAGCTGACGTACCAAATGCCAACAGGCGCCGCCATCAGGAATCAAGCCAATATTGATAAAGGCAAGCTTAAGATAAGCCGAGCGTCCCATTACCACCATATCGCTGGCGAGCACATACGAAACACCAATACCTGCGGCAGCACCGCTGACCGCTGCAATTACCGGCTTGTTCATCGTCATTAATGTGCGCAAGGCCGGTAGAAAGAGTGTCTCTAGCCGCTCACTGGCTGGCTGGGAGGCTGCCTTTTCAAACTCGGCAAGGTCTGCGCCAGCGCAGAATGCACTGCCTTTACCGTGTAGAATCACGCAGCGCACCCGGTCATCCTGTGCCATGTTTGCAAGTGCTTCATTAAGTGCCAGAGCGGTAGGCTCATTTAGCGCATTACGAACGTCTGGCCGGTTGATGGCAACTTCGACGATACCGTTTTCAATCGCACTGAGGTTAATCAATTCACTAGTGTTATCCGGCATACAAGGCTCCTTAAGCAACGCTTAGCTGGTCACTGACCGTCTCAAGGTGATAGTCGCTATCGCCAAGATAGTGATCAAACATGACCAGATGCTTGGCATAGTGAGCCACATGGCACTCTTCTGTCATGCCCATACCGCCGTGGAGCTGAATCGCCTGCTCGGCAATAAAGCGTGCTGATTCGCCACAATACGCCTTGGCTGCGGCAATTTTATAGTCCCGCTCATCAGCGGGCAGTGACAGGCTGGTGCAAGCCAAAATCGCCATGGAACGCGATTGCTCAAGGTGTAGGTGCATATCGACCATGCGGTGCTGAAGCGCTTGGAATGTCGCAAGCGGTAACCCAAATTGCTTGCGATCCTTCAAATAGTCCAGGGTCTGATCGCAGGCCTCTTCCATTGCTCCAACGGCATCAGCACATAGCGCCGCGCGGCCCAGGGCAAGCACGTCGGCAAGCGCCTCACTGACATCTTCACTCAGGCAGTTCTCATCTGGCAGCGTAACGTCATCAAGAGCCAGGTCGCCAGCAGCTTGATCATCCATGGTGCGATACACATGCAGCGATACGCCGGGCGTGCCCGCAGGTACGATAAATAGGCCTACCTTGCCGCTTTCCAGCCGAGCGGTGACTAAACAGGCGGCAGCGGCTTCCAGGTTCAGCACGACATCTTTTTTGCCGTTTAACTGCCATTGAGCGCTGTGCTTTATGGCTTGGGTAGATACGGCAAAGGCATCATAGCGGGCGCCATGTTCCTGCCAGGCGAGCGCCAGTTGATGCTCACCCTCAAGGAGCGGGGCCAGCCAGCGGGTTTGTTGCGCGCTGTTTGAGGTCAAGGCGAGGAGCTGGCCCGGTAGCACCAGGCCTGCAAGGTAAGCTTCGGGTACCAGCCCACGGCCCAGCGCCTGCATGATAATCATAAGATCCGTACCATCACCGCCTAAACCGCCCACAGCTTCGCTGAAAGGCATATGCAGCAGGCCAAGCTCAGCAAAGGTACGCCAAAGCATAGAGGTCTCTTTATTGGGCGCATCCAACATGGCGCGACGCTGCGTGGGGGAAACCTGATCAGCCACCAAGCGGGTGAGCGTCTCTTCGAGCATGCGCTGCTCGTCGGTCAAAGCAAAATCCATGGTGACGTCCTTACATTTCTAGAATGGTTTTGGCGACAATACTTTTTTGTATTTCATTGGCGCCGCCATAAATCGATAGCTTGCGGCGATTAAAATACTGCGCGCTGGCGGACGCGCTTTGCGCGTGGACGTCATCCAGCGATGCGTCGCCGTGAAGAAACTCAGGGAAGAAGGGCAGCGCCGCCGGGCCAAGCGCACGCCGGGTCAGCTCGCTTAGCTCCTGGCGAAGCTCAGACCCGCGTACCTTGAGTAGCGAGCTTTCCGCGCCGGGGGCGCCGCCATCCCGGGTGGCCGCAATCACGCGCAGGTTGGTGACTTCAAGGGCCATGAGTTCAAGCTCTGCCTTGACCACCCGTAAACGAAAGCTGGGTAGCGCCAGCAAAGGCTTGCCACGATGCTCAATACGGCTGGCCAGCGATTTCAAATGACGCAGTGCCTGCTTGGCGTGACCCAGCCCGGCAATACCGGTACGTTCATGAGTGAGCAGAAACTTGGCGCAGGTCCATCCCTGGCCCTCTTCACCTACACGGTTTTCAGCCGGTACCCGGACGTTGTCTAAAAACACTTCATTTACCTCGTGGGCACCATCGAGGGTAATGATCGGGCGCACCGTAATGCCTGGGCTTTGCATATCAATCAGTAAAAAACTGATACCCGCCTGTTTCTTGGCATCCGGGTGGGTGCGCACCAGGCAAAACAGCATGTTGGCGTGCTGGCCAAGCGTAGTCCAGGTCTTCTGACCGTTAACGATGTAGTGATCGCCTTCGCGTACGGCGCGAGTATTCAGGCCCGCCAGATCAGAGCCTGCACCTGGCTCTGAGTAACCCTGACACCACCAATCCTGGTTATTCAAAATACGTGGCAGATAGTGCTGTTGCTGCTCAGGACTACCGAATTTCATGATGACCGGGGCTACCATATTAACCCCGAAAGGCACGACCGTCGGCGCGTGAGCCGCGGCGCACTCCTCATCGAATATATGTCGCTCGACCGGTCCCCAATCTGGGCCACCGTGCTCCTTTGGCCAATTAGCGGCTAGCCACCCCTGCTTGCTAAGAATGTTCTGCCAGCGTAGATGATCATCGGCTCGCAGATGACGCCCCAGGTGTACACGTTCGCGGATATCTCTAGGCAACGCATCGGATAGAAAACGGCGAACCTGAGCGCGAAATGACTGCTCTTCGGGGCTAAAGGTAAGATTCATCGTTATACGTCCTTAGCCGTTGAGAGCGCTGCCTGGCGGTGCGGCCCACCTAGGTGGCGCGGGTAGCCCAGCGCCTCTACCGCGAGTAAATCGATATCGCTTTCGCGGTAGCAAAAGCCCTGCTGTGCAATGCCGATGCTTGCCTGTTCAAGGGCTGAGCGTTTCTCGCTGGGGGGGGCCTGCTGAATCGCTTCGTAAAGCGTATTGAGCAGACTACGCTTCTGGCTGACCACTACGTTTGCGCGAAGGGCTTTTAACGTAAGCGCAGCGCGTTGCTGAGTAAGCGGCTCAGCGCCTAGATTCACAAGCTCCAACAGATCACCGCTTTGGGGAATGATCAGGCTTAACGCGGTGTCGCTGGCGTCTTGATTGCCCATCTCATTCAGATTGATGGAGGGAGTATGACGTGGGCGATCCGCATTGCTTGTCGGCGCAATAAAGCACAGCTCGGTATTTTCATTAGCAGTGTCGGTTAATTGAATGCCGGCCCGTTGGGCGTCTTTTTGCAAGCGCTCAAAGAGTGGGTGCTTGCCAATCAGAGCCACTTGGCTAAAGGCGCTGGCATTCTCGACCCCAGGTACAATGTGCGGGCTGCGCGCGGCAAAAAACAGATGAATAAGCCCCGCACGCTGAGGTGAATCCATACAGGCGACAAAAAGCTCCCGCTCGCGGCGCAGCCCGTCCTGAAGCGAGTCAGCCGTTACGCTTGCTTCGATTGCTTCAACGATGCGAAACGGTGAAAAGAGTTCCGGCGTGTCCCGAGTAAGGCGCTCACGCGTATCGGTAATCGCTTGCGAATCGTTTTCAGGCGCAGGCAGGGTGCCGGTAATACGCGATGCTTGTTGGCCCGATAACACCGCGTGTGCCGTTGACAAGCCCGCTTCAAGCGGTGTCTTGGCGGTGCTGATGTCATCGATGATACCCGCCTCGAGCGCTTCTGTAGCCTCGATGAAGCGCCCACTGGTAATCATCTCAAGCGCACGCTCAACGCCGACCAGGCGTGGCAGCCGCTGGGTGCCTCCCGCGCCGGGCAGCAAGCCCAGCTTTACTTCAGGCAGCCCTACGCGGGTGCCTTCCAGTGCGGTGCGGTAGTGGCAGCCCAGCGCTACCTCCAAGCCGCCGCCGAGCGCCGTACCGTGCAGCGCCGCAATTAAAGGTTTCGGGCAGGCTTCAAGTTGAGCAATCACATCCGGTAAAAGCGGCGCTTGAGCCGGCTTGCCAAACTCACGAATATCCGCGCCGGCAATAAAGGTTCGCCCATCGGCTAATAGCACCAGCGCTTTAGCGTCAGAGTCGGCAATGCCTTCTTCAAGCGCATTGATCAAGCCACTGCGCACCGCCTGACCCAAGGCGTTAACCGGTGGGTTGGCAATTTGGATAACGCCTATATCGCCGTGGCGCTGATAATGAACGGACATGGCCTGCTCCCGTGCTGTGTTTAGTGGCATTGGTAATATCTATGTAAATCGTTAGTTGACTATATAAATCATTAATTAACGTGTCGTAGGCTGAATCAAGGTTCTATGGCCGTCGGGGTATGAGAGCGCTGATGATGGCGCTGGCTTAAGCGCGCCAACAAAATGCCGGGTACTAACGCGGCAAGCGCCAGGCCGATTAGCTCCCATTGGCTCAGGGGCACCATTCCACCTCCGGGTAATGCCAGCAACAGCCCCGCGATAAGAATCAAGCTGCGAATGATGATCTCCTGCAAGGCGCCATGACCCAAACGGCCTACGCCCATCAGATAGCCCTGCATTGCTGAGGCAAACAAAGTGATGCCGATAACCGCCTGGATAAACACGGCTGCGATCACAAGCGGCGAGCCCTGCATAATCAGCGCCGGGTTAAGCACGAACAGGAACGGAATAAAGTAAATGACGCTACCCAGGCGCATTGCCTGCAGGCCCGTTGCCATCGGCCGGGCACCGGCAACGGTGGCAGCGGCAAACGCCCCCAACGCGACCGGTGGGGTGATAAAACTCAGCATGCCCCAGTAGAGAATGAACATGTGAACCGCCATGGGGTCCAGGCCACCGCCCTGAATCAAGGCCGGTGCCAGGGCTACCGCCAGGAAGATATAAGCCGCGGTAACGGTCATGCCAATGCCGAGCACGAAGCTGGTAACGGCACCCATAATCAGCAGCAGGGGTACGCTGCCTCCAGCAATATTAATGAAATCGTTCGCGATGGTGCCGGAAAGGCCGGTCATCGAAAGCGCGCCAACCAGCATGCCTACGCCTGCCAGAATGGCAATCAGCTCGGCGAATAGCTTAGCCGCTGATGACAGCGATTCGGCCACGTCCTTCCAGCCCCAGCGGTTGTGCTTGGAAAACTGATTGAGCACGAGTAAAAGGGCGGTGGCGTAGAATGGCGCTACCGCTTCGCGCTGCATGATCAGCAGCATCCAGACCAGTAAGGCGAAAACGAAAATAAAGTACCAGCCCTCTTTGAGCGTCTGTTTAAGCGAAGGCAGCTCAATGGCCGGCAGACCTTTGATATCGTGACGTGCAGCGTAGGCGTCTATTTGAATAAATAGGCCCAAAAAGTAAAGAATCGAGGGAATAACCGCGGCAAGCGCGACGGCCGAATAGGGAATATCCAGGAACATCGCCATGACAAACGCCGTCGCCCCCATCACCGGGGGCATTAATACGCCGCCCGTTGAGGCACAGGCTTCGACGCCACCTGCAAAAGAGCGGCTCATGCCGATACGCCGCATGGCGGGAATCGATAACACGCCGGTAGTCAGTACATTACTGATGACGCTACCGCTCATGGAGCCCATCAGGCCACTAGAGAAAATCGATACTTTGGCCGGGCCGCCACGCACATGGCCTAGCAGCGCAAACGCCAGATTAATGAAAAACTTGCCCCCACCACTTTTTTGCAGCACAACGCCAAATACCAAAAAGCCAATCACCAGTCCTGCGAATGCCTGTAACGGTACCCCCATGATACTTTCGGTACTCATGGTGTGGTACATGGCGGTTTGTTCAAGGGTGGAAGGGAACGCCTGGATAGGCCCAGGAACAATATCAGCCACCAGCGGATAAAGTGAGAACACCCCCGCAATAATCGCGATGGGTAAGCCGCCAGCCCGGCGGGCCGCTTCAACGATTAATAACCAGTAGGCGTAGCTTGCATAGATCGCCAATTCCGGAGCGGCAAACGCCCAGCCGCGCTCCAGAATGGGCACTGCGTTAACAACAAAGTAACCACCTACTATGATCGTTGCGGCACTTAACAGATAGTCGTACCACGGGATAGGCTGCTCCTGCTGGCTGCTACGCATGGGCCAAAGCAGAAAAACCAAGGGAAGTAGAAGCGCAACCACAGCGTAATAAAATTGCGTTTCCAGGCCCGTGACAAAGGTAAGTAAACCCAAGTTAAACAGAAAATCCAACGTCATCAGCATCAAAATGACGGTCACCGTGGCCGGAATCCAGCGCAGCGCTGTGGGCAGCTCACGTATCTGGCTGATCTTTTCTTTAACCTGCTGATTATTGGCAGGCGCGGTATCTGTAGTCATGGCAAGGTATCTTTGGTTATGGCGACGATGATATGGAAAGATGCGTCAATCAGAAGAGGGCGGCGAGCGCCGCCCTTTGACGTATTGCCCAAAGACTTGAGGATTATTCGAAGATCGGTTCGAAACCGGCATCACTCAATGCACTGGCACGCGCTTCCATCCATGCGGTAGTAAGGGCCTCGTCATCACTGGGTGCGTCCTGCATAAAACCTTCCCAAGCGGTTAACAGCACGTTTTGGCGCTCAACCAGATTATCCTGGTGCGCCTGCATTTCATCGGTCCATACATCGACCTCTTTGTAGTACTCCACTACGGCGTCGTGGAACGGCACTACCCATTGAAGGTCCTGCTGATCCAAGGCATAGCCAATCGCGCCGGGGGCGTTATCCTTGTAGTCGTCAAAATTCTCCTGCATGGCTTTGATCAGACCGTAAGCAACGTTGTCTTCCAGGTCTTGATTGGCCACTACGATAGGATACGGATAGCTGGCGCTGGGCACCGGGTTGTCAGCGCTGATGCCGCCTGCGCCGGACGTGGCTTCATGAGGGCGAAAATAAGGTGCCACCGCGGCCATGCGGTCCCAGCCTGCTTCATCGTTAGGGTCGAGCACCGGCCAGGTGATACCGCGTGGACTACTGGCAAGCTGTTGAGCAGGCGGGGTGACGGTGGTGGTAAATGAGGCATCTACATCACCGGCGATAATGCCATCAAACGAGCGGGCGTAACCGGGGTAATCAACCCGCTCAACGTCATCCCAGGTAAGCCCGCCAAACGCCAGGTACGCTTCAGTACCTTTATTGAGCGCATCATCGCCACGTATGTAGGCAATGCGTTTGCCCGCCAGATCCGCGGGTGTTTCAACGTCCAGATCACCCGCCACCGCCAGCGAGAGGCCAAAAGAGGCCGTAGACGTGGTAATTACACGCAGCGGCTGAGGGCCCCAGTCACGGTCGGCAAACATCATCACGCCTTCAGCGCCGTAGTAGCTGGCAATACCGCACGCACAAAGGTCAACACGTCCTTGCTTTAGCGGTGTCATGCGCGAGACATCATTATCTCCCGGCAGTATACGTACCGATGAACCGTATTTGTTTTGCAGCATATTGCCGATAGCCACGGCTTGAGCGTAACCGCTCGAATTAGTGCCGTAGGCAGTCCATGCCATGGTGGAGGGCAGTTCGACCTCATTGGCGTAGGTAACAGCGGCGCTCAACAACGAAAGTGGCAAGGCGGCAATGAGAAGGCGATGGGCGAAAGGGCGCATTGGCAGGCTCCATTATTATGTTTGTCGTTACATTAAGTTACTTAGTGTTTTGCTATGCGGTATTTGGTTTTGCTTAGTGGTCGAATGATAGTAGGTAAGCCGATGGGGGAATGTCAATGCCGTTGTCTAGTAAGACCAAAAGTACGCAATATAGAAATGCAAAAAGCCAGGTAAAAACCTGGCTTTTCAAATGATTGAAAGAGTGAGTCGATTACGAAAATTCCCGCCAGGCCGCGTAAGTGCTCAAAAAAACCCGACCTGTCAAGGCGTCCAGAAAATCGCTTTTTTTAAGCTTGTCCATAACAGGGCCTTTCACTTCAGATAGATGCAGCTTCACATTGGAGTCTTTCAACCGGGCATTGATTGCATCTAGGCTTTCCAAGGCAGAAGCATCGATCAGGTTAACCGCCGAGCAGATCAGCACAACATGCTCAAGTTCAGGATGGCTTGCAACCAGGTTGTAGACGGTATCTTCCAAATAGCGAGCGTTGGCGAAATAGAGGCTTTCATCAATTCGCAGTAGCGCCACGTTGCTGACGGTTTCCACATCATGGCGGGCGGTATTACGAAAATGTTCGGTATCAGGCACCCGGCCAACAATTGCGCTGTGAGGACGACTGGTCCGATACAGAAATAGCGCAATAGACAGAGCGACGCCGCCGATAATGCCCGCTTCAATACCTTCTACTAATGTCAGCAGGATAGTCACGGCCATTGCGGCAAAATCACTGCGCGAATAGCGCCATGTCTGGCGCAGCATGGAGATATCCACCAGAGTGAGTATGGATACCGAAATAGTCGCAGCCAGTGTGGCAATGGGCAGGTAGTAAAGCCAACCGGTAAACGACATGGTGACCAGCGCAATACCCAAGGCTGCAAAGGCACCAGCAGCGGGCGTTTGTGCCCCCGCATCGTAGTTGATAACGGTGCGCGATAAGCCGCCAGTGACCGGCATGCCGCTAGTGATACCGGCCGCAAGATTGGCTGCTCCCAAACCAATCAACTCCTGATTGGGGGAAATGCGCTGGCGCCGCTTTGCCGCGAGCATTTGGCCCATGGAAACGGACTCAACAAAACCTACCAAGCTGATCAGCAGTGCCGGAACTAATAGCGCCCGCCATAGTGAAGTGTCTGCCCAGGGAAAGCTGAGGGCGGGCAGGCCGCTGGGGATGGCGCCGACCACGGCGACACCTGACTCTGCCAACTGCCAGTGCCAGGTGAGTAGTGAGGTAGCGACTACCGCAAACACCGGGCCTGCCTTGGTGAGCAAATCAGCAAGGGAAGAGGGTATGCCAAGCCGAGTGAGGGTCTGCTTACCATAACGGCGCATGGCGATTAAAAACGTTAGCGTACCCGCGCCTATCCCAAGCGTGTAGGAGTTAAAGGCAGGTAAATTGGGGATTAACGTCATGGCTCGTTCAATCAGGGTGAAACCACTGCTGGGCACGCCCAGCAAGCTGCCTAGCTGGCTTGCCGCAATTAATATACCGGAGGCGGTTAAAAAACCTGAAATAACGGGGTGGCTTAAAAAATTGCTAAAAAAGCCCATGCGAAGCGCACCCATCGTCACCAATATCAGGCCTGAAAGTAGCGAAAGCACTAATGCAGCCTGTAGATACGCCTCTGTGCCGGGCTGGGCAATAGACGAGAGGGCTGCGCCGGTCATTAACGCAATGATAGCGACTGGCCCAACGGCAAGCGTGCGGCTCGTTCCCATCAAGGTATAAAGCAGTTGGGGCAGGATGCTGGCGTACAGGCCGACCACTGCAGGAAGCCCTGCCAGCAGCGCATAAGCCAGCGACTGTGGAATCACCATGGCGGTAACAATGACACCCGCCAGCATATCAGCGCCCAGCAAGCGTTTATGGTAGTGAGGCAGCCACGTGAAAATGGGCAGGTAACGCTTCAGCATGAACTTATGGACCGTTTGGAAGCTACGTTTTTCAAGAACCAGGGTCTTAAATAGTAGGTTTTAAGAACCAATAGTTCTTTCTTTAGATAACTATATTAACGCGTTGAGACTATTGTTGCGGCATTGCTGAATAAATTACTTATCTCTTCCCCCAAAGTGCTACTTCTTTCATAAGCGTAACCCGTTAAGCTCATTAAAAAATGCTTACAAAATCCTGATCGCCATATCAGTAATGCTACTCAATAACGTCAATTACAAAAGAGTACTTCACATGCGGCTACTTCGTTTGCTGGCGCCTTTAGCGCTATTAGGGCTATCCGTCTGGCTGGTGGCTCAGGCCAGTTTATTCACCTACCTTGCGCTTGTGTGTGCCGGGTTAGCTGGCGCTGTCATGGTCGCCAATACTCAACTAAGCGTGTATTTAGCCAGTCAACAGCGCCTGACCCAGCCTATGCGTGGATTCAAACCGCTAAAAGATTATGGCTCGCTGCGGGCCATGGCGTATCGGTTGATGAAACGGGCCAGCAGTACCGCTATTGCCTCCGCTGAGGTGTCGCACTATGCCGACCTGATGGATCAACGCCTTGGCAAACAGGAAACCATGGCACGGGAGGCATCTTCGAGCATGGCCGCGATCAATGCCGCTATTTTGCAGGTGAGCGCCAGTGCAAGCCAAGTGGCTGAGCTTGCCGATAAAGCCCGCCAATCCAGCCACCATAATCACGCTGAACTTGCCGAGATCGTCAGTGATATGAGTGACGTGGCTGAACGCTCTGATCAGGCGCTTGAGATGTTAACGCTACTCAACGACAAGATTGAGAGAGTGCGTCAAGTCACCTCAATGATCGAAGGGATTGCCGAGCAAACGCATCTGCTGTCACTTAACGCATCCATTGAGGCCGCCCGAGCCGGTGAGCATGGCCGGGGCTTTGCGGTAGTGGCGGGCGAAGTGCGCAGCTTGGCACTTAAAACGTCAACAGCAACCCAGAGCGTCGAGATGATGGTCAAGGATATGCACGTCAGCGGCCAGGATGTTGTCACCACGCTCGGTGCGCTCATGACGCGTATCCGTGAGCGCTCCCAAGGTATGCGTCAGGTAGGCGAGGGGCTGGGTACTATTACCCACGAGTTCGATCATGTTCAGCGAGAAATCACCAGCGTCGCTGACGCCATGGAAACGACCAAAGCGCATAGCCAAACCGTGGCCGACAGCTTACATCAGTTGGAAAGCGATGTAGATGAAGGTAATCGCAATATGCATGATCTGGCGGCTCAGGCCCGGGCTTTGATGGAGGCGGCCGAAGGGGTGGATGGAGAGCTGGCCCAGCAGCGCCTGCAAGGTCGCCATCAGCAGGTATTCGGTGCAGCACGCCAAACCGCCGATCACATTGGTAGGCTATTTGAGAAAGCCCTGAAAAGTGGTGCGCTTTCAGAATCAGCGCTATTTCAGCCGGACTACCACAAAATACCAGGCACCCAACCACCGCTGTATCGTACGGCGTTTGATAATTTTACCGACCAAGTGCTACCTGATCTTCAGGAGCCACTGCTTAAAGGGTATGAACTTAGCTACGCAATTGCCTGTGATCGCAATGGCTACGTGCCGACCCATAACGTTGCGGTAAGCCGCGAACCGACCGGTGATAGTGCGCATGACTTACAGTACTGCCGGAGTAAGCGTATGTTTGATGACCCTACCGGCAGTCGTTGCGGCACTCATACCCAGCCTTTACTGCTACAAACCTATAAACGCGATACGGGCGAGGTGATGCATGACCTTTCCGTGCCGATTTTTATTGACGGCAAGCATTGGGGCGGCTTTCGCGTGGGCTATCAGCCTGAGCGTGTTTCGGGCAGAGAAGCGGCTGCCCAGGCGTTGTTACACTCAGGGCAAAACCAGTTAGCTGACCACGGCTTGGCGCGGGCGTGATTGCCAGGATGACCAGGAGTAAAGCGCAAGCCCCAGCCAGATCATGATAAAGGTGGCGAGCTGAATCATGCCCAGCGGCTCGCCAAAAATGGTTAACGCAATCAAAAACTGAATGGTGGGGTTGATGTACATCAAAAAACCCAGCGTTGAGAGCCTCAAGCGCCGGGCAGCACCCGCGAACGCCATTAACGGCAGCGCTGTTAAGACGCCACTAATGATGAGCAGCCCACTCATGGGCATATCATAGAGAAAATGCGATTCCCCCTGCCAACTAAGCCAGCTAATCGCTATAAGGGCGAGGGGGAACAGCAGCAGGGTTTCCACAAATAGCCCCGACAAACCGTCAAGCGGCACCTGTTTACGAAATAGCCCGTAGCTACCAAAGCTAAGCGCAAGGAGCAGGCTGATCCAGGGTAGCTCGCCTAACATCGCAAACTGAATGGCAATGGCAAGGCTTGCAAGCCCCAGAGCGACTAGCTGCAGGCGGGCCATCACTTCACGCAGCACCAGCATGCCTAGAGCGACATTGACCAAAGGTGTCAAGAAATAGCCTAAGCTTGCCTGGAGCACCTGCTTGCTTTCGACGGCATAAATGTAAAGGCCCCAGTTGAAGGCAATCAGCAACGCACAGATCAGTACGCGGCCCAGGCGCCTGGGCTGGCTTAATGCTTGGGCCACGGGTGCCCAACGCTTTAAAAACGTAATCAAGCCGACCAGGAAAAGGCACGACCATAAAATTCGATGGATTAGGATTTCAAAGGCTGGAATGCCGTCAAACAGCGCGAAAAATAGCGGAAAGCATCCCCACATAACATAGGCAGTCAAGCCAAACGTGACGCCTTTGACTGCCTGGGGATCGCTTGTTGACGTGGAAAGCATAGCAGCCTCATTAACTAAAAATGCTAATCTAGCACATAAATTGAAAAACACACTGGCCGAAAGGAGAAGTGGCATGAGTCAGCTTAAAACGAGCCTTGTTCAGTGCGACCTGCGCTGGGAAGATCCGCAGGCAAACCATGCACATCTAGCCCGATTGCTAGGCGATTTGGACAGTCGCGACACCGACCTTATTATCTTGCCTGAAATGTTTGCCACGGGATTTACCATGAATTCCCGTGAGATGGCCCAGCCCATGGAAGAAAGCCAAAGCGTTACCTGGTTGCTGGACCAGGCGAAGGCGCGTAACTGCGTCATGACTGGCAGTGTCGCGATTGTCGATGACGGGCAGTATTACAACCGGATGGTATGGGCCACGCCAGAAGGCGAGGTTAGCTACTACGATAAGCGGCATCTATTTCGCATGGCAGGTGAGCACGAACGTTACGGCATGGGCAAGACCCGCCAAATAGTCGAGCTTAAAGGGTTCAAGCTACTCTTGAGCGTTTGTTACGACCTGCGTTTCCCCGTCTGGTCGCGCCAACAGCCAGCAGACAATGAGCACTTCGAGTATGATGCGCTACTGTGTGTTGCCAACTGGCCAGCGCCGCGCCGCCAACCGTGGCGAACGCTGCTTCAAGCCCGAGCGGTTGAAAACCTTGCCTATGTCGTCGGAGTCAATCGAGTGGGTGAAGATGCCAAAGGCCTGGCTTACAGTGGTGACTCCATGCTGGTCGATTTTAAGGGCGAACCGCTCATCGACCATCCTGCCAACGCACCGTTCATTGAAACGGGAACGCTAGATAAAATGGAATTAGATGCTTTTCGTGAAAAATTTCCTGCCTGGCAAGATGCCGACCGCTTTTCGCTACTGCCAGGAGTGGGTCAATAATGCGTCTTGACCGCTTTCTGAGTGAAACAACCCCGCTAACGCGTAGCCTGGCCAAACGAGCGCTTAAAAATGGCGACGTTACCTTGAATGGCAAACCCATTAAACAAGCGGCTACCCAGATTGATACCGAGCAGGATGAGGTGGTGTTTAATGGCGAAAAGCTCGAACTGGTCGGGCTTCGCTACCTTATGATGCATAAACCCACGGATGTGGAGTGCACCGCCAGACGGGGCCTTTATCCGCGCGTTATCGACTTGATTGACCTGCCTAAGGTTGAGCGCCTTCAGCCAGTAGGGCGGTTGGATGCCGATACCACCGGGCTCTTGTTGCTCACCGACGATGGCCAGTGGTCACACCGGGTTACCTCGCCACGCCATCGCTGTGGAAAGGTGTATATTGCCGAGCTCGCAGAACCCGTGGAAGGTAGCGCTGCTGAATGGGCGATTAACCAGGTCGCAGAAGGCATTATGCTTGAGGGCGAGGAAACGCCGACTCAGCCAGCATTGCTACGTTTTCTAGCGCCAACCAAGGCCGAGCTGACCATTACGGAAGGGCGCTATCACCAGGTGAAGCGCATGTTTGTCGCCCTGGGAAATCATGTAAATGCGCTACATCGTCAATCGATTGGCGATGTAGCCTTGCCTGATGATTTAGCCCCAGGTGAGTGGCGTGAGCTAACCGCTGAAGAAATAGCCAGCTTTTAAAGCACGTCATGCGCTCTCGGCGCTGTCACCTCAAGCGATAGTGCCGAGAAGAACAAGATCCTATATTTATACCGTTATCTTGCTTGCTGGTCCAAAATAATATATTCCCTCAAAACACCTTAATCGTTAGGCAGGTGATTGGCGCAAATGAGCGGCCGCAATTAACGCTTGGGTATAGGGGTGCTGGGGCGAGGCGAGAACGTCAAGGCAAGGCCCCTGTTCAACCACTTCACCGTCTTTTAACACCATAATACGATGCGCCATGGCGCGTATCACGGCCAGATCATGGCTAATAAACAGGTAGCTCAGCTGGCGGCGTTCCTGCAGCTGACGCAACAGTATAACCAGTTGCTTTTGCACGGTACGATCCAGCGCCGAAGTCGGCTCATCCAGCACCAAGAGTTCAGGCGCTAGAATAATGGCCCTGGCGACGGCGATACGCTGGCGTTGCCCGCCGGAAAATTCGTGAGGGTAGCGCGCCGCACAGCTTTCCGGTAAACCCACTTCATGCAGGGTTTGATGCACGCGTTGGGTTACTTCGCTTGGGGGCAGATCAGGGTAATGAAAGCGCAGCCCTTCGCTGACAATATCAAACACCGGCATACGCGGTGAAAGTGCGCCATAAGGGTCCTGGAATACCATCTGCAAACGATGGCGCTGACGGCGTAATGCGTTGCCCGTCAACTGGCTTAACGGAGCATCACCCAGATTGATTTCCCCCTGGCTCTGCACCAGACGCATGATCGCTGAGGCGAGGGTGGTTTTACCCGAGCCAGATTCACCCACGATGCCCAGCGTTTCACCCGGGGCAATGGTCAAATCAGTTGCTTTGACGGCTTCGAACGGGGGTGGCTGGCGCTTGAATAGGCCTGTTTTGGGGCGCTCAAAACTCACTTTTAGCTGGCGCGCAGTGAGTAGCGGTGCGGTGGCTGAAAATGCTGCAGGCCTTCCTTCGGGTTCTGCCGCTAAAAGCGCTTTGGTGTAATCGCTTTGCGGGTTATTAAACACCTCTTCAACCGGCCCTATTTCCTGAATTTTGCCGTGATACATGACGCAAACCCGCTCGGCATACCGGCGTACCAGGTTAAGATCGTGGCTAATAAACAGCATACCCATGCCGTGCTGATCACGAAGCTCTTTTAAAAGGGCGAGGATGTCTTGCTGAACAGTAACATCCAGCGCTGTCGTGGGCTCATCGGCGATCAGCAGCGCCGGATTATTGGCAATGGCCATGGCAATCATCACCCGCTGGCGCTGGCCGCCGGAAAGCTGGTGTGGCCATGCCTCAAGAAGCTCATCAGCGCGGGGCAGTTTGACCTGCTCCAGAAGTTCTTTCGACCGGGTACGTGCTGCCTGCCCACGAAGCCCCTGATGCAGGCGTAGCGCTTCGCCAATCTGCTTACCTATACGATGCAGCGGGTTAAGCGAGGTCATGGGTTCTTGAAAGACGAACCCAACACGGTTGCCGCGTACTGTATTCCAATCCCGGCGGGTAAGCTGATTAAGGTCCGTATCTTCCAGCCAGCGCCTACCGCTTACCTCGGCATTACTGGGCAATAAATCGATGGCGCCTAATGCTGAGACTGACTTGCCAGACCCGGATTCACCCACGATAGCCAGCGTTTCACCGGCATTGACGGTAAGTGTTAAGGCATCCACTACCACTGCGCCATCAAAAGCAATGGTCAGGTTGTCGAGGCGAAGCAGTGGTTTAGGCATGGTTAGCTTCCTGCGCGGGTTTAATACGCTGTTTTACGTGACGTGGATCAAAGGCATCACGCAGACCCTCGCCGATAAACACAAGTAGCGAGAGCATGATGGCAAGCGTCATGAATGCTGTAATCCCAAGCCATGGCGCATGAAGGTTGTTTTTACCTTGGGCGGCAAGCTCACCCAGCGAGGGAGAGCCGGGTGGCAAACCAAAGCCCAGGAAATCCAGCGCAGTGAGCGTACCGATTGCCCCGGTGAAGAGAAAAGGAATAAACGTGAGCGTGGCGACCATGGCATTAGGCAGTACGTGGCGCCACATTATCAGGCATGAAGGTAGGCCCATGGCTTTTGCTGCGCGGACATACTCCAGATTGCGGGCGCGTAAAAATTCCGCGCGTACAATATCGACCAGGCCCAGCCAGGAAAACAGCAGCATAATCCCCAGCAGCCACCAAAAACCCGGCTGCACAAAGCTTGCCAGAATTATCAGCAGAAACAGTACGGGAAGACCCGACCATATTTCGGTTATCCGCTGGCCAATAAGATCCACCTTGCCACCAAAATAACCCTGCACACCGCCTGCTAGCACACCCATTACCAACGAGCCTGCGGTCAACACCAGAGCAAAGGCGACCGAGAGCCGAAAGCCATAAATGACGCGGGCCAGTACATCACGGCCTTGATCATCGGTACCCAGCCAGTGACGGGTATCGGGCGCCGCCGGGGAAGGTTCCGTCATCTGCATATCCAGCGTTTGATAGGAGAACGGGATAATCGGCCATAGTGCCCAGCCATTCTCACTAATCTGCTGTTGAATAAAGGGGTCCAGATAATCTGTTCGAGTGGGGAGAAAGCCGCCGAACTCTGTTTCTGGGTAGTCGACCAGCAGCGGTGTGTACCACTGGCCTTCGTAATGCAGGATCAGTGGCTTATCATTGGCGATAAGCTCTGCAAACAAGCTTAAAATAAACAGCACGCCAAATAGCCAAAGCGAAATGCGCGCCCGTCGGTTGGATTTGAAAGCCGCTAGCCGGCGCAGCGTAATCGGTGATAGCCGTGAGCTGATGGACATCTTCACGACTCCCTCGAAGCAAAGTCGATGCGTGGGTCTACCCACATATAGGTCAGGTCGGAAATCAGCTTAAGCAGCAATCCAATCACCGTGTATAAAAAAAGCGTACCAAAAATCACCGGATAATCCCGCTGCATGACGGCTTCAAATCCCAGTAAACCCAGTCCATCAAGTGAGAAAATCACTTCAATTAAGAGCGCGCCGGTAAAGAAAATACCTATCATGGCGGCCGGTAAACCCGCAATGATGATCAGCATGGCGTTACGAAACACATGGCCGTACAGAATTCGCTGCTCGGTAGCTCCTTTGGAGCGTGCCGTCAGCACGTACTGTTTATGAATCTCGTCTAAAAAGCTGTTTTTGGTCAGCATGGTGAGCGTTGCAAAGCTCCCAATGGCTGCCGCCGTCACCGGGAGCGTGATATGCCAGAAGTAGTCTTTCACTTTTCCCCAAGAAGACAGGTCGGCAAAATCCGGGGAGGTTAATCCTCGCAGCGGGAACCAGTCCAGATACGTGCCGCCTGCGAAAAGCACAATGAGCAGGATTGCGAAAAGAAAGCCGGGGATGGCGTAGCCCACGATCACTAACCCTGAGGTCCACACATCAAAGCGTGAGCCGTGTCGCAATGCCTTGCGGATGCCCAAGGGGATTGAAATCAGGTAGACCAGCAGTGTGGTCCATAGTCCCAATGAAATCGATACCGGCAGGCGTTCAATCATAAGGTCGATAACCGGACGGTCACGAAAAAAGCTCGTTCCGAAGTCGAAGGTCAGGTAATCCGCCATCATGCCAATAAAGCGCTCGTGGGCGGGCTTATCGAACCCGAACTGCTGTTCTAGCTGCTCGATGAAGCGGGGGTCAATACCGCGTGCGCCACGCGAGTCATCGCTTACCTGTACGTCGGCGCCGCCCATATCCAGGCGGGTGCTGGCCATGGCATTGGCACCTTCAAAGCGCGCCAGCATTTGATCAATCGGCCCGCCAGGGGCTGCCTGAACAATAATGAAGTTGAGCAGCATGATCCCCACCAAGGTAGGGATCATCAACAGCAATCGGCGTAGTGTATAGCGTGCCACAGTGCACTCCGTGAGTCGTGTGACTTGGATATTGTGATTAGCTTTTTTGTTGCCTGGACAGTCTCAGCGACGACGCTGCAAGGCTGCTTCACGGTCGGTATCGACCCACCAGGCATCTAGATCCATCGCGTACTCTGGGAAAGGCTCTTGATAGCCGAACTTATCCCACACCGCAATACGCGTTTCGCCGGAGTGATAGTGGGGAATCGTGTAAAACCCCCAGCGCAGCACGCGGTCAAGCGCACGCGTTGCGGTATCCAGTTCTTCCCGGTTCTTCGCGCTAATAATCTCCTCGATTAATGCATCTACTGCCGGGTGTGCGAGCGCCATCCGGTTACGGCTTTGCGGCGCCTCAGCAGCAGCACTACTCCAGAAATCACGCTGTTCGTTGCCGGGGTTATTGGATTGGGGGAAGTGGCTGATCACGATATCGTAATCGTAATTACGCTGACGATTGAGGTATTGGTTGATATCCACAATTCGCATGGAGGTCTGTACCCCAAGGCGCGCCATGTTTCTGAGCATAGGTTGCACGACACGCTCAAGGCCTGCGTCGTAAAGCATGACCTCTAGGCGTAGAGGCTCTCCCGTCTGCTCATTAACCAATACACCGTCTTCCACCTGGTAGCCCGCTTCATGAAGTAGTTCAAGCGCGCGGCGCAGTCGTTCACGAATCTCGGTCGGTTGATCAATAGGCAGTGAGTCGGTAAATAACCGGTCTGAGTGATGAGATGCTAAAAGCTCGTCTCGAAATGGCTCCAGCAGGGCAAGCTCCGCTTCTGAGGGAGGGCCAACAGCTTCCATTTCCGAGTTCTGAAAATAGCTTTCGGTGCGCTGGTAGGCTCTGTAGAAGATATTGGTATTCAGCCAGGGAAAGTCGAAGGTCAGGCTGAGTGCTTCGCGAACTCGCGGGTCCTGAAATTTCTTTTTGCGCAGATTGAAAACAAACGCCTGCATCAATGAAGGGTTTACATCGGGTACCGTAATGCGTTTGACCAGCCCTTCGCGATACGCTGGAAAATCGTAGCCAATCGCCCAGGTGGCCGCTCGTGCATCAATTCTAAAATCCGTCAGACCCGCCTTGAAGGCTTCCCAGGCGATATCCCGGTCACGGTAGTAATCGTAAATCACCCGATCAATATTGTAGCGGCCAACGTTAACCGGCAGGTCCTTGCCCCAGTAGTCCTCATCACGCTGATAGACAATACGCCGCCCAGGGTCGACCTCGCTGATACGATAGGGGCCAGAACCTGGGTGAGCGGTAAGCGTGGGCGCGGTGAAATCGTGCGATTCCCAATAGTGGCGGGGCAGGATGGGAAGCTGAGTGACGATTAAGGGTAATTCACGGGACTCCGTGCTCGAAAACTCAAAACGAACCTGATGCTCGTTTAACGCAACGACTTGCTCAACGTCGGCATAATAACTGGCATAGAACGGATTGCCTTTTTCACGCAGCAGGTTGAAGCTAAATACGACATCGTAGGCTGTTACTGGCTCGCCATCTTGAAATCGCGCTTCAGGGCGCAGGTCAAACTCGATCCATTCCCTGTTCGGGTCTAGGCGCACGCCTTCTGCAAGCAAGCCATAGAGGCTGAACGGCTCGCCTGGATTACTGACCATCAGCGTATCGTAAATTTGCGATATACCGGTGGCGGGAGTGCCACGAATAATAAACGGATTGGTCGAATCAAAGCTGCTGCCCACGGCGGTGTGAGTGATAGTGCCGCCTTTAGGGGCCTGCGGGTTGACGTGAGGAAAGTAGGCAAAATCTGCCGGAAGCTCGGGGCTATCATAAAGTGATAGGCCATGCATGGTTTCAATGGGTGCAGTGTTTGACGGCAATACATCAGCGGCCGTTACCCCGTCTGCTGTCATGGCCTCCGATTGAGGATCAGCCTCTGTATCGAATGCAAAGGCTGACAGGCTCAGCAACAAATAGTTGACGATTAAAAACGTCTTTACAAACAGAACACCACGCGGCATTGGTTACGTCCCATATGATCAGAGTTTTTCAATTCAACGTCCTGAAAGGGTCAGGAGCTGGCCTGGTTGTAAAGCCTCCGGTCGGTCGAGGGCATTCCAGCGTATCAAGTCATTCTGATTTACATTGTACCGGCTGGCAATGGCTGACAGATTGTCCCCACTTTCAACGCGATGAATATCCTGCGTTTGGGTAGAGGCAAGCTCGGTGGACGTGGAGAGTGAAAGCTGAGCTAATACCTGAGTATCGACTTCTTCGGGAACCAGTAGCGTTTGTACGCTGCGGGGGTCGATATTGCCGTTCAGCAGACCAGGGTTTAGCTCGGCTAGCGCCGTCTGGCTAACGTCTAAAAGTTGTGAAGCCTGAGCAATGCTTAGCGGTTGTTCAAGCTGGACTTTGGCGAACGCGGGATCCAGATTGATGTCTGGCAAGGCCACGTTGAATTGCTCTGGGTCGTTGATGATTGTGGCGATGGCTTTGAGCTTGGGGATGTACTGCATGGTTTCATGCGGTAGTGAAAGATCCCAGTAATCACCTGCCAGACCCTGGCCTTGTGCGTTACGCTGTGCGCGGTTGACGGTTCCAGCACCGGCGTTATAAGCGGCTAGCGAAAGCATGATATCGCCGTGATACCACTCATCGGCCTGCATTTCCAGGTAGTCCAGCGCGGCCGCGGTAGAGGTGATAACGTCCAACCGTCCATCGTAGTTACCGTTACGCACCAGCCCCAACGCATCGCCTGTACCCGGCATAAACTGCCAAAGCCCGGCAGCACCGCGGTGGCTTTTGGCGCTAGGATCAAAAGAACTTTCTACAAAAGGAATTAGCGCTATTTCACCTGGTAGGCCGCGTTCACTAACCTGCTGAGTGATCCAGGCAAGCCAGGGAGTGGCGCGTTCGGTAATGGTGGCAATATTTTGTGGGCTTGAACGGTAGTACTCGATCCATTCATCAACCCGGGCCTGAGCGTCGGAGGGCAGAGTCAAGTCCTGCCATTGAAAGCTTTCGCGCAATTTTGTCCAGGCGTCCTGCGGTTCCAGCGTTAAGGCTTCCCAAAAATGGCTGTGAAACGAGGAGGGCTGCACTGATACAGGGGTAACGGCGTCGTCAGGTGCCGTGGGCGTATAGGAAGTATTATACGCGGGGGTTGACGCTTGTGAATTTGCTGCAGCGGCCAGTAACAGGCCCATAACTAGCGTACTGCCAGCGCTTAACATTAAGCGCTGGCGAATCGTTCGATAAGTCATAGTGTCATTCGTTTGGTTTCGATAGCGTTCTTAAAATCGGTTCTTCCACTCACGAAGAGTGGTGAACGTTGCGAGGTCGTTATCATTAGCACCCTGTTCACCTGCTGCATTACGCACACTCGGTGTGCTTACGCGCAGGTAGGGATTAATTTTCAGCTCGCGTCCTATCGTGCTGGGTAAGGTGGGGCGGTCTAGCGCCCTGGCCTTTTCGCATTCCTTTAAGGCGTATGTCACGTCGTCATTCTCTGGGTCAGCTGCGTGGGCAAATATAAGATTTGCCTGCGTATACTCATGAGCAGCAAAGACCAGCGTATCTTCAGGTAGTTCCGCTAATTTGTTCAGTGAAGCATGCATTTGTTCAGGCGAGCCTTCGAACAAGCGGCCACAGCCAGCGCAAAACAGGGTGTCGCCACAAAACAGCAGGGCCGGTATGCCCGGCGTATAGAAACTTATATGGTCAAGCGTATGACCCGGTGTTGCCATGACTTCAAACAGGCGGCCCATGATGCGGATTTGGTCGCCATCACCCACGGTTTGGCTAATGCCCTTGATCGTTTGATTCTCGGGCCCAATCACATGGGGCGAGTAACGCTTGATCAAGGTGGCCAGTCCACCGGTATGGTCATGATGGTGGTGGGTAATAAGAATGGTATCCAGCGTCAGTGATTCACGCTCTAACATCTCGATGACAGGATCAGCGTCACCGGGGTCCACCACGCAAACGCTTTGACTGGTATCTTGTCTTAATAGCCAAATATAGTTGTCGCTAAGGGCGGGAATCGGTGTCACGCTCATCATGGGCGAGATCCTTTTAAGGTTACAAACCTGCTGTTAAGTACGTTGAAAAGACGCAGAGATGTCGTTAAAAAAGCCGTTACTTTGGAGGGAAGCGCTGTTCATGTCAAATTCGACAAGGGCCACTACAATCGCCAAGCGCTTGATAAGTAGTCAGCCTTACTGGCAAACCGATGCCGGCCGCTCGCTTTGGGATATGCAGCGGGCCTGCCTGGGGCCAGTAGTTGAAAGCCGTGCTGGGCGACATAGTCTAGAGATGAGTATGGGACCTGACTTGATGACCATGTCAGCGATCCCGCATCCCATTCGTTGGGCGCCAACCTATGAACTGGCGACCAGTTCGTCGACGCTGGTTTGCCCCTCTGATCATCTGGCCCTGCCTGATCGCTGCATGGATGTAGTGATCATTCATCATTGGCTGGAGCATCTGGATGGTGCCCATCACACGTTACAGGAGGCGGCGCGGGTAACCGCCGACAACGGCATATTGGTACTGTTTGGCTTTAACCCCACGGGAATCAACGGTTTGACGCGCCGGTGGCGCAAGTGTCGCCCTGCATTCCCCTGGAATGGCGAACGGCACAAGCCAGGCCGGTTACGTGACTGGTTGGCGTTTGTCGATTTTGAGGTCGAGCGCGTAGACTATTGCTGTTTTAGAGGCTTAATGAATTCGTCTTGTCGTGAAGGGTGGGAGGCAATGGGGCGCCGGCACAACCTGCCGTGGGGGGAGAGCTATATGATCAAGGCGCAGCGTCGTCAGCAATCGGCTCACGTCAAACGAGTAAGGTTTACGCTGCCAAGCCCGGTTTCCTCCTCATCGCTGGGTGCTACGCGTAGCGGCAAACCGTCGCACCGCCAGTCTTATCAAGACACATTGAGCCAACATCAGCCAATAAAGGATAGACAGAGTGAGTAATCAAGCGGCTGAGCGCCTACCGCAGGTCACGGTATATACCGATGGTGCGTGCCGAGGTAACCCAGGCCCCGGTGGATGGGGTGTGATTCTTTTTAGTGGCGAGCATGAGAAAACCCTGAAGGGCTATGAAGCTGACACCACCAATAACCGCATGGAATTGATGGCGGCGATCATGGCGTTACGTACGCTTAATCAACCGTGTGAAGTAGCTTTATGGACGGATTCCCAATATGTCCGTCAGGGGATTACCCAGTGGATACATAACTGGGTCAAGCGTGGCTGGAAAACGGCTGCCAAACAGCCCGTTAAAAATGCCGAACTGTGGAAAGAGCTGAATGAAGAGACCCATCGCCACACTATTGAGTGGCACTGGGTAAAAGGGCACAGCGGCCATCCGGGTAATGAACGTGCCGATGAGCTCGCCAATGAAGCAATCGATGAGCAACATCAAAGGAGAGCGTGATGCGGCAAATTATCATGGATACCGAGACAACCGGTATCGACCCCAAAGATGGCCATCGCATTGTCGAGATTGGCGCCGTTGAGATGATCAACCGGCGTTTTACCGGGCGTACCTACCATCAATATATCAATCCTGAACGCCACATCGACGCCGAAGTCGTCGCGATTCACGGGATCGATGATGAAAAGGTCGCCAACGAGCCGGTGTTTGCCCAGATTGCCGATGAGTTCTGGGCCTTTATCGAAGGGGCGGAACTGGTTATCCATAATGCACCGTTCGATGTGGGCTTTATGGATCACGAGTTTGGCAGGCTTAACCAGCAGCGCGGAGGCACCCCGTTAGGGCCCGTTCGTCAGTATTGCCGCGTGCTGGATACGCTTACCATGGCGCGGGAGCTTCACCCCGGTCAGCGTAATAGCCTGGATGCGCTATGTAAGCGCTACGATATCGATAACGGTCACCGCGTACTTCACGGGGCTTTACTTGACTCCGAGATTCTAGCCGACGTTTATCTGGCCATGACCGGTGGCCAGACGGCATTAACGCTGGACTCGGAAGCCTCTTCGAAAGAGCAGCAGGCTAATCCGTCAAGCGAGGGTCTTTCGGTTCAACGCTTGAGCCTTAGCCCAGGGCAGCTGCGCGTAGTGCGGCCTACTGCAGAAGAGCACGCGGCCCACCAAGCTAAATGCGCGGCTCACAAGCTCACCTGGTTTGAGGAAAGTGGTCACAATGCTTAGGCGTGAAATTCCGCATAATGTACACGAAGGGCGAGTCGTTTACGTTTCGCGAAGCCATCTGGCGCCAGCTCCCCTAGCGGGTGATCAGGTGCTGACCCCGCTACAGCCCTTTCAGCCGTGGACGGAGCAGATGCAACCGCTGTGCTACTGGGATGATGAGCCGGTGGCGCTGTTGATTGAAAAAGAGCCCGGCGATGACTGGATTGATGGACGGCAATGGATGGCAGAGCTACCTGCTTCCTGGTTTAGTCTGCTTTCTACCGCTTTGCAGGTGGGCGCCTGGTTTGAAAACCATCGCTTCTGTGGGCGCTGCGGCGCACAGGCTACCAAGCTTGCCGCTGAGTTTGCCATGCACTGCCATGCCTGCGGGCATCGCAACTATCCGCGCATTTCGCCGTGTATTATTACTCTGGTAACCAGCGGTGAAGCGATGCTGTTGGCCCGCAGCCCACGCTTTCCTCCCGGGCGCTATTCGACACTGGCGGGGTTTATCGAACCGGGTGAATCAGCCGAGGAGGCCGTTCATCGTGAAGTGTTTGAAGAGGTGGGCGTGCATGTTGATCAGTTGCGCTACTATCAAAGCCAGGCATGGCCGTTTCCACATTCACTGATGTTTGGTTTTTTTGCGGAGGCGACTACCCGGCGTATTCAAATCGATGGCGTTGAGATTAGCGATGCGGCCTGGTTTTCACCGCGGCAGTTACCGTCACTGCCGCCGCCGTATTCCATTTCGCGCGAATTAATTGAAACGCATTTAGCGCGCTGGCGCTAATCGCCACGTTATGAGGAGTTAGTTAGGAAATAGGCTGGTTAGCTTGGTGGCCAACATAACGTTGCCGGTAGCTTTAAGCTTACCAGTCATAAAGGCCGTCATACCGTTGATATCACCACTCATGATGCCTTTAAGGGTGTCGGTGCTCATGGTCAGGCTTACCGATGGGTCATCGTGTTCACCTTCTTGAACATCCAGAGTACGATCCTTGATGATTAGATAGTGGTCGCCGGCATCCGAAAAGTGGAACTGGAATACTTCATCCATGCCTTCGGCAGCTTGAGGATTAAAGCGAGATTGTAACTTTTCGAGCGTGTTAACTGACATAACAATATCTCCATTATTAAAAAATACGTATAAACGGGTGAGTAGGGATTCGATGAATGTGAATGAGAGTATTTTAAACAACCGTTTTGATCAAGCCGCGTGAGCCGATATCAATCGCCAGTTTAACCTCGCCATAGGAGAGTGTACGTGAGTGAATGGATGGCAGAAATGGGCACTTTCGTCGTGCAAACCACAATTCTGGTGGTGTTGCTAGGTCTTGGAGCCTTACTTGTCCTGCGCAGCAAAGGTTCTGATGAACGTGACCTCAAGCTCCATATTGAGCCGCTAAATGATCAGCGCCGGTCGCGTAAGCGGCGCCTTCGCGTTGCGGCAACGGAACGGGCCGCCCGTAAAAAGCTGATCAAGGCGTTTCGTCAGGAAGATAAAAACCGCCATAAAGTAGCGAAGAGCAAAGACGCCGCTCAGCCAAGGCCCAGGGTGTGGGTGCTGGATTTTCACGGCGATATCAAAGCCTCTCAAACCGAGCAGTTTGCCCAGGAAGTGTCGGCGATCATTGATGTTGCCGAGCCCAGTGACGAAGTCGTGGTGCGTTTGGAATCAGCAGGCGGGCTTGTCCACGCCTACGGGCTGGCTGCGGCTCAGTTGGACCGGTTACAAGGCGCAGGGCTTGCGACTACCGTTTGTATCGACAAGGTGGCCGCAAGCGGTGGCTATATGATGGCCTGTACGGCTCAGCATATTAAAGCTGCGCCCTTTGCCGTTATTGGTTCGATTGGGGTGGTGGCGCAGGTACCTAACGTACACCGTCTGCTTAAACGCCATGATATTGATGTTGAGCTACTCACTGCCGGTAAATATAAGCGCACGCTAACGGTGATTGGCGAAAATACCAAAGAAGGCCGCGAGAAGTTTTTAGAGGATCTGGAAAACACTCATCGCCTGTTCAAGGATTACGTCAGTGACCATCGACCCGATATGGATATCGAGACCCTGGCAACAGGCGAGATATGGTACGGCAGCGAAGCGCTTTCGAACCGGTTGATTGACAGCGTGGGCACCAGCGAAGCCTATTTGGTCGAGCGTATGGCAGACGCTAACGTCTACCGGGTTAGGCTTGAGCCGCCGAAAACCCTCAGCCGGAAATTTGGCCTGGCGGTATCGGCGGGTATTGAAAGTGCTATGTTAAAAGCACTAAGCATGTTGGAGGCATCCGGCTGGCAGCGTCGCTAAGTCAGACGCTGGCTTTTATGCCGTATAGTGAAGTGCCAAAGTGTTCAAAATCGCTTTGGCGCTATCACTGCTCAATGAGTAGTAGATAGTTTGTGACTCCCGCCGGGTATTAACCAATTCATCGCGTCGTAAAATCGCTAAATGCTGGGAAAGGGCTGATTGACTAAGTGAAAGCTGTTGGTTGATTTGCGTGACGGAAAGCTCTTTCTCTGCCAGCAGACATAGAATTTGCAACCTTTTTTCATTAGCCAATGCTTTTAAAAGGTTAGTGCCTGCCTCAAGGGCTTGGCAGTTATTTTCAAGCAGGCGTGCAGCGCTTGAGGATGCAGACATGGTGATCTCCTTGCCTACACTGAATGGGTCGTCGTCATTGCAGTGTTTTATAAATGGCATTTTTATAAATTATTATGGCATCGTCGCGGCGCGAAGATTGTTAATTTAATCATCGGTAATTTAGCGAATTTTGTCCAAACCTTTGTTTAACGATTAATCAATGGTAAATCTTGGCTGATTTGTCAACAATTAAAGCGTACGCCGAGCCAGTTTTTTTAATAAAACTATTCTGAAAAAGCACTTAGAACAGTTCTTGAAAACAGTTCTTACAAACAATCCTTGAAAACGGTTCTTGAAAGCAGTTCCTGAAAACAGTATTGAAAAATAATTTCAGGAGACAGTCTTTAAAATTGTTCTACATCTTTAGTCGCTTTTTAACCTCCCTGGACAAGCTTCTAGCCCATAGTATGAAGGTAGAGTCGGCGTTTACTTTATACAGTGTCAGCCATTGAGTCTCACTTCATTACTACAATAAAGATAGGGTCGTTATGAGCCGCTACCAAGAAGCTTTCCTGCAAGCTAGCGAACAGCCTGAGCTGTTCTGGGCCGAGCAAGCTAAACGGTTGCCGTGGTTTACCCCGCCAACCCAGATTCTTACGCAGGACGATCAGCAGCACGCACGCTGGTTCAGCGATGGCGAAATAAACCTTTGCTATGCCGCACTTGATTACCATGTCGACAATGGCCGAGCTGATCAACCAGCGATCTATTGGGACTCTCCCGTTACTCAGTCCAAACGAACGCTGACCTATCAACAGCTGCGCGATCAGGTGGCTTATTTTGCCGGAGCGCTTTCCTCGCTAGGTGTTGAAAAGGGCGATCGTGTGGTGATCTATATGCCCATGATTCCCGAAGCGCTGATCGCCATGTATGCCTGCGCACGTTTAGGTGCGGTGCATTCCGTAGTGTTTGGCGGTTTCGCCCCGCATGAGCTGGCGGTCAGAATCGAAGATGCTGAGCCGAAAGTCGTAGTGGCCGCTTCATGTGGTATTGAGGTGGATAAGGTAATCCCCTATAAGCCGATTATTGACCAGGCGCTTGGTTTAAGTGCTCATCAGCCAGACGCTTGTGTGGTTTATCAACGTGACATATGTCAGGCCACACTGACGGCGCGTGATCACTGCTGGGACGCTATCGTTGCCCAGGCCGCTTTTGCTGAATGTGTTCCAGTAATGAGTACGGATCCTCTGTACATTCTGTATACCTCAGGCACAACGGGTAAGCCCAAAGGGGTGGTACGTGACACGGGAGGGTATGCCGTGGCACTTGAGTACTCGATGCAGACGATCTATGACCTGAATCCAGGCGACGTATTTTTTACGGCTTCTGATGTGGGGTGGGTGGTTGGTCACTCCTATATCGTGTATGCACCGCTGCTGCGTGGCTGCACCAGCGTCGTCTATGAAGGCAAGCCGGTAAATACGCCCGATGCGGGCAGCTTCTGGCGGGTCATTGAGGAGTACAAGGTTAAAAGCTTCTTTACCGCGCCTACGGCCTTTCGGGCGATCAAGAAAGCCGATCCAGATGCCAAGCTGCTTGCCCAGTATGATATCAGTAGCTTGAAGCACCTGTTTGTCGCGGGCGAGCGGCTTGATCCTCCTACTTTTCATTGGTTGAATGATTTGCTGGATGTACCGGTAATCGACCACTGGTGGCAGACGGAAACTGGTTGGCCGATTGCCGCCAACCAGCCTGGGCTTGCTTTCATGCCTATCAAACCCGGGTCTGCGACGTTGCCTGTGCCGGGTTTTAATGTCGCAGTGCTAGGGCGTGATGGCGAACCTACCGCCCCCATGGAACAGGGTAGTGTCGTCATCAAACAGCCCATGCCGCCTGGGTGTTTAACCGGTATTTGGCGTGACCCTCAGCGTTTTCATAGTGCTTATATGGCAGCTTTCCCGGGTTATTACTTGACCGGCGATGGTGGCTACTTCGATGAAGACGGCTACCTGTTCATCATGGGGCGTACCGATGACGTTATTAACGTGGCCGGTCATCGGCTGTCGACCGGCGAGCTGGAAGAAGTCGTCGGCGCGCATCCTGCCGTGGCTGAATGCGCCGTGATTGGTATTCATGATGTGCTCAAAGGACAGATTCCCATTGGCCTTGTGATTCCTAAAGATGGTTTTAAAGGTGATGAAGCAACGCTTGAGGCCGAGCTAATTGCCCGCGTACGCGAATATGTTGGGCCTATTGCCTGCTTCAGGCAGGTGCTGGTGGTTAACCGTCTGCCTAAAACCCGTTCGGGCAAAATATTACGCAAGCTATTGCGCAATATCGCGGACGGCAAGGCCTTCGGGATCCCGTCGACCATTGATGATCCTTCAAGCATTGAGGAGATACATATCGCCATGTGTGAGCGTGCTATCGGTACCGCTGGTAAGGCCACGCCTCTCGATTGAGTTAACCTAAGTTGCGTTAAGCAGGGCAACTGGCTTTTATTGCGGTTAAGAACGCGTATAATGCGCGCCCAGCAGCGCTACGCGCTTTCTTATGAGGGTTCCCTAACCCCTCTTGGCTTGTAAAAAAAGGTCATCTTGCATGTTTGTATTAAGTGATACGCAGTACCGCCGTTGCCTCTTCGTAATGGTTGCCTTCCATATCGGTATTATTGCGGCCAGTAATTACCTCGTTCAGCTTCCGTTTACCCTGTTTGGTTTTCATACCACATGGGGAGCGTTCAGCTTTCCGTTTATCTTTCTAGCCACTGATTTAACGGTTCGGCTCTTCGGTAAAAGCGCCGCACGGGCGATTATTCTGCGCGTAATGCTGCCAGCCCTGGTGGTTTCTTATGTGGTTTCCGTAGTGTTCCCTCGCGGCACCTTTGCAGGGATTGAAGCACTGGGTGAATGGAATATGTTTGTTGCCCGGATTGCGCTGGCAAGCTTTCTTGCCTACGTGATTGGGCAGCTGTTAGATGTGCAGGTGTTTGATCGGTTGCGCCAGCTGGCTTGGTGGATAGCGCCTGTCTGCTCAACGGTGCTGGGAAACCTTGCCGATACCTACGCTTTCTTCTCGACGGCATTTTATAACAGCCCAGACCCTTTTATGGCGACGCACTGGATTGAAATTGCCGCTGTGGATTACGCAATAAAGCTCGCCATTAGCCTGCTGTTCTTTTTACCTTTATATGGCTTGCTACTGGCATGGCTTTCGCGTCGACTGGTGGTCTGGACCGGACATGCCGACCTTGCTCCACGTATGGCGTAGTTGAGTGGCATGGTATTTATAGGCGATGAAATAGTGGTCTGCAGGCTTTATTATTAAATAAATATTTAGGGAGTTTATATGACTGACGCTGCCACGGTTGACCTTCATTACCTGGAAATGGACGGTGAAGGCGCTCCCGACGCTACACCGCTAGTGGTGATTCACGGCTTGATGGGCAGCGCTGACAACTGGCGCTCCCATTTGAAAGCCTGGCAGCGTTCGCGGCGTGTCATTGCGGTAGACCTGCGTAATCATGGCCGCTCGCCACATAGCGAGGATATGCGCTATGCCACGATGAGCCAGGACGTTCTGGCACTGCTCGACAAGCTTTCCATTACTAAGGCGCACGTGCTGGGCCATTCAATGGGCGGGAAAGTCGCTATTAGTTTGGCCAGGCTGGCGCCAGAGCGTGTGGTAACGTTAATGGTCGGTGACATTGCACCGGTGGTTTATCAGCATGGCCACGATGATGTTTTTGCAGGGCTTAAACGTGTTAGAGAAGGGCAGCCTAAAAATCGCCGTGAAGCAGATGACCTGTTGGCGGAACATGTGGACTCGCGCTCCACGCGGCTTTTTTTAGCTACTAATTTAGCCCGCAACGAGGAGGGCATTTTAGGGCTGCGTATCGGGCTTGATGAGATCCAGCGTGGCTATGGCGATATCATTGGCCTACCCGCAGGCGATGAACCCTTTGAGGGGCCCGCACTGGTGCTGCGTGGCGCACAATCACACTACGTTACCGACGATTTGCTGCCCGCTTTGCGTGAAGTGCTGCCGGGGGCACGGGTTGTGACGCTAAAAAATGCTGGCCATTGGCTTCATGCAGAACAGCCGGAAGCCTTTCAGCAGGCGGTTGACGCGTTTATTGAGCATCACGAACACTGAGATTCATCGCGCTTGCCGTTAAACGCTGTTAACCATAGCGGTTAGTCACAGGTTTTAACGGTCAGCCCGTGCTGTTCCGGGGCACGTAAAAAACGGTTTAGAATACGATAGCTGTCGATGTCAAAAGCCGGGGTGGCGTTGGATAGACGTTGGGCTTTTTTAAATGAATCGGCACTGCCCAGGTAACACCAGTGATCGACGACATGCCAGGCGCTTTTCCCACTCGTTAAAGGTTTTTCTTGAATAATGATTCGTCCTTCCCAGGGCCACGCCTTAATTTGTAGCTGTGCCAATGCGTGCTGGGCTCGCTGAGTATGCGCCTGCAATGTCTCCACGCCTTCACAGGCGCCGCTACATTTACCTAACTGGCGGGCAAAGCAGCGCCCTTTCCCTTTGGTAATGCCCAGGACCTGAAGGCAAAGCTTATGCTCTTCAGCTGTTGCACGCAGCATATCCTTAGCGTCTTTTGCACTGCGAAAAAGCCCGAAAAGAGCCCCGTCGGTGGGTTGGCTCAGCGCGTCGCCGTTAACCAGGGTGGGAGAGTTCGCCTCTGACGGCCAGCACCAGGTGGTAAGCTTGCGTTGTTTGCGCAACTGACGATTCATAATCGGCATCATCGACTTCACCAGCTGGGCTTCACGTAGTTGTGCACCCAAATCACCTGCGGTTTCTTCCCACTCGATATGATGAATTTGCTGTGCGAGACGCATGGCTTTGTTGTCTTGGTGATCACGCTGGAAATGACTTAATACACGGCGGCGCAGGTTAACGCTTTTGCCCACGTACAGGGGGAGCCGGTTATGTCCATAAAAGAAATATACGCCAGGCGTTTCGGGCAACCCTTCCAACTGATGGCTATCCAAATGAGCAGGCAACGTGCGGTGTCGTTGCTCCTCAGTCAGTACGCTCTGCCATATATCTTCTGCATAGTGCGCTTGCCAGGCCTGCCAAAGTGACCATAGCGCGTTCACATCACTACCTGCCCGGTGTGCGCGCGAATTAGTAATGCCGTAGCGTTCAAGCAGAGCTTTTAAATTATGCTGTTGCTCAAGCGGAGCCAGTCGGCGTGATAGGCGCAGCGTGCAGATAACCGGCGCCCGATACTCACTGCCTGCGCGCTTGAAGGCATTACGCAGAAAACCATAGTCAAAGCGTGCATTATGGGCCACCAAGCGATGGTCATCGCCAAGCCAAGTGCGCAGCAACTCGGCAATGTCTTCAAAGCAGGGGGCATCGACGAGCATGTCATCGTCGATGCCGGTTAGCTGACTGATATTGGGCGGAACCCTGATGCCAGGATTGATCAAGCTAGACCAGCTATCTATCTGGTGTCCGTTGACGATTTTCAGGGCAGCAATTTCGGTGATCCGGTCCCGCGTTGCACTAGTCCCGGTGGTTTCCAGGTCGATAAAGATCAGCGTTGTTTCTGTCATCGCACTGGTCATAGCGCTCCTGTGTCAAAAGGTATGAGATCAAAAGGTATGAGATCAAAGGGTATGAGGGTCTACGGCTAAGCGAGGTAGAGGCAGTTCTGCGTCGATTAGGCCTTCTTTTAAAAGATAAGTTTCAAACGCTGCATAGCGATGGGTATCAAGTGCCGCAGGGCTTAACGCAATCCTGAGTAAGATATCCTCCCATGCATCGGCATTGATGGGATTATCGAGTATTGGGTGAGTATCCGTTAATAGCTGCCACGCCTGAGTCGGATTTTCCACGATCCAGTCGCTTGCTTCATCCAGGGCAATCAAAAAGCGTGACCACGTATTGGCTTGTCTCACCAAGGAATTACTATTGGCGATGATGATCAGGCCGTCATGACGAGGAATACCCAAGTCGTGATAACGCACGGTATGAGTGGTAATACCGTTGGCGGCTAGCTGTTGAGGTAAAAAATGAAAAAAGCCATCGGCAATAGCATCAATGTTTCCCTCATCAAATGCGCTGGCCGGATTAAAATGTACGCCCTGCGGAGATAGAAAAGCGTCTGTCTGCCGTACCGAGCGTGGCACAAGTTCGGGTAGCAGGATATCGGCACCTTCCCGAGTGGAGTATCCATAATGCAGTCCTGAAAGGTGCATAACGTTTTCAGGCTGAGCTTCGCCTTTCACAATAACGGCGTTTAAGGGCGTCTCGATCAGCGTGGCAATACGCGTGATGGGCATATCCTCATGGGCCAGCAAATGCAGAAGCGGCTGACGCGTAAGGGCTAGATCGACTTCTCCCGCTGCCAGCAGCTTGATAGCAATGGTGGGGTCGGCTGGTGTCTGCAGTTCTACATCCAGACCCTGTGCGGTAAACAGGCCGTGCTCTTGAGCGACCACTAACGCAGCATGCTGGGGACTCAAGTACCAGTCGAGCATTACCGATATGCTTTTCAGCGGTGGTGGCTCAAGTGGTGGTGGTAATGAAAGGACGGCGGCCGGCACTTCATCGGTATCTTCGCTGTCAGTAGGGGGTGAAAGTGTATCAAGGAAGTGAATACCACTTTCCAAAGAGAGCACTGGCTGCTCATTTTGCGTATCGGCTTGCTCTGCGTAAACTGATGAAAAAACGAACAATAAACAAAACATCACCATATATAAACGTGAATGCCCATAACGTGAAAGGCAGTGCAACATAGTCGGTCACTCCTGTTATCTAGACGGCGGAGTTTAGCCCTGTCAATCCGTGGATGACCAGCCCCTTATCGCGTTAGCGTGCTGAGTTGACGCAGTAAATTTAACAGTAGCGTGTAATAATAGCGCGGCATTGATGTAGAGATGGAGAGACATGGACGCGATCTATACGTTCTTTTTAGTAGGCGGTTCTTTAATGGCGCTCAGCATATTAGCGAGCCGCTTATCATCAATGGTAGGCGTACCATTGCTGCTTATTTTCCTGGGCCTGGGCATGTTGGCGGGCGAAGAAGGGGTGCTGGGCGTTGTCTTCGATGATTACGCGATGGCTTTCACTATCGGGCATCTGGCGCTGGCCATGATCCTGCTCGATGGCGGCTTGCGCACGCGGCTTAAAACGTTCCGGGTAGGCTTTAAACCAGCGCTTTCGCTTGCCACATTCGGGGTGTTTATCACGAGCGCGGTCGTAGGATTGATCGCGATGTGGATCTTCGAATTAAGCCTGGTGCAAGGGCTATTGGTCGGCGCGATTGTAGGTTCAACCGACGCCGCCGCCGTTTTCTCAATGCTCAGTGGGCGCGGGGTGAACCTCAACGAGCGGGTAGGCGCAACGCTTGAAATTGAGTCCGGTACCAACGATCCGATGGCCATCTTCCTGACCTTGATGCTGGTTGAACTACTGGTCGGCGATATCGGTGGGCCTTTTGAAACACTCATCTTCTTTATATCCCAGTTTGGTGTCGGCTTGATTGTTGGCCTGGGTGGTGGCTGGTTAAGCGCGAAGCTGCTGCGCTGGCTGGACTTGGCGCCAGGTCTATATGCCATGCTGGCGCTGGCGTTGGGGTTCAGTGTGTTCGGGTTAACCAGCGTACTCGGCGGCAGCGGCTTTTTGGCGATTTATCTAACGGGCCTCATGATTGGCAATCAGCCTGGCCGCCACCTTAACTTTATTCTTCCCGTGCACGATGGACTAGCATGGCTAAGTCAAATCGGCCTGTTCCTGGTGCTCGGGCTTCTAGTAACGCCTAGCCAGCTGTGGGATGTCGCTTTGCCGGCGGGCTTGGTGGCGCTGGCGCTTATCTTCATTGCACGCCCTTTGGCTGTACTTATCACGATCAAGCCGTTCTTTAAATTCCGCTGGCGGGAAACCTTCTTTATTGCCTGGGTAGGTTTAAGAGGGGCAGTACCTATCGTATTGGCCATCTTTCCGGTCATCGGTGGGGTTGAGAACGCCTCGCTTTATTTTAATGTCGCCTTTGCCGTTGTATTGATGTCGCTCTTGATACAGGGCGGCTCGCTAACGCTTATGGCGCGTTGGCTAAAGGTAGAAGTACCAGTAGGCACGACGCCAAACCGCCGAGGGCCGCTGGGTATCCTGCCGGATAATGACTTTGAAATGTTTGTCTACGTGGTTGAGAACCACGACCTTGAAGATGTCCCCATCCGGCTGCTGCGCTTTCCTTCAGGTGCATTGATTTCGGCGCTGTTTCGAAACCATGCCATGCTCCATCCTAAAGGCAGCACACGTTTAAAAATGGGAGACGTCATCTGTGTTATAGGACGTACCGAAGATCTTCACTCGTTAAACCGTTTGTTTAATGGTGATGCCAAGCTCAAGCAGGAGCGAGCCTTCTTCGGCACCTTTACGCTTGAAGGTAGCGCAAAGATGCTGGATGTTGCCCAGGCCTATGGCTTAACGCTAAGCGCCGGCGAGCATGACATGACCTTGGGCGAGTTCGTAGCCCTGCGCGTAGGCGGACACCCGGTAATCGGTGATGATGTTGACTGGCACGGCATTCACTGGGTCGTCAGCGATATGGAGAAGGGTACGATTACCCGTGTGGGCCTTCGGTTGTATTGATTTCTCTAGAAGGTGTTGACTTCCAAGGGAATACTGTTAATATACGCACCCATAAGCCGGAGGGATGGCAGAGCGGTTTAATGCACCGGTCTTGAAAACCGGCGTAGGTGAATAACCTACCCAGGGTTCGAATCCCTGTCCCTCCGCCACTTCGATACTAAAACCCCTGATTCATCAGGGGTTTTTTCGTTTCTAGGCCCTGCGCTTCCTTCCCGATACCTCCTCTATAGAATGCACCGGTCTTTTATCGTGCCCAGAATGTGTCTGAGAATGCTCGATCAGCTTCTGGCGCATTGATAAGCGCCAGGAAATAGCTACTTGATTAATAGGGGCATGCATAGAGTCACTCCTTGCCCCCATTTTTACTATTCACTATCAAGCATCAAGAGCAGCCTTGTATGCAAGCGCTGGCTTAGCATGGCATATGAATAGATCACTTTTATTAATTAAGCAGCCTGGAAAGCTGTATAACGCCACTGAGTGTTTCAATACCCGCCATCTTTAACTAGGTTTTCTAAAAGCTCTATTTTTAGCTAAGAGCTCAGCTTCTTCATGGAGCCGCGCATCGTTTTTGAGCGCTTGTTTCTATATTTCTTCAAAAATAGTCGCAGTGATCAATAGAATTTATTTACCAAAATTCAAGCAGTACTAGGTAGTGAGGAGCCAAGAAATGAATCCGACCTATATCAATAGCATTGCCTGTGCTGTCCCGGACTTTGATATACATAGCAAGTTTATCGATTACGCCCCGCGGCTTTTGTCGGATACGCGTTCAGTCAAAGTGTTCCAGCGGATGGCTGAGCGCTCACAGATAGAGCATAGGTATTCGTTTCTTCAACCTCATGCAGATGACGATAAACTGGATGCAGCAGGTTTCTATCAAAACGAGGCTTTTCCCAATACTCAAGCGCGCATGAAATTCTACGAACGCTTTGCTTTTACGCTGGCAAAGCGGGCCTTGGATCAGCTTGATCTAACCGGCACAACCCATTTGATTACGACAACTTGCACTGGTTTCTATGCACCAGGGCTGGATTATCAGTTGATCAAGTATTACGCATTGCCTGCCAGTATCGAACGCACCACCGTTGGCTTTATGGGCTGTTACGCTGCGATCAACGCGCTCAAACTGGCTCGGCATATTGTTCGTTCAGAGCCGCAGGCCAAGGTGCTGTTGCTCAATCTTGAACTCTGCACGTTGCATCTCAAGTCTGCGGGAACGCTTGAAGAGGTTTTATCATTCGCAATTTTTTCGGACGGCTGCGCGGCAAGTATCGTATCGGCGAAGCCTGTTGGTATTGAAATTCAAGCTTTCAACTCGGATGTGCTGCCGGAAACCGAAGCGTTGATTACATGGCATATCGGAAATCAGGGCTTCGATATGCACTTGTCAGGCAAAGTGCCGGGAGCCATTGCTAAAAATCTACCGCTTGTAATGGATACGCTGCTGGACGGTGCTACGCATAGTGATATTGCGCTCTGGGCCATTCACCCCGGTGGCCGCACGGTGCTGGATGCAGTACGGACGGGGGCAGGGCTTGAAGAGCAAGAGCTTACCGAGTCGCGAGAGGTACTTAGGAAGTTCGGCAATATGTCCTCAGCCACCATTATGTTCGTGCTTCAGGATATGTTGCATCATCCAAGAAAATTAGGCCCCGGCTTGGCAATGGCGTTTGGCCCTGGGCTAACGGTTGAAAGCATGCGGTTCATTCTTTAGGGATAAAGAGAGCTATGCCAGATTTTAGTCAACGCAGTGATGAGAAGGAACTCATGGATGCAGAAGGTATCTCGTTCGAAGAATTTCACGATTGCCTTAAAGGTCTTGAGCGTATCAATTATCTCACGCTGGCTTATCGTCCCACTCTGCAATGGCTTCGTCCTTGGGTAGAAAACCATAAACGTCTTTTCGTGTTAGATGTGGCCAGTGGTGGTGGGGATATGTTGCGCCAAATTGCCAAGCAATGGCCTGCTCATTTTACGCCGAATTCCGGTTATCGTATGGTTGGAGTCGATCTGAACCCATGGTCAAAAAAGTCTGCTGAATTATGGCCTCAACCTTCTGCCACAAGCTATGTAACTGGGAATGTGTTTGCCTTCGAGCCCAGTCAGCCCATCGATATAGTTATATCGTCGCTATTTACCCATCATCTTACCGATAGTCAGATAGTGGATTTTCTGCGCTGGATGGATAGCCACGCGAGCAAGGGCTGGTTTATTAACGACCTTCATCGGCATTCCATTCCCTATTATTTTATCAAGGCGGCCACGGCACTCTTCAGCCGCAATCGACTTATTCGTAATGACGCCGCTGTGTCGGTGGCACGCGCTTTGACAGTAGCGGATTGGCAGCGTCTGATCGATAAAGCAGACCTTGAAGAAAAGGTGCGAGTTCAGTGGTTTTTCCCTTTTCGCTTGTGCGTCTCCTGTAACAAGGAAGTATCAATCCAGTGAGCGATGAAACGGTAATCATAGGTGGCGGGCCAGCGGGGGCGGCAGCGGCGATCGAATTAGCCAGGCAAGGCATGCCGGTGCGGCTTTTGGAGCGAAAGCCCGGTCCGCATCACAAAGTTTGCGGTGAATTTATCAGCTATGAGGCCGCCCAACATTTAGAGGCGCTGGGGTTGAGTTTAGCGACGTTAGGGGCTGAGCCTATTCATCACGTGCGGTTCTATAACGGCGAGAGCGAGCTTGCTTTTGACCTGCCGTTCACTGCCTGGAGCCTGTCCCGGCGCCTGCTGGATTCGGCTTTGTTAGAGAAGGCTGAACATGCGGGTACAAACGTTGCGCTAGGGACGGCGGTTAGGCAGCTATCTCGCACTGATGATGGCTGGAGATTGGTTACCAGTAGCAAGTCGAGTATAAGGCCAGCCAGCATGGAGTTTTCAGCGAAGACAGTGTTTCTAGCCACGGGAAAGCATGAAGTGCGCCACTGGAAGCGTAACGTAAAAGCGTCTCATCGCCATAATTTGATTGGTCTTAAGATGCACTTTAGTCCTGACGCCTTGCATCAGGATCAATGGCGGAACACCGTTGAAATTCATTTATTCAATGACGGTTACGCCGGCCTGGAACCGATAGAAAAGGGTAGGGTCAATCTCTGTTTTTTAATCAGCCAAGATGTATATAAAGCATGTGGTGGTAGCTGGGCTGTGGTACTCGACTGGCTTAGCCGTACTTCATCCCATATGAAGCAGCGCCTTGCCACGTTAACGCCCTGCTGGTGTGAACCCTTGGCCGTCTCTGGGATTCCTTATGGGTATATCCATTCACCCGATGACTCGGTACCCAATTTGTTCTCATTGGGAGATCAGGCTGCGATAATTCCATCGTTTGCAGGTGATGGAATTGCCATTGCCTTATATACCGCTTCACTCGCTGCCCACGTTCATGCCTCTGGTGGCGATTCCAGAACGTATCAACGACTGGCCTCTAACGATTTAACCCAACCGGTGCGGTATGCCAAGCGGCTAGCCAGCGTGCTATCTAGTCGCTTGGGGCGTAAGGCAGTCTTTGCTTATGCACGGCTATGGCCGGGGCTAACACGTGAAATGATACATCGGACGCGGGTGGGCCAATTTAATCGTATGCAACAAGAACCTCAGACAAAGTAGTGATACATGTTTGATTGGGTCGAGTAGATTCCTATGCTTTAAGCGCACAAATAGGCAAGAACCCCGCCGTTTTCAAAGGCGGGGCAAAATATTCAGTGATCGAAGGTATTGTCGGAGCGGTGCATTGGCGAATTTCTTGGTGTCGGGCGCGGCCGGTTAGATGACCGTCTTTGCGTACTATTGCCCCGATACTTGTTCCAAGCATCCTTGGCTTTCTGGCGGTTGGCGGGCTTACGTAGCCAGTTTATGAGCGCCAACATGATCCATTTCCTCATACGAACCTCCTAGTTCCTGATGATGAGATGTGCACGCTTGCTTACCTTGAAACTATAGCTTAGCTGCCCAAGGTAGGTTAAATACTCTACTCGCTTTTTGACGCGTGGTCTTTCCCTGAGTTCTATGGAGCTTGCACAACAGTAGGCGACTGCAGGGCAGGAATTTTTCCTCGTTTTGAGTTAAAGGCTGCTGGCATATTGCCTGGTGTTGAAGGCTATACGATTTTTAGATTGGCTATCTGCTTTACTCGCTGTGCAGCTTCGCTTCGCAACTTGGCGTTTTCGGCTGCGAGTAACTTATTTTCAGCCACCAGCTCATATTTCTCAGCTTCTATAAATTCAAGCCGTCTAATCAACTGATTAATAACTAGACGGCGATAAGTAGCTGAAAATTCCACTCCAGTACCTTGGTGAACAGCAATCATGGTTTTTTCCGTCATGTTGAGGAACGCTTAGCGTTAATATTTCGCTACTATATGCTTTAAAAAAGTATTTTTTGTATGAATGTTGTTAAACGGGAGGAATGATTTGACTGGCATATTTTTATTAATAATCTTAGGGCGCTAATTATTGACAAAATAAATGTTAAATAGTCAAAGTTTTTGGTTTGTCTAATGCTGTCTTTGAACTTATTTGTTTAGCCGACACCTAATAGATAGATATTTAATGAGGAGGACTGCCATGAAACATCCCATAACATGTCAAAAATGCGGTCATGAGTATGTGCCTGAAGCTGAGGCTCACGTTCCTCATGATCATCCGTGCAGCTCATGCGGTGCTGAATTGTATGAAAAAGATCCTCGGTCCGCTGAGGATAATTCCAGTGAAGACGAGCATCCCATTGAAAAGGGGCTACGGAAATTTACTGATGAAATCACTGGTAATAAGCATGACGTCTAATTGATCTTTCTATAAGCCTAACTAACACCGTTGCCAGTCCTGTAGGGCTGGCATCTTTTCTATTTGGACGGTAGCTTTATGCAGTAGTTATTAATATCGTACTGTCACTTATACTATGTTGCTTACAAGTCACTAGTAAGCTGGCAATCTTACCAACTGAGTAAGGACGTTCAGCAAGGAACAGTGAGTTAGGATGACTCCCTAGGGATGGGCAGGCAGGAAGCTTGCAATGTGTACAAGGATGCAACTTTAAAGCCCGACCTCTGGTCGGGCTTCTTGCTATAATGTTTTAGACGCTACGCTTTTATATAGATAAATGATTTATATAATTAAAATTTTTATTTTTTAAAAGTGACACAAAGAATTAAATATCTTGAATCAAACTTGGGTCTGCTTTTTCAAGATGTAAATAATTGGCATCAAAATCACTAAATTCTTTCATTTTTTTCCAATCATGAATTTTAAGAAATTTATTTTCCCATGAAATCAATCCTTCTTGACGCAGTTTGCTAATAACTCGACTCGTATGAACAGGCGTGATCCCCATCGCTTCGCCTACCTGCTGTTGAGTGAGGGGCATAACAAATCCGTGATCGGCGGTTAACCCTGCTGCACGCGAGCGGATAAGCAGTTCGCAAAATAAATGTCCCATACGCTGATCTGCTTGTCGGCTGGCGATATTAACTATCCATTCACGCAGTGTTGATTCATCTACCAACATGGACCAGAAAAACGCGCGTGCAAGCCTGGGGTGCAACGCATACATTTCTTCAATTTTTTGCTGAGGAATAGAAGTGAATTTTGATGGGATTACGGCACATATGGAATGATCCATCCGGTCTATGAGTGTAATGTGCACATCACAGGCATCACCGGGAATCAAAAAGCTTAACGCCTGATATTTACCCGCATCGGTAATCTTGTATCGGGTGGCCCAACCTTCCAGCAGAATATTAACTTCATAAGGTTTCTCTGATTCTTGTATAAGATCTTCTGATTTTTTAAGAATACGTACAGGCGTTATGTAACTTTCTAAAGCTTTAATTTCTTCAGAAGTGCATGGTTGGAAATTTTCTAATTTCTTGATGAGGTTTCGGAGCAAGGGAACCTCCAGTAAATAAATATTTATATATCTTAGTTTTCATATGATAAAAAAGATACCCCATTAATAGATTTATTTTATTACTTTGATTGGAATTAGCTATTAGTCTGCTTACTTATTCTTTTATTTGTAATTTTTATGACCTCGTTTATTTAATAAGAAATTTATAGCGCGTTTATTCAGTAGGCTAAGAAACTCGCTCATCGGATAACAATAATTAACAAGGAACGTTATGAAGTTGACCTTTTCTGAAATCAATACCTATACCTATAGGCCAGTCAACATTTATTGATAAATGATGATATAAGGCGAAATTTTGCCATGGAGGCTTGAATGAGTAAGCAGCTGGTGAGTGATTTTCTGGTTCAACGATTAGGTGAGTGGGGCGTTAAACGTATTTTTGGATATTCAGGAGATGGCAGTAACGGCATCATGGGGGCGTTGAATCGAGCAGGTGACCAGTTTGAGTTCGTGCAAGCCCGCCATGAGGAAATGGCTGCTTTCATGGCGTGCGCACATGCCAAGTTTACCGGAGAGGTTGGGGTTTGTACTGCCACTTCAGGGCCGGGAGCCATTCATTTACTCAATGGTCTTTATGACGCCAAGAAGGATCATCAGCCAGTCGTCGCCATCGTTGGTCAGCAAGCACGCGCTGCCATGGGCGGTGAATACCAGCAGGAAGTCGACCTGGTCTCATTATTTAAAGATGTGGCTCATGAATACGTCCATATGGCGACCAGCCCAGCGCAGATTCGCCATCTCGTTGACCGCGCCATACGTATTGCCTTAACCGAACGTACCGTGACGGTTATCATTATTCCCAACGATCTCCAGTCTCAGCCAGCGGTTGAAAAACCTGCTCGTGATCACGGCACTGTACATTCGGGCGTGGGCTACTCCAGGCCGTTTACGATTCCGCATGACAATGATCTTCGTCATGCAGCTCAGATACTCAACGAAGGCGAGAGAGTGGCAATCCTGGTGGGCGCTGGAGCGCTGAATGCAACTGATGAGGTTATCCAGGTCGCTGAGAGGTTAGGCGCTGGTGTCGCTAAAGCATTACTGGGTCTTGCAGTACTTCCCGATGACTTACCCTTCGTTACCGGCTCCATTGGGTTATTGGGCACCAATCCAAGTTGGGAGTTGATGACCAACTGCGACACGTTATTAATGATTGGCTCAAGTTTTCCCTATTCGGAATTCTTGCCCGAAGAAGGCCAGGCTCGAGGAGTGCAAATCGATATTGATGGCCGTCAGTTGAGCATGCGCTATCCCATGGAGGTAAATCTGGTAGGAGATAGTGCAGCTACCTTACAGGCGCTCTTACCCTATCTAGAACAGAAAACGGATCGCGGCTGGCGTGAGGATATTGAAAAGAGCATGGCCCAATGGCAGGAAGTGCTTGAGGAGCGCGCCATGGCGCCAGCTGAGCCGGTCAATCCGCAGCGTGTCTTCTGGGAGCTGTCGCCACGCCTGCCGGATAATTGCATTCTTGTCAGTGATTCCGGTTCTGCTGCCAATTGGTATGCACGCGATCTCAAGCTGCGTCGCGGCATGATGGCATCGCTTTCTGGTGGGCTTGCCACCATGGGGAATGGCGTACCCTATGCGATAGCTGCCAAGTTCGCCTACCCCGAAAGAGTGGCTATTGCGCTGGTGGGGGATGGTGCCATGCAGATGAACGGTAATTCGGAGCTAATCACCGTTGCCAAGTATTGGCAGCAGTGGGCTGATCCACGTTTGATTGTCATGATTCTTAATAATAGGGACCTTAATCAGGTCACATGGGAAATGCGCGTAATGGAAGGCGATCCAAAGTATGAAGCCTCACAAGATCTTCCCGACTTTCCCTATGCCGAGTATGCCGAGCTCATCGGGCTTAAAGGCATTAAGGTCAGCGACCCTGAAACGCTGGGGAATGCCTGGGATCTGGCTTTGAGCGCCGACCGACCGGTAGTGCTTGAGGTGCTTACTGACCCTGATGTTCCGCCAATTCCGCCGCATATCAAACCCGAACAGGCAAAAGCTTATATGTTGGCGCTATTGCATGGCGACCCGGATGCTCTGGGTATGATCAAAGCATCATTTCGCCAGTTCGCCGGACGGATAACCCCCAAACTGCGCAAGCATTAAAACCTGATGACGGCTGTCGTCTTGTTTACAAAGCGACGTAGCCCAATAGCATGAACGCCAATTGACGTGTAGAAGGAAAACCACATGCCTTTAAAAGCCTTGGCTATCAACTGTACGCTAAAAGCATCGCCCGCTGAATCTTCCTGTGATCGGCTCTTATCTGAGACATTAGCAGAGCTTGCTCACCATAACGTTGTTGGTGAGCAAATTCGCGCCGCGGATTTCAGTATCAAGCCTGGTGTAACTTCTGACGAAGGTGAGGGCGATGATTGGCCACAAATACGTACGCAGATTCTGGATGCCGATATATTAATTTTAGGTAGCCCCATCTGGTTAGGGCACCACTCAAGCATCTGCCAACGTGTGCTAGAACGGCTCGATGCTTTTCTTGAAGAAAAGGATGATCAGGGACGCATGGTCTCTTACGGCCGTGTCGCAGGCGTTGCGGTAGTAGGGAATGAGGATGGCGCGCATCATATTGTCGCCGAACTATTTCAAGGCTTGAACGACGTCGGCTTTACCATACCTGCGAATGCCTGTACCTATTGGGTGGGTGAAGCCATGCAAGGGGGCGACTACAAAGATTTAGAACAGACGCCAGAAACTACCCAGAGCGCGACGAAAGCGCTAGCACTTAATTGCGCCCATCTGGCCACGTTATTAAAGCAGAGCCAGTATCCTGAGCAAGAGGGCTAGGTCCCTCAAAGATCCGCTGCGTCTCATTCATGGGCTTGTTTGTACAAGCCTATTTATACGAGCCTATTTCCATGTGCTGAGCCGTAAAGGGGGCTAGAACGCGTAAATTTATAGCTGAATATGCTGCAAGTCCTTATACGCAGTTATTTTTGTTCTCAGCTAAGCTATAGGTGTGCATGGCATGATGCTCTGCATACAACAAGGAGTAATTTTAAATGGCATTTCCGAAACGATGTGCCCAGTGTGGCAGCGAAGATTTCCGTTTCCCCAATAATACCGATGAAGATGAAACTATTTACTGCAATTCATGCAATGCAGTAGTGGGTGATAAGAAAGAACTAGCAAAAGAGGAGGTAGACGATGAAGGTGAGGGCGACCATCAAGTTGAGTCGCTGCTTAGATCGCTAAGTGGTAAGAAATAGGCGCATCTTTGTTTTTCTACATTATTATCATCCACCAGTCCGTGTTGTGCGAAGACTGGTGGGTGTGTCTTAGCTGATAGACCCCAAATTGATTTTAGCGTCTTTGTGGTAAAGTTTGCTTTATAACGTAACGGGTAGGCGATGTAGCTACTCAACCAGCATATTGTTCGTTAAGCTCATTTACCACTTCATCGGCTTCGGGCTTGGTTGTGCAGCGCTTACGTACCAGATCACCATCCCGTTGATCAGCGTCACGCATATCTACTACCCACCATTCAGGCTGTGCATCAATTTCAATGCCTTCCTGAACTGCTCTGTAAACCATAAAAGTCGCCATTATCCTCTCCGTTGTTTTCAGTCCGTTTTATAACGTAGCGTATGACGCACGGGTTGAATACCCAGCCTGCAGCTAACCGGTCGATTTTTAAAAAAACTTCTTAACATGTATTAGGCGTCTAGCAGCGAGCTTGGAAATAGCTAGCCGGCGGTGCTAGCTTAAAATGGAGCTGGCGGCTCATGGTCTATTAATGAAAGGGAGAGAAAGGTATGGATAACCACACGCAAGGCCTTACAGGCAACGGATTGGACGTTATAAATATTTTAACGACCGATCATCAAGAGATGCTTGAGTTACTTACCCAAGTGGAAAGCACTAACGACCCTAAAGAGCGTCGGGATTTAATAGATACAGCGATTGCCGAAGTGATGCGTCATGCGGTAGCTGAGGAAATGTATGTTTATCCCGCCATGGAGAAACATATACCCAATGGCCGTGATGAAGTCGAGCATGACAAGAAAGAGCACGATGAATTGGTCAAGGTCATGAAAAAATTAGAGGACGTTGATGCTTCTGATCCTTCTTTTATGACGCTTACCAAAGAGATGGAAAAACAGCTTCGTCATCATATTGATGATGAAGAGTCTGACCAGTTTCCCAAGCTACGTACCCATATTTCTGGCAATGAGCTTATCAAGTTGGGTGAGAAGGTCGACAATGCCAAAAAGCTGGCGCCGACACGCCCACACCCCAGCGCGCCTCATTCAGAGCTATTTCACAAGAGCGTTGGGCCTGGGGTAGGAATGATTGATAGGCTCCTGGATAAGCTTCAGGGGCGTCACACTGGTTAAACACTGTTCACGACTTTTGGCATCGCTCTTATAGCCCCATGGTAATTCCTTGGGGCTTTTATTTGCCGCCTGCTTTTAAAGGCTATACCAGCGCGCTTGGCGCATTGAATTGTTAGCCGTTATGCGGCATAACAAGATGGAAGAAATTTCCTTTTCAGAGATTGGCTATGTCGATGTTTTTCCAGCGTCTTAAAGAAGTGTCTTCGCCTGCTATTGGCCTTGGCTGTATGAACTTGTCGCATGGTTACGGCCAGCAAGTGTTGGAGGCAGATGGCCTGCGTGCCTTGCATGAAGCGTTTGAAATGGGATATCGGCATTTTGATACCGCAACGCTGTATGGCGCCACGGCTAATGAGCGTCTGCTCGGCACTGCCTTGAAAGACAAACGCCATGAGCTGTTATTGGCCAGCAAATGCGGTATGGCCATCAATACTGATAGTGGAAAGCGCGTCATTAACGGGCGGCCGGAAATACTGCGCCAACAGTGTGAGGCAAGCCTTGCGCGTTTAAAGACCGATCATATTGATATCTATTACCTGCATCGGCTAGACCGCGATGTGCCTGTTGAAGAGAGCGTCGGCGCGCTGGGTAAACTGGTCGATGAAGGTAAAATAGGTGGTGTAGGACTATCCGAGGTTTCAGCGCAGACCCTTTATAAAGCGCACAACGAGTATTCCATAGCGGCAGTGCAGTCGGAGTACTCGCTCTGGACACGCAACCCAGAAATTGCGCTGATTGATGCTTGCCAAGAGCTTGATGTGGCCCTGGTGGCATTCAGCCCGCTAGGGCGTGGCTTTTTAACGGGTGCTATTAAAGCCGATACGGTTTTTAGCGAAGGTGATATGCGGGCTAATATGCCACGCTTTAACGCTGATAATCTGCCGAAGAACTTAGCGGTATTCTCACGCATTCAGTCACTTGCCCAATCGCTTGACGTTACTCCTGCTCAATTGGCACTGGCTTGGGTAAAAGCGCAAGGTAGCCATATCGTTCCCATCCCAGGAACATGCTCAATTGACCATATGCGCGAAAATCTGGCCGCCGATAGTCTGACACTGGATAGTAATTTCTTAAATGAACTCAACTCGATGATGACGCCTGATCAAATAGCAGGGGAGCGTTACAGTACGGCGCAGCAGATGGATATCGATACGGAAGAATTTGATCAGTAGCAAAAGCAAAAGCGTTAGGTACGCCATATTAATTGCATGGTTTGGCTAGTGCAGCTATTGCTTTCAGTAGCCTTTGAGCTAGCATTCAGCAAAAGGTTGGCTATCGCCAGCCTAGTTCAGGAAAGCCGACATGATCAAAGGTTTTATCATCTGTTTTGCAGTGCTTTTTGTACAGCTCGCAGTACTGCATGTCGTTGATGCTAGGTTATACGCCTCGCAGGATATTCGGCACACCGCAAGTTCTGTGGTTACTTCGGCGAAAAATGATGACGAAGAAATAGAAAGTTAGAAGAAATAGAAATCTAAAAGACGCCACTGGCGATGAGAACCATCTCCAGTGGCGGTTTACGTTACGGTAATACTCTTTTATTCCAATACGCTGTTTAGCCATTGGGTAAACGAAGCCCAAGAGCGCTCGTCTGCTCGCGCCTGGTAACGGTCGCTGCCGAATACGCTGAAGGCGTGGGGTGCGCCTGAATAAATATCGACTTCATACGTTATCTCAGCCGCTTCTAACGTTTCCATTAGCGTAGTTACTTCTTCAAGACTCACACTTTCATCGGCACCCCCATGTGCAATAAAAATCGGCGGCGTGGTTTGCGGATAGTCCTGACCCTCAGGTGTGGCTAACCCGCCATGAAAGCTTGAGTAGGCCACGACATCATTTGCCTCGCCAGAACGGGCGATTTCTAGCGCTACGGCACCTCCAAAGCAGTAGCCGAGTAATACGGTTGACTCGGCAGCGCCTTGCTCCCGGGCCTGAGTTAAGCCTGCCAGGGTTAATTCCCGCATGCGCGCTCTATCTTCATAAAGCTGGCTGGTAGCCGCCTTTTTATCCTCGACTGCCTGAGGGCGATTTCCAGCACCGAAGAGGTCAATGGCAAACGCGTCATAACCTTCATTAGCTAGCATATCGGCTCGTTGGCGCTCATAGTCATCCACGCCATCCCAGTCATGGATAATCAGTATTGTGCCTTTTGATTCGTTTACGGCTGAAACGTAATAGCCTTCAAATGCTTCATCGTTAACTGTATAAGTAATATCTTCACCCATAGGCGAAAAGGCAAACGCATTTGCAGCGTAACAAGTCAGTACGAGAGATGAGAGAGAAAATGTTTTTATCATTGTCTAAGCACCTTAGTTAGTCGAAAAAATAAGCATAGCTGACTATCCTTTCGTTAGAAAAAGGTTGAGTACTTTAGTTTCGGTACAATAAGGGCTTGCGTCTGGAACTTGGTGACGGCATGCTGGTCTATTGTAAGCAACATTATTTTGGGGAGCATTAAAGATGGCTTATAACGACCTGAACACGGCACATACGCGATCAAGCGGTGTGGCCAACAGCGTCAGCACCAATAAAGTGCTACGTAACACTTATGCGTTACTCGCAATGACACTGCTTTTCTCTGCAGTGATGGCAGGCGCATCCGTTGCAATGGGCATCCAACAAATGAACATTTTTGTGTTCTTTATTGGTGCTTATGGTTTGATGTTCCTGGTGCATAAAACGGCTAACTCAGCGGCTGGCTTATTGGCAACGTTTGCCTTTACCGGTTTTATGGGCTTTACCCTAGGCCCGATCATCTCAGCCTATCTGACGCTGCCCAACGGCGGCGCGCTGATCATGAACGCATTGGCGATGACAGGCCTTACGTTCTTCGGCCTTTCTGCAGTGGCTCTAACCACGAAAAAAGATTTCAGCTTCCTGGGTAACTTCCTGCTGGCTGGCGCGATCGTTTTGATCCTGGCCATGGTCGCTGGCTTAATCTTCAACATCCCGGCACTTTCGCTGATGGTATCGGCTGGCTTTGTTCTGTTCGCCTCAGCTGCGATTCTTTACCAGACCAGTGAGATCATTCATCGTGCCGGTGAAACGAATTACATTCTGGCTACAGTGACACTGTACGTCTCTATCTATAACTTGTTTGTAAGCCTGCTGTCTATCCTGGGTATTATGAGCAACGATTAATAGCGATTTGCGGTTAATAAACGGACAGACCCTACTTGTAGGGTCTGTCTTTTTTTGGCTACCGAATTCGGATTTAACGGAATGGAGTATGGTTTGTTGGTGATGGGCGCGCCGTATACCAGCCAAGCGCCTCATTCTGCTTTGCGCTTTGCTCATGCAGTCATTGCTCAGGGGCACCGTTTGGCAGGGGTGTTCTTTTATCATGAGGGTGTCCACAATGCTTCCTCTTTCATGACGCCTCCTCAGGATGAACTTAATCTGCATGGTGCATGGGTTGAGCTTCATCACTCTCACAATGTTGCGCTGGATGTATGTATTGCCGCAGCCCTTCGGCGTGGGCTTCTAAGCGAAGCAGAAGCACAGCGCCACGGCAAAACGTCATTTAATGTAGAAGCGCCATTCGAACTGACGGGGCTTGGCCAGTTGCTCACCTTGCAGAAGCGCTGTGATCGGTTCATCACGTTTGCTTAAGAGGGCATAATGACTGACTCAGAAAATTTGCTGGTGATAATTCGGCATGCGCCTTATGGCTCTAATTTACTACGAGAGGGGTTAGATGCGGCGCTGGTGGCTGCCGCCTTTGGTCAGCCTGTAGATTTATTGTTTCTGGGGCAGGGTATAATGGCGCTGTTAAAAGAGCAGGGCAGCGGTGCACCGGGGCAAAAAGCCAGCTTGCCCACCATGGATATGCTGGAAATGTACGATATTGAAAATCTGTGGACCTCTGAGGCGTCTTTGGCGGCCGTTGGCGTACCTTCAACTGAGCTGCGTGATAACGTACGCGTCTTGAAGCTTGAGGCAATGCCTGCGTTCATGCAGCAATATTCGCACATACTTAATTTTTAGCGGAATACCCACCATGTTGCATATTTTAACCAAGGCACCGGGTAGCGATGCAGCGCATCAGATGCAGCAAGCCGTCGGCAGCGACGATGTTGTCTTGCTGATGGAAGAGGGCGTACAGGCAGCACTAAAACCACATTGGGAAGGCTGGCAGAACTATCACTCACGCATTCACTTACTGGCGGAAGACGTGTCAGCCAGAGGACTTGACGAGCTGATAGAAGCGCACGTATTTCCCACGGTAGATATGCATGGCTTTGTTTCCTTAACGGAGCGCCACCTACAGACAGTGACATGGTATTAATATGTCAGATGTAAAAATATACCGTTATCTTGATTCAGCGAAAAAAATCGGGCTAGACCCCGAAGGGTACCTTGTTAAACAGTCCGCGTGGTCGAAATCGGTCGCTGAAATGCTCGCGTTAGATGAAGGGCTTGTACTGACTGACGAGCATTGGGAATTGATCAATGTTGTGCGAGATTTCTACCAGCGCTTTGAAATGGCGCCCGCCATGCGGCCACTGGTAAAAGCTACCAAGAATGCATTAGGTGAGGAAAAGGGCACGTCGATATACCTAATGACGCTGTTTCCCGGCAGCCCACCGAAGCGCATTGCACGCCTTGCCGGGCTGCCCAAGCCAACTAACTGCCTTTAAGCCGCCTCACCGCGAGTACATACCGAGAGCACGACGGCATCATCCGCACTGGTGGATACCAGGGCGTGGCCCATATCGCTATCAAAATAAATGCTGTCGCCTTCAGTAAGTATCAAAGGGGCATAAAACTCGCTGTAAAGCATGATATCACCGTGCAGGACCATCAAAAACTCTTCGCCATCGTGGCGTACCCACTGGTGGTACTCGTCGAAGCTGCGCGCCCGCACAATGGTTTTAAACGGAATCATGCGCTTTTGCGCCAATTGATGGCCAAGCAGCTCATGTTCGTAAGTAGGGGTGGGGTGTAGTTGCCCTTTACCTTTACGCGTAAGATCACGCCTGCCCATGGTATAGCGCTCACGTTTGGGCGGCGTAAATAGCTGTGGCAGGTCGATATTAAGCCCCGTAGTCAGCTTTTGAACCACGCTAAACGTAGGCGAAACCTGATCATTTTCGATTTTTGAAAGCGTCGAACGTGCTAACCCCGTGCGCTGGCTGACATCTTCCAGGGTCCATTGGTTAGCAAGACGTATTTGTTTAAGCCGCCCACCCAGGCGCAGGGGTTCTACAAACGGCTTGCTGCCGGAAGCGATACGTAGCGCGGCATGTTCTTCAGAAGTGGCAGTCATAAGGATCACGTTGAAAACAGCAGTAATAGCCATAGTACCATAGCGTTAATGTGTCCCATGGCATTAGCTGATTCATTAATCGCCTTCCTTAAAAGGCAGCCCCAGCAGGGCTTTTAAATGGGCTTCGGCGCCGCTGCCTAACGATTTCGGGTTGTAACCACCTTCCAGCACGGAAACAACACGGTTATCGGCATACAGAGTGGCAATCTCCATTGCCAGATGAGTCACCCAATAGAAATCTTCATCATCCAGGCAAATATCTCCCATGGGGTCATCACGATGGGCGTCGAACCCGGCAGATATCATTACCAGATCAGGCTTGAAAGCGTGAAGGGCGGGCAGCCACTGGCTTTCGATAAGACGACGGAATTCGGGCCCCTCGGTACCGGCTTCCAGAGGCGTATTGATAACATTTTTCCATTCACTGCGTAGATATCGCCACGGGTAGAACGGATATTGAAAACTTGTGCAAATCAGCACTTCAGGCTGGTCTTTAAAAATATCGATCGTTCCGTTGCATTGATGAACATCGAAATCGAGTATGGCGATACGCTTGGCGCCGTACGTATCGCGGGCATGCGCAGCCCCCACCGCAATGTTGTTATAGAAACAAAACCCCATGGCATCCGTTGCTTCAGCGTGGTGACCTGGAGGTCTTACCGCGCAAAAAACATTATCGGCCTGACATTTAAATACCTGGTCAACGCCTTTAATAACGGCGCCTGCAGCTACCCGCGCAGCCTTTAAGCTATCCGGGTTCATTAGAGTGTCGCTATCCAGCGCTGCAATCCCTTCACTGGGTAAACACTTATCTAAAGCATCCAAGTGCCTGATGGGGTGTACTTTGACCAAGGCGTCACGGCTAGCTTCTTTGGCATCGGCTTGCATGGTCTGCTGTAATAAACCCGCAAGCGAAAGACGCGCGCGGATAGCTTCCAGACGCTGCGGGCTTTCAGGATGCTCAGGCCCCATATGGTGCAATGAGCAGTCGGGGTGGGTAAGGTAGGCAGTAATCATTCAAGCGCTCCATTGTATTGAGGCCACCTTAATCGCCTCCGGGGCTTGCGCGACAGTGTCAATAAGTCGTACACCGTCGCTATCTATTTCAGAGGAGGCTCACATTTGAGTACGCGCTTTTTGCATCATTTCTTTGAACCTCGCACTCTGGCGGTGTTCGGTGCCTCTGAAAAACCAGCCTCGCTGGGAGGATTGGTGCTTGGCAACCTGCAGGAAGGTGGCTTTAAAGGCACACTGTGGGCGGTAAACCCCAAAGGGTACGGCGAGGTATTGGGCGTACCCTGTTTCAGCAGTGTAGCGGATTTACCCGAAGTACCCGACCTGGCCGTGGTCTGCTCACCGATAGCAGGTGTGCCTGGGTTAATAAAACGCTTAGGGAAGTTTGGCGTTAAAGCCGCGCTTGTACTCTCCGGCGGTGCCTATCTGGATCGCGATAGCGACAATAAGGGCTCCATTCGCGAACGGATGCTGAACGCGGCGCTCGCTTCGGGTATCCGTGTACTGGGACCGGAATGTATGGGGTTGATCGTACCAGGCAAGCATCTGAATGCCTCCTACGCCAGCCAGCCGGTCAAAGCAGGCCGCGTAGCGTACTTGGGGCAATCAGGCATGCTTGCCAACGGTATGATTGATTGGGCAGCGGGACGTGATGTCGGGTTTTCGCATTTAATCACCGTTGGCGATAGCGTCGATGTTCTGCTGCCGGATCTGATCGATTACGTCAATCAGTTTTCTCCCGCTCAGGCGATCCTGCTGCACCTGGAACGCGTCACCGATGCCCAGCATTTCATGACCTCCGTGCGGGATGCTTCGCGTAACCGTTTGGTACTGGCAATCAAAAGCGGCCGGACACCGCAATCGGATATTTCCGGCATGGCACCTACGCCAGGCATTGCCAATCGCGATGTGGTGTTTGATGCGGCATTCGCACGCGCCGGAGTAGTACGAGTTGATGATTCCGATGAGTTGCTGGATGCCCTGGAAACGCTCTCGCGCATGAAACCGCTGCGCGGTGATCGGCTAGCCATTGTTTCCAACGGCTTGGGGCCCGCAATGCTAGCAATCGACAAGTTGATTAGTGCCGGCGGCAAGCTTGCAGAATTTACCCCCGAAACCCAGGCAGCGCTGCATAAAAGCCAGGTCGATATGAGCAAACCGGGCGAAAACCCGGTAGATCTTGGCGGTAACGCGACGCCCGCGCGGTTTGTCGAAGCGCTGGAGATTGTCGCGGCAGATGCCAATGTTGATGCAGTGCTAGTCGTTCACGCCCCGACGCGCTTGGCACCCTCGGCCGTCACTGCTCAGGCATTGATAGATAATCGTAAGAAATTTCGGCGTAACTTGCTCACAAGCTGGATGGGACTGAAAGAAGCACTCAATGCGCGCCACTTGTGTAATGGGGCAGGCATTCCTACCTATATTTCCCCTGAAAAAGCCGTTAAAGCGTTTATGCATATGGTGGATTACCAGCGCGTTCAGGCTTTGCTGCATGAAATCCCGCCAAGCTTACCGTTTTCAACCAGCCCGGAAATACGCGCTCAGTGTCGGGCGTTGATTGCCCAGGCAAAAGAACAGAGTAGGCAGACGCTTACTCATTCAGAAACTGCTCAGGTGTTGGAAGCATACGGGATTCCAACGGCGCCAAGCGTCTATTTGACCAATCCTGAAGACGCCGAAACTGCAGCGCAACAAATTCAGGGCCCTATGGCGCTCAAGGTGATTCACGAGGGCAATTGCCGGCCGTACCGATACCGTAAGCATCCTCACAAAATATCCGCAGGCTTGCTGCAAGACCTGGAAACGCCCAGCCAGGTTGCCCAAGGTATGCGCCAGCTGGGTGATAAAGTGCAGGAGAAGTTTCCGCAGTACGCCATTCGCGAGTACTGCCTTCAGCCCATGCAGCGTGGCAAGCACTCCATGCAGATTTGCGCGGGTATTACCCGTGATCCGGTTTTCGGCCCGTTAATCGTATTTGGTATTGGTGGCTACAAAGTTAATATTCTGGCGGACCGCCAAGTGGCGCTGCCGCCATTGAATATGAGCCTGGCCGCCGATATGGTGGGTAGAACCCATGCTGCATCGCTGATTAGCGAGCACTCGGCAGAGCCTGAGCGTGATATCGAGCGGTTATGTCAGCTTTTGGTCAAGCTTTCCCAGATGGCCTCGGATCTAGGTGATCTGCGCGGCCTTGAGATTAATCCGTTACTGCTGAACCGTGATGGCGTGCTTGCCGTGGATTTTGCTCTGGATTTAGGTACTCCGGCGCGTTTTGCCATCATGCCTTACCCGGAGGAACTGCGGGAATGGGTGACGCTTAAAAACGGTTGGCAGGTAGAGGCGCGCCCTATTCGGGCCGAAGATGCGCCGTTGATTACCACGTTTCATCGTCAGCTCTCTGAGGAGAGCATTCGCTTTCGCTATTTCCATAATAAATCCAACCTGACGCAGCGCGATTTATCGATTCTGTCGCATATCAATTATGATCGACAAATGGCATTTATTGCTGAGCATCAGCAAGATGATGGCAGTAAACAGATGTTGGGCGTCGTACGGGTATGGAATGACCCTGACAATATACGTACCGAGTTTTCGGTGATTATCCGTGATGACCTGCAGGGGCTAGGGATCGGCAGCTTACTGATGAAAAAGATGATCGACTACTGCACTCATATCGGCACGCTCGAAATGATCGGCAAAATCATGGTGGATAACCATCCTATGCGCGCGTTGATGAAGCACCTTGGCTTTAAATGCCGTTACAACATGGAAGAGCAGGTAATTGATGCCGTACTGCGCTTGAATGAGCCTGAAAGCGAGTGGCAGCGCCACCGCCTGGAAAGCCTGCCCGATTAATCATTGCCAGAGTCATCGCCAGTACAAATCAGGCCTGCATAATCAGCAGGCCTGATCTTATGTGGATTCAACTTTACGGGGCCAGGCGGAATTGCCCCCATTCACCGCCGTCGCGGCGCTCAAAGCGGATACGGTCGTGAAGTCGGCTGGGCTGACCCTGCCAGAATTCAATCATCTCGGGCGAGAGCCGGTAGCCGCCCCAATGAATAGGTCGGGGTATTTCCTGGCCCTCATAAGCTTGCTCAAAGCGCTTCTGACGCTCCTCAATCCAGTTGCGATCAGGAATGACAACGCTTTGTGTAGCAATCCATGCGCCCAGCTGGCTGCCGCGCGGGCGGCTGGCAAAGTACTCATCCGACTCTTCAAGAGCAATCTGTTCAACCGGGCCTTCGATACGCACTTGACGCGCAAGCGAGGGCCACCAAAACGTCATGGCGGCAAACGGAACGTTACTGAGCTCGCTACCTTTGTGGCTATGGTAATTGGTAAAAAACACCATGCCACGCTCGTCAAAGCCCTTGAGTAACACCACGCGTGCGTGGGGACGCCCTTGGCTGTCAACTGTAGCAAGCGTCATGGCATTGGCATCTTTAGGCTCCTGTTCCATGGCCAGGCTGAACCATTCATCAAACAGGGTGAATGGTCCTTGGACCGTGTGCGCTTCATCAAGCCGCCCACCTTCGTAGTCACGCCGAATGTCAGCAATATTGCGGGTCATTAGCGGATCTCCCTAAAATTTTATTTATGTTGGCTACTCTTCAGATAAAGCTCATGCGCTGATACTACCGGTAGGTTTGGCGCTGTTGCCGACTACGAAAGCGCGCATAACCCATACAGCCTATAAACAGTGCCAACGATACCAAGGCCTCTATAACACCGCGCACCGTTTGCTCAGGCACGGCGGCTAGCATAACGCCTTGAGTAAAGTACAAAAGGCTCACAAAGGCGAGCCATGCATGACCACGGGCACGTTTTCCAATAATCGAAGGTAAGAAAAGCACCAAGGGCAGTACAAAGGCGACTACAGGGCGCCAATCAACCGCATCTCCCTGAATCAAAAAAACCCGGTAAATCACTAACAGTAACAGTATGGCAAAGCTGAGAAGCACGCACTGCCGAAAGCGAAGTGTCAGCGTATCTAACCCGTAACGTTGCTCAAGCCCTTCAAGCCACTCTCTCATGACGCCTCCTGGCGCATTGTATTCAGGGCCAGGGCAAGCTTTGCGATACGCTTGCCTTGCGCCACGCACAGCTCACGCTCCTGATTATCGACTGAGCGGTCGCTGCGGGTGCCCGCTACGTGACTTGCGCCGTAAGGCGTTCCGCCTCCCTGAGTACTTAACAAGGCCGTTTCACTGTAAGGAATGCCCGCATACACCATGCCGTGATGGAGTAAAGGCACCAGCATGGTGAGCAGGGTGCTTTCCTGACCACCGTGTAAGCTTGACGTTGAGGTAAATGCGCAGGCGGGTTTATCCACCAGAGCGCCGCTCATCCAGAGGCTGCTGGTAGTATCCAAAAAATATTTTAACGGGGCGGCCATATTGCCAAAGCGGGTGGGGCTGCCTAGCGCCAGCGCGCTGCAGTTGCGTAGATCATCGAGCTCCACATACACCGCCCCCTCGTCAGGAATGTCAGGGTCAACCGCCTCACAGGTGGGCGAGACGGGGGGCACGGTACGTAGACGTGCCTGTATACCCGAAATGCTTTCAATACCCGCGGCCATTTGCCGAGCCATTTCAGCCGTGGCCCCTGAGCGAGAGTAATAAAGCACCAATACGTAGGGGGTGGTGTCACTCATAATATTTCCTTGATCCTGAAAGAGGGCTCAATAAATGATAATGCTGTGTGCTTATGGTATCAGAGCTACCTGTCTGGCAGGAGGTGGCGTAAGCAGACGACTAAATTCAGGTAACCTGACATATACCCATGCACTGCTGCCATCTGCCAGCTGCTTTTCGATCCGTTCATAACGAATCCCTAGGCGTTCATAGCGGTCGAGCCGAGCCAGCTCCTGGTGCGTTACGGTTAACTTTAAACCGTCGACATGACTCTCGGGTTGCCGCGCTAGAGTTAGCCCTTCGCGCTCGTAACCTTCCAGTACGGCGGTTTCCGGGTTGCCTGACCCGCCAAAAACGACCCAGCGGATCGCTGCATAGCGTAGCGTTCCATAAACAAACAGCTGATGCGTGCGTTGCTCTACCATCTGTACGTCATCGGGGGGCGAATATAGCCAGGGGCTTAACATGGTAAGCCACAACCATGTGGCAGCTGCCAACACTAATAAACCCGCTATGCTGATCGCTTTTTTGACCCAGACCATTGGCTAACCTTTAAAAACGTTGAATATATAGCTTGGCGTGTGGTTTTAATCGGGGCAAGCCTCAAGCAATCTACTTAAGCAATGCGCCAGGGTTTGCTAGGATAATGGTTAGACCTTATCGGAGGAGCCTGCAATGAACCAGCCACTTCGTGATGATATGGATTTCCGAGCCTTTATTGGCGATGTAAAACCCTTGCCGCGCAGCAATCGCGCCGATGCAGGCAATCGCCGGCAAAGCCCTTCCGAGGCACAGCTTGCTAGACGAGAAAGTGCTGCAGAAACTATTGGAGAGCGCAACTTTCTATCTGATGATTTTGTTGATTTGCTGCCCCCCTTTGATCCTATTGAATTTCGTCGCGAGGGTACCCAGCAGGGCGTCGTCGATAAGCTAAAACACGGTGGGTATAGCGTACAGGCCCAGCTTCACTTATTGCGACGTCCGCTCGCTGAGTGTCGTCGAATGGTATTCCCCTTTATTCAAGAAGCTTATGCCAACGACTTGCGCTCAGTGATGATTGTTCACGGTCGGGGGCGTGAACTGGACAGCCCCGCCAACGTCCTGCGCTCGTATTTAGCCAAATGGCTGAGTCAGTTCGATGAAGTGCAGGCTTATGTATCCGCGCAACCTTCAGAAGGCGGCCTTGGCGCTACCTGGGTGATGTTACGCAAAAGCGCGCGGGCAAAAGCCAATAACCGCGAGCGCCAGCAAAAGCGGCGGGGTTAAAGAATAATTCCAAGTCTCTGAGTGTGAACGCGTTTCGCATATCTAGCTTTATCTCATTTCTTCTAACCTTTTCATTAAGTGCCTAAAAAGGCACTTAATGATTCATTTTTCGCTTTAAGTTCAAATATAAGCACTTTTCAAATGGCTTTATTCTTTTATGTGCTATTATGGGGACGTAAAAGCGTTTTTCGCTTTTAAGTGCTTTTTAGAGGACTTTATGGGCATTGAAAGCATGTCGCCCTCTGCTTTGGTGGAAGAGCTGGGGCATCGCTTGAAGCAGGCACGTCTTAATCAAGATCTGACGCAGCAAGAAGTGGCTAAGCTTGCTGGCTTATCCAGAAAGGTGGTACTGAATGCTGAAAAGGGCAGGGCTCAGCTAGAGGCGTTCGTAGCCATTATGGTGGCCTTGAATTTGACAGCGCAGCTGGATCACTTCTTGCCACAGCAAATGATTTCACCCTTACAGCTCTCCAAACTCCAAGGCAAACAGCGCAGGCGTGCTTCTGGCCAGAGCAACATAGCTGACGGGGAGACGCTTGAATGGTAATGGAAGCTGCCGATGTTCACTATCTGAACCACTACGTAGGTGCGGTTAGTTTTGATACGCGTACTGGTTATGGCGCATTTGAGTACGATACTTCGTTTATTAAGAGAGGCATCGAACTTTCCCCTTTGAAAATGCCGTTAGCCCGTAGAATATACGCGTTCCCAGAACTTGATTTTAAAACCTTTAAAGGGCTTCCTGGGCTAATTGCTGATTCTTTACCCGATGATTTTGGTAACGCCGTATTGAATGCTTGGGTTGCCAGCAAGGGCGGTCAACCCAGTGATATTACGCCGCTTCAACGGCTGCAATATACTGGCAAGCGTGGCATGGGCGCCCTGGAGTATTCGCCTGCTACGCGGCTAAAAAGCCTAAATGCCTCCTCCCAGATAGAAATAGCGTCACTCGTTAGTATTGCCCAAGAAATACTGGATAACCGTGCTGACTTTTCCGTAGAGCTCACAAAAGAGGGCCAGGATGATAGGGAAGCAATGATGGCACTGCTTTCTGTTGGAATGAGTGCAGGCGGCGCACGGCCCAAGGCCGTATTGGCATTTAACCAGGATTTTTCCCAGGTGCGCTCAGGCCAGGCGGATGTACCTAAAGGGTTTACTCACTATTTAATGAAATTTGACGGTGTAAGCGAGCATAACCAAAATCGCGAGGTTTTCGGTGATCCGTTGGGTTATGGTGCCATGGAGTATGTGTATCATCTGTTAGCGAAATCCTGTGGTATCGAGATGATGCCTTGTCAATTATTACAGGAAGGCAAACGCCGTCATTTCATTACTCAGCGCTTTGACCGTATCGGGAATCACAAGCGGCATATGCAGACGTTGAATGGCATTGCCCATGCGGATTATAAAAAACCAGGCTCTTTTTCTTACGCAGAATTATTTGGCGTTGCAAGACAGTTACGCCTCTCAGCAGAAGAGGCCGATCAGCTTTTCAGACGTATGGTGTTTAATATCGTGGCGAGAAACCATGATGATCATGCAAAAAACTTTGCCTTCATGCTGAAAGGAGAGCGGTGGTCACTCACGCCAGCCTATGATCTTGCATATAGCTACAAGCCCGGGAGCCGGTGGGTTAATAGCCACTGGATGAGTTTAAACGGAAAGCGCGATCACTTTACACGAGACGATTTGTACTCGCTTGAAAAACTCAGTCCACGCTTTACCCGGCCAAGAATCAACGCCATGATCGATGAAACACTCGAGCACGTTTCGCAGTGGCACATATTAGCGAAGGAGCATGGAGTGCCTGCTTCACTGATAGACGAAGTAGCTTCTAATCTTCGCTTAAAGCTGTAGCGAATGCCGGCTATAAAAACCGTTCATTCCAATATAAAAAACCGGCCAAGACTGATTGTCCTGACCGGTTTTTTTTACCGTAATGTGCTTGGAGGCTTATTGGCTAGTTGCTGCCCAGCGGCGTTCAAACAGCGCTTGGCGCTCTTCCACATCCGTTTGGTAACGCACACTAAAAGAATTCAGCAGACGCAGCGCATCTTCAGGGTGCTGATCATCGCGTAGCGCCATGGCGTTAAAACCACAACGACGCATGTAGTCAAGCTGATCGACAAGCACGTCACCCACGGCGCGTACTTCACCAGCGTACTCAAAGCGCTCACACAGCAGGCGGGCGATTGAGTAGCCACGGCCATCGGTAAAACTGGGGAAGTCGATCGCCACGGCGGACAGCGGATTCAGTTCAGCCGCCAGCTCAGCGTTAAGCTCGGTGTCGCTCAAGAGTAACGGCGCAAGCTCTTCATCCTGCTTATTGGCCTGCCATAGCGCCAGCGGCACAAAGGCCGGGCGCTGTTCGGGCAGGTTCTCGGCATCATAAGACACGCACCAGGCATTTTCAGCCGCCAGTTCGCCGTCAAGCAGAAGATGATCAACGTGCACCGGAACCAGTGCTTCTTCAGTCGGGGTATCCACGTTATTTGGCATACACACGCTCTTTAAAGGGTTTCAAGCCAATCCGGCGATAGGTGTCCAGGAAATGCTCGTCTTCATGCCGCTCGGCAACATAGACCTGCAGCACCTTTTCGACCACTTCCGGAACGTCCTGGCGGAAGAAGGAGGGACCTAGAATCTTGCCCAGCGATACGTCGTCGGTAGAGTTTCCGCCAATCGATATCTGGTAAAACTCCTCGCCTTTCTTGTCGACGCCCAGAATGCCGATATGGCCCACGTGGTGATGGCCACAGGCGTTCATGCAGCCCGAAATATTAAGATCCAGCGGGCCCAAGTCATACAGGAAGTCCAGATCCTCAAAACGCTCCTGGAGCGCCTGGGCGATAGGAATTGAAACCGCATTGGCCAAGCTGCAGTAGTCGCCACCCGGGCAGCAGATAATATCGTTCAGCGTGCCAACCGTAGGGTTGGCCATGCCCAGCGCTTCAAGCTCGTTCCACAGCGCTTCGATCTCATCGACGGGAACATCGGAAAGCACCAGATTCTGCTCGTGAGTCACGCGCATTTCGCTAAAGCTATAGCGATCGGCCAGGTCCGCCACGGCGTCCATCTGATCGGCAGTGACATCGCCAGGGGCATGTTCACGGCGCTTGAGTGACAGCGTTACCGCTTTATAACCAGGCACTTTATGATCTGTCACGTTATTGGTCACAAAGCGCGCAAAGCTGCGGTTTTCACTGCGCAAACGTTCAAAATCCACCACGGCGCTTTCTGCCACCGGGCGACGCTCGGGCTCTGGGAAGTGGCCTTTGGCCACATCGATCGCTGCCTGATTGAGCGTCTGCGGGCCATCTTTTAAATGGGCCCACTCTTCATCAACGCGGCGGCGATACTCTTCAATGCCCAGTGCTTTGACCAGAATCTTGATACGCGCCTTGAACTTGTTATCACGACGCCCAAACTGATTGTAAACGCGGACACAGGCTTCAAGGTAGGTCAGCAGATGTTGCCAGGGCAGGTCTTCACGCACTACCTCAGCAATCATGGGGGTACGACCCAGGCCGCCGCCGGCTAATACCTTAACGCGCAGCTCGCCCTGCTCGTTACGCCATAGGCGCAGGCCAATGTCGTGCACCTGAATCGCCGCGCGATCTTTCGCGGCGCCGGTCACGGCAATCTTGAACTTACGCGGCAGGTAAGCGAATTCGGGGTGAAGCGTCGACCACTGGCGAATAAGCTCGCACCAGGGGCGAGGGTCTTCCACTTCATCGTTGGCAATACCCGCAAACTGGTCGCTGGTAGTGTTACGGATGCAGTTACCGCTGGTCTGAATGGCGTGCATCTGTACTTTCGCAAGTTCAGCCAGAATATCCGGCACGTCTTCCTGAGCGGGCCAGTTCAACTGAAGGTTCTGGCGGGTCGTGAAGTGGCCATAACCCCGGTCATACCGGCGAGTGATATCCGCCAGGGCGCGCAGCTGGTAGCTGGCGAGCATGCCGTACGGGATAGCAATACGCAGCATCGGCGCATGCCTTTGGATATAAAGGCCGTTTTGCAAGCGAAGCGGGCGAAATTCTTCTTCTCCCAGACGTCCGGCCAGGTAGCGATCCATTTGATCGCGAAACTGAGCAACACGCTCATCAACCAGCGTTTGGTCGTGAATATCATAGCGGTACATGTGGCACGATCCTGCTAAAAGCGAAATGGTCACGTCAAGACGGATTAATATAGTGTTACCTTAACGCGTGTTTAATATTCTACAAAAGAATATATAATTATCTTTTTATCGTTAAACGCTATTTAAAATATTAGGCGCCAACCATCGGCGTCGCTGCCAGATCCATAAAAAACCGATCGAATTTAGAAGTCGGTAAAATAGCTGCATTATCCAGACGCCAAGTAGCCCTTGTTCTAAACCAATGCCTACCCACCATGCAAGGGGGAGAAACACTAGCCACTGCATACTGAGCGTCAACATCATCACCGTGCGCTGAGCTCCCGCGCCCATAAGTGCCTGGGCAAGCACGAGGGCGGCGGCATCCAGAACAATCATCGCGCCGGTAATCTGCAAGGGCAGCTTGCCCAGCGCAACAAGCTCATGGCTTGAAAAGAAGATGCCCAGCACGTGGGTGGGCATTACCAGCATGGGTAACGCTAGAATCGCCAGCAGTAAGCCCGCCACGCGTAGCGCATCCAACCCCCAGCGGTGGGCCGCCGTCTGGTCATCACGCCCCAGGGCTTCGCCCACCAGGCTCATGGCCGCCACACCCACGCCAACGCCCGGCAAAATCAGCAGCAGCGACAGATTAACCAGTACATGGCCCACGGCAACGCTTGCGGTACCTAAACGGCTCAATAGCCAAAACAGCACTACGTAGCCGCCTGCAAAACATACCTGTTGGAGCGAATGGGGAGCCGCCAGCGCAAGCGTCGAGCGTAGCGTTGAGGGTGACAGTTTACGCTGTAAAAAGCCGTTATCGCGGCGTTGTTGAAACGTCACGCCTAGCCAGATGAACAGCCCCAGAAATAGGGATAGCGTAGTGCCTACGCCTGCGCCGCTGGCCCCGAGCTTAGGCAACCCCGCCAGACCATAAATCAGCCCGCTGCTGGCGATAACGTTAAACACCTGAACGATGAGGATGATACGTAGATAAAGCTGCGTCTGTTGACGGCCATTCCAGTACCCGCGAAAGCAAAGGGTTAAAGCAATGGTCGTCAGGGCAATCACGCGCCAGCGAAAGTAGTCGACGGCTACGCTATGAACATCGGGCGCTTGGGTAATGAGATTGAGTAGGGCAGGCGCCTGCCACCAGGCAAGTAGCGAGAGAGGCAGGCCAATGGCCATGCCAATTGTCAAACCTGCCTGCAGCGGCTGAACGGCTCTATGGCGGTTGGCTTCGAGGCGTTGGGATGTTTGTGACTGAACGCTGGAGGAAAGCCCAAACACCAGTGCGGTCATCATGAACATGGCGTAGCCACCAACACCGACGCCTGCCAGCGCTACCTGGCCCAGATGGCCGACCAATGCCGCATCGATAATATTGAGCATGCTCTGGGAGAGCATGCCCAACATGATCGGTAACGCTAAGCGCATCACTTTGCCGTGACGGCGAGCCGCTAATGCCATGTGAATCTAAATGGCAAATTAGCTGGGGTCGTAAGAAAGCACCGGCGAGAGCCAGCGCTCCATTTCCTCAAACGGCATCTGCTTACGCTCGGCAATTGATTCAACCTGATCGCGGGTGATCTTGCCCGTCGAGAAGTACTTCGACTGCGGGTGAGCGAAGTACCAGCCCGCAACGGCAGCGGCAGGCCACATGGCGTAGCTTTCGGTTAGCGTAAGGCCGGTATTTTCCGTGGCGTTCAGCAGCTTGAACAACGTGCCTTTTTCGGTATGATCCGGGCAGGCCGGATAGCCGGGCGCAGGGCGGATACCCTGATACTTCTCGGCAATCAACGCGTCATTATCCAAGGTTTCTTCAGGCACATAGCCCCAGAACTCTTTACGCACCCGCTCGTGGATGCGCTCGGCAAAGGCTTCCGCCAGACGATCGGTCAGCGCCTGAACTAAAATCGCGTTGTAGTCATCACCTGCGGCTTCATAAGCCTTGGTGAGCTCATCAACGCCATGCCCAGTGGTGACCGCAAACCCGCCGATCCAGTCGGCCTTGCCGCTATCTTTAGGTGCAATGAAGTCCGCGAGGCTATAGCAGATGCCGTCGCGGCCTTTAGTGGTTTGCTGACGAATATGGTGAAGCCGTTCGATAACTTCGCTACGCGATTCATCGGCATACACTTCAACGACGTCATCGTCCACGCTGTTGGCTGGCCATAGGCCGATAACGCCCCGAGCCTGAACGCGCTTCTCATCGACAAGCTTGCGCAGCATGACCTGTGCATCGGCAAACAGATTGCGTGCGGCTTCGCCCACCACTTCATCGTTAAGGATTTTGGGGTACTTACCCGCCAACTGCCAGCTCATGAAGAAGGGCGTCCAATCGATACGCTCGATCAGTTCTTCCAGATCATAGTTATCGAACGTTTTTAGGCCCAGGAACTTAGGCTCAACTGGCGTCTGGGTGCTCCAGTCAGTGCGGAAGCGGCGCTTGCGGGCTTGCGTATAATCCAGGTCCGCCGCTTTAGGTCGGCGCTTGGCGTTACGTTCACGTACCTTGACATACTCTTCACGAATTTCCGCCACATACGCCGTCTTGAGGTTCGGGGCGAGTAACCGGCCGGCGACACCTACCGCGCGTGAAGCGTCGGTCACATAGATGACCGGGTGCTCATACTGCGGCTCAATTTTGACTGCCGTATGCGCTTTGGACGTCGTCGCGCCACCAATCAGCAGTGGCAGATTCATGCCCCGGCGCTGCATTTCTTTAGCTACGTGAACCATTTCATCGAGCGACGGAGTAATCAGCCCTGAGAGGCCAATAATATCGGCGTTGTGATCGATAGCGGCTTGAAGAATTTTCTCGGCAGGCACCATGACGCCAAGATCAATAACTTCATAGTTATTACACTGCAACACGACGCCAACGATATTTTTGCCGATATCATGTACATCGCCTTTAACCGTGGCCATGACGATCTTGCCCTTGGCCTGCGTGCCCTCACTTTTCTCCGCTTCGATATACGGGATCAGGTAGGCAACCGCTTGCTTCATGACGCGCGCGGACTTCACCACCTGAGGCAGGAACATTTTACCGGCACCAAAGAGGTCGCCGACGACGTTCATGCCGTCCATCAGCGGCCCTTCAATAACCTCGATAGGGCGCTCGGCCTGGGCACGTGCTTCTTCGGTGTCATCTTCAATATATGCCGTGATGCCTTTCACCAGCGCATGCTCGATGCGCTTGTTAACCGGCCAACCACGCCATTCAAGATCTTCTTTCTTAGCAGGGCCGCTACCGTCGCCCTTGTACTTGTCCGCCAGATCCAGTAAACGCTCGGTGCCGTCGCTGCGCTTATTCAGCACAACGTCTTCTACGGCATCACGAAGCTCGGCAGGCAAGTCGTCGTATACCGCAAGCTGACCGGCGTTGACGATACCCATGCTCAAACCCGCACGGATGGCGTGATACAGGAACACGGAGTGGATCGCTTCACGTACCGGGTTATTGCCCCGGAACGAAAAGGAGACGTTGGAAACCCCACCGGAGATCATGGCATGCGGCAGGTTTTCACGAATCCACTGAGACGCCTCGATAAAATCGACGGCATAGTTGTTGTGCTCTTCGATGCCCGTGGCAATGGCGAAAATGTTGGGGTCAAAAATGATATCTTCAGCTGGAAAGCCGATTTCATCGACCAGCAGGCGATAGGCACGCTCACAGATTTCCGTCTTGCGGGCGAACGTATCGGCCTGGCCATCCTCGTCAAAGGCCATGACCACGATAGCCGCGCCAAAGCGACGACATTTTGTGGCTTGCTCGCGAAATGCTGCTTCGCCTTCTTTTAGAGAAATCGAGTTGACAACGGCCTTGCCCTGAACGCACTTAAGGCCTGCTTCGATGATGTCCCATTTGGACGAGTCGATCATGATTGGCACGCGAGCAATGTCCGGTTCGCCGGCGATCAGGTTCAGAAAGCGCACCATGGCTTCCTGTGACTCCAGCATGCCCTCATCCATATTGATATCGATGATCTGCGCGCCGCTTTCAACCTGCTCAAGCGCTACTTCCAGGGCAGTGGTGAAGTCTTCTTCCACGATAAGCCGCTTGAAGCGCGCCGACCCCGTTACGTTGGTACGCTCGCCCACGTTGACGAATAGCGAGTTAGCATCAATGTTGAAAGGCTCAAGCCCGGATAAACGACAAGCGGGGCTACGCTCAGGAATCTGACGCGGTGCCATGGGGCGCACCGCATCCGCAATCGCACGGATATGTTCAGGCGTCGAGCCGCAGCAGCCGCCAATGATATTGACCAGGCCGCTCTCGGCAAACTCGCTAACGATCGCCGCCATCTCTTCCGGTGTTTGGTCATACTCGCCAAACTCGTTAGGCAGGCCGGCGTTAGGGTGCGCGGAAACAAACGTATCGGCTTTGGTGGATAGCTCTTCAAGGTAAGGGCGTAACTCTTCAGCCCCTAGTGCACAGTTAAGGCCCACTGACAGCGGCTGCGCGTGGCGTACCGAGTTCCAGAACGCTTCAGTGGTTTGCCCGGAGAGTGTCCGGCCTGAGGCATCGGTGATAGTGCCTGAAATCATGACCGGCAGACGCTTGCCCATATCTTCAAACAGCACTTCAAGTGCATAGATGGCGGCTTTAGCGTTGAGCGTATCGAAGATGGTTTCGATCATGATCAAGTCGGCGCCGCCCTCGATCAGCGCCTGGGCGGCTTCGTAATAGTTTTCATGCAGCTCATCGAAGGTCACGTTACGCTTGGATGGGTCGTTCACATCCGGCGAAAGTGAGGCAGTGCGTGAAGTAGGACCCAAGACGCCCGCCACATAGCGCGGCACGCCAGTTTCTGCAGCGACTGCGTCGCACACTTCCCGGGCCAAGCGCGCAGATTCGCGATTAAGCTCGACGACAATGTTTTCCATGCCGTAATCGGCTTGGGAAAGGCGCGTGCTGTTAAAAGTATTGGTTTCAATAATATCCGCCCCTGCCTCCAGGTACGCGCGGTGAATACGCGAAACCACATCGGGGCAGGTGAGCGCTAACAGGTCATTATTGCCTTTCAGATCCGACGGCCAATCGCTGAAGCGTTCACTGCGAAAGTCTTCCTCGCTCAGCTGGGCATTTTGCAGCATGGTTCCCATCCCGCCATCCAGAATAAGAATGCGTTGGGTAAGGCGTTGGGTGAGCGAGGCGTTCAAATCACTAGCGGCCATAACAGGGGGAGTTCTCCAGCGTCTTAATCGAATTTGGCGTCGGTTTTATCGTATCGATAATGAAACAGGCCAATATGATACCAAAGGCCGTCAGACACGGCAGCTATGAATGCAGCCAATAAAGTTTCCTTGGCTGGCCGCAGCTTAAATAGCCTACTAAAACAGTCGGGATTGTGTCGGCGCGCTGTTTTGCTTACCATAGTGTGAAAATGACATGTGAAGTGGTATTGCCACCGTTCACGGGAGGGAAATAGCCTCATGACCACGACTATCGAAGCACCTGGTATCGACATTACCGACAGCGCTCAGGAGTACCTTGCGGAATTGCTCGAGAAGCAAAACGTTGAAGGGATTGCCGTGCGTATCTTTATTACCCAGCCCGGCACGCCGTATGCAGAAACCTGTCTGGCATACTGTCGTCCCGGCGAAGAAGAACCCACCGATGTTAAGCTCGAGCTTGAAAAGATCAACGTGTTTCTTGATAAAAACAGCCTGGCGTTTTTAGAAGAAGCCGTGGTTGATTTTAACGCCGACCGCATGGGTGGCCAGCTAACCATCAAGGCACCTAATGCCAAGATGCCCAAGGTGAATGCCGACAGCCCCTTGGAAGACCGCATTAATTATGTGCTGTACAGTGAAATCAACCCTGGGCTTGCTTCTCATGGGGGCGAAATCAAGCTGGTTGAACTGACGGAACAGAAAATGGCCATTCTCGCCTTTGGTGGCGGCTGCCAAGGATGCGCCGCGGTAGACTTAACCTTGAAGGATGGTGTTGAGAAAACCCTGATGGAGCGTATTCCAGAGCTCGCGGGTATTCGTGATGTCACCGACCACACCGATACCACCAACGCTTATTATCGCTAGACGATATTGCCATAGCCTCATAAACCCAGCCTTTCGGCTGGGTTTTTTTGTTTCATGCAGGCGGCCGTCGCCTTTCAACAGTAGGGCTGCGTTGAAAGCGTTTCTAGCACCCTTTACAAAATCATGTAATTATCCAATAAAGCTTGGGCAAACCTTATACATGGACGTGGATTGAGCGTAAAGCATGGTGCCAGTGGTGGGTGCCCGGCAAGCGACTATCCCTAAGGAGACACCACCATTAATATTCAGCGCGCATTTTCAAATATTCATAAGCCTATCTTTTTTGGCTCCCTAGGTCTGCTGCTAATCGTCACGCTTCCATTAATTGCCTTTCCCGAAATGGGCCGCGTATGGGTGATGGCTGCTCAAGGGTTTGTTACTCAAAACCTGGGCATGCTTTACCAGACAATGGGTATTGCGTCACTGGGGTTCATGGTTTACATCGTGTTTAGTGATATTGGCCAGATCAAGCTGGGCGATGTCGATGCTGAACCTGAATTTTCGCTACTTTCATGGGGTGCCATGCTGTTTGCGGCAGGGATTGGGGGAGCGGTAGTTTTCTGGGGGATGGTCGAGTGGATGTACTATCTTCAAAACCCACCGTTTCATGTTGAGCCTTTCTCGGAGGAAGCGACGGCATGGGCGGCGACCTATGGCATGTTCCACTGGGGGCCTATTGCCTGGTCCATCTATCTTGTACCGGCGTTGCCCATGGCCTACTTCCTCCATGTTCGTAAACACAAGGTGTTGCGTATCAGTGAAGCGATCAGACCGGTTTTGGGTGAAAAGCTCGCGCGTAGTTGGCTGGGTAACGTTATCGATATTCTGTTTATCTTTGGCATGCTGGGCGGTGGAGCGACCTCGCTAGGTATTCTAGTGCCGCTGATTAACCAGGGTTTAGGCAACCTGTTTGGATTCACTCCCAACTCAATCAGTCAGATAGCAGTATTAGTGGGTACCACTGCACTATTTGCCATTAGCGCCTGGCGAGGCTTGAAAGGGGGTATTGAGATGCTCTCCGATATCAACATGTGGCTCGGCCTGGCGGTACTGCTGTTTGTGCTTACGGTAGGTCCTACCGTGTTTATTCTGGATACAGGGCTCAACTCCATTGGTTTAATGCTCAGCAACCTGATTCAGATGGCGACCTGGACAGAACCGTTTGGCCGCTTTGATGGCTTTGAAGAGACCGGCTTCCGGCAGACCTGGACAATTTTTTACTGGGCATGGTGGCTGGTGTTTGCGCCTACCGTTGGGCTATTTATCGCGCGCATCTCCAAGGGCCGGCGGATCAAGACCATGGTGGCGGGCTCGATTTTCTTTGGTTCTTTAGGCTGCGCGCTGTTTTTTATTATCCTGGGTAATTACGGGCTTTATCTTCAACTATCCGGCACGCTGGATGTTGTTCAGTTGATGAACGATCAGTCAGCGAACGTGGCCTTCTATGCGGTGCTCGCTGAACTGCCGCTTTCCTGGCTGGTAACCTTGGCGGTGGTGATTCTACTGTCTATCTTCACCGCTACAACGTTTGACTCGATTGCTTATATTCTGTCATCCGCTGCAGAAAAAAATCTGGATAAGGAACCCGCACGTTGGCATCGCCTTTTCTGGGCATTCACGCTTTCACTGCTGCCCATGTCGCTACTCTTTTTGGGTGGCCTTGAAACCCTGCAAACGGCGAGTATCGTGAGCGGGGTGCCTCTGTTGCTGATTGCGCTACTTCTGATGATCTCCATGGTGCGAGCAGCGCAGTATGACTTGCGCTATCAGCCGGATTATGAAGAACCGGAGATCAATATAGAGGAGTTCCCGGAAAACGACCCCTGGACAGAAGAGGGCTCATGGGAAGTAACCGATGACGAAGGTTATCAAGAGAAAACTTAAAGCATGTAAACATATACTCAAGCTAAATAGATAAAGGCCACCCAAGCGGTGGCCTTTTACGTAAGCAGATTAATTATGCAGAGTGCTTTAGCCGTTGACGTACCTTGGGCAACATCCGGGATATGGACGGAATCCTCAGACACATCAACAGCGCGCCTGCCATGGCGTATAAAAACCACTCCTGCATATCGGCACGTACTATCCATAAGAAGTGCAGCAGCACCAGAGCTAATATAACGTAGATAAGCTTATGAAGCGTTTTCCAACGCTTGCCCAGTTTGCGCATGGCCCAACGGTTGGACGTGGCGCCAAGGGCAGCTAAACCTAATAACGCTAGCATCCCCACGATAATATACGGTCGTTTAATGATCTCACTGCCTAGCTGAGCCCAGTCAAGTCCCAGAATAAACAGCACATAGCAAACCAAATGCAAAAAAGCGTAGGCGAGGGTCCAAAGGCCCAACTGACGGCGGATAACGCTAAAGCCTTTCCAGCGTGTCAGCTTGGTCAGTGGTGTAAGTGTCAAGGTGAGCAGAAGTAGCCATAAGGCGGCCTGACCTATATTCAACAGTAAATAGCGCCCCGGCTCTGGGCCCGCCATATTGTTGGCTACCTGCCAACTCCACCAGCCCAAGGGCACTAAGGCACCAATGAAAACGCCTATTCGCCATAGCGTAATAAAATAAGTCGGCATGGGCATTAGTAGTGTGTCCGAAGATCCATGTCAGCGTATAAGCTGGCCACTTCATCGCCATAACCATTAAACATGCGCGTATCGATGATATTGGTATTGAACAGGCTGTTAGGCAAGCGGCGCTCGGTTGCCTGGCTCCAGCGGGGATGATCGACTTCTGGATTCACGTTGGCATAGAAGCCATATTCATTCGCTGCGATTTGCTGCCATGAATTAAGCGGCTCCTCTTCAACAAGCGAAATACGCACAATCGACTTGATGCTTTTAAAGCCATACTTCCAAGGCACCACCAAGCGCAGCGGCGCGCCATTTTGATTGGGAAGCTCCCGGCCATACATACCCATGGCAAGAAAGCTAAGCGGATGCATCGCTTCATCAAGACGTAGACCCTCCACATAGGGCCAGTCGATCAGGCCAAAGGAAGAGCGCTGCCCTGGCATCTGCTCAGGATCAACCAGTGTTTCAAAGCGTACGTACTTGGCCTTTGACGTTGGTTCTGCGCGCTGTATGACGTCGGCAAGTGAGATACCCAGCCAGGGAATGACCATCGACCAGGCTTCCACACAGCGTAGCCGGTAAATACGCTCTTCAAATTGGGAAGGCTTGGCGATATCTTCAAGGGCGAAGCGTCCTGCGTTATTTACTTCACCATCAATCACTACGCTCCAGGGCTGGGTGATCAGTGATCCCGCTTTTCGGGCAGGATCACTTTTGCCGGTGCCAAACTCGAAGAAGTTGTTATAGCCGCTGGCATCGGCAAAGGGCGCCATTTTGTCCTGGCTTGGGTCGCTAGGCACGATAGCTTGCCATTCGGCTGCATCACGTTTGGCTTTGAACCACTCAGGAGCATTCCCTTCAGGAACATCGGCATAGTCAGACGGCTGTTCCTGGGCAGTGGCATTGCCTGCTAATGCCAAGCCAGCGCCCAGGCCCGCAAGCCCGCCCATAAAGCGTCTGCGCGATAGGTAAATCGACTCGGGAGTAACCTCCGATTCGTGCAAATCACTGGGCTTGGCAATTTTGATCAGCATGGTAATGCTCCGGTCATTCAATGCTTGTCGCATACAGCGGTAAAGCACTGAGTGGCTCTAAAAGTGACGGGCCATTGAATATGTGGATCTAGACATAATGCCTTCTCTATAAATAGCCCAAGTAATGCGCCAGGGCGTAAATTAGATTTCAACGCAAATGCCTTAAATGTCCAGGTTGACCGTTAGGTTTTAAGTGGTTTACTCATCACCTTTGGGCTGCTTTTCTCTGACGTTTATAGACGCTGGTAGTTCAGAAAGCTGTTGCTGTAGCGCGGCCATTTGCTGGGCCATTTTAACCTGCCACTCGCGCTCGATATTTGCCTGCTCTACTTGCTGCTTGTTGCTGGCCTGAGCGTCAGTCAATTGCTGAGTTAGTGACGCAAGGCGCTCTTCCAATGAAGTAATGTGCTGCTCAAGCTCTCTCGCTTGCTGGGCGTATTTGATTACCTGAGTCTGCTGCTCGAGTAGATCATTGCGATTAAGCTTCAGCTCCTCGGTTAACGTCTCAATCCGCTGTTGTTTCTGATGCAGGCGTTTCTGTAAGGCTTTTTCTTCCTGGACTCGCTCTTGGCGAGCTTCATCCAGCATTGTCATTAACCTTCCCTCGGCGTTTTCATTACGCTGCTCTTCTTGAGCCAAGCGTTTTGCCCATGCGCTCTGCTGCTCTTTAAGCTCAACGGCGTGCTGGTGAGTCAGCGTCGTATTGTGTTGCTGCAATGCTTCGTGGGCTTTTTTAAGCTGCTGGCTTTCTTCCCGCGCCTCGTTAGCGGCTTTTAATAAATGCTGTTCATTTGCCTGGCTCGCGGCAAAGTCGCGGTTAAGTGCTTCCAGGCGCTGTTCTGTATGGCGAAGGTGATCGGCAAAGGCGCTTTCACGCTGTTCGGCATTTGCAGCCAAATGGGCGGCATCGATTGCCGCTTGCTGGGCTTCTTCTACCTGACGGTTTGCCTCTTCCCGGTAATGAACCAGCGCCTGATTGGCGACATCCTGCGCTTCGCGCCATATTTCACTGGCCACGCTAACCACCACTTCAGGAACGCCTTTGGGCGGCGGGATATCCCTGTTTTGCTCACGTTCGGTGCGCCAATGGCGAAAGTGCTCACTGATCGTGGTAAAGCTTCCGGTCCCCAGCACTTCGCGGATTCGCTGCACGCTTGGCGTATCGCCGCGGGTAAGAAGCGTATCAATTGCCTGCTGAACATCACTGTACTGAATGCCGCTGCGCGCCATGTTGTCTGCCTCCTTCAATAGCCTGCTGAATAGCGTTATTTTCCGCGTAATTGCTTATAAATACAATTATTACGTTATATGTATTACGTAATTGTATTTATCAATCTATGCATAAATTCAAGATTACTCTTATTATCTTGAATTTATAGAGGCATAGCGCCATACTGATAAACCTAGGAAAACAGGTACATAGAATTGAAACGGCATAGCCTGGATTAATGTTGCTGTTTTAAGGAAAATACCCATTTATGAGCAAGATAGGCGTAATTATTGAGCAGAATGAGGCTGTTTCAGCGCAAGATGGGGTAGGGCAGCCCATACACTCAGCACGGATAGAGGCTAATGATGATGCCCAAGCCGTTGCGGCATGGCTCGCCGAGTATCAGGACAGCCCGCAAACTTGGAAAAGTTACCGACGTGAGACCGAACGGCTGCTGCTTTGGCTAGCATGGCAGCAGCTACCGCTAGCCGCCATGAACCGTGAAATGCTGCGTCAGTTTGAAGCGTTTTTAGCAGACCCACAGCCAAACAGTCAGTGGGTAGGGCCTTCAAAACCTCGTCAACACCCTGACTGGCGACCCTTTCGTGGAGGGCTATCACCGGCTAGCCGCCGGCAGAGTTTGATTATTCTGCAGGGGCTATTCAGCTGGCTGGTGGAAGCCGGGTGGGTAAACCACAACCCGTTTCGGCTAATGCGTGACAAATCCCGCCGCTTGAACAATCAGTCATCTCGTATTGAGCGCTATCTTGAGCGCGACTTGTGGGAATGGTTGTGGCAATGGCTTAATAAACCTTTAACGCCTGATAGCGGAAGACGCGCTGAGTACGAGCAGGCCAGACGCCGATTTATTTTTGGCTTTGCGTATTTATTGGCACCTCGTATCAGTGAAATAGCGGATGCGCGGATGGGCGATTTTTACCAGGCAGAAGGGCGCTGGTGGTGGTCCGTGGTAGGTAAGGGCAGTAAGTTGGCGCGTGTTCCATTGCCCGATGATATGCGGGTATGTCTGGCTGATTGGCGGCAGGCATCGGGGCTTGATGCCAATCCCGTGCATCTGGATGAAACACCTGCCGTTCGGGCATTGGATGGACGGCGCAGTATTGGTCATAATCAGCTGTATCGGCTAATTCGAGATACGTTTATGGAGGCAGCCAATGCGCTTGAAGCAGAAGACGGCTCACCTGCTTATTTGGCAGCGCTGCGTCAGGCAACTCCGCACTGGTTGCGTCATACCTCGATTACCCATCAGGCTCAGGCGGGAATTAGTTTGCGCCACTTGGCAGAAAGCGCCCGTCATGCGCGTCTGGACACCACGTCGCGCTACCTGCACACAGAAGATAACGAGTGGCACCGCGAACAGCAGCGTCACCGGCTTACGCCATAAAAATCCTCAAGCAAAGCTATCCACGCAAGGCATCTTGAACCCGTATAATGGTGCAACGTTTTTTTAAATACGAATGCAAAAGGAAAGAGTATGAGCACTTCCGGCGCCGAACAGGCCCAGCAAGAGCTAATTGAAGATTTTGAAATGTTTGATAACTGGATGGATCGGTATCAATACATTATCGATATGGGCAAGCAGCTCCCTGATTTTCCAGAGGAGTGTAAAACAGAAGAGTTTAAAATTCAGGGCTGCCAGTCAAATGTATGGATGCGACATGAGACTCAAGGCGATCAGCTAATTTTTAACGCCACCTCGGATGCAGCCATTGTGTCTGGGCTTATTGCAGTATTGCTACGTATTTATAGTGGGCGTACTGCAGCTGAAATTCGCACTACTGAACCGCATTTTCTAGCAGATTTAGGGTTGGATAAACATCTGTCACCTACGCGCAGTAACGGCCTGCACGCCATGCTTGAGCGTATCTATCTGGTTGCCCAACAAGGTTAATTAAGCAATCAAGGGGTAGGGTGGTGATTGCAGCAAGAAGAGGGTGGTGACTGCTCATCATCCTCTTTGCATAGCTTTTCGCTGCGCCCGCCAGGGACAGGGTCCATGCCGCCGGGATTGCCGGGGTGACATTTGATGATTCGCTTGATCGCCATCCAGCCGCCCTTGAAAGGGCCATGAACCTGGATAGCTTCAATAGTGTAAGAAGAGCAGCTGGGCCAAAACCTGCAACGCGGGCCAAGCAGAGGGCTGATAACATACTGATAGGCCCGTACAGCACCGACCATTAATATGGTAATCAACTGACGTAAGATTCTGCCTACCGCCCGCGCCCAATGCATCACTACTTTTTACCGTAGAGCTCATCAGGATTAATAAGCGGCTCGCTATTAATGCTGGCGTGCTCATTGGTCAGCGAAAGATAAAAGCAGCTTCGGCGGCCGGTATGGCAGGCAGGGCCGGTCTGTTCTACCTGCAATAAAAGCGTATCGCCATCACAATCCAGAGCGGCTGATTTTAGATGCTGCTGTTGCCCTGATGACTCACCTTTACGCCAGAGTTTTTTACGCGAGCGCGAGTAATAGCATACGCGATGGGTATTAAGTGTCTCTTCCAGCGCCTCGCGGTTCATCCAGGCCATCATTAAAATTTCTTTCGTATCGTGCTGCTGGGCGATGGCGGGTAATAGGCCATCCGCATTGAAACGGATGGCATCCAGTAGCGTGGCAGTGGCAGGTAGCTCATCTTGCGGGGAAGCCGACTCAAGTGCTTTAAACAGCTTATCAGCCGGTAGTTGATCAAAACGGGGCATAAAAATTATTCACTCTTGGCTCGGCATTTCTGGCAAAGACCTTGTAGCTCAATTGTTTGCCGCTCAACACTAAAGCCTTGTCGGTTGGCAAACGCTGCCAACTGATCGCTAACTTCATCTAAATGCAGCTCTTCAACGTAGCCACAGTTACGACAAATGAGCAGCTGGAATCCATGGATATGTTCAGGGCAGGCACATGCCACATAGGCATTTTGTGATTCAATGCGATGCACCAGACCCTGGTCGATCAAGAATTCAAGTGCACGATAGACCGTGGGAGGGCGAGCGGCCGCATGTTCGGTGGAAAGCTGATCCAGCAGGTCATAGGCTTTCAAGCCGCCGCCATTATTGGCAATCAGTTCAAGCACCCGCCGGCGTATCGGGGTAAACCGAACGCCGCGGCTATGGCACTGTGATTCCGCTTGTTGAAGTAGCGTATTCGCTTCAGTCATTGGAGCACTCATTAAACGTCATCACTCTAGTCTACGCGCTTGATAGAGTTGTGTCAGAGGTTTCTACCAGCTCACTCTTGCGGGCAAAATGGTGCTGGGCAAAGGCTACACGTTCTTCCACACCAACCCCATCAGGCTGACGTTCAATCAGATCAAGTCGGCGGCGCAAGCCTTCGCCATTGGTCATTTGAATCGCCAGGCCAGGGCGTGCATTTAGCTCCAGAAGCATCGGACCATGCTGCCGATCCAGAACCATGTCTGTGCCTAAATAGCCCAGGCCGGTCATTTCATAACAGCCGGCAGCCAGGTTTAATAAAGTGTTCCACTGGGGAACTACCAGGCTTGCCAAGTCATGGCCTGTATCGGGGTGGCTAAAGCAGGGCCGGTCAAACTGAACGCCACGTAGGGCTTCGCCGGTGGCTATATTCAAACCCACACCCACGGCGCCCTGGTGCAGGTTGGCTTTACCGTCGGAGGCGGCAGTAGATAGTCGCATCATCGCCATAACGGGATAGCCTTTGAATACGATAACCCGGATATCCGGCACGCCTTCGTAGGTATAGGCCATCAGGCTTTCTTCGAAATTAATCAGCGTCTCGATAATCGCCACGTCGGGCGAGCCGCCCAGCGAATACAGCCCTGAAAGGATGTTGGAAACATGACGCTCCACGTCTTCAAGGGTCAGCTGCGCACCACTGGGCTTCACAAATTGATTATCGATGACTTTTTCGATAACCAGAATACCCTTGCCACCACTGCCTTTGGCAGGCTTGATCACGAAGCCGTTATGGCCAGTTAGCATGTCGCCGATATGTTTGACGCCAAACTGTGTAGCAACCGTACCGATCAGTTCAGGCGTGGTGATGCCATATTGCTGGGCCAATAACTTGGTTTTCAGCTTGTCATCGACAAGCGGATAAAGACGGCGTGAATTGTAGCGACCGATGTAGCGAATATTACGCCGATTCATGCCGATGATGCCTTTATCCTGTAAGCGGCCCGGCCATGTCCAGTCCTTGAACCAACTCATGAGGGCTTCTCGTCATCGGTAATCGGTTTAAAGCGACGCAGCTCCAATAAACGGTAGCCCGTGTAGTTACCCAGCAGCAGAATAAGCGCCATTAAAATCAACTGAACACCCAGGAAGTTGAAGGTGATGTGACGCACCCAGGGGTTATTCATGGCCAGATAGGCGAGTACGGCGGTCAATAAGCTGCCGCCCCCTTGAATAAGTACCTGTTTGGGGCCTTCTTCTTCCCAAAGGATCGACATCCGCTCAATGGTCCAGGCCAGAATGATCATGGGGAAGAAGGTAACCGTCAACCCGGCACTTAGGCCCATTCGGTACGCTAAGACGGTGAAAATAGAGATAATGGCGATAACCGTTATGATGACCGCTGATACCCTGGCCACGAGCAGAAGGTTCAGATAAGACAAATAGTTACGAATAATTAGCCCGACCGCAACAATAAGCAGGAAGCCAATCAATCCGGTAAGCAGCGTTGTTTGGATAAAGGCAAGGGCAATAAGCACCGGCATAAACGTGCCCGATGTCTTGATACCCACCAAGACGCGCAGGAACACCACCACCAGCGCACCAATCGGAATTAATAGAATGGTCTGGAAAAGCGCCTGTTCTTCAAGCGGCAGACTGTGGATGGAGAAGTTTACCAGCGTATCGTCAGAATAGTGGTTACGCACCGCTGCTGAGGCTGGCTGGTAATGCGTCAGCATGGAGAACATCACACGCGAGTTAGTGCCGCCTTCAACTTCCAGTACCGCGCGGCCACCGGTTTCCCACAACAGTAAATTTTCAGGCTGACCCTGCTCCCCGGTTAAAGGATTGAATATAGCCCACTGGTTTACACCCTCGTCAAAGACTTGGATCCAGCTGCTCAAGGCTTGCCGACGGCGGCCATCTTCAAGCAATAGGCCGCTGACTTCACGGGCTTGAACACCGGCTTGATTGAGCAGGCGTACTATCAGCGTTGAGGGAGCTTCTTGAGTCAGCAAGAGTCGAGCATTCTCACCCTGGCGCTCGCCATTCAGATCAAGAATAAGCTCACGTGCAAACGTAGCGTTATTGGCGCTGCGCGCCCACGCTCTATCAATTAGCTGGCTAGCCGCAGAGTCATAGGGGCTTTCCCAAGGCGTTGCCGACGTTAGGCCGGGCGGCGTTTGTACGGGCGGGCGGGCATCAGGTGAAACCAGCATCTGTACTGAGTAGTAAAGCTGTTGGCTACCCGCTGCGTCGCGAGTGGTCCACTGTGCCTGGCGGCCAAGTTCGTCTGCCTGATACGCCAAGCCATAGCCTGAAGACGCGGTATTCTCAGTGAGAACCCGGTAGCCCGACTGATGGGAGGGCAGTGCCAAATCAACCTGTACCGGCCCATTTTGGGCGTTGAAGTTAATGACTGCTTCAATCTCCCATACCTGGCGCTGTTCGCCTGGCACCCAAGGAATCTCAAACTGAATATGCCTATGCACACTGGTAGCAATACCTGCTACCAGAAGTAAACCTACGATAATATAAAATGGAAGCCGGGACATGGGAGTTCCTTGTAGCGAAAAGCGGCAGGGGAGCGCAGTTACTCTTCGATATCGTCTTGATCAACCGCTTCGTCTTCAGCGGCTTGTTCAGCGGGTTCGCCACCAGGAAATTCCGGGCGCTCATGAATATAGTTTTGCGCCACATCAATGATCGCAATATCCATCAGGAACCGACGACCCAGCAGTACCGGATAGTCCAAATGGGTACGATCGTTAAGGGTAAACTGAACGTTTTCGCGGATGGGGCCAAGCGTCATCAATAACGAAATCACCGGGCGTGATGCTTCGCCAGAAGCTTGCACTATACGGACGCGCCGCTCGACGGGTGCTTCAATCCACTCATCACGCAATGATTCCACAACAACGTCATCGTCATTGAGGGCCAGTTTGAAACGTACCCAATCTTCACCGTCACGTTCGAAACGGGTAATCTCGGAAGCTGACAAGGATGAAGTGTTGGCACCCGAATCGACGCGGGCTTTTAAATAAGTACCGATACTGGGTAAACCGATCCACTCATTACGGCCCAGCGTGGCCTTGGTTTCAAGAGCCTCGTCAATATTACATTCTTCACGAATAACGATCGGCTCTTCGCCGCGGGCTTCAAGCTCTTGTATATCACTGCGTAAGAGACGCACAAGGCTGCCAACCTCACGAACATCGGCTGTCAGGGTCTTTTGTTGGCTGAGCTGTTGGTCTTGATGCTGGGCGCTAGCATCGCATTGCTGCGTTAGTGTGTCTTGCAGTTCGAGTATTCGCGAATTAAACGACGCTTCGCTCAATGGCGGTGGATCATTTGACTCTGGCGGCTGTAGGGCACAGCCTGAGAACAAAAGTGATAAACCAGCCATCAGCCACAAAACACCTGGGCGCATAACGAGTGACATCCTTGAAAAGTAAAAAGGAATGATAAGGAGAAGCTAGACCGGTTGTCCAACGTAGCACTGATATTTCGTAGCTCACGATTATCCGATTTAACATAATATATATTATGCGAACCCTTGTAGGGTCATTGTGAAGCGCATAGCACCGGCAGCCTTGTACTTCCACACAAAGTGCTTAATTTCCACATAAACCACTTAAGATTGCGTATGTCCATCTAACATTCTGATTTTTAGATAATAATGGTTTAGCGTGCACATTCTTACATAACCAGATTCTAATTGCCTCTACTGAACAGATTCCGCCTGCATTGACATTACGAATTCTTGTCCTCGACGAGGGGCCGGCGAAACTTTTTTATGCATAGATTTGTACATCTAGTGACTCCTTGTTTTTCTGCAGCTCAGACTCATGCTGACCGCGAACATTCTTGGTGCTTGCCCGAACCCCGTTTTCCATACTGTACAGGGTCTCATTGTTCCAGCCTTACACCTCCGAAAAGGTGAAGTCATGCTAACGAGTCACATAAGTGACGGTGTTCTTATTCTTGAAAATATTCATGACTATTACGGCGGGCCAGTGTTCGACGTTAGGTGTGTTGCTCATCTCAACCTAATGATCACTGCAATGTTGCCTGTGCATACTTGGAAGGGTTCACGTTAATCTGGGCATATTACATGCACCGCTGAGCCTGACCATCACCTCTTTGCCGGATTGCGGTTAGAGCTGAAGACAACTGTTTAAAATCATCAGATGTTGAAACAGATCTTTTCACAGATGACAGGAAAGGATCGTACCTGTCTTGAATGTGCACCGTATAAGAAGGCCTATAATGCCTACTACCCACTGATACTAAATACATTGGGACAGCCTGTTGCAAAGCTTTTTCAAACCACATGCAAAAAATCCGTTAAAATAACATTAATTTTCCTCGTCTTAATTCCAATCAATCGCCCCCAAGTACCCTAGAAATCTCTCTTGGCAACTAAATGGCTGCGCTCCTTGGCCTGTCCGACGGTTTCGATCTTGGGGCCTAGTATATCGTTTGCGGCCCATAGGGCCCTCAGTGTAAGGCTTGGTGTGTCTACGAACCAAAGGCGATTCACGACTGGATAGCCAGCTACTCAAGTGGTTGGCTGATCACAATTTTTGGCAGTCGAATTATATCCTTGAGCGATACCCTTCAGTGACCAAAGACCAGTTCTGATAGGCCTATTTGCGCGCCCACGAATGTAATTTTTTGATACCATGCTGACAGTCTATGTACTACAACAATACGCAGGCAATAGGATAAAACTGGAATCGCATGCAAGGATTAAATTATTTTATAAGGAACTGATTTCATGAAAATAATTAACCATGGGAACGGAATACATCAACGAGAAGTCCCTGGTATTAAATATCTAGGGAGTCACTTGCCCCTTAAGTGGATAGGTCATACAAATTTAGACCTATCGCTTCCTCAGGGGCCTCGCGAAATTGATTTGGTACTCTTCTCCACAGATAGAATCTTCCTCATTGACCTGAAGGATGGTCATGGCCGTTATGAGAGCTTTGAGGGTGCCTGGTCTCTGAACGGCGTGCCTCAGAACGGTCTCTCCCCAGTCAAGAAGATACTCGACAATGCCAGGCAGGTGCGAATCCAGTTAGATAGGTTTCTTGAAGATCGTGCACGTCAAACCGGTCACACAAGGATGCCCACTCCTAAAGTCGAGGGAGTAGTGATCCTGACTAGCAGCTCTGATCTTAGCGGGATTGCACCAACCGAGAAACTCTCGGTATTTACTTCTAAGTCTTTTGTTGAGATCGTCAGTGATACGAAACGTCGCCTTGGGCGATTCCAGGCCGTAGGGCCCGACTTTGTAACCAATCCGATTTACTCATCCCATTGGCACAGCCACTTGAACCTATTTCTAAACGCAAGAAGTGGAGTTTTTCGCCCAGGGACACGCATCTATGGCGGCTATGTTGCTTCCGGAAATGGTGCCGCAACGTTCGTCGGTCCATCGAAGATCTATCAGGAATTTACGGTTCATGATAACACAGCTGCTCAGTCGACCGGCCTCCTTCGCAAATGGGACTTTTCTTTGGCCGAAACGAAATTCCAGACGCAGGACGGCAGACTAGAGGTTGCCGGCCGTGAAAGGGGAATTATTGGTTGGCTAAATGATCGGAGCGAGCTCTGCGCAAATGCGGTTCTTCAGCCCAAGGCCGAGGACGACGAACGCTCGGTCGACTATTGGGAGGTCTATGATCAGCGCAGACGGATGAAACGTTTTTCGGAGTTCGTGCAGAGTGAGCTACCTCGCCTTCGACCTGATGAGCGAATTGAAATTGCACGACAGATCATTTACCAGGTGAGCTGCTTGCACACGTACCATGCCGCTCACCTGAATCTGGGTGTACACAGTATTTGGATAGCGCTTCCGTCCGAGGTAAAACTTTCACATTTGATGTGTGCCCGCTACCCGCAGGCCATGTCACTTGGCAACACACGATATCAGTTCCTATCCAGCGTCCAGTCTCCAGAAGATGAATTGGGAGAAGTGGTTAGCGGAGAGCAGCGCGATGTATATCACCTCGGGTGCTTAGTTCATCTAGTTCTCTTTGGTGTCTTGCCTGCAGACAACCCGCCCGACTGGGACCCTGGGATTGATACCACTGGCACTTTTCATAACCTCCATCACGTCCTAGAACATGCTATCTCATGGGATTGTTCCGACCGCTACAAGGACGCTAATCAGCTTCTCCATGCGTTCAACGCGTCTGTAGAGCCGGTGGAGGTTGGTGCAGAGGTACTGAAAAGGCTGGAGTCGTTCAAAACTATCCCCTCACAAATGAAGCTCTTCAAACAATATCCGGAACATAAAGAGCTTAAAGACACCGACTTTATGACCATGTGGACGTCAGAGACCGATGACGGGCTTGTTCTCGTAAAGCTGTGGAAGCGCGCCGCATGGAGCGAGGGGACAACCGACTTACCACGCATTCTTGATTTTTTGGAACGTGCGCATCATTACAGCATCACTCACCCACCGGGTTGCGTCCCGATCAAGGCTGCCTATTGGCTAAATGATGCCTTTGCGTTGGTTCAGCCCTATGTCGATGCACCGACTCTTGCTAATCACCCTCTACTGGTTGACAAGGGGGCCGTGACGCCGGATCAAGCCTTACTCTTCTCACTTGAACTCGTCCGGACGGTAATCACACTCCACGATGCCGGGCTAGGCCACGGGGATCTCAAGCCAGAGAACATTCTCACCTGCGGCGATCTGCCAGAACCTTACCTGGTAGATTATCTCGACTTCTGTTGCATTAGCGACGGGGAGATCCAAACGACCGCATACGCGCCAGTTGCCGGGGGCACTCTCGAACGCGATCGCTACGCCGTTACCATGATCGCTCAAGAGATCCTTCATGGCGTTAAACTTGCCGAGAAAACACAAAAATCTATTGACGAATCGATCACAACGTGTCGAGGCGAAGTCCATGCAAATGCAACTTTGTTGCCCCTCCAGGATGCACTTAGACGTGCCCTGAACCCATCACCTCAGCATAAGATCCGTCATCTTCACATTAGCCTCCCCAACGCACCTACCGGACAGTTGGTGCCAGATGATGACGGCTTCGGGTATGGGATCACGGGATCGGAATTGTTTATTCGCGGCACCAGTGATGTCCTGTACTTCCGACTCCAGAAGGGACAGATTAAATTTGCCCGACTCTCCCCGACCCCGCAGATAGTTCACCGGCGCCTTCAGGCAAAGCAGAGAGGGATCCTGAATGCCGAGATTTTCGTTCAGGGAGATGCCACGCAGTCTTTGAAAGACTTCCAAAAGTTATTCGGTGAACCAGAGTTCATTGATCTCGTTGCACCGTCTGGAAAAGCACAAGCCTCCATTGAAGACAGCGCGGAACTTGAAGGCGATGACATTGATCCGGACGAGGAGGCTCATGCCACTACTGCCGAGACTGATGAAGATGCAGTCGCAGAGCTCGTCGAAGCCGCAAGAACCACACAGCGGTCAAGTATACCGGAACTCTGGCGCTCTCTCGTTGATGTCGAAGTCAGCCTGACTAACGAAGCCAAAGCAATCGGCCCCAGCACCTTCAGGAAGGACAACGGCACGCACGCGGTTCCTATACAGCTTGTTTGCGGAACCTTCGAGTTTGATCGAAGGGATAGAGTAACGGTAGAGCGCCTCGGCAATGACGGACGATGGCGGAGGATTGGAATCCTCGAACTGGTGAAGTCTAGCGCCGAGTTCATTCATATCGAGGCTACAGCATGGTTCTCATCCGTTGGCAACTTAATAGAGCAGGAAACTCGCTTACGCTTCGTCAGCAGAATGGAGTATGCCAACATCACTCGGCGTGACGCTGCGGTTAAACGCATCCTTGCACGCCGCTCAATCGTGCCGAACCTGATCGACTACTTCGACCCAGCATGCTCGCCAGAGCTCCAGATAATGCCGATTGAGGTAGACAAAGCACAGATCAAACGTCTCTATGAATTGAATGATACCCAAGCTGAGGCATTTGCTCAGATTTTCAAGGTACGCCCTCTAGGTTTACTTCAGGGCCCGCCTGGGACCGGCAAAACCAAGTTCATTGGAGCACTTATCCACTATGCGCTCACTCACGGATACGTGCGTAACGTACTACTCTCCAGTCAGTCGCACGAAGCTGTGAACAATGCTGCCGGAGCTGTTCTCAAACTGTTCCCGAACACAGAACAAGCGCCAAGCATCTTGCGTATCGGGCAGGAGGATGATGTTTCGGAGCAACTCCTACCCTACCATGTCCTGCGTGTTGAACAATCATATAAAGCCAACTTCAATGCCACATTAAAACCCCGACTGATGACTGCTGCAGCTGCAATTGGCATTTCTCCTAACGTGGCTGAAAAACTGATCTGGGTAGAGAGTTCGATACGTCCTGTAATGGTGGGCCTAAATAAGCTTGCTGAAGACCCCGATGCAGATGGCGTTCAGGATCGCCTACAGAGCCAGCTCAATACCCTAGCCTCACTAGTTTCCGACATGGACCTCGACATTGACATACCTATGAGGAATCACTTGCCCGACGAGCACTTCCTCGACACGGTCTTTGACGAGATAGCCCATGAGTCAGGATGCGCACCTGATAGCATCGCCAAGCTCATCGATGTCTCTCGGCTGACTCGGGACATGGTGAGCAGCGTTTCCACTGCCGAGCGCAGCTTCGAAACGTTCCTCGCCGGAACCCGGCAGATTGTTGTTGGTACATGCGTTGGACTTGGCCGTTCCTCTCTCGGCCTCACCTCAACCGCCTTTGACCTAGTCGTCATCGATGAAGCTGCACGGTGCACCGCGAGTGAGCTTGCAGTCCCCATGCAGGCTGGCCGCTGGTGTGTGCTAGTAGGCGACCAGAACCAACTTGAGCCGAGAGTGGACGAGACCGTTGTGTCACGGGTTGCAGAAAAGACGGGCTATTCCGCCGAGGACATCGTGGAAAGCGCATTCCAGACTGTGTTCGAATCCGAACTCGGGAAACAGATCAGTCAGCGTCTGGATACTCAGTATCGCTCCCTCCCACCTATCGGCCGTGTGGTTTCAAGTGCCTTCTACAACAACCGGCTGGAGCCAGGCCGGCTCACATCGCCGGTACCAGGCTCTGCGTTCCCGCCGGGATTACAGCACCCCCTCATGTGGATTTACACCGATGAGATGGGGGAGGAAGCCTTCCAACGGCCAGAATTAAAGAAAGCGTCCAAGAGCTTGATCAATCGAGTCGAGGTTGACCTAATCGCTGGTATGCTCCTGAAATGGGACAAATGCCCCAAGTTCATTGAATGGCTGGAAAATCGGGAAGAACAGGAGCCGGCAATTGGCATCATCTGCTCGTACTCAGCTCAGGCTACTGCGATCCGGCATAAGCTTCGCCTAGCTCGGCTCAGTGACACAATGCAAGCTTCCGTTAAGGTTGGTACTGTCGACAGCTATCAGGGCAAGGAGAACCGCATTATCCTGTTATCCCTAGTAAGGAACAACATAGAGGGGCAACGGGTAGACGGAAAGCCGACGATTCGACCAGGTTTTATGGCACGTCCTAATAGGATTAACGTAGCAGCAAGTCGAGCCATGGACCGTTTAGTAATAGTGGGGGCAAAGGATAGGTGGGCACCTGAAGGCCCCATGGCAACGTTGAAAGAAAAATTTGAGCAAGAGGTTACCGGAGGGCAAGGGATTTTCATCGAGGCCACAGAAATGCTGGTTGAGCAAAGAGAGGCTCTGATGGCTTCTGTCTCTACGCCCAGTCCTAAGAAGGCTGCGAACAAGGAACTTTCATGAGATCACTCTCGGCAAGTAAGCCCACCTACTCTGCAGAACTGGAAGATGAGGTCACCACAATTGAGATCGGAACCTACGATGTTCTGCTGCCGTGCCGTAGGTATCGAGTGACTTTCAAAGTCGCTGAGGTCGGGAAGGTCTCACTGACAACTGAATTTCTGCTCCGGCTGATACACGCGGTAGACGGGATGCCAGAGTCAGAGGTCGCCAAGTTCTTTGGTTTCAACTCACAGGAGATGGCTTTCCTTCTCAATGACGCCGTTAGTCTCGGGTATGTCATCAGGGAGGCAGGTCGGCTCTGGCTAACCACAGCTGGCCGCCAGCTCTTCGTGCAAGGCGAGGATGCTCCCCAGATTTATGACGTTGAAACCAAAACCGTGATTCAAGGTTTTGACATGCTCTCATTCAGTCCCGAGGAGAAAACTTGGCTCGAGCATTTCAATTTCGACAGCAGACTACCTGAACTGCCAATTGATGCAACACTTGCCAGTAAAGCACGCGATCGTATCCCAGCCTCCTTCAAGCGTCATTTTTCCACTCTTATGTACAAGCGTGACTCAAGGTATGCGCCACGGAAGTCACTGTATTCCATTGATAACGTTACTTCTTCGGATCGCTTCACTTCAATCGTGCCGGTAGTCGTAAAGGCTATCCCTTCACACCCCTCTCTCGGTGAGCCAGACTTGCTTGTCTGGCGCTCTGAAGAGCAACTTGATCGGCTTTCCCAGATCACGTCTGCTGTGGCCCAGTTTGTCCATGAACTTCGGATGGATAAGCCAGCCGATGCCGCAGAGCATTACCAAATACTGGCTGACCTAGCACCTGAGTTCATGAAAGACTACACAAGTGGGTCCGGGGTCGCAGTTGAGCGCTTCTATCGCGATGTCGTAGCTCTGAAAGGTGGTGGTTTCCGTAGTAATCGTAGGACTGTCCCAATCCTAGGTCCCCTACTCTGCGCTAAGAACCTGAAGCTTCTCTTTGATGGCATCGAGCGCACCGGCGCGAATAGTCCTGTGCACTGCCTACCGAAGAAGTACTACTGGCGCGCCCCACAAAATCGTCATTGGGGGATGAGTCGCAAGCTGCCTCACATCTGTAGTCAAATAGCGGAGTATCTGGCTACTAAAGCTGGCGACGATTCACCGTCACCGCGCTCCGTTCTGATCCAAGAGGGCAGATGCTGGGGACTTGATCGAGCCTTCTCTGAAGTGCAGGATGCCCCACTGGGAAGTATTCCTTCTTCAGTAGAGATAATACTAATACCAGGTTTAGCCGTAGCCGTTCTAGTACATCTTCCCATACTTGCCACTAGCGGGCATGCTGTACCTCTAGGCTTCATCAGCGTAGATTCTCAGGTTGTTGCACGGGCAGTTGCGCTGTTACGAGAATCAGTGCCTATTGAGGTACCTACTGAATACATAACGGAGGACATGATCGACTTACCTAGTGAGTAGCTAGATCAACTCCTCAAACTGCGCAAGCTGCTGGGCGTGCATGCATTAAAATGCTTGACTCGCCCGTTTTAATCACATCATGTAATCTATACTGTTTCTGACTACCTTTTCATTGATTGTTAAAGCATCCACTATAGTCGTAGTATCAATGCTGTTCGTGTTAACGAATTTTAAAATTCAATAATATAGTGCAGTTTATCGACCATCCATTCGGATCGTTGCGGTTACCATTAACTATATTGACAGTCACGCGATACATGCCCATGGTCACTTAATTTCCGAGCCACTGTTAATTACGTAGCGATGTGCTGCCTCGGGATATTCCGCAATGTTACGAGTACGTTGTGATGAATATCTGAGCGCTCCTTGCCAAGGTCTGATCTTTTACTAAAATCCTGCCCCAATGGAACGCAACATGCAGTGCTCCAAAGAGCGAATACCAAGCCCTCCCCATATATCCACACAAGGTACTTAATTCTCAACACAAGGTACTTAATTTCCACATAAAGCATTTAAGATGGCTTATATCTAACTAACTTTCTGATTTTTAGATAAAAATGGCTTTAGCGTGCACATTCTTACATAACCTGATGCCGATTGTCCCTACTGAACAGGTACCGAGTGACTACTTGTTTTTTTGCAGCTCAGACTCATGCTGACCGCGAATATTCTTGGTGCTTTCCCGAATCTCGTTTTTCATACTGTGCAGGGCCTCTTGATCCAGCCTTTCACCTCCGAAACGGTGAAGTCGTGCTAACGAGTCACTTCAATGGCGGTATTCTTATCTTTGAAAATATTCATCCCTAGCCAATAGCCCCAAAGGATCATCTTTATTCCAGACCCGGTTTCCGTAGCCATCTTCGCTGAATAAGTTTTGCACGCGACGCTCTTGTTTGAAGTAAGCCAACGCACTAAAAAAACAGCTTTCGCACAGGTGAATTTCATAGCGTTCACCGTCGTGTTGAGAGCCATAGCCCCAATGTGCTTCAAGGGTGGCGTACTCAAGATTTTCACCTGCTACATGAGTTGTAGTTAGGCATACATCGCATATCACATCAGTGATGGCATCGATTTCTACTTTTTTCAGTTACTTTCATTGCATTTACCCTGCTATGCGTTACTTACAAATGTTTTCCACATCACAACAGCTTTCTGAGACCTAGTAGTATTTTTTATTTACCAAAGCTATCCACGTCAACAGGCCGTTGGGCACGATGAGATACTGACTTCACCCCTTCTCAGTATCAGCCGGTTTTAGAGTAAGAAGTTACTATGTTGTGTTTTACAGCAAGCTGATCGGTATAGGCAAAAGGTGTCAGCCCACCTAAGCTCTTTTCTCTCTTTCTTCGTTGTACTCTGGCCGCCATGCCTTAGCCTTAGTGACTACCATAAAATTGAGATGTTCGAGCTGACGCAGAGCCTAAATAGAAAGGCGTATTCCGTCGGTATAATAATCTGCTTCGATGTCAGCTTCGATGACGTTCCTACTGCGTCACGTTAAGCAAATCTGCCTAATGTGAAGTACTTGATACTAGGCTTTGATTCCAGATCCGGTTTCTTTCTCGCGGGTATCGCGAAAATTTCAGTAGAAAGCTGCTCAGGGCTTGTATCGCCAAAACAATAAAGGGGCTTGATAAAATCTGCGTGTGCAAATACGTTGGATTTAGTACTTTACTTGGAAAAATAAATCGATTGTTATTCTGAAATATATTTCGTTTTATTTAGCACTTTGTGTGGAAAAATCTTCTAAGTAACTGATATTTGGTGAGCCAGATTTAGTATTTTAATTGATCGTCTAACTCACTGGTTTAAGCAAGCATCGTCTCTAATTCAATATAATCAGCAAGATAATAGATTTTACCAGGTATAACGCTTAAGCGATTTTTACCCATGCTATGAAACACCTACACTCTAGGTCATGGCTTGCTAAGCAACCGCTGGGTCTGATTCGTGAACATTAAAAAGCAGCCTGCTTGAGCAAGGCTGCTTTTCGTGGACTCATGTCCAAGCGCTAACGGCTCTAACCCTTATGCTTATTCATCAGCCGGTGCGTAGGAGCCGTCTTCGCGGTGTACTTCCTTGCCTGACAGCGCGGGAGTAAATACGCAGGCAACGGTCATGCCTTTTTCTTTACCACGCAGCAGGTGCTCGTCATGCTGATCAAGCAGATAGATATCACCTGCTTTAATGGGCCAAATCTTGCCATCGGCCAGGGTTTCTACTTCACCTTCGCCTTCATAGCAAAACACCGCTTCATAGTGGTGCTTGTACTGAATGTGAGTTTCAGTACCTGGGAAAATACGCGTGACATGAAAAGAAAAACCCGCGTTATCTTCAGCAAGCACTAGACGCGTGCTGTCCCAGTTGCCGTTTTCAGCAGTTACCAGACGATCTGTTTTGCGTGCTTCTTCAAGATTACGAACAATCATAATGTGCTCCATGCCTGAACGGCTGGCAGTACCAGCCGTTGAATATATCGCTAAGTGTTTAGCTACTTAAGGTTAATCTCAGATTAACCTTTAATAACCGTTTTGACAGCAGCTTCCAGAATATCCAGCGCTTCAAGCAGGTCTTCATCGGTAATGGTTAATGGGCAAAGGCATTTAACGACTTCACCGCCCTGGCCGCTCGTTTCAATAATCAAGCCGTTTTCGAACGCTTCACTGGTGATTTTATCTGCAAGATCACCTGAAACAACATCGATACCGCGCATCAAGCCACGGCCACGCTCGGTAGCTGGCATACCGTTTTCAGACAACAGGGTCGCCAGCTTTTTGAAACGCTCTTCAACAATACGTGCCTTGCGTTGAACATCGCGTTCGAACGTATCGTTTGACCAATATTTTTTAAGCGCTGCGGTTGCCGTTACCATGGCAAGGTTAAAGCCACGGAAAGTGCCGTTATATTGACCCGGCTTCCACATATCAAGCTCGGGACGTATCAATACATGGGCAAATGGTAAGCCAAACCCTGAAAGAGACTTTGAGTTCGTCACAATATCCGGCTTGATGCCCGCATGTTCAAAACTGAAAAACTTACCGGTACGGCCACAACCTGCCTGGATGTCGTCCACGATCAATAAGATATCGTGTTCACGACAAATACCTTCAAGGCGTTTTAACCAGTCCAGGCTTGCGACGTTGATACCGCCCTCGCCTTGCACGGTTTCAACAATGACGCCTGCCGGAATATCCAGCCCACCCGATTGGTCACCGAGTAATTTTTCAAAGTAGTCAAGCGTGTCGGCATGCTCCCCCATGTAGCCATCAAAGGGTAAAAAGCTTGCGCCTTGAGTAGGAATGCCGCCGGTTGCTTCACGGAATTTACGGTTACCTGTGGTAGCCAATGCACCCATGGTTACACCGTGGAAACCATTGGTGAAGGTCACGATATTGTGGCGACCCTTGGCAACACGTGCCAAACGAATAGCTGCTTCAACGGCGTTCGTACCGGTTGGGCCCGGCAGATGAACCTTATAATCCAGCCCGCGCGGTTTAAAGATGAGCTCTTCTAGTGTTTCAAGATATTCCCGCTTAGCTACCGTCCACATATCCAGGCCGTGAACGACGCCATCGGTAGACAGATAATCAATCATTGCCTGCTTGAGATGCGGGTTATTATGGCCGTAATTGAGCGTTCCGGCGCCCGCCAAAAAGTCGATATATTCGCGACCATTTTCGTCGGTTAAACGAGCATTTTGCGCTTTGGTAAACACAACAGGAAATGAACGTGAATAGGTACGAACATTAGATTCCATACGTTCAAGCGTTTGAGTCTTCATTAGCGACCTCCTTGTGATCATTAAGCTGGCAAAAGTATGACAAAATAATATGAGACTAGATGTGATCGGCCTGAAATGGGCCGATGCGGACCAGATTCTCTGGATCGTGTTCTCCACCTAGTTGTTCGGTAGAGAAATATTCACGGCTGTTCAGCGGCGCATGCCAGCGAGCGGCTAAACGGCGGAACAGTCCCCATGACGCCAAGTTGTCAGGCGTAATAGTGGTTTCCAGATGATGGACGTTAGCGAGTTCAGGGCGTGACAGGATGGCTTCAACCAAGCGACGGGCAAGGCCTGTACCACGCGCTTTTTCACCAACTGCAACCTGCCAAAGAAAATAAGTGTCTGGGGCGTTGTCTTTCACATAACCAGAAACGAACCCGACAATTTCACCCTCTTCATTTGTGGCAACAGCACAGGTATCACGAAACTGTGTAGCAAATAATAAGTAGGCATAAGCGGAATTGACGTCCAGAGGAGGACACGCTTTAACCAACTCATATACTCCCCATCCATCGTCAGCATTCGGTTTACGAATGAACAGTGGCGTTTCTGAAAATCCAACGACTGCATCAGCTACCGTAGGACGAGCAAGCTCTGATGAAGATGTAAAAGGTTGTATTGGCGTACTCATAGTTATGCTTCGCTGTAGCGAATTTGATGCCCATTATAACACTTGATTATTACCAATTCAAAAATCATATTATCCACTGCTCTATATTCCATAATTTTTGGTTATAGTTAGTTCTTTTGGGTCGCGACAGACACCTTCCGTAACAGACCAATATGAGTTTAGTCTAAGTTTTAAAAAACGTGATGTATAAAAAAAGCGAGCCTATTGGCTCGCCATTTAGTTACTTAAAGGTCAGTGTCGTGTCACGGTTCTTAAGGTGACAAACTCTTCGGCACCGGTCGGGTGAATACCAATGGTTAAATCAAAGTCCTGCTTAGTGAGACCCGCTCTAACGGCAATGGCAATACACTGAATAATCTCCCCCGCTTCATCGCCTACCATGTGGGCACCAACGACTCTATCGGTTTCATCATCCACGATAAGCTTCATTAGCGTGCGTTCCTGACTTCCCGACAAGGTATGTTTCATCGCCCGAAACTCAGTAGAATAAACGCGAATTTTGGTAAGTTTTTGCCGAGCTGCTTCTTCACTCAGTCCTACGGTGCCGATATTGGGATGGCAGAATACGGCAGTGGCCACTGTTGCATAATCAAGTGGCATGGGCTGTGTCTCTTTAAAGTGATAGTCCACAAGCTGCATGGCCTCAGCAAGAGCGACGGGGGTTAGCTCTGGGCCAGCCGTCAAATCTCCTAGAGCCAAAATGGAGGGTACTAACGTTTCATAGCGCTCGTTGACCGGAATTTTACCATCGCCATCCAGGCTAATACCCAACTTTTCGATACCCAGGCCCTGAACGTTGGCTTTACGCCCCGTGGCCGCTAGTATCGCATCCACTTCTAACACTTCACCGGTGGTCAGGTAGACGTTATAGCTGGATCCCGTAGCCTCAATACGCTCGATATTGGCGTTGAAATGGAGGTTGACACCCTTTTTGTCCATTTCATTACGGGTGAACTCGCGTACTTCGTGGTCAAATTGCTTTAGAAATAGATCGCCCCGATAAATCAGATGGGTCTCGCTACCCAAGCCGTTAAAGATACTCGCAAATTCAACCGCGATATATCCACCGCCCAATACCAGAAAACGCTTCGGGAATGTTTCTAAGTCAAAGACCTGATTTGAGTCCAGCGCATGCTCTTTACCTGGGAAGTCAGGCACCCATGGCCACCCCCCCGTTGCCAGTAAAATCTTGTTTGCCGTGATATGAGTCACGCCATTTTCATCTTTCAATGCTGCCGTATGGCCGTCAACCAGCTGTGCGCGGGCATTAAACAGCGTGACGTCTGCCCCTTCGAGCATACGCTGATAAATTCCATTCAAGCGCTTAATTTCACTGGTTTTATTATCTCTTAACGTGGCCCAGTCAAACGTGGCAGGCTCCGAAAGGCTCCAGCCAAACCCTGCTGCGTCGTCGAAGCTATCATGAAAATGGGCCGCATATGCGTAAAGCTTCTTGGGGACACAGCCCACATTAACGCAGGTGCCGCCTAGGTAACGGTCTTCTACAATAGCAACCTTTGCGCCTGTCGCAGCCGCGGTGCGGGCAGCACGAACGCCGCCTGAACCTGCACCAATTACTAGCAGGTCATACTCATATTCAGAATCGGCTACCATTATCTGCTCCTATAGATTTTCATGCGCGCTAAGCGCTTGGCTGAGCCTGCTTATTGACCTTAGTTGTAGAGAAGGTTAAAACCTTGTCTACTTACTTGCATTTCGCCTTAACCTGACGATGTAATGAAACGGAGATTCAATGTCTGATCCTATTGCGACGCTTCTCGACAATAATCGTGCCTGGGCTGAACGCATGTGCGAAGAAGATCCCGAGTATTTCAAGCGCCTTTCAGATCAGCAAAATCCTGATTATTTGTGGATAGGCTGCTCTGATAGCCGGGTTCCTGCCAATCAGATTATTGCCCTGCCGCCCGGTGAGGTTTTCGTTCACCGCAATGTTGCCAATCTTTTGCATCATACTGATATGAATGCACTGTCCGTCGTTCAGTATGCCGTAGATGTACTTAAAGTTAGCCATATCATGATTGTTGGCCACTACGGCTGCGGTGGGATCAGAGCGGCAGTGACGGGTGGTGAATGCGGTGTGGTTGATTACTGGCTACATTCGGTGCGTGAGCAATATAACCAGCATCGAAACACACTTGGACATCTTCCCTTGGATGAGCAAATAGACCGTATGTGCGAGCTCAACGTTAAAGCACAGGTTAACAGCTTATGCCGTACTAAAATTCTGCAAAGGGCATGGCAACGCGGCCAATCCATCTCCATACATGGCTGGGTCTATGGCTTAAGCGATGGCCGCGTAAAAGACCTCAAATGTACGGTGACTGGCCTAGATCAGGTGGAAACGCTTTACCGTATTGATCGCATACAGTCGGGCGATTAAGCATCAGGCGGCTATGACCAAGCAGTACTTATAGCTAAATAGCACTAAGGCCAAGTAGCATGGCTCAGTTCATAGCCGCCTTTATTTGATTGTAGTTTAGGGTTACCCACCAATAGGGCAAGTCACCCCTGTGCCCTTCAAGCCACAGTAGCCATTCGGATTTTTATCGAGATATTGCTGATGGTACGTTTCTGCAAAATAGAACGTATCCAGCGGTTCGATTTCCGTGGTAATTGCTCCCCTGCCTACCTTACTCAAAGCACTTTGATAAGCCTCTGCGCTCTGCCTCGCTGCCGTTAGCTGCTTATCGGTTGTGGTATAAATCACCGAGCGATACTGTGAGCCAATATCATTGCCCTGACGATTTCCCTGAGTTGGGTCATGCTCTTCCCAAAATACCTGAAGCAAGGCTTCAACCGTCACTTTGCTTGGGTCATAGATCACGCGGACGACTTCCGCATGCCCGGTTCGCCCGGAGCAAACTTCCTGATAGGTGGGATGCTGAGTAGTACCGCCTGCATAGCCTGCAGCCGTAACGTAAGCCCCGGGCTGCTGCCAGAACAGGCGCTCGACACCCCAGAAGCAACCCATTCCCAACACGATTTCTTCGTGGTTTTCAGGATAAGGCGCATGTAGTGAGTGACCATTGATAGTATGGTATTCACTGGTTTCGACGGGCGTTGTGCGCCCTGTTTGGGCGTCTTTACCATCGTTAAATTGTGTCATGTCAGCCTCTCTATTGCTGCTTATAAGTTACAGGGCTACCTCGACGGGAGAAGGTATAGATCAAATCCACCGCCTGATTAGTACCCGATACAGCCTGTACATATAGATTACGCCATAGCGTATAACGTAACGTTAGTTCGGCAATTGGCGAGAAAATTCCCACACCATAGCTAATACGCAGATCATCGGATAGCTGACCACTCAAGGCCACCTGACTGTCATCCCCAGTACCGGTCGTATCCAGTGCCAGATCATCGATACCAAACGCTTCACCAATGGAGCCGACAGCTCCCCCCGTGCGGCCCAGGGACATACCAATCAACGCTGTTGTCAGAGCACTGTCCATACCGCCACTAGAATCTGATGCCCGGCCTCTCAACACATAGGAGAGAGCCTGGTTTTCGGGCATGGATGGCTCTGAGAAAATCGTCACGTTAGGCTCTTCAGCACTGCCCGTTACGCGTAGTCCGGCAATAACATCGTCTTCTGTCACATCCGGATTACGGATTGCTTCGAAGTCAAGTGAAGGCAGCCCAGGTGGTCCGCTAAACAGTAGCTGACCGCGGCGGATCAACAGATCCTGACCAAAGGCTTGGAAACGACCATCGACGAGATTTACTTCGCCAAATAGCTGAAGTCCACCGCTGTCTTGACGAATTTCCAGCGTGCCGCCTAAGCCTGATTCAAGGCCATAGGCGGAAATCAGCATGTCTCTGCCCAGCGTGAGGGTAATCAGAACGTCTAGCTCCATACCTGTTTCAGCCAATTCATCGGCGGCACTAGGTCCGCCATTTTCAGCTGCGCGCCGCACCTCTTCTTCAGCTTCGCGATCTTCACGCTCGGTAATAATAATTTCATCCGAGCTGGGTTCAATCGTAGAGGCAGAGCTTGAGCCAATCTCCAACCGTGCCCAAGGTAAATCCACATTACCCCGTACCTGCAATCGCTCTGGCGTTATACGTACCCGAATATCTGGCGCTGCCTCCAGGCGGCCAAACTGGGGCAATACCAACAGTAATGGCTCTTGCGTAGCGTTAAGGTCTATGCCTATTCGCCAGTCGTCCGCGCCGGGCCAATAGGCGTCCCCGGTAATGTTCAGTCGGCCACGCTCGGCCGCCACGAAACCATTGATATCGCCCTGCTCACCATCAAACGAGAGATTTATTTCGCCATCGCGTACATCAACAGGAATATCGGGGCCGCGAACTCGCAAGCCACGCAACGCCAATGTACCCTGCAAATCTGGTTGGCTGGTGGTGCCGCCAATCTGCACTCGGCCGTTTAATTCACCTTCAAGGCTATCCATGCCCACGACCATAGGACGATAAGGAGCTAAGGCGATATTATTAGCCAGCAACTCGCCATCCAATGTACCTCGCCCAAGCGGATCGTTGAGAGATAGATCAAGTCTCAAATCACCAGCTTCAGAAAACGACAGCACTATGTTGATATCCGCCTGTGTCTGGTTCGCCTGCAGGTTTGCATCCAGATTAATGACCGGTAGCTGAACGGGTTGCCCGTAATCGTTGATTGCGGTAATCGCAAGCTCGCTAAGCACTTGAACGTCGGCTTGCCAGCGTGCGCCGCCTTGGCGCCAATCAACCACCATATCCGCCGTGGTATCGCCCTCGAACGACCACTCTTCAGGTAAGAACGGTTCGAGCATCTCCATAGGTACTTCGCGTACGGTTAATACCGCACGCCCCTGGTCGGGGGAAGCATTGATCGGTTCCTGAGAACAGACCAGTCCACCCTCTTCGCGGCGTAAACAGAAAGGCGACAAGCGTGCCTGTCCGTTAGCCAGGTTGTAACTCAGATCAATCGGCGCTTCCAGGCGGATATTGCCCGCTTCGGAGTCGATTTCCAGGGGAGTAAGCCGCCCTTGATACTGCTGGCGCTGTTGGTCGAAACGACCGTCCAGAGCTAATAGCGCACGTTGCAGTGGGCTATCGGGTTCGCCCTGCACGCGCAGTTCAAGGCGGTGCTGAGAAAGGCGCCCCGTTAAATTCACATCCGCGGTTGAAAGGCGCTGGCCGCCAGCGAATATTTGCTGCAAACCCAATTGAACGTTGAGCCGTGGATCGTCAAGACCCTGTACCGTTGCATCAAGCTCCAACCGCTCTACCCGGTTATCCGCAAAGCGCAGATCGCGCCCTGATAGGTCGGCAAGAATCTCGGGCTGCTCAAAGCTACCCGTGGCTTTTACACTCCCAGTAAGAGTTCCTGCCAGTTCAGGAGAAAGAGTACCCAGCTCACGAAGCGCAATATCGGCGTTTAACGACATGGCTTGCTGGCTTATCTGGCCTGAAGCCTGTAACCGGTTATTGCCCTGAGTGAACAACAGTTCATGGATATCGACCTCCATATTACTGTTGGCATCCAAGGCTGCCTGAAGCGTTAAGGGGTAATCACGCAGCTGACCATTGATGTCGATATTAGCGATGCTCACCGACCAAAGCTCGCCTAACTGGCGGACGCTTACATCAATGTCCCCCGTCAGGCTGCCATTCATTTGATCAACAAAGTGCGCTGGGTCGAACTGGTCTAAGCGAATGCGCGTATCAATCGTCAGCGGATCTGACCAATTAATACGCCCTTCGCTGCGCAAGCTGCTTTGTTCTACCTGAAGCGCGAGAGGAGCCCAGCGGAAATGACTAATATCGCCATCGCCATCGAGCGCTACCTGAGTGGGCGGCAATCCCGGCCCTTGAGCCTGTAGCGTCACTTCGGCGCGGTAGGCATCCAGACTGCCCTCGACCGTTAGGTCGAGGGCTTCAGCGACATAGGGCACACTGCTTTCATCTGCCTCTTGAGCTTCGTCTATGAGAGGCCATTGCAACCGTTCACTTTGCAAGCGTGCCTGGAAAGGAAGGTCTGGCGTTGACCAATCGATATGCCCTTCACTTCGCAGCGTATTTTCACCTACTTGAAGGACTAAAGGAGTCCAGCGGAAATGACTAAAGTCTCCATCACCGTTGAGCGTTAATTGAGTAGGTGGTAACTCAGGCCCCTGTGCTTGAAGGCTAACGTCGGCACGGTAAGCCTCCAGGCTGCCTTCAACGGTTAAATCTACCGCCTCAACCACATAGGGTTGCGCGGGACTTGCACCCTCCACTGTTTGCTCATCCACCAGCGGCCACTGCAGCCGCTCGCTTTGCAAGCGTACTTGGAAAGGCAGATCGGGCGCCAAAACGTCTGCCTCAAGATTGAGAGACGCGGCCACTATGCCGGCTGCCGTCAGCTCGGCCTGCAGATTGTCCAGCGAGCCGGAAAGCTCAAGCACAAGTTCTTCACCATTTAGCTCAGGAAACAGCTCAGGCAAAAACAACACGGCTTCCAAGCGGGCTTCGAGTGGGTAGCTTCCGCTCAAGTCTGCGTTTGCGACAAGGTTTGCCTGCACATCGGCGGTGGTTACCTTAAACGAGGAAATTTCTACCTGGCTTTCCTGAGTATTCAGCCCTATCTGCAAACGTTCAATACGATATTCAAAGGCGCCCGTCAGATTGATATCAGTGGCCGTCAGGTCGCTCACTTCGATATCGACCGGCAGCGCGATTTCAGGCAGTTCGAGACGCTCACGGGCCGCTAACTGCTCCTCAAGCGATACTGATGGCGTTGTTTCATCGCGAGGCTGTGTCAGCAGAATGGCACCATCGATGCCTTCTGCGAGCAGTGGGGTCTGTACTTCGTGAGTAAGTTGAACGCCTGGTGATGGGGGCAGATAAACCGTCAGCTGTTCAAGACGACTGGGTGCAAAGGCCACCTGGCTATTTTCAGCCGTGGCTGACGTTTCAAAGGTTGCCAAGTTGATGCGCGTGCCATCAGCCAGTTGAACCCTTACGTCATTCAATAGAAGAGAGCGAAGCTCAATCGGAAATGGCAAATGCAGTCTGAAAGGGTCGCCATCCTTGGGTGGCTCTTCTTCAGCGGCGCTTGCTCCAAGTCGAATATCCGCTCCATTAACATGTAGCGTATCCAGACAAAGACGCCTGGAAAGGACACAGTCATCTGACCAGGCCAATTCCAGATCATCTATGGCGACATAGATATTGCCGAGGTCAAGACGAAAGCCCCGAAGCTCAAACTCATCGAGCAGCCCACCCTCCTGATGTTCGAACGTAAAATAGCCGCGCTGCTCGCCCTGGGAAAATAAAAATCCCGTGCCCCAGGGTGACAAAGCCACGCCCAGTAAAAGCGCAACTAAACCTAATAGCCATAAGGGCAACAAAATAATCAGACGTACCAAACTCCACACCAGCAGCCTTGTGCGTTGTTGCGATGAATACGGCTGGCGCGTCGTGGTCGCGGAAGACTTAACCTGGGACAAAGCGTGCTCCTAGAATTCCGGGCCAATGGAGAAATGCAGACGAAAAGCATCTTCATGATCGAAGGGATGCGCTACGTCCAGGCGAATAGGCCCCACGGGCGATATCCAGCGGACGCCTACCCCGGCTCCAGTTTTTAAATCGTTGGGGCCCCAGTTATCAAAAGCGTCACCCGTATCGATGAACGTGGCCCCCCACCAGTTTTCTCTAACACGCCGCTGATACTCAAGGCTTGAGGTGATCATCTGTTGGCCGCCGCGTAAGCGCCCTTCAGCATTACGCGGAGACAGGCTTTCGTAGGAGTAACCGCGTACGCTGCGATCCCCGCCTGCAAAGAAACGCAGTGAAGGTGGCAGTTTGGAAAAATCATCGGTTTCAATTGCACCCATGCTTAAACGGGCAGAGAAGCGATTGTCGTCATTGATGGTGCGTATCCACTCAGTATCACCGGTTAAGCGCGTAAACTTGGCGTCCGAGCCCCAGATTGTGTCTGAATACTCAATGGAGAGCTGCTGACGGTCGCCCCAGAGCGGAAAACGCTGCGGACGAGTTCGCGTGCGCGACCATTGAATGCCCGGGTAGAAGAGCCATACCTCATCAGCCTCCCCGCCTTGGGTAAAGTCCTCATAGGTGGTCCGGAAATACAGCGATTGGACCCAGTCGTTTTCAAACTGCCAGCGGCGGGCAATTTCCACTGAGCCTTCCAGGGATTGGGTGTCGCTATCGTCGATATTACGAACCCCGTACTGCAACCGATAACTATCGCGCAGTGGATCTTCTAGCGGGATGTTGTATACCCCGGTGAAACGCTGCTCTGGCGCAGAGAGATAAAGATCATGATTAAGGCTATGGCCTAAACTGTTGATCCACGGCTGATGCCAGCTAAAGCGCAGGCGAGGGCCTACATCGGTCGCATAGCCGATACCCACTTCAAATTGATGACGATCGGCAGGTTCGACGCTTACATCAATGGGTAGCGTAGTATTGTCACGCTTGTTGATATTCAACACGCTCAATAGAGCGGCGCTGCTGATCCGTGGACGCTGGGGTTGAGAGGCGGTTGCCTCGCTAAACCATGGATCACCGCCCCCTGGAGGGGTAATAGTAAGTTCCTGAGCCGTTTCCAAACGTGGCCGTACGGTAACGGACTTAAACCAACCGGTTTCTCCAAGGCGCTGATTATAAGTGGCCAAGGATTCTGCCAGGTAAGGATCATTCTCTTCAAAAGTTTGCATCTGCTGCAAACGGTCAGGTTCGATATGACTACCGGTAATATGTACCTTGCCGAAACGATAACGTGGCCCGCTATCGAAATCCATATACAGCCGGACACTTTGCAGATACGGACGTACTTCCATACGTCGGTCAGTAAAGCCCGAGTCAAAATAACCGCGTTCGATGGCAAGCCCCGCAAATTGATTACGTAAACGATCCCACGGGGCATGACGTAACGGGTCACCTTCGCTTAAGGGGAAATTATCCAATGCTTGTTGAAAAGGCGGGTCGTCTTTAGCATCGCCTTCGATATTGACCGAAAGCACTTCGATTTCGACACGCGGGCCAGGCTCAATCGTTAGCCTGATGGGCGGCGTAAGTTCAATGCTAATATCCGGCTCGTAGTAACCAAAAACCCGCATGGCCTCCTGAGCACGGCTGCGTATCTCGGCTTCCAGGCGTACATCGGTATATTGTTCGGCGTCAATACTCTCTAGATATGCACTGACATTCGCCTCAACGTCCCCATCCACGCCACTGATATCAGCAGTGAGCGCCCACGCGGGTGTCATGGACGCCGTGCATAAGGGTAATGCGATAAAACAGGCCACCTGAGTGGCAGAACGCCATCGCCGTTGTCTTCCCATACATAAAATCCCTATAAATCAGCGATCCAGAGCTGTTTTTTAACGTAACCTATTACCGAAGCATTTCAATTTGAGCACTAAATGCTAATTGAGCTTGGCGAATTTGGCGTATATCGCTCTCAAGGGCCGCTAGACGTTGGCTCCACTGCTGTTCAAACGCCGCCATTTCTTCATTATTAACCGAGGCTGACTCTAACTGTAGCGTATCTAGCTCAGTTTCTAGCATATTAAAGCGCTCATTGATCGCTTCATTCTGGGCTGCCAGCTGCTCGTCTAACGTTTGGCTCAACTGGCTGAACTGTTCTTCTATTGAGGTTAGCTGTTGCGCGGTGGTCCGTTCCAGATAATTGACTTCTTCAACAAGGTTTTGTCGCCCCGACGTGCCCGCCTGCTCGAGAGCATCCAACGAGTTGCTCAATGCCGCAAGTTGGCTATCGCGGAGCGCCGCCTGTTCCTGATATTGACTGAGGTACTGTGAAAACGTTGCTAGCGTTTCGCTTGAAGCCTGATCTTCATTATCAGTAAGCACGCCATAGAGTTCTTCACGGGTATTCGTCAAGGCAATGGAGAGCTGCTCCTGCTCTTGGAAAAGCGTCGTCATCTGCGCTTGTACAAAGGTTATCGTATCTTGTACATCGGTGTCACCCGACTCCAGTCGAGCATGAACATTGGACACCTCTCCACTTACCCGATGGAGTTCGGAAAGAAGACGCTCACGTTCCAACCAAAGCCCTACCGAGGCTGCGGCGAGCAAAGTAAACAGCAGGAAGATCCCAAGCCACAAAGGCCACACGGCTGGGCCTTTGCGGTAGCGTAGATGCTGAACCGTCAGGCTCTGATCCACATCGGGAACAATTCGCTGAGAAGGCGTCGAATTGGGCATGGCGTTTCCTCAAAAAGACGTAGGGTCGGCGCGACGACCAATACCACGGTACTTTAACCCGCAACTGGCAACAAATGTAGGGTCGTAAATATTTCGCCCGTCTAACACTAACTTGGCACTGAGTGATGTTGCCAACCGATGCCAGTCTGGATTCCAGTAAGGCTTCCACTCGGTCACCAGCATCAACGCATCAGCGCCCTCGCATGCCTCATAAGGATCCTGATCGAACGTTTGCAGATCTTCTCGATAGCCGACTTCCTGATGCAGAGCCGCAGTCGCTGCCGGGTCATGGAGCTTTACCTTTACGCCCTGTGCCCAGAGTGCTTCTAAAAGTGTCAGTACAGGGGCGTGATCAATACGTGCCGTTCCGGGTTTAAATGCCGCCCCCCAAATAGCCACCGTCTTACCTTCGAGCTGGCCTTCAAAGTGGTTCCAAAGCTTGCGAAAGAGGGTCTCTTTCTTCTGCTCGTTGATATCCATGACTTGTTCAAGCAAAGCAGAATATCGGCCACTTTTGGATTGGACGTCCGCTAAACGCATTAAATCGCGCGAGAAATTGGGGCCCCCAAAGCCACATCCGGGATATAAATATTCAAAGCCGATGCGCGTATCGGCACCCATGCCCTGACGTACATGTTCGACATCAACACCTAATGTGTCTGCCAAGCCGGCGATTTCGTTCATATAGCTGATACGTGTGGCCAACATGCCATTAATGGCTAGTTTAGTAAGTTCGGCTGCCCTTCGCGGCATGGGCTGGAAAACTTCCTGGCGCCGGTTAAAAGCGCGCAATAGTTCACGCACCACATGTTCGCCCTGCGCATCGTCACAGCCAAGCAGCCAACGTGTTGGCCGAGTAAAGGAAGCCCAGGCACGGCCTTCTTCCAGCGTGTCAGGCAAGGCAACACTGCTATGCTGATCTTGCATCAAATCATGCAAGCGCTCCGTTTCGCCTACCGGGAATGTGGAGTTATTGACTAACACGGCGCCTTGCTGAACATTGAGCCCAGGCTGCTGTAGTAGCGTAGTGGCTGCATTACGCTGACTTGGGGAAAGCGCAAGCCAGATAACATCGGCAGGAGACGCTTGCGCTATATTATCAATAAGTTCCAGCGTGCCATCGGCTAAACCTTGCTTAATATGCGGCATCAATTCAGGTTCACGACGCAGCCAGTCCACCTGAGAAAGAACCGCCCAAGGGGCGCTTTCATGGGGGAGCCACTGAACCTGGTGGCCCACCCAGGCTAACGCAGCAGCAGCGGTCACAGCACTTAACTCACTGCCATAAAGTAATACTCGCATTTACCAGACTCCTTGCGCGACGGAAAAGCGAGAAAGTATCGCCATGAAATTCATACAATGGTCCTTTTCATGCGTTCTGACCCAGGAGTGGTTAGAATGCCCATAATACTGAACGATTGAGTGGATACCACTCACCACTTGACGTCAACACCCAGGCTGGATGGAAAAAGTAACCATTCATTGCTGATTGACTATGGGAGCCAGACACATGCAAGCGACACCTCAGGATAGCACTGCTGACCACTACCAAGGCAATGTTGATGCAGCGGAAGTTGCTAAATTTGAAGTACTTGCTAGCCGCTGGTGGGATCCAAAAAGCGAATTCAAGCCGCTGCATGATATTAATCCACTGCGCTTGAACTTCATTGATGCCCGCGCAGGTCTTGCGGGAAAAAAGGTACTTGATGTGGGTTGTGGTGGTGGCATCTTGAGTGAGTCCATGGCTCATCGCGGTGCCGATGTCACGGGTATCGACCTGGGTGAAGCGCCGCTTGGCGTTGCAAGGCTGCATGCTGAAGAGAGCGGCGTCTCGGTGGACTATCAGCACATCAGCGTTGAAGCATTAGCGGCCCAGAAGCCAGGTCATTTCGATGTGGTGACCTGCATGGAAATGCTGGAGCACGTGCCTGACCCTGCCTCGGTTATCCGTGCTTGCTGTGCCTTGGTGCGCCCGGGTGGCTATGTGTTTTTCTCCACCCTAAACCGTACGCCCAAGTCTTACGCCTTTGCGATTTTAGGCGCAGAATATGTCTTGAAGCTGCTACCGCGTGGAACCCATGACTATGCCAAATTTATTCGCCCCTCAGAAATGGCAGCCTGGTCTCGTCAGGTTGGGCTAGAAGTGCGTGAGCAAACAGGGCTGACCTACAACCCTCTTACACGCTGTTATCGCCTAGTATCTGATGATGTCTCGGTTAACTACATGATGTATTGCCGCAAAGTGAGTCAATAAATGTCGACTACTGCACCACTGGCCATCCTGTTTGATCTTGATGGCACGTTAGTCGATACCGCGCCTGACTTGGCACAGGCAACCAACGTATTGCGCGAGCATCATGGGCTGGCGCCGTTGCCCTATGAACAGATTCGCAGGCAGGTTTCTAACGGAGGAAGTGCGCTGGTGACGTTAGCGCTGGGGCTTGAGCATGGAGCTCCTGAACACGATACGGCGCGCCAGTTTCTGCTGGATACCTACGAGCAAGCTGTGGCAGTACAAAGTCAGGTATTCGACCCGCTGAATCGATGGCTGATTGAGTGGCATGGCAACCAGCGGCTATGGGGCATTGTTACCAACAAACCGCGCCGCTATACCGAGCCGCTGCTCGCTGCCTTGGCACTAGAGCCAGGTGCCCTGCTGTGCGCAGATGATCTCGATGTTAAAAAGCCTGCTCCCGAACCCTTGTGGGAAGCAGCACGACGCCTAGGGGTTGCACCTAACCAGTGCTGGTATGTAGGCGATCACGTGCGGGATATGCAGGCTGCAAAAGCCGCCGGTATGACGGCCGTTGCGGTGGGCTATGGATATATTAGCGAAGAAGATGACTACCATCAGTGGCCAGCAGATCTTTGGTTTGAAAAATGCTCAACGCTCGTCGAGGCATTAAACGCCTTCAATATCACGTCCTAAGAAGGCCAACATAAGAAGGTCAATATTTGCTTAGCCGCCAAGCTGAATAAGGTTTATGCGCGTGGCGGTTGGGCATCAAATTTCTGCCCATTAATACCGGCACTCGCTGGCCCCATCAACCATAAATAGGTGGGCATGATGTCTTCAGGGGTGCGCAAGGTAGCGGGATCTTCACCAGGATAGGCGCTTTGACGCATTTGCGTACGCGTGGCTCCAGGATTCAGTGTGTTGATGCGCACATTTGGTTGGCTTTCGAGTTCATCTGCCAGGACTTCCACAAACCCTTCGGTGGCGAATTTAGAAACCGAATAGGCCCCCCAGTAGGCACGCCCTTTTCGCCCTACGCTTGATGACGTGAAAATAACCGAAGCATCCTGTGACTGTTGAAGAAGAGGCAACAGTGCCTGGGTCATCCAGATTGGCCCGTTAATGTTGACCTGCATGACCTGATCCCATAACTCCGGGTCATACTGCTCAAAAGGGGTAATACGACCTAGGAGCCCGGCGTTATGCAGAAGGCCATCCAGACGACCAAATTCCTTATCGAGCGTGTTTGCCATATCGTGAAAGTCATCAAGCGTGGCACCTTCGAAATTAAGCGGAAAAATAGCTGGCTGTGGTCCACCCACCGCTTCTATTTCATCATAAACCCGCTCTAATTTTTCAATGGTGCGACCCAGTAAAATCACGGTCGCGCCATGGCGTGCATAACTTAACGCTGCCGTACGGCCAATCCCATCACCGGCCCCGGTTACCAGTATGATGCGGTTCTCAAGCAAGTCAGGTGATGCTTGATAGTCGATTTTGCTGCTCATAATAGGCCCTAACAAACTTGAAGTGCGTTGTTACCCAGCTGACTGGCGAAGAAAATCACTCGCCAGCCCGGCTGCACTACTTTGCGGGTAATCATCACGCACTTGCTCCAACAGCTCGCGACTACGCTCTGCCTCGCCCTGGCGCGCTTTTACCAAACCAAGTTTATACAGTGCATCAGGTACTTTGCTGCTGCTACTGAAGTCTGTGATGACACGACTAAAGGACACATCAGCGTCGCTTAGCTGACCTTCGGCAGCATAAAGCTCACCCAGCCAGTAATAACCATTAGACGCCAGGCTGCTATCGGCATGGGCGGTAACGAAGTCTTCAAAAGCTTTGATTGCTTCGTCAAAGCGGCGTGCCTGAACGTGAGCAAATGCCGCCTGATAGTCTGCCTGGGCGTCTTCGCTGACGTTGCGCGCAGAAGGTGCATTGACGACTTCCTGCGCCGCTTCCGGCTGTACCTGAGGAGTCGCTTGCTCGATTTGAGTCGGGCCGCTGTTCATCAGGCGATCTTCAATATCCAGATACTGCTGCTGCGATTGACGCTTCAGCTGCTCAAGCTGGTGACGCAGTTCTTCGATCTGTCCACGCAACTGCTGGATTTCCTGCTGGTGCTCTTCTACCTGATTAAACAGTACAAGATTACCGCCGGTAGATTCCTGGCGCTGGGTCTGCTGATAGAAGCCGCTGGAATTACCTTGAGAAAGATCTTGAACAAGCGGCTGTTGGGCAACCGCCGCGAGTGGCAATACGGACAGCGGGAGCACTAAGGCTCCCGCACCGCACAGCCTCTCAAAATAGCGTTTGAGACTGTGATTCATGACAACTCCGTAGATAACATCGGCGTGCCATCAGGCACGCCAACGGTATCAGTAATTAAATACAACGCGACGGTTTTGGGAGTAAGCGCTTTCGCTTTGGCCGCTAGCCGCAGGACGCTCTTCGCCGTAGCTCACAACACTCATTTGCGAGTTGGAAACACCCTGAATGTTCAGGAAACGCTGAACGGCACGCGCACGACGCTCGCCCAGAGCCATGTTGTATTCACGGGTACCGCGCTCATCGGTATGGCCATGCAGTACAACTTGTGCATTCGGGTTGGCACGCAGGTAGCGAGCGTGGGCCATTACTGCAGATTCATATTCGCTTTTGATAGTGTCACGATCGTAATCGAAGTAGATCGTGCGTACTTCAGGAATGCGAGAGTCGGCTTGTTGATTAGCGCCTGAGCCAGAACCCGTAGTAGAACCATACTGACCACCTGTACCAGCGCCCGAGGTGCCACCACCCATGCTGCTGCCATCTTGGCTTCCGTAAGAATCACCATCCTGGGTTCCGCCGGTGCTGGAACAGCCAGCGATAACTACGATAGATAACGCGACTGCCAATGAGCGAACCAACGGTTTAAGTTGCATAATCAGACTCCTTGCCTGAAAGAAATTAATACTATTTATCATCAGTTTAAAAACGGCGACCATGCAGGATCGCGCACATCGCCTTGTGCTGCAGGAAGCCGGAATGACGACCGCCCATCGGCAGAAACGGCACTCAGCACCCCGTTGTTACCCTGTTGGGTAGCGAAGATTACCATGGTCCCGTTCGGCGCAACACTAGGAGATTCATCTCTTGTTGAATCACTTAGTACCACAAGCCGTCCACCCTCTAAATCCTGGCGTGCCACTTGGTACCCACGGCTGGAGCGGTGAACCAGGAATATCTGATCGCCATCCGGAGAATAGCGTGCCCGGGCGTTGTAGTTACCGGTAAACGTCACACGTTTTGTCTCGCCGCTGCCTAGCGAATACTGGTAAATCTGCGGGCCACCACTGCGATCAGAGGTGAAGAGCAGACTACGACCATCGGGCGACCAAGCGGGCTCGGTATCGATGCTGTTGCTATTGGTGAGACGTTCCACCGAACGATTACCAATATCCATGATGTAAATTTCAGGCTGACCATCTTTGGATAAGGACATCGCAATACGACGACCATCTGGCGACCAGGTTGGCGCGCCGTTAATGCCATCAAACGACGTTGCCATTACACGTTGGCCAGTAGCGACATCCTGAATATAAATTGCCGGGCGCTCAGTTTCAAAGGAAACATAGGCAAGTTTGCGACCGTCCGGCGACCAGGAAGGTGACATGATAGGCTGATCAGAGGTCAAGACCTGCTGGCTATTACGACCATCTGCATCGGCTACGTAGAGGCCGAACTGCATATTGTCGCCAAGCCCTTGAGCCGTCACGTAGGCGATGCTGGTGGAGAAGGCGCCGCGAATATCGGTAATTGCCTCAAAAATCTGGTCGCTGATGTAGTGAGCCGCACCGCGCAGGTCATTGGCATTTGCCGTAACGGTTTCACCAATCATGCGGCGCTGGCCGCTGATATCCATCAGGTCAAACTGAAGCTGATAGCCACTGCCCGTCTGCTCCGCACGCCCTACCACTAGATAGCGTACATCAAGCGAACGCCAGGTACCGAATTCAACGTCATCGGCTTGGCTGGGCTTTTCAAACATGGCGCTACGCTCTAGCGGCTCGAACAGACCGCTACGCTCTAGATCGTCCTGAATAATCTGAGCGATATCTTCAGACATCCCCTCATTGCCTGCAAAAGGGACTACGCCAATGGGCAAGGCTTGATCGCTGCCCCGTGTAATTTCAATGGTCAAGTTTGCGTTTGCATTTGCGATACTGCTAATTAACAGCAGTGCGCAGAATAACCACACTTTGCTCAGTATTTGCATCAGCGAACATCCCCCGGGGTAAATCGCAGATTAATTTGACGTAAGTTTCGTTGCTGATCCGCAGGCAAATCTCTCAATTCACCAAACGGTGCAGCCTGTTCAACAGCTTGTATCGCAGACCTATCAAAAGCACTATCACCACTTGATGTCGCAATCGACGCTGCAAGCAGCTCTCCCGACGGGCCCAAACGTATTTGCAGCGTAGCACTCAATGAATCGCTTGCTCCAGGTGGTATCAACCATGCCTGTTCGACGGCTCGACGCACAATATTGATGAAGCTATTGGCAGCCTGTTGTGCTTGTTGCGCATTTGCCGCGGCCTCTGCTTCACCGGCTAGCTGACGCTGCATGGCGGCTTCTGCCGCTTCCGCTGCCTGGCGTTGACGCTCAGCTTCTTCACGTGCGCGCCGCTCTTCGGCTTCCTTCTCGCGTTGAGCTTCGGCTTCACGCTCACGCTGTGCTTCAGCTTCACGTTGACGCGCGGCTTCTGCTTCGGCGGCAGCTTTGGCCTCTGCTTCGGCGGCAGCTTTGGCTTCTGCTTCAGCGGCAGCTTTGGCTTCTGCTTCGGCGGCGGCTTTGGCTTCTGCTTCGGCGGCAGCTTTGGCTTCTGCTTCGGCGGCAGCTTGGGCTTCTGCTTCGGCGGCAGCTTGGGCTTCTGCTTCGGCGGCAGCTTGGGCTTCTGCTTCAGCGGCGGCTTGCGCTTCTGCCTGTTCACGAGCCTGCGCTTGTGCCGCTTGCTCCTGAGCTAAGCGTTCAGCTTCCTCAGCGCGTCGCTGAGCTTCGGCTTCGGCCGCCTCTTGCGCTTGCTCTAATGCTTGTGCCTGAGCTTCGGCTTCACGGCGAGCGGCTTCTTCAGCCGCTTGCTGTTCGGCTGCCTGATTATCCGGCTCTGGCTCAGCGGCGTCGGGCTCGCTTACGCTAGGCTCGGCCGTGGGCTCCGTTGCGTTATTCATCGCCGCTTGCTGCTCGGTTGCTTGCTGAGCCTGATCGGTAAACGTTTCCGTACTGACCAACGTCGCTTGCACTATGGATGATGAGTCCGGTTCTGCCGTTGAGCTGGGCCAATTAATGAAACTAAAAACAATAATAGCCAAATGCACGCCAACGGCGAGTACGGTTGGTAACGTATAGCCAACATCCTGCGGGTCACGCGACGTATCTGCGGTCACTTGCGTCTTGCCCTTACCCATCTTGCGGCGGCTCTGAAAGCAATCCCACATTTTCAACGCCGGAACGCTGAAGCGTGCTCATCAGCAAAACGATCTGGCCATACTGTACGTTACGGTCACCGCGCACCATGACAGGCGTGCCTGGGCGACGTTGTAAAATCGCCCCGACACGTTCTGACATCTGCTCAAGCGATACCGAGGTCGAGTCTTCGCCCAAGGTGATGAAATAACCGCCTTCGCGATCAACCGAGATAATGATGGGATCACTATCCTGAGTATCAATCGGCTGTGACGATACTTGTGGAAGGTCGACCTGAACGCCTTGTGTCAGCATAGGGGCGGTAATCATGAAAATGACCAGCAGCACCAACATAACGTCGATAAAGGGGACGACGTTAATCTCCCCCATTGGTTTATTCTTGCCGCTACGGTTAAAAGGACCTTGCATGGCGAACTCCCTTAACTGGCGCTAGGCTTGCCATCACGGCCTTGCAGGTTACGGTGCAAGATGGCGTGAAACTCTTCGGCGAAGTCTTCATATTTACCGAGTAAGCGAGACGCGTTGTTGGATAGACGGTTATAGAAGATAACCGCAGGAATCGCGGCGAATAGCCCCATCGCGGTAGCAATCAATGCCTCGGCAATCCAAGGGGCAACAGTTGCCAGGGTTGCTTGCTGCGTCATGGAAAGGGATTGGAAAGAACCCATGATGCCCCATACGGTACCGAAGAGGCCGATATAAGGGCTTGCTGATGCGACCGTCGCGAGAAACACCAGATGCTGCGTTAGACGATCCTCTTCACGAGACCACGCCACGCGCATACTGCGCTGCACGCCTTCAAGCACCGTATCGGCGTTTCGGGTTTTAGGCATCAGGCGATTGAATTCACGAAAGCCTGCTTGAAAAATATGCTCAGCGCCGTGACGCGGGTCATCAGCAGGAATTTCCCGGTAGAGCTCATTCAAGTCGACACCTGACCAGAACGACTCCTCGAACTGGTTATACTCCTGCTTAGCTCGGCGCAAGGCGATACTGCGCTGAAAGATGACTACCCAAGACAGGATTGATCCCACCACCAGTAGTAGCATCACCAGCTGCACAACTACGCTGGCATTCATTATAAGGTGCGGGATGGACATGGTGTTATCGTTCACAGGTGCCCTCATCAATCAATTAAGTCGGTAATACCCGACAAAGTAGTGGTTTCCAGGTTACGAAACCGTCGTTGCTGTTTGTAGACCTGTTTTAAATGCAGCTGGCCATGCTTTGGGCCGCATGCGTTCTGCACTTAAGCAGGCTATCTCGACTGTCGCACTGCAAAGGAGTTCCTCTCCCCGCATTACACGCTGCTCAAAGGTTACCCGGCAGCGGCCTATTTCGGTGATATGTGCAGTGACATCGACCACCTCATCCAGTCGCGCCGGTTTCGCATAGTGACAGGCTAAGCGATATACCACTAGCTGAGTACCTTCGTCTAGTAACGTTTGCTGATCAAGACCTTGCTCACGTAACCATTCGCTACGCGCACGCTCCATAAACTTCAGATAGTTAACGTAGTAGACAATGCCACCGGCGTCAGTATCTTCCATATAAACACGTACGGGCAGCGAGCGCGAAGTACTCATGGACGACGCTCCCCTTCCATATCGACAGAATGCTCGTTGGGAACGCGGTTAAAGTGCAGCCAGGCTTGGCGCGTAACCGTACGCCCGCGGGGCGTGCGCATCATTAAGCCCTGCTGTATAAGGTAAGGCTCGATAACGTCTTCGATGGTATTACGTTCCTCACCTATGGCCGCAGAAAGTGAATCAACCCCTACCGGCCCGCCCTCGAACTTATCAATCATCGCAAGCAGCAGTCGCCTGTCCATGTGATCCAGACCATAGTGATCCACGTTGAGCATATTCAACGCAGCGTCTGCCAGAGAAACATCCACCGTGCCGTTGCCTTTCATTTCCGCGTAATCGCGCACCCGGCGTAGTAAGCGGTTGGCGATACGCGGCGTGCCCCGTGAGCGGCGGGCAATTTCGATAGCTCCCTCAGCGCTGGTTTCTACCCCCAGCAAACGCGCTGAACGGGTAACGATTTCGGTCAGCTCTTCAAGATTGTAAAATTCCAAACGCTGAACGATGCCGAATCGATCGCGTAACGGCGATGTTAAAAGCCCTGCCCGGGTTGTTGCGCCCACCAGCGTGAAGCGAGGCAAGTCCAGCTTGATCGACCGAGCCGCCGGCCCTTCGCCAATCATGATATCGAGTTGAAAATCCTCCATGGCCGGATAGAGGACTTCTTCAATCGCGGGAGATAGGCGGTGGATCTCATCGATAAACAGCACATCACCAGGCTCAAGGTTGGTCAGCATGGCTGCCAAATCCCCTGCCCGTTCCAATACTGGCCCTGACGTTGACTTGAGTCCGACGCCCATTTCTGTCGCAATAATGTTGGCTAGCGTCGTTTTACCCAGCCCCGGTGGGCCAAACACCAGAGTATGGTCGAGACTCTCTTCACGAAGCCTTGCCGCGCCAATAAATATTTCAAGCTGCTCGCGAACCCTCGGCTGGCCGATATAGTCGTCAAGTCGCTTGGGACGAATGGCATAATCAATTCGCCCTTCTCCCTGCTCTGGTTCAGCCGCTATCAACCGGTCATGTTCTAACATAGATGCTCTTCTTGAATACTGTCTTAAATACCTGGCAATTTGCTGGCTCTGGGAGACTGCAAAACGACGGGAGATATCAACCGTTCATCCGCTGTGTTAATGCCGCCTTGATCAAGGCTTCTGTCGATTGCTTGGGGTCAAGGTCAGCCAGCATCTTGCTGGCTTCGGTCAGCTTGTAGCCCAGACTGACCAGGGCCGACTCGGCATCCGCTAAGCTATTGCGGGTAGGTCGCCCGTTGGTAGCTTCAAGGGGAAGCGGCGCATCAGAGCCATGCTCCCACTCGGGGAAACGATCGCGCATTTCAATAATAAGCCGTTCGGCCGTTTTCTTGCCGACACCGGGCAGCTTGGTCAGCGCCTTGCTGTCATCATCACGAACACAGCGCATGAACGCGTCTTCATCCATGCCGGATAAAATTGCCAGAGCCAGTTTAGGGCCAACGCCGTTAACCTTGATGAGGGCTCGAAACAGCGCCCGCTCATGCTCACGCGCAAATCCGTAAAGCAGATGGGCATCGTCACGAATGGTCAAGTGGGTATACAGTGACGTTTTCTCACCTAAACCCGGTAGCGAGACGAGCGTATTCATTGAGGTCTCAAGCTCGTACCCCACACCTTGCACATCAATTACGATCCAAGGCGGTTGTTTTTCCAGCAGATAGCCACTCAGACGTCCGATCATAAATACGCTCGCGATAATAAAAACAGGCGTTTACTATAATGCTACTCTGTACAGGTGACCAGTAGTGTTAAAGCCGCCAACGCCCGGTTGAGGCACGCCGGCTTCGTCCACTGGAAGCGTTGGGAAGCCCATTGCCCGTATAGGAGTGTGTTAACGCAATCGCCAACGCATCGGCAGCATCGGCTTGCGGCGTGGCGGAAAGTTTTAATAGTGCAGTAACCATATGCTGCACCTGCAGTTTATCCGCACCGCCATGCCCCGTTACGGCTTCTTTAATGCGTCGCGCCGCATATTCCGCCACGCTTAGCCCGTGGTTGGCCATACACACCAAGGCAGCACCCCGGGCTTGGCCAAGCTTAAGCGCCGAATCAACGTTTTTAGCCAAGAATACACGTTCAATCGCGGTGTCCGTCGGTTTATATAGGCCCACGACTTCGCTTAGCCCCGCATATATTTGCGCCAAACGCTGCTCCAGCGGCCCATCCGATGTGCGAATGCAGCCGCTCGCAACATAGGTGGGTTTCACCCCCACCAGGTCGATGACACCGTAACCAGTAATCCGGGAGCCAGGATCGATACCCAGAATACGCACCGGTAACGAAGCGCGTGTTTCGTCCATATACGTTTACTCGTGCTATGCGATGACGCCTAGGCGACAAAAGCGCTAATGCAAAAACACCGACGCCAGAGCGTCGGTGTTTTTAGTCAGCTTGCGATCGAAAGCCTGTCAATCAAAGGGGTGTCGATTTTACTCGCCAGCCGCTTCAGGCTTTACTTTTTGACGTAAGCGAATGTTCAGATCTTTCAACTGATCTGGGCTAACCTCACCCGGTGCGTCAGTCATCAAGCAGGCTGCGCTTTGTGTTTTCGGGAAGGCAATAACTTCACGAATGGTTTTTGCGCCGACCATCAGCATGACAAGACGATCCAAACCGAATGCCAGGCCGCCATGGGGTGGCGCGCCGTACTGAAGCGCGTCCAGCAAGAAGCCAAATTTCTCTTGAGCTTCCTCTTCACCGATGCCCAGGATTTCAAACACGGTGCTCTGCATGGTTTGATTGTGGATACGAATGGAACCACCGCCCAACTCGGTACCGTTCAACACCATATCGTAAGCACGCGACAGAGCTTTGGCCGGGTCAGCCTTGAGCTCTTCCGGCGAGCAGGAAGGCGCAGTAAACGGGTGGTGCAACGGGCTCAAGCGGCCATTGTCATCGGCTTCGAACATCGGGAAGTCGACCACCCACAGTGGTGCCCAGGCCTGGGTGTACAGATCCAGATCCCCACCCAGCTTGACGCGCAGCGCGCCAATGGCTTCGTTGACGATGCGCGTTTTATCTGCACCGAAGAAGATGATATCGCCATCTTCTGCGCCAAGACGGTCAAGCAGCTCTTCAACGATATTTTCCATGAACTTGACGATAGGCGACTGAAGTCCTTCAAGCCCTTTGGCACGCTCGTTGACCTTGATCCAGGCAAGCCCTTTCGCGCCGTAGATACCCACGAACTTGGTATATTCGTCGATTTCCTTGCGCGAAAGCTTGGCACCGCCCGGTACTTTAAGCGCAGCCACTCGGCCATCTTCTGCACTGGCAGGGCCAGAGAAGACTTTAAAATCGACCTGTTTCATCAGATCGTCAACGTCGGTCAGTTCAAGTGGGATACGTAGATCCGGCTTGTCTGAACCAAAGCGATCCATGGCTTCTTGCCAGGTCATGCGCGGAAATTCAGGCAGCTCAACGCTCAGCACTTCCTGGAAGAGCTGACGGATCATGGCTTCGGTAATGCCCATGATGTCGTCTTCTTCGACAAACGATGCTTCGATATCAATCTGAGTAAACTCAGGCTGACGGTCAGCACGCAGGTCTTCATCACGGAAGCACTTGGCAATTTGATAGTAACGGTCAAAACCCGCCACCATTAATAGCTGTTTGAAGAGCTGTGGCGACTGGGGAAGTGCAAAGAAACTTCCTGCATGGGTGCGGCTAGGTACCAAGTAGTCACGGGCACCTTCAGGCGTCGCGCGCGTCAGGATCGGCGTTTCGATATCCAGAAAGCCCTGGTTTTCCAGGAATGCACGAACGTTATGCGAAATACGCGAGCGCAGACGTAGTTTCTCGATCATGTCTGGGCGACGTAGATCGATATAACGGTGCTTCAGGCGAACTTCTTCACCTACCTTGCCATGCTCATCAAGCTGGAACGGAGGTGTGGCAGCGGTGTTCAGCACTTCAACGTCTTTAGCCAGAACCTCAATCATGCCAGTGGGCATATTGGGGTTCTGGGTGCCTTCTGGGCGCAGTCTTACGCGACCCGTGATACGCAGCACATATTCGCCACGTGCACGATCGGCAGTCGCAAACGCTTCGGCAGTATCCGGGTCTACCACAAACTGAGCGATACCATCGCGGTCACGCATATCGAGGAAAATAACCCCACCGTGGTCGCGACGACGATGTACCCATCCGCAAACGGTGACCGTTTGATCCACCAATGTCTCGTTTAGCTGGCCGCAATAATGGCTGCGCATGTCAAATCCTGTTCTGTTTCGTGGCAAATAAAGTGTCGCGGGCCGAGCCGGCCCAGGCAACCGCAGTTAGGCCGCAGTGCCTGTAGACTTGGAAGTAGTATCGCTTTTAGCGCTGTCTTTACCCGCCGTGCCTTTTGCATCGGCGACTAAGTTCTTTTTACTTCCCGTTTTAAAATCGGTTTCATACCAACCACCGCCCGCCAGGCGGAACCCAGCAGCGGACACGAGCCGCTCAAGGTCGTTACGGTTGCACGCAGGGCACTCTTTCAATGGGTCTGCGCTGATTTTCTGTAATTTTTCCATGCGATGGCCGCAGGCCTTGCACTCATATTCATAGATAGGCATGTTGATGACTCCTGAAAAGCTCAACGACGACAGGATATTGGCGAATATAAACACAGCCAGCTGCGAATATTTGGCCTGCCGAGATAAAATCCAAGGCTGCGGTTGATTAAAGCGACAATATTATACCCTTTTGTGCCCCCTGCCGAGCAAGGTTAACTAACCCCCGGCACTGACTGGAGAGAATAAAATGCCTAACGCAGTAATGTTGGATGCGCAAAGTCTTGGACCCCAGATCGATTTAAGCGCTATTCGTGATGCGGTTACCCATCTTGAAGTGTTTGATCAAAGTACCACCCAACAGGCTAAAGAGCGCTTGGCCAATGCAGAAATTGCGCTGGTTAATAAAGTGGTGCTGGATGCTGACACGTTAAAACAGCTGCCTTCATTGCGCTTGATTTGTGTAATGGCCACCGGGCTTAACAATATCGATCTCGAGGCGGCTAAAGCACAAAATATCAGCGTTAAGAATGTAACGGCTTATGGCACGGCAAGCGTTTCACAGCACACGTTGATGCTGATATTGACCCTGGCAAACCGGCTTCCGCAATATCAGCAAGACGTAGCAAAGGGCGCCTGGCAGCGCAGCGATTTTTTCTGTCTTCAGGACTACCCTACCTTGCAGTTGGCAGGCAAACGCCTGGTGATGGTTGGTCAGGGAGAGCTGGGTACTGAGGTGGCACGTTTGGCAGAAGCATTTGGCATGGAGGTAAGCTTTGCAGCACGCCCTGGCAACGAGGCGAATGATTCCCGCCCCTCGCTGGATGAATTGCTACCCGAGGCCGATATTATCAGCCTGCACTGCCCGCTAAATGCCGATACGCAGCACCTTATTAATCAAAAGCGTTTAGCGGCCGCTAAATCGTCACTGTTACTCGTTAACTGTGCTCGCGGCGGCATTATCGATGAAGTCGCCGCCCTTGAAGCGCTACGCCAAGGTAGCATTGGAGGATTAGCAGTGGATGTGCTGCCCGTAGAGCCTCCGAGAGAGGGACACCCGCTACTAGATGCGTTAGAGGAGCCTCTTAACCTGATTGTGACGCCGCATAACGCATGGATAACACCTGAAGCGCGACAAAACATTATCGCGCTTACGGCGGAAAACATTGCTCAGTGGAAGCGTGGAGTGCAATCGTGAAATGGTTAATGCTACTGCGTTGAAAAGCAATCAGGCATTGGACTAACGTCAACTATCTGGCATTCGACATGGGTTACTCGCGCCTGCGCGGGGCCCTTCCTAAGCCATTCGCTGAGCGCTTTTACCTTTTCGCTATCGCCGCACATAAGCACCTCCACCCTACCGTCATCCAAGTTTTTCGCATGGCCGGTTATATTGGCCAGCAATGCCTGTTTCTGAGTAGCGTAGCGGTAGCCAACCCCCTGTACTTTTCCGGTAACTAGCGCGCGCAGGCAGTAATTCGTCATCACTGTTCACCGGTATCTTTTAAGTGGTCTTTGCGGGCCTGATCCTGATGAAATGAGTCATTGTGTACATAATCTTTATGTACTTGGCCTTTAGGCTCACGCGGCTCAACACCCAGCAGCTCATGCTTAACCAGCACAGCGCTATTGCGCGGTATAAGCTTTCTGCCCCGGCGTAGTAAAAGGGAACGCGTAAACGCTGCGCCAAACAATAAAATAAGCGACGAGTAATAAACCCACAGTAATACCATTACGACCGATCCCGCGGCCCCATAGGTTGACGCCGTTGCGGTATATGCCAAGTAAATCGCAATTAATGTACGCCCAATGGTAAACAGTACTGCAGTAACAACGGCCCCAATAAATACATCCTGCCAACCCAGCACGACATCAGGCAGTACTTTGAAAATGGTCGCAAAAAGTAATGTCACCACGGCTAATGAGATCAGTGCTTCCACGGTAGTAGTAAGATAACCGGCTAGCGGAAAGACATCATTAGCGGCTTGAAGCATACCGCGCAAAACGACGCCCAATACCAGAGAAACCAGCAAAATAAAGCCAATCGAAAGCACTACGGTGAGCGATAACAGCCTTGTTTTGATAAATATAAACATGCTGTTACTGGTAGGTTTGGCTGTTACCCCCCAGATGGTGTTCAGCGAAAACTGCATTTGCGCAAAGACCGTGGTAGCACCGATCAACAGCGCACCAAACCCCAGTAGCGTGGGCAGTAAGCCCGATTCTTCAATCCGCGACTGGGCAACAGCACCCTCAATTGCTGATGCCACGTCCGTTCCTAAAGAGCCTTGCAACTGAGCAACAATTTGTCCTTGAGCAGCATCCTCACCCAGCACAACGCCGATGACTGTTACGGCAATAATAATCGTAGGGGCTAAAGAGAAAAGCGTATAAAAAGCCAATGACCCTGCATAGCTAAACGCATTACGCTCAAGCCAAAGCGCTACGGCATCCTGTACGACCTTCCACCAAAATATGAGGGTGCTTTTAATCATATTCATTCCCTTGAGCAATTTAATAGTTACTTATGCGTAATAGTTTATCAGCATAGCGAACGCTGGCGTAGCGCGCAGTACTGATCACATTGCACGCTATAGTCTCGCCCTCCATAATGGCCTTCCTATCAACCCAACGTTCAGGGAAGCAACATGGCTACCGCCGCAACAAGCTCTTCGTCTGCTTACCCCTTCGACTGTTTGGTATTTATTGGCCGTTTTCAACCTTTTCATCTGGGCCATTTAGCGATTATTCGCGAAGCATTGAAACAGGCACGGCAAGTTATTGTGCTGGTTGGTTCGGCATGGCAAGCACGTTCACTGCGCAACCCATGGCGCTTTGATGAGCGTCAGACAATGATCCGTTCAGGGTTTGACGGCGCTGATAACCAGCGTTTGGAAATAACGCCTCTGCTGGATGCGCTGTATAACGACGACGTATGGGTAAGAGATGTTCAGAGAAAAGTACGCGATCTAGCAGCTCCGGCCAATGCCAAGCTACCGCGTATCGGCCTGATTGGCGCAAGCCGTGGTCAATCAAGCTATTACCTTTCACTCTTTCCCCAGTGGGAGTCGGTCAGCGTGCCGCTGATTGAGGGCATTTCCGCAAGCCAGATCCGTGAGCGGCTGTTTCGATCGCCAGGCTCCACCGGCGATTATCTGACCACGGGGGCTTATCACGACTTGCCGCCTGGAGTAGTGAGTAGCGTTAATGAGTTTTGTCAGGGAGATGCTTATTACCAGCTACTGGAAGAGCAGCAACTGCTCGATCAATATCATCAAGCCTGGTCAAAAGCTCCCTACCCGCCTATTTTCGTTACCGTTAATGCCGTTGTAGTGCAGTCAGGCCATGTCCTTTTAGTACGCCGCACGGCAGCCCCTGGCAAAGGCCTTTTCGCCTTGCCAGGGGGCTTTATCAATCCGCATGAGCGGTTGCTGGATGCCTGTATGCGCGAGCTTAGGGAGAGATTGCGCCTGAAAGTCCCTGAGCCCGTACTGAAAGGTTCGTTGCGCGGGCAGCGACTGTTTGATGAGCCACACCGCAGCTGGCGTGGCCGTACACTGGCCGAAGCCTTCTACTTTGCGCTACGCCCAGACCAGCAACTTCCCCGCTTAAAATCCGTTAAAGGCGGCGACCATGCACGCTGGGTAGCATTGGCCGATTTAGAACCGGACAGCCTGTTTGAAGATCACTTCTTTATTATTCAGAATTTTCTTGGGCTGCCCGCAGATTTTAGCACCCGCTCATAGCACATCACGCCTGTAAAAAATCGCGCGGCAGTTTCATCATCTGCCGCCAGAGCTTTTCGACGCCTGGTTTATGTACGAGTGAGCAGCGATAAAGGCGGATCTCAAGGGGAATGTCCCAGCTTTCATCGCCTGCTCTTACCAAACGGCCACTTTTAAGCTCTTCACGTATACAGAAATCAGGAATCCAGGCGGCACCAATACCTTGAAGCACCATACCTTTTAGCCCTTCTGCCATGGCCGTTTCATAAACCGTACGCAATTTCATACGCAGGGGATCATTTTTCAGCAGCATGCGCACACTTCGCCCTAAAAAAGCGCCTTGGGTATAAGCCAAGTACGGAATAGATGCATCACTCTGTAGCGAAAAGCAGGGTTTACCTGTTTCATCTGGTAGAGAAACGGGCAGCATATTGACTTTACCTATCGAAAATGACGGAAAAACTTCCGCATCCAGCTGCATCGTGGCAAAGGGGTCGTAATATGCCAGCATAAGATCGCAGTTGCCTTCACGCAGAACATGGATAGCCTCCCCAACGTTCATGGCGACCAAACGTGTGGGGAGCTCACCCAGGCCTTTTTGAAGGCGCGATATCCAGGGAGGAAAAAAGCTGAGTGCCAATGAATGGGCCGCTACGATATCAAGTGCCTCATTCGCGATAGACAACCCCCGCAAATGACTTAACGACTCATTAAGCTGCTCAACCAGATTACGTGCGGTCACCAGAAACAACTGCCCTTCTGACGTGAGCCCGACGGGCGTTGTAGAGCGATCAACAAGGGTCACGCCAATAGCTTGTTCCAGTGCACGAATGCGTCGGCTGAAGGCAGGTTGAGTGACATGCCGCTGGCGTGCAGAAGCGGAAAAACTGCGTGTATTGGCCAGCGCGACAAAATCTTCTAACCATTTTGTTTCAAGATTCACCCAACACTCCTTTGCCCATCGAACATTTTGTAATTTGACCGTTCACAGCGCTTGGCTATTGTACGGGCGACATAAGATAAGCCGCTCTTGAAACTACTTTTTTCCATAACGGACGCTGTTGTACTTCATCTACTGTGACACGTCGGCACTGTGCTAGATCCTGCTCCAGCATCGTGTGTACTTGCTCAGCGAATTCCGGATTAGGGATATAGGCGGTAATTTCAAAGTTTAAGCGAAACGAACGATTATCTAAGTTTACCGTCCCGACCGTCGCTGCATTGTTATCGATAAGGATGACTTTCTGATGTAAAAAGCCAGGAAGATAACGGTATATTTTTACACCTGCTTTTAACATATCCGGCAGGAATGCAAAGGCCGAAAGGAACACAAGCAGATGGTCTGGTCGCTCAGGAATCATGACACGCACATCCACGCCGCGCATGGCCGCAAGGCGTAGCGCATCCTGCACGCCTTGGTCAGGCACAAAATACGGGCTGGTAACCCACAGCCGATGCGTAGCGCTATGTATCAACTGCTGAATTAACAGGCTGGCCGTATCCTGCTTATCTGCCGGGCCTGAAGGCACGATGACCACATGCTGGTCATGCTCAGGATGGCTTTCCGCCTGCCAGTTTAAGCTGGCCACCTCGCCTGTTGCCCAGTGCCAATCTTCCCAGAATGCTTCCTGAAGGCCTAGCACGCTAGGGCCTTCCAGCATTAAGTGTGTATCGCGCCACGGGCCATGGCGTGGATTCTGCCCCAGGTACTCTATGCCAACATTGAATCCACCTAACCAGCCTCGCTTACCATCTATAACGGCAACCTTGCGGTGATTGCGGAAATTAAGCTGAAAGCGATGCTTGAGGCCTCTGGATGAACGAAAAGCGCTGACCTCTACTCCCTCAACGGACAAGTCTTTAAGGTAACCTTCACCCAGCTTACGGCTGCCGATTTCATCGTAAAGAAAGTACACCCGCACGCCACGGCGAGCGGCGTCAACAAGATGCTTTTGCAGGCGGCGTCCCAGCGCATCGTCGCGCACAATAAAAAACTGCAGCAATAAGTAGTGCTCTGCCCTGTCGATTCCTTCAAACAGGCTTTCAAAGGTGGCATCACCATCAATTAACAGTGTGGCGTTATTGCCCCGTGTTAGCGGCATCATCGCTAACTGCTCAACAGCTTGGGTATCCGAGCTGGTAGGCGGCGCCAGAAAGGGTAAGGCGCTCTCCTGATAGCGGGCCAATACACGCCTGAGCACGGTATCGCGCTCGCCACGGGCCATGACATAGCCATAAAAGCGCGGGCGCCCGAAGAACCAATATGCTGGGAGCGCCACGTAGGGAAAGGTAAGAAGTGAAATAATCCACGCTACTGCGCCTTGCGATGTCCGGCTCGACATCAACGCCATTACGGCCGACACAATACCTAAAAGGTGTATCAGCATAATGCCTGTCCCTAGCAGCCAAGAGGCCATACCCGCTTCTCCCTTATACGTATCGGTATATCAAACGCGTTTAGGCTATTGAGGTTGATGTACAAAAGCCCCGCATGAACGGGGCTTCTGTGAATTAATAGCCGATCACAGCACAGACTGCTTTATGCGGTTTGGGCGATGATCTCCTTCCACTTGGCGGGTCCGGTTTGGTGGACGGAAGTGCCCAGGCTGTCCACGGCAACCGTTACGGGCATATCTTCTACTTCAAACTCATAGATTGCTTCCATGCCTAAATCTTCAAAGCCCACCACTCGGGATTTCTTGATTGCCTGAGCGACCAGATACGCCGAGCCACCTACCGCCATCAGATAAACCGCCTCGTTATCACGAATGGCGTTGATAGCTTCCAAGCCACGTTCAGCTTTACCCACCATACCTAAAAGACCAGTCTCTTCGAGCATGGTACGGGTAAATTTATCCATCCGGGTTGCCGTGGTCGGGCCAGCCGGACCCACAACCTCATCACCAATGGGATCAACAGGGCCAACGTAGTAGATAAACCGGCCTTTCATATCAACGGGCAGCGGCTCACCTTTAGCGATCATATCAACCATACGCTTATGGGCAGCATCACGTCCTGTCAGCAGCTTGCCATTAAGCAGAAGCGTATCGCCTGGCTGCCAGGTTTTAACCTCTTCTGGGGTAACGGTATCCAGGTTAACGCGCTTGACGTTAGCCCCCGCTTCACGGGTAATTTCAGGCCAATCTTCCAGTTTAGGCGGCGTTAGTGCTGCCGGGCCTGAACCGTCAAGCGTAAAATGCGCATGGCGAGTGGCGGCACAGTTGGGAATGATCGCGACAGGTTTGTTAGCAGCATGGGTAGGGTAATCTTTTACCTTGATATCCAGTACCGTGGTAAGCCCGCCCAAGCCCTGTGCGCCAATACCGCTTTGGTTGACCTTGTCAAAAAGCTCAAGACGCAGCTCTTCTGCACGATTATTCGGACCACGCGCCTGAAGATCCAGGATATCGATAGGATCCAGCAGCGCCTCTTTGGCGAGTAGCATGGCTTTCTCAGCCGTACCACCAATACCAATACCCAGCATGCCCGGCGGGCACCAGCCTGCGCCCATTTTGGGAAGCTGCTCCATTACCCAGTCAACCACGCTATCAGAGGGGTTCAGCATAGCGAACTTGGACTTCGCTTCACTACCACCCCCTTTTGCCGCGACGTGAATATCAACCTTATCACCAGGCACGAGCGTGTGGTGGATAATAGCGGGCGTATTGTCTTTGGTGTTCTGACGTTTACCGTCAGGATCTGCCAATACAGATGCGCGCAACACGTTGTCCGGTAATAGGTACGCCCGGCGAACGCCTTCATTGACCATGTCGTCCAGGCTCATATCTGCGTCCCAGGTAACGTTCATGCCCACATGAACGAACACGGTCACGATGCCCGTGTCCTGACAGATAGGCCGATGGCCGGTGGCGCACATTCTCGAATTAATCAATATTTGCGCGATAGCATCTTTCGCGGCCGGGTTTTGTTCCCGGTTATAAGCCGCATCCATCGCGTCGATGAAATCCTTGGGATGATAGTAAGAGATATATTGAAGAGCATCGGCAACGCTTTGAATAACGTCGTCCTGGCGAATCACGGTCATGGAGTAACAGCTCCTTGGTTTTCGTCTTTTCTACGGCTTTTTTAACATGCATGGGAATAGCCGCTTAAGCGTGCAAGGAGTATACCGTATTGACCTTCAAGCGGCAGCCTCTACCGCATTGTGATAATCACAAAGAAAGTAGCGTGGCAGCTTCATGAAATCGCGCAAGATAACGGTATAATTATTTTTCATATAGCTGGCAGCTGGGACATCTATACAGGCGCCGAGAGCCGACCATCGTACGCTCAATAACATCGCCACAGCGATGACACGAGAGCCCAGCACGATCAAATACAGCAAACCGCCACTGGCGACGCGATTCACCTGAAGCAACCGCCTGTTCAATCCACACTTCAGTATTAGTCACCCCGGCTAGCTGGTAAGCCTGGCGGGTAATATCCACGATCAACTCTGCCAACTGCATTTGCTGGGCGTCGGTTAAATCTGCTGGTCGGTGCTTGGGGTGGAGTTGCGCAAAAAACAGAATTTCCGAACGCAGATAGTTACCTAACCCTGCCACCAGACCTTGATCCAACAGTAACGACCCAAGGCTACGCCGATAGAATTGCTTCATGGTTAAACGCGCCAGCACATGTTCGGGCGTTACCTGCTGGCTTAAAAGATCCGGCCCCAAACGTGCCAGAAAAGGATGTGTTTCCAGCTCGCTTTCCTGCCACAGGGAAATATCCGATGCACTATACAGACTGGCCACCCTGCCCTGAGTTTCCAAACGTGCCCTTAGAGAACGCTTGGTGGCTGGTGGCTCGTCGACGCGATGAAGTTTCCATACTCCATATAGCTGATTATGGGAATACAGCACCTGCTGATTGGCAAATCGGATCAGCATGGCTTTGCCGCGTGTCTCAATAGCAGTCACTTGAGTACCGATCAACGAATCAGCCTGCTTGGCGAGTTCGGGAAAGGCAAACCAGGCATCATCGAGCACCCGGCCGCCAATCTGCTTTTCAATCCGGTCGGCTGCCCGACGTATTTCCGGTCCTTCCGGCATAACCTACCCTAGCGCCAGCTGTTTTTCTTTCATTTGATGCACCTGGTCGCGCAGGCGAGCCGCTTCTTCGAACTCGAGATTCTGGGCAGCTTCGAACATGGCATCTTCCAGCTTGCTAATCGCAGCTAACAAATCATGCGGCCCCATATTGGCAATATCATACTGACCTACGCCCTCAGCCACTTTGCGCTCAGCGCCACGTTTACGGCTGTTCTTTTTACCTGGCGTTTGCGCTGCTTCGAGTATATCCGCCACGGAGCGAGTAACGGTTGTTGGCGTAATGCCGTGCTTTTCATTATGCGCTTTCTGCTTGGCTCGACGGCTCTCGGTTACATCGATGGCCTTGCGCATTGAATCGGTAATGCGATCCCCGTACAAAATAGCCTTGCCGTGAGCATTACGCGCAGCCCGGCCTATCGTCTGAATCAGTGAGCGTTCAGCACGTAAAAAGCCTTCTTTATCCGCATCAAGAATGGCGACCAGCGACACCTCGGGAATATCCAGCCCTTCACGAAGCAGGTTGATCCCCACCAGCACATCGAATTTGCCCAAGCGGAGATCGCGAATAATTTCCACGCGCTCGACTGTATCGATATCAGAGTGCAGATAACGGACACGCACCCCGTGTTCGTCAAAATACTCTGTTAAATCCTCGGCCATACGCTTGGTCAACGTAGTTACCAGTACGCGCTCACCTACCGCGGTACGTAATCCGATCTCGGAGAGCAGATCATCCACCTGAGTGCTGGCGGGGCGCACTTCGATTTCAGGGTCCAGAAGCCCTGTAGGGCGCACTACCTGCTCGACAACTTGGCTGGCATGTTCAGCCTCATATTTACCCGGTGTCGCCGAGACAAAGATCGCCTGAGGCACAATCGACTCCCACTCCTCAAACTTCATGGGTCGGTTATCCAGCGCCGAGGGCAAACGGAAACCGTACTCCACCAGCGTTTCTTTACGCGAACGGTCACCTTTATACATGCCACCCACTTGCGGCACGCTGACGTGAGACTCATCAATAAACAGCAGTGCATCGTCAGGCAGATAGTCAAAAAACGTAGGCGGCGGCTCGCCAGGTGCCCGGCCCGATAAATAACGCGAGTAATTTTCGATACCGTTGCAGTAACCCAGTTCAAGCATCATTTCAATATCGTAAAGCGTACGCTGTTCAAGGCGCTGTGCTTCTACAAGACGCTCGTGCTTGCGCATCCAGTCAAGGCGCTCTTTCAACTCAGCTTTAATTGAATCGATCGCGCCCAGGATGGTCTCGCGAGGGGTAACATAGTGCGATTTAGGATAAATCGTCATACGCGGTACCTGACCCCGTATATCCCCGGTTAACGGATCGAACATGCGAATAGAGTCGATCTCGTTATCAAACAGCTCAACACGCACCGCTTCTTCATCAGAATCGGCCGGAAAGATATCAATGACATCGCCGCGTACACGGTAGGTACCGCGACGAAAATCCATATCGTTACGGGTGTACTGAAGCTCCGCCAAGCGGCGCAGGAAGGCCCGCTGATCGATCAACTCACCCCGGGTAAAGTGCAGGCGCATTTTTAAATACTGGTCGGGGTCGCCCAACCCGTAAATTGCCGAAACGGATACGACGATCAGCGCATCACGCCGCTCAAGTAACGCTTTAGTGGCCGAGAGACGCATCTGCTCAATATGATCATTGATAGAGGCGTCTTTTTCGATAAACGTATCGGATGACGGCACATAGGCCTCAGGCTGATAGTAATCGTAATAAGATACGAAATACTCAACAGCGTTATCAGGGAAGAAGGATTTAAACTCGCCGTAGAGCTGTGCCGCCAGCGTCTTATTAGGCGCCATCACGATAGTCGGGCGCTGAAGCTTTTGCACTATGTTCGCCATAGTGAACGTTTTGCCCGATCCGGTGACCCCCAGCAGCGTTTGATGGGCAAGACCCGAGTCCAGACCACCGACCAACTCTTTGATGGCGTTTGGCTGATCACCGGCAGGCTTAAATTTCGACTGTAACCGAAACTCTTTGCTCATCATCGCTCCTAACTGAAAATTAAACCGTTTGCGTAGTGATATTAATCGTCGACTGAGTCATCAGCCGCTGGATGGGACAGCGGTGACTGATGTCCTCGAGCCTGGCGCGCTGCTCCGGGTCAGTAATGCCATGCAGGGTTAACACCACATTCAACATGTACGTGCCCTTGGCTTCCTGACTATCATCGCGCTGAACCGTTACAGTAATTGCCGTAAGCGGCCACTGCTTACGCTTGGCATACATTTGCACCGTAATTGCCTTACAGGTCCCCAGGGCGATGTCAAAATAGTCGTGCGGGTCTGGCGCGCTGCCGTCACCACCGACCACTTCGGGAACATCGGCGTATAAGGCTTCCAGGCTATCGATTTCAACACGTTGCCGAAACGCATGGTTACGCTGGCTGATTACCGTAATAGGCGGATGCATCAGGATACTTTCACTCCTAGTTTCAACTTTTCGACGGCGTTGATTAGCGCCTCACGTTTAACGCGACCCTCTACGTCTGCCCCATGGCGACCGACTTCTGCACTATCTACCCCATCCAACATCATCAACGCCGTGGTAATCTTGTTGACCTGATCAGCATTTTTTACGCCTTGAAAAGTTAATGATTGCTGTGCCATGACGTTATCTTCCTCATTTATTCCTATGCAAAACTGATACAGAAGAAAGAGTCTAGCACGCTAATGACACCTTGCAATTAGCGTCTTTTGCCCACAGGTTGAGAGGCTTAGCGTCCTTACCACCCTTTTAACTATCGGCTACCCATAAACCAGGAGTTTATATGGCAACGGTTATCCCCTCCACTACGATCACCGACAACGTGCGCCTAAGTCACCTGGCAGCACTGGATGTAAAAGGGGCAGATGCTGAAAAATTCCTTCAGGGCCAAACAAGCGCTCAGGTAAGTTTAGCCGATGGCGAGTTTGCACCACTTACCTGCTTTTGCACTCCCAAAGGAAGAATGTTGGCTAATGGGCAGCTTCTTCGCCTCAATGCTGAACACTTCAGGCTGATACTCAGCACGTCGCTGGTTGCCTCACTTGCGGCCCATTTAAAGAAATTCGCTGCGTTTTACCGCGCCGAGCTGGTGCATGACACCGGGGTTACATTTATTGGCGCCAGCGACGGTGCAAGCTCGCTAGCAACCTTTCTGGATGTAGCGCTTCCCGAAAAACCCTTTGCCCAGAGTGTCAACAACCTCACTAACGTTATTCGTGTGCCTGGGGAAATGCCTCGCTGGTTATTTTGTGTACCGGATGTGTCTTCTTTATCAGACGCCTCTTCTTTAGGTGTGGTCGATGATGAAGCACAAAATGCTGCCTGGCAGCTTGAAGATATTCGCAGTGGTATTGCATGGCTGACAGAGGCACAACAGGATCGCTTTTTACCCCAAATGCTGAACTGGGAAGCGCTAGGTGGTGTGAGTTTCAAGAAAGGCTGTTATACCGGACAGGAAGTGGTTGCCCGCGCGCACTTTCGTGGACAAGTTAAGAAACGCTTAGTTCACGCCGAGCTCAAAGCAGCCGTATTGCCAGACGTCGGCGCCAGCATTAACAATGCGTCAGATAAAGCCATGGGCGAAGTGGTGATAAGCGTTAGAAAAGATAACGACAGCGTAGAACTGCTCGCCGTTATGAATACCAAGGCCATTGAAGAAGCGATGCCGCTTTATTGGGAAGGCAACACCGTTACCCTGCTGCCTTTGCCTTACCCCATTGAGCGCCTTGACCCTGAACACCAAGCAGCGGCAATCAAGAGCTGAGACAATATCAGTCGATAGCGAGTCTAAACAAGCGGGCGGCATTTGCAGTACTGCATGCCGCTACTTCCTGCTCTGTCTGGCTACGCAGACCTGACACGATGCGACATACCTGAGCAACGCGCTTGGGTTCATTACGCTCGCCCTGATGGCCACTTAACGGCATATCGGGGCTATCTGTTTCTAACACAAAACCATCATCGGGTAGTGCAGCAACCATCCTCTTTAACCGCTGGGCGCGCGCATAGGTAACCGCACCGCCCAGGCCTAACACAAACCCCAAGTCTAAAAACTTACGGGCCTGTTCGATAGAGCCTGAAAAGGCATGAATAAGCCCTGCCTGGGGAAGCTTCAGCTCGCGCAAACGCTTGCCCACTTTATCATTCGCCTGCACGCAGTGGATTACTACGGGAAGCTTATACCGCTTGGCCAGATGCAGCTGATCATCAAACAGATCCCACTGTTTCTCCCAGGTATCTTTAAAGCGCGCATCAATGCCACATTCCCCGATCGCCGACACCCATGGGTTTGAATTTAGCATTCGCTCCAACTCACGTACATCATCTCGGCGATGCTGCTTCATAAAATAGGGATGCAGGCCCAGACATATACTGACATCGTTGCGCTTGCCCAACACCAATACATTCGACCAGCATTGCCGCGTAGTACCTGGAACAATAAAGTGTGTAACGCCAGCCGTCTGGGCTGCTGAAAAGACCGCATCACGATCTTTATCAAAGACACTGAAATCCAGGTGGCAGTGGGCATCAATAAGCATTGCCAACGACTCCCCCTTGTGTAGAGAGCGAGCCCTTCCGTGGGCTTGCCGATATCAGATTACTTTAGTGCCGCCGGTTCAATGCTCGCGAGTAGGTTGGAAGCGAATATCCGGCCAACGCTCTTGAGTCATCTGTAAATTAACCCGGGTAGGCGCGATGTAGGTTAAATAGCCACCGCCATCAATGGCCAGATTAGCGCTGGCCTTACGCTTAAACTCTTCCAGCATTTTGGCATCTTCACAATATATCCATCGCGCCGTTTGCACATTAACACCTTCGTACAAACAGTCGACCTTGTACTCTTCCTTCAGCCGGTGGGCGACCACATCAAACTGGAGGGTACCCACTGCGCCAAGAATCAGGTCATTGTTGTCCATGGGCATGAACACCTGTGTGGCGCCCTCTTCCGAGAGCTGCTGCAGACCTTTTTGAAGAGCCTTCATCTTCAAAGGATCTTTCAGGCGCACACGCTTGAAAAGCTCAGGGGCAAAATGAGGAATACCGGTGAAGCGCATATCCTCACCTACTGTAAAGGTATCGCCAATTTGAATAGTGCCGTGGTTATGCAAACCAATAATATCGCCGGGCCAGGCTTCCTCGACATGCGAACGGTCAGATGCCATAAACGTCAACGCATCGGCAATCTTGACGTCCTTGCCGATCCGCACGTGACGCATCTTCATGTTTTTCTCGTACTTGCCGGAGCAAACACGTAAGAAAGCGATGCGGTCACGGTGGTTGGGGTCCATGTTGGCCTGTATTTTAAATACAAACCCGGTAAAGCGTTCGTCCTGCGCACTTACTTCACGTAAGTCGGTTTCATGCGGCTGGGGAGCAGGCGCATACTCTACAAAGCCATCCAGCATTTCACGTACGCCAAAGTTACCCATGGCGGTACCAAAGTAGACCGGCGTGAGTTCGCCGCGGCGGTAAGCTTCAAGATCAAACTCGTGTGAAGCGCCACGCACCAGTTCCACTTCCATACGCAGCTCTTCTGCCTGCTCTTCACCAAGTACAGCATCGACCTCAGGATTATTTAACCCCTCAATCCGCTTATCTTCGGGAATGCGGCTACCCTGGCCTTGCGTATAGAGGTGGATGACATCGTTATACAGATGATACACACCTTTAAAATGACGTCCCATGCCCACTGGCCATGTCATCGGTGCACACTGGATATTTAGAACAGTCTCGACTTCATCCATGACCTCGATAGGGTCACGAATATCACGGTCCATCTTGTTGATAAAGGTAAGGATGGGCGTGGTACGAAGGCGGCATACTTCCATCAACTTAACGGTTCGGTCTTCGACGCCCTTGGCACCGTCAATCACCATTAAAGCGGAGTCAACGGCCGTCAGAGTCCGATAGGTATCTTCAGAGAAGTCTTCATGCCCAGGCGTATCAAGCAAGTTGACGATACGTCCACCGTAGGGAAACTGCATAACGGAAGTCGTTACCGAGATACCCCGCTCCTGCTCCATCTTCATCCAATCAGAAGTAGCATGACGGTCATTGCGCTTACTTTTTACCGAGCCTGCCAACTGGATGGCATTACCAAACAGCAGCATTTTTTCGGTAATCGTTGTCTTACCCGCATCCGGGTGCGAAATGATTGCAAAGGTGCGTCTAAGCCCCGCCTCATAGGCTAACTGGGTATCTTTCATCTTGCCTCTATAGAAATTTGTACTCAACAGGGTACTTAGGCTTCGTACTGAAGCTCCAAGTAACTCGAACTGAGGTTTGTATAATTGGGCGAGATTGTACCGTTAGGAGGGGGCAGGTGCCATGTTCATCATAAGGAAGTGTTAGTGCAGAAACCAAACAGTGCAGTTATGCCCCGCTTAAGCGGGGCATAATAGGGCAATTACTCGACAACGGGGCCTTCTTCTTCACCACCGCCTTCTTCCCACTCTTCTTTATTACCTGTAGGAGCGGCTGTACCACGCGGCTCGCTGTTGATCGCTTCATGACCAACTGCATTACTATGTGTCTGGTTTTGAGTATCGGTCTCAACAACCGGGCCTTCATCTTCACCGCCACCTTCTTGCCACTCTTCTTTATTGCCGGCAGGAGCGGCTAAACCACGTGGTTCGCTATTGATAGCTGCATGGCCTGTTGTATGACTGCGCTCATGATCTTCGACATCAATAACCGGTCCTTCTCCTTCACCACCGCCTTCTTCCCACTCTGCCTTATTGCCAGTAGGAGCAGCTGCGCCGCGAGGCTGATTTTTCAGTACATCTTCGTGGCCTGCTCCCTGAACAGTATTAGTATTTGCATTGGTACTCGTATCGGTCTGAGCAAATGCAAAAGGGCTTGCAGTCAAACCTAACGCAACGCCTAAAATACTAATTTTTTTCAACGCTTCCTTGTTCATAGCGATTCCTTTTTTTTAGCTATTTATGCCTGGGTAACAGGCAATAATTGAAAACCCACCTTACATATGTAGCAGTCACATCGTTTTTTGTAAAAGTTTTGTAAGACTTGGATTTCTAATTAACTGGCACTTACAAGAACGAGATTAACGTCCAGCCGAGCTTATCTGGGGCAAGACATGCTAGATAAAAATATAAAAAAACGCCGAACTAGTCGGCGTTTTAAAATACCCTCAGGCAGTGATTAATCCTATACCCCACTAGGCATAGGTATTGATCATGGTGCCAACATTTCCATCTTTAGCCAGGCCGGGCTCAGCACCCATATTAGCGGAAGCCATTATTTCAGTGACTTGCTGAGCCTGTACATCCAATGCCTGTTTGAACAACTGCATTTGGGCCTGTTCAGCGGTTTGCGCCTGGTTCATATAAAGCGCCGTACTCACCGTGTTGCTTATAGAAACATCCATAAACCTTACCCTTGAAAAACAAACGTTGTCTTAGACTAGCAAAGATACGGGTTAGCCACAAAGCAATCGCTATCGCCGCCCCTTATTACAACTGTTCGAAATTAAAAGCGGTCCGCTCGAAATGGCGCCATATCAATTTCTGTGGGTTTGCCTTGTATCATATCGGCCAACAGCTGCCCCGTAGCAGGGCCAAGGGTAAAACCTTGATGGCCGTGACCAAAGGCCAGCCATAACCCAGGGTGACGGGGCGCTGGGCCAATGACAGGCTTCATATCCGGCAGGCAAGGCCGCGCGCCCTTCCAGGCAGCCGTATCGCGCCGCTCATCCAGTGGAAAAATGCTCCGGGCTACTTTTTCTGCAGCGCCCAACTGCTGTTCGTCAGCCGGCGATTCCATACGATCTAGTTCAGCGCCGGTCGTCAGGCGAACCCCTGCATTCATGGGCGCTAACAGATAGCCGACTTCAGCATCCATCAGCCAGTTATTTAATTTGGCTGGCGACTTAGTGGCATAGTGCATATGGTAACCACGCTTCACAAAAGTGGGGAAATGATAGCCAAGCCCCTTCATCCAATCACCAGCCCAAGGCCCTAAGGCGACCACGACTTCATCAGCCTCCAGCGTTTGCTCCTGAGTCACCACCCGCCAACGCTCTCCTACCTGTTCAATTTTTTGAATGTCGGCCTGAAGAATCTGCCCGCCATTTTTCGTGACGTCATCAGCATAAGCAGCCACTAATGCGCCAGGGTCCGATACGGTCCAAGGATCCAACCAGTGAATAGCCCCTATGATATCGTTACCTAGATCAGGCTCTTTACGTTCAATCCCTGCGCGATCCAGAACATCAAACTGAACGCCGTAAAGCGTGCGCGCCTCTTCAGCCTCTTGAATACGCTTGTCCAGGCGCGCCTGAGTACGATAGATCTCCAGCCAGCCTTCCCGGCGTACTAGATGCTCAGCGCCTGCTGCTTCAATCATGGGGCCATGCGCTTTCAGGCATAGCTGGATCAGAGAGGCCCATTCCGGAACGATTTTTTTATATTGCCCCGATGATGAGTTATGCCAATAACTTAATAGTGGAGACGCTGCATTCAACATACCGGCTGCGCGATAGCGAATATCTACTCGGCGATTAGGCAGCACGCTTAAAATTGTTTTCATGTCACGAGGGAACGCGTATGGGCGGACCGCCTCACGCTGAATAATACCTGCATTACCAAACGAGGTTTCCCGGCCAGGCTGACGGCGATCCACCAGCGTTACCTGATGACCACGCTGCTGCAGATGCCACGCGATACTGACACCTACCATGCCTGCACCCAACACCACCGTTTGTCGCGTCATTTCATGCCCCTCGAAGTCGAACCCGTATTTAATATAAGCAAAGACTAGATTATTAACTATTTGAAAAATATCACTAAACAGAAGCCTTTCATATAGTCAAAAAATCTCTTTTATCATCAAAATATAGCAATTAAATCTGTAAAAAAACCTATAAAAGATGACTTAACTACCTAGCGGCTATACGGCAGGATAAAAAGGGGTATCAGGCTTTACAACCTAGAATAGAATCGCTAAATGCGCGCGTGCATGACGCATACAAAGAAGCTACCCAAAAGTGACGGCATTGAGGATGCAGCGTTTAATATAGAAAGGATGCCGTTGAAATATAGCCATAGAAGGTCAGGCGAAAACGCTGACGACAGGTACTTCAAAACAGCAAAAGAGATAGAGTTAAAAGCAGCGTATAGCTAAAAGCAGAAACACAAAAAGCCACAATCAAGTGGATAGAAGTTTAAACAAATAAGAAAATAATGAGTAAGGGATAACAAGAGAGGTTAATGGGGTGGATGATGGGGATCGAACCCACGACCACCGGAGCCACAATCCGGGGCTCTACCACTGAGCTACATCCACCACAACCTAAAACTGGGAGTCTTGCTTTGCTTCTATCAACTGGGGTGGATGATGGGGATCGAACCCACGACCACCGGAGCCACAATCCGGGGCTCTACCACTGAGCTACATCCACCATTGATAGCACTACTGACTAGATCACCTAACCGGCTTTGACCATTTAAACGCTTTATTAATGGCACGCCCAGCAGGACTTGAACCCGCAACCTACGGCTTAGAAGGCCGTTGCTCTATCCGGTTGAGCTATGGGCGCACGTAAAGCATTCGAAACAAGCTGAATACCGATGAGCACTTGACCACAACCACGCTTGGAAAAGCAATGCACCACCTTTCACGTTAAGTGTGGTCGGGATGGAGGGATTCGAACCCCCGACATCCTGCTCCCAAAGCAGGCGCGCTACCAGACTGCGCTACATCCCGATTTATCACTCTTGACGCTTACCGCGCTGCCCGTCTCAAGCGAGGCATATATTACTATTTCTAGATTTAAAGTCAACACTTAATGCGATTGATTATGTAGATGCTTTGCCTTACCGCCCTAGCATGCGAAAATTACCCCTATGTAAATGCTCGAGCAAACCTGCTTTAGCGCGAAGTGTTTCAACCTCCACAGGGATCCTTGTAAATGACCGCCCAACTTATCGATGGAAAAGCCATCGCTGCTCATGTCCGCCAACGCGTTGCCGAGAAAATAGCAGCACGCAAGCTTGCTGGCGCTCGTGCACCAGGACTAGCCGTTGTTGTGGTCGGTGAAGACCCCGCGTCTCATGTCTATGTGAATACCAAGCATCGGGCCTGCGAACAGGCTGGCATCCTTTCGTTCCAGCACGCCCTGCCAGTGGATACAACACAGCAGACGCTTGAAAGCCTGGTTGACCAGCTTAATGCGGACCCGCGTGTTGATGGCATTCTGGTACAGCTTCCTCTTCCGGCGCATATGGATGCCGGCCCTATCTTGGAGCGCATCCTCCCTGGCAAAGATGTGGATGGCTTTCACCCCTATAACCTTGGCCGCCTTGCCCAACGGTTACCGGCGCTACGCCCCTGCACGCCTAAAGGCGTAATGACGATGCTCGCGCAGAGCGACCTTCCCGTACGTGGGCTTAATGCAACGATTGTTGGCGCCTCCAATATCGTAGGCCGCCCCATGGCGCTTGAGCTGGTGCTTGCAGGCTGTACCACAACTATCTGTCATCGTTTTACACGTGATCTAGAAGCGCATGTTAGCCGAGCGGATTTAGTAGTCGTAGCAGTAGGTAAACCCGGCATCGTAAAAGGCGAATGGATCAAGGAAGGCGCCATCGTAATCGACGTAGGCATTAATCGTCAGGAAGATGGCTCACTTGTCGGTGATGTAGATTTTGCCGCAGCGGCAGAGCGGGCAAGCTTTATCACTCCCGTACCTGGTGGCGTTGGCCCGATGACCGTTGCCACATTGCTGGAAAACACGCTCGAAGCGGCTGAACGCCACGACGCCGAAGCCTAGGCACACGCTGTTTTTAATACTCGATCGTTAATATCCGGTCATCAATATTCGGCCGTCACTACTGGTCTTTAATTTTTAAACGTACGAATGATGGAGCCTATTCTATGAAGCGTATTGGTATTATTGGCGCGATGGCACAGGAAATTAGCATTCTTGTCGAACAACTCGACAATGCCGAACGCCATGAACACGCCGGATTTGTATTTCATAAGGGTACGCGTCACGGCTTGGAAGTCGTGGTTCTTCTATCAGGTATTGGCAAGGTAAATGCGGCAGTAGGCACAGCTATTTTACTTGAACGCTACCAGCCTGATGCCATCATCAATACCGGGTCAGCGGGCGGGTTTGCAAGCGACCTTGATATTGGCGACGTGATCATCTCAGATGAAGTTCGCCACCACGATGTAGACGCCGTGGTATTTGGCTATGAAATTGGCCAAGTACCCGGCATGCCAGCGGCTTACCTGGCGGATATTAAGCTGCGCGATATCGCCCGGGAGGCTATTGCTACGGTCGGTGAAGTTAACGTTCGTGAAGGACTGATTGCGACGGGCGATGCCTTTATGGCGGACCCTGCCCGCGTAGCTGCGACCCGAGCACAATTCCCTTCCATGCTGGCAGTGGAAATGGAAGCCGCCGCTATTGCGCAGACTTGTTATCTCTATCAATGCCCGTTTGTAGTCATTCGCGCGTTATCCGATATTCCAGGTAACGACGATAATCACCTGTCCTTCGAGCAGTTCCTGGACGTAGCGGCCGCACACTCATCGCGTATGGTGGACGAAATGCTTTTAGTGCTTAGCCAGCGCTGATCAATCAAGCACTCTGCCCTGCCAGAAAAAAACGGAGCCAGTGGGCTCCGTTTTTTATACAGCGAAAAATTACGCCTTGATTGACCACTCAAGCGACTCACCCGCCAGTAGCGGAATAATCTTTTTGCCTCCGGCATAGGGATAGCTTTCCGGCATCTGCCAGGCTTTACGTTCCAGAGTAATTTTATCGGCGTTAGGCGCTAAGCCATAAAAACGCGGGCCATTTAGGCTGGCAAACGCTTCAAGATTATCCAGTGCATTCATTTCATCAAACGCCCTGGCATATAACTCGATGGCGGCGGGCGCCGTATAAGCGCCAGCACAGCCGCAGCTAGACTCTTTATCGCCCTGCGCATGGGGGGCACTATCGGTGCCCAAAAAGAACTTGGGGCTACCGCTGGTCGCGGCCTTCAAAAGCGCTTGGCGGTGCTGTTCACGCTTGAGAATGGGCAGGCAATAATAGTGTGGGCGAATTCCGCCGACCAGCATCTTATTACGGTTAAACAGTAAATGATGGACAGTAATGGTCGCGGCAATAGTATCTGGCGCCTCGGCAACAAACTCAGCCGCCTGCTGGGTGGTGATATGCTCAAAAACTACCTTAAGCGACGGATGCCGCGCCAGCAGTGGTTTCATTACCTGTTCAATAAACACCGCTTCACGATCAAAGATATCGATATCAGCGGTGGTTACTTCGCCATGCACTAGCAGCGGCATGCCCACCTGGGCGAGCATCGCGATAGTTTCATTGCAATGGGCCAGATCCGTAACGCCAGAATCCGAATTGGTGGTAGCGCCAGCAGGGTAGAGTTTGACGGCCTTGATAAAGCCGCTCTGTGCTGCGCGCTCAATTTCTTCGGGAGGCGTAGTATCCGTTAGATAAAGCGTCATCAACGGCTCAAACGTACTTCCTTCAGGCAGTGCAGCCAGAATACGCTCGCGGTATTCAAGTGCCTGTGCCGTGGTCGTTACCGGTGGGGTTAAGTTAGGCATAATAATCGCACGCCCCATCTGGGCGGCGGTATGCCCCACCACGGCGCTTAACGCCTCGCCATCGCGTAAATGAAGATGCCAATCATCGGGGCGGGTCAGGGTAATAACGTCCACGGCAAGTCCTAAGCTGGTAAAAGAAAGAAACGCCAATACAGTATACGCGATACGGCTGGCAGAGAAATCTGCTCATCGCTGCCACAGCGTGTGCCAAGTATCGTATTATAACGGCACTTTTAGAGGTTCTAAGGTCCAATTTTTTATGCAAAACGTGCGACGCTATGCGGACATCATTGCCAGCATAGAGGGTTTGGTGTGGCTAGGCTTGGCCTGGTCAATCTCCATTTCGGTCCATAACGGCAGTACCGAGCCAACCCTGGCAGCGCTATTCATTGTTGGCGCAATCATTTTGTTTAGCTGGGCGCATCGCCCCATGCGCTTTCTATTGCGTCGCTATCATATTCGCAAGCGGCGCACGGATATGTGGATCCATATCCTGGCTCTGCCACTTCTACTGGCGATGTTTTTTCATATCATGGTGGAAGCCACGTTCGGCAACACGTGGCTGCCTCCTAAAATGCTGCTGTTCAATCTTTTGGCCTCAGCGGGCTGGCTCACATATGTCATGACCCTAATCGTCAAATCTATTATTCACAGCATTAAAACGCCCAAGAAATAGGTGGCCCATGCAACCCGCCCTGCCGCTTCCTCTCTCTACGCCTAACCGAAACCTTGTTCGCCTGACGATTGTACGTGGCATTACCTGGACAGGTTTTTTGCTCGCGATCGTCGTGGGCGTTGAGCTTTTAGGGTTCAATTTACCGGTCACCGCGGTCGTGAGCGTCGTTATCGCGATGGGAATTTTGAATATCGCCACCTGGTGGCGTTTAGGTCGTCCGCGTGCGGTTGAGCATATCGAGTATCTGCTGCATCTATTAGCGGATATTACCGGCCTGACGCTTCTATTCTACTTTTCAGGCGGCTCAACCAACCCGTTCATCACGTATTACCTGGTGCCAGTTACCATTGCCGCGGCAACGTTGCCGTGGCGTCACGCCTGGGCTTGTGCCGGCAGTGCCATGGCCGGTTACAGCTTTTTGATGTTCTATTACCATCCGATCCCCCAGCTTGGGCATATCAATAGCGATGTGATGCTAAACCTGCATGTTTTGGGAATGTGGCTGAACTTTGGTCTCTCTGCGGGCTTGGTAACCTTCTTTATTTACAAAATGGCCTATGCGCTACGCAGCCGTGACAAAGCCCTTTCGCGTACCCGAGAAGCGGCACTGCGTAACGAGCAGGTGCTGGCCGTGGCAACTCAGGCCGCCGGCACAGCTCACGAACTAGGCACTCCGCTCTCAACCATGGCCATTTTATTAAAAGAGATGCAGGAAGAAGCGCCCGACGATGGCACCTTGCATCAGGATATTCGCCTGCTTCGCCAACAAGTCGATATCTGTAAATCACGCTTGCAGCACTTGGTTACCAGTTCTGACCGTCAACGCATGGCAGAGCCGGAAATATTGGATGCCCAAGAGTGGCTGACAGGCGTTGTGCAGCGCTGGCTGGTTTTACGTCCGGATGTTAGCCATCAGTTTGATATTACTGACAAGCGCGGCAGGCCATGGCTTGCGGTGGATACCACGCTGGATCAGGCGTTAATGAACCTGTTGAATAACGCCGCAGATGCCAACCCTGAGCGTATCGCCGTTCGTCTGGACTGGCAGGAAGAGAGCGTGGTCATCGATATTCGCGATCACGGGCCGGGCATTGCCATGTCCATTGCTGATCAGCTTGGCGACACGTTTATTTCTACCAAGAGTAAAGGCATGGGAATTGGTTTGTTTTTAACCCATGCCACGATCAACCGCTTTGGTGGCGGTGTCAGCCTGTATAATCACCCCGAAGGCGGCACCCTGACAGAAGTGACGCTGCCGCGTAGCTCAGCCCCCAGTTAAAGCGCAGACCTGCCTAAGCAATTGTATTTAAAACGCGCTTTAATCAGTTTCAAGTAACCATGTTGAGGACATCATGCAAACGACAGATCAACGCCTATTAATTATCGATGATGATGAAATGTTCTGTCATGTCCTAAGCCGGGCTTTTACTCGTCGCGGCTTTGAGGTGATGACAGCGCACGATGCCGACCAGGCGCTCGCGGTCGCGACCCAGTTCCAACCCACGATGGCAACGCTGGATCTAAAGCTTGAAAACAGCTCAGGACTAAAACTACTGCCTGAAATGCTAACCGCTGTTCCGAGCTGCCGCATTGTGGTTCTAACTGGCTACTCGAGCATTGCCACTGCGGTGGAAGCGATGAAACTGGGGGCCGTTAACTACCTATGCAAACCAGCGGATGCGGACGACATTATTGCCTCGTTTGAGCAACAGGAGGGTGATCCAAATATCGAACTTGCCGACAACCCGCCCTCGATTAACCGCATCACCTGGGAGCATATTCAAAAGGTGCTGCAAGAGCATGATGGTAATATTTCCGCTACGGCCCGTGCGCTAGGCATGCATCGCCGTACGCTGCAGCGTAAACTGCAGAAACGTCCCGTACGGCGCTAAAGCCACATAAATCCTCAGATATTCCAGACAATTAACTGAACACGACGGAAAGCGTTACTGGGCTGTCCAGCCTAGATCAATACTCCAACTTGCCCCGGTGACCGCACCAGCACCATCGGATGCCAAGTACGCCACCATCTGGGCGACTTCGTGAGGTTCGATCAAGCGCTTGACCGCCACATTTTTGAGCATGATTTTTTCAATAACTTCCTGCTCATCCATATTATTAAGCTTGGCCTGATCGGCAATCTGATTGTCCACCAGCGGAGTTTTTACATAGGCCGGGCATATCGCATTGGCGGTAATTCCTTGAGGGCCGCCCTCCAGCGCTGCCGTTTTGGTAAAGCCGATTAACCCGTGCTTTGCACTTACGTAAGCAGCTTTACCCGGTGAGGCTACCTGTGCGTGCATTGAGGCAATATTAATAATGCGCCCCCATTCGGCCTTGCGCATATAAGGCCAAGCGGCCTGTGCCAGCAGGAAAGGTGCCGTTAACATCAGATCAATAATTTGACGCCACTTCTCCTCGGGAAAATCCTCAATTGCGGACACATGCTGAATACCGGCGTTATTGACGAGTATATCCACGCTGCCAAAACGCCTTACAGCATCGTTAACCGCCTCACGACACGCTGTGGGGTCGGTTAAATCAGCTTGAAAAAAAGCCGCGCCAGCCGCATCAGCCACTTCTTTGCCAGCCGGATTAAAGTCGACCGCCAGCACTTGATAGCCTAACTCGCAAAAATGTTTGACGACAGCCGCACCAATGCCGCTGCTAGTACCTGTTACCAGGGCGACACGAGGCGTTGTACCTGATTGAGACGACATTCAGCTTTCCTTTTCCAGTAAGTAAAAGACTGCTTAGCGAGAAACACCATGAGTATAGAAGTCACGTCGGCGTGCTGCATACTTCTTACGCGCTGTTAAGCCTGAGTTTTCCAGGTTAAAACCCTACTAATCGCCGCGATTACCTGCACCTATTGGCGAAATGGGCGCGGCTACGCCACAATATGCGCCACTATGACCCATTACTATCCTGACCATTGGAGCGTTTACATGTTTGTAGTTATTTTTGGCAGAATGTCCTGCCCTTTTTGCGTACGTGCTAAGTATCTTGCTGAACAGCTGGAATCAGCGGGCAAAATAGAGGGCTATCGCTATGTCGATATGCCTTCTGAAGGAGTGACCAAGGAAGACATCGCTAAAACAGCGGGTAAGCCTATTCATACGGTTCCTCAGGTATTTGTCGATCAAACCCATGTGGGCGGCTTTACCGAATTTGACCAGTTCGTGCGTGATAAGCAGCTACTTACGTCCTAGGCCCGTCATCAGCACTCTTTCACGTTGCGGCTCTTGATGAAGCCCCCGCCGGGCTAAGCTGACTTTTGCGTTAAATATGCCTCTTCTCCGCGTTGAAAACGCGGCTTACCCGTTTGCCTATACTGAGTAGGAAACAAGTCATTTACTCCTGATAGAGCTTGTTTAGGCGGCGAGGACAGCATCATGCAGCGTGATGAATTCATACAACAGCTGTGGCTTGATTACATCCACATGCATCCTGATATTGGTGCCTTGAGGCTCTGGCCGCTGTCTTCTACACCAGAGTATTTAACGCTCGTCACGCTTAACTATGGCGCTTTTGCTGCCTCCGCCCTGAATAGCCGGCTTGCGCATATGGGCTACCGCCATGTCGACCACTATGCCATGGCAGATAAAGGCCTGCTGATTCACCTTCTCGCTCCCAGTGATAACGGCAGCTGGCTTATCTTATCCGAGCTGCAGCTGGCCACGTTGCCCAAATCGCCGCGTGAAGCGCTGGGAGCCCTTATTAATCAATCTCATCCTCAGGATTGCATAGGGCATAATTTACTCTGCCGTGGGCGCCCGTGGCCCATGCCTTCCTGGCTGCTTTACCAAGAGCTTCAACAGGCCAATCCGCTGGCCGCCTGGATAGCCGTCATGGGGCCTCGCTTGCACCATGCAGGGTTCGATTGCGCAACGCTAGGCAGCTCTTTAGCCACGCTCAATAGCCAATTAGCTTCATCGGGCATGCCCCGCTTGAAAGAGTCTCATAACGGGGTTTTCTCACTTTCATCGCTGATCGAGCACTACTATTACCCCACTATGCCGCAAAAGGTAACGTTTAGTGAAGGCGATGAGTACCGTCTATGTTTGGGAGGGTTAGCGCTAACTGAAAAGCATATCGAGGCAGGCCAGGAACGGGTTGCGCAGCTCTTAATACCAGCCCATGCGCGCTGCGAGATTGCCTAGGCGGCCATTCAAGGCCGCCTAGGTTTGAAACTAGCGTTTAATCAGCAAACGTCATTTCCGGCACGTGGTCTGGCACTACCAGTTTACCGGCAGTCTTCTCGATAATTTCCTCGACACTCACCCCAGGGGCACGCTCTTTAAGGACAAACGCACCATCCTTAATTTCCAGGTAGGCCAAATCGGTGAGAACGCGGTTAATGCACCCGGCGCCAGTAAGCGGCAGCGTGCACTTTTCAAGTAGCTTGGATTCGCCATGTTTGGACGCGTGGGTCATGGTGCAAATAATATTTTCAGCGCCAGCCACTAAGTCCATGGCGCCGCCCATGCCTTTGATCAGCTTTCCAGGCACCATCCATGAGGCAATATTGCCTTCCTGATCTACTTCAAAAGCGCCAAGCACGGTTAAATCAACGTGCCCGCCACGAATCATGGCAAATGACTCAGCGGAGGAGAAAATGGCAGCCCCAGGCCGAGCCGTTACGGTTTGCTTGCCCGCATTAATCATATCGGCATCGAGCTCTTCCTCGGTCGGGAAGCGCCCCATACCCAATAGGCCGTTTTCCGACTGGAGCATGACGTCTACTCCTTCAGGAATGTAATTGGCTACCAGGGTAGGAATACCAATACCCAGATTGACGTAGAAACCGTCTTCAAGCTCGCGCGCGACACGCTGTGCCATTTGTTCTCGTGTTAAAGCCATGGTAGCAACCTCATTATTGGACGTTAAAAAAATAGAGTGAGCCGCTGTGCATCAATGGATTAGCTATGCAGCGTGCGTTTCTCGATGCGCTTCTCGAACGTGCCTTGAATGATTCGATCCACATAAATTCCCGGCGTGTGAATCTGACTAGGCTCAAGCTCACCTGGCTCTACAATTTCTTCAACTTCAACCACGGTAATTTTCCCCGCAGTTGCCGCCAATGGATTAAAGTTTTGCGCGGTATGACGGTAAACCACATTGCCATAGCGGTCCGCTTTCCAACCTTTCACGATCGCGAAATCACCCACCAGCGCTTCTTCCAGAATGTAATGGCGCCCGTTGAATTCGCGTACTTCCTTGCCTTCACCAATCGGCGTGCCATAGCCCGTCGCGGTATAAAAAGCCGGAATACCAGCGCCCCCTGCACGCATTTTCTCAGCAAGCGTACCCTGCGGAGTCAAAATAACCTCTATTTCGTCATTGAGCATCTGCTGCTCAAAGAGCGCGTTTTCTCCCACATAAGAGGCAAATATTTTACTGATCTGGCGATCTTCCAGCAGTACGCCCAAACCAAACCCGTCGACGCCGCAGTTGTTAGAGGCGACCGTGAGATTTTTGACTCCTCGGCGCTTAATTTCTGCAATCAGGTTTTCCGGAATCCCGCATAGCCCAAAACCACCCGCCAATACGGTCATACCATCTTCAATACCTTCCATCGCTTCTGCGTAGGAACCTACACGCTTATCAAATCCTGCCATTGTTCGGCCTCACATTATTGTCGGTGGTTCGTAAAATGCGCTTGTCGATAATCTCAGTGTTGTCTCTGTTAATATATTTGTTAAGTTTGTTTTTCTTATCAATTAATTTTAAAAACTTATAAAAGAGAATCGTATGACGGTAAAGCAGCTACGGGCATTTCTGGTGGTCGCCCAAACCCTTAGCTTTACACAGGCCTGTGAACGCCTGCATCTTTCTCAGCCAGCCTTAAGCTTAGCCATTAAAGGGCTGGAAGCCTCATTAGGTGGCAAATTACTTATCCGCAGCACGCGAAGCGTACGCTTAACGCCGGAAGGAGAGTCCCTACTACCGTTGGCCAAGCATCTGCTCGCCCAATGGGATAATACCGAAGAACGCCTGCGCCAGCGGTTTACGCTTCAGCTTGGCAGGCTTAGCGTAGCCGCCATGCCCTCATTTGCCTGTAATCTATTGCCCGCTGCAATGGTAAAGTTTCGTCATCTATACCCCAAAATCAATATCACGGTGCATGATGTTATCAACGAAGAAGTGACGGAGATGGTACGCTCCCGTCAGGTTGAAATGGGCATTATCTTCTCCTCTGAAGGGGCGGATCGCCTGACCTTCACACCGCTTTTTGATGATCATTTCGTTGCTGTGCTTCCCCCCAGCTCTCCACTCATAAGCAAACGTTCTCTGACGTGGGCGGAGCTTTTAAACAATGACTTTATTACCCTCCAGCGGCCCTCCATGGTACGCCGCTTGTTAGAGCAGGCGCTCAACCAACAGCATATCGACTTAACCGTAGCCTTTGAAAGCCATCAGCTTTCAACCGTAGGACGCATGGTGGCCGACGGACTGGGAGTTAGCGCAGTGCCATCAATGTGTATTCGTCAAATGCATGAACTTGGCGCGCACTGTGTACCACTAACCGCCCCCAGTATTTCCTGCCAAGTGGGAATTATCACGCATCAAGAACTATCCGTGGCAGCCCAAGCGCTACAAACAGTGCTGATTGAAACGGTACAAGCGCCCTGCCTTCCTGGAGACAGAAAGGCGTTTTAAGTACGGGAAAGAACAGGTTGTGCTGGGCAGTATGAGTTTGATCCATTAGCATTAAAGCCATTTATTAGTTTGGGTGAAGGACAGGTATGGCGATTTTCAAGGGTCTCGTCAGCATTTTGCTGCTCACGCTTAACACCCTTTTCTGGGGCGTACCGCTTATTTTACTGACCTTTTTAAAGGTTATTATTCCCGTTAGACGCTATAGGAACTGGATACTGAAAGGCCTGTGCGCGGTAGCGCTCAACTGGATAGGGGTTAACTTGTGGTGGATGAAGCACTGGCTGAAGCCCCAGGTAAATTTTTCGGTCCCCGATAATTTGTCTCCTCAGCAGTGGTGGCTGGTTATCTCCAATCATCGCAGCTGGACCGATATCTTTATCTTGATGATGGCGTTGCATCGGCGTATTCCGATGCCGCGTTTTTTCCTCAAGCGGCAGTTAATCTGGATCCCCATCGTGGGTCTTGCCTTTTGGGCGCTTGAATTCCCCTTTATGCGCCGCTACAGCCGGGAACAGATTACCAAACAGCCTAAGCTGGCCACCATCGATCGGCACTCTACAGAGCAAATGTGTCGGCAAGCGCGCCATGCTCCCATTACCATTATTAATTTTATTGAGGGCACCCGATTTACAGCGGTTAAGCGCGATGTGCAGCAAAGCCCCTATCAGCACTTATTACGCCCTAAAGCGGGCGGGGTTGCACAGGTGCTTGGCCTGCTTGGCGATCGATTGAATGGTATCCTTGACGTAACGATCAGTTACGCTAACCCGTCGCCGACCTTTTGGGGATTTTTATGTGGCCAGGAAGCGCCCATCACGCTAAACGCACGCCCATTAGCCATTCCCCAATGGATGCACGAATCCAATTACCACGAAGAAAAGCAGCACAAGGAACGCTTCCACGCATGGATCAATTCACTTTGGATGGAAAAAGATGCCCTGTTGGACAGCCAAACCGATCACGCCTAGCTGGCTGGCTTTGCACCTGTTTACTGATTAGTCTGCTGACAGGGTGTGCGGGCTCCCCCTCCTCAAGCCAGCGCACCGCCATACCGACTGACAGCACCAGCCAACTCAATGGTAACTGGGTGGAAGTCCAGCGTGGGGATACCCTTGGAAAACTGGCTAACCGCGCCAATGTGCCTCTTGAGCGCCTTGAGCGCTTCAATCCGAGGGTAAATACCCGGCGCTTGGCCGTTGGGCAGCGTTTGCTGATACCTACGCAACAAGAACGTGCTCCCTCAGGCGGTCCTTATCGCTATCAGATTCGCGCCGGCGATACCTACTCAAGCATCGCCCGCCACTTTGGCACGACTAGTGGACGCATCCAGAGTGCCAATGCAGGTACGTCGCCTACCGCCTTGAGAGTGGGCCAAATCGTAAGCGTACCGCTTAGCGGCAGTGCACCGCGTAGTACACCGGCCAGCAGCTCAGCTTCTTCAAGCTCAAGCCCAACGCCCCCACCGGCGGCTACTTCATTGCCTGCCTCCGCGCGCCGCTGGCCCTGGCCGCTTGAAGACTATCGCGTGGTTCGACGCTTTGGCACGGATAGCCGAGGAACATTGCAACCAATGTTACTCGCCACCCAGGCAGGCGCTCGTGCAAAGTCGGTCGCTCCCGGCGAGGTACGCTTTGCCGATGGCATGCGCCAGCTAGGTGAAGTCGTTATCGTGCATCATGCGGATAACCTACAGACAGTGTATGCGCTTTGCTCGCGCACGCTGGTCTCCGTAGGCCAGCAGGTTAAAGCGGGTGATGAGCTTTGCGAAATAGGTAAGAGTAACGACAGCCAGCGCTACGATCTGCTGTTTGACCTACGCCAGGGTGGTAAGCCTATCGACCCACGCCAGGTACTGCGTTAGGCGTTGGAGCCTCAAGCAAACCGTGAAAAGCCCCGGAAATATTCCGGGGCTTTTTTTGGCTTAAACTTTTGCGCTTTTAACCATGTAAGGCTTAGTTAGCTACGATAGATTGGCGTAACCGTGATAGATTGACGGAACCGCGATAGACTGGCTTAACCGCGAAAGTAGCTGGGCTTGATAAATGGCATGGGCGTCACGGTTACAGGCAGCTGTTTACCACGAACTTCCGCAAATACGTTACTTCCCGGGCTTTCCCACTCGCGGCTGACATAGCCCATGGCTACCGGCATCCCAACGCTTGGGCCAAACGTACCCGACGTGACCACACCAATTTCATTACCTGCTGCATCCAGCAGTATTGCGCCTTCACGAATAGGTGCCCGGCCTTCGGCCTGGAGCCCAACGCGCTTACGTGAATGATCTTTAGCATCAACTTGATGAAGAATCAGGTCAGCCCCTGGGAACCCCGCTGGGCGCTCACCGCCATGACGACGAGGCTTGCCAATGGCCCATATCAACCCGGCTTCCACAGGCGTGGTTGTAGTATCCATATCATGCCCGTAAAGACACAGCCCGGCTTCCAGACGCAACGAATCGCGGGCGCCCAAGCCAATGGCCTCAACTTCCGGCTCAGCCAGCAACCGCTCGGCAAATGCTTCACAAGCATCTGCTGCGATGGAAATCTCAAACCCGTCTTCGCCGGTATAGCCACTGCGGCTCACCCAAACCTCGTGCCCGTCAATGGTAAAGCGCTGATGCTGCATAAACACCAGCTCGCACGCTTCTGGGCAGAGTCGTTGCATAACGACGTGTGCCTGCGGTCCTTGCAACGCCAGTAATCCACGGTCTAACGGCTCAATCTTGTGAGTGGTGCCCAGATTTGTACGTAAATGTGCTAAATCCTGGTCTTTACACGCGGCGTTAACTACCAGATAAAAATGATCACCAGCGTTAACTGCCATCAAATCATCAATAATCCCGCCGTCCGTGCTGGTAAATAATCCGTAGCGCTGCTGGCCTTCTTGTAGGCCTACCAGGTCTGCCGGAATAAGCGTTTCGAGAGCGCTTGCCACATTAGGTCCTGACACCAAAATCTGGCCCATATGCGATACGTCAAACAATCCACACTGCTGGCGCGTATGCTCGTGCTCTTTTTTAACACCCAGCGGGTACTGCACAGGCATGGCATACCCGGCAAAAGGCACCATCTTGGCGCCTAATTTAAGGTGCAATGCATGAAGTGGCGTATGCTTTTGATCAGTCATGAAATTTCCTTGGTTAAAGCGAGAAACGGGAAGCCATGGCTATAGCTTCCCGATTCAGTTACTGCGTAAGCACTAGCCGAGCAAATATCAGACGCGGCTTATTGGTCATGATCCAGTTCTTCGCCTGCTAAAATCTCTTTACCGGCAAAGTAGTCTCTAGTCAGCTTGAATACCACGGGCGACAGCAGCGCCAACGCAATCAAGTTGGGAATCGCCATCATGGCGTTGAAGGTATCCGCCATTAACCATATAAAGCCCAACTGCGCGATGGCACCCAGCGGAATGGCCAGTACAAACAGGACGCGATACAGCATGATCGAGCGTGTTCCAAACAAGAATTGGAAACACTTCTCGCCATAAAACGACCAGCCTAGAATCGTCGTGAATGCGAAGATAGCCAAGGCAATGGCCACAATCTGGTTACCAAAGCCGGGAAGCGCCTGGTCAAACGAGAGCGCGGTCAGCGAGGCCCCTTCTTCGCCCGTTTGCCATACCGTTGAGGTCAAGATAACCAGCGCGGTAATCGTACACACGATAATGGTATCAATGAACGTTCCAAGCATTGCAATAAGACCCTGGCGCACAGGGTTTTTAGTATTGGCGGCCGCATGGGCAATGGGCGCGCTACCTAAGCCTGCCTCATTGGAGAAAATTCCCCGCGCGACACCAAATCGAATAGCGGCCATCACCGCAGCGCCTGCAAAACCGCCGGCTGCCGCGATCGGGTTAAAGGCATAATAGAAAATCAGGCTGAACGCTTCACCGATTTGGCTCGCATTGACGATCAGTACCAGTATCCCGGCAATCACATATGCAATGCCCATGATGGGCACCAGCTTACCGGCTACCTTAGCAATACGCTTGATGCCGCCAAGAATAACGGCCCCAGCTAGCACCATGATAACCACACCGGTCAGCCAGTGTGGAATACCAAACGTGGCATCCATGGCATCCGCCACCGAGTTGGACTGCACGGTATTGCCAATCCCGAAAGCGGCTACCGCCCCGAAAAACGCGAACAGACCGCCGAGCCACAGCCATTTTTTTCCCAGGCCATTTTTGATATAGAACATGGGGCCGCCCACATGATAGCCGGTACTATCGGTTTCCCGGTAACGTACGGCCAGTACCGCTTCAGCAAACTTGGTTGCCATGCCGACAAGCGCGGTAATCCACATCCAAAACACGGCGCCAGGGCCACCTAAGGCGATAGCAGTGGCTACACCCGCGATGTTACCTGTGCCAATCGTAGCTGATAGCGCCGTCATTAATGCGTTAAAAGGCGAAATCTCACCGTCTTGACCGGCTTTTTCCGGCACGCCTTTCTGGGTCGATTTAGCATCACGCCCCTTCCAAAGCAGACTGAAGCCCATACCCAGCTTTCGAATGGGCAAGAACTTTAGACCAATTTGCAGATAGATACCCACACCTAACAGTAAGATCAACATCAATGGGCCCCAAACCACCCCATTGATCGCCCCAAAAAGGCTATTCAAAGTTTCCACATGTTTCTCCTTACCCTGTTAATTCGCTTGTTTTATAAGTGTTTGGCGGTCGAATCATCGACATTCGCTTTTATTTTGTCTAGCAAATCTAGCGCTGTCACGAATAACCCCTTTCATGGGTATAACGCATGAAAGCGATGCTTCACATACTTAAGATCTATTGAGGGTTGCCGCAGCCACGGGCGAAACAGCCAAAGCCCTTAGCTGCCTAACCTGACTGTTTTACACCATTTTATAAGGGGTCTTCCATGCCTATGCTGCTTATACATGACAGATGCGTAAGAGACCTCATCGCCTATTAGCCAGATGAGCAGCTAAAAAATGCGCTCTTCTAGCCTCAATGGCGCATTTAAGAAATTTGTTTCCGATGAGAAACACGTTAACATGCTTAAAAATTCGCTTATTGCCTGGAAGGCTCACAGTCGCCAAGACGACCGACAAGCGCTAGTATTCACCAGTCCAGACAATTGTTTCATAAAGGGAATCATCATGAGCAACCTTCCTGCTAATCTCCGTTACGCCAAAAGTCATGAATGGGTACTCGATCATCAAGATGGTACGGTCAGTATTGGTATTACTGACCATGCCCAAGAGGCACTTGGCGATGTGGTATTTGTTGAACTGCCCGAAGTAGGCCAAACCCTTAGCCAGGGTAAAGAATTCGGCGTTATCGAATCGGTTAAAGCGGCCTCGGATCTCTACTCGCCGGTTAACGGTGAAGTCATTGAGGTCAACGAAGCGCTCGAAGACTCACCTGAAACGGTTAATGATGCGCCCTATGAAGGCGGCTGGATGATGAAAGTCCGCCTGACCGACCAAAACCTGGATGGTTTGCTTGATGCAGATGCCTATCAAGCCACTATAAGCGCTGACGATTAATTATGTTTGCTGAGCCTGCCTAATTGGCAGGCTTTGTATTTAACACCCCTGCAAAGCTTCTCTTTCACGCTCGGAATCTTCTCATGCCTTTTGAAACACGCCGCTTGGCCGAACTGGCCGACCACGATGCTTTTATCAAACGTCATAATGGCCCTAACGCCGCCGACGTAGATACCATGTTGAACGTGCTCAATATGCAGCGCATGGAAGACCTGATTGAGCAAACCGTGCCCAGCGACATACGCCTTGGCCGCGAACTCAATCTGGATGACCCCAGCAGTGAATCAGAAGCACTGGAATACCTAAGCCAGCTGGCCCGTCAAAACCGTGTAGCCAAGAGCTATATTGGCCAGGGCTATTACGGCACCTATATGCCGGCGGTTATTCAGCGTAACGTGCTGGAAAACCCAGGTTGGTATACCGCTTACACGCCTTATCAACCGGAAATCTCTCAGGGTCGCCTGGAAGGACTGCTTAATTTCCAGCAGGTCGTTATGGACTTGACCGGTATGGAGCTGGCTAACGCCTCCTTGCTGGATGAGGCCACAGCGGCAGCCGAAGCGATGGCGCTATGCAAACGGGCAAATAAAAAGAGCAAATCAAACGTCTTTTTCGTTGCTGACGACATCTTCCCGCAAACCTTGGACGTGGTAAAAACCCGCGCCACATTTTTCGGGTTTGAGCTGGTGTCAGGCCCGGTAGATACACTGGCCGACCACGATGTATTTGGTGCGCTGCTCCAATACCCATCGGCAAGCGGTGATGTGCGCGATCTAGCGCCCCTGTTAAAAGCGGCCGCTGAACGTAACATCATGACCTGCGTTGCCTCTGACCTACTCAGCCTGGTGCTTCTCAAAGAGCCCGGCGCTTTAGGTGCCGACATTGTGGTTGGCAACTCGCAGCGTTTCGGTGTGCCCATGGGCTTTGGTGGCCCACACGCTGCTTTCTTTGCTACCTCTGACAAGCTCAAACGTTCAATCCCCGGGCGGATTATCGGCGTTTCAAAAGATAGCCGGGGCAACACGGCGCTGCGCATGGCCATGCAAACTCGCGAACAGCATATTCGTCGTGAAAAGGCCACTTCAAACATCTGCACGGCCCAGGCGCTTTTAGCCAATATCGCAGGTTTTTATGCAACCTACCATGGCGCGGAGGGGCTGCGAAAAATCGCCGGACGCGTTCACCGTTTAACCACGTTGCTGGCCGAAGGCTTGATGCAGGCGGGCATCACCTTAGCCCATGACAGCTGGTTTGATACGCTGCGCTTAGCGCAGGTAGATGCAGGTAAGATCCATGGCCGCGCCATGACTCACGATATCAACCTGCACTATTTCGCCAATGGCGATGTGGGCATCAGCCTTGATGAGACTACGACAGCACAAGATATTGCTACGCTGTTCGATGTGTTGCTGGGCAACGAGCACGGGCTATCTGTGGCAGCTCTTGACGATCAGGCGATTGCCAAAGGCGCAACAGGCATCCCAGAAGCTTGCCAACGTGAAAGCGATTTCCTGAGCCATCCCACGTTTAATCGCTACCGCAGCGAAACAGAAATGTTGCGCTACCTGAAGCGGCTGGAAAATAAGGACCTGTCGCTTGCCCATGCGATGATTCCGTTAGGCTCCTGCACCATGAAGCTTAACGCTACCAGTGAAATGATCCCCGTTTCCTGGCCTGCATTTGCCCACCTGCACCCATTTGCACCGCGCGACCAGGTGGCTGGCTATCATCAGATGATTGATGAGCTCGCTGCGTTCCTGGTGGAAATCACCGGTTACGATCATATTTCCATGCAGCCTAACTCAGGTGCTCAGGGTGAATACGCGGGTTTGCTGGCCATTCGCCGCTACCAGGATGCCCAGGGTGAAGCGCACCGGACTGTGTGCTTGATCCCAAGCTCTGCCCATGGCACTAACCCGGCAACAGCGGCCATGGTCGGCATGGACGTCGTGGTGGTTGAGTGTGATCAAAGCGGCAATATTGATATTGACGACTTAACAGCTAAAGCTGCGCAGCACAGCGACAAGCTTTCGGCGATCATGATCACCTACCCCTCTACCCACGGCGTCTTCGAGTCGCACGTGCGTAAGGTATGTGAAGTAGTTCACCAGTACGGCGCTCAGGTGTATGTAGATGGCGCCAACATGAATGCCCAGGTAGGGCTAACACGCCCTGGCGATTTCGGAGGCGACGTATCGCACCTTAACCTGCACAAAACTTTCTGCATTCCTCACGGGGGTGGCGGCCCGGGCATGGGGCCTATCGGCGTTAAAGCCCACTTGGCGCCTTATGTTTCCAATCACGTGGTTACCCCCATTAACGGGGTTAACGTTGATAGCGGCGCCGTGTCAGCGGCGGCATTTGGCAGCGCGTCAATCCTGCCTATCTCGTGGGCCTATATCAAGATGATGGGCGCGCGGGGCCTGCGTGAAGCCACGCAGTTAGCCATCCTCAATGCCAACTACATCGCCAAGCGCCTGGAGGAGTCCTACCCCATTCTTTACCGTGGCACCAATGGACACGTAGCCCACGAGTGCATCATTGATATTCGTCCGCTCAAAGCTACGTCTGGCATCAGCGAGGAGGATATCGCCAAGCGCCTGATGGACTATGGCTTCCACGCGCCCACCATGTCATTCCCGGTGCCGGGCACTCTGATGATCGAGCCCACGGAATCCGAGTCCCTTTACGAAATCGACCGGTTCTGCGATGCCATGATTGCCATTCGTGAAGAAATCAAACGTGTCGAAAATGGCGAGTGGACGCTGGAGAACAACCCGTTGGTTAATGCTCCGCATACCCAGGCTGACATTATGGACAGCCAGTGGGAGCGGCCTTACGACCGCCAACTGGGCGCGTTTCCGACCGAGGCGGTGATGGGAGCCAAGTATTGGCCAACGGTCAACCGTGTAGACAATGTGTTTGGAGATCGCCAGCTTATCTGCTCTTGCCCCAGTATCGATGAATATCGCCGCTAAGAGTATTGCAAGGCACTAAGCAGCCAATGAACGCCTTTGATCGCTTTATTCTGATATCAAAGGCGTTCTTTGTTGAATACGCTGTCTATAAAAGCCGTCTAACAGCTTTTCATAGCGCTTCGGCAGCACGGAGTCACGGCGACGCAGCAGATATAGCTCTTCGTTCACCCCATTGGGCAATGTCAGCGCCTTTACCTGACGCTGCCAGGGCGAGGTTTCAAGAACCAATAGCGATACCACCGTGAACCCCAGGCCCCGGGCAACAGCATCTAGCACCATACTCACCTCATTGGTGAATCCTTGATGACGAAAATGTGTCATTGAACGAAACTCATCCGGATAGTTAACTCTCAGCAACGCATTGGCGTGATTGATGCCGTCGTAATAGTTGAGAAATCCAATGCCCATGAGATCGGACAGCGTATTTCCAGCAAAATCCGCTGGCACTACCAGGCATAAAGGCTCTTTATGCCAGAGAGTACAGGTAAGCTCGGGGTTGTTGACCGCTTCGGTGACGATACCGATATCGTAACGCCCTTCCAGCAGGTCATTCACAATCTCGTGATTGAAGGCAAAGCTATAGTTGACGGTTAAATTAGGGTGCATTTGCTGCTGCCCTAGAATATACGGATAGAACATGAGCCCGACACTGCCCGGTGAAGCAATCCGGCAGTCGCCGCTATCCAGGGAGTCATCATCTAAACCGTGACGGAACTGCTCATGTTCGGCAAATAACTTTAAGGCGTAATCGTAAGCCCGACGCCCTGACTCGGTTAACGTAAAACTGCGCCCTTTGCGTTCCAGCAACGTCTTATCAAGATACGTTTCCAACTTACGAACGTGTTGACTGACCCCCGGCTGCGTCATTTCCAGACGGTGCGCCGTTCGGGTAAAACTACCGGTTTCGACCAATGTAATAAATGTCCGAAAATACTGGGCATTAAACATAATAAAACGCCATCTTCTTTAACCACCATATGCGCATATTTTGCGTCTAGGGTAGCACAGTACGGGTTAACGCTGGTTGCGCTGTACCCTCTGCTATAGCGTGGTAGTATGCGATGAGATGAAAAATGACTAGGAAACGATGCAATAATGACCTTACCCATAACACCTCGTGCCACTATCTCTAGCATTATTTCTCCCGAAGGGAGTTTGGAAGTATTGTCTCAGCAGGAGGTCAATCGCCTGCAAAACACGTCGCAAAATGGTTTACACGACTTACTGCGTCGCTGTGCACTTGCAGTATTAAATTGCGGCCAGCCTACCGATGATAGCGTCGCCATTCTTGAGGCTTACAAGGATTTCGATATAGAAGTGTTGCAGCAGGATCGCGGGATTCGCTTAAAGCTAACCAACGCTCCGGCAGAAGCTTTTGTCGATGGCCAAATGATCCGCGGTATTCGCGAACATCTTTCCTCGATCATTCGCGATATTGTCTATGTCTATAATGAAATTCAGCACCATAACCGGTTCGATCTCAGCACTGCAGAAGGCACGACTAATGCCGTTTTTCATATTTTACGCAAGGCAGGCACCTTAAAGCCGGGCCGCGACCCCAGCCTGGTAGTTTGCTGGGGTGGTCACTCTATTTCTCGTGAAGAGTACGAGTACTCAAAAGATGTGGGCTACCACTTAGGGTTACGCGATTTAGATATTTGTACTGGCTGTGGGCCTGGCGCCATGAAAGGGCCCATGAAAGGTGCAAACGTCGCCCATGCTAAACAGCGGCGCAAAGATGGCCGTTATCTAGGGATTTCGGAGCCAGGTATTATTGCCGCCGAAGCGCCGAACCCCATTGTCAATGAGCTGGTGGTAATGCCCGATATTGAAAAACGCCTGGAAGCGTTTGTTCGCCTTGGACATGGCATTATCGTTTTCCCCGGTGGAGTGGGTACGGCCGAAGAAATCCTCTATTTACTCGGCATACTTCTTCACCCGAATAACAACGAGATACCCTACCCGCTTATTTTTACAGGACCTGCGGACTCAGCGGCGTATTTCCAGAAAATAGATGAGTTTCTGGTTTATACCCTGGGCGAGGACATTCGTCGCTATTATACGATCATTACCGGTGACCCAGTAGCGGTGGCCCGAGCAATGCGTCAGGGCATCGACACTATCAAGGAATTTCGTCGTAACCAGCAGGACGCCTTTTACTATAACTGGCGTTTGACCATTGCCCGGGACTTTCAGGCAACGTTCGAGCCCACTCACGAAGCCATGCTTGGGCTTGCTCTGCATCGTCAGCAACCCAAGCACGAGCTTGCTGCGAATCTGCGCCGGGCGTTCTCGGGTATCGTGGCGGGTAACGTTAAAGAGCAAGGGATCCGCGCTATTAAAGCGCATGGCCCCTTTGTACTCACCGCAGAACCAGCCTTGATGCAGCGCCTGGATGAGCTACTTACCTCATTTGTCGCTCAAGGTCGTATGAAGCTGGATGGTCAGCCCTATACACCTTGCTACGTTCTCAAATAGCATCTTCTCAAATAACACGTTCTCAAATAAACGATAAACGTTGCGCATTACAGCCGGGAAAGGCTGTAATGCGTTTGAAGCCAGGACAAACCTTTGTTAATCGCTCTGCTGACTCTTTTTGCCGCCGGTATCGTAAAAGGCGCTATTGGTTCTGGCGTACCGGTACTGGTAGTCCCGGTGCTGACAATGCTTTATGACGTCAAGCTCGCTATTGCGGTATTGGTCGCGCCTAATTTATTTAGCAATATGCTTCAGGTATGGCAATACCGGCATCATTTATTACCTCTTCGCTTTCTGGCAGCTTTTTCAGTGGCTGGCGCTTTAGGAATTATCTTAGGCACGTGGGGGTTAGTAGCCCTTTCCCCGGAAATACTCTCATTAGGCGTTGCGGGCGCTATCATCCTGTACTTGATTATCAAGCTGACAAGGCGGCGCTTGGCCTTACCATATGCAACAGCTTCGCGCATTGTCATTCCGGTAGGCTTATTGGGTGGAGTGCTTCAAGGCGCAGCGGGCATGTCGGCTCCTGCCTCCATTACGTTTCTTAATGCAATGCAGCTGGAAAGACCTGTATTTATCGGCTCCATTTCGGTCTTTTTTGTTTCAATTACCTGCGTACAAATCCCTGCATTACTCAGTGCAGGCATACTGACGCCACAACTCTCCCTGTACAGTATTATTGCCCTGACAATTATTCTTATGGGAATGCCTTTGGGAGCTCAATTAGGTAAGCGATTGCCCCATCGCTGGTTCGATAATCTGATTATGCTGCTACTGGCAGGCATTGTGATTAAAATCATTATTGACACATCACTTGCATCTTGAGCTTGTAAGCCTCAGGTACATAAGCAAAAAACAGTAAACGATCTACACTATACGATGTCCATGTACAGTACAGAACGTTCGTTCAAGGCTTGAAACCTTCATTACAAGCCTGCGGGGGCTTCTGCTGTATGTTCCGACATCTACCAAGGAAAGGAATAGTTATGACGATGATCGATCAATTACGTGATGGCAAAACAAAAGCATTCGCTAAGCACTGCTTCGAAAGCGGCTCTGCTGAAAAGCTTCGCGCAGCAGCCGAGGGTAGTGCAGATCAAGCAGAAATGGAACATTGGGGCATTACGGAAGGCCAGTGGGAAGAAGCCGTTGCTACGGCGCTTGCAGACCATGAAGCAGCCGAATAAATACGCGCTTTACTAGACTTTAAATTTAGAACCGTCCGCTTCAAGCGTTGGCGGTTTTTTTAAATATTCTCATAAGTTATTAAAAAATATTAAAACAGTATTGGATAGGCGTTACTAACGGAATATGTGCAACCAAAACCCGTTCATTGAGTCACAGCATATAGAATCAGGGAATAATACAGGTCCAGGAGAAAGATAATGTCCATTATGATTGATGACATACTAATGCTGCCAAAAACGGATTTTGATAAACAGCTATCGGTAGGTGATGAATGTGAACATTATGGTTTAAAGGATAAGCGTGATGAGTACCATCAGATTTCACGAGACGTTATTGTGAAAGTAATTGCCGTTCATGATGACGATTACGAAGTTAAAGTTATCGATATATTGACTGAATAGGCTATGGAAAGCACTGGTTAGCTTTATGGAATTGCGAAATCAGTGCTTTCTTATAGTTTTATGTCCCCTCCTACTCTTCTACAGTAACTTTTCGAAGCTCATCAACGCTTACCCCATCGGGTAATTCAGATTCATCTGCAGGCAGCCATATGGGCGATAAATCGCTATCCTCATGTCCATTCTTATGGGTATGGCCGGGTATACGATAAACCACTTGGCCACGACGATCATCCCAGGCAAAAATGCGGTCCATATCGCTTTCCTCCGATCAACTAATTAAGCGGGGTTGAGTAGTTCAGCATTGCCGTTACCCGAAGGTTTGTTAATACCTGGGCTAACTGGCCAATGCGTAAGCATATCAGTGTCAATATGCCGGATTACGTTACGCAGCATCTCAGGATCAGCAAACTCACGATCAAGCCATATTTCCAAGCTTTCATCATCAAGCGCTAAAGGCATTCGATCATGGACCGCTTTTATATCCCCTTGGGCCGGCTGAGTGATAATGGCACAACCAAGCTTTCCATCACTGCGCGCAGTAGAGATAGCAGCAAACCAGAGTAATTCACGATCTTCACGGCAGATAAAGTGAGGCTGTTTGGGATCCACACTCCTATCCCACTCATACCAGCCATCTGCAGGCACTACACAACGGCTATGTGCATAAGCCTGTTTGAAATAACCCGAGATACTTACCTTTTCGATCGTTGCATTGATGGGCTGTGGCGCTTTATCACCGGCCCAGTGCGGCTTATAACCCCACCACATCTGGTCAAGCACTGGCGAAGAAACCTCTTGTGAATACGAAATGACAGGTATAAATGTGCCGGGAGGAATGTTGTATCGAGGCACAAATTGATGGTCAGCGAGTTTAGCGCCAACTTTGGCTTTTACAGCAGCCCACCGGGTGAAAAATGCATAACGTCCACACATCATTGCAGTGTAGCTGAAAGTATTTTGAAGGCATAAAAAAACGCCGCTCTGTGTAACCAGTGAGCGGCGTTTTTTATTTAGTTGGTCGGAGTGACAGGATTCGAACCTGCGACCTTTGCAACCCCATTGCAACGCGCTACCAAGCTGCGCCACACTCCGATGCCTCGTTGGCATTTTCCTTAAGACGGTGCGTATAATAGCGCTTTATCCGACAAATGAAAAGCTCTTTTTGCGCTTTCTTTTCAAGTATTTGCCATGACAAGGGGATCACTTGATTACACCGAGTAGGCTTATTGCTGATCGGCGTCTAGCAATAGCTTTTTCATCGCCTGGTATACACCGGGTGCAGTTACCAGTAATTCTTTAGGGTATAGATCAACGGGCACACCTTCAGGAACTGCCACGAGATGGCCAACAGTTGCACCGGCCTCACGCGCAATCACCCAGCCAGCGACAAAATCCCAGGGCGAAACCGTTTCGTAATAAGCTCCTAGACGGCCGCAAGCAACATCGCATAAATCAAGCGCAGCAGCACCGTTACGCCGGACATCGCGACACTTGGCCAAGACGGCCCCTAAACGAGGCATCAACGACAGGCGTGTCTCTTTCTGATAGGGAAAACCGGTACCCACTAATGTTTCAACCAATAAACTTACCTTGCCAGCCTGGATAGGCTGCTGGTTGCAAAAAGCACCTAGCCCTTCTGCTGCGCTAAATGTTTCATTCAAGAAAGGGGCATGTACCACGCCCACTTTGCCAACGCCCTCTTCCATCCAGCCAATAGAGACAGCGACATGCTTTAAACCCTGAGCAAAATTAACCGTTCCATCAATAGGATCGACGACCCAGAGTTTTGCAACGTTGGCATCCAACGCACGCTCTGGTGCCAACTCTTCACTCAGAAGCGCCTCGCCAGGGAAGCAACTATTCAAGCGTTGCCTTATGAGTTGATCTACCGCAACGTCAACATCGGTAACCAGTTCTTCGTCAGCTTTTAAGCGCTGCGAGAACGATTGCTCTGCACGAGCCTTGCGAATGAGCTCCCCCGCCTCATGGGCGATAGAAATTGTTAACGCCAAACGCTCTTCCAATGTATACATGCTCTTTTATCCTTCAAACACTTGACCAAAATTTTAGAGCATAGTCACACACCATGACTTTTTTAAGTCACACACATGCAGTAAAAGCATCAATATTAACGCAGTGCGTCCACCAGTATATCAACCACTACCCGCGTTGCTGCCTCAATCAATACAACATCGTTGCCAACATATTCCCACTCATAGCCGGGATAGCTGGGTAATTGAGTGGCGATTGATCTGTCAAAACGCTTAGCAATGCCGGGAGGTAAGGGCCTCCCCCGTTCCAGTTGGCGCTGAATACCCGGCGGCAAAGACTCTGTTACAGGTGCATTGAGCTCACGCAATAGGCGTATCAGCTCACGCTCATTCACACGTGGTAAATCGACATACTGATCGTTGCGCTCATTACGTGATGGGTGAGCATCTTTATGATGTTGCTGCTCATGATGCCCATTGTTATCACGCGCACCATGCGCTGGAGCGTGAGCAGGCTGCGCAAAAGCGGTATTTAGACCAAGGAGCAATCCAAAAACACCCAATAATAAGACCACATTGCTAATATGTTTCATCGTAAGCTCTTCACCTGACGCAGAAGCCTACAGTGTAGAGAGAAAATAAGTAGACAGTGTGGAAATAAAAAGGCCTATCAAGTAAGACAGTACGCTAAAGCATGCTGGCCATTAGGAGTTCTCAGAAACAATATTGCCAGCTTCAATGTTAATGCTGCCAGCACTGTCACCACGATGTGTCTTGATACCCTCTACGTCAACGCTAGCGCCGCTACCTATAAAAGCCGTAGTTAAGTTTTCCTTACTAACTGCCGATGCGGCAAGGTCACAAGAATTAAATTTAAAATCATTGATAGCTACGGGATTGGCTTCTTCTACTTGAGAAAGGGAGTAACTAGTCAACACCATGTTTCGATAAGAAGCCAACTCACCTTCACAGGCAGTTAATGAGGCCTTATCAAGATAATTGCCATATTGCGGTACCGCCACCGCCATCAAAACACCAATAATGGCAATCACGACCATTAACTCTATAAGCGTAAAACCACACTGAAAGCTTATGCCTCTGATATCATTAGCATATCTTTTCATTTCATATCCTCAAAAAATTTAGGAAAGCCTATTTCCCAAGGCCACAAACTATAAGCACTCCACTATTAGCAGCCTCATCTAATCCACGAACCTAATAACAAATAACATCAAATAAAAAACATACCAAATAAAAATTAACTTTTTTTATAAAAAGCATTGTTTTTAGCACCCTATCATAGGAATATAGTTATTATCCATTTATATAAATTATTTGCTTGGGCCGCTATGAACTCAGGACTAGCTAGTCGTTTAACCAAGAATAAGCTTTTAAGCTATGATCAGGCAGCAAAAGCAGACATAGCGTCCCAAGCATTAGACATATCGTTATTACAATATATATCTGAACAAAAACTAGTGGGTTCGATTACTTTAGCCACAGCGGCGGCTTACGAATACGGCTTGCCAGTTATTGATTTAGACGCTGTACAGCTGCAGGCCCTTCCTGAAGTCTCTATATTTCCTTCTCACCTGTTAAAATCATTCAGAGTGCTTCCTCTAGCACTTTATAAGCGGCAATTGACCGTGGCAGTTTCTTGCCCATCCGTACTATGTCAGCTTGACGAGCTAAGATTTGCATTAGATGTCATCTATGTAGAGGGTATTCTTGCGCCCTTCGACCAATTAGAAGCGGCACTAGATAGCTACCTCAATCACCATCGCTACGCCGCCTTAAAGAGCACAGATGACGTTATGAGCCACGCCGCTTCCATTGACGTTCAAGAAAGCGCTACGCTTGATGATGCCACGCTAAATGTCGATGATGGACCGGTCGTGGAACTGGTTAATAAAGTGATTCTGGACGCTATTGACCGAGGCGCTTCAGATATTCATTTCGAGCCCTATGAACAACTCTATCGAATCCGGTTTCGTATTGATGGTGTGCTTATCGAAGTCGCTCAGCCGCCCAAAGCGATGCGCTACCAGATCGCTGCCCGCTTAAAAATCATGGCTCGCCTGGATATTTCTGAACGTCGCCTTCCTCAAGACGGCGCCATTAAACTGGCTCTATCAGGCGCTCGGTCGTTAGAGCTGCGTATCAACTCTCTCCCTACGGTGTATGGTGAGAAAATTGTGCTTCGCTTGCTCGACCCTGCGGCCGTGCAATTGGGAATTGACCAGCTGGGTTTTACTGACGATCAGCGAGCGCTATATGAACAGGCGCTCAAGCAACCTCAAGGCATGATCTTGGTAACCGGCCCTACGGGCAGCGGTAAAACGGTCTCGCTGTATACGGGCATTACGCTACTTAATAAGATAGAACGCAATATTTGCACTGCGGAAGATCCTGTTGAAATCAAGGTACCGGGCATTAATCAGGTTAATGTTCTGCCTAAAATTGGGCTGGATTTCGCTAATGCGTTACGCGCATTTCTTCGTCAAGATCCCGATGTAGTTATGGTGGGTGAAATACGCGATTTGGAAACCGCTGAAATAGCGGTGAAAGCAGCACAGACTGGCCACCTGGTACTTTCAACGGTACATACTAACTCTGCGGCACAGACACTGACTCGGCTATCTAATATGGGCGTTTCAGCATTTAATATCGCAAGCTCTGTCAGTCTTATTATTGCTCAGCGCCTTGCCCGCAAACTGTGCAACCACTGCAAGGAACCTGCTGACATTCCTGTCGAAGCGTTATGCAGCGAAGGCTTTATGGACGCTGATATTCAACATGCCACCTTCTATCACGCTGTAGGCTGCAAGAAATGCACACACGGCTATAAGGGGCGAATCGGTATTTATGAAGTAGTACCTGTCTCGGAATCCGTTCGCCAACTTATTATGCAAAATGCACCGGCTATTGATATTGATCAGCAAGCTAGAAGGGAAGGATACCCAGGGCTTCGTCAGAGTGGTTTCCATTACATTACCCAAGGCATTACGAGCCTTGAGGAAATCAATCGGATCAGCAAGGAGTAGTGCATGGCCCGTCATATCGCTAGGCGCAAGGCGCATTCTCCTCCGCTGCATTGCTGGAAGTGGACAGGCCTTGGACCTCAAGCACGCCTATTGAGTGGAGAAACCATTGCCCATAGCAAAGCGGATGTTATCGCTACGCTAACTAAGCAAAATATTAGTGTTCGCCGTATCCATAAAAGAAGCAGCCTGCGTAGCCATGGCCGAATAAAACCTTATGACATCATGATTTTTTCGCGCCAAATGGCAACCATGATTCAAGCAGGTATCCCTCTTCTACAAGCTTTTCGAGTAGTTGAGGAAAGTCTTAAAAAACCAGTTCTGGTCGCTACGGTTCGCACGCTATCTAAGGATGTAGCCTCTGGAACAAGCTTTTCGGATTCCTTACGACGCCATCCGCAACACTTTGATCGCTTGTTCATCAATATGGTGGATGCAGGCGAGCAGTCAGGCACCCTCGCTAAAATGCTTGAGCGGAACGCTCTCTATAAAGAGAAGGTCGAATCACTTAAAGGCCGTGTAAAAAAAGCCCTTTGGTACCCCGCTATCGTGATGCTGACAGGTATCGTTATTACTCTGCTATTACTGGTTAAAGTAGTTCCCCAGTTTGAAAGCATGTTTCAAAGCTTCGGTGCTGAACTGCCGGCAGTTACTCAATTCACCGTTAATTTATCGGTGGTGGCTCAAGAGTACTGGCTACCCATGATAGGGCTTTTATTAGCCACTATGCTCATACTCAGATGGTTAACAAGGCGGTCCCCAACCCTTGTCTTTTACCTGCACCGTTTACTGTTACGTCTGCCTATCATCGGTAGCATCATCGATAAAGCCGCCGTCGCTCGCTTTTCTCGCACACTGGCGACAACCTTCGCCTCTGGCATTCCCTTAGTGGAGGGACTGGAAACAGCGGCGGGCGCAACAGGAAACAAAGTGTATGAAAAAGCAGTACGCCAAGCACAAACAGATGTTGCTACCGGTCAACAGCTGCATTTTTCTATGCGTATGACCAACTGCTTCCCCGCCTTGGCGATTCAGATGGTAAGTATCGGGGAAGAGGCTGGCGCGCTAGATACCATGCTTCTTCGCGTAGCTGATTATTATGAAGAACAGGTCGATAACCATGTCGATGCGCTAACGTCCTTGATGGAGCCTTTTATTATCATCGTGCTAGGAACTCTAGTTGGAGGTATCGTGGTTGCAATGTATTTACCCATATTTGAGCTGGGCAGTATTCTGTAGGCTTATCAAGGAGCGTTATGAGTTCGTCGGCATTAGGTATTGGCGCAGCAGTCTTTGTACTAGGGCTTTGCCTGGGAAGCTTTTTAAATGTGGTGATTACCCGTCTGCCCGTCATGTTAATGCATTACTGGCGCCATGAAGCACGGGCGGCACTCGAGCTGCCTATTGAGCCCCCTTCACGCTTTAACCTGGCCACACCAGGTTCACTATGCCCGCGCTGTGAACAACCCATTGCCTGGCACGATAACCTTCCTCTGATAGGCTGGATAAAACGGCGTGGCCAATGTGCAAGCTGCCAAACCGATATCAGCCCACAGTATCCTCTTATAGAGCTAATGGGCGGTCTGCTTGCCTTGGCCGTTACGTTACTCCATGGGTTTAGCGTTTCAAGCCTATTTATTTATGCGGCGTGCATGACACTTCTGGCGCTCGCAGTTATCGATTTTCGAACGTACCTTCTACCCGACGTGCTAACACTGCCATTACTCTGGGCCGGCTTGCTATATCAATTATTTTTTCAGCCATTCTCACTGACTAACGCTGTAATAGGCGCCATGGCGGGCTACCTGATACTTTGGAGTTTCTTTTGGGCATTTAAGCTGCTTACGGGTAAAGAAGGCATGGGGTATGGAGACTTCAAGCTTCTAGCCGCTTTGGGTGCTTGGCTCGGCTGGACATTTTTACCCTTGCTATTATTGCTTTCAGCTGGCCTTGGGGCAATTGTCGGCATTATTGCGCAGGCAAGCTTTCCACGCTTACGCGGCGCCCCTCTTCCTTTTGGGCCCTTCCTGGCTATTGCGGGATGGGTATGCCTGTTAGTAGGTAACGACCTAATGGCTGTCTATCTCTCTTATCCCTAATATTTCAACCTCGCTCTCCTTACTGGCTTATCAATCATTTTGTTATGGCCAGAATATCAATCTGAAGATACCGACTTTCCACGTAAAAGCGCGTAAAATAGACCCTCAAAGAACGTATTGAAGGGCGGCTATGATTATTGGCTTAACCGGTGGTATTGGTTCAGGAAAATCAACGGTTGCACGCGCATTTGAATCGCTAGGTATTGGTTGGGTCGATGCTGACGATGTCGCCAGAGAGATAGTTGAGCCAGGTGAGCCTGCACTAAGCGCAATCATCAATTACTTTGGCCAGTGCGTTGCCAAAACAGATGGCACGCTTGATAGGGCGACGCTGCGCTCACTGATTTTCGAAGACCCATCCAAGCGTCAGTGGCTTGAAGCAGTAACACACCCTCGAATCAGGCAGCGCCTGATTGAGCATCTGACGCGTTTATCGGGTGGCTCGCCTTACATTTTACTCGTCTCACCGCTACTTTTTGAATCAGGCCAAGATGCGTTGGTTGCCCGTTCGATCGTTGTGGATGTGCCGACCGACATGCAGCTCTCACGAACGCTCGCCCGCGACGGGGTAAGCGCCAAACAGGTTCACGCAATTCTTGCCGCTCAGCTTCCCCGTGAAGAGCGCTTAGCGAAAGCCGACGATGTGATTGATAACAGTGGTAACCATGCCTACTTGATGAAACAAGTCGAGCGCTTGGACAAAGCCTACCGTAACGGCTGATTTAATTTTTAAATTTTAGGATTTTTTGCTATGTCTCACTCCGCCAATGATGCCCCGCTTGAAGTTAACTGCCCACAATGCGGCAAAACGGTTGCCTGGTCACCTGAAAGCACCTATCGACCGTTTTGCAGTAAGCGCTGTCAATTAATTGATTTTGGCGCGTGGGCAGAAGAATCTCACCGTATAGCAGGTGAATCAGCCATGGACGAAGCTGATCTGGATACCTTGCTGGCACAAGCTGATAAAGATGCGCCTCTTTCTTAACGGATGGTTGATCAGATGAGGTAAATATTAGCCATGCAGCAACCCGACGTAACCGCTTATCACTTATTGCATGAGCTTGATGATCGATTTGACCATCTAGTTGATGCTATCGAGGTAGCCTTGAGCCTTTACGAACGGCAGCGCCCAGCTACGTGGGTTCTGCATCAGTCGACCGTCGATTCCGACTGGCTGCGTCACGCGCTGCTAGATATGTGGCATCAGGAAGGCCAAGATGGGCGGGAGACACGTAATTACGTAGGGGTGGTTGCCGCTGATGAACCGCTTATCGAAGCCGTTGGCGTTATTAATCATGCTAAAACGGCGATTAGCGAGTTAATCCAAAAAATAAAAGCGCTCTCTCCAAAAGCGTTTGGAGAAATCAAACACCGCCTACCGCAGCGTCATCCCCACGTGGACAATGTACTGCAGCGCAGCGGCTTTGCCAGGCTGCATCTTAAGCAATGTTGGCGACATCTACCCATCGCTGAAACGCCCGTCTCACGTATACGTCTTGCCTGGTACAGCAGTGGTCGTTCGATCAAACGACTGAGCGTCCAGGAGGCGGAACGCAAACTGATGCAGCTGGACACACAAGCACCACACATACGTATTCAGTTGCGTAAGCTGGCCGCTCTTCCGAGCAGTGAGGTATTGGCACAGGTGCAAGCCCAAGCACCTTTAATGCGAGCCAACCTCTTTTTTACCGAACCTCTGCTTGATGGACATTCGCGACGAGCTCTTAATATAGCCATGCCACTATTTGTCCCCGCTCCTGAGCAGCGTCTACCCCACGTTAACTCGCCGCCCTTGCAGCCACCTCTAGAGCGCACACGCGCTAGAAGACGTGATGAAAAGCTTGAGCACGATCCATACCTGCCTAGCTTGCGTATTTATCGCTACCGTCAGTAAGGCCTGTTGACGGTTAACGATGAGCCATCAACAGGCATATATAAGGGTTAAGGCGCAGAAATAGCCGGTGCTTGTTCTTGCGGCCAGAGGTCATATTCCAACAAGGTTGAAATCAGTTCATTCAATGCCTGGTCTGATTGGTCGTATTCGTTCATTAACGCTTTCAATTGCTGCTCGAACAAACGATCCCTTACCTGTAGCTGTTCATCTGCGTCGTCTTTTTCTAACGCAGCCAAAGAGCGTACCGGGGGTCCTGTAGGAATATCAAAGCCACTATCAGGATCTTCCAACTGACGTAATGCCTGCGCAAATGCATCATCCAACTCACGAAACTTGCGCAGTTTGTCACGTTCATCCAACTGTTTTGGAGCTTTGTGATATTTCATTGATGTTTCATTTACACCTTACTTGAAATGGTCGAAGCACCTGTCAGGCAGGTATTTTCCACAAGTTGTGCTCAATTGCGTAAAGTTAATCGAACAATTAGTCTCTGTTTGATGCAAGACAACCAATAAATTGTGATAACTCGCAGGTCTATCAATTTAGCTCTCTCAGTGAAAGCTCGCTGATGCCGATAAATGCACATGAACTAGCAAAGAACGCAAAAAAACATGCAGCTACACTATCTAAGAATAGATAGGTAATCATATACTGACCCGCCAGCAATCCCATGACCCGTCAGAAAATCATTGAAAGCTGATAGCAGACACCGAACACGCACCTAAAACAGCCAGACACTGCTCAACTTACTAGTACGGACTAAAAGTCTGGCTGCAAGAAAATACGCTGATTAAACTACCCAGCCAGCAGTAACGGCTTTGCGAACCGTTTAATGTATCCAGCATCGCGGCGAGTCATCAGCGTTATCAACACAGAGCATAGTTCACAATCGAACGACTCTCAATCATGTAGCAATGGATATCAAAGCATACAGACTAAGGCAGGTATATCAAATATCTGATCAACCAGCTGTACAAAAAATCCTGGCCAATTAGTCGACAGGCTATACGCTGGCTGAAGAAGCCAAGCACTGTCACTCACCTTTCCATAGTGATCTGACAACACCAGAACATATGCAGCCCGGAGTAATTCGAGATCGCCTATCTGCGAAACACTAAGGGAGTATACCTTGAAAAGACCTACATTGCTGGCCTGCCTGTATTAACCCTTGGCTAATGCAGGTTGAGCATCTTACCCAGTTTACTCAATCATCAATACGGTAAAATCAGTTCTGATTACTCCACAAAAGCACAACGGCTTTGCGATATCTTAACCACCTGAATTAATAGCTTCACTGGTTTATTAGACCCTATTAGTGACTGGTTTTCTCGTTGTTAAAAGCTTTTTGGGAATTTGACCAGCGGTAATACAAAAACGGCATTTCTTGGTAGAAATGCCGATCATTACTATTTAGTCTTCCATGCTTTCCAGCCAAGACTCAACAGTTTCATCACCGTATTCGTCTTTCCAGCTACGCAAACCTTTATGGTTACCGCCGCGAGTTTCAATTACTTCACCCGTTTTTGGGTTTTTGTAAATTTTTAGACGGCGCTTACGGCGATTTGCATTATTACCAGTAACAGCTTTCGTGCCACGCTGATCGTTCGCGGGGTCTAAAAGCGCAATAACATCTGCAGGACGCTTACCAAACTCGTTCATCAACGCTTCAAGCTTAGCCTTGAATTCCAACTCGCTTTTTAAACGCTGATCGCCTTCGAGACGCTGCAAGTCTTCTTGAAGCTGCTTAAGTTGCTGCTCTTTTTGAATATATTCATTTAAAAGTGACATGGGGGAGTCCTTATACTTCAGGTTTATCTACTAGATATTGAATTGACCTACTCAATATCCATTAGTTCAGAATGCGCGCTCATTATTACGTTAAAACTACACTTTGACAATAGTCTAGCCGGTTTTCATTTGGCTACTAATATTTTTTTAAGTGTTTAATGTACTTTTATAAACATTTAAATATTTGATTAGCGCCAATCAAATAAAACAATACCACTAGAGGACAGTAAACTCACATACAAAAAAACGCCGCCCATAGGGCGGCGCTTCTTAGAACCAGCGACTAAATAGCTTAGTCTTGGCCCATCTGCTGCTTGATCAGATCACCGATAGTGGTCGGACCACCAGCTTCGGGCTCTTGATCACGCAGTTTCTTCAGGTTCTGACGAGTATCGTCTTGCTCTTTCGCTTTGATCGACAGATTGATCTGACGGCTCTTGCGATCAACATTGATGATACGCGCTTCAACGCTGTCGCCTTCGTTCAGTACATTGCGCGCGTCTTCAACACGGTCAGCACTGATTTCAGAGGCTTTGAGGATGGCAATAACATCGGTTGCCAGCTCAACGTGTGCTTCTTTAGCATCTACTTCAACAATACGGCCAGTCACAATGCTGCCCTTATCGTTAACAGATAAGTATTCAGCAACAGGATCGGAATCCATTTGCTTGATACCTAAAGAGATGCGCTCACGCTCAGGATCGATAGACAGAATAACGGCTTCGGCTTCATCACCTTTCTTGAAGTTACGAACCGCTTCTTCGCCAGTCTCTGTCCAGGAAATGTCGGACAGGTGAACCAGACCATCGATACCGCCTTCAAGGCCGATGAAGATACCGAAGTCAGTGATTGACTTGATGGTACCTGAAACACGGTCGCCCTTGTTGTATTCAGCGTTGAACGTTTCCCACGGGTTAGCAGTGCACTGCTTGATACCCAGAGAAATACGACGACGCTCTTCATCGATATCCAACACCATGACGTCAACATCATCGCCCACTTGGACAACTTTAGACGGATGGATGTTTTTGTTGGTCCAATCCATTTCAGAAACGTGAACCAGACCTTCAACGCCCTCTTCCAGCTCAGCAAAGCAGCCGTAATCGGTCAGATTAGTGACCACAGCATGTACTTTGGTGCCTTCCGGGTAACGCTGTTTAATGTTGACCCACGGATCTTCGCCCAATTGCTTCAGACCAAGTGAAACACGGTTACGCTCGCGGTCAAACTTAAGCACTTTAACGTTGATTTCGTCGCCAACAGCAACGATTTCAGACGGATGCTTGATACGTTTCCACGCCATATCGGTGATATGCAGCAGGCCGTCAACACCACCCAGATCTACGAACGCGCCGTAATCTGTCAGGTTCTTAACGATACCTTTAATCTGCTGGCCTTCCTGAAGCGTTGCCAGTAGCGCTTCGCGCTCGGCACTGTTTTCAGCTTCAAGAACGGCACGACGAGAAACAACAACGTTATTACGCTTCGGATCGAGCTTGATGACTTTAAAGTCCAGCTCTTTGTTTTCCAAATGCGCAGTATCGCGAACCGGACGTACGTCGACCAAAGAACCCGGCAGGAAGGCACGGATAGAGTCGACGTCGACAGTGAAGCCGCCTTTGACTTTACCGTTGATCACGCCTTTGATGATTTCGTCTTTCTCGAAGGCGGCTTCCAGAATCTTCCAAGCTTCTGCGCGCTTGGCTTTTTCACGGGACAGACGCGTTTCACCGAAGCCATCTTCTACAGCTTCCAGTGCAACGTGAACGTCGTCACCGATAGCGATGTTTAATTCGCCATTTTCATCGCGGAATTGTGCCGCCGGGATTTGGCCTTCGGATTTCAGACCAGCATTGACGGTAACCCAGTCGCCATCGATGTCGACAACTTGAGCCGCGACGATAGCGCCTGGCTCCATGTTAATGTCGTTAAGGGACTGTTCAAAAAGTTCAGCAAAGCTTTCGCTCATGGTTTTCCTACGTGATCAACGTTGTTGAGGCATAAATGCCTTCTCCGTACCACCAGCGAGTACGGGCCTAATGTCACTCTGCTTTTGGAGGTGTTAACGCTGGTTAGACCTGACCGGGCTCACTGATATGAACGATCATATGAACTGCCGCCCTGCCACGTCGTGACACCTTTCCAAAAACGCCGCAAGGGAGAATCAATTGCCGGATGCTAACCCTTCTTGGGTAAGCAATTCCGTCAACCGTTCAACCACTTCCGGTATGCTCAGGCGCGTGGTATCAAGCATAATGGCATCATCTGCCGGCTTGAGAGGTGCCACGCTGCGCTGCGTATCGCGCGCATCGCGTGCCTGAATCTCCTTCAAAAGACTCGAAAGACTAGCATCCATGCCCGCTTCCTGCAACTGAAGATGGCGGCGGCGCGCGCGTTCTTCAGCACTAGCGGTTAGAAATATCTTGAGTGGCGCATCCGTGAATACCACGGTTCCCATATCACGGCCATCGGCCACGAGCCCTGGCGCCTGCTGAAAATCCCTCTGGCGCTGCAATAAAGCAGCGCGAACGGCGGGCAGCGCAGCCACTTGTGAAGCCAACTCGCCGGTCTGTTCGGTCCGGATCGACTGACTTACATCATCGCCTTCAAGAAGCGTGCGGGGCTTGCCGTTTTCTATGGGGAATGCCACATCAAGTGATTCGGCTAATGCAGCAACCGCTTTTTCGTCATCAAGTGCGATGCCGTGCTTAACCGCTGCGGTAGCTGTTAGCCTATAAAGCGCCCCGCTATCCAGCAAGTGCCAGCCCAAACGTTCGGCAACCAAACTGCTAATGGTTCCCTTGCCTGCCCCACCGGGTCCATCGATGGCCAGAACAGGGATACGCTTAGTCATGCTGCCCCTCCGCGTTAACCTTCATGCCAATTTTATTAGCCAGTTCAACGAAGCTGGGGAATGACGTTGCCACATTGGCGCAGTCATCAATGATAATGTCGTCACTAGCCCGCAATGAAGCAATCGCAAACGCCATGGCGATGCGGTGATCACCTAAGCTATCGATACGTCCACCGCCGTAGCTTGGCACTTGTGCATCAGCGTTACCCAGGATATCGATACCATCCTCAACTACCGTATGTTCAACGCCTAAAATTGCCAACCCATCGGCCATGGCCTGAATACGATCAGACTCTTTAACGCGGAGTTCTTCAGCACCACGCAAGCGCGTTATACCTTGGGCGTTAGCGGCGGCTATAAATAGCGCAGGGAATTCATCAATCGCAAGCGGCACTTGATCGACCGGAATATCGACACCTTTCAACGGCGCATATCGAATGCGAATATCAGCCACCGGCTCACCGCCCACTTCAGCTTCGTTAAGAAGCTCAAGGTTGGCGCCCATCAGCGTAAGAATATTGATGACGCCAATGCGGGTAGGATTAATGCCTACATGCTCAAGGGTGATATCGGCCCCTGGCGTAATCGCAGCGGCTACCATAAAGAATGTCGCCGATGAAATATCCGAGGGTACGTCAATTGGGCCGGCGCTTAAGGCTCCACCACCCTGCAACCAGCAGGTGTCCCCTTCGCGTGACACTAAATAGCCAAACCCATTAAGCATACGCTCAGTATGATCACGCGTTGGCGCTGGTTCGCGCACGCGGGTTTCACCTTCAGCATAAAGCCCTGCCAACAGCAGGCATGATTTCACCTGGGCGCTAGCCATGGGCATGTCGTAGAAAATGCCTTTAAGCGCCGCGCCACCTTTAATTTTTAATGGCGGACGACCACCCTCAGCAGTCTCAATAGCAGCACCCATCAAGCGCAGCGGATCAGCCACACGCGCCATAGGGCGCTTGGTTAATGACTCATCACCAGTAAGCTCACTATCAAATGCCTGCCCGGCCAAAAGCCCCGCGAACAGCCGCATGGCGGTTCCAGAGTTACCTACATAAATGGGTCCGGCCGGCGCTTTAAGGCCCTTCATTCCCACACCGTGAATCGTTACACGCCCCTGATGCGGGCCTTCGATTGCCACACCCATTTCACGAAAGGCCTGCAGCGTGGCCAGGCTATCTTCACCTTCAAGAAACCCCTTGACCTCAGTCACGCCCTCGGCAAGGGCTCCCAGCATAATAGAACGGTGCGACATGGATTTATCGCCCGGAACACGTAAATGGCCTTGAGCCTGGCCACCTGGCCGTACTCGATAAGTTACCTTACCTTGTGGTTGCATATTATATTCCGCTTGGTAGCTGGTTTTATTCAATAACGTATCAAAGTAATGCCGTGCGTGACTGGCGCGATCAAAAGTCGCAATAAGAGCATCACTATCGCCCTGCTCAATCGCTTGGCGCAGCCGGGCAAGACCTGCTTCAAAATCGTCCAGCGACGCCAGCACCGCATCGCGGTTAGCTGTAAAAATATCCCGCCACATCACCGGGTCGCTGCCGGCGATACGCGTAAAATCGCGAAAACCTCCGGCAGCGTATCGAAATATCTCAAGACGCTCGTCCTGGCGGGCAAGCGTATCAACCAATGAAAATGCTAACAAATGGGGTAAATGGCTGGTCCGCGCCAACACCTGATCGTGGCGCTCAACGCCCATCTCCAGCACATTGGCGCCGCAGGCTTGCCACAGCGTGCGCACACGCCTTAAAGCATCTGGATCAACATCCGGCTCAGGAGTCAAAATGACGTTGTGATGAACATAAAGCTTTGGATTAGCCGCGGCCACACCGCTCTTTTCTGATCCTGCGATAGGATGCCCCAAAACCATATTGGGTGGCACGCAACCAAATACACGCGCCGCGCAGTCACGAATGGTCGCCTTCGTACTGCCCACATCCGTTAGCACCACGTTGTCAGCAGCATGAGGGAGTAGGTCTGAAAGCGACGCCATCACCGACTCCATTGCAAGCACAGGCACCGCGATAACGATCATGCTGGCACCTGCCACTTGATCACCAAGCGCCACGCCACCGGCATCGATTAACCCCATATCGATACCGCGGGCAATTTCATCTTCACTTGGATCACAAGCCGTGATCACGCCCTTGAATCCTGAGGCGCGCAAGGCCGCCGCCAAGGATCCACCAATCAAGCCCAAGCCAACGATTAGCAGGCGCTGCTCGTAGCAAGTAGGCATACCATTAATCGGTGATACGATAGCCGTCACAGCACGCCCTGCGGATAAGAGCCCAAAACGCGTAACTCAGAGGCACGCAGCCTGACTTCTTCCAACACGGCAGCCACGCGAGGCTCATCAGCATGGCCTTTAAAATCGATGAAAAATACGTAATTCCAGACACCGCTGCGTGACGGGCGCGTTTCAATACGCGTTAAATCGATTTTATGACGATGGAAAGGCTCTAGCAGATCATGCAGCGCGCCGGGCAAGTTACGCATGGCCACCACAACCGACGTTTTATCGTCCCCCGCCATGGGCACCTGCTGATTGCCGATAATTAAAAACCGGGTCGAATTATCCGGCCGATCTTCAATTTTATCGGCAATACGCTCAAGCCCGTAAAGCTTTGCGGCCATATCACCGGCGATTGCCGCGCTATGCCATTCGGTTTTTACCAGTTTGGCCGCTTCAGCATTAGACGACACCGGTACACGTTCTGCGTGCGGGTAATGCGCATCCAACCACTTGCGGCACTGTCCAAACGATTGGGGATGGGAATAGATACGCGATATCTTATCGCGCCGCGTCGTATCACTAATCAACAGGTGATGGTGAATACGTAATACGACCTCGCCACAAATATGAATAGAAGAATCCATAAAAGTATCGAGCGTATGGTTCACCACGCCTTCCGTCGAGTTCTCGACGGGTACAACGCCATAGTTGACGGCACCAGCCTCTACTTCACGAAAGACTTCATCAATGGCCGCCATGGGCAGGCTAATGGCGCTCCCGCCAAAGTGCTTTAACGCAGCCTGTTGAGTAAAGGTACCCTCAGGCCCCAGATAAGCCACTTTAACGGGTTGTTCAAGAGCCAGACACGCCGACATGATTTCGCGAAACAGCCGCGCCATCTCTTCAGAATCAAGCGGCCCCTGGTTTAGCGCCATAATACGGCGCAATACCTGCGCTTCGCGCTCAGGACGATAAAATACCGCATTTTTGTCTTGAGCAAGCTTAACGTGAGCTACTTTCTGGGCGCAGTCAGCACGCTCACTGATCAGGCGTAAAATATCGCCATCCAGTTGATCAATACGCTGTCGCAGCTCGTCCAAATCGACCGGCGTGTCGGACATAGTTGTTAGCCCCTTCGTTTTTCAAAATCTGCCATAAAAGCCACCAATGCATCGACCGCCTCTTCGGGCACTGCATTGTATAAACTGGCGCGCATCCCTCCCACGCTGCGATGGCCTTTTAAATTCAGCAGCCCAGCCTGATCGGCTTCTTGCAAAAAGGCCTTATCCAGCGCCGAATCGGCTAGTACAAACGGCACGTTCATGCGTGAGCGGTTCTTTGCAGCAATCGGATTGCTGTAAAAGTCGCTGGCCTCAATGGCGGCATAGAGTTTGTCCGACTTACGCTGATTGATCGCATCCATGGCCGTTAGACCACCGATATCATTACGCAGCCATTCGAAGACAAGCCCAGCCAGATACCATGCATAGGTTGGCGGTGTATTCACCATCGACCCGGCTTCCGCCAGCATTTGATAATCAAACAGCGAAGGAATGTCAGGGTTTGCACGGCCTAACAGGTCGTCGCGTACCACCACCAGCGTTAATCCCGCAGGACCTATATTCTTCTGCGCTCCGGCGTAGATAACGCCAAACTCCGAGACATCAATCGGCTTGGAGAGGATGTTGGATGACATATCGCACACGAGCGGCACGGACTGGCCATCTTCACGAATCATATGCGGCGTGTAGTCAAACTCCAGCCCCCCAATTGTTTCATTGGAAGTGTAGTGCAGATAAGCAGCGTCTTTGCTGACACGCAGCGCATCGTGCTGAGGAACAGCAACATGCCCGTTAGGCTCGCTGCTGCCCGCCACATGACACGTATAGCCCAGCCGTTTGGCTTCGCTAAGTGCCTTTTTGCCCCAGATGCCCGTCTGGATAAAGTCAGCACTACCGCCCTGGCCCAACAGGTTCATGGGCAGCATGGCAAATTGCATGCTGGCGCCGCCTTGCAAAAACAGTACTTTATAGTTTTCGGGCACGCCGAGCAGTTGGCGAAAATCTGCCTCCGCCTTTTCGGCAATCGCGACAAACTCATCGCTACGGTGGCTCATCTCCATAACGGACAAGCCACGTCCTTGAAAGTCCACCAGCTCGCTGCGGGCTCTTTCGAGCACCGCAACTGGCAGGGCCGCTGGCCCTGCACAAAAGTTATAGTGACGTGTCATCAGTCCCAGTGTCCTGTGCGCTTGCGTCCGCGTTGTCTTGCTCGCCCTCGTCAACCAGTGTTTCCAGCTCACCATCAACAGGCTCATCGACGCGAACGGTTTTAACCAATTTTTCTTCTTTACCCAGACGAATCAGCATGACGCCCTGGGTATTACGAGAAGTGGTGGAAACCTCTTCCACGCGTGTACGCACCAATGTTCCACGATCTGTAATCAGCATCATTTCGTCGCTGTCATAAACCTGCATGGCGGCGACCAATGAACCGTTACGCTCACTGGTTTGCATGGCGATAACACCTTGACCGCCACGCCCACGCAGCGGGAATTCTTCCAGACGCGTACGCTTGCCATAACCATTTTCACTGGCCGTCAGAATGTAGATCTGACCTTCTACCTGGGTACTTTCAGTGACGTTTTCTTGCGTGCTTTCTGCAACCCCATCGGCATCGGCTTCTGCGTCAATCTGCTGGCTCTTGGGAATGATCAAGCTGATGACTTCAGCGCCATCCGCCAGACGCATTCCACGCACACCGCGAGCGGTACGGCCCATTGCCCGCGCCTTACCCTCTTCGAAGCGAATCGCCTTGCCATTTGAAGAGAGCAACATGGCATGGTCAGAACCTGACGTAATCGCCGCGCCGACCAGACGGTCGCCTTCTTCCAGATCAATGGCAATCAGACCCACACTACGCGGGCGTGAGAACTGCTCAAGGCTTGTGCGCTTCACGGTACCATTGGCCGTCGCGAAGAAAATATAGTGTTCTGGATCGTAATCACGTACCGGCAGAATGGCGTTAACTGACTCGCCCTCTTCGAGCGGTAACATATTGACCAGAGGCTTACCACGCGAGCCACGGCTAGCAGAAGGCATCTCGTAAACTTTCAGCCAGTACACTTTGCCGCGGTTGGAGAACAGCAGAACGGTATCGTGCGTCGAAGCAACGAGCAGGTGCTCAATCACATCCTCGTCTTTCATCGATGTTGCGGACTTGCCGCGCCCGCCACGCCGCTGGGCTTGATAATCCGAAAGCGGCTGGGTTTTGGCGTAGCCAGAACGTGACACGGTAACCACCATGTCTTCTTCGGCAATCAGGTCTTCAATGGAAAGATCCAGATGACTTGCCTGAATTTCAGTGCGTCGATCGTTACCAAACTGATCGCGTACGGCATGCAGCTCTTCACGAATCACTTCCATCAACCGGTCGGCTGAGGCAAGAATTTCGGTCAGTTCAGCAATTCGCTCAAGAATAGCCAGGTATTCGTTGAGCAGCTTTTCGGTCTCAAGACCGGTTAAGCGGTGCAGACGAAGTTCAAGAATTGCCTGCGCCTGAGCGGGCGACAGACGGTATTCGGTAGCGGAGGGGTTGAGGCCAAAGCTTTCATCCAGCTCTTCTGGCTTACAGGAGGTTGCGCCAGCTCTTTCAAGCATGGCGGTTACCTGGCCAGGCTGCCACGTCTTCGCCAGCAGTTTCTCTTTTGCTTCAGCGGCGCTGGGCGAGGCTTTAATCATCTCGATGATGTCGTCGATATTCGAGATAGCAACTGCCAAGCCTTCCAGAAGATGACCACGTTCACGGGCTTTTTTAAGCTCAAACAGCGTCCGACGCGTCACAACCTCACGGCGGTGACGAATAAACGCTTCCAGCATTTCTTTCAGATTCAGCGTGCGTGGCTGGCCATTTTCCAAGGCCACCATATTGATACCAAACACGTTTTGAAGCTGCGTCTGGGCAAAGAGATTATTAACGACGACTTCACCCGACTCGCCGCGTTTAATCTCAATTACGACCCGTAAGCCGTCTTTATCAGACTCATCACGAAGCTCGGCAATGCCTTCGATTTTCTTTTCTTTAACCAGCTCGGCGATTTTTTCAATCAGACGCGCTTTGTTTACCTGATAAGGCAGCTCGGTAATGATGATGTGATCACGACCCGTCTTATCATGGTGCTCGATCGTGTGGCTGGCACGCACATAGATGCGCCCACGCCCGGTGCGGTAAGCATCTAAAATGCCGGCACGCCCATTGATAATACCCGCAGTGGGAAAATCAGGGCCGGGGATGTACTCCATCAGATCATCCACCGACAGCGTGTAGTCATCGATCAATGCTAAACAGCCGTCGATCACTTCACGCATGTTGTGCGGTGGAATATTGGTCGCCATACCTACCGCAATACCCGACGAACCGTTAATCAGCAGGTTGGGGACTTTAGTGGGTAATACGGCAGGAATACGTTCGGTACCGTCGTAGTTATCGACCCAATCGACGGTATCTTTTTCAAGATCCGCCAGCAGCTCATGCGCCAGGCGCGACATGCGCACCTCGGTATAACGCATGGCGGCGGCGTTATCGCCATCAATCGAACCGAAGTTACCCTGGCCATCGACCAGAACGTGGCGCATCGAAAAGTGCTGCGCCATCCGTACGATGGTGTCGTAAACCGCACTATCACCATGCGGGTGATATTTACCGATGACATCGCCGACAACACGCGCCGATTTCTTGTACGGTTTATTCCAGTCATTACCCAGCTCATGCATGGCAAACAGCACACGCCGGTGAACAGGTTTCAGACCGTCACGCACATCGGGTAGCGCGCGGCCGATAATGACACTCATCGCATAGTCGAGATACGACTGTTTGAGCTCGTCTTCAATATTGACGGGCAAGATTTCTCTGGCGATGTCACCCATGAAAGTCAGATCCTTTGCACTGCATTGGCACTGCGAGAGTTGAAAGCGCTTAAATACCGCTACTGCTAGACAGCAAGACGGTGCGCAGATACTGCTCCATCATACCACCGCATCCGCAGCAAGGGCAGCCGGGTACCGCGCATTGATTGTTATACTGAAAACTGCTCTTTGGTTAGTATCAATCTATTAAGCGCATTACTCACGCTGCCTTCGATGGCCGCCGCCTTGTTGGCCTGCATATCGAGAAGCACGAAGGTGAGATCAGCCTGGGCAATCAGTACGCCATCGTCTCGATAAATTCGATGATGGCAAATAGCGCTTCGTTCGCCCACATCCACAATACCCGTCAATACGATTAAATCATCGCCGTGCCCTGCCGCCGCGCGGTAATCAATATTCAGATTCACCACGACAAATGCACGTCCGGCGTCATGAAGTTCGCTAATCAGCGCAGGGTGGTCGTCAAAGAATGCCCAACGCCCCTCCTCCATAAATTCCAGATAGCGGGCGTTATTAACATGCCCGTAACCATCCAAATGAAAACCACGAACACGCAGATGAACACGAGAGAGCGATATGGACATGACAACTCCTCTGATAGTTGGCCAGTTAACTTAACATGTGGCTGATAAGACCAGGACTTAATCAAACACAAGTTTAAAACACATACAATAAGCACCTAAACGGTAAGGTGCTGGCAGGAATGCCCCGCTTTCGACATAATGTGCCACCTTTTGAACAGGATCGGTGACATGTGGTTTAAGCACCTGCATTTATATCGCCTACACGGCGCGCCAGAGCTAGACAGCACAACACTTTCTGATGCGCTACAAGCTCACGCAGCCAAACCGCTGGGCAATGCGGATGCCCGGCGCCTGGGCTGGACAGCACCCGCGGGAAGGCTTAGCGGTGGTCAGTTGCTCCATGAGATTCAAGGCCAGCGTTTGCTTTCAGTATTGCGTCAAGAGCGCCTGCTGCCCGCCTCAGTGGTGAAAGAAGAAGTCGATGAGCAGGTCGCCGATATAGAAGCCCGTGAAGGTCGCAAGGTAACGCGTAAAGAGAAGACGGCTCTCAAAGAGCAGGTAACCGAAGCGCTTCTTCCGCGTGCCTTTGTGCGCAGCCAGAAGATTGATCTGTGGTGGGATACGCGGCGCCACTTGATTGGCATTAACGCAAGCTCCCGCACTCGAGCTGAAGATCTTCTGGATCTACTCCGCGAGACGCTGGGCAGCCTTAAAGCCACGCCTTTATCGTCCCAGACGCTACCCATCCGCGCGATGACGACCTGGCTTGGCGACCCCGCCAGCCGCCCTGCAGATCTACAGCTGGGTGACCAGGTTGAACTCAAAGCCAAAGGCGATGATGGCGTACTCCGCGCCCGTCAGGTTGATCTGGATAGCGATGAAATTCAGCAACTTCTGGAGAGTGGGCGTCAGGCAAGCAAGCTCGCGATGAGCTTGGAAGGCCGTTTAAGCTTTGTGCTGCATGACGATCTCGCGCTTAAATCGCTACGTTTTGGCGATGCCTTGATCGAAGAAGCGGACCACGCAGACGATGGCGATGACGCACTGGCCCGACTTGAAACCGACTTTATTTTAATGGCGCAGGCGTTATCCGATGACGTTGCTCGTCTGATAGAGTGGCTGGGTGGTGAATACAAGCAGGAACCTGCGACGCCAGCAGATGCCTAGTGTTTGATCTCGCTGCAATGAATCGATTTTTACTGTTTATCATCCAACGGATCGCATGACTCATCACAACGACGTACCCAACGCTCTGAATGCCACCGACCCGTGGGCGGATATACGCCCATATACGGACAGCGAAGTGGCCGATGTCCTTGCACGCCTGGCCCGCGACAGTGAGCTACTGGATGCACTGACCCGCTTTCGATTACCCCGCATGGCACGCTGGGTTCCATCGCTTGCGCGTAAGCTTGCAAGCAATGCGATACAGCGTGAAGTAAAGGGGGTCGCGACGGTACGCGATTTTCAAATGCGCATTGCCAGCTACATGGAGCGCATGATTCGCACCACGACTGATGCATTTGAAGTCTCAGGTCTGGATAAACTCGACCCAGAAAGTGCCTATCTGTTTATTGGTAACCATCGTGATATATCGCTCGATCCCGCCTTTGTCAATTATGCGCTCTACCAGGCAGGGCGCGATACGGTGCGTATTGCCATTGGCGATAATTTGCTGAAAAAGCCCTATGTCACCGATCTAATGCGGCTTAATAAAAGCTTTATCGTTCCGAGAAGCGCCCGTGGCAAACGCGCCATGCTGGCCGCCTACCAGCAGCTTTCCGCCTACATTCGCCATTCGATTACCGAGGATAACCACTCTATCTGGATGGCGCAGCGTGAAGGGCGTGCTAAAAATGGCATTGACCGCACTGACCCCGCGATCATCAAGATGCTCACCATGGCCAAGCGCAACGCAGAGCGCGATATGGTGTTTGGCGACGCGGTGGCTGAGCTTAAGCTCGTCCCGGTCTCCATTAGCTATGAATACGACCCCTGTGATCTGCAAAAAGCCCAGGAGCTGCATGACATAGCGAACCAGGGAAGCTACGCAAAAAGCGAATTTGAAGATATTCGCTCGATTGTCGCGGGCATCACCGGCGAAAAAGGCAGAGTGCAGCTACGCTTTGGCAGCCCGGTAGGTGCGGACATGGCTACTCCAGATGAAGTAGCGGCGGAGATCGATCGCCAAGTCATCGGCGGTTATCGGCTTTATCCAAGCCACTACTTGGCTTTGGAAGCCCTTGGTGAAGCACCTGAACTAGTGGCTCGCAAGACGATTACCCGTCAGGACCGCGAGCGCTTTAAAGCGCGCATGGAGAGCGTTCCTGAGAACCTTCGGCCATACTGGTTAGCACAGTATGCCAACCCCGTTAAACATAAGGCGGGGCGTCTAACGCTTAAGTAATAGAATTGCAGTAATAGGATTGCGCTGCAGGCTTTGAGCCCAGACGAGCCATGCCCGCTCCACGAAAAAATGCTATGGTCAATGCATTGACTGGCTGCGCTTGCCAATAAGCTCACGCGCAGCGTTAAGGAGAGCTTTATGTCTGCATCAGAAATTCAAAAAACGCGTATTATTAACGAACTACGCGGCTTTATACGCAAGCTGCTTCAAGACCCCAATATTCTTGAACAGTCATTGGTAATCGCTCGCCAGCAGTTAACTGAAGGCAGCAGCCCTACGGTGATGGCACGGATCGCCAATGAAATTTCAGACACCACCAGTGTTCATATTCCAGAAGATCCTGCCGAACACTCAGATGCCGACAAGCTGTTTTTAGAACTCTTGAAAGAAGTCGTTCAAGAAGAGCAAGCACTGTACTAGCCTCATGAAAAGTGAAGATGCAGGCGTCTGATTCATCTGACTTGCTGGCATCTTCGCCTCTTGATTACGCTAACCGGCCAAGCTGCCGGTTAACTTCGCCGTTTTATTGTCATCGCCTAATCGGAATTATCATTCACCATGTCTAACTCTGCCACGCGCAACATTCTGGTGACCAGCGCGCTCCCCTACGCCAATGGAGCCATTCACCTCGGTCACTTGCTTGAATATATCCAAACCGATATCTGGGTACGTTTTCAGAAAAGCCGTGGCCAGCAGTGCTACTACGTTTGCGCCGATGACGCTCATGGCACGGCTATCATGCTGCGTGCCGAGCAGGAAGGCATCTCGCCGGAAGCCTTGATTGACCGGGTCTCACGGGATCATCAGGAAGATTTTTCGCGTTTTGGCGTAGGCTTTGATAACTACCACTCCACGCATTCCGATGAAAACCGTTATTTCAGCGAGCTAATCTATAAGCGTCTGCGCGACAAAGGCCATATTGCTACCCGCGATATCGAGCAGATGTACGACCCCCAGAAAGGACTGTTTCTGGCGGACCGCTTCATCAAGGGTACCTGTCCAAAATGCGGGACGGACGATCAGTATGGCGATAACTGCGAAAAATGCGGCGCCACCTATACCCCAGCCGACCTGATCAACCCGGTGTCAGCTATTTCTGGCGCAATTCCGGAAGTGCGCAGCTCAACTCACTACTTCTTCAAACTGCCCGATTTTGAAGCGTTTTTGCAGGCCTGGATAAACGATGGTCATGTTCAACCACAAATTCGCAACAAGCTGATGGAGTGGTTTGAGTCAGGTTTTAATGAGTGGGATATCTCTCGCGATGCGCCCTACTTTGGCTTTGAAATTCCGGACGCGCCAGGCAAGTATTTTTACGTGTGGCTTGACGCCCCTATCGGCTACTTGGCCAGCTTTAAAAATCTATGCGACCGTGAAGGTATTGATTTTGATAGCTATTGGCATAAAGATTCCAGCGCCGAGGTCTATCACTTCATTGGTAAAGATATCGTTTATTTCCATGCCCTTTTCTGGCCAGCCATGCTGCACGGTGCCGAGTTACGCACGCCCACTGCGGTTAACTGCCACGGATTTTTAACCGTGGACGGCGCCAAGATGTCTAAATCCCGCGGCACGTTCATTAAAGCCGCCACCTACGCCGACTACTTGAATCCCGAGTACTTGCGCTACTACTTTGCTGCAAAGCTTACCTCCAAAGTTGATGATCTTGACCTCAACCTGGAAGATTTTTCTGCTCGGGTTAACGCTGATCTCGTGGGCAAAGTGGTTAATATCGCCAGTCGCTGTGCCGGGTTCGTGAAAAAGATTGGCGGCGGTACGCTTTCCGCGCACTGTGCCGAACCGCAGATGGTCGCCCGGTTTATTGCCGCGGGCGATGAGATCGCCGACGACTTCGAGGCGCGCGAGTTTAGCCGGGCCATGCGCAAAATCATGGAACTGGCTGACGAAGCCAATACCTATATTGCCGAGAAAGAGCCCTGGGCACTTGCCAAGCAAGACGGCCGTGACGAAGAAGTACTCGAGATTTGTTCAGTAGGCATTAACCTCTTCCGTCAACTGATGGTGTACCTGGCCCCCGTGGTTCCTACCATGGCAACCCAAGCACAAGCCTTCTTGAAGCTCGATTCACTTAACTGGGAAAGCCGTCATAGCGTACTGGTGAGCCATGAGGTGGAGAAATTCAAACCCCTTATGACCCGCGTAGAGCGTGACAAGATTGACGCCATGATTGAAGCCTCAAAGGAGGATCTGGTGGAAGAGCAAAAGCTTAAAGAAGCTCCCAAAGGGCCTCTGGCAGATGACCCCATTGCTGCCGAAATCAGCTTTGACGATTTTGCCAAGGTAGATCTGCGTATCGCGCGTATCACCAAAGCGCAGTACGTAGAAGGCGCGGACAAGCTGCTGCAATTGACGCTGGACTTAGGCGGCGAAACCCGCAACGTTTTCTCCGGCATTCGCAGCTCCTATGCACCTGAGGCGCTTGAGGGTCGTCTTACTGTCATGGTAGCCAACCTTGCGCCCCGTAAAATGCGCTTTGGCCTTTCTGAAGGCATGGTGCTTGCCTCTGCCAATAAAGACGGCATTTATCTGCTTTCACCTGATGCTGGTGCCGAACCCGGCCAACGTGTAATGTAGCCGGCCTTTAAGCATTTCCAGAGGGGGTAGAGACGACTAGGCTCTGCCCCCTTCTTATTACTTTCATTGCTTGATAAACCTTCTAAAAGCCCTTCGGTTAGGCCTGATTATGATTCGGCGCTTCTCTCAATCACTGCGTTTTCAATTTCTAGTAGCGTTGAGTGGTGTGCTATTGCTCGCTCTATGTTCGTTGGCCATGATGAGCCAATGGTTTATTTTTCCGGCGCTGCACGAAGAGGAGCGCGGTATTATCGGCCAGGAGCTAAAACGTGTTGAGCGTGGCCTTGCACTGGCCCAGCAAGACCTTCTGGCTCAGGCACGCGACTGGGCAAATTGGGACGATACCTATCAATTCGTTCAGGGCGGCAACCCACGCTACGCCGACGTCAACTTCAGCCCTGAAATGATGGAGGAGATGCGTTATCAGCTGATAGCGTTTTTCGACGTTAATGGCGAGATTTACTACCTTTCAGGCTTAGCACCTGACACCAACCATTTTGCAACCTGTGTGCAGGTTGTTGATGATTGCGCCTGGATGGCAACCTTTATTGACAGTATTCAGCGATCAATACAAAACACCCCTGACCAGCAGCATTTTCTTTCCCCGGGTATCAGCTCGCCAGCCATAATAGCCATCACGCCGATTCTGCGCACTGATGGCAGTGGCCCAAGCACCGGCTGGTTAGCAAAAGTGCGCTTAATGGATAAAAAGTGGGTAGAGCAAATGGAAAATGTGACTGGCCTTCCGATCATTCTTGACCGACAGCCTAGTGCTCAAGCTGCGCCATTAACCAATATTAAAGGCGACACCATTTATGCTCATCATTTACTATCTACGAATGACCCTAATATCAGTATCTTAGTGGGCACTCAACTTAATCGCACCCATTACCTGGCAAGCCTGAGTACCATTCGCTATGTATTGATTTGGACAGCCTGCCTCATGCTGTTTGTGATTGGCTTTGTACTCTGGCTTATGGAGCGCATGATTTTAAAGCCCCTGAAGGCATTGGCCATTTTTGCAAAACAGACGTCAAGTGAAGACAGCAGCCTGGACTCTGCACTACTTTGTCAGCGTAACGATGAAATTGGCATGTTGGCGCGAAGCTTTGAGCAACAGCTAACTCGTCAGCGCGAGCTTAATGCTGAGCTTTTAAACCTTTCCACACATGATGCTTTAACGGGGCTGCCTAACCGGAGGCTGTTCGACCAGCGCCTTCAAGCGACCATTCATGAAATGGAAGCGTCATCCCAACCCTTGGCAGTGATGATGCTGGATATCGATCATTTCAAGCTATTCAATGATCATTACGGACATCAACAAGGCGATGAGTGTTTACAGCAGGTTGCCCATGCGCTGCAAAAAGTGGCTACCACCCATGACTTTTTAATCGCCCGGACCGGGGGTGAAGAATTTAGCGCACTGCTGCCTAACACATCCGCTCAACAGGCAAAGCATATTGGCCAGTTGCTACATGACACGATAGATGCTTTAGCGTTTCCTCACCTGGCCTCGCCAGTGGCGTCCTATGTTACTATTAGCGTGGGTATCGGATCGCTTGACGAAGGCACCGATATCTCTCCGAATGTACTTATGAGCACCGCCGATCAAGCGCTTTATAGTGCCAAAGCGGCAGGTCGCCATCAGGTCAAGATATTTACACCGGCTAACGCTGTTTCTTCTGTTGCCAGCCACGATACGTCACTATGAGTGAGTTATTCATCATTCTGATCAGCACTGCGCTGGTCAATAATTTTGTATTGGTACAGTTTTTGGGGCTCTGTCCGTTTATGGGGGTTTCCAATAAGCTGGACTCAGCCATGGGCATGTCCCTGGCGACCACTTTCGTATTAACACTCGCCTCGGCGGCAAGCTACGTTGTCTACTACGGCTTATTGGTGCCGCTGGATGTCACCTATTTGCGCACCATCAGCTTTATTGTAGTAATTGCTGCGGTGGTACAGTTCACCGAAATTATGGTGCGGCATTTAAGCCCGCTGCTACATCAAGTGCTGGGCATCTTTCTACCCTTGATTACGACCAACTGTGCGGTACTGGGTGTCGCTCTGCTTTCACTTAACCGTGAGTTAAGCTTTTTCCATACCACGCTTTATGGGCTCGGGGCGGCGCTTGGCTTTTCATTGATTCTGGTGCTGTTTGCCGCCATGCGTGAGCGTTTGGCCGGGGCGGATATTCCCAAGCCTTTCAGGGGTGCCGCTATTGCCATGATCACCGCCAGCTTGATGTCACTCGCCTTTCTCGGTTTTTCCGGTTTAACCCAAGGGTAATTCAATGCCATGAGCGATACGTTTTCTCTCTGGGGTATTGTCAGCGCCATTGGCATACTCACGGGCCTGGGAGTTGGTTTTGGCGCCCTTTTAGGGGCTATTAGCGAGCGTTTCAAGGGCGATGAGCATCCGCTTGTCGATCAGATTGATGCGCTGCTGCCCCAAACTCAGTGCGGCCAGTGCGGCCACCCTGGCTGCCGTCCCTATGCAGAAGCGATAAATGAAGGCGACGCGCTCAACAAGTGTCCGCCCGGCGGCGAGGCAACCATTCATGCCCTGGCCGACCTGCTTGGCCGCGAGCCAGAGCCACTTGATGGGGATGCCCCCAGCGAAGCGAAGGTAGCGTTTATCCGCGAAGCTGAGTGTATCGGGTGTACCAAGTGCATTCAGGCGTGTCCGGTGGATGCCATTATCGGTGCTGCCAAACAGATGCATACCATTATTGAAGATGAGTGCACGGGCTGTGACTTATGCGTCGATCCTTGCCCGGTGGACTGTATTGATATGCTGCCTAGAAGTACGCCACTTAGTCAGTGGCAACCGGTTGTCTCACCCGTTCACAGCGTCATTGCAAGCGACCGCATACCATCAATCGTACACCAACAACCAGAGGGCTAGATGGCACGCCTATTTGATTTCCCAGGCGGTGTTTACCCTCCCGAGCGCAAAGCCCGCTCGGCGCAATCACCGCTACGCCGTGCGCCCCTACCTGCGCATGTGGTACTCCCCTTGCGTCAGCATAGCGGCCGTCCGGCAACGCCCTGCGTTAGCCCTGGCGATAACGTTCATGCAGGTAGCCTGATCGCAAAACGCGATGGCCTGATATCCGCTGACGTTCATGCCACGGTCAGCGGTACGGTTAGCCATGTGGATAGTGATGCTATTGGGATAGACAGCGATGGTCAGGATACCCGGCAATGCCTGCCCCCGCTTGATTGGCGCGCGACAGATGCGCCTATTCTGCTTGCCCGTTTGGACGAAAGCGGTGTGGTCGGGTTAGGCGGTGCCGGGTTTCCAACCCATATCAAAGCCCGCGTAATTGAACGCCACGCTATCGATACGCTGGTAATCAATGCCGCCGAATGCGAGCCCTATATCACGGCCGATGACCTAACGCTGCGCTGCTACCCAGACGAAGTGCTCGAAGGCGCGCAGTTAATGGCCTCATTGTGCGGTGCTCAGCGGATTGTTATCGGCATTGAAGATAATAAACCTGAGGCCATTGCCACCTTACAGCGCGTCATGGCGCAAAGTCAGCCTGCAAGCGTTACGTTAACGGTCATCCCTACCCGCTATCCAAGCGGCAGCGAGCGACAGTTAATTAAAAAGCTTTTGAATCGTACGGTACCCAGCCAGGGCCTGCCGGCGGATGTTGGCGTGCTTTGCCATAACCCCGGCACGTTACTGGCAGCACTTTACGCGGTGCGTGATGGCCAACCCCTGGTTGAGCGTGTAGTAACGTTAACCGGGGACGCAATCACTCATCCAGGCAACTACTGGGTGCGCTTGGGAACGTCTATTGAGGCGCTTTTAGATTATGTAGGGCTTGATAACGCCCGGCTCAGTCGCATTGTCCAGGGCGGGCCGATGATGGGCAGCTTACTTGAAATGCTTAATACACCCGTCATAAAGACCACCAACTGCCTGGTTGCGGCAACGCTTGAAGAGTTGCCACCCGCGCCGATGGAGTCGCCCTGCATTCGCTGCGGGGCGTGTGAAAGCGTATGCCCGGCCCAGCTTCTTCCTCAGCAGCTACACTGGTATGCCCGCACCCAGGATGACGACAAGCTGGAGCGTTACCATCTTTTTGACTGCATTGAGTGTGGCGCCTGCAGCTACGTTTGCCCAAGCCATATACCGCTGGTTGATGATTACCGCGAAGCGAAAGGCCGCCTTCGTCACAACAAGATTGAGGCAGCCAAGGCGGAACATGCCAAACATCGCTTCGAGTTTCGTCAGGCACGCTTAGCTCGTGAAGAAGCCGAAAAACAGGCACGCCGTCAGGCCCGGCTAGCGCACAATAAACCCATCGATGGAGGTGCCAGCAACGAGAGCGCCAGCGCTTCCCCCGTCGACTTGCGCAGTCTGCGCATTGCTCAAACGGCGGCCAAGGCAGCGGTTAGAAAAGCTGAAAAAGTCCTCGCACGAGCAGCCCAGCAAGAGCCGCAGCAATCTCATGAAGATCTGGAAACGCTGCTGGCAACCGCTCAGGAAAACCTTAAAGCCGCCGACTTGCAACTGGCGCAAGCGCGTGAAAGCGCTAAAGCGCCTACCGCTGAGGACACCCCATGAGCATGTTTCACGCCTCACAGGTCGATGCTGACTCCTCTTTATCAATGGCCCCGCCAACGGCGTCATTAATGCGTTGGGTGGTGATTGCCACGCTGCCCGGCGTGTTGGCCATGACGTATTACTTTGGCTTGGGCGTGCTCAGCAATATTGTTCTGGCGGCCCTTATGGGAGCACTCCTGGAGGCGGGCATGCTACGCCTTCGCAGCCGTCCCATAGCGCCGGCCTTAACCGACACCAGCGCGTTACTCACCGGTGTACTGCTAGGCGCTTCTTTACCCCCGGCAAGCCCCTGGTGGTTAATTGGGGTCGGCATGATAGCCGCCGTAGTGATCACCAAACAGCTTTATGGCGGCTTGGGGCATAACCCGTTTAACCCGGCCATGGTGGGCTATGCCCTACTCCTGATCTCATTTCCTGCTTACATGACACTGTGGTCGCCGCCCCAGCCGCTGATCAGCGATACGCTTTGGGCACACATCCTGGGCACGTTACCTACTTCCCAGCTTGATGCGCTTAGCGGTGCCACGCCACTGGATGCGTTTAAACATAAACCAAAGGAGCTATCTGCCCAACAGTTCTGGTCAAGCAGTCCACTGCCTGAACAAACGCTCACCGCCTGGTACACGATTAGTCTCGCTTGGCTTGCGGGCGGTGTTCTGCTGCTGTTTAAACGGATTATCAGCTGGCATATTCCCGTTGCCCTGCTGGGTAGTCTAGTGACACTCGCAGCGCTATTTTATCTGAGCGACTCCGAGCGCTTTGCATCGCCGATTTTTCACCTTTTGACCGGCGCGACGCTATTCGGCGCTTTCTTTATTGCCACCGATCCGGTATCCGCCGCGACCAGCCAGCGCGGTAAGTTGCTGTATGGCGTGGGTATTGGGGTGCTTATTATCGTGATTCGCAACCTTGGCGGCTACCCGGATGCCGTGGCCTTTGCCGTGCTGCTGATGAATCTCTGTGTCCCTCTGATCGACCTGTACACGGTGCCTCGCCCAACGGGACACTCAAAAGTGCCCGGAGTACCACGATGACGCACATGAGCGCCGTGCGGCGCGGGGCTTTCACGCTGGGTTTCTTTGCGCTGATTACTGCGGGCAGCGTTGCCGTGACCCGCGCGCTAACGGCTGAACGTATTACTCAGCACCAGCAGGCCTATCAACACCGTCAGTTGCAGGCGGTACTGCCCCAGGCATTAGCTGACACATCGATTGATCAGCTGCTGGAAAGCGCATTCGACCTGCCTAATGCCGCCGCCTTGGGCCACCGCAATTCCGCGATGGGCTGGCATATCAGCCGTGGTAATCATCGCGCCATTATTCTGCCGGTAATTTCCCGTCAGGGGTATAGCGGTGAGATTGATTTATTAGTAGGGGTCGATGAGCAGCAGCGTATTAGCGGTGTACGCGTTACCTATCACCAGGAAACCCCAGGCCTGGGCGATAAGATTGAACGCCAGCGCAGCGACTGGATTACCCGGTTTAACGGTTTAAGCCTTGATGAACTGCCACCCAGCGCCTGGGCGGTTAAAAAGGACGGTGGGGAGTTTGATGGATTTACCGGAGCGACCATTACACCTCGCGCCGTCGTTCAAGCAGTTCATACGGCCTTGCTGTATGTGGCGGAGATGCCATTATCCACTAGCGTTGAGGAGCCTTCTCAATGAGGCAATGGCAAAAGCTAACCTACGAAGGGCTTTGGGCCAATAACCCCGCATTGGTTCAACTCTTGGGGCTGTGTCCACTTCTGGCCGTCAGCACGACCGTGGTTAATTCGCTGGGTTTAGCCATTGCCACGCTGTTTGTAATGGTAAGCGCCAGCACTGCCGTGTCGCTGGTGCGTCATCAGGTTCCCAGCGCCGTTCGGCTCCCGGCGTTTGTGATGATCATCGCCGCTTTTGTTACCTGTGCTGAGCTATTAATGGCTGCCTATGCCTACCCGCTTTATCAATTGCTGGGTATTTTCATCCCGCTGATCGTCACGAACTGCGCCATTTTAGGCCGTGCCGATGCATTTGCCTCCCGCCAACCGGTAGGGCTTGCCGCGCTCGATGGTCTGATGATGGGCGTTGGGTTTGGTAGCGTTCTAGTGGTGCTTGGCGGGCTGCGTGAGTTGCTGGGTCAAGGCACGCTGTTTAGCGATATGGCGCTGCTGTTTGGCCCTATCGCGGCCAATTGGCAGCTTACCCTGGTAGAGGATTATCAGTTCTTATTTTTTGTTCTGCCACCTGGCGCCTTTTTTGTTGCCGGTATGCTGATTGCGCTGAAAAACGTAGTGGACCAGCGCCGCGCCATGCGCGCTTTGCCTGCAGCGGCCTCACCGCGTACAGAACGTCGCGTCCGGGTCACCGGTATTATCAAGTAACCGTAGAGACACGCTATGAATGCCCAAAAGCGTCATGAAATTTTTGCTCGCCTTCAAGCAGCGGATCCGCACCCCACAACTGAACTCAACTGGACCACCCCTTTCGAGCTGCTGGCGGCGGTTTTGCTCTCCGCGCAAGCCACCGATGTTGGCGTTAACAAGGCAACCGCGCGGCTCTATCCCGTTGCCAATACGCCCCAGGCAATCATCGACCTGGGTATCGATGAACTTAAAACACATATCAAGACAATCGGCCTCTATAACACCAAAGCTGAAAACTTGATGAAGACCTGCCATATTCTGGTTAATCAGCACGGCGGCGTCGTGCCCAACACGCGCAGTGCGTTAGAAGCATTGCCGGGCGTCGGGCGTAAAACCGCCAATGTGATTCTCAATACGGCCTTTGGCCAGCCGACCATTGCGGTAGACACGCATATCTTTCGCGTTTCAAACCGTACCGGTATCGCCAAGGGTAAAAATGTCGTCGAGGTAGAGCAAAAGCTGATACGCCATGTGCCCAAGGGCTTCCGGCAGGATGCCCATCACTGGCTGATTCTTCATGGCCGCTATACATGTATTGCGCGCAAGCCACGTTGCGGAAGCTGCATAATCGAAGACCTGTGCGAGTTTCCGGATAAAACAGAACTCGCCTAGCCTACGTTTACATGAGGATGGCCTTATGCCGATGCCTGCTACTTTGCTACATAACCAGCCCATTGAGCAGCGTATCGACGCTCTATTTGCGTTATCCCGTCAGCACGCTGAACACTTCTGCAGTGCTGGCGCCTGGCTTTCGCGTCAGCGCTATCTGGCGCAGCATCCCACATCCATCGTGGTCATGAAGTGCATGGATGGACGTATCCATATTCCTCACGCCACCCGTACACCGCTAGGTATCATTACCCCGTTTCGCAACCTTGGCGGGATTTTCGATTTAGGCTGGCCGTATCTGGGTGAGTTACTCACCGATACCGTGGTTGATGCCGCTAATGCTGGGCGGGGCACGTTACTGCTGATTACCTATCACTTTTCCCATGGCAACCAGGCACGGGGGTGCGCCGGGTTTGGTTGTGATACCCAGGCAGCCAAAGCGCACGCCTATGCGATTGCCCGTCAGGCAGGTCAACTGTTTGGCGAAGATCATCAGCAGGTCTATCCGCTGGTATGCGGGTTTGAAACTGACAGCGATGCTTTGATACTTCATGGACAGGGAGACGCGATTCTGGATAGTCGCGAGTGGGTCGGACAGCCTATCCAGGCCCTGAGCGCTCATCTACAGGCTGTGTGCCCCGATATGCCTGAGGATATGCGCCGGGATTTACTGCCTCTGCTTGAGGGTAATCTGGCTCACGTCAAAGATCTTCAAGGTGTTGAGCGTGAACTGGACATTGAGCATCGTGAGTGGGCGATTTGTATCGGCCGTGGGTTCGACTTTTTGCATTTACCAAATACCGCACTCATTATTGGCCCTTACAGCCCGGATTTAGCCGAGCCGATCGGCACCGCTGCCACCATCATCGAAGCCAATATGCAGGCAGGCAGAATTCCCGATGACGGCTTTATGCTTCTGGCATCAACGCCTTATCAGCATAGCGGCGTTGATCGCGCCCGCGCGATGTTGAAGTCACGTTTTTTATCCGATTTCGCCGAGCAGGTGATTCGTCGCGAACATCCCGTTCTTGCCCAAAAAATGCGCCGCCATACGGCCGTTGTTCACTGGCCAACGCGGCGCCTTGACTCACTTGCCTGACGCAACGCCTGCAATGTCCGATGCCAGCACCGAACGATACGTCTCACGCCAGGCAGACCACTGCCAAGCCTCCATGCTTATAGCATCTGGACGCGTTTCGGGAGTAGTAAGCCACGCATGCAACCGCTGATACAGACCTTCTGAGGTGCCGTCGTATCGGTAGATTTCAGGATACAGCTCAGGAAAGCACAGCCTGTCCGGTACTAACGGCAAAGCGCCCTGCTGGGCGGCTTCCATGATCGCCAACCCCTGAAATTCATGCCAGGTAGTTGATACCACGATACCGGCAGTGGCCAACAGCTCACGGTACTCCTGCTCAGGCTGTGGGCCCCAGGCCACTATATGCGCTGCCAGCTTCTCCTGGGCAATATCAAAAATGGGTGGGGTTTGTCGAAAGCGCTGACCCAATACGGCTAGCTCAAAACCAACCCCCTGCTCGCTTAAAGCAATCAATACCTTAAAGAAATCGTCTGGATTTTTGTCGTACTCCCAGCGGTGGTTCCACACAATACGTTGGGAAATCGAGCCATTAGCGTTCGCGTCAGCAATCGGAGTAAGCGGCACGGGCAGTACGTGGGCACGCGAGCGTAATGCTTCAAGGGGCTTTGCGGCAGGCAGGTTTTCAGGCATTTTCTTTAAGAATGCGCGCACCCCAGCAAAGAAAGAGTCACGGTTATAAGCGGTGTTAAAGACGATGGTATCGGCGGCAAGCGCTGCGTAGAGGTTAACCATCTTGGCCTCTACCTGAGGCATCTGGTCACTGGATTCCGGGTAGGCAAACTGGTTTTCATGAAAATAGACAATTTTTCTCGCCCGTCCTAAATGGGGAAAAAGCCCAATCAGCGTCGCCAGATCGACCATGGACGTTGCCAGCACCGCGTCATAAAGCTGGCTGAGTGTTTCATGCTCTTTTAACCACCAGCTAAGCGGGTTACCGCGAATTCGCCAAGCAAAGTGGCGCGGCGGTAAGCTCAGCGTTTGCCACGTCACTTCGGGAAGATTGGCCATTAAACTATCTGCCCAGTAACGGTGGCTTACCGCTTCGTACGCCGAGAGAAGTAGAACGCGCATTAAAACCCATGTATTAAAAATTAGTATTAAAAACCAGTATTAAAACCCGGTATCAGAAACTCGCCGCTAAAAGCCTTGGTGCTCGAGCTTATCAGCCAGCGATTCTAGCACGTCGATCCCTTGCACATCGGTCGCCAACCAAGGCAGCGTGGGTCGAGGAAGATGCTCAAAGAGCGTGTCGATTCGCTCAAGATAGGTCGCCTCCTGCGCGCGTCGTGCCTGCAAAAAGGCACCATCCGCTTCTTCAGGTATTACCCGGTTAACCAGCACGCCCGCCACGTTAATCTTAACCTCTTCCAAGGCGTTGACGGCGCGCTGAGTCTCAAGGATGGGCAGCCGCTCGGGAGTCATCACAAATAAAAAGCTGCACGCCTTGGCATCCTCTATTCGTCGCCGAGCCTGGTGGAAAAGCCGTCGTCGATTGATGAGCGTTTCTGCCACCTCGCGGGTACGCTCATCCAGGCCGGAAAACGCATCTTCCGTTGGGTTATCAAAAGGGGTGGCGATATCCTGCCCGCGTGAGGGCGTAAGATGCTTTAACACGCCGCTTAACTCAGCCGATTTTCGGTTGTGCGCCAGCAGTCCGTCCGTCCAGGCTGCCATGGCTTCGGGTAGGGTTAAAAGGCGCAGCGTATGTCCGGTGGGTGCTGTATCGATAATCACCAGGTCATACGGTGCATCGTCATCCAGAATCAGTCGAGCCAGCCGCTCAAGCAGGGCCGCTTCCTGAGTGCCTGGGGATTGACGCGTCAGACGCATTTGCCGCTCTAGCTCCTGCATCATTTCGGGCGCGGCGAAGCGGCGCATTTGCTGGGTGACTCTAGTTAAATGCGCTTCAACCTCACTATCCGGATCTATCTCCATGGCATCCAGGTTAGGCAGCAAACGGCGTGGCGTATCGCCTAACGCGCGATCAAACACATCGCCCAGGCTATGCGCGGGGTCAGTCGAAACCACCAGCACGCGCTTATTACGCCTGGCTGCAAGAATCGCCAAAGAGGCGGCGACAGTCGTTTTACCCACGCCACCTTTGCCGCCTACCCACAGTAAGCGGCGGTTGAGAACTGAGTGCATAGGCTACCTATTTGTTAAATTAATTTAGCCGCCTATTTATAAGTTCATTTGCCAGGCTTTTTAACCTGGAAGTGACGCTTTAGCAGCAGCGAAAATGATCCAACGGTGAATGCTCCATGCCCATTCGCGTATGCCAGTCGTGAAAACGCTCAAGCAGCAGCGGCTGAAGCTCCAGCGTGTAATAGGCCGCGGGGTTAGGTACCCCCATCATTTCTGAAAAGACTAACAGCATGAACAGGTCATCTTCATCGCGGCGCGCTCGCGCAATCGCCCCACGATAGCGCGCACTATAGACCTCTTCGGTAAAAAAACGGGCCCGCCCCAGCCAGGCCCGAAACGTATCCCGCTTGGATGACGACGCTTTACTCGAGTCATCACGCATTATGCTGCCCCTCTTATTTAATCACCGCTGGGTTTTAGTCGCCTTGGGCCGCCATTTCAGCGCGCGAGCGTTTAAGCGCTGCGGCACACTCCATGGCGACTAGAATGGCCGCCATCAGCACTACAATATCCAGCACTAACAAGAACATGTTGCCCTGGTTCCAGAAAGTACGCAGTTGGATAAGAAGCGCCAGAATGGTCATGATTAATAGGAAGCAAAGAGGCGCTAGGGTGTACCACATGGGGCGCCGCAGGCGTACCAACATAACGGTAATTACCAAGAGCGTTAACCCGGCAAGCAGCTGGTTGGTAGTGCCAAACAGCGGCCAGATAATCAAGCCACCGGAGCCATCCGCACCTCCGGCACCAAATGCCAGTAATAGGCAGGTGCCAACGGCAAGCGCGGTTGCCAGCGAAGGTTTTTTCATCCATTGCTGGTTATAGATATCGCCCCACTCCTGGAAGATATAGCGCTGCAAACGAAGCCCGGTATCCATGGTAGTGCCTGCAAACAATGCGGCCATGACGGTCAGTAGCGTTGCCGCGGTGGTTTCAGGCAGGCCCAGGCCGTTATGAATAATAAATGCGCCGCCTTCCACAAACGCGTTCACCCCGCCCTGACCAAAGGCGCTGTACATGGCCTGCCAATCGCCAAATGTCGCAAACCCAGCGGTAGCCGCCAAAATAGCCGCCAACGCCAGCATGCCCTCGCCCACCGCGCCAAAGTAGCCCACAAACCGCGCATCGGTTTCTTTATTGAGCTGCTTGGAAGTAGTGCCTGAAGAGACCAGCCCGTGGAATCCTGATATTGCACCGCAGGCAATCGTGACAAACAGCAGCGGAATCATTGAAGGCGTACCGGCAGGCACGTTGTCATTAAAGGCAGGCGCAACCAGCGTTGGGTTAAGCAGCACCAGCGCCCCATAAAGAATCAGCAGGCCGATAAATAGCTGCAAACCGTTGATGTAGTCGCGTGGCTGCAGCAGCATCCATACTGGTAAAAGTGAAGCGATGGCCGCGTAGCCAAAGAGAATCAGAATCCAGATCGCGTTACCCGATATCCCGGCAACGTCGGCAGGCATTTGAATGGGCACCATGGGGCCAATACCAATCAGCGCATAAAGAGCGATAACGCCTAGTACGGATACCACCGCCAAGCTCATTATCCGCCGATAAATCAGCTGTCCAATGATCAGCGCCACAAAAATCGCCCCCCACACCGGCACCACTGCACTGGGGAAATTCATCATTAACCCGGCAATGACCACGGCAAACACGGCATTGACCATGAGCAGCACCAGGAAAATCACGATCATGAAAATACTGCGGGCGCGCTTACCCACCACATCGCCCGTCAAGGCGCCTACCGATTTGGCTTTATTGCGCACACTGGCCCAGATAGCACCAAAGTCATGCACGCCGGCAAAGAAGATCGTACCGAAAACAACCCATAAAAACGCCGGAGCCCAGCCCCATATCACTGCAATTGCAGGGCCTACAATGGGGGCGGCTCCGGCAACCGAGGTAAAGTGATGTCCCCATAGCACAAAGCGGTTGGTTGGCACATAGTCGATGCCGTCTTCGAATTCATGGGCGGGGGTTTTGAAATCAGGATCAAGTTGATAGATCTTTTGGGCAATAAATTTGGAATACAGAAAGTATCCTAAAGCCATTGCCCCAAGTCCGATTAATAACAGGATAACAGCACTCATATGCGCGGCTCCTTTGGTAATGATTGTTGTTGTTTGTTAAAACCAAGGCACGTATAGGTGTTTCTGTTTACATGTTGGTACGGCTTCTTGAATACGTCTATGTCTAAATTCCTTTCAATCCCACTCTTCACCCAAAAGTCGTAAGCTGGCGTCCGCAATGGCTTTCTATTCGGCCAAGGTCGTCTTGGCCCGCCCTGCTTCGCTATCTACACTCTTAATGATGTAGCGTATTTTTAAATAACAACCGATTAGGTGGGCTCCATGGCAAAAGTGCTGGTGGTCGATGACGAACCGAACATTGTGCTATCGATCGAGTTTTTAATGGAGCAGGCAGGGTTTGAAGTTACGAGTGCCGTCGACGGTGAACAGGCACTTGAACAGGTAACAATCAATAAGCCGGATGTCGTGCTACTGGATATCAGCCTTCCTGGCATCAGCGGGTTCGATGTACTGGAAGCACTGCGTAGCCGCCCGGCGACATTATTACTTCCGGTTATCATGCTTACAGCGCACGGGCGAGAGGTAGAGCGTGAGAAGGGATTCGCACTGGGCGCTAACGCCTACATTACCAAACCGTTTTCAACCCAGGCGCTTGTTGATCAAGTGCAAACCGTGCTGGCTGAAAGAACCTCATGATGCCCAAGGGGCTGCCCAAACGACAGCGCCTGATTGGCGCCTGGCTGTTACTAAGCGCTTTTAGCCTGCTGGGCGGCGCTCTGTTTGCCGTGTGGCTGGAAAGCCAGCTGGAAGTTACCGGGGTCTATCAGCTGCTGCTCTGGCTGGGGTGTTTTTCAGGTAGCGCCACAATATTTGCAATGGGTTTATTGCTTGAGCGCATGCTGTTTAGACCTGTACGCCAGCTACAGGCGCAGCTCGCCCGCCTGGTTGCCAACCCTGATACCGAAGATTTCTCGCAACCTCAGGGCTGGCTGAAAGGATTAGCCCCGGACTTGCGCCGCGCGCAAGAGGGCTGGCAGTCAGACCGCCGCAGACTGCATAGAGCCCATGCGGACGGCGCCAAAAGCGCTACCCGCATTCGTAAAGAGCTTGAGGCTTTGCTTCAAGTGCTGGAAACGCCCCTTCTGCTTTACGATAGACACCGCCGTCTGATGCTCTTTAACCAGGCGGCTGAGCGGTTTTTTTCTGGCACGCCCAGCCTGGGCTTGGGTAAGCGGCTGGAAGCACTGTTTCCGCTGGCGAGTTTGCAACAAACCCTAAGCCAGCTGCCGGCCGATGGCACCCAGCGTGAGCTTCTAGTGCCCTGTGATAACCGCTGGCTGAAAGTGATCATACGCCGCGTGCCTGAAAGCCAGGATGAAACGCTGATTACCTGTAGCGATGCGACCGCCGCCTGGACAAACGAAAGGGGCGTTCGTGCAGAGCTTGCGCAAATGTTAACCCCGTTGCGCCAGCATACGGCAAGCCTGGTAACGGCCACCGACGCATTGGGGCAACTGCGCCAGCACGATGATGAAAGCGGCTCCCTTGGCCACCGCTTGGAGCAAGTGGCGAGTGAAGAAAGCATCGCCCTGAGTGAGACAGTGGCCCGAATTGGCGGGCTTATTGAAGCTATACAGCAGCAAGGCGAGCGCCTTACCTCCATATGGTCCAATGATTTTTGGCAAATGCTGGACGACCACCTGGACCCCGCCCACCGTTTGATTACCCCGATTGGGGTACCTGCATGGTTTAAAGGCGATGCTCCGGCACTCATGGCCCTGTTTAGCTCGCTGGTTAAGCACCTAAGTGACTTTATTACGGGCAGCATCTTCGAGGGCGAAGTTTCTATCAGTCCCAAACATACCTACCTGGACCTTATATGGCGAGGCCAGCCGATACCAGAGCGCGAACTTACCCAATGGTGTAAAAAATCGTTGGATACGCTTCCGTTGAGCCCCAGCGCTGCGGACGTACTGCGCCAACATGCCAGTGACGTATGGAGTATCCAGGACGCCGACGGCCAGCATGCACGCCTGCGGCTACCACTGCCTTCTGTTGAGCAAGGTGAGGCACCGCGCGTTGTCATGCCGCGGCCTGAATTCCATGATTTTGGCATCGCCGACTTACCTTCTCCCGACGCGGCCTTGGCCAACCGCCCCTTAAGCAGCCTTGAGCTGGTTATTTTTGATACCGAAACAACCGGGCTCGAGCTTCGCCGGGGCGATACGGTTATTAGTCTGGGCGCCTGCCGTATCGTCAACGGGCGCTTACTAGCCAGCGATGTTTTTGATCATTACGTGAACCCGCAACGGCCAATTCCCGCGGCAAGCACCGCGATCCACGGAATTACCGATAATGATGTTATCGATGCGCCTGCTCTAACGCCCGTACTGGCACGTTTTCGCGACTACATCGGTGACGCGGTGTTGCTTGCCCATAATGCTGCTTTTGATATGCTCGCGATTAACCAAAAAAGCGTTTTATTCGATATGCCGGTGCTGGATACCTTGCTAATCTCACGGGCACTGGATGAAGCGCTTGATGGCCATGATCTAGACAGTCTGGTACAGCGCTACGGCTTAATATTACCCCCGGGATTGCGCCATACGGCGCTGGGCGATGCTCGGGTAACCGGAGAACTTTGGCTTGCTCTGTTACCCCGCCTTGAAGCGCGAGGTATTACGACACTTGAGCAGCTGTTGCGCTTTCAAGCTAGCGCGTTTGATCGAGAGGATGCCAGCGCTTCATGACTCCTTCAAACCCACGCCACCGCGAAAGGCTGCTAGTGCTGGTCATCTTGGCCCTGGTGCTTTTCTGCCCGCCGTTACTACTGGTGGTCGACCGCTTCCCCTCGTTTGGTATCGGTTGGTTACCGGTTTATCTTTTCTGTAGTTGGGCCTTGATTATTGGTCTGACCGCGTGGCTGATGGAACCTACTACAAGGCGATAACCATGCGAACGGATGCGCTGATACTGAGTGCGGTGTTCGGCTATTTAGGGCTGCTGTTTCTGGTGGCCGCTTGGGGTGACCGGCGAGCCGAACAGGGCCGCTCTATCATCAACTCGCCCACGGTTTATGCACTTTCCATTGCGGTTTATTGTACGGCGTGGACGTTCTACGGCAGCGTAGGACGGGCAGCGCAATTTGGTCCAAGCTTTTTGCTTATCTATCTCGGGCCAACGCTTGCGATGATGTTATCACCGTTTATTATCCGCAAGATGGTACGCATTGCCGCGCGCCAGCGGCTGACCTCCATCGCGGATTTTATTAGTGCGCGCTACGGCAAAAGCGTCGGACTTGGCGCGTTAGTAGCGCTCATATCGCTGATTACCATTACGCCCTATATCGCGCTGCAGTTAAAAGCGATTACGGTTAGCCATGCGGTGCTGATCAACTACCCCCAAAGCGCCGATTCGATCCTTTATAACGAGCGCTTCTGGATGGATCGGTCGCTATGGGTGGCCCTCGTATTAGCCGTATTTATCATTTTATTCGGTACCCGTCACCTGGACGCCAGTGAACGCCATGAAGGCATGGTGGCAGCTATTGCCCTGGAATCGCTGGTCAAGCTGGTGGCCTTCCTGGCGGTGGGCATTTTTGTCGTTTTCATTTTGTTTGAAGGGCCAGGCGCGCTTTTTGCTAAAGTGGCTCAAACGCCTGCGTTAAGCCAATTAATGCAGCTGGAGAGTGTTCCAGGTGGTGCAACCGGCTGGGTGGGCATGTTGATTCTCGCCTTTCTGGCGTTTTTAACCCTGCCACGCCAGTTTCAGGTATTGGTGGTGGAAAATGTCGATGAGCAGCACTTGGCTCGGGCCAGCTGGTTGTTCCCCTGTTATCTACTACTGATCAACCTATTCGTTATTCCCATTGCCCTGGCGGGATTACTACTCGATGCGGGGGACCCAGACAGTTTTGTACTTACGCTACCGCTTTCCGCAGGGCTCGAGGGTCTTCCACTGCTGGTCTTTATTGGTGGGCTTTCTGCGGCCACGGGTATGGTCATCGTTGAAACCATTGCACTTTCCACCATGGTCAGCAACCAATTGATCATGCCGCTTTTATTACGCTCCAAAGCCCTGCATGCAGATAGCCGAGGAGGTCTTGCCAGGTTGCTGCTAAGAGTACGCCGGGTAGCCATCGTGCTTATTTTGCTGCTTGGCTATCTCTATCACGCGCTCATTGGCGATACCTACAGTCTGGTTACCATTGGGCTGGTATCTTTTGTCGGAGCGGCACAGTTTGCGCCTGCACTTCTGATTGGACTTTATTGGCGTGGAGCAACCCGGCTGGGAGCAATGTATGGGTTAATCGCCGGTTTTTTAATCTGGGGCTACACGCTGCTTCTGCCCGGTTTTGCTCAATCTGGTTGGCTGGACTCATCGCTACTTTCGGATGGCCCTTGGGGAATTGGCTGGCTAACGCCCTACGCACTTTTCGGGTTGGAAGAGTGGGATATTTATAGCCATTCACTTCTCTGGAGCATGCTCATAAATGTTGGGCTGCTGGTAGGGATTTCGCTCTTTACGCGCCCCACTCCGCTTGAACAAACCCAGGCGGCCCTGTTTACCGAGGCGCTACATCCCAATTTGCAAACCACAACGCTACAGCGCGGCCAGACTACTCAAGGCGCGCTGTATGAGCTACTGGTTCGTTACTTGGGTTTTAAAGTCGCCCTGCGGGTTTTCTCAAAACGTACCCATAACTTCGAATTAACCCAGCCCAATCAACCCGCGTCCGATGACGTTATTATGCGCGCTGAGCAGGCACTCGCGGGCTCACTGGGTAATGCCTCGGCACGCATACTGATCAACTCGGTGGTGAGGGGTGAAGCGCTCGATATCGAATCAATTCTCAGCATGCTGGATACCACGACGCAAACCCTGGAATATAACCGTCAGTTAAAGCAGAAATCAGACGAACTTGCGCGCATAGGACAAGACTTACAAAGTGCCAATGACCGCCTTCGCGAGCTCGACCGCTTAAAAGATGAGTTTGTGGCCATGGTCAGTCATGAACTACGCACGCCGCTCACCTCGATTCGTGCGTTTGCAGAAATTCTCGCAAGCCATCAGACCATTCCTGAAACCAAGCGACAGCACTTTCTGCAAGTAATGGTGCTAGAGAGCCAGCGTCTATCACGCCTGATTGATGAAATTCTCGATCTTGCTCGCTTGGAGAGCGGCCGTATGCCCCTCAATGCTGTGCCGCTTGATTTGGCTGCACTTGCCGATCATAGCCTTGAGGCTATTGCGAGACTCCAGGAAGAGCGCAACGTTAGTCTTACCATCGCAATTGATGAACGACCCGCCCGAGTCATCGGCGACCCCGACCGCCTGGAACAAATTATTATCAATCTGTTAGATAACGCCAGTAAGTTTGCAAACCAGGAGGATCCGCGCGTCTTACTGCGTCTGTTTAAGCAGAATCAGCATATCTATCTATGCGTTGAGGATAATGGCGTGGGTATTGATGAGAAGGAGCGCGAACAGGTATTTGAAAAATTCAATCAACTGCTGTCCAGCGATAAAGCAACGAGTAAACGCCCAAAAGGCAGCGGCTTAGGGCTACCCATTAGCCGAGCGATCGCTACACATTTAGGCGGCAGGCTTTGGGTAGAAAATGCCCAGGTTTTAAACGGCGCGCGCTTTGTGTTAGAACTTTCTGAAGCTGCTACCAATCTAGAGACCCCAACTGATGGGCACTAGGCGCTTACTGGCTTATGCTCCGACGGGCTTTAGGTTTCTACTGGTTTTGGGTAGCCGATTGGGCGTCATCGCCTGCCTGACGGGGATCAGGTGCAAAGATAGCCTCACCCACTTCATCGATGTAGCGCTGCGCTTTAGTGACCATCATGGCGTCACAGGCATCGCGACTGGGTAACATATCAGAGCGTTCAAAACGGTGTTCACGAGCTTCCCCGCTATCGCTTGGCTGCTTGATCCATCCGCTGACGCGGTATTGGCCGCTTTGTTGGTCGGGCTGTGAAATAATCAAATAGCCTTTGTATTCCACCGGTTCAGCCGCTTTAACACCCGCGTTAGAGGCCGCTTTACCTTCACTACTAAAGAGTCCTGAAAAGAGCTTTTTAAACATACTGGCTCCTAGCGTTATAAAAAAGCGGCAGGAAAACCTGCCGCTTTTAACGGGATTAGCTCTGCTGACGACCCTTGCCAGCGGCGATCCGTAAGCGTAAAGCGTTGAGCTTGATAAAGCCTTCCGCGTCTTTCTGGTTGTAAGCACCGGCGTCGTCTTCAAACGTCGCGATGGACTCATCGAACAACGACTGCTCGGACTTACGTCCTACTACGGTGGCATTGCCTTTATAGAGCTTCATGCGCACAACGCCTGAAACGTTTTTCTGCGTCTCGTCGATAGCGGCTTGCAGCATGCGACGCTCAGGGCTCCACCAGTAACCGTTGTAGATCACTTCTGCGTATTTCGGCATTAGCTGATCTTTAAGGTGGGCTTCTTCGCGATCAAGCGTCAGAGATTCAATGGCGCGGTGGGCGCGCAGCATAATGGTGCCCCCCGGCGTTTCGTAGCAGCCGCGTGACTTCATGCCCACGTAACGGTTTTCTACGATATCCAGTCGGCCAATGCCGTTATCGCCGCCTACTTTATTGAGTTTCTCAAGCACTTCGTGGGCTTTGAGGGCTTCGCCGTCAATCGCCACGATATCGCCTTTCTCGAACGTCAGCTCGACATAAGTAGGCTGATCGGGCGCGGCTTCTGGCGATACGCTCCAACGCCACATATCGTCTTCGGCTTCGGCCCACGGGTCTTCCAGAATTCCGCCTTCGTAAGAGATATGCAGCAGGTTGGCGTCCATGGAGTACGGTGATTTCTTCTTCTTGTTGGAGAAGTCGACCGGGATATTGTGCTCTTCGCAGTAAGCCATCAGCTTTTCACGCGAAGTCAGATCCCATTCGCGCCACGGCGCAATAACTTTAACGCCCGGCTTCAGCGCGTAGCCGCCCAGCTCGAAACGCACCTGGTCATTACCTTTACCCGTTGCACCGTGAGAAATGGCGTCCGCGCCAGTTTCATTGGCAATTTCAATCAAGCGCTTGGCGATCAGCGGGCGCGCAATCGACGTACCCAGCAGGTATTCACCTTCGTAGATCGTGTTGGCACGGAACATGGGGAAAACGTAGTCGCGTACAAATTCTTCACGCAGGTCTTCGATGTAAATTTCTTTAACACCCAGCGCCTGGGCCTTAGCACGTGCCGGCTCGACTTCTTCGCCTTGACCGATGTCGGCAGTAAAGGTCACTACCTCGCAGTTGTAGGTTTCCTGCAACCACTTAACGATTACGGATGTGTCCAGGCCGCCTGAATATGCCAGCACAACCTTTTTGACATCGGACATTCTTTGCTCCTTGTTTATGAAAGCAAGTTCACTAGAAAATGCAGCACCTAACTGCGTGCTGCATGTTTAAATAAACCCTGAGTATAGCGTTCTCTATGCCCAGCGAATACCGTCAACGACGCCTTAGGGAGAAAGCTGCTAGAATCACACCATTCAAGAGGCGGCTTGCTGCCCATTTTTGACCGATTACTCGCTTTACTAAGGAGAGCTGCATGAGCGAGGCAATTGCCCGCGAATTAATGGCCCAACGTTTTCGTAGTTATCTACCGGTTGTCATTGATTTAGAAACGGGTGGCTTCAATGCCCAAAGTGATGCCGTGCTTGAGATTGCAGCCGTCACGCTCACCATGGACCCAGAAGGTAACCTGCTGCCTGATGCGACCTACGCCTATCATATCAAGCCGTTTGAAGGCGCTAATGTCGAACAGTCCGCACTCGATTTTACCGGCATTAATCTCGATGACCCACTGCGTCGCCAAGTAGCGCTCAGTGAGTCTGAAGCGTTAGGCGAAATTTTCCGTCCCATACGCAAATCGATAAAAGCGCATGGCTGCTCCCGGGCGATTTTGGTAGGCCATAATGCCGCCTTTGATCAAGGCTTTCTTAACGCGGCTGCTAACCGCTGCAACGTTAAACGTAACCCTTTTCACCCTTTCTCGAGTTTTGATACCGCAACGCTTGCTGGCCTGGTTTATGGGCAGACAGTGCTGGCACGGGCTTGTCGCGCAGCGGGTATCGAATTTGATAATAAAGCGGCGCACTCTGCACGCTATGATACCGAGCGTACCGCGGAATTATTCTGCGCCATGGTCAACCGTTACAAGGATCTGGGCGGCTGGCGTTTAGCTCAGCGCGAACAGGATCTGGACGACGGCGAATAAGCCGTTCGTTGGATGCAGCCATTATCGCTTTACGCTAAACTTCGCCACTTTGAGGCACCGGTAGTGAACGTATTTAACACTTGCCGAGTGCTCCACTTTTTCGCTTTTCAAGAGATGAGACGTTTCAATGGCTCAGCATAATGCCTTTTACGCCCAGTCAGGCGGCGTTACCGCCGTTATTAACGCTAGCGCCTGTGGCGTTATCGAAGCTTGCCGTCAGGCGCCCGAGCAGATTGGCAAAGTGTATGCCGGACATAACGGCATCATTGGCGCGTTGACTGAAGATCTTATTGATGTAAGCCAGGAAAGTGATGAATCGATCGCTGCGCTACGCCATACACCAGGCGGTGCGTTCGGCTCTTGCCGTTACAAGCTGAAAGATATCGACACGCACCGCACGCAGTACGAGCGTTTGATCGAGGTTTTTAAAGCTCACGATATTCGCTACTTCTTCTATAACGGTGGCGGCGACAGTGCCGATACCTGCCTGAAAATTTCCCAGCTGTCTGAAAAACTGGGTTATCCGCTGACCGCCATCCACGTGCCAAAAACCGTGGATAACGATCTGCCGATTACCGATAACAGCCCGGGCTTTGGTAGCGTTGCCAAATATATTGCTACCTCTACCCGCGAAGCCTCGCTGGATATCGCTTCCATGTGCGCCACGTCTACCAAAGTATTCGTGCTTGAAGTGATGGGCCGCCATGCTGGCTGGATTGCCGCCGCGGGTGGGCTTGCTGGGGAAGGCGAAGGCGAGCCGCCGCATTTGATTATTTTTCCGGAAATTGCCTTCAACCGTAAAGCGGTGATGGCCCGTGTCGAGGAAAGCGTCAAGCAGAACGGCTACTGCGTGATTGTGGTATCCGAAGGTGCGCGCTATGAAGACGGTACCTTCCTGGCTGACGCGGGCAATACCGATGCCTTTGGCCATCGTCAGCTGGGCGGCGTTGCGCCCACGCTTGCCGGTATGATCAAGCAGGACTTGGGCTATAAGTACCACTGGGCCGTTGCTGATTACTTACAGCGTGCGGCACGCCATTTGGCGTCTAAAACCGACGTTGAGCAAGCCTATGCGGTTGGCCGTGAAGCGGTGACGCTGGCCCTTGCCGGTAAAAACTCGATGATGCCGGCAATTCGGCGTGTCTCCCAATCGCCATACCAGTGGGACGTGATTTCCGCGCCGTTGGCTCAGATTGCCAACCAGGAAAAGTTTATGCCGCGTGACTTTATCAGCGAAAGCGGTTTTGCGATTACCCAGGCGTGCCGTGACTACCTCTCCCCGCTGATTCAAGGCGAAGACTTCCCGCCGTTTGAAAACGGCTTGCCCAAAGTGGCTAAGCTCAAGCTTGCCAAGGTTGAGCAAAAACTCCCGACCTTCACGCTGTAACTCCAAACGCTTACCAAAACGGGCGATGATCATTTCATCGCCCGTTTTTTTATGGCCAGCTATTTGATAGCCGTTTTAATCTGGTTTCGCTAACGCATCAGCCACGACAGCACAAGCAGAAGCAGCAATACGCCAGCAACCCCCTGCCAGAAATGCCGCCGAGGCTCCGGGCGGGCTTCTTCGCGGGCGGGTAGACGACCCAGCGGTACTCGAAGTGCATGTAAAAACTCCGACAGACGCCTGAAGCGTAGCGCCCGCTGAGGATCCAGTGCGCGTCTTAACGCCTCATCCAGCTCAATGGATATTTCCGGATTCTGGGCACGCGAGCTGCGGTAGCTAAGCTCTTCCAGATCCGTATGGCTGCGCAACTTGTTCGGCGTGAATTGATACGGCAATGCGCCAGTCAACAACCAGTAAACGGTTGAGGCTAAGGAGTACTGATCGCTGCGGCGCCCAACGCTGTCGCCCAGCGCATACTCAGGCGCGGTATGCTCGTTAAAACCAATTTGACGTAACAGCTCCCCAGACTGACGGTGGCCATCTGCTTCACGCATATGACATGCGCTAAAATCGTTCAGCATCAGCTTTCCATGCGTATCGATCAAGATATTATCCGGGGTAATTTGTTGATGGATGATATCCCGGTGATGCAGCGCCTGAACGGCTTTACCCAGCTGATTGGCAATATCGAGTCGTTGGACAAGGCTTGCCTGGGGATGCCTTTCGGCCCACTGGCGAAGCGTCTCGCCTTCCACGTGCTGCATGAGATAATAAAGATAGCGTCGCGGCCTTGAAGGCTTCACCACTTTGACAATGAAGGGTGAATTGACCCGTTCAACGACCCATTGCTGAAGCAGAAAATGCTCCAGATAAGCATTACGCAGTGAAAGCTCGGGGCTAGGTGCCTTCATGACCATTTCACGTTCAGTGTGCACATCCCGCACGCGGTAAACGCGGGACTGCGCATTCCGTGACAGCACTTCAATGACTTCCAGACCGTCCAAACGCTCACCCGGGACAAGCTCGGGTGGAATCGGCAGGTCGCCGTAAATCAGGCTTGGGTCATCCGGCGTCTCTTCGGGAAGCTCATCGATACGCACTAGTTGAAAACAGAACTGGTCACCCCCGTAGCCACGCTCCTGGGCACGCTGTTTGGCTTCACTGGCCAAGCGCTCGCAGGCGGCATCCAGGTCGCTGGCATCCTGGCGAATCAGGCGCACGTAATCCGAGGGCAGCAGCGTGCCGCGCACCCCCCGCGTGGTAAACAGGAAAATATCCCCTTGCTTGAGCCCCAGGTGGGTGTAATCGATATCCACACTGCCGTCCATCCCCAGCGCTCGGGAGGGGTAGTGATAGCCGCCGATATCAGTGACATGGTCACGGCTCAGTTGCTCAAACTCAGCGCCGCGCAGGCGAAAAACCAGCGTATCGCCCATATGAAAAAGATGGGCTTCGCGCTGACGGAAGACCATTACCGACATGGAGGACACAAAGCCACCCTCTTTTACATGTTGGCTTTGGCTGTAGCACCAGCTATTCAGTGCGCGCAGCACGCGGGTTGCCGATGTTTTCGTGTCCCAGTGGTCGGGCGTGGAAAAGTAGTCTGCCAAAAACCCCCGCACGCTCAAGTCGCCCGCCTGCTTGGCCAGCGTATTGCGTGAAACGGAGTCGCTGATAACCGCACAGCCCCCTTTGACTTTCAATATCGGCGCATCAGGGAAACGCACCGACATGGAGCTGCGATGCAAGCGCCTGTCAGGAGCCACAAACGCTTGACCATAACTGATTAGCAACTGGGCATGCCCCACTCATCCTCCTTGGCTAACCGCTCAGCATGAATTTCACAACCGCTATAATACACGCAACGACCTCAATGCGATGCCCAACTAACGTCACGATTGCGGTGATACGCTCCCCGCGCCATGTTGCATTGGCAATCGTAGAGCCATCTTCGTATAATTCCCGCCTATTCGTGCAACGCATCAATTGCTTAGCCACTGCATCACCCAAGGACTTAAGGATTCAACGATGAACTTCGATAACATCCCTGCTGGAAAGGATTTGCCGAACGATATTTACGTGGCGATCGAGATTCCTGCGAACCACGCCCCGATCAAATATGAAATCGACAAAGACATGGGCGCGCTGCTGGTTGACCGCTTCATGGCCACGCCGATGTTCTACCCCGCCAACTATGGCTTTATCCCGCACACGCTGGCTGATGATGGCGATGCGCTGGACGCGCTTGTCGTTACCCCTTATCCAGTAGCGCCGGGTAGCATTATTCGCGCGCGCCCCGTCGGCATCCTGAACATGACCGATGAAGCGGGCGAAGACGCCAAACTTGTGTGCGTACCGCACCCCAAACTCAGCGCGCTTTATGATGACGTTCAGGAAGTCACCGACCTGCCTGAGCTGCTGCGTCAGCAAATTGCACACTTCTTTGAGAACTACAAAGATCTTGAAAAAGGCAAGTGGGTAAAAGTTGAGTCCTGGGAAGGCGTAGAAGCTGCGCGTAAAGCCATCGAGAAATCAGCGGCAGCTTACCAGAAAGCGTAAAGTGAACTAACGTTCGCGTTTTGTCTCTATTAAGAAGGCCGCCCTCAAGGCGGCCTTCTTATTATGCCAAGCTAATGTTTGTTATCGTACTGTTGCCCCATAGAGGCGTCCGGCTTTACCTGCGTAAGCTTCATGCAGAGGGTCACCCCGTCATACCGCCGTTAAGGATGTATCGTGTTATCCATCAAACGCTTAAGTTCGCTCTTGCTTCTCTGTTGCCTGCCCTTTACCACCCAGGCACAGTGGTTTTCATCTAGCAGTGATGATGCGTTTTTATCGGTGATGGAGGCGTTCCAGCCCAGCGCCTGGCACGATGGCGAAACACTTTATGTTGGCATGCAGATTACTCAAGGCTACTACCTTTATCGGCATCAGTTTGCCGTTGAAAGCCAGACGCCGTCGGTAACTCTAGGTGACTCCGTTCTGCCGGAAGGCACGTTTACCACTGACGAATTTTTTGGCGACGTTTACACGTTCCGTGATCAGGTAGTATTTGAAACACCTCTTGAAAGTGTCTACTCAGGCCCTATTGATATAGCGCTCACCTTTCAGGGGTGCGCCGATGCCGGGCTTTGTTATCCCCCCGAGCGCGTAAACCTCCAGGCGGCTGAATCAGAACCGCCCGCCCACTATGCTGAGTGGTTAAGCGAGAATACCAGCCAGCCAGCCAGCAGCGTAGAACCTGGCAATATGTCAGGTTCTGACATGGCAGGCCCTGTCTCAAGTTCTGTCTCAAGTTCTGTTTCAAGCCCTGCCATAGGCACACCCCAGAGTGCCGACAGCCGCTTTAGCACGCTGTTAAGCGAAGCAAGCCTGCCTCTGGCATTAGGGCTATTTTTTCTTGCTGGGCTAAGCCTTACGTTTACGCCCTGCGTATTACCCATGATTCCAATACTTTCATCCATCATTGTTGGCCAGAATCCCACCAGACCGCGCGCCTTTGTACTCTCGGCAAGCTACGTGCTGGGTATGTCAATAACCTACGCCGTTGTAGGCGTTCTGATGGGGTTATTTGGAGCCGGCCTTAACTTGCAGGCGCGCCTTCAGTCGGCACCGGTATTAATCACCTTTGCTCTGTTATTCACGCTGTTTGCGCTGGCCATGTTTGGCGCCTTTGAAGTGCGCTTTTCACAACGGCTCACTAACCGTATCGATGCCTGGCAAGCGCGTGCCCAAAAAAGCGGCCCTGGTGGGCTGGCATTAGCGGGAGCGCTTTCCGTTTTAGTGGTATCTCCCTGCGTAACGGCTCCCTTAGCTGGCGCGCTGGTATTTATTTCTTCAACGGGCGATGCCGTTATTGGCGGCGCGGTACTGTTTGCCTTAGGCCTGGGGATGGGGTTGCCGCTGTTGCTTGTAGGTACATTCGGCGTGACGCTACTGCCCCGCACAGGCGCCTGGATGAATGGCGTTAAAACTGCCTTTGGCCTGTTGCTATTGGGTGTCGCGGTTTGGATGATCGAACGCTTGGTTGCAGGCCCTATCGGGCTGTTACTCTGGGCGGCACTGGCTATTGGTAGCGCCCTGGCGCTAGGGGCTTTAACGTTGAACCAGCGGCCAGGCTGGTCACGTGCCCGGCAAACGCTAGGGCTAATGCTACTGGCCTGGGGATTAGCCTTAGTATTGGGCGCAGCTCAGGGCAATAACAACCCCCTTCGCCCGTTAAGTCTTTCAAGCACATCCGAGCCAAGCGCCAATGCGGTGCTGGCATTTGAAGAAGTGGATAGCTTGGACGAACTGCAATCGGCGCTTAGTGAAGCAGACGATGCCAACCGGCCCGCTTTTGTACACTTCACTGCCGAATGGTGTATTTCATGCAAGCTGATGGAGCGTGATGTCTATCCTGACCCCCGCGTTGTTGCTGCCTTGGAAGGCTTTACCCTGATTGCAGTCGATGTAACAGACACCACCCCGCAGAGCCGACAGTTGCTGAATCAATATCAGCTCTTTGGCCCGCCAAGCCTGCTGTTCTTTCATCAAGGTAACGAGATACGCGCAGCGCGTATTCAGGGGGAGGCAAACGCCAGCGAGCTTGCCGAGCATCTTTCGTCATTAAAGCAGTGGCTGTCGAGTTAGAAACATGATCTCTCGGTTTGTGTCTTTATGGGACTTGGTTCGCACCAATAACGGCAGGGTCTTCGCTAAATAGTGATCAAGCCATCTAGTACATCAATGGGGCGTAATGGCTTAGCTATCCACTGGACAAGCGCTGGACATGCACTTGTTTTTTCGGCAAACTCCGCTTCCATATTAGTTAAATTCTCGATTTTTTAGCTTTAGAAGAGGGAACGTTCGCTAACATGCAGCGTTCTCTTGTTTTTTAAATTCGGTTTACTGCGTGCTGAACATCACATCGTAAACCTTGCGTTCAGCGTAGCCAGGTCGCAACCTTTAAACAGTAATGGGGCTCAGTATGGATATTCGCAAAGTAAAAAAACTGATCGAACTGCTCGAAGAATCAAACATCAGTGAGATCGAAATTCAGGAAGGCGAAGAGTCGGTACGTATCAGCCGCCACCCTAATGGCGCCACATGGCAGCCCCAGCCTATGCCGCAGTACGGCTACCCGGCACAAGCCCCCGCACCTGCCCCGGCACCCGCAGCTCCGGGCGCTGATGTTGAGACTCAGGGTGCAAGCTTCCGTGGCGAAGCCGTTAATTCACCCATGGTCGGTACGTTCTACCGCAGCCCGGCACCCGGTGCCAAATCCTTCGTAGAAGTAGGCGATACCGTAAAACAGGGTGATACGGTTTGCATCGTGGAAGCGATGAAAATGATGAACCAGATTGAAGCCGATCGCGACGGTGTAGTTGAGGCCATCCTGGTGGAAGATGGTGAGCCAGTGGAATTTGATCAGCCCATGATCGTCCTCGCTTAATCTTTCACATCAACACGGGTGGACTCTCCCATGCTGGACAAGGTACTTATCGCGAATCGCGGCGAGATAGCCCTACGTATTCTGAGGGCCTGTAAAGAACTGGGCATCAAAACCGTAGCGGTTCACTCCAAGGCCGACCGCGAGCTTATGCACGTGCGCCTGGCGGATGAAGCTGTGTGTATTGGCCCAGCCTCATCGGCACAATCGTATTTGAATATTCCTGCGCTGATCAGCGCCGCTGAAGTGACTGACTCAAGCGCGATTCATCCGGGCTATGGCTTTTTGTCTGAAAATGCCAACTTTGCCGAGCAGGTCGAGCGTTCGGGCTTTGCGTTTATTGGCCCACGCGCTGAAACCATTCGTCTGATGGGCGACAAAGTCAGCGCCATTGAAGCCATGAAGAAGGCCGGCGTGCCGACCGTTCCAGGCTCTGACGGCCCGCTTGGCGATGATGACGTTTCGAACCTGGCCGCTGGTCAGCGCGTTGGCTACCCGGTCATTATCAAGGCAGCCGCTGGCGGCGGTGGCCGGGGCATGCGGGTCGTGCACTCAGAAAGCCAACTGCTCGAAGCCATCAGTATTACCCAAAACGAAGCTCAGGCAGCGTTTGGCGATGGTACGGTTTACATGGAAAAATTCCTTGAGAAGCCGCGCCACGTGGAAGTACAGGTGCTTGCCGATGGCCAGGGCAACGCTATCCACCTGTATGACCGGGACTGCTCGCTTCAACGCCGCCATCAGAAAGTACTGGAAGAAGCGCCCGCCCCAGGCATTGAGCCACAAGCGCGTGCGGATGTACTCGAAGCCTGCCGTCAGGCGTGTATCGAAATCAATTATCGCGGCGCGGGGACGTTTGAGTTTCTATATGAAGACGGCAAATTCTTCTTCATCGAAATGAACACCCGCGTTCAGGTAGAGCACCCGGTCACCGAAATGGTAACGGGCATCGATATCGTCAAAGAGCAGTTGCGCATCGCATCAGGCTTGCCGCTGTCGATTCGCCAGGAAGACGTAAAGCTTAACGGTCACGCGTTCGAGTGCCGGATCAATGCCGAAGATTCGCGTACCTTTATGCCCTCACCAGGTAAAGTGACGCTGTTTCATGCGCCGGGCGGCCTGGGCGTTCGTATGGACTCGCATCTTTATACGGGCTATACCGTTCCGCCTCACTACGACTCGCTAATCGGCAAGTTGATCACTTGGGGTGCTGACCGCGAGATTGCGCTGACGCGCATGCGCAATGCCCTGGATGAGCTCCTGGTTGAAGGTATCAAGACCAATATCGACCTGCAGAAAGACCTGGTGCGCGATAGTCATTTCCGCCAGGGTGGTGTCAACATTCACTACCTGGAAAAGAAACTTGCTGGCTAAATTTGAAATCCGCTAATTTTCAATGGTTAGCCGATAGTGATGCCAAACGGGGTGGCTGAGTCCACCCCGTTACCGTTTTTGTTTCTACCGCGGAGACACGCCATGCCTTGGCTTCAACTCAAAGCCCATGTCGCGCCTGAGCAGGCGGAGCTGCTTGAAGACCTGCTGCTTGAAGAAGGCGCAACGGCCATTGGGCTTCAAGATGCCCACGATGATCCCGTTTTCGAGCCTGAGCGCGGCACCACGCCCTTGTGGCAGGATACGATCCTGACCGGCCTCTACGATGATCTCGAAGGCGTTGAGAGCATGCTTATGCGTATTGCGGCAGCGTGGGCTGAACAGATGCCTGACGAGCCCTGCCCGGCGATCGAGTATGAGCTGCTGGCCGATCGCGACTGGGAACGCGAGTGGATGGACGACTTCACGCCACTTCAGATGGGACAGCGGCTCTGGATTGTTCCCAGCTGGCACACTCCACCAGAAGCCGATGCGGTCAATTTGATTCTGGATCCAGGCTTAGCTTTTGGTACCGGCACCCACCCCACCACCGCACTGTGTCTTGAATGGCTCGATCAGCTAGCGGTTGAAGGTACACTTGCCGACAAGAACGTACTCGATATTGGCTGTGGCTCGGGCATTCTGGCGATTGCAGCTCTCAAGCTTGGCGCCCAGCATGCTGATGGCACGGATATTGACCCCCAGGCGCTGCAAGCCAGCCGCGATAATGCCGAACGCAATCAGATTGCTGAGCAGGACCTTGCGCTTTATTACCCAGAGCAGCTAACCGGCGGCCCCTACCCGGTAGTCACCGCGAACATTTTAGCTGGTCCTTTAGTGGAACTGGCGCCGACGATTGCAGGCCATGTTGCGCCGAAGGGGCTGCTTGCGCTGTCAGGTATACTTGCCAATCAGGCCCAGGACGTCCTCAAGGCCTACGAAGCAGAAGGCATAATGATGGATGAGCCCGTTATTCGCGAAGGCTGGGTGCGACTTACTGGCCATCGCCCCGGTTAATCTGCGCAACAGCCTTCATTCCACTCCCGAGTAGGCGTATCATACGCCCCCTTGAAACGACCTACTCGTTTATCCAACAGCGCAATGTCCATGACCTTAGCCCCGCAACAATCGACGGCCATTGGCCCTTACACCTTGCCCAACCAGGTTATTCTGGCCCCTATGGCAGGTGTTACCGACCGCCCTTTTCGTCAGCTATGCCGACAGCTGGGCGCGGGCTGGGTGGTGGGTGAAATGGTAACTGCCGATCCCAGCCTTTGGCATACGCGCAAGTCACAACTGCGCATGGACCACCAGGGCGAGCCTGATCCGCGCGTTGTCCAGATTGCCGGCGGCGATGCCGAGATGCTTGCTCAGGCGGCGAGGCTCAATGTGGAGCTTGGCGCTCAGATCATTGATATCAACATGGGCTGCCCGGCTAAAAAGGTCTGCAATAAGGCAGCAGGTTCTGCCCTGTTGCGCGATGAAGCCTTAGTGGCGGAGATTCTGGATGCGGTGGTCAAGGCTGTCGATGTTCCCGTTACGCTAAAAATTCGTACCGGCTGGTGCGCTGAATCCAACAACGGCGTAAGAATTGCTCGGCTTGCAGAAGATGCTGGCATTCAAGCATTAGCCGTTCATGGCCGACATCGCGAACAGCGCTATACTGGTTGGGCTGAATACGACACGATTGCCGATATCAAATCGCGTCTTTCGATCCCTGTGATTGCCAATGGTGATATTACAAGCCCTGAAAAAGCAGCTGAAGTCCTCCGCTATACCGGCGCAAATGCGGTAATGGTGGGACGAGGCGCCCAAGGCAATCCCTGGATTTTTAAGCAGATAACCCATTATCTGGATCACGGCGAACAGCTAGCACTGCCAAGCCTTGAAGAGCGTCGCCGCGTACTTCTCGCGCATGTTGCGGCCCTTCATGCGTTTTACGGAGACACAATGGGTGTGCGTATTGCCCGCAAGCATATTGGCTGGTATCTCGAAAGTGACCAGCGTTTTTGCGAGGCAACACGCCGCAAATTGAAACAACAATTCAATGCGTTAACGTTACCAGAAGCGCAATTTAATTGGATTAATGATGCGATGGCGCTTGATGCTGACAAGCGTCTGCTAGCCAAAGGAAGCCATGCTGCATGAACGAACGCGATCTTCTTTCCAGCGAGTTATCCTCGCGCCTGGCGGGCACGCTCGCTGACCCGGCGGCAAGCGTTCCGCCGCAGCCGTTAAGAGAGGCCGTGGAAACCGCCATGCGCCGCTACTTCGAGCATCTCGATGGCAGTCAGGCCACCGACCTGTACGCCATGGTGATGGCCGAAGTAGAAGCGCCGCTGCTCACCTGTGTTATGGAACATACCGAGGGTAACCAGACACGAGCGGCTGACGTACTCGGATTAAACCGGGGTACGTTGCGTAAAAAACTCAAGCTTTACGGACTTATCGAAGGTGACGCCCCATAACCATGGGGCGTTGTTGTTTTTATTTCCAACTCTGCACATGAGCCCCCTAATGGTTGATAGTACTGCTAACCCTGTTCGCCGCGCCCTACTGAGCGTTTCCGATAAAACCGGCATCGTGGAGTTTGCCCGCGGCTTATCCGAGCGCGGTATCGAGCTGCTTTCTACAGGCGGTACGTTCCGCTTGCTACAGGAAAATGCCATTGCGGTGACGGAAGTTTCCGAACATACCGGCTTTCCTGAAATCATGGACGGCCGGGTAAAAACGCTACACCCGAAAATCCATGGCGGCATTCTGGCTCGCCGTGGTCAAGACGACGCCGTCATGGCTGAAAACGATATCACTCCGATCGATATGGTCGTGGTCAACCTTTATCCATTCGCAGCGACCGTTGCCAAGCCTGACTGCAGCCTAGAAGACGCTATCGAGAATATCGATATTGGCGGCCCGACCATGGTACGCGCCTGCGCCAAGAACCACGCCTACACCACTATTGTGGTTAACGCCGATGACTATTCGCGAGTGCTGGCAGAACTGGCCGCCAACGATGGCCAGGTGAGCACTGCCACGCGGTTTGACCTTGCGGTTAAAGCATTTGAGCATACCGCTGGCTACGACGGCGCTATTGCCGAGTATCTGGGTCGCAAAGTCAATGAAAGCGATGCGGCGTTCGCACGTACGTTCAACCTGCAGCTACATAAAAAGCAGGACATGCGCTACGGCGAGAACCCGCATCAACAGGCGGCCTTTTACGTTGATCCTTCCGCCTCTGAACCCAGCGTTGCCACGGCCACTATGCTCCAGGGCAAACCGCTCTCGTTCAATAACGTGGCCGATACCGATGCGGCTTTCGAGTGCGTTAAAGCCTTTGATGAAACGGCCTGCGTGATCGTCAAACACGCTAACCCGTGCGGCGTCGCGATTGGTGCCACCGCGTTAGAGGCTTACGACAAAGCGTTTGCGACTGACCCCACCAGCGCCTTTGGCGGCATTATTGCCTTCAATACGCCGCTTGAAGCCAATACCGCCCGCGCCATTGTTGACCGCCAGTTTGTTGAGGTCATTATTGCACCCGGCATAAGCGATGAAGCAGTAGCGATTATCGCCGAGAAGAAAAATGTTCGCTTGCTGGATGTCAGCGCTCATTGGCCTGGCGAAACCCAGCCCGCGTTTGATTTCAAGCGGGTTAACGGTGGCTTGCTGGTACAAGAGCGCGATCAGGGTATGGTGACGCGTGAAGAGCTGACCGTGGTAAGCGAGCGCGCGCCCTCAGAACAGGAGCTGCGCGATTTGGCATTCGCATGGCGCGTCGCCAAATTCGTTAAATCCAACGCCATTGTTTACGCCAAAGCAGGCCAGACGATCGGTGTGGGTGCGGGCCAGATGAGCCGCGTGTACTCAGCCAAAATTGCGGGCATTAAAGCGGCCGATGAAAACCTGTCCGTACCGGGTTCAGTCATGGCGTCTGACGCTTTCTTCCCGTTCCGTGATGGCATTGACGCGGCAGCTGGCGCGGGTATCACCGCCGTTATTCAGCCGGGCGGCTCGATGCGCGATCAGGAAGTGATTGATGCAGCCAACGAAGCAGGCATCGCCATGGTCTTCACCGGCATGCGTCATTTCCGTCACTAAGCAGTCATTAGATAAGCGTCGTAGATAAGCAAAAAGCCTCGCAAGCAATGCTTGCGAGGCTTTTTTATCAGTACAACCTTAAAGATAATTTATCTGGCATCAGCCAAGATCAATACACAGGTACTTGGTTTCCAGATACTCTTCCAAGCCTTGATGGCCTCCTTCGCGCCCCAGGCCTGAGGCTTTTACACCGCCAAACGGCGCCGACGCATTGGAAATTAGACCGGTATTAATGCCCACCATGCCATATTCCAACGCTTCAGCCACCCGCCAAACGCGCGATAGATCCCGGGAATAGAAGTAGGACGCCAGCCCATACTGAGTATCATTGGCCATTTCGATGGCAGTTTCTTCATCATCGAAAGGGAAGACGGCCGCCAGAGGACCAAACGTTTCTTCCTGGGCCACCTTCATATCTTCCGTTGCAAAGCTGATAAGCGTAGGCGTGAAGAAATTGCCACCCAACGGGTGCGGATGACCACCCAGCAGTAACTCGGCACCTTTGTCGAGAGCATCCTGCACATGCTCGCTGACTTTCTTAATGCCATTTTCATCAATCAGCGGGCCAATATTAATATTCGGCTGCGTGCCATCACCCACGTGAAGCTCACTGTTCATAGCCACTGCGAGTTTTTCACAAAATGCATTAATGACGCTGGACTGAACTAAAAAACGGTTAGTGCAGATGCAGGTCTGCCCCGCATTGCGAAACTTGGCAGCCATCGCGCCTTCAACGGCGGCATCTAAATCAGCATCTTCAAAAACGATAAACGGTGCGTTGCCACCCAGCTCCAGCGAGATTTTCTGTACATGCTCCGAGGCCTTCGCCATCAACGACCGGCCCACTTCGGTGGAACCGGTAAAGGTAATTTTGCGAACTTTAGGTGACTGAGTGAGCGCTTCGGCAATTTCACCGGCGCGACCAGGCACCACATTAAAGACGCCGCGCGGTATACCAGCACGCTCAGCCAATAGCGCGAGTGCCGTAGCTGAAAAAGGCGTTTGACTGGCAGGCTTGACCACAATAGTACAACCCGCTGCTAAAGCGGCACCGACCTTGCGGGTAATCATCGCCGCCGGAAAGTTCCAGGGGGTAATCGCCCCTACAACGCCAACCGGCTGCTTGATGGCCATGATGCGCTGGTTTGCCTTGGAGGCAGGAATGGTTTCACCGTATACGCGCCGAGCCTCTTCGGCGAACCAGCGCAGAAAGCTTGCCGCATAGGCAATTTCACCTTCGGCTTCCTTGACAGGCTTGCCCTGCTCATAGGTCATCAGCAGCGCAAGGTCATGCTGATGCTCAAGCATCAAATCGTGCCATTTGAGTAGAAGATCGGCACGCTCCTGCGCGGTTAACGACCGCCATGCGGGTAAAGCGGCATCGGCTGCATCAATCGCGCGTTCAGTTTCCGCTTTGCCTAAGCGGGGCATGTCCCCCACCGGCTTACCCGTGGCGGGGTTAATAACGTTAATTTGCTCTCCACTGTCAGCTGCTACCCAGCTGCCGTCGATATAGGCAAAGGGGCAATAAAGCTGTGTCTCTTTTAACGCTTCCATGACAGACTCCTGGCCAAATGATGGCCCTGTGGGCTCATATTTACGCTTTCATGCTAAGACGAAACCGCGTAATTAACCAAGTGTTTGGCAAACATCGCCACTCTGACCATGGAGACGCAACCTTAATTAATCAGCGTTAAAAATTCCTGGCGCGTGGCCGGGTTGTCACGGAACCCACCAAGCATTACCGATGAGGTCATGCTCGAGTTCTGCTTTTCTACGCCACGCATCATCATGCACAAATGCCGCGCTTCAACCACGACAGCCACCCCTTTAGACCCGGTTACCTGCTGGACAGCATCGGCAATTTCACGGGTCAGGTTTTCCTGAATCTGCATGCGCCGCGCATACATATCGACGATACGCGCAAACTTAGACAGCCCTAACACCTTGCCATCGGGTAAATAGGCAATATGGCATTTACCAATAAAGGGCAATAAGTGGTGTTCACACATTGAATAAAGCTCAATGTTTTTCACCAGCACCATCTCGTCGGTCTTGGATTCAAAAACCGCCCCGTTGATAATTTCTTCAAGCGATTGCTGATAGCCTGCATTTAAAAACTGCATGGCTTTAGCTGCACGCTTAGGCGTATCCCGCAGCCCCTCACGATCAGGGTCTTCACCAAGAGCAGTAATGATCTGGCGATAGTGCTTGGCGATGTCGTCGGTCATATTAAATCTCACTAAAACGGGGCCTGCCTTCTCGCTGGCAATTGCTCATCGTAGCAATTCCGCCAGCGAGTCAAGCATCCTAAAACAGTGCCTAAGCCCTTTATTCATAGGTTATGCAATATGAAGTCAATAAAAAAGCTAATGCAAATTAATAGAAGTATTAAAAAACACATTAGCGAATTATTTTAACGCACCTAACCGCTATGTGGCAGATGGCAACGACTTTTAAAACCATTAAACCCTTGATCCTCAAAACGCTGCTGGCCTGAATTCATGAGTTTATGCGGCGCCCAATGCTTCAAAGCAGCAGGTAATTCATTCTCTAGCCACGCGGTGCTTTTGAGAAAACACTCAAGCCAGCCATATAGGCCGCTCAAGCTGCAAACATTGCTGCCCTAACTGTCGGATGTGCTGATCCCAGTAACCGCTTTCCGCCATCCAAGGAAAAGCTCGTGGAAATGCAGGGTCATTCCAGCGCGACACCAACCAGGCACTATGCCGAATCAATCGATAGGCTCTTAATGGTTCAATTAACGACATCTGGTTATGAGGAAACGGCTGCGACTCCTCATACCCTTCACTGAATTCACTAAGCTGTGCTCGCCAGCCGTCGGGCTCATCGGTAGGCAGCAACATCCAAATATCCTGTATGGCGGGCGCCATAAGGCAGTCATCGAAATCAACCAGAGTAAAATGCTCATCCCGCCCCAGTACGTTACCCAAGTGACAGTCACCATGACAACGAATCAACGAAGCTGAATCCACCGCTTTGGAGGCAAGCAGATGCTGCATCTTTTCAATCACCGCTTGATAAGCACGCTGCTGAAATTTACTTAGCCGCTGGCTTTGCACAACTCGTTGGCGGGCATCTTCTATTCCGCTTTCGAGCACCAGCTGGGGGCGATGCTGAAAGGCTTTGCGATGCGCTACTTTATGCAGCCGCCCCAGCACTTCGCCCAGCGCATAAAGGTGCGCTGGGTTATCGAGCTCCGGGGCCTGACCAGCACATTGGCGGAAAAGCGTAAAACGGAAACCGGCGTAATGATGCAATGACTCACCTTCACTATTGCGCCAAGGTGCTACTACCGGCACACCTGCTTTATCCAACTCTTGTAAAAAATCATGCTCTTCTTGAATAGTGGCATCCGACCAGCGCTCAGGACGGTAAAATTTTATCACCCAGTTTCGTGCTTCATCATCACGAAACATCAATACACGGTTTTCATAGCTATTGAGTGCAAAGGGCTCGCCAGCTGGCCAAATATCGACAGATTCAGCCGCCGACATGACTGTATCAGGCGAAAGTGCACTAAAAGGATGTGACATAAATCGCTCCTGCGTAACCAAACGCCTATATTATCAACTATTGCCCAGCGGCGTTCTGGCAACGGCCCAACTGTCTACACGGGTTGCGCCAGCTTTATGGGCAATCCTTGCCAGCGCGTTGGTAGTGGCTCCGGTGGTAATGACGTCATCAACCAAGGTTATATGTGCGGGCAACGACCCTTTTATGCTGAACGCTCCACGTAGATTCGCCGCACGCTCCTGCCGGTTTAGCGTACGCTGAGAAACCACTAGCTTGTGGCACTCAGCATTGAGCAACTCAAGGCCTGTTCGTCTGGCCAATTGCTCTGCCAGCCAATACGCTTGATTGAACCCTCTCTCGCGCGCCCGCTGATGATGCATCGGCACAGGCAATAACGCAGAACCCAAATGATCGGGCATATTTTCAAGCATCAGCTCCACCAGGAGCATTCCTGCACGAGGCGATGCATTAAATTTAAAATCATGCATCAGCTCTTTAATCGAAGACTGATATAGCAGACTTACGTGAGCGCGCTCGATAGGCGGTGACTCAAGCAGACAGTGACCACATAGTGATTGCAACGGCTGGCGTAATGGCTCGCCACACCTTGTACAGCACAGGGTATTCCAGGGCAGCTCAGCCAAGCAGTCGCGACACCATCCCAAGCCATCATGAGCGGGCATCAGGCAAAAAGCACAATACCCCGGCAAGGCTTTTTGTAGTCCCCTATGTACCTGCTGCCATCCCTTCATCAATCCCATAGGTCCCCTTAGCTGAGCAACGCCTAGCAATTATGTTACTTAAAACGTTGACATAATCCATATATTTGATAATATACGCCTCGTCTTCTGCGGATGTGGTGGAATTGGTAGACACGCTAGATTTAGGTTCTAGTGCCGTAAGGTGTGGGAGTTCGAGTCTCCCCATCCGCACCAATTTTAGTTTTAGTTATCTCATTTTTATTATCTACCTATCAATCGGTAAGCCTATGCTTACCGATTTTTTTATGCTTTTTGCATATCTATTTACCGCCTCACCTATAGCTAACGTCTGCTAATCTTTTAGCAACCTTAGTGTTTTACAATTTGGCAACTTGCCTTGAGAAGGATCTCAATTATGGAATGGCTCAGTGAGCACGCACAGGCAATCTCCGCTGCTAGCAGCATCCTTACCTTATTTGTTTGGGTTTTCTATGCTCAATTACTTTATGGCGGCTACGCTCGGCAACGCCGACCTCGGATTATTATTAATCGAGGCAAGGGAGTAGGCCTGGATGCCCTTTGCCTGGTAAGCAATATGAGCAACGAAGCCATTTACGTTCAGCATCTTGTCGCGGTTCTCTATACCCAAGGACAAAGCTACCAGCTCGATATTGTTGAGTACCAGCAACAGGGCGATGATGATGAAGAGGTAGATTACCGCACACACCAAGGGCCGCTTAATTCAGGTGATTACATCCATATTCAATCCTTTGAGTCGATCATAAAAAGACTTATCCATTACTGGGATTTGGATGAAGAAGTCATAAAGCAGCAAGAACTACAGCTCGAGATTCGTGTTATCGCCATCTACGGTTCAGAAGATATGCCAACTGGCGCCTCACGGTGTTTCAATTTGAATCTAACAGCCGAGCCTGTTCGTCAACTTATACCTTCAAGTGTTGATACCCACCGCATGAACAGCCGACGCGACCGTAAACGCGTGTTAAAGTGGGCAAAGGATATTGAATTACATAAAGCTTCCTAAGCCTAAGTCAGTGCTTCATATAATTTTAAGAACGATCATTCGAGATAATTATGAAACAGTTTTTTGCCTTGCTATGCCTGGGCACTTTTACGCTTGTTACTGCTCAGGCCTACGCCGAGGAAGAAGATAGTGACTTACCCGATTGGGCTGAAGAGCAAGTTGAGCCGTTTCGTGCTCGTGTTGGCAACTGGGTAGATAATACATCACGCAACATTGATTCGTTTTTTGGTGGGGAACACTATGATAGCAGCATCAATAACGAATCCTATTTGCGCCTAGGCCAAGAGATCGACTGGATGGAAGGAGACGGTGTGGGCGGTGACGTCAGCGTACGTTACCGAATCGATCTTCCCACGACCGAAGAGCGCCTACGCCTAGTCATTGAAAGCGATCCTGAAGAGTCTCAAGGCACGTTGGCCGACCAAGGCTCGGGTCGCCTGTATAACGACCAGCGCGACCGGCGTAATTCGACATTCGGCCTGGACTGGCTTGAAAGCCGGGACAAACGTGAAAACTGGAGTAACCGGATCGGTGCGGGTGTTCGCTTACGTCTGCCCCTAGACCCTTATGTACGCTTTACCAGTGAACGGCTCTGGGATATCGGTGATGGTCCCTGGCAGCTGGAATCATTTAACCGTCTGTCGTGGTTTAATAATGAAGGTTACTCGGCGCGCACCGAATGGGATGTAGGCCGCCCACTTTCTGACGACCGCCACCTGCGCTTTATCACTACCGTTCAGTGGCGGGAAGAAGAAGACACGCTTGAATACAGTGAAATTGCCGAACTTAACCAACGGCTCAATAAGCGGAGCGCCTTGCGCTACTCCGCCATCGCTCTTGGCGAAAGCGTATCCAACCCGCGCATGACCAACTACTACCTACAAACCCGCTATCGCCGCGATGTCCATAAAGGCATTTTGTTTGCCGATGTCATTCCAGAACTGCACTTTCAACGCGAGGTTAGCTACGACCCTCGTTGGGCGATGACGCTACGTCTGGAAATGTACTTCCAGCGTGAAATCAATCGTGACTACTTTGGTTTTTAAGTACTTAGTTTTTAAGTACTTGGTTTTTAATTACCTGGTTTTTAAAAACGTTTAATGCGAGCCAAGAGCGTAAGCCTGGCTCGCAGTCTTAACGCTTTTTTAAATGGAATTACAGCCTCAAGCCTCCGTCACATTCGATAATTCGCGCGCTGAAATAGTCGTTGTCAAAAATGAACGCGACACTTTTGGCAATATCACCGGGCTCTCCCAAGCGCTTTAAAGGCACGCTAGACGCAATTCTTTCCAGCATATCCGGACGCATGGCCGCCGTCATATCGGTCGCGATAAAACCCGGCGCTACGGTGCCGGTGCGAATGCCATAGCGCGCAAGCTCCTTACCCCAGGTAACCGTCAAGGCGTGAACCCCTGCTTTGGCCGCCGCGTAGTTACTCTGCCCCGCATTGCCAGCCCGTGAAATGCTTGAGATATTAACGATAACGCCCTCGTGCCCCGCTTCAATGATCTGAGTCGCCGCCTCACGTCCACATAGAAATACGCCGGTCAAATTCACGTTAAGAACCTTTTGCCAGGTTTCTAGCGACATGCGTTTTTCTACGCGCCCATCACTGGCCTTCACCAGCAGAGCATCATCGGTAATACCTGCATTGTTCACACAACCGCTAATAGGCCCCATGCGTTTCGCAATATCTTCAAACGCTGCAATGACCGAGGACTCGTCAGCAACATTCACGACAAATGCCTCTGCTTGAATACCTTGGCGATTAAGTTCTACTACCGCCCGATCTAACGTTTCAGCACTCATATCCAGCAGGGCAAGTGACGCCCCTTGCCTTCCCAAATGCTGCGCGATTGAAAAGCCAAGCCCGCGAGCACCACCCGTAATAGCAATAACTTTCTCGATTAATTGCATACTCCACTCCTTACTTATTGGTTTGTAAAACAACTCTAGCGCAGCTTGCATCATGGGCACATAAAATTAGGCCTTCAGCGTGTAGCGTTAATTGATGAACATACGACAAGACGCTTGTTTTTTGCACTTATGACACAATAATGAGCGATTACGCCTGTTACGGAGCTCGTCATGCCTATTCTTGTGTTTATCTCCTTGTTCACCTTACTGGATTTCATACTGCTGTTTTCGATCGGTAGTCAAATAGGCTTACTTACCACCCTACTGCTTGTTTTAGGCACTGGCGTCATTGGGCTACATCTCATTCGTAAAGAGGGCGTGTCTACGTTTGCACGCGCCCGTCAGCGCATGCAGGCAGGCGAAATTCCGTCCAATGAATTGCTAACCGGCGCGGCCCTTATTTTTGGTGGCGCCCTCCTGATGGCGCCTGGTTTCTTATCCGATATAGTGGGCATCGCGTGCCTACTGCCGAACGCACGGCAGCTTATGTATAAAGCCTTCATTTGGCTAGGCTTGAAAACCAGTACTTATACCGGCCAAAGCGAGCAACATAAAACGCACCGCCAGCATCGCACCGCTCATGATCGCGATAGTGATAAAGCGGGGATGTCTGATGAAGCCGGGCCACTGGAAGGTGACTTTATTAGTCGCGATGACGGCTCGCGGCGCCGTTAGTGTCGATTAACATAAAAAAATCAAACAAAAGACGTTTTTTTCATCGTCCCCCCCCTTGAAAGGACTTTTGAAGCCCCCACTTTTTGAACCAGCATAAAGGCTCGGTGGCGACGGTTACGTTGTCACCATTAACAACGAAGGTCGTGAGCCTTCATTTCTCGTGGGAATGTCCTCGAGAATCTTGTTTTAGCTATCTGCCCTTTATGGGCCTTGACGATACTCAGGAGAACGTGAGCATGAAAATCCGTCCTTTGCACGATCGCGTCGTAGTTCGCCGCGTGGAAGAAGAACAGAAAACTGCTGGTGGCATCGTGCTTCCAGGCAATGCACAAGAAAAGCCCACACGTGGCGAAGTTCTTGCAGTAGGCAACGGTCGCATTCTCGATAACGGCGAAGTACGTCCGCTAGACGTTAAAGTTGGCGATAACGTCATTTTCAAAGATGGCTTTGGTGTTGAAAAGCAAAAAATCGACGGCGAAGAAGTCTTGATCATGAGCGAAGCCGACATCCTGGCGGTCGTTGAAGGCTAATCACCGCCTCGACTACTTACTTTCACCTTTTATAATTCGATTTTTAGGAAGTAACGAACATGGCAGCTAAACAAGTTAAGTTTTCCGATGACGCACGCAAACGTATGGCTCGTGGCGTTGACGTTCTAGCCAACGCGGTAAAAGTCACTCTGGGCCCGAAAGGCCGTAACGTTGTGCTCGACAAATCCTTTGGTGCACCGACCGTTACTAAAGACGGTGTTTCGGTTGCCAAAGAGATCGAACTGAAAGACAAGTTCGAGAACATGGGCGCACAAATGGTTAAAGAAGTTGCTTCTAAAACTTCTGACGCCGCAGGCGACGGTACCACTACCGCCACCGTTCTGGCTCAAGCCATTGTTGCAGAAGGCCTGAAAGGCGTAACTGCCGGCATGAACCCGATGGATCTTAAGCGCGGTATCGACCAGGCGGTGACTGCTGCAGTTAAAGAAATTCAGGCAATGTCTGTACCTTGCACCGACACCAAGTCTATCGCTCAGGTAGGTACTATTTCTGCCAATGGCGACAAGCGCATCGGCGAGATCATCGCTGAAGCGATGGAAAAAGTCGGTAAAGAAGGCGTTATCACTGTCGACGAAGGCCGTGGCTTCGAAGACGAGCTGGAAGTCGTTGAAGGTATGCAGTTTGACCGCGGCTACCTCTCGCCCTACTTCGTGACCAACCAGGACACCATGGCGGTTGAGCTTGAAGATCCTTACATCCTGCTCGTGGATAAGAAGATCTCCAACATTCGCGAACTGTTGCCAGTACTCGAAGCCGTTGCCAAGCAAGGCAAGCCGCTGGCCATCATCGCTGAAGATATCGAAGGCGAAGCGCTGGCCACGTTGGTTGTCAACAACATGCGCGGCATCGTCAAAGTAGCCGCTGCCAAAGCGCCGGGCTTCGGTGACCGTCGTAAAGCCATGCTGCAGGATATCGCTATCCTGACTAACGGTACCGTTATTTCTGAAGAAGTCGGCCTGACGCTTGAGCAAGCAAACCTGGATCACCTGGGTACTGCCAAGCGCATGACGATGTCTAAAGAAAACACCACCATCATCGATGGCGCTGGTGTAGAAAACGATATCGAAGCACGCGTTAACCAGATCCGTGCGCAGATCGAAGACACCTCCTCTGATTACGACAAAGAGAAGCTGCAAGAGCGCGTTGCCAAACTGGCAGGCGGTGTTGCCGTTATCCGCGTCGGCGCTGCAACCGAAGTCGAGATGAAAGAGAAGAAAGCTCGCGTTGAAGACGCGCTGCATTCTACTCGTGCAGCCGTAGAAGAAGGCGTTGTACCTGGCGGCGGCACCGCACTGGTTCGCGTTATGGCCAAAGTACAAGGCCTGACGGGTGAGAACGAAGACCAGAACCACGGTATCAACATGGCCCTGCGTGCCATGCAGTCTCCGCTGCGTCAGATCGTTACCAACGCCGGTGAAGAAGCAGCTGTAGTCATTAACCGCGTTAAAGATGGCGAAGGAAACTTCGGCTACAACGCACAAACGGGCGAGTACGGCGACCTGTTCGAAATGGGTGTTCTTGACCCGGCGAAAGTAACGCGTACTGCACTGCAGTCGGCGGGCTCTGTTGCTGGCCTGATGATCACCACTGAGTGCATGATCGCTGATGACCCGGAAGAGAAAGAAGCTGGCCCGGACATGGGTGGCATGGGCGGTATGGGTGGCATGGGCGGCATGATGTAATGCACCCCTGAGCCTATCGCTCTGACGCTTTGCGTCATCAAAGACCCCGCCTTGTGCGGGGTCTTTGTCGTTTTAGCCCTCGAATCAACTCTGCACCACAGTAACGCTTCTACTACGCCACGTGCCATGAAAGCGTGCTACCATCAGCGCCTTTATTAGGCAGCTTTCAGGTCGTTATTACCGTGCTTTCCAATATTCGCATCGTGCTTGTGCAAACCTTTCATCCTGGCAACATTGGCGCTGCCGCGCGTGCCATGAAAACTATGGGGTTAACCAACCTGATACTGGTTAATCCACGCTGCTTTCCTGATGAAGAAGCAGTGCGGTTAGCGGCAGGTGCAACGGATGTTCTGGAAAGTGCGCAAGTAGTTACTTGTCTGGAAGATGCCGTTCAGGACTGTGTGCAGGTGATAGGTGCCAGCGCGAGGCTGCGCAGCCTGCCGCTGCCCCATTTCGATGAACCGGATGATATGGCCGAGCAGGTCATCTCGAACGCGACAAGCGCGCCGGTTGCCCTGGTATTTGGTCGTGAGCGCTCAGGCTTGACCAACGACGAGATACGCTGCTGTACCCACCAGGTGAGTATCCCGGCCAATCCTGAGTACGGTATCTTAAATCTTTCCCAGGCCGTTCAGATTCTGGCTTACGAAACTCACCGCGCCTGGCGCAAACGCGATGCGAACGATTTTATCTACCAGCGCCTCCTTGAAGCCACTCCGCCCAGCCGCGAACAGTTTGTGCATTTCCAGGATCATCTGGGCCGCTTAATGCAGCAAAGCGGCTTTCTTACCCAGCCGCATGCGCGTACCGAAGAACAGCTTCAAGCTCTGTTTTCCCGCGCCCAACCCAGCCGTAAAGAACTTTCGCTGCTGCGTGGCCTACTCAGCGCCTTTGAAGCTCATTTACCTAAACAGCCATAACCGCTTAAATTAAAAGGGCAGCCACTGGCCGTAATGCCAGTCAGTTAAGCCTGACTGGCTTTTTTCTGACCGTATATTTTTGTGGGCGTGCCCGAACAACACGCGGGTACGACCTTTCTCGTCTATCGGGTAGTAAGAACGAAGGCGCCATCT
>NZ_JAGOBJ010000010.1 GCF_017983445.1 Halomonas sp.
TTACACGCGCAATAGCGTCGATGGCTTGGCTAAAGTGCATAAAAAAAGTCCGGTACCAGAGAATCACTGGTACCAGACTGTCTCATGATCTGCTAATTGATGAAAACCTTAACTGACTGGCATTACGACCTGGGCCGGGGCTTTTTCGATGACTTACGCTGTTCAGCGCGTCATCACTTAGGCGTCGGGCAGTGCAGCGATCACCATGATTTCAACTTTCCACTCGGGCTTGGCAAGCTTGGCCTCAAGGGCTGCGCGAACCGGCGTGCGCCCTTCCACCACCCACGCTTCCCACGCGGCGTTCATCTGATCGAACTCGGTCATATCGGTTACCCAGACCTGGGCAGAGATCAGGTGCTCTTTCGAGGTACCCGCCTGGGCCAGCAATCGATCGATACGCGACAACACCTGCTCGGTCTGACCGCGCATGTCCGCCGTGGCATCCGCAGGCACCTGCCCTGCAAGGTAAACGGTGCCGTTGTGGATGGCCACTTGGCTCATGCGGGCATTGCTGTCTTGATAGGTAACGCTCATTGGGTCTCTCCGTCAAAGAAATACAGCTGAGATTACCGCGTTTACGTTAGAAATGCTTGCTTGAAAACCCGGCATATTGGTGCTGAATCCCGGCAGGCGATTTACCTAGCCACTAAACCCTACATACCAGATCACGAAAGGCACCGCCGCCAGAAATAGTGTAGATATCATGGCGAGCAGCCCGTCCCTGGTCAGAAGCCCGGCCGCGAAGCAGGCGATGGCGGCGGAGGCTATCGAACCGGATGTAGGGATGACTTCCATAAACGGCATAAAGGGAGTAACCGCCAAAATAACGGCGAGAGGCAGATATAACCAAGGCGGCTTGACGAAAAATACCAGGCGCGGTTTAAGAAAGCGCTCAACGAAATGTACCGGCTTGCGTAGCCAGCTAATCCCCTTGCAGAGTTTGCTGGTCGAAAGGCTTCTACGCGAAATCAGACGTGGCGGCCAGAGGCATTCTCGCCTCAGGAGCATCTGTCCCACAAGGATGAACTCGATGACGGCAACAACCGCGGTCACCCCTGGTATCGAACTTGCCGGAGACGTCGAAATGAGGGCAAACATCAGCATCAGTGATGCAAAGGAGTGTGGGCCGAGCTCGTCTACAAGCGAGCCGATCGTTACTTTTTGCCCTTGAACCGAGTGTTCGAGGTGATCAAGGACCTCGCTGAGCGCCCGCGTGGTGTTTTCGGCCATTATTGAGCTCCCTGCTCGCCATAAAGCCTTTCAAGCAATCAATGAAGCACCTGTATTCATGGCATTTGAACAGCCGCCTGAAACACCTGTGCCGACACTTTCGAGTGTAGTCCAGATCGGGGCATTCAAAATATAGGAGAGATGTATGCCGCACGCTTGCCAATGCGAGACAAGATGCGCAAAGCGCTGTGGATACGTTCTGAGGAGGCGTCGGAAATGCCAAAAACAAAAAAGGGCCTAGCGATGAACGCTAAGCCCCAAAATTTGGTGCCGGTGGCCAGACTCGAACTGGCACACCCGTAAAGGCGGCGGATTTTGAATCCGCTGCGTCTACCAATTCCGCCACACCGGCAATGGATGCGCATTATACGGAGATAACCCTTGAGGTCAATCACATTGACTGACTTTATCTAGCGAAGGGGGTATCCTATGCCGCCTGTTTGACCACCGGAAAGAGCCACTTCCATGCAGCGCGCGGACTTTTATTTCGAGCTACCCGATGAGCTGATTGCTCGCTACCCTTCTGAGCAGCGCAGCGACTGCCGTTTGCTGTGCGTAGATGGTCAGAGCGGCGCGCTTGAGCATCGCCAGTTTACGGATCTTCTTGAGCGCCTGAACCCCGGCGATCTACTGGTGTTTAACGATACCCGAGTGATTCCCGCCCGCCTGCACGGCCATAAAGTCAGCGGCGGCAAGGTAGAAATGCTGCTCGAGCGCCCGCTGGATAGCCATCGGGGCCTGGCGCATATTCGTTCGAGCAAATCGCCCAAGCCCGGCACCGAGCTGATCTTTGAAGGTGATATTCACGCTGTAGTGGAAGGCCGTCGCGACGCGCTGTTTGAGCTGCGCTTTTTGGGCGACACGCCGATGATTGCGTTACTGGAGCAGCACGGCCATATGCCGCTGCCGCCCTATATCACCCGTGAAGATGAGCTCAGCGACCGCGAGCGTTACCAAACTGTCTACGCCCGCCGCGATGGCGCCGTAGCCGCCCCCACGGCAGGCCTGCATTTTGATCAGCCGTTGCTGGATGCCCTGGCCGAAAAAGGCATCAACAGCGCATTTGTCACTCTGCATGTGGGCGCGGGCACCTTTCAGCCAGTGCGGGTGGACAATATTCTTGAACACCATATGCACAGCGAATGGATCGAGGTGTCGGAAGCTACCTGCCAGCAGGTGCGCGAGGCGCAAGCCGCGGGCAACCGGGTGATTGCCGTGGGCACTACCAGCGTGCGCTGTTTGGAAAGCGCCTGCCAGAAAAGCGATGATGGGCAGATAGCGCCCTACAGCGGGGATACGGATATCTTCATCTACCCAGGCTATGAGTGGCGCTGCGTGGATGCATTGATCACCAATTTCCACCTGCCTGAATCGACGCTTTTGATGCTGGTGTCCGCGTTTGCCGGTTACGACACGATGATGAATGCCTACCGTGAGGCGGTTAATGAGCGCTACGCCTTCTTCAGTTATGGCGATGCGATGCTGCTGACCCGTTAGCGGCTCCCCTTTTAAAGCCGCCACTACTGCTTTATCGATGATTACTTAACGAGTTACGACAATGCGAAACGAATGCTTTATGCGCTTTGAGCGCCTGGCCGACGATGGCCGCGCTCGGCGCGGTCGTCTTCACTTCCCCCGTGGTACGGTCGAAACCCCCGCGTTTATGCCGGTGGGTACTTACGGCACGGTAAAAGGCATGACGCCGGAGTCCATCAAGGAGATCGGCGCCGAAATCATTCTGGGCAATACCTTTCACCTGTGGCTGCGCCCGGGCACCGAGGTGATTGAAGCCCACGGCGACCTGCATGATTTCGCCCAGTGGGACAAGCCGATCCTTACCGATTCCGGCGGTTTTCAGGTGTTTTCGCTTGGCGAAATGCGCAAGATCACCGAGCAGGGCGTACATTTCCGCTCGCCGGTGGATGGCAGCAAGGTATTCATGGGGCCGGAAGAGTCCATGGCCGTGCAGCGCTCGCTGGGCTCTGACGTAGTCATGATTTTTGACGAATGTACGCCCTACCCGGCGACGTTCGAAGAAGCCGAAAAATCCATGGAGTTGTCACTACGTTGGGCTAAACGCTCACGCGTAGCTCACGGCGATTCACCTTCAGCGCTTTTCGGCATCATTCAGGGCGGTATGCACCCAGAGCTTCGCGAGCGCTCGCTCAAGGGGCTTTTAGAGATCGGTTTTGACGGCCTGGCAATCGGCGGGCTTTCAGTGGGCGAGCCAAAAGAAGAGATGATCAAGGTGCTCGACTACCTGCCCACTTGGATGCCGGATGAAAAGCCACGTTATCTGATGGGCGTGGGTAAGCCTGAGGATCTGGTGGAAGGCGTGCGCCGCGGTGTGGATATGTTTGACTGCGTCATGCCAACCCGCAATGCGCGTAACGGCCATCTGTTCACTGCTGACGGCACGGTCAAGATTCGTAACGCCAAGCATCGCCATGACACCAGCCCCCTTGAAGAGGGTTGTGACTGCTATACCTGCAAGAATTTCTCGCGCGGTTATCTGCACCACCTGGACCGTTGCAACGAAATGCTCGGTTCGATGCTCAATACCATCCACAACCTGCGCTACTACCAGCGTGTAATGGCTGATTTGCGCGCGGCAATCGAAGCGGGTACATTGACGACCTTTGTGGAAGGCTTTTATGCTCGGCGCGGCCTGCCGGTGCCTCCCCTAGCCGAATAATCATCATCCGCTTTGGCGGGTGAGTTAACCTTTCACCCATTAAGGGTATTAACCCAGGAGTTCTCTGCAATGCTGGATTTCTTCATCTCACCAGCCCACGCTCAAGAAGCGGCAGCTGGCGGTGGCATCGCGCAAATCGTCATGCTGGTCGGTTTTGTGCTGATTTTCTACTTCCTGCTGTGGCGTCCCCAAGCCAAGCGCGCCAAGCAGCACAAGCAGCTGGTCACTAGCTTGGACAAAGGCGATGAAGTCGTGATTGGCGGTGGTCTGGTAGGCCGCGTCACAAAGGTCAGCGATGAGTTTCTGACTCTTGAAGTGTCTGAAGGCACCGAAGTTAACGTGCAGAAGAATGCCGTTGCCGCCGTACTGCCTAAGGGCACCATTAAGTCCATCTAACGCCCGCAACTCCCCCTGCCGATCCAGTGCCAGCCACCCCGGCAGGGGTGCCATGGTAGGTACGATGGTAAATTTTGCTGTGCATGGGCTTTCCATGCACAGCAACTCCGTTTGTAATTGAAGGCAGGGCTTGCATGCTCAACCGTTACCCTCTGTGGAAGTATCTACTGATACTGGTCGTCCTAGTAGTTGGCCTTATCTACTCGCTTCCCAACTTATTCCCCGCAGATCCCGCTATTCAGCTCAGCAGCGCTCAAGGTGAGACGCTGGATGAGCGTCAGATCGAGCGTGTCGAAAGCGCGCTTAGCGATAACAACATTGCCGTAAAAGCAACTGAAGAAATCAACGGCCTGTGGCTGATTCGCTTGCGCAGTGACGATGACCAGCTAAACGCCCGTGATATTGCCGCCGACCTGTTAGGCAGCGATGCCACCGTGGCACTCAACCTTGCAGAAGCTACGCCTTCGTGGCTCCAGGCGTTTTCCGCCTCTCCCATGACTCTGGGGCTTGACCTGCGTGGTGGCGTTCACTTCTTGCTGGAAGTGGATATGGACGCGGCCCTTACCCAGCGCCTGGAAGTTAATGCCAGCGCCATGCGTGAGCTGCTGCGCAGCGAGCGTATCCGTTATCGCAACACCGAGGTTATAGACCGTACGCTTTCGATCGACTTTGCAAGCTCTGAAGACCGTGACAGCGCGCGCCGCTTGATTAGCCGCGATTTCCCTAATTTTGAATACAGTACTGAAGGCAGTGGTCGATCCTCGTCGTTGGTGATGACGCTGAGCGATCAGACCGTCAACGAAATTCAGGACTACGCGATCAACCAGAACTTGACCACTCTGCGTAACCGAGTAAATGAACTGGGCGTTGCCGAACCGATGGTTCAACGTCAGGGGCCGAACCAGATTGTGGTAGAACTACCCGGCATACAGGACACCGTAGCCGCCAAACGGATTGTGGGTGCCACGGCAAACCTTGAATTCCGCCTGGAAGCGCGCAACGACACGCCAGATGCTGAAACGGAAACTCTTGAATTCCGTAACGATTCAGCGCGCTCTGCCGCCCTTATGCGTGATGTGATCATTACCGGTGACAGTGTTTCCAGCGCCAGCAACAGCTTTGATGAAAACGGCCGTCCTCAGGTGAATATCAACCTGGATGGCACCGGCGGCACGTTGATGAACCGCGCCACGCGCACCAATATAGGTCGCAACATGGCAGTGCTGTTTATCGAGCATAAGAGCGAAGACAAGGTAGTAGTCGACCCGGCCACCGGGGAAGAAACCATTGAACGCGAACCCTATGTGGAACGCGGCATGATCAGCTTAGCAACCATTCAAAGCGCGCTGGGTAACAGCTTCCGGATTACTGGTCTGGAATCTTCGACTGAAGCTGCAGAGCTTGCACTTCTGCTGCGTTCGGGTTCGCTTGCGGCGCCGATCTACTTTGTGCAGGAACGCACCATTGGCCCAAGCCTGGGTGCGGAAAATATTCAGCGCGGCTTGCTCTCTGTTCAGGTAGGTCTGCTGCTGCTCGTGCTGTTTATGCTGGCGCGCTACAAAGTGTTCGGTATTTTTGCCAACATTGCCCTGGCCCTTAATCTGACGATTCTAGTTGCGGTAATGTCGATACTGGGTGCCACGCTAACCATGCCAGGTATTGCGGGTATCGTACTAACGTTGGGCATGGCGGTGGATGCTAACGTACTGATCTTTGAGCGCATACGTGAAGAGCTACGTAACGGGTTATCGATTCCGCAGGCTATTCATGCGGGCTATGGGCGCGCTTTCACCTCAATCGTCGATGCCAATATCACCACGCTGCTTGTTGCGGTGATCCTATTTTCAATTGGTACCGGCCCGGTCAAAGGTTTTGCGGTCACGCTCTCTATCGGCATTTTAACCTCCATGTTCACAGCTCTGATGGTGACACGCGCCATGGTCAACCTGACCTACGGCAGAAAACCCGTCAAAAAGCTGTGGATCTGAACAACATGGATCTGAAGAGCATGAACCTGAACCAAGCGCTCAGCCCAGAATTTAAGAGGTGGTAATGAAACCCCTATCAAACCTGCAAATCGACTTTATGGGACAGCGCAAGTTTGCGTATATTGTCGCAGCTGTAATGCTCATTGTGTCGATTGGCGCCCTGCTGTTCCAACAACTTAACCTAGGGCTCGACTTCACCGGCGGCACGCTGATTGAAGTTCGCTACGGCGCGGCGCCCTCGCTGGACGCCATTCGTCAGCTAATGGAGCAAAACGGCTTTAGGGATGTCTCGGTACAGACTTTCGGCGCATCTACTGAAGTGCTTATCCGCCTGCAGCAGGCGTTCGACACAAACGTGGGTAACGATGTCGTTGATCTGCTGCGCACCAGCGGCGAGACCGTCAACCTGGTACGTGCCGAGTTTGTCGGCTCCCAGGTGGGCGATCAGTTGCGCGACCAAAGCGGCCTTGGCCTGTTAGTGTCGCTAGGCGTTATCATGGTTTACGTGGCGATTCGCTTTCAGTACAAGTTTGCGATCGGCGCGGTGCTTGCCCAGTTCCACGACGTTATTATCGTGCTGGGCGTGTTCGCGTTGTTTCAGCTTGAGTTCGACCTGACGGTACTGGCGGCCATTCTGGCGGTTATCGGTTACTCACTGAACGACACGATCGTGGTGTATGACCGCATTCGTGAAACGATCCGCACCTCGCGAATCGACGATATGCCGCAAATCTTTAACGAAGCGATCAACGCAACGCTCTCGCGTACGTTAGCAACTTCCGGCACCACCATGCTGGTGCTCCTCGCGCTGCTGATGCTAGGCGGCGACATGATCAAGAACTTCTCCATCGCCTTGCTGATCGGTATTGGAGTAGGCACGTTCTCTTCCATCTACATCTCGGGCGCCCTCCTACTCCCACTAAAGCTGACGCGTGAGGACTTGATCCCCACCAAGAAAGCCATTGATGAAGAGGAAGAAGAGCTGCCCTGAATTTTCAAACACTGAAAAGCAGCTACAAAAAAGGCTCTGCCGGTTTCCCGGCAGAGCCTTTTTAATCTGCAAATAGCAAGCGGCAACCTACCCCTCGCTATTCACCTCACCAATTACTATTTACCACTTAAAAATGCGGCGCCAGCTGCTTGATCAGCGCTTTATAAAGGCGCGGGCCAGCGGCCATCAGCTGTCCTTCTACCTTAACGCTGGGCTGACCATCGGGCGTGCCCATCAGCGCACCGGCTTCTTTAAGGATTAGGCTACCTACCTGCATATCCTGCTCTTCCATACCCAGCACAAAGGCGCTATCGACACGACCGCTGGCCAGCTCGCACATATCCAGCAAGCCGCTGCCAGTTGCCAGCAGCGTCTCTACCTGAGGAGCAAGCTGTTGGGTAACACAAAGATAGGCAGGTAAATTACGAGGACGTAACCAGGCTTCGGGTAGGCTCATGGCCAGGCGCGTGCCGGTAATAGCTGTAGGTTTGCTAACCCGCATACGTTTGCCGTTGTGCTGGGCGCCGCGGCCACGGCTGGCGATATATTCATCATCACCAAACGGGGAAATGACCACCGCGTGTTCCGGACGGTCTTTAACAAGACACACCACTGAGAGAGCAAAGCCTTTACCCGCCACCGCTAAATTAGAGTAGCCGTGCAGGGGTTCAATCTTCCAGACGGTATCAGCACCCTCGCCTTCACCTGCTTTATGTGAAGTGTAACGGCCAACGTAGCCGTGCAGGGGGTAGCCGCGCTCCAATTGATGCACAATAGTCGCTTCAGCCTTGCGCGCCGTATCTTCTAGCAGGCGGTCAAGATTGGACTCTTCATGGGCGTTTTCGATACGTTCACGGACACGTAAAAATTGTTCAACCGCGCTGCGCGCTGCGCGCAACGTAAATTGGACCATCGGATTCATGATCGGGCCTTGTCGCAGTGATGTTAAAGAACAGTAGGCAGGGGGTTGCCTTTGGCGCGCAATTCTAGCAGACCACTCGCAGGCATGCTATCGACTCGTGCTAAACTGGCCGTTTTCCACTTTTGATCATCAAGCCTGCTTACCGAGCCCTATCCACAGAGCCCCATCACTATGCTTGAACGTATTCGTATTGTTTTAATTGGTACCAGTCATCCCGGCAACATAGGCGGCGTTGCCCGCGCCATGCACAATATGGGCTTGGCCGATCTAACCCTGGTTGCCCCCCGCTGTGACGTCATTACCCAAGACAGTATTTCCCGCGCTTCAGGTGCTGACCATCTGCTACATCAGGCAAGCGTACACGCAACGCTTGAAGAGGCCGTGGCTGACTGCACCCTAGCGGTAGGCGCCAGCGCCCGTTCGCGCACCCTGCCCTGGCCCATGCTGACGCCACGTGAGCTAGCAGACCGCCTGCCTGGCGAGTGCCAGACGACAGATTCACGCGTAGCGCTGGTCTTTGGCCGTGAAGATAGCGGCCTGACCAACGCCGAGCTGCAGCGCTGCCACGCCCATGTGCATATTCCCACCAACGCAGACTTCAGCTCGCTAAACCTGGCCGCTGCGGTTCAAGTGCTTGCCTATGAGTGCCGCATGGCCTGGCTAAGCCAGCAAGATGCCTCACCTGCGCCTGATACAGATACAGATGCAGATGCAGAGCTTGTGCCCCACGAAGAGCTGGAGCGTTACTTCGAGCATCTGGAGCGCACGCTGATTGCGATTGAGTTTCATGACCCGGCCCAGCCTCGCCAACTGATGGCACGTCTGCGCAGGCTCTATTTGCGCGCACGGCCCGAGAAAATGGAAATGAACATTTTACGCGGCATTTTATCCGCCACTGAAAAAGCCGCAGGCAAGTCATAACCAAACCCGGCAAATAAGCAGGGAAGGCGTAAACTTGAAGTTACTGTCAGGTGCCCCAACCTCGCTACCCTGCTAACGGTACTTGTACTTTAGTACTTTAATTGTTTGATTGGCCGTTTAATCGACCGTCGTGCCTGAGCTGACCCAAGGATCCTCCATGTTCCAACGCCTACGTGAAGATATTAACAGCGTATTTGACCGCGACCCGGCAGCCCGCAATTTTCTAGAGGTTCTGACCAATTACCCAGGCCTCCACGCGCTGCTGCTTCACCGTTGCGGTCACTGGCTATGGAAAAAGAACCTGAAATGGCTGGCCCGGACGCTCTCCACGTTTTCACGCTGGCTGACCGGTATCGAGATCCACCCCGGCGCCACTATTGGCCGACGCTTTTTTATCGATCATGGAATGGGCGTAGTGATCGGCGAAACGGCACTGGTGGGCGATAACGTCACGCTTTACCAGGGCGTGACGCTGGGCGGCACCAGCTGGAATAAAGGCAAACGTCACCCCACCCTTGAAGACGGAGTGATCGTCGGAGCAGGCGCTAAAATACTCGGCCCCTTCACCGTAGGCGTTGGCGCTAAAATCGGCTCTAACGCGGTAGTTACCAAGGAAGTCCCCCCGGGTGCCACCGTTGTCGGCATTCCCGGCAAAATCGTCAAGCGCGCCGACCCGGATGTCGAAGAGGCGCTGGATGTGGACCCGGTGCGCCGCGAGGCAATTTGCCAGAAATTCGGCTTTGACGCCTACGGGGTCAGCCAGGATATGCCCGATCCGGTGGCCCGCTCCATGCAGGCGATGCTCGATCATATGCATGCCGTGGACGAGCGTATTGAGCGTATGTGCTCAACGCTAAGCAAGCTGGACGCCAACTACCACGATGGGCACCTGCCAAAACTGCGCAATGAAGATTTTGCCGGCGTGCTGGATGAACACGACACCGGCTGCGCGGCACCGGAAAAACCCGCCATACCGGTAGGCAAGCCCGAAACAGACTCTAATGGTGATAGCTTACCGCCGCGTAATGGTTGACCAAACTACTCGGGCTTTCCCATAATGGCAGCACATTTGTCGGGAGCACGCTGAAGGTTCAGCGTCGAGGTGCCTGTCATGCGCTTAACTACCAAAGGCCGTTACGCGGTTACCGCCATGCTTGATTTGGCCCTGAATGATCAGTGCGGCCCGACCAGCCTGGGGGATATTTCGCAACGTCAGGAAATATCACTTTCCTACCTTGAGCAGCTGTTTGCCCGGCTACGCCGCTCTGGGCTAGTACGTAGTGTTCGCGGCCCGGGCGGTGGTTATCTGCTGAGCAAGCCGGCAAGCGACATTAGCGTTTCAGCGGTGATTGACGCCGTGGATGAAACGGTGGACGCCACGCGCTGTCAGGGATTATCCGACTGCCAACAGGGCAGCACGTGCCTGACACATCACCTGTGGTGCGAACTATCCGGCCAGATTCGGCACTTTTTAGATGACATCACCCTTGCCCAATTGATGCAGCGCCCCGATGTACTATGTATTGCCTCGCGGCAAAAAAATCGTGTTGAAGCAGGCATTCTCGCCTCATCACCGTAATGGTCAAGCGGCACTATTATCGCTATCTGGCGTTTTTGAATTAAGCGGGTTCCCATGACGACGACAACCACACCTTCGCTACCGATTTATCTGGATTACGCCGCCACCACGCCGGTGGACGCTCGCGTGGCCGAGGTTATGCAGCGCTACCTGACGGTTGATCAGCTGTTTGCCAACCCCGCCTCGCGCAGCCATATGCTGGGCTGGCAGGCCGAACAGGTGGTAGAGCAGGCACGTCGTCAGGTAGCCGACACGATTGGCGCCGACCCGCGTGAAATCGTCTGGGCCAGCGGCGCAACAGAGGCCAATAACCTTGCGCTGATTGGCTACATGCGGGCCAACCGCGAACGCGGCATGCATCTGGTGACCTCGATCATCGAACACAAAGCGGTCGTGGACACAGCGCTGGCACTTGAAAGCGAAGGCTTTGAAGTCACCTGGCTAACGCCAAGCCAAGATGGCACCGTCACGCCCGAACAGCTGCGCGCCGCCATGCGCGACGATACCGCGCTGGTTTCGTTGATGGCGGTCAACAACGAGCTAGGCAGCATTAACGACATTGCCGCGCTCGCCGCCATCACCCACGAATTCGGTGCCGTTTTTCATACCGACGCCGCCCAGGCCGTGGGCCGAGTACCGCTGGATGTGGTGGCTCAGGAAATCGATTTGATGTCGCTGTCCGGACATAAATCCTACGGTCCCAAGGGGGTTGGCGCGCTATATGTTAAGCGCCATCCGGACATTCGTCTTGAAGCGCTGATTCATGGCGGCGGGCACGAACGAGGCATGCGCTCAGGCACTCTGCCCACCCATCAAATTGCCGGAATGGGTGAAGCCTTTGCGCTCATGCATAAAGAGCACGCCGAGGATCAGACGCATATTGCCAGCCTGCAGCAGCGCTTTTTAGCCGGGCTTGCCGACCTTGACGGTGTGATAGCCAATACCCCGCTCAACCGGGCGGTGCCCAATATTTTGAACCTCGCGTTTGAGGGTATCGACGGTGAGTCGCTGTTGATGGCCCTGCGCGATGTGGCCGTGTCCACCGGCTCGGCCTGCAACTCGGCAAGCGTTGACCCGTCTTATGTATTGTTGGCGGTGGGCGTGCCACGCGTACTGGCGCTTTCATCGCTACGCTTTAGCTTTGGGCGCTTCACCACCCAAGACGATATTGATCATGCGTTAACCCTCATTCGCCATGCGGTGAGCGGTTTACGAACACTGCCACGCTAAGCGGCTGGCGCATTTATAAGGAGGACGCCTAATGGCAACACTCAACATTACCCCGGCTGCCGCACAACAGATCCGTCATGTGCTTGATGAGCGCGGGCAGGGTTTAGGCCTACGCGTGTCGGTCAAACCCAGCGGTTGCTCGGGCTACAGCTACGTACTGGATTTTGCTGATGAAGTCGGCAGCGACGAAATCCACTTTGAAGACCATGGCGCCAGCGTTTATGTGGCACCCGATGCGCTTGAGATGCTCGATGGCAGCGAAGTGGACTACGTCAGCGAAGGGTTGAACCGCTTTTTCAAATTCAACAACCCGAATGTAAAAGATGAATGCGGCTGCGGCGAAAGCTTTACGGTGTAATACGCAGGCGCCAATGTCATCATCGGTATTCAATGTTGGCTTGAGGCGCTATAATCGCGCCTACTCGGTAATCGGTGAACACTACCGTATTCTTGCCGAAACGATTTTCCTTCGCCGCCCCGGCTTGCCGAGGCGGCAATTTCTGCTTTATCCCTTTTTTTTAAAGGCCTCAAGGAGATATTTACATGGCTAATGAACGCACTCTGTCTATCATCAAGCCCGATGCCGTTGCTAAAAATGCGATCGGTGACATCATCGCTCGCTTCGAAAAAGCCGGCCTGCAGGTCGTTGCCGCTAAAATGACCCATCTTTCTGAAGAGAAAGCGGGCGGCTTCTACGCCGAGCATAAAGAGCGTCCTTTCTTTAAAGATCTGGTTGGCTTCATGACGTCAGGCCCGGTCGTAGTACAAGTACTGGAAGGCGAAGGCGCCATTGCCAAGAACCGTGACCTGATGGGTGCAACTAACCCGAAAGAAGCGGCACCGGGCACTATCCGTGCTGACTTCGCGGAAACAATCGACGCAAACGCTGTCCATGGTTCAGATTCTCCTGAAAGTGCTGAGCGTGAAATTAGTTACTTCTTCGGTAACGATGAAATCTGCTCGCGCTAATTAATTAGCGCCGCCGTTTCAACGTTCGTTGCCGGCCATTTTCGCGGGGGCTTTGCCCCCGCCCCTTTCCAGAACGCTGACCGCCATGACCACCACCGTAGCCCAACATACGCCCGCTCCCCAGTCCACGCCTGACAGTAAAACGCCAGCGGAAAAAGCGCCTGAGCGCCAGAACCTGCTTGGCTTGTCCTGCGAACAGATGGAAGCGTTCTTTTTGTCGATTGGCGAGAAGAAGTTTCGCGCCGCCCAGCTGATGAAATGGATCCACCAGGAAGGTAGTGACGACTTTGCCGCCATGACCAACCTGTCTAAGCCGCTGCGGGAAAAGCTGGCGAAAGTGGCAGAGATTCGTGGCCCCAGCGTTATTTATGAAGGCACCTCAAGCGACGGAACGCGTAAGTGGGTGCTCGAAGTCGAAGATGGAAGCTATGTCGAAACGGTCCTGATTCCGGCCGAGAATGGCAAGCGCCGCACCCTGTGCGTCTCTTCCCAGGTTGGCTGTTCACTGGACTGTAGCTTTTGTTCCACCGGCAAACAGGGATTTCAGCGTAATTTAACCGCCGCTGAAATCATTGGCCAGGTATGGGTCGCCCAGCGCAGCGTAGGCCCGCGCCGTGATACCGCCAACCGCCCGGTCACCAACGTGGTCATGATGGGTATGGGTGAACCACTGCTCAACTTCGACAACGTGCTGCCTGCCATGAAGCTGATGCTGGATGACAACGGCTATGGCCTATCCAAGCGCCGCGTCACGCTGTCTACCTCGGGCGTCGTACCCATGATCGACAAACTGGGCGACGAGATTGACGTCAGCCTGGCCATTTCGCTCCACGCCTCGACCGATGAGCTGCGTAATGAGCTGGTGCCGATCAACCGCAAGTACAACATCCGCATGCTGCTGGATGCCTGTCATCGCTATCTATCCAAGTGCCCGGACAATCGCCAGGTCACGATCGAGTACACCTTGATCAGGGATGTGAATGACCAGCAAGAGCACGCCGAACAGCTAGCCGCGCTGCTTAAAGAGCTACCGTGCAAGATTAATCTGATACCGTTCAACCCGTTCCCAAATTCAGGGTATGAGAAGCCATCACGCAATCAGGTAATGCGTTTTCAGCAATGGCTTTACGATTTGGAGTACAACGCCACGGTACGTGTTACCCGCGGCGATGATATCGATGCCGCCTGTGGTCAGTTGGTGGGCCGCGTAAAAGACCGTACCAAACGCAGCGCGCGCTACATCCAATCCGTGCAGCTTGACGCTGACTAAACGGTGCTTATCTTGACTTCCGGCGAGCACGGCGCTTTGATGGACACGTTTTTATGCGTCGTGTCGGCGGTTAGCTGGCGATTTACACCACCAGGGCAGCTATGATTTCTCAAGGACGATTATGATTTCTCAAGGGCGATTATGATTGGTCACTGCAGGCGCTTTAACCCATTCAGGGTGCCCATGCTTGCTGCTCTGTTCAGCAGTGTGTGGCTAGCCGGCTGCGCCACGTCAAACCATTTGCCTGCCACGGCCAGCACCGACGCCAAGGATGCTTACACCCAATTGGGCGTCGCATACCTAGAACGTGATAACCTGCCCAGGGCGCGTGTCGCTTTAGGGCGTGCTTTGGAAATCGCCCCTAATCACGGCGAAGCATTGCAGGCTCTGGCGCTGGTTTATCAACAGCAGGGCGACGTTGAACTTGCTGACACGTATTTTCAACAGGCCATTGATGTCGAACCCATGTTTACCCGTGCCCGTAATAACTACGCGGCATTTTTGTATCAGCAGGGGGATATTGCCGCCGCCTGCGAACAGTTGGAACACGCATCGACAGATGCCCAGTATGCCAACCGTGCCCAGCTTTTCACTAACCTGGGACAATGTTATCTGGCACTGGAAGAATTTGATAAAGCGCGCGGCCGATTAGACCGCGCGCAGCGTATCGACCCGCAGAGTCCGCGGGGATATTTTTTATTAGCCGAATTGGAAGTTTCCCAGGGCAATTACGGTAATGCCTGGTCGCCACTGCAAACCTACCTGCAGTTGGCCGGACCAGACCAAGCAGCGCTGGAAATGGCGATAGACATCGCCCGCGCCCAAGGCGACCACGCGACGGCAGCTGACTACCAGCGCAGGCTTGGCACTTATTAATTGGCGCCCTGACCACCTAATTATTTAAGGATGCTCAGCCATGAGCGAGACACAGTTACAAGATAGCGTCACTACTTCCCGCACTGCCGCCTCACCTGGCGAAATTCTCTTGCGCCAGCGTGAACAGCTAGGCGTACCGCTGGGCGAGGCTGCCCGAGCGCTCAACTTGCGTCCGGCCGTTGTCGAAGGCCTTGAACAGGATCGCTATGACGAAATCCCGGTAACCGCTTACCGTCGTGGCTACCTGCGCTCTTACGCTAAATACCTGGGCTTGAACGAACACCTGGTGCTAGACGCCTATCAGGAGCGTTATGGCGTCGCGGATACCGAACGTAAAGTAGCGCCGGTGTCGGTCAGTCGCCCGCCCTCAAAGCTCGGTGCCTGGCTTTTCAGGCTGGTAACGGTATTGGTGATTGCAGGTCTGATCGGCGTGACCGTCATGTGGTGGCAAAGCCGCGGTGGGAGCGAGCCGCCCAGCTTTGGCGATAACCCTCCCGCCGAAGAAGGCGGCGAACCCATGTCCGCAGCCGACGAAGGTGCCGAACCCACACCGCCAACGACCCCGGCGCTCTCTTCAGAGCAGCCAAGCCAGCCTGACAGTGCCAGCGACACGACGGATGTGGAGGAAAGCAATGCTGCAGCACAGGACGTGGCAACCGGCGAGCAAGCCCCCACGGTGAACGATGTAGCGGCTCTGGATATTGCCGCCTCGACCGACACGGATACTGCTGACGAAGAGGAAACGACACCTCCGACAGGCAGTGCCAACCGTATGGAGCTTACGTTTAACGAGCAGTCCTGGACTGAAATTTTCGATGCCAACAACCAGCGCGTGTTTGTTGGCCTGCAAACGCCCGGCACCACCGCGACCGTTGAAGGTGAGCCGCCGTTTCGTTTAACCGTAGGAAACGCCACTGGCGTCGAGCTGCGCTATCAAGGTGAGCAGGTCAACCTTGCACAACGCGCAGGCGCCAACAATGTAGCCCGATTTACCCTGGGAGAGTGACCCGTCTTATGCACGCCCCTTCTCCGATAAAACGCCGTCTTTCGCGTCAAATTCATGTCGGCAACGTTGCGGTAGGCGGAAACGCGCCTATCTCCGTACAGAGCATGACCAACACCAACACGCTGGACGTGGCGGCTACCGTTGGGCAGATTCAGCAGCTGGAAAAAGCCGGTGCTGACATCGTGCGCGTTTCCGTACCGGACATGGATGCCGCCGAAGCCTTTGGCAAGATCAAGAAGCTAGTGGACGTACCGCTAGTGGCCGATATTCACTTTGATTACAAGATCGCCCTGCGCGTCGCCGAACTCGGCGTTGACTGCCTGCGCATCAACCCCGGCAACATTGGTCGTGAAGACCGCGTACGCGCGGTGGTGAGTGCGGCGCGTGATAACGGTATTCCTATCCGCATTGGCGTCAACGCCGGTTCGCTGGAAAAAGACCTTCAGAAAAAGTATGGCGAGCCCACGCCTGCCGCGCTGGTGGAATCCGCCATGCGTCATATCGACCACCTGGATCGGCTCGATTTTCAAGAGTACAAGGTCAGCGTTAAAGCCTCTGACGTGTTTATGGCCGTAGCGGCGTACCGTGATCTTGCCACGCGCATCGAGCAGCCGCTTCACTTGGGCATCACCGAAGCAGGCGGACTACGCTCGGGTACCGTTAAATCGTCTATTGGCCTGGGCATGCTGCTGATGGACGGTATCGGTGACACGATTCGTGTGTCACTTGCCGCCGACCCGGTGGAAGAGATCAAGGTCGGCTTTGATATGCTCAAAAGCCTGCGCCTGCGCGCCAAGGGGATCAACTTTATCGCCTGCCCCAGCTGCTCGCGGCAGAACTTTGACGTTATCAGCACCATGAACCAGCTTGAAGAACGCCTGGAAGACGTCATGACGCCGCTTGATGTTTCAGTTATCGGCTGTGTCGTTAACGGCCCGGGTGAAGCCAAAGAGACCGATATCGGCCTGACTGGCGGCAGCCCGGCAAACCTTGTATATATCGACGGCAAACCGGCCAGCAAGCTGCGCAACGATCACTTAGTGGATGACTTAGAGCGGCTGATCCGCGAAAAAGTGCGCCAAAAACAGCAGCAAGAAGATGACATGATTGCCCGCAGCGTTTAACGCCGGGCCCATGCGTCAGCCAGGATGCAGAACAAGGAGTTTTCATTGAGCAAGTCCGCCGCTAAAAAGATTCAAGCCATCCGTGGTATGAACGACCTGTTGCCCAGCGATAGCCCTCGCTGGCAATTTTTTGAGGCTAAAGTACGTCATTTGATGCAGCGCTACGGCTTCGATGAAATTCGCACGCCCATCGTTGAGCAAACCGCCCTGTTCGCTCGCTCTATCGGCGAAGTGACCGATATTGTCGAAAAAGAGATGTACACCTTTGACGACCGTAATGGCGATAGCCTGACGCTACGTCCTGAAGGCACGGCCAGCTGCGTCCGCGCGGCGATGGAGCACGGCTTATTACACAACCAGACCCAACGGCTCTGGTACCAGGGTCCGATGTTCCGCCATGAACGTCCCCAAAAAGGTCGCTACCGCCAGTTTCATCAGGTAGGTGTTGAAACGTACGGCTTTGAAGGGCCGGATATCGATGCCGAAGTGATTCTGCTCTCGGCGCGCCTGTGGAAAGAGCTGGGTCTGTTTGAGCATGTAACGCTTGAGCTTAACTCGCTGGGTTCGACAGAGGCGCGCGCCGCCTACCGCGATAAGCTGGTGACCTACTTCGAGCAGCACCGCGAGATTCTCGATGAAGACTCTCAGCGCCGCCTGATCAGCAACCCGCTGCGCATCCTGGATTCCAAAAATCCGGCCATGGCCGACATGCTCAACGGCGCGCCCCAGTTGATGGATCACCTTGATGATGCATCGCGCGAGCACTTCGAGCAGCTCAAAACCATGCTCGATGCGGCGGGCATTCCCTTCGTGATCAACCCTCGCCTGGTGCGTGGGCTCGACTACTACTGCCGCACGGTGTTCGAATGGACCACGAGTGCGCTGGGTAGCCAGGGCACAGTATGTGCCGGCGGGCGTTACGATGGCATGGTCGAACAGCTGGGCGGCAAGCCGACCCCGGCGGTAGGCTTCGCGATGGGTATCGAGCGACTGATTCTACTGCTTGAGACGCTAAATCTGGTTCCCGATGAAGCGCTGGGTGGCTGTGATGTCTATCTTGTGCCGATGGACGATAGCGCAACGATTGCCGCGCTGACACTTGCCGAGCAGCTTCGCAGCGACCTCCCCGATTTACGCCTGCAGCTTCATTGCGGCGGCGGCAGCTTTAAAAGCCGTATGAAAAAAGCCGATAAAAGCGCGGCGCCCGTTGCCATTTTGCTCGGCGAGACAGAACTTGCCGAACAGGCGGTCACGCTCAAGTTCTTACGTGATGATCGCGAGCAACAGCGCGTAAGTCAGGCAACGCTTTCTTCTGCGCTGGGTGAGCTGCTGGTCCGCTAAGCCACACAGGCACGCGCTGCGTGCTTATAAATAACTGATCGTCGCGATTGCGGTGATTTTATAGGTAATAGGAGGCCGCCCGTGGCGGAGCTGAGAAGCGAAGAAGAACAGCTGGAAGTCGTTAAGCGTTGGTGGAAAGAGAATGGGACTTCGCTGATTGCAGGTGCCGCTCTTGCCGCTGCGGGCGTGTTTGGCTGGCATACCTGGCAAAACTACCAGGAAGGACAGTCGGAAGCCGCGTCGGTTCGCTATCAGCAACTGGTCAATGTTGCCATGGCAAGCGAACTCGACGAACAGCAAACCGCAAGCGCGCGTGAGCTGATCAGCGAACTCACCGACGACTACGGCAAAACGCTTTATGCCGAACTTGCCCTCCTGATGGATGCCCGTTTAGCCGTTCAGCAGGACAATCTGGACGAGGCCAAAGCATCGCTTGAGCAGGTAGCCAACGACTCCTCGCGCCGCTATGTGCAAAGTCTGGCCTGGCTGCGTTTGGCACGTATTGAAGTCGCCAATGGCGATCCTGAAGCAGCACTGGCCCTGCTGGATGAGCCCATCAGCGAAGCGCTGGCAGCTCAGCAAGCCGATGTACGCGGTGATGCCCATGCCGCCCTTGGCCAAACCGAAGAGGCGCGCAGCGCTTGGGAAAATGCTTTAGCGCTTGCTGAAAATCAGAACCAGACGCTTTACGGCGTGCAATTCAAGCTTGACGATCTTGGCGCCGAGGAGGCGACTCAATGATGAATCTGCGTCTATCCAAACAGATCATGCGCGTAACGCTCGGAGCAGTAGCCGTTGCCTTGTTGGCCGGTTGTGCCAGTAAGGGCGAGCCAGCCTACACGCCTAAAGAGTTGCAAAGCTTTAATGAAGCCGCAACGCTTGAAACCCAGTGGCGCCATAATGTGGGCGACGGCCTGGGCCGGGCACGCAACCCCATTGCACCCGCGCGTGAAGGCAACACGGTGTTTGCCGCTGATGCCCAAGGCCTGGTGATGGCGTTTAACGCTGGCAGCGGTGAGCGTGAATGGCGAGTCGAGCTTGATACCCCTATTTCCAGCGCGCTCAATGCCATCGCTGGCCACGTATATCTGGGTACGAGCAACGGTGAAGTCATTGCACTTGACCAGCGTGACGGCAGCGTAAGCTGGCGCTCCAGGGTTTCCAGCGAAGTGCTGGCGGCTCCTCAGGCCAACCAGCAGCTGCTGATCGTGCAGAGCGTGGATGGCCAGGTAACGGCGCTGGACCGCCTCAGCGGTGAAGAGCGTTGGGTTTATACAAGCTCCCAGCCGGCCCTTACGCTGCGCGGTACAGGCACGCCCATGGTGATTGAGCCGGTGACGTTTGTCGGCATGGCTAACGGCCGCCTGGCAACACTTGATAACCGTAACGGTCAACCGCTTTGGGACATGCAGATCGCAACCCCCAGCGGGCGTAGCGAAGTCGAACGGCTGGTTGATCTCTCCGGCCAGCCGCTGATCACTCCCGACGGCCGCCTGTTTGTAACCAGTTATAACGGCCGGGTCGTGGGGCTTGAAGCCACTCGCGGCAACGTACTCTGGGAAAGCAATATCTCTAGCCGCCACACGCCGATGCTGGTGGGCGATTACCTGATCGTGGTGACTGACGATAGCCAAGTGGTTGCACTTGACGCCAGTAACGGTCAGGAAATCTGGCGTAACGATAAACTTGAAGATCGCTGGTTAACCGCCCCAGCTTTTGCCAGCGGCAACATCGTGGTGGGCGATTTTGAAGGTTATCTCCATCTGATCGACGTGCGTGAAGGTAGCATCGTGGGGCGCACCCGGGTTCATAAATCCGGTATTAGCGTCGTCCCGGTTACCGAAGGCAGCACCATTCATGTCCAGGCCAACAATGGTCGCCTGGAAACCCTGGAAGTCACTCCATGACACCCGTCATTGCTTTGGTCGGTCGCCCCAATGTGGGCAAATCGACTCTGTTTAACCGACTAACGCGCTCGCGTGATGCGCTAGTCGCTGATTTTCCCGGCCTGACACGCGACCGTAAGTACGGTAACGGCATGCTGGGCGGCAAGACCTACACCGTGATCGATACCGGCGGTATCAGCGGTGATGAAGAAGGCATCGATGCCGCCATGGCCGAACAGTCGTTGGCCGCTATCGATGAAGCCGATATTGTTCTGTTTCTGGTCGATGCCCGCGCCGGGTTGAACGTGGCCGATGAAGCCATTGCCAACCACCTGCGGGTCAACCAGAAGAAAACCTGGCTGGTGGTCAACAAGATCGACGGCCTGGAAGAGCATTCGGCCATGGCCGACTTCTGGAAGCTGGGCTTGGGCGACCCGTGGCCGATCGCTGCGGCACACGGGCGCAACGTTTCCACGTTGATCGATGTTGTGCTTGAGCCGTTTCCTGAGCGCGATGCCAGCATTCCTGCCGATACCGGCAGCAAAGGCATTCGCATTGGCGTCATTGGTCGCCCGAACGTGGGTAAATCCACGCTGGTCAATCGCATGCTCGGCGAAGAACGGGTCGTGGTGTTTGATGAAGCAGGCACCACGCGTGATGCCATCGAAATTCCCTTCGAGCGGCGCGGCAAGCCGTATGTCCTGATCGATACCGCGGGTATTCGGCGGCGTAAAAACGTCAGCGAAATTGCTGAAAAATTCTCTATCATCAAGACTCTGGACGCGATCAAAGAGTCTCATGTCGCGGTGATGGTACTGGATGCACGCAGCGGCCTGGTAGAGCAGGATCTACACCTGCTGGACTACGTATTGACGACCGGGCGCGCGCTGGTGCTCGCCATCAATAAGTGGGACGGTGTGGAAAGCGAAGCGAAAGAAAAAATGCGCTCGGATATCAAGCGCCGCCTGGGCTTTGCCGACTACGCCGAAATGCACTTTATTTCGGCCCTGCACGGCACGGCAGTCGGTGATTTATACCCATCGATTGAGCGGGCGTTCAACGCCGCTAACGCGCACTGGTCCACCAACCGCCTAACCACTCTGCTGCAAGATGCGGTCAGCCAGCATCCGCCTCCTATGGTCAACGGGCGGCGTATCAAGCTGCGCATGGCCCACCAGGGCGGCAGCAATCCGCCGATTATCGTGGTGCATGGCAACCAGACCGCGTCGGTACCCGAAGCGTATCGCCGCTACCTGATCAACACGTTCCGTAAGGTGCTTAAAGTGCGCGGTACGCCGATGCGCTTTGAGTTCCGCTCGGGCGATAATCCGTTCGATCATATGGCGGGGGCCAGCGACAAAGAGAAGGCCAAGAAGCGCGAGCTTAACCGCACTAAAGAGGCGCGTCAGAAGCGCCGTTAATCGCCACATGCTCTACGCACTTAAAACGCCTGCTTTAACAGCAGGCGTTTTTGTTTTAACCAGTCAATTGTTCTAGCCGATCAACTACCCTTGCCGACCAACTATTCTTGCCGATCAACTACTCTTGCCAACCAGCTGTTCTGGCCAATTAGACGTCTCATGCTTTGCCGTCATAAATTCGCTTGACAGAAAATCCTGCGGGCCCTCCAATAGCCGCGCTTTTAAGCTCATGATCCCTGGCTTTGCCACTATTGCCCTTCTTAGGAGGGAACTTATGCATTATGCGGTTCGTCACTGGCGTTGGCTTGTGACTCTTAGTTTGGCCAGCTTGCTCACCGGCTGTCTGGCGCTTCCCCAAACGGGCCTGTTTGCGTTTCGTTTGGCAGTGACATCGCTTGGTGTAGAAGATGTACGCATTGGCCCCTACAGCATCAATGCGGGCCTGGATACCAGCGATTTGACCAGCCTGCTGGCTTCGAGCCTGGGTGCTGGCAGCCTGCCGGTACAGGCAACGCTTGCATTGGGGCTGGGGCTGCCTGCAGGCATGCCGGCAGTCGCCATGTCAGGCTTTGACTGGACGCTGAACATGCCGGGCGTAGAGCCGGTACAGGGCGAATACAAGCAGGATGTGTCATTAACTCCAGGCGACGGTGCTAATCTACGACTGCCGGTGGCCTTCGACGTTTTGGGTACGAATACTCAAAAGATGGCGCCGATGCTGAACTTAGCCAGACAGCTCGCTGCTCAGGGCGAGCTGCCAGCGGGCAGTCAACTGGCCATCACCCCGGGAGATCTACGCGGCCTGGGCATGACGCTGCCTGCCGGGTTGTTAACGCCGACTATTCGCCTGAATGTGGGCGAAGATGGTCAGCTAACACCTCAGCGTTAGCGTTTCTCACCAGGCGTTTGCGGCCAGCTCAGCGGGCCGCAAACTGCCACATAGCCACCAGTGGATATCTCAATCAATCGGTTCTTGAGCTGGTGGCAATCATCGGTCCACATGGTCAAGCAGGTTAAACGTTGGCTCAGCTTAGCGCCCATACCTATCCTCAAGTAAAGTCAGTTATGATGGCAGTACTGCTTGACCGCTCTCAATGGTTATCTTGTGAGCAGGGAACCCATTCGTCTAGAAGGAAACATCTTATGCGTTGGCTTCGTCCATTAGCTGTTACCGCGTTATGCGCTTCGCTCGCGGCTTGTTCTACCTCACCCACCGGGCGCTCACAATTATTGCTGCTTTCCGACGATCAGCTTAACGAGATGGGTCAGCAGGCATTTGCCCAGTACCAGAAGGATATCCCCACCGCTGACCAGGCCAGTCTGCGCTATGTGCAATGTATCACCGATGCGATTGTTGACGTGCTGCCTGACGATCAGCGCAGCCTGGATTGGCAGGTGCGTGTGTTCAAGGCCGAACAGCCTAATGCCTTCGCCTTGCCCGGCGGTTACATGGGCGTAAACACCGGCATGTTGAATGTTGCCACTACCCAGGATCAACTGGCAGCCGTAGTCGGCCATGAAATTGGCCACGTGCTCGCCCGCCATGCCAATGAGCGCGCCTCCACTCAAAATGCTACGTCGCTGGGGCTATCGGTGATTTCCAGCGCCTCGGGTATGCAAACCCCGGGTGGGCAGCAGTTGATGGGCGTACTGGGCATGGGCGCGCAATATGGCATTGCTCTGCCGTTCTCACGCCGCCACGAAAGCGAAGCGGATGTTATTGGTCTGGACCTGATGGCTCAGGCAGGTTTCGATCCCCGCCAAAGCGTGACGCTTTGGGAAAACATGCAGGCCGCCTCAGGTGGCAGTGCGCCCCCCGCCTGGATGTCGACCCACCCCAATCAAGGCCAGCGTATCGAAGGCTTGCAAGCCAACATGGACAGAGCACTGGCCACTTACGAGCAGGCCCGCAGCAGCGGACACACGCCTAACTGCCCACGTCCTTAAGCCATCTGGATGTACTGATGTATTCGCCAAGATGAGGTATAACCCTCGTCTTGGCGTCATGATCTGGATGTTACGCGGCATTCAACATCCGGCGTATGATCTGGCGTATCTGGGTCGTGTCAGGGCGTACGTTTCGCCATAAAAAGAACGCCTCCGCCGCCTGTTCAACCAGCATTCCCAGGCCATCCAACCGCTTGGCTCCATGAGTGCCCGCCCATTTCAAGAACACCGTTTGCATGGCGCCATACATCATGTCGTAGGCCCAGGCGCCTTCCGTAAACAGGTTGCCCGGCAGCGGGGGCAAGTCACCGTTCAAGCTTGCGCTACTGCCATTGATGACGACATCAAAGGGGCCCTTGATCGCCTTGAACCCCCCACTGTGCAGCTCTCCAAGGTCGGCAAAATCATCTGCCAGCTGCTGGGCTTTTTCAGCCGTGCGATTCACCAGGACGACCTCGCCGGGCTGCTCAGCAAGCAGCGGTTCCAGAGCGCCCCGTACGGCGCCGCCCGCGCCAATGACCAGTATCCGTTTATCGGCCAGAGACACCCGGTGATACTTCAGATCACGAATCAAGCCCACGCCATCCGTGTTATCGCCATACACCTGACCATTGCCACCCACTGTCAGCGTATTAACCGCTTTGGCACGCTGGGCGCGCTTACTTAAGGTATCGCATAGCGCAAAGGCGTCACCTTTAAACGGCACGGTTACGTTGGCACCGCGCCCGCCTTTCTCGACAAACGAACGCCAGGCGTCGGCAAAGCCATCCACAGGCGCCTGTTGCGTGGTGTATTCAATGTCTTGTTTGGTTTGCTGGGCAAACTCGGTGTGAATCAGTGGCGACTTTGAGTGCTCGACAGGATTACCAAACACGCAGTAACGGTCACTCATTGGCTCGCTCCTATGCATTCTTTCATGTTCCAAGGGGTCGCTTGCCCAGATACATGCGCATTGTCAGCAAGCGTTGTTTTAATCACTCACTAACCACCAATACCCAGCCAGTCACGAGGCACCAGATAACTATCAAGCTTGGCTTCGTCGCTGTCGGCTGCGGGTGTGTAAGCATACTCCCAGCGCGCAAGTGGCGGCATGGACATTAAAATCGACTCTGTGCGCCCGCCGCTTTGCAGGCCAAATAGCGTGCCCCGATCCCACACCAGATTAAACTCTACATAGCGGCCGCGCCGATAAAGCTGGAATTCACGCTCACGCTCGCCCCATGCTTCAACTTTGCGCCGCTCCACGATGGGCAGGTAGGCATCCAGAAAGCTATCGCCTACGGCGCGCTGAAAGGCAAAGCACTCATCAAAGCTGCCCGCATTGAGGTCATCGAAAAACAGCCCACCCACGCCGCGGGTTTCGTCGCGATGCTTTAGGTAGAAGTAGTCGTCACACCAGGCCTTATAGCGTGCGTATACGTCATCGCCAAAGGGGTCGCAGGCGGCCTTGGCAACCCGATGCCAATGCACAACATCCTCCAGCACCGGGTAGTAGGGGGTTAAATCAAACCCGCCACCAAACCACCACACCGGCGGCTCGCCCTCTTTCTCCGCAATAAAGAAGCGCACGTTGCCATGGCTGGTGGGAATATGCGGATTTTCAGGATGCAGTACCCAGGAAACCCCGACCGCATGAAAACTGCGCCCGGCAAGCTCCGGGCGGGCAGCGGTGGCAGAAGGCGGTAGCTTAGCACCGTACACATGGGAAAAATTGACGCCGCCTTTTTCAAACACGCCGCCCTGCTCAATCACCCGTGAGCGTCCACCGCCACCCTCTTCGCGTTGCCAGCTATCCTCGCGGAATGTGCCACGGCCATCGGCGGCGGCCAGGCCCTCGCAGAGCCGTTCCTGTAGGTCCAGCAGGTACGTTTTAACGTTATTCAGGTGCTCTTGGGCCACGGTGTCTCCAAGATTGTGTCTAAAGAATTAATCACAATGGTAAGGGGTGTCAGGCGAATCGGCAAAAGGCAGGCAGGCCCCAGTGCGTTACGGTCATGTCTGGAAGCGAGCCAGCGCTCGGCGATAGGCGCCGCTTCGCACCGCACGGCTGATCATCGGCATGGCGCCTTTGATCCCGGCCCGCACCAGACGGCGCTGAAGTCGGGACATGTCCAGTTCAAGCTGGCTTGCGGTCCATTCGGGAAGCAGGTCGATTCCCGCGCGCATGAAAAGCGCACCGGCCGGACGAAAGATCACATGCCGCGGCGGGGCGTTCAGCAATACCTGCACGACTTCCCGGGTGCGCTCGTCGCAGATGAGTTCGTGCCTTTTAGCGTCAAGGTACGCATCGACCGCAGCGCGGCTATCAGGCACGTTGCGCGCGCCCAGAGCCTCGGCGATACAGGCAGTCTCGAAAAAGTAACGATCCTGGCTTTCGCGCTCAAGCTGGGGGTTACGATATCGCAGATGTGCGGCCATGAAGCGGCTCATCTCGGCGACATGCACCCAGGTGAGAAGATCCGGGTCGTCGGCCGAATAAGGCCGGCCATCAGCGGCGTGACCGCGTACCTTGGCATGCACCCGACGCACCCGGGCGATCGCCTCTTCGGCCTGCTCAAAGGTGCCGAAGCTGGTGGTGGCGATAAAGTCGCTGGTGCGCCTTAGCCGCCCGACCATATCGTGACGAAAGCTTGAGTGATCCCATACGCCAGCCAGCGCCAGCGGGTGCAGCATCTGCAAGAGTAGCGCGCTGATGCCGCCGCACATCATGGGCGTGAAGTCGCCATGAATGTTGCGCACCAGTCCATCCAGAGGAAAGGGGCCAGGATTTTGCGCGGCGCGCGCCTCGCCCAGGCGCGCCGCCATGGCGTCATACAAGAAGGTAGTCACGGCTAGGCGCGCAGCACCTGGCCCGTGGCAAGATCACGGATAGTGCTGGGCCGCGAGTTGCCGCCAAGCTCGCCGGGAACAATCGCGGCGACCTCCTGACCAAAGATGCCGACAATTTCGTCACTGCTCATGGCCGGTGGTTCTCCGGCGCGATTGGCTGACGTCGACACCAGCGGCCCGCCAAACGCTTCGCACAGCGCCTTCATCAGAGGATGATCGGTTACCCGCAAGGCTACGCGCTGGTGGGCACCACGAACCAGAGGATGACTGCGGCCGTGATCCGGCACCAGCCAGGTATTGGGGCCAGGCCAGCTGGCGGCCAATGGCGCGTGCAATGCGAGCGGCAGCTGGCTTAACCAGGGTTGAAACTGCTTGATGCTGGCAGCCACCAAAATAACGCCCTTGGCGGGGTCACGGTCTTTCATGCGCATCAGATGCGTCAGCGCTTCGCCGTTATCCGGGTCGCAGCTAAACCCCCATACTGCTTCGGTGGGGCAGGCAATCACGCCTCCTGCATGTAGCGCATTAACGGCAGTTTCGAGGTTGGTGGCCGGTTTCATGGCAACTCCTGCTCTACTAGAGGCGACGGGCGATGATGAGAATACTCATATTTTATCACGGCCTGGGCAAACGCACCCAGCCACCCGCCTGCTGGGCGACCCACCCATCAAGCTCCAGCATCAGTAATCGCTGCTGGCAGCTGCTAACGGTTTCGCCCGTATTGTGTACCAACACATCAATGGGCACAGGCGTTGTGGATAACGCGTTAAGCAGCGTATCCGGCAGCGGCTCGCTTTCGCGCGGGGGTAGTGAAGATGGTAGTGGAGGTAAAGGTGCGGCCGCTAGCTGATCACGCCCTGCTTGTTGATGGCCTGTCTGATCATAGTCTGCCTGGCCATGGCCTGCTTGAGGAAGAAAATGGCCTGCCCACTGCTGCAGCTCATCAACAATATCATCAACGTGGCGCACCAAGGTTGCCCCGTTGCGCAGCAGATGCAGGCAGCCTTGTGCCTGGACGTTATGCAGCGAGCCCGGTAGAGCAAATAGCTCTTTTCCCTGCTCCAGCGCTAAACGCGCGCTGACCAGCGAGCCGCTTTTCTCCGTGGCCTCCACCACTAACGTGCCTAGCGAAAGGCCGGTCACAATTCGGTTGCGACGCGGAAAGAACGCTGGGCGAGCCGTTGTGCCTGGCGGGTGTTCTGATAACACCAGCCCACCGGGGGCATGGCTTAGCTGTTCGTGAAGGTCGCGGTGTCGGGCAGGATAAATAACGTCCACGCCACAACCCAGCACCGCGATACTGCTGCCACCAGCATTGAGCGCTGCGCGCTGGGCAATGCCGTCGATCCCCAATGCCATACCGCTGACGATGCACCAGCCCCGGTGAGCCAACTCCCGTGCAAACCCTTGCGCATTGGCGCTACCTTCGGAAGTCGGTTTGCGCGTCCCCACTATGGCAAGCGTTGGCCCGTTAAGTGCCCTTAAATCTCCCTGTGCCCATAAAATAGCAGGTGGATCCGGCAGCTGGTTTAACAGCTCAGGCCAGGCCGGGTGATGACGATGCAAGATATGCCGATTAGGGCCGCCCTGCTGCCATGCCAGAGCGTCGTCTACGCATTGCTGAAGCTGGCTACGTTCAGGATGCTCAAGCCATAGCCTCAATGCGCTGGCGGCGTTACTCGGCAGCGCGGCAAGCCAGCCTTCGGGCCAGCGTGGCTTGCGGGCCACCAATTGGCTAATTCGCAGGGCGCCCATTCCCGGCAAGGCGTTAACGACTAACCACTCGCTGGCATCCATTGGCTCTCCTTAAAGCACCTGTTCGATGTAAATACGTTATTGATCCGGAGACACTACCCGGTCTCCGATTTCCAGCACGTTGGATGCCTGCATCACCAGCGCGAAACTCACCTGCTGATAAGGCTTGATGACCATTACTTTGCCCGAGGGCGTTGGCGGCAGTTGCGTCACTGCCTGGGTGCGCGGGTCATTAAGGGTTTCGCCTGGCTGGTTAACCTGCAGAATATGCCCGGCTTGCAAGCCATCCTGAATTCCCATATCTACGCTCACGATCTGCATACGGCCTATAAAACGCAGCCCGCCCGGTACGCCGAGAATACGCCCACTTACGTGGTGAAGAGGAAAATGCGGCCGTAGCGTAGAGGGAGCCGGGTGCTGTTCCAAGGCAAGGATAAGATCGTTACGCCGGACTTCCTGATGGGCACGGCGTATTTCCAGTGTCAGCATATCGCCATCGGTACGCAGGTGGCGCGCCTGGCCAATGTTGGTGAGCGCTTGGCCCAACGGCGTGCCATCCTCAGCGGTATAGGTTTGCGTCTGGCGATAAATACCTAGAGCGGCATTCTCCGGAACATTTTCCTGTGCGCTGCCTCGCGCAAAAATCGTATCGCCCGACGCATGGAGCAGGCGCTGATTCTCGCCCCCAATAACGTAGGCCAGCTCCTGCATGGCTTCGCCCGGCTCCACTACGCGATATTCACGCCAGAAGGCATCCAGACTTTCAGGCGATAGCGGGTTTGATGCATCAAGCCGCGCATCGTGATGACCGCTACCTGCCGCAGCCGTGCTTACCCATAGCATAACGCTGATCAGCGCGGCGCCTTTTAGGCCCAATGCTGAGTAGCGTGGCCGCTTGAGCAATACACGGATGGTGTGCTGCATGGCCGTGATATCGCTAAAGGTTAGTCTTGTCATCCCAAGCTCCATGAGGATGTTTTGATCGACTTTCACTGAGCGGCAGGCCCTGCGCCGATGCCCAGTAACGCTGCCAGCGTGATATAATGGTTATTAGAAAGTGTGGGGCCGCAATAACCCGGCCTGATTATCTAAGATTCAGCATAACGGTGATTGTAAACTCATGGCCAAACTGCCTATTCTCGAATTCCCCGATGAGCGCCTGCGCACCAAGGCGGTACCGGTGGAGACCGTTGACGATGAGGTCCGCCAACTTGTCGACGATATGTTAGAGACCATGTACGACGCTCGCGGTATTGGCCTTGCGGCCACTCAGATCGATGTTCATCGGCGCGTCGTCGTGATGGATGTCAGCGAAGACAATTCGCAGCCGCTTGTCTTGATTAACCCCCGTTACACGCCTATTGGCGAAGAGCAGGAACTGCTTTCAGAAGGCTGCCTGTCGATTCCCGAGCACTACGCCGAAGTGCCGCGTTACCTGAAGGTCAAACTCAACGCGCTTGACCGCAACGGCGATGCTTACGAAATCGAGGCTGACGGGCTACTGGCACACTGTATTCAGCATGAGTACGACCACCTGGAAGGCGTACTGTTTGTTGATTACCTGTCGCCACTCAAGCGTGAGCGCATTATGAAAAAAATGCAGAAACGCCATAAGCTGATGCAGGACAACGGCTAGCTGCGTTTTATCACAGCCTTGTTTTACCATAGTTTACTTCGGTTTTCGCAAGAAAGTTTTGCTGAAACGTTTGCGACAGCGTGATGACAACGCTTAAGGCCGAGAAGCCCGGTGATCACAACAGTTGTTGTATGCCTTCGCTTCTCGGCCTTTATTGTTGGTTTGGGCTTTCTCTTTTCCCCTGTTATTAGGTAGCTATTGTCATGTCACAGTTGCGCGTTGTTTTTGCTGGCACGCCTGATTTCGCAGCCTCGAGCCTTGCGGCTCTACTGGATGGCAATCACAAGGTGGTGGCGGTGTATACTCAGCCCGACCGCCCTGCGGGGCGCGGACGCAAACTCACGCCCAGCCCTGTAAAAAAGCTTGCCCTTGAACACGACCTGCCGGTTTACCAACCCCAGACGCTTAAAGATGCCGCTGCCCAGGCCGAACTGGCGGCGCTCAACGCAGATATCATGGTGGTCGTCGCTTACGGATTGCTGCTCCCTCAGGTGGTGCTCGATACGCCGCGCCTGGGCTGCATTAACGTGCATGCATCACTCCTGCCCCGCTGGCGCGGTGCGGCCCCCATTCAACGCGCGATTGAAGCGGGCGACTCTGCCTCGGGCGTAACCATCATGCAAATGGATGCGGGGCTTGATACCGGTGCGATGCTGCACGAAGTGCGCACCCCGATTACCGAGCGCACCACCGGCGGCGACCTTCACGACCGCCTGGCCATTCAAGGTGCCGGTGCGTTGATGAGCGTTATGGACGACATAGCCCAGGGCACGGCAAGCGCCACGCCTCAGCCTGCAGAAGGCGTTACCTACGCCACTAAACTGAGTAAAGCCGAAGCTGAACTCGACTTTACCCAGCCAGCTTGCGAGCTTGCGCGTAAAATTCGCGCCTTTAACCCCTGGCCGGTCGCTTGGTGTCAATTGGGTGATGACCGCCTGCGCCTGCTGATGGCAAGCGTTGAGACCGGCGAGCATGCTTCGCAGCTTCCCGGAATGCTTTTGGAGCATGGCGAAGATCACCTGCGCATCGCCTGTGGCGCTGAAGGCCGCGAGGTTCTCTGCATCAGCAGCGCTCAACTTCCAGGCGGCAAAGCCATGGCGGTGCGCGACTTACTCAATGCCCGCCACGCACGCCTTACCACCGGCACCCGCCTTGGCACGCAATCCCAGCAAGGAGACTCTTTATGAGCCAACAACGTTCTGCGCAACGCGGGCGCCCGTCAGCCAACAGCGGCCAAGACGTTCGCGCCGCCGCCGCTCGCGCCCTGGCGCCGGTCATCAGCCAGCAAGGCTCGCTTTCAAGCCTGGATGAACACAGCGTGGTTGCCCGCGACCGTGGCCTTCTAAAAGAGCTCTGCTTTGGCACCTGCCGCCGGCTTCCACGCCTGGAAGCCCTTGCCAACACGCTGCTGAAACAGCCTTTCAAAAAGCGTGACAGCGATATCCATGCCCTGCTGCTGTTGGGTATTTATCAGCTGCTGTATATGCGCATTCCCGCCCACGCGGCGGTCGGTGAAACGGCGGGCGCGGCGCGTTTGCTGGGTAAGGAGTGGGCAACCCGCGTGCTGAATGGCTGCCTGCGCCGCCTGCAGCGTGAGTCCGATGCGCTTCAGGAAGCGGTCGACCGTGATGAAAGCGTTGCGCTGTCGCACCCCCGCTGGCTGCTGGATACGTTGCGCAACGCCTGGCCCGAGCAGTGGCGTACCATCGTCGAGGCCAATAATGAGCCTGGCCCCATGACCTTGCGCGTTAACCAGCGCTATAACGATCGTGAAGCGTACCTGGAAAAACTGGTAGAGGCAGGGCTAAACGGCGAGCTATGCACCCACTCGCCGGATGGCATTACGCTGAATATCCCGTGTGACGTTACGACCCTGCCTGGGTTTGCCGAAGGCCATGTCAGTGTGCAGGATGAGGCGGCTCAGCTTAGCGCCGCCCTGCTTGGCCCGGCGCTTGCTCCCCGGGCAGGTGCTCATGTGCTGGATGCGTGTAGCGCCCCCGGCGGTAAAACCGCTCATTTACTAGAGCAGTTCGATATTGCCCTGACCGCTCTGGACAGTGACAACCATCGCTTATCGCGCGTTGAAGACACCCTCAGCCGGTTAGGCCTATCCGCGCAATTGCAGCATGCCGATGCCGCCGAGCGGGACTGGTGGAACGGCACGCCGTTTGAAGCTATTCTGCTGGATGCCCCTTGCTCCGGCACCGGGGTTATCCGGCGCCACCCGGATATCAAGGCGTTGCGGCGTAAAGAGGACATCCGTCAGCTAGCCAAGCTGCAACAGCAGCTGCTGGACAACTTATGGCCTCTGCTACGCGAAGGCGGCACGCTGCTTTATGCCACCTGTTCAGTGCTGCCTGAAGAGAATGCCAAGCAGATCGATGCATTTTTAGCCCGCACACCGGATGCCAAGGTGACCACGCCCAATGACGTTGCCTGGGGAGTACCTAGCGGCCAAGGCCGTCAGCTGTTTCCTGAAGCGGGACGTCACGATGGCTTTTTTTATGCCAGACTAGAGAAGCATACTGCTTGAGCGTAAGCAGTGAATTCATGACTAAGGATGGAGATAACATGACTCATCACACCTACAAGCACGTAGAAATTACCGGCTCTTCCGAGAAAGGTATCGAGGACGCCGTGCAGAACGCACTCGCCAAAGCATCAGAATCCGTGCACAACATGCGCTGGCTGGAAGTGACCGACACCCGTGGTCATATTGAAGATGGCCGCGTTGCTCACTGGCAGGTCACTGTTAAAGTTGGCTTCACGCTGGAATAAATCCTCACCTGCTTTTCGACGGCGGCTGGTTTACACTGGCCGCCGTCTTTATTGCAGCGCATTACGTTAGAACTGTATATAAAACTGTATATAAGAACTGTATATAAGAACTTCATATCAGAGCTTCATATTAGAGTTTTATAGTAGAACTTAACGTTAGACATGGCGCTGGCGCTTTTAATGGAACCGATGCTCAGTAATGAAAATCATCATTCTCGGCGCCGGCCAGGTCGGCGGCACCCTGGCGGAGCACCTTGCTCGCGAGGAAAACGACATTACCGTGGTCGATACCGACGCCAATAAGCTGCGCGAGCTGCACACCAAGCTCGATATTCGCACCGTGACCGGCGCCGCTTCCTACCCTAACGTTCTGCGCCAGGCCGGCTGTGAAGATGCCGATATGTTGATTGCGGTCACCAACTCCGACGAAGTCAACATGATCGCCTGTCAGGTTGCGCATACCCTGTTTCGTACTCCCACCAAAATCGCCCGCGTGCGCGCCACCCCCTACCTGACCCGTAAAGGACTGTTTGCCCACGAAGCCATTCCTATCGATGTATTGATCAGCCCCGAACAGGTGGTGACGGATCACGTGCGCCGTCTGATCGAGCACCCCGGTGCGCTTCAGGTACTCGATTTTGCCGGGGGCCTGGTGCAGCTGGTGGCGGTAAAAGCCGTGTTTGGCGGCCCGCTGGTGGGTCAGGACCTGGCGTTCTTGCGCCATCATATGCCCAACGTGGATACCCGCGTGGCGGCGATCTATCGACGCAATCGGCCGATCATTCCGCGCGGCGATACGGTGATCGAGGCCGACGATGAGGTGTTCTTCCTCGCCGCCCGGCGCGATATCCGCGCGGTGATGAGCGAGCTTCGGCGTATCGAGCGCGGCTTTCGCCGGGTAGTGATTGCGGGGGGCGGGAATATCGGCGAGCGTCTGGCCGAACACCTAGAGCACAGCCACCAGGTCAAGATCATCGAGCATAGCCTTGAGCGCTGCACGACGCTTTCCGAGCGGTTGAACCGCACCGTGGTGCTGCACGGCAGTGCCACCAGCAAACGGCTGCTCGAAGAAGAGAACATCGAAGACTGCGATATCTTTTGCGCGCTGACCAACGACGACGAGGTCAATATCATGTCGTCGCTGCTCGCCAAACGTCTGGGGGCCAAGAAAGTCCTTACGCTGATCAACAACGCCGCCTACGTGGACCTGGTCCAGGGCGGCGATATCGATATTGCGATCTCCCCCCAGCAGGCGACCATCGGCAGCCTGCTGACCCACGTACGCCGGGGCGACATCGTTAACGTGCACTCGCTGCGCCGCGGGGCGGCGGAAGCCATTGAGGCCATCGCTCACGGCGACAGGAACTCCTCAAAGGTGGTGGGCCGCACCATTCGCGAGATTAACCTGCCGGATGGCACCACCATCGGTGCGATTGTGCGCGGCAAGGACGTCATGATCGCCCACGGCGATGTACTGGTGGAAAGCGGTGACCACGTGATTCTGTTTGTGATCGACAAGCGCCGCATCCGTGATGTCGAGCGCTTGTTCCAGGTCGGTTTGACGTTCTTTTAGGAGCATGCAACAACCATGAGTCTGCGGGTCATTTCACGCATTTTAGGGCTACTGCTGATGCTATTTAGCCTGACCATGCTCCCCCCCATGTTAATTTCCCTATGGTTTCGTGACGGGGTCTGGCACGCCTTCATGATCGGTCTCGCCATTACGGTGGTGACCGGATTGATTATTTATCTGCCTAACCGCAATGCCCGTAAAGAGCTGCGCATCCGCGATGGATTTTTAATTGCGGCCATGTTCTGGACAGTATTGGCCCTGTTCGGCTCGCTGCCCTTGATGCTGTTTGGCGATGCCGCACTCAGCATTACCGACGCGGTGTTTGAATCTTTTTCCGGCTTGACCACAACGGGTGCCACGGTAATTACCGGGATCGACTTTTTACCCGAATCGATTCGTTATTATCGTCAGCAGCTACAGTGGTTAGGCGGGATGGGTATCGTGGTGCTGGCCGTGGCAATTCTGCCCATGCTGGGCGTTGGCGGCATGGCCCTCTACCGTACCGAGATTCCAGGACCGCTAAAGGATTCCAAGCTGACGCCCAGGATTACCGAAACGGCCAAGGCGCTGTGGTATATCTACGCCACGTTGACCATTGCCTGCATGGTGGCCTATATGCTCGCGGGCATGAACTGGTTCGATGCGCTCGGACACAGCTTTTCGACTGTCGCAATTGGCGGCTTCTCGACTCACGATGCCAGCATCGGTTACTTCAATAGCCCGTCTATCGAGCTGATCTGCGTGGGTTTTATGCTGATTTCAGCGTTCAGCTTCAGCCTGCACTTTATCGCCTGGCGTGAAAAGCGCTTGCTGCACTACTTCCAGGATCCCGAAGCGCGCTTTTTAATGCTGTTTCTGGCGGGGCTGGTCTCCATTGCCGCGATAACTCTGTGGCTGACGCAAACCTACGATACGATGAGCGGCTTGCGCTACGGCCTTTTTGAGGTGGTGTCGGTCGCCACCACAGCGGGCTTTTCAGTGGCCGATTTCTCGGCCTGGCCAGGCGCGCTGCCCTTTTTACTGTTCATTGCGGCATTTGTGGGTGGCTGTTCAGGTTCAACTGCGGGCGGCATGAAGGTTATTCGTATTATCCTGATCCTCAAGCAGGGCATGCGCGAAGTCATGCGCCTGATTCATCCCAACGCGGTGATTGCGGTCAAAGTGGGTAAAGTAAGCGTACCGGATAGCATTGCCCAGGCGGTTTGGGGGTTTTTCTCCGCTTACGTCATGCTGTTCTTTTTAATGATGGTCGGCGTAATGGCCACCGGTGTCGATCAGATCACGGCCTGGTCATCGGTGGGTTCAGCCCTTAACAACCTGGGCCCCGCGCTTGGTGAAGCCAGCAGCCACTACGGCGAGCTGCCTGACCTTGCGAAATGGATACTGGTACTTGCGATGCTCTTGGGCCGCCTGGAAATTTTTACCGTGTTAGTGTTGTTTACCCCGGCCTTCTGGCGACGCTAGCACCCGCTTTATTATTTGAGTTGAGATCCCTTAATGAATCAAGACGATACCACCCTACCGCCAGCTGCGCCTGAAGCGTTGCCAGCGATCAGCGGGCCACTGAAAACGGTGACCGTTGGCACAACCACCTATACGCTATTGGGCACGGCACACGTTTCGGCGCAAAGTGCTGACGACGTACGCAGTCTTGCCGATAGCGGCCAGTTTGACGCCATCGCCATTGAGCTCTGCGATGCCCGCCACCACAGCATGACCAACCCGGATGCCATGGGCGAGCAGGACCTGTTCCAGGTATTCAAGCAGGGCAAGGCTGGCATGGTGGCAGCAAGTCTGGCGCTGGGTGCTTTCCAGCAGCGGATCGCCGAGCAGTCGGGTATAGAACCGGGCGCCGAGATGCGTGCCGCCCTTGAAGAGTGCCGCAACCGCAATCTGCCGCTGCTGCTGGTCGACCGTGATGTGGGTGTTACGCTTAAGCGTATCTACCGTAACGTTCCCTGGTGGCAGCGTTTTTCTCTCTTTTCAGGCTTGATTGGCAGCGTGCTATCGCGCCAGGACGTGTCCAAGGAAGAGATCGAAAAGCTGAAAGAAGGCGATATGTTGGAAGCCACTTTCAGTGAGTTTGCCGCCGAGTCGGAAGCGCTTTATACCCCGCTGATTCGCGAACGCGACCGCTATATGGCCCTGCGCCTTGCCGAGCAGGCCCCACCCGGGCGCTATAAAAATGTATTGGTGGTTCTGGGCGCCGGGCATCTCAAAGGTACCGTCGAGCACCTAGAAGCCCCACTTCCTGAAAACCCCACGGTTGAGCGCGAAGCCCTGGAAGCCACACCGGCGCCCTCCAAGCTTTGGAAAGCCCTGCCCTGGGTGATTACTGTATTGGTGATCACGGGTTTTGCGATTGGCTTCTCACGCAATACGGATCTTGGCTGGCAGCTGGTCGTCGAGTGGTTTTTGATCAACGGGATTTTATCCGGCGGGGCGACCATTCTCGCGCTTGCCCATCCGCTGACGGTGATTGCCACCTTCTTTGCCGCACCCTTGACCTCGCTTAACCCAACCATCGGCGCAGGTTTTGTCGCCGCCGGGGTCGAGCTTTACATGCGCAAGCCCAAAGTGCGTGACTTTTCATCGCTGCGTAAAGACGTCACCCACCTTAAAGGCTGGTGGAAAAACCGTGTGTCGCGCACGCTGCTGGTGTTTATTCTGGCAACGTTAGGCTCGGCGGTGGGTACCTGGGTCGCGGGCTTCAGGATCGCAGGCGCCCTGTTTGGTGGCGACGTCGCGTGAGCATGCACCGGCGCGCGCCCTGGCAGGCGGATGCCCTGCTGCTGCTGGTAACCATACTGGCGGCAGGCGGGTGGATTTTCTCGAAAGAGGCGCTTGCCGGGATGCCGCCACTGCTGTTTATCGGCACACGCTTTTTGCTGGCCGGGCTTATCCTGCTGGGGTTTGCCTGGCCTGCGCTGAGCCGCATGCCAGCACGGCGTATTCGGCGCGGTATTTTTGTAGGCTTTCTGTTTAGCGTCGCCATTGGCTTCTGGATCATGGGGCTTAAAACGTCCAGCCACCTGGGCGAAAGCGCGTTTATCAATAGCCTGGGGATACTGCTGGTTCCCGTGGTCGCCAAGTTACTGTTTGGCGACCGGCCGCCACGCACCACTTGGATAGCCCTACCCGTTGCCCTGCTGGGTTTCGCCCTACTCTCGCTCAATGCGGGCTTTAAAGTAGAGCAAAGCCAGCTATTGATGGTGTGCGCGGCACTCTGCTTTGCGTTACTGATTAACGTTAATACCCGTGTGGTGCGTAACGTACCCGCCCTGCCGCTGACAACGCTGCAGCTTTTATCGGTGGGTGCTGTGTTAACCCTGGTGTCGTTTGCGTTTGAGCGCCAGCCCGTGACGCTTGATACGTCCATTTTAGGCTGGTTTATAGCCAGCGTGCTGCTCTCAAGCTCTGCGCGGTTTTTCCTGCAAATCACCGCCCAGGGGATGACCACACCAAGCCACGCCTCGGTCGTTTTGATGCTTGAGGCGGTATGGACGGCTTTATTCGCCGCCTGGTGGTTTGGCGAAATCATGGCACCGCTTCAGCTGCTCGGCTGCGGGCTGATTTTTGCTGCCCTGCTGATTAACCGCTGGTATTGGGTGCGGAAAATACTGCTGCGGTGGCTACCCGGCGCTGCGCGTTAGCCTCTAGTCTTCCAACATTTCCTGACGTGCCAGCAGGCGCGTCATTGCTTCGGTGGGTTCGGCAATTTTCTTGTAGAACCGGCTGGCGGCGTAGCTATCGTTAAATACATCAAAGTAGTCATCCAGCACCGCCGCCGCGTTGTCGTCGCCCCCCTGACGCAGCAGCTCAATGGCCACTTCCGCCGTGCATAAGTGCGCTTTGGAAGCAGGCTTTCTCAGCCGGTAGCGGGTTTCACGCTCGGTACGTAAAGGCAGTACCGGCAAGCCATTCAGGTACGCGCTTTTACGAAACATACGCCGCGCCTGACGCCAGGTGCCATCCAGAATAATAAATACCGGAATGCGAGATTCTCGCTTGGCGCTGTGCACCGCGTCCATTCCCACCACACGATCCGCATAGTCGGGCTGGTCATCGGGAAAAATCACAAAGGGCGCATAGCGCGGATCTGCCAGAAGAGCGGTCAGCTGCGCATCGGGCGCCGTACGGTACCAGGTAAACACCTGGGTCTGCGCCAGCACATCACCGATCAGCCGACCTGTGTTGGTCGGTTTATAGTGCTCCAGCGGGTGTGTCAGCAGCCACACTTGGGCATGGCTTTCAGCCTTTACCTGATACGGGCACAGGCAGTTCAGTTTGGGTAGATTGCAGCCTTCACAGCGTATTACAAAACTGCCCCGCGCCTTGAACTCACGCCGCAGCGGGCGCGGATGGCCGGTTGCCGGATCACACTCAGGGGAAGTATCAGAGGCAGACATCCGCGCTCCAGAGAGAAGAAAAGGGCGCAGAGTATAAAGCAGGGCATCGCGAATGACGAACCCAACCATGTAAACCAGAAGAATTCTTGAAGTTGACATAACGCTCTTGGCGCCGATAAAATCTAGTCAACTTTTTAAATCAAAATAGTTTACCGATGACTGCGACTGCCGCCCCGCGCCATGACTGGACGCTAGACGAAATCAATGCGCTTTTTGCGCTGCCGTTCAATGATCTGCTGTTTCAGGCTCAGCAGGTTCACCGGGCGCACTTCGATGCCAATGCCGTGCAGATATCCACGCTACTGTCGATAAAAACCGGCGCCTGCCCGGAAGACTGCAAGTACTGTCCGCAATCCGGCCACTACACCACGCAGCTCGAGAAAGAGAAGCTGCTGGAAATCGAGAAAGTCGTCGAACAGGCAAAAGCGGCCAAAGAGGCCGGCGCCAGCCGTTTCTGCATGGGCGCCGCATGGCGCAGCCCCCGGGATAAAGACCTGCTAGTCGTTGAAGAGATGGTGCGTCAGGTAAAAGCTTTGGGGCTTGAGACCTGCATGACGCTGGGCATGGTGAACGCCGAACAGGCCAGCCGATTGGCCAGCGCAGGCCTTGATTACTACAACCATAACCTGGATACCTCGCCCGAGTATTACGGCGAAATTATCACCACGCGTACCTATAGCGACCGTCTGGAAACGCTAGCCACCGTACGCGACGCAGGCATGAAAGTATGCTCAGGCGGAATTTTGGGGATGGGTGAAGGTGCGCAGGATAGAAGCGCTCTGCTGCAACAGCTTGCCCGACTCAATCCGTACCCGGAATCGGTGCCGATCAATATGCTGGTTAAAGTACCCGGCACGCCGCTTGAAAACGTGGAGGATCTCGACCCATTGACGTTTATCCGTGCCATTGCCGTGGCGCGTATTCTAATGCCCCAAAGCCACGTGCGCCTTTCCGCTGGCCGCGAGCAGATGAGCGAATCGACCCAGGCGCTGGCCTTTTTAGCCGGGGCCAACTCCATCTTCTACGGCGATAAGCTGCTGACGACCGGCAACCCGCAAGCGGCTCGTGACCGAGCGCTGTTTGCCAAGCTGGGCTTGCATCCGGAAACGCGCGAAACCTGCGAAAGCGAGGTCGCGCAAAGCGCACGCCTGACCCTGCAGGCAGAACAAAATGCGCGTAATAAACGCGTAGCGGATCTAGCGGTCGAGGCAAGTACTTAGATCGATAAATGATCCTGTTCTATCCACTGTTCGACCAGCGCGGGCACGCCATCGCCTGCCGTGGCATTAATCGCCAGCACGCCGGGCGTGCTCAAGGCATCGGCATCCGGGTCTACCAGTGCGCAGGGCGTATCGTAGTCGATATACGAGAGCAGCGAGGCGGCGGGCATCACCGCAAGCGACGTGCCCACCACCAGTAAAAAGTCGGCTTGGCTTGCGATTTCGCAGGCCTCTTCAAACAGCGGTACGCTCTCACCAAACCAGACTACATCCGGGCGTAGCTGGCTGCCTTTATCGCACACATCGCCCAGCGCAATATTGCCTTTCAGCGGGTAACGCATGCGCTCATCCACGCTTGAGCGAGCATTGAGTATTTCACCATGCAGATGAATTACCTGACTCGAGCCTGCCCGCTCGTGCAGGTCATCGATATTCTGGGTAATGATGGTGACCTTGAACCCGGCCTGTTCAAGGCTTGCCAACGCCTTGTGCGCCGCATTGGGTTGGGCCTTGCGGATCTGCTCGCGACGCTGGTTATAAAAACCCAATACGCGCTCGGGGTCGCGCTGCCAGCCTTGCGGCGTGGCCACTTCTTCAACCGGATGGTCTTCCCACAGCCCGTCGCTTGCGCGAAACGTCTTGATACCGCTTTCGGCGCTGATCCCGGAGCCGGTAAACACCACTAAGTGATACGGTTTTGTCATGATTATCTCGCTGACCTAAGCATGCCGAATAGCGTATATAAACATACCCGCCAAAGCGGAATAAACCACCTTGGCGGGTATCTAGCGTCAATCGTTACGCCGCACTAAAATCCGCTCATTGCATCCGATTTTGCAGCACGGTGTAAGTGTTAGTGCGCCCGTGAGAGCACACCGGCGCCCGTTTCAAATGGCGGGTTACGACTTAACCGCGGCCACGCCCGACTCCCCTGTGTTTGGCGCTAAATCCGGATCGGCGATGACCAGCGCAAATTCCTCTTCAGCGGTTTTGGCCACCAGCTTGTTCTTGCTGTACAGGAAGTAATAAGCCGCTCCGGCGATAAACAGCACGATGGTGTAGTTAAACGCACGCGGATCAAACGCATAAACGCCGGTCAGGGCAACCAGCGCCAGCACCAAAGCGATGGAGGATGTAACGATACCCCCGGGCGTTTTATAGGGGCGCGGCAGGTCCGGGCGTTTAAAGCGCAGCAGGATATGGCTAAGCGCCATCAGCGCATAGGAAAGCGTGGCACCCACCACGGCCATCGCCAGAATCAGATCGCCCTCGCCACTGAGCGAGACCAGAAAACCGAAAATTCCGGGCACGATCAGCGCCAGATAAGGCACTTTACGGCTACTGGTCAATGACAGCTGCTTGGGCAAATAGCCCGCGCGGGAAAGTGCAAACACCAGACGGCTATAGCCATAAATGATCGAGAAGAAAGAGGCGATCAGGCCCGCAAGCCCCAGCACGTTAACCAGCGTGGCAAGCGTTGGGTTACCCACTGCGTTGAGTGCATCCACCAGCGGCACACCACTTTGGCCAATCATTTCAGCGCCCGCGGCCCCGGCCAGCAATACCACGACCAGCAAGGCGGTAAAGAGCAGAAACAGCATCGCGCCAATAATCCCTCTGGGCATATCGCGGGCAGGATCTTTGGCTTCTTCTGCGGCAAGCGGTACGCCTTCCACGGCTAAAAACAGCCACATGCCAAACGGCAGCGCCGCCCAGATACCGTACCACCCATAAGGCATAAAGGTGCTGGCGCCTGCCGCGTCAGTGGGCGCAATATCGAATAGATTAGTGGCATCGAAACTGCCGATCAGCGCCACCGCCGTGGCCAGAATGGCAAACACGGCCAAGCCACTGATCACCATCATCACCTTTAGCGCTTCCCCTACGCCTGCCAGATGAATACCGATAAAGGCTGCGTAAAACAGCAGATACACCAAGGGGCCGTCCAACCCGGTGAGGGCTTCCACTGCGGAGCCGATAAAGATCACGATCGCGGCGGGCGCCAGGGCGTACTCAATCAGCACGGCAAGCCCGGTTAAATAGCCCCCGGCGGGGCCCATCGCCTGGCGGGCAAAGCTGTAGCCGCCCCCGGCCGCGGGAATGGCGGCGGACATCTCGGCCAATGACAACACCAGCGCCAGATACATCAAGGCCATTAAACAGGCGGCAATCGCAAACCCGCCCCACCCGGCCTCGGCGATGCCAAAGTTCCAACCCGCGAAATCACCCGAGATAACGTAGGAAACCCCAAGCCCTGCCAACAGTAGCCAGCCTGCCGTGCCTTTACGTAGCTGACGCTTGGCCAGGTACGCCTGATCAACAGAAGATTGTGTCATTGTCTTGCCCTTTTAGTGAGGAACGAAGCGAATGTCAGCGGCGTGCTGTCAGGCTCTTCTGCCAAGTCCTCTATTATTGTTAGTAGTGATACGTCATTGAGTTTAATCAGCAACCAAAAAATTCTGCGTTGAGCCCGACGTAGCGGGGTCACCTTCCAGCACGTTTTCCTCACTGCGATCTTTTAATTTAACGCCGGACGTTTTTAATTCACGGGCCTCCTTGAGGAGCAACAGCAGCCGCCGGGCCGCCTCTTCCATATTCAGGCCGGCGGGGCGCACGTTAGAAATACAGTTGCGCCGGTCGTCCTTGAGCCCCGGCTCGGGTGCCCAGGTCATATATAGCCCCAGGCTATCCGGCGAGCTAAGCCCCGGGCGTTCACCGATCATCACCAATACCGCATCGGCATTGAGCAACGCACCTATTTCATCGCCAATCGCCACCCGGCCCTGTTCGACAATAGTGAGCGGTGCCAGCTGCCACTCGGCGGTGTCCTGCTCAAGCTTCCGATAAAGCGCTTTTAAAAACGCCTGGCTGTTCTGTTGAACAGCCAGGGCCGAAAGCCCATCGACGACGACCACGGCTAAATTCACGCGAGATTGCGAACCCCCAGCGTCCTGCAAGCGCTCGCGCGACTCATCATTCAAGCGGCGGCCAAAATCCGGGCGTTGAAGATACATGGGCCGGTCTTCTGCCTGGCTATGCAAGCGCAGCGGCTCATGTTCGAGTACCAGAGCTTCTTGAAGCTCGCGGGCCAGTGTGTCGACTTCAAGCGCGCAGTGCACTGCGTCCTGCGCTTGGGCGTGGGCCAGCTGGAACTCAAGCAGTTTGCTGGTGGGCAAGCTGATACCCGCCCTTCCCAGGCCAATGCGCGCATCGGTAAACGCCCGCAGCCGCTCCCAGGGGTTTTCAACCACGATAGGCTTGCTAGACGTCATGATGCGGCTCCTTGGGCAGGTGGCGCAGGCTGTTGGCAAATGCCGCGGGCAGCTGGTCGTTTAGCTGGTGGGTTTTGACATCTTTGAAAATCTGCATCTCGGCAAGCCAGCGCTCAAACTCCGGCGCAGCTTTTAGCCCGAGTACTCGGCGAGCGTAAAGCGCATCGTGAAACGAGGTGGTCTGATAATTGAGCATGATGTCGTCAGAGCCTGGAATACCCATCACAAAATTGCAGCCTGCCACGCCTAACAGGGTCAGCAGGTTATCCATATCGTTCTGGTCGGCTTCAGCATGGTTGGTGTAGCAGACGTCACAGCCCATGGGCACGCCCAAAAGCTTGCCGCAGAAATGATCCTCAAGCCCGGCCCGAGTAATCTCCTTGCCGTCGAACAGGTACTCGGGGCCAATAAAACCGACAACCGTATTGACCAGCAGCGGGTTGAATTTACGCGCAACCGCATAGGCACGAGCCTCGCAGGTCTGCTGATCAAGCCCATGATGAGCATCGGCAGAAAGCGCGCTGCCCTGGCCGGTTTCAAAGTACATGACGTTGCGCCCCACCGTACCCCGGTTCAGTGACTGGGCTGCTGCTTCGGCCTCGGCCAAAATACTTAAATCGAACCCAAAGCTCTTATTGGTCGCTTCGGTACCGCCAATCGACTGAAATACCAGATCCACTGGCGCGCCCTGCTCTATCGCCTCCAAGGTGTTGGTGACATGGGTAAGCACACAGGATTGGGTGGGGATCTGGTACTTCTGAATCACGTCATCCATCAGACGCATCAGCTTCACGCTCTGAGCCACGTTATCGGTTGCGGGGTTGATGCCAATCACGGCGTCACCGCTACCGTATAAAAGGCCGTCCAGAATGCTCGCCGCAATGCCGGTGACATCATCCGTTGGATGGTTGGGCTGTAGCCTTGTGGAAAGCCGGCCCGGCAGGCCGATGGTGTTACGAAACGCTGTAGTCACCCGGCACTTTTTGCCTACCAGAATCAGATCCTGGTTACGCATCAGCTTGCTTACCGCGGCGGCCATTTCCGGCGTAATCCCGAGGCGAACGGCGGTGAGGGCTTCAGAAGTTGCCTGATCCGAGAGCAGCCAGTTGCGAAAATCCCCCACCGTTAAATGCTGAAGGGGTGCAAAGGCGTCCGCGTCATGATCATCGATAATCAGCCGGGTGATTTCATCTTGCTCATAAGGGATCAGCGCGTCGTTCAAGAACGTGCTCAGCGGAAGCTCCGCCAATACCATCTGCGCGACCACACGCTCTTCGGCGCTTTCAGCGATCACACCCGCCAATCGGTCACCCGAACGGGCCGGAGTAGCCTTGGCCATCAGCTCGGCTAAACTCTTAAAGCGATAGTGTCGGCTGCCTACCGTGGATTGAAAGGTTTGAGCCATGGGGTTTCCTTGTATTTATTTTCCCAACGCCAAGCGTTACGAAATAGAAACTGTCTGGGTTAACCATAGCGCTTTTAAGATCGCTACGCCCGGTGTTCACGGTTCCCCCGCACACCCAATATTCTCTAAGCACATTTCGTACCAATTTTAAGCTCCCCTGAACCACTGGCTGCTTTTGGTGCCCTATAATGGCGCCATTGCATCGCCGTTCATTTATCGACCCTAGAGGTGCCAACATGCCCAACGCATCGGTAAAACGTTTCTGCCGCCTGCCGGATGATGAGCAGTCCCGCGTGATTGAAATGGCCTGGGAAGACCGTACGCCCTTTGAAGCCATCCAAACGCTGTTTGGTCTTTCAGAGCCGGATGTTATTGATGTAATGCGCCAACAGCTAAAACCCGCGTCATTTCGTCTTTGGCGCAGGCGCGTCACCGGCCGTGCCACTAAACACCGCGCTTTGCGCTCACCAAATGTGCTACGCGGCTACTGCCCTACCCAGTACAAGCGCTGAGATTTTCCTCTCCAAGCTGGCGTACGCTTTTTAATTGCCCTTTAAATTGTTATATTATTACATAACATAAAACCATTTAGAGGCGTGCTAGCAATGACTGCGTTTCCTCCCTTGCCCGTTACCGTGCTGTCGGGCTTTTTAGGTGCGGGCAAAACTACCGTGCTCAATCATATTCTCGCCAACCGTGAAGGACTGCGGGTGGCGGTGATCGTCAATGATATGAGCGAGGTGAATATCGATGCCGCGCTGGTCCGCGGCGGCCCGGGCGAGTCAACGCTTGAGAGCGAGGTGGCACTCAACCGCTCTGAAGAGCGCCTGGTGGAGATGAGCAACGGCTGCATTTGCTGCACCTTGCGCGAAGATTTACTTATCGAGGTTAATCAGCTCGCCAAAGAGGGCAAGTTTGATTACCTGGTGATTGAATCCACCGGGGTTTCCGAGCCGTTGCCCGTGGCTGAGACGTTTACCTTTGAAGATGAAAGCGGCCAGAGCCTTTCCCATGTAGCCCGGCTGGATACGCTGGTAACGGTGGTGGATGGCGCCAACTTCCTCAAGCAGTACCGCGAAGCGCAAAGCCTTAAAGAGGCTGGTGAGAGCTTAAATGATGAAGACGAGCGTAACGTTGCCGACCTGCTGGTCGATCAGATCGAGTTCTGCGATGTGCTATTAATCAGTAAAACGGATCTGATCAGCGATAAGGAGCTAGCCTCACTTAAGGCCATTCTACGCTCACTTAATCCAGATGCCGAACTGGTGCCTATTAGTCGGGGAAATGTGCCGTTGGATAAGGTACTGAATACCGGCAGGTTCAACTTTGAGCGCGCTCAGCAGGCACCGGGCTGGCTGAAAGAGATGCGCGGCGAGCACGTGCCGGAAACCGAAGAGTATGGCATTGGCAGCTTCGCTTATCACGCCCGGCGTCCTTTTCATCCAGCGAAGTTTCACGATCTGTTGCATTCGGAGTGGTTCGGCGAGGGTCTATTGCGCTCCAAAGGCTTTTTCTGGCTGGCCACTCGCCCCCAGTGGGCCGGGCAGTGGAGCCAGGCAGGCGGAATTGCCCACCACGGCGTAGCGGGCATGTTCTGGAAAGCCATTCCGGAAGAACGCTGGCCCGAGGATGACGAATATCGCGCATTTATTCAGGAAAAATGGCAGGAGCCGTTTGGCGATATGCGCCAGGAGCTGGTGTTTATCGGCCAAGGGCTGGATCAGGCGCGCATGCGTGAAGCGCTGGATGCCTGCTTACTCAGCGAAGCCGAGCTATTGGAAGGCATGGAGGTTTGGAAAACGCTGCCTGACCCTTTTCCCGCGTGGGAATAAACCCTTCTTGAGTCAGCCAAAAGCCCCAGGCATCGACCTGAGGCTTTTCCAAATAGGGCGTAATAGCAGCGCTTTTGCTTAGACTTTTTGAGCTTTCTTCGAGACCAACCAGCGTAGCGCATCAATGATTACAATGATGATCAGGCTGCCGCCCAGTACCGGCAAGGCGAACCCTAGCCCCACCATAATGGCGATCAAACCCAACTGAATAGATAGGGGCAAAAGGATAAACAGTGCCGTCATGGTCTGCGCCTGATTAACCGTGTTGATTTTGATGCGCTGCCACCACATCCGATAACCCCAAACAATCAGGAAAACCAGGGCGGAGGCAAACAGAGCCAATACCAGTTGGTTGATCAGCCCAAAGAGGACGCCCATGTGTAAATCGATGCCCCAGCGCGTGAGCTTTGCCGCCAGAGGGAAGGTAGAAAAATCCGTTTGATCAAGAATCTGCATATCATCGGGGTTCAGGGCGACTTGATCTACCTGAGTAGGCCAGCGGCGGTCTATTTCAGCCACGCGCCACGCCCGGCCTTCACTGGCAGGTGGCTCTATCTGAATCCTTTCCGCCATTAGCCCGGCACCTCTAGCCACCGACAACGCCTGATCAAATCCTTCAGAGCTTGCGTACTCACCCACTTCGGGGGCACTACTCACGCCGTGGTCGGCATGCATATCGTGATGGGCATGGGAGGCATGACTTGCTGCATTGTCAGGCACTTGAAGCACGGTAGACACACTGGGCGTACCCCATCCCCAGGCTTGCCTTAGCTCGCCGATATTGCCTCCAGCCCACTGCGACCAGGTAAGCCCGGTGGCCGAAAAGAACAGTAGTCCGACAAATGCCAACGCACCCACCGTTGCATGCAGGCGCCGCGCGGCCATCCGTGGGCTTGCGCCATTCAACGCTTTACGCCGCGCAAGCCACAATACCAAGCCCAGCAGAGCAATGATCCATAGCCATGAAGCCGCCAGCTCGCTGTAAAGGCGCCCTAAATCACCTAGCAGTAAGCCGCGGTGAAACTGATCGATCGCCGTACGAAAAGGCAATATGCCGCTGGTGCCGTAAACCGTCATATCGCCTTTGACTTCAAGCGTTGCCGGGTCGACGAAAATGGCACGATGCTCGGAAGGGCCAAGCGCTGAGTCGGCAAACATGACCCGCGTGGTGCTGTACACGTCCGGCGCGGGGCGAACTGCCGCCGGTAATGCATCCTGCCCGGCAGCTAGCTGGGCGGTCTCGATTTGCCGAGCCAGTGGCTGCGCAGAGCTCTGCGTAGTAGCGGTTAACGCATCTCGGTAAAGCCATGTTTCTACCGAAGGCGTTAACACGTATACGATGCCGGTCAAGGCCGCTATCAGTATGAAAGGACCTATCAATAAGCCTACGTAGAAGTGCATCCGCATCAGTAGCGCAAAGAGAATTTTCCCACTTCGCCCAGGCGGTGCTGGGTTAGACTCTTTCTTTAGCATATTTAATTCCCTAAGGATTTAGAGCAGGCTTTCTATAAACACAGAGTGCTAAAAACTTTTTAATTATTTAAAAGCCGCCCAACTACAGGCAGTACGTTAGACAGCTTTTCAAATACTGGGCGTATAAAGCATGTGATGATATGTCGCATAAGACTTAGCGCTTTCAGGCGTTAAAAACCAACAAATCATTTATTTCATAATGTGATAGCGGCCACGAACAGGGCTGCTACAATAACGCCACTTATGAATACCTTGAGGGTTGGATTTGATGGCGCTGTCTCGCTCAGCACGCTTGCTCTACTATCGCTTTACGTTAGCGATGGCATGGGTAGCCATGTGTCTGTTATTTGCGGGCCCGCTCATTTCTCAGTTACAGGCCAGTCATAACGCTCACGGCCATCATGGTCATACGCATATTAAGCATGCCCACAGCCATGGGCACCCGGCTGGTGACGAACATTATACCCACTCTGCCGCTGAGCATGCCGGGCATCCTGTAGCCCTTCAAGCCGCCCCCGCTGCCAGCTCGCCGGATAAGGCTATCGGTTTATCCCCGTCAAACCCCTTATCGGATTGGCACAATCAGTGCGGCTACTGTGAGTTGTGGCAACACAGCCCGTCGCTTTCAATCGCGTTACCAGCCATTGCCAGTGACGCTTTTTTGGTACTTGGTGGTAAGTTTCTTGTGCCTCAAGCTGGGGCACTCTTTCAGTATAACTTCCCGCATGCATTAACCCGAGGGCCGCCCCTCTTTTCCTATGACCACTTAAAACATCATACGCGAACAGTGTTTATAGTAACGCGTAAAAGTAAAAAAGAAACAGGGCTGTTAAGCTTTTTAAAAGCATAACAAGGCTCGGCTTTAGTGCGCTTTAAATCCATCCACCAAACTTTAAAGTTTAAGCTTTTATTAAACACCTCCTCTCAAACTTTGTGTATTAGCCATTTAATTTCGCTTAAAAGCATCAGTAAGAAATAAAAAAGCCAGCTAAGCGCTGGCTATAAAGATAATCATAAGCTGGACTCTTAAAAGCCCGATCTAGGCGTACCTTCTTTAAACCATGCTTACCGCACCATACTGGGAAGCCACGTCGCCAAGCTGGGGAATACTACCAGCAAGGCCACCAGCAGCATGGAGCAGACGATATACGGAACGGCTGCCGAATAGATTTCGCGCATGGTAGTGCCGGGCGGGGCAACGCCTTTCATGACGAACAGCAAGAGCCCAAGCGGTGGTGTCGAGAAGCTGATTTCCAGCGCCAAGAGAACCACGACGCCAAACCAGACCAGATCAAATCCCAGCGCCTGCGCCAGCGGGAAGAAAATCGGCACGGTGAGCATCATGATGGAGATCTGCTCCATAAACGTACCCAGTACCAGCAGCACCGCAAACATGGCCAGCAGCATAAGGATGGGTGACAAATCAAAACTGGTCGCCCACTGAATCAGGCCGCCTGAAGCGCCAGAGAAGCCTAGAAGCTGACTGAACGTGGCCGAACCAAACACGATCAGGTAGGCCATCAAGGTGACTTTGAGCGCGCCGATAACGGAAAGCTTGAACGCATCCCAGGTCATGCAGCGAAAGATAAACCCTAAAATGATCACACCCAGCGCCCCGAATGCAGCAGCTTCTGAGGGAGTGGCAAACCCAATGAGCATAAGCCCGACGATAATCACCATCACGCTGAGCATCGGCAGAATATCGGTCACGACAAGACGCAGCTTGGTGGCGAGCGAGACGGGTTCCAACTCGTAGTTGGGTGCTGCGTCAGGGTCCAGCTTTGTTTGGATGAAAATCGTCACGATATAAAAACCGGCAAGCGTAAGCCCGGGTAAAATACCAGCGATCAACAAAGCCCCGATATCCACCTTGGCAAGCGTGGCCAGAAGCACTGCCAGCGCCGAAGGCGGGATAATAATGGCCAGACCGCCGGTGCCCAGAATAGGGCCAATCGCCATTTTCTTTTTATAGCCGCGCCGCTCCATTTCCGGCACCAGAAGTGACCCCATCAGGGCAGTCGATCCCATGGAAGAGCCGCTTAATGTCGAAAATGCCGTTCCACCCACCACCGTTACGTAAGACAACCGGCCAGGTACCTTACCCATCAGTTGATCAATGGCGTTAAACATCTTCATGCCAAGCCCAGTACGGAAAAACAGCTCCCCCATCAGCAGAAATAGCGGAATAGGCACCAGGTTAAAGCTGGAAAGCGCGCCGAACCCATTGTTGAGCATTTGAATAATGCCCGCCTGGCCACCCATGAAGTGCCAGGCCCCAATTACGTTGGCGGCTAAAAAAGCCAGGGCAATCGGGGTACCGATGGCCATAAACAGCAGAATGAGCGAAAGTAGAAAAGCGAGTGCAAAGTACCATTCCATTATTCTTTAATCCCCGCTTCGCCGCTGTGAAGAATGTCGTGACCCACTACAAAACGACCAAACTCAATGGCCATCAGAGTAAAGCTGATCGGAAACACAATGGTCAGCATCCACTTGGGCACGAAAAAGGCGCGCACATCATAGTCGTTGCGCTCTAGGTTAAGCAGGAAAAGATCCAGCCCTTTCCACGCCAAGACGCCGCATACCACCACACAGATAAGCGATACACCGCGGCTTAACACGTTAAGTATCGGCGGGGGGAGCGCGGCGGTCAGGAGCTCGATATGCACATGCCCTTTCTGACGCACCAGCCAAGGGGCGCCCAATAGCGTGAGGTAGAACATGGCGTACTCGGTCGACAAAAAATACCAGGCCGAAGGCTGAAGCCCTAAATTGCGAATCACCACTGAAAGCACCACCGCTACCATCAGCCAGACCAGCATGATGCCCGCCAGTAGCGCCATGCCGTTAAGCAACAGCAGATAACCACGTTGTACGTAGCGCATAGAAAAACCTAACTCAGTAACTGCCCGAATCAGAGGCGCCCTAAAACCGGCGCCCCATATGTTTTACAGATTCATGCGTTTTATAGATCGTTAAATTTTTCCAGCAGCGCGTCGTAGTGCTCAAGCCCCATGGGATGGCGTTCCATTTGACGGCGCATACGCTCCCATGTGGCATCGCGGGCGGCATCGGCATAGCGCTGACTGGCTTCGCCTTCCAGAGTGATGACCTGCATACCATCGGCTTCCAGCTGAGCCTGCTGTTCCAGGGAGCGTTCTTCAAGCTTCTCGGCACTTTCACGCTCGTGTTCGATCGCCACTTCCTGAAGAATCTGCTGAGACTCTTCGCTTAGCTGGTTCCACTTATTCAGGTTGACGATGACGCCCATGTCGGTGGAGAAGAACGCTGGATCAACGCGGTAGTTTAAAAAGCGGTCCCAGTTAAGGTCTTTAAGGCCAATCTGGGTCCAGCCCGTGGCATTCACCACGCCGCGCTCAAGGGCGGCGTAGACATCGGTCGTCGGCAGGCTAATGGGTTGAGCCCCCAGGTAGTCCTGGAAGAAGGCGTCATACACAGGGTTACTGCGCAGGCGCAGGCCAGAGATGCTTAGATTGCCCTCGGCATCCATTTTGGGTTCATCGATGGTATACAGGTTGTAGCTCACCCCACTGTCGAACCATCCCAGGTAGTAAGTACCCATTTTTTCCTGGTGGATTTCATTTAGCAGGTCAATCCCGCCATTTTCACGGGCATAAATCGCGTTGGTATTGGAGGCGACCATGGCGTCGCGCTCAGGCACGGTACCGGCATAAAAACTCGCGGCGGTATAGGCCATATCCACCACGCCATTGCGCACGGCATCAGGCTGCTCGGAAAGGCCAATGACTTCAGGGCCACCGCGCACGTTGATCTGCACGATGCCTTCGCCGCGCTCGTTGACCTTATCAACGAACTCCAAAAAGCTTTGGGTATAAATCAAGGAGGGAGGAAACGCATGCACGGCGGTGATTTGATCCATCGCCATGGCATAGGTTGAAGACAAGGCGGTCAGCACGCCAAAAGTTATCACTGTTTTTTTCATCATCTGTCTCCTGCACAAGGTGGTCTGTTATATCGTCGTTATTGTTGCGAATCCGTTGCGGCAAGCGTGCTTACTGTTCTTATAAATGGGTAAATCTTGAGGACAGCCTAAGCGCTACCCTTTACTAATAATGTTCGCTTCGGGCGGCTGGGGCGCTGCCCATGAAAACGTTCGTGCGTAGTCCTGGGCAAAACGGGTAATCGTTTCTGCATGCTGGCGGGTCATATCAATATCATCCCAGCCGTTCAGAAGCTTGGTACGCCAAACAGGGCTAACGCTAAACTCAACATCCACTTCGGCGACGCGAATACGCTGCTCTACCAGATCCACCTGAATCTTGGCGGGTTGATCACTCAGCGCGGCAAGCAGCCGTTCGGCATCGTCTTCTTCTACCACGGCGGGCAACAAGCCGTTATTCACCGCATTGGATGCAAAAATATCGCCAAAGCTTGGAGCGATAACACACCGAAAGCCGTAATCGACCAATGCATATACCGCAGCCTCCCGGGAGGAACCCGCGCCAAAGTTGCGGCGACTTACCAGCACCTCAGCATCACCAGCACCCGGACGATGCAGGATAAACTCAGGATCAGGCGTGCCCTGCTCGTCGTGACGAACGTCATAAAGCAGAAACTGACCGTAGCCGACACTGCGCGGCTCTTTCATGAAGCGGGCGGGGATCAGCTGGTCGGTATCCACATTGGCGGCCGGTAGCGCGCAGCCCAGGGCCTCTAATACGGTCAAAGGTTGCATTAGTGAGCTCCTGTCGCGTTGGCTTGGGAAGACAGCGTGCGTATATCGGTGAGCCGCCCCCGTATGGCGGCGGCAGCCACCATGGCAGGCGACATCAAGTGGGTACGTGCGCCAGGCCCCTGGCGGCCTTTAAAGTTACGGTTGGTAGTTGATGCACAGCGCTCGCCGCTGGCAACCAGGTCACCGTTCATGCCTACGCACATGGAGCACCCTGAATGGCGCCACTCAAGACCCGCTTCGATAAAGATGCGGTCCAGCCCTTCGGCCTCCGCCTGGATCTTCACCAATGTAGAGCCCGGCGACACCATGCCAGGCACCCGGCTTTTGTGGCCTGCCAACACGCTGGCCGCCGCACGCAAATCTTCAATCCGGGCATTGGTACACGAGCCGATAAACACACGGTCGATCACAATGTCAGTCAGTTTCTGGCCCGCCGTTAACCCCATGTACGCCAAGCTGTCGCGCGCCTGGCGCGCTTTGGCAGGATCGCTAATCTGCTCGGGTTCAGGTACCGCCTGATCGATGGGTAACGCCTCTTCAGGAGACACGCCCCAGGTGACGGTTGGGGCGATTTCATCGGCGTGTAGCGTGACCTCAAGATCAAATTGGGCTTCCGGGTCGCTGTGCAGCGTTGACCAGTAAGCGCAGGCCTGCTCGAAAGTCTCACCTTTCGGGCTCCAGGGTCGGTCACGCAGATAGTCGAACGTGGTTTGATCCGGGGCAATCATGCCACAGCGCCCACCACCTTCAATGGAAAGGTTACACAGCGTTAGCCGGGCTTCCATGGAGAGTGAGCGGATAGCCTCGCCTGCGTACTCAATCGCGTAACCGCGGGCGCCGTCAGCACCCAGCCGGGCGATCCAGGTAAGCGCGATATCTTTCGCGGTCGTTCCTGAAGCAAGCTGACCCTCAATGGTAATGCGCATTACCTTGGGCTTGCTCTGCCAGAGGGTTTGCGTTGCCAGAACATGCGCCACTTCTGAGGCGCCTATGCCAAAGGCGATACTACCGAATGCGCCGTGGGTGGCGGTGTGGCTGTCACCGCAGACCATTACTAACCCAGGCTGAGTGAGTCCCTGTTCAGGGCCCATCACGTGAACAATGCCCTGTCGTGGATCATCCAGGCCAAACAGGGTGACCCCGTGACGCTGGGTATTGTTCGAGAGCTGTTCGATCATGGAGCGCACTTTCGGATCCGCCACACTTTCAAGATCGCGAGACTGAGTGGGCACGTAGTGGTCTGCGATACCGAAGGTCAGGTCGGGCCGGGCAACGGGCAGCTGGCGTTCGCCTAACTTGTTGAACGCATGAAAAGAGCCTTCGTGAACGAAGTGGCGATCAATCCATAAAAGGCTTTGCCCGCTCTCGCTGCGATGAATCTCGTGGGCACGCCAGACCTTATCAAACAGCGTTGTGGGTGTACTCATTGTATTAACTCGTTGTATCGGCACGGTCTACGTTGGAATCATTTTCAGGCAATTATTCTTAGCGTTTGATAAACCTTCATTATCGCGCTGCCTTACCTCACCCCAATACAACTAGCGCACTATCACAACACAGGTCAAATGTATTTTTTGTATTTTTAAATCTGTATTAAACTTAATACATTAAAATCGTAAGCTCGACCTCACCATTACCCTTCATTTTGGGTAGGCATTCCGCCCACTTTGGGCTCCCAGTAGCGCGAGTTGTCGTCGCCGTTTCGCTCCAGGTCAATCTGGAAACGGTAGCGGTCAGGACGATACAGCGCCTCCAGATGCTCCACTCCCCGACCCTGTTCGTCGTATACCACGCGGGTCAATGAAATCAGCGGCGAACCTACGGCCACGTCTAACGCTTCGGCAATCTCGTGATTGGCCAAGGTAGCGGAAATGGATTGGGAAGCGTGGTCGACCTTTACACCACTACGCTCCAACAGCACGAACAGAGGCGTATTCGCCAGATCCATTTCGTTATAGTGCAGTGCTACCGACTCCGGCACATGGGTCACCAGATAGGAGAATGGCTTGTCATTGACCATACGCACCCTCACCGAGCGCTGCACTTTAACGCCATGAGCCATCCCCAGAAGCTCGCGAATCATTTCCGGTGGCAACGCATAGGCAAACTCAAGCAGCCGCACCTGAGACGCCTGGCTCATCTTGACCATGTTGGGCAGCAGGTTTGACACGCTGGCAGTCATTACCGTGGCATCCAGCGGGTGTTCCAGCACTACCGTACCCACCCCCGCCTTGCGTTCAACCAGCCCTGAGGACTGCAGCGCTTCCATGGCACGCCGAACGGTAACGCGCGATACGCCATGCTGCTCGGCCAGCTTGTTTTCACCCGGCAGCTTACTGCCTGCCGGTAACCGGCCGCTGAGGATGGCGTCTTTCAACAGCAGATAAATTCGGTGGGATTTTGTACCGCCCATCGCCGCAGGCTGCGCCTCACTCATTCATGCCGCTCCTTTTGCTGTTGTTAAAAAAAACACGTCAGGCTTGACGCGGGGATAATAATAGACATAAAAATGTATTACATATAATACATATAGAAAGACAACTAATAACACAACTGCTGTCGTTTAACGTCATTATTGCAGAATCATCGTCCTGCCAGTAGCGCAGCTGGCGAGGCTTTAAACGAGCGGCCAACCGTATGGAAATTTTACGATGACTAACGCGGCACCGGCTAACGTAACAGACAGCGATTCGCAGCGCGTGCGCGCTTTTTTAAATGCGCTGGAAATGCGCAATCTGGCAAAAGCGGAACCGTTTCTTGCGCCAGGCGCTGTCATGCAATTCCCCGATTCGCCACCCATGTACCAGCTAAGCGAGCTGGTGGAGTGGGCCAAAACCCGTTACCGCCATGTTCACAAAACTTTTCACGCCATCGACAGCGTCAGCAAGGAAAACCACACCATCGTGTTTTGCCACGGTGAACTGCACGTGGAATGGCTGGACGATACGACATCAACCGGCGTGCGCTTTATCGACCGCTTTGAATTAACCGATGGCCTGATTACCCGTCAGGACGTTTGGAACGATCTGGCGCTGATTTCACGCTAACGCCCTGATTCATCACTAACGCTCCGACTCAATCGCTAACGCTTAACTGGAAAATAACGAGACGTTTATGACACGCCAACAAACCGCTACACATAAGCCAACGCAGCTCAAGCAACTGCTCCATGAAAAGCCCATTGTCGTAGCGCCTGGCGTGTTCGATGCCTTGGGTGCGTCACTGGCTGAGCAGGCAGGATTTGATACGGTCTACCTTTCGGGTGCGAGCCTTGCCTACACTCAGCTGGGTCGACCCGATATTGGTCTTTTAAGCATTACCGAAATCTGCACCGCCATGGCGCATATTCGCGAGCGCACCAATCTATCGGTGGTCGTGGATTGCGATACCGGTTTCGGTAACGCCATGAACGTGATGCGCAGTGTGCATATGCTGGAGCGCTCAGGCGCCAACGCTATTCAGCTTGAAGACCAGACCTACCCCAAGCGCTGCGGCCATCTGCGCGGCAAGACACTGGTTTCCAAAAGCGAAATGGTCGGAAAATTGCATGCAGCCCTGGACGCCAGGGAAAGTGATAAGACGCTGATCATTGGCCGAACCGATGCCTTGGGTGTGGAAGGCACCGACAGCGCCATCGAGCGTGCCCAGGCTTATTTCGAAGCCGGCGTGGATATGCTGTTTATCGAAGGCATTCGTAGCGATGACGATATCCAGAAAATCATGGCGCAGTTCAAAGGCAAGGTGCCCATCATGGCCAACATGGTAGAGGGTGGTGATACGCCGCTGCAGAATGCCCAGACGCTCGAAGCGTTGGGCTTTTCGCTGGTCATTTTCCCCGGTGCTTTGGTGCGAGCGATCACTCATATGGCCAGCCGCTTCTTTGCCACACTCAAGCAGGATGGCACCACCGACGCTTTCCGCGACCAGATGCTTGATTTCAAACAGCTCAACGACTACCTGGGCACCCAGGCGATGCTGGAGCTTGGCGAGCAGTACGATAACCGCTAAAGCCTTGATCATTGATAGGCGTGGCGAGTAATAAGTTTCAATAAATAAAATTCAGGAGACGACGATGCAGACCACCGATAAAACAGCCAAAGAGATCTTTTTTGACGTCATGGCCAACCCCCAGCGGGTGCCGTTCGGCTTTGGCAAAAAGGCCGTTTTGGTCAACGTGGACCCGCAAAAGGCCTACACCCGCACCGATCTTTTCAAGACCGCGTATGAAACCGACCCAAAACAGCTGGAGTACACCAACCAGCTGGCACGCGGTTTTCGGGAGAAAGGCTGGCCGGTGGTCTGGACACACGTCGCTTTTCTGGACTCGGCCGAGGATGCAGGCGTCTGGGGCACGCGCACCGATACGCCGGATTCCTTGCAAAACATCAAGTACGACTCGGAGCGCGCCGAGTTCGACGAGCGCTGTGAGATCGACCGCCGCCGTGACGTTATCTACACCAAGCGCATGCCCTCGGCGTTTTTTGAGACGCCGCTGCAGTCGCTGCTGGTCTGGCATCAAGTCGATACCGTGATCATTACCGGCGGCTCAACGTCGGGCTGCATTCGCGCCACTGCGGTAGAAAGTCTCTCACGCGGGTATCGCACGATTGTGCCCATGGAGTGCGTATCGGATAAACACGAAAGCTACCACTACGCCAACCTGACCGACCTGCACTTGAAGTATGCCGATGTGATGCCCGTGGCCGATGTATTGACCTGGCTTGACGGCAACGCGTAACGCATACCAAGGCAGCGAGGAGCCGGTAATGAAAGAGAGCTTAAAAGAGAACTTGAAAGAGAACTTGAAAGAGAACTTAAAAGAGAGCCTGGACGTATACGACTACTGGGCCTACGACCAGCGCCCCAGGATCGAGTGGCCGGGCGGCGCCAAGGTGGCCTTCTGGGTCGCGCCCAATATCGAGTATTACGAACTCGACCCGCCCCAGAACCCCAGCCGCAAACCTTGGCCCCACCCACACCCTGCGGTACCAGGCTACAGCATCCGTGATTACGGCAACCGGGTGGGCCACCAGCGCCAGATGGCACTGTTGGACAAGTACGGCATTCGCGGATCGATATCGCTGTCGACGGCGCTGTGCGAGCACCATCCCGAAATTATCGACATGTGCCGCGAGCGCAACTGGGAGTTCTTCAGCCACGGCATCTACAACACGCGCTACACCTACGGCTTAAGTGAAGCGCAAGAGCGGGCGATGATCCGCGACAGCATGGAAACCATTCACCGCCATACGGGGCAAGCCTGCGCGGGCTATCTGGCGCCTGCGCTCTCCCACTCTGAGCGCACGCTGGATCTGTTTGCCGAGGTGGGCGAAGAACTGTTTGGCGCCAACGGCGGGCTTTATACCTGCGACCTGTTCCACGACGACCAGCCCACGCCCGTCAGGGTGCGCTCCGGCAAGCGGTTTATCTCCATGCCCTACTCGCTGGAAATGAACGACACCATCGTGTATGCGGTAAATAAGGTGGAGCCGCGCCAGTATTCGACCATGTTAAAACGCCACTTTGACCGCCTGTATCTGGAAGGGGCCGAGTCCGGCACGGTGATGTGCATTCCCACCCACAATTATCAGGTGAGCTGCCCGCACCGCATAAAGGCCTTCGAAGAGGCGCTTGAGTACATTACCGGCCATCCGGATGTCTGGGTCGCCACAGGGCGTGAAATTGCCGACTACTACATGACCCATTATTACGACGGTGCGCTCGACAGCATGGCAGCCCAGGCCGTCACCGCAGGCAGGGAGAGATAACGCCATGGCGCTTAACGATGACTACCTCGACTACCCGCTGCGCCGCCACGGCTACGACCATAAGCGTTTTGAGTGGTCGATGCTGAGCGAACGCCCACCCATTACCTGGCCGGAAGGCAAGACTCTGGCGGTATGGATCAATATTTCACTCCAGCTCTATCCGCTTAACCAGCGCGGCGAGCCGTTCAAGGTGCCTAACGGCATGACCATGCCCTACCCGGACCTGCGCCACTTCTCGCTGCGCGATTACGGCAACCGGGTGGGCATCTATCGGGTACTCAAGGCACTGGCGGCACACAATATTACCCCTACCTTTGCGATCAACGCGCAGTTGGCGGAGCAGACGCCTTACCTGGTTCAGCGCTTGAAAGAGCATGGCGGCGAATTTATTGCCCACGGCTGGAACATGGACCACCTGCACTACGGCGGCCAGCCCCTCGAAGAAGAGGCCGAGCTGGTCAAACGCTCGGTGGACACCCTGCGCCGCGTGACCGGCCAGCCCGTTCGCGGCTGGCTTAGCCCTGCCAAGCATCAGAGTTTCAACACGCTGGATCTTCTGGCCGAGAACGGTATCGAGTACTGCGCCGATTGGGTCAACGACGACATGCCCTATGCGTGTCATACCCAGACGGGCAGCCTCACCATGATGCCGCTGGCGACTGAAATCGAAGACCAGTTCGTGATGAGCCAGAACCTGCACTCGGAAGATTCGTGGGTAACGCAGGTAAAAGACGCCTTCGATTTTGTGTTGGAAGAGTCTCGCGAGCACGGTGGACGCCTGTTTGCATTGAATCTGCACCCTTGGCTTGTGGGCCAGCCTCACCGCATTGCCTGCCTGGAAGAAGTGCTGGCGCATATCAGCGGGCATAACGAAGTGTGGCAGGCTCCGGCAGGTGAGATTCTCGATGCGTTTAGTGCGGCAACGGAGCAAGCATAATGGCTATCGTCCCCTACACTGAGCACCATGTATTTGACGCGCATGTGCCGCTTTTAATCATTGGCGCCGGTGCCTGCGGTTTGGTGGCAGCACTGGCCGCGCATGAGGCGGGGGTTGAACTAGCCGTGCTTGAGCGCGATGCGCTGCCCCGCGGCAGTACGGCGATGTCATCGGGTTTCATTCCGGCCGCCAATACGCGGTTTCAAAAAGCGCTTGGCGTCAACGACACGCCCGCCGACATGGCCGAAGATATTCAGCATAAAAACGGTTATGAAGCCGACCCCGCCATCGTTGACCTGCTGGCGACGTCGTCAGGCCCTGTGATCGAGTGGCTGGCGGACCAGTATAAGTTGCCCTTTGAACTGGTGGAGGGCTTCTTATACCCAGGCCATACCCATCTGCGCATGCATGCCACTCCCAGGCGTACGGGGGAGGAGCTGATGGGCGCCCTGTTAAGCGCCGCTGAAACGGCAGGTATCGATATTCTTACCCAGGCCCGGGTGGTAGACCTTCACGTGGACGCTGCCCAGCGGGTGCGCGGCGTGACGCTCGAACGCCCGGACGGCAGTCGCGAAAACATCAGCTGCGAAGCACTGATACTGGCGTGTAACGGCTATGGAGGTAACCCCGAACTGGTGGAACGCTATATTCCCTCGCTCAAACATGCGCTTTATTATGGCCATGAGGGCAACCAGGGCGATGCTCTGTTATGGGGTCAGGCGATGGGTGCCAGCACTAGGGATCTGGCCGCCTGCCAGGGGCATGGTTCTCTCGCCACGCCCCATCAAACCCTGATCAGTTGGGCGGTGATGATGCAAGGGGGCGTTCAGGTTAACGTGCAGGGCGCGCGATTTTCCAATGAACACGGCGGCTATTCAGAACAAGCCGCCAGGGTGCTGGCCCAGCCTGACAAAATTGCCTGGAACCTCTTTGACGAGCGTATTCACCAGTCGGTACTGGCGTTTGAAGACTATCGCAACGCGTTCGATGCCGGCGCCGTACGCCGTTTCGAAAACCTGGAAACGATGGCCGCTGGCCTGAACCTGCCGCTTGACACACTGCAAAGCACGTTTGCCGAGATGCACCAACTGGTCCAGGATCAAAAAGCCGACCCGTTTGGGCGCGCCTTTGATCCAGCCAGCCTGTTGAAGCCGCCCTACTACGCCATTCGCGTAACGGGTGCCTTGTTTCATACCCAGGGCGGACTTGAGATCAATGTGCAGGCACGCGTACTCGATCAACAGGGCCAGGTGCTGCCCAATCTGTTTGCAGCGGGCGGGGCGGCGCGCGGTGTGTCAGGCTCCAACGATAGCGGCTACCTTTCCGGTAATGGTTTACTCAGCGCGGTCGTGCTGGGGGCGGTCGCCGGTAAACATGCCGCTGAGCTGCTTCGCTTGAAACTTCACTCGGCGGTGCTGCCCTGACCCCAGTCATATTATCAGGGCAGCAAACACAAACCGGGGTGCCTATCAGGCACCCCGGTCGTCGTTCTACTGAAAGCATGCTATTTAAGGAATAATGCGTTCTGCGCGCAAGCGGGTAAACAGATCGAAAAACGCGCCGCGGGTTTCGCGGAAGTGGTCAAAGCCGTAATCGCGGGACTTGGTCACATCGTTGACGCACTCAAGCTCACGGCCAAGGTCGGCATCGGAGTGCCACCAGGAAGCCAACTTGGTGACATCGGCTTCAACAAGGTCATGCTTTTCAGCGATGTCGGCCCAGATCGGCGCGCTATCGGCCATTTGCGTTTCCAGCGGCAGCGGCGTTTCTGGGCAGTCGGCAACTTCCAGCTCAAAGAACTCGCCAATTTCACGCCACATCCGGCGCCAGCGGAAAACGTCACCGTTAACGGTATTGAACGCTTCGTTATGCGCGCCTGGCGTTGTCGCTGCCCACTCCAGTTGACGCGCCAGCACCAGTGCATCGGTCAGGTCGGTCAACGCATTCCATTGAGTCTGCGAACCTGGGAAGGTAAATGGCTTGCCGGTTGCCTTGCAGATGGAAGCATAAACTGCCAGCGTTACGCCCATGTTCATGGCGTTACCCAGGGCATAGCCGATCACGGTATGCGGGCGGTGCACGTTCCAGCTGAAACCATCGCGTTCGGCGGCGGCGAACATGGTGTCTTCCAAGGCGTAGTAGAAGTTCTCACCCGGCACGCGCGGCGCGGATTCACGAAACGGTGTTTCGGTCTTGCCGCTGCCATAGCTCTCAAAAGAGCCCAGGTACTGCTTGGTGCCGGTTACCAGCGAAACATGCTTGATTTTTGCGCCCTGCAAAGCATCCAGCGTGTTCTGCATCATCGCACCGTTGGCCTCAACGTTAGCCTTTTCGCTATCACGCTTGATCCAGGTGCAGTAAAACACGTGTGTGATAGGTAAATCGGCCAAGGCCTTCTCGGTGGCTTCACGATCCAGCAGATCAGCGGCAACAGGGATAATGCCGGTCTGGGTAGTGGGGCGGCGTGATAAACCATAAACGGTCCAGCCGCTGGCATTGAGATAGCTTGCCAGGTTACCGCCGGTAATACCGGTCGCGCCTACTACAAGAGCATTGCCTTTACGCATTATCGACTCCTTATCCAAACGAGATAACCCGCTGCATTCAACATTGCTTTGAAAGAGTTAGCTCTGAGAAAAACTCTGAAACGACAAACGCTGTGTTCGTTTCGGTTATGGCTTATTCTGGATAGCTATCAGAGTTGCTACAATTGGAAAAATCGCAAATCTTTATTGCTTAAGGCGCAACTCAATGGATCTCAATGCATTACGCGTTTTTGAGCGTGTTGCCGCGACCGGCAGTTTTACCGCCACAGCGCGCCATTTCCATCGCGCGGTGTCGTCCGTCTCACGCCAGATTGCGTCTCTGGAGGAGTCATTGGGCCAGCAGTTGCTCTACCGGCACACGCGGGCGGTGACCCTGACCGAGGCGGGCCTGCGCTATTATCAGGACGTGCGCGAGATTCTGGAACAGCTCGATCTGGCGACCGAAGCGCTAACGGCGCCTGATGCCGAGCCTTCCGGCGTGCTGCGCTTAAACGCGCCGGTCGCTTTCGGCCAGCGGCAAATCATGCCGATTCTGCACTCATTTCAGCAGCGCTACCCGGCCATCAAGGTCGAGCTGATGTTGACCGATCAATTGACCGACCCGGTACGCGAGGGCATCGATATCACGTTTCGCGTTGGTGAACTGGCCGACACCACGCTGGTAGCACGCCGCCTGGCACCCATGAATTACGTGGTGGCCGCCGCGCCGAGCTATTTAAAGCATGCAGGCACGCCGAATACGCCCGATGACCTGGGCCAGCACAGCTGCTTGCTGTACCAGGGCGAGATGGGCCGCCAGCGCTGGTACTTTCACCACGCCGAGCAGCCACAACCCATTACCTGTAAGGTCGATGGCCCCCTGTATAGCAACGATGCCGAGAGCCTGGTGCAAGCGGCGCTCATGGGTCAGGGCTTCGTCATGTTTCCTACCTGGTTAATCGCCGATGAGTTGGCTGCAAAGAAACTGCTGCCGGTACTTGAGGCATGGCGCTGCGAGGTTGCCCCCGGCAAGCGCGATATTCATGTGCTGTATACCCAGCGGCGCCTGCATACACGCAAGGTAAGCGCTTTTCTGGATCATCTGTTCGAAATAGTCGGGCCAACCCCCACATGGGATAACTGGCGTGAAAAACGCCTGCCCGGTGACTGTATCTAGAGACCGTACCTAGAGGGCCGCGCTTAGGAGCAGCACTTAAAAACAGCACTTAGGAACAGCACTTAGAAACGCACTTAAAAACAGCACTGAGCTTCGAACCAGGCAATCACTCGCTTTTTTGCCGAATAGCTAATTTAGTTTTTTATCTATATAACTACGCCACCCCTTTACGCGAGCGCCATTGATGTTTCACTTCGTCGTTGCCATACCCTGCCTGATTGTGATCGCCCGCTACCTTGCGCCGCTACGCTGGCCTCTCTGGATCAAGATTTTACTCAGTGCCTTGCTGCTACTCGTTTCACAGCACCACCTGCTGACGTATCTGGCTTTCGGCAGCATGTTTTCTCCCGAGGTGCCAAGGAGTATGGTGCTGGCCATTAATTGGCTGTTCGGCACCTTACTTTTGCTCGCCGTGCTACAGCTAGTCGTTGATCTGGCGACGGCCCTATTGATGGTGATAAAGAGACGTCGGCTCGCGATTCCTGTCTTTTTACGTTACGCCATCGGGGTGGTCGCACTGGGAACTGCGGCCTTTGCGGTCAACCAAGCGGCGCGTGTACCGCCCATGAAAGAAGTCGAGGTGGCCATTAACGGGCTTCCCACCCAGTTTGACGGGTATCAAATTATCCACTTAACCGACCTGCATATCAGTCGGTTATTCGAGGCGCCCTGGGTTGAAGCAGTGGTCGCCAAAACCAACGCCTTGGCACCTGACCTGATCGTGATTACCGGCGACCTGATCGACGGGGACCTTGAAGCCCGGCGCGCCGACGTGGCACCGCTTCAATCGCTTTCAGCGCCTGACGGCGTTTACGCAAGCCCCGGCAATCACGAGTACTACTTTGGTTACGAGCAGTGGATGGCGCATTACCAATCATTAGGGTTGCAGACGCTTGCCAACCAGCATGCCGTATTGACGCGAGACGGCGCCGATTTAGTGCTTGCTGGCATCACCGATTTACGGGCGCCCCATACCGGCTGGCCCGCACCGGATGTAGACGAGGCGATCGCTGGCGCCCCGGATAATGCGCCGATTATCCTGCTTGACCACCAGCCGTTTGATGCCGCCAGGGCAGCAGCGGCCGGTGTTGATCTGCAGCTTTCCGGCCATACCCACGGCGGCATGATTTGGGGATTTGATCGTATTGTGGCCTTGGCCAATAATGGCTTTGTCTCGGGCTTTTATGATGTTGATGGAATGACGCTTTACGTCAATAACGGCACCGGGCTGTGGCCTGGGTTTGCACTACGCCTGGGCAAACCTTCAGAGCTCACCCGCATTACGCTGCGCCAGGGTTAAGACACCGCTCAGCCCACTGCCGCACCTCGGGGTAGGCGCGCTGTTCAAACACGCCAAAGCCATCAAGGCTGCGCACTTTGAGCGGCGTAAACACCGGCATACTCAGGCCGCACAAAAAGTGGGCTAGCCGCTGGCTATTGGGTGGCTTGCCTACTTGTGCTGCATGGCGCTCGATAAAGGGCGTGGCATAACGGGTGAAGTCGGCGTCTGTCAGTGTTGGCAAAGGCGGTGCGGCGGGCAACTGAACGCCATGCCCATAGCAGACCGAACAGTGCCCGCACCGGCTATCTTCACTGGCGCTTAGCGTTGCGTCGCCAAAGTGTTCCGCTAAACGCCGGGTTAGGCAGGTGTCCGACTCAAAAAGCGCCAGCATGGCTTGCAGCCGCTCAATCTCGCTTTGCTCGCGCGTTAAACACTCGTCATAGAGCTGGTTTGCCAGCACCTCAAGGTTGAGTTCCGGTTGACGAACGTCATACACATCGGTCATCCGTTTGCCTTCCAGCGTCAGCCAGCCTTTATCCTGAAAGTACTCAAGGGCAGTAATCACGCGAGCGCGGGAGGCATCGACCTGTTGCGCCTGCCCTGCCACATGCAGCCGCTCGAAATCCACGCTTCCCCAGGTTCGGGCGATAGGAATGTTATCGATCAGCAGGCGTACAAAGGTTGCCCGCTCGCCTTGAAAACGTGCGACCAGCACCTCAGGGTCAGTGTGATAACGCAGCCGGTATTCCGCCAGAAAGGCAAAGCGCGGTGCGATAATGCCGTGCATTTCCAGGCGCACGAGCAGGGTTTTCAGCGGTAGCAGGCGGATATTGGTATCGCGCGACAGCACATTGAGCAGCACTTCCCATTGGCGCTCGTGCGTGGCACCGGCGGCAGCGATCTCTTCAAGCAAGCGAACGATGCCCGCGTACTCCGGTGTATCGCCGTACACAAAGTTTTCCAGCACGCGCAGGCCATCGCGCCCCGCCAAAGTCAGGCAGGTGGAAGGCAGACCATCACGACCTGCCCGGCCTATTTCCTGGCTATAGTTCTCAATGGATTTGGGCAGATCAAAGTGCACGACATTGCGTATATTGCCTTTATCGATGCCCATTCCAAACGCAATGGTGGCCACGATGCACGATGACTCCCCGCTCATGAACTGACGCTGAATTTCATCCCGGCGCGCTGAATCAAGCCCCGCGTGATACGCCTGTGCGTTGATGCCCTGGGCAGCCAAGGCATTGGCCACCTGCTCGGCGGTTTGCTGCAACGTGACATAAATGATGCTGGGCGCTTCACTGCCCGGCTGCATGTGAGGTTTTAGCCAGTCAATCAGATGCTGCTGGCGGTTACCCGTCACCGGGTGCACCAGTAATTCAAGGTTGGGCCGATAGAAGCCCGTGGTAATCACGTTGTTTGGGTCGATCGCAAACTTCTCGCCCATATCGGCAATCACCGCGGGCGTGGCCGTAGCGGTCAGCAGCAGCACTTGAGGGATCGCAAACTCGCGCTGGTACTCGGGCAGCTTAAGATAGTCCGGGCGAAAGTTATGCCCCCATTCAGACAGGCAGTGGGCTTCATCGACCACTAACAGCGAAATATTTACCTGACGCAGAAAATTCCGGAAACGCTCGTTCTTGAGCCGCTCCACCGAGACCATAAGGATTTTCAGCTCGCCGCGTCTAGCGCGCTCCATTACATCACGCACGGTGTCGCGGTCTTGCGTTGAATCGATACTTGCCGCCGCCACGCCATGGCGGGTTAAAAAGGCGAGCTGATCCTGCATCAGTGCTAATAGCGGAGATACTACCAGCGTCAAGTGCGGTAAATGCAGCGCGGGCAATTGATAACACAGCGACTTCCCCGCGCCGGTGGCGAAGATTGCCGCCGTGGAATGGCCCTCCAACACCCGCGAGACTACGGCCTGCTGGCCACCGCGAAAGTCGTCAAAACCGAATACTGCTTGCAGCGTCTGTCGCGGAGAAGTTGTAGTCATGCGCCGTCCTGAAGTGGGGTTACGTGCTGGGCTAACACGCTACCGGTTTCAGGACGTTTTCACCAATCAAAGACGTGATATGCCGTAGCGCTAAGGCTAGTCCCACTTCACCCCTTTTAAGGCATCCAAGGGAATTTTTAGATAGCGCTTACCGTTGGCTTCGGGCTCCGGCAGACGCCCACCCTGGGTATTGACCTGAAGCGCGTGAAGCATCAGTTTCGGCATGGGCAGTTCGCTATCGCGTTTTTGGCGCAGGGCAATGTAATCCGCGGCACTTTTTCCCACCAAGTGCGGATTGTTGTCGCGCTGTTCAGCCACGCTGCTTTCCCATTTTGGCTCGCGGCCATCCGGCATATAGTCGTGGCCGGTAAACAGTCGAGTGGTGGCTGGCAGTGCGAGGATCGCCTGGATGGAGTTCCATAACGCCTGGGCGTCGCCACCGGGGAAATCAGCCCGCGCGGTGCCGAAATCCGGCTGGAACAGGGTGTCATGAACAAACGCCGCGTCGCCTATGACATAGGTAATTGAGGCTAGCGTATGGCCCGGCGAATGCAGTACCTTGGCGCTTAACTCGCCAATGTTGAAAGTATCGCCTGCCGCAAACAGCCTGTCCCATTGGCGACCATCAGCGGGCATGTTCGACCAGTGGTAAATCTCCTTCCACAGCGCCTGTACTTTCGTGACGTGCTCGCCAATCGCGGTGGGTGCGCCGGTTTTGTCTTTCAGATACTGGGCGGCAGAGAAGTGATCAGCATGCGGGTGGGTGTCCAGAATCCACTCTACCTTCAGGTCGTGCTTCGCCACATAGGCAAGCAGCTCGTCGGCATGATGGGTGGAGGTGGCGCCAGACTTTTCATCGAAATCCAGCACCGGGTCGATAATCGCGCATGCTCGCGAGGCAGGGTCACTGACGATGTATTGAACGCTAAACGTACGCGGATCAAAAAAGCCTGCCACCACAGGCATCCCCTCACCCGTACTCGCTGAACGTGCAAACGTCTTCATGCTGTCTCCTGACGGATCAATAAGTGATAGCGCAATAGACTACCACTTGGGTCAGCAGTGTTATAACCATAGCCTTATAAAGAATATGAGGACTATGGATGGCTGCACGAATGTTTGCAGTAAAACTGCCGATTAAAACAACTTCTCCAGTGCAAAGCGTGGCTGAGTGTGACCCTCTCTGATAACGGTTTCGGTAAACATTTCAAGCGGACGCACCCACAGCCCGTACTCCCCATAAAGGGCGCGGTAGACCACTAGCGGCTCTTCAGTCTCGCTGTGCTGGGCGGTGCCGAGCACTTCGTAAAGTGCGCCTTTATAGTGGCGGTAAATACCGGGGGCGGGGGCGGGGGCGGGGGCGGTCATTGGCTTTCCTTTTGAGTGGCTGGCTGATTGGCTTTTTTGGCCAGGCGTTCGAGCACCTTGGAGGCCGCTACAAAGCCGAAGGTGCCGGTGACGAACGTGGCTGCGCCGAAGCCCGAGGCGCAGTCCAGGCGGGTGGCATCGCCGCTGCCGGGCTTTTGCAGGCACACTTCACCGTCGGCTCCAGGGTATACCAGCTGTTCATCAGAGTAGACGCACTCGACCGAGAAGCGCCGCTTGGGGTTGCGCGAGAAGTTGTAATCCCGGCGCAGGCGCGAGCGCACTTTGGATAACAGCGGGTCGTGCTCGGTGCGGGTTAAATCGGCCACCTGAATACGCGTAGGGTCGGTTTGACCACCAGCGGCGCCAGTCACGGTAATCGGGATCTTGCGCCGCTTGCACCAGGCGATCAGCGCGGCCTTAGCGATGACACTGTCGATGGCATCCACCACATGATCGGCGTCTTCGGGAATGCGCTCGGCCAGGTTCGTGGGAGTGACAAACGCCGTGTCGGCGACAATGTCGATTTCCGGCGCGATCAGGCGACAGCGTTCGGCCAGCACGTCTACCTTGGGTTGGCCGATAGTGCCGTCTAGGGCGTGCAGTTGGCGGTTGACGTTGGACACACACACGTCGTCCAGATCAATCAACGTGAGCTTGCCGATACCCGAACGCGCCAGCGACTCGACTGTCCAGCTACCTACCCCACCAACACCGACCACCACTACATGAGCATGACGAAACGCAGTGGCCGCGCGTTGCCCATAAAGACGCCGAATGCCGCCAAAGCGAAATTCATAGTCTGAAGAGGCCTGGTCAGAAAGGGCTGGGGCCGTGTTGTCGGTAGCGACCGTCTTAATAGAAAGTGTAGAAGAAGGCATAACAAACTCTATCTTTTAAGGCATTGGAAGGGCAGATGGCGCATGAAGCGGCGGTGTGCGCACGCTATCCAGCGGCAGATGCCCCGCCCAGCCTAAATGGTGAAACAAGGCCGTCATGGTGTCGTCGAGTGCGCAGCTCACCTGTATCCGGCTAGCCAGCACGGGGTGATCAAACGCCAGGTGGGTAGCCGCCAACAACAGCCGTGGCGCGCCGAGCTTTTCAGCAAAAAAGCGGTTGTGAACACTTTTACCATGCTTGGCATCACCAATAATCGGATAGCCACGCCGTGATAAATGGCGGCGAATTTGGTGCCGCCGCCCGGTCAGCGGCCTTGCTTCTACCAGGGAGTAACGCGCAACCGGATAACGGTCTACCTGAACGGGTAGCTCGACGCTATCCAGACGGCGAATATCGGTCATGGCGGGCATCGCAGGCATTTCTGCCTTGGGCCGGGTGCCGTCCTCTTCACGCAGCGGATAATCCAGCCGATCATGCTCGGGCGCCTTGCCGCGCACGACCGCCAGGTAGCCCTTCTCGACCTGCCGTTCACTAAAGGCTTCGCTTAAAAGACCCGCGACGCTGGAAGACAGCGCAAACACAATGGCGCCAGAAGTGGGCCTATCCAGCCGGTGTACAGGATAAACCCGCTGCCCTAACTGGTCGCGTAGCAGTTGCAACAAAAACTGGGTTTCCCCGCGCGCCAGCGCCGAGCGGTGTACCAAAAGCCCAGAGGGCTTGTGCACCACAACAAGATGATCATCCTGGTAGAGGATTCTGAGGGGCAACATAGCGCGTCCTGGGGCAAAAACGAGCCGCTATTGTCGCGGCTTGTCCGGCAGATGTCATCTACTGCCCGCTTATTACCCAGCCAATCGATAAAGGCAGTGTGTGGAAAGCTGGATTGGCGGAGTCGCTTTGAGACAGCTACCTTGAATAACAGCGCTTACATAGCGTTTCCATGGAACAGGAAAGGAGAAGTACACATGCGTCTTGCAACCACACTAACCGGTATCGCGGCTTCATTACTGCTGGCATCGACTGCTCATGCCAATGAAACCTTAGAGGTCGATATGCATAAGGTGAGCACCGATGGCGTTGAAGAGTCAATCGGTAGCGTATCGCTGGAAACCACCGACCATGGCTTACTGCTCACGCCTTCGCTAAGTGGCCTGGAACCCGGCGTCTATGGCTTCCACGTTCACCAGAATGCCAGCTGTGAACCAGCTGAAGACGATCAAGGTGAAATGACCGCCGCACAAGCAGCCGGTGGCCACTATGACCCGGAAGACACCGGTACGCACCAAGGCCCTTATGGCGACGGCCACCTGGGTGATCTACCCGTCCTAACCGTAAATGATGACGGCGAAGCCAACCTTCCCGTCCTCGCGCCGCGCTTGAGCATGGAAGACATGCCGGGCCGGGCGTTAATGATCCATGAAGGCGGCGACACCTATTCCGATGAGCCCCACTTGGGCGGCGGCGGCGGTCGTATGGCCTGTGGCGTAGTTGAATCTTAAAAGTGGAATCTTAAAAGTTGAATCTTAAGAATTGAGTCTTAAGAGCTGAATCCTGAAGGGTTCTGCAATAGCGTTTGATCAATAGTGGCGTCATTACGTGGCGCATCAGCGGGCAGCCAATGGCTGCCCGTTTTTTTGGATTAACGATTGAGTACTTATAGGCCACTAAAGTCTAGCAGCGCATCGGTTTACGACTCTGTACATTCTGCAAGGCTAAATAAGGTTCTACCAGCGTATGTTAGAACCTGCCTGTCACGTTAACTCCATCCTTCTGACCACTTTGGTGCCCTAAATGATTACATTTATTGTATCGATCCTGCTGTTGATCGTGGGCTATTTTACGTATGGCAAATTTGTCGAACGCGTCTTTGTAACCAATCGAAAGCGTCAGACGCCCGCGTTTAGCATGCGGGACGATATCGACTACGTGCCGATGAACACCACACGTAACTCGTTAATTCAATTGCTCAATATTGCAGGCGTCGGACCTATTTTCGGGCCAATCCTGGGAGCTCTGTATGGTCCGATAGCGTTTGTCTGGATCGTGGTGGGCTGTATTTTTGCAGGCGCCGTACACGACTACCTGACGGGCATGATCTCGATTCGTAACCATGGTGCCCACTTGCCCCAACTGGCCGGTAAGTTCTTGGGTAAAGCCATGAAGCACGTGGTTAACGGTTTTGCCATCTTGCTGCTGCTGCTGGTGGGCACGGTGTTTGTGACCTCGCCAGCGGCGCTGTTAAGCAATATGATGCCGATCTCCCTCACGCTGATTATCCTGGTGATTTTTGCCTACTACTTGATCGCCACGCTGCTGCCTATCGATAAAGTGATTGGCCGCATCTACCCCTACTTTGGCGCACTATTGCTGTTCAGTGCCGCCGGTATTGGTATTGGCCTGGTGGTGACCGGGGCACCGATTCCTGAGCTTTCGTTCCAGAATATGCACCCGGAAGGCGCGCCTATCTTCCCGCTGCTGTTCTTGACCATTTCCTGTGGTGCGCTTTCCGGCTTCCATGCAACCCAAACGCCGATTATTTCGCGCACTACTGAGAACGAAACCAACGGGCGCAAAATCTTTTACGGCATGATGATCACCGAAGGCGTTATCGCGATGATCTGGGCCGCGGCCGCCATGAGTCTTTTCCACGGTGACCAAAGCCTTTCTGCGGTGCTGGCAGCCGGCGGCCCTGCTGCCGTTGTCAACGAAGTTGCCACCACCATGCTGGGTGCCGTCGGCGGTACGCTGGCGGTATTGGGCGTTATCGTTCTACCGATTACTTCGGGCGACACCGCGTTTCGTAGCGCACGCATGATCATCGCCGACTACCTGAAAATTGACCAGCGTCCGATTGTTAAGCGCCTGTTAATTGCTCTGCCTCTGTTTGCGATTTCCTACATTTTGACCCATATGGACTTCACCCTGCTGTGGCGCTACTTCTCCTGGGCAAACCAGACCACGGCCGTGATTGCGCTGTGGGTAGCGACGATGTATCTGGTGCTTTCACGTAAGCCTTACCTGATCACGTCGATTCCCGCAGTGTTTATGACCATGGCGACCTTTACCTATATCGCCTACGCGCCGATCGGTTTTGGGCTTCCGCTTCAGTGGAGCTACGCAGCCGCCACTCTGGGTACGCTGGTTTGTATTGCGCTGTTCATGAAGCGCGTGCGCCGCTTGAGCCGTGCGACCTTCAAGGTCGATGAGCCCGCCGCTAACTTTACCGATGACGAAGTGTTAGCTTTCGCCTCTAAATAAGCCATCCTCCACCCGCTAGCCGACACTGCTCGGAGATTAATTAAGCGCTGATCTTTCAGCGCTTTTTTTATGCCTGCTGGTTGCTGCACGTTATTACGTCCCTTTCTGTCTTTATATCCTCCCCTTAAACGCATATTGCCGCCTCACTTAAAAACGTTATATCATAACTATTATTACCGATTTAGTGGCGCCGTAAGCGATGTTATCAATGTGCAGCGATCCAGTTTTATCCGTGCGTGATCTGCACATTCAAATTGACCAGCAGCCGGTCGTCGAGGGGCTCTCCTTTAATGTGACAGCGGATGAGCGCGTGTGTCTGCTGGGCGCCTCGGGGTCGGGAAAATCGTTTACCGCCAAAGCGGTATTGGGGCTTTTGCCGCCGAATGCCCGCGTTCAGGGAAGCATCCGCCTGCATGGCCAGGAAGTTATTCATACTCCCGCTGCGCAGCGCCGCCATGAAACCCGCGTCTCCATGGTATTTCAGGATTCGCTTTCAGCGCTTAACCCACTAGTGACCATCGGTTCTCAGCTGCGTGAACCCTTTACGCGTCACCACGGCTTATCACGCAAGGCGGCCGTACAGGCTACCATCGGGTTACTCGAAGCCATGGGCCTTCCTGACCCACAGCGGTTGGTCAAACGCACGCCGGCCGAGCTTTCCGGCGGCCAGCGCCAGCGAGTATGCATTGCGCTTGCCATGGCATGTAAAACCTCGCTGCTCGTGGCCGACGAGCCGACCACTGCCTTGGACGTGGTGACGCAGGCGCAGGTGCTGCGCGCGCTGCGCGAACATACCGGTAAAACGTCAACGTCCGTGCTGTTTATCACTCACGATCTACACGCTGCTGCTCAGCTCTGCCAGCGCGCCATAATTATCGAACGCGGCGTCATGATTGAAAGCGGTGCACTGGACTCTCTGATTACCGCCCCCCAACACCGCTTTACCCAGGAGCTGGTAGCTGCTGCACACAGCGTACAGCTTACAGAGCTGACGGATGCCGCCGAACCTATGTCCGTTGATTACTTAAAGAGCGCCTAGATGCACAGCCCCATATCGTTTAATAGTCACAAGACATTGGTGGGCAGAGAGGCGTTTATCTCGGCACGCGGGCTCAATAAAAGCGTCACGCTACCGCGCGAAGTATTCTGGCGGGCGGGTGAGCGCAAACGAATCATGACCAATATCGACCTGGCGCTTTACCCCGGCGAGCGTGTGGGGCTGGTGGGCTTATCCGGTTCGGGTAAAACCACCCTGCTGCGTTCGCTTCTGGCTATCGAAGCCCCCGATACCGGGTCGATTATCTGTCAGCAAAAAGCCGTCCGCCCAGCATCCACGGCAAGGCTTCGATGGTATCGCCAGGCAGTTCAGTATATTCCTCAGGATCCTGCGTCTTCGCTTGACCCACGCATGAGTGTGCGGGCGCTGGTCGCCGAACCGCTGATTCGGCTTCAAGTGGAGTGCGATCCTGAAGAACGTGCCAGAGAAGCGCTTGAGCAGGTGGGCCTGAAGGCACCGTTTCTGAACCGCAAGCCCCATGAGCTTTCCGGCGGCCAGGCTCAACGCGTAGCGATTGCCCGGGCCATTGCTATCCGCCCACGTTTCTTACTGGCCGATGAGCCGCTCAGCGGGCTTGATCTGCCGGTGCGCGCCCAGGTCATTAATGTGCTCAAAAAGCTTTGTGAGGAGAACGGTACGGGCCTGCTGATGGTGTCGCACGATCTATCCGTGGTTGCCAACCTTTGCCAGCGCACTCTGGTGATGGACAACGGAAAAATTGTTGAAGACCGCCCCACCGCCGCGCTATGGCTTACCCCTCGCCACCCTATAACGCATGATCTGATCAAGGCCGTGTCGCAACTGCCCACCTGCGCGTATCCGCACTGTAAAGCGGCTGACGTGGAGGCGCTTTTATAGCAGGTGCTTGGCCAACCCAGCCATCCGTCATTGATACCCCGTTTCGCCAGCGTCACGCTCGAGCGTTTGCTTTTAGCGTTTTGCTGTTACCCATATTCATCATTTGGAGACCTTACAATGCCACGTCGTTCTCTTCGCTTATCGCTACCTGCTGCCATTGCCGCGCCGTTTCTTCTCGCCGGCTGCTTTGATGATCAGCGGGGTGAGGCCTCCGCCTCGCCAGAAGCCGGCGAGCGTATCAGCGTGGCGATGCTTCAGCCGCCGCGTTCGGGATTAAACCCGTTATCCGACGATGCTTTTAAACTGTCACGCTGGAGCAATGCGGAAACCCTGGTTCGCCTGGATACCAACAGCGACCCGCAACCGTTTCTGGCAACCGAGTGGGAGCAGTTGGACGATAAAACGTGGCGCTTTGTAATTCGTGACGGCGTGGTTTTCCATGACGGCACCGAACTGACCGCCAATGATGTGGTGAACTCTCTGACCGCCGCCACTCAGGCCGCGCCCAAGCCGCGGATTCTGGACGGCGTCAACATGACCATCGAAGCCGATGGCGACAACGCCGTAATTGTGCGGACCGAAAAAACCGATCCGCTGACACCTAATCGGCTTTCAAGCCCACAGCTTGCGATCCTGTCGGCCAACGCCTACAGCGAAGATGGCCGAGTCAATCCTATCGAAGCAGGCACCGGCCCCTTTGTTCTCAAAGCAATCAATGGCACCACCAGCGCCACACTTGACCGATTCGCCGATTACTGGGGCGAGCCTGCCACCATTGCGGGCATTGATGCCGACTACGTATCCGACGGTACGGCACGCGCCGCCGCCCTACGAACTGGCACGACCGATGTGGTCGAAGCCATTCCGGTCTCTCAAGTAGCGCTACTTGATCAATCGCTTGTTCACGAAGTGCCGATGCCGCGCACCAATACGCTTTATCTGAATACCCAGTCAGGCCCCATGGCCGACCCCGGCCTGCGCGCGGCCGCCCGCGAGGCAATTGATCGTGCTGCCATCGTCAATACCGTTTACGAAGGTCGGGCCGATATCGCCGAAGGCCTGCTGGGGCCAGCACTGGCCTGGGCCAGCGACTACCGGACGCCGATTGACGAACGCACCGCGTCCACCGTGCCTAATGGCGCTGCAATCACCCTGGCAACTTTTACCGACCGCGCCGAGCTGCCGGAGGTGGCCGTACTGCTTGAACAGCAGTTGACCCAGGCAGGTTTCAAAGTGACTCAGGAAGTACGTGAGTATGCACATATCGAGTCTGACGCGTTGGCGGGTGAGTTTGACGCTTTTATTCTGTCCCGCGCCACCGTGCTCGACTCTGGCGACCCGGTGGCCTATATGTACAGCGACTTCGCTTGCGAAGGCTCGTTCAATATCGCCCAGCTTTGCGACCCAGCCGTTAACGAAGCCCTTGCCTACGCGGCAGAGCAGCCCACGGGCGACACAAGGCGTCAGGCGATCATTGACGCCGAAGCCGCTATCCTGAGCACCGATGCGGCGATTCCCATGCTGCACGAGCGGGTTATTCAAGGTGAATCAGCGCGGGTTGCCAATGCTGAACGCGACCCACGTGAGCGGATGCTGATCACTGAAAAAACCACTCTCGACACCGATAGCGAGTCCTGAAGGCGCGCCACGCATGATTAACGCAACATCGCAGACCGTGTGGCGTCGCCTACGCATTGAGCCGTTTATTCCGCTGTTATCACGTTTGATAACGCTTGGCGGCGTCGTGGTTCTGGTGGGCCTGTTGCCCTGGCTTTCGGGCCGCGATCCGGCGCTGAGCATACTACGGGCGCGCTCTGCCGAGCAGGAGGCCACGCCTGAAGCCCTGGCGGCGATTCGCACCCAGCTGGGCCTTGAAGCTGGGCCACTGCAAATGCTGCAGCGCTGGCTGATGGGCCTTGTGCATGGCGATGCAGGCAACTCCTGGATATCAGGCGCGCCGGTGCTGCCGGGCATGCTGAAAAGCGCTCAGGTATCGTTGACCCTGATGGGCTTTGCCATGCTGGTAGCCGTTGTTATCGCCACACTGATCTGCCTGCCGGTCGTTCGCCGGGGTTTACGCGGCCAGCTGAGCCGCTCATCGGGAGCGGTGGGCGCTGCATTAACCGCGTTGCCGGAGTTTTTGCTCGCGTCACTGCTGTTGGTTGTTTTCGCCGCCTGGCTTAACTGGCTACCACCTTATGGCTGGCGAGGGCCAAGTTATGCGGTGCTTCCGGCGCTGGCGCTAGGGCTTCCCGCAGGCGGCCTTTTGGGACGTCTTTTCAGCGATGGCCTATCGGCCACCTTTACCGAGCGCTGGGTAGCGACCTGGAGTGTGGCGGGTTTCTCCCACCGGCGTATTACGCTATCGGTTCTGCGCCGCACACTGCCAAGCCTTATGCCTCAGGTGGGCATGGTCATGGTGGGTCTGACCGGCGGTGCCATTGCCGTCGAGCAGGTATTTTCGATTCCAGGTTTGGGTCGGGCCACGCTTGGGGCGGCCTCGGCTCAGGACATGCCTGCACTGCAAACCGGCATTTTGATCCTGCTGGTGATTGCCATTGTGCTGGGTAGCTTTGCCAATATCAGCCGCGCACTGCTGCTAGGCCGAGCATTCCGGCTGGGTGCGCTACCCGTCGCCCACAGCGAGCAGAGCGTATCGCGTAGAACGTGGCTCGTTCCGGCCATTGCCGTTACGCTACTATGCGTGCTGGTGGCAGCGGGCATTACCCGCGATCCGTTTAGCTCCGCCTTTATGCGCTTGGAAACGCCCAGTTTTGGCCTGCCTCTGGGAGCAGACGGTACCGGGCGCGATATCCTGGCGAGGGTAGCGCATGGTGCGCTATCAACGATTGGCATGGCGGTTGTCGTTGTGTTTTTCACGCTGATCATAGGGCTGCTGATGGGTCTGGCGCCAAGGCTTGCCACCGGCCCCATTGAAATCACCAAGGCTACACCACCGACCATTGCGGGCCTTATCGTGGCTGGTTTGATGGGACCAAGCACCAGCGGGGCCATTATTGCTGTCACCTCGGTAGCCTGGGCCCCGCTTGCGGCGCATACGGCGGCATTGGTTACTGAAGTAAAAGCCCAGCCTCACGTGCGTATAACGCCCCTTCTTGGCGTGGGACAGCTGCGTCTGATGAGCCGCTATATTCTTCCCGCAGTGATCGGCCCTGTGTTTCGCCACGCCATGCTGCGCTTGCCAGGGATCGCTCTGGCACTTGCGGCGCTGGGCTTTTTGGGCCTGGGCCCACGGCCCCCATCGCCTGAGTGGGGGTTAGTGCTGGCAGAAGGCATGCCCTATATTGAGCGTGCGCCCTGGGCGGTGCTAATTCCAGCACTTGCGCTAATGCTGCTCTCGGTACTGGCCGTATCGCTCTCAAGTTTTGTGGGTTCCAGCAAGCCAACCCATTAATGAAAGCGTAAAACTCAGGTAAAAAAATGCCCCCGAAACCTTCGGGGGCATTTTTGCCTAAGCGACGCTTAAACTCTTCTTTCAACGCTTGGCTTATTCGTGGTCGCCCGCCAGCTGCATTTGGCGCAGCATGTAGTTCTGAATACCAACCTGATCAATCAGCTTCAGCTCGGTTTCGATATGATCAATATGATCTTCTTCATCGGCGAGCAGGTCGCGCAGCAAATCGCGGGAAACGTAGTCTTTTACGCTCTCGCAATAGGTAATCGCTTCAATGTAATCGTTGCGTCCATCGTGCTCGATGCGCAAATCACTTTCGAGCATCTCTTTGACGTTTTCACCGATATGCAGCTTGCCCAGATCCTGAAGGTTAGGAATACCTTCCAGGAACAGGATGCGCTCAATCAGCTTGTCAGCATGCTGCATCTCTTCAATGGACTCGTCATATTCCCACTTGGCGAGTGCTTTAAGCCCCCAATCCTTGTACATTTTGGCATGCAAAAAGTACTGATTGATGGCAATAAGCTCATTGCCCAACGCTTTGTTTAAATGCTGAATTACCTGGGGATCACCTTTCATGACGTCACCTTTCTCGCTGCAATGCTGACAGTTAATCCAACCAATCAAGCAGTTACGTTAATGAAGGAGTATAGGCCATGCAAAGGCATACTCCCAGTTTTCTGAGAGTATAGAGAAGGTAATTAAAAATTCAAATAAATCAGTTATTTGCTAACGATAACCCTAACAAGAGTGATTCGCGTCACACAGCGTAAGCGAGACTCATGTCGACTTCCATACGCGCTTCATAAAGCGCTTCTTTGGTAAGCGATTTGGCATAGCAGGCGCACTTGCCGCACTGGGTAGCACAGCCGGTGGCTTCACGTACTTCTCGCCAGCTGCGCGCTCCATCGCTCACCTGCTGACGAATCTGATGATCGGTTACTCCCTTGCACACACAAACGTACATGGCGACACCTCATAAATAACATGAGGTGAATGTAAATGATTCGCATACATTTTATCAAGTAAAAATCCATGCCTTTTCGTAGTGATTGTCTTTCACGCAAAAAATACCAAACTAACTCAACTGCTTATTATATATTTGCATACTTTCTAATACGTACACTTAGCGGCCTGTCACTACGTTAGTGCGCGTATTAGAAGCAATATCTGGCCAGCTGCGTTGCTGGCAATCGAAAAATACCCACCAATAGCCCAAACCGAATAACGCCAAAGAAAGCCAAGCGACCACACAGCGGATCAGACCCTGTGTAAGGGTAATGGTCGCGCCATCAAGTGTTTGTACACGCAGACGCCACGCCTGCATGCCCAGCGTCATGCCGGCGCGCCGCCAGAAAAAACAGAAGAAACCGGTGGTGGAGAGAAGCAGTAAACCGCGCAGGCTCCAGACGGCCAAAGCAGAAGTCCCGACGACTTCCGCTGGCTGGCTGAGCACTACGCGGAAAAATGCCAGATGAATAATAGTGACAAGGAGCCAGAGTGCCAGCACCAATATGCCATCATACACCATGGCGCCCAGCCGGCGGCCCACACCGGCTGGCACTACGCAGTCATTAAAACTTACGCTAGTCATTGAAACTTACGCTCGCCATTAAGACTTATGCTCGCCCTTAAACTGCGCTAGCCATTGCGGCGCAGGAAATAAATCCCCACGGCGGCGCAGGCAAGTGTTGGCACCAGTACCGCCCATACCGGTGAAAAGCCGAAAATCGTTGATGCAGGGGCCAACAAATCCTGGATATATTTAAACGCAAGCCCGGTAACCACGCCATAAAAGACCCGCGTGCCCGCCGCCACGGTACGCAGCGGACCAAACACAAACGAGGCGGCAATCAAGACCAACGAGCCCATGGTGAGCGGCATAAGCATCTTTTGCCAGAAGTACAGCAGCGGTTGATCCGCGGTTAGCCCCTGTGCCTGCAGGTAACGCGCATAGGCCCACAGCTCACTGGGCGCCTGGCTCTCGACATCACGTAGCAGGCGCTCCAGCTGTACTGGGGTAATATGCGTTTCCCAGAAGGCGCTGGCCTGGCTTCCAGATTCGGTATGATCATCGTAAATACGTGTGGTGGTGATATTTTCAAGCCGCCAAGCGCCCTCTTCCCAATGCGCCCGGTCAGCATGCGTGGCTTCGACCAGCTGCCGCTCATCGAAACGGTAGCGGGTTAAATCAAGCACTACATTATCGGCGCGAATCGCTCCGAACCGATAAACGCTATCGCCTTCAAACTGCCAGCCGCTGCGACTGGCGGGCTGGGCACTTTCGCCCTGGCGCTGCTCAAGCTGCCACGCTTCAGCAAACTGCTCGGTGCGCGGGCTGACGAACTCGGCGATCAGCAGTACCACGACCACCACCAGCAGTACCGGCTTCATCACGCCCCAGACAATACGCGCCAGTGAACGCCCGGAGGCGCGCATGACGGTCAGCTCATTGCTGGACGCCATGCTGCCCAAACCAATCAGCGCGCCGATAAGGACCGCCACCGGGGCATACTGGTAAAAACGCCACGGCGTGCGCATGAGCAGGTAGAAGAACACATCCAGTGCGGTGTAATTGCCTTGTACATGGCGAAGATCACCAATGTAGGCAAGCGTGATATCCAGCCCCAACAGCACGATCTGGACAACGATGATCGCTCCCAGTACGTTGCGGGCGATATACCGATCCAAGCGATCTGCGATTATCAGCACATTCAGCATTAACGCATCCCCTTACGCTGTGAGCGCCATAAAAGCAGTAATCCCAAGCTTAAAAACAGCACATGCACCGGCCAAACGCCGATCACTGGCGTTAACGTGCCGCTACCAATGGCATCCACCGCCGCAAGCAGCAAACTTAGATAGCCGACATACAAAAACACTGCAGGCAAGAGCTTAGCAAATCGGCCCTGGCGCGGGTTCACCCGGGAAAGCGGCTGCGCAAGGAGAGCCAGCACGAACACCATGAACGGCAGCCCCGCACGCCACTGAAACTGCGCCTGGGCGCGTGGGTTAGGGTCTTGCCAAAGCTCTGCGGTGGTTGCGAACTCAAGTGAATCCAGCTCCTGGCGGCTACGGCTTAATCCAAGGCGCATCGTATAGCGTTCAAAGGTAAGCCGCTGTGCATCCAGCTGGCCGGGGGCCACGCCATAACGCTCGCCATTTTCCAGCACCAGAAAGCGGCTGCCTGTTTCAACTCGGGTTTCCTGATGGCCCGACCTCGCCCGGGTGACAAAACTATGCGGACTTTCTGGCCCGGGCAGCTCGTGCACCAGAACTTCCTGCATTTCAGTGCCGTCGCTACTAAAGTCCGTGATGTAAGCCGTGCGCCCGCCGCCAAAATCCTGAAAGCGCCCTGGAGCCAGTACCGAGACATCCAGGCGGCTGCTCTGCTCTTCAAGCGTGGCGGCCGTTTGCAGCGCACCTGCCGGGGTTAGCCACAGGCTGCAAAGAGCGACCAATACCGCAACGATGGAGGCAGGCAGCAGCGTTACCCGCAAAAGACGCAGCGGGCTCATGCCGCAGGCCACCATAACGGTAATTTCGCTGTTCATATAAAGCTGCCCATAGGCCAGCAGAATACCCAGGAAAAACGCCAGCGGAAGTACCAGTTCCATAAAGCCAGGCAGGTGGAACAGCATCAGACTGCCCAGAATGGTGACCGGAAAGTCACCCTCCGCCGCATCTGAGAAGTAGCGGATAAAACGACTGCCCATAATGACCAGCAATAGAATACCGGCCACCGCAGACATGGTGAGTAACACTTCGCGAGTTAAGTACCGAAATAAAATCAACGCCCTCTCCGGCTAATCGTGCAGGATGCCATGCAATGCGCCCATGGCTTGGGTACACTAAACGAACACTCAGTACGGGGTATTATCCCGAATCCCTCGATGCTTGTCTTGTTGGAGACGTCATGGAATTTTCCGTTCAGACCGCCAATCCGGCTAAAGCCGAAACGGCTTGTCTCGTCATCCCCGTTTTTAAAGGTAGCGACTTACTGCCCACGGCCGCCAGATTAGACGACGCCAGCGAGCGTTTAATCGGCCAGTTGCTTGAGCGCGGTGATTTTGATCCGACGCTTGGCAACGTGCAGATGATTCCATTTGCACCGGGTCTTGGCGCAGAGCGGCTATTGTTAGTAGGCCTCGGCGAGCGCGAAAAGTGCCAGGAAGCCGCGTTTTTAAAAGCGCTGGATGCCGCCATGGCAGCACTTACCAAACTGCCGGTGGATGAAGCCAGCATTGCCTTTGACGATGTGCCGCTTGAAACCCGTGACAGCAACTGGAAAGCCCGTAAAGTACTGGAAGCCGCTGAGCGCGCCATTTACCGCTTCGACCAGTTTAAGTCGCAGCCCGCGCCTTTAGCGAGCCTTAACGCATTAGCGCTGATAGTAAGTGAATCGGGTAACGCTGAGCTTGCAAGCCAAGGGGCTCGCATTGGTACAGCTATCGGTCAGGGCATCAACTACACACGTACGCTGGGCAACTTGCCGGGCAATGTGTGCACGCCGCGCTATCTTGCGGAGCAGGCCGAGGAGCTGGGCCGAACATCCAACGGCGCGCTGGACGTCGAGATTCTCGATGAAGACGCACTGGAAGCGCTGGGCGCAGGCTCGCTGCTTTCAGTAGGCCGGGGCAGCAACGAGCCCACCCGCCTGATTGTCATGAAGTACAACGGCGCGGCTGAGCGTGAAGAAGCCCCCCACGTTCTGGTAGGCAAAGGAATCACCTTTGATACCGGCGGTATTTCGCTGAAGCCCGGCGAAGGCATGGACGAAATGAAATTCGACATGTGCGGTGCCGCCAGCGTATTTGGTACCGTTAAGGCGATGCTCTCCATCAAGCCCAAACTTAATCTGGTGTTTATCGTTGCCGCGGCCGAGAACATGCCGGACGGTCTGGCCACCAAGCCTGGCGATATCATCAAAACGCTGAAAGGCTTGACGGTTGAAGTGCTCAACACCGACGCCGAAGGCCGCCTGGTACTATGCGACGCGCTGACCTATGCCGAGCGCTTCAAACCGGCGAGCGTTGTGGATATTGCCACGCTCACCGGCGCGGTGATTGTTGGCCTGGGCCATCACGCCACCGGCCTGCTTTCCAATGATGATGACTTGGCACTTGATTTGCTGGAAGCGGGTGAAGCTGCCTGGGATCGCGCCTGGCATTTACCCTTGTGGGACGAGTACCAGGAGCAGTTGGAATCCAACTTTGCGGATCTGGCCAACATCGGCGGCCGCCCGGCGGGCACGATTACCGCAGCGTGTTTCCTGTCGCGCTTTGCCGATCACTTCCCCTGGGCGCATCTGGATATCGCTGGTACCGCCTGGCACTCAGGCAAACAGAAAGGCGCGACAGGCCGCCCGGTGGGTCTGCTCTCTCAATACCTGCTGGACCGTGAAGCCGAGGCCCAGGTAGAAACCAACGCCAACTAATCGCACGATTGCGCGCTCAATGGTTGCCTTTGAGCGCCACAACCGTTAAATCTGGAGGTATAGCGTATGCCCTACCGTTCACGGCATGCGCTACCTCTAACGACACGCTTATATTTGCCCTTCGGGGCCTGGCTCTAGCGGAGAAAACACGCCGTGCCCACTAGCTCTACGACTCGTTTTGAAATTCTGCCGTCCAATCAGCCGACGGCCGACAGCATTCGTGACAATATCCTGACCAACCCAGGGTTTGGCAAGTACTTCACCGACCATATGGTCAATGTCCGCTGGACGGTCGATGCCGACTGGCACGGTCATCAGGTGCGCCCTTACGGCCCGCTGACCCTCGACCCGGCCGCCTCCGTACTGCATTACGGTCAGGAAATTTTTGAAGGCATCAAAGCCTATCGTCATGCTGACGGTTCGGTCTGGACCTTCCGCCCTGAGAAAAACGCCGAGCGTTTCCGTCGCAGCGCCCGCCGTTTGGCCTTGCCGGAGCTAGCGGATGAGGATTTCATCGGCTCCATCAAGGCGCTGCTGGCCCAGGACCATACTTGGGTGCCCACGCCACAAAGCGATGCCGACGAGTGCAGCCTGTACCTTCGCCCGTTCATGATCGCAACAGAGGCCTTCCTAGGCGTACGCCCGGCTCACGAAGTGGATTACTACGTGATCGCCTCCCCGGCGGCGTCCTACTTCAAGGGCGGTATCAGCCCGGTGTCCATCTGGCTCTCCTCGCATTACAAGCGGGCTGCCGCGGGCGGCACCGGCTTTGCCAAGTGTGGTGGCAACTACGCAGCATCACTGGCCGCCCAGAAGGAAGCCGAATCTCACGGCTGTGGTCAGGTAGTGTTTCTGGACGCTGCGGAAAGCAAGTGGATCGAAGAGCTGGGCGGTATGAACCTGTTCTTCGTGTTCAAGGATGGCCGCCTGGTCACCCCTCGCCTGACGGACACCATTTTAGAAGGCGTGACCCGCAACTCGGTGCTCACCCTTGCCAAGGATATGGGCCTGACCCCGGAAGAACGCCCGATCAGCATCGACGAATGGCGTGACGGCGCGGCTTCCGGCGAGATTACCGAAGTGTTTGCCTGCGGTACTGCGGCGGTCATCACACCGGTAGGCGAGCTGGTCACGGAAAACGAGCGTATTCGCCTGAACGGCGACGGTGGTAACGACGTCGCCATGCGTATTCGCAAGACGCTTCTGGATATCCAGTATGGCCGTAGCGAAGACAAACACGGCTGGCTGACCCAGCTGGTGTAATGTCTTTCCCGCCGCCGCTCGTAATGGCGGCGGTGATGACATTTATTTGGAATGGCTTTGAAGCGCTTTCAGAGCCTTTTCAGAGAGCTTGGCAAACGCTGGAGCCGCTATGGCGCGCATCGATTTTTATATTCTCCCTGATACCACTCTGGACGCGCGTTTGGCCTTCGCCTGCAAGCTGGCTGAAACCATTTGGCGCAAAGGCTATCGCCTGCATCTTCACTGCGAAGATAAGGCTCTTGCCGAACAGGCAGACGCCGCCCTGTGGAATTTTCGTGACGACGCTTACTTGCCCCACGCGCTTGAAGACAGTGAGATGGCTGCCAGCGTGCCGATAACGCTGGGTTGGCAGACACTGCCCACGCCCAAAGAAGAAACCGCGCTATTAAATCTGCACCCCGATATTCCTGACGGCATTGAGCGCTATACGCGCATCGCCGAAATTATCAATCAGCATCAACACGTCTTAATAGCCAAGCGCGCCTGCTGGCAGCGCTATAAAGAGCTTGGGCATGAAGTGGTGCCGCATAAGCTCGGCTAACTGGAATCAGCTGTCATGAATGATAAACCTACCTCACTGACAACACCGCCAGAGGGTTACACCGACTGGCTGACTGAGCTTAAGGGCCGCATCCATAGCGCCCAGCAGCGGGCGACACAGGCGGTCAATCGCGAGCTGGTGTTGCTCTATTGGCAGATTGGACAGGATATTCTTCAGCGCCAGGCCGAACAGGGCTGGGGCGCTAAGGTAATAGACCGACTGGCGCATGATTTGCGCACGGCTTTCCCTGACATGAAGGGCTTCTCCGCTCGTAATCTCAAGTACATGCGCTCTTTTGCAAAGGTATGGCCGGACGAAGAGTTTGTGCAAGAGGTGCTTGCACAATTGCCTTGGTATCACCAGTTAGCATTGTTAGACAAACTGGCCGATACAGAAAGTCGGCGCTGGTACGCAAACCAAGCCATTGAAAATAGCTGGTCGCGCAATGTGCTGGTGATGCAGATTGAGACCCGTTTGTTGGAACGCCAAGGAGCTGCGGTTACCAACTTTGAGGCCCGTTTACCCAAACCACAATCCGATTTAGCGCGAGAATCGTTGAAAGACCCCTACCGTTTTGATTTTCTTGGCCTGTCTGCAGAATCGCAGGAGCGTGAAGTGGAAAAAGCTTTAGTGCGCCATGTCACAGAGTTCTTGCTGGAACTGAGCGCGGGCTTTGCCTTTGTCGGACGGCAGGTCGTATTGGATGTGGGCGACGAGGAGTTCTTTATTGATCTGCTCTTTTACCATCTCAAGCTGCGTTGCTATGTGGTTATTGAACTGAAGACCGGCAAGTTCAAACCCGAACACCTGGGGCAACTGGGCTTTTACCTCACGGCGGTTGATCGCAAGCTTAAAGGTGAGCACGATAATCCTAGCATTGGCCTACTGCTGTGCAAAAGCAAGAACAAGGTAGTGGCCGAGTATGCGTTAAGCGACAAATCCCAGCCAATGGGCATTGCCGAATACAAGCTGCTGGAATCACTGCCTGGCGAACTGCAAACGGGTCTGCCTAGCATCGAGCAGTTAGAGCATGAGCTGGGCGAGATAAAAGATTAAGCGAAGTAGACGAAGCGGTTCGAAACACCTACCTAGCCGTTCAAGACGTTAATAACAACTACTAGCAGAAGAATTCATGATGCATGCCTCCGTGCTAACCCGCTACCCCCTGGCCGTCATCGTGATCGCCCAGCTGTTTGGTACCTCGTTGTGGTTCAGCGTCAACGGCGTAGGCCCGGCACTGCAAGCCGCCGTTGGGCTTAGCGAAAGTGATCTGGGGTTGCTAACCATCGCGGTTCAGGGCGGGTTTATCACCGGTACGTTATTAATCGCCACTACCGGCTTGGCCGATCGCATGCGGGCAAGCCATCTGTTTGCCCTCTCGGCGGTGCTGGGTGCGCTGGTAAATGCGGCGTTTATCGGTGTTGCCGAAAGCATCACTCTGGCAACAGTGGCGCGCTTTCTTACCGGGCTTTGCCTGGCGGGCATTTACCCACTGGGCATGAAACTGGTGGTGAGCTGGACGCCGGATCACGCCGGTGCCGCGCTGGGCTGGCTGGTGGGAATGCTGACATTGGGCATCGCGTCACCTCATTTACTGCGCGGTTTAACGCTGCATCTTCCCTGGCAGTGGCCGCTGCTGTTGGCATCTTTGCTGGCGTTAGCAGCTGCTTACATGATTTTTCGCCTGGGTGTTGGCCCTCATCTGCCTGCCAAGGTCAGTAACGGCCGCCCGTGGGCCGGGCTGAACGCCTTCAAGCAGCGCCAGTTTCGTAAAGCTGCCATGGGTTATTTTGGCCATTGCTGGGAGCTTTACGCGTTCTGGGCCTTGGTGCCCTTTCTGGTAAGCCGCGAGCTTGAACGGCTAAACGCTGCTACAAACCTTCAGCCGTGGCTAAGCTTTGCAGTCATCGCCCTGGGCCTGCCAGGCTGTGTGTGGGCAGGAAGGTGGAGCCGCAAAGTGGGCAGCGCCCATGTCGCGTTTGTAGCACTGCTTACCTCCGGCATGCTTTGCCTGATTTATCCGCTGGTAGGCAGTTTTTCGCCCTGGCTATTACTTTCCCTTCTGGGGTTATGGGGGGTTAGCGTGATTGCCGATTCAGCACAGTTTTCGGCTTTAGCATCTGCTCACGCACCGCCCGAACGTCTAGGTGCTGCCCTGGCGCTGATGAATGCGGTGGGCTTTGGGTTGACCATCCCCTCGATTGCGTTGGTAACGGCGCTCTGGTCAAGCCAGGGAGTTGCCGTTATCTGGTGGCTGCTACCGGGGCCGATGCTTGGGCTAATCGCCATGCACGGACTAAATCGTCACACGCCAAGGGCCTGACGCCCTAGCGCTTATCGCGCTATACTTATCGCCATTTTTTTGCAAGCTGTGAGCCGACTCCCCATGGAAAAGACCTACCAACCCGAACAGATTGAAACCCGCTGGTACGAACGCTGGGAAGCCGACAACCGCTTCGCCCCGACGGGCCACGGTAAGCCGTTTTCGATCATGATTCCGCCGCCCAACGTGACCGGCAGCCTGCACATGGGCCACGCGTTCCAGGACACCATCATGGATACCCTGACGCGCTGGAAGCGTATGCAGGGCAATAACACGCTGTGGCAGGTAGGCACCGACCATGCGGGTATCGCAACCCAAATGCTGGTTGAGCGAAAAATTGCTGCCGAAGAAGGCAAAACCCGCCACGATCTTGGCCGCGACGCATTTATCGACAAAGTTTGGGAATGGAAGGAAGAGTCTGGCGGCCATATTACTCGCCAGCTGCGCCGCATGGGCGCCAGTGTCGACTGGAGCCGTGAGCGCTTCACCATGGATGATGGCTTCTACAAAGCCGTGCAGGAAGTCTTTGTGCGTCTGCACGAAGAAAAGCTGATTTACCGCGGCAAGCGGCTAGTCAACTGGGACCCGACGCTACACACGGCCATTTCCGACTTGGAAGTGGAAAACAAGGATCAGCAGGGCAGCTTCTGGCACTTCCGCTACCCGCTGGCCGACGGTGTCAAAACCGATGATGGCAAAAACTACCTGGTTGTAGCCACCACTCGCCCGGAGACCCTGCTGGGTGATACCGGCGTGGCGGTCAACCCGGAAGATGCACGTTACGCTTCGCTGGTCGGCAAATTTATTGAACTGCCGCTGGTGGGTCGGCGTATTCCTATCGTGGCCGACGAACACGCGGTAATGGAAAAAGGCTCGGGCTGTGTGAAAATCACCCCGGCCCACGACTTCAACGACTATGAGGTCGGCAAACGTCAAAACCATCTGCTGATTAGCGTCTTCTCCAAAGACGCCACCATTCTTGAGCAGGCGGAAATCTTCAATCTCAAAGGCCAACCGCAGCCTGAAGAGGACGCCAGCCTGCCCGCCAAGTATGCAGGCCTTGACCGCTTTGAAGCGCGTAAGCAGATCGTGGCCGACATGGATGCGCTCGGCTTGCTGGAGCAGGTGGAAGCCGTTAATAACACCCTGCCATATGGTGACCGCTCGGGTGATGTGATCGAACCGCTATTGACTGACCAGTGGTTTGTTGCGGTTGAAAGCCTTGCCAAGCCTGCGATACAAGCAGTAGAAAAAGGCGATATCCAGTTCGTGCCCAAGAACTACGAGAACATGTATTTTGCCTGGATGCGCGATCTGCAGGACTGGTGTATTTCTCGCCAGCTGTGGTGGGGCCACCGTATTCCCGCCTGGTACGATGCTGAAGGTAATGTGTACGTTGCCCGTAGTGAAGCCGAGGCGCGTGAAAAGCACGGTCTGGGCGACAAGGTGACGCTGACTCAGGACGAAGACGTTCTGGATACCTGGTTCAGTTCAGGTTTATGGACCTTTGGTACGCTTGGCTGGCCGGAAAAAACTCCCGAGCTTGAAACCTTCCACCCCACCAGCGTGTTGGTAACTGGTTTTGACATCATCTTCTTCTGGGTAGCCCGGATGATCATGATGACCCTGAAGTTCACCGGCGAAGTACCCTTTAAAACCGTGTATGTCCACGGCCTGGTACGCGATGGCCAGGGCCAGAAGATGTCCAAATCCAAAGGCAATGTACTCGACCCCATTGATCTGATCGACGGCATCACGCTGGATGCACTGCTTGAAAAGCGTACCGGCAATATGATGCAACCGAAACAGGCCAAGGCAATTGCCAAAGCGACAAAGGACGAATTTAAAGACGGTATTGAAGCCCATGGCACCGATGCGCTGCGCTTTACCTTCCTTTCCCAAGCCACCACCGGGCGCGATATCAAGTTTGATATGAATCGCCTGGATGGCTATCGCAACTTCTGCAATAAGCTTTGGAACGCCTCGCGCTACGTGCTGATGAATGCCGAAGGCGAGGACTGTGGTACCGATGGCAGCGAAGTGGAGCTGTCATTGGCAGACCGCTGGATTATCTCGCAGCTACAGAAAACCGAAGCCCAGGTTACCAAGGCGATGGACGAGTACCGCTTTGACCATGCCTCACAAGCGCTTTACGAATTCGTGTGGAACGAGTACTGCGACTGGTACCTGGAGCTTTCCAAGCCTGTGCTTTGGGACGAAAATGCATCCGCTGAGGCCAAGCGCGGCACCCGCCGCACGCTGGTGCGCGTATTGGAAGTCATCCTGCGCCTGGCTCATCCGATGATGCCTTATATTACTGAAGAGATCTGGCAGCGCGTGTCGCCCTTGGCCGGTATCTTTATGGGTGAAGGTGCCTCGCTGATGCTTCAGGCTTGGCCGGAAGCTGACGAAAGCAAAATCGATGAACAGGCTACCCGCGATATTGAATGGCTAAAAGGCGTGATCATCGCCGTGCGTAATATTCGCGCTGAGATGAACATTGCCCCTGGCAAGCCGTTGGATGTGCTGCTGACCAAAGGCAAACCTGAAGACGCCGAGCGCCTGGAAAGTAACCGCCACTTCCTGGCCAAGCTTGCCAAACTTGAAAGCGCCACCTGGCTTGAAAACCCGAGTGAAGCGCCCCTCTCCGCCACGCAGCTGGTAGGCGATATGGAAGTGCTGGTGCCGATGGCCGACCTGATCGACAAAGACACCGAGCTTGCCCGCTTGAATAAAGAGATTGAAAAGCAGGATAAGCTAATCGGGGGCATCGAGAAAAAACTCGGCAACGATGGTTTTATCGCCAAGGCGCCGGAAGCCGTGGTTGAAAAAGAGCGTGGCAAACTGGCCGAGTTCCAGGCGGCTAAAAAGCTGCTTCAAGAACAGAAAGCCAAGATTGAAGCGTTGTAAACGATAAGCCTAGCCACATGGCCTTAAGCGCCCGGCTCCTGACGGAGGTCGGGCGTTTTTTATCGTCGTGATGTCGTTACATGATCTGAGTAGCGGTGTGGTTCAAACCATAGCCTAGTTATGAAACACTGTTAATTAACAGGCTAATTATTTAAACTGGCACACATCCATGTGAACATCGTCCAGTGAGTGTCGTGCTATGCAAATCCGCCAAATTCTGTTTTATAACCTGTTAGGGCTCGCTCTGATTCTGAGCTGGTGGTTACCCTCGGTTCTGTTATGGACCAAGCTTGATGACGATGTGTTCTTCTTTTTCAATCAGTTTATCAGCCCTGTATACCCGCGCTGGACCGAAGTACTGGCGCTGTTTAATACCCGCGCCTTTGACAAGATCATGTTTGGGGTGCTGCTGGTAATGCTGTTTCTAGCCATGCTGCGAGACCGCAACGGCAGCTGGCCTAAGTGGCTGGCAATTGGTCTGGTCATGTCAGCAGTAGGCGCATTACTTGGCGAACTTTTGCATGTGCACCTGCTGATGGCGCGCCCAAGTCCGACCATCGTGTACGATGGGGCCAACCTGCTCACCGACTATACTTATCTGAATGCCAAAGCTACAGCATCCAACAGCTTCCCAAGCGACCACGGCCTACTGGCCATGGTGTTCGCAAGCTTCATGCTGCGCTTCGCCGATCGCTTAATTGCCTCAGTCGCAGTGGCAATTACCATCTTTGTTACCCTGCCAAGGATTATGGTGGGCGGTCATTGGGTGAGCGACGTCTATTTTGGGGCGCTGGCTATCGCGCTGGTCGTACTGCCGTGGATTTTATGTAACGCCTATATTGCTCGCTTGATCGAGCGCATGGCTGTCTTCTTTGATAACGCTCTGCATAAGCTACAGCGTAGTCTTTAACAACCAAGGCCTAATAAGCATTAGGCTTACCCATGCAATGTAGGCGTACATCGCTACTGAAATAGGGTTTGCTGGCTGACAGTTTATTTACAGAGGCATAATCGGCATCAAGCGGTTTTTTATTCTTTTCCGCCCATATCAGTTGAACAAGCTTTTACAAATGTCTCAAGCACGTCACGCACTATCTTACGCTGAGCAGTAGGTAAACTACGATACAGTGATAGTACGTGACGCTCCTCGTTATTAAATGATATTTCCCAGGCGGCATGCGGTTCACCGACACTATTGGCACTTCCTTCCCCATAGCGCAGATAATGCGGATCAATACGCAGCCACTTCGCTAGAAGTTGCAGCTTATCCTGATTTGGAATCGAGTCACCACGTAACCAGCGCCTAACCGCCTGGAAAGTGATGGGTTTTCCCCAATAGCGTAAATTGAACTCTCGTTCTAGTGTCGACGGCCGAACATCATAGCCTGCCGACACCATCGCTATTTTTAAGCGCTCCGAAAACATCAGCTTTTCATTCATGCCCACAATGTGAATTGATTATTCAACAATAGTTGAATAGCAGTTCACCTTTTGATTAAATCATTAATTCAATTTCAGGTTTTGTATTATTCCCGCTGTTTCGCGGAGCCGTAAGTGACAAGGCTTGGCACTACAGGAGGCTTCAAGATGGGTGAAATAATTTATCTGCGGGATCAGCATTTTGAAGATTTTCATGACAAATGCCTTTTAATCTTATCTGCATCTAGTCACATCGAACTTTTTAGGCAATTAACGAAAGCGCTTCACCATATGCTGGTGGTCAAGAACACTCCCGTCGTTTTGTATCAGTATCTCAATACAGGGAAACTGCGTTTGGTCTACTATTTCCCGTTGGGCGCCAGCATTGAGCATGAAGGTGAAATAACCTCCATCAGCTCCCTTCAAGAATTGTCCAATTCGAAACTGACTTACTATGAATTAAACGGAGAGCATGAAATATGGGGCTATGTTGCTCATGCACCGTCTTCGTACGTTGGCGCTACATGCTGGGTGAGCTCGATAATCAATACAGCGGCTCATCAACTGCATTTAATAAGCACTAAATGTATCGGCAGGCAGCATGCGAAGTTAAAAACCTTTCGAAGATTACTCACCAGGGATATTCATCACTTCACAAGCATTGAGCAAATTCTCGAACGCCATCACCAAGGATGGTGCGATATTTTTCATGCGCGCGGTATTTGTCTAGCCTATCAGGACACTCTCCATTGTTTTGGTCATTGTCCCTCGCATCATCAGTTGTTTAAGCAGCTATCATTGTTAGCCAATAACACTGAAGCGGATGTCATCGAGCTCGGGGGCAACCATCAGGGGAGTCTCGCAATTAAACTCGGCGTCGCTAGCACACACCATGGATGGTTGTTTTTATTTAGGGCGCAACCGTTTATCGATAAGAACATTGATAGCGCCACCCATCGATCATTGAGCTGCTGGCTTGCCTACGAGGCCTGTATAGCCCTAATACTGGCAGACGACTTAGCAATCACTATTGCTGCATTAGAAATATCTCATGCTAACAGGCAGTTTATCACAACAGCTCAACAATTGGCGTCATTGCCACCCGTTAGCCATTCAGCGCCTCGCTTAGCTGCGTCAGGTTGGCACGATAAAAAATAAGAAGCAGGACACATTACCTAAAACCATTTTTTAGGTGAGCGTTCAAAATGCACGTTGTGATCAATTGAATCAGCCCCGTTGACAGTTAAAAGTGGGCTGTTGATATTCCATTCGCATGCGTCATGAAATATCAACAGACCCTACCTTCGAGAGACGCTTATTTACCTTCGCGCCAGCCACCCAGTACGCGACTGTCCGGCCCGAAAAAGACCAGGCGGTCATGATCGATCAGGTAGCGGTAAGCGGTATCCAGCATGTCCGTTACCCGCTTGGCATCCGCCATATTTGGGCAGGCCATGCGTGTAGTGGCAAGTCCTTCAAAGTCGATGCGGTGACTCTCGCCAAGGCTTACGTTGCCGGTAAAGCGGTTGCAGCCGTCAGAGCCTGCCACTTTCCCATCCTTCGAGATCGTAAAAAAAGGCGTTTCCGCAAACGATAGCCGCTCATCAGTACCTACCAGCAGCAGGTTCCAGCGCTGGTCCACTATCGGGCCTGACAAACCTGTGTGGCGAGGCGTATCGTTGAGCTGTGGTTCGTCCGGCGTGCTGCTGCATGCGCTGAGCAATACAGCGGTCAGGGCTAGAAACGGTAGCAGACAGGCTCGGGCGCGGTGTTTTTTCATGAGCATGTTGTATTTCCTTACCAGCTACCGCTGTTTTCCATGGAGGCCCAGGGCTCTTGAGGTGCCAAGGCATCGCCTTTTTGCAGAAGCTCGATGGAGATACCGTCAGGTGATTTTACAAACGCCATATGCCCGTCGCGCGGCGGACGGTTTACGGTAACGCCATTGTCCTGAAATTTCTGGCAGAGTGCATAAATGTCATCCACGCGGTAAGCCAGGTGACCAAAGTTACGTCCGCCCGTATATTCTTCCGGGTCCCAGTTATAGGTCAGCTCGAGCTCGGGAGCGGTTAACTGGGCTGAACGCTCTTCGTCTTCCGGGGCGGCAAGAAATACCAGCGTGAAGCGACCTTTTTCATTCTCTTTACGGCGTACTTCTTTAAGGCCCAGCAGATCACAGTAAAACCGAAGTGAGGCGTCTAGATCTTTAACACGCACCATGGTGTGTAAATATTGCATGCTTTAACTCCTTTCGTGATAACGATTCAGTGTACACATTGCCGCTGATACAACGCAGAGGTGATGATTGCGCAACCGGCTTATTAACGCCACAAGCAGCGCCTTCTTAAACGGCATGAACGTCGAATTTTTGACAAAAATGTGACATCCAGCAATCAATCCAATAACTCTGTACAATAAATAATCGCAAACCATATTAACGGGTATCGTTAAAAGGAGAAACCAGTGGATTCAATCACACAGGCTGCGCTGGGCGCCGCGGTAGGTGGAGCGGTACTTGGCCGCCGCCTGGGGCGTAAGGCTGTGCTGGTTGGAGCGCTGCTGGGCACGCTACCCGACCTGGATGTCGCGCTGGATTATGGCGATGCAATTGCCAATGTCACCGAGCACCGCGGCTTTTCTCATTCGCTACTGGTGCTGACCGGCCTTGCCACGCTGCTGGCCCTGCTGTGTACGCGCTTTGCACCTGCCCGGGATATTTCTCTACCCCGCTGGTGGTGCTTTTTTACGCTATGTTTGGTCACCCACCCGCTGCTGGATGCGCTGACAACCTACGGTACGCAGCTTTTCTGGCCACTGGATACGCCACCGGTGGCATGGCCGATCATCTTTATTATTGACCCGATTTATACCTTGACCCTTTTGATAGGCTTGGGAACAGCGCTGGTATCCCAGCAGGTGCGCAAATACTGTGGTCTGGGTCTTGCCGTATCGTGTGTGTATTTAGCTCTGGCAGCAGGCGCCAAGTGGAGTGTGGAGCAGCGTCTGGCACCGGCGCTTGCTGAACAGGGATTAACGCAGGCCCCTGTATTGGTTCAGCCAACGCCGTTTAACATCGTGCTATGGCGGGCCACGGTGATTGATGAAGACCGCTATTATGAGAGTCTCATCAGTATTTTCGATGCGCCTCGCCTCCCTCAGTTAGAACCCTTATGGCGCAATGCAGCGCTTGAGGATTCAGCGCTTTCAGGCCCGCTAGGCCAACGGTTAACGTGGTTTACCGGTCCTTTTTTACGCTACGAAGCTCGCTGGATCGATGGTCAGGAAACGCTAGTCGCCACCGATATCCGGTTAGGCTTTCCAGGATTTCACCCGTTTAGCTTTACGCTTGCCACTTTTGAGGACAATCGCTGGGTACCGGTGGCAGCCAGCCAGCAGGTAAGTGCGGTACGCGGTCTGAGCCTTGCTACGCTATCACGGCTTGCTTCCCGGGCCTCGGGCAATACGTCAGCGCTATGCGCCAGTGATTTTATTGCCTCACACTGGCGCGCCGAGCGCTTTCTCTACCGCTGTTAACCGCTAATTAACAGCGCTGTTAAGGAGCGATACCTTGGCCACAGCCGCTATATTGCTCACCGGCATAGGTAAGCGTTACGCGGGCGGGAAAAGGCTTGCCGCTCATGTCATCGAAACAGGCGGCGGCTTCGATACGCAGGCGAAAGAACGGTTCAACGCGAGCATTTTCAAGCACTACCCGGCCTGCCTCGTTATCCATTACGCTCACCATATACGGAAGCTCAATACGCTCTTCCCCATAGTTGAGCTGCATGGTTAGGGTGGGCGCGTCGTGCGCTAATGCCACTGTCCAGCCCGGCTCATTGCCCTGCCCCCAGAACATAACGCCTGGTTTTTCCACCCTAGTAATGGCCGCTCGCTCTTCACTCAGCGTGCACTGCAGCTGACCACGCGGCGTTTCCACCATGGCCTTATCGCCACGGTTCCAAAAACTGATACTGCCGTCTTGATAGCGCGCTCCGCTAGCTACCACGGCTTGGGGTAAACGCCAGGCACCATGCAACGACCAAAGTCGTAAATCACTGGTATTCGTCGCGGTAACCAAGTGCTGATTAGCCGGCTGGCAATGCCAGCCCTGAAAGCGCTCGGCCGTCCCGGAAAAAAGTACTGACGGCAGTAGCGGCGCACTGCTGTTCACCGTCATCTTGCCTGGCTCACTGACCGGGGCGGCCGTTGAGGCACAGCCCCCCAACGCGACCAACAGTGCGCTCGCAACGATTAACGGAAGTGGATTGGACACCAGTGTCATTAATAAATGCTCCCTGAACGCGTGATTTATTGTGTAGTGGATCAGCTTCGCTTGAAAGCGTGTAAATCCTGCGAGTCGAAGGTATCAACCCCGGGTGATAGACCGAGCTCTTCCCGCTTGGCTTTTATGTGACTGGCTTCTGCAAGCCAAGCAGTATCGTGCGAAGGCGACCGTCCATTTAATTCGGCCATCTGCGTAACACCCTGATGATAAAAGGTTAAAATATTCAGTGCCGCTTTATTGTCATCATTGACCGCGCGCCGGAGCGTAGGTAAATAACCCTTGATTTGCGATAGGTGCTGCTTTAATTGCCAGACGTAACGCATCTCGGCCATCCAGGGCCGCTCGCGTAATACCGCAAATAGCGCACTGGTCGCCAGAAGCCCCAAAAAAACACCCAGCGCGTATAGCCAGAGGCTGTTGCCGAAGGTGGATGTCAGCAGCATTGAGAACAGCATTCCAAAAATAAGTAGCTGGCCCGCCATTGCAAAACTGATCATGCGTGCCTTACGGCGATAGCTGTTTGAATCATGCGGCTCAAGGGTAAAAACCATGGCCAACCTCGTCATCTAATGGAACGCTCTATGATACGGGGCTGACCAAAGCAAACAAGCCTGGGTTACTAAGGTTCGTCTGAAAAGTGCCTGCGCTCGGCAATACGGCGTTAAAAATCAACTCGTGCGCGAGTCCGATCAAAATACTCATTTACTCTTTGTAAACTCCGTTTCTTCGCTGATTTTTGCCTTGTCTTGCCTTCGCTCGCCAACTTTTCAGACAGAACCTAAAAACCTGAGCGGTCAAACGTTAGCTTAACCGTTCTGCGGCCGTTTTTAATAACCGCTCGGTTGCCTCCCAACTGACGCAGGCATCAGTCACCGAAACGCCGTAGCGCAAGGCGTTCGGCTGCAGGGGCTGCTTGCCTTCAAACAGGTGACTTTCCAGCATGAGGGCGACCAGGTTGGCGTTACCTGCCTGCCGTTGAGCAAGCACATCCAGCATCACCTCACTTTGGCGGCGGTGGTCTTTACGCGCATTGGCGTGGCTGCAATCGACCATTAACCGCGGATTCTGGCCGGCCTCATGCAGCGTCTTGATAGCCGCCTGAACATGCGATGCCTGGTAGTTAGGCTCGCCATGCCCACCGCGAAGCACTACGTGCGTATGCGGGTTACCCGCCGTTTGCTGCATGATGGGGCGCCCATTGTTGTCTTGAGCAAAGCGCTGGTGGCCGTGGGCCGCTGCCTGCATGGCGTCGATCGCGACCTGTACATCACCGCTGGTCGCGTTTTTAAAGCCGACCGCCGCGGCTAAGTCGCTGGCAAGCTCACGGTGCAGCTGTGATTCTGTGGTTCGCGCCCCAATCGCCACCCAGCTTAAAAGATCGTCCAGGTAAGGGGCGAGCATGGGCTGAAGCAGCTCGGTTGCCACCGGCAAACCGCGGGCGGCAACGGCATGCATAAGCTCCCGGGAGAGCATAATGCCCTTGGCCATATCACCACTGCCGTCTAAATCCGGATCGTAAGCGAGCCCCTTCCAGCCTACGGTGGTGCGGGGTTTTTCAACGTAGACCCGCATCACGGGTAAAAGCCGTTCGCTTACCTGTTCGCTGAGCGCGGCGAGACGGTCGGCATACTCAAGGGCTGCGTCAGGATCATGGATGGAACACGGCCCCACTACGACAAGAAGCCGATCATCCTGGCCGCTCAAGATGTTTTGAACCGCTTGGCGCTGCTGGGATATCTGCTGGTTTAACCGGGCATCCACCGCCACGCTTTGGCGCAGCTCGGCCGATGTGGGAAGCAGCTTTTCCGTACTGGGCGTGCTGACAGCCACGGGAGTGATATTACGTTTCGAGCTAAGGGCTGGGCTTGCTGGGGCATTCATAAAGGTCTCTCCGGGAGCGCATGACATCGATTGACGTTACCACCCAGGCAAGCACGGTCGGAGGTGGCAGCTTGCACCGACCGCGCGTCGCTAAATCGCCAGCCATAGCCATAGCCCACATAGCCGGTAGCAATAGTGACGTTATATGCGCGATACATCATGGTGCAGCTCCTTAATGACATTGCTCTATGGCACTTCTATGGTGAAAGCCTTAAACGCAAAAACCCCGGTTGGGTTACCAACCGGGGCTTAAATATTCGGCAGGCAACCTAGTTGGTGTGCCTGGTAGCGCGACGTTAACCGTCGGCCGCGGGCACACCGTGGCTAAACCAATATCCAAAATAGGCAACAACGCTCATGCACACACCAGCCGCCACAAGGGGCAAGCTACTAGCAGTGTGAGAAGGCGCGTATGTGTGCATATTTATCCTGATCATTGGCAAACCCGTAGGCTCTGCGAAAGGTAATTCTGTAAACCGCTGGCGTTTCTGAAAAGCTAGGCTTTTGAAAGTCTGTGGCTTTATCCTGCCCTTACATTTGGCAAATGGCAACTGTTCTTCACAAAACAATGCTGTTGGCTAACGCGGGCAGGCTTTTAACCTTGTATCAATCAAGGGCGCGGGGCGTAAGCAAACACATCTGAAAAAACACGCTCGCGGATCACACCCTTGGCTTCCAGAATGTCCAGACAGGCGTACACCATGCCGGGCGAGCCCGAGAGATAAATATCATAATCGCTAAACGTGAGCGCCGCTTTTTCCAGGACCAGATCTATTCGGCCCTGGTGATGATGAATTCGCTCGCTGCTTGCCAGAGGCTCGGTTAGCGGGAATTCAGTCACTGCCTGAAAGGTGACCTGGGGGTAACGCTGTGCCCAAGCAGACGCCAGGCTTTCCGCATAAAGATCGCGGTGTTCGCGGGCAGCCCACCAAAGGGAAATCGGCCGCTCGGGCTGATCACGCAGCGTGGCTTCAACAATAGCTTTCATCTGCGCAAACCCAGTGCCTGCAGCAATCAGCATCAGCGGGCGCTGGCTTTGCGGGTCAACCACACATTCACCGCCCGGCAAGCGTAGGGTCAGTTGGTTGGCCACTTGCAGAAGATTGCGCAACCGCACCGAGTTATCGCGCTCGGGCCAGTGCTGAATATGCAGCTCAATGACGCCATCACCCTGCTCGGCACTGGCAATCGAAAACGGCACCCATGTTGTATCATCCAGCTGTAGCTCTAAATACTGGCCGGGAGCATGCTGCATTGCTTCTGCTCGGCCTTCCAGCGTTACGCCAAATACGTCAGGATTTAAATCCTCAACGGCCGTTACCTGGCAGGTTAACGTCCTTGCGCTCATGAAAACCTCTTTGTAAAAAATCGATCAGTGTGCGCCGTTAAACTTCACCGCCGTATTAACCGCCATGGCGTGGAGCAGGTAGAGGGATACCGATCCCCAACTCTTCCCACCGCTCGTCAACGCGGTTTTTGACCGTTTCGTCCATCACGATGGGCGTACCCCACTCGCGGTCCGTTTCGCCCGGCCATTTATTGGTCGCGTCCAGGCCCATCTTGGAACCCAGGCCTGACACAGGCGAGGCGAAATCCAGATAATCGATGGGCGTGTTTTCCACCATCACAGTATCGCGTGCCGGGTCCATGCGTGTCGTGATCGCCCAAATCACGTCTTCCCAGTTGCGCGCATCGACATCGTCATCCAGCACGATCACGAACTTGGTATACATGAATTGACGCAAGAAGCTCCAGACGCCCATCATCACGCGCTTGGCGTGGCCGGGGTACTGCTTTTTCATGGTGACGACCGCCATCCGGTACGAGCACCCTTCCGGCGGCAGATAGAAGTCGACGATTTCAGGAAACTGCTTGCAGAGTATCGGCACAAACACTTCGTTGAGCGCTAACCCTAGAACGGCGGGCTCATCCGGCGGCCGCCCGGTATAGGTCGAGTGATAGATGGCATCGCGACGCATGGTCATGCGCGTGACGGTAAAGACCGGGAAGTGATCCACCTCGTTGTAATAACCGGTGTGATCACCGTATGGGCCTTCCGGCGCCATATCATCGGGGTAGATAACCCCTTCCAGAATGATTTCGCTTGAGGCGGGCACCTCAAGGTCTGAATGACCACATTTAACCAGTTCAGTACGTGAGCCACGCAGAAGCCCGGCAAACGCATATTCGGAGAGTGAGTCAGGGACGGGGGTAACGGCCGCCAGGATCGTGGCCGGGTCGGCCCCCAGCGCCACGGCAACCGGGAAAGGCTCGCCAGGATGCGTTTGCTGAAACTCCTGAAAATCCAGCGCCCCACCACGGTGTGAGAGCCAGCGCATGATCAGGCGGTTCTTGCCGATCTTTTGCTGCCGATAAATCCCCAAATTCTGACGCTTTTTATGCGGGCCTCGGGTAATGACCAGTGGCCATGTCACCAAAGGCGCCGCATCGCCCGGCCAGCAGTGCTGGATAGGGAGGCGATCCAGATCAACCTCGTCACCTTCAAAAACGACTTCCTGCACCGGAGCCCGCTTAACGGTTTTAGGCCCCATGCTGAGCACCTGCTTGAAAATGGGCAGCTTGTCCCAGGCGTCTTTCAACCCTTTGGGCGGATCCGGCTCTTTCAGAAAGGCCAGCAGCTTGCCCACTTCGCGCAGCGCTTCGACCGACTCCTGTCCCATCCCCAGCGCCACACGTTTTGGCGTACCGAAAAGATTGCCCAAAAGCGGCATCTCGTGACCCTTCACGTTCTCGAACAGAAGTGCCGGGCCACCGGCACGCAGGGTGCGGTCGCAAATTTCGGTGATTTCCAGGTAAGGATCGACCTCGGCTTGGATACGCTTGAGTTCACCGCGCGCTTCCAGCGCCGCGATGAAGTCGCGCAAGTCGTTATACTTCAAGACACACTCCCCGATAGGCTTGCGCCGCTATAGTGATTCTAATCAATCCTAGCGGCGTTTCATCGCTTCAAAGAACTCAAGATTCGTCTTGGTATCCTTCAGACGGTCAATCAGGAATTCCGTGGCAGCCGTATCTTCCATCGGGTTGAGCAGCTTGCGCAAAATCCACATGCGCTGCATCTCTTCCTCGGAGGCCAGCAGATCTTCACGACGAGTGCCGCTGCGACGGATGTTGATCGCTGGGAAGACGCGCCTTTCTGCCAGTTTGCGGTCAAGGTGCGCTTCCATATTACCGGTACCCTTGAACTCTTCGAAGATGACTTCATCCATCTTCGACCCGGTATCCACCAGGGCCGTGGCAATAATGGTCAAGCTGCCGCCTTCTTCGATATTACGCGCTGCACCGAAGAAGCGCTTGGGCTTCTCGAGGGCATGAGCGTCGACACCACCGGTGAGTACCTTGCCGGAGCTGGGTACGACGGTGTTGTAGGCACGCGCCAAGCGGGTAATCGAGTCAAGCAGGATGACCACGTCTTTTTTATGCTCAACCAGACGCTTGGCTTTTTCGATGACCATTTCAGCGACCTGAACGTGGCGCGCCGGCGGCTCATCAAACGTGGAAGCCACGACTTCACCGCGCACGGTACGCGACATTTCGGTGACTTCCTCTGGGCGCTCGTCGATCAACAGTACGATCAGGTGGCACTCAGGGTTGTTACGCGTGATTGAGGTCGCGATGTTCTGCAACATCAATGTCTTACCCGCTTTCGGCGGAGACACCAGCAGGCCACGCTGACCTTTACCAATCGGTGCGGTCAGGTCGATGATACGCGCGGTAAGATCTTCGGTAGAACCGTTACCGATTTCCATACGCATACGTTCGTCTGGAAACAGCGGCGTTAAGTTCTCAAAGAGAATCTTATGCTTGGCGTTTTCAGGACGGTCAAGGTTGATCTGGCTAACCTTGAGCAGGGCAAAGTAGCGCTCGCCTTCTTTAGGCGGGCGAATTTTGCCGGAAATTGAGTCGCCTTTGCGCAGATTGAAACGGCGGATCTGTGAGGGCGATACGTAGATATCGTCCGGTCCGGCGAGATACGAGCTGTCGGCGCTGCGCAGGAAGCCAAAGCCATCCTGAAGAATTTCCAGCACACCGTCGCCATAGATATCCTCACCACTTTTAGCGTGTCGTTTGAGGATGGCGAAAATGATGTCCTGCTTGCGCGAACGGGCCAGGTTATCGATACCCATTTCGCGGGCGATATCGAGCAACTCGGGAACGGTTTTTTGCTTGAGTTCAGTGAGATTCATCGGTGTGTTAGAAAATTGCTCATGGAAGCTAGGCGCAAGCGCCGAATAAGACAGGAGGCGTAGCACGTGATGATATGGCTAGACACCGTGTGATGCGTTCAGACCCCAATAGAGCACATACTCGAAAATACGTCGTTGGGCGTTTATAACTCATGGATAGCGCAATGAATTATCGCTCAATTCGAGAGTGCCAGCAGTTGTTTGCTGTGATTAGCATAAGGAAAGAACCAATCAACGGGTTGTCTGACGACTTGGAAATCTGGCTGATGCTATCTGGATAAATACTATTCTGGATAAGCACTATTTAGTCAACACTAATAGTTTAATCAACCTCTGCACCAGAAGTACTACAAGTACGAATACTGCAGGCAGCAGCGTTGGGTAAGTACAGCATTAAGTAAATACGACTTGCATTAATACGGGTAAACGCCGATGGCAGCTAAGGCGACACTGCCTTAAATACCGTTTTCATGTAAACGTCGACGCTCAGAAAACAGCGTTGTTTTGGATAGCAGGATTAATTTTAACCTCTGCCAGCTTTAGCCGCTACTTTCATCAGCTAATTCCAACCATTAATACTGCCAAAACGCTGTAATCTGCCAGGTCGAATCAGGCCAGTTGTTCGATGGTAGTCAAGCCCTGCGATAAACGCAAGTCTTTGCCAATTGACAATAGCTGGAGGGCACCGCAACCTTGGCATAGCCAATACCAAGGATAGCTCATGCCCAAGGACATTTCACCCTCAGTTACTGCTTCGTCTAGCGAATTGGAAAGCGCGGCTCCTCAGCGCTTAGCCGCGATAGACCTCGGCTCTAACAGCTTTCACTTGCTGGTGGCCAACTATCAAAATGAGCGGCTTCAGGTTGTTGCCCGCCTGGGCGAAAAAGTCCAGCTAGCTGCTGGTTTGGATGAAGACGGCAAGCTTAACGAAGCTGCCATGCAGCGCGCGTTGGATTGCCTGGGTCGTTTTGCCCCCTTTTTAAGTGATATCGAGAGCGCCAATCTGCGTATCGTAGGTACCAACGCACTGCGCGATGCGCATAATAGCCAGGCCTTTATTGAGCGCGCCGAAGCGCAGCTGGGTCACTCCATTGAGGTTATCGCAGGCCGTGAAGAAGCCCGGCTTATCTATCTGGGAGCGGCCCATGCGCTGGCAGAAAATGGGCGCCGACTGATTGTCGATATTGGCGGTGGCTCGACAGAATTTATTATTGGCGAAAAATTTGAGCCCAAGGCCCTTGAAAGCCTGCGCATGGGCTGCATCACGTTTACCAGCCGCTTCTTTCCTGACGGTGAACTCAGCGAGAAACGCATGCGCCGCGCCGAGCTTGCTGCACTGTCTGAGCTTGCTCATATTCAGCGCCCGTATCAACGCCTTGGCTGGGAAGATCCGGTTGGCTCCAGCGGCACCATCAAGGCAGCGGCAAGCGTTCTTATCGCCTACGGCGATACACCTAACGAGGGCGTGATTACCTGCAGTGGGCTCAAGAAGCTACGTGAGCGCCTCATCAAGTGCAAACACCTGGACAAGGTTGAGCTGGACGGGCTCAAACCTGACCGTGCCCGCGTTTTCCCGGCGGGGATTGCCATTTTGAGCGCCATCTTCGAGGCCTTTGACCTGTCCCAAATGCGCTTTGCCGATGGCGCCCTGCGTGAAGGCGTGCTTTACGATATGGCCGGGCGTAATAGCGCCGAGGATACCCGTTCAAGAACCCTGGAAGCCCTCCAGCGTATTTATGACGTGGATTCCCGCCAGGCCGATAACGTGGCTGATACCGCGCTGCGCCTGTTTGAACAGGTACAAGGCGCCTGGTCACTGACGCAAGAGCACCGCCATTACCTTCAATGGGCAAGCTACGTGCACGAAATAGGCCTGGCGATTTCCCATAGCCAGTTTCATCGCCACGGCGCCTACCTGCTGGAACATTCCGATCTGGCGGGCTTCTCGCGCCCTGAGCAGCATCAGTTGGCGTTTCTGGTGCGCGCTCACCGGCGCAAGTTCCCACTTAAAGAGTGGCAAGCGCTTCCCAAAGCGCAACAGGCACATAGCGCAAAACTCGCTCAGCTGTTGCGCCTGGCAGTGTTACTCAATCATTCTCGCCCGGAAAGCGCTCCACCCCTGCCGTCGATCAGCGCTGACGAGCAAGGCCTGACGCTGACCTTACCCGCGAGCGAAGAACCCACCCTGTTCAGCACCGATATTGAGCAGGAGCAGACCAACCTGCAGACTGCAGGACTTACCTTGAACGTGATTCAGGAGAGCTAAGCGCGAGGCCTGGTTACGCTTACTGACTCACTGCACCTTTAAAAGCGACCCCAGCCGCCTGCCAGAGCACGACGGCTGGCGGCCTGATGACGCCTAGGCAGGCGTCATCTGCCATCACCATCACCAGCCGCTCGCGCTCCCAAGGCGGTATCTGCGCCTCCTGAAGTAGCCGTTTGACATCGCGTCGGCCCCGCCCGGCAAGCGCAATCACCTCCCCGCCCTGGCGCCAGCGCAGCGTTAATGGCTTAACTGGCTGGGTTAATATCTGCAAAGAGAGCTCTAGCCTGCCCAAGGGCGTATCAAGCCCTGGCTTGCCTGCCCACGTGCTTTGCCAGGCGGGTAGCGGCTCAAGCGGCGCCGTGAGGTAAAGCCGTTTTTTCCACACCCTTGCCTCAGCCCCCGGCCACGCAACATGCACGCTGGCATCCATGGCCGCGGTTAACTGGTCAAGCAAGCTATCCAGGCGGCGCTGAGGCGGGGTCGGCAATAACTGATGCTGACACCAGCGACGCACGAGTAGCCGCTGGCGAGGCCGCGAGCGCGAGGCCAACGCAGCAGCATCGATACATTGCGCACCTGCGCGCAATGCATCAAGCTCCGCCAGGGCATATTCACTGAGTAGCGCATCGGCTTCACCCGCATGCGCAGCGCTACTGGAAAGCGCGCCAGCAGCCTCGGGCCAGCGCGCCTTGAGGGCAGGCATAACCTCATGGCGTAACCGGTTACGGTCAAACGCAACATCACTATTGGTGGGGTCTTCACACCACGCAAGGTTGAGCTTACCGGCGCGGTTTTCCAAGCAGCGCCTGGCAACCGTTAGCCAGGGCCGGACAAAGGTAAGATCGTGTACCTGACGGCGATAAGGCATCCCCGCCAGCCCGCGTATGCCGCTGCCCCGCAGAGCGGCAAGCAGCAGCGTCTCCGCCTGATCGTCCTGATGCTGGGCCAGCCAAACAGTGTCCCCGGCAGGAACGTGCGTTTGAAAGGCACTGTAGCGGGCGTCACGCGCAGCGGATTCAATGCCATCGGCTCTTGGGTCCACCGTGACAGATACCACCGTCAGGGGCACGTTCAAGCGCTGACATAGCCTAAGGCAATACTGCTCAAAGTCGGCAGCGCCAGCCTGCAGGCCATGATTGATATGAATAGCGTTGAGCGACCGGTTGGCTAAACGGCAAACCGGAGCGGCCAGCGTCAGTAATAACGCCGAATCCAACCCGCCGGAGAGTGCCACCCAAATAGAGCGCCCCGGTGGGGTTTCCACCAGGGCGTCATCTAGCAGCCGTTCAAGCCGTTCAGGCGGCTGGGGCGCCATAGCTCATCAGCCGCTGATAGCGACGCTCAAGCAAAGCGTCGGTATCAAGCGCCTGCAGGCGTTCAAGGCTTGCGGTAACGGTTTCTTTAACGCACTCAGCGGTCGTGACCGGATGACGATGCGCGCCGCCCAGCGGCTCCTTGATCAACCCATCCACAAAGCCAAGCTCTTTGAGGCGCTCTGCGGTGATGCCCATGGCCTGGGCCGCATCAGAGGCTTTTTCAGCGCTTTTCCATAAAATGGATGCACAGCCTTCCGGTGAAATAACCGAGTAAGTGGAGTACTGCAGCATGTTCAGCTCATCACATACCCCGATTGCCAGCGCCCCACCCGAGCCGCCTTCACCGACGACGGTTGAGATAATCGGCGTCTTTAAACGCGACATGACCGCCAGGTTGTAGGCAATCGCTTCACTCTGACCACGCTCTTCCGCATCAATCCCCGGATAAGCACCGGGGGTATCGATAAAGGTTAAAATCGGCATCTTGAAGCGCTCGGCCATTTCCATCAGGCGGCACGCTTTGCGGTAACCTTCGGGGCGCGGCATACCAAAGTTACGGCGCACCTTCTCTTTTACATCGCGTCCTTTCTGATGACCGATTACCATCACCGGCTTATCGTTCAAGCGCGCAACGCCCCCGACCAGCGCGGCGTCATCAGCGAAGTTACGGTCGCCGTGCAGCTCGTCAAAGTCGCTGAACATGTGTTCAAGATAATCCAGCGTATAAGGGCGCTGAGGGTGGCGCGATAGCTGAGAGACCTGCCAGGGAGTCAAATCCTTGAAGATCGATTCTGTCAGCTTACGACTTTTCTCCTCCAGCCGAGATATCTCATCGGAGAGATTAACGCTATCGGAGCTGACCAAACGCAGCTCCTCAATTTTTGCCTGAAGTTCAGCAATGGGCTGTTCAAAATCGAGATAATTAGGATTCATCGGCTCTGCCTGTAAACTGCCTAAAAAAATAAGCCTTGTCGAAACGAGCATCTCTTGTCGAAACGAGCAAATAATTAGGAGCATTATCGCATCCTGGCCCTGCCACGCAAGGTAATGCCCGTTCAATTAAATTACCCAACCGTTTAACGATCAGGTTTAGCGATAGCGTAACTGGACGCCCGCCTGCCCTTCTACCTCGCGAAGTGCAAGCAGCAGATCATCGCTGGGAGCAACCTTCCACTCCTCTGCAAGCTCTAACCAGCCAACCGCCTCTTCATGACGATACTGCACACGTACCGGCAAACCTTCATTGTTGCGGTAAGGTGTCAGACCATCGCGCAGGGTTTCAACCAAACGACCGTTGATACGCCCGGCGTCCAGCGCAAGCTCGACCGCCTGGCCATAGCGGATGCGCGCCGTGACCATGGGAGTTACGTCTTTACCGCGCAGGCGTAAACCGCCTGAAAAGTCGTCGCTTGAAACTTCACCTTCAACGATCAATACCTGATCAGCCTCTATCTGACCCCGCAACTGATCGAAAAGCTCACCAAACAGCGAGGCCTCGATACGCCCGGTGCGGTCATCCAGAGTGATAAACGCCATGGTATCGCCACGCTTGGACTTCATGGTACGCATGGCGACCACCAGCCCGGCCACCCGTTGGGGCTCGCGGGAGGGTTTTAAATCGCTGATCCGAGTCGATACGAAGCGCTTTAATTCACGCTCGTACTCATCAATGGGGTGCCCGGTAAGATAAAGCCCCAGAGTATCTTTTTCACCTGAAAGACGCTCGCGGTCGGTCCATTCCCGCACACCGAGATATTCAGCGTAGACGTTGACCTCTTCATCCTCGTCTTCGGCGAAGGCCTCGCCGAACATGTCCAGCATCCCTAAGCTCTGGTTGGCATGGTTTTGGGCGGCCGCTTTCAGGGCGTCTTCCATTGAGGCTGCCAACACAGCGCGGTTAGGACCGAGGCTGTCGAGCGCGCCTGAGCGAATCAGCGCCTCAAGCGTGCGCTTGTTCATCCGCTTGGGGTCAAGCCGACGGCAGAAATCGAACAGGTCGGTGAACGGCCCGCCGGTTTCCCGCGCCTCGACAATCGCGCCAATTGGCCCCTCGCCCACCCCGCGAATCGCCCCCAGGCCGTAAACCACGCGCCCTTCGGTATCCACGGTAAATTTGTAGCCGCCTACATTAACGTCTGGCGGCGTCACGGTCAGCTTGAGGTTGCGGCACTCCTCGATTAACAGCACCACTTTATCCAGGTTGTCCATCTCGGTAGACATAACCGCGGCCATAAACGGCCCTGGATAGTGAGCTTTCAGCCACGCGGTCTGGTAAGACACCAGCGCGTAGGCGGCAGAGTGCGATTTGTTGAAGCCGTAGCCGGCGAATTTCTCTACCAGATCGAAGATGTTACCGGCCAGATTCTTGTCGATACCGTTGGCCGCACAACCTTCCATGAAGCCGTCGCGCTGCTTGGCCATCTCCTCGGGCTTTTTCTTACCCATCGCCCGGCGCAGCATATCTGCCTGGCCCAGCGAGTAGCCCGCCATTACCTGGGCGATCTGCATGACCTGTTCTTGGTAAAGAATAATACCGTAGGTAGGCGACAGCACCGGTTTTAACAGGTCGTGCTGATAATCCGGGTGTGGATAAGATACTTCGGCACGGCCATGCTTACGGTTGATGAAGTCATCAACCATGCCTGACTGTAGCGGGCCGGGGCGAAACAGGGCCACCAGGGCGATCATGTCATCCAGCGAGTCTGGCAGAAGGCGCTTGATCAGCTCCTTCATGCCACGGGATTCCAGCTGGAAAACGGCCGTGGTTTCAGCACGCTTGAGCATCTCAAACGTTTTGCCATCATCCAGCGGAATCGCATCGATGTTCAGCGGTTCCTGGCCATTCACGCCGCGAACCTTATCGACCATTTCAAGCGCCCAGTCGATAATGGTCAGCGTACGCAGGCCCAGGAAGTCGAACTTGACCAGACCCGCGTCTTCGATATCGTTTTTATCGAACTGAACCACCAGCCCGTTGCCGTTTTCATCGCACAATAACGGCGAGAAATCGGTCAGCTTGGTAGGCGCGATAACCACGCCGCCCGCGTGCTTGCCGGTGCCGCGCGTCGTGCCCTCAAGCTTGAGGGCCATTTCCCAGATCTCTTCGGCTTCTTCGTCGTTGGCAATGAACTCTTTAAGCGCAGGTTCCTGCTCGATCGCCTTGCCAAGCGTCATGCCCACTTCAAACGGGATCAGTTTGGAGAGTTTGTCACCCAATGAATAGGGGCGCCCCTGGGCCCGCGCCACGTCGCGCACCACGGCTTTTGCCGCCATGGTGCCAAAAGTAACGATCTGCGATACCGCGTCACGTCCGTAGCGCTCGGCCACGTACTCGATCACCTTGTCGCGTTTTTCCATGCAGAAATCGACGTCAAAGTCGGGCATGGAGACACGCTCAGGGTTCAAAAAGCGCTCAAACAGCAGGTCGTAGCCGATCGGATCAAGGTCAGTGATCTTTTGCGCGTAGGCGACCAGAGAGCCCGCACCGGAACCCCGCCCTGGCCCTACCGGCACGCTGTTATCCTTGGCCCACTGGATGAAGTCCATTACGATCAGGAAGTAACCTGGAAAGCCCATCTGGATGATGACGTTAAGCTCAAACTCAAGCCGATCGCGGTAACGCTGATCAATTTCCTTGTATTCGTCGCTATCGCGCGGGTAGCGCTCGGCAGGAAACAGGAAGTCCAGACGATCCGTCAGGCCGTCGTGGGAGACCTTACGAAAAAACTCATCCTGGGTCATGCCTTCGGGGATTTCGAACTCGGGCAAAAATATCTCGCCCAGGCGCACATCCACACTGCAGCGCTCGGCAATCATAACGCTGTTTTCAAGCGCCTCGGGAATATCCGAGAACAGCGCCGCCATCTCGTCCGGGCTTTTCAGATACTGCTCTTCGGTGTAGCGGCGCTCGCGACGCGGGTCATCCAACGCTTTACCTTCACCAATCGCCACCCGCGTTTCATGCGCCCAGAAGTCATCCCTTTCCAGAAAGCGTACATCGTTGGTGGCTACCACTGGCGTGCCGGTCTCGATGGCAAGCTTGACGCTGGCATGTACACACGCCTCTTCAAGCGGGCGCCCGGTACGAATCAGCTCCAGATAGAAACGATCCGGAAAGGCAGCCTGCCACTCTTCAAGCAGCTGACGCGCTTCACGTTCATGATCAGAAAGCAGGTGGCGACCAATCTCGCCCTCCCGCGCACCGGAAAGCGCGATCAGGCCTTCACTTTGTTCAAGCACCCAGCACTTGTCCAAAATGGCTTTCCCTTGGCGCTGACCGTGGGTCCAGCCCTTGGAGATCAGCTCGGTCAGGTTACGGTAGCCGACGTCATTCATCGCCAGCAGCGTTATACGGTAAGGGTGAGACTCATCGTGAGGGTTACACAGCCACAAGTCGCTGCCGATGATCGGTTTGAGCCCCGCGCCCTGTGCGGCTTTGTAAAATTTGACCAGGCCAAATAAATTGGTTTCGTCAGTGAGCGCAAGCGCAGGCATGGCGCGATCAAAGGTGGTACTGACCAATGACTTAAGTTTTACCAAGCCGTCGACCAGGGAGTATTCACTGTGCAAACGTAGATGAACAAACGGTACCGTCATGACACTCTCGGTAAAATCTCGGTAAAAAGAAATGAACGCAAATTAACGTAATCTAGCCTGACGCCAGTGCTTACATTAGCGCCAGCTGACGCTGAACGGGAGCAAAGCTTCGGCGATGCTCCTCAAGCGGCCCGTGAGCCATTAGCGCCTCAAGGTGCTGTTTGGTTGGGTAGCCTTTATGACGCGCAAAACCATACTCAGGATAGCGCATATCCAACGCGACCATCTGGGCATCGCGTGCGACCTTGGCAAGAATCGACGCCGCGGCAATGGCGGGATGGCGCGCATCGCCTTTGACCACCGCTTGCCCCGGCAAAATATGTCCCGGCAATCGGTTACCGTCTACCAGCAAATATTCGGCAGCAGGGGCTAAACCATCGATCGCGCGGCGCATTGCCAAGTGCGTGGCGTGGTAGATATTAAGCTGATCGACTTCGGCTGCACTTGCCTCAGCGACGACAAACGCCAACGCCTGCTCACGAATCAGCAGGTCTAGCGCTTCACGCTTACGGGCCGTAAGCTTTTTGGAGTCGGTCAGACCGTCAATCGGGCGCATAGGGTCAAGAATCACCGCCGCAGCCACGACACTTCCGATTAATGGCCCACGTCCAACCTCATCGACTCCGGCTAAGCGCTCGCCTACATAGGTAATTTCAAGCGGCGGAAAGTCGTCTGGCTTAGCTGGCATGGTCATTCTCCAGTAACTGACCTAACGCGATAGCGGTTACCGCCTCAGCGGCGCGGCGGCTGGCATCGCGCTGCAGGTTGGCATGCATCGTGGCAAAGCGGGCCTCTAACGCCAGGCGTGCTTCATCATTGCTAAGCAGCTCATGAAGCTGGTCCGCAATGGCCAGAGGCGTCGCCGACTCCTGGATAAGTTCGGGCACGACACTCTGCTGGGCGATCAGATTGGGCAGTGATACCCACTGGGTTTTCACCATACGCTTGGCAAGCCAATGCGTGGCGGGTGCCATCTTGTACGCAACCAGCATCGCCCGGTGACACAACATGGCTTCAAGCGCGGCGGTGCCGGACGCCAACAGTACGGCATCACTGGCAACCATCGCCTCTCGCGCCTGGCCATTCAAAAGCTCAACACGCTCGGCAAGGGTTGGGTAGTGAGACAAAAGTACTTTAATTTCATCATGGCGCAGCGCCGAGGCGGCCGGAATCACAACCTTTAGCGTGGCATGGCGCTCGCACAGCAGCTCAGCGGCGGCTAAAAACGTATGGCCCAAAAAGCGTATTTCGTTGCCCCGCGAGCCAGGCAATAATGCGAGCACCGGCGCGTTTTGATCAAGGCCGAGCGCCTGACGCGTTGCAACGCGATCGTTTTCAAGCGGTAGCTCATCAGCAAGCGGATGTCCCACAAAAACAACGGGAACGTTGTGGTGACGGTAAAAGTCCGCCTCAAAGGGTAGCAGAGTGAGCATACCATCAACAGATTTGGCGATGCCTTTCACCCGCCCCTGGCGCCACGCCCAAACAGAGGGGCTGACATAGTGGGCCGTTTTGATGCCTGCGTTACGCAGCTGTTTTTCCAGGCCGAGCGTAAAGTCCGGCGCATCGATACCCACCATGATATCCGGCTGCCAGTCGAGCGCTTCGCGACGTAGCGTGCGGCGCACGCTCATCAGCTCAGGCAGGTGCTTGATGACTTCGACAATCCCCATGACCGAAAGCGTTTCCAGGGGAAAGCGGCTTTGCATGCCTTCGGCGATCATGCGTGGGCCACCGATGCCTCGAAACTCAACCCCGGGATGGCGCGCCTTTAGCGCACGCATCAGGCCGGCGCCGAGGATATCTCCCGACAGCTCCCCCGCCACCAGATAAACGCGCTGCAACGTCATGACCGAATGAACATAGTTAGCATGAACATAGTTAGCATGAACATAGTTAGCATGGACATAGTTAGCGGGTAATACCGCGAGTTGAACGCTCGATAGAAGCGGCAAAATGAGCCACTTCCTCGATATCAAACCGCGTGCGCATCTCGTCAAGCGCCTGCTCAACGGTCAGTCCCTGGCGATATACCATTTTATAGGCAGTGCTCAGGGCATTAACCGCCTCACGACTGAACCCGCGCCGCTTCAAGCCCACCAGGTTAAGGCCACGGGCTTCCGCTGGGTTACCGTTGATCATTATGTAGGCAGGAGTATCTTTGGTGATGATTGACCCGCCGCCAGCCATGGCATGATCGCCAAAATGGCAGAATTGGTGTACGGCAGAAAGACCGCCCAAAATAGCGAAATCACCCAGCGTTACGTGGCCCGCCAAGGTTACCTGGTTGGCAAGAATACAGTCATTGCCGATCACACAGTCGTGGCCTACGTGGACATACGCCATAAACAGATTACGCGAGCCGATCGTGGTTTCACTACGATCCTGTACCGTACCGCGATGCAGCGTGACACCCTCACGCACCACGTTATCGTCGCCCATTACCAGGCGGGTGGGTTCGCCAGCATACTTTTTATCCTGGCAATCCTCGCCTACCGAGGCGAACTGAAAAATGCGCGTGCGCTTACCTAGTACTGTGGGGCCTTTAACCACCACGTGTGGGCCAATTACGGAGCCTTCGCCGATGGTGACGTCAGGCCCAATAACACTAAAAGGACCAACCTCGACGTCATCAGCAAGCTGCGCCGTCGGGTCGACCAAAGCAGTAGGATGTATCAAGCAACCTTCCTCTCGGCACAAATGATTTCTGCCTCGCAAGCAAGCTCCCCACCTACCGTTGCCCGGCAGGCAAACTTCCAAATCCCACGCTTTCCGCGGATAACGTTCGCTTGCAGAACCAGCTGGTCACCGGGCATGACGGGCCGCTTGAAACGCACATTATCGCTTCCTACAAGATAGTAAACATAACCATCGGCAGGAAGTTTGTTGACCGTTTTAAAACCTAGAATACCGCACACCTGAGCCAGTGCCTCAACGACAAGCACGCCGGGCATGATAGGGTGATGGGGGAAATGGCCGTTAAAAAAAGGCTCATTGATGCTAACATTTTTATACGCAACGATGGATTCGCCCACGGTCAATTCCGTTACTCGATCCACCAGCAAAAACGGGTAGCGGTGGGGCAAGTACTCGCGAATTTCATTAATATCCATAACCATCGAAACGACCTCTAAAAAGACAAAAGGCCTGAGTAGCATCAGGCACGCACCAGCACACGGCTGGTCAAAAGGCAGTGAATTATAACCTGTGGCTTTGAAGCCTCAAATTACTTGCCCAGTAATTAGCAGGACCTTGATTAATAGGACCTTTACGTATCACGTGTATTTTTTTCCATGCGCAACAAACGCTTGGCAATATCATCTAGCTGCTTAAAGCGCACTGCATTTTTACGCCATTGCGAGTTAGCCATGGCCCCAGTGCCTGAAGAGTACACGCCCGGCTTATGGATCGAATTGGTGACCAGGCTCATTCCGGTTACCTGCACGCCGTCACAAATCGTCAGGTGCCCAGACAAGCCAACGCCGCCACCCAGCATACAGTGCTTGCCTACCTGGGTGGACCCGGCAATGCCCACACAACCAGCAAGTGCGCTATGGGCGCCGATAATCACGTTATGGGCAATCTGCACCTGGCTATCGATCTTGACGTCATTGCCAATCAGGGTATTGCCCAGCGCGCCACGATCAATACTTGAACAACTGCCGACCTCGACATCATCACCCAGCACGACGCCGCCGAGCTGAGCAATCTTGTGCCAGCCTCCACCGTCGTGGGCAAACCCAAAGCCATCCCCGCCAATCACACAGCCGCTTTGCAAAATCACCCGTTTGCCGATAACAACACCATGGCACACGGTGACATTGGCATGCAGACGGGTTTTTTCACCTACAATGCTATCCGCCCCTATCACGCTACCTGCTCCAACGACCACATGATCGCCAAGCGTAACGCCCTCTTCCACTACGGCATGGGCTTGAATCGAGACGCCCTTGCCCATTGTCACATTTTCGGCAACAACGGCAGTCGGATGCACACCGGGTTTATCACGCGCGGGTAAAGGATCAAATAGCTGGGAAAGTTTGGCATAGCCCAGATAGGGGTTTTCCATCTCAAGCTTTGGCACCGGGCAGTTCTTGCCGTGCTCGGGGTGGAGCAGAACAGCAGCCGCCTGGGTGGTAGCCAAATCCTTGAGATAAGCCCGATTCGCTAAAAAAGCTACCTGATCAGGCTGGGCCTCTTTTAGCGTTGCCAACCCACGAATAGGCTTATCGGCGTCTCCGACAAAGGCGACTCCTAAGTGGCGAGCGATATCCGCAAGAGTGTGGTGGTGCAGTGCGTGCGTCATGGGAGCCCAACAAAACAGTGGTGCAGCATGGCCACACCGGCAGTCATTAAAAATTAATTATAGCGAATCAAATATCTGGGTAACTTCGTTCGTCACATTGGGCAGATCCACAGACGAATGCAGAACACCCTGAGGCTCAACCAGTACATCGATATTATGACGGCTCAACACTTGCTCAACCGCCTGCTCGAGCTTGGACTCAGCGCCTTCCAGGAACTGCTGCTCGGAGTTCTGCTGCGCTTGCATCACTTCACGGCGCAGCTGCTCAAAGCGGGCACCCTTTTGCTGAAGCTCGGCAATCAGTGAGTCGCGCTGCGACTGCGCCATGGTTTCGCCTTCACGCTGCAAACGTTCCTGCAACTGCTGAAGCTCATTGCCCAAGCCCTGCGCTTCACTCTGCTGGCTGCCAATCCGACCTTCCAACTGGCTCAACGAGGCTTGCGCAGACTGGGTATTCATTAACGCGGCCCGCCAATCCAGCACAGCTACTTCTGCAGCTACAGCATGGGCGGCCGGTAAAGCTATCGCACCGAACAGACACACAGCCGCTGTCAGTTTACGCATCGTGTTAACTCCTTGTCATCAAGCAGGGGCGCACCCGTCAGGTGCGCTCTATAGCAAAGTTAGAACGTCTGTCCCAGTGAGAACTGGAAGAACTGCTTGTCGTCACCGCTTTCATCATTAAGCGGCTCAGCGATGCTAAAGGTCAGCGGGCCAACAGGCGTTAGCCAGGCAAGGCCGACCCCCACACTATAGCGTAAGTCGCCCAGATCAACGCCAGAACTACATTGCTGGCGCCCTTGGTCGGCTTCCAGCACATCGTAGCAGGAGCTCAAGAACGTGTTACCGGCATCAAAGAATATAGACGGCTGAACGGAGCGCTGGTTCTCGACAAACGGCATGGGGAAGATAACTTCAGCACTACCTTCCACCAGCACGTTACCGCCCATGGTACGGTCGCGACCACCCTCAACGGCGGGCGTCGTGCGCTGCCCCAAGGTGTTGGACGTGAAACCACGCACCGAGCCTAAACCGCCCGAATAGAAGTTTTCATAGAAGGGGTAAGGATCGTTGGAGCCCAGAGTATCGGCGTAGCCCAGGTTACCGCTGAATTTAAACGCCCAGGTTTCGTCGTCATTAATCGGGAACAACTGCTGGGCACGGGCACGAAGCTTGTAGTATTCGGCATCGCTTCCCGGCGCGCTGGTCTCAAGAGACAGACGCTGATAGTTACCAGCCGTCGGCATGACGCCGCGGTTAAGGTTGTTACGCGTCCAGCTCGCCGTAAGCTTCAAGCTCTGAGCATTTTCGCCTTCCTCATCAACGTAGCGGCGAATTTCTGATGCCGTATCGTTGTAAGTCTTGACCGAAATATCTTCAAGGCTCGCACCGAAGTTCAACCGGGAAAGTTCGCTTATCGGATAACCAAAGTTGATACCCGCGCCATATGCATCGGTTGAATACGTAGAAATATCCGAGTCGGCGTAATCTGTTTCGCGGTAGAACACGTTATAACCACGCGAAATACCGTCAAGCGTCCAATAAGGGTCGGTAAAGGCGAAGTTAACGCTGGTAAACGTATCGCTGCGCTGTGCACCGACGTTGACGCGGTTACCCGTACCCAGGAAGTTATTCTGGGCAAGCCCTACACCATAAATGACACCGGCGCTCTGTGAGAAACCGACGCTTGCCGAGACCGAACCCGAGGGCTGCTCTTCAACGTTATAGGTTACATCCAGCTTATCGGGCTCACCCGGTACAGGCTGGGTGTTAACTTCTACCTGACTGAAGAAGCCAAGCCGTTCAAGACGCTGACGTGACTGGGTGATTGAGTCAGTCGATGCCGGGGCCCCTTCCATCTGAATCATTTCACGGCGCAGAACTTCATCTTGCGTCGTGGTATTACCATAAAACTCAATGCGTCGAACGTAGGTGCGCTGGCCGGGGTCAACCGCGATCACTAGATCAACCGTCTCGCCGTCATCCGCCATTTCAGGAATCCCCTGAATATCGGCAAAGGCGAAGCCCTCGGCTCCTAGACGCAAGCGCAGTGCTTCGGTTGAAGCATTCACCTGACCGCGAGAGAAAATATCGCCGCTTTGGATTTCCAGAAGATTTCGCGCTTCGCTTTCGCTAATCTGCAAATCACCCGCAAAACGAACGTTGCCTACCCGGTACTGGTTGCCCTCATCAATATTGAGGGTCACGAATATTTCGGATTTCTCGGGCCCGATGGACACCTGCGTGGAGGTAACGTCAAAGTTCACGTAGCCACGGTCGAGATAGAACGAACGCAGGCGCTCGATATCCCCGGATAAGGCCTCACGCGAGTATTCATCGCTTGAAAACCAGCCGAAGAAGCGCCCAGGCTTGTCGTTTAGCTCAAAGACATTGCGCAGCGTTTCATCGTCAAAATCCTGATTACCAACAATATTTATCTGACGAATTTTAGCCACTTCGCCTTCATTGATATTGATATTGACCTGGACGCGACCTTCATCGATCTGCTCGACTTCAGTCGTAATGCGCGCGCTATAACGCCCTTGCGACTGATAAACGCCTTCCAGCTCGCGCTGAATCTCTTCAAGAGTAGAAAGCTGCAGCACCTGGCCTTCGGCTAGACCCGACTCGCGCAAACCGTTACGCAGATCATCTTCGGAAAGCTTCTGGTTGCCGGTGAGGTTCAGGCGCGCAATCGTCGGTCGCTCGATGACCTGAATGATCAGCACGTCGCCTTCACGGGCCAACGAAACGTCTTCAAACAGACCGGTGGCAAATAAATCACGTGCGGCAGACGCTAGCTGCTGTTCGCTAACCCGATCGTTAGCACTGACAGGAAACGCATTGAAGACCGAGGCGGCGGATACCCGCTGTAGTCCTTCCACACGAATGTCCGAAACATCAAAGGATTGTGCCTGGGCGCCGCTGGCGCCTACCAGCAAGAGTGCCGCCATTCCAAGGGTCTTGATTTTCATGCAGTCAGTTCGCTCGCGTTGGTCTGCCTGTCATTCCAGACAGGCACCATATACATTTGTGCAGGCAGATGACAAGGCATCCTGCGCGCTACACGCGTCATTACCAAAGGCGCATCAGATCGAAATACAAGGCCATCGCCATCAAGCCGCCAACCATGGCAAGCCCAATGCGTAACCCCATTGCCTGGGTTTGCTCAGAGACCGGCCGCCCACGCACGATTTCCACAAAATAATAAAACAAGTGTCCACCATCGAGTACCGGAATAGGTAGTAAATTTAGCACGCCGAGGCTGATGGAAAGATAGGCGAGAAAGCCTACAAATGCTTCCATTCCTGCACGCGCTGAATCACCCGAAATTTGCGCAATCGTGATGGGACCTGAAAGGTTGGAGGGTGAAATCAACCCTACCAACATCTTACGAATCGAATCAACGGTTAGTACTACCATATTACCAGTGCGCGCTAATGCCTGACCAACCGCCTCAATCGGCCCATAGCGGATTTCACGCTGCAGGGATTCAGGCCAGGAGACAGGTTCAACGCCTGCACCAATGTACCCAACCTCGCCGCCACTCTCCAGTACGTTACTTTTGGGAGTAAGCGAAAGTGTCCCCTGCTCGCCTCCACGGTCATAAGTTACGCTAAGCGTTTCCCCGGCACTGCGACGAATCAGGGTGACGAACTGCATCCAGTCCTCCACCGGCGTTTGATCAATCGCCACAATACGATCGCCCGCTTTCAAACCGGCACTTGCCGCGGCTTCGCCGTCAACCACCTGCCCCAGCACTGCTGGAAATTCCGGCTGCCAGGGCGCCATTCCCAATGTCTGCAGAGGTTGTGGCGGGTCTTGCCGGGTCATGTAATTGTCAATTGAGAGCGCATACTGACGCTCACGGCTACTGCCTTCTGGCAAGGCATCAATCGTCAGCGTACCGCTAAAACCAATCATGGAGATAAGCTTTAAATTTATTTCTTCCCAGGAACGCACGGCGTCACCCTGGATAGCGGTAATTTCACTACCGTGGGCCAGGCCCGCTTCGGCGGCCGGTGAGTCGGGGGTAATATCACCGACCATGGGGGCAACCGTTGTGATACCCGCTACAAACAAGGCCCAATAGGCGACGATGGCTAACAGGAAGTTCGCAAGAGGCCCCGCGGCAACGATGGCGATACGCTGCCACACACTTTTACGGTTAAACGCTTGGTCCAGCTGATCTTCAGGAACTGGCGCTTCGCGTTCATCAAGCATCTTGACGTAGCCGCCCAGCGGAATAGCGGCTACTGCATATTCTGTCCCATGGCGATCTACCGTCGACCAGAGCGGCTTACCAAAGCCCACCGAAAAACGCAGTACCTTCACACCGCAGCGGCGCGCTACCCAGAAGTGGCCAAATTCGTGAAAGGTGACCAGCAAACCCAGCACGACAAGTACCGCTAAAATATTTTGTAACAGGCCCACAATGAACTCCTTAGCACCATGCATACCAGCCGCTGATGCTTAAGCGACCTACTCGTTTTCTGTTATCCAGTACGATCATTGCCTAATCTCAGCGCCTTTTTGCTCAATGAGCTGGGCTGCCTGTTCACGCGCCCACTGATCAGCCGCCAGAACGCTCTCAATACTGTCGGCATCACCGTCGTAGGGAAGTGACAAGACGTGGGCGACTATGTCGGCAATGGCATTGAAAGCAATTCTCTCTTCCAGAAAAGCCGCTACTGCAATCTCGTTGGCCGCATTGAGAACGGCGGGCGCAGTGCCGCCCTTCTGTATTGACTCACGGGCCAGACGCAGACACGGAAAGCGAACCTCGTCCGCCGTTTCAAAATCCAGCCGGGCAATCTGAAACAGATCCAACGTCTCCACGCCCGCCTCGATACGTTCAGGCCAAGCCAGTCCATAGGCGATCGGTGTGCGCATGTCGGGATTACCCAGCTGCGCAATTACCGAACCATCGACATAGGCTGCCATGGAGTGAATCACACTCTGAGGATGGACCACCACCTGAATTTGCTCCGGCGCGGCATCAAATAGCCAACATGCCTCAATCAGCTCCAGACCTTTATTCATCAAGGTGGCGCTATCGACGGATATTTTACGCCCCATCGACCAGTTAGGGTGAGCACAGGCCTGCTCGGGCGTGGCGCTGGCGATATCCGCAGCGCTCCAGGTACGAAAAGGGCCCCCAGATGCCGTCAACAGTAGCTGACTGACGCCATAGCGCCCTAGCCCGCCTCGGTGCTGCTTGGGTAGACACTGATAGATAGCATTATGTTCAGAATCGATAGGCAGCAACGTTGCCCCGGAGCGCTCCACAGCCTGCATAAACAGCGCACCGCTCATGATCAACGCTTCTTTATTGGCTAACAGCACCCGCTTGCCCGCTTCTACCGCCGCGAGCGAAGGCAGCAAACCTGCCGCGCCTACGATGGCGGCCATCACCACATTCACACGTGGCTCACGGGCAACCTGACATAGAGCCTCACGCCCCGCTAATACCTCGGTCGGCTGCCCTGCATCAATGAGCGCCTGATGCAGCCAGTCTGCATCGCTCTGATGATCAAGCACTGCAACCTGGGGGTGATGAACCAAGCACTGATCAAGCAGTGCTTCTTTTGAGGTATGTGCCGTTAGCGCATAAACACGGTAGCGGTCGGGGTGACGTGCAATAACATCCAGCGTGCTAACCCCGATTGAGCCCGTAGAGCCAAGCACGGTAACCTGCTGACAAGAGACCTGACTCATAGCGCAAGCACCTGGGCCTGAAGCACTTGCAAATACAGCAGTGCAAATATCGGAATTGCGGCGGTCAGGCTATCGATACGATCCAATACGCCGCCATGACCAGGTAATAGCTGGCTTGAGTCTTTAATATCCCGATAGCGCTTGAGCATGCTTTCCAGAAGATCGCCCAGTACCGAGGTAAGCGTGACTACCGCCGTGACAAGTACCAGAGCAATGCCGCCTGAAAACCCAAGCGGCTGCCACAGCGCAAAACCAATGGACAGCAACGTGGTGGCGACCATTCCGCCTATCACGCCTTCCCATGACTTTCCGGGGCTAACACGCGGGGCAAGCTTGCGCTTCCCCCAGCGACGTCCAGCGAAGTAGGCGCCAATATCGGCAGCCCAGACCAAAAGCAGAACAAACAGCAGCCACACGGCACCGCTTTCGCGCAGAATATTGAACCCGACCCAGCAGGGGATCAGCACCCATAGGCCCATGACCAGGCGCCTGGCCGTTGCCTGCCACTGGTGTCCTTTATCCGGGTAATGCGTGACCCAGTAAAGATTGAGCAGCCAACCCAGCGCGGCACACCATAGTGGCCAGACAGCCAGGGCGGCACCCGCAAACCACATGATCAGCATTAACACCGCAGCGCCAGCAACTAACTGAATGCGTTGGCTTTGCTGGCTGATGCCGGCGAGATTCGTCCACTCCCAGGCACCCAGCAGCACCATAAAAGCAGTAAAAAGCGCAAATGCGCTTCCTTGCAAGCCAAACAGGCCGATCAGCACCACGGGTGCCAACCAGGCTGCGGTTATAATCCGCTGTCTAAGCACCTTGCGCCTCTATTTGTTCGTCGGTCATACCAAAGCGTCGACGCCGCTGACAAAACTCATCTAACGCGACATCCAGCGCCTCAGCACCGAAATCTGGCCATAGTAAGGGGGAGAAGTACAGCTCAGCATACGCTAGCTGCCACAGCATGAAATTAGATAGGCGCTGCTCGCCACTCGTTCGAATACACAGATCGATGGGCGTTACGTGACGACACTCCATTGCCGCATCAAATCGGGCTTCATCGATATCCTCAGGCTGTAAATCACCTGCCGACACTTGCTCGGCAAGTTCGCGCGCCGCCCGAGCAATATCCCACTGCCCACCATAGTTGGCTGCAATGACCAGATGCATGCCGGTGTTATCCGCCGTCAATGCTTCGGCGCGATGAATATATTTTTGAATGGCATGAGAAAAGCCGCGCTGCTCGCCAATAATTGTCAGCCGAATATTACGCTCGTTAAGCTTTTTGACTTCGCGCTTAAGCGCCATCAAAAAAAGCTCCATCAGCGCATTGACCTCTGCAGCGGGTCGCTTCCAGTTTTCACTTGAAAAGGCAAACAGGCTCAGCGTTTTTACCTGCCGTTCGGCAGCACGCTGAATCACCGCCCTGACGGCTTCTACACCTGCGCGATGACCGCGTACACCGGACATTCCGCGGGCCTTTGCCCAGCGGTTATTGCCGTCCATTATGATAGCAACGTGCGACGGCATTGCTGTATCCCAGGTCAGAGATGGCGTACTGGCATCGCCCGGCTGTTCTTCAGGAAGCTGCGACGTCATGAGATCTCGCACAAAAGCTCAGTCATAATAAAGCCATAGGCCTAGCGGGCAGCCAGGCTGCCCGCAACTAAAGAAAAACAGGCATTTATACCTGCATCAGGTCCTGTTCCTTGGCAGCCAGCGCCTTGTCGATCTCGGCGATATACTTATCGGTCAGCTTCTGGATTTCATCTTCACCCTGGCGCTGATCATCTTCGGTAATCTCTTTATCCTTCAGCAGGGACTTGAAATCACCGTTGGCATCACGACGTACGTTGCGTACGGCAACACGAGCGTTTTCTGCTTCGCTACGCGCCTGCTTGATATAGCCCTTGCGGGTTTCTTCAGTCAGCATCGGCATCGGCACACGGATAACGTTGCCTGCGCTTGACGGGTTCAGGCCTAGATCAGAAGTCATGATGGCCTTTTCAACCTTAGGCACCATGCCCTGCTCCCACGGAGCTACTGCAAGCGTACGCGCATCTTCAACGTTCACCGAGGCCACTTGGCTAAGCGGCACCTGACTACCGTAATAGTCAACGGTTACGGCATCCAGGATACTCGGATGCGCACGCCCGGTACGGATCTTGTTGAAGTTGCCATGCAGCGCTTCAACGCTTTTTTTCATGCGAGATTCTGCGTCTTTCTTAATATCGTTGATCACGTTATTACCCTCTATCTATCAGCGTGCCTTCCTTGCCCCCTACTACCAGATTCAGCAGGGCGCCAGGCTTATTCATATCAAATACCCGCACCGGCATATCATGGTCACGTACCAGGCAGATGGCGGTCAAATCCATAACGCCCAGTTTTTGATCCAGTGCGTCATCATAGGAGAGTTGGTCATACTTTACGGCATCAGAGTGTTTCATGGGGTCCTTGTTATAAACCCCATCCACTTTGGTAGCCTTGATGACCACGTCCACATCGACTTCGATACCGCGTAAACAGGCAGCCGAGTCGGTTGTGAAGAAGGGGTTGCCCGTTCCTGCCGAGAACAGCACCACGTCTCCTGACGTTAAATAGCGGATGGCGGTGCGGCGGTCATAATGCTCTACCACACCACTCATGGGAATCGCCGACATGACCCGCGAACGAATATTCGAACGCTCCAATGCATCACGCATGGCCAGCGCGTTCATTACCGTTGCCAGCATTCCCATGTGGTCGCCTGTGACCCGATCCATACCGGCTTCGCTTAGCGCGGCCCCTCGAAACAGGTTGCCACCGCCAATTACGATACCAACCTGCACACCGATACCGACCAACTGGCCGATTTCCAGTGCCATACGATCCAACACTTTAGGATCAATACCAAAATCGTGCTCTCCCATCAGCGCTTCGCCGGAAAGCTTCAGCAAAATACGCTTGTATTTTGATTTCGATTTCTCAAGTTTGTTGGGGACAACAAGCGCAGCAGGCTCTTGAACATCGCGTGACATGGCATCTCTCCTGAAGCAGACCTAGACACAGGTGGGCGAAGCAACCCCTATTTAGCAGGGGCCGGATACACGAAGGCGTGCGCTTTCGCGCACGCCATCTTTTGACTGAAACATCTGACCTTAACGACGGCCAGCCTGTTCCATAACTTCTTTAGCAAAGTCGACTTCTTCTTTCTCGATGCCTTCACCCACTTCAAAGCGCGTGAAGCTAACCACTTCGCCACCGGCTGCCTTAACAAACTCAGCAACGGTCTGGTTCGGGTCTTTAACGAACGGCTGCTCGGTCAGGCTGTTTTCCGCCAGATACTTCTTCAGACGACCTTGAACCATTTTCTCAGCAATCTGCTCGGGCTTGCCTGCCATGTCTGGCTGACCCAGGATGATGGCTTTCTCTTGATCCAGTTGCTCTTGCGGCATATCGGCCGGGTGAGCAACGGCGGGGTTAATGGCTGCTACGTGCATAGCAACGTCTTTCGCCGCTTCTGCAGTACCGCCATTGAGCACGGTCAGAACGCCAATGCGGCCACCGTGAACGTATTCGCCCACCAGGCCACCGTCAACGGCATTAACAACTACCGCGCGACGCACACCAATGTTCTCACCGATTTTCTGAACCAGCTGCTCGCGGGCAGCTTCAAGGTCGCCAGCCATAACGGCAGCAACATCTTCGCTTTTCGCGGCAAAGAAAGCAGCGGCGATTTTGTCAGCGAACGCGATGAAGTTGTCATCACGTGCAACAAAGTCAGTCTCGGAGTTGATTTCAACCATTACGCCGTAGCTACCGTCTTCTGCTACACGGGTAACAACAACACCCTCTGCAGCAATACGATCGGCTTTCTTCGCGGCCTTTAAGCCTGAATTTTTACGCAGGTTTTCGATCGCGACTTCAATATCACCGTCGGTTTCGGTGAGTGCTTTTTTACACTCCATCATGCCGAGACCAGTACGTTCGCGCAGTTCCTTGACCTGAGAGGCGCTGATAGCTGCCATGAGAATTCACCTCGGAAATGGTTCTAGCTGAGAGTTAAACGCCCTACAGAGTATAAACACGATAGATGACCATCATGTATCACTTTGAAGGTCGCTTGCCGGCGCCTGGTGCCCGGCATAATCGGCCCACCTGGATGTTCATCCAAAGCGGGAAAAAGGGGGCATAGGCCCCCTCTTCAACACGATGCGGCTCAACTGCCCGCCGCATCTACTGCAACCTTTACTCGGCAGCAGCGTCAGTGTCGGCAGAAGCAGCCTCTTCGGTCGCTTCAACGAACTCGTCCGGACGACCTTCTTTCGAACGACCACACGCGTCAGCAATGGCTTTAACGTAGATCTGGATAGCACGAATGGAGTCATCGTTACCCGGGATAACGTAATCAACGCCATCAGGGTTAGAGTTGGTATCAACCACACCAATAACCGGGATACCCAGTTTGTTGGCTTCGTTGATCGCGATGCGCTCGTGGTCAACGTCGATCACGAACAGTGCGTCCGGCAGGCCGCCCATGTTCTTGATACCACCGATAGAACGCTCGAGCTTCTCTTGCTCGCGAGTTGCCATCAGGACTTCTTTCTTGGTCAGCTTGTCGAACGTGCCGTCTTCGCGCATGGTTTCAAGTTCGCGCAGACGCTTGATGGACTGACGAATGGTCTTGAAGTTAGTCAGCATGCCGCCCAACCAGCGATGGTTGACGAACGGCTGATTAACGCGATTCGCTTCTTCTTTGATGATCTTGCTAGCGCTGCGCTTGGTGCCAACAAACAAAATTTTGTTGTTGGATGCCGACATCTTCTCGACCACATCGACGGCTTCGTTCAGTGCCGGCAGAGTGTGCTCAAGGTTGATGATGTGAATCTTGTTGCGCGCGCCGAAGATGAATTTGCCCATCTTCGGATTCCAGTATTTGGTCTGGTGACCGAAGTGAGCGCCTGCTTTCAGCAGGTCACGCATATTAACGTGAGACATGGTAAAACTCCTGAAACTCGGGTTAGGCCTCCACGCACCCCATGGATCCGACCATTGACCACGTTAAAACGTTGCCAGCGGCACCCGGGACCATGTGTCGGTGCATGTGTGTTTTCAAGGCTTGCTATATTAGTCGCGCATCCAAAATGAACGCGCAACGGGTCGTTCGACTGACCATGATCGCCTACCAGCGGAAAAGAAGCCAGGAATGACGATTGCAGGAAAGCGCGCGGCTTTATACCATAGATCATTGCCAAGATGAAGTCGCAGCTCGTGTTACGATCTTTATTTATTGCTCAATACGGTTACTTAGTACGCTTAATTAATATGGTCTCTCAACACTGTTCCCCAACCACTGTTTCTTAATACTGTATTCTTAATACCACCGCCTGAACCCATATCGAGAATTCATGAACGTTCCCATCAAGACACCTTCAGAAATCGAGAAAATGCGCGAAGCCGGGCGCCAAGCCGTCAGCGTGTTTGAAATGATCACGCCTCATATACAGGCAGGCGTCAGCACCGGCGAGATTGACCGACTGTGTCATGAATATATTGTCAATGAACTGGGCTCCACCCCTGCCCCGCTCAACTATCACGGCTATACCCATGCCACCTGTATCTCCCTGAACCACGTGGTTTGTCACGGCTTCCCAGATTTCAATAAAAAGCTCAAGAACGGCGACATCATGAACCTGGATGTCACGGTCAAGACGCCGGATGGTTATCACGGCGACTCCAGCATGATGTTTATCATCGGCGAAACCATTCAGGGTGAGCGTCTATGTCGGATCACCCAGGAGTGCCTGTATAAAAGCATTGCGCTGGTCAAACCTGGCGTGCGTCTTTCAGAGCTTGCTCAAGCGATTCAAAAGCACGCCGAAGGGCACGGCTACTCCGTGGTTCGCGACTTCTGTGGGCACGGCATTGGCGCAGGTTTCCATGAGGACCCTCAGATTCTTCACTATGATGGCTACGCGCCTGAAGCTGACATCACCTTGGAAGCCGGCATGTGCTTTACCATCGAACCCATGATTAACGTTGGCGGCTACAAAACCAAAGTGCTGCGCGATGGTTGGACAGCCGTCACTAAAGACAAGAGCCTATCGGCTCAATGGGAACACACCTTACTGGTTACCGAGACAGGGGTTGAAGTTCTGACCGCGCGTAGCGACGAAGACTTTAGCTTTTTAGATCGCTAATGCTCCTTCACCACTACCGGTTCGAACCGGACACGTCGCTTTATGACCTTGAGGCTTTTCGTACGGAGCTTTCCGGCTCACGCTCGCCCATTGCGCCGTTTAAAACGGCGCTCCGCGAACTGCAGGCCCGTCTGGACGACCGGTTTCGTTCAGGAGCCGATATACGCGACCTGGTGCGCGGGCGAGCCTGGTACCTGGATCAACTGCTGGCCATCGCCTGGGGCCTGCACGCCTGGCCAGATGATGGCGTAGCTCTGATCGCCGTCGGGGGTTACGGACGAGGCGAGCTTCATCCTCACTCGGATATCGACCTGCTCCTGCTGCTTGAACAGGACGACGACACCCCCTACCGCGAATCCCTAAGTGCTTTTATCACTTTTTTATGGGATATCGGCCTGGAGATTGGTCACAGCGTACGCTCGTTAAATGATTGCAAACGTGAAGCAAAGGCCGATGTTACGGTCATCACCAACCTGCTCGAATCACGCCTGATCGCCGGGCCTGAATCGTTGCGTGCAGCAATGCAGAAGCGCTTAAGCACCGAGCAGCTCTGGCCTGCCGACCGCTTCTTTGAAGCCAAATGGCAGGAGCAGATTACCCGCCACTATCGCTACAACAACTCGGAATATCATCTTGAGCCGAACCTGAAAAGCTCGCCCGGCGGGCTGCGCGATATTCAGATGATCGGCTGGATCGCCAAGCGCCACTTCGGTACGGAACAGTACGCCGACATTGTCGCCAACGGCTTCATGAACGATGCCGAGCTGCGTATTTTAAGCCAGGGTCAGGCGTTCTTGTGGCAGGTACGCTATGCCCTGCATATGCTGACCGACCGCGCGGAAGATCGGCTACTGTTTGATCATCAGCGCACGATTGCCGAGCTGTTCGGCTTTAAAGACACGCCCGAACGCCTGGCCGTCGAGCAGTTCATGAAGCGCTATTATCGTCACGTGACAGCGCTTGCCGGTTTGAACGATATGCTGCTCCAGCATTTCGATGAAGTGATCTTGCGCGGCAAAGAGGCGCTGGAAACCATTCAGCTCAACGAGCGCTTTGAAACCAAGGGCGGCTATATTCAAGCACGCTCGCGCAGCCTGTTTCGCGAGCAGCCAGAGGCCATGCTGGAACTATTTCTGCTCATGGCCAGGCACCCCGAAATTGAAGGCGTGCGCGCGGACACCATTCGTCTCATCCGCGACCATCGCCATCAGATTGACGACCACTACCGCGATGATCCGCTTCATCAGCGGCTGTTTATGGAAATCCTGCGCGCCCCCGGTAACGTGCCACGCCAACTGCGGCGCATGAACCGCTACGGCATTCTGGGCAAGTACCTGCCAGAATTCGGCCGCGCCGTAGGTCTGATGCAGCACGACCTGTTTCATATCTATACGGTGGATGCCCATACCCTGCGCCTGCTGAAATTTTTACACGGCTTTCGCAAACCCGATGCCAAGGACGAGTTCCCCGTGGCCGCCGCCCTCATTAACCAGCTCCCCAGGCTTGATATCTTATGGATAGCGGGTCTGTTTCACGATATTGGCAAGGGTCGCGGCGGCGATCATTCAGAAATTGGCGCCCGGGACGTTGAGCAATTTTGCCAGCGTCACCACGTAACGTCGCATGATACGAGACTGGCCAGTTGGCTTGTCGAGCATCATCTGCTCATGTCGATGACCGCCCAGAAGCGCGACATCAGCGACCCTGACGTTATTCGCGATTTTGCCCTGATTGTCCGTAATGAAGCGCGTCTGGAGTACCTTTACGTACTGACGGTTGCTGATATCAACGCCACCAACCCGACGCTATGGAACGGCTGGCGGGCGTCACTTCTGCGCCAGCTTTATGCTGAAACCAAGCGCGCCCTGCGCCGCGGGCTTAAAAATCCGCCGGACCGTGATGACTGGGTGCGGGAAACACGCTCCGAAGCCCGCTCTTTGCTCAAAACCATCGGGGTTGGACGCGCGCAAATTGATACGCTTTGGGAATCACTGGGCGAGGATTATTTCTTACAGTACGCCCCCAGCGAAATCGTCTGGCAGACCCAGGGGATTTTGGCCCACAACGCTTCTCCCCTGCCGCTGGTATTGATCAGCGCGCCGACAATCGATATGGCGGAAGGTGGAACCAAAGTATTTATCCACACCCGCTCGGTCGATGACCTGTTTGCCGCCACCGCGGCGGCGATGGAGCAGTTGGGGCTTTCGATTCACGATGCGCGCATTGTCACCTCGCACAACAACTGGACGCTGAATACGTTTATCGTGCTGGATAGCCACGGCCAACCCATCCGCGACCCGGGCAGCATTGAAGAAATGCGCCAGCACCTGGTCGAAGAGCTGGATGACCCGGACGACTACCCAGAGATCGTCACCCGCCATACGCCGCGCCAGCTAAAGCACTTCAAAGTGCCTACCGAAGTGTTGATTGAGCAGGACCCGGCCAATGAGCGCACGCTGCTGGAACTCACGGCCCCTGACCGTCCAGGTCTTTTGGCCCGGGTCGGGCGTATTTTTATGGAGCAGGACATCGCGCTATCGACGGCTAAAATTGCCACCTTGGGCGAGCGCGTCGAGGACGTCTTTTTTATCACCACCAAATCGGGCGAGCCGTTAACCGACCCCTTGCGCCAGCAGCAGCTGCGCGAGCGGTTGATTGAGGTCTTGGGGGTTTGAGCATGGCGCTCCTTCGCACGTGATGTGGCTACTGCTGCTCTGGGCGCTGGCATGCGGCTATCAGGACCTGCGTCAACGACATATTGATAACCGCCTGCTCTACCCTTTTTTGCTATTGGCAGCCGTCTGGCTGCTGGTGACATCCCAAAGCCTGATAGGCGCCTCTCCTGCCAGCGCTCTGGCGGGAGCTGGTATAGCGATAGCATTGACGATACCGGGGCATATCAAGGGCATTCTAGGTGGGGGCGACGTCAAACTGATGATCGCTATTGGCCTCAGCACAGGCGGCATGATCACCCTGATGGTGATTGCGATTGCCGCGCTGCTGCTGGTGCTCTGGTCGATTACCGTAGCACTTCTTCCTGGTAGAAGCGTAACCATAGTCCAGCGCCATGCCCCTGGGTTAGGCAATCAAAAGGGGCATTTCGCCTACGCGCCGTTTATCTTTTTGGCGCTTGGCGCACTTCAGTTGCTAACGCTGCTGTAGAACATGTAAGGACCCGATCAAAGCGTCACACTGCACGTCTACTCTTCGCCAAACCCACCGGCCTCATCGCGCTCAAAGAAGTCGGGGATGGGGTGAGTAAAACTGTCCAGCCATCGCTGGCTGGCCAACTCCTGCTCTTGTGTCGAGAGCCGTTGAGGATTGGCGGATGCCTGACTGCCTTCTCGCTGGATCTGCAGCCATGAATCCGCCACGGTGTCACCTTTTGCCAGCATACGCGGCTGCGCTGCCGCGCTATCCCGTCCACTGTGCTGTGCGCATCCAGTCAAAGCGCCCGCCAGTAAAGCGCCTAGCGCTATCTGGCTAATCCAGCGATATCCAGTCATCGGGTCACTCCCTTTCAGTTATCGCTTGTAAACGGCTTGTTATAGGCCTTGGCCATCTTCCAACTGTAGCTGGCGAGCACGCGCTTCCGCCCTCTGATACTGCTGAGAAGTCGCCCGGCCTTCACGCAGCAATGCGCTGGACTCCTGCCACTTGCCTTGATACATCAACAGGGTTAACAGATTTTCCAAGGGCAGCGCATTGTCCTGACTTAATTCAAGCGCGGTCATAAACTCAAACTGCGCCTTATCAAGCTCCCTACGCTGAAGATAAACAAACCCCAGGTCGTTACGAATCGTAAAGCTTGAGGGATAAAGGTTGGCTGCTACCTGCATCTGGGTCAGCGCCTGTGCATAATCGCCTTTAATCGCAGCAATTTGGCCAAGGCCATGGTACGCCTCGGCCGATACACAGCTATTGAGAAGTGATTCATAAAGCGGTGTGGCCTGCGGGTCGTTCAGCTTGCGCAATATCATCGCTTTACGTAAGCGCACCTCGGGAAGCGTTTCCGGCAACTGTTCCAGGTGCGCCAATGCCGCATGTAAGCGCCCTTGGTCAGCCATATCGCTTGCCAGTTGAATGGCTAACTGCTGCTCTTGTTCAAGAGGACCACACTGATTGGCTTGGCGAGAAGCGTTATTCCCTGTGGACGCGCACCCGGCTAGCACAAGGCTTGCGCCTAACAACATAATTTTGGCGTACTTCATTATTGGTTCATTCCTGACAATGCACCGAAAATGGCAATAAAACCTGGCCCCGCCAAAATAATCAGCAGCGCAGGAAACAGAAAGGCTACCATGGCCCCCGACATTTTGGCTGACAGTTTGGAGACTTTTTCCTGAAGGTTGGTCGTTCGTCGATCATCGAAAAGTTCTTTCAACGAGATGAGCGATGCTACTGCTCCACCCCCCTGCCGAATCAGCTGTTCAAGAATTACCACGCAGTCGGTCACCTGATCAATCTCCAAGCGCTCGGCCATGTTGCTTAGCTCACTGGCAAGATCCAACCCTACATCCACACGTGTCAGCACACGCTTAAACTCGATCGAAAGCTCCGGCAGGATATGCTGGCCCTCCTGGGTGAGAGCACGCAGCGACTGCTCGACCGACATGCCTACTTCGAACAACATGCGCAGCAGGGGCAGCATCGTGGAAACTTCGTCGGCTATTTTGGTGCGCCGCTTGGCCACCGCTCGTCGTAGCCAGCGCTTGGGCAATAAAAATCCTACGCCAAAGAATACCAGAGCGGTTAAATAGGATGGCCCGCCATCTCGTAACAGAGAACTTCCCACCAGGGCGAAAACCATAGCCGCTAAAGGAACGCCAATTTGTATGGCGTAATAACGTGCGCGCTGCTCGATGGTGCGCCAACCTAGCTGCTCTAACAGCTTGGGAAGCTCTGCGTCAATCTTGCCGTCTAGCTGCTCGAACCCCTCAAGCAGAGAGCGGCGTTGACTGGCCGCCAGCCCGACACCACCCAGAGACGCAATGCGCTGGGTGACGATCGCTGCATTACGCTGGCGGTGCAACAGCATCCAGACAATAAGGCAAGCAGCAGCCAGAAGCAGTACGGCACTTAAGATCAATAGCCACATATCAAATACTCATCTCAAATACGCGTCTCAAATACTTTTCAGCATGCGCCATAGAACAAAGCACCCGGTAAACTGCAACGCCAACGACAGCAGTAACATGACTTTTCCAGCCGACGACACCCACATGTTAAGTAAAAAATCAGGATTACTGATAAGAATATAGGCCCCTAACCCCAGCGGTAGACCCGCCAGTACAAACGCACTGATACGCGTTTCACCGGTCATCGCGCTTAGCTGCCGGCTGGCGCGCTCGCGGTCACGAATCATCAGCATCAGACTCTTGAGCATATCCGCTGAGTTACCCCCATAGCGTTGATTGATCCGCACGCCGAGGGCCAAAATATGAAATTCCTCCCGCTTATAGAGCATAGCGAATTCGTTGATCGCTTCAGCCATGGGCACGCCCAGCTCGATATCGCGACGCACCGGCGTCATAGCCAAGTGCAAGGGGTCGGCACTGCGTTTCATCGCCAGCAGCATGGCATCGCCCATCGTACGACCCGATTTAATGCTGCGAACCATATGGTCCAGAAAGCCGGGCATCTGCTCAATCATTCGATCCAGACGCTTTTGGGCACGCCACTGACCCACCAGATAAACCAGCAGAGCAATACCGCCTAATGCCACCAGCGGCATAAACCAGCTTATTTGCAACAGCATTAACGACAAGAGTAAAACCAGCCCGGTCAATAGCGCCGTCAGCCATGTTGGCAGCTGGATACCCGCCTGCATCAGCCATAGCGAAAAGCCGCTTTTTTTTCGCTGCCGCGGATTGATCAGTACGCTGTCCTGATGAAGCTTTTCATTAATACGTTCATCAACAGCGCGGCGCTTGCTGGCAAGCGCCATTAACAAGGCGGCCAATAGAAATGCAGCGCTCATCGCTAGCAATATGTACGCCATGACGCTCATGGGAAGCCTTCCTGAGCTACCTCCAGCGCTCCCATTAGCTTTTCGTTTAGCACCTGATGACTTTCCTGAATAAACGTTTTATGCAGGCGATCGTAGCGAAACAGCACGTTGGTGGTGTACTCGCCCTGGCGCATTTCGCCTATTTCAATAATCTCGCTGATACAACGAAGCCCGCTGGGCAGACGCACCAGTTGAATGATCACTTCAAGGGCTGATGAGATTGATTGACGCATGGTTTTTTCAGGTACCGGCACGCCCGATAATCCCACCAGGGTTTCCATTCGCAGTAACGAGTCCGCTGCGCTATTGGCGTGAATAGAGGTCATGGATCCTTCGTGCCCCGTGTTCATGGCAGAAAGCACGTCCAGCACCTCGACGCCGCGAGTTTCACCCAAAATGATACGGTCAGGGCGCATCCTCAACGCGTTACGCACCAGGCTCCGCGCAGCCACTTCACCATGCCCATCGGCATTCGGTGGGCGGGTTTCCAGGCGCACCACATGGCCGTGCTTGAGCTGTAGCTCGGCGGTGTCTTCGATGGTGACCAGGCGCTCACGGTGGTCAATCATGCTGCTTAAAAGATTCAGCATGGTGGTCTTGCCGGTACCGGTACCGCCACTAATAACAATATTGCAGCGCCGCTGTACCGCATGTTGCAAAAACGCAAGAATCGTTGCATCAAGCGAGCCGGAGGCGATAAGCTCCTGGCTTTGCAGCATATCCTTGCGAAACTTACGTACCGACAAACAGGCGCCATCCAGAGCGATAGGCGGGATAACCGCATTGATACGGCTACCATCCGGCAAGCGGGCATCCACCATGGGCGAAGATTCGTCCAGGCGCCGTCCTAACGGGGCAATAATACGCTGGATAACACGCTGTAAATGATGGTCATCGATAAAATACAAATCGCTTAATGACAGCACGCCGCGCCGTTCAATAAAGATACGCGAACTGCCGTTGACCAATATTTCGGTAATGGTTGGATCACTCAACAGTACTTCCAGCGGCCCGAAACCGGTTAATTCATCGATCATTTCTTCGGTTAAACGATCTATTTCATAACCGGAAATCGCCAGCTGCTGCTGCCGGGTAAACGCTTGGATATGGGACGCAATAAAACGCTTAAGCTCAGGGCGACTACCCTCGATCAAGTTTGAGGTTTCATCGCCCAGTTGATCTATCAAGTAGCGGTGTAAACGCTCCTTGAGATGGCTGAGCTGCATTAGACCACCACGCTCCATACATCCCCCTTAACGGAATAGACGTTTTAAAACCCCAACACGCTTTTCAATCGCAGGTTTAGGAAATATGTCGTTGGTGAGCTGCTGCAAGCCACGCGTTAGCTCATCTTTAGGCGCCAGTTCATAAAGCGGAACGCCTTGATTAAGGCTGTTAAGACGCTGCTGCGGCTGGCCAGGCAGAGTGGCAATCAGCGGCACACTAAACATATCGGTGAGCACCGATGACTCAGGTGCAAGCCGGGCCGTATACCGATCCACCAGCAGCCCTACGTTATTCAAAGCCACGCCTTCCGAGCGCCACCGCTGCAGGCAATGCAGGTTACGTCGGCTGCTGGGCACGCTTTGGTGCAAGTACCAGAGAAGCTGATCAGCCGTGCCGATCATCGCACGTACAAACCCGCTGTCTGGCTGGCCGCAGGCATTGATAATCACCCAGGAAAAATGCTGACGCAGTATACCGAGTAGCAAAATGGTTTCTGCATAGCTATAAGCTTCGGGATAACGATCATCTTGTAGCAGTGGCAGTACGTATAGGCCACTCTCATGCTTGCTAAACGCGTTTTCAATGACGGCCGAATCAAGGCGCTGAGCAGACCGCATGGCATCTTCTACCCCAAACGAGCACTTTAAACTCAGCATCGCTTCGACTTCGCCTTGCCCCGGGGCGATATCAATCAACAATACTTGAGATTGCGTTTGAGCAAGGTGGAGCGCGACATGGCTCGCAATCAGTGTGGTGTCTTGTATGACATCTGTGCCGTAAAACGCGATTAACCGCGCACGCTGACTATTGATCAAGGCACTGGCCTGAGGCTGTTTACGCCCCAGACGACGAATAAGGCTTTGCACTTCGCTACCACGCTGACCCACGGTCAGAAAATCCTTGGCACCTGAACGCATGGCGCCTAATACAAGCTCGCTATCCGTTCCATCGCCAATCGCAACTATCGCCACATGCGGGCGAGACTCGCTAAGGCCTTCAATAAGCGAAAATGTCGCGTTATAACTACGGCTTTCGACACAAACAAAAATGATGTTTACCAGCATCTGGTCGATTAAACCAAGAATGGCCTCTAATTTACTGCCTACGGGAACAAGGCGCCCCTGATCCGACAGGGTCGATTCAAGCCAGCTAATATCAGCATCAGAACAGCCGGTGACCAGAAACGTTTGCATCACACCTCTCCTTGCGCCTTAACGTGACAGCCCGGCCGCTCGGTCAAAAGATCCGTCTTCAAACAACAATAGCTCATGCACGCTGGGGTCGTAGTTGCGTAACTCTTCACCGGGAAGCGAGGGCAAGACGGCGTCTGCCGCGATAGGTTGCACTAGGTGAGGCGTCACAATCATCAGCAATTCGCGCTCTTCAATGCGGGTTTGGCTATTACGGAAAAACGCGCCAATAATTGGTAGGCTGCCGAGCCCTGGCAACTGATTGACCTGAGCACTGCGGCTATTACTGATCAAGCCACTGATAATAAAACTCTCGCCGCTTGCCAGTGAAACGCTGGTATCTGAACGTCGTACGGACAGCGCAGGCACTGTTGTCCCCTCAATGGTAATACCGTTAACAAAATCAAGCTCACTCACCTCAGGAGCCACTTTAAGCGTAATCCGCCGCTCATCAATCACCGTTGGGGTAAGCGTTAAACGCACCCCAAACTCTTTATATTCAATCGATACGCTATCGCTTCCTGAACTGGGCACAGGAATGGGAAATTCCCCACCAGCCAAAAAACTCGCGCTCTGCCCACTAAGCGCCACCAGGCTGGGGCGCGCTAGGGTATAGGCAAACCCGCTGGTTTCCAGTGCGCTTAGCGCGGCCATTACTCGACTGCTACCGCCGCCTACCACCAAGTTAAACCCACTACTGGAAAGCGGCACATTAGCGCCTGGCGTAAGACTACCAATGTTGCCCACTCCCACCGACCCAGGTCCCACGCCAGGGGAGGCAAACAGATTGTTGTTAGAGCTGCCGAACAGCGACACGCCGATATCCTGAAGCCGCGTCCGGTTTACCTCAACAAATCGAATATCGGTCTGCACCTGAGCCGGTACGCTGGAAGTGTAAGAGGAAGAGCTATTGAGCGAATGACTGGCTTGGCCCATTACCATGAGCATGATTTCGGTCGGCCGCTCGGCGCAGCGAGTCCACACCGTAATATTGGTTGCCCCCTGATCGGCCGTTGATATTAAAAAGGCGCGGCTGGAGGTTAATTGAACGTCGGCAACCCCTGGATTGCCTACCGCCAGACGCTCGATATCCACAGGCAGTTGCACTTCACGATGAATACCGGGAGCGAGCTCCAAGGCCGGGGGTAGGCGCCTGAGCTCTTCACACATCGACTGAGCGCTTGCCTCAGGAGCCAGACCACCACTCGCTACTATCACGCTGCCGCCCAGCACAATGCCGGTCAGCATTCGAGTTAATCGCTTCATTCCCTGGCGCCTCTACTCATTGTAAATTATGTAATAAAAATAAATATCAGGGTGCTTCCAGACTAATCACCGCACCGCGGATTACCGGCACTGAACCTGCAGGTGGCCCCGGCGGCTGCATGGGCGGCTGCTCTTGATAAGAGATTTGGGATTGCGTCTGCCTGCGCGAACTACCTTCCACCAAGCCAGGCTGAGGGCGCGGCGCCTGACTTAATGCAAATTTCTCAAACTGAAAGAGCTGCTGATTCAGCTCATCGGTAATAGATCCCGCATTTCGATAGTAATTTTCAAGGCGATGCTCATCAGCGGCACGCACAGCCAGGCGTAACCTTCCAGCTTCTGCCGCCAAGGCAAAACGCGTTAACAATGCTTCAGGAACGGCCAACACGGCGGTATCCGCACTGCCAGGATTAGAAGTATTCGATGTGTCTGCTGACACTGCTGGAGAACTGGCGGGACTACCACTTATATCCAGGCCTAACCGACTGCCGATACTGAGTATGCGAAGCGCTGGTACGGCCACTTGCACGGTGCGATCCGTATTGATTTCGTCTTCCGGCAAGAACAACAACACATCGACATAATCCCCAGGCGCCAGATGCCCACCTATACCCATTAGCTGGTCGAACTGAATAGCCAGCGCCCTTTCATTAGGCCTAATCATGCGTGCGATAGGCCCGCCTGCGGTGAAACTGTTCTCGGTTAATACACTGCCGGCAGGCAAATCCCGCCAGACTCTTCGCCCTATCAATACGCTAGGGTCGTTAAAGCTACCGGGTGGCATAAGGCGTAGCTGCTCAATTTGCAGGTCTTCTTGACGTATAAAGTGATAGGCAGGCAGGTTCTGGGCAACCACCACAACAGGCTGGCGCTGCGCGGTATCTTCAACATCACTGCCTGCAACGCCGCTGGAAGGCTCAACTTGTTCTTCAAGCACCACAGTATCGTCAGTCCGTGTAGACGTATCTATATCCACTGACGCAGGGTCGACAGCAGCAGGTTCAGAGTTGCTCATTCCAATAGAAATACCCAAATAGCCTATCACCAGTGCCGCCACCACTAATACGCCTGCCATTATCATCATCATTCGACTGTTCAAGACCACGCCCCCTTATTGTGGTGTTCAAGCGTGCTGCAGACGATGCGTAAAATCGTTTTTCTAATACTCCGCCGCTTTCAAAGCTATATTTAACTATTTAGCTTAAAAGCAATAACTTAACAACACTTAATCCGAAAAATCTAATGCTAATCATAATACTGCATTGATCATTCCACTTAGGGGGGCTTTATCTTAAAATACCCTATCAAGACGGCAAATATAATTAGAAACTTTAAGTTACAAAATAACACAAAACTAAGAATATTTATTTTTCATATGCTTAGCTATTTAGTTATTAAACATTAATAAAATTCACTAAATTAAGCTAGCCGAATTAGTTTTTATGATCCTATGATCATTACAGCAGGATGCTAAACACCGTTATGATACAAGCATTACTTACATACCTGATTCCCAATACTGGGGGCTATTCATATGAAAATCGTTACTTTTTTATACAGCTATTTGGCAACCCTTCACCGTGATGCTAAAGGTGCCTCTGCCATTGAGTACGCTATTATTGCTGGTTTGATTGCTGTTGCGCTTATTGTAGGTATTGGTTTACTGACAGGTGGTCTTGGCGATTTCTTTGAAGCTATTCAAAGTACATTGAGTGGTGCGGCCACTGATATGGAGGGTTAGGGTTGAAGTTAAAATTTTTTATTTAAAAGAAGAATTACATGACAACCCTGGCATTGCAAAAAGGTATTGCCACTATAGAGTTTGCGCTTAGCTTTATTATTTTATTAATGCTGTTTTATGGAATTGCCGGCTTTACCATGCCGCTATTAATGAGTGCCAGCTATCAACAGCTTGCCTCGGATACGCTTAGAGAAGGATTGGCGTGGCAACACTACCGGCATACGTCAGACACGGAAGTTCAGACGTATGTTGCTTCCCTAATTGAGGAGGCTTGGATGCCCTCGCAATGGGCACAGCCTTGTGAAGGCAATAGTCAGTTTCTGTACATTGAGCAGGAAAGCGGTATATGGCAAGTGTGCTTACGCCATCCCTCCCCTAGCAGCATACTGCCACCCATCCGGCTATTGGGCTGGGAGTTCCCGCCGCTTCCCGATCAGATTGTTGGGTTCGCTATCCTACATACTCGTGAGGTAGCGCCGTAACGTTGAATACCTTTTTCCGCTAACGTTTAGTTTTTAAAAGGTAGGCCAGTATGTACCACTCGCGTTACGGCTCGTTTGGCTCTACTCGCCAACAGGGGATAGTCAGCGTTCTTACCGCCTTTCTACTGGTATTATTGCTTACTGTGCTCGCGTTAGTATTTGATACGGGCCGTCTTTATCTTGAACAGCGTAACCTGCAAAAAATCGCCGACATGGCGGCACTGGATGCCATTGCCCGTTTGCCCAGGGGGTATTGTGCAGGGCGGTTAGGCTTAGCAGAACAATTTGCCGTTGAGTCAGCGTCCCTGCACGGGTTTAACCTTAACGCGCAAAAAACGTTGGTTACTCGGTGCGCTCATATCACCAGTCAAGATGGTCTGCGTAATGTAGTCCTCAATCCGGCAGGCGCCGGTGTACGTGTGGACGCCTCACATGAGGTACCCGCTAGCTTGATCGCTCAAGGTGGATCTCTACTTAGCGATGCCTTTAGCGGCAATGTGATACTGCGTGCTAATGCAGCCGCTCAGCGTAATGAGCCTACGGCGGCGTTCTCCGTGGGTAGCCAGTTACTCCGCCTTAACAATAACAAACTCCTAAGCGAGTTATTAAAAGACGTGGGTGTAAACCCAGCACGACTCACTGCCTTGGATTCAAGTGGCATAGCCAATATAAGCGTTACGCCAGCGGGACTTCTGAGCGCACTGGGTGTAGATATAGGCGTTAATGAACTCGCCCTTCTTTCTCCCGATGCATTGGCTGAGCTGGTCAATACCCAAGTAGGCCTGCTGGGCATCAACCGGTTTATCGATGCCAGCTTATCGCTGGTAAGCGATGCTGCCGTAACGGCTAGCCTTACCGCGCTTAAAACCGACATAGTGAAGAGCGCTGTGCTCAATAGTGCTGACTTCAATTTATTGGGGTCAGAGGGTAATGGGTTAATTCAGTTAGCGTCAGGTAGCCTGAACGGCTCTCGCGCTGCGTTAGATACCGGGGTTAATCTGGGTGAACTGCTGGCTGCTGCCTTGATGACCGGCACCAGCCAAAACGCGATTGAACTACCGGGCCTTGATTTATTGGGTATAAAAGTGAGAGCAAGTGTTATCGAACCACCTGCGATCGCCGTTGGTCCGATAGGTACCAAGGCTTACACCGGGCAGGTGCGCCTGCATGCTGATATCGACTCAAATAATCTTCTCGCTAATATACCTATTCTTGGCCCTCTCATTAAAGTTTTAATTGGCGATACCCACATACATCTCCCTCTGACATTAGATGTTGCAAACGCAGAAGGTGAGCTAGTCGGTTTGCAGTGCCAAGCTGATCCTCCTACTGCTGATATCGCTGTTACTTCATCCATTCTTGATGCATGCATAGGCGAAATCTCCGAAGAGCATCTTTGGTCTGGTACCGAAAGCTGCTCTACCTATGTAAAAAATACACAACTTCTTACTCTTTTAGGGCTGCCCGTTTTATCTGGACGATCCATAACTCCAGGATTAACTTATCAAGAAACACTGCCAGAAATGGAGGTTGGTGAAATACGCTCTACACAGCCTAACGCGCTGCAGCTTGGCAATACTATAAATAACCTAACTAGGAGCCTTCTGGATCTACTGGGGGGCCTGCTTCGCCCACCACAGCTTAATCATGGGGGAAATTTGACCCCATCACAGGCCAACACAAATCAATTAATCGCCGACGTTGCTCATCAGTACTTAGAGGCTTCTAGAGATAGTTCTGGTTTTTATAATGTAACCCGGGCAACAAATATTATCTTAAACGGTAGCGAGGAAAGAGATGCAACGGGCCAACGAATCATTCCAGCGCTCAGCAATAACTGGACGATTCAAAATGCTATTCCACGGACGTGCTTGTTAGTTATTTGCCCTGTTAGCCAATGGACTACAGGAACCTTCTCCGAGGCATTTAAATCTTATACTTCAAACACATATAGCGTTCTTGACCTTGTTGGAATATCTACTTTAGGCAATGGCTATCAGTCCTGCGCAGGCCTATTAAGCTCGTTACTTAATTGGAACAACTGTGTACGTAATAACTTAACTCTGCTGCTTCAACGCAAGCCGGGCGGGTTAAACTTAACTAATTCTCAAGATGGTCTGAGCATAACAAACCCTGGCAGTAATACCGTTAACTGTTCGGGGACATTATGTTTACTACTTCGCCCTCTACTTAATATTGTCAAACCTATTTTAAATGGCGTGGGCAACTTACTGACGACAACAATTACGGACGAGCTTGGCCTTGAATTAGGTCGCACCGATGTCCGCGTCGAGTCCATCAGTTGCGGAGTACCCACCCTTGTTCAGTAAGCAGAAGCAACGTGGGGCAGTGGCGATCGAATTCGCTGCTATTTTCATGCTGTTCTTTACCATGGTGTACGGCATCATCGCGTTTAGCATTCCTGTCGTTGTGCGCATGGGGTTTCAGCACTATTCCGCAGAAGCCGCGCGCGCCGCGGTGCGGGTCGACACCAGTGTTAACACTGCTCAATTTGCCCAACTGGTTAGCCAGCAGGTCACCAACCAGGTAACGGCCGGCTGGCTGCCGGCAAAGTGGCGAGACAGCTGCCCTGCGCCCAGCGATGGCACCACATGGGTAGCACTTCCTTCACACAACGGCCAGCCTTCTTACGGTTATTGGCAAACGGAGGCCAATGCGCAGCCCGGCCGAACACCCCGTTACCGGCTGTATGTTTGTCTTCAAACCCATGACTCCATCGTGCCGCAAATTATACTCGGTGATATTGAGCTTCCTCCCCTGCCTAAAGAAAATGGCAGGTCGGTAATTCGCGGCTATACAATGACGACTTTTTAATACGCCCAGTGGCTCATTCGCCTTCGCCCAGGCTAAGAACATGATATGGTGGCAACCATTTGCGCACCTACGGGCATACTATTGAAAGCAACGGGTAACGACCGCTATGACCGCAACTCCTGCTGCACTGGCTGAACAACCTCATTTTCCTCTCAAGCGACTGATCTTACGTTGTGCGGCGAAGCGTTTGCTGCGAGCCCCACTTCCATGGCTTGCATTTGGTATGGGCATCGCAAGCGTTAACGCATCGGCTGATACCTTGTCGATTGATGAAGCATTATCACAAATACAGCCGGGCCAGTGCTGGGCGGTGGGCGCCATCAATCCGCGCCCGAAAATCGATACCGTCGAAATCCAGATCAAGGATCAGCAGGCGACTATCGATGTAACGCCAGCGGAAATAGCCCAAGGGTTCAAGCGCGTTGAAACCCGCGAAGGTACACTTACTTATCGAATAGAGCCGCCCACGTACCGTACCGTTGAAGAGCGCGTGATGACCCGCCCGCCAGTTGAGCGCTTTGAAGTCGTCCCCGCCGTGTTTGAAGAACAGCAGCGTACGGTGGTCGTGGAAGAAGGACGGCGCTCGCTGGAATCCTGTAGCGCAGGCGGTAACTCAACCAATATGAGCTTCTGCATGCAGGAGCACCCGGCCCGCGAAGAGCGTGTCTCCATCCAGGTCATGGTACAGCCGGAAACCACACGCGTGGTGGTTGAGCCCGCCGAGTACACTACGATAACCCGACAGGTTATCGACAAGCCGGCACGCGTTATTGAAGTATGGAACGAGGCCGATGAAGCGATGGTGCCCACGCAAGATATTGTGTCGCCCGCTCGCACATCACAGTCGATCATTCCCGCGCAGGTACGCATGCTGGAGCGCATCGATTATCAGGGTGCTCCTCAACTGCAGATGCGCCAGGCAGTATGCGACCCGGATATCACGCCTGTGCTAGTCGAGCAGATTCAAACGGCTTTGCGTCAATATGGCTTTAACCCGGGCTCCGTCGATGGTCGTATGGGGCCTCGAACCCTGGAAGCGTTGAGCGCTTTTCAGAACCACCGCGGGTTAGTCCAGGCGGGCCTAACGCTTGAAAGTCTGGAAAATCTATCTATCCAGACCCCGTCTATCCGGAGCCTATCTACTCAGGCGCCTTAAGGCAGTCTTACCCGCCAATAGCCAAGCATTAGCCCCGGTGGATTTGAGCCTGCACCGGGGCTTGCCTATAATTGGCGCCTGCTACTTCTCTCAACAACATCTAGCCACGCCAGACACGCTATCAACGGACTCGCCATGAACCCTGATCTCGCTGCCCTTCACCCCTATCCGTTTGAAAAGCTGGCCGCGCTCAAAGCTGAATTAACGCCGCCTACCACGTTGTCGCATATTCCACTGACCATTGGTGAACCGCAGCACGCGCCCTACCCAAAAGCGCTTGAGGCGTTAGTCGCCCATCAGCTCGAAATGGCGCGCTACCCGGCCACCAATGGTCTTCTGGCACTGCGCGAAACGCTGGCTCAGTGGGCGACTCAACGTTTCAAGCTGCCGGGGTTGGATGCTGAGCGTCAAGTACTGCCCGTAAACGGCACCCGCGAAGCCATTTTTGCCTTTGTGCAGGCCGCGCTTGACCGCACGCGCCCTGCCAAGGTGTTCGTGCCCAATCCCTTTTATCAAATTTACGAAGGCGCGACGCTTCTGGCCGGTGGCGAGCCGGTTTATTTAAACTGCACCGCTGAAAACGGCTTTCGGCCTGACTTCACCACGGTTAGCCCGGACACCTGGCGTGATGTGCAGATCGTGTTTATCTGCTCGCCCGGCAACCCCACTGGCGCAGTTACTTCCGTTGATGAATTCAAACAGCTGATTGCGCTGGCCGATGAGCATGACTTTATCATCGCCTCGGATGAGTGTTACTCCGAACTTTATCTGAATGAACAAACGCCGCCACCAGGGCTTTTACAGGCATGCGCAGAGCTTGGCCGCGATGACTACCGCCGCTGCGTGGTGTTTCATTCGCTGTCGAAACGCTCTAACTTACCCGGCCTGCGTTCGGGCTTTGTGGCGGGCGACGCCAATATTCTGGCGCCGTTCAAACGCTACCGCACCTATCACGGCTGCGCCATGTCGTTACCGGTACAGCATGCTTCCATTGCTGCGTGGCAGGATGAAGCGCATGTACGCGCCAATCGCGATGCGTACCGTGAAAAATTTAGCGCCGTGGTCGATGTGCTGGCGCCGGTAATGGACTTCCCCACACCGGAGGCAAGCTTTTACCTGTGGCCTGCCGTACCGGGTGGTGATGATATTGGCTTTACCCAGCGGCTTTTTACCGAGCAGAACGTGAGTGTACTGCCCGGAAGCTTGATGGGCCGCCCTGACGCACAGGGTATTAATCCAGGCGCGGGCCGCCTACGCCTTGCTCTGGTCGCCGAGCTTGCTCCGACCCTTGAAGCCGCACAGCGTATCCGCCAGCTGATTGAGCGCGGTTAACTCACCGCTTGACGGCACGAACAGCTCGAAAGGAGATAACATGTTTACACTCTATGTCATTGATACCTGCGATACGTGTCGTAAGGCGCGCAAGGCGCTGGAAGAGAACGGAATACCTTTCAAGACTCACGATTTGCGTAAAGATGGTTTATCGGCGGGCCTGCTTGAGCATATTCTGGAGCGGGTACCGCTTTGGGAAGCGGTCAATAAGCGCAGCAAGACATGGCGTGACCTTCCTCAGGAAGACAAGGACAGCTTTGATGCCAACTCTGCGCGCCAGCTGCTGCTGAAACATCCGACGCTGCTTAAACGCCCGCTTCTGGATACCGGCGGTGATGCCATAAAGGTAGGTTACCGCGACGGCGATTACGCTAACATTAGCGGCTGAGCTATCTAAGCCATCGCCGCTATTTTGCTTTTTGTACCCATTTTTTTGTATTAACACTTGGTTATACCGGCACCTTGGCTTTGGTTAACGACCCGGTTAGCGACACTTTTAACGACAGGATGAACGTTTATGTTGAGCTTTGCGCTTGGAATTGGCACGCAGAACACTCAAGGCGACTGGCTGGAAATTTACTACCCGGCACCGCTTTTCAAACCACAGGAAAGCCTGGTTAACGCTGCCAAAGAAGCGCTTAATGCCCCCCAGGGCAACGCAGTGGTTAGCTTTTTACCTGAGGATTGCACGCGCTTGGCCAAAGCGCTTGAAGCGGCTGGCCATCCTGAGCAGGCCGAGCTTGCTGAAACGCTCGCCGCCAGCCAGCGCCCGCTGGTAGCAACGTTCCTTGAGACAGATCAAGCGCCGCAAACCGCCCCTGAGGTGTACCTTAAACTGCACCTGTTATCCCATCGCTTGGTCAAGCCGCATGGTTTGGATCTCACCGGCATGTTCGGCCTGCTGCGCAACATTGCCTGGACCAACGAAGGCGCAATCGATATAGAAGAGCTGCCTGCACGTCGCCTGAAAGCCCGTCTGGCCGGTCGTGCGCTATCCGTTGATTGTGTTGATAAATTCCCCAAAATGACCGACTACGTGGTACCGACCGGCATCCGTATTGCCGATACCGCACGGGTACGCCTGGGCGCGCACCTGGGCGAAGGCACCACCGTGATGCACGAAGGCTTTGTGAACTTCAATGCAGGCACCGAAGGCCCCGGCATGATCGAAGGACGCATCTCAGCAGGCGTCATGGTCGGCAAGGGCTCTGACCTGGGCGGCGGCTGCTCCACCATGGGTACGCTATCCGGCGGCGGCAATATCGTCATTAAAGTCGGCGAAGGCTGCCTGATCGGCGCCAATGCCGGTATCGGCATTCCGCTGGGCGACCGCTGTACGGTCGAATCCGGCCTGTACGTTACTGCGGGCACCAAAGTGGCCCTGTTGGATGAAGAAGGCAACGAGGTTAAAACCCTGGCTGCGCGCGAGCTGGCGGGCCAAAACGACCTGCTGCTGCGCCGCAACTCTAAAAATGGCCGTGTCGAGTGCCTGACCAATAAAAGCGCCATCGCGCTGAACGAGGCGCTGCATGCCCATAACTGAGCCTGACACGCTGTCGCCAACGCTACAGCTTGCCTTTGAGCTGTTAAGCCGTCCGTCAGTGACGCCGGACGATGAAGGCTGCCAGGACATCATGATCGAGCGCTTGACGGCGCTCGGTTTTCATATTGAGCCAATGCCGTTTGGCGATGTGCAGAACTTCTGGGCCATACGTGGCCATCATGGCCCAGTCATTGCCTTTGCCGGCCATACCGATGTGGTGCCCAGTGGGCCGCCCACCGGTTGGGAATTTCCGCCGTTTTCACCCTGCATTGATGAGCACGGCATGCTGTGTGGGCGGGGCGCTGCGGATATGAAAGGCAGCCTGGCATCTATGCTTACCGCCGTGGAACGCTTTGTAACCCGTTATCCTGACCATGATGGGCGCATCGCGTTCTTGATCACGTCGGATGAAGAAGGCCCGGCGATCGACGGCACTCGCGCCGTGGTCGAGCAGCTGCGTGAGCGCAATGAGCGCCTTGACTACTGCATCGTGGGCGAGCCCTCGTCTACCGATTACCTGGGCGATGTGATTAAAAACGGTCGACGCGGCTCCCTGGGCGGCGTTTTGCATATCCAGGGGATTCAGGGCCACGTGGCTTACCCGCATTTGGCACGCAACCCGATCCACCAGGCGATGCCTGCGCTGGACGCCCTTGCCAATGAGCACTGGGATGCGGGCAACGATTTTTTCCCCGCGACCAGCTTTCAAATCTCGAACCTGCGCGCGGGCACCGGGGCGACCAACGTAATCCCTGGCGATGTGGAAGTGGTGTTTAATTTTCGCTTCTCGACCGAGGTGACCCATGAGCAGCTTAAAGAGCGCACCCACGCGATTCTGGAGCAATATGAGCTTGAATATCAGCTGGACTGGACGCTCAACGGCGAGCCGTTCCTTACCGCAGAAGGTGAACTTGTGGACGCCGCCATTCGCGGTGTGGAAGCGGTTACGGGCAAGCGCCCTGCGCTTTCGACCAGCGGCGGCACGTCCGATGGTCGGTTTATCGCCACGCTGGGCGCCCAGGTGGTCGAGCTAGGCCCGCTTAACGATACCATTCACAAGGTAAACGAGCGCGTACGCGCCAGCGACCTGGATGACTTGAGCCGGATCTATGAGGCGACGCTTCAGGCACTGCTAACGTCGGATGAGGTAAGCGCATAATGGAGCAGTATCCGGATATTGAAGTGTACGTTGCCCGCGTTTCTCATGACACGCTCAACGCCTGGCTTGCCAGCGCGCTTTCTGCCCCGCCGCTAATGCCAGCGGGCAAAGGCAAGTGGAAGGCCCGCGGTATGCACCAGGGCGAAGAGGTGCCGATTCTCCTGGTCGATAACGTGGCGGATGGCTTTGCCAGCCTGTGGTTTGATAGCAGCCACACACCGTGGATGACCGATCAGGAGTGCGCACAACACGCGGCCGAAGCGCTGCAAACGGAAATCCGCTGCTCGCTTGGGGGCTGGCATCCAGGCAATGATGACCCTGACCGGTTCTGGCAGGTTCTGCCCGGCGGCAAAGAAGGCGCCATCGAGTGGCCGGATTCAGGTCGGTAACCGCTACCTTAAACGCAATCGACCCCGCCTAGTGGCGGGGTCGATTGTCATCTTGCTTAATCGCGCAATCGTTACTCGATAATACTCACATCGTCGGCCTGCAAACCACGGTCATTTTTAATCACGTGATAACGCACAATTTGGCCTTCTGCCAGCATACGCGGGCCGCGGCCCCGGATAGCACGAAAGTGAACAAACACATCTTCGCCGTTATCGCGGGTAATAAAACCGTAGCCTTTATTGGTATTGAACCACTTCACTTCACCCTCTTCACGCCCATCGTTGAAGTCGATGATATCTTCCTCTTCATCATCTACTTCATCGACCGGTTGAGGCTGACGCGGTGCGGCCTGAACACGACCTGCTTCTGAACGTTCTGCGACTGGCTTGACGACCACTGGCGGCGCCAGGGCAGCTGTTGCCAGCGTACCAATACATAAAACGATAAAACTACCCAGGGCAACGGCGATATAGATGCTGCTGACGCCGCTGATGGCTAACTCAGCCTGCCATAAATCGGCCAAGGGTGCGTTGGTTAAATGAACAATCCCTGCCAACAGAAGTGGCGTGGGGGCGGCTAGTAATACACTGATCAAGAAACAGCGAAACACAACTTTTGGATTCATAGATGATAAAAGCTCTCTTGTTGTATGGGTAACAGACGAAGGACAATACCCGAACCATCAGGCCCATTCCTAACAGTACCGGACATATTACACAAGGTTGCCATGTTACCATGACACAAGACTTTTCTCCTGCTGAGCTGACGCAACGTCTTGAAACGCTAGAAAGTCGCCTGGCCTACCAGGAACACTGGCTGGATACTCTCGACCAGGCCGTTGCCCAACAAGAGCAACGACTCGCCAAACTCGAACAAATAAGCGCCTTGATGCGTGAACGCTTACGCGAGCAGCACCAGGCGTTTCAAGCCGATAATACTCAAGGCACGGCTCGTCCTGAAGACGAAATACCGCCGCATTATTAATAAAGCATCTTAGCCGGGTTAGTAAAGCGGTAACGTCTTGCTAACGTTTATTAAATTACCCAGCTTCGACTAAAAAAGGCTTATTGCATCATCCGCTTAACGCCTGACAAGACTTGCCGGGTCCACACTTTCCAGGCCAAAAGCGTTGGCGACGGCCGCGTAGGTAACCTGCCCGGCGTGCACATTAAGCCCTGGCAGGAAGTTGGCGTCGTCGCCCAGCGCCTGCTGCCAGCCCTTATCGGCAAGCGCCAGCACAAACGGCAGCGTCGCGTTAGTTAACCCAAGCGTTGAGGTGTGCGCCACGCCGCCCGGCATGTTGGCCACGCAATAATGCACGATGCCATCAACGATATAGGTAGGTTCGGCGTGGGTGGTGGGCTTGCTGGTTTCAAAGCAGCCGCCCTGATCAATCGCTACATCCACCAGCACACTGCCGGGCTTCATATCGGCAAGCATGGCACGGGTAATCAGCTTGGGCGCCGCCGCCCCCGGTATTAGTACGGCACCGATAATCATGTCGGATTCGCGCACCGCATGATCCAGCGCATCCGCCGTGGAGTAAACCGTCTTGATACGCCCCTGATAGCGGTCATCCAGAACGCCCAGGCGCACCAATGACTTATCCAGAATGGTCACCTCGGCGCCCAGCCCCAGCGCCATGCGCGCAGCGTTTTCCCCCACCACGCCGCCGCCAATCACGGTGACCTTACCAGGTGCCACGCCCGGCACGCCGGGCAGCAGCACGCCAGCACCACCTTGGGCTTTTTCCAGACTATGCGCACCCGCCTGAACGGCCATACGCCCGGCCACGGTGCTCATTGGGGCGAGTAAAGGCAGCCCGCCATGGGCATCGGTAATCGTTTCGTAGGCAATGCAGGTCGCCCCGCTCTCCATCAAGCCACGCGTTAATGCCTCTTCAGCCGCCAAGTGCAGATAGGTAAAAAGCGTGTGCTGTGCAGTAAGCCGTGCGACTTCCTCTTTTTGAGGCTCTTTAACTTTCAAAATCAGTTCAGCGTTTTGCCAAAGCGTGGCCACATCGGGCTCAATGAGTGCGCCTGCGGCTTCGTAGGCGCTGTCGTTAAACCCTGCACCCTCACCCGCGCCAGTCTGCACGTAAACCGTGTGGCCACGGCTGGTAAGCTCACGCGCGCCCGTGGGCGTCAGCGCTACGCGGTACTCATGATTTTTAATTTCTTTCGGGACGGCAACGTTCATTGGGCCTCTCCTAGTGTAAGCGTACCGATACTGTCTCTCTTCAATTACAGCACAGCTTGAGCCTGCCACCATCGCCCGATTTAAAAACAAAAAAAACGCCGGTCAAGGCGTTTTATATGAGAAAATTCTAGCGTTATACGGTTTTATACCAGAAATTTAACGTCAATCGGCAACTAACGCCGCACCATAAATTTCTTGATATTCATCGGGCAGCCGTTTTGGCCGCCCGCTGGAAAGCGCAATACACGCAAACCGGGTACGAGCGTTGAGCAGCGTTTTGGCATCCTGCGTACGTTTAAGCTGAAAGCGCCGGGTCAGACTAAAGCGGCCATCGCACTCTACAATCCAGGTAGCAAGCACCAGCTCATCGCCTGCAAACGCCGGGGCAAGGTAGTCCAGCTCATGGCGGTGTACTGCCATGGCGCGGTCTAACTCGCGGTAGCGCTCAAGAGACAGGCCAAGCGCTTCGGAGTGGGCCCAGCTAATCTGCTCGACCCAGCGCAGGTATTCGCTGTTATTCACGTGCTGATAGGCGTCTATCGCCTCTTCGCTCACGTGAATATCGATCACAAAAGGATCGGGTAGCGCCCACTCCATCACGTTGCTCCTTATGCTTGCTGCGTTTAGCGCTTTACTCGCCCCGAAACTCTACGGTCACCATTAATCGCGAAATACCCGTACGCCTAACGCTTTCAGGTAAGACGTTTCCGGGATCGCCGGGTGTACCGGGTGGTCGGGGCCCTGATGGCCCTGGAAGATCACCTGACCATGACGATCCTGATGGCGTACCGCGCCTCTAACCACATCCACCAGGCGATCTGTCGCCAGATGCATGGAGCACGACGCCGAGAGCAGCAGGCCATCACGACCCAGCAAACGCATCGCTTCACGGTTCAAGCGAGCGTAGGCCCGCTCGCCGTTGGGAATGTCTTTACGCTTCTTGATGAACGCGGGCGGATCCAGAATCACCACGTCAAACTGTTCGCCGTCGGCTTTAAGCGCCGCCAGGGCTTCAAAGGCATCGCCTTCGCCAATCGCTACCTGTTCCTGAACGCCATTGAGCTCGGCATTACGCGCTACTTGCTCAAGCGCCGGGCCAGAAGCGTCGATACACAGCACTTCAGAGGCGCCACTTGCCGCTGCTTGAACGCCCCAACCACCTATATAGCTGAACACGTCGAGTACACGCTTCCCAGCCACTTGGCTGTTGAGCCAAGCGCGGTTTTCACGGTGATCAAAGAACCAGCCGGTTTTCTGACCATTAAGCACCGGCACGACAAAACGTGTGCCGTTCTCTTCGATCAACACTTCGTCGGGCAGCGTTCCTTTCACGACATCGACGCGGGCCTCCAGGCCTTCCTGACGACGCCCGCCGGTATCGTTACGGAACACGATCACTTCAGGCTTGACCACTTTTTCAAGCGCGTCGACGATTTCATCGGCCAGTGCCTGCATGCCCGCAGTATTCAGCTGCACAACCAGCACATCGCCAAATCGGTCTATGACCAGACCAGGCAACAGGTCGCCTTCGCCATGAATCAGGCGGTAAAACGGTTTGGCATATAAACCCTGACGCAGTGACAGTGCCTGATTAAAGCGGTGTACAAACAGCGAGCGATCCAGGCGCATATCCGGGTCACGGGACATCACGCGGCCCGCAATCAGCGAGTGCGGATTGACATATGCCACGCCCAGAACTTTACCGTTGGAGGCCTCGACCAGCGCGGTTTCGCCAGCAGTGAAATTTTTAAGCGGCGTTTCTTTAATATCCACTTCGTTGGAGTAGATCCACAGATGGCCTGCTTTCAAGCGGCGATCGGCGTTTTTATTCAAGCGCAGGCGTTGGGTCACAACAGTCTCCAAAAGCGTAGATAACAAAGTAGCAAAGGGTGGGCCAGGGTTTAACGCTGACAGCCAGGGCAAAAAACGCTGGCACGCTGGCCAAGCGTAATACGCTGAAGTTCAGCGCCGCAGCGTAAACAGGGCTGGCCCTGGCGCCCGTATACATTTAGCCGCTGAGCAAAATAGCCAGGCTCACCCTGACCGCTGACAAAATCGCGTAGCGTCGTCCCGCCCTGGGTAATCGCGGCTGCCAATACCTCTTTGACGGCGGCGGCCAGCAGCTTGTAGCGCTCAAGGGAAATACGTCCGGCCGCACGACGGGGGTCGATGCCGGCCATAAACAGCGCTTCAGTGGCGTAAATATTACCCGCGCCAACCACGATACGGTTATCCATTAAAAAGGGCTTCACCGCCACGCGTTTATTGCGTGACAGTTTATACAGCCATTCGCCGTTAAACGTTTCATCAAACGGTTCGGGGCCCAGGTGAACCAAGCGCCTATCCGCCGTGCCGTCGCCCAGCTGCCAATCGACAAAACCGAAGCGGCGCGGGTCATGATAACGCAGCACATGTCCACTGGCGGTGACGACATCGACATGGTCATGCTTTTTAGGGATGTCGCCCACCTGGGCAATACGCAAACTGCCCGACATCCCCAGGTGCCATAGCAGCGTTGCCGCATTTGGCGACTGCTGTATGGGGATTTGCAGGTACTTGGCGCGCCGGGTCAGGGTACCAATGCGCGCACCGATCAACCGCTCAGGCAGGTCGTCAGGCACAGGAACACGCAAGCGCGGCTGACGAACAAGCACCTCAGTAATTTCCTGACCTTCAAGATAGGGTGCAATGCCGCGTTTGGTGGTTTCAACTTCGGGCAGTTCGGGCATGAAGAGGACCTAGTTACGATATCGGCTCATACGCGAGAGATATTGTCGCAATAAGCACCGATAAACGCCATGCATGCAAAAACCCGGCATTGGGCCGGGTTTTTCAACAGGCGCTCGCCTGCAGTGGAAGCCGATCATCATCGCTTGCGCGATTACTTGATCTTGGCTTCCTTGTAGATAACGTGCTTACGGACAACCGGGTCGTATTTCTTGAATTCGAACTTATCCGGTGTGTTCCGCTTGTTCTTATCAGTGGTGTAGAAGTGACCTGTACCGGCACTGGACACCAGCTTGATCTTATCGCGCATGGTTTTACTCTCCCAAAAATGCTGTCTTAGTTGGCGTCGCCGCGCTTACGGATATCAGCCAGAACCGTCTCGATACCTTTCTTGTCGATGATGCGCATACCCTTGGAGGAAACGCGCAGCTTGACGAAGCGGTTTTCGGATTCAACCCAAAAACGATGGGTGTGCAGGTTCGGCAAGAAACGACGACGTGTCTTACGCTGGGAGTGTGAAACGTTATTACCAGTTACCGGACGCTTGCCGGTAACCTGACATACTTTGGACATGAGAGCCTCCAACCGCTTGGCCAGGGTATAAGCCTGAGTGTTCAAAACTGTCGGGCAAACCGGAAGAGAGGGAGTCGACGCCGTTAACCGCCTAGCTGTACCCAAATCCGTTATTCAACCCAAGTTTAAAGGTGGCACTTTATACCAGAGCACCCGACTACCGGCAAGCAAAACCGTCTAAAAAGGCGCAAAAAAGCCGCTTTTTAGTTATTTTACCTAGACAGTCGACACAAACGCCTGCTATCTAACTACTGCCTATAGCCAGCCGCGCTCAGCAAAAGAGACCACGTCTCCATCTCCCACCACGAAATGATCCAATACGCGTACGTCAAAGAGGCCAAGGGCCTCTTTCAAGCGTTCGGTGATACGACGATCAGCATCGCTTGGCTCAGCCACACCGGAGGGGTGATTGTGGGCCAGGATAACGGCGCCAGCGCTAAGTTCTAATGCGCGCTTGGCAACTTCGCGGGGGTAAACGGATGCGCTGTCTAGGGTACCGCGAAACAGGGATTCATAGCGAATAATTCGGTGCTGAGTATCCAAAAAAATTACCGCGAACTCCTCATGGCCCAAATGACGCAGCTGAGAACTCAGATAATGGCGCACCAGTTCAGGCGATGTCAGCGCGTTGCCACGTGCCAGCTGGCTAGCTAAATGGCGCTTTGAAATTTCAAGTGTGGCCTGTAGTTGGGCGAATTTCGCACTACCCAAACCGTGGGCGGCGCAAAAGCTTGCCTGATCGGCTTCCAATAGCGGGCGCAGACCGCCAAATGTTGTAAGCAAGTCACGCGCTAGATCGACCGCCGAGCGGCCCTGCACACCTACCCTCAAGAAAATCGCCAGCAGTTCCGCGTCTGAAAGCGTCTGTGCGCCCTTGGTTAACAGCTTTTCCCGTGGCCGCTCGCCCTCCGGCCAATGATTGATCCCCATTCATCCCCCATTACCCTGTCCGCCCAAATACACTTACCCAAAAAAGCTCAGTAAACCTAGCTTACCTGTTATGAGCGCTAACATGCCAAATTAGTAAGACGAATGATATGGTAAGCCTCCCAAAGAACGCTCATGTGGACCCTTTGCCATGGTTTCTGTTTCTGCTTCTGTTACCCCGACGACGGTATCGTCGCTTGCTGGGAAACGCATCCTCCTGGGCATTAGCGCGGGCATTGCAGCGTATAAAAGTGCATTGATCGTGCGGCTGCTTAAGCAGGCTGGCTGTGAAGTGCGTGTGGTAATGACCAGCGGCGCCCAGGCGTTTATTACCCCGCTGACACTACAGGCGTTATCCGGCGAGCCGGTACGTACATCGCTCCTTGACCCGGAAGCCGAAGCCGGGATGGGGCATATTGAGCTCGCCCGCTGGGCGGATATCGTGCTGATCGCTCCCGCAACGGCTGACCTGATTGCCCGGCTGGTTCTCGGCATGGCGGATGATTTGCTTACCACGCTGTGTCTGGCCAGTGAAGCGCCCAAGCTGATCGCCCCCGCCATGAACCAGGCTATGTGGCGCCATCCGGCGACCCAGCGCAATGTAGAACAGTTGAGCGCTGATGGCTGGCAGCTCATCGGCCCTGCCGCTGGTGACCAGGCGTGTGGCGATGTCGGCCCAGGGCGCATGAGCGAACCCGATGCCATTTTTGAAGCGGTTACACGTCTCTTTTCTGCCCCTCTACTTGCAAGTAGCGGCCTTCACGTAGTGATTACTGCGGGTCCTACCCGCGAGGCGCTTGACCCGGTGCGTTATCTCTCCAACCACAGCTCGGGTAAAATGGGCTATGCCCTGGCGGCAGCGGCTATTGCTCAAGGCGCCCGCGTTACACTGATTAGCGGGCCGGTCGAGCTATCCACGCCTGCTGGCGTTACGCGTATCGACGTTGAATCCGCCGAGCAGATGCATCAAGAAGCCATGCGCCTGGCGCCTGATGCCGCGCTATTTATTGGCTGCGCCGCGGTTGCCGACTATCGCTCGGCCTCGCCTGCCGAGCACAAGCTTAAAAAGCAGGACGACAGCGACACGCTTACGCTCACGCTGATCAAAAACCCGGACATCATTGCCGATGTGGCCGCTCTGCCCGCAGGCAAGCGCCCCATGGTCGTAGGCTTTGCCGCAGAGACGCAGCAGCTGGAGCAGTACGCCCACGATAAGCTTAATCGCAAAGGGCTTGATATGATTGTCGCCAACGACGTCTCTCAAGCGGGCCTGGGCTTTGGCAGTAACGACAATGCGGCGCTTTTACTCTGGCGCACGGCGCAAGGCACCGAGCACCGCCTGGAAGCCCCACAGCCCAAAACCCAGCTTGCGCAGGGCATCATTCGTCAGGCGCTGGCGTTGCTGCCTGTTTAGCACCTGTTTTCAACGTCACTTTTTAATATCGTTTTGATGCTGGAGCCACTTATGACTACCCGCCCCCGTCTGCAGTGCAAAGTGCTTGATGAGCGCCTGCATGACTATATGCCGCACTATGCGACCGAAGGTTCCGCTGGCATGGACCTGCGGGCATTGCTCGATGAGCCGTTGACGCTACAGCCTGGTGAATGCCAGCTCGTACGAACGGGTCTTGCCATCTATATTGAAGACCCAAGCCTTGCCGGCATGATTCTTCCCCGCTCCGGCCTTGGTCATAAACATGGCATTGTATTGGGCAATCTGGTGGGTCTGATCGATTCCGACTACCAGGGTGAGCTTATGGTATCGGTGTGGAACCGAGGTCAGAGCGCCTTTACGCTGTCGCCTTTTGAGCGACTCGCGCAATATGTGCTCGTCCCTGTGGTGCAAGCCGAACTTTCCATTGTGGATGCTTTTACTGACTCCACCCGGGGCAGCGGCGGCTTTGGCAGCACAGGCCGCCAATAACCGTACTGGCCATCAACACCGACAAGCGCAAGCCCGGCTAACGTTACGTAGTACTAACATTACGTAGTAACAGGAAGAGCGAATGGACGTACCTGCTTCGATTTTTCGTGCTTATGATATTCGCGGCATCGTCGATAAAACGCTGAGCGAATCAACCACAGAATGGATTGGCCGCGCCGTGGGTGCCGAGGCGGCGGCGCGCGGCGAGCAAACCGTTATTGTTGCCCGGGATGGGCGCCTGTCCGGCGAGCGCCTGCAAGCGGCGCTGATTCGTGGCCTGACAGCCGCTGGGCGCGACGTTATCGATATCGGCATGGTACCCACGCCCGCGCTCTACTTTGCCACTCACACGCTGCCTGAGAGCCGCTCGGGGGTAATGGTCACCGGTAGCCACAACCCGCCGGACTATAATGGCTTCAAGATCGTCCTGGCAGGAGAAACGCTGTCAGGAGAAGCCATTGCCGCGCTTTTTGAGCGCATTCAAACTGGCGAGCTAACCACTGGCCAGGGCAGCGTTCGTCAGCACGATATCCGCAGCACCTATCTTGCGCGCATTCTGGAAGACGTGCACGTTAAGCGGCCTTTAAAAGCGGTCGTGGATTGCGGCAACGGCGTTGCTGGCGAGCTTGGCCCGCAGTTGATCGAGCGGCTAGGCGTTAAGACCACAGCCTTGTTTGCTGATATTGACGGCCACTTTCCCAATCATCACCCTGACCCCGGCAAGCCTGAAAATCTGCAGGACCTGATCAAGAGCGTTCAGGCAACCGGTGCCGATATCGGGCTGGCCTTTGATGGCGATGGTGACCGGGTTGGCGTGGTCACCCCGCGTGGCAGAATCATTTACGCCGACCATCTTTTGATGGCCTTTGCCACCGACATGCTTTCGCGCAACCCGGGCGCCAGGGTGATTTTTGATATCAAGTGCACCGGCAATCTTACCCGTGTGATTAGCGAGGCCGGTGGCGAGCCTGAAATGTGGCGCACCGGCCACTCGCTGATCAAAGCGCGCATGCGGGAAACCAATGCTCAGTTGGGTGGGGAAATGAGCGGCCATATTTTCTTCAAAGAACGTTGGTATGGTTTTGATGACGGTCTTTACGCCGCCGCACGTCTGCTGGAAATTCTGGCGCTTTATAACGAAGATGCAGACGCCTTTTTTGACCGCTTTCCTCAGGATCTAAGCACGCCGGAAATCAATATAATCGTAAGTGATGAAGAGAAATTTGGCCTGATTGAAGCGCTTGCCCGCACGGGCGACTTCGGCGAAGGTATCAAAACCACGCTGGATGGCATTCGTATCGACTACGCCGATGGCTGGGGGTTATGTCGTGCCTCCAACACCACACCTGCGCTAGTGATGCGCTTTGAGGGGAAAAACGCAGAAGCACTGGCGCGAATAAGGGAACGCTTTGCCAACGCCTTAACACGCGTTGCCCCAACGCTCAAGATTCCCGAAACGCCGGTTTAAGCGCACTTTGGTAAGCGCAACACGATAATAATAGCCGTGAACCACGTACTATCTAGGCAAAAGAACACTGGACAAAAGAAAACAGTAAGCAAGGGACAACACTATGAATTCAGCCAGTCGCGACCCCCAGGTCGTTGTGGAGGTGCTTTCCGAGGCGCTTCCCTATATTCAGCAGTTTTCCGGCAAGACCGTCGTGGTCAAGTACGGCGGCAATGCGATGACGGAAGATACCCTGATCAACTCGTTTGCACGCGATATTGTGCTAATGAAAGAGGTGGGTATCAACCCTGTGGTCGTCCACGGCGGCGGCCCGCAAATCGGGAGCCTGCTGGAAAAGCTCAATATCGAATCGCGCTTTGTTAACGGCATGCGCGTGACTGACTCGCAAACCATGGACGTGGTTGAAATGGTGCTGGGCGGCCTGGTCAACAAGAGCATCGTCAACCTGATCAATCAAAGCGGCGGCAAAGCGATTGGCCTGACGGGCAAAGATGGCGCCCAGATTCGCGCCCGCCAGCTGAAAGTCGAGCACCAGAGCCCGGAAATGACCGTGCCGGAAATTATCGACATCGGTCACGTGGGTGAAGTTGAATCAATCTCGACAGATTTGATCGAGATGCTCGCTGCCCGCGATTTTATCCCCGTGATCGCGCCGATCGGCGTGGATGGCGAAGGCAATAGCTACAACATTAACGCTGACCTGGTCGCTGGCAAATTAGCTGAAGCGCTAAATGCTGAGAAGCTGATGCTGCTGACCAACGTAGCGGGATTGATGAATGGCGAAGGCGAGGTATTGACCGGGCTCAGCACTCTTCAGGTGGACGCCCTGATTGCCGACGGCACCATTTATGGCGGTATGCTGCCCAAAATACGCTGCGCGCTTGATGCAGTGAAAAATGGCGTTAATAGCGCGCACATTATCGATGGGCGTGTACCGCACGCGGTGTTGCTGGAAATTTTCACCAACGCCGGGGTCGGCACTCTCATTACTGACGCGAGCTAACCGCGACGGAGGGCTAACGTCATGAGCGACGATCAAAAACCTCGCCGCCGCGAGCAGATTCTTCAGGCGCTTGCGTTAATGCTTGAAGAAGACAGCGGAAAACGGATTACTACGGCCGCCCTGGCGCGTCAGGTAGGCGTTTCTGAGGCAGCACTTTATCGCCACTTTCCCAGTAAAGCGCGGATGTTTGAAGGCTTAATCGACTTTATTGAAGAGAGTATTTTTGCGCGCATTACGCGGATTCTGGAAGACGTACCTGAGGCCACCGCACGCTGCGGCACGATTCTGGCGCTGCTACTGGGCTTTGCCGAGAAAAATCCAGGGCTTGCCCGGGTGATGGGCGGAGACGTTTTGACCGGTGAAACCGCGCGCCTGCGCCAGCGTGTTCATCAGCTGTTTGAACGCCTTGAAATGCAGCTGAAACAGATCATCCGCGAAGCCGAGCTGCGCGAAGGCCGCCGCCCGAGCATTCCCGCATCAGCGGCCGCCAACCTGTTAATCACCCAGGCGGAAGGCCGTATCTCTCAATATGTACGCAGCGATTTCAAGCGGCTGCCCACAGAGTACTGGGAAGATCAGTGGGCACTTTTAGCCAGCCAGCTCCTGCGCGCGGCGCCCCAACCGGCTTAACTATTTGTATTACCACGCTTACAACTACGCATGTGGCCAACAGGGCAGTTGGCCACCCTCTTCTTCTGACGCATAACTCGCTGCTGCCAAAGGAAGGCTCCTTTTGAATATCACCCATCTTGAACACACGGTTATCGCGCTGATCTTTCAAGCTTTGCTTTGGCCGTTTGTGGGCCGTTGGGTGGCGGGCTCGTTAATCGTGGCGGTCTTTTTAGGACGTGAGATTGCTCAGCACGAATATGCCGGCGGAGGCGCGAATGAGGTGTGGTATCTCTATGGGCTGTTCAACCACTGGTCACTAGATTCATTTTTGGATTTTACGGCCCCGGCTCTCGCCTGTGCCTGTGTCGCATCAATCATGCCAGGCAGCTGGCTGTGGAAATACATCAAAGCGCGACGCTAGAAAATAGCCCAGACCCATAAAACGACCATAAAAAACCGGCGCTCCAATCAATAGAGGCCGGTTTTTTTAACGATGCAAAGCTCTGGCTAGGCAAAGCTGACTATGTAGGCTTACGCTGCGATAGCATCGCCCATTTTTTGGCGCAGCTTTTTCATCGCGTTCTTTTCGAGCTGACGGATACGCTCGGCGCTTACACCATACACATCTGCCAAGTCATGCAGGGTCGCTTTATTATCGGTAAGCCAGCGACGCTGCAAGATATCCCGCGAGCGTTCGTCCAGACCTTTCAAGGCAAGCTGCAAGCGGCGCGTTGAGTCTTCCTCAAAGTCGCTGTCTTCAAGCTTGGTGGCCGGGTCCGCCGAGGCATCATCCAGGAAATAGGCCGGTGCCTGGTAAGCGCTCTCTTCATCGTCGTTTGGCGCAGCATCAAAGCCTGCATCGTAAGCAGACAAACGCCCTTCCATATCGCGTACTATCTCGGGCTTAACATCGAGATCTTTGGCAATGGCATTGACTTCGTCGTTATTCAACCAGGCAAGACGCTTCTTGGCGCTGCGCAGGTTAAAGAACAATTTACGCTGGGCTTTGGTAGTAGCGATTTTAACGATCCGCCAGTTACGCAGCACAAACTCGTGAATTTCCGCCTTGATCCAATGAACCGCAAACGAAACCAGGCGCACCCCTTGATTGGGGTCAAAGCGCTTGACGGCTTTCATCAAGCCAACGTTACCTTCCTGAATCAAATCAGCCTGGGGCAGCCCATAACCCGAATAACTGCGGGCGATATGCACCACAAAACGTAGATGCGACAGTACCAGGCGGCGTGCTGCCTCTAGATCGCCATCATCGTACAGACGAAAGGCAAGCTCCCGCTCTTCTTCAACACTCAGCACCGAAATGCCGTTAACCGCTCGAATATAGCCCCCCAGGTCGTGACCTGGAGAAAGCTGTCCCACCGGTAGAAGACTAGTGCTCATGTGCAGGTGGTCTCCCTTCAAACCTATCGTGGTTGACGTACGTGGTTGAAATCAAACCGTACGCCTCAATTAACAACTAAGACCTTACTAAAAAGGCAAGGTTCACTTATTTCGTCTGGCGTTTATCGCCAAAGCCCTTGGGCTAGCGGTATCCAGGGTAATTAACCCTTGTTACCGTTAGCGGACACCGGGTAATCACTTCAGCGTGGGCGGATGCTGGAAAGATGACGGGTTACTGCAAGCCAAGCGCCCAGCCAGCCTAATAGTGTACTGCAGGATAGCAAAATTATAGAGCCTGTGATATCCAACTGTGGTAATGAAAAGCTTGCGCCGTAACTTGCGGCAAGCGCCGCCACCGGAAGCGATAGCCAGTGGTTGCCCAACCCCAGCAAACCTAACGATAAAATCCCGCCTCCCAAGCCATACCATGCGCCACTGTATAAAAATGGTCGACGCACAAAAGCATGAGTAGCACCGATCAGCATTACCACTTCGATTTCCCTACGCCTGCTTTCTACCGCCAGACGAATCGTATTGCCTACCACCAGCAGTACGCCCAGCCCAAACAGCATGCCTAGGGCTAACGCTACCCGCCGCCCAAGCGCTGCCAAATGACGTAACCGCTCAACCCAGGCTAAATCAACCCTGACTTCATCCACGCCTGCCAGAGCTTCCAATGTTATGGCCAGCTGCTGCATGGCCGCTGGCTCGACATCTTGGGGCCGAACCACAATGCTTGCCGGGAGCGGATTGTCATCAAGCCCTGCCAGCACATCATCCAGCCCCAGAGACTGCTGGAACTCAGCCATACCCTGCTCGGCACTGATCATGCGCGTATCGAGGACCGCCTGCTCAGCGCTTACCGCCTCTTCAATCCTTACCGCCTGATCCGCATCGACGGACGTTGCCAGATAGACAGTGAGCGTGGCGCTCTCATCAAGTTCTGCATCCAATAACCGAGCGCTGTCCAGGGTTAGCCATAGCGCGGCGGGAAGCACCAACGCGATCGCAATCGCGAGCATGGTGAGCAGGTTGCCTACCGGATGGCGCACCAGCCGATAAAAGCTGTCCCAGCTCATCGCCCTGTGGTGGCGCCCCCAGGCACGCATACGGCTTGAAAACCGGGTTTGCTGAGTGTTTGCTCCGCGACGCTTGGGCGCCTCCTGACGTGGCGCTGGCGCGTTACGCTTTGCCCGGGGTGCCGCGCCGGTTGGGCGCCGGGGTGTCGTGGCACGTTTCATACGGCTCCCTCATCGCCGACCAGGCGCCCATCACGCAAGCGTAAAATGCGGTGCCGCAAGCGTGCAATCAAGGCAAGATCGTGGCTTGCGATCATGACTGTCGTCCCGATACGATTGAAGTCCTCGAACAGCGCCATGATGTCTGCGGAAAGCTGCGGATCCAGGTTGCCCGTCGGCTCGTCGGCAAGCAGCAGGGCGGGCTTATTGACGACCGCCCGGGCGATGCCTACCCGCTGCTGTTCGCCGCCGGAAAGCTCGACTGGCAGGGCTTTTTCACGGTGTAGCAGGCCAACCTTATCCAGCGCGGCTCGGACGCGGCGCGCCGTTTCCCGTGGTTCAATACCCTGAATTTCCAAGGGCAGCGAAACGTTGTGAAACACGCTTCTATCGAACAGCAACTGATGGTCCTGAAAGACCACGCCTATTTGACGCCGATAGAAAGGCACCTGGCTTGAGTGAAGCTGCGCGATATCATGCCCTGCCACGACGATTCGGCCACGGCTGGGCTTTTCAAGGCGCATAATCAAGCGTAACAAGGAGCTTTTACCCGCGCCGGAATGGCCGGTTAAAAACACCATTTCACCGCGTTTCACACGAAAATCCAGATGCGCCAGGGCTTCGAAGCGTCCTCCGTAGCGCTTGCCAACATGCTCAAAAGCGATCATGCGCTGGCATCATCCCCTTGGCGATCAAACAGCGCATTAACGAAGTCATTGGCTTCAAAGGGGCGCAAATCATCCAGCCCTTCGCCCACACCGATAAAGCGGATAGGCGTTTTGAGCTGTTTCGCTAGCGCAAAGATGATTCCACCCTTCGCGGTGCCGTCCAGCTTTGTCAGCGTGATACCGGTCACGGGAACGGCTTCATTGAACGTACTCGCCTGGGCGATAGCGTTCTGCCCGGTGCCAGCGTCCAGTACCAGCATCACTTCGTGGGGAGCGGTGCCATCAAGTTTTTGCATGACGCGATGAACCTTTTTCAGCTCTTCCATCAAGTGGCTCTTGTTATGCAGACGCCCCGCCGTATCGGCAATCAACACATCCACGCCGCGCGCTTTGGCGGCGGCTACCGCATCGTATATGACCGAGGCACTATCGGCGCCAGTATGCTGGGCAATCACCGGCACGCTATTGCGCTCGCCCCATACTTTAAGCTGTTCAACCGCTGCCGCCCGAAAGGTATCGCCCGCCGCAAGCATGACGCTCTTGCCTTCCTGCTGAAAACGTTGGGTCAATTTGCCGATCGTGGTGGTCTTACCTACGCCGTTCACGCCAACGACCAAAATGACAAAGGGTCCATCCTGTGGTTTATCCAGATCAAGCGGCGTAGCAACCGGCCCAAGCATGGCTGCCAGCTCTTCCTGCAGGCCACGGTAGAGTGCCTCAGGATTATTAAGCTCTTTGCGCGACACCCGCTTCTCAAGGTGCTCGATAATCTCGCTGGTTGCCTCGATGCCCACATCGGCCATTAACAGCTGCGTTTCCAAATCTTCCAACAGCTCGTCATCAATCTGTTTTTTACCCAAAAACAGATCGGAAATGCCGTCGGTTAAATTGGCGCGGGTCTTACCCAGGCCTGATTTAATCCGCGCAAACCAGCCCTGTTTTTCGCTTTTGGCAGCCACGGGCTTTTCTTGCAGCGCAGGCTTCTGCACAGGCTGTATTTCGGGCTCCGGCTGCACTGGATCGATTTCGGGCTCGGGAGCAGATTCTGGGCTAATTTCTGGCGCAGGCTCCGGTTTGATCTCAGGAGGCGCAGGTGTTGGCTCGACCTCGGGCTCAGGAGGCTCCGGCTTGATCTCGGGCTCAGGAAGCTCCGGCTTGATCTCAGGCTCAGACGGCTCTGGCTTGATCTCGGGCTCAGATGGCTCCGGCTTAATCTCGGGCTCAGACGGCTCCGGTTTGATCTCAGGAGATGCAGGTGCTGGCTCAATCTCGGATTTAGACGGTTCCGGCTTAATTTCAGGAGGCTCGGGCGCCGGCTTGATCTCGGGCTTAGGCGCAGGCTCGGCTACCGGCGCGGCATTTTCAGCATCGGCTAACGGCTTCTGCGGCGATTCATCAAGCAGCTCATCATCGTTGAGCTCCTGGGGGAGTTGCTTTTGCTGCTCCTGTTGGGAGTCGTGCTTTTTCTTACGCTTGAAAAAACCAAACATGGGAGTCATCCGACTTAAAAGGTGAACATTGTGACCATCCTACCACCGCCAACCAAGACTTTGGATAAGCAGCCCGCTACAATCCTTGATATGACACGACAACGCTCCTCTCGCCCAAACACTCGTTCAAGTACTCATTCAGGTACTCGCTCAACCGCTTCCCGTGGTGCGCCCACCAAACCGCCCGGTAAGCTACGTATTATCGGTGGTGACTTTCGCCGTCGCCAGCTGCCCGTGCTCGATCGCCCTGGCTTGCGTCCCACCCCGGACAGAGTGCGCGAAACGCTATTCAACTGGCTAGGCCAGCAACTGTACGGCCAGCGCGTGCTGGACCTGTTTGCGGGTACCGGTGCATTGGGTATTGAAGCGCTTTCGCGCGGCGCGGCTCACGTTGATTTCATCGAACGCGACAGCAGCGTGGCGGCCTATATTACCCAAAATCTGACGACTCTTGGCGCCACTCGCGGCCATGTGACTACTCTTGACGCTGAGGCTTTCCTTAACCAGCCTGCGCAACCTTTTGACCTGGTGTTTCTTGACCCGCCCTTTAATCAAGGGCTTGCTGCCAACTGCTGTAGCGCTCTGGAAAGCCGCGGCTGGCTTGCGCAAGATGCCATGATTTATCTGGAAACCGAGCGCGCCCTTACGCCAATTGTCCCGGCGAATTGGCAACTGCACCGCGAAACCCAGGCGGGGGAAAGCACCGCTCGACTCTACCTGCGACAAACTCCCTAAACAGCGCTTGCCGATAACGGCCACGAGCGTTACGCTCGCCACATTCGCCCCTGTTGGCACGCCTGTCGTTCGTTTTATAACCTGGAGGTTTACATGAGTCTGGAACTGTTCAATCAGCTTGAGCAAAAAGTCACCGATACGGTGGATGCGCTGGAAATGATGAAGCTGGAAAATGAAGAACTGCGCGATGAAAATGCCAAGCTCAAGCAAGAGCGTGAAGAGTGGGAACGCCGTTTGAATAGCTTATTGAGCAAGTTTGAAACCAGCGATACGTCGAGCACCGCTAGCTAAGCGTGCGCGACAGCAGTACCGCGTCTTCCCGCCCGGCGGTTCCCTGCACTGCCGGGTAGTAGCCTTTACGTAATCCATCCACACCAAAGCCCCAGCGCTTATACAGGCTAATAGCGGCCACGTTGCCCGCACGCACCTCAAGCAGCAGTCGCTCGCTTTGCCACTCAGCCGCTTTTCGCAGCACCGCGTTCATCAGCTCACTCCCCAAGCCAAGGTGACGATGTTCGGGCAGTACGCCAATCGCCTGCAGCTCAGCCTCAAAGGGTAAGCGCGCGACGATGGCATAGCCCACCAGCTCCCCGGCTTGAATACATCCCAACACGCAGCTTGTCGAATCGCTTAATGCCTCACGAAGCTGAGCGTCACTCGCCCCGCTCTGGGCCTGCGCTTCAAGTACCACCAGTTGGGCAAGCTCGCTCTCCCGAAGCTCGTTTATCGTGCGCTCAGTCACGATTGCTCGGGGTCTTTTTCAAGTGCCTGTTCAAGTGCCTGCCACTCTTGGCCAAGCACATTCAAGGCGGGCCATAGTTCCCGCTTGGCCTGTGGACTCTGAATCAACCCGGCAAGCGAAGGCCCCTGCCATATAGGCAGCGCCAGCGTTTGGCTGTGCGCTTGCTGCACGTTAAGCACTTGCATGATTTCGTCGGCATGTAGCGCCTCATGCTCGCCCCACCACAGCACACGCTCAAGCTTCCAGCCCTTCCGGCTTGCGCTACCCGCGATAAATGCAGAAAGCCCCTCGCGGGCTTCCTCAAGTGGCTCTGCGACGTCAAAAGCGTTGGCCATGGGCGGCCATTCAAACAGCATGATGCTCGGCAGTTTGCCCTGCTGAATGCTGGCAGCCTGCAAGATATTGCTTAGCAGCTGCTGCTCTTTAGGCGTGATATCGCCGGGATGCAGAATCAACCAGCGCTGGTCGATACACATGCAGGAAAGCGTAAAGCGCAGGGGTTTGGCAGAGGCTGCGGGTGCTGGTTTGGGCGCAGGTGATACCGCCTCTTTAACGGGCGGCTCAGCAACCGGCGGAGCATGCCCAAGCAGCGCCCGCACTGACGAAGGCGAAGCCTCAGGCGTTGGCGCGCTTACCTCAGCAGGCTTGGCTTCTTTGCGCGGCGGCGGTGCATCATCAAGCACCGCCTGCAGGCGATCACGCGGGGGTGTTTTTTCCGGTGGCGTATCGTCCCACTCGCAGGCTTCGGTTGGCAGCGCATTCGGCAGCTGATAGCGCGACGCCCAGGCGGTAATGCCCATGGCGTCGAGGTAGTAACGGCGGGCAACTTCTGGTGTCACTGGCCGCCGCCACGACAGTTGGGTGAATCAGGACGCTCACCGCCCCGCGCCTGCCATTCAACCGGCGTATAAAGGTGTAGCGCCAGCGCATGCACCGGGCCTGATAGTTCGTCGGCCAGCAGCGCATAAATCTTCTGGTGGCGCTTCACCGGCATTAAGCCGTCGAAAATATCGCTTACCAGCGTCACCTTGAAGTGGGTTTCGGAGTTGGCGGGCACATTGTGCATGTGGCTTTCGTTTTCCACACGCACTGCTTCAGGCGCTAGCGCCGCTAATTTTTGCTCGATCTGTGCTTGCACCGTCATGCATGCTCTCCTCGGTATTCAACGTTTTTATTGTACGCGCTTACTGGCTACCAGACGACGTCCGCCGCTCAACGAGTGCACGCCGGGCGACCGAGATTCTTGAAAGGCTTGCCAGTAGCGCCAGAAACGATGTAGCGGCTCCTAGCCACAGGGTTACCTGAACGGCCAGCCCGAGCGCTAGAGCAGCACCCACCATGGCGACCCCCAATGATTGGCCAACAGTGCGGATAGTGCTCATGACGCCGGACACATTAGCGCTACGCTCAGGCGGCAGACTACCCATCATTTCACGATTATTGGGCGGCTGGAACAGGCCAAAACCGATACCGCACAGTGCCGTGCGCCACAGGCTTTCCGCCACACCCATGGTTTCATCCACCAGCGCCAAGGCTACCAATCCAGCAATCAACAACCCAAGCCCGGCACTTGAAAGCAGGCTTGGGTTAATGCGATCGGCAAGCCGTCCCGCCAGCGGGCCCACTACCATAATAGCGAGGGGCCATGGGGTAAACAGCCAGGCGGTTTCCAGCGGCGTAAAGCCCATCTGCTCCTGATAGAAAAACGATAGCGCTACAAACGTCAGGCCCTGACCAATAAACGCAAGCCCTGAGGCGGATACCGCCAGGGTGAAGCGCTTTTCAGCAAACACGCTAAGCGGCAGCAGTGGATATGGCGCGCGACGCTGGCGGGCAATGAAGCCTGCAAAGCTTGCTATTGCCAGCAGTACCCAGGCACCCACCTGCCAATAAGGCACTGCATGGCCCACGGCATCCATGGCTAAAAAGAAGCTTGCCAGCATCAGCATGGAAAGCAGCGCTCCCAAAAAATCGAAGCTGCCCTGGCGGGGGTTGTCCTTGGGCAAGGCCCGGTTAGCTAGCCAAAGCGAACACAACCCCAGGGGCAGGTTGAGTGCAAACAGCCACGGCCAATCGGCGAACGATAGAATTACCCCGCTAAGCGTGGGTCCGGCGGCATAACCGCCCGCCACTACCAGCGCGCTTAACCCCAATGCACTGCCCAGCAGGCGCGAGGGAAAGATAGCCCGGTAAAGCGCAGGGCCAATCGAGAGCGTGGCGGCAGCGCCCAGGCCCTGCAAAGCGCGAAACACCAGCAGCGCTTCCAGGTTGCGGGAAAGTGCGGCACCCAGCGCGCCCAGCATGAAAGTGGTCAATCCAAACAGGTAAATACGCCTGCGGGTTACCAGCTCGCTGATCCCGGCGAATACCAGCAAGAACGCGGCGCACACCACCTGAAACATATTGGTGATCCATACCGCACGCGACGCAGAGGCGTTTAGATCCGCGGCGATAGTGGGCAGGGCAAGGTTGATCATGGTGGTATCCACCACTGCCATTAGCGTACCGGTAATCAGTGCCAGCACCGCTAAGGCACGTTCAGGCCCGGGCAGGCCATCGTCTCCAGGACGAGTTTCAAACAGTCGCATGGGTGGGATGTCCCTAAAACGAAACGGCTGACACGTTAAAACCGGCCTAAGCCGGTTTTAACGTGCATGGACGTCGCCGCCTGAAAGCGGTTACGACATCTGATAACGCCGCGCGTTAATCCTGGTCGTTGTCGAGCAGTAACGCATCGTCAACATCAGAGATTTCAAGCGCTGTCTCATCATCCAGGTCGATGGCGAGATAGCTGTGCTCAATGCGCAGAAATTCCTGAAATAGCGCCCAGTTAAGCGTTTCCGGCCATTGACGTTCGTCCTCTTCCCAAGCGCGCAGCTCGGTCTCGAGAATTTCAGCAAAGCGGTCGCGGACAAAGGTTTCAAGCGCTTCCGGGGTATCCATCTCAGGGATAAGGTAAACAGTACTTTCACGTTCGACGTCGTCCAGTGTCAGGTCGTCGTCTCCCATGGTGGGTTCCAGCGCATTGATCCAGTCCACAAAGGGCTGGGTCGGCCTGACGCTCAGAGCGGAGCGGTTAAGCAGTTTCATGGGATTCTCCTCGCCGTCGAAACGTTGACCATTATGGGCGCTAAAACGCGCCCTTACCAACTTTTAGTCTACCTCTTTCAATCCTGCGCTTTACTCGGACTCGGGGCGCATCGCCGGAAACAGCAGCACATCACGAATGGAGGCACTGTCGGTAAACAGCATCACTAAGCGGTCAATACCAATGCCTTCACCGGCGGTGGGCGGCATGCCATATTCCAGGGCACGCACGTAATCTGCATCGTAATACATCGCCTCCAGGTCGCCAGCCTCTTTCTCGGCAGCCTGCTCACGGAAGCGCTCGGCCTGATCTTCAGCGTCATTCAATTCCGAGAAGCCGTTGGCAATTTCACGCCCGCCCACAAAGAACTCGAAACGGTCGGTAACGAACGGATTGGCATCGTTACGTCGTGCCAGCGGGCTGACTTCGGCCGGGTATTCGGTAATGAACGTCGGCTGGTCGAGCTTGTGCTCGGCCACTTCTTCGAAAATTTCCGTCTGGACCTTGCCCAGCCCCCAGCTGTCCTTGATCTTGATACCCAGTTTCTGGGCCGTTGCACGCGCCGCATCCAGGCTATCCAGATCCGCGTCGGTGATGCCATCACCGTGATCTAGAATCGACTGCTTGAGCGTCAAGCGCTTGAACGGCTGGCCGAAGTCGTAGCTTGTGCCCTGGTACTCAAGGGTCGTGGTGCCCAGCACTTCTTCGGCCGCAGTGCGCAGCATCGCCTCGGTCATGTCCATCAGGTCGTTGTAGTCGGCGTAAGCCCAGTAGAATTCAACCATGGTGAATTCAGGGTTATGCCGCGTGGAAAGACCTTCATTACGGAAGTTGCGGTTGATTTCAAACACCTTCTCGAAACCACCCACGACCAGACGTTTCAGATAAAGCTCCGGCGCAATACGCAGGTACATATCCATGCCCAGCGCATTGTGATGAGTAACAAACGGACGCGCTGTGGCACCGCCGGGGATCGCCTGGAGCATGGGCGTTTCCACTTCCATAAAGCCACGCGTTTCAAAGAAACGGCGCATGGAGCTGATCACCGCCGCTCGCGTCTCAAACGCCTTGCGCGACTGCGGGTTCATGATCAGATCCACATAGCGCTGACGATAGCGCGCTTCCTGATCCGTCAGGCCGTGGAATTTATCCGGCAGCGGGCGCAGGCTCTTGGTCAGAAGCTGCGCGTCAACCATCATCACGTACAGATCGCCCTTGCCGGATTTATGCACCGGGCCGCGGGCCGCCACGATGTCACCAATATCCCAGCCCTTGATATCTTCAAGCACCTCAGCTGGCAGGCCTTTTTTATCCACGTAAAGCTGGATCTGCCCCGCCACGTCCTGAATAACGATAAACGGGCCGCGCTGACGCATGATTCGACCGGCCACCGACGCCTGATGATCCAGCGCTTCCAGCTCGGCCTTGTCTTTATCGCCCAGCTGGTCTTGCAGCTCGACCGTCAGGCTGTCGCGGCGAAAGTCATTCGGGAAAGCGCTCTTCCCTTGCTCTGCGGCCAGCTCACGACGCGCGGTGAGCTTGGCGCGACGCTCGGCAATAAGATGGTTTTCATTTTCAGGAGAAGACGCGTCTTGGTTAGCCATGGGGCACCCTATTCATGTTCGAACGCTAAAAAGATTACAAACCTTGCTTGAGGCTGGCGACGATAAACTGATCCAAATCACCGTCGAGCACCTTGTCGCAGTTGCTGGACTGTACGCCGGTGCGCAAATCCTTGATGCGCTGGTCGTCAAGCACGTACGAGCGAATCTGGCTGCCCCAGCCAATATCGGCCTTGGAGTCTTCTGCCTCTTGCTTTGCGGCATTACGCTTTTGCATCTCATGCTCCCAGAGCCTTGCCTTTAACTGCTTCATGGCAAAGTCACGGTTAGCATGCTGGCTGCGCTGGTTCTGACACGCCACCACGATACCGGTCGGTTCGTGGGTGATCCGCACCGCTGAATCGGTGGTGTTGACGTGCTGGCCGCCCGCGCCGCTGGAGCGGTAGGTATCAACGCGCAGATCCGAAGGATTGATCTCAACCTCGAAGCTGTCATCAACTTCCGGTGACAGGAAAACAGACGCAAACGACGTATGACGACGACCGCCTGAGTCGAACGGGCTTTTACGTACCAGCCGGTGAACCCCGGTTTCAGTACGCAGCCAACCAAAGGCGTGGTCGCCCTGAATATGCAGAGAGGCGGATTTGATACCCGCGACTTCACCGGCGGAAATTTCGGTTATTTCAGCCTTGAACCCGTGGCTATCTGCCCAGCGCAGATACATGCGCAGCAGAATATTGGCCCAGTCCTGAGCTTCCGTACCGCCGGAACCCGACTGAATTTCCAGGTAGGCATTGTTTTCATCCATTTCACCGGAGAACATGCGCCGAAACTCAAGCTTCTCAAGCGAGGCCTGAAGGCCGTCAAGCTCTTTGCGTACTTCTTCAACCGTGCCTTCATCGTCTTCCATTTCGGCAAGTTCCAGAAGGTCACGGCTATCGCCAAGGCCTTGGTCCAGCTCGTCGATGGTGGCAACGATCGCTTCGAGCGAGGAGCGCTCTTTACCCAGCTTTTGCGCATAGTCTGGATCGTTCCAGACATTCGGATCTTCAAGCTCGCGAGAGACTTCTTCTAGCCGATCTTTGCGCTCGGCATAGTCAAAGATACCCCCTAAGAACGTCTGTGCGCTCAGACAGGTCCTTGATCTGGTTATGTATCGGGTTGGTTTCCAACATGAATCGCCCTGGCCTTGGTCAATATGACATGGTTCGAAAGAAAGACGCGCCGCGGCGGCATCTTGGCTGGATGATTCCAAGCCAGCACCACAGCGGCGAAATTCTGAGAGCGTATTGTAACGAAACCTGGCGCTTCTCGCATCCATCGCCATATACCACCCATGATTAAACCCGGCTTTCGCCGGGTTTAAGAAGGGTCATCCTATCAACGTTAAAGCTCAGGTTTAAAAACGCTGTTTTAAAAACGATAGGTTAGCTGGGCACCAAAACCGTGGGCTTCGTTTTTATAGTCGGCTGAATAGTTGGATGTGATCGGGGGCGTTTGTTGTCCCGCCACAGTAAAGCTATCTGTTTTGGTTTGATCTACCTGTGTTGAGCGTTCAGTGAGGTATGAGTAAGCGAAATCAAGTGTCAGGTCTGGCGTCGGGCTCCAGCCTGCACCAATAGAGAAAATGCGCCGGTCATCTGAAGGAATACGTACGCTACGTGTTGCATCCTGCGTTGGCGTAAAGTCGAGAGCCACCCCAGCGCGCAAAGCCAGTTGAGGCGTTAGCTGATACTCGCCACCGGTTGCAAATGCCCAGGCATTGGAATAGTTCTGCTGCTCGTTGGTGATTTCGCCACGCTCAGCGCCGGTGACCAGTATCTGGTCAAATTCGCTCCAGCGCGCCCATGAAGCGCCAAACATTAGCTTAAGGTTGTCGCTCATTTGCTGAGTTAATGAGAAGTTAATCGTTTCAGGCGTGGTCAAATCCAGCGCGGCAGTATCGGTCACCGTGCCGATACCTAGCTGATCAAGCACGGGTGAGCTTGCGGAGAAGCTGCCTTCCAGATCGAAATCCACTTTAGAGCGGTACGTCAAGCCGAGTGTGGTTTCCGGTACGGGCTGATAGATCACCCCCAGGTTATACCCCCACGCCTCATCATCACCTTCAACACGTGAATCTACTTCCGAAAGCCCGAGCGGAGTCGCTACAGGCACCTGACGACGTAGCTCCCCTTCTACGCGGTTATACGTGACACCTACGCCCACGCCCCACTGCTCGTTAAAACGGTAAGAGACAGTTGGCTGGGCGGTCATCACTTTAACTTCGGTATAGTTACCCTGGTTACGTCCCTGGAAATTGCCTTCATACTCGGTTTTTGAGCCAAAAGGGGCATATACACCGAAACCAAAAGCTAGCTGCTCATTAACCGGCTGCGCATAAAAGGCAAACGGCACCAGCGTACCTGGCACCATATCGCCATCATTAGATCCTGAAACAGGCAATGTATCCGTTAAACCACCCGTTGCAGGTAGGAATGCCGGGCTGCTTTGTGAAGCGCTGGTGTTACTGATATCGGTATTAACGTTTAGATAGGTGCCACCCACGGTTATCTGTGCGCGATCAAGAAACGACATACCTGCGGGGTTACCGTAAACAATGGTGGCATCGTGTACGTTAGAGCTACGCCCGGCATGAGCATAGCCCTGGCCGCTCACGCTCTGTTCGTTGATTTGATAGCCACCGGCGTTGGCTGTACTGGCGCATACCGTTGCAAAGACAGCGGCTGACACCGCAGCTGCTAGCGTAAGCTTATTAAATTTATTATTCATGGTTAGCCTCTTGTCCCAATGATCCCGCAGATGGATGCACCCGCCTGCACTGTTTTTATAAATGGTTTTTGTATCTGGATGTTTTACCTCGGTCTTACCCCTCAGTTTTGGCCTAAAGCGAGCATGGTTCAAGGGCCAAACGAGCGTTTTATTTTGTTTTTCGCTTATACATTAGTCGCACGAGCGTTTTAAATCTTTGTTTTAGTCGTTTTAAGTCTTTTTAAGCAATTACTTCAGCACCTCCACTTGACCTATGTGTTACCCACAGGTTTTACACTTATGCTGTTCCAAACGTTTAACCGGGTCCGGGATCAATGCCAATAGGAGTGCGCCATGAAAGTCAGCGAGCTTGCCAAACACGGCGGTGTTACCGCAGAGACGGTACGTCATTACACTCGCGAAGGTTTGCTTTCCCCCGAGCGCCATCCGGATAACGGCTATCAGCTTTTTTCCAGCACCGACCTTGAGCGGCTGCACTTTATTCAGCGGGCACGCAAGCTAGGATTTAGCGTTGCGGAGATACGCGACATTCTACTGCATGCCGACCATGGCGACTCGCCCTGTCCGCTGGTGCGCGATCTGCTCGCCAGCCGCTTGCCGCAGATCCGCGCGCGAATTGCCGAGCTTGAAGCCCTGGCCCAGCGCATGGAGCAGGCGCTGGAGAGTTGGCAGCACATGCCGGACGGTACGCCGGATGGGCATAGTCTGTGCCGCCTTATCGAAAGCTTCCCCGACGAGCCATCCACTCAGGAGGCGTTATGAACGTTACCCCCGATTCGCGCCATGTGGCGCTCCGCACCGTCACCAGCATGAGCTGTCAGGGCTGCGTTAAGCGGATGCGCGAGGCGATTCAGGCAGAAGACCCTACGGCTGAGGTGGTGGGCACTCCGGCGGAAAAACGCCTTGAAGTAACTACAAGCCTGGACGATAGTCGCCTGAACGAGGCGCTTAAGAAAGCTGGCTACCCGGCCAGTAGCGACCCTGCCTCGCCGGCAGCGCCTGAAGCCTCTCAAGAGGCGGCTGATATACCGGCCACGACTGAACAGCGCCCCAAGCCAGGTCCCAATCTACGCCTGGCGATTAGCGGCATGACCTGCGCCAGCTGCGTTAAAAGCGTTCAGAATGCCTTGGAAAATACTCAAGGTGTGGAAGCCGCCAGCGTCAACTTCGCGACCCACACTGCCCAGGTGGTGGGCTGTGCCGATGCGCAAACCCTTATCAACGCGGTCGCCTCAGCGGGCTACACGGCTGAGCCGATTGTGGATATGCGCGAAGCCGAACGCGCTCGCGCCGAGCAGGACGCTACCACTTACCGAAAACGGCTGAGAGGCAGTGCCATCGCGCTGGCACTGGCCATTCCCCTGATGCTCAGCATGTTTATCTATCATCCACACGTCATGGGCCTGGGCCGCGTTTACTGGCTGGTGATTGGCATCTTGACTCTGGGTGTGCTCGCGTTTCCCGGGCGCCACTTCTTTGTTAACGCGTGGAAGAACCTTAAACGCCACCAGGCCAATATGGATACATTGGTGGCAATAGGCACGGGTACCGCCTGGCTTTACTCCATGGCGGTGGTGCTGTTTGCACCTTGGCTGCCTGAAATAGCCCAAGGGATCTATTTTGAAGCCTCGGCGATGGTGATTGGGCTTATTTTGCTGGGTAACGCCATGGAGCTCCGCGCCCGCGGACGTACCAGCAATGCATTGAAGCGCCTGCTTGATCTGCAAAGCCGCACGGCACGTATCATTCGCGACGGCCAGGAGCAAGAGGTAGACGTGGATGAGGTGCGTGAAGGCGACCAACTCCGCGTGCGCCCCGGTGAGCGCTTACCCGTTGATGGCGAAGTTACCGAAGGCCAGAGCCATATTGACGAGTCCATGCTGACAGGCGAGCCGCTGGCGGTGAGTAAGCAAACCGGCGATGAGGTCAGCGCAGGCACGGTCAATGGCAAGGGCGGGCTGGTTTACCGCGCGACCCGCGTAGGCCGCGATACCCGGCTTGGGCAAATCACCGAGCAGGTCGCCAGCGCCCAGAATTCGCGCCCGCCGATTGGTGAGCTGGCGGATAAGGTATCGAGCATCTTCGTGCCCTCAGTCATCATTATTGCCGTACTGGCGGCACTGGTATGGTTTAACGCAGGCCCCGAGCCACGCGTAATTCATATGCTGGTGGCGGCCACGACCGTAATGATTATTGCCTGCCCCTGCGCGCTGGGTCTGGCCACGCCTATTTCTACCATGATTGGCGTGGGCAAAGCCGCCGAACAGGGCGTGCTGGTAAGAAGCGGCGAAGCGCTGCAAACCGCAAGCAGGCTGACCACGCTGGTGGTGGATAAAACCGGCACGCTCACCGAGGGCAAACCCAGCGTTACCGATGTGCAGCTGTTTGGCGTGGATCAAGCCACTGCGTTGGGCCTGGCTCATGCCCTCGAGCGCGGCTCCGAACACCCGCTGGCAGCAGCGCTTATCGCCTATGCAGATGAGCATGGCGCCGAGCTTGCCGAGATTCAGGGGTTTGAAAGCGTGACCGGCGGCGGTGTGAAAGCCGAGACGCGTGATGGCAAAGCGCTGCTGCTGGGTAATGCGCGCCTGCTTGAAGACGCCGGGGTTGATCTCTCATCTGCCCAGCAGGATGTCAGCTCACTGCAAAACAGGGCGCGTACGCTGGTGTATCTGGCGGTGGATGGCCAGCTAACGGCGCTCTTCGGGATTAGCGACCCGTTACGTCATGATGCCGTCACGGCCGTCAAACGCCTGCAAAAAGATGGCCTGAAGGTGGTCATGCTGACCGGTGATAATCCGCATAGCGCCGCGGCGATTGCTCGCGAAGTGGGTATCACGACGTTTAAAGCGGGCCTGACACCCGAGGATAAGCACGCCGAGATTGAGCGTTTACAGCAGGCGGGTGAAATCGTCGGCATGGTGGGCGACGGTATTAATGATGCCCCGGCGCTGGCGCGCGCCAACGTCGGCTTTGCCATCGGCCAGGGGACGGATATCGCCATGGAAAGTGCGGGGATTACGTTAATGCGTGGGTCACTTCACGGCGTGGCTTCAGCGATTGAAATCAGCCGCGCCACGCTTGCCAACATCAAGCAGAACCTGGTGGGCGCCTTTGGCTATAACGTGTTATGCATCCCGATTGCAGCAGGCCTGCTATACCCGGTGACCGGCATGCTGCTTTCACCGATTATCGCGGGAGTCGCCATGTCGCTTTCGTCCATCACCGTGGTGAGTAACGCCAACCGCTTGCGGTTCTGGAAGCCCACTCAACAGGAGGTCTCATGAGCTTACTGGTTAACGTGGCAGGTTTGGGGCTCATTGCTCTGGTCGTCTGGTGGTTCTGGCTTAGCAAGACGCGCTAACTCACGCCGATATACCGCCCGGGTTTATGGTTCAGGGCGATGATTAAATTCAACGTTAGCGCCCCCAGCACCGAGTAGCCAACGCGGTCTAACGGTAGCTGGGTGAGCGCCACCAGCAAAATAACCCCGTCGATGCCTAGCTGCACATAGCCCGCCCGCAGGCCATGGCGGTCCTGCAGGTAAAGCGCCAGAATGTTGATGCCGCCAAGGCTCGTGCGATGGCGAAACAGCATCAGCATGCCAATGCCCATCAATGCACCGCCCATGAGTGCCGCATAGAGCGAAGGCACGCTTTCAAACTTCACCCAGCCCTGGGTTACTTCAGAAAACAGCGACACCAAGCCAATGGCAATAAACGTGCGCAGCGTAAAGCTCCACCCCATGCGCTTGATCGCCAGGTAGTAAAATGGCAGGTTGATGGCAAAAAACCAAACACCAAAGCCCCAGCCGGTCACGTAATTAAGCAGCAGCGCCAAACCAGCGGTGCTCCCCGTCAGCAGTACGGCCTGGGTGTAAAAGGTTACGCCTAGCGCCACAAAAAACGTGCCCAGCAGCATCGCCATAATATCTTCGTAGGGGCGATGGGGATCTTTCGGCCAATCGTCCATGTGCATTCAAGCATCCTTACTGGGCAGCTTAAAAAAGATTAAACGGCGCTGGCGTGCTCAACCATCAACTGCAGCGACTCCCGCCCCCGCCAGCGGTTACGGTTAAGCTTGTAAGCGCAGTGCAGCGTATCGCCAATATTGAAGGCAGGCAGCTCCCCTGGTGTTAAGGCGCGAAACCAGATCGCCTTACAGGTGATGGCGCCCATGGAGAGTTCGAGCATCAAGTGAGCGCCATCAGCACCCACCGGGCGCAGCGCTTCGACGATAAACCGCCCTTCAAAAAGCGGTGCGTCAAATTCACGCCCATAGGGGCCCAGCGCGTCGATCTCTTCAAGTGTGGCTAGCGAGAGCTGCGCGGTGGAAAGCTCGCCGTCCGTCCATAGCCTGGGATAGAGCGAACGCCCTTCCAGCTGTTCCGCCACGGCTTTGAGAAACGCCTGTTTAAACACGTCCAGCTGTTCGCGGGGAACGCCCACCCCGGCGGCACCGCTGTGCCCACCAAAGCGCGGCAGCGCTTCTGGGGCCAGCTCAAAGGTACGCTGCAGCGCATCGCGCAGGTGCAAGCCATCGATTGAGCGGCCGGAGCCGGTGAGCATATTGGGCGCTGCCGCCTGCGTCAGCACCAGCGCAGGGCGCCCGTAAGACTGCACCAGCCGGGAGGCCACAATGCCCTGAACGCCAGGATGGCCGTCTTCCAGAAACACCACCACGGCAGGCTCATCGGCGATCAGCGCACTGGCGGCCAGCGCCCGCGCTTCTTCGGCCATATCAGCCTCAATCGCCTTGCGTGACTGGTTATCCTGATCCAACACTTCCAACTGCCGGTTAGCGACGGAGTCACTCTCGGCCAACATGAAATGCAGTGCGGCATAAGGGTCATCCAGCCGCGAACGGGCGTTGATGCGCGGGCCCATCTGAAACGCTAGGGTTTCGGCATTGAACGGCACGCTATCGGCGCCCAGACGTGCGGCCATGGCGCGCCAACAGGCAGCATCCATGCGGTTGATCAGGGTTAATCCGTAGCTCACCACGGCGCGATTAGCGGGGCTTCCGCCCAGCGACACACAGTCCGCCACGGTGCCCAGCGCCACATAAGAGAGCCACGGCGAAAGCTTGGGCGTGGCCTCGGGCAAGCCCCCCCACTCCACCAAGACGCCACGCGCCAACGACATCAAAAGCCACGCCACCATGCATCCAGCGATGGTTTTATCCGGGTAGGCGCAGTCATCACGCGTGGGGTTCACGCAGGCGTAGGCCGACGCGGGCGGGCCTTCCAACGGCAATGCATGGTGATCGCTGACCACGACGTCAATGCCCGCCGCTTTAAGGCGCGCGATACGCGGCTCGTCACTGCTTCCGCAGTCGGCGGTAATTACCAGGGTCGGGAATGGCTTGAGCGCCAGCGTGCGCTCGACCAATGGCAAGCTGATCCCGTAGCCATCGTGAATACGGTGACCAATCAGGCTGTGCAGCTTGTGCTCGGGCACACCAAACAGCTCAACGAGCGTGCGGCGAATGACGACGTGGGAGGTAATCCCATCCACATCGTAATCGGTCAGAATCCCGATGGATTCACCCTCGGAGACGGCCCGAGCAATACGCTCGGCGGCGCGGCGTCCGTCGGCAAGCTTTTCCGGATGAGCAAGGTAGCGCAGGCTGGGCGTTACCAGCGGGGCAAGCTCGCCCTGATAGCCGGGCAGCCGTGAGGCGAGAAGGCGCGCCTGAAGCTCGCTCAAGCCTTCAGCTTGGGCACGGACATAGATAGCCTCGTCCAGCGGACGAGGCTCCAGTTTCAGCTGTGTGGTGTGCTGATTGGCATCGGATAGAGCAGTCATCATGCGTTAACGACGGTTATCCGCCACAAACTGCTGCACGGCACTCAGTTCGGCTGGCAATACCGTGTAGCGCTCTTCGCGCTCCAGCAGATCATCCATGTGCGTGGGCAGTGGTACGCCCTGGAAGCCAGCCTTCACCACGGCTTCGGCAAACTTGGCCGGGTGTGCGGTGGCAAGCGTTATCATCGGCGTTGATTGATCAGCGCGGACACGCTCAGCAGCGCGGTAGCCCGTGGCAGTGTGCGGGTCGAGCATTTCGCCGGTACGGTGATGCGCTTCACGAATGACTTCCAGAATGGTCGCATCGTCCACACTGTAGCTTGAGAATTTCTCACGCAGCTTTTCAAGCGGCGCATCGGCAAGCGCGGTAGGCTCTTGCTGAAAGCGTTCAAGGAGTGCGGCCACGGCGGCGCCATCACGCTCATAGGCATCAAACAGAAGGCGCTCGAAGTTCGACGACACCACGATATCCATGGAAGGCGCGAGCGTTGCCTCAAGCTCCTTCTTGGAGAAGTCGTTGGCGGCCAGCGTGCGGTGCAGAATGTCGTTTGAGTTGGTGGCGATAATGAACTGCTTGACCGGCAGCCCCATCTTGTACGCCATGTAGCCTGCAAACACGTTGCCAAAGTTAGCCGAGGGCACGCAGAAGCTGACCTCGCGATGCGGTGCGCCCAGCGCCACGCCGGATGCGACGTAGTAGACGATCTGAGCCATGATGCGCGCCCAGTTGATCGAGTTGACTGCCACCAGGCGCGTGCCGTTCAGAAAGTCTTGATTGGCAAAGCTTGCCTTGACCATAGCCTGGGCATCATCGAAATTGCCTTCGATGGCCACATTGAACACGTTATTGGCCAGCACTGACGTCATCTGGCGGCGCTGCACTTCGGACACCCGCTTGTGCGGATGCAGAATGAAGATATCCAGGTTGTCGCAATGGCGACAGCCTTCAATAGCGGCTGAACCCGTATCGCCCGAGGTTGCGCCCATGATCACCGCACGCTCGCCGCGCTTTTTCAAAAAGTGATCAAGCAGGCGGCCTAGAAGCTGCAGCGCAACATCCTTGAACGCAAGCGTCGGGCCATGAAACTGCTCAAGCAGGAAGTGGTTGGCGTCGAGCTGCTTGAGCGGTACCACCGCGTCGTGGGTGAAGGTGGCATACGCTTCGGTCACGATCGTGCGGAAAGTGTCGTCGTCGATCTCGCCGTTCACAAACGGCTTCATGACGCGAAAGGCAATCTCAGCGTAAGAAAGCCCGGCCATATTGGCCAGCGCTTCTTTCGAGAGGGTGGGCAGCTCTTCCGGGACGTAAAGGCCGCCGTCGCTTGCCATACCGGTTAATACGACTTCTTCAAAGGAGAGCGCGGGCGCCTGCCCACGCGTACTGATATAGCGCATAGTGGGTTACTCTCCTTCGCTCAGGCTTTCCACGCGGATGCGTGTCACTGGCCCGGCGATATCGGCCATCGCTTCGATTTCGCGGATCGCTTCGTTCATCTGCTTCTCTTTGGTGCGATGTGTCAGCAGAATAATCGGCACCAGCTCACCTTCGGTCGCCTCTTTCTGGATCAGCGCCTCAATAGAGATGCTCTGTTCAGCAAGGATAGTGGCTACGCGCGCCAATACGCCGGGACGATCCACCGCCAGCAGGCGCAGATAATACGCCGTGATGATGTCTTCCATGGGCATAATCGGCAGCTGGCTGACGTCTTCGTCGATACCGCTGAACGCCAGATACGGCACGCGATAATGATGATCAGTGGAGATATCGCGAGCCACGTCCAGCAGGTCAGCAACCACGGCGGAAGCCGTCGGTTCAGCACCCGCACCAGCACCGTAGTAAAGCGTAGGGCCAACCGCATCACCCATGATAGCGATGGCGTTTTTGACGCCGTGCACATTGGCAAGCAAGCGCTCTTTGGGGATCAAGGTGGGGTGAACGCGCAGCTCAAGCCCCTGATCGGTGCGCTTGGAAATACCCAGGTGCTTGATGACGTAGCCCAGGTTATCGGCCTGCTCGACATCTTCAGCAGTAATCCGTGAAATGCCTTCGGTGAAGGCTTTCTCGAACTGAAGCGGCACGCCATAGGCAATCGAGGCCAGAATGGTCAGCTTGTGCGCCGCATCGATCCCTTCCACGTCAAACGTGGGGTCGGCTTCGGCATAGCCTAGTGCCTGCGCTTCGGCAAGCACGTCTTCAAAGGCCCGGCCTTCGTCGCGCATATGCGTCAGAATAAAGTTGCCGGTACCGTTAATGATACCTGCCACCCACTCGATACGGTTGGCACCCAGGCCTTCACGTAGTGATTTGATGACCGGGATGCCGCCCGCAACAGCGGCTTCAAAGGCAACGATAACGCCCTTTTCATGGGCGGCCTTGAAGATTTCGTTACCGTGAACAGCAATCAATGCCTTGTTGGCCGTGACAACGTGTTTGCCATTAGCAATCGCGGTGAGCACCAATTCACGCGCCATATCATAGCCGCCAATCAGCTCGACCAAGACATCAACGTCAGGGTTATTAGCCACCTCAAAAACATCGGTGGTTGTGTTAATACCGGTAATATCGCAGTCAGGATGGATACTGCGATGAGCCACCTGCTCAATAACAATAGGGCGGCCTGCACGGCGTGCAATATCATCAGCGTTGCGCGTCAATACATTGAACGTGCCGCCGCCAACCGTGCCTAGCCCACAAATGCCTACTCTTACCGGTTTCAAAATACATCCCCTTTCGTATTGGGCGCATAACGCGCCCGGGTCTTTAATCAGTGTCTCAGCGTCATCGTTATATAAACAACGATGTCTATTTAGATAAGGCTTACGCGTCGCCCAAGCCTAACATGGCAGCAAGCCGTTCTGGCGGTACAAAACCGGGTACCAGTTGACCATTAGGCAAAATGATCGCAGGCGTGCCCTGTATTCCAAGCGACATGCCTAACTCATACTGCTCGGCAACCGGGTTGTCACAGTCAGATGGGCCGGTTAGCGCCTGGCGCTGCTGGGCACGGGTCATGGCTTCGCTTGAATTATTTGAACACCAGGCTTGCTGTAGCGAGGTAGCCGCCGCGCTACCCATTCCCGCACGCGGGAAGGCCATATAGTGTACCGCAATACCGCGCTCGTTAAGCTCGGGTACGGTTTCATGCAGGCGCTCGCAATACGGGCAGGTCGGGTCGGTAAACACCACGACCGTTGCTTTGGGTTCATCTACACCGCGATACACGATGCGCTCGGACTCAGGCACGGATGCCAGTGCGGCTACGCGATCCTGGTTTTTGGCCTGCTCGGTTAAATTGACCAGACCCGTTTCTGCATTTTCGAAAAGATCTCCGACTAAAAAGTGGCTGCCCTCGGCATTGGAGTAAAACGACTCGCCACTTTCCAGAAGCACGTGATAAATGCCGTCCAGCGGTGTTGCGGTTACCTGCTCAACCGGCATCTGCTGGCCATTAACGCTGAGCGATTCGCGCAAATGATCGGCGGCGGCATCGGCGTGGGCTGCGATAGGCAAAACACTTGCCATGGCGAGCGTGAATAATGCAGTGCGTAATGAGGGAGTAACCGTACGTTGGCGCATTCTTTCTTCAACCTCGCGGATGATGTTCGGCATGCAGGTTTTCCAAGCGGGCTTGGGCGACATGCGTATAAATTTGAGTCGTGGACAAATCGCTGTGGCCTAACAGCAGCTGTACGACCCGTAAATTAGCCCCATGATTCAATAAATGTGTCGCAAAAGCATGACGCAATGTGTGTGGCGACAGCGGACGGGTAATTCCAGCCGTAATCGAATGGGCTTTTATGCGATGCCAAAAGGTCTGCCGGGTCATGGGTTTATCGCTTCGTCCTGGAAACAGCGCAGGCTTTGTCGGATCGTTCATAAGCGCTGGTCTGGCCGTTTTCATATAGTGCGCAAGCCAGTCGGCGGCTTCTTCGCCCATAGGCACCAGACGGTCCTTGTCCCCTTTACCCCGTACGCGTACCACGCCCTGCCGCAGATTCACCGCATCGCTGGTTAACGAGACAAGTTCCGAAACACGCAGCCCGCAGGCATACAGCAGTTCCAGCATGGTGCGATCACGCACACCTAGCGGGGTTTCAACATCCGGCGCCATCAGCAGCCGCTCAACCTCCGCCTCTTCCAGCGTATTGGGCAACCCGGGAAGAACGCGTGGTAACTTCACCTCAGCCAGCGGGTCGCTCGCTACATGGCCGTGCAGGCGCGCCCAGCGATAAAAACTTCTGAGGCTCGATAACAGTCGGGCGTTACTGCGCAGCTGGTAGCCCTGCTCTTGTCGGGCTTCAAACCACACAGGCAGCTGCTGGAGGCCGGGGGATAATATATCGTCGCCTTGCGCCACCAGATACTTCTGCCACGCAGTTAAGTCGCGCCGGTAAGCGGCTAACGTATGATCGCTGGCACCCTGTTCCAACCAGAGGGCATCCAGAAAGGCATCAATGACGCTCATACATTAACGGCCCTTAAGTGATACGAGTACATAAACAAAACCCCGCCCCGCAAAGCGGTGACGGGGTCCTGGTATCTGGGCGCAACGGATGTTCAAGACATACGTCAACAAGGCGCGCCCAAGAAAGTGCCGTTTACGACAGCTTTTCTTTGATACGTGCTGACTTACCGCTACGCTCACGCAGGTAGTACAGCTTGGCTTGACGCACGTCACCACGACGCTTGACTTCAAGAGAGTCAACCAGCGGGCTGTAGGTCTGGAAGGTACGCTCAACGCCAACACCGTGAGAAATTTTACGTACGGTGAAAGCGGAGTTCAGGCCACGGTTACGCTTAGCGATAACCACACCTTCAAACGCCTGCAGACGCTCGCGGGTGCCTTCCTTTACTTTTACCTGAACGACAATGGTGTCGCCCGGTGCAAAAGAAGGCAGCTCTTTGCCCATCTGCTCGTTTTCGATCGCCTGGATCACCTTGTTCTTGCTGCTCATCTTCATGCTCCTAAATAACGGAATGGTTTGCCACGCAGTTGTGGAAGGGGCAAACCGTGATCCCGGCGCTCGAAACGAGCTTCGCGGGAGTCGTTATGGGTGACGCAGGTACGTAGGCTTGCAGTCAATAGATAAACAACGTGCCCTTGCCGTCCTGCACCGCCGCTCTGCACCATGGAGTTGAAAGCAACCTACCTGGCGTACAGAGCGTGTTCCTCGATAAACTCATTCAGCAACTTCTGTTGCTCGGCATTAAGCTCACGCCCCTTTAATAAATCGGGACGACGCTGCCATGTGCGGCCTAAAGACTGCTTTAAGCGCCAGCGCTTGATGGCTGCATGATTACCACTGAGCAGCACATCCGGCACGGTCTTCCCGTCAATGATTTCTGGACGGGTATAGTGCGGGCAGTCTAACAGACCGTCATTAAACGAGTCTTCGATAGCGGAATCCTGATGCCCCAAAACACCGGGAATCAGCCTTGCCGCTGCGTCAATCAGTACCATGGCGGGCAGCTCACCGCCGCTCAACACATAGTCGCCAATCGACCATTCTTCATCAATGTCACTTTCTACCACACGCTCATCAATGCCTTCATAGCGCCCTGCTACCACCACAAGAGGGCCTGCAGCGGCTAACGCCTGAGCACCTTTTTGATCCAGCTTGCGCCCCTGGGGCGAAAGATAAATCACGGTAGGCACTAAGCCTGTGGCTTGATGTGCCCGCTCGCGGGCATCGCGGATAGCGCCACGGAGTGTATCGACTTTCATCAACATACCCGGGCCACCGCCATAAGGACGGTCATCCACACTGCGATGGCGATCGGTGGCGTAATCCCGCGGGTTCCAGAACTCCAGAGCAATACGCTGTTTCTCAATCGCTCGACCTACTACGCCCTGCTGGGTAAGTGCATCGAACATTTCAGGAAACAACGACACCACACCGATCCACATCGCGGGCTTATCCAGGTTACTGCCAGACGCTGGTGCTTGCGCATCACAGGCCATGTCACTGCTCAAAAGTCAGCATCCCAGTTAACGACCATACGGTCATCTTCCAGGCTGATTTCGACAATCACATCATTAGGCAGAAACGGTATCAACCGCTCGCGTTTGTCGATCGCGTCTGCATCACCGCGAACCACCATGACATCGTTGGCGCCGGTTTCAAACAGATAGCTTATCCGTCCCAACCGCTCGCCGGCTTGAGTGAAAACAGCCAGGCCTTCAAGCTCATGCCAGTAATACTCATCGGCGGAAAGCTCAGGCAGTGCATCTTTAGGCAGTAAGATATCCGTCTGCGCCAGTGTTTCAGCTGCATTGCGGTCATCCACGCCCTTAAGCTGCACAACAAGGCCTTTACCTTGCCGACGTCCCTGAACAATGGCCATTCGCGTAAGGGTCTCCCCTTTGCGCACCCACCATTCGGGGTAATCCAAAATGCTGTCCATGGGGCTGGTGTATGAATACACCTTGAGCCAGCCTTGCACCCCGTGAGGGCTAGTCAGCTTGCCTAACACCACATGCGTGTCGTCAGTATGGCTTGTTTCAAAACGCGTCATCGACGACCTCAACGTACAGCAGTTCAGATTCTACCGTGAACAGACTTACGCCTGTTTACGCGCTTCTTTAACCAGCTCAGCAACACGACCAGACAGCTGGGCGCCTTGGCTCTGCCAGTGAGTAACACGCTCTAGATCAACGCGCAGACGCTCTTCCTGACCACGGGCAACCGGGTTGAAGAAGCCGATACGCTCGATGAAACGGCCGTCACGGGCATTACGCGAGTCGGTAACGGTCAGGTGGTAAAAGGGACGCTTCTTGGCGCCACCACGTGCCAAACGAATGGTAACCATACGATAACTATCCTTCGGTTGAGGTTACGAGAGTGGAAAATAGCGCAAACCGCCACCAGAACACTCATCATACTGTTTTCTTGATACGCCGCTCACTCAAAGATAAGTGCCTGCTTTGTATCATTTCAAGGCCTTCAAAACCGGATGTGGCGGCAATGTTTGCACATATTTTGCCAACACCCACGCATGAAGAGGCCGCATTCTACGCAAATGCGCCCGGATTGGAAAGCCTGACAGCCAGAAAACTCACAGGCCGTCAACCTTACCAACGTCGCCGCAGCGCCTAAGCTAATATATTAGCGCCAGGGCAGGCCACCGGGGCCGCCCATACCACCACCGCCCATACCGCCCATACCGCCCGGGCCGCCGGGACCACCGCCGCCCATCATGCCGGACATGCCGCGCATCATCTTCTGCATGCCGCCTTTCTTGCCCGCCTTCTTCATCATTTTCTGCATTTGCTTATGTTGCTTGAGCAGACGGTTCAGATCCGGCACCTGCAGACCGGCACCTGCAGCAATCCTGCGCTTGCGCGAACCGTTGATCAGATCCGGCGTGCGGCGCTCTTTGGGGGTCATGGAGTTGATTAGCGCTTCAAGCTTACCCAGCTCCTTTTCAGGACCGGGGCCTTGAGCCATTTCGGCCATTTGCCCCATTCCAGGTAGTTTGCCCAGAAGGCCGCCCATACCGCCCATCTTTTTAAGCTGCTGTAGCTGGTCGCGGAAGTCTTCCAGATCAAAGCCATCGCCTTTTTTGACCTTGCTGGCAAGCTTGGCAGCTTTGTCTTTATCGACCGTGCGCTCGGCTTCCTCGATCAGCGACAGCATGTCGCCCATACCGAGGATACGAGACGCAACACGATCCGGATGGAAAGGCTCCAGGGCGTCGACTTTCTCGCCCACACCCATAAACTTGATAGGTTTGCCGGTAATATGGCGCACGGACAGCGCCGCACCGCCCCGGGCATCACCGTCGGCCTTGGTTAATATAACCCCGGTCAGCGGCAATGCATCGTGGAAGGCCTTGGCGGTGTTGACGGCATCCTGGCCGGTCATCGCATCAACGACAAACAGCGTTTCTTGCGGCGAGATCGCCTTATGCAGCGCCTGGATCTCCGCCATCATGGCTTCATCGATCGCCAAACGACCGGCGGTATCCACCAGCACCACATCGTGGAACTGGATTTTGGCGTGCTTGATCGCCGCTTCGGCAATATCAACAGGCTTTTGGTCAGAGCGCGACGGGAAGAAGTCGACCTCGACCTCTTTGGCCAGCGTCTCCAACTGATCAATAGCCGCCGGACGATAAACGTCAGCCGAGACCACGAGGACCTTTTTCTTTTCGCGCTCGCGTAGATAGCGGGCCAGCTTGGCAACGGAAGTGGTTTTACCCGCTCCCTGCAAACCGGCCATCAGCACGACCGCCGGAGAGCCTTTGAGGGTCAGGCCCTCATTGGCCTCGCCCATAATGGCTTCCAGCTCCTGCTGAACGATTTTGACGAACTGCTGGCCCGGTGACAGGCTTTTGGACACTTCCTGGCCAACTGCCCGCTCGCGCACACGCTCGATAAAGGCTTTGACGACCGGCAGCGCCACGTCGGCTTCGAGCAGCGCTTTACGTACTTCGCGCAGGGTATCTTTAATATTGTCGTCGGTCAGGCGTGCCTGACCTTTGATCGACTTCAACGTCTGGGAAAGACGCTCACTGAGATTCTGGAACATGGGGCCTCTCTGCCTCCGTCGCTGTCTCCGGGCGCCTACGGCCCTGGACTGATGTGCATGGATTATACGCGCTCAGGCGTTGAGTCTCCATGGCTGTGCGCTTGCTAACGATGGCTGTGCGATACTGTTTCGATTGGTTATAGTAGTCAGTACACTTTAGTTCGACTGTTTTTCACTGCAACGCGCGAAACGCGCGCACGGATAGCATCATGCAGGCGCTGCCTCTCGCCACGATCGCTTTTGTATTTTATGTCGCCGCTGCCATCTGGCAGGGCATGACTCTTTTTCGCCGCGTACCGCCCCGCCAAGGTATGGTGCGCCTTCTTGGTGCCTTGGGGCTACTGCTGCATATTCCGGTGGTCGTGCAGTTAGTCAACCAGGCGCCCGGCTTACTGCCGGGGTTCACCACCAGCGCAACGCTGTTTATGGCCGTGGCGGTTAACGTGCTGCTGATAGCCAGCCTTTTCAAACCGGTCCTTAACGTCAGCATTGTTTTATTTCCGCTCGCCGGTGTCGCGCTGATCACCGCTACCTGGCTACCCAGCCACGGCAGCCATACGGGGCTCACACCGGGCATCCTGCTGCACGCCATTAGTTCGGCACTGGCCTTTGCCATGCTGGCCATTGCGGCAGTGCAGGCAATACTTGTCGGTCTGCAGAATCAGGCGCTGCGCCATCATCATATTCGCGGTATCGTTCAGTCGCTTCCGCCATTGACCACGATGGAGCGCGTACTGTTCGAGCTGGTGTGGGCAGGCATTTTGCTGCTTACTCTCTCGATTATCAGCGGCTTTATTTTCCTGGATAATATTTTTGCCCAACACTTATTACATAAAACCGTATTATCGTTGGGGGCATGGATAATCTTTACCACACTACTTATTGGCCGCTATCGTTTTGGCTGGCGAGGTATGCGTGCGGTACGCTGGACGCTGGGCGGCTGCACGCTATTGATACTTGCCTACTTTGGCAGCAAGTTTGTACTTGAAATACTGCTTAATCGCTAAGCAGACCCAGGCGGCCATGGTTGTCTTGACACACCATCCCCTACCTTCTACAAATCGAGCCTGATACGTCATAAAGGAACTTTCGACTTGAGCGACGACTTCCCTTTGGGGTTACTGTTCAGCCTACTAGGCTTACTGATAGTACTGTCCGCCTTCTTCTCCAGCTCTGAAACCGGCATGATGTCGATCAACCGCTACCGCCTGAGCCATCAGGCCAACAGCGGGGACCGGCGTGCCAAACGGGTCATGCGTCTGCTTACCCGGCCCGACCGCCTTATCGGCGTTATTCTGATTGGCAACAACTTCGTCAATAACCTAGCGGCGTCCATTGCCACTATCATTGCCATCCATTTTTTTGGCGATGTATCAGGCCCGGCGATTTCTACCGCGATCTTAACCATTACTATTTTAATTTTTTCCGAAGTCACGCCCAAGACCTACGCGGCAATCAAACCCGAGCGCATTGCCTACCCAACCTCGATGGCTCTGGAGCCGCTCTTAAAGCTGCTTTATCCCCTGGTGTGGCTGGTCAATATTATCTCCAACGGTCTACTCCGGATACTCGGTGTGAAGAGCGTGGAAAATGGCGGGGATAACTTGACCCGCGATGAGCTGCGTACCGTGGTGCATGAGGCGGGCACGCTGATTCCTTATCGCCACCGCGCCATGCTGCTGTCGATTCTGGATCTTGAGAACGTGACGGTAAACGACATCATGGTGCCGCGCCACGAGGTGCTGGGAATCGATCTGGACGACTCGCTGGAAGATATTCTGACTCAGATTCGTACCAGCCAGCATACTCGCCTGCCGGTCTATAAAGGCGATATAAACAACATCATTGGCATGCTGCATTTACGCAATGCCGCGCGCTTTTTATCGCGCAGTGAAGTCACCAAAGCGGCGATTGTGCAAGAAGCCCGCGAACCCTACTTTATTCCCGAATCCACTCCGCTACATACCCAGCTGCTTAATTTCCAAAAGCAGAAACGCCGCATTGGCGTGGTAGTCGACGAGTATGGCGATGTCGAAGGGCTAGTCACTCTTGAAGATATTCTGGAAGAGATTGTAGGAGAGTTCACAACGGACGTATCGGAAGACGAAGAAATTCATCAGCAAGATGATGGTAGCCATGTGATTGAAGGCACGGCCAATATTCGTGAAATCAACAAGATGCTTGGCTGGCACTTGCCAACCGATGGACCCAAGACGCTGAACGGTTTGATTCTGGAACACCTGGAGGCATTTCCAGAAGGCCCTGCCAGTCTACAGATTGGCAATACCCGCATGGAAATTCTGGAGATTCGCGACAACCTGATTACGTCTGCCCGCTGCTGGCAAAAAATTCGCCTGCCTCGGCGCGGCGTATAGCCATGAAAAGAGGTCGTTCTAAAAACGATAGCGTTTGAAACGACCGGCTAGCGTTGGGCAATACCTTTATCGGCGGCCGCTTTAAGCGCCCTTACTCGCGCTTCCAGATAGCTACGTAGCGCTACCTCATTGACTTCCTGGGCATTAATCGGCGGCCCGAAATGCAGGCTGACCGGCGCCCGAAAGCGGCTTGGCCACTTCTTCAGCGCTTTACCATTGTAGTGAGATGTCCACGACCCCCAGAGCCCGGCAAGCCCTGCTGGAATGACCGGCACGTTATCGCGCGCCAGAATGGTTTCCAGACCGCGTCGAAAGGTATGAATGTCACCGTCGGGAGTTAATCGCCCTTCTGGAAACACCATGACCACTTCGCCACGATGCAGCGCCTGGCTGATTTCATCCAGCGTACGCCGCAAGGCGCCAGGGCTACGCCGTTCAGATTCAATGGGAATGGCGCCAACCAGCTGAAACCACCATTTGAGCCAAGGGGAATCGAAAATCGGCTGGTCCATGACGAACCGCAACGGCCTTGGGCTGCCGCCGCCCAAAACCAAAGCGTCCATAAAGCTTACGTGATTACACACGACGAGCGCGCCGCCCTGCTTGGGCAGGTGATAGCGCCCATGAACTTGCAAACGATAGCACAGCCGCATCGCTATATAGATCAGGCTACGCAACATCTGGCGAACACCGTTGACCCACCATCTCACGTTGCAGGCCCCCGATGCCGGAGCCCTGCCAGTACGGTGCTTACCAACTGATCAAGCAATTCATCCACTTTAAGCTGCTGCCCTTGCCAATAGCCTAGCCGTTCATTCAAACCTAGCTGCACAAGCCCGTGTACACTACCCCACAGCGTGCGTCCTAAACGACGCGCTTCTAAATCATCAAGCGTGGGCTGATACTTTTTAAGCGCAGACTCAACCTGGGTAAACAGTGCTTCAATCAAATCGCTTTGGCGTTGATCAAGCTCACCTTCCTGAGCAAGAGGGTAATCAAACAGCAGTTGCCAGCGATAACAGTCCTGCTCGGCAAAATGCCAGTACGCATGGGCAAGCGAACGCAGCCAAGGCTCTGGGGCGTCTTCGGCTAATGATGTAATGGCATGCTGCAGGCCTGCCAACGTTTCGACATTGACGTTCTGCAGTAAGTTGTTAAAGCTGCCATACAGTTTGAGCAGCGTGCTGGGTGCGCAGCCAACCTCTCTAGCCAGGGCACGCAGTGATAAACCATGGACTGGCTTTGCAGCCAGCCACTCATCACAAACGTTCATGACCTGCGCATGGAGGGCATCGGGCGCATGCTGTCTAGGACGGGCCATGGCGATCTCTTCAGGTCAACGGCAAACAAACAAGAATGCCTCACCGCGCTTTAGCGTGAGCAAGGGGTAATATAGGATACCTTACATCGAACACTGTTTTCGACACTAAAACGTTACATTTAGTGCATTCTTATGCGTCTTTCGCTCTCCCATGACATGATTGCGCCGATTTTGCTTAAGGAGAAAGGCATGACGGGACGCCTACACGTGCAAAACTTATCGCTCACGCGCCTTTTGCCTTCGCTTAAGGCGCCTTTTACGCTTGTAGAATCGCCCAATCTAGCGCCGCGCCAGCCGGTTTCGGCTATCCGTTTAGCGCAAGGTGAGTATCAGCTTGAGCCGCTTTTCTGGGGGCTTACACCACCGTGGCTGACCGTGTTGGACCATGCTCCCCACTGCGCCAGGGCCGAGACCCTTGGTTCAAAGGCCATGTTTCATGAGGCTTTTCAGGCCAGGCGCTGCGTTATTCCGGTAAGCGGTTTTTATATCTGGAAGACGCTGCCGCGAAGCAAGCAGCCCTACCTGGTCACTCACGTAACTCGCGCGCCCTTGTTGCTGGGGGCTTTATGGTGTCGTTATCATACAACGCTTACTGCGTTTACCGACTCAACTGCACTGATTAGCGTGCCTGCCAATGCGTGTCTTGCGCCATTGAGTGACCGCCTGCCGGTGGTTATCCCGCCTCATGCTCTAGACACATGGCTTGATCCAGATAGCCCTCTCGACACCGTTAAAGAATTATTAATGCCCGCGCCTTTGGAACTGTTGGGCGCTTTTCCGGTATCAAAGCATGTTAATAATCCTGCCTATCAATCTACGGTCTGCGCCCATCCAATAGGGCCAATGCTGCAGTGGGCCACCGCACAGGAGCCATAATGTTACAGCCGACGAGTATAACCCCCGAACGCGTGCCCTATCCGCGTATTAGCCTGATTGTGATGCTAGGCGCTTTATGGTTTTCCCCTCACCTGCTGGCGGCCAGTGACAACCCGGTCGATGAAGTGATAACACCGACCACCAGCCCTTTTGATAGCCGCGACTATCGTGTACTGACTCTCGAGAATGGCTTAAACGTTCTGCTGGTAAGCGACCCGGAAGCTGATAAGGCGGCGGCCTCGATGAATGTGCGGGTGGGCAGCGCTCAGGACCCGGACGACCTGCTGGGGCTTGCCCACTTTCTTGAACACATGCTGTTCTTGGGCACTGAGCCCTACCCTGCCTCGGATGCCTATCAGCGCTTTATTTCAGATCACGCGGGCTCACACAACGCCTTTACCGCCCAGCAGGATACCAACTACTTTTTTGATATTGAGCCATCAGCCCTGCCGGAGGCGCTTGACCGGTTTAGCGAGTTCTTCTTATCGCCACTGTTTAATGCCGACCATCTGACGAGCGAGCGCAATATCGTCCATTCGGAATACATGGCGCGCATTCGTGATGAGTCACGCCGTGAAAACGATGTGCTCAATCAGTTATTGAATCCTGACAACGCCACCACCAGCTTTGCCGTGGGCAGCCGTGAAACCCTTGCCAACCCGCCTGAAGGCGAAGCGACGCTACGCGAGCGGGTGATGGACTTTTACCATCAGCACTACGATGCCAACGTCATGAATTTAGCCGTGGTTGCCCCACAGCCGCTGGATACCCTTGAGAATTGGGTGGCAGAACGCTTTGCCGACATTCCCGATAACGATCTCAGCGTTCCTACGATTGATGCTCCACTAATAGATGCCTCCACGCTGCCGCGCTACATCGAGCGCCAATCGCTGCAGGATCGCCGGCAGCTACGTTTTTACTTTCCGATCCCCGACCCTACCGATGAGTACCGCACCAAACCCACACAGGTGATTTCCCACCTGCTGGGTGATGAGGGTGACGGCAGTCTTTTAGCCGTGCTGCGTGATGCAGGCTTGGCCGACGGCCTGTCGGCAGGCGTTGGGCGGGGCGATGGCGAGGATGCTTTATTTACCGTATCCATCAGCTTAACGCCTGCAGGTGCTGAGCGGCTGGATGATATTCAGGCCACGCTGTTTGCCGCCATTGAGAAGATCCGTACCGAAGGGCTCGCCGACTGGCGCTACGCAGAGCAACGCGACCTTAGCGAGCAGGCCTTTCGTTTTCAGCAACACGGTGCGCCGCAACAGGAAGCGACTCGCCTTTCAATGAGCCTGTCCCGCTATCCAGTGGAAGATGTACAGTACGCCGCCTACCGGATGGATGCGCCGGACACTGAGCGCCAAGCGGTGTATCTAGACGCGTTAACGCCCGACAACATGCTGCGCTTTTATTCCGCGCCGGACATTGAAAGCGACACCGTGTCGCCCTGGTTCAATACCCAGTGGCGGGAGCAGCAGCCTTCCCAGACAGGCCAGGTACTGAGTGAATTGACACTCCCTGAGCCGAATCCGTTTATTGCCAGCGACCTGACGCTTTTGGAAGGTCAGGATGAGCGCCCCAGCATACTCATCGATACGCCCTCGTTTCACGCTTGGCATATGCAGGATGCCCGGTTCAATACGCCAAGCGTCGAGTGGCGCCTGAGCCTGCAATACCCGGACGCCAGCTACTCGCCTGAAGAGGTAGTGCTGACTCAGCTGCTGGCCGGTTGGTTAAACGACAGCCTCAATGAGTCACTGTACCCGGCGTGGCTGGCGGGCCAATCGTTTAGCGCCTACCCGCACGCGCGTGGAATGACGCTTTCGTTTTCAGGCTGGCGTGATGGCCAGACGCCGCTCATTGAGCAGGCTATTGATCAGCTTAAGACAGCTGACATCAGCGAGAGCACCTTTGAGCGCGTGCGCTATCAGCTAGAGCGGGAATGGCGCAATGCACCGCAGTCATCACTTTCAGGCCAGGCCAGCCGTACATTGGGTGAGGCGCTGCTAGCCCCTCAATGGTCGACTCACGAGCTTCTCGCCGCCAGCCAGCACTTAGAGCGCAGCCACCTGGAAAACTTCCGCAAGCGCTTTTTGGGCGGGCTTTATGCTGACGCCATGGCGGTCGGCAACCTGGATGCAGATCTGGCCCGCGAGCAGGCCAACATAATGCGTAACAAGCTACGCCCGCGTTTAACCCGTGACGATATTCCTAAGCTAACGCCACAGGCTGTCAGCGAGACGCCCAGCGTGCTTCGCCCCCACAGCACGCGTGAAGAATCGTTGGTGTTGCGCTATTTACAGGCCCGTAATCAAACCGCCAAGGAGCAGGCAGTAACCAGCGTTATCGCACAATGGCTGGAAACGCCCTTTTACCAGAAGCTGCGTACCGAGGAGCAGCTAGGCTATATCGTCAATGCCGGTTATTCGCCGCTGCTTGAAGCGCCCGGTATTGCGTTGCTCGTTCAATCGCCCGATGTGGACAGCGAAACCGTGGCGGAACATATGGACACGTTTCTGGATGACGCCAGCCAACAGCTTGAGCAGCTAGACGATGAGACACTTGCACCTTATCGCCAAGCGGTTCATGACCGGCTCAACCAGCGCGACACCAGTCTGAGCGGCATGGCCAACCGATACTGGCAGGCAACCGCCCTGGATGATATTCGCTTTGATCGCCGCGAGGAGCTGGCCAATCTAGCGCTTGAGGTAAGCCCAGCCGATATACAGGCCGTATGGCCTGCCCTGCTTGCCCATCAGCTGGATGTACGCTTCAACCCAGGCGATGCACCCAGTGACGTGACACCCTACCGTGAAGCGTTAACGCCGTTTAACGAACAGCACCAGCCGTAGGCCAAATGATCCGCTCAGGCATCAAAGGCCTGAGCGGGCATCATCGCCTCGACGAACATTACCAGCTCCTCCAGCACCTGCCGCTCACGATCGCTGAGCGTTTGCTGGTTATAGCGCTCGATTTCGCGGGCAAACGCTTTTAGCGTGAATCCTGACATTGCCGGGTCGTTGATACGCGTCCAGCGAAACGCTTCCCACTGCTCGCGCTCCTCACCTTCCAACGTCTCGGGGTAGCTACGCGCACGATAGCGAAACAGCATTTCTTCCAGACGCGGATCCTGAAAGGCAAACCGCTGCCCAACTAAATCCCAGGGATCCATTTCGCGCACCCGCTCCATCTGCTGGCGGTCAGCGGCGGAAAAGAAGCTGCCTGAATAAAGCATCAAGTCAGGGTCTTGAACCGGCTCATCAAAGCCTGCTTTAAATACATCGGCGACTTTCTGCGTCACGCCTTGAGCGCTGCGCAGCGTTTTCCAATGTTGACGGCAGGTAACAATATCCAGACCCAGACGCTCAACAATCGCGCCATAAGCCCCTTTTTGTGGGCCATCAATATCTTTAAGCACGCTGGCCGGAAAGATAACCGGGCAACGATTGATATGGATGACTTTCAAAGGAATACGCGTCTCGCCTTCCGACAGATCCTGCTGGCTGACAAAAACGCGCTCACGGATCTCTTCAGCGCTGAGCGTTAGAAGATCACCAGGGTCAACGCTTAAATCGTAAACGATCATCCCATTGGGGTTGGTGGGATGTTCAGCCAGCGGCATGACCAGGGCACTACACCCACGGCTGGCCGGGTAGCGGCGTGAGATATGCAGAAGCGGCTTGGCATTTGGCAGGTCTAGCTGCGTGGCAACCGCGCGCTTGCCACGCAGACCAAGCAGGTAATCAAACAGTTTGGGATTACGCTCCTTAAGGAGTCGCGCCAGGGCAATGGTGGCCCGCACGTCGGCTACCGCGTCGTGTGCGCCTTCGTGGTCAATGCCATTGGCTTTGGTCAAGTGCTCAAGCTTAAAGCTCGGGGCGCCGTCTTCGCGCAGGGGCCACTCGATGCCGTCAGGGCGCAGTGCGTAAAACGCGCGTACGACATCGATCAGGTCCCAGCGGGAATTGCCGTTTTGCCACTCGCGAGCGTAAGGATCGATCAGGTTACGATAGAACAGATGGCGGGAGACTTCGTCATCAAAGCGCAGGCTGTTATAACCCGCTACACAGGTGCCCGGCTCGCTCATATGGCGCTGCACTTCGCTGGCGAACTGCGCCTCAGGCAGGCCGTGACGCTGGGCTTTTTGCGGGGTAATGCCGGTAATCAGGCAGGCAACCGGATGCGGCAGATAATCGTCTGCCGGTTTACAGTAAAGCTCTACCGGCTCACCGATCTCATTTAAGTCCGCGTCGGTACGCAGCGCAGCAAATTGGGCAGGCCGATCTCGGCGTGGATCGGCCCCGAACGTTTCATAGTCATGCCACAAGAAACTGGCAGGGGCGGCATTGGATGGCGCCATGAACAAGCACTCCGCAGGGCAGCAAAAACACCAAGCCTAGCACACCCTTTGCCTATCTCGCCGCTAACGGCACTATCACGACCCTGTCATACCCAGCCCTGCCTGCTTTCAGCTTTTAGGCAGCGTTACGTTCAGCTCAAGCACCGAGCAGTTATCTTCGCTATCCAAGGAAATCTGGATAGCATTATCGTCTACATGCACATAACGACGGATAACTTCCAGTAGTTCGCGTTCAAGCAACGGCATGTAGTCAGGCTGACCGCGCTGGCTCCGCTGATGCGCCACGATGATTTGTAACCGTTCTTTGGCCACCGAGGCGGATTTCTTGCGCTCACGCTTCAAGAACTCCAGTAGTTTCATCGACGGCTACCTCCAAACATGCGGCTGAGCAGGCTTTTACGCTGCACTTCATGAAAACGTAGCGGAAGCTCCTCACCCAGCAGACGCGATACCGTATCGCTATACGCCTGGCCTGCATCGCTTGATGCATCATGGGTGACCGGCACCCCCTGGTTAGAAGCGCGAAGTACCGCTTCAGACTCAGGAATGAGACCCAGCAGATGAACCGCTAAAATTTCACGAATATCTTCAAGGGTAAGCATATCGCCCGTGGTCACACGCTCAGGATTGTAGCGGGTAACGAGCAGATGCTCTTTAATCGGATCGCCACCCTGCTCAGCACGCCGAGTTTTCGATGCCAGAAGCCCCAGAATACGGTCAGAGTCACGCACCGAGGAGACTTCCGGGTTGGTTACTACGATCGCTTCGTCGGCAAAATACATGGCAAGCTGCGCACCACGCTCGATACCGGCAGGCGAATCACAGATAATGAAATCAAACTCTTCTTTGAGTTTTTCCAGAATTTCCGCGACCCCTTCCTGGGTCAGCGCATCCTTGTCGCGAGTTTGCGAGGCGGGCAAAATATAAAGGTTTTCAACGCGCTTATCGCGGATCAGCGCCTGATTGAGGCCAGCTTCCCCCTGGATAACGTTTACCAGGTCATAAACCACCCGACGCTCGCAGCCCATGATCAGGTCAAGGTTACGAAGGCCCACATCAAAATCGATGACCACGGTTTTTTTACCGCGTAAGGCGAGTCCTGTGGAGATTGCCGCAGCGCTGGTAGTTTTGCCGACCCCTCCTTTACCTGAGGTCACAACAATAATTTTAGCCAAGATTTACTTCCTTCTTGAAGTCGTTCATCGCGAGCGCATGACGCTGATCGAATAACGGAAACGTCAATGTTATGTAGGATGCCATACTGTAACGGATAGGCAAGGCAGCGTCGCTAAGCATTAAGCATGGATATACCCCACACTCGTGCCGTTAACTGAGAGGCTTAATTTCAAGCTGTTCTTTTATAAAATGAACTTCTGCAGCGCAACCTAAAAGCTGTGAATCAATATCTTCAAGACGTTTGTAATTTCCTGCCACAGAAATCAGCTCGGCCTCAAGCTCTCGACAGTAAATGCCTGCGTGAGTATTACCGTGTATGCCTGCCAGCGCACGCCCGCGCAAAGCGCCGTAAACATGAATGCTGCCTGCCGCCAACACCTCAGCGCCCGCGTTGACCGCGCCAATAACGACCAGATCCCCGTCTGATGCGCTAACCTGCTGCCCTGAACGAACGGTACCTCGAAAAAGGCGTGTGGCCGCATCTTGCACTTCCAGATTTTCAGCGGCGGGGAGCGTATGCTCAGTCACAGGCACTACTTCGGGCGTGCGGCTGACGCTCTCAAGTGCTCTGGAGCGCCCCTCTTCTACCGGTGCAAACCAGCCAAGCCCCAGCGCCCAGGCCGATTGACGCACCGGCTCCGAGCCACCGCGTACGGCTACCGGCAAAAGCTTGTGATCCCGGCAAACGGCGCATATACGCTCCAGAGCCAAGTGTGGTTCATCAAGCTTTTCCACGCTAAGCACAACCGGTGTATGCTGAAAGAATGCCGGAGATTGAGATAGTTTACCGGCCAGCTGCCGCCGGATATGCTCAGGATCGGCGCTACTTAACTCCATGACGGTCATTGGCAGCATGCCGCCTTTAAAGGTAAACGCCACGTTGGCACTATCGGCGTTGAGGCTCATAGCCGAACTCCATGTCATGTTCAGGTAAGATAAAGGTAGCGCAATTTGGCGCCTTTCGGTGTGAAGAATCAATTTCTATTACACCCTGGTAAAGCAAAGCTAAGCGACAGCGCCGGTGACTGCAACCGCCTGTTCAATAATGGCTGTTTTTTTATGCCACGCACCTCTACGCAGGATGATCCATGTACGGACTGTTAAGACGCCTGTTCGCTCCTCGGTGGCAACACCCCGACCCCGAGGTGCGTCGACAGGCCCTCACTCGCCTGGACCCGAACCAGACAGAGCAGCGTGAAGCGCTGCAAGCACTCGCTAACGATAGCGAAAGCGATATTCGCCTGTCAGCCCTACTGGCACTGGATGATATAAAAGGGCTGGCCGAAGCTTACCCCAATTACAGCCAGCAAGAGGCGTGGTTCAATGCGATGTGCCAACGGCTCAGTGGCCTTGAAGGCAATACCGACCTTCACCAGCGCCAGACGCTTGTTGAGCAATTGGATGAACCGCGGCTGCTGAATGCGATTGCCCTTCAAGGGGATAATCTCAATCTGCGTCTGACAGCGCTTGCCCTACTCACCGATGACAACGACCTCATTGCACAGGCGTGCCACAACGGTGTGGCCACAGTGCGACATCGCGCGGCCGAACGTATCGAGAACGAAGAGAGCTTAAAGCGCCTGCTCAAAGAGGCCCGCCGTGACCGCCATGTCGTGCGCCTTGCCCGTGAAAAGCTCGGCCAGAAGCGTACCGATGCCGAATGGCTTACCCAGCAACAACAGCAGCGAGAACAGCTTCTCCAACAGCTTGAGCAGCAGGCGCGTGCCCCATGGGAGCCGCTTTATAGCGGCCGTCTGCGCCATTTGGAGCGCGAATGGAAAGCCCTCGCGCACCCGCCCAGCGCCGATCAGGAGCAGCGTTTTCATCACGCCATGCTGGGCTGTCGTAGAACGCTGCATGACCATGAAACCCAAGAGCAGGCCCGCCAGCAAAGCCTTGCCCGCCGAGACGAAGCGGAAAGGACCCGCAACCAGCTTCTGGATGGGCTGGAGGAGACGCTTGAAGACTTACACCATGCAACGGAAATAACCGAGCAGGATATCGACAGCCTGCGTGCTCAGCGGCAGCTGTTTAGCCAGCGCTGGCAAGCACTTTCCGATCTGCATACTTCCAGCGAGTCGGCCCGGCAGCGCTATACCCAGGCAATCGTTCAGTACGAGCAGTCCCTGGACGCCTGGCAACGTTGGCAGGATATCAGCGTCACACTTGAACAGGCCCTGACAGATAACGACTACAGCGCCATGAAGCGCTTGTTAGAAGCGTGCGCCTGGCCAAAAACACTTACGCCTCCCGCACTCATACAGCGTGTGCAGGCAACGCTTGCCACCGAGAGTCAGGAGACTGATGACAACCATCAAGCTCCCGTTTCATTAAGCACCTATGAAGCGGAACTCGATAGTTTTGAGCACCTGCTTGAGCGGGGAGCCTTTAAAAGCGCCAGCCAGCTCCATCAGCGCTTAAAGCCGCAAATTGACGGTTTGAAAACAACCGATGCCAAGCCGCTGAAAGCACGCCTGAAACAGCTGGGTGCGCGCCTGGCCGAACTTCGCGATTGGCGCGGTTTTGTTGCCGGGCCAAAGCGTGAGCAGCTGTGCGCCAGCATCGAAGCACTGGCTGATGACCAGCATATGGCTGAGGCCGCGCTGGATCGCCACCACCGCCAGTTGGTAAAAGAGTGGAAGTCTCTGGGCGATGCAGCGGCAAACCGCGAACAGTCAACGCGCTTTCGCGCAGCGTCAGAGCGTATTCACGAGCGCCTGGGCCCGTGGCGTGAACAACTCAGCCAGGAGCGTGAAGCAAACCTGACTGCCCGCGAGCAGCTATGTGAGCAGCTTGAAACCCTGCTTGCTCAACCGGCCGAGAATGCCGACCCTGACGTGCTGCGTGAAATTCGTGATAAAGCGCGTCATCAATGGCGTCACTACTCGCCGGTTCCTCGCGAGCGCTCTGAAGCGGTAGGCCAACGGTTTGGCAAGATTCGTCACCAGCTTCAGACGCTGATTGATCAGCGGGCAGAGCAGATCGCCTCACAAAAACACGCTTTGATTGAAGAAGTGAAGGCCTTGCGCGGCGATGAGCAGCAGCCCGTGGCTCAGCGCATTTCCCAAACCAAACAGCTTCAGCAGCGTTGGCGCCAGCTGGGGCGGGCACCCAAAGGCGCGGAGCAGGCGCTTTGGAAAGCATTTCGCCATGAATGCGATCAGCTATTTGCGCAGCGCGAAGCGCATAAAAGCGAGCAGGCGGCCCGTCAGCAACAGCAGCTTGATGCGATGCAAACGCTGATTGACCAAATGGATAGCTGGCAACCTACTACCGCCCGAGAAGCTAGCGTGCTGGAAGATTTCTTAAACCAGGCCAACGAGCTTGAACCACTGCCCAGAAGCCGTCGCAGTGAGGGCATGCAACGGCGTTTGAGCGGCATCGTTCGGGCCAAACGCGAGCGCTTGAGCCGTCTGGAAATTGCCGACACGGTTGAACAGTGGCATCTGATCCTGCCACTCGTCAATGCTCACCTGGCAGCCGACCAGCGCTACCTGGCCGGGGAAGCCGCAGCGACTGTCAACGCAACTGAGGTCATCAGCACGCCGCTCCCCAAGAAGTTTCTCGAGGCGCATCACACCCGCAATCGCCAACGCCACTCAACATCTCTGCCATTAACAACAGACGAAAAAACGGTGCTGGCGGACTCGATTTCACGCCTGCGGGTACATCTTGCCTTATTAACCAGCGGCAGTGTCCGCCAGACTGATGAACCTCTGCGTCTGGCCATTCAGGTAGAGCGTTTAAATGAAGGCATTCGGCAAGAGCGCAGCCGCCCGGAGGAAATCATCGACGTGCTTGCGGCACTACTCGCCCTTGGGCCGATATCCGCAGAGCAGTGGGAAAGCGAGGTGAAGGAGCTGGATAACCTACTCAATGACCTGGCGAGAGTTCCACTTCCCTAGCGCTAAGGTTCAGCAACAGGCATCAGCCAACAACCAACAACGCAACGGGAGGCCATTGGCCTCCCATTTCATGCCCTTCTTGTGAGAAAGCACTTACCCCATAAACTGGCCGCCGTTGATATCGATATTGGCGCCCGTAATAAACCCGGATTCTTTATCGGCCAGGAAGGATACTAACCGGCCAATTTCTTCTGGCTTACCGTAGCGTTTTACCGGAATCGTTTCACGAATGGCTTCACGCACCGTCTCTGGAATTTGCATGATCATATCGGTCGCAATATAGCCCGGCGATATGGTGTTTACCGTAATGCCCTTGGTCGCAGTTTCCTGCGCCAGCGACATGGTCAAACCGTGCATGCCCGCCTTAGCGGCTGCGTAGTTAACCTGACCAAACTGGCCTTTACGACCGTTAATAGACGAGATATTGATAATTCGACCATAGCCGTTTTCGAGCATCATCTCGATCACGCTGCGGCAGGTATTGAAGACGCTGTTAAGGTTGGTATCGATGACCTGGTACCACTGATCGTAGGCCATCTTCTTCATTGTGCCGTCGCGGGTAATACCGGCACAGTTTACCAGTACGCTGATGGGACCGTGTTTTTCGTGGATCTCACGCGCAGCTTCCAGGCATGCGTTATGGTCAGACAGGTCAACCCCTAATGTTGTAATATTCTGATAACCGGCAGCTTGCTGGGTTTCCAGCCAGGTCTTGGCTTTTTCGGGATTGTTATACCCCGCTACTACCAGATAACCTGCATCCGCCAACGAATGGCAAATTGCCGTGCCGATTCCACCAGTTCCACCAGTTACCCAGGCGACGGGGGCTTGATTGGCCATTGACTACCTCCCTGATATGACAAATGGCTTGGACGGTAAGTACTGTTATGGTGTCGCAAACCATTTCGAATAAGCGCCAAGCGCTTGTATCACTAACAGCACGTCGCTTTTCCTATCAGACGACCCACTGACAGTAAGCTTTTTGTTATGACTTTTGGAAGCATAGCTTTACTCTTTGTATATTGCAGCACTATGAATATCAGCCTCATGTCAGTAGTTTTCTAGCTAGGGTTGACTTATCTACAAAAATCCGTAGAATACGCCTCACGTTGATGCGGGGTGGAGCAGTCTGGTAGCTCGTCGGGCTCATAACCCGAAGGTCATCGGTTCAAATCCGGTCCCCGCTACCAATATTTATCAGAGAAGCCGTTACCGAAAGGTAGCGGCTTTTTTGTGTCTGTATGATTTGAGAAAATCACGTAGTGCGCGGACTCAGCCAACCATAACCCGAAGGTCATCGGTTCGCTTTTTGTTTCAACGTCGACGGTCCCCGCTACCATCTTCTACAAAAAAAGCCGTTACCGAAAGGTAGCGGCTTTTTTGTGCCTGTCGTTTATTAGCAATACAAAGTGTTCTAATCTGTTGGCTCAATCATTCAACGGATATGAAAGATGAAAAAAACAGCTATCGCTCTCACCCTGTTTGGCATTCTGGGCAGTCAGGCCGTTTGGGCTCAGCAACAAGAGTGCTCGACGCCCGCCCTGATGTCCGCAAGTCAAGATATTCAAAACCAGGTTGAAGCGTTTGCCCATGCTCAAGAGCAGCAAGGCGTTGCGGTCGATGAAGTAATGTACGAGATGCAGCAGGTCATGGTGAATGCTGACGTTGAAGCCACCCTTGCCAAGCATGTGGACGAGCTTGAGCAGATGGATCCCGGTTCGGAGCATCAGCCGTCCCAGGCGTTATGCGATGACATGTACGCCATGTATGAACGTATGGAAGCTGAGATTACTGAGCGTTAATAAGCGTCAATCCTTCAAGCGCTGCGCGCTAAACGCTGTATAGCGTGCAGCGTTTACCCTCTTTGCCTTCCTCTCTTCTTGGATATCAACGATTAGCTGTATTGCGGCTTGAATATGCACGCCTCTGCCTGCATATCATCAGGTAACCTTCTTTTTACGCGATATAGAGCTTACCCATGTCGATAATTGATCCCCGTACCGGCAATCCGCTTACTGCGGAGCCCGCGAGCACCGGCGATACCCAGGCAAGTGCTGAGCGTCCAGCGGTTACCGCTGAAGAAGTCATCATTGAGCTAAACGCTGGCAATATTCAGCAGGTACTCGAAGCCTCCATGCAGGTGCCGGTACTTATGTGCTGCTATTCTCCTGCCGATGATAGCAGCAGCAAGCTTGCAACAATTCTGGAAAAGCTGGCGATTGAATACGCAGGGGCTTTTTTGCTGGGTAAGCTGGATGCTCAGGCCAATCCCGAGATTTCAGCCCAGCTAGGCGTACGCTCGGTACCTGATATTAAACTGATCAGCCAAGGTGGGCTGGTCGATAGCTTGCAGGGAGCACTGCCCGAGAAAGAAGTCCGTGCATGGCTTAACCGCTACTTCCCGGCATCTGCTGAAGCCCCGCTTAGCCCTGAAGAAGAAGCCGAAGCGGCACTTCTGAAGGGCGATGTAACCACCGCTCGCGATATCTACCAGAACCTGGTAACCCAATACCCTAAGCACTATGCCTATCAGGTAGCTTTTGCTCGCGTATTGGTGGCTGAAAAGCGTGGCGATGAAGCGCGCAGCGTGCTGGATAATCTGCCGCCTGAAGAGCGTGATGCACCTGCTGCCCGCGGCGTCCGAGCGAGCATTGAGTTTAGCGAACAAGCGCTTTCAGCAGAAGATATCGCCGCCTTGGGCGAGCGCGACGACAGCGAAGCACAGTTCCAGCGTGCCCTGCGCCAGGTGGCCGATGGTCAGTACGATGCCGGGCTTGAAGCACTGCTGACGCTCATGAAGCGGGACCGTGCTTATAATGACGACGCAGCGCGTAAAACGCTGCTGCAGGTGTTTGATGCGCTAGGCGCCGATCATCCTTTGACCGTCGCCTACCGCCGCAAACTGTTTGCCCTGCTGTATTAATCGCTAAGCCTTTAACAGCTTATCCATACGCACTAACGCGGCGTCCAACTGGGACGCCGTAGTGCCAAAGTTAAGTCGCAAAAAACCGGGATAGCCAAACGCTGCCCCATCGGAAAGTGCCACTCCCGTCTGCTCCTTGAGCGTTTGATAGGGCATATCGCCCAACCCCGCCTCGCGCATATCCAACCAGGCTAAATAAGTGGCTTCTGGCTTACTTAACGTAACGCCCGGCCAGCCTGCCACGTGTGCTTCAAGCGTCGCTCGATGCTGACGCAGCACTTCCAGCAGCGCTTGGCGCCAAGGCTCTCCTTCCCGATAAGCGGCTTCAGCTGCCACCAGCCCCAAAACGTTCACATCAGGCAGTAGCCCTTTGCAGGCAGCGGCAAACCGCTGGCGCACCTCAGGGTCAGGGATCACCGCACACGCGCTGGTCAAACCCGCCAGATTAAAGGTTTTAGACGGTGCCCACAGAGTAATCGTACGCTTGGCGAGCTCAGGGAACATTGCCGCCAGCGGGCGATGCTGGGCATTTTTGTCCAGCAGCAGATCACAGTGAAGTTCGTCCGAAACCACCCACAAATCGTGCTGTTCAACCAGTTTTGCCAGCGGCGCCAGCTCTTCATGACGCCAGACACGCCCTGTCGGATTATGCGGATGACACCAGAGCAACAGGCGCGTCTTGGGCGTAATGGCGGCTTCAATAGCGGCCATATCCAGCTGCCACGGCTCATCGGGGCCGTTAGGTTCGGCCAGCATTGCTTGCTGGGGTAGCCGGCCAGTGCGCTCGGCCACCGCCAGGAAAGGCGGGTAAATAGGCGTCATCGTCAATACGCCATCACCTGGCTGGGTTAACGCGAGCGTCGCGAAATGCAGCGCCGGTACCACACCGGGCAGCCAGTGCTGCCACTCAGGTTGGATAGTCCAGTCGTAGTGCGAAGCACTCCACTGGCACAGCGTTTCTGTTAACGTAGCAGGCACTTCACCATAGCCATAAACACCATGGGCAACCCGGGCCTGGAGTGCTTCAATAACCGCTGGCGGCGAGCGAAAATCCATATCGGCGACCCAAAGCGGCAGCACCTCGCCACTGTAACGGTGCCATTTTTGTGACGAGAAGCCGCCTTCGGGGTGGCGTCGCTCGATTGGCGTGGCAAAATCAAAGGCCATAGAGGTCTCACTCATTGATAAAAGGGTTGGTAACGAGCATGCCGCAAGATGACTTTTATACCAAGGTGCGCGCAGGATTATCGGCACTATTGCGGCAGTGGCAAGCGCTTGGTCAAGCCGATGCTGATCAGTTAGCGCTCATCCTGGCGGAGACCGCCCGGGTTGCCAAATTGGGTACGCCGGACACGACGCCCGATGGGGCAATGCTTAAATACTGGAGCCAGACTCTAGAAGGCGATATTCCGCTTTGGGCACCGCGTACTGCGGTATTTTTACTCAATCAAATGCCCGCCAAACCTATGCCACAAAGTGATGCGGAAGCCTGTGCCTGGGCTTACTGCTGGCTGCGCAACCGTACGTTCAGCACTTTAGAGGACGCTCATACTGCGCTTCCCACCCACCTGCAAGAGCCGTTAAAAAGCGCCCTGGAAGCTGCCTGGCACGACCAGCAGGGGCTGCGTTTGGTGTAGTTTAACGTTTTTTACGCTGGGATTTAGGCTTGAAACCGGCGGGCTTTCGCGCCAGCCACTCGACGAAAGTTCTAACCTCTTCGCTCGCCAGCAACGCCTTGCGGCTGGCAAACTGATCAGCGAGCTCGCGCTCGCTATAAAGGCGATGAATGTGCCGGTGGCAGGCATGGCAAAGCCAGAGAATGGCGGTTAACCGCTCTTCTCGCGAGTAACGTTTTCGATAGCGTGGCTTGTTATGCAAGGCTCGCGGAATCAAGTGATGTTTGGTGAGTAGCGCCTGGCGCTGACAAAGCTCACACCGTTCAGGTTTGGGCGGAGGTGATAACACATGGTTGGTTGGGGCATCGGGATCCACGGGTTCGGTGTTCTCCTTGGCGTTTTCATGCCTTTATTACAACAACGCTCTTAAATCTCTCATAAAAACTCCATTAGAAACTCTTACCCTCTTAAGGATAGCCATTGATGCTGGAAGTTCCGATTAGCTGGCAACTTGCCAAAGTAGCGGTGTCCGTCGGTATGGTGCTGGGCTTGGGGGCGATTGCCGTACGCGTAAGCCCGAAAATAGCCGGGCTGTTGTCGGGCTACCCTTTAGGCACGGCGCTGGCTCTATTCTTTATTGGCCTGGAAATTTCGCCCACGTTTGCGGCTGAAAGCGCCATTCACACGCTTGCTGGCTTTACCGCCACCATGGCACTGGGAGCAGGTTACTGGCTTTGCGGGCGCAAGCCAGGGCTTAAAGGCGTATTAATCGGGATTACAGGCGCTATCACGGCGTGGTTTATAGTCAGCCTGGTGCTTGCCCAGTTCGAATTTACCCGCCTGACGGGCACGCTGGTGACGCTTTGCGCCATCGTGTTTTTTACGTGGATTTTCCAGCGTATTCCAGACAGCTTGGCCACCTCACGCCAGTCTTTTTCCTGGGGTACTTTATGTATCCGCGCGCTGCTGGCCACCGTTATCATTTTTGCTATCACAAGCCTTGCCCACTGGGTGCCGCCTGCCTGGGCGGGCACGTTGGCGGCTTTTCCCGTCACTATGCTGCCGTTTTTGCTGATTTTGCATATCAGCCAAGGCCCCGCGCCAACCGCTACCGTCATCAAGCATTACCCCATGGGGCTGGGCTCGCTTTTAAGCTACGCCCTGTGTGTCTCCTACACCTATGAAACACTGGGAATCGCGCTTGGCACCCTGGCGGGTTTTGGGGTGGCGACACTGTGGTTACTCGGCTGGCTGCAGGCACAACGCTGGCTTGTTGCGCGGCGGGCACCACGCCGACAAGCGACTTGACCAAGCGCTTGCTTGGGGCAATCCTGAAGGCTTACCAATAACAAGGCGACTGCCATGTTCACCCGTACGATTGAGCCCGCTTTTTATGATACCGATGCACTAGGCCATATTAATAATACGCGCCTGCCGGCCTGGTTTGAGCTGGCCCGCAATGACCTGTTCAAGCTTTTTACGCCCAACCTGGATCCTAAACAGTGGCGCTTGATTATGGCGCGCATGGAAATCGACTATCGTGCTGAACTGTTTTACGGCCATAACATCGAATTACGCACCTACTTGACGCGCTTGGGCAATAGCTCATTTACGGTGACTCAGGAAGCTCGCCAGCACGGCACCTTGACCAATCTCGGCCATACCGTAATGGTACAGTATGATCATCAGGCTAAATGCGCCGTGCCTATTGAAGGCAAGTTACGCGACGCCTTGTCAGCCCATTTACAAGATGCGCCCGCCTGACGCACTGCCCCGCCGATGGGGCAACCAGGAGTACAGCATGGCCATTCGCTATAATCTCTGGCTAGACCCTGAAAATACCGCGCAGCATCGCGCTGTCGAAGCGGATCTTGAACACTATTTCATGGAACGCTTTGCGGACTATCCGCATATCCGCTTGTTCGGGGCTGACCCTTACGATTATGATGCCCCGTTTAATCGCCTTTATGACGTGCTGATGGCACGAGCCGCCGAGTATTGCGAGCGGACATGGTGCTATGTAGCGTCCCCTGAGCAGTTGAATCGCTGCTTTTTCCGTGCTGTTGGCCGCTCCAATAAATTTGTTCAAGACGACCGTTCCTGAGAGACCAACCTGATGGTGAGTCGCACCAACCAAGCGCCCGATGAGCGCCAGCTGGCTATTATTACCCAGCAGCTAGGCCGCGCGCCGCGCGGCATCGAAGCCGTCGCCGCGACCGATAGTCAAGGAACACCGCTGGTATTACGCATGGCGCCTATCGTGGATGATAAGCCCTTTCCTACGCTGTACTGGCTGTGCTCTGACGTGCTGAAAGTGGAGATTTCCCGTATTGAAGCCGTAGGGGTCATCAAATCACTCGAACAGCGCCTGCAGGATGAGCCTGCCTTTCTGGAAAGCTACCAGCAGAGCCACCGCGACTACGTCAAAGCCCGCTGGGACTATATGAGTGATGCCCAGCGTGCCGAGGTTACCCGGCTGGGTTACACGGACGTGCTTACCGAGCGTGGCATTGGCGGTATAAGCAACTGGCAGCAGGTGCGCTGCCTGCACACCCAGTACGCCCATCATCTATGTGGCGACAACGTTATTGGTCAGTGGATGGACGAGCACCATCAGATCGATCGTTTTATCCCGTAAAGCGCCATTCAATATTCGTTTAAGGAACCCGATTAATGTCCCGTATTTGCGTTTATCTTGGTTCGCGTGAAGGCAGCCGTCCGGTTTATCGTCAAGCCGCCCAGGCATTGGGTACAGCACTGGCCGAGCGAGGCCATACGCTGGTCTACGGCGGTGCGCGGATTGGCCTGATGGGTGAGCTTGCCAATGCGGCACTAGCCGCCGGAGGAAGCGTTATTGGCGTGATGCCGGATCATCTGGTGGAGCGTGAGCAAGCCCACTTTGGGCTTACCGAGCTTATCCGCGTGGCCAATATGCATGAGCGCAAAGCCACCATGGCGGCCAACGCCGATGCGTTTATCGCCATGCCGGGCGGCATTGGGACGTTTGAAGAGCTATTTGAAATCTGGACATGGGGCTATCTGGGCCTGCATGACAAACCCATGGGCCTGCTAAATATCGATGATTTTTATGGGCCGCTTTTAACATTTTTGGACAGCACCGTAGCCAACGGCTTTCTAGCCCAGGCAACGCGTGACATGCTGCAGGATGCGCAAACCCCACAGGCGCTACTCAATGCACTTGATATACGCTTATAGGCTTTTATAAACCTGCCTGAAACGGCGTTAGCTTTCCGTCAGCAGGCGGGTACGCTGGTAGGTAAGCTGCAACAAGCGGGCGTCTTCACCGGCGCGATGGCGATTAATATCACGCTCGGCAATCATGCTCTCTTTAGTATGGCTCCAAAGGGCCTGCTGCTCTTCGCTGAGCAAGATACGCAACGCTTCAAGTCGAAAGCGTGGCAGCATGCCGGCATGATGGAAAAGCAGCGACAGCCAGGTGTTATCGTACCCCCAGCTGTCGCTATAGGCCTTCCCCAAACGACTTAGCTCATCGTTCAGCCATTGGGCGACCTGCTGAACAGGATATCCCTCTGCGAGCAGGCGATCACGCGAGATACCGTGCAAAAGCTCAGCTTTAGGGTCCCAGTGGGTCCACTCTTCCAGAGGCTGAATAAGAAACGCGCAGCAGCTACCGTCAGCACGCGCGATGCCGACTTCTATCGGATAACTGCCACGCCCGAATCCGGACGCTTCAATATCTAGTACGGTAGGTAGCGTCTCGGACACTGATTTCCTCATTCAATCATTGCGCATAGTGATCGTTCAGCGGCCCCTTACGCGGCGGCGGCATCGTTAAGCGGCTGGCGATCCGCCAAGCGTTGCCAATAAGCGGCCTGCCCGGCGTCTACGGCTAAGCCTAGCTCACCCAATCGGTAGGCGCAGGCTAACCGCTCAGCGGCCAGATAATGTCCCGCCTGGGCGGCACGGGCATACCAGGTTACCGCATAGTCTTCACGACGCGGATACTGTGCACAGCCATGCTCGTAGATTTGCGCTACCTGAAACTGCGACTTTACGTCGCCAGACTGAGCGGCTTCTACGACATAACGCGCGCCTCGTGCCTTATCCTGCGGCGAAAGACTGCGATGAAACAGCATATGCCCGTAAACGGACAGCGCATCCGGATGCCCTGCATCAGCGCAGCGCTTGAACAGTCGCATGGTCAGGCGCTGTGTACGCTTGGAACGCGGAAGCAACCAACGGTTTTGAAAAAGCCGTTCGGCTAAGCGAAATTCTAATCGAGTAAACAAAGATGATGCCTGCGGCATGGCAAACCACCCTGCCAATTTGTTGAGACCTTGATTAGCGATCACTACATCATTTGATTGCCAACCAAACGAGAAACCGGCCTTTAGCCGGTCGATGGGCTGGCAAGCATACGCCTGCCTTTGCGACGACTCAACCCCATTGATTTGCTGCTTTTAAATTGCCTCGCTAACATGCCTGTCACACATCACCATTAATCATGATAATAAACGCCTATTCGGCGGCAATTTTCGCCTTAGCGAGGAGATAAAAATGCAAACGCGCCCACTTGGCAGAACGGGAATTGAAGTCAGTCGACTCTGCCTAGGTACGATGACGTTTGGCGAGCAAAACAGCGAAGCAGAAGCTCACGAACAGCTGGATCGCGCTGTTGCTTTCGGTATCAACTTCATCGATACCGCTGAAATGTACCCTGTGCCACCTATGGCGGAGACCCAGGGCTTAACCGAAACGTATATCGGCAGCTGGCTGAAACAGCGTGGCGCGCGCGATGACGTCATCATTGCGACCAAGGCGGTGGGCCCGGGCCCTGAGCATATTCGGGGCGGCCCACGCATGACGCGCGAGCACATTCATCAGGCAATCGACGATAGCCTTAAGCGTTTACAGACAGACTATGTCGACCTGTATCAACTGCACTGGCCGGATCGCAACACTAACTTTTTTGGCAAGTTGGGCTACACCCACCAGGATCAGGAAGACGCCACGCCGCTTGAAGAAACACTTTCTGCGCTTAAAGAGCTGGTCGACGCTGGCAAGGTACGATCGATTGGCCTATCCAACGATACGCCGTGGGGCGTGATGCGCTCGCTTTATCTGGCTGAGAAAATGAATTTGCCGCGCGTGGCATCAGTACAAAACCCCTACAACCTGCTTAACCGTTCGTTTGAAGTCGGCTTGGCGGAAATCGCCCACCGCGAAGATGTTGGCTTACTGGCCTACTCGCCGCTGGGCTTTGGCGTGCTTTCCGGCAAATATCTGAACGGCGCCTGGCCTGAAAAAGGTCGTCTGACGCTTTATGAGCGCTTTAAGCGCTATACATCGCCCGAAGCAGAGGCAGCCACACAAGCGTACGTTGATCTAGCCCGCGAGCATAATCTTGACCCGGCGCAGATGGCACTGGCGTTCATCAATTCACGCAGCTTCCTGACCAGTAATATTATTGGTGCCACTACCCTTGACCAGTTGGAAAGCAATCTGGCCAGTGAGAGCCTCAAGCTTGACGACGAGGTGCTGGATGCCATCGACAATATCCACCGCCGAATGCCTAATCCCTGCCCTTGAGTCTTGGATAAGTCCTTGAGCCTTGGATAAGTATAGTGACGCTATGAAGGCGATAGCCTCGGCCAACGCCGAGGCTTGATATACTAGCGGCCATACATTTGTTATTAGGTTTTGCATCGGCTGAAGGAGCTCACCTTGCTAAGCGTTATTTCGCCAGCCAAGACGCTGGATTTTGAAACGCCCTCTACGACCAAGCATGTTACGCAGCCCGACTTTCTCAGTGAAAGCCAATCGTTGATTGATATTCTGCGTGATTACTCACCTCAGCAGATCAGTGATTTGATGGGTATTAGCGATAAGCTGGCTGGCCTTAATGCGGCCCGTTTCGCTGAGTGGGAACCGCCGTTTTCGCTTGAGAATGCGAAACCTGCCGCCCAGGCGTTTCAGGGCGATGTTTATACCGGGCTGGAGGCTGAAACGTTCAGCGATGCGGATAACCGTTTTGCTCAGCAGCACCTGCGTATTCTCTCAGGCCTGTATGGTTTGCTGCGGCCGCTGGATCTGATCCAGGCCTATCGGCTGGAGATGGGTATCAAACTGTCTAACCAGGCCGGTAAGGATTTATACGCTTACTGGAAGCCTACGCTCACTAAAGCGCTTGATGACGCTATTGCACAAAGCGGCTCTAAAATCTTGGTCAACCTTGCGTCCAACGAGTACTTTAAAGCGGTGGATGCTAAGAAGCTTGATGCGCGCATTATTACGCCGGTATTTAAAGATGAGAAAAACGGCACGTTTAAAATTATCAGCTTTTACGCCAAAAAAGCACGTGGGCTGATGAGCGCCTGGATCATTAACCAGAAAATTAATGACCCTGACGAGCTTAAAACCTTTAACGTTGCGGGCTATCGCTTTGATGCCGCCTCTTCTGAAGGCGATACGCTCGTCTTTACCCGCACAGAAGCCGATCGCTAAATGGCAACTCACCTTTGGCTAGAAAAATGTGGCGGCGCGTGAGGAGCGTGGCTTTAGAAAGCGCTGATGCACGTCTTTAAACAGTGTGTTATCACAACGGTGAAGCCATTCGTAGGCCACCATATCTGACGTCACAGCGATGGCACCGTGAGCACAGGCACGCTCACGGGCAAGGCGCGCTTCATCACGGCGGCGGCTGGCCGTCGCTTCACTTAGCCAATACACGCTGTAGCCTGCCTCAAGCAGGCCAAGCGCGCTCTGTAGCACGCAGATGTGGGCTTCTGTTCCACAGATCACTATCTGCTGCACCGACTGAGCTTTTAACGCCTGGGCGAATTCTGGCTCTTCCATCGCGCTGAAATGGTGTTTTTGCCAAATCTGATACTCACCCAACTCGCTTAATAAGTCAGGTGCCGTATTTCCCAACTTTTCAGGATATTGCTCGGTAAGCCATACAGGCACGTCTAAAACTTCGGCTACTTGTGCAATCCAGGCAGCTTCTGCGATTACTTTTACACCACCCTCAATAACGGGGAGTAAACCTGCTTGAAAATCGACCAGCAGCAGCAGACTGCGATCTCGTTGAAGGCGCACGCTTCCCCCTTATTCTTTGTGCTTATAGTGCGATTAAGATAGCCCATTCTTACGGCCCAGGCGCTAAACTAGCTGCTCAACTCTTTCTACACGCCCATTAGCTGGGCTTACGTTCTTGATGGCTTTTAATCATTGGAGATTGCCATGTTACGACAACTGTTTATCATGCTGCTGGTCAGCGTTATGGGGTTTAGCGTTGCGGTAGAGCACGCTGAAGCGCGCCGTATGGGCGGAGGCGGCAATGTGGGTAGTATGTCCCGCTCTGCGGATCGTCCGGCCAGCACTCCCAGCACACAACAGGCTCAAGGTGGACAGAGCCAGGCGGGTGCTGCAGCAGCGCGTAGAGGCGGAATGGGCGGCATGATGGGTGGTCTGCTGGCCGGTGGGTTAATCGCCGCGCTGTTTTTTGGCGGCGCCTTTGATGAGCTAAGAATGATGGACCTGCTTATGATGGTCGGTATTGCGGTGCTGGCGATGATTGCCTTCCGCGCCTTTATTCGCCAGCGCCGCCCCGCGCATGCTTCCGAATCCAACTACCAGCGCACGCAGCACGTGCCAGCCACGCCTGCCGCTGGCTCAGCAGGCGCGGCACCAGATAGCCTGGCGAGCAGCCTGCAAAGTACGCCCGCCTGGTTTGATAAAGAGCAGTTTTTAAACGGCGCGAAAGAGCATTTCATGACGCTTCAGCGCGCCTGGGACAATAACGACTTTAGCCAGATTCAGGAGTATGTCACTCCTGAACTCTATAACCTGTTACGCACAGAGCGTGCTCAGCATCCGGCTAACAATCGTACCGATATCGTGCGTCTGTTTGCTGAGCTTGGGGATATCAATGAGTACGATGGACATGCAGAGGCAAGCGTCATTTTCCACGGTATTATCGAAGAGAACGGGGAGCAGACCGAGTTTAATGAATCATGGCACTTAACCCGCGCAATGCGTGACCAGGCTCCTTGGTATGTACAGGGTATTGAACAAAACCCAGGCGCTTAAAATCAGTATCTGATGATGCAAAATAGCAAACAAAACGGCCGCTTTTAGCGGCCGTTTTGTTTGCTAGGAAATACTCTAGTTAAATTTTTTACATCAACGCGTTAGATTAATTTTCGGCAGCATCTTCGATATTCTCGCCTGCGTTCTCAATGCTTTCGCCAGCGCTTTCCATGCTGTTATCGATGCTTTCACCCGCTTCTTCAGCAGGCCCCTGGTTATCACAGGCAGCCAGGCCACTCACAAGCAGTGCCATCGCTACCGCAGCTGATAACTTCTTAATCAATTGGCCATTCATCTTGTTTCTCCTCCCGAGATAACGCGTGAAGTGCTCTTCCATCAGTGTGCCGCATCATTTTAAAGATAACAGCACGGTATCACCACTTCTATCAAGGTAGCTGCTTGGAGACGAAAAGCGTAAGTAGTAAATTCCAGACATAAAAAAATCCCCCCAGGCGCACGCCCGAGGGGATTTTTAGTATAAGTGCCTGACGATGACCTACTCTCGCATGGGGAGACCCCACACTACCATCGGCGCTAAGCGGTTTCACTACTGAGTTCGGCAAGGGATCAGGTGGTTCACGCTCGCTATGGTCGTCAGGCGTA
>NZ_JAGOBJ010000011.1 GCF_017983445.1 Halomonas sp.
TACACGCGCAATAGCGTCGATGGCTTGGCTAAAGTGCATAAAAAAAGTCCGGTACCAGAGAATCACTGGTACCAGACTGTCTCATGATCTGCTAATTGATGAAAACCTTAACTGACTGGCATTAGGCATATGGCCCGCTTCTTTTATTATGTGCACTGAAATATCAAGGCCAGAGTTCGATCAACACCTTGCCGGAGATTTCAGAATCCTTGGCGATGGCAAAGGCGTTCTGGGCATCAGCGGCGGGCAGCACGTGGGTGATGACATCATCAAAGCGGGCGTCGGCAGCCAGCAGCGCAATCGCATCATCGATTTCATCATGAAAGCGGAAGCAGCCGCGTAGCTGAATTTCCTTGGCAATTAGCGGTGCCAGGGCAAGCGGCTGTGGGGTAGCGGGCATCATGCCAATCTGGGCGATGACGCCTGCCCGGCGAACCGCCAGGATTGCGCCGTTGATGGAGGCCGGTACGCCGGTACATTCCAGCACAACGTCGAAGGCTTCCTGGGGAACCTCATCTTTGTCGATACGGTAGGTGTGCTGTACACCGAGAGCGCGCGCCCGAGAAAGCGGGCCTTCCAGCACATCGGTAATGCTCACCTCTAAAGCGCCCTTGGCAAGTGCCGCCGCCGCTGCCAGTAGCCCGATGGGGCCTGCGCCACAGACCAGCACCCGCTGCTTCTCGACACCACCAGCCACTTCAATACCGTGCAGGCCGACCGCCAGCGGCTCGGCCAGGGCGGCGCGCTTGAGCGGAAGAGAGGAAGGCAGAACCCGCACCATACCGGGATCGACATCCAGGTATTCGCTCATGCCGCCCTGCGTATGCGGCCAGGTGGAAGCCGAGCCCAGGTAGGCGCCTTCCGGCCATAGGTGCGGCTTGTCCTCGATGCCTGACTGGCTTTTGCCAAAGGTGGCGGGGTGCAGAGTAACCGGCGTTCCTGGAGCGAGCTTACCGCTCGGGTCTTCCTCGACTAAGCCGGCCATCTCATGGCCGGGGATAAGCGGTTCGCGCACTACAAAGGCACCGTTGGCACCTTCATGATAATAATGAAGGTCCGAGCCACAAATTCCGCCAAAGGCCATGCGTAACCGAACTTTTCCCGCCGCCAGCTCGGGAAGGGCGATGCTCTCTTCGCGCAGATCCTGCTTACCGTGAATAATTAATGCTTGCATGGCGTTTTATCCCAAAAGGCGGTTCCCGGAGGTTAGACCACCGAGGTCATGCCACCATCAACGAAAATATTTTGTCCGGAAACGAAGCTTGAAGCGTCCGAACACAGATAGACCAGCGTGCCCACCAGCTCATCGAAATGCCCCCAGCGTTGTGCAGGAGTGCGTTTTTCCACCCACTGATTGAAGCTTGGGTCTTGCCATAACGCGGTGTTCATTTCAGTTTTAAAGTAACCGGGAGAAATACAGTTGACCTGAATGTTGAAGCGCGCCAAGTCGGCAGCCATGCCCTGCGTAAGTAGCACAACGCCGCCTTTGGTTGCCGAATAGGGAGCAATGGTTTCGCGGGCAAGCCTGGACTGTACCGAGCCGATGTTGATGACTTTACCCGAGCCGCGTTCACTCATCGCCGGTGTCAATGCTCGGGATACGTAAAACAGACTCGACAGGTTAGTGGCGATGAGTGCATCCCAATCTTGCGTGGCATATTCATTGAACGGCGCTCGGCGTTGAAGCCCTGCATTATTGACCAAGATATCCGGAACGCCGAATCGATCAATAAGGGCTTTCACGGCTTGCTGGGTCGCCTGGGCATCAGTGACATCGAAACTGACGGCTTCAACGCTGGCGCCTGTCTCCTGAGCGATATTGCGGGCTTCCTCCTTCACGCGATCCAGATCCCGGCCGTGCAAAATGACACGAGTGCCTTGCCCAGCAAGCCCTCTGGCAAGCGCATTGCCCAGACCTCTTGAAGACCCGGTTATTAGTGCCAGGCGATCGCTAATATCGAAAAGTGCTTTGGTCATGGTATTCACCTAAAACAGCATGAAAATAATGTACGCGAATATAAAGCCGACGATGGATTCGAGCGCTTGCTGAACTGTCCAGGTCTTGAGCGTCGTCTTGACGTCCATACCTAACAGGCGACCCACCAGCCAGAATCCAGAATCGTTGACATGCCCCGCAAATACAGAGCCAGCTGCTGTTGCCAGGGTAATAGCCACTACCTGCATGGAGGAAAAATCACCGCCAATCACGGCGGGCGCCATGAGTCCGGCGGCGGTTACCAGCGCGACGGTAGCCGAACCTTGAGCCAGACGCATAATCACGGCAATCACATAAGCCGCCAGGATGATCGGCAGACCAATATCGCTGAGGGAATTAGATAAGGCGTCGCCAATGCCTGACGCCCGAAGTACGCCACCGAACATGCCGCCAGCACCGGTAATCAGTACTACCGAGCAAATCGGGCCCAAGGAAGAGTCCAGCACTTTTTCCAACGCGCTGCCCCCGATGCCCTGGCGACGGCCTAGTACTAGCATGGCTACCAGCGTTGAAATAAGCAGTGCCACCGGCGTGTTGCCAACGGCCGATAACAGTTGGAACCATAGCGCGTCGCTATCGACAACGCCCATTGAGCGTAAGAAATTTAAGCCGGTATTCATGAAAATCAGCACAAGCGGCAGCAACAGCATGCTGATAACCACGCTGACCGAAGGCGGGTTGATAACGCTGTCATCACTGACTTCACCGAACAGTGAGCCCGCAAGAGGGAAGGGATAGCGCTTAGCCACGATTTTCCCCCACATATAGCCTGATATCCACCAGAGCGGAAACGCGATAACTATACCGGCAAGCAGTAGTAGACCCAGGTTCGCATTATAAAGCTCTGATGCGGTAACAGGGCCTGGGTGCGGCGGCAGGAAAACGTGCATGACCGAAAATGCCGCGGCTGCAGGCATGGCGTAAAGCAGGACAGGGCCGCCCAAACGACGCGATACGGCAAAAATGATGGGAAGCATGACGATCAAGCCCGCATCAAAAAAGATCGGGAAGCCCATCAGTAGTGAGGTAATACCCAAGGCAAAGGGCGCGCGTTTATCACCGAACAGGTCGATCATTTTATCGGCGAGGGCTTTGGCACCCCCTGATTGCTCCACGAGTTTGCCCAGCATGGCGCCTAACCCAACCAATAACGCAACCGCGCCTAGCGTTCCCCCAAAGCTGTTCACCATCGTCGGAACAATGGCGTTGATCGGAATCTGCGTGGCTAGCGCCGTCAGCAAGCTCACCAGCATGAGCGCCAAAAAAGCATGCATCTTGAATCTGATGATCAATATCAAAAGGGCCAACACCGCTACGGCTGCAATGCCTAGCAGCGGTCCTGCGGACATCGTTTGAGTCCAACCATCCATGCGAGCGCTCCAATCAGTGAAGGTTTGTTACCGGTAACGTTATCGGTGACATCGTATAGATTGTCAGATTCTTGGATACACGACCTTGGTTTAAGTTAGCTATAAAAAAAGTGCTAGAAGCGTCGTAAACGACCTACAGAATGTTGGCTAGACAGAGATATACTGTTTACCACTAATTTCATTGAATATTGTTTTCTCAACGGCGGCGTGCGTTCTCGCGGATCTTTTTAAGATGAGGTATTCATGTTGGATCTTTATATTGCCAATAAAAACTACTCTTCATGGTCACTGCGTCCTTGGGTGCTGATGAAAGCGTTAAATATGCCTTTTAACGAGTACGTCATGCCTTTTGAAGGGGGAACTGGCATCAGCTACGCCACTTTTAAGCGCTTTTCACCCTCAGCATTGGTGCCGTGCCTGGTGGATGGGGATATCGCCGTGTGGGATTCGCTTGCCATCATTGAGTACGTGGCAGAGCAGCACCCCAAGGTATGGCCGAAGGATATCGCAGCACGCGCCTGGGCGCGCTCGGCCAGCGCCGAGATGCATAGCGGCTTCTCTACCTTGCGAAATGAGTGCCCCATGAACTGCGGGGTGCGCATTGCCCCCAATGATTTATCCAGCGCCCTCAAAGACGATATGGCACGGCTGGATGAGCAGTGGCAGCAGGGGCTTTCGCGCTTTGGCGGCCCTTTTTTAGCCGGTAAGGATTTTACCGCCGTGGATGCCTTTTACGCGCCTGTCGTATTTCGTGTACAGACATTTGGTTTGCCGCTGAGCGAAGCCTCTCAAAAGTATGTAGCACATATGTTGGCACAGCCAGCGATGCAGGCGTGGTACCAGGACGCACTTGAAGAGGAATGGCGCGAGCCTAGTCATGAAGCAGATACGCTAAAGCAGGGCACGCTAACCGCTGATTATCGTAAGGCCTGACCATAATCGGCCATGCATCAGGTAAACTAGGCTTTGTACGAAAACTGCTTGCGCTCGACCATACGGCGTTAAAAACCAGATCAAAATACTCATTTACACAAGTAAACTCCGTTTTTTCACTGATTTTTGCCTTGTCTGGTCTTCGCTCAGCTACTTTTCGTGTAAACCCTAGCGAATATTTACCGATGGATAGACCCATGGCCCTTAGCGCAACGCCTTATAAAGTCGATATCAACCTCACCGATTTGGATCGTGGGGTATATGAAACGTTACGGTTTACCGTGGCACGTCACCCTTCTGAAACAGAAGAGCGTATGAGCGCGCGGCTAATTGCTTATGTGCTTTGGTACAGCGAAGCGATCGCGTTTGGGCGCGGCCTCTCCGATGTGGATGAGCCTGCTCTATGGGAAAAAAGCCTGGATGGCCGGGTACTTCACTGGATCGAAGTAGGTTTGCCGGATGCCGAGCGCCTGACGTGGTGCTCGCGCCGTGCCGAGCGGGTATCACTGCTCGCTTATGGGCGTTTTGATGTATGGGAAAACAAGGTGTTACCTGGTGTGACTAACCTTAAAAATGTTCACGTGGCGGCCTTGCCTCAAGAAGCGCTGGCAACCATTGCTCAGAACCTGCCTCGGTCGATCAACTGGGCCATAATGATTAGTGAAGGGTCGCTGTTTATCACTGATGAATCAGGCCAGCATGAAATTACTCCTCAGTGGCTTTTAGGTGATCGTTAAGCTTCCTTGTTGGGCAAGTTCTACTACGCTATACAAAAGTCAGGATTAAGAATTTTTAAGAAAAGAGCTTTAAATGGCGTTCGTTTCAGATAATTAGCCTTGTTCGCTTGCTATCTTTTTACACATTTACATACAATCAGCAATGTTTGTTGGCGTCCGGTGGGGCGCTATCATGGTTTGCCCTTCACTCAAGGAACGAGCAATGCAAAAATCCTGCCTGCCTACTTGGCGTCTGCTTCCCCTTGTAGCAGCGATGGGCCTATTACCTGCCTTCGCTAATGCAGATAACAACGTCATCGCCGTCAAGCATGAGAACGATGGTCTGGCGAGTAATGAAGATGGTCACTTTACCAGCGGTTTCGAAGTTAACTGGGCATTCAAACCCAGCCCTGAAACCTGGACTCAGCGTTTAGCCACCTCGCTGCCTGATGGCCTGATCCGGCAGGCAGATACCGTGGCCTTTCGGCTGGTGCATCAAATTTATACGCCAGATAATATCAAGCGTTCCGAGCTGATTGAAGATGACCGCCCTTATGCCGGCCTGGTGTATGGCGGCCTATCGCTTTATGAAGATATACCCATGGGGCGCTGGCAGCAGGCAACGGATCTGCATTTGGATATCGGTCTGGTTGGTCCCTCATCACTTGCCGATAGCGTGCAGCGTGAAGTGCACCGTATTACCAATAGCGATCGGCCAAACGGCTGGGACAATCAGCTGGACGATGAGCCGCTGCTTAACGTGACCATGCGCCGCCAGTGGTGGCATAACGTTCCGCTAGCGGGTAAACGCTTTGCTCACGGCCCTAGCCTTAGCGTGGCGCTGGGTAACCTTAATACCTACGCAAGCGCCGGCTACGGCGTACGTTGGGGCGATGATGCCAGCGGTATCCCGACGTTAACTCCCAACCCAGGTAATCGCGGCCGAATGATGAGCACCACCGGCTGGCAGTGGTACTTATTTGCCAATGTCGAAGGCTACTATGTGGCACATAACCTGACGTTGGATGGCAATGTGTTCTCCAGCAGCCACTCGGTTGACCGCAAGGAGTGGGTAGGGGAGGCGTCGGCAGGGTTGGCACTTGCCTGGGATCAGTGGCAGGTTACCTATGCAGCCGTGGAACGCACGCGTGAGTTTGATGGTCAGGAAAAGCAGGATAAATACGGCGCCGTTACGCTATCACGCAGCTTCTAACGAGCGTCAAACGGCTCGCTGGCACAAAGCGCTAATCTAAGAAACTGAGTCAAAACGCAATGGGGGCAGAGCAAGACGCCTCCGTGCGATCTTTCGTATACCCCCGAAGGGCATTCGTTATATAAACCTGACGAGAAACCCCATGGCTAATCCTTATCCACATACCCCGGATGGGCGCTATTTTGTCGCCAAGAACCGCTTATGGCGCTGTACTAATCCACACTTGGATGAGGATGAAAGGCAGGCCCATGTCAATGAACTCATGAAGGCTCGCCGCGCGGTAAAAACCGCCAAGCAGCAAGAGAATGACGAGGCGTTGAGGACGGCGCGCAATAACGTGCAAACCGCCAAAGAAGCGTTAGGCGAACGCGGGCCAGTCTGGTGGAATGATAACGCACCTGACGAGACTGGCGTTGCTCCGCATAACAGCTCATATGCTGATTGGTGGCAAAGCCAATCCCACTAATCTCGTCAGGCCTTCGGCTTCCAACCTGGCGAATGTCGCCAATTGACGCTAGCTTGTCAGGGGCAAAATACCTTCAATGTTTGGCACTCAATGTGCCCGCTAACAAGGATGTTATTAAGCCTATGTTTTTTAATGGTTGGGAAAACCTCTTTCGTACGCTGATTGTCGGTTTACTGGCTTACGCCGTATTGGTCATTTTTATACGTCTTTCAGGCAATCGCACGCTTTCAAAGATGAATGCGTTTGACCTGATCGTGACCGTTGCGCTGGGCTCAACGCTTGCGACCATTCTACTTTCCAAAGATGTCGCTTTAGCCGAAGGAGCGTTGTCTCTTGGGCTTTTGATCGCTCTTCAGTTCACGATTACTTGGCTGAGTGTACGTAAGCGGTGGGTAAAAAAGCTGGTAACCGGTGAGCCTTTAATGCTGCTTTACCGAGGTGAGTTTCTTAACCATGCATTGCGTAAAGCGCGAGTTACCCAAGACGAGGTACGAGCTGCTCTACGCAGCAATGGGTTAAGCAGTGTCTCAGCAGCGCATGCGGTTATATTAGAAACCGATGGCTCATTAAGCGTGGTAAAGGGAAACAGTGAGCACGACCACTCAAGTCTTAAAGATGTGTGCCGTTCCTCAGACTAAGCCATAAACCCTTACGCGCTTGCTTGTAGGCATTCCCGATGTGTGCCAGCGGTGATAATCTACGCCGCTTAACTAGTTGTTAACGACATTTGTTAATGATATTTGTTAAAAACATCTGAAGAGCATACGTAGGGCTTATCGTGACTATTAAAGCAAACCTGTCGATTTTCGACATCATCGGGCACCTTCTGCTATGGCTGGTACTGAGTATTCTTACCCTTGGGGCTGCGCTGTTTTTCTTTCCCTACTCGTTTGCCCGTTTTGTGATTAATCGCACGTCCGTTGTCGATCAAACCACGGGTGCCGAGCGAAAAATGGTGTGCGATATTAATATTTTCAGCAATATTGGTCACATCATCTTGTGGATACTGATTTCGCTGGTGACCTTTGGGATTGGCTATATTTTCTATGTTTACCGAGTATGGAACTACGCGTTAAATAATTCCCGGGTGCAGTAGTACCTCTCATGTAAAAAACGGCCTCCAGGGGCCGTTTTTTTATTGCTGCGCTGTCTAATGCTGGGTTATTTAGTTTTGGGCTGTCGAGCGGTGCCCTATCGCTTAAAGCTTATCTTGGGTCTTAAGTTCGAAGTCACTGGCATCATGGCGTTCATGCAGTTGCTCGCTGGGTTCACCAAACGTGCGGTTCACCATGCGGCCACGCTGAACGGCGGGGCGTGCATCAAGCTCATCGGCCCAGCGCATGACATTCTTGTAGGTGTGGGCTTCAAGAAATTCCGCCGCTTCGTAGACGCGGTTTTTTACCAGAGCGCCATACCAGGGGTGGATCGCCATATCGGCGATGGTGTACTCATCCCCCGCCATATAACGGTTATCGGCCAAATGGCGGTCCAGCACGTCTAACTGACGTTTTACTTCCATGGTGTAACGATCAATGGGGTACTGGTATTTTTCCGGCGCGTAAGCGTAAAAATGGCCGAACCCACCGCCTAAAATGGGGGCACTACCCATTTGCCAGAACAGCCAGGAAAGGCACTCGGTACGCTTGGCCGGGTCGCTTGGCAAGAATGCTGAAAACTTCTCTGCCAAGTAAAGCAGGATGGCGCCGGACTCAAAAACACGCTGGGGCGGGTTGGTGCTATGGTCCATCAGCGCAGGAATTTTTGAATTGGGATTCACCTCGACAAAACCACTGCCGAACTGGTCGCCATCACCGATTTGGATCAAATGCGCATCATATTCGGCGGCTTCAATGCCTTTCTCTAAAAGCTCCTCAAGCATGACGGTGACTTTAACGCCATTAGGAGTGGCCAATGAGTAGAGCTGAAGCGGGTGTTTGCCCACTGGCAAGGGCTTGTCGTGAGTCGGACCTGCAATGGGGCGGTTAATATTGGCAAACTTGCCGCCATTGCCGGGCTCCCATTTCCAGACGCGCGGAGGGGTGTAAGAAGTATCGCTCATCATAGCCTCGCTGTGTTGTTTCTTGAGCAGTGCCAACATGGCAAAGATTCATTGCTTCAGATGCTCTAGGTACTTTATATGCTCCAAGTACTTTAGTTGCTCTAGGTGCGGTAGATACTTTATGAGGGTAGTAAAAAGCTGGTACAAGGGGAAAGAGTAATTAGCTGATTAATAAATTAATCCATGGTGCTTCAATAAGGAGAAAAAAATGCAGGTTATTGGTGTGCTGGGAGGAATGAGCTGGGAATCAACACAAAGCTATTATCGCGCCTTGAATGAAGGAGTAAAGCAGGCGCTAGGTGGCTTTCACTCTGCCAAGATAGTGCTGGTCAGCGTCGATTTTGCCGAAATTGAAACCCTCCAACAGCAAGGCGATTGGGATAATGCGGGCGAGATACTGGCGAGTGCTGCGCAAAATATCGAGCGGGCTGGCGCTGATTTTTTACTCTTGGCAACCAATACGATGCACAAGGTGGCACCGGCCATCGAACAGGCTATCGCTATTCCACTGCTGCATATCGCTGATGCGACCGCTGAACAGTTACGAAACGATGGAATTACCTGCGTGGGGCTGTTGGGTACGCGCTTTACCATGGAGCAGGATTTTTACAAGGCTCGCTTGCAGGACGTATTCGATATCGAAGTGATTGTGCCTGCTGAAGCCGAGCGCGAAACGGTACATCGGATTATCTTCGAAGAACTGTGTCAGGGAAGAATCCATAGCGACTCGCGCGAACGCTATCTTGAGATTATCGATAGTCTACATAAGCAGGGCGCTCAGGCAGTTATACTGGGGTGTACTGAAATCGCGCTATTGATAGAGCAGGCGCATACTCATGTGCCGCTTTACGATACCACTGCGCTGCATGCGAGCAGAGCAGTGGAACGTGCGCTTAAAGGCTAGCCATATCAGAAGCTAACGTTGGAAAACTTAGGCAAGCGTCAGGGTTACGTCAATGTTGCCACGCGTTGCGTTGGAGTAAGGGCAAACGACATGGGCCTTGTCGACCAGATCCTGGGCAACGCTTTTCTCAAGGCCGGGGAGGCTGATAGTAAGCTCGACTTCAATACCAAAGCCTGTAGGAATAGCGCCAATCCCCACGCTGCCTTCAATGGCCGTGTCTTGGGGAAGCTTTACTTTTTCCTGGCTGGCGACATGCTTCAGTGCACCTAAAAAGCAGGCTGAGTAGCCCGCAGCAAACAGCTGTTCCGGGTTAGTGCCTTCACCGCCTGCGCCACCCAGCTCTTTAGGCGTACTGAGTTTGACATCCAGTGCGCCATCAGACGATTTGGCCTGGCCTTCACGACCACCGGTGACTTTGGCATGGGCACGATAGGCGACGGTTTCGATAGACATAGCAAGCTTCCTTTTGTGTTGTTGATCAGAATAACTGGATTTAATTTAGTGCAGCTTTATTTTGTGCGCAAGGTAAAATTCAGAAAACACTTCTTGAAGTGCGAGAAGGGCTAATCAATTTTTTGTAGATTATTGCGCAGCTGTACCAAGTCTTCTTTTAGCTGTGTCAGGGTTTCTACTGATTTTTCACTGGCATTGACTACGCAGCTAGGGATGTGACGCGCCTGTTCACGCAATTCACGCCCTTTATCCGTTAAAAACAGCTCAACGATACGCTCATCCTGACGATTGCGTTGACGAATCAACAGCTGATCACCTTCAAGACGCTTAAGCAACGGCGTCAGCGAGCCTGGGTCGGTCAGCAGACGCTTGCTCAATGTGCCCACTGTGATGCCATCTTGCTGCCATAACACCAGCATTGCCAAATATTGCGGATAAGTAAGCCCTAGCTCCTTTAGAAGCGGTTTATAAATTTTTGTCATCGTTAACGAGGTGGAGTACAGCGCAAAACATAGCTGATGGTCTAGCTCCAACTCGCTGCAAGGTTCTAGTCGACAGGGTTCTAACGAGGGCATATCGGCTCCGGGACGGGATGCGTTGGATTAATGTAGCGCGACCAGCCTTCGCTTACCAGACCTAGACGTTGGTCTTGAGTTGGTGGTTTTATTTTGACACGGATAATTTGGGTGGCTAACCTGCGTGCATTGTGTTACCGGTAACATGGCATCATCTGCGTATTATTCAAATATCCACGCGGCTATCTATGAGGCACCCTATACCTATAGGGCATCATATAGATTATGGTTTTGTAGTATTGCTGCCCAGCGTGTAAACCCGGAGAGATAAACCAATGGACGCCGCTTCTCATCGTATTTTGGTCATGGGTGTCTCTGGCTGTGGAAAGTCACATATTGGACAGCAGCTGGCGGCGGCTTTGAATGCCAAGTTCATTGACGGTGATGACTATCATCCGCCTGCGAATGTCGCCAAAATGGCCAGTGGGACGCCGCTTGATGATGACGACCGTCAGGGCTGGCTCGAGACGCTAGCCGAGCTTTTTGCCGACCATCGCCAGCAGAATGTTAGCGTAGTGATTGCCTGCTCTGGCTTGAAGCATCGCTATCGTGATTGCTTGCGCCAAGGTGATTCGGCGCTGCGCATTCTGTATCTGGAAGGCGACCAGGCCCTGTTGCGTGAACGCCTTGAAACCCGTGAGGGACATTTCTTTAAAGGAGAGAATATGCTGGCCAGCCAGCTCGCCGATCTGGAACCACCGGGGGAAAGTGAAGCCGTCGCTGTATCGATTGCGCTTTCACCGCCTGAGATTGTGAGTCGCTTTACCAGCACGCTTAGTGCGACACTTGATCATTCATCCCGCACACCGTCACTTTAAAGGCTGGCATCCGTTTGAAGAAAAAGCGTCCCACATTACAGGATATTGCTGACAAGGTCGGGGCGACGAAAATGACGGTTAGCCGTTGCCTGCGGGCCCCAGATACGGTTTCGAAAGGCTTGCGTGAGCGTATCTTCAACGCTGCCGAACAGGTGGGATATATACCCAACCGGGCACCGGATCTGCTTTCGCGCGCCACCAGTCATTCGATAGGAGTGCTGGTGCCTTCGCTGACCAATCAGGTATTTGCCGATGTCATTGTAGGGATCGAGGCATACACCGAGCCTGCGGGCTATTACCTAATGCTCTCTCACTATGGATATAGCCCTGCCCTTGAGGAGCGCAGCCTTGCTTCCCTGCTTTCCTATAATGTAGATGGCGTGATTCTTTCTGATCATAACCACACGCCGCGCAGTCTGCGTATGCTCGAAACGGCAGGCATCCCGGTGGTTGAAATCATGGATACACATCGCCAGCCGTTACAGCAGGCGGTAGGCTACGATAACGTCAAAGCCGCTTTTGATATGGTGAGCGCAATGATTCGCCAAGGGCGTCGCCAAGTGATTTATCTGGCGGTACGGCTGGACGAGCGAACGCAGCAGCGCGAACTGGGTTATCGTCAGGCGATGCAAGCCCACGGCCTGATGCCAGTTACGCTGCATAGCACCCAGCGTTCTTCCTATAGCGTCGGGGCAGCGCTTTTAGAACAGGTCGTGAATAACCACCCTGATACGGATGGCATCTTCTGTACCAATGATGATGTGGCGGTAGGGGCGTATTTTGAATGTCAGCGTCGTGGCATTGATGTCCCAGGAAAAATGTCTATTGCCGGCTTTCACGGCCACGACATAGGACAGGCAATGAGCCCACGCCTTGCCAGCGTCATTACTCCCCGCCAAGCTATTGGTGAAGCCGCTGCCAAGGCGCTGCTCGGCAGAATTCAGGGCGAAACATCAACTGTCAACGTCATCGATATGGGATACACCATTGAAACCGGCGGTACGCTGTAAGTCCTGGCGCAAGGCTAGCGGTCTGCAGCTTAAATGGCTAAAGTACGATGTTTCGCTTGCATCGAGGCTATCGTGAAAGTTACTCAGCTAAATATCTATCCGGTCAAGTCCTTGAAAGGTATCAGCGTTAACCAAGGCGAGCTACTCTCGAGCGGGCTTACCTGGGATCGTCGCTGGATGCTGGTCGACACTCAGCAGCGCTTTGTGACTCAGCGCCAGCTACCTCTTTTGGCTACGGTAGAAGTAGCATTAAACGCCGATGCCCTGGTGCTTTCACATCCCAATGTTGACCCAATTTCGATACCGCTTGAAAAGCCAAGCGGCAATTTGCGTATCGTCAAGGTGTGGGAGGACCACTGTAAAGCCTGGCCAGAAAGCGAAGAGGTCTCTCGCTGGTTGGAAGCCGCTCTGGGTGAGTCGGGAAAAGGTCTGAGTCTGGTCCGATTTGCCACCCAGTTTAAGCGCCTGGTAGAAGCGGATTTTCTAGACGGCGGCGAAGCCGACACGCATTTTGCCGATGGCTACCCGTTCCTGGTTACGTCAACGGGCTCTTTGAGCGCGCTCAATAGTGCCCTGGAAAAGAACGGCAGCCAGCCAGTTCCCATGAATCGCTTTCGTCCCAATATCGTAGTGGAAACCGATGAGGCGTGGGCGGAAGACCGCTGGCAATCGCTACAGGAATCCACCGGCGCATTCGCGTTAACCCTGCGCAAGCCGTGTAAGCGTTGCAAGATCACCACGGTGGATCAGCAAACCGCCCACATCCTTGATCCCGCCGAGCCCCTTAAAACATTAATTACGCTCAAGACCCAGCCAGCTTTAAAAGGCGGGTATTTCGGGCAAAACGCGACGTTGAGTGCCGGTGCCGGGCAGCTTATTCGTGTGGGGGATGAATTGACGGCGATGCACCGCGCGGTTTAAAGCGTATCAGCTGAGTGGCGACCGCCGTGCCCAGCAGGGTAATGATCATTCCTGCTATAACCTGCAGGCTAAGCGTCTCCTCAAGTAGCCAATAGCTCCATAGCAGCGCGCTTATCGGCACTAAAAACGTTACGGTTGACGTGGCTGTTGCGCCTGCGCTGGCTAACAGGCCGAAGTAGAGAAGGAAGGCCAGCGCTGTGCTGAATACTGCCAACGCCAGCGCATTACCCCAGGCAAGCGTGCTGATCGGCTCGTCAGGCCAAAGTAGAATGCCGGGAATCAAAAGTACCAGAGCCGACATGGCGCTGCTGCCAGCGGCCAGAACCCGGGGCGGCAAATGGCTCAAGCGCGTTTTTGAGTAGTTGCTTGCAATGCCGTAGCAAAACGTTGCGCCAATCACCGCTAGAATAAACCAGCCGTCACCGCCTATCCCGAAATCCAGGCGGTTGGCGGAAAGAACGTATACCCCGATCAGCGCCAGCGCAAGCCCTAGATATTGCGGGCGTTGAACCGGCGTTGCAAAAAACAGCGCGCCTAGCAGGGCGGTAAAAATGGGCGTGGTGGCATTCAGTAATGAAGTGAATCCTGCTTCCAGGCGCACGGTCGCCAAGGCTAAAAGTGAAAAGGGTAAAACATGATTCACTATGCCCAGCAATAACAAAGGCCCTTTGTGCAGCCAGATTAGCCGCAGGTAGTGCATGTTCAGCAGTAAAGGGATCAGCAATAGTGCCCCAACGCCCATGCGGACCAGTATCAAAGGAATAGCGCCAAACTCCGGCGATGCGACGCGCATGAAAATAAACGACAACCCCCAAAGCGACGAGAGCACTGCCAGGCGTAGCGCATCAGCTGATGACATGGCGAATCCTTGTGATGGACCTGTATGGAGTAAAGGCTTAGTGTTCCACTCACGGTCGCGACGAGTGGTCAGCAAGTCGTGTGGACATGAATAATCGGCTTAGCAGCCTTTGGCCTAGTTGATCAGCCTAAGTGGGTTCACGCGGCGGGGGAAGCGACTTACAAGACCGGGTTCGGCAGTGCGCCAAAAATCAGCTACGCTAAACAGGGTTGCCAGTTCGCTTTAGGTGATTGGCGCTGTGACTAACCGGCTGATCAGGTAATGATTAGTCCGGTTTATCGTTATTTATGCACAAGGAGTTTTTCATGGATCGTAAAGCTAGCGCACGTTGGGAAGGTGGACTGAAGGATGGCAAAGGCACCGTTTCAACCGAAAGTGGCGTTCTCAATGCTAACTACTCCTTCAAAAAGCGTTTTGAAGACGAAAAAGGCACCAACCCGGAAGAGCTGATTGGAGCAGCTCACGCCAGCTGTTTTTCAATGGCGCTTTCCATGATTCTTGGTGATCAGGGATATACAGCGAATGCAATCGAAACCAGCGCAAACGTTACCTTAAAGCAAGATTCTGAAGGCTTCAGTATTTCTAAAATTCATTTGGATGTCGTTGCTGATATTGACGGCGCTGATGAGGCAAGCTTTAAAGAAGCGGCAGAGAAAGCGAAAGCAAACTGCCCAGTGTCAAAAGTATTGAATGCTGACATTAGTATGACGGCTAAATTAAAAGGCTAACGTGTTTTGATATCAAAACGCCCTTCTTTAAAGAGGGGCGTTTTTTATGTGCCCTATTATTTATATGCTCTATGAATGAATAGTTTTATTAATGGGTGAAAACCTTAATCGATAGATATAAAAAACAATAGACATAAAAAAGCCCCGGCATAGGCCAGGGCTTTTATGAACTAACAATAACGGATTAGTTATTGTTGGCTTCGAGGTTGTCGCCTGCATCGCGATCAAACTCTTCAGCTTCTTCAAGAGCTTCTTGTGATGCACTTACGCGAATTTCGTATTCGTCGTTATCAGCATTTTGTGTCAGTTCGAGTGAATCCCACTCGATGGCTACATCTTTTTCGCCCATACCAAGGAAGCCGCCGACGCCGACAATTACAGCTTCAATCTGGCCATCTTCATTGATAATGAGGTCGTTGATGGTGCCGATGTTTTCATCGTCTTCAACGCTGCTTTGAACATTGTTACCCGTCAGGGAATCAGAGTAGAAAGTGCCTGCTGGTGCGGTAGTCATGTAAGTCGCTTCAGCAGTTGAAGTGGCAGTAGCGGTGTTTTCTTCAGCGCTTGCGGTACCAGCTGCCAGCATGAAGGCTGGAACCATTAAAGTACCAATAAATGCGGATTTGATCATTTTCATTGCTCTTGCTCCTTGCACTTGTATGAAGGCGTAACGTTTCTACGTTGGTGCCTCAATCAATTAATAGTGGCTGTTAATTCATGAATGACATTGGACTAAACCAATATGACGCTTCTCTGTGATAAAGGATCACTCCCTGAAGCTTGCATTCCTGCGTAACATCCTTATTACGTTTTCAGCCAACTATTACTCCTGAAATAAAATTGCGAATCGCTACGGGGATAGTTATCGCTGCCAAGCGCCTCACTGCGCTAAGACACTTATTACTGTAGACGCTATGGCCAGCATTTCAATGATTTTGTTAAAAACTTTTGTTAAGGCTTCTATAAATATCAAACGACAAGCGTTTAAACGGGATGATTAAGCAGAGGAGTAAAACAGCAATCAATACGGTGAGGGCAGTGCTTGGCGAAGATTCACCGGGCACTGTAACCGGTGATTAGCGGGCTGGGTCCAGCACTCCTCCGAGCGAAGCATTGCGCCTGAACCAGCCGGCAATACTCGATCTTGGGTGATGGGTCGGTAACACTTCATGAGGAATCGTCTCTGATAAGAAGCACGCGAAGGTTCCTGCTTCAGGAATCACGCGAGCCACTTCCTGGCTGGGATCGTCGGGGTGGTAAATAACCATTTCTCCACCGCCATCACTTGGCCAGTGAGGGTTTAAATAGCCTACGGTCGAAATGACGCGATTAGCGCGGCCTCGAAAGCTATCCAGGTGACGCTGATAAAAAGCGCCCGGTGGGTAGTGAGCGAAATGGGCTTCATACTCAAATAGCCCTAGAAACAGCGCCTGATTGAGTAGCTGCTGAAGCTCACTCATAGCATTCAGGTAGTGGCGTTGAGCTTCACTTTCACGATCAAGCCAGCGAATGGCATCGCCACGAATATCCTTACGCAGATGATGCTGTTGGCCACGCCCAACGCCTGCTTCCTCAAGCGCATCATGCTCCGCCATATGTGAAAGCTCGCGGTGTAAAGCCTGACAAAGTTCCAGGTTGATGACGTTCTGGCTCACGTACCAGCCTTGTTCTACCAGTGCATCCACGATCGCCCCTTGAGCGGCGGGTGGGAACACCGGTGATGCGGTCGCGTTAAAAGGCATCATTTGCGCATACTCTTGGGCGTATCTGAAGGAGGGCTCGTTGATTGAGGAAGTCGGCTTTTACGTTCTGGATAATGGCGCAGCGCCCCTGGAGGCTGCTGGTATAAATCGATGGACATGCCAAACCCTTCCGCCAGTAATTCCACCAGCATCATGGCGGAAAGCCCCCAGATGATATAGTCATCGACATGGTAACAGGGTACATAATGCGGCACGCCATCGACAGGAATAACATCGGTATGGGTGCGTCGGTCTTCTAAAAAATGGCTAAGCGGCACCTCAAAAATAGCATCCAGTTCGCCTGGGTCGGCTACCAGCGGTAAATCGGGAGGAATAATGCCCACCCAGGGGGTTACCCGCAGGCCGTGTAGTGAAATAACATCTGACAAGCGACCCAATGGCTCGACCACGGCAGGATCGAGTGCTATCTCTTCTTGAGCTTCACGCAGGGCCGTAGCGTAAAGGTCTTTGTCTTCGGGCTCACGCTTGCCGCCTGGAAATGCAACTTGGCCACTATGAGTAGTTAAGTGGCTCGCCCGGCGGGTAAAGAGTAGCGTGGGCGATGGACGATCGACCACGGGTATCAATACCGCCGCTTCCTGCATCGTAAATTGATCCAGCCGTTGCGGAGTGAGCTGTTGCAGGTTTTTGCGCAGATTCTCTAACATGAGGTATCCAATCACTTTGTCTCTTTTTACCCAGCAGTGGTCATGCGCGTCAAGCACGCGGTAATCTTTGCTATTTAGGCGTAGGAACACACCATGAATTTTTGCAGCCAGTGCGGTGAAAAAGTACGTTTTGCCGTGCCCGAAGACGACGATCGGCCGCGTTATCTATGTGATGCCTGCGGTACTATCCATTATCAGAATCCGCGTATTGTAGCGGGTACCTTGCCGGTGAGCGGCTCCAAGGTACTGCTATGTAAGCGTGCTATTGCACCACGTAAAGGCTACTGGACGCTGCCCGCAGGCTATATGGAAAATGCCGAAACCACTCAGCAGGCAGCCACTCGGGAAACCCGTGAAGAAGCCAATGCTGAGATAACACTGGCAGACCTCTATACGCTGATTGATTTGCCGCACATCAATCAGGTGTACATGATTTTTCGCGCTGAACTGGTGGGCGGCTTTAGCGCAGGCGTTGAAAGCCTAGAAGTCGCTTTATTTGATGAGCACGAAATTCCCTGGGAAGAACTTGCCTTTCCCACCATTGAACGTACGTTGCGCCACTTTTACCACGACCGGCCTTTAGGGCACTTTCCGCTTCACAGCAGCACTATCACCCCGGAAGACCGTGAACGCTACTTCGGCAGTGCTTAAACGCAGCTAGAGATCGTCGAGTTGCCAGACATCGTAAGCGACTTCTTCATACGGGTGGGCGAGCTTTAGAGCGGCAATGGCGGCGTGTATGCACGAATCTTTACACACAAGCTCCACTTTAAGCTCTTCGACGTACTCAAGCTTACCCACCTCGCCAATATGCGGGTGGGCGCCTTCAGTGGGACGAAACTGACCACGGCCCTGGGTTTGAAAACAGCAGGCCTCGTAATTACCTATGCGCCCGGCGCCGGTTTCAAAAACTGCTTCCTTGACGCTTTCGGCATCGTCGACAGGGACAAAAAACGCTAGCTTGTACATGTCGTCACTCCTGCTAACAATGGGCTAAATATAACCATGAACTAACTAGCATCATAGCGGATAGGCGGCGTATGGTCGTGCCATAAGCGTTGTCAGTGGCGTTAAGGGGGAGAGCGATATTCGTGCAGGGTTGATCAATAGAGTCATCGCTAAGTCTATCAATGGGGTTGTGAACACGGGCGAGAAACCAATCAATGGATAAATTCGAGGTAAAGCTGGATCAGGCCGCAAGAGCAGCCTGGATGTCATACGTTGGCGGGTTGACCCAGGACGAAATCGCAATTCAGCTAGGCGTCTCCCGGCCTGGCGTCCAGCGCCTTTTAGCACTGGCGCGTCAGGAAGGTCTGATCAAGGTGCACATTGATCATCCCATTTCGACATGCATGGCGTTGGGTCGTACGCTGCGTGATCACTTTGGGCTGACGTTTTGTGATGTTGTGCCCGCTGAAAAGAACGCGTCCGACAGCGCCACGTATTACCTGGGTGTTGCCGGAGCCGAGCGCATCAGCAAACTGGTTGAGCGCAGCCAACCGCTCACCCTGTCGCTCGGCAGCGGACGTTCTGTACGTGCGGCGGTCGAGGCGCTTGACCGTATGGAACGGCCTCAGCACCGCTTTGTATCGCTGGTGGGTAATGTGGCCCGGGACGGTTCGGCCAACCGTTATGACTCGGTAATGCTATTGGCGGATAAAACCGGCGGGGAGCGGTTTTTATTGCCGGCGCCAGTGGTTGCGGAATCGCTGGCGGAAAAAAATGCGATGCTGTCGCAGCGCCTGTTCCAAGCCATTGCCACGGTAACAAAAAAAGCTGAAGCAGCGTTTATTGGCGTCGGGCGTATCGATCGCCGGGCCACGCTTTTTCAGGATCACTTTATCAGTGAGCGCGAGCTTGATGAACTGTTGGGGCTGGAAGCAGTGGGGGAGTTGCTTGGTTGGCCGTTAAATAGCCGGGGCGAGGTGATTGATTGCTCGATTACTCGGCGCGTTACCAGTCTGCCGCTAGAGGAATTCGGCAAGCAGATGATAGTGGCGATTGCGGGAGGATACGATAAGGCCCCAGGCATCCATGCAGCTCTTGAAGGCGGTTGGTTAAAGGGTCTGATCACGGATGAAATAGCCGCCCAGAACATTGTCGAGCGGCTCTAGCACATTTTCAAAATGGATTATTAGCAGGGTATATAAGCGTAAAGTCTAAGCCAATGTGCTTTGATTTTTTTTGGTTTAAGTACGATCATTTGTTCGGAGAATGATCAAAATGATCAGGCGATAACAATGCCAACATTAGCCAAAGGAGAGTTATATGCGACTCGCGCGCCACTTGCCCGTCTCCACCTTAGCAGCGGCCATTGCCGTGACAGGCCATGCTCAGGCACAAACTGAAATCACGGTCGCCACCGTTAACAATAACGATATGGTGATCATGCAGAGCCTGACTGATGCGTTTGAAGAGGCGCATCCGGATATCACGCTGGACTGGGTCGTACTGGAAGAAAACGTTCTACGTCAGCGCATGACCACTGATATTGCCACCGGGGGCGGCCAGTTTGACGTGATGACCATCGGCGCTTATGAAGCGCCGATCTGGGCAGAACGCGAGTGGCTTGAACCCTTGAATGATCTGCCTGATGAGTACGCTGTAGACGACTTGTTGACGTCCGTACGCGATGGGCTAAGCCTTGTCGGCACCCCATATGCGCTGCCGTTCTATGCGGAAAGCTCGATGATGTACTACCGCAAAGACCTCTTCGAGGAAGCCGGTATTGAAATGCCCGAACAGCCGAGCTGGAGCGAGGTACGCGACTGGGCCGAGCAGCTCCACGGTGCGCAGGAAGGAGTGGCGGGGATCTGTCTGCGTGGCAAACCCGGCTGGGGCGAAAATATGGCCTTCGTCTCAACGCTGGTAAACACTTACGGTGGCCGTTGGTTTGATGAAGAGTGGAACCCCGAACTCAATTCTGAGCCCTGGAGGAATGCCATCGAGTTCTATGTGGATCTGCTAGGTAACTACGGCCCACCCGGCGCCAGCTCCAATGGCTTTAATGAAAACCTGGCGCTATTCTCACGCGGCAACTGTGCGATGTGGGTAGACGCTACCTCCGCTGCGGGAACGCTTTATGATGGTGACGAATCCAGCGTAGCCGACAACCTTGGTTTTGCCCCAGCGCCGGTGGCAGAAACGCCAAAAGGCTCGCACTGGCTTTGGACCTGGGCACTGGCGATTCCTGCCTCTTCCGAGCATAAAGATGCCGCTAAGCAGTTTATAACCTGGGCGACATCGCAGGAGTACATTGAGCTGGTCGGTGAAACCCATGGCTGGACCAATGTACCGCCAGGTACCCGCGAGTCCACCTACGCCAACGAGCAGTACACACAAGCCGCTCCTTTTGCTGATTTTGTGCTGAGTGCGATTCAAAATGCTGATCCAACTGATTCCACGTTAGAGCCAAACCCTTATACCGGTGTGCAAATTGTCAATATTCCTGAATTCCAGGCGATTGGCACCCAGGTAGGGCAGAGCATTGCCGCTGCGTTAACCGGTGACACCACGGTAGAGCAGGCATTAAACAATGCCCAGCGCGCCACCGAGCGCACTATGCAGCGAGCGGGTTACAACGACTGATAAGTAAAGCGCCTACCCGTGTTATGCGGGTAGGCGTGTTGTAACCGTTTCTCGTTAGTTTTTTTTCGCGCAGGTATTCCCATGACTAGAACTCGTGCTTCTGGCCGTACGGTCGGCGGGCTTAGAACGTTATCGCTTCAAGCCCCCGCTGTAACGCTGCTGCTGCTATGGATGATCATACCGTTAGGCATGACGATATGGTTCTCCTTCCAGTACTACAACCTGCTGATGCCGGGCATGAGTGGCTTTGCCGGGGTCGAAAACTACGAGTATCTGCTAACCGACCCCGCACTTTGGAAGGCAATGGGCAATACCCTACTGCTGGTGGGTTGGGTATTGGCGATTACCGTAGTGGGCGGCACGCTGTTGGCCGTTCTGTTCCAGCAGGACTTTGCCGGGCGCGGGATTGCTCGAGTGCTGGCAATTTCCCCCTTTTTCGTGATGCCCACCGTTAGTGCGCTGGTGTGGAAAAACATGATGATGCACCCCTCCAATGGGGTGTTGGCATGGTTGGCAAACTCACTTGGTTTGCCTGCCGTAGACTGGTTTTCAACGCTCCCTTTAACGTCCATCGTAATTATTGTTGCATGGCAGTGGTTACCCTTTGCGCTGTTGATTCTGCTCACCGCTATGCAATCCCTGGATGAAGACCAGGTGGAGGCCGCACGAATGGATGGTGCCGGGCCTATCGCGATCTTCTTCTTTATCACGCTCCCTCATCTTAAGCGAGCCATCAGCGTGGTAATCATGATTGAAATGATCTTCCTGCTGACCATTTTTGCCGAAATTTTTGTGACCACTTCGGGCGGACCTGGGCTTGCGACCACTAATTTGGCCTATCTGATCTACATGCGGGCGCTGCTTGATTTTGATGTGGGTGTCGCCTCAGCCGGTGGGGTAATCGCGATTATCCTGGCCAACATCGTGGCAATTTTCCTGGTGCGAATGGTTGCCAAAAACCTGGAAGACTAGGGTTTGTACGAAAAGTTGCTGAGCGAAGGCCAGACAAGGCAAAAATCAGCGAAAAAACGGAGTTTACTGGGGTAAATGAGTATTTTGATCTGATTTTTAACGCCGTATGGTCGAGCGCAAGCAGTTTTCGTACAAAGCCTAGCGAGCGCCCTGGGCACTTGGAGAATACAAATGACATTACTACGTTCCAATACACCAGCGCGGGCTATGCCTAGCGCCAGCGCGGGTCGTGGGTCAGCCGGCATGAAAACGCTGTTAATCACCGTGCTCGGCTGGACGGTCGCCCTGGTGATTTTCTTTCCAATTCTCTGGATGGTGCTGACCGGCTTTAAAACCGAAGCCGCCGCGATTGCCGACCCAAGCTTTATCTTTTCGCCCACGCTTGAAAGCTACGAAGCCGTTCAGGCCCGTTCAGGCTATGCGCGCTTTGCACTCAACAGTGTCGCCGTCGCGTTTGGCTCAACCTTTCTGGCGCTGCTGATTGCCATTCCTTCTGCCTACTCCATGGCGTTTTTACCCACCAGGCGCACCAAAGGCACGTTGCTGTGGATGCTCTCCACCAAAATGCTGCCCCCCGTGGGTGTGCTGGTACCCATTTACCTGATTTTCCGTGACGTTGGGTTACTCGATACGCGCACCGGGCTGATCATTATTTATACGTTAATGAACCTGCCTATCGTGGTGTGGATGCTTTACACCTTTTTCAAGGATATGCCCAAAGACATCCTGGAAGCTGGGCGTATGGACGGGGCCTCGACCCTGCAAGAGGTGTTTTTTCTGCTCTTGCCGCTTACTCTGCCGGGTATTGCCTCTACCGGTTTGCTATCGGTGATTTTGAGTTGGAACGAAGCGTTCTGGAGTCTCAACCTTACCTCTTCCAAGGCCGCGCCGTTAACCGCGTACATCGCCTCATTTTCAAGTCCTGAAGGGCTTTTCTGGGCCAAGCTCTCGGCGGCTTCCACCATGGCCATTGCCCCCATCCTTATTCTTGGCTGGATGACCCAAAAACAAATGGTACGTGGCCTGACCTTTGGCGCCGTCAAGTAAAGGAGTTCTGCATGGCAACCTTACAACTTAACAATATTACCAAACGTTTTGGCGACACCTCGGTGCTCAAGGGGATCGATCTTGATGTGAATGACCAGGAGTTCGTGGTCTTTGTCGGACCTTCGGGATGCGGTAAGTCGACGCTAATGCGCATTATTGCGGGGCTGGAAAGCGCCACCGACGGTGACATTGTGATCGACGGTCAACGAATGAATGACGTAGGCCCCGCTGATCGCGGCCTTGCCATGGTGTTTCAAAGCTACGCGCTATATCCGCACATGACCGTGGAAGGCAACATGGGTTTTAGCATGCGGCTGGCCGGCGTGCCTAAAGAGGAACGACGCGCCAAGGTGCTGGAAGCAGCCAAGGTACTTCAGCTTGAGCCGCTGCTTGATCGTAAGCCCAAAGCGCTCTCCGGCGGTCAGCGCCAGCGCGTGGCCATTGGCCGGGCGATAGTGCGTAACCCGAGTATTTTCCTGTTTGATGAGCCGCTCTCCAATCTGGATGCCGCGCTGCGCGTGCAGATGCGCATCGAGCTTGCCCGCCTGCACGATAAGCTCAATGCCACCATGATTTACGTCACTCACGATCAGATCGAAGCCATGACCATGGCCGATAAGATTGTCGTGCTGCATGACGGTGTGATTGAGCAGGTGGGCTCACCCATGGCGCTCTATCATCATCCGGCTAACCGCTTTGTCGCGGGCTTTATTGGCTCGCCCAAGATGAATTTCTTTGATGTCGACTTGTTAAGCGTATCGCCTGAGGGTGTTCACGTACGCCTGCCCGGCGGAGGTGAGTGCACGGTGCCCGCCAATGGCCAGACCCTTGAGCAGCACGAAGCACTTGAGCTGGGTGTCCGTCCAGAACATCTGGTGCTGGATGAAGCGGGCGCGCTAAGCGGTCAAATCGAAGTGCTTGAGCGCCTGGGCGGACAAACATCGCTTTATGTACGCATGGACGAGCTGCTGGTAACACTGATGGCCGATGGCGATGTGGGCTATCGGGTACACGAAACCGTGCGTTTTAGCTTCGCCCCTGGGCGTGCGCATCTGTTTGATAGTGACGGTCGTGCGCTGATAAGCCTTGCCCAGCATCCGCTGGCCGGGCTTACCCGGCAGGATAACCGGACTCCAGGTGCCGCCGAGGCCCCGCTATGAAGGTGGTCATCTTTGATTGCGATGGCGTGCTGGTCGATAGCGAAGCGCTGGCGGAATGCGTGCTGGAAGAGTATCTCGGCCAGTGGCTGCCGGATTTAAACGTTGCCGAGCGATTAAGCCAGGCGCTGGGTATGACTACGGGCGATATTCTGAAATATCTTGAGCAGCAAAGCGCGTATACGTTACCCGATAATGCCACCGAGCTAATGGATACGGCGATTGAAGAGCGTCTGGCATGTGAGCTTAACCCCATGGCGGGCGCTTATGACGCCGTGCTTGCGATTCCCTTTGCCAAGGCGGTGGTGTCCAACAGCCGTCGCAAACGAGTAGTGGCGTCGCTTTCCAGCACCCGGTTGGCCGATGCGTTTGGCAAGGGCACGCCCATTTTTACCGCCGACCAGGTCGCTAGCCCAAAGCCTGATCCAGCGCTCTACCTACTCGCCGCTGCTGAGCTTGGTTGCTTGCCCAGTGATTGTCTGGTGATAGAAGACAGCGTAGCCGGTGTTACCGCTGCCCACGCCGCCGGTATGTGCGTGGTTGGCTTTGTAGGCGCAAGCCATGTGGATGCCGAACAGCCTGAACGGCTTCAACAAGCGGGGGCCTGGCGCATTTTAAAACATATGCAGGGGCTGAGTGCGTTGGTGAATGAGTGGCAGGCGCGCGCCGTTAGCTAATCCGCTGACCATCAGCATTCGATAACAGCGGGGCGTCAATGAAACTAATCCATAAAGCGGCGGTGATTACCGACGGCGCCGTCTTTTTAGCCAGTTTGTTAACAGGAGAGCGATGATGACCCAGCTTAATAATCACAATGTGGGCAAACTAGGCTCCCTTATTGGCACTCCTCTTTATGACCGGAGCGCAGTAACGCCGGGCATCGTGCATATTGGCGTGGGCGGTTTTCACCGTGCCCATCAGGCAATGTACCTTGATGCCTTGATGAATCAGGGGCTGGCGCTTGATTGGGGCGTCGTCGGGGTTGGCGTCATGCCGGATGATAAACGCATGCAGCAGGCGCTCGCCGCGCAGGACCACCTTTATACCCTGGTAGTCAAGCACCCTGGCGGCGAGTACGAGCCGCGGGTCATTGGAAGTATGGTGGACTACCTGTTTGCCCCAGAAGACCCGAAGGCAGTGATTGAGCAGATGGCCGACCCGGCGATTCGGATCGTGTCGCTCACCGTGACCGAAGGGGGCTACAATTTTCATCCGGTGACCGGCGAGTTCAATCTGGAAAACCCCCAAGTGCGCGATGATCTGGCCCATCCAACGAAGTCCTCGACCAGTTTTGGCTTGGTTGTTGAGGCGCTGGTACGCCGCCGCGCGCGCGGTATCGCGCCGTTTACCGTGATGTCGTGTGACAACATTCAAGGCAATGGTGATGTGGCCAGGCGCATGTTTACCGCCTATGCGCGTGCCCGCGATAGCCAGTTGGGAGAGTGGCTTGCCGCACACGTCGCATTCCCCAATGCCATGGTGGACCGTATCACGCCCGTTACCGCTCCGGCCGATATCGACGAGCTGGCGCATCGTTTTGGTATTGAGGATGCCTGGCCCGTGGTGTGTGAGCCGTTTACCCAATGGGTGCTGGAAGATCACTTCCCACTAGGCCGTCCGCCGCTCGAGAGAGTAGGCGTGCAGGTAGTTGAGGATGTGGAGCCCTATGAGTTAATGAAGCTGCGGCTTTTAAATGCCAGCCATCAGGCGCTCACCTATTTTGGTTATTTAGCGGGCTATCGCTATGCCCACGAAGTCTGCCAGGACCCGCTATTTGTGGACTTTTTGCTGGGCTATATGCGTGAAGAGGGCACACCCACGCTGGCCCCGGTACCAGGAGTGGATCTGGAGACGTACCGCTTAACCCTGATTGAGCGTTTTGCCAATCCTGAAATCAAGGACACACTGGCGCGGCTGTGTGCGGAAAGCTCGGACCGTATCCCCAAATGGCTGGTGCCGGTAATTCATCACCAGCTGGCCCACGGTGGTGAGATCAAGCGCAGCGCCGCGGTAGTGGCCAGCTGGGCACGATACGCCGAGGGTGTCGATGAGCAGGGCGAACCTATCAACATAGTGGATCGCTTAAAAGACACGCTCATCGCGATTGCTGCCGAAAACCGTACCCGGCCAAGCGCATTTATCGACAACCGTGAACTGTTTGGGGATCTGGCCGACCATCCACGCTTTCTTGATGCTTATCTGCAAACGCTGAACTCGCTGCATAAGCACGGCGCACGGGTTACGCTGGAAGCACTTGTGGCCTCCAAAGGAACGCTGTGATGTATATTGGGGTGGATTGCGGTACGCAAAGTACCAAGGTCGTGGTGGTTGATATCGAGCGAGGCGCTATTCTTGGCGAGGCAAGCCGACCACACCGGCTGGATGAGGGCGAGAACGGGCGACGCGAGCAGGCGCCGTCAGAATGGCTTGCCGCTTTAAAAGGTGCTTTTTTTAGCGCCCTGGAACGTGCAGGGGTAAGCGCTGAACAGGTGAGGGGGATCGGTGTTTCAGGTCAGCAGCACGGCATGGTGGCACTCGATGCCGACGGCGCACCGGTTTATCCGGCCAAGCTTTGGTGCGATACCGAAACCAGCGCACAAAACAGCGACCTTGTCGCCCGCCTGGGCGGGGAGTCTGGCTGCCTGGAAAAGCTGGGACTAGTGCTGCAAACCGGCTATACCGCCTCGAAAATCGCCTGGTTACGGGAGCATCAGCCGGATGTCTACCAGCGAATCGATAGTCTGTTATTACCCCACGACTACCTTAATTTCTGGCTGACCGGCGAGCGCGTAACCGAAGCGGGGGATGCTTCTGGCACCGGGTATTTTGATACCCGAACGCGGCGCTGGCAGTTGGACGTCTTTTCTGAAATAGCCCCGGAACTTGATCCTCAGCGCGTACTGCCACGGTTGTTGGAAGCCCATGAGCCAGCCGGGGTTGTGCGCCCGCTCGCGGCTCGTGAGTTAGGGCTTCGCGATAACGTGGTAGTGTCTTCGGGTGGGGGCGACAATATGTTGGGCGCGATTGGCACCGGCAATATCACCTCAGGGCTTATAACGCTAAGCCTGGGGACATCCGGTACCGTATGCGCCTATTCGCCTGAACCGGTTATCTGCGATAACGCCATGGTGGCGAATTTTTGCTCGAGCACCGGCGGCTGGCTGCCGCTTATCTGCACCATGAATGTCACCTCGGCGACTACCCGGATACGCGAACTGTTTGGGTTGGATCTGGCCACGTTTAGCGAACAGGTAGCCAGCGCCCCGGTAGGCGCTGAAGGCGTTACCGTGCTGCCGTTTTTCAACGGCGAACGCGTGCCTATGCTGCCGGAAGCCTCGGCGGATTTTCTGGGCTTGACCAGTTTAAATGCCACCCAGGCAAACCTTTGTCGCGCGGTGGTTGAAGGGGCAACGTTTGGACTACGCTATGGGCTTGAGTTGCTGGGAGATTTAACCGCAGGTGCTAGTCAGATTCGTCTGATTGGCGGTGGCGCCAACAGCCCAATATGGCGGCAAATGGTGGCCGATATTACCGGCACCGAAGTGATTTGCCCCGAGATTACCGATGCCGCCGCGTTAGGCGCCGCGATTCAGGCCGCCTGGTGTGATCAGCGTTCTCAGGGCGTTACTCTGGAGGCGTTATGTCAGCGTATGGTTCACCTTGATGCCCAGTCGCTTGCCGAGCCCAACGTGGCCCGCGTTGCAGCCTACCAGGATGTTTATGCGCGCTACACCCAAGCGCTGAAACAGCGTCACCAAGGCGTATAGCACTCAGGTTTCTAGACGCTCAGACTTTCAAAGCATCGATGCACGCAGGGGGTAACAGGCTCACTGGGAAGTTCGCCTGACCAGCGGAGACGTTCATGAATATCACCCTGCGTAAACTATTTCAAGCCCAGGCGATACGGCCTACGGCCCCCTGCAGCCGCTCAGCGGTGGAGATATTGCAGCGGTGTATGCGCTTGAACCCCCATAGTCATTTACTACTCTCTGACGTTGCCTACGGTGACGGCATTAAGCACTGCATAGCAGTGCTGGAGCCTTACTTCGGATAAGCCAGCGGCTCAACAATAAGGCGCAGAGTAGTGATCGAAAATCTTAAGCCTAAATAACGCTAAAAAAGTGCCTTCATACGATGCTTTGGTCTAGGGTAAAGGGGCGAGGCTTGACAATGCTGTGTACATACAATTAGGCAGACTTCAAGTCTAGCATACATACATGAATGTAACTATAATGCCATTCTTTGAAAATGGCTTACTTGCAGCACTATCCTTCGTTGACACCTAGAGGCACTTCCATGCGACTGGCACACTGGGCAGTCAATGCCCCTTTACGACCCTTATTATTGGCTGTTCTTACTGCCTCTGTTGCGCTGCCCGCACAGGCAGCTGACCTTGTCACCATTACCCGCGATGCATTGAGCAACAATGCTTCATTGAATTCGGCGCGCGCCCAGTATTCGGGTGTGGAAGCCGCACGGGATGTAGCACGTGGCGGGTTGCTGCCCCAGGTAAATGCGTCAGGCAACGTGGTACATCATGAACAGTTTGAAAGCCAGTCGTCAGCAAGAGCCCCAGCAGCCGGAACCGGCGCGGGAGCCGGTGCGGGCGTAGGTGTCGGTGGTAGCGAAGATCGCTATAACAGCCTGTCGCTTACCTTGGAAGCCACCCAGATACTTTTTAACGAAGTCACGCGCCAGCAAGTAACCCAAGCCGAGCGCCAGATTGACCAGCAAGTGTATTTGCTGGCCGCGACCGAGCAACAGTTACTGATTGATGTGGCGAGCGCTTATTTCGATATTCTACGGGCCAACGAGGTGCTGGAAGCCAGGCAGGCTCAAGAGCGTGCGATTGGGCGCCAGCTAGAGCAGGCCAGTGAACAGTTTGAAGTAGGCTTGATTGCGATTACCGAAGTGGAAGAAGCGCGGGCAAGCTTTGACCAGTCGCGTGCTGATCGTATTGCGGCAGAAAGTAATCTTCAGGTTGCTTTTGAAGTGCTTGAGCAGTTAACCGGCCAGCGGTATGCCGATATCGACTCTCTGGGCGATATGCCCGTTGCCGTACCCACTAACGACCGTGATTACTGGGTCGAGCAAGCTATCGAACGTAACCCGCAAGTACTTGCCCAGCAGGCGGGTATCGAAATTTCCCGTGTAGGTGTCGATATTGCCCGTGCTGGTCGTCTTCCAACCTTTCAGGCATTTGCTAATTACCAGCATGCCGACAATGACCTTGATGCTGTCAGCGGCTATGACGCCTCAAGCCAGATTGGCGTATCTGCCAACCTGCCTATCTACACCGGCGGTAGCACCAGCGCGAGCATTCGTCAGGGGACTTACCAGCTAGAAAGCACCCAGTACGAGTTTGAGTCGCAGCGTCGTACCACCATCCAGCAGGTACGTTCGCTCTATACCCAGGTGAGCAACAACGTCGAAACGGTTGAAGCGCGCCAGCAGGCCATTGTGTCTACAGAAAGTGCACTGGAAGCCACGCGGGCAGGCTATGAAGTCGGTACGCGTAACATTGTTGACGTACTGAATGCCGAGCAGAACTACTACAACGCTATCGCGAACTATGCGGAAGCCCGTTACGACTATGTGGTGAACCTTCTCTCGCTGCGCCAGCAGTCAGGCCTGCTTGACGTGCCGGCAATCGAAGAAGTCAACGCGTGGCTAACCGGTGAGCAGGTGAGCTTTACACTGCCCGATGGCGGTGAAGACGATTATCAGCGTGCCATGGATATCGGGGCTCCGCCCACTCGCGGCATGTAACAACGTTTAATAGACATGGCTTCAGACTAGCGACCTGGCTGGCTTTATAAGTTTAGCGTCGCTTAAAAGCATTGTGGTGTCGTTAGTCAACGTTTTGAAAGATCAAGGGATACCAACGTATGAGAAAGTTGATTCACTCAGGCCGAGCGAGTCTAGTAACGCTGATTGCTGCGCTAGCGCTGACGGCCTGCGGCCAGGAAGAGTCTCAAGAGGAACAGGGCGCTCAGCAGGAAGCGCCGCCTCATAAGGTAGAAGTGGCCGAAATGGCGCGCCAGGATATTCCGCTCAACAAGTCCTATCCATCGCTGTTGCGCAGTGATCGCGAAGTGACGCTGGTGGCCCGTGTAAGTGGGTATCTGGAAGAGCGTCATTTTGAGCCCGGGCAGATGGTGGAAGAGGGCGATTCGCTTTATACCATCGAACCTGACCTTTACCAGGCAACGGTCAACCAGCGTGAAGCTGACCTGCAGAGTGCACGCGCCGAATCTTCCCGTGCCCAGCGGGATGCCCAGCGTTTTGAACAGCTATTAGGCCAGAACTCGGTAAGCCGTCAGCAGTATGACCAGGCTCAGGCAGAGCAGCGTGTAGCGCAAGCCAATGTTGCTCAGGCAGAAGCTGCCTTAACCAGCGCCAACCTGGATCTTGGCTATGCCAACGTATCGGCGCCTGTCTCCGGCATGATCAGCTTGAGCCAGATCAACGTGGGAAACTTCGTTAATTCGGGAACCGAACTTGCCACCATCACGCCGCTGGATCCACTGGAAGTGCGTTTCCAGATGCCTCAGCGCGATGCGTTTGAGCTGCGCCGTCAGTTAAATGAAGCTGGCGATGCTTCCAATATTACTGCGCGCCTGCGCGTCCCTGGCTTGAGTGGTTCAGACGACTCGGAGCTGGAAGGGCGTTTAGAGTTTTTGGGTTCGCGGGTTGATAGTGGAACCAGTACGGTTCAGGCATCAGCCATGTTTGATAATCCTGATGGCGCTATCCTGCCTGGCCAGTTTGTACGCGTGAGTCTTGATGGTTTAAGGCGTTTTAACGTGTTGGCCGTGCCGGAAATTGCCGTCACCCAAGGCTTGATGGGTCCGCGAGTGTTTGTGCTGGATGAAGAAGACCAAGCACGCGAGCGCACCATTCAGCTAGGCGAAGTGGCTGGCCCCTGGCAGCTGATTGCCGATGGCCTTGAAGAGGGCGACCGCGTAGTAGTGGGTGATCCAGCGGGTCTGGAACCCGGTATGGCGATTGATCCCCAGCCCTTCAACGGCAATGCCGATGAGCTGGTGGAAAGCGTTGAAGAAGCCGAAGCGAAAGAACAGCATCAACAGGCTGAGGCCGCGTCAGAAATGACCGGCGGCGCTGGCGCAGCGCCAGCAGGTGAAGGGGAAGAGGGTGCTCAATAATGAATCTCTCTAACTTCTTTATCAGTCGTCCGATTTTCGCCACGGTACTGGCGATTATCCTGACGCTGGTAGGTGCCATGGCCATGCGGATACTGCCAATTGAGCAGTATCCGAGCGTGGTGCCGCCCACTGTTTCGGTGCAGGCCCAGTTCCCCGGCGCGGATGCTGAAACCGTTGCGCAAACGGTAGCGGCACCGCTTGCAGAGGCGATCAACGGTGTAGAGGATATGTTGTACATGACCTCTAACAGCGCTGATAACGGCATCATGAGCCTGAGTGTGGCGTTCAATATCGGCACCGATGGTGATATCAATACCATCAACGTCAACAACCGCGTACAGGGAGCGCTTTCTCAGCTACCTGAGCAGGTGCAGTCTCAGGGCGTGACCGTTGAGCTGCGCTCTGACTCCATCTTGATGTTGATCGCCCTGACTTCACCCAGCGGCGACTACAACAATGTTTATATGCAGAACTACGCCACCCTTAACGTACTCGATGAATTGCGCCAGGTGCCTGGCGTAGGTAACGCCGAGGTATTGGGTGGGGGCGAGTTCGCCATGCGTATCTGGATGGACCCCGACAAGCTGGCGCAGTACGACTTGACCCCGAGTGAAGTCGCCAGCGCCATTCGCTCGCAAAACACTGAAATTCCGGCAGGTAATCTGGCGGCAACCCCGCAGGGAGAGCCGCGCGCCTATACCTACACGATCACCGCTGGCGGTCGTCTTTCCAATACGGATGACTTTCGCAATATCTATCTGCGCACTAACCCCGATGGCTCATCACTGCGCCTTCAGGACGTAGCGCGTATCGAATTGGGCGCCTCGTTTTACGGTATTGATGCACGGTTAAATGGCTCCACCATGACGCCCATCATCATTAACCAGCAGCCGGGTGCCAACGCCTTGGCAACTGCTGATGCGGTGCGTGCGACAATGGATGACCTGGCCGGACGTTTCCCGCCTGGGCTTGAATATGTAACGCCTTATGACACTACTCAGTTTATCGATGCATCGGTAGAAACGGTATTTCATACCTTTATTGAAGCCTTCCTGATCGTTATCGTCATTCTGTTTATCTTTCTGCAAAACTGGCGCTTTACCGTTATTGCCATGTCGGTGGTTCCGGTCTCGGTCATTGGTACCTTTGCAGGCTTTTACCTGTTCGACTTCTCGATCAACCTGCTCACGCTGTTTGCGCTGGTGCTTTCGATAGGGATCGTGGTGGATGATGCGATACTCGTTGTTGAAAACGTCGAGCGTGTGCTGAGTGAAGAAGATGATATTTCTGTTCATGACGCCACGGTTCGCGCCATGAAAGAAGTTGGCGGGCCGGTTATTGCTACCTCCCTGATCATGGCGGCGGTCTTCGTACCGGTTGCCTTCCTGGGTGGCTTTACCGGGCAGATTTATCAACAGTTCGCGATTACCGTGGCGATCTCGGTGGCCCTGTCAGCCTTGATGGCATTGACGTTTACGCCGGCGCTTTCGGCCATCTTTATCAAGCACAACCTGCACCAGACGCGCGAATCGGCATTTAAGCGGGCAATTACGACGCCTCTGCGCCTGTTTGACCGTCTGTTTGCTGGTATTACTGCGGTTTACATGTGGTTTGTGGTAAGGCTGGTACGCTTTTGGGTGCTGGCGTTGGCGTTAACGGTTGCGGTCGGGGCAGGCTCTTACTGGCTATTTGTTAATACGCCTTCAACGCTTGTACCAGAAACCGACCAAGGGATCGTACTGGTCAGCGTATCGCTACCCGATGCGGCCTCGCTTGATCGCACCCAAACGTATATGGCGAAGCTTAGCTCCGCGATAGAAGGTATTCCTGGCGTGCAGTATTCCTCGGCGATAGCGGGCTATGACATCTTGGCAAGTGCTGTAAATACGGCCCGGGGGATTATCTTCGTCAATATGGTGCCTTGGGGCGATCGTGATCTGACGGCTGGCGCATTAGTCGGGCAGATCATGCAGCTTGGGTCAAGTATTGACGGCGGTACGGCCATGGCCTTTAACGTTCCGCCGATCATGGGGCTTTCAACGACGGGGGGCTTCACTGGCTATCTTCAGTCGTTTGATGGTGCTTCGCCTCGTGAGCTTTACGAAGCCTCGTTGCAGATCATGGGCGCGGCCAACCAGCACCCAGCGTTAAATCAGGTGTTCTCCACGTTTAACGTTAACGTGCCTTCGTACCGTGCTGAAATTGATCAGCAAAAAGCCTTGAGCTATGGCGTGGCACTGGAAAATATCAACTCGGCGCTTGCCAACACCTTCGGTAACGGGTTTGTTAACTTCTTCAGTTATCAAAACCGTAACTTCCAGGTGTATCTGCAAAACGAGGATACCTTTCGTAAAACGCCGGATGACATAAGTAGCGTCTTCGTACGAGGTGGTAACGGCGAGCGTATTCCGCTGTCTGAGTTTGTCACACTGGAGCGTCAGGTAGGCCCCTCGGTTGTTTCACGCTTTGGGGTATATAGCGGTGCGCAGTTCCAAGGTGGTTCGGCTCCCGGCTATAGCTCGACTCAGGCAATCGAGGCGATGGATCAGGTGGTCATGGACACGCTAGGTCCTAACTGGGGCATGGGGTGGACAGGTACGGCTTACCAGGAAGCCAACCTGGGTAATACGGCGATGCTGGCCATCGTGTTCGGTATCATGATGGTCTTCCTGATCCTGGCTGCTCAGTACGAAAGCTGGTCACTGCCCCTGGCGGTACTGACCGCCACACCGTTTGCATTCCTCGGTGGCATCGGGGGTATTGCGTTACGCGGACTCGATACCAGTGTATATGTTCAGATAGGTATGCTGGTGGTCGTGGGGCTTGCAGCGAAGAACGCCATATTGATTGTGGAGTTTGCCGAGCTGCAGCGTAAAGAGCAGGGCAAGTCGATCCGCGAGGCGGCGATTACCGCGGCGGAGCTACGCTTCCGGCCTATCGTCATGACATCACTTGCGTTTATCTTCGGTACCTTGCCGTTGGCACTGGCTACCGGCGCGAGCGACGTCAGCAGTCACCACATTGGCACCACGGTTGCTGTAGGCATGGCATCGGTTGCGATCCTGGGCAGTCTGTTTATCCCCAGCTTTTACGCCATGATTGCTACCGTGTCTGACTGGCTGTATCGCAAACGCCACCCTAATCGTGATAATCAAAAGCCAGCACTGGAGCACGACCAGCAGTGATGCTTGATTAAAAAGGTAAGTGGTTAATGAGCGGGTGTTGCCTTCAGGCAGCACCCGCTTTTTTAGATAGGAATAACACGCGTCAATACACTTAAGAGCAGAAAAGAATAGTTTGAACTACGCTAAAAGAGGTAAATCGTTTTCAGCTTGAACTAATAAAATCATCGCAAGCGAAAACAGCACCGGGCGATATGCCTGGAGGAGGACACGCCATGCAACCGTTTGTTTCTGCTGCACTGCAGTTTCCCACTATAGTGTTTACTTTCCTGCTCGCTCTAGTAGCGCTCTATTGGTTATTAGTACTGGTGCGAATAGCACCGCTTGAGCTATTTGAGCGTGACAGCCTGCGAGACGACCATATGGCCAGTACGCTGGTATCGTTAGGTTTTGCAGGTGTGCCGGCTACACTGGCCCTGACGTGTCTAATTGTCGTGGCAGGGGTGCTTTCCTTGACCGTTGAGCTTTTAGTACTACGTTGGCTGCCGTTGGGCATGCTGCGCGTACCGGTAGGTGTGCTTGTCTTATGGGCCGTATTTGCAATTGCCTCACCCATTGCCGCCATGATGTGCCATATGCTGCAGCGTAATTTGCATCGCTATAAGCCGTTCACACGGCGCTGTCTGCTAGGCGCCACGGTGGTGGTATTTGATCGTGAAAGCACTGAATTTGCGACAGCGGTCATTGAAAACGAGCCGAATAGCCGCGTAAGGCTGCATTGCAAGCAGGGCGATTGTCCGCAAGAGGGTGAGCGCCGTGTACTGGTGAAATATCTGGCCGATGAAGGCGCATACCGTAGTGTCACCGAGCAAACGTATCTTGAGACCCGGGTACGCTTGAATAAACTGCGCCTTAACCATAAAAGTCATGATACAGGTTATTTGACCTGATGTGATATGTCACTTGAACCAACGCCGCCATTGTCTTGTTAGCCACTGCCCTATAGGTAGCGCATCATTGGCGGTGGGGCTGGGTGGCTGAGTGGGCATTGATTGGGCGGGTAGCGGTTGCTGGAGAAACTGACGAATGGGGGTCACCTGTTCTAAGCGATCCAGCATGGGCGCATGCCCGCAGCCTTGTGCGGTCAGCGTTACCAGATCAGGCTGATCTTTTGTCATGCGCGGTAATGTGGCTTCATCCAGCAGCGTTGAATGTTCACCACGAATGACCATGACAGGGCAGCGAATAGCCGCCCAATCTTTCCACATATCTCGCGGAGTATCATGAATAAACTGCTTGTTGATACGTGGATCGAAATGGTGAGTCCAGCTGCCATCAGGTAGGCGGCGAGCGCTGTTCAGCAATAGCTCACGCCAGGTTGTTTCTTCTTGAATCCCAAAGCTTGCGTAATGCTCTCTTAGCTCAGCGTACAGTTCGCTCAGGGTAGTGAAGCGGTGATGAGCATTAAAGTAGCTTGCCAGTTCAATCAGCCCCTGCTTGTTTAATTCAGGGCCAATGTCGTTAAGCACAAGACGTGTGATGCGCTTGCTGTACTCTGGATGGGCGGCCAGCTGTATGCCCAGCAAACCGCCCATCGACGTCCCCAGCCAGTCTGTTTGCTCAAGTTTGAAGTGATCCAGTACCGCAATGGCAACATTAACGTAGTGGCTGTAAAGATAATCGTGGGAGGGAAAAAGTGACCAGCTGGAAAGTCCTCTACCCGGCGTATCGGGAGCAATAATTCGCCATTCATCACCCAGTGCACGGGCGAAGGCGTTAAAGTCGCCCCCGTGGCGGGCTAGGCCGTGCCAAGCTATCAGCGTGCGTGGTGCGTTAGGGTTCCAAATACGTATGGCAACTTCTAGTTCGCGTACGCGTATAAATTCCAGGGCGTCCATGGGATGCTCCAAAGCATGCGGTCATCCCAGTATAGGTAGATTGCTGCGTTGCAGCGAATGACGTTAACTAACGATGCATGATGCGTATCAGGGTATCAATCAGCTCGCCGCCACGCTGGCGTATGGAGAACGCATCCGGGGTGCGCAGCCAGTCGTGAAAAAGGCCACCAAGTACCGACTGCATCATGCGGGTTGCGACCTCAGGAGTTAAATCCTCACGCAGCAGCAGCTGATGTTCGGCTTCCTTGAATACGATCAACATTTCGGAGTAGCACTCCTCCCCGATCTCATCCTGCATGGCGAGCGGATTAATATCGCTAAAAAACTCGCAGCGATGCAGCAAAATCGACAGAATACGCTGATGAGAAGGTTGCTCTAAACGTGCCAGACCCGCATGGCAGGCAAGCCGAATGGCTTCCATCGGGGAGATCTTTTCGTCGGCTTTACGGACGGCGTCCATCAACGACTGGAACGGCATGCGTACACGTTCCACGAGCGCCATGAACAGGTCGCCCTTATTTTTAAAATGCCAGTAGACCGCACCACGGGTTAACCCTGCATGCCGAGCAATCTGCTCAAGAGATGTACGTGCGACACCCTTTGCAAAAAATACCTCCTCGGCAGCATCCAGCAGCGCTTCACGAGTAGCAGCCGCTTCCGCTTTGGTCTTTCTTGCCATGGAAACGCAACCTCAGTAATGACACAAGATGACCTTATTTTATCTGATACGGCACGATTTTTACATTCAAAACTGTATGGATAGATGATTAAACGCATTACATGTGTTATCAACTTTGTATATGTTTAACAACGCACAAGCGTTAACGCTGCTAACAAGCATTTAGACTCAAGCATCTCTCGGGTAATGCCATCGTGCATGCGTGGGCAATATCGTTGGTAATAGGAACTTAAAGATGGCGCGAGCAGCTTTTCAACTCGCTGGGCATACTGTAGAGCCTGGCCAACGTTCACAAATCGACGTGCCGGTTGCGCGTCTTTATACCCATACACCCCTGCATATTACGGTTGAAGTCGTACACGGGCGTAAAGAAGGCCCCGTCATGCTGGTGTGCGGCGGGATTCATGGCGATGAAATCAATGGGGTGGAAATTGTCCGCCGCCTGCTGCGCTCAAAAGCTATCAAAAGTCTGCGCGGCACGCTGATTGCCGTGCCCGTGGTGAACGTATTTGGCTTTTTGCAGCAGACCCGTTATCTGCCAGACCGACGTGACCTTAACCGCTGCTTCCCCGGGAGTGAAACAGGCTCCCTAGGTGGGCGAATTGCCGCGCTGTTTCGTGAGCAGATCGTGGATAAAGCCACGCATATTATTGACCTGCATACGGGCGCCATCCACCGTACTAATCTTCCGCAAATTCGCGCGCAGCTAAGCCCTGGCAGCGAAACCGAGCGTATGGCCGATGCTTTCGGCGCACCGGTTATACTCAACGCCGAGCTTCGCGAGGGGAGCCTTCGCCACTACGCACAAAACCGAGGCATTCCCGTGCTTACCTATGAAGCGGGCGAAGCGCTACGATTTGACGAATGGGCCATTGCCCCAGGCGTGCGGGGCATACTACGTGTGATGCGCCGCTTAGATATGCTGACCGGCGAACAGCGGCGGCGTTCTACTGCGCCAGCTGAGCTTGCCAATGGGTCTAGCTGGGCACGCGCGCCTATCGACGGCATCTTGAGACCTCAGGTGCGTTTGGGCGCCCGGGTGGCTAAAGGCGAGGTGCTGGGAAAAGTCGCCGATCCGTTTGGCAATCAGGAAGATGAAGTTAAATCGATGGCTGATGGCATCGTGATCGGCATGAGCCGTTTACCGCTTGCCAATGAAGGGGAGGCGCTTTACCACATTGCCCGCTTTGACGAGATTGAGGAGGCGGAAACCGCAATTGAAAGCTTTCAATCAAGCCTCACGCCTTTGCCTGACGCGTTGTATTAATCGCACCATATAAAAAGCCTATCGGCCCAATAAATAAGCAATTCAGCCAGATAAATGGCGTAATGTCTCGCGCTTGACTATACCTGTGGGAGCCTTAATTAGCTTAAATTAAAAAAATAACGACTGCTCAGTACTTAAATTTATAAAAAGCGGCGCCCAGGCGTCGTGCCAGCCGTGACATGGAGGAAAGGTAATGACGAGCGGTAATTCCAACTATACGACGACAGGTGCCGGTATTCCGGTTTCAAGCGATGAGCATTCGCTTTCAGTAGGGCCTGATGGCCCCATCGTTCTACACGATCATTTTCTGATGGAGCAAATGGCGGCGTTCAATCGGGAGATGATTCCTGATCGTCAGCCTCACGCCAAGGGTAGCGGCGCCTTCGGCCACTTTGAAGTCACTCATGATGTCAGTCAGTACACCAAAGCCAAGTTTCTGAAGAAAGGCACTAAGACCGATGTGCTGATTCGCTTCTCAACCGTGGCCGGAGAAAGCGGCAGCCCGGATACCTGGCGTGATCCGCGGGGTTTTGCTATAAAGTTCTATACCGAAGAAGGCAACTTCGACCTGGTGGGTAACAATACCCCCGTATTCTTTGTCCGTGACCCGATGAAGTTCCAGCACTTTATCCATTCGCAAAAGCGCCGGGCGGATAACGGCCTGCGTGATCACGATATGCAGTGGGATTTCTGGACGCTGGTGCCTGAGTCCGCTCACCAGGTGGCCTGGCTAATGGGCGACCGCGGCGTACCCGCTACGTGGCGACACATGAACGGTTACTCCAGCCACACCTATATGTGGGTGAATGACGAGGGTGAACGCTTCTGGGTGAAGTACCACTTCAAAACCGACCAGGGCATCAAGTGCATGACCCAGGAGCAAGCTGACCAGATGGCAGGTAACGATGCGGATTACCACCGCCGTGACCTGTTTGAAGCCATCAAGCGCGGCGAGTATCCCACTTGGACACTGCAGATGCAGATCATGCCCTTCGAGGATGCTAAAACGTATCGTTATAACCCCTTTGATCTCACCAAAGTGTGGCCCCACGATGATTACCCGCTGATGGAAGTGGGCAAGCTGACCCTTAATGAAAACCCCACCGACTTCCATAGCCAAATCAATCAGGCCGCCTTTGAGCCAAACAATATGGTGCCTGGCACCGGGCTTTCACCCGATAAGATGCTGCTAGCGCGCTCGATCTCCTATGCCGATGCGCATCGGGCTCGCCTGGGTGTAAACTACAAGCATATTCCGGTCAATACGCCCAAATGTCCGGTCAATAGCTATACCCAGGGCGGAGCAATGCGGATACATAACGCAACGGATCCGGTATATGCGCCGAACAGCAAGGGCGGCCCCAAAGCAGACGGCGAGCGTTTTCCGGAAGATGCCGTATGGGCGACCAACGGTGAGTTTGTGCGTACCGCCTATACCCTGCGTAAAGACGATGACGACTGGAGCCAGCCGCACACATTGGTGCGTGAGGTAATGGACGACGCTGCACGTGACCGTTTGGTGTCCAACGTGATTGGTCACCTGTCAGATGGCGTTACTGAGCCTGTTCTGGAGCGCGCCTTTGAGTACTGGCGCAATATCGATCAAGAAGTCGGTGAGCGTATCGAGAAAGGCGTGCGCGGCAACTAAACCCACGAACGTGGATTAATCGCCGCACACATGCAGCCCGCTACGTTAAGTCGTAGCGGGCTGTTCGCGTTCTTGTGCCTGCTCTTGGCACTGATCTTGAGAAAGCTCGCTAACCAGTCCAATGGCATCATCAAACAAGCGTAACCCAGCGCCCTCTTTGTGTGCATGTTCTGATAGCAGGCGCCGAAAACGCCGGCCACCGGGGCAACCCTGAAAAAGCCCCAGCAGATGGCGGGTGATATGATTAAGCTTCGCACCTTCATCCAACCGCTGCTGAATATACGGGCGAAACGCCTGGGCCGCCTCAACGCGGCTAGTGACAGGCCCCGGCTCACCGTAAAGCAGCCTGTCGACTTCAGCGAGTAACCAAGGGTTTTGGTACGCTTCCCGGCCAATCATCACGCTATCCACATGCTCAAGCTGCGTCTGACACTCTTCAAGCGTTTTAATCCCGCCGTTGATGCCAATATGCAGCTCGGGGTGATCCTGCTTTAAACGATGCACACGAGGGTAGTTGAGCGGTGGCACATCGCGGTTCTCTTTAGGTGATAATCCTTTAAGCCACGCTTTGCGCGCATGCACGGTAAATGTCTCGCAACCGGCGTCCGCGACTATATCGATAAAGCGCGCCAAATCGGCATCTTCATCCTGGTCATCAATCCCGATACGGCACTTAACCGTCACCGGAATTGACACCGCGTCCTGCATGGCGCGCACGGCGTCGGCGACTTTTTCTGGGTAGCCCATCAGGCAGGCGCCAATCATGTTGTTCTGCACCCGATCGCTCGGGCAGCCCACGTTCAGATTGACCTCGTCATAGCCCCACGCTTCGGCAATCGCCGCGCACTCGGCAAGCTCCCCGGCGTCGCTACCACCCAACTGCAGGGCAATTGGATGCTCCACTTCGCTGTAACCCAAAAACCGCTCACGCGGTGAGCCGTGCAAAACAGCCCCGGTAGTAACCATTTCGGTATACAGCAACGCGCGCCTGGTTAACGTACGCGCAAACGCCCGGTAGTCCCGGGTCGTCCAATCCATCATGGGCGCCACAGAAAAACGGCGGGCCGCATCTGCTGGGCTTAACTTATTCATATCAATCACTTGCATCTTTCGGATGCTGTATAGAAAAGCATATTCAATACCCTTGCTACGGTATAACCATGCTCGATGTACCAGACTTGTACCAAAAGCACGAAATCAGATGATTATCTAAAAAGGGGTACACCATGGCGACGTATCAAAAGCGGGGGATTCGTTGGTGGGCAATTGTACGCAAGAAAGGGTAGCCAGTACAAAGCAAGACGTTTTCTACCGAAATGCAAGCGCAAGTGCTGCCGGTGCCTGACCCAACTCCTGATATTGAAAACATATCCAAGCGTATAAAATCAGAGTGTTAGATAATTAAAAAGGCCGCCTGTAAAGACGGCCTTTAGTTGGTTCTATGCTGGGCATAGAAAAGCGTCAATATTTGTGGGCGGTAAGCTATTCGCTTCCTTTAGGGTCGGCTTTATCAGACTTCTGATCAATATTGTCTTTATGAGCGCGCTTTTCCTTGGCTACCTGAGCACCTGGAATGGGCGTTGTTTTGCCTGACGTATTATGGCCAGGCTCTGAACGAGATTTTTCGCTTTTCTGATTATCGACGTTTGCGTCTGGTCGATAAGGGCGTGGCTCTTCATGCTGTGACGCTTTTTGTGGGACATCAGCATCGCGAGGAGTGTCTTTATCCATCACCTGTTTGGCTTTTTGAGCTTCTTCACCCTTGTTACGCTGTTCATCCGATCCATGGTTCATAGCTTTACTCCTATGCTTGCCTAGTGTTTGCCTTGAAAAAGCCAAATTGACTCTTTCTATTTATAGGGTAGAACAGCCCTTTAAAAACTGCAGGCGCAAAAAAGCAGCATCAGATACTTTCATACTATGTATCCAACCCACACCAATGTTTGTCTTACCGTCGCGTCAGTATTCTTACGCAGGCGGCGGGTACCTTAAACACTCGGCACATCGGATGGCCGAGTGTGTGCAATAGGGATTATGCGCCCTTACGTGCCCTGGTCAGTTCCGCCATAGCGACGCGTGCGAGAAAGCCACTTCGCGTTTTATCCCCAGGGTGGACGGCCACAAAGTCATCAATCTGCTTGAGCAGCAGGTCGGGAAGGGTGACATTTATTTTGTGACTTTTACCGAGGTAAGGGGTTAGATCAATATCCACCACAGCCCAAATCCAGCCCTCAAAATCAGGGTTATCCATATGGTGTTCAATAGATGTGGCTTCGGGAATGGGGTCGCCGTATTGCACGGCCACTTCCAACCAGCCTTCGATAGCTTCCTTGGCGTTAATCATTGCCTCTTCAAAGTTGTCGCCTGCTGAGTGGCAGCCGGGCAAATCGGGCACTGTCACGCCATAGGCGTGATCATTGTCGCCACGTTCAATGGCAATGGGAAACAACATGCGTTGACCTCCGTTAGTAGGGGCAGCAGTGGCCAACCTTATTCAAGGCCAGCGCTTTTTCTGATTCCTTTAACCAGCCCGATTTTTAAATCCTTTTTGGGGTGTGGCACAGTCACTGTGCCGGGCTTGGTTGGGTGCCTGAAATGGTGATGGCTGCCTTTTACTCTGGCAAGTTCCCAGCCATCCGTTTCCAGTTCTTTAATCAGCTCTCTGCTATTCACCTCCTGCCCCTTTATTTTAATACTGGAGTTACTGTAACCCCAAAAAAAGGGTTGGTCAATTTTATAACTCTGATAACCCCTTGGTCGTTGAGGCTATGCGGGCCCGCGTTCGTGTTAACAGCTTACGACCTGTAATTCTTACTATGAGTGGTGGCTCTAGCAGCCTTTTTACTCGCCCCATGGTCAGAAAAAGTAAGTATAACAATCCCGCTACATGCCCACCAAAGGCACCCAAACATGCTCATAACCCATAGATAAAGCAACGCCCGCTAACAACAAAGCCATCAACTGATTAAAGCGTTTGAACACGGCAGGGTTTCTTATCCGGCCACCCACTAAGCTACCTACCCAGATGTAACTTCCAGGAGCGCCTGCAGCAAGCAATGCTAATCCCAGCGACCAAACTACTAAGCTAGCCCCTTGAATACCTAAGGCGGGGAACTGCAGGGTGGCGATGGGTAGGGTTGCCACAATGCCTTTAGGGTTTAAGAGCTGTAGCACCAGCCCATCGCGATAGCGTAGTGTCGGCGGGGGCTGGGTGATCGAATCGAGATCCACGCGTGCTTTAGCGATGTGTACCGCTAGATAAATAATATAGGCACAGCCGACAATGCTCACCGCTATCAGTAGCTGACCATTGATCCAGGCGGCTCCTGCCCAACCGAAGAGTAAAAACAGTAAAAACATTGCCGTGCCTACACCCAGGCAGTATCCCAGCGACGTTTTGGTCTGCCCGTTCATACCGGCATTCAGGCCTAGAAAATTCACCGGCCCAGGCGAATACATTACGCCCAAGGCATAAGCAATAATGGCTAGCATAAAGGTCTCTTTATTCAGCAATAAGATGGCGCTGATATTGGTAGGGCGTTACGCCGTATATGCGCTTAAAGCGTCGGTTGAAATGGCTAAGGTCGGTAAAGCCGTAGCGAAACGTCACCTCGCTAAGCGAAGCACCTTTTTCAAGTGCACTGCATGCCGCATTAACCCGGCAGTTGATCACGTACTGGTAAGGCGTAATCCCTAGCTGCTGACGAAACAGCCGCAGGAAATGAAACTTGGAAAGATGCGCCGCCTGGCTAATTGCTTCAAGCGATAGGTCGGTATCCAGATGCGCGTGAATATACTCCTTGGCCAAGCCGAGTAGTGCATCGGGCCGCGTACAGATGTGTCCAGACTGGTAGGCGCCGCCAAGCTGAGTGATTCGCTCAACGATTTGGTAGAGCGCATCTTCCTGATCAATCTGGTTGCCGGTTGCTGTGGTAATAAGCTGAGCAGCATTGGTTATCCGCTCGCGTAGCATGGGGTCCTGCACCAACGTGCTGTCGAATCGAAAGTGGGTAGACTTCTCCTGCCCCAAAGCAGTGTCAAATAGGGCTTCCACCTGGTCCGGATGAACATACAGCATGATGTAATCAAGCGTACGGTCGCCACCTGGTTGGCCGTCATGAACGTCATCTGGATTGAAGATAATCACGTTGCCTGGCGAGCTGCGATGATATTGCCCACCACTGAAAAAGTCCTGACGGCCTGAAAGCGTTACCCCAAAAGCGTACTCTTCGTGCGCATGAGGGTCATAGCGAAAATCGAACATCGCTGCCTGTAGCACTTTCAATGTGGGTATGTACTGGCTTTTAGTGAACTGAAAGCGGCTTGACGATTGCCCCATTGCTAAGCCCCCCCTAGCGAAAAGATATGGCGTTAGTTTAACGCTCGCGACTTGTCGCAGCTTGTACAAAATTGCGCTTTATGGGCGACTGCTGCTGATCTTGAACGGTTGGGGTTCTTTTTAATGAATCATAAAGTCAAGCGAGCTTTGGTTTCGCCCTGAGTCCTGGCTGCTACGCTAGGTTGGTAGACGTTGAATCCCTGCACGGTTAAAGACAAGGAGGTTCCGGTGAAACCGATCAACTCGTTCGACCCTTCACGCCGCCAGGTAGTCGGTGGTTTAGCGACCGGTATGGCCGCCGCTATTGCCGCTCCCGCTTTCGCTCAATCATCCACTTCCCAGCCTGCCGCCAGTACTGGCGTGGCGGGCGCAAGCTCTACAGGAGGCTCCATGCCACAAAAGCAGGACCCGACCAGTCAATATCCCGCACCGCCGTTTTCAGAGCAGCCACAGGAGTGGCCAGGGCTTGCCAGTCAAATGGACCCACGGCCTGATCATGGTGAAGAGAGCTATCGTGGTAGCGGGCGCCTGAAAGGACGTAAAGCCCTGATTACCGGTGGTGACTCCGGTATCGGCCGGGCAGCTGCAATTGCCTATGCCCGCGAGGGCGCTGATGTAGCGATCAACTATCTGCCTGAAGAAGAATCCGATGCGCGGGAAGTGATCGAGTTGATTGAGGCAGAAGGGCGCACTGCGGTTGCCATCCCCGGTGATATCCGTGATGAAGCATTTTGTAGTGAATTGGTCGAGACGGCAGTACAGCAACTGGGTGGATTGGATATTCTGGTCAATAACGCCGCCCGTCAGCAGTGGAAGCCGTCGATTACCGACCTGAGTCACGACGATTTTGACGCCACGATGAAAACCAACCTTTACGCCATGTACTGGATAACCCAGGCAGCGATGCCTCACCTGGAAGCAGGTGCTGCGATCATCAACACCACATCGGTGGTGGCCTACGATCCGCCTAAAATCCTGCTGGATTACTCGATGACCAAAGCGGCGATTGTTGCGTTCACCAAGGCGCTGGCCAAGCAGCTTGCCGAGCAGGGCATTCGCGTTAATGGCGTGGCCCCCGGCCCGTTCTGGACGCCGCTACAACCAAGCGGTGGCCAGCCGCAAGACGCCGTACAAAGCTTCGGTGAAGACGGCCCTCTGGGGCGCCCAGGCCAGCCGGCAGAACTCGCCGGTGCCTACGTGCTCTTGGCCTCGCAAGAGTCCAGCTTTACCACGGGTAACATTTATGGCGCTGGCGGTGGCAATGGTCATCCTTGAACATCTCTAAGTAGTTCTGGTCCAGCGGGCATTCAAAACGCTGGGCCAAGCCTTCTTTTACATCTCTCCTGATGATTCTCTTCCCGCTATCCTCATGCTGTATTGTCTGGTAATTTCAAGCTTAACTACTGAGCCTTTTTTCAAAGGATAGCTATCCATGTTTACCGGCCTAAGCGCATTTCCATTAACGCCCATGAACGAGCAGGGGATTCGTGAAGGCGAATTTTCCAATTTAGTGGAACGCTTGGCCAAGGCGCAGGTGGACTCCATCGGCGTGCTGGGCTCAACCGGTAGCTATGCTTATCTCTCCCGAGAGGAGCGGACTCGCGTTACCCAGTTGGCGGTAAGCAGCGCAGGTGAGGTGCCGGTGATTGTCGGCATTGGCGCATTGCGCACATGTGATGTACTGGCACTGGCAGAAAATGCCCAAAAAGCAGGCGCCAGCGGTGTCTTGCTGGCGCCGGTTTCTTATCAAAAGCTGACCGATGACGAAGTGTTTAGCCACTATGAAACAGTCTGCCGTTCGTTAAGCGTACCGCTGTGTGTTTACGATAATCCGGGTACCACCCACTTCGAGTTCAGCGACGAGCTGCATAGCCTAATTGCTCAGCTGCCTCAAGTGCGGTCGATAAAGATCCCGCCCGTCAGCACCGATCTCAACGCCGCCCGAGATCGGGTTGCGCGTTTACGCGCCTTGATTCTAGAGGATGTCACCCTGGGGATTAGTGGTGACGTCGTCGCGGCCACCGGCCTGCTCGCGGGGTGCGATAGCTGGTATTCCGTACTGGGCGGGCTATTTCCTGAAACGGCGCTGGCGATTACTCGCGCCGCCCAGGCAGGCGATGCCCAAACGGCGCAGCGCCTTTCTGATCAGTTGGAACCTTTCTGGGCACTGTATCGCGAATATGGCGGAAGCCTGCGGGTTATCGCTACCGCAGCGGAAATACTTTGCAAGGCCAGCACGCCCTGCTTGCCGTTACCGCTAAACACGTTGCAGGGGAAGCAGCGAACAAGAGTCGAGCAGGTCATTGAACAACTGGATTTACGCTAGGCGAAAGAGCCTAACGCCCGGCCAGGCCGGGCGTTAGCGCGATAGGGGGTTACTCGGTAAGTTCGATCAGCCGATCAGGGTAGTTGGTAAATAAACCATCCACGCCCCAGTCCAATAGACGCTGCATCTGCTCGGTTTCATTAATGGTGTAGATATGCACCGGAAGACCGTTGTCCTGTGCCTTTTGGATAAACGCTGCATCAATTACCTCTTCACCTTCATAGGTAAAGTTGGTGCCCAGACCCACTGCATACTCGGCCACCGCCTGGAAGTCTTCATCGGTGATTTCCTGCGGCCCCGGAGTAACGCCTGTCCACTCAACCAGGCGAGAGCTATCTTCTTCGCTGGGGTAATACCATACCAACTGGATCAGTGGGATCTTATCGTTGAGTTCATGAATCTTCAGCAAGCTCTCCTGCTCAAACGACTGAATCAGCACGCGCCCAGTGTCGATCATGTCAAACGCTTCCAAGCGCTTAACAAGCGCTGCTTCGACGCCGGGGTTCAAGTGAGGTGACTTGGTTTCCAGGTAGTAGCGGGCATCCTGACCGAAACGGTCGAAGACCTCTTCAAGCGTTAATATTTCGGTGCCAATAAAAGCGTCATCCGCCTGGTCAGGGTAGGCGTCGTTAAACCACGACCCCGTATCCAGGTCTTTAATTTCGGCAAGCGTATAATCGTTAATGTGTCCTTCGCCGTTGCTGGTGCGCTCGATAGTATCGTCGTGAAAGGCGACCAGCTCACCGTCGGATGTCATCTGAATATCCAGTTCCAGATAGTCGACTCCCCAGTCGTGAGCCAACTCCAGCGCCGCCATGCTGCTTTCCGGCGCATGTCCGCTAGCGCCGCGGTGCGCAATCACTTGAAACGACTCTAGATCCTTTAGCTGTTGTTCCAGTGGTAAAGTTTCTGCTAACGCAGAAGAAATGGTAACACCAGCGAAAAGACCCAGCGACACAGTGGTAAGCAATGGGTATCGTTGCATGAGAGTTCCTTTAATTGAATATGTGATTAATGACCTTACCGGTTATATTCCGCTAATCCAAACTGAATTTAAATGGGTGATTGGCATAGTGAGCCGAATAGAATGCTTATGCTCGCTCACGTGTTTAAGTGAGATGCATGGCATGTTATCCGCTGAAGAGCCATTAAGGGGTTGGCAATACTCCGATTGTCCGAATTTTTATTGGCAGGCTGATGTGATATAGCCTCGGTTACGGATACTTTGGCGCATCTTTCAATAACATTTGATTCAACCTGCTAGGCTTACAAAATCAACCTACGTTACCCCCTTTTTAAATTGAGACGCGACGATGGCAGACAAACCTGGATGGACCCCTACAATAATTAATTTTCTCATCGCCTTATTTGTAGGCATCGTTTCAGGAAGTGTCATTCATACGCAGATAAACCTTAGTGCCCTCATAGGTATGGGCGTTGAGATACCCCTAAACCTTTGGTTGACGACGACACTGCAGGACCTACTCACGTTTGCGCCTATTTATGCCCTGCTGTTCTCGGTAGGTTTTTTGCTCTCGCAATTGCTTGCGGTGTTTGTTGCTCGTCGTCTTGGCGATCGCTTTCAGGCGCTACTGAGTATTGTGGGGGCAGTATTGGCGCTGACGGTTACCTTCAAAGTGGTCGATGCCTTCGCCCCGATGCCGACGCTGATCGCCGCTACGCGAGAAACCCTGGGGTGGGGATTAATGTTGATAAGTGCAGTGCTGGCCGGTGGGCTATTTGCCTGGTTAAGAGTCCGCTCGATAAGGCGTGTACGCCACTCTAGTGTGGCAGGCTTGGTATTGATGTTCGGGCTTAGCGGCTTGGTTTTGGGTGTACCCCCGGTACAGGCCCAAGAACTTCCGCCGTATCAGCTCACCACTATAGCCGAAGGGTTGGAGTACCCTTGGTCGCTCGCCTTTCTACCGGATGGACGCATGCTGGTTACCGAGCGCCCAGGGCGTCTGCGCTTATTAAGTCACGAGGGTGAAACGCTTATTGAGTCCATCAACGGCGTACCCGAGGTTTACGCATCGGGCCAGTCGGGGCTATTTGACGTGCTGCTCTCACCGCAGTTTGAAAACGACCAGCAGCTGTTTCTAAGCTACGCCTGCGGTAACTGGGAGGCTAACCATACGTGCCTGGCCCGCGCAGTATTAACGGAAAATAGACTGGAAGAGGTCACGGAAATATTTCGTGTACAGCCCGCCAAACGGGGCGATGCCCACTATGGCGGGCGCTTGGCTTGGCTGGCGGATGACACCTTGATACTCACCCTGGGCGACGGCTTTGACTACCGCGAAGAAGCACAAAATCTGGGTAACCATATAGGCACGCTTGTGCGCCTCAACCGCGACGGTAGCGTGCCAAACGATAATCCGTTCGTGGGCAATGTCGAGGCTCGCCTGGAAATCTACAGCTATGGCCACCGCAACGTGCAAGGGCTGGTAGTGGATGCTGAGAATCAGCGCGTGATTATTCACGAGCATGGCCCACGCGGCGGTGATGAAATCAATATCATTGAAGCAGGCGCTAATTACGGCTGGCCGATCGCCACCACCGGCCTGGATTACACCGGCGCCCGCGTAACGCCTTTTCAGGAGTACCCTGGCACCGAGCCGCCGCTTTTAGAGTGGACACCCTCAATTGCGCCTTCGGGCATGACGCTTTACACCGGTGAGCTGTTTCCGCAGTGGCAGGGCGACTTGTTGGTGGGTGCACTGGTGAGCAAAGAAGTTCGCCGGGTAAGGCTTTCCGAAGATGGGACGCATGCTGACGATGCAGAAGGGCTGTTCGGGGAGCTGGATGAGCGTATCCGCGATGTGCGCACAGGCCCCGAAGGTGCTATTTACCTACTTATCGATAATCCAGACGGCCGCGTACTGCGTGTTACGCCAGCGGAGTAAGGTGCTGTTAAATGCCTGGCAGGCTCGGTTGAGCGGACCTACAGAGCACCACCATATTAGTAATCACTGCTTTAAGGCATGCTTAATGATGTGACAATAAAACTGCAAGGAGCTTTGTGTGAATACGTTGACCTGGCTGACCTACGTGGGTGTCATCTTTGCCTTGATTATTTTTCCAGGACCGGTGGCACTGCTTTGTACAAGCCATGGGCTCAAGTTTGGTCGAAAGCACACGAATGCTACTGTGTTGGGAGGCACCTTGGCCTCGCTGGTCTTAATGATGGTTTCCTCGCTGGGATTGGGCGCTATCCTGGCCGCTTCGGAAAGTGCCTTTTATATTCTGAAACTAGTGGGTGGCGCTTACCTGATTTACTTGGGCATCGCGGCCTGGCGGGATTCATCTAGCATTGATATTCAGAACCCTCCAACCGCCAGTAGTCAGCGCGTACCGATGAAAACCCTCTTTCGGCGTGGCTTTATGGTGGGGATCAGTAACCCCAAGGATTTGCTGTTCTTCGCAGCGCTCTTTCCCAACTTTATTGATGTGGGCCAGCCGCAACTGATCCAGTTCGTGATTCTTGCGGTGACGTGGCTGGTAATCGATTTTACCCTCATGTCGACCTATGCTGGCCTTGGCTCAAGCATAAGCCGCTGGTTTCAAAGCCCGCGCCGCTACAAGCGCTTCAATCGCGCCACCGGTGGCCTGTTTATTGCTGCCGGGGGAACATTAATGGTATCTAACCATTAAAAGGAGCCGTTTTCATTCACCGCTCAAGCGTCAAGGAGAGACCTCGTGGCGAATATCGTAATATGTGCCGATGGTACCTGGAATCAACCCGAAGAAGACCTGGAAGCCGATTATCCCACCAACGTACTGAAGCTGGCGCGAGCCATTTCTCCCTTCGCGGGTGAGGCGCGCCAGCATGTTTCATATGGGTGGGGAGTCGGTTCGTACTGTAACCAGATCAGCGGTGCGCTAACCGGCGCCGGGATCGAAAAGAACATCATTGATGGCTACCGCTACATCGTTCACAACTATGCCCCAGGCGATAACATCTACCTGTTCGGTTTTAGCCGCGGCGCTTACAACGTGCGTGCCTTGAGCGGGCTCATCAATAACTGCGGCATTCTCAAGCGTTCGGAGGCCGGCCGGATTACCCAGGCCTGGGACATGTACCAAGACGACGCCGACGAAAACTGGCCGGGCGGTAACGCAGCCAAGGCGTTTCGGGAGGCTTTCTGTCATCCTTCGCGCCGTATTCATTTTATCGGTGTATGGGATACCGTCGGCGCGCTTGGTATACCGCTGAGCCTGTTAGGCGGGTTGTTCAATAATGAAGACGAATTTTACGACACCAAGATGGGCAGCAATATCAACATGGCTCGCCATGCGCTCGCCATTGACGAAAAGCGCAAAGACTTCGAACCCACCCTTTGGGAGGCCCGTGAGGGCATTGACTTGAAACAGGTATGGTTCGCCGGTGTACACAGTGATGTGGGCGGTGGCAAAGAACCTGATGAGAACGGCATTCAGGCCTCCGACACTCCCTTTAAGTGGATGGTGAAGGAGGCCAATGCCGCTGGGCTTGCCACAGAAGCTTATCTTCATAAGCACCTGACCAACGGATCACAGGGCGAGTTACACCACTCTCGTCGGCATGTCTACCGCTTAAGGCCCCGGCTGCATCGCCCGCTCGTCAGTCAAGACAAACCAACGCAGATTCACCCTAGCGTCAAAGAGCGCTACCAGCGCGATAGTAACTATCGTCCACCCAATCTTAAAACCCTGGTGGAAAAGCACGGCTGGGAAAATCTCGGTATGGAAAGCAACGCCTGAGCGCATTGTTGGGCGTTTATTTTGCCGTACTCTCAGCCGGGGAGCGTTACTGACTTTTACGGTAGCCCGCCAACCTGCACCGCTGCGATGCTGATCTGGCTATTACAGTGGTGAAACCGGGGGGCGGAGACACGTCACGTTTCGCATACTAGGGGGCGGGCCGCCACGCAGTGGAGCGAGCGGATTCTACATGAGCTGGAGCTTGCCCTCAGTATTCAATCAGGTAGCAGCCACCAAAGCGGGCTTGGGGTGGAGCTACTCCCTCACTTTGTAGCGCTGGATAGCTGGTTTGCGTTGCCTTGGATACCTGCATCGACCAGCCCATTTACCTTGTTATTCAAACCAATCTCACTTCATCAGGCCGCATCTGTGATTTCACGGATTCTCTTGCCGACCTTAAGAACCATGAGCGCCTAAACGGATGAACCCGCTTACGTTTTTAAAAAGAAAACTATACGACATATTGGTTTACCAATTTTCTGTAATGTCTTCTGGCTCGAAATAGCACAGCGGCCGGTAGTACGCAATTCAGTAGTGGTCTTTTTGACGTTAATCTAAAGTATTAGTCCTTTTTTAACTAAACAATAAAAAAGTGAATTAATAGATAATAACTTTAAATTTCATAAATTTATTATTTTATTGAGAACCGATGTTTCATTGTGGCTGCATAATTAAAGTCGAACGCTTAATCACAACTCTGCTTGTAGACTAAAGTATTCTATCAAGATTGACGTGACGCATTTATCTTCAATTGGTCAACCAATTGGAGGTGACTTGAATGAGTCAAACAGCTACCGCACCGAAGGCCGACACTGTTAAGGCGCTTCGTCAGCGAGCTTACAATATTCGCCGCCATGCCCTGCGCATGGGTGAGGTGCAAGGTCAGGGCTATGTGGGTCAAGCTCTGGGAATCGCCGATGTACTGGCTGTTTCCTACTTCCACGCTTTAAAAATCGATCCTAAAAATCCCGAATGGGAAGAGCGAGACCGTTTTCTGCTTTCCATAGGCCACTACGCCATCGCTCTTTACGCCGCTCTGATCGAGGCCGGTGTAATCAGCGAAGACGAAATCGAGGATTACGGCAGCGACGACAGCATCCTGCCTATGTCCGGCATGGCCGCTTATACACCGGGTATGGAAATTACCGGCGGCTCTCTGGGCCACGGCCTGGGTATCGGCGTCGGCATGGCGCTGGGGCTCAAGCGAAAACAGAGCGCTTCGCGAATTTTTAACCTGTTGTCGGATGGCGAACTCAATGAAGGCTCCACTTGGGAAGCCGTCGCCTCCGCGTCCCACTTCAAACTGGATAACCTGATTGCCATCGTCGATGTCAACGACCAGCAGGCCGACGACAAGTCTTCCCTGGTGCTCAACTATGAGCCGATCGCTGATAAGTGGATGGCGTTTGGCTGGGAAACCTACCGCGTTGATGGCAACGACCTTGAAGCCGTGCTGGAAGCCTTTGATAGTGCTTTGGCAAGCAACTCCGACAAGCCCCGTGTGATCATCTGCGACACCTTGATGGGCCGTGGTGTGCCGTTTTTAGAAAAACGGGACAAGAACCACTTTATTCGTGTGGATGAAAACGAATGGAGCGTGGCGCTCAAAGAGCTTGATGAAGTTTACGGTATTCAGTCAGGGGAGAAATAAGATGAGCGCCAAGAAGAAGCTTAAAACGTCGGCCATGATCGCCTCCATCGCGGGGGAAGACCAGCCGACTACCTCGGCGCCGTTCGGCCACGCGCTGGTCGAAGCTGCCGGGAAAAACGACAAGATCGTCGGTATGACCGCGGACCTGGGCAAGTACACCGACCTGCATATTTTTGCTCAGGCCTACCCCGAGCGTTATTACCAGATGGGCATGGCCGAGCAACTGCTGATGATGTCAGGGGCGGGCATGGCTCGCGAAGGCTTCATTCCCTTCGTGACTACCTACAGCGTGTTCGCTTCACGCCGCGCCTACGACTTTATATGCCTGGCGATTGCCGAAGAGAACCTCAACGTCAAGATCGTCAGCGCCTTGCCTGGCCTCACTACCGGCTACGGCCCGAGCCACCAGGCCACCGAGGATGTCGCCATCTTCCGCGGCATGCCGAACCTGACCATCCTCGATCCGTGCGATGCGGTGGATATCGAACAATCCGTCCAGGCGATGGTAGATTTCAACGGCCCGGTGTATCTGCGCCTACTGCGGGGCAGGGTGCCGCGCGTGCTCGACCGCTTCGAAGGCTACCGTTTCGAAATCGGCAAGGCCAAGCAACTGATTGATGGAAAGGACGCCTTGATCATCTCGTCGGGCCTAATGACCATGCGCGCCATTGAAGCTTCCGACGAGCTCAAGAAGATGGGCAAAGAGGTTGGCGTGCTGCACTGTGGCACCATTAAACCGCTGGATACCCAGGCCATTCTGGAAGAAGTGCGCCGTTACCCGAACCGCCCCGTTTTCGTTGCCGAAAACCACTCGGTGGTCGGGGGATTGGGTGAAAGCGTAGCCTCGCTTTTGATGAAAGAAGGTGTCGCCGTCAAGTTCTACCAGATCGGCCTGCCGGATGCGTTTCTGGATGCTGGCGCGCTGCCTACCTTGCACGACCGCTACGGTATTTCCACCAAGGAGGTCATTAAGACCATCGAACAGCACGTTGTTTGACACGTAAGTTTTCTCACTCGTTGATATGCCAGTCACAACCTACAACAATTAATTTAACTGAGAGAAACGTCATGAAAAAAACTGTACTTGCTACTGCCGTTGCCGGTGCCGTGTTGTTTGCAGGAAACGCCGCCGCCCAGCAGGTTCTTCAGCTGACCCACAACGCAGCGGAAGGCAACCCCAAGTGGGAAGCCTCCGCGCTTTTTGCCGAGCTGGTTGAGGAAAAGACCGACGGTGAACTGAGAGTCGATGTTGGCGGCAACGCCCAGTACGGCGACGATATGGAAGCCTTGACGCTTATGCGCATGGGTACTTTGGCGTTCAGTACCAATAGTCAGGGCGCTACATCAAGCGTTGTGCCGCAGTTCTCCGTGCTAGGGCTGCCTTTTCTCTTCGACTCGCTGCCCGCGGCCTGGGAGGTCATGGATGGCGAAGTAGGTGAAGAGCTCAAGCGCCTAGCAGAAGAGCAGCACCTGGTGCTGCTCGGCCTGTGGGATAACGGCATTCGTCACGTCAGCAACAACGTGCGCCCGATCGAGATGCCGGAAGATCTGCGAGGCCTGAAGATTCGCACGCCGCCGGATGAAATGACGGTGGATATTTTCGAGGCGCTGGGCGCCAACCCCACGCCCATGAACTTCTCCGAGCTTTACATCGCGCTTGAGCAGGGCGTGGTGGATGGCCAGGAAAATCCCCTGATGAATACCTACTCCTCAAAACTTCACGAAGTTCAGGACTACATCTCGTTGACCGGGCACAAGTACGAATCCACGCCGCTGCTCATGAGCAAGATGATGTGGGACATGCTCACGCCGGAACAGCAGCAGGCGGTTCAGGAAGCGGCCGACGAGGCGGGTGAATTCAACCGTCAGGCGTCTTTAGAAGCCGATGAGAAGCTGCGTACTCTTCTGGAAGATGCCGGTGTCGCCATCAATGAGGTCGATACCGCACCTTTTGTCGAGGCGACCTCATCGGTCTACGACCTGTGGCGTGAAGAGTACCCCGAGCTTGTGGACATGGTGGTGGACGCCGCTCATAACGGGCAGCAGTAACAAACCGGAGGGGCATTTCATGACGCTCTCAGCTGAGAGCCGCAAAAGCGAAGCCGGCCCGCCGGCTTCGCTTCTAATCGGCTCGAAAAATGTGATTTATCAGATATCCAAGTGGGTGGCGATCATCTCGATCGTGACCATTTTCGTATCCCTGCTCACCGGTGTGGTGATTCGCTACCTTTTCTCGACGAACCTTGGCTGGGTGACGGAAATTCCCAACCTGTTTTTCCCCTGGCTAACCATGGGTGCCATCGTGGCGGCAGCCGCTAAAAACGAACATATCGGCATCGAGCTGGTGGTGGAAAAGCTGCCAAGACTCCCTCGGAAAGTCGTGACACTCAGTGTCAACGTGATCGCGCTGGTGGCTTTCAGCACCATGGCCTATCACGGTTTGAACGTGGTGGATATCGCTGGCGGCCAGCGCTTTCCCATTACGCGCCTTGGCATGTCCTGGGCGTACTGGTCGGTGGTAGTCGGGTTTGCAGGGCTGGCGCTGGTCGCGCTGGTCAATATCGCGTTGACTCTGGTGGTCGGTGAGGCGCAGGCCGACCCGCAGGTCTCGCACGGGGAGGAAGGAATATGACGGTTCAAATGCTCGCGGCGTTTGTTCTTTTCTTGCTGATGGCCATGCCGGTCGGATATTCGCTGGTCATCAGTGGCTGGGCGGCGCTTTCGGTCTTCGGCCCCATGCCATCGAGCATGGCAATCATGAAGATTTTCCAGCCTACTCAGAGCTTCCCTCTGCTGGCGATTCCCTTCTTCATTCTGTCCGGTAGCTTAATGATGTCGGGCAAGCTTGGGCAGAAGTTGGTGGGACTTGCTTCGATGCTGGTGGGTAAGTATCACGGCGGGCTCGGTCAGGTAAGCGTGGTGGGCTCGACGGTGTTCGGGGGCGTGTCCGGTTCATCGGTAGCGGAAGCCTCGGCGCTTGGATCGATGCTCATCCCCTGGCAGAAACGGGAAGGCTACCCCGGCGCGTTCGGCGCGGCGGTCACATCGGCGTCCTCGGTCATCGCGGGACTGATGCCGCCATCGATTCCGCTGATTCTGTTTGCCACCGTGTCAAACACCTCGATCGCGTCGCTGTTCATCGCCGCGGTCATTCCTGCGCTGATGCTGGCGGCGGGCATGATGCTGGCCTGTTACTTTGTGGGTAAACGCCGCGGTTTTCCTCGCCTTACTCTCAAACACACGCGCGTCGAGATGATAAACACGCTGTTTACCGCGCTGCCGGCGCTATTGATGCCGGTATTCATCGTGGTGCTGCTGAGAGCCGGTATTGCCACGCCCACCGAGGTCAGCATTATCGCCGTAGCCTATGCGCTGGTAGTCAGCGGTACCATCTATCGCGACTTGACTGGCGAGCGGGTGATGGCGGCGCTGGTCAACACGGTGATTACCACGGGGATCGTGATGCTGATCATCGCGGCGGCCAATATCATCGCGTATATCCTGACCTCTGGCGGCGTGCCGCAGGCCGTGGCCCAGTGGGCCGTCGAGTATCTAAAACACCCGCTTCTGATCATTCTGGCGATCAATTTGCTGCTGCTGTTAATCGGCATGTTCCTGGATTTGCCTGCTGCCATCCTGCTCCTGGGGCCCACACTTGTCTCAATCGCCAACGCGATCGGCCTGGATCTGGTGCAGCTCGGCATCATTATGTGTGTGAACCTGAGTATCGGTCTGTTTACGCCGCCTATTGGCACGACGCTGTTCGTCTCCGCGGCGATTGCCCGTGAGCGTATCGGCGCGGTCGTCAAGGAACTCGTACCTTTCTATCTGGTGGCCATTATCGTGCTGCTGCTTGTCTCCTACATACCGGCATTGATCATCTACTGAGGTTCGATATGCATAACATAGCCTTTGCAGGACTCGGCGCCATGGGCCGCCCCATGGCGACGTGCTTGAAGAGCGCCGGCCTCGACGTACTGGGGATCGATGCGTTCGAGCAGATTGAAAACGCCTTCAACGGTCAGCCCACCTCCAGTGAGGCAAAGCGCCGCTACCTCAATGAGTGCGAAGCGCTGTTCATCATGGTGGTGAACGCCGAGCAGGTGCGCGCCGTACTGTTTGGTAACGATGCAGCTGACGATACAACATCAAGCGTGGTGCATTCGCTGAAAGACGGCGCCTGTATCGTGCAGATGTCGACCATCGCGCCGGGCGACGCCGCCGATATCGCCACCGAAGTGGCGGCAGTGCGCCCGGACCTTCACTACATCGACGCGCCGGTGTCCGGTGGCGTCGTCGGTGCCCAAGCCGGGGATCTGACCATCATGGCTGCCGGCAGCGATGAGGCACTCGCCCGTTGTTCGCAGGCCTTCGATGTAATAGGCAAGGCGGTGTTCGTCGCAGGCCCCACGCCGGGTCAAGGGGCAGCCATGAAAGCCGTCAATCAATTGCTGTGCGGCGTGCATATCGCCGCAGCCGCCGAGGCGCTGGCGCTGGCGGAAAAGAGCGGCATCGAAGCATCGGTCATGCTCTCCATGGTTCAGGGCTCGGCCGCCTCAAGCTGGATGCTCAAGGATCGCGGCCCGCGTATGATTTCAGAACCCGGCGATGTCACCAGCGTCATCGATATTTTTTGTAAGGACATGGGCATCGTCTGCGACTCCGCCAAGGCATCCAGAGCGTTCACCCCACTGGCGGAAACCGCCCGGCAGATGTTTGTGGCAAGCTCCGAGCGTGGTGAGGGCAAGCTCGATGACAGCCAGCTCATCCGCACCTACCGCTTACTCAATGGTCGGAGCTGAAACGCCCTATGGCGATGTCAACGAGCTTTATATCCGTCAGTACTGCCGCCTTCGATGGCTACGGGTTCGATGTGATCCTGCCATCGCTTGCGCGCTGCGGGGTGAAAAATGTCGAGTTCGCGTTCATCGATGGCTACGTCGAAGCGTTTACCGACAGCGATTTCACCCAGTCCTTCGCCAACGACTTGAACAGCGAAATGCACCGCCATGGCCAGCAGTGTCGTTACTTTTCAGGCCATATCGACCTGGGGCTCGAGAACGCTGCCGCCCGGCTTGAAGCGCGCTGCCGTTTCGCGGCGTGGCTGGGGGCCGAGTTCATTATTACCAATGCAGCCGTGCGTGAATACGAGCGCACGTTCTTCAAGCAGGCCGATACCCTGGCCGCTATTGCACGCGACCACGGCGTGCGTATTCTGCTGGAAAACCCCGGTAACGGGGTTCCCAACCTCTTCGATAGCGCAAGCGATGCGCAGGCGCTGCTCGAGCGATTGGGTGATGACGCCTTTGGCATCAACTACGACATGGGTAATCTGCTGTCGCATTCTCCTCATCAGAATGCACTTGACGACGCCGGGGCAGCCATGTCGATTACCGATCACTATCATCTCAAGCCCTGCGTTCGTCACGGCGACGGCATCGACTTTGTGTCGTTCGGCGCAGGTGATACGGAAGATGCAGCGCTTGCCCGGGCGCTGCTTGATCAGGGCAAACCATTTTCGCTGGAACTACCGTTTCGTCTGCACCGCGATGCCCGCGCTCAGCCTTGGCGCGATGAACAACCCGTGGCGCTCGAAAGAATCGAGTCGCTCATTTTACGCTCCCTTGAGGAGCTGGCTTTACTTACCCAATATCAGTAAGAGGAAAATGTCATGCTGCTTAAAGACAAGGTATGTATCGTGACCGGCGCGGCCGGCGAGAAAGGCATTGGCCTGCGAACCGCGCGGCTTTTCTACGAGCACGGTGCGTCCATCGTGATTTCCGATATCAATGAACAGGCCTGCGAGGCAATTAGCGAAGAGTTCGACGCCGAGCGCTCGCTGGTCGTCACGGGCAACGTGGTTAGCCGTGATGATTGCTTCGACCTGGCCCGCGCTGCGATGGAAAAATTCGGCAGAATCGATGTGCTGGTGAACAACGCAGGCGTTACCCAGCCGGTCAAGTTCGAAGAGATAAAGCCCGAAGATTACGACCGCATTATGGACGTCAACCTGCGTGGCATGATGTACATGTCCCAAGCCGTGGTACCGCACATGAAGCAGGGCGGAACGGGGTCGATCATCAATACCTCATCGGTTTCCGCCCAGCGCGGCGGTGGTATCTTTGGTGGCCCGCACTACAGCGCGGCCAAGGCGGGAATGTTAGGCCTTGGCAAGGCCATGGCGCGGGAGCTGGGGGCTTCGGGCATCCGTGTCAACTCGGTAACGCCAGGTTTGATTACCACCGAGATCACTGCCGGCAAGCTGGACGATCAGATGAAGGCCAAGATTATCGAAGGCATTCCGTTGGCCCGCCTGGGTGCACCGGACGATATCGCCAATGCCTTCCTGTTTCTGGCAAGCGACCTTTCCAGCTACATCACCGGCGCCACGCTTGATGTGAACGGCGGTATGCACATTCACTGACTATGATAAGCTGCCCCTGTACTTATAATACGTACTTATATTGCACCAGCGATCACGACAGGGTATAGGGGTGGCACTTGGATGACGTTATGAGCCAAATCGATCCGAACCTTTTGGATAGGCTTAAGGAGTTTGTTTCCGTCTCCGAACTGTCCAAGGATGGCCGGTTGAAACTTCCGCCTGAAAGAGCGCTCTGCGAGCACTTCGACATGCACCGCTCGTCGGTCAGGAACGTTCTTTCGATCTTGCACAGCCTTGGGTTCATTGAGCGCAAGCAGGGCAGTGGTACCTTTCTCAAGATGCCCGAGCCAGTGTTTATTCAGCTCTATTTTGAGCTGGCGCTCAAACTCAATTATATCTCGGTAGATCATCTCGAAACTGCCCGGGAGATGTTTGAAAAAGAGATTGTTCAAGCAGCCGCCGTCAACCATCAGGCCCATGAATTAGCCAAGCTTGAGGTACTTTGCAGCAAGATCGTCAACTCCACTGATGTACTTGAAGGCATCCAGGCAGATTACGAGTTTCATGAGCTATTGGCGATTATGGCCAAAAATCCTGCCGTGCTGATTATTTTTCAAGGGCTCTCATCGGTTCTCAAGAAAGTGCTTCACCAGCGCAGAGTTCTAGCCAGACAATCCAAAGAAGCACAAAAGAAAACTAACGAGACGCATATCGCAATCGTTGATGCCATCAAAACCCGTGATCGGGAGTTGGCGCGCCAGGCAATGCATGATCATTTTGAAACCTGGAACCAGCACACAATGCGCACTTTCAAAGAGTTAAGAACCCCCGATTTGCTGGCCGAATAAACTCGGCTAGCTTTCCAAACGGTTACGCTAAATGCCCAGGATCAATGACCTGCATCCGGAGTTGCAAGCCTACTTGGTCAGGCAGAAAGAAAGCATGTTACCGTGTGATAAAGTCAACGGCCCTGAAATAGATCAGCTATGGCCAGCCCCAACTCCCGTTTAAGCCACTCGGCCAGCTGTTCACTGCGCTGGCTGTTGTGGTGGCGGGGCAGCCACAGGCAGAGCTTGGCTGGCGTTTCGATAAATCCCCAGGGCGCGATGAGTCGTCCGCTTCTCAGATCATCTTGTACCAGCAATTTGGGCGCAATCGCCACTCCGAGGCCTGCCACGGCGGCTTCCATCAAGTAATAGAGATGATCAAACCCCTGGCCTTGGCGTAAGGCCTCTTCAAGGTATGCCTGTTCGAGCCCCTGGGCGCGGGCCCACTGCGGCCAGGCCTGGGGGCGCGAGGCCGTATATAAAAGCTTGCTGGAAAAAAGTGTCTCGGGTTGCGCTGGGTCGAGCGTTGCCTCAAAGCGCGGGCTTACTACTGCGCAAATCTGTTCGGCCATGAGTTCAACAACCTCTACCTCGGCGGGCCAGGGCGGCTCGGAAAAGGCCAGGGTTGCGCTGATAGTTTCCTGCTTGGTGGGCAGCTCGCTTTCACTGACCACGACCTGCAGTTTGAGCTGGGGGAGTTCGCGGTGAAGCCTATCCAGCCGGGGAATCAGCCAGCGGGCCAAGAGGCTGCCGGGGCAGGCGAGCGTAAAGGGCGCTTCTTCCACATCACGCTTGAGGTCCGCGCAACTATCGCGCAGGCGGGTAAACGCCTCGCCAATGCCGTGATGAAGCCGTTCGCCGTGGTGAGTCAGCTCAATACCGCGGCCCGCTTTGGCAAACAACGTCACGCCGAAGTGTTCATCCAGGCTTTTCAGCTGGCGGCTAATCGCACCGTGGGTCACGCTCAGCTCGTCGGCGGCAGCGGTCACGCTGCCAAGCCTTGCGGTGGCTTCAAACGCGCGCAGGGCGCTCAAGGGCGGCATGCTGTGTTGCATCGATAGTTGACTCCAGCTCACATATTACTGACATCTTATCGATTTTTATCCTCGCCTGCTTGCGCTACTTTCAATGCAACTGTTTACTCGCTTTGAGAGGTCATCATGAACCAACCTGTGATCCAGCCTGATATCAACGGCCTGTTCGGCCAATTCGGCGGCCGCTTCGTGGCCGAAACGCTGATGCCGCTGATTCTTGAGCTGCAGGCCGAATACGACACTGCCAAAGATGACCCCGAATTCCAGCGCCAGCTGGCCTACTTTCAGAGCGATTACGTTGGGCGCCCCAATCCGCTTTATTTCGCCGAGCGGCTGACCGAGCACTTTGGTGGGGCAAAGATTTTCCTCAAGCGGGAAGAGCTTAACCACACCGGCGCGCACAAGATCAATAACTGCATCGGTCAGATACTGCTGGCCAAACGCATGGGTAAAAAGCGCATTATTGCCGAAACCGGTGCGGGCATGCACGGCGTTGCTACCGCGACGGTGGCGGCGCGTTTTGGGCTCTCTTGCGTCATCTATATGGGCAGTACGGATATCGAACGCCAGCAACCCAACGTATTTCGTATGAAGCTGCTGGGCGCTGAAGTCATCCCGGTTACTTCCGGCACCGGCACGCTGAAAGATGCCATGAACGAGGCGCTGCGTGACTGGGTCACCAACATCGATGACACTTTCTACATCATCGGTACCGTGGCCGGTCCGCACCCGTATCCCGCCATGGTGCGCGACTTCCAGGCAGTAATTGGCCACGAAACCCGCGCGCAAATGCAGGAAAAAGAGGGCCGCCTGCCGGACTCGTTGGTGGCCTGTATTGGCGGCGGCTCCAACGCCATGGGGCTTTTCCACCCATTCCTGAACGATGCCTCGGTCGAGATGATTGGCGTTGAAGCCGGCGGCAAGGGCGTCGAGAGCGGTCAGCATGCAGCAAGCCTGAACGGCGGCGCACCGGGCGTGCTCCACGGAAACCGCACCTATCTTTTACAGGATGAGGACGGCCAGATCATTGATGCCCACTCCATCTCGGCAGGGCTGGATTACCCCGGTATCGGTCCCGAACACGCGTGGTTGCACGAGCAGGGCCGCGTTGAGTACGTATCGGCCACTGACGAAGAAGCGCTTGAAGCGTTTCAAACCTGCTGCCGCCTGGAAGGCATCATTCCCGCCCTGGAAACCGCCCATGCGCTGGCCGAAGTGGCCAAGCGAGCGCCGAATTTACCCAGCGACCATTTGATGGTGGTCAACCTGAGCGGGCGTGGCGATAAAGACATGATGAGCGTGGCCCACTACCTGGGAGATAAATTCAAATGAGCGTGCTTAAGGAGACAGCCATGAACGACGTAACAGCCCCTAACGCGCGTCTTGCAGCACGCTTTGCTGCACTCAAAGCCGAAAATCGCCCGGCGCTGGTAAGCTACGTGACGGCGGGCGACCCGGATATGGCGACATCACAACGCATTCTGGACGGCCTGCCTGCTGCCGGTGTGGATGTGATCGAGCTGGGCATGCCGTTCAGCGACCCCATGGCCGATGGCCCCGCAATTCAAAAAGCCGCCCTGCGTGCCCTCAAAGAAGGCCAGACCCAAGCCAAAACGCTGGAGATGGTGCGCGCCTTTCGCGAAAAAGACACCACCACGCCCATCGTGCTGATGGGTTACTACAACCCGATCTACCGCTATGGCGTTGAACGCTTTTTGACCGACGCCGCCCAAGCCGGGGTGGATGGCCTGATCGTGGTGGATATACCACCCGAGCACGACGACGAGCTGTGCCAGCCCGCCGCCCAGCACGGCATAGACTTTATTCGCCTGGCCACTCCGACCACCGATGCCAAGCGCCTGCCCAAGGTGCTGGGCAATGCCTCCGGATTTGTCTACTACGTCTCGGTGGCAGGCGTTACCGGCGGCAGCGCCCCCTCGCCTGAGAAACTTGAGCGTTCCGTCAGCCAGCTACGTGAACACACGAAGCTTCCCATTGCTGTCGGCTTTGGTATCCGCACCCCGGAACAGGCCGCCATCATTGGCCGGTTCAGCGATGCGGTCGTGGTGGGCTCCGCGCTGGTGGATTGCATCGAAAAGGCCGCAACGCCTGATGAAGCTGTCAACGGCGTGCATAACCTTGCCCGTGAGCTGGCGCAAAGCGTGTGGGAGTGCCGCGAGGTGCGTGAGCCGCAAGTGAGCTAATCAGCGCCACCCAGAAAATGCATACCAAGAGTAGGCCATTGAGCCTGCTCTTGGTGTGTCGAGCAACTACCGTTCTAATAGCTGATCGGCTATAGAAATTGGTCATATAGACAACGTTGGGTTAATAAAAAATTGAGTTTTGGTTGCCTACTGAATATTTTCTTGCTGAAGTGAACAAAATATTCTGCTTTAAGGCGCTTTGAGATGAAACCTGTAGGCTATGCGTACCTTCATGAACACTTAGCTTTAGGGGTATGCTCACCTATGTGTCCTGCACGGGTGCGTCCCGTCACGCGCATTATGGCTATGGCGAAGGAGATAGCGGTACCTGCCAGCCGCGCACCAGAAGCCTCGCTACTTGCTCATCTGCTTTTCGCACTGAAACACGAGGGTATTGACCTTGCTATTCTCGCGGGGGCTTTGCCACACCTGCCAACAGAAGAGTTACAAGATGCCTTGCATGCTTCACCAAACGGCATTTATTTAAGAAAGTTAGGTTATCTATACGAAGCGTTAGTAAAACGCTTGCCGTTCGATGTTGCCGTCAGTGGGCGGGCTGTGCCTTTATTTGATCCTGACCGGTATGTTACCGGCCCCTCAATACGCGATAGCCGTTGGCGAATTGACTTCAATGGGCTAGGGACACTGGATTATTGTGCAACTGTGCGGCGTACCTTAGCTATTAATGCGCTTTTGGAAGAGGATATTCTGGCTCAAGCCTCCACCTTCATGGCCTCTTTGCCGCCAGGAATGCTTGACCGTGCAATTCAGTGGGCTTATCTCAGTGAAACACAGTCCTCATTTGCTATTGAGCAAGAGTCGCCATCACCTGATAAGCAACAGCGTTTTATGCAGCTGCTGCGCCAAGCTCACGAACGTAAACCACTGACAGAAGAGTACCTTGTCGAGCTGCAAAATAGCACTATCAGTAATCCTTTCGATAAAGCCGCCACCTTTCGACATGAGCAGAATTACTTGCATAACGGGTTACCTGGGGCACTAGGCGTCAGCTATTTGCCGCCACCGCCAACCCTTTGTGATGAGTTAATGGATGCACTGATGACCTGGGCCAATCAACGTTCAGAGAGTGATGCAGCAGAAGGCGTTTCGGCATTGGTTATTTCAGCGGTACTCTCCTTTGGTTTTGTTTTTCTACACCCTTTCATGGATGGTAATGGACGTATTTCACGCTTTTTGATTCACCATACGCTATGCCGAATGGGAGGGCTGGCTCACGACAATCTTTTACCGATTTCGGTCGCCATGAGGCGTTATGAGGCAGAATACTTGGCCGCACTGGAAGCGTTTTCAAAACCCGCTCGAGAGTATTGGCAAGTCAGTTGGATAGATGCCGACCAATACGACTTTAAATACCAAGGGCTAAACGCTCTTTACCGCTTTTGGGATGCCACCGAGGCGGTGGCATTTACACTAAAAATGGCAAAAGTGGCATTAGAGGATGAGCTAAAAGCCGAAACTCGCTATTTGGCTTGTTTTGATCGTGTTTATGCCGCTATAAACGAAACTTACGATATTCGAGGTAGCGATTTGGCGCGTCTGGTCATGATGTGCTTAAGTAATGAGGGGCGCCTTTCAAACAATCGTCGTAAACAGTTTCGCTATCAAGTACCCGACGGGGTACTTGATGCTATCGAAGCAGAGGCGCAAAACGTACTTGAAGCGTTTGAAAATAGTGATGCAGCTACCTGATCGAAAGTGATCAGCAGTCGTTTAAAAAAAGCACAGCTACAAGTGACGTAAAACTAAGTCATTTAAAACTAAGTCATTTAAAACCAAGCCAGTTAGAAACGCTTAAACGATGCCGCCATTGGCACGCAGGGTCTGGCCGTTGACCCAGCCGCCTTCAGGGGAAGCGAGGAACGCCACGACGCTTGCAATATCGTCCGGCTGGCCGAGCCTTTCCAATGGCGGCATCTTGGCCATACGCTCGACCAGCTCGTCAGATTTACCCTCAAAGAACAGGCCTGTCGCGGTCGGGCCGGGCGCCACGGCGTTGACGGTGATCGAGCGGCCGCGCAGCTCCTTGGCAAGAATCGCGGTCAAAGTCTCGATGGCGGCTTTGGTGGCAGCATAAACCCCGTAGGTTTCAAGCTTCAATCCAACGACGCTGGTCGATAAATTGATGATTCGGCCACCATCGTTCAGGCGGTTGGCCGCTTCGCGCATGGTGTTGATTGAGCCGATCAGGTTGGTATTGATCTGAGCCTCCACCGCTTGTGGCTCCATCTGCGCAAGCGGGGCAAGCTTCATGATGCCCGCATTATTGATCAGCACATCGATACGCCCCCACTGCGTTTCAATGGCGTCAAAAAGCTGCTGCACCGCCTGAGCATTGGCGATGTCCGCTTGCATCGCCTGCGCTTTCCCGCCCGCTTGCTCGATCTCTCGAACCACAGCGTCAGCGGCCTGTGCGTTGCCTGCGTAGTTGACGACCACCGTGAAGCCATCGTCCGCGAGTTTTTTGGCAATCGCCGCCCCGATACCCCGCGAGCCGCCGGTGACAAGCGCAGTTTTCTGGTCTGCCATTGTTTTTCTCCTTTTGCATAGATGAGCGATAAATGCCTGATGTGTGCAGCATAAAAGAGAAACCCTGCTCTATAATCAGCCATAACCTGTCATCACTATTCGGAAACCGTGAACAATGGACCGGCTCGATACGATGCATGCGTTTACGCGTGTCGTCGAAAGACGAAGCTTTACGCATGCCGCGCAGGATCTGGGTGTTTCGCGCTCAACGCTGACCGAGGCCATCAAAACGCTTGAGGCACGCCTTGGCGTAAGGCTGTTGCAGCGGACAACGCGCTCGGTGCACCCAACACGCGATGGCGACGTTTACTATCACCAGTGTGTGAGTATTCTAGCCCAAGTGGAGCAAGCGGAAGGCGCGCTAGGCGATGCCAAGCCCCAAGGCAAACTGCGAGTAGACGTTCACGGTACGCTAGCCCGGCATTTCATATTGCCGCAGCTGCCCGCGTTTCTTGACGCCTACCCAGGGCTGGATATTTACATGAGTGAGGGCGACCGCCTGGTAGACCTAGTAGGTGAGGGCATCGACTGCGCGCTGCGCGTGGGTAATCCCCAGGAAAGCGACATGCACGCCCGGTTAATCACCACGCTCGATGAGGTCACGGTTGCCTCACCCGGTTACCTGGCAAAATGCGGAACGCCGCACTCGCTCGCCGAGCTTGGCGGGCACACGATGGTAGGCTTTTACTCCAGCCGGACAGGCCAGGCGCTGCCGCTCGAGTTCACCGACAGCGGCAAGGTCGAATACGTCACTTTGCCCGCCACCGTGACCACGAGCGCGGCAGAAAGCTACTACGCGGCCGCAAGGCTCGGGCTCGGCATCATCCAAGTACCGCGCTACCATGCAGAAGATGACCTGCGAACCGGCCAGTTGATCGAAGTCCTGCCTGCCAACCCGCCTACAGGTTCACCCGTTTCCATCCTGTACCCAAGCAACCGCCAGTTATCCCCCCGCGTGCGGATATTTATCGACTGGGCGGTCAGCGTGTTTAATGATGAAGTAACGAGTTAAAGAACTCAGCTTTTACCCTTGCGAGGCTTCAATGAAGGCAAGTGATATCATGATCGGCTTGGCCCAGTTGCCCATTGTAAAAGGCGCAGTAGCGCATAACCTGGCCACACACCTTGAGTACATTGAACGTGCCGCCGCCATGGGGGTGGATGTGGTGGTCTTTCCAGAGCTTTCGCTAACCGGCTACGAACTTGAACTACTAGAGCCGCTGGCGATGCCGAAAAGCGCGGCGACATTCAATACGCTTTCTGCTGCGGCTACCACCAATAACATCGTAATAATCGCTGGCTGCCCACTGGTGAGTGAAGGCCATAAGCCGCAGATTGGCGCGGTGATCTGCTTTCCCAGCGGCCAGCGTGAATTCTACGCCAAGCAGCACCTGCACGATGGCGAAAACGTTTACTGCTCGGCTGGCGGTGAAAGCTACCTGATGACGGTAAAGGACACGCGAATTGCCCTGGCTATTTGCGCAGACTTCTCCAACCCCGCCCACGCAGAAGCGGCTGCCGCGCAGCAAGCGGGCGTATATATCGCCAGCGCATTGATTTCGGAAGCAGGCTATGAAGCAGATGCTGAATTGCTCGCGGGTATCGCCAAACGCCATCAATTTCCCGTACTGCTTTCCAACCATATTTCTCCAACGGGCGGCTGGCAAACCTGCGGTAAAAGCGGTGGCTGGAAGGTGTCAGGGGAGTTAGCAATTGCCGCTGAGGGCACAGAATCTGGCATTGTGCTGTGCCACGTTAGTCAGAGTGAACTTAAGCGGTAAGGTAAAGGAAATCCAAACACTGCCAATATAAAAAGTTACGCCGCTTGGTATATGAAATTCTAATGATTAGCTGCTTAAACGTGTTATCCATGGGAAGACACAATAAAAGTAGGGCATGCCCCACTTAAGCGCTATATGTCACTCCGTGGGGTATTTGCTTTGGTAGGTGCTATTCAGCCATAACATGTTTGTCTTAATAACGCTTAAGCCATTGATAGTTTTGAAAGGAAGTCACACATGTTTGAAGTAACCGCCACGCAGCATGTTTTAGCAGTCAATGATCTGAAAAAGGCTGAGAGCTACTTTCTCGATAAATTGGGCTTTTCCGTTCGGTTCTGCGCTGATGGTTGGTCGTTTCTGAGCTTTGGCCAATTTCACATTATGCTGGGCCATTGTCCTGATGAGATTCCTGCTCGCGATACACATGAGCATGCGTACTTCGCATACGTAAACTGTGTAGGCATTGATGAAATTTACTGTGATTATCAGCAGCGGGGTGTCGATATTTTCCAGGCAATATCCGATAAGCCCTGGGGGGTCCGTGAGTTTGGTGTGGCGACTCCGGAAGGGCACCGAATCATGTTCGGTGAAGATATTAAACTGCAAGACATTATCTGAAAATCCTGGTTACCTTCGATAGAGCCCTAACTACTGGCGGTGCCCCCAAGCAACGACCAAGTAAGTGTAAGCCCAGTCTGCGCTTGACGTTTACAGGGGTTAGTAAAGAGATTAATAACGACTATAAGGAAGCACGATCGTGCACCAGCTAGCAGCGCAATGGATAGTGATGTTATTGAGAGAACGAAATATCCCGTTTGTTATCTGCGGAGGGCTTGCGGCACAAGGCTATGGCGCTAAGCGAGAGCTGAACGATATCGACCTGTTTGTGCCCGGCGAGCACTTTTCATCAGTGGTTCAGGCGGGGCAGGCGTATATATCTAAAGCCGCGACGCACTACTGTGAAGAGGGCTGGGATCTCACCTACGTTCAATTCAAGTATGAAGGCGTAAAAGTAGAAGTTGGTAACGCCGAAGGCGCGCAAATTTTCGATGCCGCCAATCAAACGTGGACACCGCTACCTATCGATTTTTCCCGCACCCATACCATCAAATTGCTCGGGCTAGAGCTTCCTCTCATGTTGAGAGAAGATTTGATTGAGTATAAATCGATACTTTCACGGCCAGTGGATATCGACGATATCCAAGCCATGCGAGAACAAGCATAGCCCAAGCTGCTTACCAACTAACTAAGCACGCCCAGGCTAATAAGAAGCCAATGGCATGCTTGTATGCTCTTATGACCGCAGGCATTATCAGCGCTCTATACCATCGACTAAGGTGGTAACCCAAGGTTTTGTCATCAAGAGGACGCAATGGGAAAGCTTATTTCACTGATTGTGCTGGTCGCGCTGGGTTATACCGGTGTGTACTTCTACTACGGCCATGCCGTTAAACAGGAGGTTCAGCAACAGCTGGATAACCGCGGCCTGTCTTCCGTCAGCGTCGATAACGTTGAGTACGGCGTGCTGGCGCCGATCAGTACCACGGCACACCTGACGGTGAGCGTTACCTATCGCGAAACACAGGCTGACCTGGATTTAACCGTGGAAGGCCATCCCGTATTTTCTGATGAAGTGACCGTGCGGTTTGATGGCCTGCAGGCACTGCGCTTGGGTATTGGTTTTGGGCAGTAGCAACGCCGTAAAGTGATGAATTGAGAACTAACGAAGCCTAACCCTTGAGAGCTTGCCCATGCACTACCGTCCCATGACAATTGATGATTACGATGCTTCTGTAGCGCTATGGTTAAGCACCGAAGGCGTGCGGCTGCGCGATGCGGACTCCCGCGAGGGCGTTGCCCGCTATTTGCAGCGTAATCCCGGCTTAAGCTTTGTGGCAGAAGCCGAGGGAGAATTAGTGGGCACCATTATGGGCGGCCATGACAGCCATCGGGGGTTTATTCAACACTTGGCAGTAGCGGCATCACACCGCAACGCGGGCATTGGCTCGAAACTGGTAACGCTCTGCCTGGATGCGCTTAAGCACGAAGGCATTCAAAAGTCACACTTGATGATTCTGGTGGAAAACGAAGCGGGTAAGCGCTTCTGGAGCAATTTGGGGTGGGAGTTTCGTACTGATATCGCGCTCTACTCGTTTATTAACGGCGGTGGGCCAAACGCGTAAGATGTGTTTAAAGCCATTAATCTAAAAGGTGCCCCATGGCGTTCAGCCCTCAACCTTGGACAGAAGAGCTGCCGCAACTCTATGACTACCTCTGGGAACGCCTGATTCAAGGCGTAAACGACCGCCACGCACCAACCCGCCATCCTACTCTGGCTACCGTAAGCGAAAGCGGCATGCCGCAAGCGCGTACGGTGGTATTACGCAGCGCCGATAAGCAGGCGGCCACACTTGCCATCTACACGGATATTCATTCAGATAAGATAAACGCTCTGCACGCTAATCCTGTAGCTGCGCTGCACGTATGGGACACTCACGAGAAGCTGCAAACACGCATAGAAGCCAGCGCTACTATCCTGACTGGTGAAGCCGTTCGCGAACAATGGCAGCGCTTGCCTGAACATGCCCGCAGCGCCTATAGCAGCGGCCCGGCACCGGGGGAGCCCATTGCGGATTCGCTGGCGTACACCAAAACGCCGGATGAAACCGCGTTTGCGGTACTGCTGTTTGAAATTCAAGCGATAGAAGCGCTGCACCTGGGCCAGCACCACCGCCGCGCGGTATTCAAGCGGGCGGATAGTTGGGTAGGGCAGTGGCTGGTGCCGTAACCGGCGCGCCGGCTCGCACTTTTGGTAGGAGCCGACTTCAGCTCGCGACGATAGAGGCTATTCACTAGAGCCAATACTAATCGTTGTGCTGTTAAAGAGAATGGAATAACAGAAAGTAGTTAAACGGGAAAGCCGTGATGACTTCCATCGGGAAGCTCAATATCTACACGGACGCGACCACCTAGCGCTTCAACATAACGCTTGAGGGAGCTCAGACGCATATCCTGGCCAACCTTTTCAAGCCCTGCGACGGTTGGCTGTCGGACACCCATTGCATCAGCGATTTCAGTTTGCGTCTTTTCTGCCAATAGGCGAATTTCAGCAAGCCTGATTTCAAACAGCATATCGCTTGCCTTCGCTTCTGCTGCCGCAACAATTTCTGGTTTTTCTTTTGCCAGTAAGTCTTCCAGTTTCCGTGCCATTATTGTGACCACCTCATTTTAAAGTTTCCAGGTGAGCCGCGTACTCTCTGTCGGCGACTGGAATCATTTCATCATAAAAGCGCTTGTCGTTCCCGCCTTTATCACCGGCGCATAAAACAATACCAGTACGCGTTGGATCAAACGCAAAGAATGCTCTGATAGGGCGGCCAAAACTCTGTACGCGCAGTTCTTTCATATTGGAAAACTGCGAGCCGTTTACCGTATCAGCATGCGGCCGCGAGAGCATTGGGCCGCGTTCTCTTAAAAGAAGAAGAGAAGCCAGGACATTCTCCCGTTCCGCTTCTTGAAGCGAGAAAAACCATGCTTCAAAAGTATCTGTCTGCTCTATTGACCACATGAGTACCTCATTATTTTATAGGTTTAATGCTATATAGGATTTAACCTATTGACAAGTTATTTTACAAGGCTGGATGAGATTTATCTCTCAGCGAGCTAAATGACCAATAGGGCGCTTCAGCCCATAGCCATTCAGCCTCTGGTTAGTAGTTGAGATGCTTTAAGATAAGCAGCGAAGCGCTGCACCTGGGCCAGCACCACCGCCGCGCGATATTCAAGCGAGCGGATGATTGGGTAGGGCAGTGGCTGGTGCCGTGATGGTTGCGCTGGCTGGCACTGTTTGCAGAAGTTAGCTTTAGCCCTCTAAAGCTAGCAGCAATGCTATGCTGCGATTATTTTAAGCCAAGGAACCTCATGTCCCACCCCGAGCCTTACGAGCAGGACGCTCCGCGCTTCACCACCCCCGCAGGCGAGGTGGTCGGCTGGCGGGATCGCGGCGTTATTCGCGCTACGGGCATCCGCTATGCCCGCACGCAACGCTTCTGTGCTCCAATAGATGAACCGCCTGCCACCGCCCCTATCCATGCCACACAGTGGTCGCCCGCCTCGCCACAAAACGTAATTCCTGAGTTGAATGAAGCGCTCGGCATTAGCGCTCAGGAGTTTCATCCTGTTGAGGGGGAGCTGCATTTGTCGGTGACCGTATCGGAAAGCCCCGCCAAGGGGCCGCGCCCCGTGATGGTATGGATACACGGCGGCTCCTACGTATTTGGCGAGAGGGATCTCGCCGTGTTCGATGTGCGCCCGCTGGCACTCGAACAAGATGTGATCGTGGTGGCGATAAATTACCGGCTAGGGCTCTTGGGGTTTCTAGGCGGTTATGCCAATCGCCCGGCGAACCTTGGCCTGCTCGACATGATATCCGCGCTGCGCTGGATCAACACCAACATCGCAGCCATGGGCGGCGACCCTGGCAACGTCACCCTGTTTGGGCATTCCGCTGGAGGCGATGCGGCAGCTCACCTGATGATTGCCGAGGGCACCGAAGGGCTTTTTAAGCGTGTAATCATTCAAAGCGCGCCGCTAGGCATCAGCCGAGGCCGTGCAAAGATGAACGCTAAAATGGGCCGCAAGGCCGCTTCTGTAAAAGACGACTCACCCCTGGAGGAGGTGCTGCACATACAGGAACAGGTGATTAAAGCCGCCCAGGGGTTCGGGCTGAGGTCCTCCATGCCGTTCGGCACCCAATACGGCCACTACCCGCTGCCTGCTGAGGCCGAAGCAGAGGCTGCCTGGCGCCGCGTTGCAGCGAAATTTGATGTTTTCATTGGCACCACCCTGGAGGAGACCGCGCTGTTTCTTGTGATGTCGCCCGCGCTTATGCGGATGCGTAAGCTTCCTTTAGTGGGTGAGCGGGCCACCAGAGCGATGGTGGCCGCCACAACGCACAAGGTATACAAGCGCGATGCGCTCACGTTTGCCCGCCGACACGCAAAGGCCGGCGGCAATGCCTACATTTACAGGCTGGAGTGGGGTAAGGGCCGCTACCCGTTTGGCGCTGCCCATACGATTGACCTTCCATTGCTGCTGGGCGAGCCCGCCAGCTGGCAGTATGCCGATATCGTTAAAGGCGTGGATAAAACCGACCTGCTTGAGCACGGCCAGCGCCTGCGCGCCCTATGGGCAGACTTCGCGCGAGATGGGCAACTGCCGCCCAACGGCCAGATTAAACCTCAAATAGTGCAGTGGTGGCAGGCCCGCTAGGCTGTGCACGAACCTGCTAGCCGTTCATAAATCTTGAAAGGGCTATTCGCTACGCTTACCCACGTCTTCCTGCGAGGCGTCGTAATCCTGAGTGTCGTCCGGGTCGGATCCAGGTTCGCTTGAGGTTTCGGCCTCATAAAGCCGCGCCGCTTCGATCGCCTCAGGCTCAAGGTTGTGCCGTGAGATTTCCTGCGGGGCGTCGGGGTCGGTAACATCTATAACACGCCATGCTAAACCGATAATGGCATCCCCTTGATCTTCACCGACGGGCTCTACGCGTGTTGTACGGGTCATGTCTCTTCTCCTTGAGTACGGTTGCTGGGTAATCTTTCACTATGGCAGAGCATGGTGAAACCTGCCGGGCTTGCGAAGAAGTTTAACCAAGCGCGGGGTATCCCATGATGATGCGTTTCTGGAAAACCTCGCCCTGACAGACCGCCTGCAGGCAACCGAGCAAGCATGGCATTTGGAGCCTCAATCCAGCTGAGCTTCTATTGCGGTCTTGTCGATCACCGACCAGACTTCCTGAATCTTATTATCGTGGAAGCGGTAGAATGCGTTCTCGCAAAATGTCACTTTTTTGCCACCTATCGCTAGGCCGAGGAAGCTACCTTTGGGGGTTATATCGAATCGCAGCCTGCATGCGATATGGGGTGAGTCAACGGCCAAAAGCTCAATGTTGAAGTGAAGATCAGGTATCTGCTCATAATCGGCTTCTAGCATGGCGCGATAGCCATCAAACCCTAGGCGCCTGCCATTGTGGTGGACATCGTCATGCACGAACTGGCCAAGGTTCGTCCAATCCTGATTATTGAGGCAGGTGATGTAAACACGGTAAGTCGCTTCCAGGTCACGTTTGTTCATCTTGGTTCTCCTTTCCTGGGCAGGCGTGAAGGCATTCGCCAAGGGTGCACAGGCTCAGTATCATAAGCAGCCTAAACCAAGCCACAGAAGTCATCATTCATGTCATGCCCACCTTGCCCAAACTGCCAATCCGAATTCGTCTATCAGGATCAAAGCCTGTTCATCTGCCCCGAGTGCGCCCACGAATGGAACCCTTCTGAAACAGAGTCGGAAGACGCTGTGACGGTCAACGATGCCAACGGCACGCTGTTAGCGGAAGGCGATAAGGTAACGATGATCAAAGACCTCAAAGTTAAAGGCAGCTCGCTGGTACTCAAGGTAGGCACCAAAGCCGTTATCAAGCGGCTCAAAGACAGCAAGGATCACCAACTGGACTGCAAGGTCGACGGCATTGGCGACATGATGGTGACCGCCCACTTTGTGAAAAAGGCCTGAACCACGCCTGGAAGTTGTTGATTAACGTCACTGAACAGACCGCTACCCACTTTATGAAGCAGTAAGCTGAGGCTCATCCAATATCATCGCGTTGCGCAGCGTGTCAGCAAAGCTTGCTAGGGCAGGTGTCCAGGTTTCCGGTCCGGGGGCGACAAAATAGGTATCGATGTGAGCAATAGACGCGGGAAGTGCCAGCGTGTGAATCCCGAACCGGTGCTTGTGAGCGTCAACCGTTGCACGCGGTAGCACCGTGTAGCCCATCCCGGCAGCGACGCAGCCCAGCATCGCATCCAACGAACCGAACTCGAATATCCGGCCCGCATTGACGCCATAGGACGCCAGCAGTAGCTCGATACGCTGGCGGTAGCTACACCCTTGGCGAAACGCCATGAAGGCAGACGCCAGCAGCTCTTGTGAAGAAGGCATCGTCGTCATGGGCATTGAGCCCACTAAGACAAGCTCCTCGCTAAACACTTTAAGCACGTGGTAGCGGCTATGCTCAAGTCGCCCAGCCACGAAGACACAGTCCACCTGCCCGTTTAGCAACAGCTCGACCAGCTCAGCCGTTGGCCCGGTCTTGAGCTGGATGTCAACATCAGGCTGCGCTGCGTGATACGCCGCTAGTATCGGCGGAAGGCGCAATGCCGTCGTGGTTTCCATGGCGCCTATCCGCAGACGCCCATACGCTTTCTCCTGGCCCTTGAACAGCGATACCGCTTCATCATGGGCCGTCAACATGCGCTCAGCGTACTCCACCAGCGCAAAACCAGCGCTTGTGGGGCGAACACGCCCCGCACGATGAATAAGCTGTACGCCTAACTCCTCCTCAAGTTTCTTAATGTGAGTCGTCACGTTGGATTGCACCGTGTGCAAGCGTTTTGCCGCTGCCACGAAGCTGCCTGTCTCGGCCACCGCCATGAATAAGCGCAGCGATTTAAGTTGCATGTTTGTCTCCCTCTTACGCCAGCCTTACTTCTAATATGTATTATCTCAAAAAGAGATAGCAATCATCAAAACTAATCGTTTCTATAAAACCCTTGCTAACGATTAGGCTGTCCATTACCACGAGCCGGCCACACCGCCTAACGGGTGGCATGCAAAGGACACCGTTTGATGAATCGCCAACGCATTTCCCAAGACCTGCCCGCGCTAATGACCGGTATTACGGCAACGCTGGCGGGTATTGGTATCGCACGTTTTGCCTACACGCCGCTATTGCCTGCGATTATTGAGCAGGGATGGTTCACTGCAAGCCAAGGGGCCTATCTGGGCGCCGCCAACCTGCTGGGCTACTTTATCGGTGCGCTTATAGCCCACGCCCTGAGCGAGCGGTTCTCCTCTCGCAGGGTAATGGGGGCGAGCTTTGCGTGTATCGTGCTGAGTTTTATGCTTTGTGTATGGGGCGGACCCTTCGCATGGTTTTTCTTCTGGCGGCTCGCCTCAGGTGTTGCTGGCGCGATATTGATGGTGGTTGGACCATCCGTCGCGTTAGCGGCCACGCAGCCTGAAAGGCGTGCGCATGTGGGCGCTATGGTCTTTACCGGTATCGGCATAGGGGCGCTGCTTGCAGCCGTGGCCGTTCCTTTCCTGCTTGAATTCAATATGGCGATTACCTGGGGCACGCTTGGGCTACTCTGCGTTGCCGCCGGTATTGTATGTGATTGTGGCCTGGAGTCTTTAGCGCCACCTGCCGCCGCTAGCCCGGGCAACGAAAGCGGTCAACGTATGCCCGGTATCAAGCTGGTCGTGCTGCTGGTGATCGGTGCGTATGCCTTGGATGCGGTCGGGTTTGTGCCGCATGCCGTGTTTTGGGTGGATTATCTTGCCAGGGAGAACGCACTGGGTAATCACGCGGCCTCATTACAGTGGGGCATCTTTGGTTTAGGGGCGGTGTGCGGGCCGCTAATGGTGGGCGCATTGGCGCACCGTGTTGGCTGGCATCACGGCTTAACGCTGGCGTTTGTGGCAAAGGCCGCTGCGGTTTTACTGCCGGTGTTCTCGCTAGCAATGATTAGCCAATCCGTTTCCTCGTTCATGGTAGGGGCGATGATTCCCGGGGTTGTGGCGCTTACCTCAGGGCGCCTTGCCGAACTGGTCGGGCCTACGGCTCACAAGAAAATCTGGGGGCAAGCCACTGCCGCCTTCGCCGCTGCCCAGGCAGCGGCGGGTTACGCCATGTCAGCGCTTTATGGCGTCTTTGGCATCTACACACCGCTGTTTGCCATCAGCGGCCTTATGCTTGTGGCAGGCTTTGTGCTGGTACTGCTTAGCCGGGGCGCGCAAAGGCGTAAGCTTTCCCTTGCGACACAACATAGGAGGTAACCATGCAACTCTACCTAAACGCCACTTCACCCTATGCGCGCCTGGTGCACATCGTGCTGATCGAAAAAGGCCTGGCAGACGCCGTCACGCTGGAATGGTGCGACCCCTGGGCTGATGACCCCGCGCTATTAAAAGCCAACCCCGCCGGGCGTATTCCTGCACTAATCACCGAGGAGGGCACCACGCTTAGCGAATCAATGCTGATAGCTATTTATCTGGATAGCGCTTATCCGGAAAAGTCTGTGTTGCCATCGTTTCACTTAGGAGAGGTGCTGCACTTAGCAGGGTTGGGTCAAAACCTCATGGAGGCGGCGTTTACGACAGTGATTGCCAGAAAGCACAATGGCAACGAGATTGACGATAGCGAGCTGGGCCAACGGCGTTGGCGCGCTATTCAGCGGCTGCTCGAACAATTGGACCGTGAGTTTGGAAAAGTGCCAACGGCCTCGACCCTTTGCCTCGGTGATATCGCCGCCGCTGTCGCGTTGGATTACCTCGCTTTCAGGTTACCGGAGGTGGAGTGGCAGGAGACCTATCGACCGCTTGCTTCGTGGCACCAAGGTGTGATTACCCGTTCGAGCTTTCAGGCGACTGCGTTTACCACATCTTAACGATGATCCAGCGATGAAGGGAAAAGGCCACTGCAGCGCCAACGTTACCGACTAAAAAACTAATCCGCCGCGATGGGATTAATCTAAGTTAACTGCTAGTCTCAGGATATTAGAGCGAAAAACGCCGCAGGGAACACACGATGCAGAATGCACGCCAACGGTTCACCCTACCAAGCAGCTCATACAAGAGCAGGTCCACGGCATTCTGCTGGCCGGCTCTACGGACGGTTGCCCCCCGCGAACGCGGCTATTTGCCACGCCACTACTTTTCATGCAAAGACGTGCCGGTAGACGACTTATTCAGCGTTTCAGAAACCATGACTTGTCGCCCTTTTAAAAGGCATACAGCATGTTTTTCGCTGGGTAAGAGTAAAGGTGTTGCTTGGAGTTATAGGCAGTCGGTTGAGTCTATGGTGGGCGGGATAGGATCTTATGAGTCAATTAATAAATGACATCTTTTGACCCAAAGCGGCCATTACTGCAAGGGCTACGGCCATGATTATCAATATCAAAGCATGAGATCTACTACCCTTTATGCCTAAAACAATAGGAGCCTAGAATGGCCAACAAGAAAACAATATTCATTGCCTTCGCAATAGAGGATGAAAGCATTCGCAACATGATCAAGGGGCAATCGTTACATACGAATTCATCGTTCGAATATATAGATATGTCGGTTAAAGAGGCCTACGCGGACGAGTGGAAGAAAAAGGTACGAACTCGAATTCTTCGGTCTGACGGGGTGCTTGTAATCGCTAGCAAAAACTCTCTCAAATCAAGTGGCCAAGAATGGGAGATTCAATGCGCCAAGGAGGAGAAAAAGAAAGTTCGTGGGATTTGGGCTTATAAAGGTGATCGTACAGACATAACAGGTGTAAATACTATGGTTTGGTCTTGGGATAACATTGCCAACTGGATTGATGGTCTCTGATGCGTAAAGCACTCGTTGTTGGAATTAATTACTATACAGATGTCTCTCCGCTTTATGGTTGCGTTAACGATTCGTTTGACGTCAAAGCGATGTTAGATCGGCATGCCGATGGTTCAGTAAATTTTGGCGTCAAGCATCTTACTGCTGCAGGACCCGATGACTTATGTGGCCGTGACAAGTTGCGACAGGCAATTGAAGATCTGTTCGCGGGAGATGGCGAAGTTTCAGTTCTATATTTCGCAGGGCATGGGCACATTGAGGCTACTGGTGGTTATCTGTGTTCTTCGGATGTTAAATCTGGCAATGATGGCGTGCCGTTGGCTGAAATTATGACAATGGCAAACCAGTCTAGAATCCAGAACCGGGTGATTATTCTAGACAGTTGTCACAGCGGCGTTGCAGGAGGGAGTGCGCTCCATCAAAAAGTAGCCGAAATTAACGATGGTGTGACCATACTTACTGCTTCAACCGCAGAGCAGTACGCAACCGAAGAAAATGGTGCAGGTGTTTTTACAAACCTATTAGTTGATGCACTTGGTGGTGCGGCAGGAAACCTTGTCGGCGATGTTACGCCGGGAGGTGTGTATGCACATGTGGATCAGTCACTTGGCCCGTGGGCTCAACGGCCAGTTTTTAAGACCAATGTAAATCGCTTTGTCTCGCTTCGGAAAGTCCAACCGCCTCTTGAGCTTACTGATCTTCGCCGGATTTCAGAGCTGTTTCCTAACCCTGGGTATCACTTTCAGCTTGATCCTACTTACGAACCTGAACGTCACGAGTCCTGGGCAGAAAATTCTCAAGGTGTGCCGGCACCAATTTCTGAGCATAACGAGGTTTTCAGTGTGTTACAGAAATACAACCGTGTGGGATTAGTAGTGCCGGAAGATGCTCCACACATGTGGCATGCGGCCATGGAAAGTAAAACTGTTCGCCTTACTGTTCTAGGAGAGCACTACAGGCAACTGGCGGCAAAGGAACTTATATAAACAATTTATTTGCTATCGTGGATCAGCATAACAAAGCGCTGCTGCCGTACAATTTTTTTGCTGCGTTCTAAAATCACCGCGGAGCGGATCGTTAAACAAAAAATATTATTATCAGATTCTTACCGACAACGAATGTTCGTGCTTAGGTTTTATCGACCCATAGCAGCAGATAACGACTGACAGAAACTTGCTAAAAGTGAGTCAGGCGAGATAGAAAATACATAGTGCCGAATATTGCTGCTTGCAACTGCCGATGCTAACGCAACCAACGACTTAAGTTAATTTCTCAAAGAATGGACAGCTATGAGCCAGCACCACGTCGCATTAGCTGAACTGCATGTGCTACATCTACGCCTTATGACTTACTCAGTTTCGCATGCTTTGGAGAATGCACTGAAAATTGGAAAGTTATTCCTTGAACACTGCGATCAACAGCTGCGTTGCTGAGGCTATCGAGAGAGTAGAGTAAGCAGCGACGAATAAAAGCAAGTTTTTTAGTAACTTAATGCAAAGTAGCATTAAATCCTTTCGCACCATTAATCTTAAGGACTGGCTTCATGGTCAATACAATCAACATGGAAGCTCGAAACCATCGCAGCGGTAAAAACATTTCCCCTTTTCTAGCTAAATCAGGAAAACCGCGCACTGGTGAAGATCAGCTTCCTGGCTATTACTGCGAGCAGCATCAAATGTGGGTGGTCGAAACGGACCAAGGCGTACTGCCCATTATCAACGAGCAAACGCTCTCGCAATTGATGACCAAGACACGTGTACATAATGAAGAGGATGACGACAATTATCTTGCTCTTTCACTGATAACCAAGACTCATCAGCAACTCGAAAGTGACGACGACACCAGACCAATGGGATACAACAACCTCCTGCAGCTAGTCACCAAGACAGATTCGATTCAGGAAGTCGATGACAACTTTTCCGCGAGCCAGTTGCTGGAGCTAGTTACCAAAACCGCGACAAAGCAGGAAGTAGATGACGATGGTTTCCAGTCCCTTGGATTGATTGCTGATCAGTACAGTTCGAGTTAAGGAAAACGCATGCTTTTGTTAGTCACAAATCGCCGCGACATCACGATCGACTACGTCGTGGCTGAGCTCAAACGTCGGAAGACGCCTTTCTTCCGCTTGAATACCGAAGAGCTGTCGAAGGCTCGCTGCACAATGGCCGTATTTCCAAGAAGCGCATGGTCCTTGTCTTTTGAAGGGCGAATACTCCATGGAGCAGATGTAAGCGCAGCGTACTTTCGTCGTCCTGCACCACCTGCTAGCAACCCCGCCATTTCTGATGCCGGTGAAAGGGAGTACGTGGACGCGGAATGGGGAGCCTTTCTGAAGAGTTTGTATGCGCGCCTGGATGGCCTTTGGATGAATTCGCCGATGGATATATTTGCTGCTGAGGACAAACCAAGACAGCTGATGCTCGCGAGCGAGATCGGTTTCAACGTGCCGCAGGCCCAGATAACGAACGATATCAACTCGGTTCTCGAAGTTGCTAAGGCTGGATCTACGATCGGGAAGCCGCTCCGGCAGGCTTTGATCAACGGAGGCCAAGAAAGAGTGATATTTACCACCCGGTTAGAAAATCTTAGCTACAGCGACGAAGAAGCTATTGCCTTGGCACCGCTCATTGCCCAAACCGAAATCAAAAAAAAGTACGACGTTCGAGTTACAGTCGTAGGCCGCCAGGTATTCCCAGCCGCGATCAAGTCGCAGGAACACGTAGAAACTACTGTGGATTGGCGCCAAGGTTGCCGGCCCGATCTCAAACATGAATGCATTGAGCTTCCTAGCGAGGTCGAGGAGCAGTGCTTGGCATTGATGAAGTGCCTGAATCTACGCTATGGAGCAATTGACCTAGTCTGCGATCAGCAGGGCAAGCTGTGGTTTCTGGAGATCAACCCGAATGGCCAATGGGCCTGGATTGAAAACCTCACCGGACACCCTATTGCTGCCGCGATAGTCGATGAACTTGAGGAAATCGCTCGGTGCCAAAGTTAATTCCACCATGGCTGTGGCCTCGCCTTACCCTCTCATCTCAGCACGAGTGGCTTCAAAGTCAGAGGGACAAGGTCAACCAAGGCGCCTGGCTAGAAAAAAGTGATGTCGCTCTGGATGAGGCGCGCAGGCTCTTTGACGCAGAACAGGAACGACGACGTGGGGCTGATTCTAAAGCCGGGCTTTATCTCGCGGCGATTACAGCGCTTATGCCGATTCTAGCAACTGTCCTCCCCGGCCTCTGGGATGAAAAAATCAGTAAAGCATTGGCAGGCACCCTGCTGGGGATATTCATTTTTGCGCTGATCTACCTTATGCGCGCAGGTCTTTGGGCGCTACAGACCATCAAGACCTCGGCTGCAGCACAGCTAGGCGCAGGCGAGATCGCAGACAGCTTCAGCTCCGATAGACCTGAAGAGCAACTTGTGAAGCAACTACTGAGCGCCGTGATTTACAACTACAACGGAACAAACCAAAAGATCAGCTGCATAAAAATGACGCATGAGTACCTGCTGCGAGCATTCTTTTGCTTCGTAGCCTTCCTTTCAGTTCACGCGGTTTGGCCAGTGGCAGCTTGGACCGTCAGTCAAATTCATAATGAAATCGTCACGCCGATGATGAGCTGTCTTCCATGAGTTGCATGCCACGATCTAGGACTCTTTAGCAGGGGATTAAAATTTGAAAAAAGATATAGTAGATCGAATTATCTCTGGAAATGAACAACTGGCATCTTTTTGGGGCAACAGCCATGGTTGGGCACCCAAAGAAGCAGCAGATTTAATGTCAAAGTCTCGTCTTGATTGGCAGATTGAGCTCTCGAAGACACTTAAACTGTGGGATTTTAAGGAAGTCGAACACGGACAGCTGATTTTGGCTTGGGCAAATTTAGGGGCGTTAATCGAAGGCACATTGAAGCTATTTTTGGCAGTGTACTACCTAGACTATATAAATGATGGTGAAAACTTCAAAGTTAAAGGAAAAATCGTCGATCCGGATTCTTTGGCACTAGAAAAACTCAAACAGTTTTATCGAAAAAAAGAACTGCTAAACGACCAGTGGTTTCCATTTATCGATTTAGTACAACAGAGAAGAAATGCCATTCATGCATTCAAAGACCGCTCCATTGGTAACGAGGCAGAATTCGAACAATGTGTAGCAACTTACTTGGATCTGTTAATTTCTATTAACGGTATGCTGCCATACCCAGTAGGAATGTATGAGCCGCGTTTTTAGTTGGTTGTATAATAAATGGCTGTTATCGGACACACCGAAGCTGCGCTTCGATACGCCGTAAAGCCAAGCGTTAAAGCTTAGGAGCTAGCTTTGGATTTCATACCAAAATCAGGGTTGTCGATCGCTTCGTCTCTTGCGAAATCATTCGCCTCCAATGTGATTGAAAGGTGGACTCGGCACCGGGCAGAAATGTTTTTTGAAGAGTTCCAAAATCGTTTGATTGAATATCGTATCCAGGGTGAAAGCCACGTAAATATTTCAGAAGAGATAGAAGCAATTCTAGCAACAGACCTGGGCAGTGAAGTTGTGTTTGACTCCTATCGACGAGTGAGCTTGGCAAGATCCAAAGACATTGGCCCTAGAATTATTGGGATATTGACCGCAGAAATTTGCGCTGAGTTTCGTAACGCTGATGATTTTGAGGAATTGATTTTTTCCGTGGCAGAAACTCTAAATGACAAGGAGATGATAGAAGTTTCGTCAACAATCAACGAATGGCTTGAATTATCGAAAAAGCCAAAAAGAAAGGGAGATTCTTTTGGCTCTGCCTATGTTGAAGGTGGTGAACTAAAGTACGTCCTAGATCACGATGTAATTGAAAATATATCTTACGTGGCAAACTCAAAAGAAGTTGATCTTAGCACGGACGGAATATATGAGGAGTTCGGGAGTGGTGTTCAAAAGCTAAGAAACTTTGGAATCCTCACCATTGGCGTTCAGCAATCAACTTTTAGCTACGAAGAAGATAGTGAGCGACATATTGATCAGGATGGTACTGCTCAGGTCACATTAAAAACTATCTCTTTCCCGTTAAGTTATATACGGATTCTTACTTTGATTGAGAGCGCATCTAGCGGGAGAGAGCTTTAACAAGAGTGGTCAAGGGACGCTCCTGAGGTCGCGCCCCAAGTCGCCTAGCGTTATATCAGAGACGTCTAAAAGGCAGCTTCTGGCCGATAACCTGACAATGCTAGAACTGGTGATGTAAATTTTAATTAATCCCCAGTCCACTCACCCTCATAACTTCCCTCACCACCGCATCATTCAAAATCCCCCGCTTGGCTTCCACTAGGGTCAGCCATTCGCGGGCGCGGGTGATGCCGGTGTAAACCAGCTCGCGGGTGAGGATGGGGTTGGGCGTTTGGGGTAGCAGAAGTGCCGTGTGCAAAAACTCCGAGCCTTGAGATTTGTGTACCGTCATCGCGAAGACGGTTTCTACCGCGTGCAGGCGCGAGGGCAGTACCCAGCGGATGGGGTTTTCCGGGTCGCTGGTTGGAAAGGCGACTCTATGTAATGACCGCCCCGGCGTGCGCGGGTCGGGTACTGCTAGCGTAATGCCAATATCACCGTTCATTAGCCCCAGGCTGTAGTCGTTCTGCGTGACCAGCACCGGGCGGCCTTCAAACCAGCCTTTCTCTAGTTCAATGTCTCCTGCGCTCAAAAGCTTCTCGCGGCGCAGTACCTTGGCAATGCGTAAGTTCAAGCCTTCCACGCCCCACGGCCCTTTGCGCAGTGCGCAGAGCAGTTGGAAGTGGCCGTAGGCTTTCAGCACGTTGCTTGCCCAGTCGTTATAAATGGTGCGGTTATCTTCAAACGTTAGCGTTACCGCCGGGCGCTGTTTGTTTAACGTTTTCAGGTAATGCCGGTAGCCGGTAGGTGGGGCCAGCTCCTGGTTGGTTCGCTTATCGAGCCAGTTTTTGCCCGCATTGGGGAAGCGCTCGGGGGAGCCTGTTACCACCAAGCGCTCCAGGGCGTTGTCGTCTTCACTGCCCAGCACTAAATGATGCAGGTCGGCGTAGCCGTGGCGCAGGGCGCTGTGTACAGCGTTTTGTTTATCGCGCTCGTTAATCGCAGCACTTAACGGCTGGTTGATCGCCTCGGCCAACTGGCCAATGCCGCTTGCCGCGTCGAAGCGATGGCTTACCCGCAGCATGGTAATCGCCTGGTCGAGCGCCTGGCCGCGTTCACTGGTTAACACTTCGGGCACCGGCTGGCTGGTGAGTTCGGCAAGCCACTGGGCGGTTTCCGGCGTGTAGTGGGCGGCTTCGGCACGGCGGCATAAATCCCCCAGTACGGCACCGGCTTCAACGGATGCGAGCTGGTCTTTATCGCCCAGCAACACCAGCTTGGCGTGGGCGGGCAGGGCGCTTAACACGGCGGTCATCATTTCGATATCCACCATGGAGGCTTCGTCGATTACCAGCACATCCAACGCCAATGGGTTGTTGGGGTTGTGGCGGAAGTGGCGGGTATCCGGCCTTGCGCCTAGCAGCCTGTGCAGCGTGGTGACTTCAGTGGGGATAGCGAGCGCGCTCGGTGCTGCATCGGATTGCACATCCAGCAGCGATTCCAGCGCGCTCATGGGCAGATTGCTTACCTGCCCGGCGATGGATTCATTGAGCCGGGCGGCGGCCTTGCCGGTGGGGGCGGCCAGGCGAATGCGTAGCGCCTGCTCGGGTGAGTGGGCCAACTGCAGGGTTTGTAGCAGGGCGAGCAGGCGTACCACGGTGGTGGTTTTGCCGGTACCGGGGCCGCCGGTAATGATCGCAAAGTGGCTGCGCGCCGCCAGCGCACAGGCTACCTTCTGCCAGTCCAGCGTATCGGTGGCGGGAAACAGCGTATCCAGAGCGTTTTTAAGCAGTAAAGAGTGGCTGGGCGCTGCCTTCTTTGTAAAGCCTGCACCCGCAACGCTTAATCGCGCGGTGATTTCCTGATGCAAGGTCTGTTCGTACTGCCAGTAGCGGCGCAGGTAAAGCCGCGTGGTGTGTGGGGCGTCCGAGCGCACCAGCGGCGTATTGCCGTGGCCGTTGCTGATCAGCGCGGGGTGATCCAGCGCCGCCTGCCACTCGGCAAGCGTTAGCGTGGCCAGCACTTCGCTGGGTAGCGGCGGCGGGTCGCTTAAATCATCGCCTTCAGGCGGAAGCGAAAGCGCGAAATCCGGCGCGCTGAGCGTGGCGCTCAAATCCAGACATACATGGCCGCGGCCCAACTGGTGGCTGGCAAGGGCGGTGGCGAGTAACAGCAGCGGCGGAGCCTGACCCACCTCGCGGGCGAAGAAACTCACCAGCGCGCGGTCCAGGTCGCGCAGCCAGCCGCGGGCTACCCAGCGCTCACAAAGTGTGAGCAGGGCGCCAATATCGCTAAGCGCGGGGTGCGGCTGTAGGGTACGGGGTTCCACGGCATGGCTATCAGCATGGGCGTCTACCGCGTGGCTAGCCGGTTTGGGAGAGGCGGCCTTGGGCGCTGGCTCGCTCTCGCCGAACAGGTCAAAGGTATATAAATCTTTCATGCCGTCTCCTTGAGGCCCGTGTTGCTGGCCGTGCCGGCAAATAACGCATCCAACGCTTCAATTAACTCAACCGGGGCGGGCTCTGGGTGTACGCCGCGTGCCACTGTGCGGCTGCCACGCAAAAATACCGTGAGTGAACCGCCCAGATGTTGGTGCGGGTCGTAGTCCGGCAGGCGGGCTTTTAACAACCGGTGCAGCGCCAGTAGATAAAGCGCGGCCTGTAGATCGTAGCGCTTTTCGAGCAGCGCGGCACTCAGGGCATCAAAGGTATAGGCGCTGTCATCTGCGCCCAGGTAGTTGGATTTCCAGTCCAGCACGTAAAAGCGCCCGTTGTGCTCAAACGCTAAATCAATAAAACCTTTCAGCATACCGTGAAGCGTATCGGCATCCAGCGCGGGCCGGGCGAAGCCTGCGAGTAAGTGCTGGCTAACCAGTGCATCCAGCGCCTGGGTATCGACCTGATGGGCGGCAAACCAGAACTCCAGCTCTACCTGATAACCGCTTAGCTGATTAAGCGCCACGCTGCCCTGTTGGCCGGGAAGCGGTAGCGCGGTGGTGAGCAAATCCTCAAACCAGCCTGCCAGCGGCTCATACCACGCCTGCCAGCCGCGCAGCTGCAGGCGGCGGCGCAGGGTGTCTTCACGGGTGGCGGCGTCTTCAAGCGCTTTGGCAAAGCCCAGCTGGCCTGCCCACTCCAACAAACCGTGCAAGAAGGTGCCAGGGCCGGGGCCGCGTGGGAAGCGGTGCAGATGGCTGGTAGCTGCACTTGGTTGGTCGCTGTCGGCTTGCAGGGGTGATTGAAAGGGAGAGTGAGTGGTTACACTCGCTATTGCCTGCCCGGTGAGCGGTGAGCCTTGAAGCAGATCCTGCGGCTCATCTAGCATTTCAAACGTGGTCGCTTCCTGGGGCGTGGTCGGCTCCGGCGTGGGTGAAGCGATAGCATTGGACGACAACCCTGAAACGCCGCCAGAAGTGCGCAGCGCGGAGTAGCTGGCAATCCACCACTGCTCGCGGGCGGAACGTGTGGGGGTGCGCGCTTGCCCTAGTGCTTCTTGCTGCTGGGCGGGCGTAAAGCGCAGCGCCGTGGGTTCCGGGGCAGCGCTCAAGGCAATCTCGCTTTTATCCACCAGGGCGCCAAGCGCTTCGCCAAACTGGCTGGGGGCAACCACTTGGCCGCCATTGAGTAGGTGGCCCAAGGCGCTGCCTTCGCCATCTTTTAACGGTGCAAGCCCCAGCCAAGTGGCGTGGCGGGCGCGGGTCAGGGCTACGTAAAGCTTGCGTAAATCTTCGCCTAAACGCTCGCGGTCGGCGGTGGCCAGCGTCTCTTCATCAGCGCTCAGGCTTAGCTGTAAAGTGCCTTCGCCGTCGTGCCAGCGTAGCGGCACGTCGCCCTGCTTGGTGGGGCGGTGGTTGGCAATAAAGGGTAAAAATACCAGCGGGTACTCAAGCCCCTTGGATTTGTGAATGGTGACGACCTTGACCAGATCCGCGTCGCTTTCCAGGCGCAGCTTGTGGCTGTCGCCGTGGCTTTCCGGGTCGGCAATCGCTTCCGCCAGAAAGCGGATCAAAGCATGTTCGCCGTCCAGCTCCTGGCTTGCCTGCTGGAGCAGTTCGCCCAGGTGCAGCAAGTCGGTTAGCAAGCGCTCACCGTCGGTGAACTCAAGCAGCCGAGCGGGGATATTAAAATCGACCATCAACCGGCGCACCAGCGGCAGCACGCCCTGGCGCTGCCACAGGCGATGGTAGCGGCTGAACTGCTCCACCCGCGCTTCCCAGGCAAGCTCGCTTTGGTTCAAATGGTCAAGCTCGTTCAGGCTAAGCCCGAGTAGCGAAGTGGCAAGCGCGGCGCGCAGCTTGGCTTCCGCCTGGCGCGAATTGGCCTGGGGCTCGGCGCAGGCCCTCAGGCAGGTTTCCAACTGTTGGGCGATGGGTGAGCTAAACACCTTATCGTTATCCGAGAGATAAACGCTTTTAACCCCACGGCTGGCTAGGGCCAGGCGGATGGCGCGGGCTTCCTGCAAGCCGTTGACCAGCACCGCCATATTGGAAGGCTTTAAGGGGGTTAGCTCGCCTGCGGTTTCAAAACCTGCTTTTTGGTTGCGGCCCGCTTCCAGCAGCATGGTCATGTGCGAAGCGCAGCGCTCGGCCATTTCAAGCTGGTAGGTGGTCTTGGAAAGCGGTTCGTCCGCCTCCAGCTGCCACAGCGTCATGGCAGGCAGCGGCGCGCCGTTCAGCACCAGCTGGTCGTCACGGCCCTTGGCGCCTACCGGTAAAAACGGCAGCGGGTTATCGCCGTTCTCTTCACGAAACAGAAAGGCGCCGGTTTGGTGCTGGTCGGCGTAGTGAAAGCAGTGGTTCACCGCTTCGACCATCGCCTGGGTGGAGCGGAAGTTGGTGCCCAGCGTGACATGGCGGCCTGCGGTGTCCTGGCGGGCTTTCAGGTAAGTGAAAATATCCGCACCGCGGAAGGCGTAAATGGCCTGCTTGGGGTCGCCAATCAGCATCACAGCGCTGTCGCGGCGGGGTCTAGCCACGTTATATACCGCGTTGAAAATGCGGTACTGGATTGGATCGGTATCCTGAAACTCGTCGATCATCGCGACGGGGAACTGGCGCTGGATTTGTGCTGCCAGCGCATCACGGTTGGGGCCTTTCAGGGCGCGGTCCAGGTGGGTCAACAGATCGTTGGGGCCCATCTCGGCGCGGCGCTCCTGCTCGCGTTCCAATCGGGCGCGGCACCACTGCACGGCGTGAATGAGCAGGTCATTGCGCGGCTCGGGAAGCAAGTTAAGCTCGCCGGGCAGCTGGGCCAGCGCTTCCCACACCTCTGGGCAGGGCGGTGCGCCCTCTTTCCAGATATCGATCATGCCGTCAGGCGTCATGCGCTTCCAGGCGGCGTCGGTAAGCTGGGGGCGATCAGCATCGCCGGTGCACCATTCGCGCAGCGCACCCAGCCAGTTGGCACGGCTTTTAGCATTGAAGCTTTGGCCTTTGAACGCTTTTCGCCTGGCGGCATCTTCAAGCGCAGGCACCAGCGCATCCAGCCAGGCGGCCCAAGGGGCTTTTAATTCACTGAGTTTTGCGGTGCGGGCGGCCTGGCAGGTAGTAAGCGTTTGCGCAGGCTCCGGGCGTTGCTCGCCCAGGGCATCACATTCGGGCAGCAGGCGTTGCAGGCTTTCGTGCAAGTCATCGGGGGATTTCCAGTAGCCCACAATGCTCTCAAGCGCGTCGTTTTCAAGGGCGTAGTAAAAACTGCGCCAGTAGTCGCGCACCACGTCCTGCTCCAGCTCGCGCTGGTCGTTTTTCAGGTTCAGTGAAAACAGGCTGCCGCTATCGAAGGCGTGCTCGCGCAGCATGCGGTAGCACCAGCTGTGAATGGTGGATACCGCCGCTTCGTCCATCCATTCGGCGGCCAGCGCCAAACGCCGGGCGCAGGCGGGCCAGGCCGAAGGTGGGTACTCACTGCGCAGCTCGAGTAATAGCTTGTCGCTGGTTTTCTGGGGGTCGTCTGCTTCGTTACGAAAGACCTCGGCGGCTTCCACCAGGCGGTTGCGAATCCGCTCGCGCAGCTCTTGCGTTGCTGCATTGGTAAACGTGACCACGAGAATTTCGGGCGGCGTCAGCGGGCGGATAAAGGCGTCGTCGTCTTCCTTGCTGCGCCCACCCAGCACCAGGCGCACGTATAAAAGCGCAATGGTGAAGGTTTTGCCGGTACCGGCGCTGGCTTCAATCAGGCGGCTGCCGTGCAGGGGCAAGCTCAAGGGGTTGAGTGGGGCGGGGTAGCTCATCACTGATCTCCAGGAGCAGGCGCAAAAAACAACGCGCCCCAGGCGGGGAAAGTGGGGCGGTTGGGGCACTATATCGCGATGCCCCTTAGGGAGCAAAAAGCAGGGGGCAAAAGCGCAAGCGAACGCTGTGGGCTGGGAGCCAGCGCCGTCACCTGCTAATCTTATCGGCTAGCCACTTTTGGGGCGATCTGTTTACGCTACCGCGGCTTCTGTTCACGCTGACGATGAGACTCCATGCTGACCTCGCTTCTGGATAACGACTTTTACAAAATCACGATGCAGAATGCCGTGATTAAACGCTTTCCGTATGCCCATGCGCGTTACGCTTTTATCAATCGTGGCGAGCATGCCTTTCCGGAAGGGTTTGGCGCTGCGCTACGCCGCGAAGTCGATAGTATGGCGGTGCTTCGCTTGAACGAGGAAGAAAAGCGCTACCTCGAAACCACGTGCCCTTATCTGGACCCTACCTATCTCGATTTTCTGGCCGGGTTTCGCTACGACCCAAGCGAAGTCATCATTGAGCAGCAGGGGGCGGACCTTTCGGTAGTGATCGAAGGCCCCTGGTATCGCACCATTCTCTGGGAAGTGCCGCTGATGGCACTGATCAGCGAGCTTTGGTATCGGCTGCGGGGCATTACGGTTTCGCCTGAAGCCGATGCGATGATCGAGCAAAGCGCTCAGGAAAAAATCGAGCTTTACCGGCGCATGGGGCTCAAAATCGCTGAGTTTGGTACCCGGCGACGTTTCTCGTTTAATGTTCACGACCGTGTGGTCGGTGCGCTTCGCCACCACGGCGGTGAGTCGTTTACCGGCACCAGCAATGTGCTGTTGGCCATGCGCCACGGCGTCAAGCCGATTGGTACCCACGCCCACGAATGGTTCATGTTCCACGGCGCCCGCTTTGGTTTCAAGATGGCCAACAGCCTGGCCCTTGAGCACTGGGTGGATGTGTACCGGGGCGATCTGGGTATCGCGCTAACCGATACGTTTACCTCAAAGGCTTTTTTTGACAGCTTCGATAAGAAATTTGCCAAGCTGTTCGACGGCGTGCGCCACGACAGCGGCGATCCTATCGACTTTGCCTCGCAGACCATTGCTCACTACGAGCGCTTGGGCGTTGACCCAGTGAGCAAGACGATCATCTTTTCCGATGCGCTCACCCCGGAAAAAATCGAGCGCATTTATGCCTTCTGCAAGGACCGTATCGGGATGGCGTTCGGTATCGGCACCAACTTCACCAACGATGTGGGTGAAGAGCCCATGAATATGGTGATCAAGATGGTGGAGGCACGCCCGGAAGGCCAGGGCTGGCTGCCGGTCATCAAGCTTTCCGATGTGCCCGAAAAGAACACCGGCGACCCAGAGATGATCTCGCTGGCCAAGCGGATATTTCTGGTCAACCAGCAAGGCAACTAGGCATCTAGCCAGCCACTGCTCCTTTACCTTTACCGCGCGAGGCTACTCTTTTACTGCGCGGTATAGAGGGGCGTAAAGCGCTTCTGCCAATGAGGCGAAGGTGTGGTCGTGGTCAGTGTGCTCATGAAACAGCCCTTCAAAGCTGGCCCATTGGCGGGCAAGGTAGGCACTTTGCGCTACTTCGCCCGTTTGGAAACGGCCACCCTCATAAGCGCTTGCCGCTGCGCTAAATGCGTCGCTCTCAGGCGTGCTTTCCGGGGTGCCCTCTTTACCCAGCCAGGCAAATGCTGCCTGTGGGGCGAGCGGCAAGGGCGCTGCCATGCCATCCTGCCAACACTGTAAAATAGTCGTCAGGTGGCCCTGTGCGATATCCGCACTTAACGGCGCGAAGCGCACATGGCCTGCCTTGGAAAGCAGCTGAGTGGTCATGGGCGCGACCGCATTGGCCGCCAAGTGGGCCACCCAAGGGCGCAACAGATGCTGCCAGCGGTACTGCCCGCGACCGCGCCCCTGGCTAACCAGGCTATTGCTGACCAGCAGCAGACGACAGCGGTTGCCGTCCTCGTCCGTGCGAAGCTCGTTAATCCAGTCGCTGATTGAAAGGCCATGAGCGCTAAACGTGACTGCTTGAGGCGCCTCTTCCGGATAGGGCCATTCAGCAAGCGCAGTCTGGTAATCATCGAACAATGCCTGCATGGGCTCGGCCAGCGATTCACGCATGCGCTCGCCAAACGCGCCCACGGCAAGCACGCCCTGGCCCTTGATGCGCTCAAGCGCGGCAAACATGGCCTCCTCTCTAGGCTCGCCGTTGTCCACCGCGCGGCGCTGGGCGGCAATTAGCTGGTCCTGCAACTGCCAGTGCTGCAGGCCGTTAAGCACGAACGGTTCCACGTCCAGCTGGGTCAGAGCCTCCTGCTCGAAATAAACCCCTAAACGCGTATTGAAGAACGCCTTGGCCGGTTCGCGCAGAAAGCTGCCGAGCTGGGCAAGCGTCAGTGGAATTTCCTGCTCGAAGGTGGGCAGGGCGTTTGACTGTTCATCGCGGCTGGCCAGGGGCGCGTGCAGGGCGTGCCACTCATGGGCATAGGTAAATAGTCGCGCTTGAGACGCTGAGCTGGCGCCAGCGGCAAAATAGCGTTGGCTAAACGGTTGCAGCGGGTGCTCGGTAGTCAGCGCATCAATGAGAGGTTCTTGATCCTGGTGTTGGCTTAGCCATCCTGCGGTCAGGTGGTCGCGCAGCTGGCCGACCAGCACCGAAGGCGGCATGGGGTTGTTGTCGATCTGGCTGCGGCCGACCCAACTGATGTATAGCTGGTGGCGCGCAGACAGCAGCGCCTCCAGAAACAGGTAGCGATCATCTTCGCGGCGGGAGCGGTCGCCGGGGCGGTAGTCGCTGCCCATCAGGTCGAAATCCAGCGGCGGCTGGGAGCGCGGGTATTCGCCGTCGTTCATACCCAAGAGGCATACGCGCTTGAACGGAATCGCGCGCATCGGCATTAACGTGGCGAAGTTGACCGCCCCGGCTAAAAAGCGCTGGGAAAGGCTGTGCTCATCGATCTGCGAGAGCCAGTGTTCGCGCACCATGGAAAGCGGCAATTCGTCATTCAGCGCGGCCTCTTCGGTACTGTCGAACAATTGCTGAAGCGCGCCTTCCAGCTTGGTCAGCATCACGCTCTCTTCGGCGTCGTCGGTAAGAAAGAAAGTTTCCAGCAGCTCGCGTAGCCTGATGACCCAGTTGGCCGCCGTGGTCGGCTTGCAGAAAATCTCCCAAGAGTTTTCGAGCTTTTCAAGCAGCGTGGCCAGCGGCCCTGCAAGCGAGGCTTCAAGCCCACCGATGTCGTCAAACGGCTCGATCCCCTGCCACGCATCGGCCACACCCACGGTATAACCCAACAGCAAACGGCGCAGGCCAAACGCCCAGGTGTTCTGGCTCAGGCCTTGGGGTAAATCAAGCTGCATGCGCTGCTGGGCGTTGAGCCCCCAACGGATACCCGCACCTTCGATCCAGCGGTTCAGCGTGGGCAAGTCGCGCTCTTCAATGCCAAAGCGGGCGCGCAGGGCGGGTACGTCTAAAAGATCCAGCAGGTCGCTCACCGAGAGGCGCAGCTCCGGCAGGCGTAAAAGCTTTTCCAGGGCAATCATCAGCGGCAGGCGGTGGCGGCTGGCCTGGTCAGAAAGCGTGTAGGGAATATAGCGCGGGTCATCGCGGCCAAGCGTACGGTAGCTTGAGCGGTACTGGCCAAACACCGCTTCGATATGCGGCGCGTAGCGGTCGATGTCCGGCACCATGACGATGATATCCCGCGGGCGCAGCTCGGGATCAAAGCTGAACGCGGCTAACAGCTGGTCGTGGAGAATCTCCACTTCGCGCTGGGGGCCGTGGGCGATATGAAACACGATCGAGTCGTCTTGGGTTACATCAACCGCAGGCCAGGTGGATTGGGTTTCAGCCACCGGGCGCAGCTCGCGGATATCGTCCTGCAGCTGGCTGAGCAGGCAGGAGTAGTCGGGCGTGCTGAACGGCTCGAACATATCGATACGCAGCGCCTGCTGCTCGAACAGGGTTTGATAGTTACCCGCATCGTCATGCTCATCCAAGAGGCGCAGGTAATCGCGCCCCTGTTTTCCCCAGGCGGCCAATAGCGGCTGGGCGTGCAGGTGCAGCGCGCTGTCTACATCGCCGTCACCTAGTACGTCCAACGCTTCGGGCATGCCCGTTTTACGCTGCTGGCGGTAGCGGCTGGCGCGTAACAGGTCTTTATGTTCGATGATATCCGCCCAGTAAAACTGGCAGGGGTTGTGCACACACAGCACGATCTGGCAGCAGCGCGAAAGCGCAGCCAACGCTTCCAGCGTTTGCTGGGGCAGTGAGGAAATCCCGAAAATAATCAGCCGCCGGGGTAAACCCTGCGGGCAGCCCTGGCCTTCCAGCTTTTCGGCGACTTCTAAGAAGCGGCTATGCACCTGGGCGCGGCTGCTGTTGAGGCCAGCTTCACCTTGAGTGGCGGCCACATCGTCGCGCAGGGCGCGCCAAAGCTCCGGCTGCCAGCGCTGGTGTTCATCCAGCGGGCGCGCTTCGCCGCGTGCGGTAATCAACACGTCCTCACCCTGTGCCCAGGCCTCAAGCCAGTCGGCGCGGTATACCTGGTACTGGTCGAACAAGTCCGCCAGGCGCTCGGCCAACTGGTAATGCTTGCGCTGGTCGCGGTCAGTTTCCAGAAAGCGGGCAAGCGGCGCAAAGGCGGGCTTTGTGGCAAGGCTAGGCAGTAGGCGCAGCAAGCGCCATACCAGGCGCGATTTATCAAACGGCGAGGTTTCCGGCACCGCCTGGGGGTCGCCGGTGATATGCGTCAACACCGTGCGGTAGGCCTGCCATAAAAAGCGTGCGGGCAGGGTAACATTCAGCGCCGCCGCAATACCGGCACCGCCTTGCGCGGGGTCTTCCGCTAGGGCCAGCTTCAGCCACTGCCCGATGCCGTTGCTCTGCACCAGAATGGTCTCGTTCTCAAGCGGGTTCAGCGGGTGAAGGCGCATCCACTCCACCGCCAGCCCACGCAGGTCTTCCAGGCGGTTGGCATGCACCACCATGAAACCCGGCGTAAGGGACGATGTACTGGTAAGCGGCGAGTGTGACGACATGCGGCGGTATTTCCTTCACGGCAAAGGCAGAGCGAGGCAATGAGTATGGTGCCATAAGTTAAACGGCTTTAGTTGACGTATTGAGAGGAACTTTCGAGATGCTTGAGTTATCATATTTGATAACTCGAGGGGGTTGTGTATGGAATGGCAGGTTAATTTTTATCCTGGTGTTGAGAGCGATATTCTCAGCATGCCGCCGAAAATACAGGCCAGGATGCTGCGATTACTGGAAATGGTGGAGCAACATGGGGCTAATTTGGGCCCGCCCCATACAGAAGCAATGGGCGATGGCCTCTTTGAAATAAGAGCCAAAGCACAAGAAGGTATCGGGCGCTCCTTATTTTGTTATGTAACGGGTCAGCAAATCGTGATCCTTTATGCATTTGTCAAAAAGAGCCAGAAAACGCCTCGTCAGGCGTTGGCCTTGGCTCGCTCCAGACAGCGCGAGGTGCAGTCATGATCAATTTAAAAGAGCTGAAACATCAGGCACTCAAAAATCCTGAGGTTAAGGCTGAGTATGAACGTTTGGCACCTGAATTTGAGCTCGCCAATACGCTTATTTCCATGCGCCAGCGTGCGGGTCTTACCCAGGAAGAGCTAGCCCAGCGGCTACATACTCAGAAAAGCAATATCAGCCGGTTAGAACGTGGTGATAGTAATCCTGGCTGGAAGACACTACAACGCTATGCGCAAGCGTGTGGATTTGATCTCTCTGTTCTGCCTCGACCGCATAAAGCGGCTGTTTAGCTTAAATAGATAAACGCGGGTTTTTCATCTCCTCTTGCGTGCAAGCCAGGGTATCCTCAAGCTATGCAGATACCGTGAGCAAAGCCAAGAGGACTTCTCCATGACCGATACACCGAACCATACTCGTCGCCATTCCGCCCCGGTGGTTGATGGTGTGGGCAAAGCCGCCAGCCGCGCCATGCTGCGTGCCGTGGGCTTCAACGACGCAGATTTCAAGAAGCCTCAGGTGGGCGTGGCCTCTACCTGGAGCATGGTCACGCCGTGCAACAGCCATATTGGTGAGCTTGCCGAGCAGGCCCGTGACGGTACCGATGCCGCAGGCGGTAAAGGCGTCATTTTCAATACCATCACCATTTCTGACGGCATTGCCAACGGCACCGAAGGCATGAAGTACTCGCTGGTGTCGCGGGAGGTCATCGCGGATTCCATCGAGACCGTGGCGGGCTGCGAGGGCTTTGACGGCCTGGTCGCAATTGGCGGCTGCGACAAGAACATGCCGGGCTGCGTGATGGGGCTGGCGCGGCTGAATCGCCCTAGCGTGTTTGTGTACGGCGGCACGATCATGCCGGGCAAAGGGCATACCGATATCGTTTCGGTGTTCGAGGCCATGGGCGCTCACTCGCGCGGTGATATTGACCTGATCGAGCTCAAGATCATCGAAGAGACTGCGATTCCTGGCCCTGGTTCCTGTGGTGGTATGTATACCGCCAACACCATGGCATCAGCCATTGAAGCACTGGGCATGAGTCTGCCGGGCAGCTCCGCGCAGAACGCGATCTCCCAGGAAAAGCGCGATGACTGTAAAGCGGCGGGCGAGGCGGTGCTTGAACTGCTGGCCCGGGATATCAAGCCTTCGGACATCATGACCCGCAAGGCGTTTGAGAATGCGATTACCGTGGTGATTGCGTTAGGCGGCTCGACCAATGCGGTGCTGCACCTTATCGGCATGGCGCGCACCATTGGCGTTGAGCTGACGCTTGAAGACTTTACCGAGATCGGCAAACGGGTGCCGGTCGTCGCGGACCTTCGCCCCAGCGGCCACTACATGATGAGTGAACTTGTTGCTCTGGGCGGCATTCAGCCACTGATGAAAAACCTGCTAGCCGCAGGCCTGTTGCACGGTGACTGCCTGACGGTGACCGGTAATACGCTGGCGGAAAACCTGGCCGACGTTACGCCTTACCCAGACGATCAGCAGATCATCGCGCCACTGGATAAGCCGATTAAAGCCGAAAGCCATCTGCGTATTCTTTACGGCAACCTGGCGCCGGAAGGTGCAGTCGCGAAGATCTCCGGTAAAGAAGGAGTACGCTTTTCAGGCACGGCGCGGGTGTTTGGCTCAGAAGAAGAAGCCCAGGCGCGGATCAACGACGGCACTGTTGTGGCAGGCGATGTGGTAGTCATTCGCTATGAAGGCCCCAAAGGCGGCCCTGGCATGCGCGAAATGCTCACCCCCACCTCGGCCATCATGGGGCGCGGTTTAGGCAATGATGTTGCGCTGATCACCGATGGGCGCTTCTCCGGCGGCAGCCACGGCTTTGTGGTTGGTCACGTATCGCCTGAAGCGTTTGAGGGTGGCCCGCTGGCGCTGGTGGAAAATGGCGACCGCATCACCATCGATGCCGAAGCGGACACCATTGAAATGCATGTGGCCGACGACGAGCTAATGCGCCGTAAGGCAGCCTGGCAGCGGCCAGAACCGCGCTATACCCGCGGTGTGCTGGCCAAGTATGCACGCCTGGTAAGCTCGGCAAGCACCGGCGCGGTGACCGATCAAGACGAATAAGGGCTCTCAGTAGCCATCCATTCACGGGGCTGGAGCAAGCACAAGCGCTGTTCTCTTGTAGCGCGTGGTAAGCGCCAGCGCACCCGCGGGAGCAGCGCGTCCAGCGCTGCCGGGGTTGGGTGATGTGGTGCAAGTGCATGATATAGGTGGCACGGCAGGGCAGCTTAACAGCCGTCTCCCGCGGGTGCCTCATTTGCTCGTGCCTCGCAAAACGTTACCACGCGCTACGGATTGTGCACTGATCCGATTTTGTAGCGCGTGGTAAGCGCCAGCGCACCCGCGGGAGCAGCGCGAAGCGGTGTCGGGGTTGGGTGATGTGGTGCAATTGCATGATATAGGTGGCACGGCAGGGCGGCTTAACAGCCGCCTCCCGCGGGTGCCTTATTTGCTCGTGCCTCGCAAAACGTTACCACGCGCTACGGGATGTGCATTGATCCGATTTTGTAGCGCGGTGTAAGCGTTAGCGCACCCGCGGGAGCAGCGCGAAGCGGTGCCGGGGTTGGGTGATGTGGTGCAAGTGCATGATATAGGCGGCACGGCAGGGCGGCTTAACAGCCGCCTCCCGCGGGTGCCTTATTTGCTCGTGCCTCGCAAAACGTTACCACGCGCTACGGGTTGTGCATTGATCCGATTTTGTAGCGCGTGGTAAGCGTTAGCGCACCCGCGGGAGCAGCGCGAAGCGGTGTCGGGGTTGGGTGGTGTGGTGCAATTGCATGATATAGGTGGCACGGCAGGGCGGCTTAACAGCCGCTTCCCGCGGGTGCCTTATTTGCTCGTGCCTCGCAAAGCGTTACCACGCGCTATGGGATGTGCATTGATCCGATTTTTTAGCGCGGTGTAAGCGTTAGCGCACCCGCGGAAGCAGCGCGAAGCGGTGTCGGGGTTGGGTGATGTGGTGCAAGTGCATGATATAGGTGGCACGGCAGGGCGGCTTAACAGTCGCCTCCCGCGGGTGTCTTATTTGCTCGTGCCTCGCAAAGCGTTACCACGCGCTACGGGATGTGCATTGCTCAACTTGAGCGTTGTTTCTTTTATTCATTCATTGTCATCACCGTGTCAAACGTGACGTTTATGCTCGGCATTTTCTTTCAAGGAACCGGTGCCATGACGCAACCATTGGCCGCCCGTGCCCATACCAGCGAAGTCTTACGGGTTTTTTTATGGCTCGGCCTGACCTCCTTTGGCGGGCCAGTGGCGCATCTGGGGTACTTTCGTACCGAGTTCGTGGAGCGCCGGCGATGGCTTTCTGAAACGGCCTATGCGGATCTGGTCGCGCTCTGCCAATTCCTACCGGGGCCTGCCAGCAGCCAGGTGGGTTTTGCCTTGGGGTTAATGCGCGCAGGGCCTTGGGGAGCGAGCGCTGCGTGGCTAGCTTTCACTCTGCCTTCGGCCATCGTGCTGATGCTGTTTGCGTTTGGTGCAGCGGTATTGGATGGCCCTGTCGCCAGCGGCCTTATTCACGGCTTGAAGATCGTCGCAGTGGCGATTGTGGCCCACGCCGTGTGGGGCATGGCACGAAACCTTTGCCCGGATAAAACCCGTACGGGCATTGCGCTTCTGGCGGTGTTTACCGTGATCTTCTTAAGCGGGCCGCTGGGGCAGGTGAGTGCCATCGTGGCAGGCGGATTAGCAGGTTTAATACTCTGCCGTGAAACATCGATGCCTGCACAGGAACATCTCCACTTTCCTGTTTCACGCCGAGCAGGCGTTTTAGCGCTGGGCCTATTTGCTGGGCTGCTGGTTGCGTTACCGCTACTGGCGGGAAGCGCCGTTTGGCTGGATATTCTCGACGCGTTTTACCGCTCGGGCGCGCTGGTGTTTGGTGGCGGCCATGTGGTGCTGCCGCTGCTCGAAGCTGAAGTGGTGCAGTCGGGCTGGGTAACGCCGGATGCGTTTTTAACCGGCTACGGGGCGGCGCAGGCGGTACCGGGGCCTCTATTTACCTTTGCGGCTTATTTAGGTGCGCTGCTGCCCGGAATTAACGGGCTGGCGGGGGCGTTATTGGCTTTGCTGACAATTTTTGTGCCGGGCTTTTTACTGCTGGTCGGCGTGCTGCCATTCTGGAATCGCTTTCGTCAGTGGGGCAGCGCTCAGGCGTTAATGCGCGGCGCCAATGCGGCAGTGGTCGGGATTCTGGCGGCGGCGCTTTATCAGCCAGTATGGACCAGCGCGATTATCGGGCCATATGAATTTGCCTTGGCACTGACAGGGTTTTTGCTGCTGACGGTGTGGAAACTTCCCGCTTGGGCGGTGGTTATAATGATTGCGTTGGGTGGTGTCGTGATATCGACATATAGCTAAACCTGGTTTTGCGATTAATCAAAAGCGCCTCTGCGTCTTTTCCCTCACAGGTTTTGTCTTCTACGCTGTTACTACGCCCATTGTCGTAAACCCAAGGAGAGTAGAATGTCTACCCGACAAGCCCGTATCGATCCTGTATTCGATGTCTCTGATCTCAAAGAAAAAATTACTGGCTGGCAGGTAGTGGATGTATCTCAGCCCGAAAATGAGGTCGTGGTGTCTGAACATACCTCTGAGAAAGAAGCGATTCAGGCTGCCGAAGCATTCGAGCAGCGCGAAGACTAGTTGATTATCTGCTAATTGACGCAATAAAAAACGCCTCGCATTTGCGAGGCGTTTGTCGATTGGGTGCAAGGAGGGCTGCTGCTATGGCGCCTCCAGTTCTAATGTGCGGCGCAGAACATTGAGTTCATCAATATTCAGGTGCTCAAGCCTGCCGGCGAGCAAGTCGCTAATCTTCTGAACGGGAAGGCCTGCCTTACGGGCAATCTCCCGGCTTCCTAGATCTGATACTGCAATCAAACGCGTGATTATGCGCATCAGGCGCGTGCGTTTTTCTAATTCCCTGACGTCGAGGTCAGGGCTGCTTCGCGGAGGATCCAGCGTTTCTGCGTGAGCAGTCGAGTATGCCGTACTCATGTGACTCCATAAGTCTGAAATGACAAATACACAATGCCGCCAACGCGGGTGCTTTTCAATATTTAATTTGATGAAAATTTCGCGATATTTGTGAACACCCGCTTGCGCCTCAGCTCTGGTAAACTATGCGCCTCATTTTAGCGTGCGCTGCAGCTTCCGGCGTGCGGCACTTTTATCATTTTTTATAAGGCCACTGGCCGGGGAGAAATGGCATGTCGTCGAATAGCGCACCCAAAGTGGGCGTCATCATGGGGTCAAAATCCGATTGGCCCGTGATGGAGCATGCGGTCACGATGCTGGAGCGCTTAGGCGTTGCCTATGAAACGCGCGTGGTATCCGCCCACCGAACGCCCGACCTGCTGTTCGACTATGCCAAGAGCGCCGCTGAGCGTGGCCTGCAGGTGATTGTGGCCGGTGCCGGGGGTGCTGCTCACCTGCCGGGTATGGTGGCCTCACAAACGCCGCTGCCGGTGCTGGGCGTGCCGGTTGAGTCCAAGGCATTAAAAGGACTTGATTCACTGCTCTCGATTGCCCAGATGCCGGGTGGCATTGCGGTAGGTACGCTGGCGATCGGTAAAGCGGGGGCCACCAATGCGGGCCTGCTGGCCGCTCAGATTGTCGGCCTGCAGGACAGCGCCGTGCGTGATGCCGTCGATGTTTTCCGCGCCGAGCAGACCCAGCTGGTGCTGGATAACCCGGACCCGCGCCCTGCGCCGAATGAAGAATAAGGAGACACCCAATGAATATTGGCGTTTTAGGCGCAGGCCAGCTAGGCCGTATGCTGGCGCTGGCGGGTTATCCGCTGGGTAACCGGTTTACCTTTTTGGATACCACGGGTAACCCAAGCGCTGGCATTGGCGAGGTTGTCATTGACCCGGATAACCAGCATTTGGCGGAGTTTCTCACCAAGGTGGATGTCGTAACTTACGAGTTCGAGCATCTGCCGGTAACGCTTGTGCAGGAGATCGAAAAGCATAAGCCGGTTTACCCCAGCAGCCGGGCAATCAAGGTTTGTCAGAATCGGGTTGAAGAGAAAGCCCTGTTTGACCGTTTAAATATTCCGACGCCCGCTTATCGCGTCGTTGAAAGTGCCGAGCAGCTTGAAGCGGCCGCCCGAGAGCTTGGCTGCCCGGTGGTGGCGAAGTCCGTCACTGAAGGTTACGACGGTAAAGGCCAGGCGGTGTTAAAAGCCCCTGAAGAGGCGGCTGAGGCTTGGCAAAGCATCGGCCATGCGCAGCTGATCGTTGAAGCGTTTGTCGATTTTGTGCGTGAAGTATCGATGATTGCCGTGCGCGGTCGCGATGGCGAAGTGGTGTTCTACCCCATGGCGGAAAACCAGCATGTGGGTGGCATTCTGCGTTACTCGGTGGCGCCGCTGCCGGACCTGGATGTCCAGGTTCAGCAAACGGCCGATACGTATATTCGCACCTTGCTGGACGAGCTGGATTACGTGGGCGTGCTGGCGCTTGAGCTGTTTCAGGCCCGCGATGGCAGCCTGTTGGCCAACGAGATGGCGCCGCGGGTGCATAACTCCGGCCACTGGACGATGGATGGCGCGGTCACCAGCCAGTTTGAGAACCACCTACGGGCGATCCAGGGATTGCCGCTGGGTAGCACCGCGGCTATTGCGCCCACCTGCATGGTCAATGTGATCGGCCAGGAAGGCGACAACGTAGCCATGCTGAAGCTTGCCAATACCCATCTGCACCGTTACGACAAAGCCGAGCGCCCAGGGCGCAAGCTGGCCCACGTTAACGTAGTCGCCGCCACTCACACTGAGCTCTTGGAAAAAGTTCGCGCCTGCCAGGTGCTGATACCCGATGCCCCAGCGGTTGAGTGGAGCTTCGAGAACTCACTATAGCTAAGCGTTGATAAGTAACTGAAAAGGCGCCTCACATGTGAAGCGCCTTTTTAATTCCTGCGGGCTACTTTTGAGCTTACCAGCCCAGCGCAATTCGACCAGTGATCAGTAGCCACAGCGCGATTAGCGCGAAGTGCCCGGGGTACCAGGCCAGCCAAAGTCTACGCGGCATGACCAGCGGTACAGGCGCGATCCGCTTCGCAGTACCTGCCGCCAGTATCAGCACAGCCAAGCAGGTGGCCACCGTGAAGGATTTTGCCATGTCTGAAGCATTCATCTGACCGGCAATCCAAAGTACCGGAAACGCCGCCAGGCCCGCCCATAGGCGCGACTGAAAATGCGGTCCTGCCTGGCTAAGCGCGTGCATGGCAAACATGAGCAGAGGAATCAGCAGCAGGCCGTTGTGACCATACTCCACCCAGAAGCCCAGCAGATACCAAAGCGTAACGCCTACCGCTGCGCCTAACAGAAGCCAACCAAATCCCAGTGTTTGCTGCTGGTAATGCTGCCAGCCCTGGCGTACCAGCGTGCCCAAAGCCAGGCCGCTTGCCAGGGTAAAGCAGACATTAAGAATCAGCGCATCGGAGGCGCGCGGCATCAGCATGTAAGGCACTTGCGCCACCAAGCCGATGACTAGAATTCGCCGCGAGTAGCGTAATGGGTTACGCGTATTGAACAACCCATGCCAGGCCACCATGGCGGCAAACAGTGGAAAAGCAATCCGACCAATGGAAGAGCCTGCCCAACCCCAGTCTCCAACCAGTACATAACGGGTAAGGTGGTCCACCGTCATGGTGATCAGCGCGAGCCATTGGCCCCAACCCGTCCAATGGGAAGAGGGTCGTAACGGTGACGATGTATTAGCCATAAAACCTCCCTGTCGGTCACTAGCATGCTTTGAGAGACTGATAGTAGCACGGCTAGTTCACTGAATTTGCTCATCTTGGCAGCAATTCAAGGCAGCGCCGGGGTCTAGCTAAGGTTTAAAGGTAACAAAATGCTCAGTAACGGCGTGTTGAAAAAAACAGTGAGGAAATAGTGAAAAAGTAGCGAGGGAGAGGCGAGGAAATAGTACGAGGGGCTAAGCGATGATTCCTCCCCGGCGTAAACCGGGGAGGAGCGACGATTACTCTTCGCCGAAATAGCGGGCGTGGATCTCGTCGTAGGTGCCGTTTTCTTGAAGCGTGGCGAGCGCTTCGTTGAACTTGTCAGCAAGCGCCTCATCGCGCTGGCGGAAGGCAATACCGAAGCCGTCACCAAAGTATTCTTTAGGCTCGGAGATTTGCTCGCCTACGATGGTATAGTCGCCGTCTTCGTTTTCAACCAGCGTTGACTGGCCGATCGGAAAATCGAGGAATACGATATCCAGACGCTGGGCGTCCAGATCGAGCACCATATCGTCAGCCGTGGAGTAACGGCTGATATCGGCGACGCTGCTGTATTTATCGGTGACGTAGTTGTCCTGAAGCGTACCGCGCTGAACACCGATGGTCAGGCCTTCAAGGGTCTCTTCGTTGGCTTCTGATATATCCAGATTGCTTGGCGCAAACCAGGCAGACGGCATGGTGATGTAAGGGTCCGAGAACAGTACCTGCTGACGACGCTCATCGTTGATTGTCATGGACGACATGACGGCATCGTAGTTACGTGACAGAAGGCCCGGAATAATGCCGTCCCACTCCTGCTCGATCCATTCACAGGTAACGCCGATTTCTTCACACATGGCATTGCCCAGATCGATATCAAAACCGGTCAGATCGCCTTCAGGCGTGCGGTATTCCATAGGAACGTAAGGAACATCAACACCGATGCGAACGTTGTCATAGTCGCGTGCCTGTGCAGAGGAGGCCGCAGCCACAGCCAGGCCGATCAAGGAAACCGATAGCAGTTTTTTCATTATTAAACTCCTTTGTAAAACAAGTTCACACAAGATGATCTTCTTTAACGTAACCCAGGTTGAGGTTGGCGAAAAGCGAAAAACACCATGTGAACCAACGTTTGTTTGACGTTTACCGTTAAGCCTAATCGATCAAAGGGTTTGTGGCTTAAGGTGAGCCAGCAATTTCTTTTCCAGAAAGCGGAAGAAGAACAGGATGGCAAACGTAAGACAAAGATAGATCAACGCCACGAACAGGAATGGCTCAAAGGGCGTATAAAAACGTGAATAGACATAGCGGGCTGCGCCGGTCAGGTCCATCAGGGTTACTACGCTGGCAATGGCGCTTGCGTGCAGCATGAAAATCACTTCATTTCCGTAAGCGGGCAGGGCGCGGCGAAAGGCGCTGGGAATAATGATACGCCGCATCATCAGCCCCTGGGACATGCCGTAAGCACGGGCCGCTTCGATTTCTCCTTTGGAGGTTGCCTTGATGGCGCCCCGGAAAATCTCGGTAGTGTAGGCGGCAGTATTGAGCGTAAAGGCGATGAGTGCGGGATAGAACGCCTCGCGGAAAATCGGCCAGAAAAAGCTTTCTTGGATACCGTCAAAAAATACCACGCCATAGTAAATAATATACAGCTGGATCAGCAGCGGCGTGCCGCGAAACACATAGGTGTAAACATACACCGGCAGGCTGATCCACTTACGCCGCGAGCTGCGCATGATGGCAAGCGGTACGGCCATGACCAGCCCGATCACCAACGACAGGAACACCAACTGTGAGGTAGTCACAAGCCCTGTCCAGTAATAGCCCAGCGTCGCCGGCGTAAAGATCAGGTTGCCGGATAAAAGATCGTTGAACCAAGCGGAAATATCTGGCATTTCAATGCTCCCCGAAGCCGATGTCGTAGCGCTTTTGTAGCCGGGCAAAAATCCACTCGGAAACGCTGGCAATCAACAGGTAGGCAACCGCGACAGGAATTAAGAACACAAACGGCTCGTGGGTGGCGCGAGAGGCTTCTGCTGCCACACGAACCATATCGGTCAGGCCGATCACCGACACAAGCGCGGTAGTCTTCAGCAGAACCATCCAGTTGTTGGAAAGCCCGGGCAGCGCATGGCGCATCATCTGCGGAAACCGGATACGCCGGAAAACCAGGCCGCTGCTCATGCCGTAGGCCTTGCCTGCTTCTATCTGGCCGTTATCCACCGCCATGAAAGCGCCGCGGAAGGTTTCCCCCATGTAGGCACCGAAAATAAATCCGATGGTCAGCACGCCTGCGGCGAAGGCGTTGAAATTGATGTAAAGATCAATCTCGAAGTCGTAATAGAGAATGTCGCTAATGGCGTTGACGCCTATCTGACCGCCATAAAACAGTAGCATCATCAGCACAAGATCAGGCACTCCACGAATGAGCGTGGTGTAGAGCGTGGCCGTGCGATGTAACAACCAGTTGCGTGACATCTTGGCCGTAGCGGTCAACAGACCTAGCGCAACGGCTAGCAGTAGCGATAAAACGGCTAGTTGAACGGTAACCCCAGCGCCTTCGATCAAACGTGGGCCGTACCCTTGCAAATCGAGCATGGTAGCCTCGTGGATCAGTAGTGGGGAGTAAGAAACTGTTTGAGCCGAGACGATTGCGGGTTGCCCAATACCTCGTCAGGCGTACCGGCTTCTTCCACCAGCCCTTGATGAAGGTAGATCACTTGGCTCGAAACATCCCGGGCAAAGCTCATCTCATGGGTAACCACCACCATGGTGCGTCCTTCATTGGCCAGATCGCGCATGACTTTCAACACGTCACCCACCAATTCAGGGTCAAGCGCGGAGGTCGGCTCGTCAAACAGCATGACTTCAGGGTTCATGGCCAGCGCCCTTGCAATGGCGCCGCGCTGCTGCTGGCCGCCCGACATTTGCGCCGGGTAGGCATTGGCGCGAGCGGTTAATCCCACGCGTTCAAGCAAGGCGTTGGCTTGTTCGATGGCGTCTTTTTTGGGAATGCCCAGCACATGGATCGGCGCTTCGATGATGTTTTCAAGCAGCGTCATATGCGCCCAAAGATTGAAGTTCTGAAACACCATTGAAAGCTTGGCGCGCATTTGCACGACCTGTTTCCAGTCGGCAGGCTCGCGGCCGTGACGGGTTTGCTTAAAGCGGATCGGATCGCCGTGAAGAATAATCTCGCCTTCATCGGGCTGCTCTAACAGGTTCATGCAACGCAAAAAGGTACTCTTGCCTGACCCTGAAGCGCCAATCAGCGTGATTACATCACCTTTCTGAGCCTCTAAAGAGAGGCCCTTTAAAACTTCTGTATCGCCGAAGCGCTTTTTAATATTACGCACTTCCAGGGGAGTAGCGGCCATAAACATAGGCTCCAGTACAAAGTTGCCGCGGTAGCAACACGTTTATTTTGCGTATGCTGTCGAATGCGGCTGGCGCGAAAAAAGTGGCGATTCTATCAGGCCCAGCGGAAATTGCGTGCTTTCCTTATATGATAAATGCAGGAAGTGTGCCGCAGATTATCCGTATTGTGGCTTTGGTTCGCCCCTAGGTTGTTGTTGTTAAATGGTTCTTGGTGATTTTTTGCCTAATTTGCCGCTTCGGACGGTGACACCAAAAGTGCCGCCCGCGCGCCGATAGCGACATTCGCGTTAGGGAACACCACGTAAAGCGGCGTCTCACCCACGATAAAATCGCCCGCTACGCTATCCCATGCCAGGCGGGTGCCCGGCTCAAAGCAGCTGAAGTTGGGCGTGTCGCTGGCAAAGTAGAGAGTAAAATCCTCCGCCTGACGCATGAGCTCATGCTGAACCTGGAAGAACGTCATTTTTTCTGGGGCTTGCCGCGCGGGTGTCTGACCTTGGCTCAGGGCGGTTAACAGCGCCTGCATGGGCGCAAGCGATAGCATATCATTTTGTCCGAAAGGAGCGACCCGACCCAGCTCAAAGGTAAACGCCTGCGCTTGATGATAGTGCTTGCTGTAATGAGAAAACGTCCAGCTTGTCTGATGTTGATGAAGTACCGCCTGCATGCCCGCCGCGGCAAGCCAATGCCACTGGTCTGACGTAGTGGCCGTTGCTGAAAACGGCTCCACTACAAAGCGCGTAAAGAGGCTATCGCGAATCGCGGTGTGCAAATCGTAGTGCAGTTTGGGTAACGCGGCGTGGTCTGCATAAAACTTATCCACGGCGGCCATCAGCGCGTGGGCACGGTCAGGCTCTGCACCGCTGTCGCCTAAATCGCGGTTAAAGAGCCGATTAAGATTGGTTTCGATAAAGCGCTGTTGGACGCGCAGGGCGGGGATATTGCCCAAAATCACCAGTACTGGCGCCCCAAGCGTGATAACCCCGGCTTCCAGAGCGGAGAGCCAGGCACCAATCAGTTCGACCGGGGCCGTTTCATTGCCGTGAATAGCGGCTGAAAAAATACAGCAATGGGCATCAGGTTGAGGCGTCTTGGGGGTAAGTTCCATCACTCCAGGGGCGTGAAACGTATAAGAGCCACTGGCAAATTGGCCGCTTCGCTGTATGGGCAGACGGTCATCCAGGGTCCAGTCAAGCCAGTGATCCAGCATTATCAGCCTCTTGTTATTGGTTAAAAATCCATTTGCCATGTTTAACATGCTCAAGAGTGAGAGCAAGTATTGGCGTCGTGGTTATGAAAATGGCGGGTGCCCTCGTGTAAGACGATAACTTAAAACGCTCGCCAAAAGGCGAGCGTTTAAAAGGGGCAGGTCTATCGTCTCGGTTCAGACTACGCCTGGCGCAAACGCTGCATTTCTTCCTCGTATTCACCGGCAAGCGAGGTTTTTTGTGGCGCTTTCAGGCCACGACCAGCCAGTTGGAAGACTTCCTGCTCTTCTTCATCCAGGTGGTGAGTGACCAGATGCTGCAGCTGCTTGGCATAAGTCAGCCAACTGGACGCGCTATAGTCGGTGCTATCCAGCTGCTCAAGAAGCTCGTCGATTTCATGATGCTCGGCGACGCTGTGGCGGGCTTTTTCCTGGGTTAAGTCCAACTCCATTAACGGAATGTAAAATGCGCGCTCTTCAGCGATAGCATGATGCTGGAGTTCATGCTTAACCTGTTGATAAAGCGTATCGCGCTCTTCGCTATCGCCATGAGTGTTGACTAGGCGTTCCATCAGGTCACGCTGCAGATCATGGTCTTTACGTAGCGCTTCAAAAATAGTCATTCGACGAATTCCTTGTCATTTTCGGCTTGATCAATTGTTAAAACTGAGTTGTTAAAAACTAGTCACCACTTTGTATCTGCGCAAGGTAAAAGCCATGGAGAAAACCGAAAGGAGCCGATGAAAACCTTCGCTTTTACCTGTAGCGCACTAGGCTATGGTGTAGTCATTCCCTTGTGGGATGCCATTAACGCAGCTAAATCCTGGTTGTTAAGACTTGGTTGTTAAAAACTGGGTTGTTAAAAAAACAGTCCGAAGGAGTAAGCCATGACAAAGGTATTGGTACTTTACTATTCCATGTATGGCCATGTTGATACCTTGGCCAAAGCCGTTGCTGAAGGGGCGAAGCAGGTAAGCGGGGTGGAGGTAACCGTTAAGCGGGTACCTGAAACCATGCCGGATGAGGCCTTCAAAAACGCAGGCGGCAAGCAGGATTACGATACGCCGGAAGCGACTCCTCAGGAACTTGCCGATTACGACGCGATTATTTTTGGCACTCCCACCCGTTTTGGCAATATGACGGGCCAAATGCGCACCTTTCTTGATCAAACCGGTGGCTTATGGGCAAGCGGCGCGCTGCGTGGCAAGGTGGGTAGCGTATTTACCTCCACCGGAACCGGCGGTGGCGAAGAGATGACGGTTACGTCTACTTGGACGACTTTAGCCCATCATGGCATGGTGATCGTGCCGATAGGCTACGGCATTGAAGAGCAGTTCGATATTTCAGAAGTAAGTGGCGGAAACCCCTACGGCGCTGCCACTATTGCTGGTGGCGATGGCTCTCGCCAGCCTAGCGAACGAGAGCTGAAACTCGCTCGTTTTCAGGGCGAGCACGTTGCAAAAATTGCCGCGAAGTTGGCGGGTTAATCAATAGCTAAATAAAAACCCACCCGGTGAATTATTCGCCGGGTGGGTTTTTATCGCCGATAGATTACTGACTTAATCGTTGGGTAATCGCGCGTCCCAAACTCTCAGTAGTGCCCTGGCCGCCAACATCGCGGGTGACCACTTGGCTATCGCCTTCGCTTAGCACGTCTTCAATGGCCGTGACCATCGCATCAGCGGCTTCTTTATAGCCCAGATGTTCAAGCATCATGGCGCCAGACCAGATCTGGCCAATCGGGTTGGCGATGCCTTTGCCTGCGATGTCCGGAGCGCTGCCATGTACCGGCTCAAACAGACTGGGGAATTTGCCTTCCGGATTGATATTGGCCGAAGGCGCAATACCGATGGTGCCGGTACACGCCGGGCCCAGGTCAGACAGAATATCGCCAAACAGGTTGCTGCCGACGACCACGTCAAACCAGTCCGGGTGCAGCACGAAGTTGGCGGTCAGGATATCGATATGGAATTTATCCACGTTGATGTCCGGATACTGCTTGGCCATTTCCAGCACTCGCTCATCCCAGTAGGGCATGGTGATGGAGATGCCGTTGGACTTGGTGGCCGAGGTGAGCTTTTTACGCGGGCGGGTTTGCGCTAGGTCAAACGCGTACTTCAGCACCCGGTCAACGCCTGTGCGGCTCATCACGGTTTCCTGAATGACGATCTCGCGCTCGGTGCCTTCAAACATCTTCCCGCCAATGCTTGAGTACTCGCCTTCGGTGTTCTCACGTACTACGTAGAAGTCGATATCGCCCGGCTCGCGGCCGGCCAGGGGGCTTTTGATGCCGGGCATCAGTTTGCAGGGACGCAAATTAATGTATTGATCGAACCGGCGGCGGAACTGGAGCAGCGACCCCCATAGGGAAATGTGGTCAGGGACTTTTTCAGGCCAGCCCACGGCGCCATAAAACAGTGCATCGAAATCTTTGAGCTGTTCAAACCAGTCGTCCGGCATCATCTGGCCGTGCTCCAGGTAGTAGTCGCAGCTGCCAAACTCAAAGGTAGTGAATTCAATATCGATATTAAAGCGTTTGGCGGCAGCCTCTAAGGCACGAATACCTTCAGGCATGACTTCGGTGCCAATGCCGTCGCCAGCGATAACTGCAATGCGGTGGGCCATGGGGGCTCCTGGTTTGTTGTTAAGACTCGTGATTAAGATTTGCTATAAAGAAAAGTGCTTATGAACACTCGCTAGAAAAGTGTAGCGGCTTTGGGGAAGAAGATAATCAGGCTACTATGCAAGCTATTGTTGCCTAAAAGTAGAGAATTTATGTCGGCACTAGACGACCTTGCGTTCTTTCAGACCCTGGCCCGTGCGGGAAGCTTAACCACAACGGCACGTGAGCTTGGGCTTTCGCTGTCAGCGGTAAGCAAGCGGCTCAAGCAGTTAGAGGCAAGGTTGGGCGTAGAACTTGCTGCACGCACCACTAGACGGCTAACGCTAACCGCAGAAGGCGAGCGCTATTTATCCCGCGGGGCGCTGATTTTGGATGAGCTTGGCGAGCTTGAAAATTCACTTAACGATACGCATCGCCATGGGCTTAGCGGGCGGCTGCGGGTCAACGCGACCTTCGGCTTTGGGAGGCGGCATATCGCGCCGCTGCTATCCACGTTTTGCGAAACCCACGCTGAGGTAGAAGGGTGGCTTGAGCTTACCAATTTTCCTCTGAACCTGAGCGACCACGGCTTTGATGTGGGTATCCGCATTGGCGAACCACCCGACTCGCGTTTAATCGCCAAGCCGATTCTGCCCAATCGCCGGGTGCTGTGTGCCGCACCTGCCTACATTGCCCAAATGCCAACCTTGCAGACGCCTGCGGATCTTTCACGACAGGCCTGCCTGCTGATTCGTGAAAACGATACGGATTTTCCCTTATGGCGTTTTGAACGCTGCGATGATCCGCAGCACATTCAGTCGGTGAAAGTCAGCGGACGACTTGCCAGTAACGACGGTGAAGTAATTACCCGCCTGGCGCTGGATGGCCACGGGGTTATGCTGCGCTCCTGGTGGGATGTGAACGAGCACCTTGCCAGCGGAGCGCTTCAGCCATTATTGCCGGAGTGGCAGGGCGTGCGGGCAGATTTCTACGCGGTGTTTGAACAGCGCCGCCATGTGCCCACCCGGCTACGCGCGTTTATCGACTATGTGCAGCGAGAGATAACCGGGCGGGTGCCGCCGCTACCTGCGGTATAAAGGTTTCGTTAATGGCGGGGGCACTCCTCATCATGAACTACCGTAATCAGCTCATCGGCCGGGAAGTCGAGTTCGGCCGCACGCTGGCGAAGGCGTTGCTCAGTGTTGCTATCCATAGTGGGCGTGCGTGAAAGAATCCATAGGTAATCACGATTAGGGCCAGCGACCAGTGCCCATTGATAGTTATCATCTAATTCAAGGATGTTATAGCCGCCGTAGAAGGGGCCGAAGAAGCTGACTTTAAGACGTCCCACGCCCTCGTCATCAATAAAGTAAGCACGGCCCTCGGCTTCATCCCAGGCCTGCTCTTTAAAGTTATAGCCCTGGTTGATAACGCGCACGCCGCCGTCATCACGCAGGCTGTAATCGGCGGTAACGCAGTCAAGGTCTTCTTCAAACGAATGATCCAGCCGGGCTATTTCGTACCATTGACCTAAATAGCGATCAAGTTTGAACCCTGTGACCGGCTCAGTTCCACTGGGCAGGCCGGTACAACCGCTAAGCAGAAGTACGCTGGCTAAACTGCCGCTGAGTAAATAGTTCATCGCGTGCTTTCCTTGCTGGCAGCCAGCATCATAGCGGCTGATGTACGAAGTCATAGCCTAACGGCGGAAACCATCGGATAAAGTGGGTATCTTATCCAGGTGGCCGAGCGATAAGCGCTAATCGAATGGTTACGGTAAATATGATTTTACAACATGACCTTACAACAACGACGCGCCGAATAAAGGAGTATTTTATGTGGCATCAGCAGGAAATTCATTTAGCTGAATTGGCGCGCGGGTTTCATTTGATTACCGATGAGGTGGCCCGTGCGCTGCCATGCTTGTCGGAATGCAGCATCGGCCTTTTGCATCTGCAATTAATGCATACCTCTGCCTCGCTTACGCTCAATGAAAATACCGACCCCGATGTACGACATGATTTAAATGCCTTCATGTGCAATCTGGTACCTGAAGGACTGAGCTATTTTCGGCATACGCTGGAAGGCCCTGATGATATGCCTGCGCATGTAGCCGCTAGCCTGTTGGGCACCCAAGTTACGCTTGCCGTGCGCGATGGGCGGCTAGCGCTGGGCACATGGCAAGGCCTTTGGTTAGGCGAGCATCGCGACCAAGGCGGACCCCGGCGGCTACTCGCGACATTAAATGGCTGCGAAACACGCTAATTTTTTTATACCGTTATCTTGTTTGTTTTGATCTCGTGCTCTAGAGGCAGCCGTTAGGTGGATGAACGGGCAGTGGCTAATGAGCCAAATTTAAGTTTATGGGCGCAATATCTGAATAAATACGTCAATTTTCTTGCCATTTTGGTGCAGGCGTGAAGAATGAAGCGCCTTCGATAAGTTAAAAAAGGGCATGTGGTATGGATTTTACGATTCCAGAGCTGTTGACTGCGGCCGTGGACCGCAGTAACGGACTACTGTGGGGCAGCGTGCTGATTTACCTGCTGATTGGAGCGGGGCTTTATTTTACGATAAGAACCGGTGGCATTCAGGTGCGTTATTTCGGCCATATGTTCAAGCTGCTGCGCACCTCACGCGATGCCGGTGAGGGCATCTCCTCGTTTCAGGCGCTTTCAACAAGCCTGGCTGCCCGTGTAGGTACCGGCAACCTGGCAGGCGTAGCGGTAGCCATCTACTTCGGTGGCCCAGGGGCGATCTTTTGGATGTGGATGACCGCGATGGTGGGTATGGCCACCAGCTTTGTCGAGTCTACCCTGGCCCAGGCGTACAAGACCGACCACGGCGACAATACCTTTCGCGGCGGCCCGGCGCGCTATATCGAGCGCGGGCTCGGGCTGCGCTGGCTAGCGGTGCTGTTCTCGATCTGCTTGATCATTGCGTTTGGATTGGCGTTTAACAGCGTACAGGCCAACTCCATCGCCCAGGCCATGGAGCAGGCATTTGCCGTTCCCACCTGGGCCATGGGGTTAGTCTTGGTAGTCGTTGTTACACCCATCATTTTTGGTGGTTTGAAATCCATCGCCAAGGTAGCTGAGCTGGTCGTGCCGTTGATGGCGCTGCTGTATCTGATCCTTGCGCTGGTAGTGGTAGCGCTTAATATCGGTGATTTCCCTGCCGCGATCATGACGATTATCCGCAGCGCCTTTGGTATTGAGCAGGCTGCAGGCGGCGCCGTGGGCTATGCCATTTCGCAGGCGATCATGAATGGTATTCAGCGTGGTCTGTTCTCCAACGAAGCGGGTATGGGCTCGGCGCCTAACGCGGCGGCCACGGCCAGCACGCGTCCCAATCACCCGGCGGCGCAGGGTTTTATTCAGATGCTGGGTGTATTTCTGGATACGCTGGTGATTTGTACCGCGACAGCGGCGATTATCATCATGGCAGGCCCGGAGCTTCTGGCGGGCGAGGAGAATAACGGCATTCAGTTGACCCAGATGGCGCTTTCAAGCCACGTGGGCGACTGGGGCGCGATGTTCGTTGCGGTCGCCATTTTGCTGTTTGCCTTCACGTCGGTGATTGCCAACTACTCGTATGGTGAGTCCAATATCGAGTATCTGGCCGGTCGGCGCGCACCGCTTGCCGTGTTTATTTATCGCTTGGCGGTATTGGCAATGATCATGGTGGGGTCGGTGGCAAGCCTGGGGGCGATCTGGAACTTTGCCGATCTCTCCATGGGCATGATGGCGATCATTAACCTGGTGGCTATCCTGATGCTGTCGCCCGTTGCTTTTGCTCTGTTCCGTGATTATGAGCAACAGTTAAAAGCGGGTAAAGAACCCACTTTCGACCCCAGCAAATTCCCTAAGCTGGTCAATAAGGTTGACCCCAAGGCATGGCCCAAAAGGTCGTAGCGGTCAGCTAACCATGAACCTCGCCTTGCGCGAGGTTTTTTTATGGGTGACATAATGATTCGATTTTATCGAATATAGCGCGCAGATCATTGCGCTTTTGATTAATCAAAATCATCGTAAAATAGCTCCAATTGTCTTATTTATTATGTCTTTGGAGTATTTATATGACGACTCGCGCCCTGCTGATAACCTCTTCCGTACTTGGCGAAAATGGTCAGTCCAACGCCTTGGCAAACCATTTTGAAACGCGTGCCGCCGCCCGCGATGGGGTTGAGATAACCGCGCGCAATGTAGTTACCAACGCGCTGCCCCACCTGGATATTGCCGAACTGGGCGCATGGCAAACGCCGGCGGATGAGCGCAGCGAAGAGCAAAAAGCGCTGGCGATGCGTTCTGATGAACTGATTGCCGAACTGCGTGCCAGCGACGTGCTGGTAATTGCTGTACCAATGTATAACCTGGGCATCCCTTCGCAGTTAAAAGCCTGGTTTGACCGTGTGCTGCGCGCTGGCGAAACTTTCCGCTATACGGAAAATGGTCCTCAGGGCTTGCTTGAAAGTAAGCGTGCGCTCATTCTGGCGGCTCGCGGCGGCATGTATGCCGGTACTGATTTTGATAGCCAAACGCCGCATCTGAAAAGCATGCTGGGCCTAATAGGCATCAAGGATGTCGACGTGGTCTACGCTGAAGGTTTAAACATGGGCGAAGCAACGCGTGGCGCTGCCCTCAAAGAAGCGTTCCAGGCGATTGATCAGCAGGTAGATGCACTATAAGGCTGAGACGTAAAACCCAAGGCTAAAACGGAGATACTCACAATGGCACGCCCTGAACTGCTGGAGCAGATTTACACGATTGTCGATCAGATTCCGGCAGGCAGAGTGACCACCTACGGACGGATTGCCGCCATGACCGAAGGCGCTACGCCACGTATGGTAGGCTCGGCCATGCGCCATTTGCCGGATGGCCATCAGTTGCCTTGGCATCGGGTAATTGCGTCATCGTTAAAACTGGCCGATCACGGCGGCGCTGCCCGCCAGCACCAGAAGTTGCGTGACGAAGGCGTGGCGTTTGATGCAAAAGGACGCGTGCCCGCGCATCTGGTTTGGCCTGATTAACGCTGTGCTATATAAACGCGACCTGCATAATAAATGTAGCCTGCATACAAGAACGCCGCCCAGACTTCCTAAAGCTGGGCGGCGTTTTACGTTACCAAGGCGGTTGCTGTCTACCCTTCAGTAGAGCCGCCGGACTTGAGTGACCAGTCGCGCCAGCGAAGATCAAACAGATCTTTGCGGCGGTCTTTGAGGTTGGTCACCGAGCCTTCGGCACGTACCACGGTCAGGCGGGTCAGATCCAAATCCGAGAAGAAGATCATCTCGGTATTGGGCGTGGTTTCTGCGAGCACCGCGTCGTGGGGAAAGGCAAAGTCCGAAGGCGTAAACACCGCCGACTGGGCATACTGGATATCCAGATTCTCGATTGAGGGCAGGTTGCCGACACTGCCGCATAGCACCACATAGCACTCATTCTCGATGGCCCGAGCCTGTGCACAGTGGCGTACCCGCAGGTAGCCGTTCTTGGTGTCGGTCCAGAAGGGCACGAACAGGATATCCATGTCCTGGTCGGCCAGCAGGCGGCCAAGTTCAGGGAACTCCACGTCGTAACAGATCAGAATACCTACCCGGCCTGCATCGGTATCGAATACCTGCAGGTTGTCACCGCCCTCGATCACCCAGTCGCGGCGCTCTTGGGGGGTGATGTGCAGCTTGGCCTGTTTGTCGATGTCGCCGTCGCGGTGGAAGAGATAGGCCACGTTGTAGAGCCGATCGTCCTCGCCCACTTCGATCATCGAGCCGCCCACGATGTTGATGTTGTAGGACACCGCCATGCGTGAAAGCTCGGCCTTGAAGCGCTCGGTAAAGCTTGCCAGAAAGCGGATCGCGCCCATCTGGTCCTGCTGAGCGGCGCGATCCTGCAAGCCCATCAGCGGGGTGGTGAATAGCTCCGGGAACACCGCAAAGTCGCTCTGGTAATCCGACAGCGCATCCACAAAGTATTCGATCTGCTGAAGAGCCGCTTCCACCGAGGAAAATTCGCGCATCTGCCACTGTACCGCGCCTACGCGCACCTGGGTCGGGCGCGTATCCAGTACGTTCTCGGCCGGCTCAAAGAGGATATTGTTCCACTCAAGCAGGGTGGCATAGCCTTTGGATTGCTCATCCTCCGGCAGATATTTACGCAACAGGCGCTTGACCTGGAAATCGTTGGCCAGCTGGAATGAGAGGATCGGGTCGTAGATCTCCCTGCGGGAGACCTTGTCGATGTACTGTGCCGGAGACAGCTCGTCGGCATGCTGGTAGTACTCGGGGATACGTCCGCCGGCAAGGATGGCACGCAGATTATGCGAGCGGCACAGCTCCTTGCGCGCTTCGTAAAGGCGCCGACCCAGACGGTAGCCACGGTAGTCGGGATGGATCAGTACATCCAGCCCGTACATTGCGTCGCCTTCCTGGTTGTTGAGGATGATCTCACGGTGGCCGATCAGGTCGTCATATTTGTGCGGGTTGGAAAACTCGTCGTAATCCACCTGCACCGTCAGCGCGACGCCGACCAGGTTACCGTCGTCTTCAATGGCGATCTGGCCGTCAGGAAACTCCTGAATCAGTTTGTCGATGGTGTGCCGTGGCCAGGCGCCGCCGATATCGTGGTAGACCGCGTCCATCAATGTCTTGAGCTGATCGTAATCATCGCTCGTCAGGTTGCGCAGATTTAGATGCAGTTCTTCTAGGGACATATCAGGGGGTTCCTGCAGTAAAAAGAAAACGACTCATTGTATCATTGACGGGCACTGCTCGGCTTATTTGCCGCTACCCCACGTACCAATGGCCGGGTCATCGTTTGCGCCATGACGACGCCGGCTAAAATGAGAAGCCCACCGGTAAAGTGAAAGCCCGCCACCTGTTCACCCAGCATCGCCATGGCGATCAGCGCACTGAACAGCGGCATCAGGTTGATGAAAATGCTGGCCTGATTGGCGCCAATCTGGCGCACGGCGCGCATCCATAGATAGGTGGTAATGACCGAGGCGGGAATACCCGCGTACACGATCAGACCAATGTTCTGGCTATCTACCGGGGTCATGGGCCCCATCAGGTAGGGCGGGAGCAGAAACAGCACCGCAAAGCATACTTGGGCATAGAGCATCACCCAGGGCGGTAAGTTCATTTTCCAGCGCTTGAGCATAACGCCGTAAAGCGCGTAGCAACTGGCGGCGACCACCATCAGCGCATCGCCACGCGCCACTTCAAGGTTAAGAAGCGAAAGGGGATTGCCGCGGCCCAGTAGCACTGTCACGCCGATAAACGCCAGCACGCCACCCATTATACCGCCAAGTGTGGGCGGCTCGCGCAGGATCAGTGCGCTCAGCAGAACGGTCAATAGTGGCACCATAGCGGCCAGGATGCCCATATTGGTCGCCGTGGTGGTTTCCGCTGCCATATAGGCAAGCCCTTGCCATAGCCCCATGCCCAAAAGCCCGAGGGCCGCGAGCTTATACCAGTTTCGGGCTATTTCCTGGCGATGACGAATCACCGCGGGCAGCACGAAAGGCGTCATGACCAGAAGCGCCAGCAGCCAGCGCAGAAAGGCGATAGTGCTGGGTGCAATGGCGCCTACGGTCAACTGGTTGATGGTCATATTGCCCGACCATATGAGGACGGTGGCAAGCGGCGGTAGAAAGTAGATCAGCGGCATCACAGTTTTCCTTGTCGTTAGCCGGATAATGTTACGTGCTTTATAGCGTGTCGCAAGCGAAGACTGTACGCGGTGGCAAGGATGTCATACGCTTGTTTGAATAATGCCAAGGAGAACCATGATGACCCGTGCGCCCGCTTACCCGCATCTTTTCCAGCCGATTACGATTGGCCATTTAACGCTGCCCAATCGCATCCTGATGGGCTCGATGCATACCAATCTGGAAGAGGCGCCCAATGGCTTTGCCCGCCTGGCGGCGTTTTACGCGGAGCGGGCACGCGCAGGAGTAAGTTTGATAGTAACCGGGGGCATTGCCCCCAACCCGGAAGGGGCGGTGTTTCAGGGTGCCCATGCGTTAACCGATGAAACACATCTGGCGGAGCACCGCCAGGTGGTAGAGGCGGTACACGCCGAAGGCGGGCATCTGTGCATGCAGATTCTCCATGCGGGCCGTTACGCTTATTCTCCTGAGCTGGTAGCACCCTCGGCCATTCAGGCGCCGATTAACCCGTTTATGCCGCGCGAGCTAAGCCATGCAGACGTTGAACAGCAAATTGCTGATTACGTTCGCTGTGCGTGCCTGGCTCAGCAGGCGGGCTATGATGGTGTCGAGATCATGGGCTCGGAAGGCTATCTGATTAACCAGTTTATCTGCCAGCGCACCAATCAGCGTGACGATGACTGGGGCGGCACGTTTGAAAACCGCATTCGCTTTCCGCTGGAGATTGTCAGGCGTATTCGGGCGGCTGTGGGTGAGCGTTTTGTGATAATTTTCCGCCTATCGATGATTGATCTGGTCGAAGACGGCAGCACGTGGCAAGAGATCGTCATGCTTGGTCAGGCGGTTGAAGCGGCGGGTGCCGACATCATCAATACCGGGATTGGCTGGCATGAAGCACGGGTGCCCACCATTGTGACCAGCGTACCCCGGGCGGCGTTTACGGAAGTGACGCGGCGGATTAAAGCGGCGCTTTCGATTCCGCTGATTACCACCAACCGTATCAATATGCCGGAGATTGCCGAGCAGGTGCTGGCTGAAGGCCATGCCGACATGGTGTCCATGGCCCGTCCGTTTCTGGCTGACCCCGAGTGGGTGCGCAAAGCCGAAGCGGGGCAGGCGGATGAAATCAATACCTGTATTGCCTGTAACCAGGCCTGCCTTGACCACACCTTTGCGGGCAAGTTGACCTCCTGCCTGGTTAACCCACGCGCCTGTCATGAAACCGAGCTTGTGATTGAGCCTGCCGCGATACCTCACAAAATCGCGGTGGTCGGTGGTGGGCCAGCGGGGCTTGCCACGGCAGTTACCGCTGCTAGCCGTGGCCATCACGTTGTGCTGTTTGAGCAGCGTGCGGCGCTTGGTGGGCAGTTTAACTATGCCCGCAAGATCCCTGGCAAGGAGGAGTTTAACGAAACCCTACGCTATTACCGCGTGATGCTGGAAAAGTACGCGGTGGACGTGCGTTTAAATACTCGTGCAACGCCAGACGCCTTGGCCGAGTTTGATCACATCGTCATGGCCAGCGGAGTGCGCCCGAGAACCCTGACACTGCCAGGTGCAGGGCATCAAAACGTGATGAGCTATGCCGAAGCGATTGAATCTCCTCAGCAGGTAGGCCGCCGGGTGGCGGTGATTGGCGCGGGCGGGATCGGTTTTGATGTTTCCGAGCTTTTAGCTCATCAGGAACACCCGGCGCTGGATATTGATACCTGGTGCGACGAGTGGGGCGTTGATTTGGCCGTTAGCGAACGCGGTGGCTTAAAAACTCCTATAGCGCCGACAGTATCGCGTGAGATTGTCATGTTACAGCGCAAAACCTCCAAACCCGGCAAGTACCTGGGCAAAACGACCGGCTGGGTACACAGGGCTTCGCTCAAGGCAAGGGGCGTGACCACCCTAACCGGCTGCGAGTACGTCAAAATTGATGACGCCGGACTGCATATCCGTCGCAACAGTGAAGACAGCGTGCTGGAGGTGGACAGCATTGTGGTATGCGCCGGCCAGGAGCCGGTGCGCGACTTCATTGAGCCGTTAGAAGCGTCGGGCAAGCGGGTACATGTGATTGGTGGCGCTGATGAGGCGGCGGAGCTGGATGCCAAACGCGCCATCGATCAGGGTATGCGCTTGGCCGCAAAGCTATGAACGCGTTGATAATGGCGGGTGACGCTTATCCATAAATGACGATAGACTGGCTGATCCATCACCTTATTAAGCATAACGTGATGTTAAAGGCGCTAGTGGCACCCAGCTGGCGCCGTAACTGTGTTTGCAAAAGACAATGTCAGGGAAAAGGATAATCGTCATGACGTCGGAGTGTACCCCCCGTTTTTTAGCCAGCGATAACACCTCCGGTATCTGCCCGGAAGCCATGGAGTATTTGCTGGAAGCAAATCAGGACGATGATTTGGCGTATGGCAACGACCGTTGGACCGAGCGTGCCGCGAACCGCTTTCGTGAAATGTTCGACTACGACTGTGATGTGTTTTTTGTATTCAACGGTACCGCCGCCAACTCGCTGGCGCTGTCGGCGATGGGGCGTAGCTACCACAGCGTGATCTGCCATGAGCTGGCGCATATTGAAACGGACGAGTGTGGCGGCCCCGAGTTCTTTTCCAATGGTGCCAAACTGCTGACCTCGCCAGGGGCAAATGGCAAGCTGACGCCTGAAGGTATTGAAGCGTTAGTGACACGGCGTAGCGATATTCACTACCCCAAGCCTAAAGTGGTTTCGCTGACCCAAGCGACGGAAGTAGGCACGGTGTATACCCGCGAAGAACTGCTGGCCATTCGCGCGATTGCCGATAAGCATGATTTACGCCTGCACATGGATGGCGCACGTTTTGCCAATGCCTGTGCCGGTCTGAATGCTACGCCTGCCGAGTTAACCTGGCAGGTGGGCGTCGATGCGCTATGTTTTTCGGGTACTAAAAATGGTTTGGCAATGGGGGAGGCCATTTTGTTTTTTAACCGCGAACTGGCGGAAGATTTTTCATATCGCTGCAAGCAGGCCGGTCAGCTTGCCTCCAAGATGCGCTATATTTCAGCTCCCTGGCTTGGGTTGCTGGAAAGTGGGGCTTGGCTTACCAACGCCCAGCATGCCAACGCCATGGCGCAATATTTAGCGGAAGGCTTGCAGGCGCTGCCGGGCGTTTCGCTTATGTTTCCCACCCAGGCAAACAGCGTATTTGTCGAACTGCCTGCCCATGCAATTGGTGCATTGAAGGCTAAAGGGTGGACCTTTTATACCTTTATCGGCGCGGGCGGCGCACGTTTTGTATGCGCCTGGAACACGACCGTTGAATTGCTCGATTCGCTGATCGCTGATGTCAAAGTAGCACTCAAAGAAAGCTATTCATAAGCGCTGCATGCTTAAGTGCTTATTCCTTCGCGTCTTTAAACTTATCGTGATTATGCCGCTACGCTTGTAGCGGTTTTTTTATAGGTGTTTTTCGATCAGATAACACCTTAACCATGATTTAAGCGTTAAACGCTTTAGGCTAGCTGTTTGGGCTTAAACTGTTCATGTATCAATTGCCTATCGTTTGATAGCTATGCTCTGGGCTGCTGTTTGCAGGAATGTTGTGGCGTTGCGTTGAAGTTTTAGTCATCACATTTTGCTAATGCTGGCTACGCTAATAGAGCGACACCTCGTTCGGCACGCCACAACAAAAATACTCGTCTGGGTGGTGATTGCCTGGGGATGGCCATAGGAGAGTTCCATGAGCATCTTTGATCACGTTCAAGACCGTTTTGCCCGCGTTCAGCAAGAAGACATGAGCCTGGAAGAGTACCTGGCGCTGTGTCGTCGTGACCCAAAGGTCTACGCCAGCGCTTCCGAGCGTATGCTGGAAGCCATAGGCGAGCCTAGCGTTATCGATACCGCCAAAGACCCCCGCCTATCACGTATCTTTTCCAATAAAGTGATACGCCGCTATCCGGTGTTTGCGGAATTTCACGGTATGGAGGACGCCATCGAGCAGATCGTGGCCTACTTCCGTCATGCGGCCCAAGGGCTTGAAGAGCGCAAGCAGATTCTCTATCTGCTGGGGCCTGTGGGTGGCGGTAAGTCATCGCTTGCTGAACGGCTGAAACTGCTCATGGAGCGCATTCCTTTTTACGCGATCAAAGGCTCGCCAGTTTATGAGTCACCGCTTGGGCTGTTTTCGCCTGAAGAGGATGGCGAGCTGCTTGAAAAAGAGTATGGGATTGCACCGCGCTATCTCAAAAGCGTGATGTCGCCCTGGGCGGCCAAGCGTTTAAAAGAGTGCGGCGGGGATATTTCCCAGTTCCGTGTGGTACGCCTTTACCCCTCTCGGCTGCATCAAATTGCCATTTCTAAAACGGAGCCGGGTGACGAGAACAACCAGGATATCTCCTCGTTGGTCGGTAAGGTCGATATCCGCCAGCTTGAGCTTTACTCCCAGGATGACCCGGATGCCTACAGCTTCTCGGGCGGGCTGTGCCGCGCCAACCAGGGGCTAATGGAGTTCGTTGAAATGTTTAAAGCGCCGATCAAGGTGCTTCATCCGCTCTTAACGGCGACTCAGGAAGGCAACTACAACCCGACCGAAGGCATGGGCGCCATCCCGTTTGACGGCGTGATTCTGGCCCACTCCAATGAATCCGAATGGCAGGCGTTTCGTAACAACCGCAACAACGAGGCGTTTTTGGATCGGGTATATATCGTCAAGGTGCCTTACTGCCTGCGGGTGTCCGAAGAGATCAAGATTTACCAGAAGCTCCTCGAAGATTCATCACTCAACGCCGCTCCATGTGCGCCGGATACCCTGCGCATGCTGGCCCAGTTCTCGGTGCTATCGCGTTTGAAAGTGCCCGAGAACTCGAGCATTTACTCTAAAATGCGTGTCTATGACGGTGAAAACCTCAAGGATACCGACCCGCGTGCTAAGTCGATTCAGGAATACCGTGACGCTGCCGGTGTAGATGAAGGCATGCAGGGGCTTTCCACCCGGTTTGCCTTCAAGATCCTCTCAAAGGTATTCAACTTCGACGGCACCGAAGTCTCGGCCAACCCGGTGCATCTGCTGTACGTGCTGGAACAAGCCCTTGAGCGAGAACAGCTGCCCTCGGAAGTATTCGAGCGCTACCTAGGCTTTATTAAAGAGTTTCTGGCGCCGCGCTACGTGGAATTTATCGGTAAAGAGATTCAAACGGCCTACCTTGAATCCTACAGTGAATACGGCCAGAACATTTTTGACCGCTACGTCACTTACGCTGATTTCTGGATTCAGGATCAAGAGTACCGCGACCCTGAAACCGGCGAACTGCTCAACCGCCAGTCGCTCAATGAAGAGCTTGAGAAAATCGAGAAGCCCGCGGGTATCTCCAACCCTAAAGACTTCCGTCATGAGGTGGTCAACTTTGTACTGCGTGCGCGTGCCCAGAATAACGGCATGAATCCAAGCTGGCAGTCCTATGAGAAGCTCAAAGGCGTGATCGAGCACAAGATGTTTGCCAATACCGAAGAGCTTCTGCCGGTGATCTCGTTTAACGCCAAAGCGTCGAAATCGGATCAGAATAAGCATGAAGACTTTGTAGAGCGCATGGTCGAGCGGGGCTATACCGAGAAACAGGTACGCTTACTTTCCGAGTGGTATCTGCGCGTACGCAAGTCTCAGTAGTGGCAAAGACTCTTGGCGGTTAGGGAGGTCGTATGACCTACTTTATTGATCGAAGGCCAAATGCAAAGCATAAAAGCGCGGTTAATCGGCAGCGCTTTTTGGAGCGCTATCGCAAGCATATCAAGCGCTCGGTCGAGGAGGCGGTTAATCGGCGCTCGATTACGGACATGGAGCGTGGTGAAAAAATCTCTATTCCAGCCAAGGATATCTCTGAGCCGGTGTTCCAGCATGGCCCCGGCGGGGCGCGCAATATTGTCGCGCCAGGTAATAAAGAGTTTTTGCCGGGCGATAAAATTCGCCGCCCAGGCGGACAGGGCGGCGGTAGCGGCGCTGGTGAAGGTAGTGCTTCCAATCAGGGCGAAGGGGATGACGAATTTGCGTTTACGCTTAGCCGGGAGGAGTTTTTAGAGTTTGTCTTTGATGGCCTGGAGCTTCCTCATCTGCAGCGCAAGCCGCTTAAGTCGTTGGAAGAGATCAAAATGGTGCGTGCAGGGCTTTCCAGGGATGGCGTGCCTGCGCGTATCAGTATTACCCGCTCCATGCGTGAAGCCTACGCAAGGCGCATTGCCATGCGGGCACCCATCAAACGTGCGTTGAAAGAGGCCCAGAAAGCTCTGGAAGAGGAAGAGCGTAAAGACACCGTGCTGCGTAACCCTGCACGAATTGTCGAGCTTAAAGCCGAGATAGAGCGTCTGGAGAAGCGCATCGAGGCCGTGCCGTTTATTGATACCTACGATTTACGCTATCACCAGTTAAGCGCCCAGCCGCAGCCTTCAAGCCAGGCAGTGATGTTCTGTGTCATGGATGTATCGGGCTCAATGACGCAAAACCATAAAGACATCGCCAAGCGCTTTTTCCTGTTGCTGTATCTGTTTCTGGAAAAACATTATGAAAAAGTGGAGCTGGTGTTTGTGCGCCATCATACCGCCGCAAGAGAGGTCAGCGAGGAGGAGTTTTTCTATTCCCGAGAAACGGGAGGCACGATTGTTTCAAGCGCGCTGACGCTGGTAAACAAAATTATCCAGGCGCGTTACCCAGCCGAAAAGTGGAATCTTTACGTGGCGCAGGCCTCTGATGGAGATAATTGGGACGATGACTCCAATACTTGCCGCGATTTGCTGATTAAACAATTGATGCCGCAGCTGCAGTACTACGCCTATGTGGAGATCACGCCCCATGACCATCAATCTCTTTGGCATGAGTATCAGAGCGTAGCGGAACACTTTCCAGAACGCTTTGCGATGCAGCAAATTGTTGGAGCCGGCGATATTTATCCCGTGTTTCGTGAGCTGTTTAAACGCCGCTTAAATCAAGCGCGTTAACCGCGTATCGAGGAGTGCGCCATGAGTGCGTCCCAAAAGCCCATAGCGACAGGTTCTGACTGGAACTTCAATGATCTGGAGCGCTTTAACGATAAGCTCGCCGCGCTTGCCGATGAGTACCGTCTGAACACCTATCCCAATCAAATCGAAGTGATCACCACTGAGCAAATGATGGATGCCTACGCCAGTGTAGGGATGCCGGTGGGTTATCACCACTGGTCGTTTGGTAAGCAGTTTCTGGCCGTTGAGCAGGCTTACAAGCGTGGTCAGATGGGCCTGGCCTATGAACTGGTTATCAACTCCAACCCCTGCATCGCCTACTTGATGGAAGAAAATACCCTGATGATGCAGGTGTTAGTGATGGCCCATGCCTGCTACGGGCATAACTCCTTTTTTAAAGGTAATTACCTGTTTCGCACTTGGACCGATGCCGAATCTATCGTCGACTATCTAGTATTTGCACGCCAATACATCGCCCAGTGTGAAGAGCGCCATGGCGTACATGCCGTTGAGCAACTGTTGGATGCCTGCCATGCGCTGCAAAACTACGGCGTGGATCGCTACAAGCGTCCTTCGCCTATCTCTGCAGAAGAGGAAGCCAAGCGTCAGGATGAACGCGAGGCTTATCTGCAGACACAGGTCAATATGCTGTGGCGCACGATTCCTGAGCTGCCCGGCAATGCAACGCCGCTACCCGGTAGCTTACATAGCGACGACGACCCGCTGGGGCTGCACAGCGGTGGCAAATATCCGCCGGAACCTCAGGAAAACCTGCTGTATTTTATTGAAAAAAATGCACCGCTGCTGGCTCCCTGGCAGCGTGAGATGGTGCGCATCGTGCGTAAGCTGGCGCAGTATTTTTATCCTCAGCGCCAAACCCAGGTAATGAATGAAGGCTGGGCGTGCTTCTGGCATTACACGTTGATGAATCGTCTATATGACGAGGGCGATGTTGATGAAGGTTTGATGCTGGAATTCTTGCAGTCTCATGCGGCGGTGATCAACCAGCCCGATTTTGATAGCCCCCATTACAATGGGATTAACCCCTATGCGTTGGGGTTTGCCATTTTTATGGATATCAAGCGGATCTGCGAAGCGCCGACAGCAGAGGACCTGCAGTGGTTTCCGGATATTGCGGAAACACCCTGGCGAAGCACGCTTGAATTTGCCATGTGCAATTTCAAAGACGAATCGTTTATCCAGCAGTATTTATCGCCCAAAGTGATGCGCGATCTTAAGCTGTTTTTAATTGTGGATGATGACCAAGCAGAAACGCTTGTCGTGGGGGCTATTCATAACGAGCAGGGCTATCGCCGGGTACGTGATGCGCTTTCCACTCAGTATGCGCTTTCAGTGAAAGAGCCAAATATTCAAGTGGTTGAAGCGGCTATTCGGGGTGACCGCTCCTTAACACTGCACCATATACAGGATAGCCGGCGCCCGCTCGGCCGCAGCGTTTACCCGGTGATCCGCCATTTGCATGAGCTTTGGGGGTTTCCCGTGCGTTTGGTTTCCATGGATGAGGGGCGCGTTACGCATCGCTATCGCTGGCCGGTAGAAGAGGAGAGCAAAGACAAACCTTAAGGGGTACCAAACCCTGCATTGGGCAGGGCTTTACTTAAACTTCCCATGGCTGGGTTCTGGTTACGCTAGCCTTGAGCGACCCAGGATTGACACCAGCCAGCTGGGGCAACGCTATGTTCAGGGAAAAGCTGGCAGCCCTGGGTATCGGCGGTATAGAACATGCAGTTATCGCAACGCTCACCGGCTTCGTAAGCAGGATGGTCGCTGGCATTACTGGCATCTTCGACATAATTCAGTGCTTGGGCGCTGGGCGCGGAAGGGTCAAGACGTGGCAATGACTGAGCAAATGCCGTTTTCGATAAAATACCGATACCTAAAGGGAGGCTTACCAAACCCAATACACTGCTACGTATAAAACGACGACGGCTCTGGTTGGCCATAATTTCTCCTGTAGATCACACTCATAAATAGGTCACGGGGAACGGGTGATTAAGCCACCTCTTGTTAGCTCTTTTTATCTTAGCCACTCTATGACAGTGATTACGGCGAGATTATCCCTGCCATGCTAGCCAATGGTAACGTCATAAGCGACTTGCCGAACAGCCCGCCCGAGCTGCGGATTACATCAGGCCTGTTATACTCCACTCTCTTTTTCGTATCACTTACATTCTTAGTGAGGACGCCATGCAAAACGCAGTTATTTTAATTAATACCGAAAAAGGCCAGGTCAAAGCAGTGGCTGAGCGTTTGGCGGAGGTGGAAGGCATCAGTGAAGTGTACTCGACCTGCGGGCGTTACGATCTCGTGGCGATTGCCCGCACCCGGGATTTTGAAAGCCTCGCTGAGCTTGTTACCGAGCGCCTTAATGACGTTGAGGGCATTAGCGATACAGAAACGCTCAACGCCATGCAAGTGCACTCACGTCATGATCTGGAAACCATGTTTTCACTGGGCTGGTAATCAGGTATCAAGGCTTTATGACTTTAGGGTGTGTTGATGCTTTGCTCAAGCGTCAACACACTTTCTTTTTGTCGGCATCTGCTCTTTTGCATGTCGTCGATGTTATTAGAATAACGCCTTTTAGGTACTGGCTGCAGCCATCGTTAAGCTAAATGGCGAGGCAAAGAGAAAAATTAAAAAGAAGGGAGTAGGGGAGTTTGGGAAGATCACTTCTGCGCTTGCGTCGCCAGGGCCGACGTTTGGGCGTTGCCGTACTGTTTGTTGTCGCCGGGGCTGGCTTGTGGGAATTTCAGGAACGCCAGTACCAGGATGAGTATACCTGGATGGGCGTGCCGACCTGGGATGGCTTTCAATTTACAACGTTTCACCGCGTACTGCGTAATGACGGCTACCTGGTAGGGTGGTCCGATGTGCGTGTCAATCCGCTCTGGGTTAGCTATCAGCTAACGGCCGTTGATGACGATACGCGTATTGGCCCGAGGCCCAACTTTCAGACAGATTGGCGAACGCTTTGGCCAGTTAAAACGGACAGCTATTCAGGCAGCGGCTATGACCGTGGGCATATGGCGCCTAACTATGCGATTGCGGCGGTGCATGGGCGTGAGGCTCAAACCGATACGTTTTTAATGAGCAACATGACGCCGCAGCGTCCTAATCTTAATCGTCAGCTCTGGCAGCGTCTGGAAGAGTCGGTGATGGATCACTTCGCACCGCGCTTTGACCGTTTGCAGGTCATTACCGGCCCCATCTTTCCTGAGCACTTTATGGATAACGTGTTCAATCGGGTAGGCTTTGTGGAAGTGCCTGAGGCGTTCTATAAAATTATCGTGGCCCCGCATAACGAAGCCCCGCTGGCGCTGGCGTTTATTATGCCGCAGGACGTGCGTGGCAATGAGCCGCTGGATGATTATCTGGTAACGATTGATGAAGTAGAGGCGCGTACAGGGCTTAACTTTTTTCCCGACCTGACCCCGGAGATAGAAGCCGTACTGGAAGGTGAACTGCATACCCAAGGGTGGGCGTTAGAAGAGATCGCCCGGCGGCCAGGGCGGTTTCAGTAGCGCGTGCAGCAGGGCTGAAAAATCAAGGCTAGCGGGTGGTAGCTAGTACCCATTGGCGGAAAGCGCGCATAGGGTCGGTAAGGTGGCGATGCTGAGGGGTGAATAGCGACAGGCGTCCTCTGCTGGGAAGGGCAAAGGGGAGCGCTTGCACCAGATTACCCTGTTCAAGCTCGGCGCTTAAAAGGTGCATCCAGCCAAGAATGACGCCTTGGCCTGCAAGCGTTGCATTCATTAGCAGTTGGAAGCTATTGGCGCGAAGTGTATGAACCGGCGTTTGCCACTCCAAGCCCAGCTCCCGGTACCAAATTTCCCAAGTTAGCCAATCATGGTAGTGATCCTCCACGACCATTAGCGTATGGCTGGTGAGCAACTGCTCTGGATCGAGCGTCCCCCCATGACGTTCTAAATAAACAGGGCTGCATACGGCGGATACGGTTTCATGTTCAAAAACGGCATCGGCAATAAGTCCAGGTGGATCAACTTCGTTTTGAACATGGTAGTAGATGCCTAAATCGAACTCCGCTAAGTCGAGACGGTGAGGATCTTCAACCGTCAAAATGCGAATTTCGATATCCGGATAAGCTCGCTGAAATTCGGGAAGCTGACGGGCTAGCCAGATGGAGGCAATCGTGGGGCTTGAGGCGAGCGTTAACTGGCGATTGTCACCGCGCCGCCTTAGGCGAGCCGTTTCATCACCCAGTTCGCGTAACAGGCGCTGCACCACGCGAAAGTATTTTTCGCCCGATGGCGTAAGACGCAATCCTTCGTAATGACGCTCGAAAAGAAGACGGCCAAGGTCGCCTTCAAGACGCTTTATTTGGCGACTAACAGCGCTTTGGGACAGACTTAGCTCGTTACCTGCCTGCGTAAAGCTACAGTATCTTGCGGCAGCCTCGAAAGCACGTAAGCAAGATAGCGGCGGTAAGGCATCGCGCATTGATCAGGTCTCAAATGTCTGGATTCGGCGATTGTAGAGCATAGCATCGCTAAACGGTATCTGTACGCCTAACGATGCTACAGCCGCGGCGCTTGCGTATTACACCGCTGTACGAGGAATATCTCGCTGCCAGGATTTTGTGCTTACCAATGTGTCATCTTCATAGGCTTGCTGCTCGGCATTCAAGTAGAACGTATTCTCATCACAATGCAGGTGATAACGGCTAAACACGGATACTGCAAAATGACCCTCACTGCCTTTGTCATCGCGGCTGGCGCGATAAACCCACTCTATATCGGCACGAGTGCGGGTGGCATCGTCAGGGTGGCTGGTGTAAATCTCTTTTGCGTATTGCTCAACGCGCAAGCCATGATCAAGAAACGTTATGTCGCCCATATCATCTTCAATGGTGATGCTGACCTCTCCACTGCCCACATCTTCGCTTATTGTGCGTTTGGGAATGCCTGCGCGGTTGGTTTCAACCGCGCAGGGCTTAGCGCTTTCTGGGGGCTCGAAAGGCATCGGGATATAGGCAGCCTTGGATATAGGCAGGTCTAATACCGGCTTGCCTGCCTTGAGCACCAGATCTGCGCGTTTTCGCGGTGACCATACCAGCGGGAAACTCGCGCTGGAGAGTGCAATCCGGAGACGGTGGCCGGCTGGCAGCCGATAGCCGATAAGATCCATCATAAGCCGCACATCCATTGGCTGGCCAGGCACGGGAGGCGTGATCAAACCTGCGTCGTCACGCAGATTAAGATTCAGCGTGGCATAAGTGATCAATGCACTTTCGCCTGTTGGCGCAACGTCACACAAGCGCGCGTGCAACTGGCCACACGCTTCTGAGCTTTCCAGCGTTACCGATAGGGTTGGCTGGCCTAGAATATCGAGTCCTTCTGAGTATGGCTCGGAGTCAAATGTCAGTGAGAGCCCATCATCACGGCGCTGGTCGGGTGGGAAATCGGCCCCAAACCAGAGGGGAATATACTCTCCCTGCAGGCTGCCAGCGGTTAGCGGCGAGGCAATGATCCGATCCTGGCTGAGGTGTGATTCTTGTGCCAGGCCCTTATCACCCAAGGTAAGCGTGAACACTTCGACTTCGTCTTTAGGGGCTGGCCAGCCATGCGTTTGTACCCATTGGCCGGGCCGCTCCAGATATTTGGGAGCGGGCGGCAAGCCGTCCTGAAGATAGAATGTGCAGGCCGGCTCCTGCATGATTCCTGTTTCAACACCTTTGAGCCAGTAATCCCACCAGCGTAGCGCTTCCTGCAGGAAACCAATGGCGGGGTCAGGTATGGCGAAGTGCGGGTACTTATGCATCCAAGGGCCTAGCAGTGCCTTCTTCGGGCACTGAAGATGCTCCATCATTCTGGGAATAGAATTGGTGTAAGAATCTCCCCAGCCACTTACCATATAGACGGCGGCTTCAATATCGGCATAATTTTCACAGATAGAGCCGTGCTTCCAGTAGCCATTACGATGCTGATGAGTTAACCATGTCTCTGCCAATAGCGGCATACGGTTAAGCCGCGACTTCCACATTTCGCGCCACTTTTCGCCCACTAATACAGGGTCTGGCGGCGCAGCGGAAAAACTTAACATTGTCGCTGCCCAGCCAAGATTCTCCAGCAGCATGTTGCCGCCTTTATAATGGATATCATCGGCGTAACGGTCATCCGTGGAACATAAAGTGATGATCGCCTTGAGCGGTTCAGGACGCAATGCAGCTACTTGCAGGCTGTTGAAGCCACCCCACGATATTCCCATCATGCCGAGCTGGCCGTCACACCAGCGCTGGTTCGCTATCCAGTCGATCACTTCAAGCGCGTCGGCTTGCTCTTGGGGAGCATATTCATCCTCCATCAGCCCTTCGGACTCGCCGTTACCCCGCATATCAACCCGAACGCAGGCGTAGCCATGGCCAGCAAGGTAGGGGTGGGTCAGCTCATCGCGGACCGCGGTACCATCACGTTTGCGGTAGGGAAGGTATTCCAGAATAGCGGGGACCGGCTGCGCATCCGCATCGTCTGGTAACCATATGCGGGCAGCGAGTCGGGTCCCGTCTTTAAGAGGGATCCAGATATTTTCGATTTCGCGAACAGAGTGAGGGAAGTCCTGTTTGATATTCATGAAGCACGCTTATTGCCGGTGGAGTTTGAGGGGCCGTTCAACTGCTCTGGATTTTTAAGCCAAGCCCATAGTGAGCCGCTGGCGATCAACACGATGAATAGTGCGGGGAGCCCGCCTAAGTTAGAAAGCATCTTGACGCCATCAACCCCCACGAAACTGACCATTACCCACGATACGATGCCTACGATGATGCCCCAGGTCACTTTCATGTTAATGCCAGCGTTGAGGTCTGAATCGGCGGTCAGGCCACAGGTGCAGAGATTGCCAATAGCATCAGTCTGGGAGTCGGCTGCCGTGACATAGGAGATATAAGCAATGAACAGCAGTACGGGGATCCAAAAGCTTGAAAATGGAAGCTGACGGAATAGTTCATAGAGAACGTTTTCGACGCCCCGTTCGGTTAGTACGGCATAGAGATCGGTACCAGTATGCGCCTGGAAATAGAGTGCTGTGCCCGAAAAGACTAAAATCCAGAGGCTGGCGAATAGGGCGGGGTAGAGTAAATTGACGCGGAGAAATGCTCGAACCGTGTAACCCTTGGAGATCTTGCCTAGAAACAGAGCGGCTACCGGCGCCCACGAGAACCAGACGGCCCAATAAAAGATAGACCACCATTGCGGCCACTGATCTTCTCCGGCTGCGCCGGTAAATAGGCTTTTGGTCATAAAGTTGTCGATAAACACGCCGAATGACTCAACGCCTAGTGCCAAGCTAAAAATGGTGGGACCAGCAATAAAGGCGAATACGCCTAGAATCAGCAGTAATATTGCATTAAGTGATGAAAATCTAGCGATCCCTTTCTGTAACCCGCTGGCAGCAGAAAGAACAAACGTGGTGACGATAATGGCAATGATGATGCCGAGTCGTAAAGGGTTGGTTTCACCGCCGATATATTGTCCGACGCCGCCTGCCAATGTCAGTGCACCCGTTCCTAAAGAAGACGCCATGCCTGCAACGAGTGCATAGAGTGAAATGGCATCAATGAGACCTGAAAAACGTTTCACTCGCGCTCCAAAGAGTGGTTCCAGCATGCTGGAAATTGAGAAGCGCAGACGTAAGTTATAAAACGCCAAGGCAAAAATTAACGCAGGCACCGCATAAATAGCGTAAGGCGTAAATGTCCAGTGGAGAAACATGGTCGACATCGCAAAGACCATGGCATCACTGGAGCCCGCTTCAAAACCGCTTGAGCTTGGTGGGCTCATGAAATGATAAAGCGGCTCTGCGGTCGTCCAGAAGAGAACACCTACGGCTAATGTGGTGCATAGGGTGATTGAGAACCAGCGAAAAGGTGACAAGAGGGGCTTGGCTGAAGCACCTCCAATTCGTATATGACCAATGGGCGAGAAGTAGACAATAACGGCCATGATCAAAAGATAAAGACTGCCTAAACTGAATAACCATGAAAAGTTGGTAAGAACTGCATTGTTAAGGCTGCTAGCTACGGCTAAAAAAGCTTCTAGATTGAGATAGCTGGCAATAACAGCTGCAAGTAAAATCAGAAATGTTGGCCAGAAAACCAACGGTCGAAGCGTTTTCGTCTGCATACCGTGCTCCCATTATCATCGTTATCGTCATGCGTTTATTTCATGACCTAACAACCTAACGCCTTTTATAAGTGCAAATAAAACGTAGACTGGGAATAGGGGTATGCGCCAAACGCATAGGGGGCTAATGCGGGGCATTTAACGATATATAGATCGCCATAAAAAACAGTATGGAAGTATAAGTTACAAGTAGGATCAATAGGTATGAGTTGGAAATACAGCGCAAAGCTAGAAAGGCATCGCTAGAAGGGCGTTAAAGACTAGAAGGACGTTAAACAATGAAGAAGATTATAGACTGATGATGCGGACGGAAACCATTAAGTGGTGCCCAGGAGAGGACTTGAACCTCCACGTCCATACGGACACTAGCACCTGAAGCTAGCGCGTCTACCAATTCCGCCACCTGGGCGCATCATCTAATACTTATAGCACATCTATTTGTGTTCGTATGGTGCCCAGGAGAGGACTTGAACCTCCACGTCCATACAGACACTAGCACCTGAAGCTAGCGCGTCTACCAATTCCGCCACCTGGGCGAACACAAATATCTTGCTCAACTACTTACTCGGTTAAGTCGGTTATAAAAAAGCTGACATAACAAAGTATGGTGCCCAGAAGAGGACTTGAACCTCCACGTCCATACGGACACTAGCACCTGAAGCTAGCGCGTCTACCAATTCCGCCATCTGGGCAATTGGCGCGTATAATACGCGGGTCGCGATTAAATGCAAGACCAGCAAGCTAATTTTATAGTGTAAATCGTAGAATTGCTGCTCAATGTGGTTGGGTCATGGATCATGCAGCGCTATACTGCGGGTATGACCAAACATAACGTTAATTTTTTCAGCCTTACAATCGCTGAAAACCATCAAATGCAGCTAATGTCTGCTGTTTTTTTTGTCCGCCTCCCGCAAACGCCATTAAGGATGTCGATCGCATGAAGTATTGGACGTTGAGTGATGATCCGCACGCTGAGCGCGAGGCGCAAAAATATGATAATCCGGCACCTAGCCGTGAATATTTGTTAGCTGCGCTTGAAACCTACGGCAAGCCGATTACCCATGAAAACATGAGCCGTATGCTGGGCATTGAGGATGAGGATCACCTCGAGGCCGTTCGACGCCGCATGGCGGCCATGGAGCGTGACGGCCAGGTGCTGCGCGACCGTCGTGGTGCGTATGCGCTGATCGATAAGCTTGATCTGATCAAGGGTAATGTCCTGGGGCACCGAGATGGCTTCGGGTTCTTGATTCGTGATGATGGTAAAAAGCCTGATTTATTATTGCCGCCTCGCCAGATGCGCCGGGTTTTCCACGGTGACCACGTTCTGGCGCGTGTCAGTGGTACCGACCGGCGTGGGCGCGATGAGGCGACAATTGCCGAAGTGATTGCCCGCAATACGCAAACTATCGTCGGGGTGTACCGGAGCAATACGCCTGAGTTTGGCATTCTGATTCCTGAAAACCCGCGCATCACCCAGGAAATCATCATTCCGCATAGCGCCAGTGCTGGAGCAAAGGATGGCCAGGTAATTTCGGCTAGGATTGTTCAGCAGCCAGCTACTCGCGTACAGCCTGTAGGTGAGGTAATTGAGGTGCTGGGCGAGCGTATGGATCCTGGCATGGAAATCGATATTGCGATTCGCAGTTACGATATCCCGGCTGAGTTTCCGCCTGAAGTATTGGATCAAACCAGCGGTATCTCTGCTGAAGTGCTGGAAGAAGATAAGCAGCACCGCGTTGATCTGCGGGATATCCCACTGGTGACGATCGATGATGAGTCCGCCAAGGATTTCGATGACGCCGTGTGCGCGTGGAAAACGAAATCGGGTAGCTGGAAGCTGTTGGTTGCGATTGCGGATGTCTCACACTATGTGCGCCCGGGTACGGCGTTGGACAATGAAGCCCGCATACGAGGCAACTCGGTGTATTTCCCGGGGCAGGTGGTGCCGATGCTGCCGGAGCTTCTGTCCAACGGCCTCTGCTCGTTGAACCCGCACGTAGATCGCCTGGTAATGGTATGTGAGATGAATATCTCCAAGACCGGCGCGATCAGCCGCTACTCTTTTTACGAAGCGGTTATGAACTCGCACGCGCGTCTCACCTATAACAAGGTGGCGGCGATGCTGGATAACGAAAGCGAAGACGGTGCTGCTCTGCGTGAAGAACACAAAGCGCTGGTCAAGCCGCTGAACGACCTTCACGAGCTTTATCACCTGCTGCGTGAAGCGCGTAACGAGCGTGGTGCGATTGATTTTGATACCACTGAAACGGCGATTATCTTCAACGAAGAGCGCAAGATCGACAAGATCGTGCCGCGCAGCCGTAACGATGCGCATAAAGTGATTGAAGAGTGCATGCTGGCGGCTAACGTGGCCACAGCGCGCTTTTTGGACAAGCACGATCTTCCTGCCCTTTACCGGATACACGAGCGTCCGACGCCTGAGCGGCTGGACAAGCTGCGCCTGTTCTTGAACGAGCTGGGGCTTTCTGTGGGGGGTGGAGACCTGCCTACGCCGCAGGATTATCAGGCGCTACGCGAGGCGATCAAGGATCGCCCTGACGCCGATATTATTCAGACGGTCATGCTGCGCTCCATGAATCAGGCCGTTTACTCGCCGCAGAACGAAGGTCATTTCGGTCTGGCTTATCAGGCCTATGCACACTTTACTTCGCCGATCCGCCGTTATCCTGACCTGCTGGTTCACCGCGCGATACGTTCGGTGATCCGTGGCCCGCGTCAGACCAATACGGTAATACGCGTTGAAGGTGCTCCGGTCGATCCACCGAGCAAATGGTGTCCTTATACGTTTGAGCAAATGCTTGAGCTTGGCGAGCACTGCTCGATGACCGAGCGTCGTGCCGATGAGGCCACGCGTGATGTCGAGAGTTGGCTCAAGTGTGAGTTCATGTCTGACAAGCTGGGTGAAACCTTTGAAGGAACGATCGCATCGGTTACCCAGTTTGGCCTGTTTGTGCGTCTGGATGCGTTTTATGTTGAAGGCCTGGTCCATGTGACCTCGCTGCCGTCAGACTACTACCACTACGAGGCCGAAAAGCATCGCCTTAAAGGTGAAAGGACGGGTACCACGTATCGACTGGGCGACGGCTTGACCGTGCAGGTTGCCCGCGTCGATATGGATGATCGCAAGATTGATTTCAGCTTGACCGACGACAAACCTCGTCCGCGCCGTCAGCCGCGTAAGCGCCGTAATGGCGATGTTAATGAAACGGCTGCACCCAAGAGCGATGCGGCACCTAAGAAAGATAAGCCATCTACGCGGCGCGGCCCACGGCGCACGCGCCAGTCATCACCGAAGAGAGGTTGAGCATGAAGTCAGCGTCGTCTCGACGTGGCCCGCGCACGATGGCTCGCACTACGGTGCGCACGCCTGACGGGCTGGATCAGGTGTATGGCGTGCATGCTTTGCAAAGCCTGTTAGAGCGGGGCGAGACCCCGCGTGAGCTTTGGGTGCAGCAGGGTGCGGGCAGCCGCTTGGCTGACGTGGTAGAGCAGGCGCAGGCGCGCGGTGCACGCATTAAAGAACAGCCCCGCGACTTACTTGACCAGCTAACCCAAGGGGCTGCTCATCAGGGTGTGGTGGCGTTTTGTCCGCCGCTGACGCCTGAAGGTGAAGAGTCTTTGTGGTTAAAGCTGCGTGCCTGGAAGGCCGAAACGCCGCCGCTGCTGCTTGTGCTCGATGGTGTGACCGATGTTCATAACTTTGGTGCCTGTTTGCGCAGTGCCGATGCGGCGGGTGCGCACGGCGTGATTGTGGCTAAAGATAAAGCGGCGCCGCTCAACGCCACAGTGCGTAAAGTAGCCTGCGGCGCGGCTGAAGTCGTGCCGGTTTATCAAGTGACCAATCTTTCGCGCACGCTCGCCAAACTAAAAGACGCTGGCGTATGGATTACCGGTACGGCAGGAGAGGCCGATGCCAGCATCTATGCTATCGATATGACTGGACCTACTGCGCTCGTGATGGGGGCAGAAGGGAAGGGAATGCGACGCTTAACCCGTGAAGCATGCGATAACCTGGCCAAGCTGCCCATGGCAGGCCAGGTTTCGAGCCTGAACGTCTCAGTGGCGACGGGTATATGCTTGTTTGAAGCGGTACGCCAACGTCAGCTTGCAAGTTAACCGCTTGCCCACTAGAATACCTGCGCCCGTTTGTCTACAGGCGGGCACAGGTTTTCAAACAGTAGTTCTGCTTAATGCCTTGGCTGCCGCTTAGCGGTAAGTTGGGTGCATTTCAGTTAACTCCTTGCTTCCCTGTCGTCGTTCTTCGCTTACTGCGAGTGCACACACCGGAAGCTGTCAAACCGCAAGGAGATCCTATGCGTCATTATGAAATCGTATTTATGGTCCACCCGGATCAGAGCGAGCAGGTGCCGGCCATGGTCGAGCGCTACACCAGCATCGTTACTGAAAACGCTGGTACCGTGCATCGCTTGGAAGATTGGGGCCGTCGTCACCTGGCTTACCCGATCAACAAGATTCACAAAGCCCACTACGTGCTGATGAACGTTGAATGTACTGGCGAGACGCTCGAAGAAATCGAGAACATCTTCCGCTTCAACGATGCCATCATCCGCAGCCTAGTTGTACGCTGCAAGGAAGCGGTTACCGAAGCTTCCCCGATGATGAAACCGGCAGAAGAGAAGCGTCCGCGTCGCGAAGACAAGCCGCGCGCTGATGCCGACTCTGATTCAGAAATCGAAACTGCCTGATTCTATCCACTGCACGTTTTAAGGAGCTAATCCATGGCACGTTTTTTCCGTCGCCGTAAGTTTTGCCGCTTCACTGCTGAAGGCGTCAAGCAGATCGATTACAAAGATCTCGACACCCTGAAGGCTTACATCACCGAAACTGGCAAGATTGTTCCGAGCCGTATCACCGGCACTAAAGCACGCTACCAGCGTCAGCTGGCGACTGCTATCAAGCGTTCGCGCTACCTGGCGCTGCTGCCCTACTCCGATAGCCACCAGTAAGCGTTTAACGTGATGCTGGCACTGGCAAGATGGCTAATGCGAGGGCTGCCTTACGCCGCAGGCGGGGCAGCGCTGGCAACGCTGGTGCCTTGGTTGTTCTGGTTAGGTGCAGCCATTGCGGCATTGGTGACCCTGCGTAAAGGCTTCGCGCCTGCACTGCCGGTCATCATTGCCGCTGCGCTACCGGCAGGTTTTTGGTGGGCGCAGGGCGACGTTATTCCGCTTACCAGCGTATTGCTGGTAACGCTGATGGCGACGATTCTGCGTGAAAGGATGCGTTGGAGTGAGGCATTGCTTGCAGGCACGTTAGTGGCGGCAGCAATGGTACAGTTCGGCATCTTTAGCCCGCCTGGCGGTATGGAGCTAATGCTTGAGCAACTGCGACAAGGTTCCTCGGACGTTGATCGTATGCTCACGGAATTAGCGAGCCAAGGGTACGATACTCAAATGCTTGCCTCCATTGTGGTAGGTGGTGTTACGGGTCTTGTGGTTTTGGTCGTAGCTATCGCATGTCTGGCCCTGGCACGAAGCTGGCAGGCGGGGTTATATAACCCGCACGGCTTTCGTGAAGAGTTTCATGCCTTTAGACTCACACCCAAAGAGCTTGCCGTCCTGGCGGCGCTCGGTGTAGTTGGCATGATGCTTGGGGCGCATGCGGTGGCGGTGCTTGGCTGGATCCCGCTATTGGTTGCTGGCATCGCGTTAGTGCATGGTTATATTGGATTAAAGGGGATGAACGGGCTGTGGCTGGTGGCATTTTATGTGCTGCTGATCACGACCTGGCCCACGATTCTCATTGTGCTGCTGTTGGGGCTGATTGATACATTCGCGAACATTCGCGCACGCCTTGCCCGCGGCAACTGACAAGAGGTTTACGAGATGGAAGTCATTCTGCTCGACAACATTGGTAAGCTGGGCGGCCTGGGTGACAAGGTCACTGTTAAGCCTGGTTATGGTCGTAACTACTTGGTGCCTTACGGTTTAGCCGTACCGGCCACCAAGGAAAACGTTGAAGCGTTTGAAGCACAGCGTGCTGAGCTTGAAGCTCAAGCCGCTGAGCGTAAGGCAGAAGCCCAGGCGCGCGCTGAACAGCTAAACGACATCGAGCTTTCTCTGGTGTCTAAAGCTGGCGACGAAGGCAAGCTGTTTGGTTCTATCGGTCCGCGTGACCTGGCCGACGCTATTTCCTCTGCTGGCATCGATGTTGCCAAGAGCGAAGTACGTATGCCGCAAGGCCCGATTCGCCAGACTGGTGAATACGACATCGCCCTCCACCTGCATGCAGAAGTGGACGCCGTTGTTCGCGTGGTAGTTGTCGCAGAGTAATACCTGCTACTGCTATTAACGCCACAAAGGGCGCGGGATTTCCCGCGCCCTTTGTTATTTATGTGCGAGTTATTTATGTACCGGTCATTTATGCGCATGTTATTGCTAAGCAGCCAGGTGATTCCAGGTTACGGTGGCTGCTTAGCAATAACGCTTGATGCAACGACCTGACGGTGGTTGTTAACGGTTTGCCCGATTAAAATAGTGGCCTTTATTGGCTATGCTGCACTGTTGAAAGGAGCTCGCGATGGACCAGCCTTCTGCTGATCAGGAAACGGCAGCGCTAAAGCTGCCGCCGCATTCGTTGGAAGCGGAGCAGTCGGTGTTGGGCGGGCTAATGCTGGATAACCAGGCCTGGGACAATGTCTCTGAGCGCTTGGTAACCGATGATTTCTATCGCTACGAGCATCGCTTGGTGTTTAACGTGATGATTCATCTGGCTGAATCTGGACAGCCGCTTGATGTCATTACGCTGTCTGAAGCGTTGGAAGCGCGTGATCATCTGGATACCGTCGGCGGCCTGGCGTTTCTGGCAGAGCTTGCCCGCAATACGCCTTCGGCCAGTAACATTCGCGCCTATGCCGATATCGTGCGCGAGCGGGCAACGCTTAGAAAGTTGATTCGTGCGGCTAACCAGATCGCCGAAAGTGCTTTTTCGCCTCAAGGGCGGCCTGCCGATGAGCTGCTCAACGAAGCGGAACGGTTAGTTTTTCAGATTGCCGAGGAGCGCCCTAAAACGGGCGGGCCTATCGGCATGAGTGAGCTTTTGACCAAAGCGGTTGACCGTATCGATGAGCTGTTCAATCTTAAAGGCGAAATGACCGGGCTTTCGACCGGCTTTCGCGATCTGGATGAAATGACCTCGGGGTTACAGCCGTCAGACTTGGTGATTATTGCTGGGCGCCCGTCAATGGGTAAAACCACGTTCGCAATGAATCTGGTAGAGCACGCCGTGATTGCCAGCGACAAGCCGGTCATGGTGTTTTCCATGGAGATGCCCGCGGAATCTCTGATGCTTAGGATGCTGTCCTCGCTTGGGCGTATTAACCAGACTCGAGTACGTTCCGGCCAGCTGGAGGACGAGGATTGGCCACGCCTGACCTCGGCGGTCAATCTGCTTAAAGATAAACAGCTGTTTATTGATGATACGGCTGCGCTCTCACCCAACGAAATGCGCTCGCGGCTGCGACGTGTCGTACGCGAGCATGGCAATATGGCGTTGGTCATGATCGATTACCTTCAGCTGATGCAGATACCGGGTTTCTCTGAAAACCGTACCGGTGAGATCTCGGAAATTTCGCGCTCGCTCAAGGGGTTGGCGAAAGAGTTCAACTGTCCGGTAGTGGCGCTTTCTCAGCTTAACCGCTCATTGGAGCAGCGCCCTAACAAGCGCCCGGTAATGTCGGATCTACGGGAATCAGGCGCCATCGAGCAGGATGCGGACGTTATCGCCTTCGTCTATCGTGATGAAGTCTATAACCCGGATAACCCGGATAACCAAGGTATTGCTGAGCTGATCATCGGTAAACAACGTAACGGCCCTATCGGCGCGGTACATATGGCGTTTATCGGCAAATATACCCGCTTTGAAGACTTGGCCCCCGATAGCTATGGTGAGGCTTTCGGCGATTAGTGTAGGACAGGACGGCAGTCTGCCCTTATTAAACACAGAACACGGCAACACACAGAACGGGAGTAACACATGGCAGGTGGTTTTCGGCGTGGTAATCGTCAGCGTCTTCCTAAACTTGAAGGACGTGGCGAGCTTCAGGAGCTGGAGAAAGAGGGACCCTTTAAAGAGTGGCTGGGGATGCCTGATCTTTATCGCTATTATCTGGTGGTAGAGGGACAAAAGTATAGTTACCAGACAGAAGATGCCGATTTGCCGGTAGCGGTAGGTGATAAAGTGGTATTCCGTTATAAAGAAACCAAAGCGGGCAACTGGATTGACCGCAATTCGCTAGGCAAGGCGATTGATCCCTCAGAGTACCAGTAACACAAGTACTTAATTAAACTAATAGTCTGAAACTCTCCTGAAAAGTTGCCGTCTTAGCCAAGAAGTGCCAAGGTAAAGGTAACAGGAATGTAATAGGGCACAGTCATGCTGTGCCCTATTGTTGTATCCAATAATAGGAGGGAACCATGGAACTGATCGCACTTAAACATTTCGTTGAAAGCCACGATAACTTTGAAATCCGCGTCATTACGCATTCAGGTAGTCGTTTTTATCAACTTGAGCTCGAAGATGTAGAAGGTGAACGGCATATGCTCACCCAACGTGGTAAGCCAATGCTGTTTCGCTCGTTAGACGATGTATATCTGGAACTGAAACGCGCAGGCATTCATCGAGCGTATCTGGTTCAGCATGTGCCGCAAGACGAAATGATCGGCCGGGATGCGCACTATAGTGAGCCTTTGACGTCACGTATGCCGCTGGTTTTTTAAAAAACCGCTAAGCCGCAGAGACTCTCTGTTGAATTAGCATTCATTAACGGTTGTTGAAACATTAGTTGTAATATTAGTTAAAACATTAATTGCAGCGTTTGCTATAACGTTTTTCCCACCACCGCCCAAGCCTTATTCGGCGACGGGCAAAGAAACGGTAGCCTGCATCCATTACGCCTCGCAGGCCCGGTAAGCAAGAAAGCTTTACCAGCCGCCGGTAGCCTAGCGTTGCATACAGGGCCCGGCTGGCATCCATGCCTACGTACCACTGCCCGTTTCGATCCTTTAGATGCAATTGCCCCATCAGTTCATCGAACGTTCGGCCAGTTTCTTTGGCATCGAAATCGCTACTCTGTATATCTATTAGCCTTACGTGCTCACGGTATGGATGTTTCTTCAACCAATTGATCTCTACTTGGCAGAAAGGGCAATGGCCATCGTGATATAGCGTCACGGGAGAGGTGGCGCTCAAAGCGTAGTAGTTGCTCATTGCGAACTCCTTGAATAACCCTGCGTATGGACTTGCTGTCCATAGCCCGTGCTTGTTTCCAGCCGAGAAAGAAAGTGCTCTGCCTGGTGTCGGATAGCCTCACGCTTTTCATCTTTCATACGTGATAAAGAGCCATAGATAAGCTTCATGCGCGGGTTACGATTAAGGCGTTCGGCGTTGTTTTCCAGGAAGTGCCAGTAGAGGCTGTTAAACGGACAGGCGTCGGGCCCGGTAACTTTTTTAGGTGAGTAGCGACAGTGTTGGCAATGATCTGACATTTTGTCGATATATTTCCCCGAGGCGCAGTAGGGCTTTGAACCCATCAGACCGCCATCGGCGTGTAGCACCATACCCAGTGTATTGGGCAACTCCACCCATTCACAGGCATCTGCATATACCGCCAAATACCAATCACACAGCGCTTCAGGTTTGATGCCGCATAACAGGGCAAAGTTGCCGGTAACCATTAGACGCTGAATATGATGAGCGTAGCTGTTATCAATCGTCATCTGAATAGCGCGCTGCAGGCAGCGCATATCGGTATTGGCATCCCAGTAAAACGTTGGAAGATTGCGGCGGGCATTTAGCGTGTTTTGTGTTTTATAAGTGGGCATCTGTGTCCAGTAGAGTCCACGTACATATTCACGCCAGCCTAAAATCTGCCGAATAAAGCCTTCCGCCGCATTAATCGGTACGTCGCCTGAAAAGTAGCGCTGCTCGGCAGCTTCGCATACTTCCTGAGGTGAAAGCAGGCCGATATTAAGGGCAGCGGAAAGGCGTGAATGGTAGAGCAGGGGGGCGCTATCGCTGATCGCATCCTGATAACGGCCAAAATCAGCTAGGGCATTATCCATAAAATGATTAAGATCAACCAGCGCCTGACGGCGGGTAACCGGTAGATTGAAGTTATCAATGGTGCCCATATGATGGCTAAAATGGTGTTGGGCGTCGTTTAAAGCTTCCTGAGTGATTGAGTCTTGGCGATGGATGGGCAGGACGGGGAAATCCAAGCTGGGATCAATCGGCTCACGATTGTCATGATCAAAATTCCACGTTCCCCCGGCAGGAGCATCCCCTTCCATAAGCAGGCCTGTACGTTTACGCATTTCGCGGTAAAAGTACTCCAGGCGAAGCTGTTTTCGTTGTGCTGCCCACTGAGAGAAGTCATGTGGAGTAGTATAGAAGCGGTCATCTTCAAGCAGTTGCCAGGTCAACGTTGCCGATTGGCGCTTGTGCATTAAATGCCACAGCCGCCACTCCCCTGGGCGTGCCACGCGAATATAACCACAGCCATATTGATGGGCAATGCGTTCGGCTTCATCGATTAGTGAGTGAGTATTATCGGCGTCGTCCAGGCGGGTGTAGTGCACGGTAAAGCCTTGGTTTCGCAGGCACTGGGCAAAATGCCGCATGGAAGCCAAAAAGAGTCCGATTTTGTGTATATGGTGTGGGACATAGCGCGCTTCCTCGGCGACCTCACATAGTGCCACCACCGCGTTGGGCGGAGCGTCACGCAGCGTGACGAGCGAAAGCGATAGTTGGTCGCCCAGCACCAACAGTAAAGGTTTGGACATGAATTGACCTGTGGTTATACGCATGGCGCTGATAGTATAACTTTATGCCGCAACTTTGCCGAAAAATGGTAAGATTTTGGCTATTCAACCGTATTTTCCGGGAGTAAGCGTAATGACCGAGAGCGTTGTAATCGACCAGCCGGGCGAAGGGCGCTTGGCGCATGCCTCAGGCAATCATCCTGGCGTACCTCGCGCACAAGTGGGCGTAGTGGTGGCTAATCTGGGAACGCCTGATGCCACTGACTATTGGTCAATACGACGTTATCTGAGTGAGTTTCTCTCGGACAAGCGTGTTGTGGATTATCCTGATTGGAAATGGCAGCCGCTGCTGCAACTGATCATTTTAACCAAGCGCCCCTTTTCTTCGGGTAAAGCGTATAAAAGCATTTGGAACAATGAGCAAAACGAAAGCCCATTGCTCACCATTACCCGAGCTCAAACGGTAAAGCTGACTGAACGCTTAAAAATGCTCTATGGCGACAGTGTCGAAGTCGATTTCTGTATGCGCTACGGCAATCCTTCCACTGAAAGCGTGCTGAACCGCATGAAAGAAAAGGGTTGCGAGCGTATCGTTTTCTTTCCGCTCTACCCCCAGTATGGCTCGCCGACCACAGCTACCGCCAATGATCAGGCGTTTCGCACCTTGATGAAGATGAAATGGCAGCCGGCGATTCGTACGGTGCCTGCCTATTTTGATCGCCCTATCTATATACAGGCTCTGGCCAACTCCGTCATCGATATGTATGCCCAGCTGGAAACGCGGCCTACCAAGCTGGTGGCGAGTTATCACGGGGTTCCCGAGCGTTATTTAATGGAAGGTGACCCTTACCACTGCCACTGCCAGAAAACCACACGGCTATTGCGCGAAGCGCTAGGTTTCAGCAAAGAGGAAGTGGATACCGCGTTTCAGTCGCAGTTTGGAGTGGAAAAGTGGGTAGGACCACCGACCGTCGAACATGTCGCTACGCTGGCTAAGCAGGGCCATAAACATATCGCCATTTTATCACCTGCATTTTCTGCTGATTGCGTCGAAACGCTTGAAGAAATTCAGGAAGAAATCCGCGACAGCTTTATCGCGGCCGGTGGAGAAACGTTTAGCTATATTCCTTGTTTAAACGATCGGGATGATCATATTGATGCTTTGCTAAGCGTAATTAATAACGAGCTTTCAGGCTGGCTTCCAATGACTCAATAAGGGCTTGAAGAGGGCGGGAAAATATAACTATAAGCACGCTATCTATTTGATTTTGTTTAAAGGCTGTGTAGCAACTCATTGCCGTCTGTTATAGAGTCTACGACTTTGTGACCATCTGTATTTGACGTTTAACGCGATCAAGAAAATGCTTCTGGCAAGTAAAAAGGCCAGAGGCCTTCACGTTTTAAGTGCGTCCGAAGTGGTTACGAGTAGAAGACAGGGATAACGTCATATGCTCGCCGTGAGAGGACCCGTACGCCCATAGTACCCGCCACGTGCGGAGCTAATGCTCAGGAGATATCGCTAGATGCAATTCGCCGTTTTAATGGGGTTTGTATTGGCCGCGCTGGCACCGTTAATGCAGCGCTGGTTTGCAGACCGTACGAGTCTGGTATTAGCCATTTTTCCTGCTTTGATCGCCACGTGGTTATTCGCTCAGGCGCCCACGGTAATCAACGACGGCCCGATGCTGATGGAGTGGCAGTGGGTGCCTTCACTAGGTATCAGTCTCACCTTTATGCTGGATGGGTTGTCACTACTCTTCGGCCTATTAATCTCTGTTATTGGCACGTTTGTACTGATTTATGCAGGAAGCTATTTAAAAGGCCACCAGGATATTGCGCGATTCCATATAGCGCTATTGGCTTTTATGGTTTCCATGCTGGGGCTGGTATTGGCCGATGGACTGGTTACCCTGTTTATTTTTTGGGAGCTGACCAGTGTTACGTCCTATCTGTTGATCGGTTTTAACCACACCGATATGCAGGCACGAAAATCAGCGCGCCAAGGGCTTTTTGTCACGTTTGCAGGCGGGCTTGCCCTAATGGCCGGGCTCGTATTGCTGGGCGTCTCCAGCGGTGAATGGTCATTGACCGATATCCGCGGGATGGAAGCCGATTTACGCGAGCATGCCCTTTATACGCCGATGCTCATTTGCCTGCTGTTGGGTGCCTTTACCAAATCCGCCCAGTTTCCGTTTCATTTCTGGCTGCCTAACGCGATGGCAGCGCCGACACCAGTATCGGCCTATCTGCACTCCGCTACCATGGTAAAAGCCGGTATTTACCTGATGGCAAGGCTTCAACCCGAGCTTGGCGGAACGGCGCTATGGGTTGGGGTGCTTTCTGTTGTGGGGGCTACCACACTGCTGGTTGGCGCATTCTTGGCCATTCACCATACCAATATTAAAAAACTGTTGGCTTACTCAACCATCATGGCCCTGGGGACGCTGACCATGCTGCTGGGTATTGGCACCGAGTATGCCATGACGGCCTTTGTCACCTTTCTGCTGGCGCATTCCATGTATAAAGGTGCGTTGTTTATGGTGGCGGGTATTCTCGACCATGAAACCGGCACCAAAGATGTTACCGCCATGGGTGGATTGAGGTCTTTGATGCCGGTGACGGCGACCATTGCCCTGGTGGCGGCATTGTCGCTTGCCGGTGTGCCGCCTTTACTTGGCTTTATTGGTAAAGAGTTCAAGTTTGAGAGCGTGCTTGGCGCCGGAAATTTTCAGGGCCTACTGATTATCTTTGCATTTATCGGCGCGGTCTTGACCATCGCCGTTGCAGCGATTATTGCCCTGCGTCCTTTTTATGGGCCGCGTCACCAAACTCCCAAAGCGCCTCATGAAGCACCGTTTGGCATGTTAGTAGGCCCGGCAATCCTTAGTGTAGGGTCGCTGTTGTTTGGCCTGATGCCCGCGGCCCTGGGAGTTGATGCGCTGTTAACCTCTGCGGCGAGCGCGGTGGAAGGGCAGCCGCGTGAGGTGACGCTTTCACTTTGGTACGGCGTCAACGCTGCCTTGATCATGTCGGTAGTCAGCCTTGGCTTGGGCTTTTTGCTCTTCAAGTACTGGGACCGCGTACGCGCAAAACTTACGCTATTGGCGCCCATCATGCGCCATGGGCCGGAAGCCGGATATGAGGGGTTGCTAAACGGCATAGTGACGTTTTCTGAATGGCAAACCCGTGTGCTGCAAAACGGCTATATGCGTAACTACATTCTGGTCATGCTGGTGGTTCTGATTATCTTGATTGGTAACTCCATTCTGCTGCGCCACTCTCCGTTGCTGGCTTTTGATCTTGATGTGCGGTTCCACGAAGTCATTGTAGTAGGCACCATGGTGATGGGAGCTCTGTTTGCCACGGTTACCCGCTCGCGCCTGGGTGCTGTGGTGTCCGTGGGTATTATGGGGTTCTCGATTGCCCTCATCTTTATTCTTTTCAGCGCGCCTGACCTGGGTATTACGCAGCTTCTGGTTGAAACGCTCACGGTTATTTTGCTGGTCTTGGTGTTGTTTAGACTGCCGCGCTTTTCTCACCTTTCCACTCCGCTTGAGCGCATTCGTGACGGTTCGGTGGCCGCAATAATGGGTATTTTGATTTTCTTGTTGATCATGACCGCCTGGAGCATTGATCAGTTTGAGTCCATTTCTACCTACATGGTCGAAAATAGCGCGCCGCTCGCTTATGGCCGCAATATCGTCAACGTGATTCTGGTCGATTACCGCGCCTTGGATACCTTGGGCGAAATGTTTGTACTGGCCCTGGCTGCTATCGGGGTGATCGCCATGCTTAAGCTGCGCCACGAGCCAGAAAGCCCTAAAGCAGCCGTCGAAGGCAGCAAGTCAGATATCAAGGAGCCGTACGATGGTTAAGTCAGGGACGATCATTCTTAATACGGCGGCGCGGTTTTTAATGCCCCTGCAGCTGATGTTCTCGGTATTTTTGTTGTTCCGGGGACACGATGAGCCTGGCGGTGGGTTTATCGCCGGGCTTGTAGCGGCGGGGGCGTTCACGCTGTACCTGCTGGCTTTTGGGGTTAGTGCTACCAAGGAAGTGCTGCGCATGGTTGACCCGCGCGATCTGATTGGCGTGGGTTTATTGCTGGGCATCGTTTCAGTGGTTCCTGCCTGGTTCATGGGTCAACCGTTCTTGACGGCCCAGTGGTGGACAATTCCCGTCATTGATTTCAAGGCTTCGACGCCGCTGATTTTCGATATCGGTGTTTATCTTTCGGTATTGGGATCGGTGATCGGCATGGTCATGGCACTGATGGAGGTGGACAAGGATGAGCCATAAGTTGACAGGAGGATGCGCATGGAACCGTTAATGGCCCTGGCGATTGGTGTGATGTATGCAACCGCCATCTTTATGATGCTGCGACGTTCGATCGTAAAGCTGGTGATTGGGCTTCTGCTGCTTTCCAATGCCGCCAACCTGCTGATTTTTACCACGGCAGGTATGACGCGGGGCGCGCCTCCGTTGATTCCGGAAGGCATGCTGCAGCCTGTTGGCGAGGTGGCCGATCCGCTGCCCCAGGCGGTTGTGCTGACCGCCATCGTGATTGCATTTGGGGTGCTGGCGTTTGCCGTCGTATTGATTCGCCGTGCCTATGAAGTGGTCAAGGCCGATGATCTGGACAAGATGAAGGATACCGATACGTGAGGCCTGAAGTTGCTCTTCCCATTCTTTTGCCCCTGCTTTCGGGGGCTGTTTCTCTGCTGTTCTGGCGCTCGCGTCCGATGCAGCGGTTCCTTGCCGTTGCCGGTAATCTTGCCCTTTTGGTCGCCAGTGTTTGGTTATTTGGAGCCACGCTGTCTGAAGGCTACATCACCATGCAGATGGGGAGCTGGCCTGCGCCGTTCGGGATCACGCTGATCGCCGATGTACTGAGCGCCGTCATGATTCTGATGACCGGAATCATAGGTCTGGCCATGGGTATCTACTCGCTGGCCACCACCGGCCACGGGCATGAAAAGTTTGGCTATTACCCGCTGATGCACCTGTTGCTCGCCGGGGTGGCAGGCGCCTTTCTGACCGGTGACCTCTTCAACCTTTATGTATGGTTCGAGGTCATGCTGGTAGCTTCCTTCGCGCTGCTGATTCTGGGCGGTGAGCGGGCACAGATGGAAGGGGCGATCAAGTACGTCACATTGAACCTGCTGGCCTCGGTGATTTTCCTCTCTGCGGTAGGCTTGCTTTACGGCACGGTGGGTACGCTGAACATGGCGGATATCGCTTTACGAATCGATATGGTCGAGCACGCGGGCATGGTTGAAGTACTGGCCGTCATGTTCATGGTGGCCTTTGGTATCAAGGCGGCGGCGTTTCCGCTGTTTTTCTGGCTGCCGGCTTCCTACCACACGCCGCCCGTAGCCGTTTCCGCACTGTTTGCCGGTCTTCTTACCAAGGTGGGGGTTTATGCACTGTTTCGTATATTCACTCTGATTTTCGATCAGTCCATGGGTTACCTGCAGGGCATCATGCTCTGGGGGGCAGTGCTGACCATGGTAACCGGCGTGCTGGGGGCCGCGGCACAGTACGAGTTCCGGCGTATTCTCTCGTTTCATATCGTCAGCCAGATTGGCTACATGATTCTGGGGCTCGCGCTTTATACACCTTTGGCCATTGCCGGTGGCGTGTTTGCCATCATGCACAACATAGTGGTCAAGACGAACCTGTTCTTGATCAGCGGGATCACCCACCGCCTGCAGGGCACCTATCAGTTGAAGAAAATGGGCGGGCTTTACAAAGAGCGCCCCTGGCTTGCAGTCGCCTTCTTTATCTCAGCCTTTTCACTTGCCGGGGTGCCACCACTTTCGGGTTTTTTTGCCAAGTTCGTGATCGTACGTGCAGGCATTGAGGCCGAAGCGTATGTGGTAACCGGCATTGCATTGGCGGTAGGTCTGATGACGCTTTATTCCATGGTGAAAATTTGGAATGAAGTATTCTGGAAAGGCCTGCCGGAGGAGAATCTGGTGCCGGTATCCGCCGCGCCAAGCGGCGATGATGGCCGATTGATCAAGCCAAGCCTGTGGATGATGTATCTACCGGTGGTTGTCCTGGCGCTGTTTTCACTTTTAATTGGTATATTTGCCGAGCCGATCATGCTGGTGATGAACACCATCGGTGATCAGCTGTTTGAGCCGGACGGCTACATTGAGGCGGTGCTGGGCGTAGCAGCCACTGCTCAGGAGGCGCTGCTCAATGCAGACGAACTCCAGCCTGAAATGGACACAATTGGCGGGGAGGGTACTCCATGACTGGTGCTATCTGGAACCTGTTGCTGGGATTGGCGTGGGTGCTGCTGAGCGGGGATTTTACCGGCTTGAATTTGCTGGTAGGCATGGTGTTTGGCTATATCGCCCTGGTGCTTATCGAGCCGCAGGTAAGTGCGCTCAAGGGATATCCGGCGCGAATACCGCTGATTATCCGCTTTCTGGGATTTTTTCTGAAAGAGCTTGTGCAGGCTAACCTGCGCGTCGCGTTTGATATCATAACGCCGCCTTGGCACATGCAGCCTGGCGTTATCGCTATGCCGCTTTCGGCACGCACGGAAATGGAAATCACCATGGTCGCCAACTTGATTTCATTAACCCCTGGTACGCTGAGTCTGGATGTCTCCGATGATCGCAAGGTGCTCTATATACATGCCATGTTCCTGGACGATGAAGAAGAGCTGCGGCGTAACTTGAAAGAAATGGAGCATCGGGCCCTGGAGTTATTTCGCTAATGGATACGGTTTTGTTAATCAGTCAGGTCATTATGGGGCTGGCGCTTATATTGACCTTTGTGCGCGTAGTGCGCGGCCCAAGCCTGCCTGACCGTGTGGTAGCGCTTGAGCTGTTTTCTACCACGGTAGTCGGGCTGGTGGGCGTTTATGCAATTCAGTCAGGCGTTGCCAGTTTCCTGGATGCCGCCATTGTGATCGCTCTAATGGGTTTTCTAGCCGCCATCGGTTTTGCACGCTTTTTGGAACGCGGAGGGCCACGCGATGATTGAAGCAATTAAAGGCGCACTTCTGCTGACGGGATCTTTGTTTATGCTATTGGCAGCGGTTGGCTTATTACGTTTACCGGACCTTTTAACGCGCATGCATGCCACCACAAAGGCGGCGGCATTAGGCGTTATTTTAATTATGTTGGCGGCGGCCATGCATTTTTCAGAGGTTGGCGTAGTGGCCCGCTCGTTCGCAGTGATTGTCTTTATCTTGATGACTGCACCGGTAGCAGCGCATGTCATTGGTCGGGCAGGCTATTTCGTTGGCTCACGGCTCTGGAGCGGTACGGTTAAAGATGAGCTGCGACCTAACTATGACCCGCTGACCCATGAACTGAAAAGCGGTTTGGAAACTTACGAAAATGCCAAGCGCCAGCCACGCGCAACTGATCCAGACTAACGGCTCCCATCGCAAGTGATTTGATGAACCCTAATAAGCCACCGCTCAGGTGGCTTTTTTTATGCAATATTTCGGTTGGATGGCGTTGAATTTAAAAAATATGATTATGTACAATAATTGTACTGTATAAGTTATGATGTCTACGTTTTTGGTTCGTCAAGCACATTTACACCCTCATACGTACAGGCGCTACCCGTAATATTTAACGCATTAGCTATGCGTTTAAAGTAATACCCACGCTTAACTTCAGTAGAAGATAAGCGTGCTGCTGGGATCTGTGCGCTATTGCAGTAAGCGCTGCGGCTATGAAACCGGCAGTAACGCATGCCGAGGAGGCAAGAGCATGAACAGCACGATCGATATTGTCTGGCTGCAAGACGATTTGCGTGTCGCAGATAACCCCCTGCTCGAATTCACCTCAAAACCTGATCAGCTTCTATGTCTATATGTACTCAATGAAAAGTGGTTGGAGCCTGCGGTACGAGGGGAGGCTACAACCCGGATAGGCCCTGCCCGATTGCGGTTTTTATGGCAAAGCTTAATGGAGTTACGCGGCGAGCTTTTACGGCGGGGAAGTGATCTGCTAGTACGTATTGGTAACCCTGCTGAGGTTGTCGTACAAATGGCCTCTTCGCTTCAGGCTCGGGAAGTCCGGGTGGCTCAGCACGCAGGATTTGAAGAGGCCCAACATATTCAAGAGGTAGCCAAAACGCTGCCCAACACATCAAGCCTTTATAGCGTTGAAAGTGGGCGTCTGTTCGATAGCGCCGCGCTTCCATTTAAGCTTGATGAACTGCCGGAAAGTTTTTCTGCCTTTCGGCGCTGCGTGGAAAAGTACTGCACTATCCCAAAAGCGCTTGCCGCGCCCGTAACGTTACCTGGTTGGCCAGATGCTTCCCGCGGTTTTCCACCGTTAAAATCAGTCTGTGAGTATTCGGCCAACTGGCAGCCCGATGAGCGCCAGGGCTTTGTATATGTTGGCGGCGAGAATGCTGCTAATGAGCGTCTGCACCAGTATATCTGGCGCCAGAATGGCCCGGCCAAATATAAAAAGACTCGTAACGGTTTATTGGGCGCCGACTTTTCGACGCGTTTTTCTCCCTGGCTGGCCCGTGGCTGCTTATCGGCGCGCCAGGCAAATGATGCGGTTAACCGCTGGGAGACGCTACATGGTAGCGACGAATCGAGCAATTGGATCTCATTTGAGCTTTTATGGCGCGAGTACTTTCACCTGGTAGCCCAGTTGGAAGGGGCCAGGCTTTTTGGCGAGCAGACCTTACCAGCACCCAGTCAGGCATTTAATGCCTGGCGTAAGGCGGCTACGGGCATGCCTTTTATCGATGCATCCATGCTGGAGCTGTGCCAGACGGGGTGGATTTCCAACCGCGCGCGTCAAAACGTAGCAAGCTTCCTGGTTAAGGATTTAAAGGTTGATTGGCGCCTGGGCGCCTGGTGGTTTGAACACTGTCTGATTGATTATGACGTTGCCAACAACTGGAGCAACTGGCGCTATATTGCGGGCATCGGGCGCGACCCACGCCAGAACCGTTATTTTAACGTGCTCAAACAAGCCAGTTATTATGATCCCAAAGGGCTTTACGTGGCTCACTGGCTACCCAGTCTGAATTCGCTTCCCTATGGGGTCGAGCGCCATCAGCCATGGTGTAGCGCGCCGGCCCGATTTGCCAAGCCTTGCGTAATGCCCGAGGAGTGGCAGCGCTGGCTCATCGAACGTACCGAACTGGAAGAAGCCGACGAGTAAAGCATGGCAATAAGGGCCTGCGTGAATTATGGAGAAAGGCTAGTATCTGCCTATTTTCTAGGCCATTATCAGGCATGCCAAGGACTGCCCAAGGATAGATGCTATGTCGCTGAAGACCGATTTACCGCTTCGCCGTGTGGTTCGCCATACGTCGCTAACGCTTTCCGCAGGACTGTTATTCATGCTGCTGAGCGGTAGCCTGCAAGCCAATCCCCAGCTAATGACGGAAGTGGATGCACGCGGCGCCCAAGAGCTGCGCTACGCCAATTTTGAGCAATGGCTAACTGAGTTCCGCCGCTTTGCGGCCACACAAGGCATTAGCGAAGCAACATTGGTAAGGGCACTGGATGGTGTACGTTATCGTGATCGCGTCATTGAACTGGATCGTTATCAGCCGGAATTTGTGCGCCCCATCTGGGAGTATCTGGATTCAGCCACCTCCGATACGCGCGTCAATACCGGGCGTGAGCGGTTTGAAGAGAACCGCCAAACGGCCTTGCAAATGCAACAGCGCTTTGGCGTCCCCGCAGAAATTATCGTCGCCATTTGGGGCATCGAAAGTAATTACGGTAGTAACTTTGGCGATTTTTCAACCATTGAAGCGCTGGCTACCCTGGCCTACGATGGGCGCCGACGAGATTTTGCCCGCGGTGAGCTACTGGCTGCCCTGCGCATTATTGATCAGGGTGATATTTCTGCCGAGCGCATGAAAGGCTCCTGGGCAGGCGCCATGGGGCATACTCAATTTATTCCCAGCAGTTTCGAGGCCTATGCCGTTGATGGCGATGGCGATGGGCACCGCGATATCTGGGGCAGCATTCCAGACGTTATGGCCTCGACGGCTAATTACCTGGCTCGGGCGGGTTGGCAAACCGGCCAGCCGTGGGGAGTTGAGGTCGTGCTGCCAACGTCGTTTGATTATTCACAAACCGAACGGCTCAGCAGCGCTGAATGGAGCCAGCAGGGCGTTCGTGCTCTGGAGGGCGAGCTGCCTGCTTTTGAGAGCGCAGCAATTGTCATTCCCGCTGGCGCACAAGGGCCTGCGTTTCTCACAGGGCCTAATTTCCGTGCAATATTACGCTACAACAATGCCACCAGCTATGCCCTGGCGGTAGCTACGCTTGCCGATAAAATTGCAGGGCGGGATGGTATCCAGCAGGCGTGGCCAAGAGGGGAGGCAGCCTTGACTCGCGATGAGGTCAAAGAGCTCCAGCAGCGCTTGAATGAAGCGGGTTACGGAGTCGGCGGGGCCGATGGCGTCATGGGTCCCAATACCCGTGAAGGATTGCGCGCCTTCCAGCGTCAGCAGGGGCTGACGCCGGATGCTTTTGCTACCCAGTCGCTGCTTGAACGACTGCGTCAGGTGCGCTAAAAAACGATTAATCTCTTATTTCACCAAGGACGATGCTATGAGGTTTGTGGAAAAAATGCTGGCAGGTGGTTTACTGGTAAGTGCTTTAACGGCCAGTGCTGTCGCCAGTGATGAACAAGTGTTTGGCTGGGTTGAAAACGCCACCATAGAGCCGTGGGGCATCATGGTGAAAGCCAAGCTGGATAGCGGCGCTCTCACTTCGTCGCTCGATGCGCGTGATATCGAGATGTTCGAGAAAGACGGCGAAGATTGGGTGCGCTTTCGCTTGAAGCTTGAGGATCAGGAAAGCGGAGAAGAGTTTAGCGATCGCCTTGAGCGGCCGCTTTACCGCGAGCTGTCGGTACGCGGCGCAGGCGGCAGCGATGAGCGCCCCGTGGTTCTGATGAACGTTTGTATGGGTGATACGGTTTACGAAGAGCAATTCAGCCTTCGGGATCGCGAAGAAATGCTTTATCCACTATTGTTAGGTCGCCGCACCATCAGTCATTTAGGCCTTCTGGATGTGCGCAACACGTTCCAGCAAGAGCCCGCATGTGGCGAAGATGCGACCGTGGTTAAGCATGACCCAGAAGACGACCAATCCTAGCGGATTAGTTAAACACGTTTAAAACAGCCGAGCGAGTAATGCTGTCACGGCTGTTTCCACACGCAGGATGCGGGGGCCTAAATGCATACCCTCGCAGCCTGCCTCTAGCAGCTTTTCAACTTCCCATGGAATGAACCCACCCTCTGGACCTACTAGCAGCAGGGTCTTTTCGCTAATGCCGCGCGGGCAGGCCATGGGCATACCAGGGTGAGCCACCAAGCCACGGTGTTCGCGAAGCAGGTCAGGCAATTGCTCTTCAATAAACGGCCGAAACCCTTTGCTCAATATCACATTAGGCAGATGGGTGTCGCGTGCTTGCTCTAATCCTAATACCAGATGCTGATGAATTTTTTCAGGCAGAAGCTCAGGTGATTGCCAGTAGCTTTTCTCTACCCGTTTGGTATGCAGTAGCGTAATCTCTTTTACCCCGAGCGCCGTGACATGCTCAAGCGTTCGCGCCAGCATACGCGGGCGAGGCAGGGCGAGCACCAGATGAACGGGCAGCGCCGGTGGGGCGGCGTCAGTTAAAGGATCCAGCGCAAACACCGCCTGCTCGCGGGTGAGTTCGATAAGCTGAGCCTTGCCCATCAAGCCGCCTTGAACCCCGACCGTTAACCGGCTGCCGGGCGTTGCACGATGGACATCACGCAAATGCGCCAGCCTGCGTGGGTCACTGATGCGTGCATAGCCTTGCGGGTCGAGGTCACTGGGATCAAGCAAAATCAAGTTCATAATCGGCATCTAATTGGTCAAGGGATTGGCACGCTGTTCTGCACTAATCTGCTCACATGGTTTGCATGGGTGCGTGGTGCAGGCACAATAATAGCATTGGGGGCACCCCCTATCGCGTTTAAGGAGATGCGCTGTGCGCGTAATTCGTAAGTATGCCAACCGCCGGTTGTACGATACTCAACAAAGCCGTTATGTAACGCTTGAGGACCTGCGCTGTTTAATCATTGAAGAAGAACCGTTTCGCGTTGAAGATGCGAAAAGCGGGGAAGACCTGACGCGTACCATTTTACTCTCGATCATTATTGAGCAGGAACAGTCTGATAATGACGCCGAGGTGTTTTCTAACGATCTGCTGGCGCAGTTGATCCGTGTTTACGATATGTCATCTCCGCTGCCGCTGGCGCGCTATCTGGAACAGGGCACACAGCTTATGCTTGAGCAGCAAAAGCGCCTGCAAAGCCAGTGGCAGCAAGCCATGCGTCATACACCGATGGAGTTCATGCGTGAGCTTGCCGAAGAGAATATGCGCTTTTGGCAGAATACGATGAACCAGTCTCCGCCGCCCAGCGATAGCAACGAAGACGATAAAACCTCCTGACGCCAAGAGAGGCCACGTTGTGGCATAATGCGGCGCATAATCGCTCTCCCGTTCGAGAAGGAAGAACATGAAGGTTTTGATGATAGGTGGCGGTGGCCGTGAGCACGCGCTGGCGTGGAAATTGGCGCAATCCCAGGATGTCGAACAGGTATTTGTAGCGCCAGGCAATGCGGGTACAGCTACCGAAGACAAGCTGACCAACGTTGATATAGCGGCCACCGATTTAGCCGGGCTGGAAGCCTTTGCGCTTAACGAGCGTATTGGCTTGACCGTGGTAGGCCCAGAGGCGCCCTTGGTTGAGGGTGTGGTTGACCGCTTTCAGGCCGCTGGTCTCACGATCTTTGGCCCCACCCAGGCAGCCGCGCAGCTTGAGGGCTCCAAGTCATTTACCAAGGACTTTCTGGCGCGCCATGCTATCCCCACTGCTGATTATCAGACGTTTACGGCGGTAGAGCCTGCGCTGGCTTATTTGCAAAAGGTCGGCGCGCCCATCGTCATCAAGGCTGACGGGCTGGCAGCCGGTAAAGGCGTTATTGTTGCCATGAGCGAAGTGGAAGCCGAAGCGGCCATTCGCGATATGCTCGAAGCCAATGCGTTTGGTGATGCTGGCGCCCTTGTGGTGATCGAAGAATTTCTGGAAGGTGAAGAGGCAAGCTTCATTGTCATGGTCGATGGTGAAAACATCGTGCCGATGGCCACCAGCCAGGACCATAAGCGTGCCTACGACGGCGATACTGGCCCCAATACGGGTGGCATGGGCGCTTATTCCCCAGCCCCTGTTGTTACGCCCGAAATCGATGCCCGCATCATGGAGCAGGTGATTGTTCCCACCGTTAAAGGGATGGCGGCTGAAGGCAACGCCTATACGGGCTTTTTATATGCTGGGTTAATGATTGATCAGTCAGGCCAGCCGAAAGTTATCGAGTACAACTGCCGCTTTGGTGATCCTGAAACCCAGCCGATCATGATGCGGCTGACTTCTGACCTTGCTGAGCTTTGCCTGGCCGGTGCGAAAGGACAGCTGGCGGGTAAGGCTTGTCAATGGGATTCGCGCGCCGCAGTCGGCGTTGTGATGGCCGCCGGTGGGTATCCGGGAAGCTATCGTAAAGGCGATGTGATTCATGGTTTTGAAAAAGCCGAGCAGCACAGCAAGGTTTTTCATGCCGGCACGACACAAAACGCTCAGGGCGAAATTACTACCTCAGGCGGTCGCGTACTGTGTGTAACGGCGCTGGGCGATAGCGTTTCTGAAGCACAACAGCAGGCTTACCAGGGCGTCAACGAGATTCACTGGGAAGGGGCAGAGTATCGCCGTGATATCGCTTATCGTGCTATTGCGCGAGAAGTGTCGAAGTAATTACTAAGCAGCAAACATAACAACCGATAACTATCATCACCGGAAGGAAGCAGGCATGGAACGTGTAAAGCTGGATTTTCCCGCTGAAGCGATCATTCATCGTCACCCCCTAACGGTGCGGATAACCGACATGAACTACGGAGGACACCTGGGCCATGATGCCTTGGTGTCTCTACTGCACGAAGCCCGGGTTCAGGCGTTTGCTGCACTTGATCTACCTGAATGGGATATGCATGGCTACCCCAGCATAGTGGCTGATTTGGCCGTCCAGTATCAAAGCGAGGCGCGCTGGCCTGAAGCATTGGTTATTGAAACCGCAGTACCCGAGCCGCAGGGCAAGGCGTTAACCGTTTATCAGCGCGTTTCAACCAGCGACGAAAAGCGCATTGTAGCGACAGCCCGCGTTAACCAACTGCTTATCGACTTGCAGGCTGGCCGGCCTGTCGAAGTGCCTGCACGCGTCAAACAGGCTTTGACCCAGGCGAGGGACGCTTAATGTCACGCGAATATCCCATTATCGCCGTGACGGGTTCGTCAGGGGCAGGCACCACGACCGTCAGGCGAAGTTTTGAGCGCATGTTTTTACGCGAAGATGTGCACGCCGCCGTGGTGGATGGCGATGCCTTTCACCGCTACACGCGTGATGACCTTCATCGCATGTTTCGTGAAGAACCCGAGCGTAAGGATGAGCTTTCCCACTTCGCCGTAGAGGCCAATCTACTGGATCGCCTTGAAGGGCTTTTTATTGAGTATGGTGAACACGGCTCGGGCACCTTCCGCCACTATATTCATGCAGAAGATAAGCAAAAAATTGAAGCGGGTTACCGGGTCGGCACGTTTACCGAATGGCAGTCGCTGCCTTGTGGTACAGACCTGTTGTTCTATGAAGGCTTGCACGGCGGTCTGGTGACGGAAGATTACGATATTGCCCGTCATGTGGACCTCCTGGTTGGGGTTGCGCCGACCATGAATCTTGAATGGATTCAGAAAATCGACCGCGATACCAAACTACGTGGTTATTCTCAGGAAGCGGTTATCGATACCATTCTGGGGCGAATGAATGATTACGTGCGCTATATCCAGCCGCAGTTCTCACGCACGCATATCAACTTTCAGCGTGTGCCTACAGTGGATACCTCGAACCCTTTTGAAGTACAGGATATTCCAACCGATGCTGAATCCTTTGTGGTAATTCGGTTTCGTGATCCTTCAACGGTAGATTTTCCCTGGCTGCTGGCAATGATCAAGGACGCCTTTATGACTCGACCTCATACGCTGGTGGTACCTGGAGCGCGAATGTCATTGGCCATGGAGCTAATCTTGGCACCGTTGGTACGCCATCTGCTGTCACAGCGCCGCTTTCGCTAACCGCTTTGGCAAATATGCCGAGCGACAAGACGTAACGATAACAAGGAGTGGGTATGGATTGTCTATTCTGTAAAATTATCAATCGTGAGATTCCAGCTGATATCGTATATGAAGACGATCACGTTCTTGCCTTTAACGACATTAGCCCCATGGCGCCCACTCACCAGCTGATTATTCCCAAAAAGCACATTGCGACCTTAAACGATATTCAGGAAGACGACCTTGCGCTAATTGGACGCTTGCAGTTCACCGCCGCCCAGCTTGCCAAGCAGCAGCGCTTTGCCGATGACGGCTACCGTGTAGTGATGAATTGCAACGAAAAGGGCGGACAGACGGTCTACCATATCCATATGCACCTGCTCGGTGGCCGTCAATTCACCTGGCCTGCAGGCTAGGCCACCCTTGTGTATTTGACTTCCCTTTTTGCCGTTAAGCGGAGTAAGCCATGAAGCGTCAACTTAGTCGGTCTGATTACGTTATTCATCAGTTCGATACTGCGCTACGCTCGCTGATGCCCAACGCTGCTAGGTCGCAGCGTAATCACCCGGTTAGCAAAGTAGAGGATGTCGCGTTTGATAGTCATGAGCGCCAGCACACCGCTGGATTGATGCGCACCAACCACTTGATCAGTGTGTTTAATCAAGGTCTTTACCAAGGGCAGAGCGCTACCGCGGCGCTTCCTCACTCGCGCCATCAAATGGAGCAGTCCGCTGCTGAAGCGTTTGATCATTTGGCGTGGTGTGAGGAGCGTCTTATGCAGCTAAACAGCCGGACGAGCCACTTCACTCCGCTTTTCTATGCCTCAGCCTATATAGCGGGCGCTGTATCCGGGGTGACTAGCGATCGTCTTAGCCTGGGAATGGTGGCGGCGACCCAAGAGGTGGCTGGTAAGCACTTTGAGCAGCAGCAAGCCCGGTTGATCGAGGGCGACCAGCGCTCCCAGGCGCTACTTCGCCAAATGGCTACCGACGAAGCCCACCATGCGCATCAGGCCCTAGAGGCGGGCGGCTTACGTTTTCCCGCGCCTATTAAATGGGGTATGCAGCTTATAGCTCAAGGTTTGACCAAAAGCGCCTACTATTTTTAAAGGTGTAACTTTTTAATAGCGTGACGTTTCAATAAAGGCTTCAAGGATTAAAAGAGTAGACAGGGGCCGCAATAAACTTATCGTTAATTTCTTGACGAATAGTGGATTATCGCCAAAGCTTAATTTTGTCAAAGCAGATCGTACGTAGGGTAACGTACGCTTTTAAGTGGAAAAGCGTCACCAAGGAAAAGGAGAAAGACGATGCTAGGCAATGCGATGCTCTTCTTGATTATTGCGATTATCGCGGGTGTGCTCGGTTTTTCGGGTATTGCAGGTGTTGCGTCAACGATTGCGCAAATTCTGTTTGTTCTATTCTTGATTCTGTTCGTCGTATCGTTATTTACCGGACGCCGCCGCTAACGTATTTACTCAGGTAAACAAAAAGCCCCGTGACGGGGCTTTTTGCATACTGGCTAACGTTAAAACATATCAGGCATCGATACGCTTATACTTCATGCGCTTGGGCGTATCATTACCTACCCGCTTTTTATAGTCTTCTTCATAGTCGGTGTAATTACCATCGAAGAAGACGACTTCTGAGTCACCTTCAAAAGCCAGGATATGCGTAGCAATACGATCCAGGAACCAGCGATCATGAGAAATCACCATAGCACAGCCTGGGAACGCCAGTAGGGCTTCTTCCAGCGCACGTAGCGTCTCGATATCAAGATCGTTTGAGGGCTCATCCAGCAGTAGTACGTTGGCGCCCTGTTTAAGGGTTTGTGCCAGTTGCAAACGTCCACGCTCACCGCCTGACAGTTCATCTAGGCGCTTTTGCTGATCGTTGCCCTTAAAGTTGAAACGGCCAACATAGGCGCGCGAGGAGACTTCATAGCCATTGATATTGAGGATATCCTGCTCGCCAGACACCGCCTGCCAAACAGTCTGCTTATCATCCAGCGCATCACGAAGCTGCTCGACATAAGCAATATCAACGGTTTCCCCGATGGCTACGTCACCCGCGTCAGGCTGCTCTTGGCCCGTCACCAGCTTGAAGAGAGTTGATTTACCCGCACCGTTACCCCCGACAATACCCACGATCGCGCCCTGAGGAATGGTGAACGAAAGATCCTGATAAAGCAGCTTGTCATCGAAGCGTTTGGTAACGTTATGAAATTCGATGACCTTGTCACCCAGGCGTGGGCCAGGTGGAATATAGATCTCGTTGGTTTCATTACGTTTCTGGAAATCGCCTGACTGCATTTCTTCAAAGCGGTTAAGGCGCGCCTTGCTTTTTGCCTGACGGCCTTTCGCATTACTGCGAACCCACTCAAGCTCTTGCTTGATAGCTTTTTGACGCGAGGCTTCCTGCTTGGCTTCCTGGGTCAGGCGATGCTCTTTCTGCTCCAGCCACTGAGAGTAGTTACCCTCAAACGGAATGCCTTGACCACGGTCGAGTTCCAGAATCCAGCCAGCAACGTTGTCCAGGAAATAACGGTCGTGGGTAATCGCCACAACGGTGCCGTTATAGTCATGGAGGAAACGCTCAAGCCAGGCAACCGATTCGGCGTCCAGGTGGTTGGTTGGCTCATCGAGCAACAGCATATCCGGGCTTGAAAGCAGCAGGCGGCACAGGGCAACGCGGCGGCGTTCGCCACCTGAAAGGTTGCCGACTTTAGCGTCCCATGGCGGTAAGCGAAGGGCTTCGGCGGCAACGTCAAGCTTACGCTCAAGGTTGTGTGCGTCGGCTGCTTCGATCATATTTTCAAGGCGTGCCTGTTCGCTTGCCAGAGCATCGAAGTCAGCGTCAGGTTCGGCGTAGGCTGCGTACACGGCATCTAGCTTCTCTTGCGCTTCTTTAATGGCACCGAGCGCTTCCTCAACCGTGTCGCGGACGTTCTTTTCGTCATCGAGCTGCGGCTCCTGAGGAAGGTAACCTACGTTGATACCCGGCATCGGACGAGCTTCACCTTCAAACTCTTTATCGACACCGGCCATAATACGCAGCAGTGTGGATTTACCGGAGCCGTTAAGGCCCAGTACGCCAATTTTGGCGCCCGGGAAAAACGACAGCGATATATCCTTGAGAATTTGTTTCTTGGGCGGCACGACTTTGCCAACCCGATTCATGGTGAATACGTAAGAACCTGTTTGACCTTTTTTGTCACCTTTTGACATGGTCTAGTTTTCCTCTAAATCAGTTATCATGGGGCTTTGAGGAGTGTGATGAACGCTCAAAGCAGAAAATATAAAAGTTAAGTTTTTTTTTCCTGAACTTCTGTTCTTTACTATACTAAAAAAAGTTATCTTTTGGTGAAGGCAATATGAGTTATCGAGTTATCGAACAGGTGGTGAATGCTGCGCGAAGAAAGCTGCTTGTGCAAGACCATATTCCCGTCTATTACCCAAACCTTTACGTCACCTTCGAGCTCTCAGGCAAGGCTCTGGAAACCACCAAAAAGTATCTTGAGCACTTGGCCGTATTTGAGGGCTTCCTCGCTTTCTCATCCATCGATCTCATTTCCCGCCTGGAGCAGCGCCCCAAATCGCAGTACCTGACAGACAGCGAAATCTCTCGGTTTGTGTCAGACGGGGGATTCAACAAGGCAACCTTGGCCAAAAAATATGCAGGCATGCGCTTACATCCAAATGCATACGAATCGGTTGGCAAAATCCATGCGAAACAGCGTATTGAAGCAGTACGCGATTACCTGGTTTTTTTGTACGACAAGCTCGGTGATCACTCGACGCGAAATGAAGCGGTCGAAGATGTTCAGCGGCGTTTTAATCGAAAGATTAAAGCGGCGAGACCAGGTTGGAAAAAGACGCGCATCGATGAGATGAAAGGGCTGACAGTCTCGGAACGGATTCGATTGTTGAAAGTCATGAATCCGGAGAGCGCCGAGAACCCATTTGCAAATGAATCAATTAAGCTGCGTAACTACATCATTTTGCTGTTAGGTATCGAGTTGGGATTGCGCCGTTCTGAAATGCTTTTGATCAAGACCTGCGACATTCACTGGCACAATCGCCAGCTCTCGGTGGTCAACCTTGAGGATGAAAGCATAGATCCGCGCACGATGGCACCGCAATTCAAAACGCATGAGCGCATACTGGTCATGGGTGATGACCTCTATGAGTCGATTAGTCAGTATGAGTCGAAATATCGTTACAGAAAGACCGGCACAGGCGCATCGCAGGCGAGAAAGCATCCTTTTTTGCTCGTAGCTCATAGGCGAAATGAAGGTAAGCCTATGAGCATCAAAGCGCTGGATGGAGTTTTCCCCCGAGTCGGCAAAGTCGCGCCTGAACTAGTTCACATCCATCCTCATGTTTTGAGGCATGACGCGGTCTACACCATGCTCGAAAGTATGCACGATGAGCTTGAAAAGCTCACGCCAGAGGATCGCACAACTCAAGTGCAAAAGGTCCTCACTTGGATGTTTGGGTGGAGTCCTGAATCGAACATGCCGGGTCTTTATGGTGCGCGGTTTTGGAAGGAAGAAGCAGATAAGGCTATGAAAAAGCGCTCGGATAAATTCAAGACAACCAGAGAGCGTGTCGAGACTGAAATTCACAAGGGACGCAAAGAATGAGTATCGCCGTTTCAGCACTTGCAGCTCCGACGCAGGACTCTCTCGATGAGTGGTTGAATACACCTCGACTCGCCAAATGCGGTGAGTTTTTTACTCCTAATGAACCGATGTGGTGGCCTGATAAGTCAGCTAGCATGTCGGTCAATTGGCAAGTCGCAATTGCTTGCGTTCCGTCCGACTGGCAACGCTGGTTACACGCCGCCTTATCCTATCGGATGGCGGAGCTTGCACAGAGTACCATTATAGGAACTGCTGCAATTTTTTCGCGCGCGGCGCAGGTAGGACTCAATCCGCTCAATGAGCATCACCTTATCGATTTGCGTGAGCGTTTTTGTTTAAGCGAATTTTCCACGTTGGCCGGTTTCATGAAATTTTGGCAAAAATGTGAATCGCTTGAAAAGAGACCACCGCAAGTCCTGATTGACGATTATGACGCATTACCCAGAAAGAAGCAGTCCCAAAACGATGTTGTTTTGAGCTTAGATCCTGAAAAGGGGCCTTTTACGCAGGTTGAGCAAGATGCCCTGCACCAGTGGGTACATGAGCAGTTCTGTCTCGGAAGTTTAGATCCTGAGCGCTACCTCTATTTGCGTCTGACAATGGTCTACGGGCAGCGTGGTTACCAACTGCGTAAGATGGTCTTTAATGATTTTATCAAAACCGAGCGGGGCTACCAGATTCGATTCTTCTGGGCGAAGCAGAAAGGTGATGATGCGGGATGGAGAGCAAAGCCCGAGACCTTCTACTTAGATGAGGATCTTTACAATATCGTGCAGGCCTATCGATCCATTGTTCTCGCTCGACTTGAGCAGGAATATCCTGGTCGCGCCGATTGGGATAAAGCGATTGGCCATGTGCCACTCTTTCGTCGCAAGCTGGTTGGAGTTAGAGGGAGTAACAGGAGGCTGCTCCCCGTAATTGTTGACTTACCTGAGCAAAATGTACTGGAGCAGACACCAAATGCGAAATTTCATGCTCCCTATAGCACTATATGGACTTGGATGCTGGAAATGGAGAGTATGCCTGACTTTCCCATTTCTTCGCGCACACATCAGCCTTTGAAAATTAGCAATGGCCATCGCTTTAGGCATACGCTCGGTACCGATCTATCGAATGCTGGGCTGGATGAGTGGTCAATCGCTAGCGCATTGATGCATGTTGATACACGTACTGTTCGTAAATATCGAGCGGTATCGGCAGAGCTGATGAAGCTGGTTGATGAGAAGATGACCAATCATCTCGCGCTGGTCGTGAGAGCCTTTACGGGAACGATCGTGACAGATCGTGCTTCAGCCAAAAATGGAGATCAAGTAGATCGCCAGATTGAGGATTTGGCTGTCTGTGGTGCCGATACAGTCTGCCATTTAGACGCCCCATTTACCTGCTATGGATGTAGCAAATTCCAGCCGCTTTTTGACGCGGATCACAGCGCTGCACTGGAGCGCTTGGAACGTCGCCGTTCGCAAACCATCGCCACTGATAAAACCACTGGTGTGCTCTGGGATCGAGCTATCCTAGCGTGTCGGAAGGTAATTCTCGATTGTATTGAACTGCGTGAATTAGACAAAGCAGGTGGAAGTAGCGCATGAGTAGCATTATCGATTTTAAACCACATAGCCAGCTTGAAGCCTCCGCGCAACTGGATGCATTTATTGTGTGGGCGAAAGCCACTTTGGCCAAGGGCGTTCCTAATAAGCGGGTTCATGCGGGGATTCGGTGGGACATGAACTCGTGGCATAATTCAGGAGTTCAAGGTTGTACCTTCACTGTGCATGGGTTAAATAGAAATGCGAAGGCGAAAGACAAAAAGTATATGCAGCCGCCTTTCATAGATTTCGCCAAGGCACTAATTGTGCATTATAAAGTATTTCGTGGAAAAAAATTGGCGAAAAACTGGCTCTTAGTTGCCAAGGTTCTTGAAGTTGCGCTGGTGGATTTGTCCGGGGGAAGGGATGTGACGAGAACATCAGCTGCTATCTGCAACAGAACCTGTGAGTACTTCAAAAACAAGTATCCAAACGGTAATACTGCATACACTTTCAGCAAGATTCTCGAACATATTGTCCAGTTGATGAGCGATAAAAAGTTACTCGCGAAGCCTTTTCGATGGACTTCGCCGCTACGAAGGAAGTACTCAAGTACTCTAAAGGAGCAGAGGGCAAATCGCGACACAAAAATGCCGAGCCGTGAATCCATTCTAGCCTTGGGTGAACTGTTTAATAATGACTTGGCCAGTTCGCTTGACATTATAACCACCACTGCGTGTGCCCTCCTGCTCAGTCAGCCAAGCCGTATCGGAGAGTTAGTCGATGTTGAGCATGACTGTGTGGTGTTTAAAGAGGGTGCTGATGGCGGTCGGAGGATGTTTCTGCGATGGTACGCTGAGAAGGGGTTTGGAGCGACGATAAAACCAGTTATGACAGGCATGGAGTCCGTGGTGGAGCGTGCCATTAACCTGCTGGTACCTGTTACAGAAGAAGCTCGTGCTTATGCAGCATTCCTTGAAAACCACCCTGACGAGTTTCCGCCACATGAGGGAATGCCCCTCAAAGGCCCAGATGAACCGCTCTCGTATGGAGAGGCCTGTGCAGCGCTAAAAGTGCGATCGTGTCCGCAGAAATCAGTGCGAAAGATGTTTAAGACAATTCTTATTGATGCCTTAGCAAAACGTAAAGCACTAAGTCCTGAGGCGCAGGTTGAGCTCGACGAGATAAGGGAGGGGTGGGATACCAGCAGCGGGAAGCGAATCTATGTAAATGGCAGGCTTAATCAATATCATTTTAACGATAGAGCGGTCATTACATTGCGAAAACTCAATATACTAATGCGCGAAAAGTACCTGTCTAAAGACTTTCCGTACACTTCTCCTGCGGAAGATGGCAAGAAGCGGGTGAAGTACCGTGATGCGTTATTCACAGTGCGGACGGGTAGCCTGCACGATGAGACAAAGAAATTTTCCGGAATTCAACTTGATTTTGGAGTAGAGATCGCTGCCAGCCCTACTCGAATAGCAGCACAGTTAGGAGGAGCTACTCCGCGTAAGCAAAGCATTTTTCAGCGGCATGGGTACGGGAATCTCAAGGTGAACTCGCACGCTTTTCGTCACGAGCTGAATACTGAGATGCACAAAGCGGGCCTTTCACAACTGCTTATCGATGCGTTTTCTGGCCGCACTGCCATGGGTTCAGTCTACAACCATGAAACAGTCGAGGAGCGTACCCAAAGGGTCGCTCACTATCACCCCAAAACTAAGCACCGCAACGTGGCTCAGCGGTTAGAAAAGGTCAAAACAAATCAACCTTTGAGTCTCAGTGATGTGACAGACCTGCATGAGGGGGATCAGGATCGGGTCATACATCAGACCCACGTTGGTATCTGTGTACATAACTTTGCCTCCGAACCTTGCCCAAAAATGGGGGCCTGCTTGAGCTGTGGTCGGCTCGGTTGTGTGAAGGGTGATGATGTGAAACTCGTAAATCTAAAAGAAGAACGCGAGGACCTTAAACGCCGCTACGACAAAGCGCTTGATGCGCAGTCTCGCGATATTTTTGGGGCCTCAGAGTGGGCAAAAAAAGTCGGTATGAACCTCTATAAGTGTGACGCGCTGATCCGAACTCTGGAGAACCCTGAACTCGAAAACGGCGACATCGCGTGGAACGTCGATAACGGTTGGACACTATCAAACAACGCAGCAGTCATGGCAGGACTGATCGATTCCAAAGACATCGAAACGAAAAATGAGCAACTGCTGCCATTAGATGACTTGTCAGCAATGCTTGACTAAATTGAGGTATAACAATGGGGCATTTAACGAAGAATGATGAAGCGCGCATCATCAAGCTAATTGAAGAGTGGCCAGATCCAAAGCTGACCTGGCCTCTACTCGTTGAAGCATGCAAACAAAAATTGGGTATCAGTCGTGCTCGTCAGTCTTTGATGAAGCTACCTGCCGTTGATATGGCGATGAAGAATCGCAAGGCCGCATTAAAGGCCCCAAAGGAAAAACCAGGCTGGATTGGCGATATCCACGAAGCGAACGACCGCATTGAAGCACTGACAGCGACTAATCAAAAGCTTATGTACGCTCTTCGTGATATGCATGCGCGATTCCTTATCTGGCAGGCAAACGCTGATATGCGTGGAGTGACGCAATCTATGCTGGATCAGCCAGTTTTGCAGCTTCAGAAAAAACTTAATTGAGCGTGCAGAAAGCTATCATCTAATGAACAAGCCCCGAGTCAACCCCCCTGCAGCGGCTCAACGGCTCAGTCCACGAATACAAAGCACCATTCGACTATGTCAGCGTTGACGACTGGGAAGCGCTGCAGCAAAGATTGACGTCCAACGCTCCAGGCGATTAAGAGACGAAGCACACTTAGAGGCGCACAACGCATACCATGTAAGCGAGTGGAAACGCTTGGCGAGGGAGAGAGAAAAGTAAAAGTTAATGAAAAGGTGGAAGTCGATGCGGTTACCGATGTGGTATGCGATGTATGCCTCACCTCAACGCGTGTAATGGGTGATGGGCTTGAGTTTGCCACACTGCAAGCCCACTGGGGCTATGGCGCCCAACACGACGGAGAACGTTACGAACTTCACCTGTGTGAAAGTTGCTTCTTCAGTACGTTGGGTTACTTCAAGCAAGAGCGTCGCGTGCAAAACCTATTCAGCGAAGATGGCTGCCCAGGTGATTTGCATACAAACGACGAACTTGGGCTAGTAGCCAAAGACGACTATTTTCGCGATAAGGGTGGTCGTTGACTGTGCTAGAAATTGTTAATCAACTTTAGGCTGTACTCGACCCAAAGCGGCCCTTCCAGAGAAAGCGGCATGCTGACTCAGCCGCGTTATGCAGCCAGCATGATAATCTATGTTATGCTGCCTATTTATACTTAATTAATTTAAATTTCAATGGATAGCTTGTGAATGAGGGGCTGTATAACCTGAATGAACGCGCCGCCGGGTTCATTCAGGTTATGTAGAGGGGTGTATAATCACTGTTATATTACGAAATTGGAGGAAATGTGGAAAAAGTGAATCCTTTTCAGCCAAACGGGCCAGTCGCGCCAGGGATGTTTTCTGGGCGCTTCAATGAAATACTGGCCCTTGAAAAAGGGCTTTTCCAGACTAAAAACGGAAATCCTCTCAATTTTCTGGTAACTGGTGAGCGTGGGATTGGAAAATCCTCTCTCCTAAACTATCTACGCCCGCTGGCTGAAGGGAGTATTAAGAGCCCCGACTTTGACCACTTCAACTTCATAACGGTTAATATTGCAATTTCTGAAAAAATGGGCTTGGTCACTCTTATAAAACTTATCGAAAGAAATATAAAAAGACAAGTTGGTAAAGTTGATAAGGTAAGAAGTTTTCTTGAAGAAACTTGGTCATTTGTCCAACGAATAAAGATAATGGACTCTGGAGTAGAGAGAGCGGAAAGTGTTGATGACCCCGACCTATTAATCGATGATCTTGCTTATTCTCTTTCTCAAACTTGTGCGCGTATAACCTCACCGGAGAAGGGAGAAGAACGAAAAGATGGGATCACTTTCTTTATCGATGAATCTGATAACTCTCCACCAGAGTTACGAATTGGATATTTCTTTAAAGTGCTTAGCGAAATGCTTCAGCAAAATGAATGTAATAATATAAATTTCATTGTTGCAGGACTTCCTGATATTACTGAGAAGCTCTACTCCAGTCATGAATCTTCATTAAGAGTTTTCTCGGAACTTAAAATTAGAGAGCTCAAACCAGAAGATCGTTTCTATGTGATCGAAAAGGGTATTGATAGAGGCAATCAAATAAATTCTGAAGAAACGACAATATCGAAATCAGCAAAATCACATATTTCCACATTGTCGGAGGGCTATCCTCACTTCATTCAGCAGTTTTCCTATTCGGCTTTTGAGTTCAATTCCGATGGTGAGATTTCCGAAGACGATGTGCTTTCTGGCGCATTCGGTCAAGGAGGGGCGTTAGATGCCATTGGATCAAGATATTATGCATCGAGATATAATGAACAGATAAAGTCAGATGAGTATCGCGAAGTCTTGAGCATTATGGCCGAGAACATGAATGATTGGACGACTAAGAACTATATCAAGAGAAAGTTTTCGGGATCAGATCAGACTTTGAATAACGCATTGCAAGCTTTAACTAGTCGGAGAATTATTCTAAGAAATCAGTCAAAGCGCGGCGAGTACCGACTTCAGCAAAAAGGGTTCGCTCTTTGGATTAAACTTTTCGGTGAACGCGGGAAATAATATAACAAATGCAGGCACTGCGACGCCCATTACATTTCGCCTTCGGCTCCATTCCGAGGGCGCGCATGCTGCAAGCGTTAACTCTTAAGAGAGATCGAATGGATAAGCAAAAAATTATTGAAAATCTTAATTTTTTCAAAGAGAGATTGACTGGCGAGGTTATAGATGCATACCAGACTCGAGGTCGCGACTTTGGTAGAGACAGGTTTAATACGTGGCGTCGCAAATTTTCACAGTTTCTGGATGACAATCTGGCAGGTGAAACTTCAGTTCTGAATGCCAAACTGACACATTATGGCTTCGTGGTTAAACGTGGCGAGAGTGATGTACAGAGGTTCTGGCGTGAGGATGGTGAGACGATGTTGGCTTACATCGATAGCTTAATCATTGATGTTAGTAATGATGAATATGATTTTAGAGAGACAGAGAGCGAAAAAGAGGCAATTGTTCAGGTAGCTCAATCTGAAAAACCTAAGAACAAAGTCTTTATTGTTCATGGGCATGATGGGGAAGCAAAAGTACGGACAGCACGTTTTATTGAGAAGCTTGGCTTTAAGGCAATTATATTGCATGAGCAAGCGAGTCGTAGCATGACAATAATTGAGAAAATTGAGAATTACTCAAATGATGTAGGCTTTGGTATCGTTTTGTATACACCTGATGATAAGGGAAATGTTAGAGATAAGGCTGAGAGCGGAGAGCTAAAATACAGAGCTAGGCAAAACGTAGTTTTTGAACATGGTTTTCTTATAGGAAAAATAGGGCGAGAAAATGTAACTCCTTTAGTTGAGGGAGCAATTGAATTGCCCAATGATATAAGTGGCATCGTCTATATCAATGATAAAGATTGGCAGCTTGATATTGCAAAGGAAATGAAGGCTGCTGGTTATGATATTGACTTTAATAAGCTGATTTAAAAATAGTTAACAAGGCGTTGCACCGACAAGGCGGTGAACGCAGCGTTAGTTTCTCTGGGAAAAAGCATGAATCTACTGAACCCTGAAAAATTGATTGCCCTTTCGCAGGCACCGGCCAATTCGGACGAATTTGACGAGTGGTGTGGTCAGAACGATATTCTGCCGTTCCTTTGCGAAGAAGCTGGTGATGAGTATGTTCTGATTTACGCTAGCCTTGATCATGTTTATATCTACGCACTTCTAGTACCTGAAAACGTAAATCTTGAAGATCACGGTGACGATCTTCTCAGCTGGAGCTCAAATCCTTTCTCCGGATGGAGTCTGGTCGCAAGTCAGGAGGATGCTTGGATTGAAAGGCCTTGTCAGTCCGAAGGAAGTGAAATTTTAAAGACTGCAACTCAAATAATTTTTGGCCGATCATTCGAAGGCCATACTAATGAACCAATCTATTTTGAAGTAAATCAAGAAATAACGCAGGTTCTGGACCTTCACTACGTTAGTGAAAGAAATGCATGGTGCAGACTGGATCAGCACGGCGATATTGAGAATTGCGTCAGCATAATTGGCCTCAAAGGAGGTCGAGCTATCCTAGTGAAGGCCGAGGTCTTGGATAAATATTGTGCAGCCTCTCGAACGAAGCTTTTAAGAATGTACGATTTCACTCGGTATCGAAAAAGTGGGTTCTCGGGATGGGGAGAGGGTAGCGATGAACGCCAGCTTCCTAGGTACGACGGAATAGCTGTGAGGTTAACAGTTCAGCCTGGGGTTGGCAGCTATTCGCGTGGGATACAGCTAATCGAGCCAAGAATGTCAGCTGCTTCAGTTCGCTCCGAAATTTTGGGAATTCATGACGATAAAAGAGAATACGCTAGCTTCATTGCTCAAGATTGGAAGAACAAGCGAATAGCAGAAATATCATGCGCGCCCGGTGCGACAGCCAACTACTTCACTGACTCAGATCTTCCTTTTGAACTTAGCCCTGCGTACTTTCGGCCAGAGGTGCTTTCCAAGTACAAGGCTGATCGTCAGAAATATACTTTGCAAGATCGCTCTATCACTTGCCGCGGGGCTTGGTATTTAAAAACATATGACATTAACGAGGCGGGCCAAGTACATACTTATCTTGTGTACTTGAGACAGCTGCCCTATGCGGAGCAGTTGCATTGGAAACAGTTTAATGAGGCACCGAAATCTGGGCTGTCAAAAAGAGCTTTTACGACGGACTTTGAAGGTCAGTGGCACGACGAGTACGACGCTCTGCTGGCTTTGAAAACTAAACTGCGCGAGCTTATAGAAAGGAAATGCCCTTGGTGGGATTTGCCAAATCTTGATCAGATTGAAGAAGTTCACTATCCGGTGACTGCATCAAGAGATGAATGGGCAAACGAAATCATGGCACTGGACCAACTAGTTGTTGAAGGGTTAAATCAGAAGTGGTTGAAGGAAAAAGCTACTGAGCTGGGGCAAAAACCATCAGCGACGATGCGACAGTTAAAGTTACTGGAGGCTTGCTTGGTCGGATTGGGGTTTGAGGAAGAACATGCGCGTAATCTTATGGGCCCATTTCACGAACTGCATAACCTGAGATCTCTGGTTCGAGGTCATCGATGGGGCTCGGATGCTACCAGTGAGAGCAAAAGGATTTTGAAAGAGTTTGGCGAATATAAAAACCATTTCAAGTCTCTTTGCCAGAGTTGCGATGAATCACTTGAGCTGATTGTTGCTGGTTTCTCAGAGCATGGAGCTAGTGCTTAGGGCTGAAACTAAAAATGCAATGCACGCGTCAAGCGCGTGATTGAGGCGTTATGTGTACAAGGAAACTGAAAGCTCCCAATGATTCTAAATCCTAAATCGCTTGAAAAATTGCGCCTACTGATTAACGAAGAGACTGAGTATCGATCAGGTCCTCAGCTTGTTCGTTTCTTCAATAGCATGGGGTTTAATGATTCTTACGGGCAAGGGTTTCCATCGCGATGGATGTTCACTGACGAAAAACTGGAACGAATCAACGGTGCCCCGGAGCTAGATCAATGCATCAGAATGGTGCTCAATCCTGCAAATTTTATAGATAGGATCGCAGACCTCGATAATTGTATTTCCGAATTGAATAAATTCCTTGCCTTTGACAAGTGGAAAGTCGTGCGCGAGGGAGCTGATATTAAGTTTAAGAAACTAGATAAAGTTGAAATCGAGGAGCCATCTGCGCCTGTTCAAACAGATACAGTAGATGAGTTCTTGAGCAGGGAATTTTCAAAAGTATCAGTGCAAAATATCGGATTGGACGGAATGGTTTCTGCGATCCTTGAGCAGAGAATCAAAGAGATTGAAAAATGCTATTCTTCTGGCGCTTATCTATCTGTAATTCTGATTGCTGGTAGCACTCTAGAGGGGATCCTTCTCGGCTTAGCGATTAAGCATCCCAAACATTTCAATACCGCAGCCTCATCGCCAAAGGATGGTTTGGGAAAAGTTCGTCAATTTCACGAATGGTCACTTAGTGCGTTCATTGATGTTGCGTACGAACTCCGGCTTGTACAGCACGATATTCAAAAGTTTAGCCACACTCTGAGAGACTTTCGGAACTATATTCATCCGTTCCAGCAGATGAGCTCTGGATTCAACCCAAGACAACACACCGCAAAAATATGCTTGCAGGTGCTGAAGGCAGCAATACACGAGATTGGCGAAAATGTTGGAAAAATCAACACATAACCAGGTGCTCCAGCCGACCGATTTTCCGCTGGCTCTCCAAACCGGCGGCTGAGCCCAGGCATTAGGCTTTTAAAGGAAATCAGCATTGAAAATTTTTAAGCAGGTGGTAAAAGAATTCTGGATTCCATTGACGTTGTCCATCTTATGGGTTTTTTACAATGTATATGGGGACCGACGTCACCCCCTGATTGAGTAGCGCTACACTTTAGAGTCCGATCCTACGAAAGGAGATTGGACATTAAGAATCGTTTCAGCGGAAATGTATAATAGGTTAATTAGGCGAAGTAGCCCCTAGATCATTAAAAAGCATTGTAAGTGCGCAAAAGCTCTTTTCGATGCCCCATGATGACCTTGACCGCTTTTTCATGGGCCTGACGTCGTGCCGCTAGCAAAAACACAGGATCTTGAAATACGGAACCCTTCGCCTCAGGCTTTCCAATTATAACTGATTGACCTGAAACACCAATCACTCGAATAGGCTCATGTGTTTTACTCCTGGGATTAGCTCTTTTATAGGTCATCAATGCCTCCAATTAACAGGTGCGTCATCATTAGAATGTAGCAACTAGCTATTAATGATACATATTTAGGTGACTATCCCTCGCCACGTCGGTACCTGGGTTTTGGCTTTGATAAGCTGCCCATTAAGCGCATAGAGATAGATGTGTTGGATCTCTGAGATAGTCCTCTTGATTATCGCAGATTTCAGTTTAATTCAATGCGCGGCTCGGATAACTAATATGATTACCCCTACAAAATATTGAGTTGATGGACTCGGCTCTAAAATAGTGGTTAAAAAACTAAAAGAAGTGTGTTAGGCCCACAAAGGATTTGCTCTATGTTTTAACAACGGCTAGCTCTTCCCACTTCGTTGTGTACCTTGGGGTTCGATGCTCGCAGCGCAGCTCCCATGCATTGGCCTTCCTCGGTATTCCCAGCCTGACAGTATTTTTTCCGTGCTCTCGGTTCAGCTTATCCATCATCGCCATTAATTTCTTGTTCCTTTCCCGCTTCTCATCACTCACTGGCTCAGCCAGCAACCCAAGCTGTTCATTGCCGTAGTCGCAAAGATCCATCAGCATGACGCCGCATTTTTGATACCTGATACCCGGTTTGAATATGCTCTCTAGCCCAGCCATCGCGGTACGAACCAGCTCACGACTGTCATCCGTCGGGTGGGGCAGTGGTATCACTAACGATTTGCTGTAGCTGGGTAGGTCCTGCCGAAATCTGTTAGTGCGCACGAACACCATGATCGCTTGAGCTAAGCTACCTTGTTTGCGTAGCTTCTCTCCGGCGCGTGATGTGTGAGTGCGTATCGCTTCATGTAAGTCGGTCTTGTTGCTAGTGAGCCGCCCAAAACTGCGGCTTACCATTATCTGTTGTTTTGGCTGCGTCATGTCGTCTAGTGAGATGCAGTCTTGTCCACGTAGCTCATAAACGATGCGCTCCATCACAACCGAAAAGTGTTTCCTTAAGTGCTTAGGCGCGGCTTCACGTAACTGCCAAGCAGTTTCAATACCAAGGGTTTGAAGACGAACAGCGCTGCGGCCTGCAACACCCCAAATCTCCGTAACCGGTAACTGCTCAAGGAAAGAGCGCGTGTCGTCGCTGTCTGGATGCATGATGGCCACACCGTTAAAGTGTGGCTCCTTTTTTGCGCGGTGGTTGGCGATCTTTGCCAGCGTTTTAGATGTGCTCAAGCCAACGCTTACAGGTATGCCGGTATCACGACGCACCTGGCGCCGCATCACTTGGCATCTCTCATCGAGAGTATGGAGCTCGAATCCTTCAAAACTCAAAAAGGATTCGTCGATCGAGTAAACGTCAACGTGGGGGGTGTGCTGACTGAGTACATCAGTGACCCTTCGAGACATGTCGCCGTACAGCGCGTAGTTGGAGCTCAGCAAAATACACTGACGGCGTACGTGCGGGTCGATCTGATGCGCTGGCATGCCCATCGCTACGCCAAGCTGCTTTATTTCAGCGGACCTGGCGACAACGCAGCCATCATTATTCGACAGCACCCCAACGGGCTTGCCTTCCAGCTTCGGGTTGAACACGCGCTCACAGCTGACGTAGAAATTATTGCAGTCGACCAGGGCGATCATATTGAGAAGCCCGGTGCCAGCGAGTGGATATTGTGTGTGACGACGCCCCACACCTGGCACTCTTTACCCTCAAGAGGGATCGGTCGGAACTCTGGGTTCGAGGCGATCAAGTAGGGTCGGTTGCCTATCGTGCCTAACTTTTTACAGGTGAGCTCACCGTCAACGCTCATGATAACGATGTGACCGGTCTTAGGCTCAAGAGAGCGATCGACTATTAATAGGTCGCCATCATAAATACCGGCGCCGGTCATTGATGAGCCTTTGGAGCGCAGGTAATACGTCGCACTGGGGTGTTGAATGAGGTGAGCAACTAGATCCAGCTCGGCTTCCAGATAGTCATCGGCCGGCGAAGGAAACCCGGTGCGCACTTCGCCAGCAGCTAGGGGGAGTTTAAGTGGTGGGGCGGTGGTATCGACACGCCCGAGAACGGTGAGGTGGATGCTCATGCCATCGACTCCTCAGGGTTCCATGTAATCTGCACATGCTCGGAATGGTCATCCATGGTGGTGAGGGTGACGTTCTCGACAGTGCCCAGGTCGGAAAGCATGCGCGCCCAATCATCCGCTTCATCTTCAGGCTGGCGTTTTATCTCAACGTAGTGCTTCGACTGTGCACCCGGGCTATTGATTGCCCGCTGCACGCGCTGGATCAACTGCTGATACTTTTTCTCTGACATAAGTGCCTCCTAAAATGCTGGTAATATATACAGTATTTTAGGCTGACGATAAGCGATGACCAGCGTTGACTGCAAGCACTCATGTGTCAGGGTGGCTGCGAGCCGTAATTTATCGTCTATCATTCAAGGATGTGTGGACGATTCGCGTTATTTACCCCGCTTGATCAGCTGACCAAAATGGTTGGTGCTACTGTGCCCGAGCAAAAGGTAAGGCCTCGCTACAACGTCGCGCCCGGCACGTGGATCGCTGCCGTGCACCAGACGTCAGAAACCGAAGCACCGATCATTGGCGAGATGTGGTGGGGGTACAGACCGAGGTGGGCACAAAGCACAGGTAATCAACCGATCAACGCGAGAGTTGAGACGGTAGCCACCAACGCCTATTTCAAATCGGCGTTTTCAAAGCATAGATGCTTGATACCGGCTGACGGCTGGTATGAATGGATTAAAGACTCAAAACCCAAGCAACCGCATTACATTTGCCGCAAAAATCGTGAGCCGCTGTTTTTCGCAGGCATATTCGCTGAGCGTAATGATGGAAGCCTAGGCTGTGCCATTGTCACTGAGCCCGGACGCGGTAGTGCTGCTGAGGTGCATGATCGAATGCCACTGATATTGGATGACGATAGCCTTAAGCATTGGTTAGCGCGTGACATTACTGATCGGGAGACGATTAAGCAGATGGTGCGACATATCGATGCCAGTCTGATAGAGCATTGGCCTGTGAGCACCAAGGTTAACAAGCCAAGCGAAAGGCAGAGCGAAGAGCTGATTAATCCGGCGTGATGTTATCTAATCATCGGCAGATCGACTCGCAGGGCACACCATCACTATCACCATCTAAGCGACCGTTTCCGCATTGATTCAAGTGGAACATTGCCTCTTCGCATGACGTCATGGCGCCGCAAGTCTTACGAGCTGAACAGTTAAATGCGGAACTGCTTTCCGATCGCAGAGAAAGAGAGGACTTTGCTGTCATTAGTGCTGGTGTTTGTTGGATGGCTACCTCACCAACATAAGCGTTGGCCGTTCCTTGCGCAGTGGCAATCCTTCGATTGCGCTCCCGCTCCCACTCATCGACCGGATCTTGATGTGCCCAGGCTGTAAATAATTGCTGCTGCTGTCGACTGATCTCGATGCCATAGGTATCCCGCATATACCAATAGGTGCGCGCAATGTCACCGCGGCGGTGGGGCGGTGGTTGGAAGGTCCGTTCTTCAAACGATACAGAGACCTCGCAAGCACCATATTCATGAACGGGCGTATTGACCATGCCAAATCGCATATTGGACCTATCGCCGTTTACTTCACCAATGGCGGGCACCAAATTATGCAGGTCTGCCTCAGCCATTCGAAATACTGCGTCGTTTTGGCGGCAATTGTCCCGACCACCATCCTGCCAGCATTGGCGCTGTCGGCCGAAATCATAAGCGGGCATCACATGCTCCCATTCAATGCGGCTAGCCCTTTGTGGCTGCTTTCTGATGTCATAGCCACATGCTTCCAAGTTGGGGCCAGCCTCAAAGTCGAATTGGCAGCCACAGTAAAAGGAAGTGTCCTGGTCGTAATAAATTTGCGCTTCAGCAATTCGCTTTGCCGCGTTAAAGGAAGATGGGACAGCAGCTGGGGATTGGCTCGATAGCAGCAGAGCGGCGGCAAATGCAATGAGGTAAGCAACTTTCATCATATTAGTGATCCCTTCATGAGAAGGGGGAGACTAATAAAATTTCATCCCAGTTGCGAGCTGATTGGTACTATTAAGTAGTCTTTTGACTAAAGTACGCTTCGCTTCGGCGTGATAGATGCTAGTCTCGTAGTGCTGGTGGTAGGCCAGCTATAATAAGGAGACAATCATGAAGAAGGTATTATTAGCTCTAATGCTGGCTGGTATGTTCTTCGGAGCAGGTAACGTGTCAGCGTCCACAACTATTTATAGCGGTGATGTGGTCTCGCACAGCGGTGGTACCGATAAGAACGGTTGCCATCGAGATACGAAGGCTGGCACACGTCACTGCCACTAAGTAAGGTTTTGCAAAGCCTTAAAAGTCGCCTTAGGCATGCCGGACGCGTTGCACTTAACCTTTCTCTTGGGTTGCTTAGTGTATTGTACTCTTAAGGATGTGCGAAATCCTGATTGTCCTATAGCGATCCTGAGCGGACATCTCGGCAGAAGCGGATACTATAAGTTCAGCAATTCCGCGTCGGGGCTCGACTGGTCTTGTCCCTATGCCTACACGGGTAAAGTCATGTGCAACAGGGGCATTGCGCCACCTAGCAACGTCATCTGGTGGTCGAGCCCGCCACTACGGCTACCGTAGTCATGCCCACCGGCATAGGGTAAACCGACACAATGCTCGCTCTGATCATTGCCGGGAAAATGTGTCGTACACTGATCCTCGTACCTCGGACGCTCTCAGAATTCAATTGGTGAACAAATGCGCTGAGATGAAAACGCTTCGTGTTTCGCGAAGGACTATACGCGGTAGCTCTGTATCAAATAGATCTACCCTTATCTATGGATCAAAAATATAAGTATGTGCAATCAACAAAATACAGCCCCCCACACAGCAATATCAACTTGGAGTGGATTTGTATACCAAGGCAAAATAGCACTCTACTATTGTCTGAAACTCATTGCTGATGATTATTCAAGTAATAGAAGTCTTAAACTACAGCTTGAAAGCCAAGACGATTTTGCGGTCTATAATGGACAAACTTGTATTTCAATGCATCAAGTCAAAGCATATAAGAGTAAAAATTTCTCAAGTTATCAGAGTGGATTCATCGCTCAAAGGGACAAAGCCAACAGTGATGGCGTATCCAGTGCCTTTTTCCATGTCGCTCGAGGAATTGTTGACTTGCCGAAAGAATACGAAACCACCTACCATCCAGTAAAGTTATATGATTATGGGACTCAACAAGCTTCGAAAAAAAATTGTTCTCTAGAAGAACTGGATACATTAATAGAGACGTTGCTAAGATCAATAATCAATAGCGAAGCCTCTCTACCTAATTGGAAATGTAGTCTAGCTAAGCGCATACGAGAATATCTGGAGGCAGCGATTAACCAAAAGGTGATCTTAACTCACCACATGATTCATACTACTCAAGATGGTGATAGGGTAATTGCTAAACGTGAGTTTATAAACTTTGATAGATTGTATGAAATACTAGAAGCGGATGAATTCGACTTTTTTGAAACAAATGAGTTCTTTCTTAGTCGTCTTCAGTCTGACATTGGTTACTATTACCAGCAATTCTGTGAACAACAAGTCAATCTTTCAGCCGAAAAGCAAGATAAGCTAGATCAATACGTATTCCATTTAACAAAGTTAACGGTGGCTGAGATGGAGCACTTTGTCAAAAGCGTAATGCCACACCGTAAAGGTTCCTTCAGAACTCTTCAAGATTACAAAGATCAGACGCTTAATGCTGACTCTATGAAACAAAGCCTTCTGACCATTTTTAATACACTTATTGCTGCTGGTTTGAACACTCAGCTTACATCGCCATCAATATATTGGTTACATGAAAACAATTTTTATTACCCGACAGGAATTCATACTGCTCAGGAAGAGAGCGAAGCGGTGTGCTACGAAATTCTTAGCCAAGCAATTTCTAACGATGTTGAGTTCTTGTATGAAAACGGTTCACTAGTAACACGTGGCATGAACGTAGCTTCAATTGCAAACGTGCAGTTTGGTCCTGATGCTGTAGAGCAAACAATATGTCCTCAACAAAATAATATCCTCAATTACACACGCATGAGTTTGGTCGCTCTAGACGATGTTCCTATGGAGTTAAAAGATGATTGAGTTCGTAAGACAAATACTCGAATTTCATGGCCTATTCAAGATCGAGTGTGATAATTTTGAGCTTTTTGGCAAAGCTAAAGAAACCAATCAAACTGCATATTGGTTAATAGGAAATCAGGCTCCTGAGCTCAGTGCTGAAGTACAAAGTAAATGGCTAAATATCTGTATTTCAAGTACTCAAGATCCAGCGCTTTCAAAGAATATTAGTATTCTCTATTTATGGGAGGTGTCTGAGTTTTCTAATGATGTATTTGATAAAGTTCGACTTGCGGAAGAAGATAGATATTTCTTTAAAAAGCACGTACTTCCATATACTAGGTCTGAGTTTGAAGAGCTCAATAAAGTGATAATAAAAGAGGGGGTTAGTAATGTTTTCTCTAAACTAGCGACCGACAGGCATATTTTTTCTCAGTACAAATCAAACGTACCGCTTGGTGGTTGGCAGAGCTTGATTTATAGGTTGGCTATTAAGTTACCCTTAATATCAATCGGTAACTTATCGACGGCATCTCTTTCAGACTTAGAAGAAAAGATAGAAAATCGTATAGCAAACAGTCCTGATTGGCACCTTCTGAAAGCGCTAAATAAAATTGTAGATACAGAAACTGAGCTAAACGACCTTTCAAATGAAGAAATATTCAGTTCACTAGTTCATAAACTAGACCAAGAGGGGTATGAATTATGATCATTGTTGAGCTGATAATTAAAAACTTCAAAGTATTTAAGTCACTGCATCTACGCATTGACGGTGCACAGTTAACGGTACTTGATGGGCCTAATGGATTTGGTAAAACGTCTCTTTTCGATGCATTAGAGCTGCTATTCATGGGAAATGTGCGTAGATACCAAGATATTGAGAACACTATTATTGACCGAAGGAGTCTTAGTCAAGGGTGTTCTTTGCTCAACAATGAAGCTATGCCAGGGGATTGGCTATCAGTTCGTGCCAAGATAAAAGTTGGTGACGAGATTCTCTTTTTAGAAAGGGCTGCTGTTAAAGAATATTTAGATCAAATAAGGGGGTTGTCTAACGCTACATTCAACTTATATTCTTTAGATAGCTTAGACTCTGAGCGAGGTGATCCTATAGAAAATGATACACAATTCATGGCTTCACTCCTAGGTGAAAATTATCGCCGAAACTTTGAACTATTTCACTACGTTGAACAAGAAGAGAATACTGCACTTCTAAAACAGAAAGGTGCTGAACGACAAAATCAGATAGCGCATCTTTTTGATATAGGAAATATTCAAGAGAAATTATCTACTTTGAGAGCGTTGGGTGGTAAGGTGGGTAAACTCTGTGATAAAAGACAGGAATCCCGGCTAAAGGAACTTCATCATAACTGGGAAGAAGCAAAGAAGTTGCTTCAGCCAGAGGCAACTAGAGTTCCGTATTTCAGATTACTCAGTGTTTCAAATAATGCTTGGGATGAAGAGGTTTGTGTTCACCCTCCTGAACAGTACGACCAATGGCTTAGCCATAACGGAATATTAGCTCGTATACTTAGTTTGGTCTCCAATCGACAAGATTTTGAAAACCACCTGTTCAACAATCAGTTGGAAAAAAATCTTGTTCCCAATCCTAACGTCTTAGAAAATTTTTTAAAGTTTGGTCATAGAGTTTCAAGTTACGAAGCTTTCGTACTCGATGTGCAAAAGTACAATGCCGCACATTATTTGCTTTCAGAACTGTTCATAGATTTAATTTCTTCAATCAAGAATGATAAGCTGAAATTGCCTCACGAGCTCAAAGATGTCTTCCCAAAAGATCTTTCTGTTGCTGCATTTGAAAGTCAGGTAGATCTGATCAAAAGGTTATTATTAAATGCTGATCAGTATCAATCTAGCCTTGCTCAGCTATCAGTTAGTAGAGAACTATACTTGCGTGACTTCATAGAGCATCAGTCTCATATAGAGCCCAGCTCTTATTGCCCGACCTGTGGTCATGATTGGAAATCCAACAAAGAATTACTTGAAAGCATTGAGCAGCAAACTCAAATTTTTGAGCAAATGGCTTCTCAAACAAATGGTAATATTGCTAGTGGTTTAGCTTCATTCAAGGTAATTTTCGTAGAGCCAATTGAGGAAGTGCTGCGCGGTTTTCTGGCGAGCAACAATGAATTGATAATATACAAAAAAGCGATGGTTAATCTATCAGAGGAGCAACTCACAGCTTTTAGTAACCTGAAAGCTAAGCTAGATAATCATGGAGTGGTATACCAAGATCTATTCTTAAATGGCTATGACATTAAGTTACCCACTAATACAGCCATGTATGTCGAACGTGTTAAGTTCCTTAAAAAGCCGGTAGATCAAGAAAATATCGAAAGTGATTTCAACTCAATATTTTCACAAGTATTTGATAACAATCTTCAAGAGCTTCAGAAGTTGACCCCAGGCGAAGTAAAGCAAAAAATTCTTTACCTCAGACAACTTAGATCCGAATCGGTGTCAGTTTTAGTTTCTGAAAGGTATGCTAGTTATATCAAAGAGAAGTTGAGGTTTACTCAAGCTCAAAAGCTTAAACGTCACCTTGATACGTTGAGGGCTAGTTATGAAATTGAGATCAGGGAATACTTGGATAAAGTTGTCAAAGAAATTGAAATTCACTTCCATATATACTCTGGCCGATTAATGCAAAATAATCAGCAAGGTCTGGGAGTTTTCATTGAGAATGATGGTAAGTCCATTGCTTTTAGAGAAACACCAGATCAAGTTCATGATGCTCTCTTTTCGATGAGTTCAGGACAATTAGCTGCTCTTGTTTTGTCGTTCAAGCTTGCTTTGAATAAACGCTATGCCAAACATGGTTTGCTTCTAATAGACGATCCCGTCCAAACTCTTGATGAAATTAATGTTGCTGGTTTTATTGACTTATTACGTACTGATTTCAAGGAGAACCAAATAATCATTTCAACTCATGAAGACCGTATGTCTACGTATTTCAGGTATAAGTTTGAAAAGTTCGGCTTTACGCACTCTCGGGTAAATTTTATGGAAGAAGCAAAGCCAAAGCCTGAACTAAAATAGCATTTTTCTGAATAGGCTATAAGTTGGAGGTCGCGCTATGCATACATCGAGAGCTCTCTACTGACGAAAAAGAAGGTCTCCGCTTCGACATGGCTGAGTCCTCTGCTTGAGCGCGTGCCGAGTTGAAGCGTCGCCATGAAGAAAGGCTAAAAAAGCGCTGAACATGGTACTAATAATGTTACTGCGACAGAGCCTAGCCCCAGGTAGCCGTAGTTAAAGGGCTTTCGGCTCATGTTAACGATAGAGTGGGAATGATCTGTATAGCCTGCTAGTAAAGGCACACTCAAGAGGCCGCCGCCGCGTAAATGTCGGCGGCCTTTTTGCGTAATATGAAAGAGGGTTGGTCAAGATATCAGGAATCCGTCTGCGGAGAAATTTGTAAGCGGATGAAATTTATGGTTTTATTTTGCTCTAGGTTAATCCAAGGAAAGTGATATAACGCCGGCGCTTTCATTTAATATTCGAGTCGGCGTCCTAATACCTGTTAGGTGCTTATGCAAACTCACTACAGCTTATGTTCGAGTGGGGTGGTGACTGCATATGGTATGGTAATGATGCGGCACTCGAAGAATTTGATGTTGGGGCTAAAGAAGAAAAGTTATTGTTTTCAGAGGCAACGCTTCAAGACCTCGTCACAATATTCACTTGGCACGACAAAGCATTTAATTGGCAGTACCTGCCCCAGGTCCTTGGAGTCAGGAGGAGTTTGAGGCGGCCGCACTGTCCATGCGGGTGAAACTGCAAGCAGAGTTCGGGCTAGATTCGAGATGATTTATGAGACAATTCCGTGAACCAGTTCCTAACAATCGCCGGCACAGCGACGGTTTTTGCGTTGCGGCTTCGCCTTCACTTCAAAACCGCGCGTGCTGCGTGCTTTAGGCTTAGGGGAAAGGGAATGCTGGAAAGTGGAATTTTGCTTCTGTACGTCGCAACCGCGGCATTGGCCGTGTTGTGTTCGGCAGCCCTCATATATTCGAAGGAGCCGAACTATGACGCGGTGTACTGCTATATGGTAGACCGTAGGTGGCGCGATATACCCTCCAATGTTGCGTCTAGATACCTCGTTTTTCTACGGCGGCTCTTCGGCAGGAATCTGTTCGGCTGGCGTGCAGGAGCTAATGCAGCTTTGCTTTCGTCTGTAGTCACGCTAACGATAATGACTGGTTGGCGGGCAGTCGCAGTTGGCTCGCTCTGGTCGGCGGTTTATGACACGTTTGGGACGCGGCTTGGGCTTGCCACCTTTGCTTGGGTTATCTCGGCTGCGGCTGTAGCGCCTCTGTCTTTATTCGCCACGTCCTTCTTCCTCGGTCGTGCAGCGAAGGCCCAACCTCCGGCCAAAGTCCTAGCGTACACTAGCATGGATGCGGCGGTGGCATACGTTCTCGTCGGGACATCAGTATATCTTTGTATCATCACGACGACCCCTGCTCTCGTATGGTACGAAGAAGGCCTGGATAGAGCTATTGAGACCATGACTCTGTTTATTGGCTACGCCCACGGCCCTGCTTCGATCTGGCCGAAAACCTCTGGCGTGGCCATTTCAGGGCTGTCTGCCGTCACGGTAGGGGTTGCTACGGTCTTCCCCACTGTGTTGTTTATTGTTTTGACCGTACTGTCGTTCATCTCTGTCGTAGTTTTTAAAGCGACAGCTCCGATCATCGTTGGCCACCTCCAATGGGTGAGCGAGCAGACAACTGCGCGACTCGCTACATGCGCGGCAGTGTCCGCATCTCTCGTTGCGGCAGTAGCCGCAGTAGCAAAAGTCCTTGAGTTGATGGCGAGCTAGCCCCGCCAACGCGAGATCGAGTGTAGCCGATACATGGTGTAACGACGTAGGCTCAAGAAAAAGGTGCTATCGCTTCGTCAGAGCGGCTCCAGCGTGAGGTGGGAAATGAGACAAAATAATTAAAGAGACTAACAAATGCGTTAAGCGCTACTGTTGCTTCGAAGCCGCGGCTCATGCCTGGCGTTAAAGGGCTATATCAATGGCTCCTAAAGGATCGCATTTGGCCGACAGCTGTATTTTGATACCCGCATAAGAATGGCATTGGCGTTGTTCAAGAAAATAGGTAATTACCGCCTAAATTGTTTAAAGGGGCTGGCTGCGATGGGTATAAGAAAAATAAGTGATCTCAAAACTGTCTTTAGTGGTGACAATGTTGTCGAGTGGCAATCACCCGCTGGCACAAGATTTCGCTACGAGAGAGATCGATGTGCAGTAGGGCAAGAAATGGTGCCTGGAAGCGAAGCGTATGATTGGCACGTACTTGCTAAGAGTGATCTTAGTCATGCCAAGCGAATGGTGTTTCGGTTAATTAATCAAGATGAATTTTGAATACCACGATAAAGAAGCACTTCGTAGAATCGGCTTTTCTCTCTGCGCTAATAACGGCAATCAATACGAAAATTGCGCCGTACTAGCGGAAGTAGGTAGATTTCTGTCTTCTTGAGTATCGTTACGATCGATTCAGACCCATCGCAAAACGGCAGCTCATATTGCTATTTAGTCACCTTTTCTCATAGCAGAAGTAGCCTATTGTCTCTCGCTAAGTACAGCTTTATTAGACTTACGAGGGGTCGGTAGGCGAATTGAAGACGTCTTAGGAAGCAGGGTAATCGGCTCGCACTGCAATGCCTCTGCAATCCTGTACAGCTTCTCTAAGGTGATGCTCACCTCACCACGCTCTATCCTGCCCATATAGCTACGATCAATGCCTGCTACCAACGCAAAGCGATCCTGGGAGAGGCCATTGGCTTTGCGTTTTTCCCTAATGTTCTTTCCGATAGCGACTGCCAGCTCTACCATATCTGCCCCATTAGTCATGAGGCAGAACTATCGAGCGTTGCGGCCTGTCAAGCCACGGCCTATAATCCGTATTTTCATTCTATTGATGCCAATACCCATGTCGCGTAACCTCCCGAGCATAGATAGGCGAATAATTGAGCTCTTACTGAAACCAGAAAATGCAGCATTCTGCGTTCAAAGCCTTCGGGATCAGTACATTGAGCAATTCGACGTAAATCCAGTGCATAAAGCGCCACTGCGGCGCTTTATTTATGAGCGCGTCAGAAAGTTAATTAAGGCTCAATTTGTAGAGAAGGACAGTGAGATAAAGAGCCGCGGCCAGAAGTACCATGTAAGCTCTATGTTGATAGAAGCTGATCTTGATACTGATGAAGATGACTTTGTCTCATGGCTAAAGCGTACTCATCCTCAAGCATTGAATGAGCCAGTCACCAATGATGCGAGCCATTCAAATAGCGAAGAGAATAGGCAAGCAGTAAAGGCGCCTGCCGATAGCTACACGGTATTGGAAAAAAAGTTAAATGAGGCGCAAAGCCGGTTTTTGGAATCTTTAGGGGAAGTGGAGGCTTTCCAGCAGCTTATGAAGGACCATCCGGAGCTTAATAATAGCCTTTCAATTGACTACCGCAGTGCTCACGAGCGTAGCTCACGTCTTTTAGGCCATGTCAGTGCTTTAGAAAAGGCCATAAGCCGCCTCCGTGGCTCATGATTGTATTGCGGAAGTGGCAAGCGGACTGTTTAGACAAGGCCAAAGCACACTATCAGAGCCACCGTGATTATTTCGTTCAGGCAACCCCGGGTAGCGGGAAAACGCGTCTTGCTGCCGAATTGGCCAGGTGGTTGCTTGAAGAACAGCTTATCGACTTCGTTATCTGCTTTGCCCCTACGCGGGAAGTGGTTGCAGGTATGCAGCGCACATTTTCTGCTGTTTTAGATCAGCGTTTTGGTAACGTCATTGCATCCGCAGGAGCCGCTTATACTTACCAATCCATGGAATACCAACAGGAAGATTTTTGGGATATTTTTAAAAAATTCCGTGTATTAGCTATCTTCGACGAAATTCATCACTGCGCAGGTCATGATCCTCTCCTTAGTAACACATGGGGGCAGCAGATTATTCGGAATATCCAGGATCAAGCAACTTATACCCTCGGCTTGTCTGGAACCCCTTGGCGTTCTGATGACCTTCCTATCGCGTTGGCACGGTACTCTGATCCAGAAGGGCAGTTGATCTGTGACTATCGTTATGACCTACAAAGTGCTGTGAACGACGGCGTTTGCAGAGCCCCACGGATTACGCTGATCGATAACCCTTTAATCAGGCTCGTCGAGGAAAAAGAAAACACTGAGTCTGTTCGAGGTTTTTCATGCTTCTCTCAACTACTCAGTGAGTCACCCGTTAGCTATGAAGACCTGCTGCGCCATGACGACATCCTCAATGCTGTGCTGGAAATAGGTATTCTGCAGTTGAGTGAAACCCGACATAAGATCCCTCAAGCTGGGGGGCTAGTGGTGGCAACGGATATTGAGCATGCCCACCAAATTGCTGGAATACTGAATGCTAAGCATCAAAGCTATGTCGTGGTCACCAGTAAAACACCTCGTGCTCAGCAACTTATCGACCGGTTTCGGCATGACAACACCTGCTGGATAGTAGCGGTTAGCATGATTTCTGAAGGCACAGATATACAGCGTCTTTCAGTTTGCTGTTACCTCAGTCGCATTCGTACCGAGCTTCATTACAGGCAGGTTCTTGGTCGCATCTTAAGAAAGACGGGCACTGATGACAGAGAGGCGTGGCTATACGTGATCGCTGAACCTACCCTGCGTAAATACTCGCAAAGAATCGCGAATGACCTTCCCAAGGATCAATCCACGCTGCAGGCCAAAAAGCTTAATGACCGTCTGGCCCAATCCCACGCTGAGAACGACAATGGCGATACAGGCGCAAAAGAGAGTGAAGATAACCTCCTTTCCGTTAAAGAGCAAAATCGAAAGAGCGAGCTGCAAGTTACTGATGTTTCGCTACTGACGCTGAGCTTTTCTCAATACTACCGGCAGTACCTCTTGTCGCTGATATAACCACATCTATCTTTATATGCCAGGTTTACCTTTTGCAACGAGCATGGATAAAGCTACCTCAATCACGCGGAAGAGATATCTATTCCATTCGATTGGAAATGCCCTTGAGTGGATTGACGGACCTCCTCACCGGAAATTTATAGCGTGACTAAAAAGTTAAGTTTTGGAGCCTGAATTCATCTCACGAACAGAAAGCTAACTAAAATGCCAGTTGTCTATAAAAATGGGGTAGTTTTTTTGTCCAAGCGATGCTTTTACTCTTTAGTTTAGCGTCATACACCCCCCATCCATCAAAGTTAACGAAAAAATAATGGGATAGATTCGCGTATTGCGCCATGGAAATCCATTAGGTTGATGAAAACGACAGCAAAGTGCTGAGTAGGGCTCAGATGATAGTGCCCTACGCTTGGAAAGGCCAGAAAGCGCGGGAATAGCATGGCTCCAGCGCCATGAACAAATCGTACAATAAAAATATCTTGGTTAGGAAGGTAATGCGCTGATAGCCCTTGAGGCGGGCTATCCAGGCACTGCAGGAAGCGCTTGCTTACGCGTCCCAGTCATCCTCAATGGCACGCTGCAGGCGGCGTTCTTCAAGCCAGGCTTCTACCTGGCGGCGGGCGCGGAGCGTATCGGCCTTGCTGGGCTTGTGTTTGCCGTAGTGATCGTCATTGACGGCATCAAGATTATCGAACTCTTCAGCTTCATGACCTTCTGCTGAAAAATTTTCACGATTTAAGGGGTTACGGCTCATGGTATGCCCTCCAACCCAAGCCGGCGCACCGGCATCACAACGGCTTCTTTTCAAGAGAAGCGCCAAACGCTAAAACAGCGCCTAGCCGCTATATAACGCCACTTGGGGTGAAGGTCAAGTATTCGTCCGGATTTTATTATATGTGCGCTTTGCTAGGGGCGTTTTCAGCGTCTTGTAATTTCGCTAATGCAAGCTGGGCTTCAACGCGTTCTGTGACATCTTTTTGCACGCCAATAAAATACATGAGGTGATCGGCCTCATCGAATACGGGCGTCATGGAAAGTTCATTCCAGAACATCGAGCCATCTTTGCGGTAGTTACGTAGAACTTCACGACAAGGCTGCAGATTCTTTAAAGCATCACGAATAACGTTAAGCGCCTCTTGGTCACGGTCATCGTTTTGTAGAAAACGACAGTCGCGGTAAAGAATTTCGTCGGCGCTATAGCCCGTCAAACGCTCAAACCCTTTGTTGACATAAATGAGGATGTTTTCGTCGCCTTCCTGCTCGGCAACGACAATGCCATCCTGAGAAGCATCAACAATACGTTCAAGTAGTTCGGGACTGATCAGGGGAGATCGTTTCATCAAAGGATTCCTGTTGCTGCTTCGGTTCTTCCGTAGCCATGGCGCTGGGTGTCAGCGCGGGAGCTAAGCGGCATTTCAAATCACTTATCCACTCTAGAATAGCAAATTATCCGCAAGCCGCTGCCATTCGCTTGCCATGATGGCGAGCGTTGCGGTTCATTGCAATCATGATTATTGTTCGACCTCGGGTAATTTCTGTGCGCTGAGTATCGCGCCAACCGCGGTTAAGGCTAGCAGTAAAAGTAATGCTGCGCTTCCAAGCCACTGCGCCAAACCACCGATAACACCACCTACCAACAGCATTAATACGCCTGTGAGCGTGTTGGAAAGCGCAACGTAAAGCGCACGATCATCTTGGCTTGCCATATCCACAATATATGTTTTACGCCCTAGGCGAACGCCGTGGTGAACGATGACCAGTAGTGCATAAACTACGGCATATGGCCAAACGCTTTGGGTCCATACACCGGGTAACCAAGCAAGGCTTGCACCGAGCAAGCAGCAGGCAACCGTGCCAATGGCAGCATTACGCATAACGCGACGACTGGATTGATCGGCCATTTTTCCCCAGATGGGGCTTGCGACCATTCCGGCAAGTCCTGAAACGACTACCAGCAGACCTAGCCCGCCGAGTTCAGAGCCGCTTTGCTGCTGACCAAGCAACGCGATGTAGGGCAGGGCTAATGCACTGGAAAGCAGAAGAGCCCTGGCAACATTGAAGTGTAAAAACGTGCGGTCTTCTTTTAACAGCGATAAGCCAAGTTTGATGCTATCCCAGGCATTTTCTCCGCCATCAATCGCGCCGGGTACTTCTTTAATTCGCGCCGCACAAAAAGCATTCAATAACCAGCTAAGTGCGGCCACACTTAACAAAACCGCGAGGGCAGTATTTCCAGGGCGATCGCCCAGCAGCATGAGTACGCCGCCCGCCGCCAGAGTAGCACCACCCGCTACGCTTCCGCTCCATCCCATCAGCGTACCTCGACGGCGTTTGGCGATGGTTTTGCCCATGACATCCTTACTGGCGATAGATGAAAGACCGCGCGCCAGCGACAGTAGTATCAAAACGATTAAAACCCCGCCACCGCCTACGCTGCCGCTACCTTCAAGCGCGAGTACGGCAAGTATCAACGCGGCCAATGCCTGGAGTGCCGCGCCCATCACCCATACGCCTTTTCGCTTGGGCTTTAAGCGAATAAAGCCTGCCACAAATACCTGTGGCAGAAGGGCACCGGATTCACGAATGGGAACCAGCAGGCCCACCATCCATATCGGGGCGCCAATAATTCCCATGAGCCAAGGAAGAACTAAACGCGCGCTTGAAAGCTCATCGGCAAGCTTGTTACCCAGAGATGCCCATAAATGTAGAAAAAAGTTATGGGGCTGCTCAGAACAGGCTTTCTCCGGAATGTCGTCACACAGGCGGCTATCCTCATCGCCTGTCAGCCATTCAAAAAGACGCGTTTGAGAAATATTACGCTCAGCCATGACAGCTCCTTGGCGCTTACCATCCTGGGGTGACAAAATGTAGTGAGAAACCACCGTATTATACTGACAAGGAGTTCAAGAGTGTCACGAATTCAGATTCGCTATTGCACGCAGTGCCAGTGGCTTTTACGCAGCGCCTGGTATGCCCAGGAATTACTTTCCACCTTTGGCGAGAACTTGGAAGAAGTAGCGCTTGCGCCTTCGCACGGCGGCATTTTTGAAATCTGGTGCGACGATACGATGCTATGGGAGCGTAAGCGTGATGGTGGTTTTCCAGATAGTAAAGTACTCAAGCAACGTGTTCGTGATCAGATAGCGCCGAACCGTGACTTGGGGCATATCGACCGATGAATCAGGATCGCCAGGCTATTTTCTACGGGTTAGGCGCAGTGGCGCTTTGGTCGACGGTAGCGACAGCGTTTAAAGTCGGCCTTGGCTGGATGAGTCCGCTTGAGCTGATGTGGCTTGCCGCGCTGGTTTCCTGGCTATTAATGGGAGGCTTGGTACTCAAGCAGGGCACTATGGGGCAGGCGCTAAGCAGCGGATGGAAAACGGCCTTATGGGCGGGCGTTATGAATCCCGTCGCTTACTATCTGGTACTGTTTGCCGCATACGACCGACTGCCTGGTCAAGAGGCCATGGCACTTAACTATACGTGGGCGCTAGCAATGGCCTTTTTAGCCGTTCCTATATTGGGCCAACGGTTAACCTGTATGGATATTACTGCAGGCGTAGTGGCCTATGCTGGTGTCTGGGTGATTGCGACACGTGGCGCGGTATTCAATATGTCGTTTGAGGACCCACTAGGCGTATTACTGGCATTAAGCTCAACGCTTCTGTGGGCGCTTTATTGGCTGCTCAATGCACGCGACGAGCGCCCGCCATTAGTGGGTCAGTGGCAGAACTTTACCGTAGGGCTGCCCATCTTGACCGTGTTATTGCTAATTGGCCCAGGTTTTCAATGGCATAGCTGGAAAGCGGTTGGGGCGGGTGTGTATGTTGGCCTATTTGAAATGGGAATTGCTTTTATCTTATGGCAGATGGCGGTGCATAAGGTCTCACGAACGGCTAAGGTCTCGACGCTTATTTTTCTTTCCCCACCTGTGTCGTTACTTCTACTTTATTTCATTGTTGATGAACCACTTTTCCCTTCTACCCTTGTGGGTCTGGTTTTCATTTTATCAGGGTTGGCACTGCAGCAACTGCAGAGAAAACCGCGAACGGCTGAGCTGTGATAAATGTTTATTTTTGTTCTCATCTTGTAAATTTAGCGTAACTTTTGTTTGATACGCTCTCTTGCTAGGTAATTTTCATTAGCCTCAGTAATAAAATCTCTAATAAAATATTGAAGTAATTGAAAATATCAATTTTTTATTTAATGAGATTACTAAGTGCATAGCTTTATGAAAGCGCAACGGGGTGGTGAAAGTAGCGACTCCATTGCTTGATAAGCGTTTTACGCAATAGGGACCACTCTTGATGAAAGGTAATATGAAAGTAAAATTAAAAAATATTTTTTTACATAGCGCTATTCAACCATTAACGGTTGCCACTTTGGCCTGTATGCCGCTTTCGGCTTTGGCACAATCGCTACCAGCAAGCCTTTATGCGCCAGGTTCCACCGACCTGCCGAGCACTATTCAGCAAACCATCGTATCCAATCCTGAAGTTAACGCTGCCTGGGCTAATTTTAACGCATCGGGTAGTGATGTTCGGGCTGCTCAAGGTAACTATCTGCCTACCATTGATGTAAGAGCAGGCGTAGGCCTCAAGGATCAGCAAAATGACGGCCAGGGCAGCTATAGCAGTGATTTTGCTGAATTAACCCTTACCCAAATGGTGTTTGATGGTTTTGCGACACGTAGCGAAGTGGAGCGTTTGGGGCGTACCCGCCTTATCGCTTATTTCGAGCTGCTGGGCACAAGCGAAAATATAGCGCTAGAGGCCTTTCGCACGTACTTGGATGTACTACGTTACCGTGAACTCGTTCGCTTGGCACAAGATAACTATCGTCAGCACCAACGGGTTTTCTCTCAAATTGAAGAGCGCGCCCTCTCCGGTGCAGGCCGTGGTGTGGATCTAGAGCAAATTAGCGGCCGTTTGGCGCTGGCTGAATCCAACTTGATGTCAGAAGCCTCCAACCTTCACGATGTCACCGCACGCTATCAGCGGATTGTAGGTACGCTGCCTGCCCAGAATATGCTGCCTGCGCCATCACTCACCGATCAATTGCCTGCCAGTGTCAACGCGGCCGTTGAAATGGCCTTCCAAGGTAACCCTGATTTTTATGCCGCGATGGAAAACATCGAGGTACAGCGTGCTGAGCAAAATAGTGCTCGGTCAGCGCTTATGCCACGTCTGGATATTCAAGGACGTACAGGCACCAACAACCAGGATAACTCACGCAGTGAACGTAGCGACGAGCATAGCATTCAGCTGGTTGCCAGTATGAATATCTACCGTGGCGGCAGTGACCGAGCAGCATTCGATGCGGCAGCAACGCGTATCGAAGAAGCTGTTAATCAGCGTGAAACGGCGTGTACCAATGTGCGCCAAACCACCCAGATTGCCTATAACGATACGCAGCGGTTAACGGAACAGCTCAATTACTTAAACGATCACCGTCAATCCATCGATCGGGTACGTGGTGCTTATCAACAGCAGTTTGATATTGGTCAACGTACGCTGTTAGACGTCCTGGATAGCGAAAATGAATATTTTGAAGCTAGCCGGGCCTACGCCAATGCAGAGTTTGATCGCACGCTTGCCGAAGCGCGCACACTCGCCGCGATGGGGCAATTAATGCAAACCTTGGAAGTAGTGCGTGATGATGTTCCAAGTTTGGCTGACTTGGGCTATGAAGAGCCCTCATTAAGTCCAGGCCAGGTATGTGCCACTGATGGCCCTCAGGGCTTTACGTTGCAGGACTTTACTGCAGGTTAAGTGGTTGTTGCTTCTATTGCGTGCGCATGACTGAATCAGCCTTCTATCAAATGAGGGGGGTGGATCAGGTCATCTCTGGACGATAGGACTCATACGAAAAGCTTATATATCATGAGCGATATTTCTTCACGCACGCGACTGCTTAAAGTAACGAGGTCTTTGTGTCACAAAGCAAGATGGAAACTTCTGCATCCCTGCAACGTGGTAGGCAAAAAGTTAATGACGAGCTTCTAGAATGCCTTAAAGCCATTGCTACGTTTCATCAGCATGAAGTTTCTTCAGAAGCTTTGATCGCAGGCTTGCCCCTGGAAGAAGGTAAACTAATTCCTTCTGTATTTGGGCGAGCGGCTTCGCGTGCGGGCCTTACGGCCCGCATTGTAAAAAGCAAACTATCAGTACTTAATCCTGCTTTATTGCCCGCCGTCTTGTTGTTGGAACCTGGGCGTGCCTGCGTGCTGCTGGCGCTGGATCTGAAAAGTCAAAAAGCCCAGGTTATTTTTCCCGAGCTTTCAGAAGCGGCTATCGAGATGCCGCTTGATGAGCTGTACGCCGGCTATAGCGGTGAAGCCATCTACGTACGCCCCAAGTTCAGGGCAGATAACGTCTCTGAGCCCGGCGTAAAAAAACAGCGTGATCAACACTGGTTCTGGGGTGTTATTCGCGAGAATCGGCGCCTCTATAGGGATATCGTACTCGGTTCGGTAGCAGTGAACCTGTTTGCTCTGGCGATGCCTCTGTTTGTGCTCAATGTGTATGACCGTGTTGTTCCCAACCAGGCGACCGAAACGCTCTGGGTCCTGGCGATAGGTGTTTTTATCGTTTTATGCTTTGATCTGGCGCTACGCCTTATGCGCTCAGGCTTTGTTGATCTGGCAGCAAGCCGGGCCGATGTAAAGTTATCGTCTTCTATCATGGCAAAGTCGCTGGGCATGCGGCTGGAAGAGCGGCCAGCCTCTACAGGCTCGTTTACCTCTACCTTGCAATCGTTTGAATCGGTGCGCGCCTTTATCGGTTCGGCAACGGTTTTAGGCATTGTCGATTTGCCCTTTGTATTGTTATTTGCCGCCATTATTGCCTTGATCAATCCTTGGCTGGTGCTTCCTGTACTGGCCGGAATCTTATTTGTGCTGCTTTATGCACTTGCCGCCCAGGGTAAATTGCATGAGCTATCTCAGACAACGTGGGAAGTAGGGGCCAAGCGCAATGCACTGTTGGTCGAATCAATTTCTCAGCTAGAGACAGTAAAAGCGTTGCGCGCTGAAAGCCGCATTCAGCGCCAGTGGGAAAAAGCGTCGGCCTTTTTATCGCGCACCGGGGCGCAGTTAAAGCACGTGAGCACTTCTGTTTCCAGCGTGGCGCAGTGGGCGCAAAACAGCGTGGCCGTCTGTGTGATTATTGTCGGGGTTTATCAAATTATTGAAGGTAATTTGACCCAAGGCGGTTTGATTGCAGCCTACATGCTTTCGTCACGAGCCATGGCGCCCATCAGTCAGGCTGCCGCTCTGCTTGCCCAGTACCATCAATCGTCCACAGCGCTTGAGTCATTGAACAAGGTGATGGATAAGCGTGTTGAGCGCCATGAGGGAAAAGCTTACGTTGAAAAACCAAGCATTGCTGGCAGCATTCGTCTGGACAAAGTCACCCTGCGCTACCCGGATGAAGAGCGTGATGCGCTACGCGACGTCTCTATTTCAATCAAGGCTGGAGAAAAAGTCGCCTTGTTGGGGCGTATTGGCTGCGGTAAGTCGTCGCTCAACAAACTGATACTTGGTTTTTATCAACCTACCTCGGGATCTATTTTGCTGGATGGTGTTGATATTCGGCAGTTGGATCCTTTGCAGCTTCGTAGTCATATCGGCTATGTGCCTCAGGATGTCAGCCTTTTTGCCGGCTCGCTGCGCGAAAATATCGTGGCAGGTGGGGGAAGTGATCGCGTTGATGATGACGAGCTGTTGCGTGCTCTGCAGATAGCCGGGCTGGAATCGTTGGTGAATGGGCACCCGAGTGGTATTGATTTGCAGGTGGGGGAGCGTGGCCAAGCGCTTTCCGGTGGTCAGAAACAATCGGTAGCCATTGCCCGCGCCCTGGTTCAAGACCCTTCCATATTACTGCTGGATGAGCCCACCAGCTCAATGGATAACGCCAGTGAAGAGGCGTTTAAAGCCAACCTGACCAAAGTGGCTGAAGGTAAAACGGTATTAGTGGTTACCCACCGAACGTCGCTGCTTTCGCTCGTTGATCGCATCATCGTTATGGATGCTGGCAAAGTCGTTGCCGATGGCCCTCGCGATACCGTGGTTGAGGCGTTGCGAAGTGGTCAGATCGGGAGGGCGTCGTAATGGCTAAAAAATCCTCCTCAACGGCAGAGCAAAAAGGCTTTGATGCGATTGGCCGGTTTTCTGAAAAAGGCCAAAAACCGTTTCGTCCCTTCATGGATCGGCTGTTTGCCAAGAGGGTTACCTCAGCGCATTTGAATCGCGACTGGGCAAGCGACACGGATTGGGCGCGTATGCAGCAAGAGCCCATTCGCGCACGGCTTTTTCTCTACACCGTTTTACTTACCCTTATCGCTTTGCTGGTATGGGCCTACTTCGCATCGATAGATGAAGTAACGCGTGGTGCGGGCCGCGTTATACCGGCTAGCCAATTACAGCGTGTTCAATCATTCGATGGCGGTGTCGTTGAACAGATTATGGTGAGAGAAGGGCAGGTGGTGAGTGCGGGCGAAGTGCTGATGCAAATCGACCAGACCCGGTTTGTCTCTGACTTTCGCGAGAACCGCGCACAGCGTTTTGCCCTTCAGGCACGAGCCGAACGGTTACGCGCGTTGGCTACCGATACACCGTTCGAGCCTTCGGAAGAGTTGCGACAGGAAGTGCCGGATATTGTAATGCAGGAGCGCGAAGCCTACGAAAGCCGGCGTGAGGAGCTGCGTGAACAGGGCAATGTGCTGGGCGATCGTATTCGCCAACGAGAAGAAGAGTTGCGCGAAGCGGTGGCGCGTCGCGATACCGCTTCGCGTGAAGTCAATATGGCAAGTCAGGAGCTAAGCCTGACACGGCCTTTGTTAGCTTCGGGTGCTGTTTCTGAAGTTGAAATTCTTCGCCTACAGCGTCAGGTGTCTGCGGCTACTGGTGAGCGGAACCAGGCTGATGCAGCGGTCGCTCGTTTAACCGCTGCCGTAGAAGAAGCTGAGACGCAGCAGCGCGAGTTAAGCGCAGAGCGCAGAAGCGAGTGGCGCAACGATCTTGCTCAGGCGATAGGTGATCTAAATGCACTGCAGCAATCAGGTACAGGACTGCAGGACCGGGTAAGGCTAACGGAAATACGCTCACCGGTTGACGGCGTGGTACAGCGCATTCATATCAACACCATTGGGGGGGTGGCGCAGCCTGGGCAAGAGGTCGTTGAGATTGTGCCAAGCGATGATCAGCTATTGGTCGAAGCTAGAATTGCGCCTCAGGATATCGCGTTTCTGCATCCTGGGCAGCCAGCCACTATCAAGCTGACGGCCTACGATTACGCCATCTACGGCGGCCTGCAGGCTGAGCTGGAGCTTATCAGCGCAGATACCATCACCGATGACGACAACAACACTTTTTATCTTGTTCGCGTACGCAGCTTGGAAAATGAAAGCATTGCGGATCGACTTCAGGTCATTCCTGGTATGACAGCACAAGTCGATATCGTGACCGGAAAAAGAACGGTAATGCAGTTTATGCTTAAGCCTGTATTAAGGGCATGGCGTGATTCAATGGGGGAACGCTAATGACAAATTGGTTTGTGACAATAAACGGCGACCTGAAATCGCGTTGGAAAACAGCATTTTCGGATGCCCAGGCAGCGCTAGACCATAATATTGAAAGCCAGATAAAAGCGGGCGATATTATCTGGCTGGCAACCTCTGTGCAGGTTTGGCCGGAACTAACCCAGCGCTTGGTGGCGAAAGGCGTAACCGTCGTTATTTTGAGCTATGCGCCCAATGACCGGGAAGCGCTAAAAGCGTTGGATCACGGGGCGCGAGGCTATGTGCATACGCTAGCGGCTGTTGACGTATTAAAGCAAGTGGCTCTAGTGGTGACGAACCAAGGCGTATGGGTAGGGCAGGAACTGCTTTCTAAAGTGTTAGGTGGATCCTTTAAAGCGCTTGCGCAACGAACGGAGCAAAATGCGCGACCTACTTCCGAGTGTCTCGGTGTGCTCACTGAGCGTGAGCGGAGTGTTGTACTTGCCGTAACGTCTGGCGCTGCCAATAAGGAAGTTGCTCGGCAACTGGATATTACCGAGCGGACGGTCAAGGCCCATCTAAGTGCCATCTTCAAAAAGCTTGGCGTGCGCGATCGCTTGCAGCTCATCCTCAAGCTTTCGAACAACGACTATCGCGTCAACTCTTAATATAAAAAGGGTTGTGCTTTATGGTGTTCTGTACATACATGTGTACGGATTAAAGTAGTAATTAAAGCACTAAGCACAGCCCGACCCTCCTGCTACTAATCAATGGCTTGACTGCTACGATTTAATTTATATTTTGTCCAACGGTACAGTATTTTTTACTAGTCCTTATCCCTATTATGCGCTCATATGCCGTCCCTCTATCTAGTACGCTTTCATGCAGTGCTAGCCAAGACGGCCTCTCTATTTATCCAGGAGTAACATATGGCCGCGGCAACTATTCTCTCGATTACCGGACAAGCTTGGGCACGTGATGAGGCGGGCAATCTTCGCGAACTCAGCATTGGCGATGTATTGCAGGAAGGTGAAACGCTTATCACCTCAAGCGATGGCCGGGTCGAGCTAGATTTTGCCGACAGCACGGGTATCAACCTGGTGGAAGGCGGACAAGAAGTTGTCGTGACGCCAGAGCTTGATAACGAGCAGATCGTTGCTACCGATGAAGCCAGCGTTCTAGATGAAGACCTTGAGGCTCTTTTGGCCGCTCTGGATGAAGACGGCGACCTGCTTGAGCTACTCGATGCGACAGCCGCCGGTGGCGCTGGCGGAGGAGGTGGTGGAAGCCACGACTTCGTTCGCGTTGCCCGCGTAGCCGAAGAAACCGACCCCCTAAGTTTTGAAACATCAGGCAGCTTAGGCGCCGCTGAATTCTTTGAATTTGATGGCGTAGCTTTAGCCGACGACGCCAACATTGACGACGCAGACGCAGACGCAGACGCAGACGCAGACGCAGACGCAGACGCAGACGCAGACGCAGACGCAGACGCAGACGCAGACGCAGACGCAGACGCAGACGCAGACGCAGACGCAGACGCAGACGCAG
>NZ_JAGOBJ010000001.1 GCF_017983445.1 Halomonas sp.
CGAGCGTGAACCACCTGATCCCTTGCCGAACTCAGTAGTGAAACCGCTTAGCGCCGATGGTAGTGTGGGGTCTCCCCATGCGAGAGTAGGTCATCGTCAGGCACTTATCCTAAAAATCCCCCCGGGCTGACACCTGGGGGGATTTTTTATGCTTTAAATCATATTGTACGAACAACAAAAAGCCCCAAAGCATTACTTTGGGGCTTTTTGTTGTGGGGTATTCCTAGATATGGATTAGCCGCAGAGCACTTCAAGTGCCTCAATCATGCTATCCATCTCATCATCGGTGCCAATAGTGATGCGCAAGAAGTTATTAAGCTCCTGCGTATTAAAGTGGCGCACCAGAATTCCGCGCTCGCGCAGGCCGGCGAACAGCTGTGCCCCGGCAATGTTGGAGTGTTGCGCAAGAATGAAGTTAGCACTCGACGGTAGTACTTCAAAACCAAGTGTTTCAAGGCGTTGGCGGGTGCGCTCGCGCGTGGTAATTACTTTCTCGCGGCACGCATCAAAATGGGCCTGATCTTCAAGCGCGGCTATACCTACTAGGCTTGCCAGGCTATCTACCGGGTAAGAGTTAAAGGAGTCCTTGACCCGCTGCAGGCCATCGATGAGCTCGGCTGAGCCCACGGCATAGCCCAAACGCAAACCAGCCAGGCTACGTGATTTAGAGAAAGTACCGGTGACCAGCAAATTCGGGTAGCGGTCGACTAACGCGATGGCACTCTCAGCGCCAAAGTCGACATACGCTTCATCGACCAGCACAACGCGGTCCGTCACCCGCTTGAGCAATGCTTCTATGCTCTCAAGTGAGTGGGCATGCCCGGTAGGTGCGTTGGGATTGGCAAAGATCACACCACTGCGCTCTGACGCCGCGCCCAACGCTTCTATATCCACTTCCCACCGAGTATTCAGGGGATGAGTACGCAGCGCCACGTTATAGAGGTTGGCGTACACAGGATAAAAACTATAAGTGATGGAGGGAGTATCAAGCGGAGCGTCATGGCAAAAAAACGCTTGAAACGCCAAGGCCAGCACTTCATCTGAGCCATTGCCCACAAACACCTGCTGGCTTTCTAAGCTAAACGTCTTGGCAAGCGAGGCGCGAAGTGCCGCCGAGGTAGGGTCGGGGTACAGACGTAGATGGTCTGTTGCATAGTCGCGCAGTGCCTGACCGACGCCCGGTGCCGGGGGATAAGGGTTTTCATTGGTGTTGAGCTTGATAACGCGCTCACGCGGCTGCTCACCGGGTATGTAAGGGGTTAACGCCTTGACAGCGGGACTCCAGTATTGGCTCATGCGGGTAACCTGATTATCCTAGGTATAATAGGCCATGGTCGCTTGATGCTCGCTCAAGCGCAAGCATTCAACTATGTTATTCAGCTGTGCATTAAAGTATGCATTCAGGTACGCATTCAACGGCGACTAGGGGTGGGCGTCGCACCTTGTAACGGTTATGCTGTCATAATCGCGCGAAAGAAATGTATGACCAACACGATAAGGAGACACCCAATGCAATTCAGGAGTTTGCTAGCCGGTTCGGCTATGTTGGCATTGTTGGCAGGCTGTGCAACCGGCGGGCCCTCAGGCCAAGACGCTGATGCAGGCGTTAGCGCGTCCCAAGAGCAGTACAAGGGAACGCTGCCTTGCCGCAACTGCGAAGGTATTGATTTAGACGTTACCATGGTGGGTCAAGAGATGAGCCCGGCTGAAGAGCGTACCTTTACACTGGACGCAACTTACCGTAATCATCCTCAAACACCGCCTCCGGAAAACTATGCCGGTAACTGGGAAGTATTAAGCGGTACTCCGTCTGACCCGGACGCAACTGTTTACGAGCTTACGCCTAATGGCGACGGTCAGGTTTACTACTTCCAGCGTATCAATGAGCGCACGTTGGAGTTAATCGATCCAGAACGTCGTCGCTTTGAAAATGGCGAAATGTTGCAGCTACAGCGTCAATAAGCTAGCAGTAACATCCTAAGGCGGCCAATGGCCGCCTTTTGCATTTATGGCCAGACAGCAGTGATCATGATCTAACAGTAACGGGAGTATCAGCGCGGTGGCTAAAGCCAAAAGTGCCTTTGTATGTACCGAGTGCGGCGCGGAGTATCGCAAGTGGCAGGGCCAGTGCTCCAGTTGTAATGAATGGAATACGCTTAGTGAAATTCGTCTAGCCAGTGCGCGCCCCGGCAGCGGCAGTGCTGGATCAGGCCGAGCTGGCTACGCGGGTGACCTTTCCAAGGATGTGGTCGACCTAAGCAATGTCGATCTGAGTGAAGTACCTCGCCTCAGCTCGACCTTCAACGAGTTCGATCGCGTATTGGGTGGCGGCTTGGTGCCTGGTTCAGCCGTGCTATTGGGGGGCAATCCAGGGGCGGGTAAGTCAACGTTATTGCTGCAAACTGCCTGTAAGCTTGCCCAGGAACGGCGCATTATCTACGTCACGGGTGAAGAGTCGTTGTCTCAGGTGGCCATGCGCGCTCACCGCTTGCAGCTGCCTACCAGTGGCTTGAAAATGCTCGCAGAAACCAGTGTAGAAACCATTCTTGCCGTGGCTGAGCGTGAGAAGCCTGAAATACTGGTGATTGACTCTATTCAGACCATGCACCTTGAAGATATCAGCTCGGCGCCGGGTGGAGTTGCCCAGGTGCGCGAGTCCGCCGCCGCGCTTACCCGTTTTGCCAAGCAAACCAATACGGTACTGCTATTGGTTGGCCATGTAACCAAAGATGGCACGCTTGCTGGGCCCAAGGTGCTTGAGCACATGATTGATGCCTCGCTGTTATTGGAAGGTGGTGCGGATTCGCGGTTCAGGACGTTGCGAGGCCAGAAAAACCGCTTTGGTGCGGTCAATGAGTTAGGCGTTTTTGCAATGCTCGAACAAGGCCTCAAAGAGGTTAAAAACCCCAGCGCCATTTTTCTCTCGCGTCAGGAAGAGCAGGCCCCGGGCAGTCTGGTGATGGTGGTGTGGGAGGGTACTCGGCCTATTTTGGTGGAAGTACAGGCTTTAGTCGATGAGTCTGCCTTGGGTAACCCACGTCGTGTTGCCGTTGGGGTGGATCAAAATCGCCTTGCCATGCTGCTGGCTGTATTGAATCGCCATGGCGGTCTGTTTACCGGCGACCAGGATGTGTTTCTCAACGTCGTCGGCGGCGTGAAGGTTCTAGAAACCAGCGCAGATCTGGCGGTGCTGCTGGCCGTGGTTTCCAGCCTGCAAAACAAGGCATTGCCCAAAGAGCTGGTGGTATTTGGCGAAGTGGGGCTTTCCGGTGAAATACGTCCCGTACCGAGCGGGCAGGAGCGCATCGCGGAAGCGGCCAAACATGGCTTTCTTCGCGCTATCGTACCGCGGGCCAATGCGCCCAAGCAGTCACCCAAGGGCATGGAAGTCATTGCGGTAGATAAGCTTAGCGACGCGCTAGAGGCGCTTTAAGTAGGCTACGCTGTAAATATTGTTACAAAAACATTAAGTGCCAAGGAGAGACGCTATGAGTTCGATTCGCTTAACCCAATACAGCCACGGTGCTGGCTGTGGCTGCAAAATAGCCCCCGATGTACTGGATAGCATTCTTGCCAAGGCGGGGCCTGCGGCAGGGCACAAGCAGCTTATTGTAGGTAACCAGGGGCGCGAAGATGCCGCCGTTTACGACCTGGGTGATGGACGAGGCATGATTGCCACTACCGACTTTTTTATGCCGATTGTCGATGACCCGTTCGATTTTGGGCGCATCGCCGCCACGAATGCTATCAGTGATATTTACGCCATGGGCGGTACGCCCGTTATGGCACTCAGCATTCTCGGCTGGCCGTTGGATAAGCTAAGCGTCGAGATTGCCGGTGATGTGATTGCCGGTGCCCAGGGCGTTTGCCGTGAACTGGGTGTGGCCTTGGCAGGCGGCCATTCGATCGATGCGCCAGAGCCTATTTTTGGCCTCGCGGTTAATGGATTGATCGACCTCGACAAACTCAAGCTTAATAGCCGCGCCAAACCAGGGGACCTGCTGTTTTTGACCAAGCCACTAGGCGTGGGTCTGCTGACAACGGCTGAAAAGCAGGGACTGCTGGAAGCAGGGCATCACGGCTTAGCTCGGGAAACCATGCTCAAATCTAACCGTATCGGCGTCAAACTTGCCGGTGTGAAAGGCCTCAATGCCATGACGGATGTCACCGGGTTTGGTTTAGCAGGGCATTTGTCGGAAATATGCAGTGCCAGCAACGTCATGGCTCAGGTAGATTTTCGGCGTTTGCCTCGCCTGGCTCAGGCAGAAGCCTATCGTCGTCAAGGGGCCGTTCCTGGCGGCACACGGCGTAATCGCGATGCGTTGGGTAAAAGCTTGCCGCACATGGATGAAGCTCACTGGCAGTGGCTATGCGATCCGCAGACCTCGGGCGGTCTATTGCTGAGTGTTGATCCTGCCTGGCAGGATGATATCGAGCGGATTGGCCGCGAGTTCGATCTATCGCTTCAGCCGTTCGGCGTCATGAAAGCCCGCGAGGGCGAGGCGCTGATTGAGGTCGTGGGATAGTGTCTGAAACAGGGCTTGAAATGGTATCCCCATCATTACATTTAATCAGCGAAGCGCGGCCTTTGATAGATGTACGCGCCCCGGTAGAGTTTGCCCAAGGCGCACTACCGGGGGCGGTAAATCTCCCTTTAATGGACGATGAAGAGCGCCGACAGGTGGGCATCGCATATAATCAGCAGGGCCAGAGTGCAGCCCTTACCTTGGGCGAGCAGTTGGTCAGTGGCGATACCAAACAGGCGCGTATCGCCGCCTGGCAGGCATATCTGGCAGAGCACCCGGACGCGGTCATTTATTGCTTTCGCGGCGGGTTACGCTCGCAAATTGCCCAACAGTGGTTGAATGATGCGGGAATTAACAGGCCGCGAATTGCCAGTGGCTGGAAAGCCATGCGTCAGGCACTTTGCCAGCGCATTGATGCCGCCGCTGAGCAGCCCATGCTTGTGGTCGCAGGGTTAACCGGGTGTGCTAAAACCACGCTGATTAATCGCCTGGATAATGGCGTTGATCTTGAAGCCTATGCCAATCATAAAGGTTCTGCATTTGGTCGCCAGCCTGAAGCACCTGCCACGCAGATAGATTTTGAGCATGCGCTCGCCGCACGGCTGTTAGCTCTGCCGGGTAAGTTGGTAATGGAAGATGAATCCCGCCAAATCGGCAATGCCAACATACCGCTCACCTTTTGGCATGCCATGCAGACAGCGCCTCGTGTACGCATAGAAATGCCGCTTGATTGGCGCCTTGACCAGCTCCAGCACGACTATATCATTCAGCTGGAAAAGGACTATGTCGCGCACTTTGGCCCAGCGCAAGGCTGGGAACTGATGCAGCGACAGTTGGGCAATGCGTTAATTCGTTTGGGTAAACGCCTAGGCAATGCACGTCTTCAGCGTTTACAACGCTTACAGGCAATGGCCTTTAAGGCTCATGGGGAAGGCAATCCGCAGGCGCATGAAGCGTGGCTTGCGCCACTGCTCACCGAATACTACGACCCGCTTTATCGCTACCACCTTGAAAAGCAGCGTACAACAGCGGCGCCTGATCTTCATATAGGGGATTGGGATAGCTGTCTGGAAGCCGCTAAGCAGTGGAGCGCCTAGCGGCGACATTGGGTGCCGTTAAAAAGCCTTTAGCCATTGCGTCATGACGCGATCAAGCAGCGGTGCCAATTGGTGAAAGCGAGCTGTATCGTCAAGAACTTGGCTATCTTCCTGGATAAAGCGTTGGGCCGCAGGTGTTGCGGTAGTGGCCGATGATTCGCCGCTACCCAGCAGCTGGGTCACACTGGCAAGCGTGACTTCCAAGTGACACAGTAAGCCAATAACACGGCCGCTATCCCAGCTGAAACCCTGAAGCGGCGCCGCTTGGCTGCCACCTAGCGGCAGAGCGCTTTCGGGCAGGCTAAACACATGGCGATGCCACATGAAGGCCTCAAACTGCTCGGGTAAATCAAACGGGCTTTCCGGGGCCAAAGACACGGTATGCCAACCTCTTTCCGGATAGGTGCCTGGAGCCACGACCGCGTCAAGCGCCTGGGCCGTCCAAAGGGCGCCCAAGCCAATGCCCAGCAAAGGTTTCTGGCCATCCAGGTAGCGGTTAATCAGCTTATTTTCGGCTTTAAACCAAGCGGGCGGTTCGTTAAGAAACGCCTCCGGGCCATCTAATATGATCAGCGCATCGCTTTCTGCCGGACGTGGCGTCAGTTCGCCTGCATAAAGATGAAAAACGCTGTAACTATGTCCCATACTGCTCAACCAGTCGGTTAAGCGGGCGGGGTTATGATCAGCGCTGTGCTGTAGCAGATGTAGATGCATGGTAATCTCCTCGCCGACCGTCCACAGTAAAGGCTGTCAGTGTTTATAACAGCGCTGTTGCGACCATAACGTATTGCCCCCATTTCACCAATATCGCGCGCTAGGAAATCAGTATGGTGTCCAAACCCTTAGGTTTTTATCAGCAGTTACAGGTGCTTCCACTAGCGGCCCAGCAAGCGTTTATGGCCGCGCTATGTGAGCGCTTGCTGCCTAACTATGCCCTTTATGAACAGACGACTGGCCATGGCGATGGCCACACGCTGCGTACCGTACTTGACCTGGTGTGGGAACGGTTGAGCGTGCCTAATGCAAGTATTGATTTTGCCCGTCAGGCTGAAAAACTGGCCGAGTGCGAGCCGCCCGCTGAGGACGAAAGTTTTGGCGCCCGACGTGCGCTGGATGCCGTCGTTTCCATCTCGACGCTGCTGGATACCTTACAGGGTGACTCTCCTGAGGCAGTGCTGGATGTCAGCCGTACTTCACGCGCCGGGGTACGCGCTTTTATTGAACTCACCGAAGGCGAAGAGGATGCGCAGAAGCTTGCGCTGCTGATCCGTGATCATCCCTTAATGGCCGACGAAAACGATTTTCAGGATGCAGTGCTGGAAGCCGTTAGTGAACCGCTCAACAAAGTCGCGCTCAAGGAGATTCGTCAGTTAGGACGCAATAACGGCATTAGCAACCTCGGGCTAAGCCTGGACGAAGACGACGAGTAAGGCGGGGCCTCTAGAAACGCAGGCCGGCGGTTACCATCATGCCAGCGGTGCCGAAAATGATTAAGTCAGACTCGAATCGCTGCCATTGCATACCGATACTGGGCAGCAGCACCGGGGCCGTCTCAAAATGGTTGAACGGGATTTTGTCACGGTACTCGTCTTTATAGCCATGCAGCAGTCCTCCGGTCAGTTTGGCCCTGATGTTAATTTCTTTCGAGAACTGCCACAGATGAAATTCGCGTCCGGCATAAGCGTACCAGGTTGGCTGCTCATAGGAATTCTTGAACCGTCCTATGCCCGTCAGCCAGCGGTCGGGGTTATGCAGCTCAATGCTGATTAAATTTTGGTGGTTGTTATGCTCGGGGTCTGGACTAAAATGGCGGGTATATAAGCTGGTTTGAACAAGCGTATGATCGAGTTCAAGGGTAGGCGGCCAATCGGGTAGGGAGAAGGCTGAGGCAGAAGCGCTCAGCCAAAAGCCAATTAGCCCTCCCAAGCATGGGATACTACGGGGCATTTAAAACTCCTGAAAAAAGGGCATTGTGGTTAACGCGGGCGTTATAGTCGCATTTCGATGCCGCGTTCCGCCATATACCGCTTTGCTTCAGGAATCGTATACTCACCAAAGTGAAAAATACTGGCTGCAAGCACCGCATCAGCGCCACCTTTAAGCACGCCATCCACGAGATGGTCCAGATTGCCTACGCCGCCAGAAGCAATCACGGGAACGCTTACTGCTTCTGAAATCGCGTGGGTTACGCCAAGGTCAAAGCCGATCTTGGTACCATCGCGATCCATGCTGGTTAACAGCAGCTCGCCGGCACCCAGCTCGACCATTTTCTTGGCCCACTCCACCGCATCAAGCCCGGTTGGTCGACGCCCGCCATGAGTGAATATCTCCCAGCGTGGCGGTTCGTTCTCGTTAGACACCCGCTTGGCATCAATGGCGACCACAATGCACTGACTGCCAAAGCGCTCAGCTGCCTCGCGCACAAACTCAGGGTTGGTAACCGCTGCTGTATTGATCGAGACTTTATCGGCGCCCGCATTCAACATGGTGCGAATATCGTCACAGGTGCGAATACCGCCGCCTACGGTCAACGGAATAAACACTTCCCCGGCAATACGTTCGACCATTTCTACAGTGGTGTCACGGCCTTCGTGGCTTGCAGTAATATCCAGAAAGGTGATCTCATCGGCACCTTGCTGGTTATAGCGCTGGGCGATTTCTACAGGGTCGCCTGCATCGCGAATGCCGACAAAGTTGACGCCTTTCACCACCCGCCCGGCATCTACATCCAGGCAGGGGATAATACGCTTGGATAAACTCACTCGTTGCCTCCTGTCAGCTGGTCACTCAGACGCTGCGCTTCGGCCACATCCAGGCTGCCCTCATAAATCGCCCGCCCGGTAATCGCTCCTAAAATGCCGCTATCCGCGACATCGCACAGCGCTTTAATGTCGTCCAGGTTGGTCACGCCGCCAGAGGCTATTACCGGCAGACCACCTTCGCGCGCCAGTTGGGCCGTGGCTTCAACGTTAACCCCTTGCATCATGCCGTCGCGGGCAATGTCGGTATACACGATGCTGGAAACGCCGTCATCGGCAAAGCGCTTGGCCAGATCGACCGCCTTGACGCTGGATACTTCCGCCCAGCCGTCGGTAGCTACAAAGCCGTCTTTAGCATCCAGCCCAACAATCACATGGCCTGGGAAGGCGCGGCACATTTCGCCCACAAACGCGGGCTCTTTAACCGCTTTGGTGCCGAGAATTACGTAAGACACGCCTGCGTTCAGGTAGTGCTCGATGGTCTCGGCAGTACGGATACCGCCGCCAATTTGAATGGGCAGGTTGGGGTAGGCACGTGCTATGGCCGTGACGGCATCGCCATTCACCGGCTTGCCTTCAAAGGCGCCGTTCAGGTCGACCAGATGAAGGCGGCGTGCGCCAGCTTCTACCCAGCGGGCGGCCATCGCAACCGGGTCATCGCCGTAGGAGGTCGCATCGTCCATGCGCCCTTGTTTCAACCGCACACACTGGCCGTCTTTGAGATCGATCGCAGGAATTACCAACATGACTAAACCTCTTAAGGCGTCCAGGTGACAAAGTTTTCGAGTAAGCGCAGGCCTGCTCGGGAGCTTTTTTCCGGGTGAAACTGTACGGCAAAGGTGGCATCACGGCCAATCGCCACGTGGGCGCCTACCTTGCCATAGTGTGTAGTGCCAAATACCTGGGCATCGTCAACAGCATTCACGTAGTAGCTGTGTACGAAGTAGAAGTGCTCGTTATTATCGATACCGGCCCACAGCGGGTGATCATGATGCTGCTCGACCAGGTTCCAACCCATGTGGGGTACTTTCAAGCGCTGGTCGTGCTCGTCGCGCATGTCGGTAGGGAATTTATCGACGCTGCCTTGGAAAAAGCCCAGGCAGTCAACGCCGCCATTCTCTTCGCTACGCTCCAGGAGCATTTGCTGGCCCACACAGATCCCAAGCAGAGGCTTTGCCTGACGGGTCAACACATCATCAACCAGGCCACGCAACTCAGTGCGTTCAAGTTCGCCCACGCAGTCGCGGATGGCGCCCTGGCCGGGCAGCACCAGGCGCGTGGCGCCTAGAATGCGCCGCGGGTCGCGGGTAATAATGACGTTTTCATGGGTAACGTGTTCGAGCGCCTTCGCGACAGAATGTAGATTTCCCATCCCGTAGTCGATCACAGCAATGGTCATGTAGCGCTCCTTAAACGAGTGAACGAACAGTTGCTTGCACTGTTGCCTATACTACAGCACACCATTATAGGCTCCCTTTGGTGGAAGGCATTTGCCCCGCCATGCGTGGGTCTTCGGCGACAGCCATTCGCAGGGCGCGCCCAAAGGCTTTAAAAATCGTTTCGGCTTGGTGGTGAGCATTAAAGCCTTTAACGTTGTCGATATGCAGCGTTACGCGAGCATGGTTGACGAAGCCTTGGAAGAACTCCCAAAACAGTTGGGTATCCATGCGGCCTATCGTATCGCGAGTGAAGTCGACATTCATATAAAGACCGGGCCGACCCGAGAAATCAATTACTACGCGCGATAGCGCTTCATCAAGTGGCACATAGGCATGCCCATAACGATAAATGCCGCGCTTGTCGCCAATCGCTTCGTTAAAAGCCTGGCCTAATGTAATCCCCAGGTCTTCAACGGTATGGTGGTCATCAATATGCAAGTCGCCCGTCGCCTGGATATCAAGGTCGACCATTCCATGGCGCGCAACTTGATCAAGCATATGATCCAGAAAAGGAACACCAGTTTCGCAGCGAAGATGGCCTTCGCCATCCAGATTGACGCTGACAGTAATCTGGGTTTCATTCGTATCACGGCTAACCGTGGCAATACGCGCTGCCATGTTGCATCTCCTGCGCACTAGCGCATTCTTAGGGTAAGGCGATGGGCTGCATTGTCTCACCACCGTATAATCAGGCCATAAATCTGCGGCAAAGCGCCCATTATAGAGAATCGGCGCACTCATCCGCTACAATGCGCGAAAGGTAGCCGTCGTTTAGGGCATTAAAAACTGCAGCCTGTCTGCTTTGGCGAAGAGGAATTCACCATGCCGGTGACACTAGAGCACGTCGACCTGGCTCGTTGGGACACCGATGAGCAAGTGCGCCTCGACCTGATACGCATTTATGAAGATGCGCCTAAAGAGCGGGTGCCTACCCAAGAAGTCCTGGTGTTTATTGAACAGCACCTGAATGCTAATCATTTTTTTGCCTGTGCCCACTTCAATGATCATTTATTAGGAGCGGCGGCTATTCAAGAGGCCTCTGACCGGGCCTGGTGGCTCTCTGAACTATGCGTTCGCAAAATTACCCGCCGCCGGGGCGTCGGCTCGCGGTTGATGGCGCTGCTGGGTGAGCAGGCCAAGCAGGAAGAGCGTAAGCTGCGCATTGAAACCACGCACCTGCCGCTGGCCGATCAGGTTCTGCTTTCCAAGCTTGGCTACCGTCCTGGCACCAATGCCGAAGGGCCAGCATCAGGTAAGCCGCTAATCAGCAATTTTGTTGAGCTAGACCCACAAGGGAAAGGGTAATGAAACAGTTATTACGTATTTTGCTGGCCGCTATCGGAATTCTCGGCATTGTGGCAGTAGCGGCGGTGGTCTATGTCACCACCTTTCTGGATCCCGAGGACTTCAAGCCGCGCCTGACATCGGTAGTGGAAGAACACACTGGTCTGCATCTGGCACTTGAAGGGCCGATCACCTGGTCATTTTACCCGCGTATTGGGGTAAGCGTGGAGCAAGCCCGCGCCTGGCTTCCGGACCAGCCTGAAGAGGACACCTCATTTGCGGCTATCAACCGTGCTGAAGTCAGCGTTGCCTTTGCGCCGCTGCTGCGTGGGGAGATCGCCATTGATGGCTTGACGCTGGATGGCATGCGCTTGAACCTGGAGCGGGACGCCGAAGGAGAAGGTAACTGGGAGCCCTTGCTTGAGCGTCTGGCTGAAAGCGGTGACGAAACGGCAGAAACAATGCTGGCTCCGGCTAGCGCCGGGCCGCATGCTGATGCGGGCAGCCTGTCGGTGGTGCTGAATATTGCCAGTGTCGAAGTCAGAAATGCCGATATCCGCTTCCGTGATGTCCAGAGCCAAGCGCTGTGGCGCCTTCAGTCGCTAAATGTTTCAGGCAGTAACGTTAATCCAGTAAGCCCCTTCCCGTTAAAGACCATGTTTACCTTAACCAAGCATAATCGTCTGGATGCCGAAGCGCTGGAGCGCCCGCCGGAACTCACCAGCGATATTGATCTTGAAACACGCATGCGTCTCCAGCTTGCTGAAGACCGCGTAGTGCTGGAAAACATCCGGCTAAACACCCAGACGCGTAAGGGCACAGAGGGTGAGCCGCAGCGGCTTAGCTTGAAAGCCGCTGAAATGATTGCCCGCATGGATGAGAAGCAGCTAAGTGTTAGTGAAGGCGTTTTAGAGGCAGGCCTGCAGAATGCAGAAAAATGGCAGGGTAGCCTGGCGCTGGCGCTAGCCTTTGGCCTGGAAAGCAACTGGCAGGCGCAAACGGCACAGTTGAAGGATTTTCAATTTACCGGGCCTGACGGGCTGCGCATGAGCGGCCATCTTAACGTCGAACAGATGTTTGATGCACCTCGGTACCGCGGACAGATTACCGCTGCGCCCTTTACCTTGCGCCCATGGCTGAGCCGTACAGGTGTTGAGCTTAATACCACCAGTGAAGCAGCGCTTAGCGATATCGCCATGACCAGCCCTATTGAGGGCGATACACAGCAAGTCTCGCTGCCAAGCCTGTCTTTGGTTATCGATGACAGTACCTTTACAGGGCAGGTGTCGGCTGCACTGGACGGTTCGCAGGTGGCATTTGATCTGGAAGGTGATCAGCTGGACATCGATCGTTATCTTCCAGGTCCTACAACGTCCCAGCAGGCCAGTGCAGGCTTGCTACGCAAAGCGTTTGCTCAGAGCATGAATATTTTGCTGCCACAGGCTTGGCTAAGTGAACTGTCGCTTGACGGTGATCTAAGCGTTGAGGCCCTTTTAATGGGCGGCCTGACCTTTAATAACACCCGCCTGCAGTTGCGTGGTGAAGATGGCCTGCAGGAGCTAACGGCTTTTGAGTCTCAGTTCTATGGTGGAGAGCTTAATGCCACCGGGAAGCTGGACGCTCGTGAGCGAGTGATGGAATGGGCTATTTCTCCCACTATTAACAACGTGCAAATGGCGTCCCTCATTGAAGCCATCAGCAACGACGAGGACCCTTCACCGCTAAGAGGGCGCCTGCATCTGGGGGGTGAACTGACCTCTCGGGGTAATAGCCGTGAAGCGTTAACCAGCAACCTTAATGGGTTGCTAAATGCCCGCCTCAATGAAGGCGCAATTTTAGATATCAATATTTCTCAGCAGATGTGTGAGCTGGTGGCCCAGCTGGAAGGCGAAGGCACGCTGCGTGATTGGCATACCGATACGCGTTTTGAGCGCTTCGACGCGACGTTCCTGGTACGCAATGGCGTGGTGACCAGTGATAATCTGCTGATCAAGCTTCCGGGAATTGATGTGAACGGAGAGGGCGAACTCGATTTTAACAGCCTGGACTTCGATACCCGTGCTAACGCGCGCTTGGTAGATACCGCTGACGTCGCATGCAAGGTGAATCCACGTTTGGAACAGTTACCGCTACCGGTACGCTGCGAAGGCCATCTTGGCGGTGCCACCAATGAGTGGTGCCGCTTCGACCGCTCCGCCTTTCAAACCGCTGTGGTTGACCTGCTGCGTAATGAAGCCGGTAATCGCGTGGCAGACGAGCTGGAAGAGCGTGTAGAAGGCTCTTTGGACAAAATAGATGAGCGCCTTGGCGAAGGTGCCGGTCAGGAACTTCGTGAAGGCATCCGTCGTCTATTTAACTGAGCATTCATGCAAGACACTCTGCGCCGGCCTCGATGCCGGCGCTTTTTTATTGCCCCCATGATTAATTGGCACGCTGCGCCAAGTATTTACGAACGCTCTATCGAAGGAAACCGCATGGCTGATATGCCCACTCCCAGGCTCACGGCAGAAGAGTTCTATCGTCGCCTGATCGCCTGGTTCGACGAGTATGGCCGTCATGATCTGCCCTGGCAGTCGCCTCGCAGCGCTTACCGCGTGTGGGTGTCAGAAATCATGCTCCAGCAAACCCAGGTAACGACGGTTATCCCTTATTTCGAACGCTTTATGGCGCGCTTCCCCACGCTTGAGTCACTAGCGCTGGCGCCTCAGGACGAAGTGCTGCACTTATGGACAGGGCTTGGCTATTACGCTCGAGCGCGCAATCTGCATAAGGCCGCTCAGCTGGCGCTTGCCGAGCACAGTGGCGAGCTGCCAACTACAAGTGTTGAAGCGCTTACCGCGTTGCCGGGCATTGGCCGCTCAACCGCGGGCGCGGTCATTGCCCAAAGTACTGGCCAGCGAGCAGCGATTCTGGACGGCAACGTCAAACGCTCGCTAACGCGGCTGCACGCTATCCCCGGCTGGCCTGGTAAGCCAGAGGTAGAGCGTAAGCTATGGACGCTTGCCGAGTACTACACGCCGTCTACCCGCCTGGCGGACTTCACCCAGGCAATGATGGATTTTGGCGCCACGCTATGTAAACGTAGCAAGCCCGACTGCAAGGTCTGCCCGTTTAATGATGTTTGCCTGGCATATGCCCAGGGCGAGCCGCAGCGCTACCCGGAGTCCAAACCTAAAAAAGCCCTGCCTACCCGCAGCACTATCATGCTGCTGCTACAGGATAGCCAAGGGCGGGTCTGGCTAGAGCAGCGCCCGCCTAGCGGATTATGGGGCGGCCTGTGGAGCCTGCCGCAATTTGAAAAACACAGCGAGCTCAATGACTGGCTGGAGATGCATGCCGTATCGCCCAAGCGCCAACCCACCATGCCCAGTTTTCACCATACCTTTAGCCATTTTCGCCTTGAAATTACCCCTCAGCCGGTTTCCTGCGATAGGCTGAGCGGGGTGCGTGAAAGCGGCGTATGGTATGACGTTGAAAATCCGCGTGAGCTTGGCCTGGCAGCCCCTGTAAAAGCGCTGCTTAGCCAACTAACGCCCTTTACGCTTAACTTAACGCCAGGGCGTGTATAGGCGCCTGGACCTATAGATCAGCACCAGATCAGTACCTAGCCAATAAGGAGCATCCATGAGCAACACGGTTTTTTGCCGCAAGTACCAAAAAGAGCTGCCGGCCCTCCCGTTTCCGCCGCTACCCGGCAAGCAGGGCCAGGAGATTCAAGCGACCGTTTCCAAGCAGGCCTGGGAGGAATGGCAGGCACTGCAGACCCGACTGATCAATGAAAAGCATCTGAATATGCTCGACCCAGAATCTCGCGCCTACCTGATGGAGCAGATGCAGCGCTTTCTGGATAATGAAGCAACCGATCAGGCCGAAGGTTATGTGCCGCCTACGCAGGCGTAATGGAATGCTCCGGTCGGCGGCAATCGCAGGAAATACGGGCGTTTCAGCCCTACGCCGTTAGTCGTAGAGTTAGCCTAAGCAACGGTTAGAAAAGAAAGTTTCACAAAGGTGTTGACGAAAAGCTGAGTTTTTAGTTTAATACGCACCGTTGGCAAGGGCCAGATAGCTCAGTTGGTAGAGCAGGGGATTGAAAATCCCCGTGTCGGCGGTTCGATTCCGTCTCTGGCCACCAAACAGTTGGGGTATCGCCAAGTGGTAAGGCACCGGTTTTTGGTATCGGCATTCCCAGGTTCGAATCCTGGTACCCCAGCCATTGCCAACAAGATTTCTTGTTGACTGACTAGCTTAACTGCAAAGCAGTCATTTTCTCAAGAAAATATGAAGCGCCGACATAGCTCAGTTGGTAGAGCAACTGACTTGTAATCAGTAGGTCCCGGGTTCGACTCCTGGTGTCGGCACCATCAAAAAGATGGTTAAAAGCAACATATTAGAGAATCCGAAGAGGCCGTCCGAAAGGGCGGTTTTTTTGTGCGTGTTTGAAAAATTTTCGCAGCCTGTTAAATCGTTTACTTATACTATTCAAAATACGGAGTGGGCTGCGCCTTGATAATCATCGCTATCTTTGTGCATGCATTAAAAGACAGCGCTATGAATACTGGGTAATAAAATGGCTGGCTGTGTTTGTTAGCCTGGGTAGGAGTAAAGTGGCCCTCCTTGGCCTATCGCGCTTCCTTGATCCTTTCGCATACTGCTTTCCATCGCCCGTCCTTGGGCTAGCGCGACTCAAGTGGGCTACTGCGATCAGTAGCAATTAAAAGTGTAGCTACTCTGATAAAAAAAAATATAGTCGATCGACGACAATTTTTGTAAGCATCTTCTTACATCAAAATGATAAATGTATAAATTTCAATTATCTGTGCCGTGCCACATTAAATATTCTTAAGGGATTGTAGGCAGGGCGATGCGATATCGCGATACAGTTTCGATGATTCGAGCCTATGATAAGCCAATATGTGGCAAACAAGACTGAGATAGAGGACAGATAGTACGGGGATAGAAAACAGCAACGCCCCAATAAAGGGGCGTTTGGTGTACTCATGCCTTCCTGGCGTGTGGTCACTCATCCTGAGTGGAAATTCCTTTTCGTTGGTGGCTTCCTGCCGCCGACAACTTCATATTAAACCATGTATAACATGTGCACAAGGGTTGAGAGGTAAAATATACCGAAACTTATATTTCACATTTTTCAAGCTTGCATAGGTCTGGTACGGCTAGCCACTGGCCTACTGACGATGCCGTTCTTGGCTGTTAGAAATAGCATGCTAGTACCTGCTGCCCATTCAAGCATCAAGTAAAGACAAGCAATCATGTACACGGTTAATAAAAGTTATAAAAAATGTTTTTATCTTTATTGAAATAGATCATCGGCAATTATCGAGCTTGTTCACCTAGGTTAATGAATGTTGATGGTAATAAAGCCTTGTTAATTACAAATATTAAATATTTCTTTAATTAGCTATATCACTTGAAACAGCTTTAGGGTTGGCTACTCTCAATTTACTCGATTGATTAATCGAGATCGACGGAATGATTGGTTTTTATTGAAAGTATCAAGGAGATTAATCATGGCTAATAATCGTAATGATAACGGAAATGGCATGAACCGCGAAGACTCTGGCAAGAAAGGCGGTCAGAAGAGTGGCGGTAACTTTGCCAATGACCCCAAACGTGCTTCTGAAGCAGGCAAGAAAGGTGGTGAAAATAGCCACGGAGGCCGTAACTCCTGATCATAAACAATAGGTTGATGATCAGGTGGTAGATCTATTCTTCAATACTGCCTTTTTAATGAAGTTAAGTCATGATGACGTTATGTCAGACTTTCTTTAAGGCGTTTATGTCAATTCATTAACGTCAGTCTTAATTAAAATAGAAATATTTTTTAGTATTTTAATTAAGCAACAAGGAAGGTTATTGTCGGCTATAGGAGCTGGCGCTAATAGACATAAATATTGAGATTTCTGCCAGGAAGTATTCTTCCTGGCAGCTTATGCAGGAGATTGCACTATGTTCCATCACTCATCTAAATTGCAATACCCAGTAAAAGTTGATAAGCCCAACCCTGAATTTGCCATGCTACTCCAACAAGCTATTGGGGGTGTTGAAGGAGAAATCCGGGTAGCGATGCAATACTTTTTTCAGGCAATGGGAGCGCGTGGTGATGATCGCATTCGCGACCTTTTGATGTCGACCGCGACAGAAGAACTTTCCCATATTGAAATGCTTGGCCATGCAGTTGCGCTTAATCTGGAAGGGGCGCCTCTCTCTTATCAGGAGGCTACCGCAAAAGATCCGGTCATGAACGCCATTCTTGGCGGTGCTAATCCTCGCCATCTGCTGTCATCAGGACTTTCTGCCATGCCGGTTAATGCTAACGGTGTGCCGTTTGATATGAGTCATATCTATGCCACCGGTAACGTAGCTGCCGATATGTTGGCGAACGTGACGGCTGAGGCAAGCGGCCGGGTATTGGCATCGCGGCTTTATAACTGGACTGATGATCACGGCATGAAAGATTTTCTTTCTTTCCTGATTGCTCGAGATACCTATCATCAGCAGCAGTGGCTGGCAGTGATCGAAGAGCTAGGTGGGCTGGGTGCAAACCTTCCGGTCCCCAACTCAACGCCTGAAGACCACGAAGCCATGCAGCACTCTTATTATTACCTTAATACGTTGTTGGATAAAGAAGCACCCGAAGGCCGCTGGGGTGAAGGCCCATCCTTTGATGGCCGTAGCCAGTTCTCTGTTCGCAACCAGCCAACACCTGAAGGGCAGGAAGCTACGTTAGGTATGGCGAAGGAAAAATCAGGTGCTCAGAAAGACCAGATTGATCCGTCTAAGTGACAGACAAATAATCGCTATGAATTGCTCAGTTTCTTAAAGGAGAAAGCACGATGGAAACCAAGTATTTAGAAAACTGGTTGCGCGATGCACATGCTATGGAGCAGCAAGCTGAGAAAATGCTGAAATCTCAAGCAGAGCGCTTGGTGGATTATCCAGAGCTTCAAGCGCGCATTGAGCAGCATCTGACTGAAACCCGCCACCAGTCTGAGCGCTTAGAACAAGCCATGGCCGGAATAAATATTGATACTTCCGCGTTAAAAGATCTGGGCGGTAAGTTGACTGCTTTTGGCCAGGCGCTGGGTGGCATGATGGCCGGCGACGAAGTCATGAAAGGCAGTATTGCCTGCTACGCCTTTGAGCATTTTGAAATCGCTAACTATAAGGCATTAATCCAGGCGTCTGAAAGTGCAGGCCAAACGGGAGTAGCCCAGGTATGTAGAGAGATCCTCAAAGAAGAAGAGGCTATGGCTGCTTGGCTTGCCGATCATATTGAATCTACCACTACCCAGTTTTTGCATCGTGCAGATGATGACAACTTACGCGCCAAGCGGTAGTGTTTTCGCCACATACCTTGTTAATTAGCTCTTTTCCTCGGTAATTATTTACTGAGGTTTTTTTCCAGCGATTATGTCTCACAAGTTGCAGCCTATCGCTTTGAAAAAAAGCCGCCCACGTTCGTTGGGCGGCTTTACTGGGTTTAGGGCGGGCTAATCTGTATAGAAACCGCTCTATAAAAGATCCCGTGAGATAACGGATTCCCAGTTTTTTGAAAATACCCGGTATTGTCCTTCATAAGCATCCATCTCGGCATGAATGATAAATTCAGTCTCAGTGCAGGTAAGCACCGTGCGCGTGTAAACCTCAGTATGCCAATCATCGCGTTTAAACGAGCTTTCTGTCAGGGTTTCCCCGCGTGCAGAGGTAAAGTCGTTATCTATTGTCGTGTAATATTCCCGGGCGCTTCGGTGAATTTCAGTGCCTATATCATTAATGCGAAAACATCCTTGGTCATTGACTACCTCCAAGGTGGATGCCTTGGTTGCCAAATCCCGGTGCAGCAGCCAGTTATGCTGACTAGGTGCCAGGTGGGTAACCTTTAGAGGTGGAGCCGATTGCGGTGCATCGAACACTTCTACACCGTCGTCCTGATGGTTCGCTGCGCGTACAGGCAGTTTTAATACACAGTTATTAAAAGAAATATCTACCTGAGCAGGTTTCGGGGGCAACCAGGCAAGCGGCCAATATGACGTTGAGACTGAAACCCGTAATTGATGCCCTGCCGGAAATTTCTGCGCAATACCGTTCATATCGATGGTTACACGATAAGTCCGGTGCGGCTCAAGCGGCGTTGGTTCTGCATTGCTATCGCGGTGGGTAAGGTTGAGTAAACCATACGTTACCCGAGTAGCCTTGCCATCAGGCGCTACATCAGAAAGACGCACTGCCAGCATTGCCTGTGGCTGATTGCTTGAAACTTCCAGCTCTAATGAAGGCGTACCAAAAATATGTAACGGCTCAGTTAAAGCATCGGTACTAAAAATAAGCGAGCCGCCGTCTTCTTCGCGCTGATCACCAGGTAGGTCCGGTGTAGCTGCATAAGAGCACCACTTACCAGCCGCCAAGCCCACACTTAACGGCGATTGTAGTCCCATGGTTGTAGGCTCAGTGCTGCGTTCAGGTTCGCTAGCTGAAGATAGAGGCGTCAATCGATAAGGCGACAATAAATAGCGTTGTTCTTGAATATTATTGGATGGCCATAAAGGCTCTGCGATCCAGTGACCAGGTCTATCGGCGTAAGAGTTATCTGGAGGAACGCTGTCTTGCTCCCAGGCGCGCAACATGGGTTCATCCATAATGCCGTTGTCTTTGCCTTTTAACCAGTAGTCCCACCAGCGAAGTGCTTCCTGAAGAAAACCAATGGCAGGCCCGGGAATACCCTGATGAGGATATTTATGGCCCCAAGGGCCAATAAGTCCTTTACGTGGAACCTGCAAATGCTCCATTAATCTGAAAACGGTATTGGTAAAGCCATCCGCCCAGCCCCCGATAGCATACACAGGACAGCTTACGGCCTCATAGTATTCGCAAACGGAGCTTGCTGACCAATACTCGCTGCGCCGCTGATGGCGCAGCCATTTATCGATCCAAAGACCACTTTCTTCCATGCGTTCGTGCCACATATCGCGCCAGCGGTCGCCGACAATCAGCGGGTCAGGCGGTAAGGCATTGAAGGCGAACATAACGGTCGCTTCGGATAAATTATCCCCGAGCAGGCAGCCACCCATATAGTGCATGTTGTCGGCATAAAGGTCATCGCTTGAACATAAGCTTAAGATCGCCTTGAGCGCTGGAGGCTGCTTCGCGGCAACTTGCAGGCTGTTAAAACCACCCCATGAAATACCCATCATGCCGACGCTGCCATCGCACCAATACTGATTGGCAATCCACTCAATGGCATCTACCGCGTCCAACTGCTCCTGCTGAGTATACTCATCGGTGAGTACGCCATCGGAGTCACCGCTGCCGCGCATATCCACCCGAACGCACACATAGCCATGGCCAGCCAGATAAGGATGATTGGTGGCATCACGACCACGTGTGATATCGCGCTTGCGATAAGGGATATACTCCATGATGGCTGGCAGTGGAGTATCCTGCGTAGCCTCTGGCAACCAAATGCGCGCCGCTAATTGTTTGCCATCGCGCATAGGAATAAAGACGTTTTCTATCTCGCGGATGTTATAAGGAAAGTCGTTGATAACTTCCATTCTACCTCCTTCAAAGATCCACTTTTTCGATTTCAAAATCTAGAAAGTCTAAACAGAATTTATAGCGTTCTTCGATCTCCTCGTGGTTATTACCGGTGATATACAGCGTGCCCAATCGGTAGCAAAAACTATCCTGGTGAAGTAATTCGCTAAGCCGCTGGCCTGGGGCTACATCAAGGCATACGTCGGTATTTGGCAAGCGTTGCTGTAGCGCCTGTATGTTCTCCTGGCTGGGTACTCGCGTAACGATGCCATCTTCATGGGCGTAGGGAATAAAGCATTTTGCTGCCACAGGTGCCACGCCCTGGCGGCTTAATAGAGAAGGGCGCTGACCCAGGGCGATGTCGATCGCCACCTCATGGTTGGACATACCGTCGACCAAAACGAATATCTCACTATGCGACTGGGAAATGCGCGTATTGACTTCTATGAGCCAGAGTTTGTCCGTTGCTTCGTCCCACATGAATTCAGCATTAAAGCAGCCATTGTCGTAGCCAATATGGGTAAGAAATTTTTTAGCGGCTTCCACCATTTTATGGTGCACATGCTCGGGTAGATTGCTGGGGTATTCCAGGCGATCATAAAGGGTTAATGAGTCATCAGCTCTGGGCTGTGAAATAATTCCATGCACATTGAATTCGCCCTGAAAAACCGTCCCCTCAGGAGCCGCCTGTACGCCTTTTATGATTTCTTCAACAATGCACGAATTACCATCCAACTCTTTGATCTCTTCCGGGAGGTCGACATACTCAAGTGCTTCATTGAACGGGTCGCCAAGTTGGCGGATACCCTGACGAATTTCCTCAATAGCTCGATCAAATTGTGTCAGGTTTTCTACCTTGAAGCCCAAATGAGATGAAAATGCTTTTACGGGTTTTATCCAGAAAGGAAAATCAAGTGTAACCTGATCAATCGGGTTCTTTTTAAAAGGATCTATACCGCAGAAGTCAGGCACGACGTCAGGAATAACCTTCTGCTGCTCAATACGGCTCCAGAGTTTATGCTCGCAAGTTAAAACACTGGTAATCGATGGCGAAGGAATACCATACTGTTGACAAAGTAAGGGTGCTAATACACTGGTCGGAAAATCCCACTGAGCAATAATGCCATCAACGCTGCCCGAGAAGTCATTTAACTGATCGTTTGCTTCTTTGAAAAGCTGATTAAACGATAAGCTCTCAGCCTCAACAGCGGTATTAACACTAAGCAACTCATGAATATCTAGTGCTTTAGCATCACGTAGTGTCTCCATTGCATGACGCTGTTTATCCTCTAAAGCAATAACAAAGATGTTACGTTTCATCATTCTCTCCTTGAGTTTAGAGCCGGCCATTCCTTCTGTTCAATTTGAGTGTACGATAGCTAGCCTCTAACATCCTTGATATATGTGATTTTTAAAAGTTCCCTATACATTATTAAAAATCTAAGTCTTAATGATTTTATAATTAAGCGTTATTAAATCTTTTAGAAGTAAAAGGTTTCATCTTGTTGGTAAGTGTAACGCTCATTGTCGGTGATAAAGCTTTGCTGGAAAGACTGAGGGCCGATTAAAGTGATAATTAAGAATAAATAAGTAGCAAATTTTAATAATTGTTAAATTTATATTGGAAAACAAGCAAGACATGTTCTCTTATTAGCCTGAACAGGCAAATAGTCCTTGTTTATATTTTCGTCGTTGACTATATTTTTTTCGCCCCTCGTCTCTTTTGGTTGTATTAAGGCTTTACCTTATATCTATTGTGTATAGCTTGCGTCTAACTACAAAGGAGTGTAGAAATGGATCAGGTAATTGTTGGAAACTATGAGCTTATGGATAAGAAAAGCTTTAGTAACTGTTTTAATAACTTCGAGGCTAAAAATTTCGATATAACACTAGAAAATGTGTTTGGTTTATATGGAGAGTTAGGTGAGGAGTCATTAAATAGTTTATACAAAATACCTAAAAAAATGGTTGAATTAAAGAGAAATCAAAAGATGTTCTCTTTATGTGATGGACGTGCCGATGTCTTTGTTGTCAAGGAAGGGTGGGCCAGCTTATGTCACTCCAATGATAAACGAGGCCAGGATATATGTAACGTGTTTATGCCAGGTGATATTATTGGTGTTAGAGAAAGTTTCTTTAAAAGCCATGATATTATCATTTTAGCACTTACTAATTGCAAGCTTGAGAGGGTGCCGGTTGAAAGTATCCATGAACTTTTTAAAACAGATATGGATATCAGAAAAGCCGTCATGTCCTACATTATGGTCAATGACAATATCACCATTGAGCGTCTGAGAAGCTGTACTCATCACCGTTCTGAGGAACGTGTTGCTCATTTCTTACTAGAGATTTATACACGATTTTGTTTTAAAGGGTTACTGCAGACCAATATTTATTCATTCCCTGTTACCCAAGATGTTGTAGGTGAGTTATTGGGAATAACCAGTGTTCACGTCAGTCGATGTATGACTGCTCTAGAGCAGAAGAAGTTTATCCGTAAAACACGGAGCAGTATTAAACTTCTAAAGCCTGAAGAGATGGCTAAGTCGACAGGATTTGATAGCGATTTTATTTACGGACATATTCACCTCGATTGATGTTTTCTAAGGGGCTTTATATCGGCTTGTGTTAGATAACAGTTAATAGATAAATCATTGGTTTAAATACATTGGTTTAAATATAAAATTCAAATGGGTTGTAAATATAGGAATTTTTTACGGACTACTACAACGCATGTGATTTATTCAAAATGATCCATGCTTGTTTTTCTAATTAAAATGAGAAACAGGCTTGTTGGAATGCACGTTAGATTTTTTGATACATTTGCCTGACGGGTGAGGATTTTGCGTGGGCTGTATTTATATAGCTCTATTTATATAGCTCTTGCTGTTTTGGCTAGCACTATTCAATTCAGCTCATTTCAGATTTTGCATCAAAAAAAGTTAACCTATGTTTATTTATGATGTCTGGAGGTAGATGCGCTAAAAAGCATAGTTTCTGATGCAACAGAATGTTCTAAAAAATCGAACCAGCATCGATATATGTTTATTACTTAAATCTCAAACATTGCCCGGATACTACGAGTAGCTCGACGTAAATGCTTGATGTGGGCATTAAATAAAGCGCGCCTCGTTTAAGGTTGCCTTTCTGCTGAAAAATGCCTAAAAATGGATCTCATAACTCACGTTATAAAAATCGGATAAAAGGTTGCAGTCATTGTTAGGTTGGCTACCTTGTTATGGCATGACATTGATCTGAAATTTAATCATACAAGGAGTGGATTAGATGACAGTCAGCAATCTATCTTTCCATAATGTAATGGCACAAAAGCAGTATAGTGAGTTAGCGGATGTGCCGTCTTCGCATCACGTAAAAGTTGAGGATGCTTATCTTTCGAGACTGGCCGAACCGCCACAGGAACTCTGGCAGCCTCGTCAGGATGCAGTAATAAAAGGTAAGCACTTATCCGGCCCGTTAAGTAAGGCGCAGCTGGAAGAATTTGAGCGTAAGGGATTTCTTTTTATCCCTAACCTTATTAGTGGTGATGAGCTTGATGAGCTGCGTGATGAGATGCAGACATTGATGAGCACTGATGAGTATCGCCATCAGGATTTCAGTATTACCGAACCTGAAAGTAACGAAATTCGCTCGCTGTTTGCGGTGCATAAGTTATCAAAGCGTCTGGGCGCTTTGGCAAACGATGAACGTGTGGCCGGTGCGGCACGGCAGATCATCGGTGATGATCCGTATGTGCACCAGTCGCGCATAAACTACAAGCCTGGGCTTGCCGGTAAGGGGTTCAATTGGCATTCAGATTTTGAAACCTGGCACGCTGAAGACGGTATGCCGCGCATGCATGCCGTGAGCGCCTCGTTAATTCTGACTGACAATCATGAATTCAATGGTCCTCTGATGCTGATACCCGGCTCGCACAACAAGTTTGTGCCGTGTCTGGGGGAGACGCCTGAGGATAACCATAAGAGCTCGTTAAAAGCGCAGGAGGTGGGTGTACCAAGCCCTGAGGCGTTGACTGAGCTGGTGGCCGAGCACGGCATTGAAGCGCCCAAGGGAAAGGCTGGCGGACTCTTGCTGTTTGATTGCAATACTCTGCACGCCTCGAACGCCAACTTGTCGCCAGACCCGCGCAGCAACGTATTCTTCGTATTTAACCGTCCGGATAATCGTTGTCGTGAGCCGTATGCAGCGTCCAAGCATCGCCCGGACTTTCTTGCTCATGCGCCTGACAACAGTCAGCCATTAACTAAGTGATTTTCCGACTACCGACAATCGCGTATTAGGTTGTGGAACATGCACATGGGTAGGGTAGACTGTTGCGTCTGTCGTTAAGAACGCGGCACGTATAATGAGAAGGAGAGTACCCCCCATGCGTCTTGTTCCACAATTTACCGATGGTCAGACATTTTCCCATGCATTGGGCAAAGTCGTGTGTGTTGGCCGCAACTACGCTGATCATGCCAAAGAGCTGAATAATCCGGTGCCTAGCGAGCCGCTGATATTTATCAAGCCCGCCACCAGTGTCGTTGATATTACGCAGCCGCTTAACCCGCCTTTTTCACGTGGTGACGTACATTATGAAGCGGAACTTGCGCTGCTAGTGGGTGAAACCATTACCCATGCAACGCCTGATGAAGCAGAACGTGCGATTGTAGGGATCGGGCTTGCCCTGGATTTAACCCTGCGTGATGTACAAGCGCAGTTAAAAGAGAAAGGTCATCCATGGGAAATCGCCAAGGGTTTCGATGGCTCCTGCCCGCTCTCTCAGTTTTTACCGCTTAGCCGCGTGCCTAACTGGAATGCGCTTACCTTTACGCTGGAAATTGATGGCGAAGAGCGCCAGCATGGCGAAGGTTCAGATATGATCTTTGCAATTCCGTCGCTTGTCGCAGAAATGAGTCGTCACTTCACCCTGGAACCTGGCGATGTGATTTTGACCGGTACCCCAGCAGGTGTTGGTGAGCTATCTCGCGGCATATCATTACGCTTGACCCTGACCGGTGGTTTGGAAATCAATACGTCGGTTGTTGAGTAAACCAACCTGTTGAGTAAGCCAACGTTTTGCTATTAAAAAAACGCCCCATGGTGATCCCAGGGGCGCTTTTTTATACTACAGGCGTTACTCTAAATAGGTATAGCCTTCCAACCCTTCACTCAGGCTCGCCGCAAAGCTTTCACGCTCCTGTTCGGAAAAGCCGCTCTGAGCTATTTGCTCGTTCAGCTTGCGTTTCAGCACCTCAGCATCAAAGTTAACGTAAGCCAGTACGTCCGCCACAGTATCACCGGCAAGCGGGTTGGAAAGCACCCATTCGCCGTGTTCGTTCAAGGCGGCGTCAACCGAGTCGGTATCGCCGAAGAGGTTATGCAGGTCACCAAGAATTTCCTGATAGGCGCCTACCAGGAAAAAGCCTAGCCAGCGCTCATCTTCTAAAGGCCACTCAGGTAGCGGCAGAGTGCTTTCCACGCCTTGGCCATCCACGTAGCTATCAATCCGCCCGTCAGAATCGCAGGTAATATCCTGAATAACCGCACGGCGAGTTGGCGGCTGGTTTAATCCGCTCAAGGGGAGCACGGGGAAAATCTGCTCAATGCCCCATACGTCGGGGACTGACTGGAAGAGCGAGAAATTCACGAACAGCTTGTCAGCGAGTTTCTCCGCCAGTTCATCCATGATTTCACGGTGAGCACGGTTGCGGGTATCAAGCAGGCTGCGCAGGCGGGCACAGGCCGCTAGATAAACCCGCTCGCCTTCAGCGCGGGCATTGATATCGCTTAAACCCAGAACGAAACGATCTTGAAGTTCGCTAACCGCCTGTAGCAAATCGTGCCACGCTTCCACCAGCATGCGCGGCTCCTGAGGCGTGGCAAGCTGGTCAAATACGCGCCAGAGGGCATCGACCTGTATATCGTCCTGAGGCGATTTTTCAGGCGGCGTATCGTCGATACGCTCTTCACCAATCACATTGGTAATCAACACTGCGTGGTGTGCTGTCAAGGCCCGTCCTGACTCGCTGATGAGATGCGGTTGAGGCAGGTCGGCTTCTTCGCACAGCTGGGCGAACGCGCTCACCACGTTGCGGGCGTATTCGCGCATGGAGTAGTTGGCCGAACAGTAGCTACGTGAGCGAGTGCCTTCGTAGTCGATGCCCAGACCGCCGCCCACATCGACCGTATCAATCGGCGCGCCCAGGGTAATCAGGTTCTGATAAAACCGCGCGCACTCGCGTAGGCCGCGCTGAATATCGCGAATATTGGCGATCTGCGAACCTAGGTGAAAATGGACCAGTTGAAGGCTTGCCAGTGCGTCCTGGGCACGCAGCGTTTCGACTACCTCAAGAATCTGGCTGGCGGTCAGGCCGAACTTGGATTTCTCGCCGCCGGTATTCTGCCACTTGCCTTTACCTACTGAGGCAAGGCGGGCGCGCAGGCCAATGCGGGGCGTAACATCTAGCGCCCGAGCTTCATCCATAATCAGCTCAAGCTCTGAGAGTTTTTCCACTACCAGATAAACGCGATGGCCAAGTTTTTCGCCCAGCAGGGCAAGGCGTACGTACTCACGATCTTTATAGCCGTTACACACAATCAGCGAGGAGCCGCCGTCCGACAGGGCAAGAACGGCCAATAGCTCGGGCTTGCTGCCCGCTTCCAGCCCCACTCGGCCATTGCCGCGCTCCGAGGTGGCCAGAATCTCTTCCACCACGCGGCGCTGCTGGTTGACCTTGATCGGATAAACCGCGGTATAGCCGGCCTGGTAGTCAATATCGCTCATGGCCGCATCAAAGGCGCCGCAAAGCTGTTCTACCCGGTCATGAAGAATGTCGCTAAAACGTACGAGTACCGGCAGACGCAGACCCGCGTCCTGCAGCTGGCATACCAGCTCACGCAAGGGTAGAGCAGGGCCTTCGGCATCGGTGCCCAAGGGGCGTACCAGCGCTTGGCCGTGGTCGTCGACATCAAAGTAGCCGCTGCCCCACTGATCGATATTCCATGTGCGGCGGGCACTAAGTGCCGATCCGTTCGTCTGCGTTGCACTCATAAATCAGCCTCAGGCAGTGGTAAGGCGCCATACGCAATGCGCGCGTTTAAAATGGTATGAAAACGCTCAGGGTCGTGGGGCGTCAAGTCATGAGCGGGCGGGTCGACATAAACCACCAGCAAGCGCGATAGCCAATAGCGTAGTGCGGTCATGCGCAGCATGATCGGCCATACGTCGCGCTCATCCGGTGTTAGCGGGCGCCGAGCCTGATAGGCGCTCAACACGGCGTTATAGCGCTCGGTATTGAGCGTGCCATCCTCGTTGGATGCCCAGTCATTGATCACAATGGCCAGGTCAAACAGGAGATCCCCGGTGCAGCCGTTGTAAAAATCGATAATACCGCCCAGGCGATCACCGTCGAACAGGGTGTTATCACGGAACAGGTCGCCGTGGATCGCGCCCTGGGGCAGCTTGTCGTACTGGCTAAAAGCGCTTTCAAAGTCCTCGACCTCGTTTTTCATCAAGGCCTGGTCATCCGGACTCAAGTAGGCCAGCACCTTATGGTGCATGACCTGTAGCCAGTGCAAATCGCGGGGGTTCGGGCGGTGGCCGGAAAAGCGTTGCGATACCACGTGCATATGCCCGAGGGCATCGCCCAGCGCCTGGCAATGCGCAAGATTAGGAGCTGTCGGATGGCGCCCCGGCATGCGTGGAAACAGCAGGGCCGGTTTACCCGCCAGACTGTGCAGTGCGATGCCCTCGCGGTCATGAACCGGGCCGGGAACCGGCAAACGATGCTCATCCAGATAATCGAGTAGCTCCACAAAAAACGGAAGCTCCTCGTGTTCACCTTGCTCAAACAGGGTTAGCACCAGTTCGCGGCGTTCAGTGGTAACAAAAAATGTCGAATTTTCCGTACCGCCCGCCACTCCTTGCAGAGAAACAAAGCGGTCAACATCGAATTTGTCTAAAAACGCAGCGACCTGTGCGTCGCTAAGCGGAGTAAATACAGCCATTAAGGTCTCGCCCAGGTTGCTAAGCCCATTATTGTAGCGGCTTGCTGGCTGAGTTGGCAGCGTTGTTAAACGCTTAAGCTGATTTGTCTGGACGGTTTGTTTCAGCCCGCAGCGCTTAGCGCGTATCATGAGGCTATACTTTTTTTGCAATGGATATTGGTTATGGCCCGTGCTCCGATCGTGCTCGTCGATGGTTCCTCGTACTTGTATCGTGCCTTCCACGCGTTGCCGCCGTTAACAAACACCAAGGGTCAGCCGACAGGGGCTGTGAAGGGCGTGCTCAACATGCTCAAGCGGTTGATCAAGGATTATCCGCAAAGCCCCATGGCCGTGGTGTTTGACGCCCCAGGCAAAACCTTTCGCGATGAAATTTACGATGACTACAAGGCGCATCGTCCGCCCATGCCTGATGATTTACGCAGCCAGGTAAGCGCGTTGCACGCGTGTGTAAAAGCCCTGGGGTTGCCGCTTTTATGCATTGAGGGCGTTGAAGCGGACGATGTGATTGGTACGCTGGCCCACCATGCAACGCAAGCCGGCCGTGATGCGGTAATCTCAACCGGCGATAAAGATATGGCGCAACTGGTTAACGCGCATATTACGCTGGTGAATACCATGAAGGATGAAACGCTTGACGAAGCTGGCGTTGAAGGCAAGTTCGGTTTGCCGCCTTCACTGATTATCGATTTCCTCGCCCTGATGGGCGACAAGGTGGATAACATTCCCGGCGTGCCGGGCGTGGGCGAAAAAACCGCGCTTGGTCTACTGCAAGGCATGGGGGGCGGGCTGGACACCATTTATAGCGATCTCGACCGGGTTAAAACGCTGTCGTTTCGTGGTGCCAAGACGCTGTCCAAGAAGCTTGAAGAGCATCGTGAACAGGCCTATCTCTCCTATCAGCTAGCCACGATCAAAGTCGACTGTGATTTGCCGGTTGGTCTCGATGATCTGGACATCGCCCATCCGGATCGTGAGCAACTGGTGGCGCTTTATCAAGAGCTGGAATTCAAGCAGTGGCTGGCCGAACTCTTGGAGGGTAAAGATGAAGGCGTTGACGACATAAAAGGCGGCGAGCCGGTACCTGCCAACGCCGAGGAAACCAGCGATACTGAGCTCTCCAGCAGCCAGAGCCGCCAGGATCATGTCATCGTTGAGCAAAGTGAGCTCAACGCCTGGCTTAAGCGGCTAAAAAGCGCCCAACGGTTCTGCTTCGATCTGGAAACTACCAGCCTGAATTACATGGAAGCTGAGATCGTGGGGGTTGGCCTGGCGCTTGAGGCCGGTGAGGCGGCCTATATTCCTTTAGCCCACGACTACCTGGATGCGCCCGCTCAGCTGGATAGAACCAGCGTGCTAGCAGCGCTCAAGCCACTACTTGAAGACCAAAAGATCATCAAGATCGGCCAGAACCTAAAATACGATATTTCCGTACTGGCCAACTACGACATTATCGTTGCCGGGCCGCTTGCCGACACCATGCTGGCCTCTTATGTTTTGAACTCCACCGCCACGCGCCATGATATGGATTCGCTGGCGCTTAAATACCTGGGCGAAAAAACCATCTCGTTTGAAGAGATCGCTGGTAAGGGTGCCAAGCAGCTTACCTTTAACCAGATCGCCCTGGAGCAGGCAGTGCCTTACGCCTGTGAAGACGTGGACATCACCTTGCGCCTGTACGATGTGCTGCGCCCGCTGGTAGAAAGCGAAGGGCGCCTGGCTGAAGTGCTGGATCGCCTGGAGCTGCCTCTTATCAAGGTGATCTCACGTATCGAACGCAACGGCGTGGCCATCGACGCTGAGCGCCTGCACCAGCAGAGCCAACAGCTCGACAAGCGCATTCGCGAGCTCGAGCAGAAGGCCTTCGAGCTTGCCGGGCGTGAGTTCAATCTGGGGTCACCCAAGCAGCTTGGCGAAATTCTGTTCAATGAGCAGAAAATTCCGGTGATCAAGAAAACCCCCAAGGGCGCGCCTTCCACAGCGGAAGCGGTACTCGAGGAACTGGCGCTGGATTATCCGCTGCCCAAGGTCATCATGGAGCATCGCGGACTTTCCAAGCTGAAGTCGACCTACACCGACAAGCTCCCAAAGTTGATCAACAAGCAGAGCAAGCGCGTCCATACCAGCTACCATCAGGCGGTTACGGCCACCGGGCGGCTATCGTCGTCGGACCCGAACCTGCAGAATATCCCCATCCGCACCGAAGAGGGGCGCAAGATTCGTCAGGCGTTTATTGCCCGACCCGGCTATAAGATTGTTGCCGCCGACTACTCGCAGATCGAGCTGCGTATCATGGCGCATCTTTCCGAGGATAAAGGGCTTTTGGAAGCGTTTGCCGAGGGGCGTGATATTCACACGGCGACCGCGGCAGAGGTGTTTGGCACCGCGCTTGATAAAGTGAGCAACGACCAGCGGCGCAGTGCCAAGGCGATCAACTTCGGGCTGATTTACGGAATGAGCGCCTGGGGTCTGGCGCGCCAGCTGCGTATCGACCGCAGTCAGGCGCAAACCTATATCGACCGTTACTTTGACCGTTACCCGGGCGTGGCCCGTTATATGGAGCGTATCCGCACGCAGGCAGCGGAAGATGGCTTCGTTGAAACCGTACTGGGGCGGCGCCTATACCTGCCGGAGATTCATTCGCAGAACCGAAACCGTCGTCAGGGTGCTGAACGTACCGCGATCAACGCGCCCATGCAGGGTACGGCTGCAGATATCATCAAACAGGCCATGATTGATGTGGATGCCTGGCTTGCAGACGGCAAATTTGACGCGTTGATGGTCATGCAGGTGCATGATGAACTGGTGTTCGAGGTTAAAGAGGACCAGGTAGAAGAGTTCATGCGCGAAGTGCAGGCGCGTATGCAGGCGGCTGCCGCGCTTAAGGTGCCGCTGATTGTCGAAGCGGAAAGCGGTGTTAATTGGGATGAAGCGCACTAAGCAGCGCTTACCAAAACGGCCCGCCAAATGGCGGGCCGTTTTGTTTGCAAGAAGAGGGCTTAGCGCCAGCCCACGCGGTCAAAAATGCGGATGGCTTCGGGGTTGTTCTCGCCCAGCACATTGATATTCAAATCATCCTTTTTGAAGTCACCCCACGACTCCAGAACCGGATCTTTCTTGATGCCGTCGACGACCGGAAACTCATAGTTACGCTCGGCGAGAATTTCCTGGGCAGCATCAGACGACAGGAACTCCAGGAACTTGATGCCGTTTTCAGGGTTTTGGGCATTGGCGACTAGACCCGCGCCGCCAACGTTAACGTGGGTGCCGCGATCATTCTGGTTGGGGAAAATCACGCCTACCTTGCGGGCTGCTTCACGCTCAGATTCGGTATCTGAGTGGAGCATGCGCACGTAGTAGTAGTGGTTGGAAACGGCCAGGTCACACTCGCCGCTGGCAACGCCGAGGATCTGGTCGGTATCACCACCTTCCGGGTTACGCGCTAGGTTGTTGACTACACCCTGGGCCCACTCTTCGGCACCCTCTTCACCGTGATGCTCGATCATTGATGCAAGCAGCGACTGGTTATAGATATTGTTGGAGGAGCGAATGCACAGTTTGCCTTCAAACTGTGGATCGGCTAAATCTTCGTAGCTTTCGATTTGGCTGGGGTCGAAGTTTTCACGGTTATAAAAAATCACCCTTGCGCGCTGGCTAAAGCCAAACCATAAGCCGTCAGGCTGGCGCATGGATTCCGGCAGACGCTCGTTAAGCACCTCAGAGCCCACGCTCTGGAACAGGCCATCCTGCTCAGCGCGCCATAAACGGCCCGCATCGACGGTCAGCATGACATCCGCGGGGCTTGCAATGCCCTCGCGCTGCATGCGCTCCATCAACTGGTCGGAGTCGCCTTCCAGAACGTTCACTTCGATGCCCGTCTCATCGGTAAAAGCTTTATACAGAATTTCATCCGAATCGTAGTGGCGGGCAGAGTAAATGTTAACTGCATCGGCAAGCGCCGTGCTTGAAACCGCAGCACTAGCAAAAATAGCGGCGATCGACGCTGAAAGACGTGTTACTTTCATATAGTTAGCATCCTAAATGATTATGATAATAAGTTGCATTAAGGTTGCCGCTATTGAAGCCCTTCACAGCACTTGGGTCAAGAAAAAGTACATGGGTTAAGAAAAAATAAGAACAGGGCGTTCGTGATTGCGCAACCCTACGTGCATATCGTGCCAATGAAAAATACAATGGCAGAATATTCAACGTAGCCTGTCGAGCCGCATGCCAAAAGTGCTGGCTAAGTGAGACGCTGGTTCAACGAGAACATGGTGACATTATGGCGGTAACCGTTTCATCCTCCGATAACACCACGGTAATGGCGCTGTCGCTACACGATGTCCACCATACGTATGCGGCAAACCAAGTGGTAAAAGGCATCTCGTTAGAGATTGCCCCAGGAGAAGTTGTTTGTCTGCTGGGGCCATCGGGGTGTGGTAAAACCACTCTGTTACGTATTGCCGCTGGGCTGGAGGTTCTCCAGAAAGGAACCGTAAGCCTGGAGGGGCAGGCCGTGGCATCGCCCGTTCAGCGCCACCTGCCGCCGGAGAAGCGCAATGTAGGGCTGGCGTTTCAGGACTCGGCGCTCTTTCCTCACTTGAGCGTGCTGGAAAACGTTACCTTTGGGCTCAAGCAGATGCCCACGCGCCAGCGCCGTGAACGCGCGATTGAGCTGTTGACGCAGTTGGGCATGGCGGACTACGTCGATACCTACCCGCACATGCTGTCTGGCGGTCAGCAACAACGAGTTGCGTTAGCCCGAGCGCTTGCGCCGACGCCCAAGTTGATGCTGCTCGACGAACCCTTTTCAAGCCTGGATGCACGCCTGCGTGATCGTATTCGCGACGATACGCTGCACGTGCTGAAGAAGCTTGGGTCAGCCACGTTGCTGGTGACTCATGACCCGGAAGAGGCCATGTTTATGGCCGACCGCATCGCACTTATGCGCGATGGCCGGATTATTCAGACAGGTACGCCGCGAGAACTCTACTGCACCCCGGTCGACCCGTTTGTAGTGACCTTTTTTGGTGAAGTGAATGAACTCAGCGGCACGGTAAAGGATAGCCGCGTGCAGACCCCGGTAGGCGAGATAGATGCTAGCTGGCTGCCCGAAGGCAGTAAGGCGCGGATTATGATTCGGCCGGAAGCGCTGCGGCTTCAGGAGCGCGACTTGCCCGCAGACGCTCACCGGCATAGCCATGTCGTCATGGCAAAGCTACTGGGGCGTTCCAGCCTGATTCACCTGTGCGCCCATGGGGCTGATGGCCAGGAGGCGCATTTACATGCCCGCGTGCCCGGTGTCTTTCTGCCCCAGGAGGGCCAGCCAATTGATATCGACCTGGACCACTCTCAGGTGTTTGTTTTTCAGGATGAAGCTTAGGTAGAAATGCCTAGTAGACTTACTGAGCACGGCTGCCGGGCCGAGCCCCGCGCATGGCCAAACTAAGCAGAATCACCGGCAAGATACCGACCACCACAATGGCCAGCGACGCGGTGGAGGCCTCGGCCAGGCGCTCATCAGACGCTAGACTATACGCGCGTACTGCCAGGGTATCGAAGTTAAATGGCCGCAGAATAATCGTCGCGGGTAGCTCTTTCATCACATCCACAAACACTAAGATACCCGCCGCCAGCAGGCTGCTGCGCATAAGAGGCGTATGAATGCGGCGCAGTGTACCGCCAGCGGTTTGGCCCAGGGTACGCGAGGCGGCGTCCATATTGGGGGTGACTTTGCCCAGGCTTGCTTCCACCGCATTGAATGACACGGCCAAAAAGCGCACGACATAGGCGTAGATTAAAATAAACGCTGAGCCGCTAAACACCAGGCCGATAATTTTCCCGTAATGTGCATGTAGCCACGTATTCAATGTGCTATCCAGCCATGCGAAGGGAATCAAGATACCTACCGCGACTACCGAACCGGGAATGGCATAGCCCATGGCGGCCACGCGAGTAAATAGCCGGGCGCCGGGCGAATTATGTAGCCTGACGCCATAGCTCAGCAGCACGGCAAGGCCCACGGCAATCAATGCCGCTACCATGGCAAGGCTTAGGCTGTTGGTAGCGAAGCGGATAAAGCGCGTACCCAGAAGGGCGTCGCCTTGATGGATGGCAAGGTTCAGTAAGATACCGCTAGGCAATAAAAAGCCGATGACGATAGGCAGCAAGCAGGCGAGCGTTGCGCCAAGGGCGCGCCAGCCATGCAGGCGGTACTCGGGCAACTGCTGGTAGCGATTTGTGGTATGAAAATAACGTCTTTTACCGCGCGAGAAGCGCTCCAGCAGTACCAGCACGATCACAAACGTCAGTAAGCAGGCCGCTAGCTGAGCGGCCGCCACGGGCTCGCCTAGCCCAAACCAGGTGCGGTAAATGCCAGTGGTAAAGGTATCCACACCAAAAAACTGCACCGCGCCAAACTCATTGAGGGTTTCCATCAGGACTAGCGAAACACCACCCACCAAGGCGGGACGCGCCAGCGGCAAGGCAACGCTTGTAAACAGATGCCAGGGGCCACGACCCAGCGTGCGCCCTACATCAAGCACGCATACCGATTGCTCAAGAAAAGACGCGCGGGCGAGCAGATAAACGTAGGGGTACAGCACAAACGTGATTAGCGTTGCAGCGCCGCCTAGCGAGCGTACGTTAGGGAAGTAGTAGTCGCCGTACTGCCAGTTGAACCACCCGCGAAGTGCACTCTGCAACGGCCCCGCTACCTGCAAAAAATCCGTGTAAGCGTAGGCAATGACATAGGTCGGCACCGCCAAGGGTAATAAAAGTGCCCATTCAAATATTCGTTTGCCCGGAAAGCGACACATCACCACAAGCCAGGCATTGCCAGCGCCTATGATTAACGTACCTAGCCCCACCCAAAGCACGAGCCAAAAAGTATTCGATAAATAGCGGCTCAGCACGGTGCTTGCCAAGTGTTGCCAAACGCCTTCGGTGGGCACGAATATATAGCTCAAGACGACCAGAATCGGCAGCGCTACCGTTAGCGCAATCAAAAAAAGCGCACATGACCATGGCGTGAGTGACAGCCCAAAGCGGGATAGACAGTCTGGCAGTAGAGCCAATCGTGAACGGCGAGCGGTAATCGACACGTCGTTGTCTCCTGGGACGAGGTTGGCAGGGCTGCTCGTCAATGCGAAAAAGTAACGGCTGCAAATAGTATCACTTGGACACAGTGGCTGCAGCTAACCCCATACCCTATAAAAAACCCCGCATAAGAGCGGGGAGAAAGGGCGGAAAAGGAGCGCTTACGTTATTGAGTGAAAGATGTTGGTACGTTAGTAACCAATCATCAGGCTGGGTAAACCCGTAACCAGCCAGGGGAAGAATGACATTAGCACACAGGCCAGCAGGATAAGCGCCACAAACGGCACTATGGCTTTATACAGATCGACAATCTCCACGCCGGGCGGAGCCACACCTTTCAGGTAGAACAGTGCGTAGCCAAACGGTGGGGTAAGAAACGAGGTTTGCAGTACCACGGCCACCATGACCACAAACCAAAGCGGATCGACGCCCATTTGCTGGATAATCGGTAGCATGATTGGGAAGCTCAGCAGCACGATGCCGGTCCAGTCGAGGAACATGCCTAGCACAAATACCAACAGTAACATCATGATAAGCGCGCCGGTCGTGCCACCTGGCATGGCCAGCAGCAGATCCTGAATGACCTGCATGCCACCACCGCGCGAGAAGACACCGGTAAACGCGGTCGCGCCCACCAGCACAAGCATTACCATGGTGGTGGTTTTTCCCGCTTCCAGTAGCGTTCTAAAGCAGGTGGAGAGCTTTCTGTCACCAAAAATCATAAACAGGATAAAGGCGATAAAAACACCAATCGCCGAGGCTTCTGTGGCGGTGGCAATCCCGGTAAACAACGCACCAAGCACCCCAAGGATCAAAGACATGGGCGGCACCACGTACTTGCCCAGCATGATTAAAAGCTGTTTGGTACTGACCTCGGCGCGCTCTTCTTTAGGCACTGGCGGGCCGTAAGACGGTTTAAAGTGGCAGATCAGCAGCACATAAAGCGCATACATCACGCCTAGCATTAGCCCGGGCACCATAGCGCCTGCAAACAGTGCGCCCACCGAAACTGGTGAGTAGCTTGCCATCAGAATCAGCATGATGCTGGGCGGAATCAAAATGCCCAGGCAGCCGCTGGCCATGATCACCCCGGCGCTAAGCTCCTTGTTATAGCCATACTTGAGCATCGGCACTAACGCAATCATGCCCATTACCGCAATGGATGCGCCGACAATACCGGTCGTTGCCGCCAGAAGTACCGATACAATCACCACGGTCAGGGCTAATCCGCCGCGCAGGTTGGCCAGCAGCAGACGCATGGCGTCAAACATTCGCTCGGTAACGCCAGAGTCGTTTAGAAAGCGCGCCATGAGGATAAAAAGCGGTATCGCCACGAGTACGTAGTTATCCATGGCATTACCGTAGATATTGTTGATCAGCGTGCCGAGTACTCGCTCCCCTGGTCCAAGAAACGCGCCAATAACCGCTACCCCGCCCAGCACGAACGCCAGCGGGTGGCCCATAAACAGCCCCACCAGCAGGCCGCCAAACATGACTAATGCGAGCAATTCGGGACTTAAGTTCATACCGGTGTCTCCTCGCGCAGCTGCATAATGGCCCGCAGGACAATGGCAATGGCTTGCAGCAGGAGTAGGGCTGCCGCCAGTACAATTACGCCCTTGATGGGGTAGACCGGAATCGACATCATGCCGTAGGTGGTTTCGCCACGGCTAAACGCGCGATCGAAAAACAGCCACCCGTACTTGAGCAGCATCCAGATAAACGGCACGAAGAAAACCACATAGCCCACCAGCTCAAGCACTGCCTGTTTTTTGCGCGATAGCAGGCGCTTTAGAACATCCACCTCTACATGGACATGGTGACGTAGCCCATAGGCCGCCATCAGCATGAAATGCGCGCCAAACAGCATTTTGGTGATATCAAATGCCCAGTCGCTTGGGCGGCCGAACACAAAACGGGAAATAATATCGAACAGCACTATCAGAGTAATAATGGCAATCAGCGGCGCAATCAGGCGTCCAAACGCTTCATTGAGCGCATCAATGGCTTGGGCAACTGCATTCATGGGAGATCTCCGGTCAGCACAACAACCGCCCCGGCAGTGCCGGGGCGAAACATGAGCGCCTTACAGGCAAGCTTCGATCTCTTCCAGAGAGGGCAGATTGTTCATGGTGCGGCTCATATTGAAAGGCACTGAAACGTCACGCCACGTTGCGTACTCCTGCAGATACGTAATCATGGAGTGATAAACCTTGGCATGATCGGGGTTTTCGCAGGCACCTTGCACGATAACCTGATTAGTCACGTCCTGAATGCGCGCCAAATCTTCTTCGGAGAATTGGTTGATCGTCACCCCCGCATCGATAAACTGCTGGGTGGCGGCGTTGGACTCATGCTCAGACCAGGCCAGCGACCACGCCATGGTGGCATCAGCAGCAATGCGCAGCTTCTCTTGGGTCTCTTCAGAAAGCGCGTTCCAGGCATCCATATTGATCATGACGCCAAACACGCTGGCGGACTGGTGCCAGCCCGGCGTTGCCCAGTTATCGGCGACTTCGGCGAAGCCTGCCTTGAAATCCACGCCCGGGGTCGAGAACTCACCGGCATCAATGACGCCGCGCTCGATCGCCTGATACACCTCACCGCCAGCAAGCGTTACCTGTGAGCCGCCCAACTGCTCCAGAACACGTCCCTGGTCACGGCCTGAAAGACGCAGGCGCTTGCCTTCAAGATCTGCAATGCTTGCGATCGGCGTACGGCCCATAAAGCCAGACTCGTTGTTGGTAATGCCGTAGGGCAGGTACATCATGTTGTACTGGCCATAAATCTCTTCATAGAGTTCACGGCCACCCCACTGCTGAATCCAGTTAAGATAGTCGACGCCGTTAAACAGACTGGTGGTGGTTGCCAGTGGGGAAAAGGCGGGATTCAAGCCAGCCCAGTAGCCAGGCCAGTCACCGGCGGCTTCGATACTGCCGGTTTCAGTAGCATCGAATACTTCCGTGCCGGGCATCAGCGTACCGCCGGATCGAAAATTGATCTGTACTTCGTCGCCGGCAAGTTTATTGACCAACTCTACCCAGTGTTGATCAATCTTGATGAGATCAAGGTTATCCGGCCAGGTAGAGGTCATCGTCCACTGTTCTTGGGCTTGTGCAGTAGTGGTGAGCGCAGCGAACGTGATGCCTGCCGCAAGCGTAGTAAGGCTGAATCGAGCGAATGTTTTCATGTTATTTTCCTGGTTGGCTTAAGGCATTATTAGTGTTTGTTACCGCAATGCAGGAAAGTGCAATAAAGGGAGCTAACGTTTACGTAAAGTAGAGAAAGCTCCAGGCTGCACCGCTAAATTAGCACACTCTCACTGCTGCGGCGCAACCTGAGAAAGATAAATAAAAATCGTTACTTGTCGGTTTTTTAAAAGGTTAATATTTATTTTAATCAGAGTCTTACGTTTATAATGAGGGTTTTTAATCTGCCCGGTCAGCGCAGCTAGCGTTGAAAAACGCCTTTTTATTCAACCAAAGTTTTAAAAAAATTTAAAAGAAATAATGGGTCTTAGGAGTCTTGATGTCAGCGTTGTCACAGGAAAGGTTGACGAAAACGTTAAGCATGCCCGGTAAATCGCCTTTGTCAGCGTTGATCGCCCATGCCAAACGCTTACACAGGCGCCGGTGGCGGCAGCTGGTCTGGCTTACGGGAGAGCCCGCTGAGTGTCGTACTCAAGCTCTAAAACTGTGGCAGGGCACTTGTTGGCAAGCGCCTTTATGGGTCGCCCATCAGGCAGATAATGCGCCGGTTGAGCCTTGGATCACACCGCGCAAGGCGCGTACGCGTTTGGGCGCCGAGCACCAGCTTATTGTCATGGACGCCAGCGGTAGCGCAGGCTTTGACCCTGAAGCCTTAGGGGTGCTGGCGGGTACGGTGACGGCAGGTGGCTTGCTGGTGCTGATTACGCCGCATCCCTGGGGTGAGCGCCCAGACCCTGACTATGCCCGTTTTGCCGATCATCCCTGGCAGTGGGAGCAGTTAACCGGCAACTATCTAACGCGCCTGGCTCGCCTGCTTGATGAGCGTACGGATATCGTCATCTGGCACGCACCCAAGCGGCCGCAGCTACCCCGCTTAACCGTACGCACACCGCATCAAGAAAGCGTTAACGATAGTGCATGCGCTACGGCCGATCAGGCAGCCACCGTTGCCCAACTGGTGAACTTGAAACGCCGCCGCCCCTTGGTTGTTACCGCCGACCGTGGACGGGGTAAAAGCGCCGCCCTGGGAATTGCCTGCGCGCGGCTTCTAGAAGGCGGCACGTCATCTATCGTTGTGACTGCTCCGCGCTTGAGCGCGGTGGAAAGCCTGTTTATGCGCCTTGAAGCCCTCTGCCCCGAGGGGACGCGCATCACGCCCAGCCGCTTTAGGCTCGCTAATGAAAGCGAGCTGTGCTTTCTACCTCCCGATGTGCTCACCGAGCAGGTGGCAGCCAAACAGCTGGGCGGTGACGGCAGCTATTTAATGGTTGATGAGGCGGCGGCGATTCCAGCCTCTCTGCTAGGCCAGTGGCTTGCGGCCTTTCCGCGGATTGCGTTTGCAACCACCATCGATGGCTATGAAGGTTCCGGGCGCGGTTTTGCACTGCGCTTTCGCGATGTGCTGACGCGGCTTACCCCGCAATGGAAAGCCCTGACACTGACTACCCCCATTCGCTGGGCTGCAGGAGATCCGCTTGAGGCAACGATCAATAGGCTGCTTTTACTCAAAGCGCCTTTGCCGGTCGCTGATCCGCGCGCTCACACGTCGGCCTCCTATACGCTTGAACGTGCTGAACTTGCTCAAGACGAAACCGCTCTTGAGGCGATGTTCGGCCTTCTGGTGCAGTCTCACTACCGCACGTCGCCCAGCGATCTGCGCCAGCTTCTGGATGGGCCGGGCACCACGCTGCGGCTGATCGGGCAGAGCAGTATGCCGCAGGCCGTCTTGGTGGCTCGGGAGGAGGGCGGCTTTACGCCTGAGCTTGCCGAGCAGGTGGCGTTGGGTGTGCGGCGCCCCCAGGGCCACCTGATGGCTCAGTCACTGGCTGCGCATATGGGTAGTCGCGCTGCGCTTACCGCTCGCTGGCGGCGTGTGGTGCGGATTGCCACGCACCCTGAACGCCGCCGGGAAGGTCTGGGCCAACAGCTTATTGCCGAGGATAGTCGCGAGGCCGAAAGGCAAGGTGTGGCGTTATATGGCGCCACGTTCGGCGCGGAAGCATCTCTGCTGCGCTTCTGGCTTGCTCAAGGGTTTCAGCCCGTGCGCCTGGGTATTACCCGTGAAACGGCAACCGGCGAGTTTGCCGTAATGGTGGCCAAGGCACTGAGTACTGAAGGCAAGAGCGTACTAAATACCCTCACGGCAAGCTTTAGCGCATCGCTACCGAGTTTACTGGCGTTCGAATTAACCACGTTACCGCCTGACGTGGTGGCGTTGCTGCTAAGATCGCTACCGTCAACGCCGCTCACCGCGCAAGAGCGCCAAACTATCAACGATGTAGCGCATGGGCACCGTGACCCGGTATTGGCGCGGGCGGCGCTTCAGGCGCTGGCGCGTGAAACCAGTCGTCTGGAGGATATAAACGCAGCCGCTGCACTCCAGCCGTTAGCGGCCTGGGCGTTTCAAAATCAACCTTTAGCGGCAGCACATGGCGAGAGCATACGTGGGCTGCGCCAGGCCGTTGAACAGGTAGCCTCACAACACATGCTTTTCCCGCATCGTTCGGAGGAGTAAAGTGGGGCGATTACCGATAATGAAGAGTTTTTATGAACGCACATTTAGACGCGTTGACGCCGTCCATCGTTTGGCGTCACTTTCGTACGCTGTGTAATACCCCGCGCCCGTCTGGTCAGGAAGCCGCGCTGGTCGCGATACTCGAAGCCTGGGCCGAGGCCCAGGGGCTTGCCCATGACCGCGATAGCTTTGGTAATTTACGTATTTGCAAACCGGCTTCGCCCGGCTGTGAGCAGGCGCCGGGGGTTATCCTGCAGGGCCATCTGGATATGGTGGCCCAGGCCAATGCCGACAGCACCCATGATTTCTCGCGCGATCCGATCAGCACCTATGTAGCCGATGGCTGGCTGCACGCCGAGGGCACAACGCTGGGTGCCGATAACGGAATGGGCGTGGCGGCGATTCTTGCCGTGCTTGAGGATTCAGCGCTTACCCATGGCCCGCTTGAAGCGCTGTTTACCCTTGAAGAAGAAACCTCCATGGGGGGCGCGCTGAACCTGGCCGAAAACTGGCTGAAAGGCTCACTGCTGCTCAATCTGGATAGTGAAGACCGTGGTGAAGTATATATCGGCTGTGCGGGCGGGGCTGACGTGGTGGTTGACGCCCTGCTGCCGGGTACCGCGTTGCGTGACGATGAGCAGCTGATAGACCTTGCCCTGACGGGCCTGAAGGGCGGCCATTCGGGGATCGATATTCATAAGCCGCTGGGTAACGCCAACCGCCTGTTAGTGCGTGCGCTGCGTACCCTGGAAGCGTTTGACGCACGCCTGGTAAGCTATCAGGGTGGCACGCTGCGTAACGCGATCCCCCGTGAAGCGTTTGCTCAGCTTGCACTGCCAGCTGACGAAGTGGACGCCGCTTTTGACGCGCTGAAAGCGCTGGAAAATACCTTGCGTTCCGAGCTAAGCACGGGCGATAGCGGTTTGGTGCTGAACGCCACTCGAAGCGCAAGTCGTGAGGCCGTCGAGCCGCTAACCCTGGATGCCAGCACTATGCTGGTGGCGGCGCTGCATGCGGCACCCTGTGGGGTTGAGCGCATGAGCGCTGATGTGGCAGGCGTCGTGGAAACGTCCAATAATCTAGGCGTATTAAGCCTTAAAGCGGGGCGCCTGCACCTGTGCGCGTTAGTACGCTCCCTGCACGATACGGCAACCGTCGCCTTGGCCGACCGCTTTCAGGCACTGTTTGGGTTAATTGGCGCGCGCGTCCGTGTAGAAAACAGCTACCCCGGCTGGGTGCCTCATCCAGGCAGTGCGCTGCTTTCCATCTTTAACCAGCGCCATGCCGCTCTGTTTGAGCAGGAGCCTGCCGTCAAGGTCATTCACGCGGGGCTTGAGTGCGGTATTATCGGCAGCAAATACCCGCACTTGGATATGATCTCGTTTGGCCCGCTTATTCGCGGCGCCCACTCACCGGACGAGCGCGTAGAGCTTGCCTCGGTCGATGAGTTCTGGCGCATGCTGCGGGCGTTGATAGAGGATTTGGCTCAGAAAGGCTAGCCAACATCCGCGCATAAAAAAACGGCACCCCTTGGGTGCCGTTTTTGTATCTACATCTGATGCGCACGAATTACTTGCCTAGATAAGCGTTCAACATCCAGATGGTTTTTTCCTGCTCGCGAATGTAGTCGCTGGCAAGTGATGCAGTACCTTCATCGTCGGCATCCGAGGCGAATGACAGCACTTCACGCTGAAGCTCAATCAATGTCTGGTAGCCCTTTACCACGCCATTCACGCACGCCTTGCCGTCCTGAACGTCTTTGTCTTCCTGAATGTGGGAAAGCTTGGCGTAATCGCTGTAAGCATGTACCGGCTTATGGCCCAGGGTCAGAATACGTTCGGCAACTTCATCAACCTTGGTAAGCAGGTCGGTATAGAATTCTTCGAATTTAACGTGTAGCTCAAAGAAATCGCTACCCTTGACGTTCCAGTGGTAGCCGCGCACGTTCATGTAAAAAATTTGATAGTTGGCCAGCAGGTGGTTCAGCTTTTCAGCCAGCTGGCTGGCGCTGCTTTCATGTAAGCCAATGCTATTGGTATCGGTCATGTCGTACCTCCATGTTGGAGCCGGATGAAACGGCTATCAAATCGTTTGATTAGCATAAAACGTCGCCAGGGCGCTGCAAACCAGGTTTTGTGTATCGCGCCCATAGCCTTATAACATTGCGTTTACCGCTATAACGTTTGCACTCTTATTGAGTAATGCTGGCGCGGGCGCTACTTTTCAAGGGGCAATCGGGTTTATCCACACCCGAATGATACTTTCACAGCGCGCCGCCAGCAGTTCAGCGGTTCTGGGCAGGGCCTGTTCCAGAGTCATGGGGCCATCGGCCAAGGCAAACGCCGCCGTCACGCCTTCATCAAGACAAGCCTGCCAGCCGTCGCCCAGGCTGCCGGCGAGAATGATTACGGGCTTGCCTAGACGCTGGGCCGCGCGGGCAACGCCAATAGGCGTCTTGCCCGACATGCTTTGCCCATCCAGCCGGCCTTCTCCGGTGATTACAAGGTCTGCGTTTTTCAGCAGGGCGAATATATCGGCCTGCTGCATAATCATTTCAATACCGGGCATCAGCGTGGCATCAAGAAAGGCGCGCGCGGCAAATCCCATACCGCCGGCAGCACCGGCACCCGGTAAGTCGCGATAATCCTGGCCCAATACCCGGGCGCTGATATCGGCAAAGCGCCCCAGTGCTTGGTCAAGTTGAGCCACTTCTTCGGGCGAGGCGCCTTTTTGGGGGCCGAACACCGCGCTTGCCCCACGCTCGCCTAGCAGTGGGTTATCCACATCCACGGCGGCTTGCACGTTAAGTGATGCCAGGCGCGGGTCAAGTCCTGAAATATCCAGCGTTTCAAGCGTTGCCAGTGCTGCGCCGCCTGGGGCAAGCGGTGCGCCACTGGTCGCGGTGAGTGTGGCGCCCAGCGCTTGCAGCATACCGGCGCCCCCGTCGTTGGTAGCGCTACCCCCCAGCAGCAGCAAGGCTTTCTCTGCGCCTTGATCCAGCGCTGCCAATAGCATCTGGCCTACGCCAAAGGTGGAGGTATGCAGCGCGTCACGCTCTTCAGGGGTTAAGTGTTGCAGGCCGCTGGCTTCTGCCAGCTCGATAAACGCGGTACGCTGTTCACCCAGCCAGCCCCAGGTAGCTTTACGGGGGCGGCCAAGCGCATCTTGAACATCGACAACGCAGCGCTTGGCGCCCGTCGCGGCAATCAGTGCATCAAGGCTGCCTTCGCCGCCGTCTGCCATCGGGCAGCAGTGCGTTTGCGCTTGGGGCGCGGCATTAAGAACGCCTTCAGCCATTGCCTTGGCCGCCTGTTCCGCGCTTAAAGCATCTTTAAAACTATCTGGGCAAAGCAGAATATTCATTGCACGACCTCCACAAATTATTGTCTTTTATCTATCGTGATATCTTTCATCTATTGTGATAGTAGGCGAGCTTAACGCGCCGCTTGGTGACAGACCAGCCGTGATGAACGTTCGAGGATCTAACATGAAGCCGATACCAATTACGCTGACCTGCCTGTTGGCACTGGCAGGCTGCCAAGTGACTCCAGACCGCTTGCCTCAGGCTGAGCCTGCGCCTTCCGCGGCGTGTCATTTCCCGAACCACGCGGCTGGCGGTGAACTGGACGCGCTGCGCCAAAGTGTCGAAGTGCTGACCGAGTGGGGCTTTGAGCTTGATTCCACCGATACGGCATTAGGCCTGGTCAGCGCAAGCCGACAAAAAGCCCTGCATGGTTACTACGACCCATACGATCGCGCCTATGGGTATGGTAGCGGAATGCGCCTTTTCGGTGGGTTGGGTATTGGCCGTGGCAGTGGTATTGGGGTTGGGCTGGGCTTTGGCGGAGGGCTCCAGCAACAGCCTTTAGAGGTCGAGAGGGTGTCACTGCTAATCAGTGATGAGTCGGTGCGTATCTCGCGGGATATTCGCCGTTTCGATCATCTGGGCGATATGCGCGAATCCTACAGCGCGAGTAACCAGGATTTCTGCCAGCGCTTTGAAAGTGCGCTTGGACAAAGCAGCCGGCCGATGAGGGGCGTGCAATGAGGCAACGTTGGCGGGTAATCATGAAATGGGCGAGTGTGAGTGTTTTGCTGGCACTGCTGGCAGGTTGTGCCACTACATCGCCTTCTGCCCCGCGCGAGCTGGTGTATGCCGCCCCGGTTGACACCACGTTTCGAAGTGCAGTCGAGCTGATGATGGAACAGGGCTACGTAATACGTCATGCTGATTTAGCCCTAGGTAGGGCGGAGGGGGCGCTCGCCCGCTGGCCTGAGTATCGCCTGCAGCTTCAGGTGAGTGACGCCGGTCATGGTAGTCAGGTCAGTGTTGCGGCTTGGCGGGGTAGTCAGCCGCTGCCGCCTTATCTTCTGGATCCTTGGCTGGTCAGCTTACAAGCAAAATTGGGATTAGCACCGTGATGCAATGCAGCCATCAGATAGTTGAAAACTCTCGTCATGCCGCTAAGCGTTGGGCGCTGGTGGCGGGCACCATCAGCCTTATGCTTAGCCCGCTTGCCGCCGCGCACCCCCATGGCTGGATTGATTTCAGTATCCGGGTCATGACCAACGATGAGGGGGTAGTGCGTGGCCTGCATCAAACCTGGCGGATGGACCCCTTTTACAGTTTGGTGGTGTTTGAAGAGCTAACACGGGTGGACGGCGTGAGCCTGGATGAAGGGCTAGACCAGTTGGGCCTGGAGATACGCAATAACCTTGTCTCTCAGCACTACTTTACGGAAATCCGTCGAGACGGTGAGCCGCTGGCGCTGGGCGAGGTCAACGAATATACCGCCATGGAAAAAGATGGTCGGCTTGTCTTTACGTTTATCCTTCCCCTGGAAACACCTCAGCCGTTAGCCGGGCATACTCTCGATTATCAGATATTTGACCCGACGTATTACATTGAAATGGTTCATGAAGCGGAGAACAACCAGCCAACAGACAATGCGCTGGTGCTACACGGTCAGCCGGTCTGTGCACTAAGCATTCTAGGCGCTGATCCTGACCCTGAATTAGTCATGCAGGCGGCACTACTGGATGTAGACGAAGAAGGTGAACCGGGGCTGGGGCGTCACTTTGCCGAAACCGGCCAGATCGACTGCCGCTAATCGGGTACGACCTTCATAAAGCGATAAAGCTTTCAATGATCAAAATAGGGTGTGTCATGCAGTCGCTTGTAATGCGTAGACCTTGGGCTTTGATCGCTCTTTTGGTGCTTGGTGCGTTGGTGGTGATATGGGGGTTACAAGGCAGTCTGCAGGGGATGAGCTATCAGCTACTCACTTGGCAGCGAGAACTTCACCGCGCGCTTACACTGGCGATTACCGAGCTTGCCCGTGAGCCCTCACGTGCCACCTGGTGGGTGTTATTAAGCGTAAGCTTTGGCTACGGCGTTTTTCATGCTGCTGGGCCGGGCCATGGCAAAGCGGTACTGGCAACGTATTTAGCCTCTCATGGTGGCGCCACCCGGCGGGCACTGGGGCTTTCGTTTGCTGCTTCAATACTGCAAGGCGTTACCGCCATCGTGATGGTGGCCGTGCTGGTTCATGGTCTGGGGTGGCTTACGCGCCAGGCCATGGGGAGCGTTGTGTGGGTCGAGCAGGCAAGCTTTTTACTGGTAACGTTGCTGGGTGTCTGGCTATGTATTCGGGCTTACAAGCAGCTGCGCAACGCCTATCGTCCGGTAAGTCCGATGACGTTTCAGCCTGTCAGCAAGGATCACGGCCACAGCCGCCATTCTGGCCGCCACGATCATAGACACCTCCAGAGCCACGACCACGAACATCATCACTGTTGCGGTGGCGCGCATCATATTGAACCGCAGCAGGCACTCGACTGGCGCACTGCCTTGATGACCGTTTTCGCGATCGGGATGCGTCCCTGTAGCGGCGCGGTGCTCCTGCTTGGTGCAGCTAGCCTGTTGGGCCAGTTTTATATTGGCGTGCTTTCCGTATTGGCCATGTCGCTGGGTACCGGGATTACCGTATCGGCGCTTGCGCTGGCCAGCGTCTTTGCACGCCGTTGGGCCACACGGCGTTTAGCCAAGCAGCAGCGCGTATCCCAACACCTTCACAAGGCGGTCGGCTGGGCGGCGCTGGCTGGGGGCTTGCTGATTATCCTGCTCGGCGTGACGCTTTCGGTTGCCAGCGTTTCCCAGCCCACCAGTACACCGCTGCTTGGTGAGCCACCGGCCAGGCAGGGTAACCTGTTGATGCGATGAGCGCAGGTCAATCAACCGCCAGGCGATCAATATGGGCGATCAGCTGATCACGCAGGCTGGCAAGCTGATCTAGCGCATAAGGCTCCGCGCTGCCGTTACCCCATACCGGCGCGGGCCAGGCCGCATCATCATGTTTTCGCACTACTACATGAATATGCAGCTGCTGAACCACATTCCCAAGCGTTGCGATATTGAGCTTGTCGCCGTCAAAGAGCGTTTTCATGACACCGCCCAGTTGCGTTGCTTCTCGCCATAGCTGGGCCTGGTCTGTGTCGGATAGCTCGAATACTTCACTTACGTTATCCCGACGGGGCACTAAAATTACCCACGGATAGCGCGCATCGTTCATCAACAGCGCCCGGCAAAGCGGCAGGTCGGCAATCGGAAATGTATCGGCTTCCAAGCGTTGATCAAGGGCAAAAGTGTTCAATGGGCGCGCTCCGTGGGCGTGTTGAGGTTTTGCGTAGATAAGAACGGGAAATAGGAGGATGAGAAAGCAGAATATAGTAGGTGAGAAAAGAAAATGAAGACAGTCTCAGAAACTAAACCACGGAAAACAGGCGAAATTGCCAAAACGCTGTTACGCTGGAAGTACTCCTCAGAAGGGTAAACAATACCAGAGGAGATTTCTGTTGACTGACACGTTAAGGAGAACATCCATGAAAAAGCTTTTAGCGACGAGTCTTATTCTTTTGATGGCAGCGGGTACGCTGGCGGGCTGCAACACGATTTCCGGTGCTGGCAAGGACGTCGAACGTGGCGGCCAGGCGGTTCAGGACGCTGCTGACTAAGCGTAGCGAAACCTTGACGATGTCGAGCGGGCTAGGCGAATGCCTAGCCCGCTTTGTATCTGGGCAGTCTATTAAATATAAAAACGATCTATTAACGATAAATTAGGGCAAGCCTATGAAAAAGTCGCTATATATCGATGCGGTACGCTGCTCGAAAATCTTATTAAGCGGTGGGCTGCTGGCGTTGCTGTCAGCCTGCGCCAGCGGGTCAGATGCCGCTAAAACGTCGGCTGCCAATGAGGCGCAGGACACACCGTCTACGTCCATGGACATTTGCGATACCGAAGCGGTGAGCTACGCCATTGGTGAGGCCTTTGATGAAGCGAACGTACCCCAGCTACAAAGTGAGAGCCAGTCTCGCCAGGTGCGGGTATTGCGACCAGGGGAAGCGGCCACGATGGACCATCGCCCCGATCGGTTAAACGTACATTTGAACAGTAGCGATGATATCGAGGCGCTGCGCTGCGGTTAACGTAAAATCAGAATGACACACGCGGCGGTGAGTAAACCCATGATGATGTTAAACGCCCGCCAGGCACCGTCGCTTTTGATCCAGCGGCCGATCGCTATGCCAAAACCTGCCCACAATGCCAAGCAGGGCATGGCCACCAGTTCTGCAAAGCCTGCAAGTATTAGCGCATTAACAATCGGTGAGCCGTTTTCCGGAATGAACCCAGCCATCAAGGCTAACCCCATCACCCAGGCTTTAGGGTTGGCAAACTGAAAGACGGCGGCCTGACCGAAGGTAAGCGGTACGCTGTGGGCGGTGGTTTTTAAGTTAGGCGGCGGCGCGCTGGCGATTTTCCAGGCAAGGTAAAGCAGATAGGCACTGCCCAGCCAGCGCAGCGTTGTCTGTATGGCAGGAAAGCGTTCGAACAATACGCCCAGACCCAGTGCGATACCCGAAAACAACAAAAAGCAGCCGCCGATAATACCGGCCATGTGTGGCAGTGTTCGTCTAAAGCCAAAGTTGGCCCCTGACGCGGTGAGCATGATGTTATTAGGCCCAGGCGTTAGGGTCATCGACATCATATAAAGGGCGGCTGGCCCCAGAATAACCCATTGGCTACTCATAACGATCCTTCCAGCGTTGACGATTAACCTGCTCTTTGAGCATTTCCAGAATATCGTACAGCACCAATTCGGTGATCCGGTTGCTTCTTTCATCGACCGTTAGCCAGCTGTCAAAGCCGCTTTCCGCGGTGCGCTCAATCAACTGTCTAAATTCCGGCGAATGAATTCCCAGCGCCAGCTCATCCACCAGCCGCTGGGCAACACCACTGATGGAGGCCTGCATGGCATTGGCCGCCGTTTGCCCCATAGGCAGGCGGTGCAGGCGCTGAATCTCGGGGCTTTCGCGTAGTGTACGGCTCACCAGTTCATCAATAGCCGTCATCGTAGAGGCGCGATTAAGCTGATACGCCTCGCCAATGGTGCTTTCCAGGCGCTGGACGATTTCACTGATCAGCTGCGTTTTACGCGGCATAATGACCCGGTCAATCACCCGCTCAGTGAGCGAGTCGCTGGACAGAATCTGCTGCTGCACATTGCCCAAAAGCCGTAGAGCAATGCGGTCAGAGAGTTCTTCGAGCAGGATATCGTAGTACTTGAAGAAAAACTGATAAATGGACCAGTGCTTAACGTTAATGATGCGTAAACGGTGCAAGCGGTGGAGTAACGACACCACGCGCAATACACGCAGTAAACGAAAGCCGCTTAGCGGAATGCAACCCAGCACGTCATACCAGTGCACAAAGGGGTAAAAAAACCAGCGATGATAGCGGCGCTCAACAATCGCCACGGTCCAGCCCAGCAGTATGTCGGCAACAAAAAAGCCCACAAAAAATAGATCGATATGGAAAAAACGGCTGTGTACTTCACGCTCGTAAAATGCGTGAAAAGTGGGCGCTAGATCAGCAATGGCTTGATTGATCGGCGTGATCAGATACAGAGAATCAAATAGCAAAAGTCCCAGGTTGAGCACTACCGCGATAAGAATCAGTAAATCCCAACCAATATGAGCGTACTCAACAGGCTTGGGGAGTTGTGGGTAGCGCCGCCTGATAGGCATGCAACCTCCTTGTTGATGGGCGAGAAAACAGCACAGCGTACTAGTGCTACACAGTGCCTGCACCTAATTGATCAAAACTATGCATGACCGTAACCAGCGTCTGACAGTTTAAGCCAGCGCCTAACAGTTTAAGCCTGCGCCTGACAGTTAAGCCTGCGCCTGACAGTTAAGCCTGCGCCTGACAATTTAAGCCTGCGCCTGATAATGCTGCTGGGTTATTTTCTCTTCCTGTTCGGCCTGCTTGCGGTGTTTTTTACGCAGGGCCGCCTTTTCAAAGCGCAGCTTTTGAATCGGGGTCGTCAGTACCAACGGCGGTACGCCGGCAGGCTTGCCGTCAGCATCGACAGCCACCATGGTTAGATAACAGCTATTGGTATGTCGAATCAGCTTGTTACGGATATCTTCGGCAACCACTTTAATGCCGATCTCCATAGAGGAGCGGCCAACATGATTGACGCAGGCTAAAAAGGTGACTAACTCGCCCACGTGAATAGGCTGTTTGAACAGTACTTGGTCCACGGATAGAGTCACTACATAGTGTCCGGAATAACGGCTGGCGCAGGCGTAGGCGACTTCATCCAGCTTTTTAAGAATAGCCCCCCCGTGCACTTTTCCGCTGAAGTTGGCCATATCGGGTGTCATGAGTACGGTCATCGACAGTTCATGCTGTCCGGGTAAATCCGTTGGCGCTGCATCTGACATAACGTGTCCTTGGTTTGACTCTGCCCACCTGTGGGCGGGCAGAGGGTACAAGGGCTTAGAACCAGACTAAGCCCACAGAGATAATAATCCCGGTAATAAATAGCTGAATAAGGCAGAAACCCATAATATCCTTGGCTTTAAGGCCCGCAATGGCCAGCACCGGCAGTGCCCAGAAGGGCTGCAGCAGGTTGGTCCAGGCATCACCCCAGGCAACGGCCATCGCCACACGAGAAATATCCGCCCCCAACGCTTGTGCTGCGGGCAGCATGACAGGCGCCTGCACGGCCCACTGGCCGCCACCGGAAGGTACGAACAGGTTAACAATCCCCGCGCTAATAAACGACCAGAACGGCAGTGAGGTTGCCGTGGCAAACGAAATCAGCCATTCAGACATGCTCTGGGCCAGACCTGATTGCACCATGATCGCCATAATGCCCGCATAAAACGGAAACTGGATTACAATCCCGGCGCCGCCTTTAACCGCCTCATTAAGGCTGAGCAGCAAATTACGCGGAGTGCGGTGAAGCACGATGGCTAAAAACAGAAACAGGAAGTTAACGATATTAAGGTTTAAGCCACCGTTTCTGAGGATGAAGTGGTCAAGCAAAAACAGAAGCCCAGGTACGCCCACCAGTAAGGAGAGCGCCATGCTGTTTTCGAGCCTTTCGGCAGGACGGGTAATCCGGCCCTGCGGTGTCGGCTCGTCTTCCAGCAACTGGCTATCGATATAAACACTGTCTTTTTCATCGGGCATCATCAAGCGGTTAACTAACGGCACCGCGATAAACAGACACACGACGATCGCTAGATTAAAGAAGGCGAAGATAGTGGAACTGGTGCTGATAACGCCAATTTGATCAGCTGTGAAGTGGCCTTCGGTCGCGATCGTCAGCGGTATTGATCCGGCTAAACCGCCGTGCCAGACGATAAAACCAGAATAAGCGCTGGCAACCAACAGCCGATAATCCACCCGCACCAGGCGGGCAAGCTCCTTAGCAAAGAGTGCCCCGACCACCAGACCAAATCCCCAGTTGATCCAACTAGCGGCAAGAGACACCAGGGTGACTAGAATAATCGCCCCTCCTGCGCTTTTCGCAGTGCCCGCAAGCTTTTGCAGAATGCGTTTTACCGGCGGCGAGCTTGCCAGCATGAAGCCCGTCACCAGCACCAGCAGCATCTGCATGGAGAAGGTTAATAATCCCCAGAAGCCGTCCCCCCACATACGCATCACTGCCAGTGGCGTTTGCCGCTCCACGGCAATGGCGGCAACTGCTGCTACTATGGTCAGGAGTAGCACAAAAATATATGGGTCGGGCAGATAGCGCTCTACCAGCTTGACGGCCGGTTTCGATATCATTTTTAGCATGAGTGGCTCTCTTATTTTTTATAGGAAGTGCGTTGCTAATATACGGCGGTGCGGCACGGCTTTCACGTTTAAAAAGTCCGCTTTTGAAACGATAAGCCAATGGATAGCATGGAGGCGGGGTTATTTAAACGCTTAACGCCAACGGGTATGCCGATAGCGTTGATAGTAACCAATAAGCACCCCGGAACGAACTGTAATAAACAGCGTAAAGGCGAGCCAAAGACCGTGATTGCCAAGGCCTTGGGTAAGCCACCAGGCGGGCAGGTAGAAAAGGATGGCGATAAAGATGCTGTTGCGCATTTCACGTACTGCGGAGGTGCCGATAAAAATACCGTCCAGTAGATAGCTCCATACGGCAATCAGCGGCATAGCCACCATCCAGGGAAGATACATTGCAGCGGTTGCCCGCACTTCCTCAAGGCCTGTCAGCAGGGCAACCAGGTGATTGCCGCCGAAGGCAAAGAGCAGCGAGGCACCGCCTGCCGTCCAGAAAGAAAACAGCGCCACCCGGCGAACGATGGCTGCCAGCTCCTGCCAGTCGCGGCGGCCATAGGCGCGGCCGACCAGCGACTCCGCCGCGTGGGCGAAGCCATCGAGCGCATAGCTTGTCAGCATAATGAACTGAAGCAGCACGGCGTTGGCGGCTAGAACCGTGTCGCCCTGACGCGCCCCCTGCGCGGTAAAAAAAGCCATGACGAATAATAGCCCGAGCGTGCGTACAAACAGATTGGCGTTGACGTTGAAGAGGGCCGCATAGGCGGAAAGCGCCAGCAGCCGGGCGCGTGAGAAGTGCCCCTCAAGGGTTCTAAGCTGACGCAGTACCAGATAGCCACCAAACCCCAGCGCGCTGTAGTCGGCAATGACGCTTGCCCAGGCAACGCCATTGCTGGTCATGCCCAGGCCCACCACAAACCAGATATCCAGCACGATATTGATGCTGTTGGTCAGCAGTAAAATCATCAAGGTCACGCGAGAATTCTGCTGACCTAAAAACCATCCCAAAATCGCATAGTTGGCAAGAACCGCAGGTGCCGACCATAGCCTTATCTGGGCATATTCGCGGGCCAGAGGTGTAGCTGCGTCGCTGCCATCCAATAGCTGCAGGCCCAAGGAAATAAGCGGGGTGGAAAATAAGATCAATAGCACGCCAATCACGCCAGCTATGATCAGCGACTGGCCCAGTAAATGGCGTACATCGCTATCGCTTTCCCGGCCCAGTGCCTGGGCCACCAGCCCGGTGGTGCCCATGCGTAAAAAGCCAAAGCCCCAATACAGAAAGCTGAAGAGAGTAGCGCCTAGCGTTACGGCAGCCAGATAGCGTGAGTCGGGCAGGTGCCCGACCACCGCGGTATCGACCAATCCGAGAAGCGGAACGGTAATATTGGAAAGGATAATTGGCCAGGCAATGGCCCATATACGCACGCGAGACAACAAACGTTAAGCAGCAGTAATAATGCGGTACTTTTCCAGAAGCTGCTGCTGCGTTTCAGCGCGCGCGGGGTCAAGTGGAATACAGTCTACCGGGCAAACCTGCTGGCACTGGGGTTCATCAAAGTGGCCAACGCACTCGGTACACAGGTTCGGGTCAATGACGTAAATCTCCTCGCCGGGAGAGATCGCATCGTTAGGGCACTCGGGCTCGCAGACGTCGCAATTAATGCATTCATCGGTGATCATCAGGGCCATGGGCATACCTCGCGAATGGCTGGCACACCCAGGCGTCGCTGAACGCTATACCCGAGTGTTTTACTCAACAATGTTGGTGGTTACGTATTGTAGTGCTTACGCAATGCTTCTGCGACCTGGGATGGGACTAACGGAGAAATATCGCCGCCCAGCTTGGCGATTTCACGCACGATGGTGGAGGAAATATACGAGTTTTCCACCGCCGGCGTGAGAAAAACGCTTTCAAGCTCCGGGTTTTGCGCCCGGTTCATATTGGCAAGCTGTAGCTCATACTCAAAATCGGACACGGCGCGCAGGCCACGTAACATGATCGTTGCGCCCTGTTCATGCATAAAGCGGGTCAACAGATTGGAAAATCCGACCACTTCAACATTGTTGAGCCCGGCGCAGGTGGCTTCAACCAACGCAATGCGCGTGTCGAGATCGAGGCTGGGCCGCTTGCCGGGGCTTGCCGCCACGGCGATGACCACCTTGTCGAACATCCTGGCGCCACGTTCGATAAGGTCAAAGTGGCCGTTGGTGATCGGGTCGAAGGTGCCTGGATAAACGGCAATGTTAAAGCGCTGCTCGCTCATTCAGAGGCCTCTTCATCGATTCGACCAAAGGGGTTATCGCTTGCCAGCGATACCGCCTGAGCATAGCCCGGGATATGGATGCGATCCGCATGAATATCCAGTTCCGGGCCTTCGAGCACCGCCTCACCAAACTGGTAACGCGGCGCGTAATGGCCGGCGTCCGCCTGGGCAAGATACGCGGCCGCCTGGGCACGCACGGCCTCGCGGCGCTCTTTCCAGGCGCTAATCGCGGCGGCGCCATGACGCTGAAGCAGCAAACGCTCGGTAACGTCGGGTGAAAGCACAACCCCGGTTGCGTTATTACCGCCAAAGCCTTTGGCGTTAATAAAGGCAGCATCCGCTTTAAAGGCCACGGGCGTTTGGGAGAACCGCAGCCGTTCGGCATGTACATCGTCAGCCACTGCATCCAAAGTGGGAATGCCGGGCAGTATGCCGTGGGCGAAACTGCCCAGCGCACTCACCAGCTGATCACCCGCCGCAGAACCCTGGGAATGTCCGATAAACGACTTGATGGCCACTACCGGCCAATCGCTAATGCCGTTGGCACGGGCGATTTCATGCAGTACATGGGACTCAGTCGTACGGTTCTTGGGGGTGCTGGTGCCATGTGCATGCAGGAAGCTGCGCTCTTGTAGCGCTTTTTCGCCCAGCATATCGCGCACCAGTGCTGCGGCCTTGCCTAGCGTGATGTAGTTGCCGATGCCCGGCGCTGAAATAGAGCGCTTGAAGCCATCGGCATTCACGAATACTTCCGGCACTGCTCCGAGAATGTCTGCGCCTACTTCAAGCGCCAGCGCATCATCCATCAACAGAACAAACTGGCTGGCCTCACCCATGGTAAAGCCGCAGTTGCGTGCAAATGGACGACTGGCGCGCTGATAGTCAGCGTCGGTCAGTAGTTCAAGCGCATCCAGTGCTTTTAAACTCGCATCGTCAGCCAGGGCGCCCATAGCGCGAAAGCCTTCAATGATTTCAGGCGTAATCGGGGCGTCGGCGGTGCCCACCATCACCACTTTACGCCGTCCTGCACGAATATCTTCGATACCCAAACGCAGGTTGTACAGAAAACTTGCGCAAGCACCTAGAACGGCGCCGGTGCCGCCAACGCTACCCAAGACATAGGCATTCAGGAAGTCGGCGGGCATCTGCCCGTAACCTAACGGCATTTGCTTGGAGGTGGCACGCTGACCACTCACCAGGCTCTTCATCAGGCCACCCCAGCCGGCATCATCCAACTGACCGATCGAGTTGCCTGCATAAACGGCAATATGATCCGGATTCAGCGTTTGGCGCAGCGTTTCCCAGGAAAAACCGCTGGCGCCCAGGCAGTCGCTGGCGCCAAAGATGGCCATCGACAGTCCGCGTGGGTGATGCACGCTACGGTAAAGACTGGCGGGGTCAAAGCCGCTAGGCAACTGAGCTGCCGCGTGCACTTTGGGCATCTGGGCGTCAGGCAGCAGCGTTTCAAGCACGCCTGCTGGCACGGTGACTTCTACTTCACGCGCATCCAGGTCGCGAACCTGCCAGTTTTCAGGCAGGTTTTCCGGCAGCTGGCGACGGCGTAGCGTAAAGCGTAGCGGTTCAGCTAACTGAAGGCTGGCCTGGCGATTTGCGGGCAGCCCTGGCGCGAGGAATTTAGGGTCCTCGTTACGGCGAATCAACGTGTGGTTCAACACCTGTTCGCGCAGCGACTGGGCAGGCGAGTCTACAGGCTGCCCTGCACGGTCGTGCCACCCTTTTTCAGAGTGCTCGACAAGCTGCATCAGGGCCGCTAGGCCCTCCAGCGTCTGGCGCTGCTGGTCAGCGGGAAGGGCATCAAGCACGGTACGGCGGAAGGCCTGATGGCCCGAGGTTCTGCCGGCAGGATTGATGCCGCCCATGCCGACAATCACCGGTAAGTGTGACAAGCCGGGTTCCTCGTGGTGCGGTGGTTTTAAATAACAATTATTGTCAATAACAGGGCAAATCTTACGCTGTCACTGAGCTTAATAAATATCTCGGGCGTGATCATAGCACCGGGTGACTAACGCCGTCATGCTGCAAGCGCCGGAGACTGATAGAATCGCCTTTTTTCAAGCCGAGGATGGCATGCAGTACACTTCTCGACCCGTTACCTCCAATCAGCCAGGCCCACATCATGATTTAGCACGTCAGGTAAGCCGGGCGCTGGCTCATCCGCTGCGTAAGCCTATCGCCGATCATACTCAGCGGGCGTTTGAGCAGGCTAATCACTGGTACCAAGCTTTTAATGCTCCGCTCATCCTGGATTCAGGCTGTGGCGTTGGGGTTTCGACAAGAAAGCTTGCGTTGCAGTTCCCCGACCGGGCAGTGATAGGGGTCGATCGCAGTGAGGATCGCCTGGCGCGCGACCATGGCACGCTGCCGGAAAACGCACTGCTGGTGCGCGCAGATCTGGTCGATTTCTGGAGGTTGGCGAAGCAGGCTGACTGGGCGCCTGAACACCATTATTTGCTGTATCCCAACCCGTATCCCAAGGCGGCACATCTAAAGATGCGCTGGCATGGGCATCCGGTTTTACCCACACTGTTGGCGCTGGGCGGTCACTTGGAGCTGCGCTCCAACTGGCAGCTTTATGTCCAGGAGTTCGGCCTGGCTGTCTCGCAAGTTACCGGACGACAGGCCGAGGTGGGCGTATGGACGCCTGGTGGTGAGTATTTAACCCCGTTTGAAGCCAAGTATGATCAAAGCGGGCAAACGCTCTGGCGGTTGCAGGTTGAGCTGGAGCGGATGTAATGATGCTGCACGTGTTTTCCAAAATGAATGAATATTGAGGCAGGTAAAAGTGACGTACTTCTTTAAAGCAGCAGCGCGTCAATGGCGCTGCTCGTTAATCGCCAGCGTGACAGCAGCCACGTTCGCTGTCAGCGCTGCGGCATTGGCTGATTTTAACCGTTTGGGTCAGCTGCAGGAAAAAGGCTTTTCAATCAGTGCCGAGGCGCGTTTGCTGGATACCAGCGTGCCCGCCTTGTTGGGCAGCATTAATCCTGAGCGTCAAATGGCGCCAGCATCGGTCACTAAAGCTTACATGGCCGCGGCGCTATTAAACCGCTTTGGCCCGCAGCACCGATTTACCAGCCAGTTAGTCAGCAGTGGCACCATCGATAACGGCATTTTGCGTGGGGATCTGGTATTTGACGGCGGCGGTGATCCTGGGCTGACCACGGAAAACCTCTGGCGATTAGTGCAGCGTTTACAGATGGCGGGGGTCAATGAAGTCGACGGTGCGCTGGTCGTCAGCCAGTGGCGCTTTGGCCCGGTTAACTGCATTACCAATGACCGCTGTAATGCGCTTTCTCGGGTTACCAATGCCTACAGCGCGCCGCTGACCTCGGCTGGGGTCAATTTTGGTAGCTGGTGTGTCAACGTAGCGCCTTCTTCTGTTGTTGGGGAGCCTGCCCGTACTGCGCTCTGCGATAGCCAATTGCCGCTTATCGATATCGATAACCAGGTGATTACGCGCCCAGCCAATAGCGGGACTGAAATCAGCGCTGAACGTGTGACCGATGAGCGTGGCGATGTAATGCGTTTGACCGGGCAGATTTCGACCAATGCGATGGCCCAGGATGTTTATCGGGGAGCGGGCGATGCCGCTGAAGAGACCGCGCAGATACTCCTGGGCATGCTCAATCAGGCCGGTATCCACGTAAGAGATCCGTGGCGTGTTACGTCCACGCAGCCTTTGAGCAGTGCGGCACGTCTGGCAGCGGTGGATAGCCAGCCGTTACAGGAGCTTCTGCTACGCACCATGAACTACTCCAATAACTACATGGCCGATGTGCTGGCTTTAAACCTGGTGGAAAGTCCGCAGGCCCAGCTGCGCCAGGCAGGTTCAGCCATTGAAGCCTATGCCCAGCAACTGCCGGGGCACGGCCCGTTAACGCTGTATAGCGGCAGTGGGTTGACTACCGAGAACCGCACCTCGGCTCACGGAGTTAACGTCATGCTGGAAGATATGTATCGGCAAAGTTCGCTATTTCCAAGTTTTGTGGCCGCGTTTCAGTCACCCGCGAACGGCGTGATGCGGTTTATTCGCCGCGGCTCGCCTACGTTTCAGAATAACGTGATGCTGAAAACCGGTACATTGAACCAGCCCTTTGCGGTACGCGCTGCGGCAGGCTACTTTCGTACGGCATCGGGGCGGTGGGGCGTATTTAGCGTATTCGTGAACGGTAATAGTAATACACCTTATATAAGCTGGTCTGAAGTGCTTGATCCGTTATCAGTCGATTTAGACACGATGATTTTGGCTAATTAATTTCCGCTACGCTTAAAAGGTGAGGCAACCTGCATGAAACCAGGGCATACCGGTTTAACCCATTTGGTGCACTCAACGCGTTATTCGTGGAAAGGTTTAAAAGCCGCGTTTCGAAACGAAGCCGCCTTTCGCCAGGAGGTCGGCATTGCCGCGGTGATGTTACCGTTTGCCTGGTGGATCAGTAATGATCCGGTCAGCTGGCTGTTGCTGGTAGGCAGCCTGTTTTTCGTACTGATTGTCGAACTTTTGAATAGCGCGATCGAAAATGTTGTCGACCGCATTGGCACCGAACATCACGTGCTTTCCGGGCGTGCAAAGGACATCGGTTCGGCCGCGGTAATGCTGTCGCTGATTATCGCCGGGCTTACCTGGGGGCTGTTAGGCTGGCAAAAATTCTTCGGCTAACGTTTTTCGCTTGGCAATGAGGTAATCATGCAATCTAACAATAATTTTTTACACGTAGAAAATCTGCCAGAAACGCTCCATGAAGTAGCGCAAAAGGCAGACCAACGGCTTAGCGATGCGCTTAGCCAAGCGGATAATGTTGCTTTTATGACCAAGCAGCCATTACCGTCAGTGCCTTGGAAGGAACTGTCTCCACCGCGCCGTCAGGCACTGGCAAAAGTGCTGAGCGTATCCACGTTTGCGTTGGATACGCTCACGCGTTACCCCCAGTGGTTAAGTGATCTTGAAGCCACCGGCGAGCTTGATGTTACCCCTACACGCAGTGATCAGCAGCAGTGGCTGCAAAGTGCTCTAAAAAGCGCCGAAGATGAAGCAGCGCTGCAACGTGCGTTGCGCCGTTTTAGGCGCGCACGCATGTTGGGCATTGTATGGCGCGATTTAAACCGCCCAGATGGTTACACCATGTGGGACACCGCGCAGGCGGTTTCCCAGCTCGCCGAAATTTGTCTGGAGGCGGCACTAGGCTGGCTTGAAACGTTTTACGCACCTCGCTGGGGGTTGCCCGCTGCGCGTGACGATGGCTCGCCCCAACGGCTGGTCGTGCTGGGCATGGGCAAGCTGGGGGCGGGGGAACTGAATCTCTCGTCCGATATCGACCTGATTTTTGCCTTTCCGGAAAAGGGCGATACCCAAGGCGGGCGTAAACCGCTGGAGCATCAGGAGTATTTTACCAAGCTTGGGCAAAAGCTGATTGCGGCGCTGGATGCGATGACGGCCGATGGCTTTGTATTTCGGGTGGATATGCGCTTACGCCCACTCGGCGATGGCGGCCCGCTGGTGGGCAGCTTTGCCATGCTTTCAAGCTATTATCAGGATCAGGGGCGCGAGTGGGAACGCTATGCCATGCTCAAGGCCCGTCCGGTAGCCGGTGATATAGACGCAGGCTTTGAGCTATTGGCAAGCCTGCGTCCGTTTGTGTATCGGCGCTACCTTGATTTTGGCGCTATCGAGTCGCTTCGCGAGCTAAAAGCCATGATTAACCGCGAAGTGAAGCGTAAGGGTATGCAGAGTAATATCAAGCTCGGCCCTGGCGGTATTCGCGAAGTGGAGTTCGTGGTTCAGGCATTCCAGCTGATCCGTGGCGGCCGTGACACCGAACTGCAGGTGACCTCCTTACAGACGGCCTTAACGCGCTTGCCGGAACTGGGCCTGCTGCCCCAGGCGGTAGTCGATGAGCTGCTGCCTGACTACGCTTTTCTGCGTGATATCGAGCATGTGATCCAGGCCCTTGAAGATCGCCAGACGCAAATGCTGCCTACCGATGAGCCTGACCAGGCCCGCGTCGCCTTTGCCATGGGCTATGCAAGTTGGGCACATCTGATTGAGCAGCTTGATAAGGTGCGCGAGCGCGTGCGCCAGCATTTCGATGCAGTGATCGCCGACCCGGAAGAGGAAGCACAGGACGCCAATGACGATAGCCGCCTGGCACCAGCTCAGTGGCGGCTAATCTGGCGCAATGAGCTAGAGCAGGATGAGGCCGTTGCCTACTTGAGCGACTCGGGGTTTGCCGAGCCGAAGAAAGTTCTTAAACGTCTGCAGAGCCTGTATCAATCGCGTCAGGTGCAAAGCATGCAGCGGATCGGCTTTGAGCGCCTTGACGCACTTATGCCGCTTCTGCTGGCCGCCGTGGCTGAAAACGATACGCCGGATACCGCGCTTTCCCGCGTGCAGCCACTGATTGAGTCGGTACTGCGACGTACCGCTTATCTGGCGCTGCTGCGCGAAAACCCCCAGGCGCTTGAGCACTTGATGCACCTGTGTGCGGCAAGCCCCTGGATTGCCACACAGCTGGCTCGCTATCCCATTCTGCTTGATGAGCTATTAACCCCTGAAACCCTGTATACCCCCGCCGATAAAACGCGCCTGGCCGATGAGCTTCGCCAAACGCTCAACCGAATTCCAGAGGATGACGACGAAGCCCAGCTAGAGGCGCTGCGTGTGTTCAAACATGCTCAGATGCTTCATGTTGCCGCCTCGGATGTCGCGGGCACGCGTCATTTAATGAAAGTAAGCGATTACTTGACCTATATCGCAGAAGTAATTCTGGACGCCGTGCTGGTGATGGCCTGGAAGCACGTGACCCGTAAACACGGCGTGCCGGAGGGGTTAGATCCTGGCGAGCCAGCCTTTCTGATTATCGGCTACGGCAAGCTGGGCGGAATTGAGCTTGGGTATGGCTCTGATCTGGACCTGGTGTTTCTTCATGATAGCGATGGTAAAGGCAGCACCGACGGCCCGCGGTCGATTGAAACGCCGCTTTTTTTCACCCGGCTGGGCCAGCGAATTATTCATCTGCTAACCGCCGTGACACCGGCGGGCAGCCTGTATGAAGTGGATATGCGCTTACGCCCTTCAGGCAATGCGGGGTTATTGGTTACCTCGCTTGATGCCTTTGCCGATTACCAGCAGCAGAATGCCTGGACCTGGGAGCATCAGGCGCTGGTTCGTGCCCGGATGGTGGCCGGTAGCCGCACGCTTGCCAAACGGTTTGATCAGGTGCGGGGCGAGGTATTAAGCCGCAAGCGCGAGATTCCCGCCTTGCGCGATGATGTTGTCAAGATGCGCCATAAGATGCGCGACCACCTGGGCAGTAAAACCCAGGCCAGCGGCTTTAATCTCAAGCACGACGCGGGCGGCATGGTCGATATTGAGTTTCTCTGTCAGTACGCGGTGTTAGCACTTGCTAACCAAACGCCTTCGCTTCTGACCTACAGTGATAATATCCGCATTTTAGAAACGTTGGCTGATAGTGGGCACTTACCTTCACAAGAAGCCGAGCAGCTTAAAGATGCGTATCTGGCCTACCGAAGCCGTACCCATCGCGCGGCACTTACCGGTGAAAAGGCCATTGGCAAGGCCGACGATTTTCAAGACCACCGTGCAGCGGTCAATGCGTTATGGCAGCGCTTTCTGGAGGCTTAGCGTTATGCATGGGCAGTAACGAGATCAATAACGGCACTGTTAATAACAGGGTAAGTAATAACAGCATGATCAATAACAACAATGAGGCTGGGCAATGCACAGGCGTGGATTGAGGTGGGGCGCATGACGGCGCATATTCTGGCGACACTGCTACCGGTGTTTTTGATTTCAGGCTGTGGGGCAGCTTACGGGCGCTTTCGGACACCCGATATTCGCAGCCTGAATACTCTGAATATGGAGCTGTTCGTTCCGCTGCTAGTATTCGCGGTATTGGCAGACCGCCAGGCGCCGCTTGCCGATTATGCATGGCTTGCTTTCGCCGCTGCCGCCGTTGTATTGGGGTCGGGGTTGATACTTTGGCCTTTGGCGGCTTGGCTAAAGCTGGATATAAAAACCTTCTTGCCACCCATGATGTTCAATAACACGGGCAATATGGGAGTGCCGTTATTGGTGCTGGCCTTTGGTGAGGCGGCTTTACCCGCGGCGGTGGTGATCTTTATCGTGGAAATGGTGCTGCACTTTTCGGTAGGCCTTTACATGATAAATCCGCGCACCTCAATGTGGCATATTCTGCGTATGCCGATTGTGGCGGCTAGTCTGGCTGGGCTTTTAATCAATATGAGCGGTGTGCCGCTGCCGGGGTGGCTCCTGGAAGCCATGCATATGCTGGGCGGGGTAAGCATTCCGTTAATGCTGTTTGCCTTGGGCGTGCGGCTGCTTGAGGTGGACTTCAGCGACTGGCGAGCGGGTCTGCTGGGGGCAATACTTTGTCCGCTTTCAGGGTTGATCATTGCCCTGCCATTAATGTGGTTACTGCCACTGAATCCTCTACAAGCCGCGGTGCTGCTGGTCTTTTCTGCGTTACCTCCCGCAGTATTGAATTATCTGGTCGCCGAGCAGTTTAAGCTCGCGCCGCAGAAGGTCGCCTCGCTGGTGCTGATCGGTAACTTGGGAAGCCTGATCGTGATGCCGCTCATTTTAGCCGCTGCATTTACATGGGTGTATGCGCCGCTTTAAAAGCAGCGCATCAGTAATGTAAGCAATCGACAGGTAATATAGAAACGGCAGGCTAGAAAACTGAAAATAAATGGCCTTAATCGCGAGATGCTTGCTCTTTTACTTCAAAGCTACCTTCTAGAGCATCCTGCGAGCGTTGGCGTGCTTGAGGTTCGGCATAACCCCCGCCAACATCCTGAGCTTGATCGGCACGCATCTGCTCCATGCGCTTTTTCATCTTATGGCGTACAAACGGCATCATGGCCCAGCCAATCAAAAGAAAAAACAGGCCAAACACTACGCCAACCACCATCAATACACCAAATGCCAGCCACGTTAAAAGCAGCTTCAGGCTGCCCATCAACCCGGTAGGTTGTGACTGTGCAGCGCGGGCGCGCCACTGGTGGGCAGCCTGCCAGGCGGCATTGCGTTGGTCGCGGTTCATCTGTGGCATAAAAGCCTCCATCGTCGTTTGTCCCTATTGGAACACAGTTATTGGAACGTCGTTAACCCGGCAAGTTCACTGAGAGCTGGCGCATATCTTGCTTTGTAACTCTTTGGGGAAGTTGAGTTGCCTTTGAAATGGCTAACAAAAGGAACGCTCATGCAAGATAACAACGTCTTAGAAATTGCTTACGATATCGCCACTATCACTCGGGAAAAAATCGGCATGATCGAAAAAATCATGCAGCAAACCGAGATACTAGCCTTGAATGCGCGTATCGAGGCGGCGCGGGCGGGAAGTAGTGGCGCAGCATTTTCGGTGGTAGCGCAGGAAATGGGTCGCGTATCCGGGGGAATCAGTGAAATTGCCCGTGATTTTCGTCAGCAAGTGGAACAGCACACTGAAAGCATCGAAACGGCAGGCACTACCATGGTGAACGAGTTTCGCGGACAGCGCTTCACCGATATCGCTCTGAATGCCGTAGAGATTATTGACCGTAATCTATTTGAACGTTCGTGTGACGTACGCTGGTGGGCGACAGACAGTGCTGTGGTTGACGCCGTTGAAACGCCCACCGCAGCGTGCTGTGACTACGCAAGCCTGCGCCTGGCGACCATTCTGCGCTCGTATACGGTCTATCTTGATCTGTGGGTCGCCGATACGAAGGGCAACATCATCGCAAGTGGCCGGCCTGACCGTTACCCAGGGGTCAAAGGAAAGAATGTGGCGGATACTACTTGGTTCAAGCGGGCCATGAAAACCACTGATGGTGACGCTTTTGTAGTAAGCGATGTGGACCAAAATGCTCTGCTTGATGGTGCATCTGTTGCCACATACGCCACGGCGATTCGGGAGGGCGGTAAACGTAACGGCGCCGTGACCGGCGTTTTAGGGATTTTCTTTGACTGGACGCCCCAGGCAAAAGCAGTGGTCGAGGGCGTAGGCCTGACGCAAGAAGAGCGTTCGTCAAGCCGTATTATGCTTTTGGATTCAGATTATCGGATTATCGCGGATACTCAGCAAAAAGCGGTTAGCAGCCATTACCCGTTAAAGCGCAGTAATGAAGTACGTGGTTACTATCAAGATGAAGACCGCTTAATCAGCTTTGCTGAAACGCCGGGATATGAAACGTATCGTGGTTTAGGCTGGCTGGGAGTCGTCGAATACTGCCTTGACAATGCTTCAACGAAACGCAGCGTCTAGCCCCAAGGGGGTGCATGTACGCTTCTGGGTAAGCCGACTTTCCCTGTTTTGGTGCAATTAACGTACAGAGCCGTTATCTAATAATACTTAGCCATATGTTTTTTGAACCAAGATAAATAGACAAGCGTAATAAGCATTTGTTTCTTAAATACAACGAAAGCTGTACATAAACGTCGTTAAACCGCTAGGGTTATACAATTCTGTGTTCAGTTACAGATCGAATGCTTATTTAAGGGAGAGGGTATGACAAATCATGGAGGAAAGTCGGTGTTTATTGCATCGACTGTCATCATTTTCAGCTTGGTGGTAGTGGGGGCGGCTTTTCCAGAAAGTTTCGCGAGCGCTGCTGAAACAGCGTTAGGCACCGTTACCCGGCTATTCGGCTGGTTTTATCTGTTTTCGGTGTTTGGTTTTGTAGTGTTTCTATTCGGTTTGGCGTTCAGCAAATATGGAAAGGTGCGCTTAGGACCACAGGACAGCACGCCCAACTATAGCTTCTTTTCATGGATCAGCATGCTACTGGCCGCCGGGTTTGGCGTAGGGCTAGTGTTTTATGGCATGGCTGAGCCTATGACGCACTATATTGAGCCGCCTTACGGCGACGTAACCGCAGAGACACAAGCCGCAGCACGCTATGCGATTCAATACAGCTACTTTAACTGGGGCATTCACCAGTGGGCTGCGTTCTCCGTGGTTGGCTTAATCATCGCCTACTTTCAGTTTCGTAAAGGCCAGGCAGGGCTTGTATCATCGGTGCTTTCATCGGTGACGGCAAAAAGGCCTCGTATACGCCCTTATGCTGCGTGGCTGGATGTCTTCGCGGTGGTTGCCACCGTTATGGGCGTGGCGACCTCTCTAGGTCTTGGGGTATTACAAATGAATGGCGGTTTGAATGCCGTCTTTGGCTTGCCTGAAAATGGGTTTTGGCAATTCGTTATTTTATTTGTGATGTTCTGTGCGTATATGGCATCGACCTGGTCAGGCCTTGATAAAGGTATCAAGCGCCTTTCAAACCTCAACATGGCGCTGTGTATTGGTTTAATGCTCTATGTGCTGGTGACTGGGCCGACGGTTGCCATTCTGGAAACCATTACGCTGGGGATTGGCGATTACCTGCAAAACTTCATTGGTATGAGCCTGCGTATTTCACCTTATAGTGACAATGAATGGGCGAGCAACTGGACGATTTTCTACTGGGCGTGGGTAATTGCCTGGTCACCGTTTGTGGGTACATTTATTGCCCGTGTATCGCGCGGGCGTACCATTAAAGAGTACGTGTTTGGCGTACTGTTGGTGCCGCCGCTGCTGGCCTGCTTGTGGATCGGGATATTTGGTGGCGCGGCGCTTAACATGGAGCTTAACGGAGATAACGTTGGGCTGGCGGCCGCTACTCAGGACAACATTACCGTAGCGCTGTTTGCGATGTTCGACCTGATGCCGTTCTCGGGCGTGCTCTCCGTGGTTGCCATGATGCTTATCTTTATTTTCCTGGTGACCTCGGCGGACTCGGCCTCGTATATCGTGGCGCAGATGACCGATAATGGTTCGATTAATCCTCCGCTGTACAAGCGCGTTATCTGGGGAGTATTGATCGCCGCTATCTGCTTGACACTGATTGTGGCAGGCGGTCTTTCCGGGCTTCAATCGGCGGCGGTACTTTCGGCACTACCGTTTACCTTTATTCTGTATATGATGGTCATCGTACTGGTACGTGAGCTACGCGCGGACCGCAAGGCCATGCTGACGCAGCTTTATCGCCGCCACGGTGAAACGCCCGTGGGTGCTGATGCCTTTGAGGCTGAGCAGATGGGTGAAGAGGAGCGGCTACGTCGTGCGCCCAACGTTATTAATCGGCGCATCAATAGCTAGATGAACGTAATCAGGCCTTCAGGAGCAGACACATGGAGCGAGGATGCTGATGGCTCGGCAAGGACGGCACGGCGCTACGCGGCGCCAGCCCAAGAAGGCCTCACTTGACCGTTGGCTAGACCGCTGGCTGGATCGGGTGGTAACGGTCGCTGTGGTAACGGCGCTGGTGGTCGGTTTATCTGCCGTGTTGGCACATTGGCTTTTGTAGGCCAACCTGTTGTAACGCTAAAGCAAGCGCCCGGCTATATACGCCGGGCGTTTGTTTTCGTCGTCTCTTTTCGACCTCTTAAGAGAGATCCTCATGGCGCTAAATAAGCCTGTTAAGGCCGATGCTTCTTATGCCTCACGCCGCGAAATTTTCGGTTGGGCAATGTTTGATTTTGCGAACCAGGCGTACACCCTGCTGATTATTACGGTCGTGTTTGGCGAGCTGTTTACCACCGTGATCGTCGGCGACCGAGGCGATGGGTTTCGGCTAGCCAACTTTCTATGGAGTCTGGCACTTGCGATCAGCTACCTGATGGTGGTGGTGACGGCCCCGCTGTGTGGGGCGGTGATGGATTACCGGGCTGAAAAAAAGCGCTTTCTACTGTTTAGCTATTTGGCAACGGTCGCCACCACCGCAATGCTCTACTTTGTGGAGCCGGGCTATGTGGTGATGGGACTTATCCTGATAGTGCTATCCAACTACGCCTACTCCATGGGCGAATCCTTTATTGCCGCTTTTCTACCCGAGCTTGGCCCACCTGAAAAGCTGGGTAAGATTTCAGGATTTGGCTGGTCGCTTGGATATATAGGTGGGCTCTTTGCGGCGGGGTTTACCCTGGTGGTGTTAGGGGAAGCAACGGCGGACAACTTTGAGCGCATACGTTGGGTCGGGCCTTTTGCGGCAGGCTTTTTTCTGATTACTGCCATCCCCACTTTCTTATGGCTAAAAGAGCGCGGTACGCCACAACCCTCTGGCGTTGCATACTGGCGCATTGCTCAACAGCGCGTTCGTTCAACCATACGGGAACTGCGCTATTTTAAAGACTTAACGGTGTTTTTGATCTCGCTGCTGTTCTCCATGGCGGGGGTATACATCATTATTGCGTTTGCGTTTATTTACGGTGCTCAGGTTATCGGGTGGGACGAAAGCGTGCGCAATATCATGTTTATCATCGTCCAGATAACCGCAGCGGCAGGGGCGCTGGGGTTTGGCTGGCTTCAGGACCGGTTAGGCGCTAAGCATACCTATCAGATTACGCTGGGGCTGTGGGTAGTGGCGATTATTGCCATCTGGGCAACGCCTGAAATTACCGCCTGGGTAAATGCGCAGTTTGACTGGCAGTGGCAAGCCCAGCACGTGTTCCTGGCAGTGGGCTGTTTGGCGGGGCTCAGCCTAGGGTCCAGCCAATCGGCGAGCCGGGCGCTGGTGGGCGTATTTTCACCGCTTGAAAAATCGGCCGAGTTTTTTGGCTTCTGGGGGCTGGCCAATAAACTGGCGGGCGTACTGGGAATCGTGATGCTGGGAGTGCTGCAAACCATTATTGGTTTACAGGCGTCTATTCTTTTATGTGTAGGGCTTTTTGTTATAGCGATGCTGATATGTGCGAACGTTAACGAGCGCCGAGGGTGTGACGCCGCTATCGCTTGGGAAAACGCGTAAACGCCGAAAGCGAGGGGCAACTCATGCAAACAAGACAGCGTGGCGGCATCGTGATGATGCTGCTTTTCTGGGTACTGTTAATCGGCTTGGGAACCTGGTGGCTTGATGGGGGGATGGAGCAGATACTCAGCCCGAATGCGCATATTGCGCAGAGCTCGTCTGAGGGGGGCCCCGTTACGTTAAAGCGTAATCGTTCAGGGCATTATGAAGCGCCTGGTGAGATTAACGGTGAGCCTGTAACCTTTTTACTTGATACCGGCGCAACCTATGTGGCCGTTTCAGATGAACTGGCGGCGCAGTTAGGACTTAATCGAGGACGCACGGCTTGGTTCAATACCGCCAATGGCCGAGTGCAGGGAAGCCTTACACAGTTGGATGAAGTCATGCTGGGCGGGATCAAGATCAGCAATGTGCCGGGCTCTATCAGCCCTGGGATGGAGCACGATACGGTGCTGTTAGGGATGAGTTTTCTCCACCTTTTGAATATTGAAATACGTAGCGGGGAGATGATTTTGAGCCTGCCCGATTCGTAACCGATGCTTGTGCATATCGCTTTGATGTGCTTAGCTAAAAGCACATGGATGCCAACAAGCTAAGGAGTTGCTATGGGTATTGAAGTCGGTGGATTGTTAGGATTAATTTGGCTCGTTATTTTGGTTTGGGCCATTGTGAAAGTAGCAAAAAGCTCAGCAGGTGGTTTAGCAAAACTGCTGTGGATCTTAGGGCTGCTGATCTTCCCCTTGGTAGGCTTAATTGTATGGCTACTGTTCGGGCCCAAGGGTTAGCGACAGTAAGCAACGTTAAACAATAATTTGTATTAAAAAAGGCAGGCTTTGCGCCTGCCTTTTTTATTAGAATGTATTTTGTACACGCTATTTTTCGCAACTTGGGGGTGCTTTATAGTGACCGGGAATTTTTAATTTTTCCCCGTTGGGCAAGTCACGCACCTGGGTCGGAACATAAACACGCTTGATAACGCTTTTAGCTTTGCCGTCAGTCATTGCTTTCTCCTCCTGTCAGGGTTGTCGACAGTTTGTTTTGTTACATTAGTCCTCCGTGTTGGAAGAATCAAGCGAGGCAAAGGGCGACTGAACATTAGTAATAGCGTAAAACGTTAAGAGCAGTGTCCCTTGGGTTTTAAGGTATTGTGTAAGTAAATGATAGTCACCAATTTAATAGTGGGTAAGTGGATAAATTATAAACTGCCTAAGCGGAGTGATGGATAAGATGGTAAACCACTTAGAAGAGCAATTTCAGGCGCTTGGGTCACAGGAAACGGTCATGCCTGAGTATTCTGATCAGGACCATATTCTGATCATTGAAGATGACAAGCGTTTGGCAGAACTCACTCGGGACTATCTGGAAGCTAACGGTTTTCAGGTCACGCTAGAGGCCGATGGGGCTAAAGGTATGGACCGCATTCTTACCCTGCAGCCGGATTTAGTGATTCTGGATCTGATGCTCCCGGGTGAGGATGGCCTGTCAATTTGTCGTCGGGTACGGCCGAATTTTGCAGGTCCCATCATGATGCTGACGGCGCGCACTGACGATCTTGACCAGATACTTGGCCTAGAAATGGGGGCTGATGACTATGTGCCCAAACCCGTTCAGCCGCGTGTATTGCTTGCCCGCATGCGCGCTTTGCTGCGCCGCGCGGATGGCCCGGCGCCCAATGGTGAAATGCGCTTACGCTTTGATAATCTGGAGATTGACAATGCGACGCGTGAAGCATGGCTGGGGGGCGAGCGCATTGACCTGACCAGCGCTGAATTTGATCTTCTATGGCTATTGGCGCGCAATGCTGGCCGGGTATTGACTCGCGAAGAGATCTTCAACGATCTGCGCGGTATTAAGTACGATGGGCAGGACCGCTCCATCGACGTACGCGTATCGCGTATTCGGCCCAAAGTGGGAGACGATCCCAACCAGCCACACCGCATAAAAACGGTACGCAGCAAAGGCTATCTATTCGTGAAAGATAGTTAATATTAAGGGTACGTTCGATGCGGCAGCTGCTTAGCCATAGCTCGTTTTTTAAATTCTATTTACTGCTGGGCCTGGCGCTGTGTGCCGTATTGTTAATCGCACTAGGCGGTCGCTCATTTATTGAACAAGTGCGCCGGGAAGATTACCGCGAGCAGCTCGTAGCCCTGCCCATGTCGCTGATGACCCATCAGCTTGGCGAGGTTAGCGAGGACGAGCGCAGCTTGCTGATAGGCCGTTTCACCGAGCGCCTCGGTATGCAGTTTACCTTGCGACGCATCAGCGAGGTAAAGCTGGGTTACTTTGCCAGCAAGCGCATCGAGCGTGGCAGTGTAGTCGTGACCGATGACCCGTGGCGCTTGCGCCAGCGAGTGCCCGGTGATGAGTGGCTGCTTGAAGCTTCCCTACCTGCCTGGAGCGAGCGCCAATGGCAAGGCAGCATGTTGCTACTCGGTGAATGGTTGACAACACTGCCGGCGGGGGAGCACGAGGCCGCGCTGGCGATGCTACGCTCCGGCAGTTGGCCGCTGTCTCTTCTACATACCCTGCCAAATAATTTAACCACCAAGCAGCAAGGCCAGCTGGCGATGGGCAACGTAATAACCTTGCTGTCATCTGAAAAGCTCTCCATTAGCCTGCTTTACCAATTGCCTAATTCAAGCACGTGGTTATTGGCTGGGCCTATTACGCGTGGCGATACGCTACCGATGAATTTACAGCTACCGCTGTTGCTCGGAGCCATGGCAGTGCTGTGTTTAATCATCTATCTGATTATGCGCCGCATAGAGACGAGAATGGCGCGTCTGGAGCTGGCCGCTACCCGCATCGCCAGCGGCAGGCTTGAGACCCGTGTGAAAGTCGAGAGTGACGACTCACTAGGGCGTTTGGGCATGGCCTTCAACGGAATGGCAAGCCAGGTGCAAACTCTGCTACGTGGTCAACAAGAGATGATTCGCGCCGTTTCCCATGAACTGCGCACCCCGGTTGCCCGCATTCGTTTTGCCGTACAAATGGTTGAGGACATGACCGATCAGCCTGCGATCCGGCGTCAGTTGCAGGGGATTGACGCCGATATTGCAGAGCTTGATGAGCTCGTTGATGAAATTCTTACCTATGCCCGTTTAGGTGGCGAAACGGTAAATGGCGCCGAGCTTGAAATGGCACTGGTGGACTGCCGCGCCATGGCCGAACGGGTGATCGATACGTTGGCGCCTCTACATGAAGGGCTGACCATCGAGTTGACCGACGGCCCCGATATTGAGCTTTTGGCCGAACCGCGCTATTTACAGCGGGCACTGCAAAACCTGGTAAGCAACGCCTGCCGCTACGGGAAAAACCACATTACCATTCGGCTCTGGAGCGAAGTTCAGCTGGTACGTATCGATGTCGAGGATGATGGCCCCGGCATACCTGCAGAGGCGCGTATCGATGTCTTTAAACCGTTTACCCGCCTGGATGACAGCCGGGCGCGAAGCCTCGGGGGCTATGGTTTAGGGCTTTCCATCGTGCAGAAAATCATGGCAGGCCACGGGGGCAGCGTTACCGTCGACACCAGCCCGACCCTCGGCGGCGCCCGCTTTACGTTGCTGGTTCCTCGTCGTGAACCGCTGGCTTGACCCCGGTTAGCACGGCAAACGATGTTTCCCGGGCGGTACGCAGAAAATCCTGCATCCAGGGAGCCTCAAGCGTCTCCTCGCGAACGGCGGCGTACAGCGTACTCCAGATACCATGCTCACCCAGTTTGACGGCCTTGACGTAATCTCGCTCCAGATATTCCGTCAGCGCCCAGTTAGGCAGGGAGCATACGCCACGCCCGCTGGCCACCAGCTGCATCATCATGATGGTTAGCTCGGCCGTGCGGATCTCCTGAGGGCGTACATTGGCTGGGTCCAAAAATTGGGTAAACACATCCAGGCGGGCCTGTTCAACGGGATAGGTAATCAACGTCTGATTGGCAAGCGCCTGGGGCTCGATAAAGACCCGGTTGGCATAGTCGTGCTGGCGCGCTACCGCGAGTAACCCTTCATACCGAAACAGTGGCGCATAGTGAACGCCATCCAGCGGCTGCGGATCGGCGGTGATTACTAGATCGAGCTGTTCACGGGCCAGAGCCGGCAGCGGGTCAAAGTGATGGCCGCTGGGAATATCAATTTCCACTTCCGGCCAGTGGTCACGAAAGTAGTCTACTGTCGGCATCAGCCACTGAAAGCAGCTATGGCATTCGATTGCCATATGCAGTCGGCCCTGCTCGGTACCCGCCAGGCGCGCCACATCACGCTCGGCTTTGCGCACTTCAGGAAGTATCTGGTCGGCTAACGTTAGCAGCCGTAAGCCCGCACGGGTGAATTCGACAGGGCGCGTTTTGCGTACAAATAGCGGGCTATTGACCCGGCCTTCCAGGTCCTTTAACTGGTGAGAAAGAGCCGACTGAGTGAGGTGGACACGTTCAGCTGCCTCGACCAGTGAGCCTGTTTCACGTAGGGCGAGCAGTGTACGTAAATGGCGTAGCTCAATCATGGCGGGCGACTTTCACGGTGTTTATTAAAAGGCTGGTTTGCTTCATCGTAAGGCCGTGGTCAGAATATGTGAAATTATTCACGTTACAAGGTTTCATCATGACAGTTTCTCATATTCTCGGCTATGTGCGTATGGGTGATCAGCCTAACGTTACAAGCCTTGAAAACGAGTGAATGAATAGCCGGAGGGAAAAGCAGGCGTCAACAGGCCGACGCCCGACACTCATTGGGTAACTAAAACATGCAAGCCCCGCCACTTGATTAGCGGCGGAGCCTGTAAAATTTATGACGCGCTTTAATGGTTAGCTTTAACCACTAGCTTTTGGACGCGTAGGCATAAAGCAGCGTTTCCTGGGCGCTTATCGCGTCGCCATTGCCAGCATCTTGTAGGCGGTAGCTGCCATCGCTTTGCAGTAGCCAGCTCTGGCAGTTATCCACCAGATAGGTTTCCAGGTCTTTGCGTACCCGGGTAGCGAGCTTTTTATCCAGCAGCGGAAAACAGGTCTCGACACGGTGGAACATGTTACGCGACATAAAATCAGCGCTTGAGCACCAGGTTTCCGATTTGCCGTCGTTATGGAAGTGGAATACCCGGGTATGCTCCAGAAAGCGGCCAATAATCGAGCGAACGCGGATATTTTCAGAAATGCCCGGCAGGTTGGGTTTTAAGCAGCACATCCCGCGAATGATTAAATCGCACTCAACGCCCGCTTGAGAAGCACGGTAAAGCGCCTTGATCAGCTTGGGCTCGGTCAGCGAGTTGCACTTGATAATGATATGCCCGCGTTTGCCCTTGAGCGCCAGCTGGGCTTCGCGATCGATCATTTCGACTAAGCGCTCATGCAGGGTAAACGGAGCATGCAACAGGGTATCAATCTTGCGCGCCCGACCCATTCCCGAGAGCTGCTGAAAGACTTTATGCACATCGGCACACAGCGCCTTGTTGGCGGTCAGCAAGCTGTAATCGGTGTAGAGCTTGGCGGTTTTAGAGTGATAGTTACCCGTGCCCAGGTGTGCGTAATGGCGCAGTTCACCCTTTTCGCGCCGCACGATATGCAACATCTTGGCGTGGGTTTTATACGCCATGATGCCATAGATCACGATTGCCCCGGCTTCTTGCAGACGTGATGCCAGCTGGAGGTTGTCAGCTTCGTCAAAGCGCGCGCGCAGCTCGATCACCACGGTAACTTCCTTGCCTTGGCTGGCCGCATCGACCAGCGCACTCACGATAGACGATTCTGCGCCTGTGCGGTAAAGCGTCTGTTTGATGGCTAGAACGTCGGGGTCACGGGCCGCCTCACGCAGCAGCTCTTCGATCGGGGAAAACGACTGGAACGGATGATGCAGAAGCACGTCGTTTTTAGCGATTGCCTCAAACAAACTGCCCGTTTTCAGCATCTTAGGCACGCTTGCCGTATAGGGGCGATAAACAAGCTCAGGGCGATCGACATCCCCCAGCACTGACATCATGCGGGTGAGGTTCACCGGCCCCTGAACGCGGTATAAATCGTCTGGATCCAGCTCGAACTGGCGCAGTAAAAAGTTTATCAGGTCATCCGGGCAGTTATCGGCGACTTCCAGACGCACACCTCGCCCATAGCGGCGTGCCAATAGCTCACCGCGCAGCGCAGATGCCAGGTCGGAGACTTCTTCAGGGTCAACGGTCATATCCGCGTTACGGGTCAGCCTGAACTGATAGCAGCCGCGTACGCGCATGCCGGGAAAAAGCTCCTCGGCATGGGCATGAATCATCGAGGACAGAAACACATATTCAGAAAACCCCTCGGCACACAGTTCCTTGGGAAGCGGCATCAACCGGGGAAGCGAACGGGGGGCGGGGAGGATCGCCATGCCTCCCGCCCGGCCAAAGGCATCCTTACCCTCAAGCTCCACAATAAAGTTAAGGCTCTTGTTAACCAGCCGGGGGAAGGGGTGTGAAGGGTCAAGGCCGATAGGGCTGATGACCGGCATGATTTCGTTATTGAACAGCTCGTACACCCAGGCTTTCTGCTCATCGGTCCACTGGTCGCGGCGCCGAAAGCGCAGGCCCTGGCTTTCAAGGGCAGGTAGCAGGGTGTCATTGAGAATCTGATACTGACGGGCGATCTGCTTATGGGCAATTTCGGAAATTTCCGCAAGCACCGCTTTGGGCAAGCGACCATCGGCGGCCGTCGTATCGTCGCCCAGAGCCATTTGATGTTTTAAGCCGGCCACGCGAATTTCAAAAAACTCATCCATGTTGGATGAGAAAATAAGCAGGAACATCAGGCGATTAAGCAGCGGATGCGCATCGTCTAATGCCTGCTCCAGGACACGAATATTAAACTGCAGGTGTGACAGTTCACGGTTGAAGTAGAGCTGAGGATCGTCTAAATCGGTTTCAGGCAGCGATTCTCTGGCATGCACGCCATTGGGAGTGCGATTAATGCGTAGCGGTAAGCCATCAATTTCGACATTCAGTGACTCGCTGAGTAATAGCGCCGTAGATGGTGAAACATGATCGTCCATAATGGCTCCCCTGCATTAATGGCCTCAAACTAGCATAGCGTGGTACCTGTCATTCAAAGCAGTATGCGGGAGAAAGATGACAGATAAATGTCATATATCTGTCATCTTGAGCGTGGATGTCTAACGCTGGTTCTGCAACAGACGGGCTGCTTCCAGCGCAAAGTAGGTCAAGATGCCGTCTGCCCCGGCACGTTTAAAGCACATGAGCGATTCCAGTATGACCGGTTCGGCTTCCAGCCAGCCATTATCGAACGCGGCGCGGTGCATGGCGTACTCACCGCTTACCTGGTAGGCGAAGGTGGGGACTTTAAGCTCGGTTTTAACCCGGTGCACCACATCCAGATAAGGCATGCCGGGCTTGACCATCACCATATCAGCGCCTTCGCTGATATCCATGGCCACTTCGTGTAGCGCCTCATCACTATTGGCTGGGTCCATCTGATAGGTGCGCTTGTCCGCCTTGCCCAGGTTGGCGGCGGAGCCGACCGCATCGCGAAACGGGCCATAGTACTTGGACGCGTACTTGGCGCTATAGGCCATAATGCGAACGTTATGCAGAAGCTCCTGCTCAAGCACCTGGCGAATAGCGCTAATACGGCCATCCATCATGTCTGAAGGGGCCACCACGTCGGCTCCGGCTTCAGCATGAGAAAGTGCCTGCTTGAGCAGCGTTTCTACCGTACGATCGTTCAGGACATAGCCCTGCTCATCTAAAATGCCGTCCTGGCCATGAATGGTGTAAGGGTCAAGAGCGACATCGGTAATAATTCCAAGCTCAGGTAGCGCCTCTTTGAGCGCGCGTACGCTGCGTTGAACCAAGCCGTTGGCATTATAGGCTTCTTCGGCAAACTCACTTTTATGATCACTACCCACTACGGGAAATAGCGCCAGGGCGGGTATGCCCAGCGCGAATGCTTCCTTGGCTTGCTCAATCAATAAATCAATCGATAAGCGCTCCACGCCGGGCATCGAGACTACTGCTTCACGCTGATTTTCACCTTCCAAAACAAACACCGGTAAAATTAAATCAGCAGGTGTTAATGTAGACTCCTGCATCAAACGGCGGGAGAAATCGTCGCGACGCATGCGGCGCAGGCGGGTGCCAGGAAATTGACGGGGGCTCAGTGTGCTCAAAGGTTGTCTCCGTTAAGGATCGTAAATCAATGCCCGTAGGCTTGCGTTGAGTATATCAGGCATGTCTTACGGCGAAAGCCGCCTTGTGGCTCTGGATAAGACTGACTAAAGTTAGCGATTGCTTGCCGGTTGGCAATAGGTAAGTCTGCGATAAGGAGATAGGCATGACCAAACAGGTAGCGGTGGTATTGGCGGGCTGCGGTGTGTTTGATGGTTCTGAAATTTATGAAACCACCTTGACGCTGCTGCGCTTGGATCAGTTGGGTATTGGTTATCGCTGCTTTGCGCCCGATATAGAGCAGCATCATGTGGTGAACCATCTTACCCAGGAGGAAGCAGAAGGCGAGACACGCAATGTGCTTCAGGAATCGGCGCGCCTGGCGCGTGGCGATATTCAGCCGCTTACCGAGTTAAAAGCCGATGAGTTTGGCGCTGTCATTGTGCCGGGTGGTTTTGGTGTAGCGAAAAATTTATCTGACTTTGCCAGTGAAGGCGACAACATGCAGGTGCTGGAAGCCTTTAAAGAGGCGCTGGCAGGCTTTCGGGAAGACGCCAAACCGATTGGCCTGATGTGCATCGCCCCCGCGCTGGTGCCACGGCTGCTGGGCGACGGCATCGCGGTAACCGTGGGCCACGACCCAAGTGTGTCGGGTGCAATTAGCGCCATGGGTGGCCTGCATCGCAGCTGCGCAGTGGATGATATTGTCGTGGACCTTGAGCACCGCGTGGTCACCACGCCCGCCTATATGCTGGCTACCCGCATCAGCGAAGCGGCAACGGGTATTTTTAAGCTGGTAGATCGTATTGATGAAATGATGGATTAATCAGCAGTAGTTGACGGTATCTAAGCAAAAGCCTCTGCCATCAATGATGACAGAGGCTTTTTATAGGATCTGCTTATAGAATCTTCCGTGAATCGCCTATTGTCGCGCATCGTTGATTGGTGAAACTGATATTCGCGATTTAGAGATTTTGCTCTTCGGCGGCCGCTTTTTCATCACGCTTTTTGCGCACTAAACGGCCAAACAGCAGGCCGACCTCATAAAGCAGGTACATAGGCAGAGCGAGCAGGGTTTGCGATACCACATCCGGTGGGGTCAGCAGCATGCCGATAATAAAACAGCCTAGAAAGATATACGGGCGCTTTTGAGAAAGGCTTTGTACACTTGCCGCGCCGGATAAAATCAACAGAAACGTCGCGATGGGGATTTCAAACGCCACGCCGAAGGCGAAAAAGAGTTTCAGTACAAAGTTAAGGTACTGATTAATATCGGTCATTACTGTGACGTTTTCAGGCCCTGTCTGGGTAAAAAACGCAAACAGCAGCGGAAACACCACGTAATAGGCAAACGCCGCGCCCGCATAAAAAAGCCCAATACTGGACACCAGAATCGGTATGGCCAGAGTCTTTTCATTATCGTAAAGCCCTGGCGCGATAAATGCCCAGGCCTGATGAAGCACAAACGGGATCGCGATAAAGACCGCGACCACCAGGGTCAGCTTGAAGGGCGCCAGAAACGGTGAAGCTACTTCGGTCGCAATCATCTGCGAGCCCGGCGGCAGTAATGCCATTAGCGGCTCGGCCACAAAGCTGTAAATATCGTTAGCAAAAGCGTAGAGGCCTAAAAAGACCACCAGAATAACCACCACCGCGCGCACCAGACGCATACGAAGCTCGATTAAATGCTCAATCAAAGGGGCTTGGTGCTGATCGTTTTGGGGCTCCCGAGCGTCGCCAGGGTTACTCATGGGTGATTACTGTCCTTTGGAGTGGTCGCCTTTGAGGGCTCTGAAGTGGTGTCTGGCGCAGAAGTGTCCGGCGCTGCTGCATTGACTTCCTGCAGAGCGTCATCCAGATGAGAGCTTGCCTGGGCGACGCGCCGCTCGGTTTCATTTGGGGATGGCGTCGCGGGCTTTGAAGCGCCTGACGTTGAAGGCTTATCGACAATACTCTCAACGTCTTTCTTGGCTTTCTTCAAGCTATCGTTAATGGTCTTTTGCTGTTCATTAAGCGTTTGGCGAAGTTCTTCCGCTTCAAGCTGCGCGCTGATTTCGCGCTGCATGCCGGATACCGTGCGCTTAATTTTGCCAATCCACAAGCCTGCCGTGCGCGCCGCCCGAGGGAGGCGCTCAGGGCCAAGCACCAACAGGGCAACGACACCGACAAGCATCAGTTCAAGAAAGCCGATATCCAGCATGGTTTACTTGCGCTCTTCGTTACGTGCCGCACGTTCTTCTTCGGCCTGAACGTCATAGGTGTTGACCGGCTCTTCATGAGTGACCTTGGCGTGCGAAGGCCCGGCGTCTTTCTTCTCGTCGTCTTTATCTTCCTCGTGCACCGCTTTTTTAAAGCCTTTAATGGCGCCACCCAGATCGGTGCCCACGTTACGCAGTTTCTTGGTACCGAAGATCAAGATGATGATGCCTAAAACAATAAGCAGCTGCCAAATACTGATGCCACCTAACATATGCGTATCCTCACTGATTCAAATGCGTGTTGTTTATGATGGTGTGCGGGCGGCTTTTTCGTCGTGACCGGAAATATCAAAGCGCCTTGCCAACTCGTTTAAAACATCCTGATGATCAAGCTCCAGATGAGACAACATGACCAGGCTATGAAACCAAAGATCGGCAGTCTCCGCGATAAGCGCCTGACGCTGTACTTCACCGCCGCGTTCGGCATCTTTTGCCGCCAGCAGCGTTTCGGTAGCTTCTTCACCCACTTTTTCGAGTATCTTGTTCAAACCCTTGTGATGCAAGGACGCAACGTAAGAATTCTCGGGAGAAGCGTTGCGCCGCTGCTTCAACACCTCGGCGAGGGCATCGAGCACGGGGGCATGATTAGGTGTTGAGGGGGTGTTCATGAGTCTCCTTAAAACAGTGAGCAGCGTCATTACCGGTTAGGTGCCTGGCCGTCTGCAACCTTGCTATTGCCATAATAGTAGTAGCAGGCCAAGCGCGGCTGCACCAAGAATCGGCCAGTCTTGAGTTGCTGCCCAACTGCTGAGTGGCTGCCAGGCCAGCGCAACGGCTACCAGCAAAAGCCCGATACGCAAGCGGTGATGGCGCTTTCCCTGGCGCGCCATGTGGCTCTGCATATGATGAATCGCGTCAACTTGCTGATGGCGCTGACGGTGCTCGATTTCCATTCGCGTAAGCGCCTGATGGGCCAGTACGGGAAGCTCGGGCAGTTGATGAGAAAGCTCTGGTGCCTGGCGCTTGAGCGACTCCCAAAGCCCACTGATCCCGGCGCGGTCTTTCATCCACTGCTCAAGATACGGTTTGGCGGTACTCCACAGATCAAGCTCGGGGTAAAGCTGGCGGCCAAGCCCTTCGATATTGAGCAGCGTCTTTTGCAGCAGCACAAGCTGCGGCTGGACTTCCATATTAAAGCGTCGCGCGGTCTGGAAAAGTCCCAACAGCACTTGGCCAAACGAGATATCTTTTAAAGGCTTTTCAAGAATCGGCTCGCAAACGGTACGGATAGCCGCGGCAAACTCATTAGCCCGGGTATTTTCGCCTACCCAGCCAGACTCGATATGCAGCGCCGCCACTTCGTAATAGTCCTGATGAAAAAACGCCAGCAGGTTGCGCGCCAGATAATCCTGATCCTCGCGAGTCAGGCTGCCCACAATGCCGCAGTCGATCGCAATATACTGCGGATCTTCAGGATTATCGCAATTTACAAAAATATTGCCAGGGTGCATGTCGGCATGAAAGAAGTTGTCGCGAAACACCTGGGTGAAAAAGAGCTCAACACCGCGTTCGGCAAGCTTTTTCAGATTGACGCCGCGTTTGATCAGGGTATCCAGGTCAGCCACGGGAACGCCGCGGATGCGTTCTTGCACCATCACGTGACGGCGCGTGAAGGGCCAATAGATGGTAGGCACGAACAGCAGTGGTGAATCTTTGAAGTTACGCTTGAGCTGTGAGGTGTTGGCCGCTTCCTTATAAAGGTCCAGTTCGTCGAACAGCGTCGCTTCATAGTCGCGAATGACTTCGACTGGGCGCAGCCGACGCGCTTCAGGCACCTTGGCAAAGAGCTTGGCGACTTGATACATCAGCGCCATATCCTGACGCATGATGCGATCGATACCGGGGCGAATGATCTTCACCACGACCTCTTCACCACTATGCAGCTTGGCGGCGTGCACCTGTGCAATCGATGCCGACGCAAGAGGGGCCTGCTCGAACTCGGCGAAGGCCTCTATCAGCGACATCTCCAGTTCTTTTTCAACCCGGGCAGCGGCAAGTTCGCCTGGAAAAGGAGGAACCTGGTCCTGCAAGCGTCGGAGTTCATCAGCAATGTCCTCGGGCAGCAGGTCGCGGCGCGTGGAGAGCATCTGGCCAAATTTAATAAAAATGGGACCCAGTGCTTCCAGCGCCAAACGCAAACGCTCACCGCGCGTGCGCTTACCCACCGGGAACAGCCGCAGCGGAGAGAACCACATTAGCGTGCGTAGCCAAAGTGGCAGCCGTTCCATGGGAATCATTGTGTCGAGGCGTTGCCGCGCAACGACCCTAAGAATCTTGAACAGACGCAGACTCATAAACGCGGCTCCTGCGAGGCGTGTGATGTGTCAAGCGTAAGGCGGCGGTGTAGCCGATTAAAGCGGGCTTCGAGACGATCGGTGGCCACTTCAAGCTCGGTAAGGTGGTCGCGTAACAGGTCGCGCTGTTGGCGCCCAGGGAGCAGGCGGGCCTCTTCAAACACGTACTCCGAGACATCGTGGAGCAGCTCATCCTTGGCACGCAGGCCCCAGCGCGACAGTCGGCGTACGCCCTCTGCCAGAGAGTGGGCCGGCATGTCGCCCAGCCAGCGGGCAAGCTCGCCTTCCCAGTCGATATCCAGATCAAACAACAGTTCGCGGGTGGCTTCCAGCAGGTGAATGCGGCCACGCACGGCAAGCTTGCCGTCAAACATAAGCCGTTCGATCGATGCGCCGCTGATCCATTCCGAGAAGGTTTCCGGCGTTAGCTCTACAACGGCATCCACCTCGGTTTCCTCGACATCGTCACCACGCAGCAGGTCAATACCTGCCAAATGATAGTGCAACACCAGCTGAAGAGGGGGCTTTTCCAAACGCACTAACAGACGGCTGCCCGCCAGCGCCGCCAAGCGGGAAGGCGCCGCCGGGTCGCGGGCGAGCAGGGCGTTCAACGTACGTTCACATCCGGCCAGCACCAAGGTCGGGGTTACCAGCATGCTGACCTCATCATCTGTGACGCCATTGTGTTGGGTAATGTCATAGCTTGATGCCGCGGTGCAAAGCGACAATCCCGCCCGTCAGGTTGGTGTATTCCACCCGTTCAAGACCCGCTGCTTCCATCATGGCTTTCAGCGTTTCCTGGCCCGGGTGCATACGAATCGACTCGGCCAGATAACGGTAGCTTTCACCGTCGCCTGCGACAAGCTCACCCATTTTGGGGAGCAGGCGGAAGGAGTATTCATCATAGGCTTTGGAGAGCAGCGGGTTGTTGGGCTTGGAGAACTCCAGCACCAGCAGGCGGCCGCCCGGTTTCAGTGCCCGAGCCATGGAGCGCAGCGCCGCGTCTTTATCCGTGACGTTACGCAAACCAAACGCAATGGTAATGCAGTCAAAGCTGTTATCAGGGAACGGCAGGCACTCGGCATTCGCCTGAACATACTCAACGTTGCCGCCCACACCGTTATCCATCAGCTTGTCGCGGCCAACCTTCAGCATGGAAGCATTGATATCGGCGAGTACCACTTTGCCGCGTGAGCCCACAATGCGGGAGAACTTGAGGGTCAAGTCGCCGGTGCCGCCAGCAATGTCCAGTACGTGATGGCCTGGGCGCACGCCAGCGCGCTCGATGGTGAAACGTTTCCAGACGCGGTGGATACCCATCGACATTAAGTCATTCATTACATCGTAACGAGCGGCGACGGAATGGAATACATCCGCCACGCGCGATGCTTTCTCGTCGACCGGGACTTCTTGATAACCAAAATCGGTAGTGCGCTTTTCCGTGGGGCTCATGGGGCTGTAGCTCCCGAGTTCGAGGCGGTAACAATCGACCAAGGTGGTCGCCGTGTTAAAAGGATGACGATATTGTAGCCTTGTCTGCCCCAATTTGTCTGCGCCTGACCGGACGCGCAGCGTTATAGTTGCTTGAAATGGATACCCGAAGGCTCGCGTGATGCCCCGACTTCTTCAAGCCGCTGTAGATAGTTATTCCAGTACGCCTGCTGATGCGTGACCAGTTCATGCAGATAATCCCAGCTAAACAGACCGCTGCTATGACCATCGTCAAAATAAAGCTTTAACGCGTAGTTGCCTGCCTGAGTGATGTTCTGCAGTCCAACGTGCTTTTTGCCTACCTGGAGTACCGCCGTATCGCCACCGTGGCCGCGAACTTCAGCCGAGGGTGAATACACCCGTAAAAGCTCTACCGGCAGCCGGTAGCTCTCGCCACTGGCGTAGCCAAGCTCAAGCTCGCGCGCGCTTTTATGGTAATGAACCTTGCTGGGGACGGGAGCGCTCATTGGTCGACCTCTTCACGTATCAATAAAGCCGCCTACCCAGAGTTAGCGCCGTATTCAGCGTAAAACGGAGTGGCGGCCTCGGCTGTACTTAGAGAATGTTGTACTTAGAGAATGTTGTGCTTAGGGAATTCCCTGTACGGATAAGATTGTAAATTTAGAGAATATAGCGCGACAGGTCTTCGTCAACGGCCAATTCGCCCAGCTGAGCGTTTACGTAGTCCGCATCGATGGTCAGCGGGCTATCCATGTCGCCACCCTTGAATGAGGCCTCTTCGAGCAGGCGCTCCATCACGGTATGCAGGCGGCGCGCGCCGATATTTTCGGTGCCTTCGTTAACCTGCCAGGAAATCTCGGCAATACGCGCAATACCGTCGGGGGTGAATTCAACGTCCAGTCCTTCGGTCGCAAGCAAAGCCTGGTATTGCCGGGTGAGCGATGCAGACGGCTCGGTAAGGATGCGCTTGAAGTCGTTAGGCGTCAGCGCGTCAAGCTCGACGCGAATCGGCAGGCGACCCTGAAGCTCCGGAATCAAGTCGGACGGGCGTGACAAGTGGAAAGCGCCCGAGGCAATAAACAGAATATGATCGGTTTTCACCATGCCGTACTTGGTCGACACGGTAGAGCCTTCAATCAGGGGCAGCAGGTCGCGCTGAACACCTTCACGGGATACTTCGCCACCGCTTGATTGACCGCTGCCCTTGGCAACCTTGTCGATCTCATCCAGGAACACAATACCGTGCTGCTCAACGGACTCAACGGCGCGGGCCTTGATTTCATCTTCATTGACCAGTTTGCCCGCTTCTTCATCGCGCAGCAGTACCAGGGCTTCTTTAACCGTTACCCGGCGCTGCTCGCGTTTTTGCTGACCCATGCTGGAGAACAGGCTCTGCAGCTGGTTGGTCATCTCTTCCATGCCCGGCGGGGTCATGATATCGACGCCCTGACCCTGAGAGGACACTTCGATATCGACCTCTTTGTCGTCCAGCTGGCCTTCACGCAGTTTTTTACGAAACGACTGGCGCGTGCTGCTATCTTCGCGAGGCTTGTCTTCCTGCCCACGTGGCGGTGGCAGCAGAGCATCCAATACGCGGTCTTCTGCGGCGTCTTCAGCGCGATGACCGACTTCTTCTTTGGCGTGCTCACGAACCATTTTAATGGCCGCTTCCATCAGATCACGGATGATGGATTCAACGTCGCGACCGACGTAGCCCACTTCGGTGAACTTGGTGGCTTCGACCTTGATGAATGGCGCGCGGGCAAGCTTGGCCAAGCGACGGGCAATTTCAGTTTTACCCACACCCGTGGGGCCAATCATCAAAATGTTTTTCGGGGTAACTTCAGGGCGCAAGTCGTCATCAAGCTGCATGCGGCGCCAGCGGTTGCGCAGGGCGATGGCAACGGCACGCTTGGCGTCCTGCTGGCCGATGATGTATTGATCAAGCGCGTGGACGATTTCGCGGGGAGTCATCTGAGTCATTAAGGCAGCCTCAACGTTCGTTGATATTTAGCTCTTCGAGCGTCACGTGATGATTGGTGAATACACAGATGTCACCAGCGATTTGCAGCGATTTCTCGGTAATTTCCCGCGCTGAAAGCTCGGTGTTTTCGAGAAGCGCACGGGCACTTGCCTGGGCAAAATTACCGCCCGAACCAATCGCAATAATGCCGCGCTCAGGTTCTACCACATCACCGTTACCCGTGATGATCAGCGAGGCGCTATGGTCAGCAACGGCAAGCAGTGCTTCCAACCGGCGCAGGGCACGGTCGGTACGCCAGTCTTTGGCAAGCTCAACGGCTGCCTTGGTCAAGTGACCCTGATACTTCTCAAGCTGAGCTTCAAAACGCTCAAACAGCGTGAACGCATCGGCCGTGCCGCCAGCAAAGCCGGCAAGCACCTTGCCACGGTAGAGGCGACGCACCTTGCTGGCGTTGCCTTTCATCACGGTATTACCAAGTGAAACCTGGCCGTCGCCTGCCAGGACAACCTGATTACCGCGACGTACGGATACGATAGTGGTCATGGAGATAACTCCTTGGGGGAGGCGTGCTCCCGATAACTGACCGGCCGCTTAACTGATAATAGAGCGACCGCTAACAAAGACGATGAACAATAAAATGCGGGCGGCCGATAAAAAATCAACCGCCCGCCGGATAACACGTATGGGTTTCGTTAGTTTTGAAGCTGAATCAGCAGAGGCTCAATGCCTTGAGTGGTCATTAAATCCTGGGCACGGTTCAATTCACGCGTGTCGTCATACGGCCCTACCTGTACGCGATGCCACGTATTGCCATCGGCCTGCACTTCGCTGATTTGGGCAAGCAAACTCAGGTTACGTAACCGGCCACGCAGCTGTTCGGCATCGCTTAAATCACGAAACGAGGCGGCTTGCAGTACGTAGCGTTTCGGCGCGCTGATAGCCGCCGGTGCAGACTGCTGCTGCGCTGTGGTGGCTTGCTCCTCTGGCCGTGTATTGGCGGCAATGACCTGGGCTATGGGATCGTCGTCCGCGGCTGACGTGTCGCTCGTAGTGCTTTCCGCAGGCTGTTCGGCGACTTCAGGTCGGGTCACGTTGGAGGGCAGCGTAACGCCTGGGGCGATGACCTCGGTTTCCGGCAGCAGCGTATAAAACTCAAACGTTGGCATTGCTGACGGCTGATTTTCCGTCTCACGTGCAGCGGCCCGCTCTGGGCTTTCCGGTTTGGAAAGCACGGTTGCCTGGGGCTGGTCGCTGGGCTTGTCCTGCCAGGGCGCCGTGCCGTGCTGGTGTTGGGCCAAAAAGAAGCCTATCGCCATGCCAGCAAGGCCCCATAACCAGCCGGGTAGACGAAAACCGCCACCCGAGCCGCCTGACGTACGGGCAGCCTTGTGTTGTGAGGTGGCGCCACGGCGAGAGGGCTTTTTGCGCGGGCTGGCCATGACTTACATCTCCTCTGGGGCGCTGACACCCATCAAGTCCAGACCATTTCGCAGCACCTGCCTGGTTGCCAGACCTAGCGCCAGGCGGACGTTGCGTAACGTATCGTCCTCGACCATGACTTTAACGGCGTTGTAGCAGGTGTGGAAATCACCCGCCAGATCCAGCAGGTACTGAGCCACTTGCTGCGGTTCACGGTTTCTTGCGGCGGTTTGAACAACCTCTGGGTAGCGGGCCAGACGGTTAAGAACGGCCTTCTCCTGGTCGCTATCCAGCAGCGCGAGGTTGGCCATGGCATGCGCATGATCAAAAGGTTGATCTGCCGCTTCGGATTTGCGCAGCATGCTGCATACCCGGGCATGGGCGTATTGGATGTAGTACACCGGATTATCGTTGGACTGCGAACGCGCTAAGTCGATATCGAAGGTTAGTTGTGAGTCGGCGCGGCGTGCGGCCAGGAAAAACCGCGTGGCATCGCGGCCTACTTCATCGATAAGGTCGCGTACCGTGACGTAGCTACCTGCCCGCTTGGAGAGTTTTACCTCAACGCCTGAGCGCGTGACCATGACCATCTGGTGCAGCACGTAGTCGGGCCAGCCCTTGGGAATGCCCACTTCCAACGCCTGCAGGCCGGCACGCACCCGGGTAACGGTCGAGTGATGATCGGCACCCTGTTCGTTAATCACGGTAGTAAAGCCGCGCTGCCATTTATCCAGATGGTAGGCCACGTCAGGCAGGAAGTAGGTATAGCCGCCTTCGCGCTTGCGCATCACACGGTCTTTGTCATCCCCAAAGTCGGTGGTGCGCAGCCACATGGCACCATCTTCTTCATAGGTGTGGCCGTTGGCGACGAGCTTTTCAACCGCTTCGTTCACCTTGCCATCCTGGTAAAGCGAGGATTCGAGGAAGTAGACGTCAAATTCAACGCCAAAGGCCTTGAGATCCAGATCCTGCTCACGGCGCAGCCAGGCAACGGCAAATTCCTGAATCGCGTCCAGGTCATCAGCATCCGCCTTGGCGGTTACTTCGCGATCATCAGCGGTGACCGTTTTACCCGCCAGATAGTCGTTGGCGACATCGGTAATGTATTCGCCGCGATAGCCGTCTTCCGGCCAGCTTTCATCATCAGGGCCCAGATTTTTGGCCCGTGCCTGTACCGAGCGGGCCAGGTTGGCAATCTGCGCGCCCGCATCGTTGTAATAAAATTCGCGCGTAACGTCATAGCCCGTGGCTTCCAGCAGGCGGCACAGGCAGTCGCCAATCGCGGCACCTCGGCCGTGGCCCACGTGCAAGGGGCCCGTCGGGTTGGCCGATACAAACTCGACCTGCACTTTTTCCGCCTGGCCAACCATGCTGCGGCCAAACGCATCGCCGCTATCCAGTACCTGGGCGACGATCTGTGCAGCCGCATCGGCGGCGGCAAAAAAGTTGATGAATCCAGGCCCCGCGATCTCGGTTTTTTGAATCGCGTCGCTTTGGGGAAGTGCTGCGATCAGTGTCTCGGCCAGTTCGCGGGGATTTTTACCCGCGGGCTTGGCCAGCATCAGCGCCAGGTTGGTGGCGTAATCGCCGTGCGTCTTGTCTTTGGTCGGGTCGACTTTGATGGTGGGCTGAAGATCATCAGGCAGCACGCCTTGGAGCTTGAGCGCGTCTACGGCGCCGTTGAGCAGGGAAATAATCGTGTCTTTCATTTGGGTATCCGGATAACGTCGGTGGCGGCGTGTGCAGGCGCGCACTTAACTAGGTGCAGCAGCAAAGCGGTCATTATCAGCATTTGGCGCGCAGTTTCAAAGGTGTTGATGCGATCGTTGCATAAGCGCCTACGCTTATCGGCGGCATTTGTGCAGCGAAAAATCCTGGTTAAGCCAGTGTTTGCGGGTCGATATCGATTGACCAGCGAACCTTGCGCGCCTCGCGATTGGCTTCCATCCACTGCACCAGCCAACTGGCCGCGGTATGCAGCTGGCTACGTTTGTTAGCCGCCAGCATGAGGTGGATATGGTAACGGTTTTGGCGCCGCTCCATGGGAGCAGGCACGGGGCCTAAGCAGTTGGTGGCAAGGCCCGAGGTCTTCAGCCATTCGCGTAGCGCCTGGCCTGCCTGTTGGGCAAGCGTGAGGGCCGCTTCCTCCTGAGGGCTTTCCACTCTTAACAACGCCATAAAAGTGAAGGGTGGCAACTGCGCCAGACGTCGCTCTTCCAGAAGGTTTCTGGCCAGTGCCCCGTAGCCCTGCTCGGCCAGTTGGCCGAGATGCGGATCATCGGGATGCAACGTCTGCACCAGCACCCGGCCCGGGTCGGCCGCCCGGCCAGCACGGCCGGCCACCTGCTCAAGTAGTTGGGCACTATGCTCCAGCGCTCGAAAATCAGCGGCGTAAAGGCCGCCATCGGCATTCACCACCACCACTAAGGTGACGTGAGGCAGATGGTGCCCTTTGGCGAGCATTTGGGTGCCCACCAGCAGGCAAGGTTCGCCGCGATGAATCTCTTTGAGTATCTGCTCGAAGCTGTCTTTTTTACGCGTGCTGTCACGATCGATACGGTGAACGGCCACCTTGGGAAAAAGCCCCTGAAGCGTCTCTTCGGTACGCTCGGTGCCGCTTCCCAGAGCGCGCAGGTCGCCGCTGGCGCACTCGGGGCAGGCGTCAGGCAGGGCACGGCGGCTATCACAGTGATGGCAGGCGAGTAACGGCGGTTGGCGGTGCAGCGTCATGCGTGAATCGCACTGGCCACACTCCGCCATCCAGCCGCAGGCGTGACAGGCAAGCGTGGGCGCAAAGCCGCGCCGGTTGATAAAGATAAGCACCTGCTTACCCGCGCTCAGCGTGCTTTTAATCGCTTTGATCGCGTTAGGCAGTAGCCCGCCCTGGCGCCGTTGATGGCGCAGGTCAATGAGCTCCAGCTTGGCGGGCTGATGGCGGCTGGGCCGTTGAGTAAGGCGCAAGTGGCGATAGCTGCCGGAAAGCGCCTGCTGCAAGCTTTCAAGCGATGGTGTGGCGCTGCCCAGGAGCAGCGGAATGCCGTGATAGTGTGCGCGTGCCACGGCAAGATCCCGAGCATGGTAGCGAAGCCCGTCGTGCTGCTTATAAGAGCCGTCGTGCTCTTCGTCGACAATAATCGCTCCCGGGTTGGCAAGCGGAGTGAAAATTGCCGAACGGGTGCCGATGATGATCAGGGCACGACCGCTTGCCGCGGCCTCCCAAACGTCCAGACGCTCCGGATCGGTTAGTCCCGAATGTAGAGCAACTACCGGTACCCTAAAGCGGCTTCTAAAGCGCGCCAGGGTTTGCGGCGTCAGGCCGATTTCGGGTACGAGTACCAGCGACTGCTTGCCTTTCGCCGCTACCGACTCAATAAGCTGTAGATAAATTTCGGTCTTGCCGCTGCCGGTCACCCCTTCAAGCAGGCACGGGTGATAGCCATCCAGCTTTTCATGCAGGGCAGCCAACGCCGTTGCCTGTTCGCGATTAAGCGGTAGGGCGGGAGTGGCAAGCAGGTTGCCACTGGGTGGCTCGGGAGCGGTTAGAACAATTTCCTGCTGGATGGCCAGACCTTTTTTGGTCAGTGCTAGCAGCTGGTCGCGGGTAAAGCCGTGCGCGCTGACGGCTCGGGTGGGCAAGCCGTGGGGGTGCTGGCTGAGAAGCGCATAAAGCTCGGCCTGTTTGGGGGCACGGCTTAACGCCGGTTGCGTTTGCGTGTTGGCGATCCAGAGCGTTTGCGTGCGCCCGGCCATCGGGTGGCCCTGGCGCAGCCTGGCGGGCATTGCGTGCTGCAGCGTATCGCCCAAACTGTGTTGGTAATAGCGCGCGGCAAATCGGCATAGCCACAGCCAGTCATCGGGAAGCGGCGCATCATCCAACGCTTCACTTACTGCTCGAAGTTGGCTGCGCGGTAGCTCGCTGGTATCGGTTAGCCCGACGATCACACCTACCACTTCGCGCCGACCAAACGGCACGCGTACACGAAGCCCCAACTGCCAGCCGCAGGGAGGAGGGCGGCTCGCCGGTAAATAATCAAACAGGCGACGCAGTGGAGAAGGCAGGGCAACTTTCAGCACCTGCAAAGAAACAGTGTCAGGCAATTGGCCTCCGGCGATAAGTTTTGCTAAAATATGCGACCGCTCTGAATCTAAACGATCAAGCGGGTAACCGGTTAGCAGTTTATTCCAAACCCGTATGCGGTGCCTGGCAACGGATCAGGTGGCGGCATACAGCTTATGAGGTCATCACGATGAGAAAAGGTATTCACCCGAATTACAACACGGTCACCGCTAACTGTTCTTGCGGTGCTAGCTTCCAGGTTGGTACTACATCTGGCCAGGATTTCTCGCTGGACGTATGCTCCAACTGCCACCCGTTCTACACTGGTAAGCAGAAGCAAGCGACCACCGGTGGCCGTGTAGAGCGCTTCAACAAGCGTTTCGGCGCTGCTGTCAAGCGCGGTTAATCCTAGCGGATCAACCACTCTGCACGTACACAGTGTACGTTGCACAAAACCCACGCCTTGGCGTGGGTTTTTGTTGGTGCTAAATAATGGAAAAAATTTCCAAAAATGCTGCGGCACAGCAATAAGCAAACCATTATAGCTAGCATGGGCGTACATAAGATTCAGCAAATAGCTGAGAAAAGTAATTAACGTGAAGGAATATACGCTTAAACAGGCGTTTTCTTTTTGAGTTGACAGCTTGCTTGAGACGACTTGGGTTTTTCTATATTCTGAAGTGACTTATATCTACTTTAGGCTAATTGGAACCTGACTATGACGGATGCAAATAAGCAGGCAGCGCTGGATTATCATGCAAAACCGATTCCCGGTAAGCTTTCAGTAGAGTTAACCAAACCCACCGCAACGGCGCGCGATTTAGCGCTGGCCTACAGCCCTGGCGTTGCAGAGCCCGTTCGCGAAATCGCCCGTGATCCAGAAAATGCTTACCGTTATACGGGTAAGGGTAACCTGGTTGCCGTTATTACCGACGGCAGCGCCATTCTGGGCCTGGGTAATCTTGGTCCGCTGGCAAGCAAGCCGGTCATGGAAGGCAAGGGCGTACTGTTCAAATGCTTCGCCGGTATCAACTCGGTGGATATCGAAGTGGACGCTGAAAGCCCGCAGGCGTTTATCGATACCGTTGCCCGCATTGCCGATACCTGGGGTGGCATCAACCTTGAAGATATCAAGGCGCCTGAGTGCTTTGAAATCGAAAAGGCGCTGACTGAACGCTGTAACATCCCCGTCTTTCACGATGACCAGCACGGCACCGCGATCGTTACGGCCGCTGGCATGCTGAATGCGTTGGAAATCGCCGGTAAAACCATCGAGAACGTGAAGATCGTTTGCATGGGTGCCGGTGCAGCTGCCATTGCCTGTATGCGTCTGCTGGTTTCCTGTGGCGCCAAAAAAGAAAATCTGGTGATGCTGGATCGCCGTGGCGTTATTCATGCCGGGCGTGATGGGATCAATGAGTACAAGGCAGAGTTTGCCCTGAATACCGAGATGCGTACGCTGAATGACGCGATCGACGGTGCCGACGTGTTTATCGGCCTTTCCGGCCCGGGCCTGCTGTCGGCTGAGCAGGTTAAAAAGATGGCTGCAGACCCGGTTATTTTTGCCTGCACCAACCCTGATCCTGAAATTCACCCGGATGTTGCCCGCGAAGCGCGCCCGGATGTCATTATGGCAACCGGACGCTCCGACTTCCCCAACCAGGTGAACAACGTACTGGGCTTCCCGTTTATTTTCCGGGGCGCGCTGGACGTTCGTGCCACGCGGATCAACGAAGCCATGAAGCTTGCCGCTGTGCACGCCTTGAAAGATTTGGCCCGTGAGCCGGTGCCGGAAGAAGTGCTTAGTGCTTATGAGCGCACGGAAATGAGCTTTGGCCGCGAGTACATTATCCCTACACCGGTCGATGTTCGCCTGCTTGAGCGCGTTTCCTCCGCAGTTGCTCAGGCAGCGGTAGATTCAGGTGTCGCGCGCAAGCCTTACCCGGCGCACTACCCGCTAAAAACGATTAACGACGTTTACGGCGGCTAAAATCTGCTGATGGCTTTTAAAACGCCCGCACTGGCTGCGGGCGTTGTCGTTCATGCATGTTTCTGTCGAGTACTCATGACCCGGCGAAGGCCCGGTATCATGGGATTAACGAATCGGCTCATCATGCATGCGCGTTAGCCCTTCCTGAGCCGTAGAGGCAATTAGACGGCCATCGCGGCTATAGATATGCCCGCGAGCCAAGCCTCTTGAACCGCCCGCCCAAGGCGAATCAATCACGTACAGCAACCATTCATCCAGCCGCGTGTCTTCGTGCAGCCACAGCGTATGGTCAAGGCTTGCGATACGTAGTTTGGGGTCGGTGAACTGAATGCCGTGGGGCAGCAGGCTGGTGGTCAGTAGGTTGAAGTCCGAAGCATAAGACAGCAGATGCCGATGCAACGCCGGGTCGTCCGGCAGCGTGCCTGAAAAGCGAAACCACAAGCACTGCCCGGCCGGGGCGCCATTATCCGGATTGCCTTTAATATGCAGAAACTCAATCGGATGGCCTGGAAAGCGAGCGTGCTTGGCGGCGCCGCTCTCGATCAGGGCTTCTGGCGACTCGACCTGGGGCATCGAGCGCTGATGATGGAATCCGGCTTCAGCGCTGTGAAAAGAGGCGCTGCAGAAGAAAATCGGCCGCCCTTTTTGTATCGCCGTTACGCGGCGGGTGGTAAAACTTCCGCCGTCGCGCACGTTATCGACCTGATACACGACCGGACGGTGTGGGTCGCCGGGGCGCAGAAAATAACCGTGCTGGGAGTGAGGGCGACGCTCCTCTGGCACCGTGCGCGAGGCTGCTGCGAGCGCTTGCCCCAATACCTGCCCGCCATACAGCTGAGGAAAGCCTAAATCCTGGCTTTGGCCACGAAACAGCGTTTCTTCCAGGGCTTCAAGCTCAAGTAAATTTACTAACGTATTCAGCGCGTCGGTCATTCTAGGTATCCTTGGTGCTATCTAGTGTGATCCATGGTGGTGGATATCACATACGGCGGCTCAGCCGTTGCTACAATCGTGTTGCTACCTTAGCGGAGTTTGCCTTGATACGCAGCGATGAATTTTACATGCACCGCGCCCTTGAACAGGCGCATCTGGCAGCGGAGGCGGGCGAAGTGCCGGTGGGGGCCGTGGTGGTCGATGCGCAAGGGGTAGTACTTGGTTTAGCCCACAACGCGCCGGTCGCCAGCTGTGACCCGAGCGGCCATGCAGAAATCCGTGCTCTTCGTGAGGCCGGAAAGCAGAGCGGTAACTACCGCTTGGATGGATGTACGCTTTATGTCACGCTGGAACCCTGCATGATGTGTGCAGGTGCCATCGTGCATGCCCGGCTAAAGCGCCTGGTGTACGGTGCCGCCGAGCCGCGTACCGGAATGGTGGAATCCAAGGCCAATCTGCTGGCCCAACCGTGGTTTAATCACCATGTTGAAGTGACAGCGGGGGTTTTGGCGCCATCGGCCAAAAAGTTATTGAAAGCGTTTTTTGCAGCCAGACGCTAGATTGTCTTATAGCTTACTGCGGTGTAAAAGAGCCTTTAGTGAGCGCTGGGTGTCGATAGATAATCGTTAACGCGAACGGGTGGCATTGCAGGGCAGTGTCAGGGAGAAGCGGTGCTTATGGCGTGGAATGTGTTAATTGTTTTGGTCACGGTGGCGAGCATGGAGCTTATCGCTACGCTGGCGCATAAGTACATCATGCACGGCTGGGGATGGGGCTGGCATCGCTCGCACCATCGGCCGCGCACGGGATGGTTTGAGCTTAACGATTTATATGCCGTGGTATTTGCCGTGCTGGCCATTGTTCTCATCGCGTTGGGCACGGCAGGCCTATGGCCCCTGCAGTGGATCGGGGCGGGCATGACAGCTTATGGCGCGATCTATTTCATCGTGCACGATGGCCTAGTGCATAAGCGTTGGCCATTTCGTTATATTCCTCGGCGCGGCTATCTTAAACGTTTGTACACAGCACATCGCCTGCATCATGCCGTTAAAAGCCGTGAAGAGTGTGTATCGTTTGGTTTTTTATACTCGCCGCCGGTGGAAAAGCTTCAGACGGTGTTAAGAAGCCGTCACGCAAAATCGGCTAGTCCGGACGTTGCCAAAGACCCGAAGGGCGCGGCGCGGGTGTCGCCACGCGAGAACTAAGTGCCTGTGTGGCGCCCTTGATCAGCAGCGCCAATTTTTCATGGGTACTTGTGCCCTGGCGCTTGTCCCAGGCGTTTTCTCCGGCGCGTTGAACTTTCAAGCCAATTTTACGATAGACCCCACGGGCGGTGGCAATGGCCCAGGCCGAGCGCAGCGGCAGCCCGGCAAGCCCGGCGGTTGCAGAGGCGTAGTAGGGCTCGGCTTCTTCGACCAGTCGATTGGCAAGCCGCGCCACCTGAGGGCGATAGGCAGGGTCGGCAAGCTCTGCGGGTGAAAGCCCTTCCTCTGCAAGCCAGCTCTCCGGCAGATAGCATCGCCCCACGCGGGCGTCTTCCACAATATCCCGGGCAATATTGGTTAACTGAAAGGCCAGCCCCAGGTCGCAGGCGTGATCCAGCACGGCTTCATCGCGCACGCCCATTACCTGCGCCATCATGAGCCCCACTACGCCCGCAACGTGATAGCAGTAACGCAGCGTATCCTCAAACGAGAGGTAGCGCTCCTCACGAACGTCCATGGCAAACCCTTCAAGATGCTCGAACGCGCGTTTGGGCGGGATCGAGTGTTCTAGGGCCACCTCCTGAAAGGCCGCAAAGGCAGGCGTTTTCATGGGTTCGCCAGCGTAAGCCTGGCGGGTCTGCTCTTGCAGGGTATTCAAGCGCTGCCGGGCGCTGGTCGGGTTATCCATGACAGCATTAAAGCCCAGCGTCTGATCATCAATAACGTCATCACAGTGCCGGCACCAGGCGTAGAGCATCAATGCGCTGCGCCGTGTACGGGCATCGAACAGCTTGGCCGCGGTATCAAAGCTTTTCGACCCGACGGCCATGGTCTGGGTGGCGTGATCAAGCAGCGGCTGATTCATGGGGCCAATTGCTCCAGCATTAATCCTGCCGTCGCTTTGGCCGAGCCAATCACCCCTGGTACGCCTGCGCCTGGATGTGTGCCAGCTCCCACCAGGTAGAGATTGGCAATCCGGCTATCGCGGTTATGCGGGCGGAACCAGGCGCTTTGGGTAAGAATCGGTTCGACGGAAAACGCCGAGCCCTGATAGGCGCCCAGCTGATCGCGAAAATCAAACGGCGTGAACATGCGGTGGGTCACCAGCTGCTCGCGCAGCCCCGGCATATAGTGCTGTTCAAGGTAGTCAAAAATACGCTCACGCAGGCGAGGGCCCTCCACTTCCCAATCCAGATTAGCGGTGCCCAAATGCGGTACCGGCGCCAATACGTAGTAGCTGCCGCAGCCGGGCGGCGCCAAGGAGGGGTCGGTTACACACGGCGCATGAAGGTAGAGCGAGAAATCCTCGGCCAGAGCGTCGCTGTTGAAAATATCGTCAATCAGCTCCTTGTAGCGCGGTCCAAAGCAGACAGTGTGATGGGCCAACTGGTCGTGATGATGGTTAAGCCCGAAGTAGAGCACGAACAGCGAGTTACTCATACGCTTGCGCTTGAGCGAAGTGCTGCGCTTGGCGCCTACCGGGTGGTGGCCTAAAAGCTTTTCATAGGTGTGCACCACATCCGCATTCGATGCCACAGCACTCGCTTCAATACGTCGGCCATCGGCAAGCTGTACCGCCTGTAGAGTATTGCCCTCAGCCTCAATCTGTGTGACTTCGGCGTTAAGCTCAATCTCGCCGCCCAAATCTTTAAACAGCTGGACCATGCCTTGCACCAGCGCCCCCGTGCCGCCGCGCGGAAACCACACGCCCCATTCGCGTTCAAGCGCGTGAATCAGCGTGTAAATGGACGAGGTGGCAAACGGATTACCGCCGACCAGCAGCGAATGAAACGAGAACGCCTGGCGCAAGTGATCGTCTTCAATAAACTTGGCAACCATGCTGTATACGCTTCGCCAGGCCTGCAGTCGCGCCAGCTGTGGGCCAGCCTTCACCATATCGCGAAACGACAGAAACGGAACGGTGCCAAGCTTTAAGTACCCTTCTTTAAACACTGCCTGAGAGTAGTCTAAAAAGCGCCGGTAGCCTTCTACGTCCTGAGGGTTAAAGTTTGCTATCTGCGCCTCAAGATTTGCCTGGTCGTTATCGTAATTGAATACCTTTCCCGACTCCCAGCATAGGCGATAAAAGGGGGTGACCGGCATCAGCTCGACGTAATCTTCCAGGCGCTTCCCGGCCAGGGTAAAGAGTTCTTCAATGGCGCTTGGGTCGGTGATTACTGTAGGGCCTGCATCAAAGGTAAAGCCCTGATCTTGATAGACGTAGGCGCGCCCGCCGGGCTTGTCGCGCTGCTCAAGAATCAGCGTGGGCACGCCCGCCGCCTGCAGGCGAATGGCCAGGGCCAGGCCGCCAAAGCCAGATCCAATTACGATCGTTTTACTCATCATGAAAGGCTCTCAGCCGAGGGGTTTGTTTAAGCACGGCCTGCAGGGCTTCGCCCACCGGTACCGGCGGTTTGCCTGACAGGATTCGCGCCTTGTCGGCCAGAGTCGGCTGGCCTGCGTAAAAGCGTGCGATAAGTGCATCGTTCAAGCCGTAAAAACGCTGCATCACCCGCCAGCGATTCTCCGCTGGCCCGGCCAGAAACAGCATGCGGTTGAGCATGCGGAAAAAACGCTGCTGCTGCCAGCGGCGCGCGGCAAAGCGTTTTATTAGCTCAAAAAGCGTGCCGGTATCCAGCGTTTGCTGTGCAGCGATCATGTCGGCCAGCTCGACCGCGTGAGGCAGTGAATACCCGGTCGTTGAGTGAAAGAGCCCCGCACGTAGCCCGCTCACGGGTTGCTGCTGCGCTGCCTGCCAGAACGCCTCGAAATCGCCCGCCAGGGTAATTGGCAGGTTGCCGCGCTCCTCGCGTTTAAGCGTTGCTAGCTGCCAGCTTTGGGCCGCCGCGTAATGTTTGATATTGGTGCGTGCCTGCTGTTCATCCAGCGTAGCCTGATCAATGTAGTGCGTATCTTCGATGAGAAGCTCGTCGGCGGAAAGCGGTAGCGTATAGACGAAGCGGTAGCCTGTCGTCTGGTCGACAGTGGCATCCATCAGGCGAGGCTGGGTTAATCCGTGGGGCTTGCTCAGCTGCCACTGCTGGCCGATAAACGCCTGAGCGCCAATGGTCAAATGTGGGCTGGGTTGATAACCCCTGCCATCAATCACTGCCGCTGCGCTAAGCATGGTGCCGTCGAGAAGTTTAACGCTGGTGGGCGTGACGCTGGTCACTTGGGTATGCGTCATTAGATGTTCGCCCAGAGCTTTTTCCATGGCGCTCGCAAAGCGTTCAGAGGTCACGCTTAAATAGGCATTGGGCAGCTTGCGGGTAAATTCAGGAAAGCGCACCTCGTAGCCCTGCCAGCAATGGGCTACCAAGGGGGCAAGCCAGGCGTGTTGCGCTGCGCTCAAGTCGCCCTCATGAAACGACCAGGTATGGTTACCGCCTGGCCGTTCCCCGGCTTCCAGCACCAACACCTTCAAGTCAGGCTGACGCTGCTTCAGCCTCCAGGCTATCAAACCGTTGGCCAAGCCTGCGCCTACCAAAATCAGATCCCACTGGGTATTCATCATGCTGCCCTCGCCAGCACCGGACGCTGTTCGCGTAGCGCCTGCTCGGTAATGTCGGCGGCCTTTTTTGCTCCGCCTGTCTGGCCAAACGATGCACGCATGGCATGCAGGCGCTGTTGATAAGTGTCATTGTTGAGCAGGCGGCTCAACCGCTTTGCCACTGTCGATGCGCTTGAGAAACGAGAAACGCTTTGGCCGATCCCGTGATGGACGATGCGCGCGGCAACGCCTGGCTGATCGAAGGCGATAGGAATAGCAAGCATCGGAGTAGCGCTTTCGACCGCATCAATCACCGTATTCAAGCCGCCATGGGTAATAACGGCACGCGCCTGCTTTAAAACGGCCCGTTGATCGGCAAAGTCGGTAACAAAAGTGGCTGGGCAAGTTTCAAGCTGGTTAACCTGAGCAGTACTTAATCCGCCGCAGTGGGCAATCAAAAGCGGCATATTGAGCTGCTGACAGGCCTGAGCTATTTTGCAAAATAGCGGGTAGCGATGGCCCTGAAGCGTGCCTAGCGAGGCAAACACAAACGGCTGCGTGGGCATATCAGGGTGTGCGCTCCATGTATCCGTATCCGGCTTGGGTTCCCGTAAGGGACCTACCGCATGAAAGCAGGCGGGTAGAGCAGTGCGGGGGAAGTCGAGCGCGAAGGGTGTTTGGCTCATTTGAGCCAACGGCGATAAACAGTCGTGGAGCGAGTGGCGGGGCGTTAATCCAAGGCGCTTGGCATGTCGGGAAATAACGCGCGCCTGGGGGCGCATCAGCCAGTCATGAATGGTTTCGCTGACTTCATATCGGTGCCTGGCTTGAGCACTGTTTGAATAGGCAAACGGCATCACGGGTAGCGGCAACCCCGGCTCGCGGTTAACCGGCAGGGCGCACGCCACCGATACATAAGGCAGGTTCAGCGCGTCGGCGACCAACCCGCCAGCCGCTTCCATTTGATCCACAATTAGCCCATTCACGCCAAGCGCTTCAAGGGCTGCAGGCAATTCACTGCACAGCATATCGGTGGTGTGGGCCAAATCGCTGATTAACCGAAAAAGCCCCAGGCCCGATGGGCGTGCTGCCCGCGTTAAGGTCTTGGCCAAGCTACCCACAGGAAGGCGCTGTTCACCCAGCGGGTAAAAGCCGATGCGTGAGTCGCTAAGCAGGCCGCGCGCTTCAAACTGTTGCACAAACGTTACCTGATGGCCGCGCTCAATCAACTGTAACGCAAGCGCTTGAAGGGCTTTGACATGGCTATACAGAGGTGGTGCGATAACCGCATAGTGGCTCATGCCTGGTTCTCTATACGCAGCAGCGTGGCATGCTTTAACGCGACTAAATCCGCGCTACCCGTACAAAAGCAGGCAACTCGCAGCTGCTCGATCAGGATTTGAAAGTGTTCGATCACCGCCTCGGCTGAGGTATTGGCGCTGTTTAAGCTTGCTGCCGCCTGGCCTACCAGTTGAGCCCCCAGGCAGAGCGCTTTTGCGGCGTCAATGCCGTCGTTAATACCTCCCGAGGCGATTAAAGGCATATTGGGCAGCGTTTTACGTAGATCATGCAGCGCTTGGGCGGTTGGAATGCCCCAGTCGGCAAAAGCCATGGCCACGGCGCGTTTTTGCGGCGTGCTGGCGCGCTCGCCTTCGACGGCGGCCCAACTGGTGCCACCGGCACCGGCAACATCCAGCATGGCGACACCCGCTTCCGCTAACTGGCGACCAACCGGTACTGAAAGCCCTGCGCCGACTTCTTTAACCACTACCGGTACCATCAGCGCTTTTGCTACCTGCTCTATCGCCAGCAGAATGCCGCGCCAATCACGGTCACCGCCGCTTTGCAGGGCTTCTTGTAATGGATTTATGTGCACAATCAGTGCATCGGCTTCGATCATGTCGACTGCCTGGCGGGCATAGTCAACGCCGTGCTTGCCAAGTAATTGCGCCGCACCCAGGTTGGCGAGTAAAGGAATATCGGGGGCAAGCTGGCGCAGTTCGCTTGTTAACCCCCAGTTGGCCTCACTTTCAAGCGCTACGCGTTGGGAACCAACACCCATGGCAAGGCCCAGGGCTTGGGCCGTCTGGGCTAAATAGCGGTTGATGCTGGTAGCGCGGCTGGCACCGCCGGTCATTGAGCTAATCAGCAGAGGCGCCTGCAGGGTACGCCCGAACAGTGTGGTGCGTAGATCAATGCTATCCAGGTCGAGCTCGGGCAGGGCGCAGTGCTCAAAGCGCCAGCGCTCAAACCCTGTGCGGATAGTTTTTCTAGCCAGCGCCGGATTGAGCACAATATCCAGGTGGTCGTTTTTACGCTGCGTCAGCTCGGTGTCCTTCATTGCCGCTCCCTTGAATCTGAATCCCGCACAGTCAAACGTGGTGCGTCAGCTAAACATGGCCAACTGCTTATCGAACCAGGTATGCATGAAATGCCGGGTCGCCGCCCCCTGCGCGCAAGCAGATGACAAGTGCTCGTCGGCGCTACGTAGATGCTCCTGAAGACGCTGGCGTACGGCTTGAGTGCCCAGCATGGCTACCAAGGTTGATTTGCCGCAGTCTTTATTGATGTCCTTGCCGGTACTGCTTAGGCCGTCAGAAAGGTCATCCAGCAGCTGAAAAGCCTGCCCCAGATCCTGGGCAAAGCAGCGCAACGAGTGACGCACCTTGGGCGAGGTGCCAGCGGCAATGGCGGCCATTTGCAGCGTAGCATCAAACAGCATGCCGGTTTTAAGCGTGTTGGTCGTGAGTATGGCCTCGGCGCTGCGGGCATTACCGCCTTCACTCAAGTCGCGAAACTGGCCCTGAACCAGCCCCTGTAAACCGGCAGCGGTGGAAAGCTCTGCTACCGCCAGGGTCTTGCAGGTATCCGATAAGCCGTCGGCGGCTGCCACCACGCCAAAGGCCCGGCTTAGAAGTGCGATGGCGGCAAGGATCGCGACATTCTCGCCGAACTGGCTGTGAATGGTGGGTCTGCCGCGGCGCAGAAGAGCGTTATCCATTGAGGGGATGTCATCAAGAATTAGCGAGGCGGCGTGGATCATTTCCACCGCACATGCCAGATCCAGAAGGCCTGGCTTATCATGCTCGCAGCCCAGATCCTGTGCCGCAAGCATGAGTAGAAGAGGGCGAATACGTTTGCCGGGTGCCAGGGTGCCTTCGCGCATCGCCTCACAAACCAAGTCATGCTCATGACCTTCAGGCAGCAACTGTGTCAGGCGGTTTTGAAGCGCTTCGCGCAGAGCCTGCACTTCGTTTTCATGGCTTGAAAATGTATCGACGTTGGCGTTCATCAAAGCGGTCCCTGGTTTCCCATTATGACGATATATGGCAGATATTGAGCGCGCATGGCGGTGATGTAGGCCAACCTGTTCTGTTGACGGCGCAGCTGCCTAGGGCGGCGAACGTTTTTACTTGTATGTCTGCAAAGCGTAATTCAAACGGCGTAAATTTCCTTTTTTATACCATTTAAACCCACATTGTTTTATCTGAAAACAGTGATATGAGTATCGTGTACCGAACAAGTCGGGGTCATTTTTCATTATACAACAATGGTTATTTGCATAACCATTGTCAATGTTTTAGCGTTGATCATTGGCAGCATTAGCTGCGGGACGCTCAAGAGGGCTAGGGGGCACGCGGAGGAACCAGTTCGAAAGGCAGCTGGGCGGCATCTTCAATGCCTGCCTGTTCTAATTGGAAAAACTGCTGACGGCTGCGTTCCACGTACTCGATCATTTCGTAATAGCGGCGAATGTTGCGCACATAAATGACCGGCTCGCCGCCGCGTGCATAACCATGGCGCGTTTGGCTGTACCACTCCTGATGCTGTAAGAGTGGCAGCGTCTCACGCACATCGTTCCACAGGTCGGGATTCTTGCCGCGAGCTTCTGCCAGTTTGCGCGCATCGTAAAGGTGGCCAAGGCCAATATTGTAGGCCGCCATGGCCATATACAGGCGATCATTGCCGGTAATGCTTTCTGGCAGCCGGTCTTTAATACTGCGCAGGTAGCGGGCACCGCCATCAATGCTTTGCGCCGCGTCACGCCGGTTATCCACACCCATTTCGCTCGCGGTCGGGTGGGTCAGCATCATTAGCCCGCGTACACCGGTGGGGGAAACTGCATCTGCGTCCCAGTGAGACTCCTGATAGCCCACTGCGGCCAGCAGCTTCCAGTCAAATCCGGTTTCGGCGGCGGCCTGCTTAAACAAGTCGGTAAACTGGGGCAGGCGCGCATCAAGGTGGCCCAGGAAAGTGCGCGTGCCGACATACTCCAGGTAATCGTCATGGCCAAAGTAGCGGTTCACCAGATGGTTGAGTGTGCCGTTTTCCTGCAGGTTTTGCAGAAAGTCATTGGCAGCCTCCAGCAGCCCTAAACCACGCCCTCTGGGCACGGCCCATACCATGGAAAGTGGATCGCCGAGTAAAAAGCCCCGCTCGACGTTAGGGAAGAACAGTCGGTTAAGCCGAAACTGATGATCAAAAATAACCGCTGCATCCAGCGTGCCGCTTTCAACTTGGGCGAGCAGCTCGGCCACCTCCAGCTCGTGGGACTCCCTCCAGCTTAAATCAGCGTAGTCACGCTGGAGTTCGCGCAGGGCTTCGCTGGTACCTGCTTGGCTCAACGTACCCAGCTCAAGGCCTACCAGGTCGCCGGGTTCTTGAATGCCGTGCAATCCCCGCCGGTAGACGACCAGCGGCTGCATTTGAATAATCGGGCGCGTGTAATACACCTCTGTCGTATCGGGGAGAAGAGGCAGCGCCGCCGCGCCAAGATCGCCCTGTTCACGTACTGCCGACAAAACGCTTTCGGCATGATGCTTGGCGTTGAGGTTGAGGCTAACGCCTAAATATTCGGCGAACTGGTGCATCAGCTCGTACTCAAAGCCGGTTGGCCCCTGACGGCCTTCATAATAGGTCGTGGGGGTATTGCGCGTATGGGCCGTAATAAAATCTTTAGCTTGGATCTGCGTTAAATGTTCGCCTTTGGGTACCTTGGGTAAAGTGGGTGCCAATATCAGTAAGACAATGATGATTAAGGTAAAATAGAAGCGAAAACGCGCTTTGAAATGTTGATGGATCAATGTCGGCATGGGGTCTTGTCGGCATGGAACAAGCTGCCACGATACCCAGCCAGGATCATGCTGTCACCTTGTTGATTTCGTGTGGCCGCCGCTTTCCAGTATCATAGTGGCTAATTAGTGTCATTTAAGGGGGCCGCATTGCGGCCTGCTATTTCCCTGCACGAATTTTCTCTGCTCTAGAGGCTTCAGGATATGCTCGAACTGCGAGGCGCGCCCGCCCTTTCTGCCTTCCGTCATACACGGCTGTTAACGGTGCTGCGTGAACGTGTTCCCGAGGTGGAAGCACTGTCTGCCCACTATGTTCATTTTATCGATCACCATGAAGAACTCAGTGACGCCTCCCAGGAGCGTCTGACACAGCTGTTGGATTACGGTACGCATACCAACTCGGAGGTACCTACCCAGAGCGAGCGTTTTCTGGTGGTGCCACGTCTAGGCACTCAGTCACCCTGGTCATCGAAAGCAACTGATATCGCCAAGAATTGCGGGCTGTCAGAAATTCAGCGTATAGAGCGTGGAATCGACTACCGGGTAGGGTTTAGCGCCACTCCCAGCGAAGAGAGCCTGACGGCCCTGGCCGTGTTGTTGCACGATCGCATGACGGAGACCGTGCTTGAGGACGCGTCTGATGCGGCAAAGCTGTTTGTCCATCACGCGCCGGCGCCGCTGGGTAGTGTGGATATCCTGAACAGCGGCCGTGATGCGCTGGTGAGCGCTAACCGCGAGCTGGGTCTGGCGTTGGCCGACGATGAAGTTGATTACCTAGTAGATGCCTTCAACGAGCTTCAGCGCAACCCTACTGACGTTGAACTGATGATGTTTGCGCAGGCGAACTCAGAGCACTGCCGGCATAAAATCTTCAACGCCGACTGGGTGATTGACGGCGAGCCGCAGTCCCATTCGCTGTTTAAAATGATCAAGAACACCTTCGCAACCTCCCCAGATAATGTCTTATCGGCGTATAGCGATAATGCGGCGGTTATCAAAGGCAGCCAGGCAGGGCGCTTTTACGCGACGCCGCTGACCGGCGCTGAGAATGAGCGCGCGCTGTATGGCACCCATCAAGAGCCGATCCACATCCTCATGAAGGTGGAAACGCATAATCACCCTACCGCAATTGCGCCATTCCCGGGTGCCGCGACCGGCTCGGGTGGTGAGATTCGCGATGAAGGTGCCACCGGTATTGGCGGCAAACCCAAAGCAGGTCTTTCCGGTTTTACCGTTTCCAACCTGCGAATTCCTGAATTCGTGCAACCGTGGGAAGCGTTTGATTACGGCAAGCCCGAGCGCATGCAGTCAGCGCTTAATATCATGCTGGAAGGCCCGATCGGTGGCGCCGCGTTTAACAACGAGTTTGGTCGCCCTAACCTTAACGGGTACTTCCGTACCTATGAGCAGGACACGCTTAACGAGGGCGGTATTGAGCGGCGCGGTTTCCATAAGCCGATCATGCTGGCCGGTGGTTACGGCAATATTCGCGCCCAGCACGTTCAAAAGGGCGATATCCCGGTAGGCGGCAAGCTGATCGTGATGGGTGGCCCGGCGATGTTGATCGGCCTGGGCGGTGGGGCGGCTTCCAGCATGTCTTCCGGCACCTCAAGCGCCGATCTGGATTTTGCCTCGGTTCAGCGTGAAAACCCCGAAATCGAGCGGCGTGCCCAGGAAGTCATCGACCGCTGCTGGTCGCTGGGTGATAAAAACCCGATCCGCTTTATCCATGACGTCGGTGCGGGCGGGCTTTCCAACGCGCTACCCGAGCTGGTCAAGGACGGTAACCGCGGCGGACTTTTCGATTTACGCGCCGTACCCAACGCCGAACCGGGCATGAGCCCGTTGGAAATCTGGTGTAACGAAGCCCAGGAGCGCTACGTGCTGGCGGTTGCGCCAGAAGACCTGGATACGTTTGATGCGCTGTGCAAGCGCGAGCGCTGCCCGTACGCGGTTGTTGGTGAAGCCCAGGCCGATCACCATTTGGAAGTGCGCGATGGTCATTTCCAAAGCAAGCCGATTGATCTGCCCATGAGCGTACTGTTCGGTAAGGCGCCGAAAATGCAGCGCAGCTTTGAGCGTCACTCGCCCGAGCTTTCCGGCGTCATGCTGGATAACCTGGACCTTCGCGAAGCGCTTGATCGCGTATTGCGCCTGCCCGCTGTGGCGTCCAAAAGCTTCTTGATTACCATTGGCGACCGCTCAATCACAGGCCAGGTAGCCCGTGACCAGATGGTGGGCCCGTGGCAGGTGCCGGTTGCCGATGTGGCGGTGACCACCGCAAGTTACGACACGCATGCCGGTGAAGCGATGGCCATGGGTGAGCGCCCGCCGGTTGCCTTGATCAACCCCGCCGCCAGCGCACGCTTGGCAGTGGCCGAGGCGATTACCAACCTTGCGGCTGCGCCGATTGCCAAGCTGGGAGATATCAAGCTTTCCGCCAACTGGATGAGCGCAGCCGACCACCCCGGTGAGAACCAGGCGCTTTATGACGCGGTTCACGCCGTGGGAATGGAGCTTTGCCCGGCGCTGGGTATCGCGGTGCCGGTGGGCAAAGACTCCATGTCGATGCGCACCTCCTGGCAGGATGAGAATGATCAGGGAGAGCGCGAAGACAAGAGCATCACGTCGCCGCTGTCGGTGGTGATTACCGGGTTTGCCCCGGTCACCGACGCGCTGGGCACGCTGACGCCGCAGATCAATCTTGATCAGGATGAATCAGACCTGATCCTGATCGACTTGGGCAACGGCCAGAATCGCTTGGGTGGCTCTGCGCTGGCGCAGGTATATGGCCAGGTGGGCAATACCTGCCCGGATGTGGACGATCCAGAAGACATCAAAGCCTTCTTTGAAGTTATCCAAGGGCTTAACCGTGACGGCAAGCTGTTGGCGTATCATGACCGTAGCGATGGCGGTCTGATTGTTACGCTGCTGGAGATGGCCTTTGCCGCGCACGCTGGTCTTGAGATCAAGCTCGACTGGATGATCGATGAGCCGGTTGAGGCGCTTAACGCGCTGTTCTCTGAAGAGCTCGGTGCGGTGATTCAGGTCAACCGCAAGCACACTGAAGAGGTGCTGACCCAGTTTGCCGTGGCCGGCATTGAAACGTGCGGTGTCATTGCTCGTCCGCGTTACGATGATCAGGTACGGGTAACGCTGTTTGAAGAGCCGTTGTTAGAAACGACGCGCCAACTGACCCAGCGCACCTGGTCAGAAACCAGCTACCGTCTGCAGGCGCTGCGCGATAACCCTGAGTGCGCTAAAAACGAGTTCGATAATCTGCTTGATACGCGTGACCCTGGCCTTTTCGCTACGCCTACGTTCGATATCAATGAAGATATCAGCGCGCCGTTTATCAACATGGCTAAACCTGCTGTGGCGGTACTGCGCGAGCAGGGGGTCAACGGTCAGGTCGAGATGGGCTGGGCGTTTGATAAAGCAGGCTTTGACGCAGTAGATGTCCACATGAGTGACATCCTTGAAGGCCGCGTTTCCCTGGAGGAATTTAAAGGGCTGGTGGCCTGTGGCGGCTTCTCCTACGGGGATGTGTTGGGTGCTGGCGGCGGTTGGGCTAAATCGGTGCTGTTCAACGAACGCGCACGCGATCAGTTTGAAGCCTTCTTTACTCGCGATGATAGCTTTTCGCTGGGCGTGTGTAACGGCTGTCAGATGCTGTCGCAGTTGAAGTCGCTGATTCCAGGTGCCGAAAATTGGCCAAGCTTCATGCGCAACGAGTCCGAGCAGTTTGAAGCTCGGGTAGCCATGCTGCGCGTTGAGAAAACGCCATCGATTCTGTTGGCCGGTATGGAAGGCTCTCAGCTGCCTATTGCCGTTGCCCACGGTGAAGGCCGCGCTGAATTCCGCGATACGGCGCACCTGCGCAGCATGCAGTCCAGCAGTCAGATTGCCCTGCGCTATATCGATAACTACGGTCAGGTGACCACGCGTTACCCGGCTAACCCCAACGGTTCGCCTTCGGGTATCACCGGGCTAACCACACCGGATGGTCGCGTCACTATCATGATGCCCCACCCGGAGCGTGTTACCCGCGCGGTAACCAACTCCTGGCGTCCGGCAGAGTGGACTGAAGGTGGTGCGTGGCTACGTATGTTCCGTAACGCGCGCGTGTGGGTCGGCTAATACCTGACAACGTGTAAGCCATTAGTAACGCATAACGGCGGCCCTTGGGCCGCCGTTATGGCTAACGCTACTCTTAAGCTGTTCTCGGCTACTCTTCATTGCCTGAAATGTATAGTGGCAGTGTCTGGCGTACTATTGACCAGATGCCGTTTCAGTATCTGCGGGCGTGTTAAGGCGTAGCTCCAGCGTTTCAAGTTCGTGGCGATAACGCTCAATCAAGAACGCGTAGCGGCCAAAGTCATGTCCACAGTCCATGCAGTACACATGACTTTTATCGCGACGTGTAGCAGGAAGGCGTTTTAAGCGGCTGTTGCATTCCGGGCATTCAGAACGGAAATGATCGTTCGCTTTCATAAGTATTCCTCCGTTAGCGGATACGCCATCGTCGTGACGATAAAAGATGGCTATTAATAAGCGTGTTAATAGCTTTGATAGCTAATAAACCCAATAGTTCTATAGCCTGCTAATTAAATTTCTGGCCATTGGAGTCGCATGCCGCCACCTGCTTTACGCCCATACCAAACAGATGCGGTTAAACGTGTCGTTACGCATTTTCGCGCGTCTAGCGAACCCGCGGTGGTGGTGTTGCCCACGGGAAGCGGAAAATCGCTGGTCATTGCTGAGCTTGCCCGGTTGGCGAAAGGCCGCGTATTGGTACTGGCCCATGTACGCGAGCTGGTGGAGCAGAATCACGCCAAGTACCAGGCCTATGGGCTAAAGGCCGATATCTTCAGCGCGGGGTTGAAGCGCAAGGAAGCGTCGCGCCAGGTCGTGTTTGGCTCCGTGCAATCGGTTGTGCGTAATCTTGAGTCGTTCAACGACGAAGGCTTCACTCTGCTAGTCATTGATGAGTGCCATCGGGTATCGCTTGATAAAGACGCCAGCTACCGTCAGGTGATTGATCACCTGCGGGCACAAAACGTTAATCTGAAAGTGTTAGGGCTGACTGCGACGCCTTACCGGCTGGGGCAGGGATTTATCTACCACCGCCATTACCACGGCATGGTGCGCGGCAGTGATGCGAGTTTTTTTCGTGACTGCGTGTTCGAACAGCCGCTGCGCTTAATGGTAAAGCAAGGCTATCTTGCCGAACCTAAACGCCTGGATATGGCGATCGAAGGGTATGATTTTTCCATGTTGGCGCCTGCAGAGAACGGCTATTACCGTGAAGCGGAGCTAAATAGAGTCGTGGCAGGCAATCGGGCTACACCGATGATTATCAGCCAGATTGTTGAGCGAGCCGTTGATCGCCATGGGGTGATGATATTTGCGGCAACCGTGGCTCATGCCGAAGAAATCATGGGGTATTTACCCGCTGACCAGGCGGCGCTGATTACCGGAGCGACGCCGTCGGCAGAGCGTACCCAGCTGATTAACGCTTTTAAGGCGCGCGAGCTTAAATACTTAGTCAATGTCTCGGTACTGACCACCGGCTTTGATGCGCCGCATGTGGATTTGATTGCAATGCTCCGGCCGACGGAATCAGTAAGCCTGTATCAACAGATTGCCGGCCGCGGGCTTCGGCTGTCGCCGGGTAAACAGGATTGCCTTATCTTGGATTATGCAGGCAACCCCTGGGATCTTTACGCGCCGGAAGTGGGCGAGCCAAAACCGGCGGGAGATAACGAGCCGGTGCAGGTGGAATGCCCGGCCTGCGGCCACGCTAATCTGTTTTGGGGCAAGCGCGACGGCGAACTGGTCATCGAGCATTTTGGCCGCCGCTGTCAGGGGCTGCTTGAGGATGAGAAAGGTAAGCAGCTTCAGTGTGACTTCCGTTTTCGCTTCAAGGTTTGCGATAACTGTGGCGCTGAGAATGATATTGCGGCACGCCGCTGCCACGGCTGCGAGCAGCTATTGGTGGATGCCGACGACAAGCTTAAAGACGCACTCAGATTAAAAGATGCCCGGGTATTACGGGTAAGCGGAATGCAGCTGGAGTCAACCATCAATGGGCGGGGGTTACCACGCCTGAAAGTGACTTATCACGATGAGGATGGCACAACGCTTTCCGAGTGGTTTGCCCTGGAAACCCCCGCCCAGCGGCGCGCCTTTTATGCTGCCTTTTTGCGTCGGCATTTGCGCGCTCCGGGTATGCCCTGGCAGCCCATCAAGCCAGAAGACGTTATCAACGAGCAGCGCCGCCTGCGCCACCCGGATTTTGTGGTCGGACGTAAGGTAGGCCGACATTTTCAGATTCGCGACAAGCTCTTCGACTATGAAGGACGCTATCGTAAAGCCACCGAAGCAGGCTAACGCACCGCGCATCAGGCGCAACGTCAAGTGCCGACTTTGTTACACTGCCTGCCAACGCCCACTGACCAAGAGATGTCTGCTGCGTGAGTGAGATACACAACACTATCGCTGACCCTGAGTATGCGGCTACCCTTGAGGCAGAACCCGTCGTGGAGGCGCTTGGGCGGTTATTCGACGAGCCTATCACCCAGCTGCCGGAAGACTTATACATTCCCCCCGAGGCCTTACGCGTTTTCCTGGAGACATTCGAAGGGCCGTTGGATCTCTTGCTTTACCTTATTCGTCGGCAAAATTTAGATATCTTAACCATCAACGTGGCCGCTATTACGCACCAGTACATTGAGTACGTAGAGCTGATGAAGGCCATGGAAATTGAGCTTGCCGGTGAGTACCTGCTGATGGCCGCTATGCTCGCGGAAATTAAATCTCGCACGCTGCTTCCTCGCCCTCCTAAGGCTGAGGGTGACGACGAAGAAGATCCGCGCGCTGAGCTGATTCGAAGGCTTCAGGAGTACGAGCGTTTAAAGACGGCGGCGGAAACACTGGATACGCTGCCCCGCATGGGGCGCGACTGGTTTAGCGTGCAGGCAGGCCTGCCGCCGCTTGAGACCCGAATGATTCATCCCGACGTTGAGCTGGATGAACTCTTGGGCGCTCTGTCCGATATTCTCAAGCGCGCTGAGCTGGTTAAAGCCCACCAAATCAGCCGTGAAGTGCTGTCTACCCGTGAACGCATGCTTAAAATTATGGAGCAGCTGACAGAAGAGCACTATACCCCTTTTGAAGCGTTGTTCGCCTTGGAAGAAGGGCGGGCCGGGGTAGTGGTTACCTTTATGGCGATTCTGGAACTGGCAAAAGAAGCCATGATTGAGATTGTTCAAAACGCGCCCTTATCCCCCATTCATGTTCGTGCACGCAGCGGCACGTTGGCGGATGAAGAGTCTGCCTTCGAAGAAGCCTTGGATGAAAGCCATGTGCCTGGAGAGATCGACAGCGATTCCTTTGAAGAGCCCGTTTTTGAGCCCGACGAGGAGTCGCCATGAGGGATACCACCTTAGACGATATTATTGAAGCGGCGCTGCTCGCGGCTGGCGAGCCTTTGACCGTCGAGCGGCTTGAAACTCTGTTTCTGGATGACGAATGCCCGGCAAGGCGAGAGTTGCGTGACGCACTAGCGCGTCTTGGTGATCGGCACAAAGAAGGCGCGTTGGAGCTGGTCGAAACGGCGTCGGGGTTCCAACTGCGTATCCGGCCACGCCTGTCGCACTGGGTTTCGCGGTTATGGGATGAGCGTCCCCAGCGCTATTCGCGCGCGCTGCTTGAAACGCTGGCATTGATTGCTTACCGACAGCCCGTTACCCGTGGTGATATAGAAGAAGTACGCGGCGTGAGTGTGAGTAGTTCAATCATGCGCACCTTGATGGAGCGTGGCTGGATTCGTGTTGTCGGCCATCGGGATGTGCCGGGCCGGCCTGCCGTCTATGCCACTACGCGAAGTTTTCTGGACGATTTCGGCCTGAAAACCCTCGATGCGCTGCCTCCCATGCATGAATTAGCCAACTGGGAGGAAAATAACGAGTCTGATTCACCTACACTGCAAGATGCGCTACCTGACATTGATGCTGATGAGGCAATGGAGCCTGAAGAAACACTGGACGAGGCACCAGAAAGCGTGCAGGATGCGCCACCCAAGACGGCTGAGAGAGCCGACGACCACGCCGAGACGGCGTTAAACCAGCCGCTAAGTTTTGCTGATTTAGAAGCACGGCTTGCGGCACGTGCGCAGCGCTCAACTGATGACAGTGCGCGCACGCAGACCAATGATACGAGGTCAGACGATGACTCAGAGTAACAGCACCCCCCCCACTAGCGAAAAGCTCCAGAAAGTGCTTGCCCGAGCAGGCATAGGCTCACGGCGTGAAATGGAAACCGCAATTTCTGATGGCCGGGTAAAGGTCAATAGTCAGGTAGCCAAGCTGGGTGACCGCGTTGAAAACCGCGATAAGGTAAGTTTTGATGATCGCCCTGTCACGCTGAGACCCGAGAACGAAGCACCGCGTCGCGTCATTATGTACAACAAGCCAGAAGGTGAGTTGTGCACCCGCAAAGACCCAGAAGGCCGTCGAACGGTATTTGAGCGGTTGCCTCGCTTGAAGGGTGAGCGCTGGGTAGCGATTGGCCGGCTTGATATCAACACTAGTGGCCTGCTGCTTTTCACGACGGATGGAGAACTTGCCAATCGGCTAATGCATCCCTCTACCCAGGTTGAACGCGAGTATGCGGTGCGCGTAATGGGAGAAGTAAAGCGCGAGCACATCGTGGCGATGGTCGATGGCGTTATGTTGGAAGATGGACCCGCCCGCTTTACCGATGTCCAGGAATTCGGCGGTGAAGGTATCAATACCTGGTTCCACGTCGTTATTCTGGAAGGCCGTAACCGCGAAGTACGCCGCTTATGGGAATCCCAGGAGCTTACCGTGAGCCGCCTGAAGCGTGTTCGCTACGGTAATATTTTTATCGATAAGCGCGCTAAAGCAGGCGAGTGGGTCGAGCTCTCTCAAGACGAAGTTGACGATCTCGCCACGCTCGCCAACCTTGAAACACGCAAGGTGCCAGAGCTAACACCGGATGAAAAGAACCGCTGGAGCCGCGATAAGAACAAGCGCCGCCCGGTGCAGACGATGCGTAAACCCAAGCGTCGTTAGTCGCTTGTCTTACTGGCAGCTAACGCTGTAAGCATCATCAAGATTAATGCTCGCTATCAATCTATCCGGTTGGTGGCGAGTAATGAGCTGCCCTGAATAATTTTCTTCCCACCATCATATTTTCTAGCTCTCTTCTGGATTATGGCTCCTGCCACTGCACGCCTATTTGTACCTTCCTTGTTCATCAGAACGCTATACCGCTCAGGGCTGCTGGTTTTAATCATTGTTAGCAGGGAGTGGCTTGTTGAGCGCTAGTTGTCAGACATCATTTTTCTCTAATAAGGCATAATTACTCATCCTGCCCCATCGTTTTTTCTGGTAATGCCTCTAAGCCTTATTCATCTTTCGGTAAATAATTTATAAAAGCTATGCCTTTTCTCATGGCTATTGATGCTTCCGAGATTTGTTAACAAGCTAATAATAAACTAATGCTAATCATAATTCATTGTTTTAAAGGCTTAATAACTTATGACGTCAAGTTATTGTTGTGAGTTTTTAATTTTTATTTCTAATTGTAATTAATCGTTTATTTTAGCCTGTTAATGAATGTTTTTTTATTCTGTATGCCTGTTTTTAAGAGTTCTTCATCAGATTTTTTTCACTTATTTTGGTTTATAAAAATTAAGCGCTGTTTTTATTTTTTTAAAATTCAGTCTGCAAAATGTTAATTTTATTAACTTTTATAAAGTCCGCTTAAGGGTTTGGTGAGGCGGGTTATAAAACACTTATTTTTAACAATCTATTAACAATAAAATGGACTTAATTTTTTTCTTGAATGCGTCTTTTTTTGTATTAAATTAATATTGTCAGTATTGATCTATGTCAAAAATAGTAAATAAGAATGACAAAAAACTAACGAAAAACGTCGCATTCGATTGGCTTAAGTCATTATTTTATTACGTTATTCTTTGAGAGAAAGGGGACGTTATGATCAAGTGGGCAAAGCCAATCATATTGGCAGTAGCGTTTTTCGGAATAGTAACCGATGTTAATGCTCAAAACTTTACTAATGTAAGGCTGGAAGTTACTGATATAGAGCCAGGTTATATTCGTAACGGGTTATTCTTGCCTATTCCTAATATTGCCCAGGTTCAAAGTGGAGTAGGCCAGCTTTCCAAGGAACAAACTGTTAATTTACTCGGCAATCCTAACGATTCGACTTCCAGTATTCAGGACGATGATTGGTTTTATAATATCAATCTACCCTTGGAAAATAACGACTATTTAGTATGTCAATATAAGCTTTCTTTCTCAAATCAGACGCTTAGTAGCTTTGAGTGGCGCAGGGCTCAGTGTGGTGCCATGTACGCAGCGCTCGCAAAGCCTGACGTGCGTTCTCTATCGGCAGATCTGCTGTTTGGCTTTGATAGTGCAAATATTTCCCCCGGAGGTATAAGCGCTATACGTCAACTCGCTGCTGAAGTTCTACAAAACTTCAATAATCCTTTCGTTGAAGTAATTGGCTATACCGATCAGCTTGGCAATGCCAGCTATAACTTGAACCTTTCTGAACAAAGAGCTCGGGCTGTTTCTATCGCTTTAATAGAGGGGGGTATCTCACAGCAATGGATTACTTATGCAGGGCGAGGCGAAAGCGAGCCAGTCGTATCCTGTGCTGACAGTATGCCAAGACCGCAGCTGATTTCATGTTTAGCAGAAAATCGTCGTGTAAACATTGTTTTAAAAGAAAGATCTTAGCGTTAAAAAATGGCAGCTAGAGAGCAGAAATAATTCCTTTCTATTGGCTGATAGCCCGCTATGGCTATCAAGTTTAATAGCATGAACTATTGATGCTTTTTAAGCATAAATATTTGATGAAAAAATAATTTTAAAATCGGATTCATGTCGCCAGTGCTTGTAAAAGAGCATTAGCGATGTGGTGTCGTTAGTTAGAACTGTCCAGGCTCGCAGGCTCTTGTGGCTCCAGGGACCGTACATAGAAATGAGAAGGTGAAACATGGCTAACCAAGCGATCGTTATCACAGAAAAAGCTAATGGCAACGTCACTCAACAACAAGCAAATGACGTTATAGCGCTGCAGTCTCCTAGTGCTGTAAAAATATCGGTTGGGCCTGAAGAAATTGCGTCATTTAACCAGTCGGGTATGGATCTGGTTATCGTACTTAAATCAGGTGAGCAGATTGTTATTGCTGATTTCTTTGTTGTCACTGATGACGTACGTAGCGAGCTGATACTAGAGGACTCCAACGGAGTACTCTGGTTGGGACAGTATCAATCACCTTGGTCGCATTTCGCCTTCGCCGAAATTAGTGAAGAAGGGTTAGCTGCTGCTGGCGATGTATCCCCCTGGGTATTTGCTCTAGGTGGCTTAGGCGTATTGGGCGCAGCCATTGCAGCCAATGATTCTTCTGGTTCTAGTTCCGGTTCTAATCCTCCTGACAACGAAGAGCCTGGCGCTGGCGGTGGCATCGACGATGGTGATGAACCAGACGCCGGCGAACCTATGGATCCGGATGATGGTGACGCCGACGCCGACGCCGACGCTGATGCTGATGCTGATGCAGACGCGGATGCGGATGCGGATGCGGACGGTGATGCCGATGCCGATATCGACCCCGATCCGGAGGATCCGGACCCAGAAGATCCCGATCCAGAAGATCCCGATCCAGAAGATCCCGATCCAGAAGATCCGGATCCAGAAGATCCGGACCCAGAAGATCCGGACCCAGAAGATCCGAACCCAGAAGATCCTGACCCAGAAGATCCCGATCCAGAAGATCCCGATCCAGAAGATCCCGATCCAGAAGATCCGGACCCAGAAGATCCGGACCCAGAAGATCCCGATCCAGAAGATCCCGATCCAGAAGATCCCGATCCAGAAGATCCTGATGATGGAGACGCAGATGCGGATGCCGATTCAGACGCTGATGCGGACGCCGACGCGGACGCCGACGCTGATGCAGATGCAGATGCAGATGCAGATGCAGATGCAGATGCAGATGCAGATGCGGACGCCGATGCGGATGGTGACGCTGATGCTGATGCGGATGCAGACGCTGATGCAGATGCAGATGCAGATGCAGATGCGGATGCGGATGGTGACGCCGACGCCGACGCCGACGCTGATGCAGATGCAGATGCAGATGCAGATGCAGATGCAGATGCGGACGCCGATGCGGATGGTGACGCTGATGCTGATGCGGATGCAGACGCTGATGCAGATGCAGATGCAGATGCAGATGCGGATGCGGATGCTGACGCAGACGCCGACGCCGACGCAGATGCAGATGCAGATGCAGATGCAGATGCAGATGCAGATGCGGACGCCGATGCGGATGGTGACGCTGATGCTGATGCGGATGCAGACGCTGATGCAGATGCAGATGCAGATGCGGATGGTGACGCCGACGCTGATGCGGACGCCGATGCGGATGGTGACGCCGACGCCGACGCCGACGCCGACGCCGACGCTGATGCGGATGCAGACGCAGACGCAGACGCTGATGCAGATGCAGATGCAGATGCGGACGCCGATGCAGATGCGGATGGTGACGCTGATGCTGATGCTGATGCGGATGCGGATGCGGATGCAGACGCTGATGCAGATGCAGATGCAGATGCAGATGCAGATGCGGACGCCGATGCAGATGGTGACGCTGATGCGGACGCCGATGCGGATGGTGACGCCGACGCTGATGCGGATGCAGACGCTGATGCCGATGCAGATGCGGACGCGGACGCGGACGCTGATGCGGATGGTGACGCTGATGCAGATGCAGATGCAGATGCGGACGCCGATGCGGATGGTGACGCCGACACTGATGCTGATGCTGATGCTGATGCTGATGCGGATGCAGACGCAGACGCAGACGCCGATGGTGATGCGGACGCAGATGCCGATGCGGATGGTGATGCAGATGCAGATGCCGACGGTTTGCTAAATCCTTCTCAGGTATTGCTAGGTGCCCTGCTGCCTGGCCTTGAAGGACTCCTAAACTTGAACGAGGGCGTATTAAGCGATTTGGTCATAGATACCGACGCCTTGACTTCGAGTCTTAATGACGCCCTCGGACCACTGTTAGGCTTCGAATTTGACCCTGACGATCCTAATGGCTTGGATGAATTTGACAATTTGTTTGCTGGAGTAACCGATAGTTTAGGTAATGTCCTTGGTCCGCTGATTGGAGAAGCTCTGACCCAAGATGTTTTAGACGCATTAGATCTACAGGTTGATTTTATAACGGATGGCGTAATTACCCTGTTGCAGGACGGTTTGCTGGGCGGTTTGCTGGTTGGCCTAGGATTAGGGACAACGCTTGAGAATTTGCTAGGAGAGGGTGGTCAGCTTGATAGCCTCCTTGAGACGCTGCTGGGCGATGGCAGCTTGATTGGCGGAACGCTAGCTGAACAGGGCTTAATAGGCGGCCTGCTAGCTGAGAATGGCATCATTGGTAACCTGCTTGTTGAAAATGGACTCGTCGGATTATTACTTGCTGATGATGGACTGGTAGGTGGGCTCCTGGCCGATGGAAGCGATCTTAATAATCTTTTGAGCGCATTGTTGAATGATCAAGGGATCTTAGATGGTCTTCTTTCTGGCCTCTTTGGCAGTGAAGGCGGTGTACTGGGTGGCCTGCTGAAAAATGGAGGAATGAACGGCTTATTGGACGAAGCAGGATTGCTTACCGCCCTTATCGGCTCTCAAGAAGTGCTGGGTGGTGTTATTGAAACATTAGAAACCTCCTTGGCCACTTTGACGGATAGCCTTGGCCTAGACCTTAGTCAACTGCTGGACGATGAACTGTTACCAGGTCTTCTAAATGAAGGGGGAGCCATTGATCAGCTTCTAGGCTCGCTAGTAGGGGCTGAAGGGATTTTAACGCCGCTTCTGGGTATTGATGGGGCTGGGGGACAGCTTGCAGATAAGTTGCTTGGAGCTGAAGGCCCTCTTGGGTCGCTGCTGGAAAGCCTTGTTGGCGAAGGTGGTCTGCTAACAAACCTGATTGGTGATCTGTCACTTAATGACAGTCAAATCAATAATCTACTGGAAGGGTTGCTGGGCGAAGAAGGATTGCTGGCTAATCTCCTGGGAACGGATGGTCCCTTGGGTGGCTTGCTGGAAGATACCAATTTGTTGAATGGCTTATTGGGTGAGGAAGGGCTACTCGCAGGGTTGGTAAATAGCTTATTAAGTAACGGTGGTTTACTTGAAGGTGTGATAGGCGAAGAAGGTCTCTTAGGCGAGTCAGGCTTTGTCAATAATCTGCTGGATACCATTCTGGGGTCCAATGGGCTTCTGGCAGGCTTATCCCTTACGGCCATAGTGGACCTTGAGCTGCAAACGGAACTTCTCGCCAATCTGCTTGGCCCAGACGGCCTGTTAGCTGGCTTGCTGGGAGACAACAGTCCGCTAGGTAGTTTGCTTGGCGAAGAGGGCGTAATTGAGGCGCTGTTGGGAGAGGACGGCATCGTTGGCAATCTGCTGGATACGTTGCTAGGTAATGGCGGTCTTCTCAACGGCTTGTTGGCCAACGATCCGAACGGCAGTGATCTGCTGAACGAGCTGTTGCAGCCGCTGTTGGGTGAAAATGGCCTGCTGGATAGCCTGTTGGGCGGCACCACACCAGACGGCACGTTGCTGGACAACTTGCTCAATGGTTTGCTGGGCCAAGGTGGCCTGCTGGCTGGTCTGGTCGGCACCGGTGGGGTGCTGGAAGGCCTGCTGGGCGAAGGTGACGGTGCCTCAGGTCTGCTCAATGGCCTGTTGGGCGAGAACGGTGCCGTCGCTGGTGTACTGGAAACCCTACTAGGCGAGGAAGGTATTCTCAACGGCCTGCTGGAAGGTAACCCCGAGGGCGGTGAACTGCTAGGTACCTTGCTGCAACCGCTGCTGGGCGAACAGGGACTGCTGGCTGGCTTGCTGGATAACGAGGCGCTGGAAGGCGATCTGCTGAACGAGCTGCTTGACGGTTTGCTGGGCCAGGGTGGCCTGCTGGCGGGTCTGATCGGCACCGGTGGGGTGCTGGAAGGCCTACTAGGTGAAGGTGACGCAGGCCTGCTGGATAGTCTGCTGGGCAATGACGGCGTTATCGTCAACCTGCTCGACACGGTGGTGGGCGAGAATGGCCTGCTGGGCAACTTGACTGAAGGCGACCTGTTGGGTGGCGACGGTGGCTTGCTGGGTGAACAGGGTCTGGTGGGTAGCCTGCTGGAAACCGTGGCGGGCCCAAGCGGTCTGCTGAGCGGCTTGCTCACCACCACCCCGGTGGACGGTGAACAGGTCACCGGTCTGCTCGACGGTTTATTGGGTGAACAGGGTCTGGTGGCCGGTCTGCTTGGCGGCCAGGGCCTGGGAGATAGTCAGTTACTCGACGGTCTGCTGGGCAATGACGGCGTGGTCGCCAACCTGCTCGACACGGTAGTGGGCGAGACTGGTCTGCTGGGCAATCTGACCGAAGGCGACCTATTGGGTGGCGACGGTGGCTTGCTGGGTGAACAGGGTCTGGTGGGTAGCCTGCTGGAAACCGTGGCGGGCCCAAGCGGTCTGCTGAGCGGCTTGCTCACCACCACCCCGGTGGACGGTGAACAGGTCACCGGTCTGCTCGACGGTTTATTGGGTGAACAGGGTCTGGTGGCCGGTCTGCTTGGCGGCCAGGGCCTGGGAGATAGTCAGTTACTCGACGGTCTGCTGGGCAATGACGGCGTGGTCGCCAACCTGCTCGACATGGTAGTGGGCGAGACTGGTCTGCTGGGCAACCTGACCGAAGGCGACCTATTGGGTGGCGACGGTGGCTTGCTGGGTGAGCAGGGTCTGGTGGGTAGCCTGCTGGAAACCGTGGCGGGCCCGAACGGTCTGCTGAGCGGCTTGCTCACTACCACTCCGGTGGACGGTGAACAGGTCACCGGTCTGCTCGACGGTTTATTGGGTGAACAGGGTCTGGTGGCCGGTCTGCTTGGCGGCCAAGGCCTGGGAGATAGTCAGTTGCTCGACGGTCTGCTGGGCAATGACGGCGTGGTCGCCAACCTGCTCGACACGGTGGTAGGCGAGAATGGCCTGCTGGGCAATCTGACTGAAGGCGACCTGTTGGGTGGTCCTGACGGTTTGCTGGGTGAGCAAGGATTAGTCGGTAGTCTGCTGGCTACTGTGGCGGGCCCGAATGGCCTGCTGAACGGCTTGCTCACCACCACCTCGGTGGACGGTGAACAAGTCACCGGTCTGCTCGACGGTTTACTGGGTGAACAGGGTCTGGTGGCCGGTCTGCTTGGCGACCAGGGCCTGGGAGATAGTCAGTTACTCGACGGTCTGCTGGGCAATGACGGCGTGGTCGCCAACCTGCTCGACACGGTGGTAGGCGAGAATGGCCTGCTTGGCAATCTGACTGAAGGCGACCTATTGGGTGGTCCTGACGGTTTGCTGGGTGAACAGGGTCTGGTGGGTAGCCTGCTGGAAACCGTGGCGGGCCCGAATGGCCTGCTGAACGGCTTGCTCACCACCACCCCGGTGGACGGTGAACAAGTCACCGGTCTGCTCGACGGTTTACTGGGTGAACAGGGTCTGGTGGCCGGTCTGCTTGGCGGCCAGGGCCTGGGAGATAGTCAGTTACTCGACGGTCTGCTGGGCAATGACGGCGTGGTCGCCAACCTGCTCGACACGGTGGTGGGCGAGAATGGCCTGCTGGGCAATCTGACTGAAGGCGACCTGTTGGGCGGCGACGGTGGCTTGCTGGGTGAACAGGGTCTGGTGGGTAGCCTGCTGGAAACCGTGGCGGGCCCGAACGGTCTGCTGAGCGGCTTGCTCACTACCACCCCGGTGGACGGTGAACAGGTCACCGGTCTGCTCGACGGTTTACTGGGTGAGCAGGGTTTGGTGGCAGGGCTACTCGGCGGCCAGGGCCTGGGAGATAGTCAGTTGCTCGACGGTCTGCTGGGCAATGACGGCGTTATCGCTAACCTGCTCGACACGGTGGTGGGCGAGACTGGTCTGCTGGGCAACCTGACTGGAGGCGACCTGTTGGGTGGTCCTGACGGTTTGCTAGGTGAGCAAGGATTAGTCGGTAGCCTGCTGGAAACCGTGGCGGGCCCGAACGGCCTGCTGAGCGGCTTGCTCACCAACACCCCGATGGACGATGGACAGGTCACCGGTCTGCTCGACGGTTTACTGGGTGAGCAGGGTCTGGTGGCCGGTCTGCTTGGCGGCCAGGGCCTGGGGGATAGCCAGTTACTTAATGGTCTGCTGGGTAACGATGGCCTAGTAAGTGGGCTAGTTGAGACTCTTCTAGGGGGCGACGGCCTTTTAGAAGGTCTAACCAGTGAAGATTTACTCGGCGGTGCGCAAGGCCTACTTGGTGAAGAAGGCCTGGTGGGTAGTCTACTCAATACACTGGCAGGCCCAACCGGCCTACTAAACAGCTTGTTCATCGATATATCGGTGGATGCTGAGTTACAAACCAGTCTCGTAACGAACTTGTTTGGCCCAGATGGATTGCTGGCTGGTTTGCTAGGGGCCGGTGGATCTTTGGATGGCCTGCTCAGTGGAGGTGAGTCGCTAGAAGGGTTGCTCGGCGAGAACGGCGTTGTTGCTAACCTGCTCGGCACACTTGTAGGCGATGATGGATTACTTAGCGATAGTGAACTGAGCAAAGAAGGTTTGGTCGGTAACCTGCTAGATACGTTGCTTGGCCAGAATGGGTTGTTGAGTAGCCTGCCGGGCAGCATCCCAGATGATGAAAATCTACTCACTGGGCTGGTAACCGGACTTGTAGGTGAAAGTGGTCTATTAGCCGGATTGGTAAATAGTGGCGTTATATTGAGTGATCCAGTGGAGGGAAGCACTGAAGGCCTTCTTGACGGTCTTTTGAGCGAGAGTGGCTTAGTAACTGGAACGCTCAATACCCTGCTGGGAGATAATGGCCTGTTGGGTGACCTGGTGGATATCACTCCTCAAGCAAATTGGCTCGGCGATGGCGGGTTGCTTGCCAGTGTGCTCTCTCCCATTGTTGGGCCAAGCGGGCTCTTAACAAGCGTATTGGCATCGGCTGAGACTCCTACTTTGACTCCTCAGCAGGGCGAAGACATCCTGACGGATTTGCTAGGTACAGGTGGCTTGTTGGATGGCCTCTTGCAATCTGAAGGGGCGCTTGGAGATATGGTCGGCCAGACCTTGGTAGATGGACTGATAGGAGATAACGGCTTGGCCAACGGTATCGTAGGCACGCTGTTGGGAGAGGGCGGACTCTTGAATGGAATTGTAAGCGAGGGAGAGGCGGGAACCTTCGTCGGAGGATTGCTGGGTGGTGAAAATGGTCTAATCGGCAGCTTAGGGCTAGGTGGTCTTTTAGACGGTATTGGTGATCTCGTTGGCAACATTGGTGGAGGACTCGGTGGACTCATTGGCGGCCTTCTAGGCGGCCGGTCATTAGCCTCTAACACATTAGATGACGATTCAATGTCTCTGTCCTCGTTAAGCATTGAAGGCGATGAAAGTTTCAACATCACTGGGTTTGATCTGGATAACGTTGCAGATGAGTCTGAGGATGTAGAGCCAGTATTCGATGCCAACACTATTGGTAACTTGTTGCAGGAGCCAAGCGAGGACCTCTTTACTGATGCTGATTTCGATATCCTGACAGAAGATGTTGCGATACAAAACAGTGGAGAAACGACCAATGCCATTAATAGTGGTAGCGATGAGATTCTGGTCGAACCTGTAGAGGTAGCTAATAATTTCTCTGACACGAGTGCTTTAGAAGTTAGCCGACTTAATAGTGAGTTGGAACAGAATCAGATGGTATAAAGAAATCTAGCTAGAGCAGGGTTCTATTCCCTTTAGCGCCGGGCCGAAAGGCCCGGTTTTCTTTGAATATTCTAATCAGTTATTTGTTAGGTTCGCCTTTTTATAAGTACGCTCATTCCATTCATGCCGTTAGATATATGTGTTTTGCGATAAATGATTTCACATGCTTTATTTTATAGAGCGTGGAAAAAATGTTTGATTTGAAAATAAAAAAACGGAAGATAAAGGCTTTATGTAGTAGCTTTTTAAATACTATTTAAAATAAAATTAATGAAGTTTTTTCTTTTTTCATTCTACTTTGGTTGTATGTTTTTAAGTGATTATTAATTTTGTTTATGCTTCAGGTATAGGAAGTATTTACTAAAAATATCATGTTTTACAGTGCATTGGGGAACGCATGAAAAAGAAGAAAATGCTACGTTCATGTATCGCTTCTTTTTTGACGGGGAGTATTGTTTTGGGCGTTCAGCCAACGCGTGTTCTGGCTCATGGAGTCGTTGGGCTATCAGATGCTCCGATCACCTCTCAATATCGCCCTGTGATGCAAAGCCCTTCTGTCCCCGATGATAGCGCTCGCCCCGAAAACCTGCCGATGACTACTAACCCTACCAATACAGTAATGGGCTTGTCAGGCGACATTAGGACCGTGGAAGCTCAGGCTCGATTTCAGCCATCGACTGTTCAGGCGGCTTCTCAGCCTTCATCGTCATCAGATGGTTTAGTTAACATTGTTCGATCGGGGGCTCGCCCGTCAGTCGGTACTGCTGTCAACCTCTCCCCTCAACCAGAAAATGCCAGCCAGAACGGGTATGGCGGAGCTCCGCAAGAGAGTGAAGCGGCGGGCCTGCGGGCGGCGACGAGAACGGCGGTACCCACAAACGTGCCTTTATCCGGACCGCAACAAAACCTAGGCGCTCAACGATCGGAAAATAGATTAGCGCAGGATATTCAAACAAGCTCTCATCGGCCATTGGTGTCAGACGCTGATGCTTGGGTGGAGATTGCTGTCCCCGTACAGGAGGCAGCAATCTCAGACATAGCCCCAGAGCCGATAATGCCTGAGTCAGTGACTTCAGAAACGGTTTTTTCAGCGACAGACAGCCAAAATGGCAGAGTAGAAGAGACTCGACCTATCGCAATAGAGTTTCAGCATAACCCGTCAATGCGTAGCGCCTTGGAAAGGGCTAACGAGCTTCCTGCCGAGAGCTCGGCGGCTCCAGTCATTGCCGCTTCTTCAGCGCCATCCGCAGCTGCCGATCAAAAAGGAATGAGTATTCTTGAAGCGGTAGAAAGAACGATTGCCTGGCATCCGACCATTGGTGAAGCATTAGGTCGTTTATACCAGCAGGGCGAGCAGGTGAGTGTTGCGCGGTCGGGTTACTATCCGCAGGTGAGTGCCGGTGTTGCAACCGAGCGCCGCAGCTCTACAGGGCGTTCTGAAGACGCGGTGACGGTGTCTGCCTCTCAAATGCTGTATGACTTTGGGCGTGTTTCAAGCCAGGTGGATGCCGCAAACTTCGGCGTTAACCGCGACCAGGCCAGGGTCTGGCTCGCAATGGATCAACTGGCAAGAGACGCCGCGCAGGCGGCCATCGAGGTTCAGCGTTACCAGGCATTATTGGATATTGCCCGCGAGCAAATCGCAGGTTTAACGGATATCCAAAAGCTTGCAGCCAGGCGTTCCGAGCTTGGGGCAAGTACGCGCTCGGATGAAATTCAGGCTCAGTCGCGCGTGGAGGCGGCAAAAGCGACAGAGCTGCAAATAGAAGCCCAGCTACTGACATGGCAAAATACGGTACGCACGCTGGTAGGTGCTAGCGGCCCCGTCAATATTAATCGTGACTTTCCCGAGCCTCTTACCCAGTCATGTGCCCTAGCCTCTGAAGATTTTGATAATGTGCCCGAACTGATGGTGGCAGAAGCCGAGCAGGCGGAAGCTCGCGCTATCATTGCCCAAACTCAGGCCTCTTTTTTCCCAACGGTATCGCTTGACGCTGACCTTAATCAGTTCTTGAACCGGGATGTGGCGGAAGATGACACCGAGGTCATCATGCGGGTGAATTTATCCAGCAACTTATATCAGGGAGGCGCCACGAGCGCACGTCGCCGGGCGGCTGACTATAGTTTGCAAGCCTCTCAGGCAGCTAAAGATGCCGCCTATCTATCACTTTCACGCAGCTTACGTGAAGCCAAAGAACAAACCGCCAGCTTTGGTCTGCGTCTTGTTACATTGGATGCCCGGGCCCGTAGTATCCGCGACACTCAGCAACTATATCGCCAGCAGTATTTATCGCTGGGAACACGCTCCCTGCTAGATCTGCTGAATGCCGAGCAAGAGATTCATCAGTCCCGCTTTGACCAGGAAAATACCCGTTACGATTTATACCGCTTACAAATCGACTGTCTCTACAGCTCTGCTGATATTCGTGACGCGTTTGGTCTAGAAGATTCCATGGTACAAGGAGTTAGCGTTTCGCCATGAGTGATGACAAGGATAGCCAGCATAAAAATGAGCTAAATAAACCGGCTGCAAAAGCCTCTTCTTTAGAAGAGGGTAGCACTCATGATGAAATAGCCACTGAGTTTGAAGCCAGCCATCATTATGCGAGCTGGATCGAGGCCATGTTGATAGTGGCCAAACATTATCGGCTGGAGTATTCAGCAGAAAATGTTCGCCTAACGGCCTCATGGCGTCAGAACAAACCGATTGGCGAAGTGCTGAGAAGTATTGCGCGCCAATTGGGTATGACGCTTAAGACCAGCAAGCTTAACGCGAGAGAGTTAACGCCTTGGCGCTTGCCGCTGGTCGTTCAATTCAGTGACGGCCAAATTGCTGTCGTTGAAACGGTCGATAGTGAAGGCAATGTGGGCATTGTGTATAGCAGTGACCAGGGAATGAAAAGCTCTTTGAGCCGCGAAGAGCTTGTGCAACATGTAACGGTCACGGTCATCCTGCGCCCTGCCAAATCCATCCCTGATGCCAGGGTAGACGACTATATCAAGCCCTACGAAAAGAACTGGCTGCGCAGGATCATCTTAAGGGACTTAAAACCTTATGGTCATGTGATGCTAGCCTCGCTCATTGCCAATACGTTGGCGTTAGCAGGCATTATCTTTTCACGGCAGGTCTATGATCGGGTCATTCCGGCGGAATCGATGCCCACGCTCTACGTGCTATTTAGTGGGGTGCTGCTGGCATTGCTGTTTGATTTTATATTGCGTCGGTCTCGGGTGAGAATTACGGATCTTCTGGGAAAACGCGCGGATATGCGGGCATCTGATCGCGTTTTTGGCCATGCGCTAAGAATACGAAATACCGCACGGCCCAAGTCGACAGGTACCTTCATTTCACAAATTCGTGAGCTGGAGTACGTACGCGAGTTGCTTACTTCCACAACGGTCACGGCATTTGCGGATATGCCGTTCTTTATCCTTTTCTGTTTTGTGTTCTGGTATATCGCAGGCTCGTTGGTATTAGTGCCTATCGGGGCCGTTGTGCTGATGATCATTCCCGGGCTGCTGGTGCAGGGCAAGTTACGCAGTCTGGCGAACGACTCCATGCGTGAGTCCTCGTTGCGCAGCGCCATGCTCGTGGAAACCGTGCAGGGGATGGAAGATATTAAAACATTGCAGGCGGAGCCGCGGTTTCAAAATCAATGGAACCACTACAATGCTGTAACCGCTGATATGAACCTGCGACTTCGCTACGTTACCAACTCGTTGAGCGTCTGGAGTCAGACGGTGCAGACAGGCGTGTTTGCCACCGTGGTCTTCTTTGGGGCGCCGATGGTAATGGCGGGCGACCTCACTACCGGTTCCTTGGTAGCAGCGTCAATTCTGGCCTCACGCATGATAGCCCCGATGACGCAAATTACTCAGGTGCTGAGTAAGTGGCAGCAGGCAAAAGTGGCGACCGAGAGTCTTAATCAGATTATGGAGCGCCCTGTCGATAACCCGGAAGATACCAAGCGTGTTCATCGGGCTTCCATTCGGGGAAGTTATCAATTCACTCAAGCGGCATTCAAGTATGCCAGTGAAGATCGCACGCCTTCGCTGCAAGTAAAGAAGCTAAGTATTGCTGCTGGTGAACGTATTGCCATTCTGGGGCGAAACGGCGCGGGTAAATCCACACTACTGCAGGCCTGCTCCGGGCTTTTAGAGCCGCAAGCAGGTGAAGTGCTTTTGGATGGCCTTAGCCTTGCGCATATTGATCCTGCCGATGTGCGCCGCGATGTGGGATTGCTGAGCCAGAATTCCCGGTTATTTCATGGAACCATTCGCGACAACCTGGCGCTTGGTGCACCGAACGCAACGGATCAGGAGCTGCTGGATGCGCTTGATTTAAGCGGTGCCAATGAGTTTATCCGCAAACTGCCTGATGGCCTTGAACACGTCATTCTAGAAGGTGGGACCGGCCTTTCTGGCGGGCAGCGTCAATCCCTATTGCTGTCACGTCTTATCGTACGACAGCCGACCGTGGTGCTACTGGATGAGCCAACGGCCTCCCTGGATGAGACAACTGAGAAGCGCTTTCTTCAACAGCTGAATACCTGGCTTCCAGGCAAGACTTTTATCGTCGCGACCCACCGCATGAGTGTGCTTAATTTGGTTGAGCGAATTGTTGTGGTCGATAACGGCCAGGTTGTAATGGATGGGACAAAAAGCGACATCCTAGCCAAGCTATCGAAAAAGCCAGCCCAACCAACGCGAACCCATTAACCGCAGCGCCATAGCCGAGGGGTAGGCATGATTAAGACAATAAAAATGACCGGCGTGGGGAGCTGTCGTTATGGCCAATAAGACGCTAAGTGGTTCGAAAGGTGCTTCTAACGATTTACCTTTGCTGGATTATCAAGAAGACAGCCGTCGCTATAATACTGAAATTGATGATGCGGCTATTGTTCGCTCGACGCGGGTGATCTGGTTTTTCTTCCTGGTGATAGCGGCATTTATTGGCTGGTCATATTTTGCTAGCGTAGTGGAAGTGTCGACCGGTAGCGGGCGGGTTATTCCAACCTCCCGAGAGCAGGTCGTTCAGTCCCTGGAAGGCGGGATCTTGACCGAATTGCGTGTAAGAGAAGGCGATATCGTCGAGCCAGGACAGATATTGGCACAGCTTGATCCGACGCAAACCGAGTCCAATGTCAACGAAAGCGCGGCGCGCTACCGGGCGGCATTAGCAAGTGTTGCAAGGCTTGAGGCCGAGGTTAACGACACGCCGCTACGTTTCCCTGACGCACTTGATGATTACTCCGCGTTAACCGCGATGGAAACATTACTCTATCAGACGCGGCGCAGCGGCCTCGAGACATCGCTTGGTGGTGTGAACGACTCATTACGCTTGGTACAGCAGGAGCTAAACCTTACTCAATCGCTGCTCGAAGTAGGCGCTGCCAGCAATGTAGAGGTATTGCGGTTACGTCGCCAGGCAACCGAATTGCAGCTCCAGGCAACAGAAATTCGCTCCGAATATATGATTTTAGCTCGTGAGGAGCTATCCAAGGCCCAGGCTGAAGTGGAGGCGCTTTCATCGGTGATCAGGGGGCGTTCAGACACACTGACGCGCCTAACGCTACGCTCGCCGGTCAGAGGCATCGTAAAAGATATTGAGGTCACCACTACCGGCGGGGTTATCCCCCCCAATGGGCGAATCATGGAAATTGTGCCGCTGGATGATCAGTTACGTATTGAAGCGCGGATTTCCCCGAGAGATATTGCGTTCATTCATCCTGGCCAGCCAGCCAGCGTTAAAATAACTGCTTATGATTACACGACCTATGGCGGGCTTGATGGGGAAGTGGTATTGATTTCACCCGACACCATTCAGGACGAGGTTCAGCCGGAAGTCTATTACTACCGTGTATTTATCCTTACTGAAAGCGACGCATTGGTGAATGATGTGGGAACCCGATTTCCTATCGTTCCAGGCATGATTGCCACCGTTGATATTCGTACCGGTAATAAAACCATTTTTGATTATCTGATCAAGCCGATCAATCATGCCCGTGAAGCACTACGAGAAAGATAAAAAACCCCTTGCTATAAATAAGGCATATCTATAGTATATGCATCCGTTCGAGGGGGTCGTTAGCTCAGTTGGTAGAGCAGTTGACTTTTAATCAATTGGTCGTAGGTTCGAATCCTACACGACCCACCATTCGAATGAAGTGATCGCGGTTCTAAGCAGTGATGTTGTGAAAATTTAGGTAAGCAAAAATTTGGGTCGTTAGCTCAGTTGGTAGAGCAGTTGACTTTTAATCAATTGGTCGTAGGTTCGAATCCTACACGACCCACCAAATTCTACGCCCCTGGTAGCTTGCTGCCAGGGGCGTTTTGCTATGCGTCTATTTTAGCCGCTACGCCATTTCTCAGGTGCGGCTTAATACAGCGAAAGCGTGCCTTGATCCCTAGTGGTGATCGAAAGTCGTTAAACGATACGCTATATTTAGAGGCCGCCCTTATTGGCGGTAAAAATCAGTTAGACACAGAAATAGATAGACACAGTAGTTGGTAGCGCAGCAGGCCACCGCGAAAGACGCAGCGGCCTTTTGCAATCGCGAGCGGAATGTGTGGATTACACATGCCGCGCCTGGTGTTTAACAGGGGGATTCCCTGTTTGTCACAGTGGTAGACACGATGACTATTATGACTTCTCAAGCTGAGCTCGATGCTCCGCTCCCAAGCCCGTATTGCCCTACTCGTATCCCCGCAGAAGACCAAGCGCGTGTTGCTGAAATAAAGCAGTTGCTGCAAGCACATAATGCGGTACTTGTCGCGCATTACTACACCGATGATGCTATTCAGCAGCTAGCCGAAGAAACGGGCGGCTGTGTGGCAGACTCCCTGGAAATGGCGCGCTTCGGCGCCCGGCATGACGCCACTACACTGGTCGTTGCTGGCGTGCGCTTTATGGGCGAGACAGCCAAAATTCTTTCGCCTGAAAAACACGTACTCATGCCCACGCTTGACGCAACCTGTTCACTGGATATTGGTTGCCCGGTAGATGAGTTCAGCGCTTTTTGCGATGCCAACCCCGACCGAACTGTGGTGGTGTATGCCAACACGTCGGCGGCGGTAAAAGCGCGCGCTGACTGGGTGGTGACTTCATCCATTGCCGTTGAGGTCATTGAGCATCTGCAGGCCAAGGGTGAAAAAATCCTTTGGGCGCCTGACAAGCACTTGGGCGGCTATATTCAGAAAAAAACCGGTGCTGATATGCTGATGTGGGATGGCGCCTGCATCGTGCATGAAGAGTTCAAGGCAAAGGGTATCGAGGACTTAAAGCGTCTTTATCCAGATGCAGCCGTGTTGGTTCACCCCGAATCACCTGACTCGGTCGTCAACATGGCCGACGTTACCGGGTCGACGTCTCAATTGATTAAAGCTGCGCAAACGTTACCCAACAATAAGCTTATTGTAGCCACTGATCGGGGCATCTTTTTCAAGATGCAGCAGGCTGTTCCCGACAAGGTCTTGTTCGAGGCGCCCACGGCAGGTAACGGCGCGACTTGCCGCAGCTGCGCCCACTGCCCATGGATGGCGATGAATGAACTGGATAACCTGGCAAAGGCGCTGCGCCACGGCAGTGGAGAAATTCATGTTGATGCGTCACTGCGCCAACGCGCACTTAAGCCCTTAGAGCGGATGCTCAATTTCAACGCCTGATCAGGCTGACCTAGCATTGCGCTATTAAAAAAAGCGTCCGGCTGCCTATGCAGGCGGACGCTTTGGTTAGCATGAGGCATTAACGTAGGCGCTATCTTAGAAATCTTCCAACGCCTCGCGATACTCAATGAAAGCTTCGCGGCGCTGCTCAATGCGAGCAAGTGCCTGTTGGTTGTTTTCACGTTCCGCAGCATCTCTGGCAATCGACAGCTGGCGTATGCCTTGATCAACTCGCCCGGTCAGCTGTAACTGCTCGGCGCGCGCTAAATGCCCCCAGCTACCATGCCCACTCCGTCCTGCCGCCTCGGCAAGCAGATTAAACCCTTGCGGGTTGTCAGGATGCCGCGCGGTGATATTGTTGAGTAGCTGGTAAGCCGCTTCGGGATCGCGCTGTAACTGGGCTTCGGCCAGGGTTAATTGAGCGGGGAGGTAGGCGGGCATTATTCTCAATAAGCGCTGGCTGCGCGTAATTGCCTCATCGTAGCGCTGGGCCTCAAGTGCGATGCTCGCGGCAGACGCGGGCAGCATGGCGTAGTCGGGCAGCTCGTTAGCCAGCTGGTCAAGTGTTTGTAGGGCGTTATCGGTTTGCCCGTTACGTGCCTTGATCAATGCTTCCAAATAGCGCCTTGCAGGCTCTTCGGCACCTTCCTGGGCAAGATGCGAGGTTGCCTGGTGTGGTGAGTTAATGTAAATACTCAGCAGGGCGCGCGCGCGCATCATGTCGTAAAGCGTATCGCTGGTATAAGCACTGGCGACGCTCAACTGCGAGGCACGTGCCTGAGCATCGCTTAAACGGCTGTCGGACACGGGGTGGGTGAGCAGAAATTCTGGCGGCGTGCCGCCCTGTAAGCGTGCCATTCTTTGCATCGCAGAAAACATGCGCACCATTGCTTCGGGGTCATAACCGGCATCTGCCATCGCCTGTAAACCGATATGGTCGGCTTCTTGCTCATAGCGCCGGGAGTAGGCGAGCTGGTCTTGAATCAGCGCTGCCTGAGAGCCCATGGCGGCCGCCATGCCAGCTTCGCCACCGCCACTTGCCGCCACCAGCATGCCGGCCAGCATAGCGGCCATGGCAGGTAGCTGCGTTTGCTCAGCCCTGGCGCTTCCTCGCGCATAATGGCGTTGTGATAAATGGCCTAATTCGTGGGCGATCACCGAAACGAAAGCACCTTCATCTTCCGCGAAGGCAAAAAGCCCCGAATTGATGCCGATCACGCCGCCGGGTACCGCAAATGCATTGAGCGACCGGTTATCGACCATCACCGTTGTGGTCTGTAAGCTGCCTAATTGACTATAGGGCACGAGGCGTGCCACCAGGCTATCTAAGTAATCATTGACGATCGGGTCTTGCCATTGCGGTGCCTGGGCGCGGAACTGACGCAGCCATGCCCGCCCCAGGCGAAACTCTTCACTGCTGGCCGATGACGCGACACCGCTAAGTGTTGGTAGGTGATAGTCATTAATGGCATAGCTTGGCGGGCTCGATACGCTAATGCTGCAAACAACAGCAAGTATGCCAAGCCAGCGTGGGTAAGTGTTTCGTAGGTGCGACATGGCATCCTCGTTCATTATAATAAAGCGCAGCGATTAATCCTTTGACATTGAATGGTGCAGTGAAGTGCCGTTAAATCAAATGTCCAATGATCATCGCAAAGTAAACAGTTTATGCAACAATGCCGTGATCATGCAGGCATTTTGAGGAGTTGGTATGTCTGAACCATTAACGCGTTTTCAACCAGACTTGGTGCTTGATGCGTGTGGGCTGCATTGCCCGTTACCGTTGCTCAAAACAAAGCAGGCGCTAGCCGGGATGCTTGCTGGGCAAGTGTTGGAAGTTCGCGCCTCTGATGCAGGTTCTTGGCGCGATATGACCTCCTTTACTGATCAGAGTGGCCATACCATGGAAGCACAAGAGCAGCACCAGGAAACGTACTTTTTCTGGATACGCAAAGCGGGAGATGCCTGCTAATGACCATGCGTACCATTTTTAAAAGCTGGATTGAGCGCTATTTTTCTGATGAAGAAGCACTCGTTTTATTACTGATATTGATCGCTGGTTTTGCCGCCATTATTTGGTTTGGGCGTATGCTGGCGCCCTTCTTTACCGCACTGATCGTGGCTTTTCTGTTGCAGGGCGTGGTGAGTGCGTTAACCCGGCGGGGCGTGCCACATTTATTGGCTGTTATTACTATCTTTCTTGCTTTTGTGAGTGTCTTATTGACGCTTGCGTTTATCTTGATGCCCCTCATCTGGAACCAGCTGGTGGGGCTTGTTCAGGAAACGCCGCGGATGTTCGCAAGCGGCCAGGTATGGCTTGATGAAATGCAGGCGCGTTATCCCAACTTGATCACCCCGGATCAAATGCAGAGCTGGATAGGGGTGGCGAGTCGCGAGATCAGTCAATTGGGTCAGCGCGCTTTGACGCTTTCGCTGTCCTCATTGGGCAACGTCATGTCGTTGATCATTTATCTGGTGCTGGTGCCTATTCTGGTCTTCTTTATGCTTAAAGACCGCGAGGTGCTGGTGGGGTTTACGCTTTCTTTGTTACCGCAAAAACGTGCTTTATTAACCCGTATCTGGAGAGAGATGGATCATCAGATCGCAAACTATATTCGCGGTAAATTCATTGAGATCATGATCGTAGGTACGGTAACGTTTTTTACCTTTGCCTTTTTTGGTCTGCCTTATACGGCGCTGCTGGCCGTTTTAGTCGGATTTTCGGTACTGGTGCCTTTTATCGGGGCGGCGGTGGCAACGCTACCAGTCGCGGCGGTCGCCGGTTTTTATTTTGGGTTGAGTGATCAGTTTGTATACGTGCTGATTGCGTATGGCGTCATTCAAGCCTTGGATGGCAACGTTCTATCGCCGGTGCTTTTCTCTGAGACCAATAACATTCATCCCGTCTCAATTATTGTCGCCGTGCTTTTCTTTGGTGGTATCTGGGGTTTTTGGGGAGTGTTTTTCGCCATTCCACTGGCGACGCTTTTAAAAGCACTGATTTATGCCTGGCCGCGCGGTATTCATCAGCAGGAACATGCGGACCGCATTATTCATGTGGACCCTTAAGCACCCGCGCGACTGTTTTTTCGGCTAAAAGCTTTCATCGGCCAAAAGATACAGTGCCGTTTTTCAGCCGCATAAATTGCTTTAAGAATTCGCTTGCGCCCACCCGGGTATAAAACCGGGCGGGCGTTTTTATTAGCGGCTGGCGTTCAGTGACTGCGCGGCTGCCAATACTTCTGCGACATGCCCCGGCACTTTAACGCCACGCCATTGGTTGGCAATATTGCCGTCTGCATCAATCAGAAAGGTACTGCGCTCGATGCCTAGGTGTTCTTTGCCATACATTTTTTTCAGTTTGATCACGTCAAACAGGGTGCAGAGCGTTTCGTCTTTATCGGAAATCAGTGCAAAGTTAAAATCCTGCTTTGCCTTGAAGTTTTCCTGTGCGCGCAGGCCATCGCGCGAGACGCCTAAAATAACGGTATTGGCGGCATCAAACGCATTTTTATTATCCCGGAAGTCGCCGCCCTCGGTCGTGCAGCCAGGTGTACTGGCTTTTGGGTAGAAATAAATAACGACCTGCTTACCGCGCAGTTCCGATAGTGTCACCGTTGTATCGCCGGTGGCGCTGGCAGAAAAATCAGGAACAGATTGGCCTAATTCAATGCTCATGCAGACTCCTCATCATTGGTCACTTATCAAGCTGATTACACGCAACCTGAGCTGGCATGTCAAAGATGAGAGGGGCATCTCATGCAAACTCACTACGGTTTGCGCTGTACAGGGTCGAGTCGCCTGAGTACCATTTACCCCTGTAGGCCCAAAAGGGCGGCCGTCATGATGCTCAAGACAGCATTCGGCTCTTTGTCTTGTTGTTCATATTGGGCTTGATTTCATAACTTTGCAGGTGAGGAATAAACGGATGATCACAGGCAGCATCGTCGCCCTGGCGACGCCGATGAAAGTCAATGGCGACATCGACTGGGAGGCGCTTCGTCGTCTGGTAAATTTCCACCTTGAGAATGGAACCGACGGCATCGTTGCTGCGGGTACCACGGGCGAACCTACGACAATGTCATTTGCTGAACACTTTGATGTGATCCGCAGCGTCGTGGAAGAGGTGAATGGGCGTATTCCGGTGATTGCCGGTACAGGCGCCAATGCTACCTCTGAGGCGGTCGAACTTGCCCGCTACGCCAGTGAAGTAGGGGCTGACTACTGCTTATCCGTATGCCCTTACTACAATAAGCCGACTCAGGAAGGCTTGTACCAGCACTTTAAAGCCGTCGCCGAAGGCAGCAAACTGCCTGTCATCATGTACAACGTACCGGGCCGTACCTGCTCTGACTTGTATAACGAGACAGTAGTGCGCCTGGCAGCCGTCGACAATATTATTGGCTTGAAAGACGCCACCGGGAACCTTGAGCGTGCAGAAGATCTAATCTCTCGCTTGAAGGGCAGCGACTTTATGCTGTACTCCGGCGACGATGCGACCGCGTGTGATTTTATGCTGATGGGCGGGCATGGCGATATTTCAGTGACGGCAAACGTGGCTCCCAAAGCGATGCATGATTTGTGTGCGGCGGCTGTTGCAGGCGATGCGGATAAAGCTCACCAAATCAATACCCGCTTGATGCCTCTGCATACCAATCTGGGCATTGAGTCGAACCCTATCCCGGTAAAATGGGCGCTCAATCGCATGGGGTATATGGATGCGGGAATTCGTTTGCCGTTGACGTGGCTCTCTGAGAAGTACCACGCCACTGTGAGTGAGGCGATGCAACTGGCGGGCGTGATCGAGGAGTAATGCTCTTTTATCACATCCGGCGCGATACTATGGCTACTCGGCATATCCAATGGTGTGCCGGGTGGTCGCTCTGTTGACTGTTAAGGTGGCTTGATGAGCTCTGTGCTTGAAAAACGTGCGCTTAAATGGATACCGCTTGCACTCGTAACGGCTGTCACTCTCGCCGGGTGTGCGCGTGAAGGTTATTACCACGACCGCAACCTGGACTACACTAAAGCTGCTCCGGCACCTCCCTTAGTGTTGCCAGAGACTCGCAATGCTCAGCGCTATCAGGATGCGTTGCCGGTTCCTCAAGCGGCCATGCAGGGCGCACGCGTTGATGAGGCCGCAGAAATACGTCCGCCTCAGTCGCTGACCATTGGCAGTGGCTTGGAGCCTGAATATGTCGAACGGCGCCAGGCGGGTAACCAAAGCTGGCTGGTAGTGGCTGCTGACACCGGAGCCGTATGGCCGCAGTTGGAAGGCTTTGCCCGGAGTCGTCAGCTTGGCGTACAGCAAAGTGATGTTTCGCAAGGCGTGATTGTAACGTCACAGGCGGAGCTGCGTCTGCAAAGTGCTATGCGTTCTGGCAGTAGTGAAGTGCGCTGTGAGCGTGGTGGACAGACCATGACGAGCTGCCTGGATGCTCTAGAAGAGTTTTTGGGCGCGCGCAGTGCATCGCAGAGTGTGGCTTCCTCTTGGAACGCGCAGCGCTTAAACCACCAGCAAACGTTACAGATTCGTCAGGAAGGCGATGAATGGGAAGTCGTCATCCCTCAGCCGGTGGATCGCGTATGGGCTGAGCTTAATCACTATCTGGCCCTAGACTTTACTCAGGAAGGCCAACGCAACCTGCTGGCTACCAATCCTGAAAACTATGAGTTCCTGGTCGAGTACATGACGGCTACCGAGCGCGATCGTAACCCGCTGCAGATCGTTTTAAGCGCCGATGTACGCCGGATGTCTCAAGAGATACGCCTTGTTCTGCAGCCCGATGGTAACCAGACCATGCTGCGTGCGGTCAATGCCAGTGAGCGCGGGTTCAATCCTGAAGACCAGCGTGAGCTGTTAGAACGTGTTGCTGGCTATTTACGTTAATCTGTTTATTTGATCCCTTTCGGAGCTGTCATGGAAAAGCGCCAAGAACTTTATGCCGGTAAGGCAAAATCTGTATATATCACCGATGATCCGGACCTGCTGGTGCTGCAGTTTCGTGATGACACCAGCGCTTTCGATGGTAAGAAGAAAGAAGCCTTGGCCCGTAAAGGGATGGTCAACAACATCTTCAATGCGTTTATCATGGAGCGCTTGCAAGAGGCCGGTATCCCTACGCATTTTGAAAAACAGCTCTCACCCAACGAGAGCCTTGTTAAAAAAATGCAGATGATTCCGGTCGAGTGCGTGGTCCGCAACATCGCCGCAGGTGGACTGGTAAAACGTCTGGGCATTGAAGAAGGCATCGCGCTTACGCCACCTACCTTTGAGTTGTTCTTGAAGAACGACGACAAAGGCGACCCGATGATCAACGAGTCGCTGGCCGAAACCTTTGGCTGGGCAACGCCTGAACAGCTGGCCAAGATGAAAACGCTGACTTTCAAGGTTAACCATGTGCTAAAGCAGTTGTTTCATGAGGGCGATATGCTGCTAGTGGACTACAAGCTTGAATTCGGCGTGTTCAAAGGCGAAGTAGTACTGGGCGATGAGTTCTCTCCGGACGGCTGCCGCCTGTGGGATGCCAATACTCGCGAGAAGCTCGACAAAGACCGTTTCCGTCAAGGTTTGGGCGGTGTGATCGAAGCCTACGAAGAAGTAGGCCGCCGTCTGGGTATCACGTTTCCCGCCTGACATAGCCCATTAACCTGGCACTAAATCGATAGCCACCACTTCTAACGTGGTGGCTTCGTCGTTTTGGTAGGCACGGAAGTTTACATTCATATCGCGCAGGCCATACAAGCGCCTTGTTATTTCGCTTATCACTAGACTATAAGTGATTATTAATTCAATGTTTTGCTGTTTTCTTCAATTGATCTTAATCGGTAGCCGTAGCCATAAACAGATACTAGATTCCAGCCGTGTTCAGCAGTAAGCAATAGTTTTTTTCTTATCCGATGAATATGGACGTCAAGCGTTCGTGTATTAAGGTCGTTGTCGCGCCCCCACACATATTTGTATAAATAGGCACGAGAAAGAGGGCTATCAAGACGATTTAACAGAAGATAAGCAAGACGAAACTCTTGATGTGTGAGTGTAATATTCTGACCACTGATACATGCTGTTTCTTTCTGAGTATTAAGTTTTATACAGCCGAACTCCAACTGATGGGCTTGATTTGTTGTGTAAGTAGTTTTTCGGCGCGAGGCTGCATAGGCACGAGCTGCTAATTCACGTGGTCGAAAGGGCTTGCTAATGAAGTCGTCGGCACCTGCGTCCAACGCTTGAATAACATCAACCTCTTCCTGACGGTGAGTCACAATTACGACTGCCGGTAAAATCTTAAGATACCTCTTCATCCAATCTAGTAAGTCGATGCCTGTACCATCAGGTAGATGCCAATCCAGAAGCACTAAATCAAACGTTTCACGACTCACGGTATGAATAAATGCCGCGCTGGTCTCAAATGCCGATATGTTTGATTGTATCCCTCTATTTATGAACCCTTCATAGAGCGCTTTTCGCATGCGTTCGAATATTACTTTTTCGTCCTCCACAATTGCTATCCGCATAACTTCCCCTTGAATAGTCTCAATTTTATTTTTCTGAATGCTTCACCATATTTTGAAAAACAAAAGTTTAATTAATTATTTTTCAGTGAAATCTATAAGTTCTATCGCTTAAAAATCGATTAATTGATTCAAGCAGTAGTTGGTTTGATTTTATCTCAGTACATAAATTATGGCAGCAAGCGTTAACAATTGTTAACTAATGTTGAGATGCGTGGCACGAAAGAACGAGAATGCCTCGACCAATGCTTATACCTAAAAAAAGATTGGTTAATGCCACCTCTAGGGAGTGGCAAGAAGTATATGGGAGCCGGTCGCCTGCCTTCTCCAGTGATAGCTCTTTTTGCCTCACTCATCTTGACGCTGCTCAGAGCTTGGGTGCTGTACCGCAAGTGAGCGTGAAGGATGTGTAAAGCGTTTCGACTAAATGATAAGTGGAAGGATATACAATGAATAAAGTATTTCGCTTGATCTGGAATAGCTCCCTTGGACGCTTGGTGGTGGCATCCGAAATGGCTCGCGCCAGCCAAAAAGCAACCGGCTCCTCTGGTGTCGTAGGTGGGGCAGCGTTAGTTCCGATTTCTTGTCATATAGTCCGAAAAGCTTTTCGTCTCTTGCCATTGACACTGGCCATGATACTGACAGGCGGCGCTGCATATGCTCAAACTAGCGTCTTGGCAGGTAGTAACATTCTTGTTACTCCCGATAACGCAACCAACCCCACTGCTTACACAATTTCGACCGAAGATGATGTTACGTTCAATAATGTTTCTACTAACGAACTAACCGTCAGTAGCACAGCAATTCTCAGTGCTTTGCAGGTCACTGGAGCCACCACGTTAACTGGTGGCTTAGTCATGAGTAATAGCCAGATCACCGGTTTGGCGAATGCCACTGCTAACGATCACGCCGTTAATTTAGGCCAGTTGAATGCGGTGAGTAACGCGGCTAATGCAGGTTGGAATATTAGTGCTGGCGGCGGTAGCTCTGAAAACGTTGCGCCAGGTGACTCCGTTGACTTCAGCGGCGACAGCAATATCAATGTTAGTCGCACAGGTACTAACCTTACCTTTAGTTTAGCCGACGAAATCAATGTCGACCGTATTACGGCGGGTAGTGCTGCTTTCGGTAGCGACGGTTTGACTATTACTGGTGGACCAAGTGTAACGTCAGAAGGCATTGATGCAGGCGGTAGCACTATCACTAATCTTGGAACTGGTTTAATCGGAGAGGGTAGCCGGGACGCTGTAACCGGTGGACAGGTTTTTACCTATTTTGTCGAGGAAGGTCTCGGTGGAGGCATAAGATATTTCCGCGCAAATTCCGTTTTACCTGATTCAAGTGCAGAGGGATTGGACTCTATTGCGATTGGCCCTGAGGCAACGACCACTGAATTTGGCGAAAGCGCTATTGCGATGGGACAAGGTGCCAAAGCCGGTGGCGAAAACGAGGGGGGGCAAGGGGCTATTGCCATCGGCCGTGGTAGCGAAGCGCAAGGTAACAGCACTATAGCGCTAGGCGATGGCGCGCAAGTCACTGGAACTCAGGATAATGGCTTTAGTGCTGGCGCCAACGCGATTGGTTTCGACTCCCTGGCCAGTGCTGGCAATGCAATGGCTTTGGGTTCTAGCTCTATAGCGTCTGGTGTCGGTAGCCTTGCTGCTGGCTATGAGGCTGAAGCAGCAGCAGACAACGCGCTAGCGGCAGGTACAGGTGCCTATGCAGGTACCGAACGTGGGATTGCATTAGGCAGTGGGGCTGGTGTTGGTACCGAAGGCACCACAGCTAGAGATCGCACTGACCATATTGCAGTTGGTACTAATGCTGGTACTGGGGTGACCGGCAACCAGACTACCGCAATTGGATACGGAGCTGGTCAAAATGTAATCGGTGATAATAATCTCGCATTTGGTACCGAAGCTGGACGAGGCTTGGTCGGTGATCACAATATTTCTATTGGTGCCCAGGCTAATAATGGAGCTGGAAATCGCGCGCAATCTATTGCTATTGGTGATAACTCGGGGGCTGGTACTAACTCGGTAGCATTGGGTAGCGGTGCTCAGGCTGAGGGCGATGAGACACTGGCTCTAGGCAAGGATGCAAGCGCAGGAGTCAATGGTGTTGCATTAGGCGCTCTGGCAGTGGCTGAGGGAAGCAATATTGCACTGGGGCGTAATTCGCAGGCATTAGGTGTTGATGCAAGTGGTAGAGGCTACTTAACCGGTGAACCTGTCCCTGTTTCGGTGGTGTCAGTGGGAAGCTCGGCGCCTGGAGGAGAATTCCAGCGCCGCATAGTTAACGTCGCGGATGGCTCTCTGCGATACGATGCAGTCAACGTAGGACAGCTTCAAAGCTCCCAGCGCTCCATAACGCCGCTTATAGGAGGAGGCGTCGTTTTCAACCCGGATACGGGTACGTTCAGCACTATTACAATCGACGACATAGAATACAGTAGTGTTGCTGACGCTATTAGAGGTGCTGCTAATGGACAAATTGATTCTGCTGCGCTACCTGCAGATGTCGTTCGTTATCAAGGGGCGGGCGATAACCGCCGGATCTCAAATGTAGGACAAGGTCAAGCTGATACGGACGCAGTGAATGTTGGCCAGTTGAACGAAGCAATTTCAGACAATGGCATTAGGTACTTCCATGCTAACACCACTGTTGATGCAAACAGGCAAAATGATGGTGCTAGCGGAGCTAACTCTATGGCTATTGGGCCCGCTGCCGTTTCTGGAGGAGCCTCAGCACTCGCTATAGGTCATATTGCCGTGGTCGACTCAGGTGCCAGTAGCGGTATCGCTATTGGCCATAATGTTAATGCTAAAGCAGTAAATTCAACTGCGTTAGGAAGTAATGGTACTGTCGCCTACGGCCAAGGGGGAGTTGCGATAGGGCAGCAGGCCATCAGTCAAGGACAAAATTCGATTGTCATAGGAACAGATGCCCAGGCTGATCCTCAATCTGGCGGAACGGTTAATAACGCTATTGTGATGGGTACCGATGCTGAAGCCACTGCCGATAATGGAATGGCTATCGGCGAGAATGCATTAGCTGCCGCAGACAGTGCGGTAGCTCATGGCTTTGGTGCGGAGGCCCTAGCAGTCGACTCGCAAGCATTCGGCACCAATGCCACAACTAGTGGCGTGAGCTCCCAGGCGAGAGGCACTAGTGCTAACGCTAGCGGTACCAATGCTCAGGCGAGTGGTACCAATGCTAATGCAAGCGGCACCAGTGCGATTGCCAGCGGTACCAACGCAGAAGGTTTGGCCGCCCACGGTATTGCCATGGGAACCGGTGCGATTTCTGGATTTGAGCCTTTAACGACTGAAGAAGCTGCTCGTAATCGTGGCAGCATCGCGATTGGCGATCGCTCGGTTGCCAACGATCGCAACGCTTTGGCGTTGGGTGTGCTGACCCGAGCCGAAGCTGAGTCTGCTATTGCCGTAGGTGATAGAGCCGTAGCTTCTGCCAACAATGCATTGGCGGTCGGTGTAAATTCGCAGGCGAATGCTCTAAACGCGTCGACATTTGGTTTTAATTCACGAGCGGAGGCGCAAAACGCATCAGCGTTTGGTCAAAATGCGCAAGCGGCAGCTATCGATTCATTGGCTGTAGGCCCTGGTGCTCGCGCTACCGCCGTAGACTCTTCTGCTTTTGGCCGTGGCGCAGAAGCGGTCCATACACGCTCTGTAGCATTGGGCGATGGGGCAAGAACTGAAGCAGCCTTTAACACAACGGGCGCAACAATTGATCGAGTTCCGTACACGTATGCTGGCACCACTCCTATCGCAACCGTCAGCGTAGGGACCTTGGAAGGTGACAAGCGTACGATTACAAACGTTGCAGCCGGACGTGTGAGCGATATAAGTACTGATGCCATCAATGGCAGTCAGCTATTCCGCACTAACCAAGCCGTCACATCGCTAGGCAATAATCTGGATACTGCAGGTCAAAGTGTTGCAAATTCCCTTGGCGGTACCTCTACCTATAATGCCAATAACCATACGGTTTCGGCCAACCTATCTGTGCGTGGTAACAACTACACAAACGTGCAAGACGCGATTCAGTACGCCGCTCAAGGTTGGAATGTAAGCGCCAATGGAGCCGCATCGCAGAACATTGCGCCGAATGGTTCGGTCGATTTCAATAATACCGATGACAACATTGCGATTAGCCGTAGTGGGTCCAATCTGACATTCAATCTGGCTAATAACGTAGAGGTCGGTAATAGCGTTACGGTTGGTGATACCGTTATTAATGGTGACAACGTTACCTCTGATAGCTTGACGATTGGCGGCTCTACCTTTGTTGTTGATGGTGGCAACGCCACTTATAACGGTAACGAGTTGGCTACTCAGGCAGATGGCTTAAGCTTTGCCGGCAATACCGGTGGCACTATCACCAAAGCCTTGAGCGATACTGCGCCGCTGACCATCTCCGGTGAGCTGGATGCAGGCGATGCAGCTACTGGTGCAAATATGCGCGTCAGTAGCGATGGCAATCAGTTAAATCTGCTAATGGCGCGCAACTTGGCCGACCTGGACAGTATCACCATCAATAACGGCGGCCCGGTGATCAACGGCGGCGGTATCGATATGAACGATACCCAGATTGTAGGATTGGCGGATGGCACAGCAGATGATCATGCGGTCAATCTGGGGCAGCTCAATGATCTTGCCGACACGCCGCTAACGTTTGGAGCCAATCAAGGCCCTGACTCCGAACGCCGTCTGGGCCAGCGCCTGGATATCGTTGGAGAAGAGGATGCTGACGGTAACAGCAATATCATCACCACGCTGACCGGTGAGGAAACGCTGGCACTGGCACTGAACGACGACCTTACCATCGGTAATAGCATCACCATTGGCAATACGTTCATTGACGGTGACAGCGTTACTACCAATAGCGTCACTGTAAACGAAGACCTGAGTGTAGGGGGTGATACTTATCTGGGTGATAGCTTCTCGGTGGTAAACAATGAGGCGACTTACACAGGCCCTATCACTAACGATAACTCTGTTGTTAACAAACAGTACGTCGATGGCATAGAAACTCATTACTACAGCGTCAATGATGGAGACACCCCGCGTGGTAACTATGCCAATGACGGGGCTACAGGACTTACATCACTTGCGGCCGGTGTTGATGCGTCAGCCTCAGCGCTACGTAGCACTGCGCTGGGTTACAGCAGTAATGCTGCGGGTATCGATAGTATTGCGGTTGGCGACAGTTTGGCGAGTGGCCGAAATACCATAGCCATTGGTAATGGTGCACAGACTGATGGCGCGAACACTGAGGGCGTGTTCGAGGGTGCTGTTGCCATTGGCTACAATGCCAAATCAGATGGATTTCTTGCCACTGCGGTTGGGTCTCGGGCCCAGGCAGTCGGTACAGGTTCTATTGCGATAGGTGACTCAGCCACAACCGCTAATGCAGACGCTACCAATGCTGAAAGTATAGCCATTGGCGCATCAAGCCAAGCAACTGGAGACCAGTCAGTTGCACTGGGTGCAAACGTCGTTGCCTCTGGTAACTCATCAACAGCAGTTGGTGGGGATGATATTGATAAAATTGCAAATAATACAGAACAAGCGGATCAGTACACTGCTATTACTGGTGGAACAATTATTCCTACGCAGTATATATCAACAACTGCTTCTGGCGCTGGTTCCTCAGCATTCGGGGTAGCGTCAGTTGCGTCTGGGAATTTCTCAAGTTCCATTGGGATGATGTCATCAGCTACGGGTGCTGCGTCAGTCGCATTAGGTGTTAACTCTAACGCTGAAGGGCAAGGTGCACTAGCAATTGGTGCGGTTTCTACTGCTTCGAATTCAGGTTCTGTTGCAGTAGGTATTAACTCAAGATCAGCCGGTGAAAACGCCATCGCCATTGGCTCTGGTAACACTGCTACTACTGGCGCAAATTCAACTGGCACAAATTCGGTGGCTATTGGAGCAGGTGCCAATGCCAGTGTGGCTAACTCTGTTGCACTTGGAGCGGGCTCTATAGCCAACGGCACTACAAGCACGACCGCTTATCAGCCATTAGATGCCGATGGCAATCCGATTGCCGTAGCCGCCCCGACAGCGACAAGCGAAGTTTCGGTGGGCTCTTCCGGTAACGAGCGCCGTATCACCAATGTCGCGGCGGGGGCATTAGATACCGATGCGGTCAACGTTAGCCAGTTGAAAGCGGTTAATGAAGTTGCGAATACTCCGCTGACGTTTGGAGCCAATCAAGGCCCTGACTCCGAGCGCCGCCTGGGCCAGCGTCTGGATATCGTTGGAGAAGAGGATACTGAAGGTAACAGCAATATCATCACCACGCTGACCGATGAGGAAACGCTGACACTGGCACTGAACGATGACCTTACCATCAATAATAGCATCACCGTTGGTGATACGTTCATGGATGGCGACAGCGTTACCACCAATAACCTGACGGTGACGGGCGAAACCCGTCTGGGTGACAACTTTGTCGTGAACAATGACGGCAACGTCACCTACGAAGGCGCTATCACCGATGGGAACCATATCGTCAATAAAGACTACGTCGATGGGGCGGGTGACGACCTGATCGCACAAGGTATGAACTTCGCCGGTAATGACGGCCAGGTGATCCATAAGGACCTGGGCGAACAGCTGAACGTGGTCGGCGGCATGACTGACATGACAGAAGGTGCAGCGTCTGCCGAGAACCTGCGCACGGTCATGAACGACGATGACGAACTCGAAATCCAGTTGTCCCGCAACCTGACCGACCTGGAAAGTGTGGAATCGACCACGGTGAACGTGACCGAAGAATTGACGGTGGCGGGTAACACCACCATCAACGACGCCGGTACCACCACCAATAACCTGACGGTGACGGGCGAGACCCGCCTGGGTGACAACTTCTTCGTGAACAATGACGGCAACGTCACCTACGAAGGCGCTATCACCGACGGCAACCACATCGTCAATAAAGACTACGTCGATGGGGCGGGTGACGACCTGATCGCACAGGGTATGAATTTCGCCGGTAACGACGGCCAGGTGATCCATAAGGACCTGGGTGAACAGCTGAACGTGGTCGGTGGCATGACCGACATGACAGAAGACGCAGCGTCTGCCGAAAACCTGCGCACGGTCATGAACGACGATGGCGAGCTCGAACTCCAGCTGTCCCGCAACCTGACCGATCTGGAAAGTGTGGAATCGACCACGGTGAACGTGACCGAAGAACTGACGGTGGCGGGTAATAGCACCATCAATGAAGGCGGCACGACCACCAATAACCTGACGGTGACGGGCGAGACCCGCCTGGGTGACAACTTCTTCGTGAACAATGACGGCAACGTCACCTACGAAGGCGCTATCACCGACGGCAACCACATCGTCAATAAAGACTACGTCGATGGGGCGGGTGACGACCTGATCGCACAGGGTATGAACTTCGCCGGTAATGACGGCCAGGTGATCCATAAGGACCTGGGCGAACAGCTGAACGTGGTCGGCGGCATGACCGACATGACAGAAGGTGCAGCCTCTGCCGAGAACCTGCGCACGGTCATGAACGACGATGACGAACTCGAAATCCAGTTGTCCCGCAACCTGACCGACCTGGAAAGCGTGGAATCGACCACGGTAAACGTGACCGAAGAATTGACGGTGGCGGGTAATACCACGATCAATGAAGGCGGCACGACCACCAACAACCTGACGGTCACGGGCGAGACCCGCCTGGGTGACAACTTCGTCGTGAACAACGGGGGCAACGTCACCTACGAGGGCGATATCACCGATGGGAACCACATCACCAACAAACAGTACGTCGATAACTCCGTGGGTGGCTTGGCTGATACGCCGCTGACCTTCGGTGCTGACGAGGGCACTGACTCCGAGCGCCGCTTGGGTGATCGTCTGGATATCGTTGGCGAAGCGGATGCAGATGGTAACCGCAATATCGTCACCAAACTGACCAGCAACTCAACACTGGAACTGGCGTTGAACGATGATCTTATCATCGGCAACAGTATCTCTGTAGGCGATGGCCCTGTGATCAGTGGTGGAGGTATCAATATGAGCGATACCAAGATCACGAATCTGATCGCAGGTGAAGTGTCTGACGATAGCCAGGATGCCATCAATGGTTCTCAGCTCTATGCCACCAATCAATGGATCGAAAACCTGCAGGGTAACTTCGTTAACATTGTGGGTGATAGCAGCAATGCATACATCACCAACAACGGGCGTGGCATCCGCTATGTTCGTACCAACGATAGCGGCTTGGACGTAAGTGATGCGTTTGCTCAAGGCTTAGGCTCAACGGCACTTGGTTACGAAGCAAGCGCGACCGCTGATCAGGCGTTGGCGATGGGCTATGAAGCGGTCGCTGCTCATCAAGGCAGCGTAGCGCTCGGAGCCGGAGCACAAACTTCTGCAGCGGTAGGCACGGCATCTATCGAGATTGCAGGCCAAACCTATCAGTTCGCAGGCATTAATCCGGTGGCAACCGTCAGTGTTGGCAGTGTAGGAGCAGAACGCACTATTACCAATGTGGCTGCCGGGCGCATTTCAGCTTCAAGCACCGATGCGGTAAACGGCAGTCAACTGCACGCCACGAACCAGGCGGTTGGTGATCTTGATAACCGTGTCACGACGGTTGAGGGTGATATCAACAACATCAATAACGATCTAGCTGATCTAGATAGCCGTGCGGTGAAGTATGACCGCAACGACGACGGTAGCGTTGATTACACCACAATCACACTAGAAGGCGAAGGTGGCACAACGATTACCAATGTTGCAGCGGGAGATATCACCGAGAACAGCATGGATGCGGTCAACGGTAGCCAACTCTGGGATGTGCAAAACCAGATTACCAATATTGAGCAAGGCGGCTCGAAATACTTCCGTGCCAATAGTAATGGCCCTGCCGCGAGTTCCCAGGGAACTGACAGTATTGCTATGGGGCCGAGTAGCGTAGCCGAAGGTGAACGTAGTGTTGCCTCTGGTGCTGGCTCACGTGCTGAAGCAGACGGTAGTGTCGCATTGGGCGCTGATTCAGTAGCTGACCGCGAAGGTATGAATGGCAAGCGTGAGCGCTTCTCTAATGAAGAGGTTGCCTCAACACAGGGCGCGGTATCGGTAGGTAGTGCTGGTAACGAGCGTCAAATTACCAATGTGGCCGGTGGTACTCAAGATACCGATGCTGTGAATGTTCGCCAGCTTGATGCCGTACAGCGTGGTGCAGCGAACTATGATCGGGACGAAAATGGCAACGTCGACTACGGCACGATCACGCTGCGAGGTGAGGAAGGAACCACGATCACCAATCTCGCGCCGGGTGTAAATGCTAGCGACGCGGTCAATGTAGGCCAAATGAACGATCTTGGCCGTCGTTTTGAGAATGAGATTATCAACGTGCATGGCCGCATCGATAGTGTTGAACGGAATGCCAATGCTGGTTCTGCCAGCGCGATCGCAGCTTCAACTGTACCGCAAGCCTGGATGCCCGGTAAAAGCATGATAGGTGTAGGTGCAGGTACCTATAGTGGAGAGTCTGCAGTCTCAGTCGGTGTTTCAAGGCTTTCTGACAATGGCCGCTGGGTTATCCAAGGCAAGGTCACGGGCGATTCGCAAAGCAACTTCGGCGCAGGTATTGGCGCTGGCTGGCACTGGTAAAGGAGAAGATCGTGATTAATTCAAATATGAATATTAAGGCGGCCCTTGGGGTCGCCAGTATGACGGCTGTTCTTACTTTGGCAGGCTGCGCTAGCCCACCCAATAACGACCGGACAGAGTTGCGTGATGAGGGAGACGGCTTTCCTGCCTTGAATAAAAACTGGTATGCAGGTGGTCAGTTTGTGAATCCTGATGATGTACTTCGCATTACTAAAGGACAAACAAAAGATCAGGTGCGTCAGCTAATCGGAAATCCTCATTTCACTGAAGGTTTCTTTGGTGTGCGGGAATGGAACTACGTTTTTAACCTTTATACAGGCAATGGAAACGACTACATCACCTGCCAATATCAAGTTCATTTCGCTGATGATATGGCGTTGGAAAGTACGCGTTGGCGAGAGGCGCAATGCCCATCGCTGCTAATGCCCATAAAGGTAGAAGAAATCGAACAGCAGCCGCGCCAGGAAAAGCTAACGCTTTCAGGTGATGTTATGTTTGATTTTGATAGTGACCAACTGTCACTGGAAGGTCAGCGCGCTTTAGAAATAATTGCTCAAGCAGCTCGCAGTGAATATGAGTCGCCAAAGCTGTCAGTGGTTGGTTACACGGACCGCTTTGGTAGTGAGCAGTATAACGTTGATTTATCACAATCACGCGCTGAGGCTGCCGGTAAATATCTAAGCAGCCAAGGTATCCAAAGCAGCAATATTACGATGGCTGGCAGAGGTGAAGCTGAGCCCATAGTAGAGTGTCCAGGAGCGATAGCGACTCCCAGTGTTACGAATTGCCTAAGGCCGAATCGCCGTGTGGAAATAACTATTACCGAGCGTACACGCTAACCACAAGCATGCGAGTAGCGTTGTTTCACTAAAGAATAGGGGCTACTTACCCTAGCCTCTATTAAAAATTTAAGGAGTTAAGGAATATATGAAGTACGCAGGATATATCGTGACATTTAGTATCGCTGTAGTCGTAGCCGTTGGACTATCTGTATTTAGTATTGGAGTATTAGCAGAACAGCCCGGACGTGACGCTGTTAAGCAAATAGATCAAAGTTCGATATGTATTGCATCAACTGATAGACAAGCTCTCGAATGCCCAGAGGGAGGGCTTTTTTTAGCAAGATTGGCCATTAATGATGCGGACGTTCAAGCCCCTATGGTAATTGAAAACCGTGTACTCAACACAATGGCTCTTTATTGCGATACTAACTTTGCGATCCAGCATACTCAAACTGGCGTATTATGCGTGCTAACACATAAGCGTATGAGTACACAGCCTCAAAATGGTATGACGCAAGAAGCAGAAAGTGCTTCACAAACACCTGACTAGATAAGAGTTTTACTAAACGAGCATTTTAAGTAAAAGCAAGTTTTATAATTTAAAGCATTGATGTTTAGAAGCTAATAATTATATAAAGAAATAGCATGCTTATTATGAAAAAAGGCCATCGAAACAAAAGATGTCGAGATGACAAGAATCATTCAGTATATGCATCTTCAAATATCACAAGGGTGCGTGTGCGACAGCAATATAAATATTGAACGAAAATAGCAAGCTGCCTTTTTTGCCCGATAGGCCTACGTCTATCGGGCTTTTTCAGAGGAATCAACGTATGAGGATAATGTCCTGGCTCACTCTCATCCTGTGGGGAACCAGCGCCTTGGTATACGCGGATTACGATACCGGCCTCAATGAATATAATCGTGCAAATTATGCCTCCGCCATTCATGAATGGCGAACAGACGCTGAGCGAGGAAACGCTGATTCTCAGTTTGCATTAGGGATGATGTACGAACGTGGCCAGGGCGTCAGGCAAAATACGAACGAAGCTTTCAAATGGTATCGCCTTTCTGCAGATAACGGCTTGATAGATGCCCAGTTGCGCCTGGGTGAACTTTATCTGTTAGAAGTAATAGATGGGGAGCCTGATCAAGCTGCACGCTGGTTCAAGAAAGCGGCAGAGGAAGGCAGCGCCTCAGCGCAGTTTCAACTGGGATTGCTCTATTTGGAAGGACATGGTGTTGAGGTATCGACTGAGCAGGCAGCACGATGGTTTGAGCTGGCGGCTGAACAGGGTTTTGTCCCTGCACAAAACAATATTGGAAGTTTATACGAAAATGGCCAAGGGGTTGAGCAAAGTTACACCCGCGCGTTTGAATGGTATGAGCGTGCAGCTAAACAAAATGATGCCTTTGCTCAAAATAGCCTTGGGGCACTTTATGCTAAAGGCAATGGAGTAGAGCGGAACCATGCCTGGGCGGTTTTCTGGTTTGTGATGGCAGCGCAAAGTGGTAATACGTTGGCTCAAGAGAATATTGCTGCAAGCTTGCAACATCTGGAAGAAAAACAGATGACTGGTAGCCAGGTCAATATTCGAGCGGGTGCCAGTATTGAATTTGAGCGCATTGCCTCACTTTCAAGAGGCGAGACCGTTTATGTATTAGGGAGTATGGATGGATGGAGCCAAATATATTTTCAACAGGAAGGATTGCCAGTAATAGGCTGGGTATCAAACACACTGATTAATTAAAAAATAGCAGGCAAATAGTCATAGATCAGATGAATGGTTGTAAAAAAAAGTGCTTATCACGTTTTGTGCACGCAGGGACATAATGAAAAAAATAGCCTATCTGACAGTGCTATAAGAAAATCCTTAATTTTCCGTCACTACAGGCTTGTAAGAATAATGAAGCATTACGTTAACTTATTTATAGGTGCTATGTTGCTGGCTAGCATAACCGCTAATGCCAGTGATTCTGTTGAAGGCGGACATCGCATTGTTTTAGGAGATACACTATGGAGAATTGCTGAGCGTTACTATGGTACTCCTTCTGAATGGTCATTTTTACAACAATTAAATACGATTTCTGAACCTACCAATCTGCAACCTGGATATTTACTGGATGTGGGCATGGTTGACTCATTTCCTTTAACTGTACTCTACCTTTCTGGAAATGCCTGGTTTATTCAAAACAGTGCCGAAACACGCCTGACAATAGGACAAACCATTGAAGCTGGAGTTACTCTCTTAACAGGAAGAGACACTGCATTAACATTACAAATGAATGATGGTGCACGAATTGTCGTGCCCTCTATGTCACGCGTTACGCTGAAGCGTGAGGGGGAAAAAGGGGTTACGCTGTTCCTGGAACAAGGAGAAGTTGAATCCTATGTGCCCACTCAGCGTATGCTGCAACGCCCTTATAATATAGAGACCTACAATGGTGTGCTGGGAGTCCGCGGAACTCACTTTCAGGCGCGCTATGAATCCAGTGCGTTGTTAGCCTCAGTTTATGAGGGGAACGTAGCAGCTGGAAATCATATGGTATCTGAGCAGGCCTTTATTGCTGCGGGAAGAGGCGCGCGAATTGGTAATGAGGGAAATGTTCAAGTTGTCACGCTTCTTCCACCACCGGAATATGTCAATATCTCTTCGCTAGCATCTGGTGAGATAAAATTAGATGTATTGTCAACGACGGCGGGTGCAAGATACCGGGCACAAATAGCAAACGACCCAGGCTTTCTAAATATTTTACGCGATGAGCGAACTGAAATTGGACAGCTGCATTTTACAGCTCTTCCGCCGGGGTTTTATCATCTGCGTATTGCGGAAATAGATGAACTAGGGATAGAAGGCTATAGCACTACTCAAATTTTTTATCATCATAGTGAACAGGTAAATTTGTCTTTAGAAGATAATGCATGGCTATTTGAGTGGAATCATCGGCCTCACAAAAGCTATACCTTACAGCTCGCTACTGATCGTTATTTTAATACGGTCCTGTTAAATTACACACCGCATAAAGCTGGAATTCTGAAAGTCGATCGTTTGCCTTTTGACGAGATATATTGGCGTATTTCGAGTTTTGACGAGCTGGAAAATACAACCAATGTGATTGGTAATGGAATATTGAATGACGCTGAACACTAGAGTTTTTTCTCGAAAATTACATAAGCGTTTTGTTATCACATGGTGGGCAATGGGGAGCTTACTGTTACCCATTGCTTTTTTTTTGCATAGTTTTTCCCCTTTATTATCGGATAATTACTTTTACGATGCCTGGCTATCCTGGCGAGAAAAGCCTCCTTCTTCAGATATATTGATTGTGGCAATTGATGAGTCAAGCCTGCAGGCATTAGGGCGCTGGCCATGGCCCCGTAATATACATGCTCAACTTATTCAGAAATTGCAAGATGACAATGTTGAAAATATTGTTTTAGATATCTTGTTGGTTGAGCCGAGCCGCTTGCCCAGCGAAGATGTATTGTTAGCCGAATCAATGCGCGAGCATGGAGCCGTCTATCTTCCTGTAAGCCTTCTTACTGATTACCAGGCTGGGAATAGTATGCGAGATGTCCTAATCCCGACACTACCACTGTTGCAGGCAGCAAAAGCTACGGGCCACATTAATATCGATATTGATAAAAATGGTGTGCCCCGTACTGTCGAATTGATAAAGTCGCGCGATGGTCAACAATGGCCTCAGCTAATGGTGCCGGTAAGCGCTGATAGAGCAATTAAGCTGCCTTCCCAGCCAGTAAGAATTCCATTTCGAGGCCCTTCTGGTCATTACCCAACAGTTTCTTATGTCGATGTGCTAATGGGATCTGTTCCTGCTTCCTTATTAAATGGCCGTACCGTCATAATAGGTATTACCGCCCAAGGATTAGGGGATCTATATAATGTATCATTGTTATCTAAAGGGCTGATGCCAGGAGTTGAGATACATGCCCATTTGCTTGATGCCATTAGAGATGGTGCGCTGATACGTGAAGTAAGGCAAGAATTCGGCGCATTAATGGCTAGTATGCCAATTATAATACTAATGCTTTTAGCCTGGTGGTTACGCTTTCGCCATTTATTGCTAACGACAATGCTGCTTAGTATTGGCGTATTGGCTTTTTCTTTAACAATGTTGAGCTTTCGGTGGTGGTGGCCGCCTACTGCTAGCTTAATAGCGTTAGGTATGGCGTCAATTGTTATTGTTGGGCAAAGCCAAGCAATATTATTGAGTTGGTTCAAACAGGAGCTAGACCTTTTATACCAAGAGCCTGCTATGTTGCCATATAAAGAAAAAAAGCTAATTCTTAATTCAGGTAGCAGGATCTATCAGCAGTCGCAAGCACTTGAGTTGGCGTTAAATCGTCTTGTCGATGGCCGTCGCTTTATTTTTGATGCTTTGCACTCTTTACCACTGCCTATTTTTATTTTAAATAAAGAGGGAGGGGTAATGTTAGCTAACAAGAAAGCTTTAGCGCTTCGTGGAGAAAAAAATTTCTGTAGTATTAAACATATCAATGATTTACTGCAAGCTTTGACTTTCGAAAAAAACCAAACGTTAACATCATTGTGGCCGCCTGCATTTACTGCTGGAATGATAGAGAAGAATATCTGTAATGGGGGCGTATGCGTTGATGGAAAAGGGAGTACTTATCGATTAGAAATGGGTAGCCTGGCAACGTCCGTACGCAGTATTGAAGAAAGTTGGTTGCTATGGTTGGTAGATTTAACAAGTGAGGTAGAGGCTGAAGCACAGCGCGCCAGTATGTTAAGATTTCTTTCTCATGATATGAAAGCGCCACAAACCAGGGCTTTAGCTCTTATCGATGCCCAGCGTGAACCGGAATTAGCCCTGTCACAGGAAGTTTTCTATCGCACCTTAGAACAAGACTTAAATACAGGAGTAGGAATGATCAATGATTTCATTGATCTCACAAGGGTGGAAACGCTAAATTTTGAAAACTCTTTTGTTCTACTAGAGGATATAGTGATAGAGGTATTGGATCAGGTGTTTCCTCTTGCTCAGGCCAAGAGTATTAAAATTATTAGTACTTGTAATGATGAAGGTGGAGCTCCCGTGATGGGAGATAAAGGCTATCTCTCCAGAGCTATATTTAATCTGATCGAAAATGCCGTAAAGTATAGTTACCCTCGTGGAGAAATTCTTGTTCACGTTGTTGTAAATAATAAGTGGGTATATTTAAACGTTATTGATGAAGGGGTAGGTGTTAATAATAAGGATATCAATGCTATATTTGAAGATTATAGACGTAGTGGTGAATATAATATGGCGCAAGGACATGGCCTTGGTTTAGCTTTAGTAAAAGCAGTAGCAGAAAACCATGGCGGTTGCGTGTCTTGTAAGAGTGAGTTGGGAGTAGGGAGCCACTTTATATTCAAAATTCCAAGGCTTGAGGAATAAAAACGCTTATAAACTTGGCAAGTATGACCGAAGCCTATGAAGAAGAAGGCCATCGTTTGGATGTCGCTTCTCCTGCCTAGCATAGCGTATTAACCAGTTATTAAATTGATAGCCACCACTTCTAATGTGGTGGCTTCGTCGTTTTGGTAGGCACGGAATTTTACATCCACATCGCGCAGGCGCAGGCCATATATGCGCCCTGGCGCTTCGCCTCTTTTATAGGCGGGGCGGGGGTCTTGGCTTAACACTTGCTCAATAAGGGCATGCAGCGTGACGTTATCAGTGCGCGTTGTTAGCATATCCAGTGCCGAGTGGCTGAAGATCACGCGCAGTAACGCAGGCGCCTCAGGTGCAAATCCCGCTTGAGCCGTAGGATGGGCTTCGGCCCAGGGTAAGTAAGGTTTAATATCGACTATCGGGGTACCGCTGACCAGGTCGCATCCTTCGAGCCTTAAATGAACCCCGTGCCGTGTGTCGATGCCCGCCAGCTTCACGAGTGAAAGCCCTAGCCGGTTAGGCCTGTGGGTGCTACGGCTGGCAAATACCCCCACTTTACGATTCCCCCCCAGCCGGGGTGGCCGCACCAGCGGTGTCCAGCGTTCGGGGCTTTGGTGAAAGATAAATGTTACCCATAGATGACTAAAGTCATCCAGGCCCCGTACGGTCAGCGGGTCATTATAAGGGGGCACCAGTATCAGGCTGGCATCCGCTGCGGGGGCTAAGCCCGGCTGACGGGGAATACCAAACTTATCCGGGTAGTCGCTCTCAACGTAGCCTATAGGAGCCAATGTAAAAGACTCACTTTCGGGGGCATTGTGCATCATGCTGCCTTATGCTGAGATAGGCGCCCTAGTATAAAGCAGACTGAACAGAATTCAGCCTGACACTGCGTATTGAACGCTTCCAATTTTTCGATAACAGCTAGTTTTCGATGATAGCGAGAGGTGATGCATGCCTAATACGGATGAGCATTCTGCGCTTAAAGCATCGACTGCCCGGGTAACCTATCGCGCCGCATTAGCGCGGGATGCCTCGGATCAGGCTGAGGTGTTTTATCATGCGGTCATGCAAGGCGCAGCAAGCCATTATGAATTGAGTCAGCGCCGCGCCTGGGCCAATGCACTGCCCCGGGAAGCGAGCGCTTGGGCAGTCCGTCAGGCGCTATACACAACGCTGGTTGCCGTTTGTGATGGGCGCTGCGTTGGCTTTGTAGAGTTTGATACTCAAAAAGGACGCATCGAAACGCTTTATGTCTGGCCTTCATTAACCGGGCGGGGGATCGGCACCACGCTATTGATTCACGCCGAGCGTATGCTGCTTGAGCAGGGCGTTGATCGTGTGGAGATTGAAGCCAGCGCCATGCTGTTTGATCGACTGCTGCGCCGAGGATGGGAAAACCTGGGCGAGCAGTGGGTGGAGCGAAGCGGCGAATCGCTCAAGCGTTACCGGCTGGAAAAACGTCTGAGCGCTATTGAAACCTGAATTCGTCTATACGCTATAGGTATGGGTGATGCGCATGGAAAGATCGATGGATTTAATGTCCTTGGTTAGCGCGCCGCTGGAAATACAGTCAACGCCGGTGTCGGCAATGGCTTTGAGCGTTGTAGCGTCGACGTTGCCCGAGGCCTCAAGAATTGCTCGCCCGCCGTTTAGCTCAACCGCGACATGCAGATCTTCAATGGCAAAATTATCCAGCATGATGATATCGGCACCCGCCGCCAGGGCCTGATCAAGCTCTTCAAAGGTCTCGACCTCAACTTCAACTGATAGATTAGCGGCTAGTGCTCGTGCCTGAGTCACTGCCGCCTGAATGCCGCCACACGCTGCAATATGGTTCTCCTTGATAAGAAAAGCGTCCCAAAGGCCGATGCGATGATTATGGCCGCCACCGCAGGTTACGGCATACTTCTGGGCCAAGCGCAGGCCGGGCAGCGTTTTCCGGGTATCGAGCAGACGTACACCGCTCCCCTCGGTTAAACCGACGTTGGCGCGCGTGGTTGTCGCTGTGGCAGACAGGGTTTGTAACATGTTAAGCGCTGTGCGTTCGCCGGTTAGCAAACTGCGTGCAGGCCCTTCAAGCTCTAGAAAGCATTGCTCTGGATCTAGTGAATCGCTATCGGCTGCCAGCCAGCGCAGCGTGACCCGTTCATCTAATTGGTTGAATATCTCATCCACCCAGGCGGTGCCGCATAATACGCAAGCTTCGCGGGTAATTACCTTGGCGGTCGCCCATTGGTTCTCGGGGATGAGCTGTGCGGTGATATCGCCCGTGCCAACGTCCTCGGCTAGCAGGCGAGCCACGCAGGTGCGGATCTCTTCGGCAAGCGTATTTTGATCATTCATAACGGTGAGTTCTCTGGGCAACATCAAGTGTGAGCGGCATTATAGTAAAAGAGCGCGATGAAAGAGAGCGCCAACGTAGAGGAGACCTTGCGAGTGATGGATAACGAGATGAAAGGTGGCTGGTGGGAGCAGGCGCGAAAGGTCGAGTCGCCTAATTGTGATGAGCGGCCCGCACGCGAGGTGTCGTTGCTGGTACTGCACGCGATTAGTCTGCCACCAGGAAAGTTTAGTGGCCCGGCGATTGAAGCACTGTTTACCAACCAGCTGGCAGTGGATGATCATCCTTTCTTTGCCGATATTGCCCATTTACGCGTCTCGGCGCATATATTGATTCGCCGGGATGGCGAGTGTGTACAATTCGTAAATACGGACCAGCGCGCCTGGCATGCAGGGCGTTCGCAGTGGTGGGATAATTACTTAAAAGAGCAGCGCCAGACGCTCAACGATTTTTCAGTTGGCATCGAGCTTGAAGGCGACGATATAACCCCGTTTACCCAGGCCCAATACCATTCCCTGGTGAAGGCAACTGAATGGTTGATGGCGCGTTACCCGGCACTCAATACCTCGCGTATCACCAGCCATGCGTACGTTGCACCACTGCGCAAAACTGACCCTGGGCCGGCATTTGATTGGGCATATTTTTACCAGTTGTTAACCAGAAGACGGCTTGATGCACTTTAAAGAACCCTATTAAGTCCTTCACCAATAAGAAAATAAAACGGTAGTTTAGCTACATTATGAGGTGGTTAGTTACTCAAGGCGGATGCCTGAAATGCGCTTATGTTGCGGTGCAATAGTTTGTTTTCGATGGGCTTTTACGTTGTTCTGGAATTGGCAGCGTGGCGACTTTGCGGTATCTTCCTATATACAAAAGACTAACTTTTACGACATTTGTGTAGCTTTACTACATTGGGTTCACTGTAGCTCATTGAATATAGAGCGAAAAAGCCCTTAGCGTTACCGCGCCAATGCTATTCTGCGGTGGCCACCAATCACCGCAGCTGCCCCAAGCCCACGTGGGTTAGCGGGGCTCATGTCATTTATCGTCATTCGGAGAGACCTCTATGAGTCTGGAGACAAGAGAAGATCTCGATCCGATCGAAACCACGGAGTGGCTGGAATCCCTGGAATCGGTACTGGATCGTGAGGGCGAAGATCGCGCCCGTTACCTGATGACCCGCCTGGCGGATCGCTTACGCCGTGACGGGATGAAGGTACCCTTCTCGGTGACAACCCCGCACCGCAATACGATTCCGCTTCATCGTGAAGCCCGGATGCCTGGCGATCTGTTCATGGAGCGTCGTATCCGCTCCTTGATTCGCTATAACGCGATCGCCCAGGTCATTCGTAATAACCGGGCAAACCCCGGGCTTGGTGGCCATATTGCAAGTTTCATGTCCTCGGCAACGCTTTATGATGTGGGCTTTAACCACTTCTTCCGCGCAGCGAAGGACGATTTTGCGGGCGACCTGATCTACATTCAGGGCCACGTAGCGCCGGGCATTTACGCGCGCTCCTTTCTGGAAGGCCGCCTGTCTGAAGAGCAGATGGACAAGTTCCGCCGGGAAGTGGACGGCGACGGTCTGTCTTCTTATCCGCACCCCTGGTTGATGCCGGATTACTGGCAGTTCCCAACCGTTTCGATGGGTCTTGGCCCGATCCAGGCGATCTATCAAGCCCACGTGATGAAGTATCTGCATCATCGCGAAATGAAGAATATGTACGATCGCAAGATCTGGTGTTTCCTGGGTGACGGCGAGTGCGATGAGCCAGAATCCTTAGGCGCCATCTCACTTGCCGGCCGTGAGAATCTGGATAACCTGATTTTCGTTATCAACTGCAACCTGCAGCGCCTGGATGGTCCTGTGCGCGGTAACTCCCGCGTCATGGACGAGTTCGAAGGCGTCTTCCGTGGTGCTGGCTGGAACGTTATCAAGGTGGTTTGGGGTCGTCATTGGGATCCGCTGTTTGAGAAGGACAAGAAAGGCTTCCTTCAAAAACGCATGGACGAAGCAGTCGATGGTGAGTACCAGAACTATAAAGCCAACGGCGGCGCGTACACCCGCGAACACTTCTTCGGTAAATATCCTGAAACCGAAGAAATGGTTAAAGAACTTTCCGATGAAGATATCTGGAAACTCAACCGCGGTGGCCACGACCCGTTCAAGGTGTATGCGGCCTATCATGAAGCCGTCAACTCCTCGAATGGTAAGCCGACGGTAATCCTGGCGCATACCGTTAAAGGTTACGGTATGGGTAGCGGCGATGGCGAAGCAGCCAACGAAGCGCACCAGGTGAAAAGCATGGAGTACGAAGCGCTGAAGAAATTCCGCGACCGCTTCGGCATTCCGCTTTCCGACGAGCAGCTTAAAGAAGTGCCTTACTACAAGCCGGAAGACGATTCTCCCGAGCTTAAGTACATGCACCTTCAGCGTGAGCGTTTGAACGGCTACTTGCCCAGCCGCAAGAGTGATTTCGAACCGCTTGAAATCCCAACGCTTGAAGACAAAACCTTTGCTACGCAAATGGCGGGGTCCAAAGGTCGTGAAGTATCCACCACAATGTCCTTTGTGCGGGTACTCAACGGTCTGGTAAAAGACAAGAAGCTTGGCAAGCAGGTAGTACCCATTATTCCTGATGAAGCACGTACTTTCGGTATGGAAGGTATGTTCCGTCAGCTGGGTATCTATACCGCCGAAGGTCAGAAGTACGAGCCGATGGATAAAGCTCAGATCATGTATTACCGCGAGGACCAGAAAGGCCAGGTTCTTGAAGAAGGTATTACTGAAGCGGGCGCCATGTCAGCGTGGATTGCTGCGGCTACTTCCTACAGCAACAACGATGTCACATTGCTGCCGTTCTACATCTACTACTCCATGTTTGGTTTCCAGCGTATTGGCGATCTGGCATGGGCGGCAGGTGATCTGCAGGCGCGTGGCTTTATGGTGGGTGGCACCGCTGGGCGTACGACGCTTAACGGTGAAGGCTTGCAGCACCAGGATGGCCACAGCTTGATCCAGGCGTCGACCATTCCTAACTGCCGTAGCTACGATCCGACTTACGGTCATGAAGTTGCCGTCATCGTTCAGGATGGCTTGAAGCGCATGTTCACTGATAAAGAGAACTGCTTCTACTACCTGACCGTCATGAACGAGAACTACGAGCATCCGGAGCTTGAGAACGTACCGGTCGATGATATCGTCAAGGGTATGTACCTGCTGCGCGAGACCCAAGGTGACAAGGGCCGCGTTCAGCTGATGGGCTCTGGCACCATCTTGCGCGAAGTGGAAGCGGCCGCTGAGCTGCTCGAAAAAGATTGGGGCATTGGCGCTGACATCTGGAGTGTCACCAGCTTTAACGAGCTGCGTCGTGAAGCGCTGCTGCTTGAGCGTGAGTCCTTCCTGAATCCGGATGCTGAGGCTACCAAGCCCCACGTTACGAAGTGCTTGGAAGGTCGCGATGGCCCGGTCATTGCCTCGACTGACTATATGAAGCTCTACGCGGATCAGGTGCGTGCATGGGTACCAGGTGACTACACTGTACTGGGTACCGATGGCTTTGGGCGTTCGGACACGCGCGAGAAGCTTCGTTACTTCTTTGAAGTAGATCGTTACTTCGTCACCGTTGCCGCTTTGCGTGCGCTGGCGGAACGTGGCGAAATTGAGCGTAAGCACGTTGGCGAAGCCCTGAAGAAATACGGTATTGACGCCAACAAGCCGAACCCGCTGACTAGCTAAACCGCTGCCCGGCGGGTGAAGTACCCGCCGGCTCGATCCGATTTGGAAGGAGCGCGACCTTGAGTAGCGAAATCATCAAAGTGCCCGACATCGGCGGTAGCGAAGGTGTCGAAATCATCGAGATCGCGGTGTCGGAAGGCGACGTCATTGCAGCGGAAGACACCCTGATCACGCTGGAATCCGATAAAGCCAGCATGGACATTCCTGCCCCGAAGGGCGGTAAAGTCATCAAAGTGCTGGTGAAGGAAGGCGATACCGTTTCCGAAGGCGACGATATCGTTGAGCTGGAAGCTGAAGGCGGCGGCGATGCAGGGGAAGAGGGCGAAAAGCAAGCGTCCGAACCCGAGCAGAAAGAAGCCCCAGCGGCCGAAGAGAAGCCCAAGACCGAGCAGAAAAGCGCCAAGAAATCCGGCGGTGGTAAGCAGACCGTGGATATCAAAGTGCCCGACCTGGGTGGCTCTGATAACGTTGAAATCATTGAAGTCGCCGTTGGCGAAGGCGATGAAATCAACGCTGAAGATACGCTGATTACTTTGGAGTCTGATAAAGCCTCCATGGATGTGCCGAGCCCCTATACCGGTAAAATCGTCGCGTTTACGGTTAAAGAAGGCGATACGGTTTCCGAGGGCGATGTTATCGGCCAGATGGAAGTCGAGGGTGAAGGCGACGGCGATAGTTCCGATACTGCGCAAAGTGCTAAAGACCCGAACGTATCCGACGATCTTGAAGCGGCTTCAGAAACCGCTGAAGAAGAGGCTAACAGTACTGAAGGTTCAGGTGCTGATGAGGATGCAGAAAGCACTGAGCCTGAGCGCAAGGAAATTCGCGTTCCGGATATCTCAGGTTCCACTGATGTACCCATTATCGAGATTGGTGTGGCAGTCGGTGATGAAATCAATGAAGAAGATGCGTTGATTACGCTGGAATCTGATAAAGCCTCCATGGACGTGCCTAGCCCCTATAAAGGAAAGCTCGTTGAGCTAACCGTTAAAGAGGGTGACACTGTTTCTGAAGGCGATGTGATTGGCTATATCGAAGTTGCTGGCGCTAAAAAAGCCGCTTCCAAGCCAGCACCGAAGAAATCAGCTTCTGAAAAGCCAGCTGAAAAGAGCGCTTCCAAGCAGGATTCTGCTAAACAGGATGCTTCTAAGCAGAGCGAATCAGCAGGCACGCCTAGCCCTGAAGCGCAGATGGCTGCACACAAGCCGCGTGATAGCAAGCTGGTACACGCAGGCCCAGCCGTGCGTATGCTGGCGCGTGAGCTGGGTGTCGACATTGGTCTGGTCAAGCCCAGTGGGCCTAAAGAGCGCTTGCTGAAAGAGGACGTGCAGGCTTATGTGAAGCAAGTCATTGCCAATCAGGGCAAGGCGCAAGCCTCGGGCGGTGCTGCTGCCACGGGTGGTGCTGGCATTCCGCCGATTCCGGAAGTCGACTTCAGCCAGTTCGGTGAAGTTGAAGAGAAGCCGATGGGTCGCCTGCTTAAAATGGGCGCGATCAATTTGCATCGCAGCTGGCTCAACGTGCCTCACGTTACCCAGTTTGACGAAGCGGATATCACCGAGCTTGAGAACTTCCGCAAGTCGATGAAGGCAGAAGCCGAAGCCCAGGGTGCCAAGCTTACGCCGCTGCCGTTTTTGGTCAAAGCCTGTGCCTTTGCACTGCGTAAATTCCCGCAGTTCAATGTCAGCCTGAAAGGCGATGGTGAAACGCTGGTATGGAAGAACTATGTCCATATTGGTATTGCCGTGGATACGCCTGATGGCTTGATGGTGCCGGTACTACGCGATGCCGATAAGAAATCCTTGATCGAGATTGCCAAGGATATGGCGGAGCTGGGTAAGAAAGCACAAACCAAGAAGCTCAAGCGTGAAGAAATGACTGGCGGTTGTTTCACGATTTCGAGCCTGGGCTCGATTGGTGGTACTGCCTTTACGCCGATCGTGAACGCGCCTGAAGTGGCTATTCTTGGGGTTTCAAAAGCGCAGATGAAGCCCGTGTGGGATGGCAATGCCTTCCAGCCGCGCTTGATGATGCCGCTGTCGCTTTCCTATGACCACCGTGCCATTAACGGGGCGGATGCCGCACGCTTCACCGCGTTCCTGGCAGATGTATTGACCGATATTCGCCGTCTGCTTCTGTAATGCTAAAACGGAGTAAGCGGTAATTATACGGTTTACCAAGCGGCGCCCAGTAATGGGCGCCGCTTGCGTTTAGGCTTTGTACGAAAAATTGCCTCTACTGGCTGACATTTCGTACCGCCCCTGATGCGTCAATAAGAGTGACCAAAGTAGCAGACAGACATCACTTATCTGTTTTATTTAAAAAAAACTCAGAAAAATGCTCCTCTCAGGCTTTGGGGAGTTGTGCCGCCTGAGTGGCGCGGTTATTGTCGGTTAATTCATTGTGTCGCATTTTTTACATTCAAGGAGCAGTGCCATGCGTTTAATCCTGTTGGGTGCCCCCGGCGCGGGGAAGGGGACTCAAGCTCAATATATTTGCGAGCAGTTCAAGATTCCCCAGATTTCCACCGGGGATATGCTGCGCGCGGCGATTAAAGACGGCACCGAGTTGGGGCTAAAAGTAAAAGAGATCATGAATACCGGTGGTTTGGTGTCTGACGAGATCATCATTGATCTGGTTAAAGAGCGCATCAGCCAGCCTGACTGTGAAAACGGTTTCCTGTTTGATGGCTTTCCCCGCACCATTCCGCAAGCCGATGCGATGAAGGAAGGTGGTGTTAAAATCGATCACGTGCTTGAAATCGCCGTGCCCGATGAAGAGATCGTGAACCGTTTGGCTGGGCGTCGCGTTCACCCAGCCTCGGGTCGCGTGTATCACGTCGATCACAACCCGCCTAAAGAGCCGGGTAAAGACGATGTGACCGGTGAGCAGCTGATTCAGCGCGAGGACGACCAGGAATCCACTGTCCGCAACCGCCTGTCGGTCTATCATGACCAGACAGCGCCGTTGGTAGATTATTATCAGCAGTGGGCCAGCAGCGACCCGCAGTCGGCTCCTCAATACCATCGCGTTGAAGGGGTGGGTAGCGTTGCCGATATCACCCGTCAGGTAAAAGAAGCGCTTAACTGATTACACCTTGTGTAAGCAGTCACCGATGGCCCGCCTAGCGCGGGCCATCGTCGTATGGGCGCACTAAAGGTATAATGTCTGGATACTTATCATGAGTGCTGAATCGCTATGCCGTTACACCTTCTTGCGCTAGACGCCTCATCAAGCGCCTGCTCGGTAGCGCTGCTACGTCAGAGTGGCGCTAATAGCGAGTACCTGGCGCGCTACGAGATGACGCCACGCGTACATACCCGGCGGCTCATGCCGATGGTGGATGAGCTGTTGGCCGAAGCGCAGATCACCCCGGCGGCACTAGATGCCATCGCTTTCGGGCAGGGGCCTGGGTCGTTCACCGGCCTGCGAATAGCCGCAGGTACGGCACAGGGGCTGGCCTTTGGCCTGGATCGGCCGTTGCTGGGTGTATCTACGCTGAAAGCTCTGGCCTTGCAGGCACATCGGCGTTTTCACCTGCGCTATGTCGTGACGGCGCTGGATGCCCGGATGGGAGAAATATACGCCGCCACCTGGCATTGCCTGAGCGATACCATCAGCCTGCAGCGCGCCGAGGCGGTACTGCCGCCCGAAGCATTCTATCTGCCCGAAGACGAAACCGACTGGGTGGGGGTAGGGTCAGGCTTCACCCTATGGGATCGCTTTGTAGCCACGGTACAAGTACGCATGTCCCAGCACCTTGTTGATCTGGAGCCACGGGCCGAAGAAATGGCCTGGCTCGGTGCGGAAGATTTAGCGGCAGGGCTTGGGCAGCCTGCTCATCTAGCCCAGCCGGTGTATCTGCGTAACAACGTTGCCTGGAAAAAACCGGCATGAGCTTGCCTGAAACGGCCGTATTGCCCGAAGGGCTTCGGTTGGTGTATGACGAGGATCGCTTGGTTCTGGCGGGGGATGAAAAGCTTTACGGTAAACCGTTAAGCGTTGACTTTGCTGCGGGTAAAGCAGCCCATCGACGCCAGTTCGGGGGTGGACGAGGCCAGCTGGTCGCCAAGGCCTGCGGGTTGGCGAAAGGCGCAACACCCAGCGTTGTCGATGCCACCGCAGGGCTTGGCCGTGATGCCTTTGTACTGGCAAGCCTGGGAGCTTGCGTACTATTGATCGAGCGGGTCGACGCGATTGCCGCGCTGCTGGAAGACGGCCTGTTACGGGCAGCCAAAGAGCCGGCTATCGCTGAGATAGTCTCACGCATGATGCTGCGCCATGGCGATGCCGCAGAGTCGCTCGAAGTCCTGATTGAGAGTGCCGCGTTTGATCCTCAGGTAATTCATCTGGATCCGATGTTTCCGCATCGCGAGAAATCCGCGCTGGTCAAAAAAGACATGCGTCTGTTTCGCGAACTGGCGGGCGATGACGATGACGCTCCCCGCTTGTTGGAAGCCGCACTCGATATCGCGACACATCGAGTGGTGGTAAAACGCCCCCGCAAAGCCCCGCCCATCAAGGGGGCTGCGCCTCAGCATGTCCTCGAAGGCAAGACCAGTCGTTATGACCTGTACGTCAAACAGTCGCTTCACCGTTAGGACGATGTGCATCGCTGATCAAGGACGCCCACAAGGAGCAGAACACTATGCAGTATCAGCCTCAAACATGGCACGAGGGCAACCGGTTTAGCCTACTGCCCGAGGCTTCGCGCTTCCTGCCCGCCATATTCGACGCCATCGACAACGCAAGCCACTACGTGATGGTAGAGCTTTATTTGATGGAATCGGGAGAGCTTGCTGACCGGCTCATTGAAACGCTCAGTAAAGCCGCCCAGCGCGGAATCAGTGTTTACTTGTTGCTCGATGGCTTTGGTGCCATGGGGCTTGCCAGGAAAGACCGGGAGCGGCTTCTGGATGCTGGCGTTGCGCTGCGCTTCTTCAACCCGCTAGGGTTGCACTCGCTGGCCCGCAACCTGAGTCGCGACCACCGTAAGATTGTCGTCATTGATGGCGATATTGCCTTTACCGGTGGTTTTGGCGCGGTAGATGAGTTTTTAAAGGCATGGTACGAAATTGCAGTACGCATTGAAGGACCGGTAGTTGCCGATTGGGAGACGCTTTTTCGACGGCTATGGCGTTCGCGGTTAACCCGCGCAGATGACAAGCGTATGCCGGAACCGCTTCCCAAGCAGCGTAAGGCGGTAGCGTTTGATGATGGCGCGCCAGGGCGTGCGATGCAGGGTAGAGGCTATCGCTATCAAGCTATTCGTCACTCACTTTATCGGCAGGTGGGCGGCGCCCAGAACCGTCTCTGGCTGTGTACGCCTTACTTTGTGCCTACCTTCACATTGCGCCGCCGCTTGGCCCGTGCAGCCAAGCGTGGAGTCGACGTGCGTCTCTTGCTGCCCGGCTCCAAGCATGACCATCCCAGCGTGCGCTATGCCGGGCAGCGTTTCTACCAGGCGATGCTTAAAGCGGGCGTGCGCATTTATGAATTTCAGCCCACGTTCATCCATGCCAAATTCGTACTCGCTGATGATTGGGTGAGTATTGGCTCATGTAATTTCGATCACTGGAATCTGCACTGGAATCTGGAAGCTAACCAGGAAGCCATGGATGAAGGCCTTGCCCGTGATGTACAGGCGATGTTCGAACGTAATTTTTCAGCCAGCAAAGAAGTGCTGGCTGAAGAGTGGGCCGCGCGCCCTTGGACACAGCGTGTTTTTGAGTGGGTGTTCGGTACGCTGGACTCAGTGATTACCCGACTTAAGTAAATGGCCGCATAAAGCGGCCATTAACCTAGCGGCGCTTTTGGCCTTTGGCGGGCGTCTTTTTGCGCGGTTTAGGTTTGGGCGTTTCTGGCGGAACGCGGTAGTGTAAGTACAGATCAAGCACCAGTTCTGGCAGTTGCTCTACCAGCGTTTCCTGGCGTGCGCTATCGCTTGCCATCTCGGCCATGTCGGGCTCGTCATCAAATAACCCGGAAAGCAGCATGAAGGGCAAAAGCAGTGTGGCCGCGGCTTCTTCATCATCTTGAAACCAGGCGCTTTCATCGCTGAAGACACCTTCCATAAAGCCTGCACACCAATCGCCAATCGGCGTTTCCTCCGCAGGCAGGCCGTCCAGAGTTAACTCAAAGGGCAACTCAGGAAGCCCGCCTTGCTCGAGTATCGCCATCGCGTTATCGCGCAGTAGCGTCAGCAGGTTAATGATTTCATCGCGCTCGCTATCATCGACATAGCGCGGTTCGCCCTGAAACAGCTCAGCGAGCCACTGTGCCGGCGATACTTCACTGGGAGCGACCGCGAGCGCCACCAAAAAACCATGGGCGGAGATCAAGTCCAGCGCGTCCTCGTCTACCTGATCAGAGTCGAGGAAGTCATCCAGCCTGTCGAGCTGCTCATCGGTAAGCAGTGGCTGGGGAGGGACGGTCTCTGGCGCGTTTAAATCGTCGGGGCGCTCTACCATAGCAAGCCTCATGGGGTGAGTCGTTTAAAAAAATGATACTAATGGGTAACGATCTTTCAGGCATTCATTAATGACAAGTTTATCACTAATAGGCACATCGCTAACGGGTGCATTGCCGCTGCCGCCCTGGCCGAACGATGAGCTGGAAGCCCTTTGCGTAGAAGCCCTGCAGCAGGCCGCTATTAAGCGTGCTGAACAGGCGTGGGAGCGCTGTCTGGAGGTTTATCCACAGTTGCCCCGCCCCGGCATCTGGTTTGATTTGAAAGGCGCATCGGCAGGGCAGGCGCATCTGGGCCGGGGCGGGCTGCGCTTTAATCTCATCTTGCTCAGTGACAATCGCCGCGCTTTTTTTGATGAAGTCATTCCACATGAAATGGCTCACTGGCTGGTCTTTCACCTGCGCGATGGGCAACGCCTAAAGCCACACGGGCGCGAATGGCAAAGCGTAATGCGTAATCTGTTTGGTCTGGTGCCCCAGGTTACCCACCGCTTTAATACCCAAAAGGCTCAGCCTGCACCTTATCGTTATCAGTGCGGCTGTCGTACCCACCACTTGACGGCCAGACGTCACGGCCTAGTCAGGAAAGGACGCGGCTATCGCTGTCGTCATTGTCAGCAGATGTTGCTCTATACTGCTCGTTAAGAGTTGTAGGTTGCTGTTTTTTAATTAAAAATTGCTAATACCAATGTCTAAGAGGAAGGCGCCTAAGGGAGGTTTATGCTAGGGGAACATTTAGTGGTGTCGGGGCAACCAATAACAATACCGACTACATCCCTATTGAGAGTGCGTTTCCACGGACAGAGGCAACTATGAGCGAACATCAAAACGTCTATCCGGTGCGCGATGCTATCGCCGCCAACGCCTGGGCCGATAAAGATAAATTCACGGCCATGTATCAGCAGTCCAAGGATGACCCTGAAGGTTTCTGGGCGGAACAGGCCAAGCGTCTTGACTGGATAAAAGCGCCAACCAAGATCAAGAACACCTCTTTCAAACGCGATAATGTGGATATCCGCTGGTTCGAAGATGGCGTGCTCAACGTCAGCGCCAACTGCCTTGATCGACATCTGGAAAAGCGCGGCGACCAGACCGCAATAATCTGGGAGGGTGACAACCCTGACGAATCCAAGCATATCAGCTACCGTGAGCTGTACGAGCGCACCTGTAAGCTTGCCAATGCCTTGAAATCGTTGGGTATCGAGAAAGGCGATACGGTGACGCTGTACATGCCGATGATTCCGGAAGCGGCCATGGCAATGCTTGCCTGTGCACGGATCGGCGCGGTGCACTCGGTAGTGTTTGGTGGCTTTTCGCCAGACGCGGTAGCCCAGCGGATTATTGGTGCCGACTCCAAGTTGATCATTACCGCCGACGAGTCCGTGCGCGGCGGCAAGCAGGTACCGCTCAAGGAGAACGTTGATTCAGCATTGACCCGCGATGGCACCGACGTCTGCAAGAACGTGCTGGTGGTGAAACGTACTGGCGGTGATATCGACTGGGTTGAGGGGCGCGATCTATGGTTCGATGAGCTGGTTGATCGGCAGCTACCCGAGTGCGCCGCCGAGCCGATGGGCGCCGAAGACCCACTGTTCATTCTGTATACCTCAGGTTCCACCGGCGCGCCCAAAGGCCTCAAGCACACCACCGGTGGCTACTTGACGTATGCTGCCATGACCCACCAGTACGTGTTCGACTATCAGGATGGCGAGGTCTACTGGTGCAGCGCGGATGTCGGCTGGGTCACCGGGCACAGCTATATCGTCTATGGACCGCTTGCCAATGGTGCGACCACGCTGATGTTTGAAGGCGTGCCCAGCTATCCGACCCATGGTCGCCTGGGTGAAATCGTCGATAAGCACAAGGTCAACATTCTGTATACCGCGCCCACCGCCGTGCGTGCCCTGATGGCCCATGGCGATAACGTTATGGATACCAGCTCGCGCGATAGCCTGCGCCTGCTCGGCTCGGTCGGTGAGCCGATCAACCCGGAAGCCTGGGAGTGGTTTTACCGCGTGATCGGTAATAGCCAATGCCCGATTGTGGATACCTGGTGGCAAACCGAAACCGGCGGCATCATGATTACTCCGCTGCCTGGCGCAACCGACCTAAAACCGGGTTCAGCCACGCTGCCTTTCTTTGGCGTACAGCCTGCGCTAGTGGATAACGAAGGGCATCTATTGGAAGGTGCCACTGAAGGCAATCTGGTGATTCTGGATTCCTGGCCGGGTCAGGCACGCTCAATCTGGGGTGATCATGAGCGCTTCGTGCAGACCTATTTTGCGACCTATGACGGCATGTACTTCACCGGTGACGGCTGCCGCCGCGATGAAGACGGCTACTACTGGATCACTGGCCGCGTGGATGACGTGCTTAACGTGTCAGGTCACCGTATGGGCACCGCTGAAATTGAGTCGTCGCTGGTCGCGCATTCAGCCGTTGCCGAAGCCGCAGTGGTAGGCTTCCCTCATGATATCAAGGGCCAGGGCATTTATATCTATGTGACCTTGAATGACGGTATCGACCCCACCGATGAACTCAAGAAAGAGCTCTCGCTTTGGGTGCGTAAAGACATCGGGCCAATTGCGTCCCCCGATGTGATTCAGTGGGCGCCGGGGTTACCCAAAACGCGCTCGGGCAAAATCATGCGGCGTATTCTGCGCAAAATTGCTGCCAACGAATGTGATGGTCTGGGTGACACCAGTACCCTGGCAGACCCGTCGGTGGTTGACGAATTGATTGAGCATAGAGCCAATCAATAGTAGCTTACTACTCAGTGGTTTAAGCTCACTGAGCGCTACCCGATTTGATAAGCGTCAGCCAACAAGAGCGTCGATAGCAGCATACTGCGCTTAAGCGTTGGAGTGCCGGCCAAAGAGCCGGCACTGTTGCGTTTAAATGGGTGACATAATGATGACAAAATATGCATGTATGCTTGGGCATCAAGAAGCCCTGGGGTACCATGCGTTGACCGTATGAGCCTAGCGTCGTAGCGGCAAGCAATTCCGCTGCACGAGGAACCGGAGGAATATCCATGGCAGTAGCCCATAAGTTTATCGTTGCAGACGACCATCCGCTGTTTCGTGCAGCGCTAACCCAGGCCTTGCGCCAACTGGCCCCCCAGGCTGAGATTGTCGAAGCCGACACCATGGAAGCCACAACGGAAGTGGTTAATCGTCATCCCGATGCCGACTTGATTCTTCTGGATTTACATATGCCGGGCGCGCACGGCTTCTCTGGGCTGATTCAGCTGCGTGGTCAGATGCCGGATATTCCGGTAGCCGTGGTATCGGGTAGCGATGAGCCTTACGTTGTTCGCCGGGCAATCGACTACGGCGCTTCAGGCTTTATCCCCAAATCCTCCTCGCTTCAGCTGATTGCCGAGGCGGTAGGCGAAATTCTGCAGGGCGAAGTCTGGTTGCCGGAAGCGCTGGCTAATGTGTTGGAAGAAACCAGCGAGGAAGAGTCTCGGTTTGCTGAAGCGATTGCTTCGTTAACCCCTCAGCAGTTTCGCGTTTTGAACATGCTGACCGAAGGCCTGCTCAATAAGCAGATCGCCTACGAGCTTAATGTGTCTGAAGCGACCATCAAGGCCCACGTAACGGCCATTTTACGCAAGCTTGGCGTTCACTCCCGCACCCAGGCCGTTATTGCCGCCCAGAAGCTGGAAGTCGAGCCGCCTAAAGTCGTGTCATAAGCTTCCCCGCTTATGAAAAAACCTCGCTCACGTTGACCGTAAGCGAGGTTTTTTCTTTATAGACAGCCTTTTAATACTTAGACATTCGCTCGGCTGGCTTGCAGTGTACGGGTTAAAAGTGCCCGCAAGGCGGCCGGTTTTACCGGTTTCAAGAGCAGCTGATACCCATCGCGTTTGATCTCTTCGGCCACGGCTTCCGTTCGGTCAGCGGTAATCACAATGCCGGGCACCGCGCCGGATAGGCGCTCACTAAGCGCTTCCAGAGCCATCAAGCCGGTGACTTCATTGTCCAAGTGATAATCGGCCAGAATCGCGTCGGGGTCGCCGTCCATATTGCGCAGTATCGATTTAGCGCCCCCGATGCTGGTCGCGGTAAACACCTCGCATCCCCAGCCGCTCAGCATGGCGGTCATGCCTTCCAGAATGAGCGTTTCGTTATCGATACATACGATTCGGGTACCGGCAAGCTTATTACCGCTGCGTCGGTTTGAAGGCTCCTGTTCACCTGGGCTAGCTTCCTTGGCGGCGACGATGGGGACGCTGACCGAGAACACGGTGCCACGGCCTTCCCAGGAGTGTACTTTGATGGGGTGGTCGAGCACTCGGCTCATCCGGTCGGCAATCGAGAGACCAAGCCCCAGCCCCTTTTCGCTCTCCTTGTGCCGCGATACCTGATCCAGACGACGAAACTCCTGGAATATTTCCGTCAGCTTGGATTCCGGAATGCCCGGGCCGCTGTCCCATACTTCAATCACCAGCCGGCCGCTTTGACGGCGACAGCCCAGCAGCACGCGGCCATCCTGGGTGTAGCGAATGGCGTTGGATAAAAAGTTCTGCACGATGCGCCGCAGCATCTGCGGATCGGAGTCGACCCACTGCTGGGTAGGCACTACCTCCAGGTCAAGGCCGCGGTTGTCGGCCATCACTTCAAACTCGGCGCGTAGCGGCCGGAAAATATCCGCCAGAGCAAAGTGATTGCGACGCGGCGTCAGGGCGCCGGCATCCAGCTTGGAGATGTCCAGCAGCGTTCCGAGCAGTTCTTCGGCAGCCTGTAGCGAATTGTCGATATGCCCGATGGTGCGCTGGGTATCGGGGGCGGTGACGTTTTGCATCAGGGCCGAGGTAAACAGCCGGGCAGCGTTTAACGGCTGCAGCAGATCATGGCTCGCGGCGGCTAAAAAGCGGGTTTTGGAAGCGTTGGCATCTTCGGCTAGCTGCTTGGCCTGGCGCAAGGCTTGCTCGGCCTCGGCACGCACGCGGTTCTCCTGGCGCAGTGCGGCGTTGGCCTCTGAAAGCGCTTGGGTACGCTCGCGAACGCGCTCCTCAAGCGTTTCGTTGGTCTCTTTAAGAGCAATTTCCGCCCGCCGCCGCTCGGTAATATCCTGATACAACGCAAAGAAGCCGAGAATCGATTGGCTATCGCCAAAGTGGGGCGTGTAGGTTACCAGCATATAGCGCATGGCATCATTGACGCGCATGGCGACTTCAAAACTCACCCGTTCCCCGGCCAGCGCGCGCTCGACCCACGGGCCGCGTTCTTCGGCCTGTTGCAGCGAGAGCACATCTTCAAAGCGTCGGCCAATCACCGCATTACGGTCGATGCTGAACGCCTGCTCATAGGCGCGGTTGGTAAAAAGATAGCGACACTCTTTATCAAAGTAGGCGATCAGCGCAGGAACGTTATCGGTGTAGATACGGATGTTGTTTTCCGAACGAATCAGCGCTTCTTCAATGCGTTTTTGCTGGGTGATGTCCTGGTAGGTATAAACAAACCCGCCGCCGGGCATGGGGTTGCCCTGTACCTCCAGCACGCTGCCATCCTGGCGGTAGCGAACGTAGCGATGTGGGTGGCCATCACGAATGTTATCCAGCAGCAGCTGAACATGCTCTTCAGGGTCACCTGGGCCATACTCACCGTTATGCGCGTTATAGCGGAAAATACGGTCAATGGGCGCGCCTACACGAATCAGATGATCGGGAAAACGAAACAGCTCAAGGTAGCGTTGGTTCCAGACCACCAGACGCAAGTTTTGATCAACAACGCTGATGCCCTGGTTGATGTTTTCTATCGTAGCCTGCAGCAGGGCACGGTTAAATTCCAGCACCTGGGATGCTTCATCGACAATCGAGATAACATCGGAAATACCGATACCGCGCCCCTGAAGCGCAGAGTTGACGACAATACGCGCCGAGGAGGCGCCAAGTACCGAGGCAAGGAAACGCTCGGTAAATTGAATAATATCAATAGAAGCCCGGGTGCTGTTGTCCAGCGGTTTGCCTGAACGGCGGGCGTAATCCTCAAATGCCCGGTCAACCTGGCTGGCGCCCAAAAAGCGTTCACACAATACTTTAAGATCGCCCACCGTCGTAGCACCGGTCCAGGGGCGGTTAACCGAGGTTTGGCGGGTTTCAACGCTGTCCACAAATAGCGAGGCCTGAATACGCTCCACCACGCGCTGCGAGGTCACCTGGGAAATAAAGATATAGCAGAACAGGTTGATGCCTAGCGATAGCATCACGCCGTGGGTAAAGCTGTCGCCCAGATTCAGGCCAAAAAGCCCGGTAGGGGAGAGCCATCGGATGCCTAACGGCCCGCCAGATAGCCACTCCTGGGGCAGTACACCAGCATTGATCATTGCAGGCATCAACAGGCTGTATACCCAAATGGCGAAGCCCGCGTTCATGCCCACAATAACGCCTAGACGATTACCGCGTTTCCAGTAAAGACCCCCAATAACCGCGGGTGCAAACTGTGCGGCAGCGGCAAAAGAAAGCATGCCGATGGAGGCAAGCGAGGTGAACTCGGCAATCAACCGGTAGAAGCCGTAGGCCATCGCCAATACGACGGCAATAGTAATGCGGCGCGTGCGCAGCACCAAGCGCCCATAGTCTCGGGCTTTGGTATCAAACCAGCGCAGCCGGAACAGCGCGGGAATCACAATTTCGTTGGAGATCATGATAGATACAGCGACCGCCGCCACGATCACCATGCCGGTCGCGGCCGAAAATCCGCCAATAAAGGTCAGCAGCGTTAGCCATTGATGGCCGGACTGCATGGAAAGCGCCAATACGTAGGTATCGGGTTCCACGCCTGTTTCTGAAAAGAGTAACAGCCCGGCTGCTGCCAGCGGCACGACGAAAAAGGCGATGGCAAACAGATAAAGCGGGAACAGCCAGCGAGCTTTGGTGGCATCGTCAGGGTGAATGTTCTCAACCACGGCTACATGAAACTGCCGAGGGAGACATAAAATGGCCAGCATGGCGAGCAGTGTCTGTGCCCAGAAGCTTTGCCCAAAATCCTGATTTGCCAGCTGGCGCTGAAGTTCAAGCTGGCTGTCGGCATGGCTCATCAACTCGCCCAAACCGCCGAACATGCCCCAGGTAACGTAAGCCCCTAACACCAGAAAGGCTAACAGCTTGACGATCGATTCAAATGCGACGGCATGAATCAGGCCTTCGTGGTGTTCGGTCGCATCGGTATGACGAGTGCCAAATAAAATCGCAAAAACCGCCATCACGATGGCGACGTAAAACGCCGTGTCGCCAAACAGCGGCGCACCGACGGTATCATTGGCGCCGGTCAGCACACTAAACGTAGTCGATACGGCTTTAAGCTGAAGCGCGATGTAGGGAAGGGTGCCCACTAGCGCCACTAGGCTTGCAAACGCCGCAAGCGACTGGGTCTTGCCGTATCGCGAGGCGATAAAATCTGCAATGGAGGTGACGTTCTGATGTTTGGCGACGCGAATCATCTTGGCCAGTACCGGCCAGAAGAGTAAAAACGTCAGGATAGGACCGACAAATATACTCGCAAAGGACCAGCCCGCCGTGGCCGCCTGGCCTACGGCACCGTAAAACGTCCAGGAGGTGCAGTAAATGGCCAGCGCCAGGCTATAGATCAGTGGGCGTCGACGGCTGGCACCGTGGGTACGTGCACGGCGGTCGCCGTACCAGGCAATACCGAATAGGATTGCAATATAAAGCAGTGATACTGCAACCAGTAACCCACCGTGAAACATGCCTATTCCCCCACCAACGTTTATCTCGCCCAGCTAGCGGCGCGCGCAAAGAGGCTCATTCTAGGCGAAGATGAACGCTTGCGTCTCGCTTAAGCGCTAGCGAGACCGCAGACGGTGGTCAATAGCGGAGATGTTTCGCGCAGTCGGCGAAGCTCGCTAAGCTGTGCTTCTCCAGTGTCATTGTTTAATGGTATCAGCTCGCGGCTTTCGCAGTTTAGAACGTAGGGCTGAGTGATGAGGATATCGGTATGGTGTCGCTCGAACTGATACAGAATGAATTCTACCACCGGCGTGTTATCAATCTCACGGGTAACGATATTGTCGCTATCCACAACGCTAAACTTGGTGGTCATGGGAAAAGCAAAGGTCCAGGGACGCCATACGGCGCTTGAGGTATCGCTTGAAATCACGATGGCGGTGTCAGGTAGTTGTGCCTGCTTGTGTTCAAACCACATGTATTCTACCTGGATTTGATAGGCCAGCATGCCAAGCCCACCGAAGACAGGCACGATCCATTTGGGAAGTCGTTTGCCGCTTAAGGTGCGAAGTAGTAGGCCGATTCCTGCGCCGGCAAGTCCGGCAAACACGGCGGCGATCAAGTGCCATATCATAAAACATCCTTTCTAAAAGCCATCGGGCCTCCCTGAGGAGGCCCGATGGTCACTCTATGATTTCCGATGCGTAAAACGCTCGGAATGATTATGGCTTAGTGATCAATCGCTGCACCAGCACCTTTTGGATAGCGAACGCTTTCTACCAGCTCGCGAATCTCCTGCGGCGGTTTGGCAGTAACGCTTGATACCGCGAAGGCCACGATAAAGTTGATCATCGCACCGATTGCACCAAAGGAGAGCGGAGAAATACCCATGATCCAGTTATCCGGGGTATTAGCCAGCGTATTGGTGCCTGGAATAAAGAACCAGCCCAGATAGGTGAAGATATACAGCAGCGTACAGATCAGACCTGACAGCATACCGGCAATTGCACCTACGTTGTTCATGCGGGTCGAGAAAATACCCATCATCAACGCCGGGAACAGCGAGGCACCGGCAATACCGAAGGCAAGAGCCACCGTCTGGGCCGCAAAGCCGGGAGGGTTCAAGCCCAGATAAGTGGCCAGCAGGATAGCACCTCCCATGGAGATCCGGGCTGCGAGCATTTCACCTTTTTCGGAAATCTTCGGATTGATCATGGTCTTGATCAAGTCGTGACTGATAGCCGAGGAGATAGCGAGCAGTAGACCGGCTGCTGTTGAAAGGGCTGCCGCAATACCGCCAGCCGCGATTAAGCCGATCACCCAACCGGGCAAGTTAGCGATTTCCGGGTTAGCAAGTACCAGAATATCGTTGTTAACCGTCAGCTCGTTGCCTTCCCAGCCGCGGTCAGTATAGTCAGCAGTATCGTTGTAAAACTGGATACGGCCGTCATTGTTCAGGTCGTTGAAGGTAATCAGGCCGGTGTCTTCCCAGGTGCGGAACCAATCTGGGCGCTCTTCATAAAGAATTGGCGCTTGTGCTGCATCTTCGTAGTTTTCGACCTGGCCAGCCATTTCCGGATAAACCGTGGTCATCAGGTTCAGGCGCGCCATGGAGCCCACCGCCGGTGCGGTAAGGTAGAGCAGGGCGATAAACACCAGCGCCCATCCCGCTGACCAACGCGCATCAGACACTTTGGGTACGGTGAAAAAGCGAATGATGACGTGAGGAAGACCCGCGGTACCCACCATCAGTGACAGGGTGAACAGCACCATGTTGAGCTTGTTGTCCACATCTGCGGTGTAATCTTGAAAGCCTAGCGCACTGACCACGCTATCAAGCTTCTCAAGCAGCGGAACGCCCGACTCAGTATGTGTACTGAACATGCCGAACATGGGGATCGGGTTGCCGGTAAGCTGGAACGCAATAAACACCGCAGGAATGGTGTAGGCCACAATCAGAACGATGTACTGAGCTACCTGGGTGTAGGTGATCCCTTTCATGCCGCCGAAAACGGCATACAGGAATACGATCAGCGCAGCGAGCCAGATACCCCAAGTGTTGCTGACTTCCAGAAAGCGTGAGAAAGCCACGCCCGCGCCGGTCATCTGGCCGATGACGTAAGTCACCGAGGCAATGATCAGACACACGATGGCGACGAAGCGAGCCGTGTTGCTGTAGAAGCGGTCACCGATGAAATCCGGCACGGTGAACTTGCCGAATTTGCGCAGGTACGGCGCCAGCAGCATCGCAAGAATAACGAAGCCGCCGGTCCAGCCCATCAGGAATGTGGAGTTGGCATAGCCACCGGAGGCCAGAAGACCCGCCATGGAGATAAACGAAGCTGCTGACATCCAGTCAGCGGCTGTTGCCATCCCGTTGGTAATCGGGTGAACGCCGCCACCGGCAACGTAGAAGTCTTTAGTGGATCCCGCACGCGCCCAAATCGCGATACCGATATACAGGGCGAAGGAGGCGCCAACGAACAGTAAGTTAATTGCAAACTGGCTCATGCTGGCTTACTCCTCAAGGCCATATTTTTTATCGAGCTTATTCATTCTCCAGGCATAGAAGAAGATAAGCACAATGAAGGTAAGAATGGAGCCTTGCTGAGCAAACCAGAAGCCCAGGTCTGCCCCCCCCACTGGAATGCCCGCTAAAAGCGGACGAAACAGGATCGCACATCCATAAGAAACGAATGCCCAAACAATCAGGCATCCGAAGATTAAGCGGACGTTGGCTTTCCAGTATTCAGCAGCATTGGATTTGTCGTCTGCCATTGTGTTGCTCTCCACTTGTTTTTTAAGGTTTGGAAAGTTCACTAGGAATAGCGTTTGGCGTATCAGGGTAATGGCACACCAAAGCTACTTGCTTCTTAGTTATCTTTTTGGTCTGTTGCTGTTTAAGCTAGTTGACCTTTTAGGTCTTGGGTAAGTTTTAATTAGCTATATGCAATTACCCTGAATGATACATGGTTAATACTGGACAATAATCGCTAAAAAATAAATCCCAGACTTTGGTATCACTACGCTTTGCCAGGTGGTTTTTTTGTTTTTAAGTTAATGAAAATTAATATTTTTGTGAGGCTTTTCCGATAAGCTACGCTGTCCTTGTACGATGGTCTAGTGTTTGGCTAAAAGATAATGTTTGCTACTTTGAAAAGATGGTTTGATATTAATAGTTGTGTGATTAAAAAAGCACTACTTTAGTCGTTAGAACCAACGTCGAGTCGACGTTGGAGTAATAGCTAAAGGTATATATGAATGAATGGTTTTAACCGCTAAACAGGATGAGTTTTTTAAAAGCGGTTGCTGAATACGGTATTTATATTCACCGTCTAATAATAACAAGCGACATACGGGTTTTTGAGGGTTGCCTGCTGCAATGGCTATCTCACTGCCATCGCTGGTGTGCTTCTGCCAGCTTGCTGTATGAGCTTTTGTTGTGTGAGGTCAGGCCCGATGGTTGATGTTGAGCTGTCCCAACTGCCGTTTACGCTACTTGATGATGAAGGGCGTGACTTCGTTCGTCGAGGTATGGACCTCGCCTATTTCGATCGTGATGAAATTATTTTAGAAACGGGCGCCACGGGCGAGTATGCATTTCTGATCCATAGAGGTGACGTCGCTGAGATTGACCCCACCTTACCCGCAGCCAGCGCTGTTATCGGGCACTACACAGCAGGCGATCTGTTCGGCGCCATCAGTATTTTAAGCGGTAAAAGCCGCTATCGCTTCCAGGCCGAACAGGAGTGCTTGTGTTACCTCATGCCCAGTGCCCTGTTTACGCAGCTGTGCCGACAGTATCCGCCGTTTGAGCAGTTCTTTCGGCAATCGCTTGCTCATAAGGCGCGTTTATTAACCGAAAAGCGCGCCGAAGGGGGCGTGACCATGGCGGGCTTCATGCTGGCCAAGGTTGGTGAGTGTATGCGTAAGCCCCTGTTGATGGAGGCCTCAACCGATATCGCCGGAGCGGTTAAAAAGCTCAATGACAGCCATGCCGATAGCTTACTGGTCGAAACCCAAGGCAAGCTGGGCATGATCACGAAAACCGATCTGCTCAATGCGCTGGTGCTGGAGGGATGTACGCAGGCAACGCCAGTGGAGCAGATCGCCCACTTTTCACTGGTGACGGTGACTCCTGAGCAGTATCTCTTTGAAGCATTGGTGTTAATGACACGGCATAAAGTGACTCGTGTTGTCGTGATGGAGCAGTCAGTGCTCAAGGGCGTGGTTGAAATCACCGATGTCCTGAGCTTTTTCTCCAGCCGAAGCTACGTGGTGAGCCTACAGGTAGAGCAGGCCAGCGATTTGGAGTCATTGTCGGTGGCCAGCCAGCGCACCCCAGAGCTTGTTCGGGCGTTAATGGCGCAAGGCGTCAAACTGCGTTTTGCCATGGATCTTCTGGCCGCGCTTAATGGCCGTATTATGAGCAAAGCCTGGGGATTTATCATCAATGAGCAACACCATCATGACAGTTGCCTGATGGTGATGGGCAGTGAAGGGCGTGGGGAGCAAATTCTTAAAACAGATCAGGATAACGGGCTGATTTTAGATGACGATGCCCAGTGGCCCGGTGTGGCGGGTGATATGCAGCGCCTTACCCATACCCTGATAACGTTGGGCTATCCGCCTTGCCCCGGCAATATTATGGTATCTAACCCCCAGTGGGTTGCCAGCGTCTCACAATGGAAAAAACGCATCGCCAAATGGGCCCGCGAGCGCGATGGCGATAGCCTGATGAAGCTTGCCATCATGCTGGACGCCCATTCGGTCGCGGGCAATCCACGCTTGCTGGAAAGCGTGCGCGAGGCCTTGTTTGAACGCTGTGCGGGGGATGAGATTCTGCTTTCCTACTTTGCGCGCCCGGCGCTGCGCTTTGCAACGCCGCTGACTCTGTTTGGCTCGCTTAAAAAGCCTCAGCACGGCATCGATATCAAGAAAGGCGGCATCTTTCCGATTGTACACGGCGTACGCACCATGGCGCTGGAGCGACGCATTAACGTAACGTCAACTCAGGGGCGGTTGGAGGCGCTGGCTGATGATGGCCGCCTTGAACACCGGGTTGCCGATGATCTGGGAGAAGCGCTGGCGCTATTTACCGAGCTGCGTCTCAAGCAGCAGCTGAGTGAGAAGAGTATCAGCGGGCACTCCAACCGCGTTGTGGTACAGGAGCTGTCATCGCTGGAGCGGGATGTGCTACGTGAATCGCTGCATATCGTTAAAGACTTCAAACAGCGTCTCTCTCACCGCTACCACTTAGAGTACTCATGAGTCGCGCTATGCAGAGAACCGATAACTACCTTACGCTGCTGGGTCGCTCACTGCGGGCGTTATTCAAACGTGAAAGCGAGCGTCGCCGCTATGCCAACTCCCCCTATGCCTGGCTGTTTCGGCCCTATATGGGCGAAGAGCTGGTGGCGCTGGCCTGTCAAGTGACGCCAGGAGAAACACCCGTATTAAGCTTTGCCGCGGTGGTATTGAATCAGCAGAAAATTCATACCAGCAGCGCATGGGTGGCTACGCTTGCCGACCCGCAGGCTGTTGATAGGACAGTGCTGCGTCGTCATCAAAGGCTTTATAATACTGAGACGGCGCTATCGCCGAGTACCGATACGCTGCGCGCGCTGGCCGAATTTATTGGCAACCGGCCACTCATTGGCTGGCAGTTGGACCAGCAGTTAACCGCCCTTAACAGTGCTTTTAGAGTTCACCTAGGGTTTGGACTGCCCAACGCCCAGATTGATGTGGCTAAATTGCACCAGCGTCAGCTACGCCGTCTGCATCCGCTGGTCGAGTCGCCCTGCCAGTTTTCCGAGGCATTGGCCTGCTGGCAAGTCCCCGCTATCTCGACAAACGGTTTATTGGGCAAAGCCACCGCCAGCGCCCTACTGTATATGCGCTTACAGCGTGATATGACGTAATCAGGTCAGCTTCTAGTATGCAGATGACGTGATTTTGCCAGTTGGGTGAACGACGGGAGTCTTGTTAGAATAGCCGCTGCTCCTTCTTTCATTGGCAGTGCTTATATCATGCAACACCTCGATCATTTTGACCCCGCCACGGCGACCGTTGCGCAAGCTTGCGACCTATCGGGCCAGCCCGAGCCTGATGACGCCAAACAAAAGCGTGAATTCAACAAGTTGCAAAAGCGGCTGCGGCGCGAGGTGGGTAATGCCATCATCGATTACCAAATGATTAATGAGGGCGACCGCGTAATGGTCTGCCTGTCAGGTGGTAAAGACAGCTACACCATGCTGGAAATTCTGCGCAGCCTGCAGCGCAATGCGCCGGTGAATTTTTCGCTGGTGGCGGTCAATATGGACCAAAAGCAGCCCGGTTTTCCTGAGCATGTGTTGCCGCGCTACCTGGATAAACTCGGCGTGGAATACCACATACTGGAGCGCGACACGTACTCGGTGGTGAAGGAGAAAACCCCCGAAGGCAAGACGACCTGTGCGCTATGTTCACGCTTGCGGCGCGGATCGCTTTACGGGTTTGCCGAAGAGATCGGGGCGAATAAAATTGCGCTGGGACATCATCGCGAAGATATTCTGGAAACGTTATTTCTGAATATGTTTTTTGGCGGCACCTTGAAGTCGATGCCGCCCAAGCTGCTTTCCGATGACGGCAAAAATATCGTGATCCGTCCGCTGGCCTATTGCAAAGAAGCCGATATCGCAGAGTTTTCCCGACTGATGGAATTTCCCATCATCCCCTGCAACCTGTGTGGTTCGCAGCCCAACATGCAACGTCAGGTCGTCAAGGAAATGCTTGCCGAGTGGGACAAGAAGCACCCCGGTCGCCTGGAAAGCATGTTCAAGGCGGTCACCAACGTTGCCCCTTCACAGCTGGCCGACCGTGAGCTATTTGATTTCGAAGGGCTGGAAGCCAAGCAGGAAGCGTTAATGGCTAGCCGCATTCAAACGCTTAGTGTGAATTGATCGTTTGATCATCCTCTTCGGTAAGCGTAATCAAGCGCTGCATGTCGAGGATATTGACCTCCCGCCCAGAGACGGCCACCACTTTATGCTGCTGAAAGCGGCTTAAAATACGGCTGACCGTCTCGACGGCCAATCCCAGATAGTTGCCTATGTCGGCTCGCGCCATGGAGAGTCGGAAGCTGTAAGGTGAGTAGCCCCGACGTCGAAAGCGTTCCGACAGCGTCAGTAAGAAACTTGCCAGCCGCTGATCGGCGGTCTTGCGCGATAAAAGCCGCATCATGCGCCGGTCATCGCGAAGCTCCTTGCTCATGCTGCGATACAACTGGCCGCGCAGCTCAGGCAGCTCCTCGGAAAGCGAGTCCAGACGATCAAACGGGATCTCGCAAATGGTTGTGGTTTCCAGCGCAATCACGCTGCCGGGGTAGTGCTCTTCGTCAATGCCGTCCAGGCCCACCAGCTCGCTGGGCAGAAAGAAATTGGTAAGCTGGTCGTTACCGTTACCCTCGCTGGTCACCTGCTTCAAGCTGCCCGAGCGTACCGCGTAAACACTGGTAAAGCGGTCACCCTGACGAAAAAGCGGCTCGCCCTTCTTAAGCGGAGCCCGGCGCCGGATGATGGCATCAAACTGCCCCATGTCTTCAAGCTCAAGTGCGAGCGGCAGACACAGCGAGCTTAAGCTGCAGGTCTGGCAACGTGCCTCTTGCAGAGGCGCGCGTCGTTGGCTTGCAGGTGGTGGCATGAGTCCCTCCCAGGTTCCGTCTTTTTTGCTCACAAAAGGGTATGTGCTGCACGCGCTCATTTGGCCCGCTAAACCATTTTTGAATAGCGTTGATTGGACTCTTCGAGCCAATAGGCATCAAACGCCATGGCCAATTGGCGAATCAGTAAACGACCAATCGGCGTTGCGCTAAGCGTATCACCCAAGCGGGTGATTAGCCCATCCTGCTCAGCGGTATGCAGCTTTTCTAACGCATGTGAAAAATAATCGGCAGCGTCAATCTGCCAGCGCTGGCTGATGGCGGCTAAATCCAGGCGCATATCGCACATCAAGCGTTCGATAACGTCGGCTCTGATAAGATCATCCTTGGTCAATTGCAGGCCTTTTACGGTGGCCAGTCGGCCTTGGTCCAAAGCGTTTTCATAGGTCGCCAAGTCAGCCGGGTTTTGCGCGTAGCTATCGCCTACGTGCGAAATAGCCGATACCCCAAGCCCGATCAAATCGCACTTCGCGTGGCTGGAATAGCCTTGAAAATTACGTTGCAGCGTGCCGTTGGTCTGGGCAAGCGCCAGGCTGTCTTCAGGTTTGGCAAAATGATCCATGCCGATATGCACGTAGCCAGCGGCTGTTAGCATCTCGATAGTGGTGTGCAGGATTGAAAGCTTTTCATCAGCGCCCGGCAGGTCGTCGGCATTAATGCGCCGCTGGGGCTTAAACCGCGTGGGCAGGTGGGCGTAGTTAAACACCGACAGGCGCGCCGGACTCAGCTCAATCACTTGCCTCAGCGTCTCGGCAAAGCTCTTTTCGGTTTGAAAGGGCAGACCGTAGATTAAATCCAGATTGAGCGAACGAAATCCCAGGCGGTGCGCTTCATCCATCAACGTTTCGGTAAGTACGCGCGGCTGGTGACGATTGATCGCTTTTTGAACGCGCGGATCCAGATCCTGCACGCCCAGGCTCAGCCGGTTAAATCCCAATGACTGCAAGTGACGCAAAGTAAATACATCGGCCTCACGCGGGTCGATTTCAATTGCGTAATCGCGATCTGGCGCGCTTGAAAGCCCGAACCGAGCATCCAGACGGTCAATTAGATCGCCCATCTGTGCCAGCGAAAGAAACGTCGGCGTTCCGCCACCCCAGTGAAGCTGTTTAACGGGCCGTGAGGTGTCCAGGTGACGCGCGGTGAGGACCATTTCGCGATCCAGCCGAGAGAGATAAGGCTCCGCCAGCGCGGTATTTTTGGTAGCGATTTTATTACACGCGCAGTAAAAGCAGATTTGGCGACAAAACGGCACGTGAACATACAGCGAAAGCGGGCGCTGGCTGGCATTGCTCTGCTCAAGCGCTTGACCCAGGTTAACCGCCGTAAAGCCTTCATGAAAAGCCAGTGCGGTCGGGTAGGACGTGTACCGCGGGCCGCTTTTATCGTAGCGGCGCAGCAGCGCTTCATCCCAGTGAGCGCTAGGCAATCCCGCAGTTGTAACGGGCAGGGAGGCCGCAGTGGCATGAACGGACATGAAAACGCCTCCGGTAGCTTAGAAATGAAAACCTACCCATAGGCTACCGCCGTTACGGCCAGAAAGTGTTGAGCTACGTCAATGATTGGTATGCGAGTGGGAATGATGTTGGGAGTCGGAGTGTGAGTGCGCGTGGTCGTGACCACCTAGATGAGCATTGAGCGTCCACAGCTGCCATAAGGCAAAGGCGATAATGGTTAGCGCCGCCAGGGTTCTGGTCGCCGGGTGACGGATAAGGTGGCCAAGCTTGCGCGCCGCTAGACCGGTAGCCAGCAGCGCAGGCAAGGTGCCCAGGCCAAACGCTCCCATCAGCAGCGCGCCTTGAAGCGGCTGGGCGATTGCCAGGCTCCACGCCAGCATTGAGTAAACTAACCCGCACGGCAGCCAACCCCATAGGGCGCCTAGCGCAAACGCCTGAGGGAAATGGACTACCGGCATCAAACGTCGCCCAACGGGTTCAAGGTGACGCCATAGGCGCTTTCCAACAGCTTCGACACGCAAAAGTCCCTTCCACCAGTTGGCAATGTAGAGCGCCATTAAAATCAGCATTAGTGCCGCCAACCCCTGCAGTACCTGGCGGGCCAGGGGAGAAAGCGAAATCAGCGTGCCGAGGGCGGCGACCAAAGCACCTGCGGTCATGTAGCTTGTAATACGGCCCAGGTTGTAGCTCAGCAGCAGGCCGCCCATACGCGCTGGGCGGCGCATGCTGGGCGGTACGGCAAAGGTCAGCGCACTCATGATTCCCCCGCACATGCCAATACAGTGCGCACCGCCCATCAAACCAAACACAAACGCGGCGATAAGCGGTGGAAGATCAAGCCCGGTCGGATTCATAACGCGCCTTTTGTAGCTGAAAGCGAAAGTGAGAGGCTGCGCGAAAAACGTAGCGTATTGGCGATGACGGCGAGAACGCTAATCACGACGCCCAATACGGCTTCTGGCAAAGACAAAAAGCCCAGCGCCGCCAGGATAAATAAGATCAGGCTCATGCCTACGGCCAAGGCGCTAGTTTGGCGTATGCAGCGCTGCGTGGCGTGGGCAATGGCAAGAGTCTCGGAGGCTCGGACTTTGCGAGGGCTCAGTATGATCACATCAGGGTGCGAGGTTAAAGACTCACAAGCATGCGCTGTTTGCGCCAATGTCATCAGAGCGGAAGGCTTTTGTATTACCACGCCGCGCTTGCGCAACTGCTGGTAGCTGGCCATTAAGATCGCTGGGGTCGCCAGTGCTGGCGCACAGAAGCTACTCACTACCAGCAGTGAAAGCAGGGAGTCCAGTACCCAGGCTGATTCAAGCCATCCGCCAATGACCGTAACGCTTAAACTCGCCATGAGTAAGCTACTCACCCAGCGGTGCACGTTTTGTGCGTTGATCGCCGCCAAGGGTTGCTCGCCCCAGGCACCCTTAACCTCGGCGCTAATATGCGCGGTGCGAGTATGCATGCCTACCCGGGATGCCTTGATGACCAGCTGGTTTTCCAGATTTTGGCAGCCAGCCAATACGCGATCACCCACTTGACGTGTTATGGGTAGCGGCTCGCCGGTCAGCACTGACTCATCCAGGCTCGACGCGCCTTGCTCGATCGTGCCGTCAACGGGAATTCGCTGGCCCGGTTTTACCACAACATGATCGCCAGGAGTAAGTTCACCCGTTGGCAGGATCCTTTCGCCGCCATCGTGATAAAGCCGAGTGGCCGACGCAGGCAGAGCGTCTTTAAGCGTATGTTGAACACGCTCCAAGCCTAGGGACGATTTAACGTAGCCGCCCAGACACAAGAGCGTTGTCAGTAGGGCAATAAAGCCTGTGTAGTGCTCCCCAACATGAAACAGTGTTGCGTAGCCACTGGTCAGGTAAGCGATGCTCAAGGCTAAGCTGATAGGTACTGACGGGCCAAGCAGACAGCGCCGTATATCGATAAACGCGCGACTGAAAAAAGGCGGTGTAGCGAATAGCATCACCGCGGTGGCTAAGACAAAGGGCAACCAGTGAAGCAGCGTATAAACATGCGAATTAACGTCTTCTAATGCTGCACTCTGTAAAATAAACGTTAGCAGAGCGATGCTGGCAAGACTTGCCCCCGAGATTCCCAGCCGCCAGGCGTTTACACGCTTTTTACGTCGCCATTGCTCCTGAGCGGGGTCGGGCTCAAACGGCAGAGCGCTGTAACCGATAGTGGCAAGCTCGGCCAGTAGTTGAGAGAGTTTAAGCTGGTGGGTATGCCAGCTAACGCGCAGGCGATGGCGAGATAAATCCACCGCGCTTGCGGTGATGCCCTCAAGGGCGTTTAGGCGATGCTCGATAAGCCAGGCACAGGCGTTGCAGGTGATGCCTTCGACCGCAAGGGTCGCGCTTAGCTGATCAGTATCGCTGCTAAGCGTTACAAACGTGGCCTGGCGCTCAAGGCTATCAAAGTGCTCCCAGGCGTTGCTGTCAAGCGCCTCATTGACGGGCTTGCCGGGCAGGTCGGTACGCTGGTGGTAATAGCTTTCCAGGCCGCCCTGTACAATGGCGTGCGCTACGGCTTCGCAACCTGGGCAGCACAGAGAGTGCGTAGTATCGGCCAGCGTGATTTGCCAAGGCGCATTGGCTGGTACGGGGCTGCCGCAATGGTAGCAGGGGGAGGCTGTTGGCGTTGTCATGGCTTGGCTGACAGCTTTAGAACTAACCGTTTGGTTAATGCGTTATCTGGCAATTGTGTTTCCTTACAATGAGCGCTGCCTAACCGATATGGCATCTATCCACAGGTTCTATTATCCACAGGTTCTATCTACCTACGGGGCCTAGCGGTTAACGTGTGAAAAGGTTAGCAGTATTGACGGGAAGGGCGCGAGTTTCGTCGTGATGCCTGCCTATCGCTTGATGATTTTTTGTACCAACCTTAACGCGAAGGAGAGAACGGTCGTGCCAAACGCTTACGCAGACTATGTTCCTATTCAACCCTGTCAGTTACCCACTGAGCTGGCGCGCGCGAAGGCGTCCTGTTTTTTGGTTGAGGGGTTTGGGCCGCTTTTCGTCACCGGGCAGGCGCATATCGGGCGGCTTTTATGGGCGCATGGTGCTGGTGCGGGGCATCAGTCGGCATTTATGCAGCAAATAATCAGTGCGCTGGCCGCAGAGGGTATTCAGGTTTTCGCGATTGATTTTCCGTATATGCAGCAGATGATGGAGCAGGGCAAGCGTCGTCCGCCGCCGTCTGTCGTTAAAACGCTTGAGCATTTTACGGCCTGGTACGATCTGATTGAGCCATTGGACGAGCCACCGCTTTGGGTGGGTGGAAAATCAATGGGCGGGCGTATTGCGACGATGTTTGCAAGTACGGGGTTTGCAAGTACGGAGTGTGCAAGCCAGCAAGTTTGCCCTGGGGTGATTGTCGCGGGTTATCCGTTTCATCCACCTAAAGCGCCTGATAAGTTGCGTTTGAGCCACTGGTCGGATATTCACTGCCCACTGCTTGTTTTACAGGGAGAGCGCGATCCTTTTGGTACGCGGGAGGAGGTGTCAGGCTACTCGTTAACGGCGCAAGCCCGTCTTGAGTGGCTTGCCGACGGCGACCATGATTTCAAACCGCGCCGTGCATCTGGATTAAAACATGAGTTTTTGATTGACGAAGCGGCTACACTTGCGGCATCCTTCGTCCGCGCTCATGGAACGCCCTTGGGAATGTGAGCAACGCGCTGGTTTAAATCACAAAGTTTAAACATGACGTGTTGACATTCAGGAAGGCTTCTGTAGAATGCAGCGCCACGTGACCAGCGGGTGGTTAGCTCAGTTGGGAGAGCACCAGCCTTACAAGCTGGGGGTCACTGGTTCGAACCCAGTACCACCCACCATCGAAAGATGGCCTGGAAACGTAAAGCAGTACCAGAGTAATATCAGCATGATGCAACAGCGGACCGGTAGTTCAGTTGGTTAGAATGCCGGCCTGTCACGCCGGAGGTCGCGAGTTCGAGTCTCGTCCGGTCCGCCATCATCATACTTTTTTGCTTTGTAGCAGTTATCGCTATTCGGACCGGTAGTTCAGTTGGTTAGAATGCCGGCCTGTCACGCCGGAGGTCGCGAGTTCGAGTCTCGTCCGGTCCGCCACGATAACTTGCAGATTGGTTGATTTAAGATCAACACCCTGGGTGGTTAGCTCAGTTGGGAGAGCACCAGCCTTACAAGCTGGGGGTCACTGGTTCGAACCCAGTACCACCCACCATTTAAAGTCCTTTTAAATGGTGGTAGTCGTAATAGAAAGTGCCTTATTTGTGGACCGGTAGTTCAGTTGGTTAGAATGCCGGCCTGTCACGCCGGAGGTCGCGAGTTCGAGTCTCGTCCGGTCCGCCATTAAGCACAGAAAATTAAGTACTTTCGGTTTTATACCGACGAATTCTAAAAACCCCGGATCTTTGATCCGGGGTTTTTTCGTATGTACATAAATTTCTAAAGTCATGGATTTTTAAAGTTAAGCAACCGCGCTAACGCCTGCCTTGGCAATCTGTACGTCCTGGTCGGGCTTCACACCAGAAATGCCCACTGCGCCGATTACCTGACCGTCAACGATGATGGGTACACCGCCCGATAGCAGCGCCGGGAAAGGGGCCGATACGAATGCAGTACGGCCGCCATTGATCATCTCTTCGAACAATTGGGTTTCTTTACGGCCCATGGCAGCATTGCGTGCTTTATGCGTGGCGATTTCAGCGCTGAAGGGAGCCGCGCCGTCCAGGCGGCTAAGGGCGAGCAAATGGCCGCCGTCATCGGTTATTGCAATCGTGACCGGCCAGCTGTTGCTGTCGGCTTCTTTTTGGGCGGCCTCAAGAATTTTCGTGATATCCGCTTGAACAAGTACGGCTTTGGTTTGCATATCAGGTCCTTTTTCTATCAACAGGATGGTAATTGCTGCGCCGGTTGATGGGCGCAGCAGCAAGATCAGTGAGTCATCAGTGCCGCGTCCACGACCTCGACCCAGTGGCGCACTGGCGTTTGGCTCGCGCCCGCTAAGTGCGTTTGGCAGCCAATATTAGCGGTTACTATAAGCTCTGGATTGCCCGCTTCCAACGCCGCCAGTTTATTATCGCGCAGCTGGTTGGCAAGCTCTGGCTGGGTGATGGAGTAAGTACCCGCTGAACCACAGCAAAGGTGCGCATCCTGCACGGGCGTCAGGGAAAACCCCAGCTTGATCAATACGCCTTCTACCGCGCCGTTAAGCTTCTGGGCATGCTGTAGCGTGCACGGGCAATGAAAGGCCAGGCGCTGAGTCTCTTTAACCTCTAGCGCTTCCAGGGGCTCCGCACGCAGAATCTCGACGATATCCTTGGCCAGTGCGCTAACCTTCTTGGCCTTTTCAGCATAGTGCGGGTCATCTTTGAGCATATAGCCATACTCTTTGATAAACGCTCCGCAGCCGCTAGCGGTTTGTACGATCGCCTCGGCGCCCTGTTCGATATGCGGCCACCAGGCATCGATGTTAGCGCGCATACGGGCGCGACCGTCATCCTGAGCATTGAGATGAAAATCAATCGCCCCGCAACAGCCGGCTTCCGCCACCGGCGTCAGGCTAATGTCCAGACGGTCCAGCAGACGCGCTGTCGCGGCATTAGTATTGGGTGACAGCCCAGGCTGTACACAGCCCTCCAGTATCAGCATCTTGCGAGTATGCAGCTGGCTATCAGGCCGTCTGCCCGCATCAACCGGCGCTGCGGGCATCTTGTTGCGCAGCTTGCTCGGTACCAGCGGTTTGAACGTGAGGCCCAGTTTTAACAGCGTCTGAAAACGCTTGGGCTCCACCATCATTTTGCGCAGCGCATAGCGTTGGGCGCGGTCGGCTGGTGGGCGCGGTACACGGCGCTCTATTTCCGCGCGGCCGATATTCAAAAGCTTGTGATACTCGACCCCAGACGGGCAGGTGGTTTCACAGTTCTGGCAGGTTAGGCAGCGGTCCAGGTGCAGCCGGGTTTCTGCAGTGATCTGCTCATCGTCGTCGCGGCTCTCCAGCAGCTCCTTCATCAGGTAGATGCGCCCGCGAGGGCCGTCACGCTCGTCGCCCAGCAGCTGATAGGTGGGGCAGGTGGCGTTACAGAAGCCGCAGTGAACGCAGGTGCGCAAAATCCGCTCCGCTTCCTGAATATGCGGCTTTTGACGATCTGTATCGGTAAAGTGCGTTTGCATATCAGCTCTCCTGATTAAAACGCCGCGTAAAGACGACCGGGATTGAAAATACCGTGAATATCCAGCTCCGCTTTCAAATTGCGGTGATATTTTTCAACCACGCTGTTTAACGGGGTAAACGGTTCTGCCGCTCCGCCTTGGGCCTGCGGCGTATAGCACGTGGCGTGCCCGCCTGCGGTTTGGCACGCATTACGTAGCGTCGCTGCGTCAAGCGTGGTTTTTACCCAACGCTGGCTGCCGCCCCAGTCGTAAAAAATATCGGCTTCGGGAATATCCAGCGCAAGCGGCGCAGTGTGCGGGGGGAACGACAGCCGCCAAAGCGCCTTGCTATCTTCAAGATGAAAAAACGCGTGGGTTTGATTGGCAAGGGAGTTCCAGAAGCTGGCTTCCAATGGTTCACCGCCCAGGCGCTCCTGAGTTGCTTTTACCGAGCTGTTGCCGCCTTCCAAGCGAATATAAAGCTCGCCAGCATGCCAGGCGGCGGCGGTGATAGGTAACGGTAGGCGACCTAATTCCGCCAGTTTTGTCAAAGCGTCTTCAAGGCCCATGGAGAGGCGCAAGCAGTGGCTTGCTGTCGGGATCGGCAACACTTTAAACGATATGTCCGCGAGCACGCCGAGCGTTCCCTGGGCGCCAGCCATCAAGCGGGAAAGATCATAGCCCGCCACGTTTTTCATGACTTCGCCGCCAAAGCGCAGCAGTTTGCCTTCCTGGGTGATTACTCGCGTGCCGAGCACAAAGTCACGTGCGGCACCCGCCCACGGGCGGCGTGGGCCGGAAAGACCGGTCGCCACCGCACCGCCGATGGTGCTGTTTTCTCCAAAGCTTGGCGGTTCAAAGGCAAGCATCTGGTGGTGTTCGGCCAGGGCTTTCTGCAGCGCGCTTAACCGCGTACCGGCGCGTACCGTCACCACAAGCTCAACCGGATCGTAAGAGACAATGCCGCTGTGTTCTGCCATGGAAAGCGGCTGGCCTTCTACCGGGCGGCCATAAAACGCGCGGGTATCACCACCTGCAATACGCAGCGGCGTGCGTGTTTCATAAGCCGTGCGCACCTGTTCACACAGGCGCTCAGAACTATCGCAGTCAGGGGCATGAATCGCTAAATCAGTCATGGTCTTTCCTGGTGTTTGCCTTGTTCGATTTATCATCAAAAGCGCGGTAGCTCTGGATGCGGCAATTCATTGTTATGGACATGCATGGCGCCGAATTCAGCACAGCGGGCAAGGGTGGGGATGTTTTTTCCAGGGTTAAGCAGGCGCTTGGGATCAAACGCGGCTTTTAACGCATGAAAAACGCTGATCTCATCCGCCTGGAACTGGCTGCACATCTGATTGATCTTTTCGCGCCCTACGCCATGCTCACCGGTAATCGAGCCACCAGCGGCCACACAGAGTTCCAGAATCTTGCCGCCGACCTCTTCAGCCAGTGCCAGCTCGCCCTGTTTATTGGCATCAAACAAAATCAAGGGATGCATGTTACCGTCACCGGCGTGAAAGACGTTGGCTACCGCCAGGCCGCTCTGCTCGGAAAGCGCCGCAATGCCCTTTAGCACGCGGGGCAGTTCGCGGCGGGGAATCGTGCCGTCCATGCAGTAGTAATCAGGCGACATGCGGCCGACCGCCGGGAAAGCATTTTTGCGCCCGGCCCAGAACTTGGCACGCTCAAGTTCGTCACGGGCCTGCTGAATCTGTGTGGCACCGGCTTTTTCGAGCACGTTGCGTACCGTCTCGCAGTCGTCATCCACATCCGCTTCAACGCCATCGAGCTCGCACAGTAAAATCGCTTCAGCGTCTAGCGGGTAGCCCGCCTTGACAAAATCTTCTGCGGCCTGGATGGCAAGCTTGTCCATCATTTCCAGACCGCCTGGGATAATGCCCGCCGCAATAATGTCGCCCACCGCCCGGCCAGCTTTTTCGACATCGTCAAAGCTTGCCATCAAGACCTTGGCGGTTTCAGGTTTGGGCAGTAGCTTAACGGTGATTTCGGTGACCACACCCAGCATGCCTTCTGAACCGTTCATCAGCGCGAGCAGATCAAAACCTGGGGCATCCAGCGATTCAGCGCCCAGCGTCATGCGCTCTCCTTCAATGGTCAGCACATCAACACGCATCACGTTGTGCACGGTCAAGCCGTATTTCAGACAGTGCACGCCGCCAGCGTTTTCCGCTACGTTACCCCCAATCGAGCAGGCAATTTGAGATGACGGGTCGGGGGCGTAGTAAAGTCCGTAGGGTGCTGCCGCCTCGGAAATGGCCAGATTACGTACCCCAGGCTGCACGCGGGCCATGCGCGCGTCAGGGTCAACGCTCACTATCTTGTTGAACCGTGACATTACAAGCAGTACGCCCTGTTCAAGCGGCAGCGCACCGCCGGAAAGGCCGGTACCCGCGCCTCGCGTCACCACTGGTACGTCTAATGCGTGGCAACATTTTAATAAAGCTTCGACCTGTTCAAGGTTTTCTGGCAGCGCTACCAGCATGGGCAATACCCGGTAAGCGGCCAAGCCATCGCATTCGAAGGGGCGTAGATCCTCTTCCCGGTGAAGCAGGGTCAGGGTAGGCACTGCCTGCTGTAGTTCGGTTAAAACCTCGGTTTTATCACGGCGTGCAAGCTCGCCATCAAGGCGCTCATCAAAAAGGATATTCATCGCAACATCCCAGGTTTTTTTATCGTTAATGGTAACCGCACGGTCAATCATGCATGGGTCAATCTGAGCTGTTTTTGTATGCCTGTCCAGAGTGTGGTGCAATGGTCAGACCAGTAATTGGTCGATAATCATGCAAGTGCTTGGGCTTTATAGATACGGTGCGATGGGGCTTATGTTATGGATCATTTCGACGGGTTCTTGAGAGGAAAGAGCGTGGGCTTTTCCAGTGAAGACATGTCCATAGGCAGGCGTACGCCTGAAAACGTCGCGGCTCGGTTGGAGCGCTTGATTCTGGATGGCGTTTTTCGCCCTGGCCAGCTGTTACCGTCAGAAAGACGACTGTGCGAGCGGCTCAAGGTGTCCCGCGCCTCGCTGCGTGAAGGTTTACGGATTTTGCGCAGCAGAGGGATGATCGAAACGCGCCAGGGCCACGGCTCAACTGTGGCGTCGCTGTTGCCTATGCATGATAAAAGCCCGCTGATGCATCTGTTTCATGACCATCCGCGTACGCTGTTCGATTTACTCGAAGTGCGCGCTCTGCTGGAAGGCGAGTCGGCGTATTTGGCCGCCAGGCGAGGCACGTCCATGGATCGCGTGCTGATTACCCGGCGCTACCGAGAAATGGCGGATTATGCCGAGCATTCAGACCCCATTGATGTGGAGCGTCTGGCGCGGCTGGACCACGCGTTTCATTTGGCGGTTTCCCAGGCGTCCCACAATCCGGTGCTTGTGCATACGCTGCAAAGCCTGACCGATCTGCTGTTGAGTTCGGTTTTTGCCTCTGTCAAGCACCTTTATCATCGCGAGGGCCCGCGCGAGATGATCAACCGCCAGCATGCAAAACTTCATGATGCTGTGGTATCCGGCGATGCCGATCAGGCACGCCAGGTCGCGCTTGAGCATCTCACCAGCATTACCGAGCTTTTGCGTGAGCTGGAGGCAGAAAGCGAGCGCCTTGAGCGCTCCGCCATGCGTATGGAGCCGTGGTAGCACGCTTAAGCGTTAACGACGCTATGCCCTTCATTCGGCGCTTCATCTTCGATCACCCCGGCTAACGTTGCCACTTCAAGCTTATTGCACAGGTGGTCGCGCAGGGTCTGACCGAGCAGCTGGCTATCGCGTTTTTCCAGCGCGTTGATCATGTTTTCATGATCCTTGACCGCCTGATCCCAAAACGCCTGGGTCATCTTTTTCGAGTAGCGCACGCGCTTCACGCGCTGACTAAGATTGTTGTACATCTCTTGGAGCACTTCGTTTTGAGATGCGGCCAAAATGCCTTCGTGAATTTGTCGGTTAAGCTCGAAATAAGCTTTTAAATCATGTTGATGGTAGTGCTCAAGCATGCTGTTGTGCAGCGTGCGAATAGCGGCAATTTCCTTGTCGGTGATATGTTGGCAGGCCAGTTCGCCGGATAAACCTTCCAGCGCCGCCATAAGGTCGTATGTGTCCTTGACCTTCTTGAAGGTCAAGCGAACCACCCGAGCGCCACGGTTGGGCAGCAGCTCAATCAGACCTTCGGTTGCCAGCACCTTGAGTGCTTCTCTTAGGGGAGTACGCGAGACGCCAAATTTTTCACACAGCTGTTTTTCTGATATCCGTTCGCCGGGCGACAGCTCGCCATGCTCGATAAGATCGCCAATACGATCGGCGACTTCGCGGTACAAGTTACGCTGCAGTATTTTCGTCATTGTTCTCTTCCTTCACGGTCATCCACCTGGCGATCCTACCAAGCTTTGTACAGTACTTTTGCATAGTGCTAATAAAATTTAGCCGACTTCCCGCTTGGTATAGTGGCGAGTCTACGCATGATCTGCAAAAGTAATTATGAATTCAATATTAACCAGCGTATAAAAAAGTTGCTGGTAAGCGTATTGGTCCTCTCCTGTTTCCAGGAGAACTTAGCAGCTAACAAGGATAATAAGGAGCAATCAATGGCAGGTAACGTATATCTCGCAAGCGTGCAGCTGACCCGAGTTCAGGCCCGAGCAATGGTGGAAGGGGTCGTTACTCAGGCCCGGGAAGCTGGCCTGACACCCTTGACCATCGTGGTGCTGGATGGTGGTGGCCACGTGGTGGTGGCTGAGCGCGAAGACGGGTGCGCGCCTTTGCGCTACCCCGTAGCGCAAGGAAAAGCCTATGCCGCGCTAGGCATTGGCGTTGCCAGTGGTGTGACAGGGGAGCGCAATCAAGAGCGGCCGGCCTTTCTAGCGAGTGTAGCCGCCGCCTCTCAAGGTCATTTTATTCCCGTAGCGGGTGGTGTACTCATTCTTGATGAACAGAACTGCGTGATTGGTGCCGTAGGCGTAAGTGGCGCATCGTCAAGCGAAGATCAGCAGGCCGCTATTGCGGGTATTGAGGCCACCGGGTTCAAGTGGGGGCTTGACCCTACGCTTGATTAACGCTCCTTTTGTAGAATTATCCACAAAAGCGCCTCAATGCAGGCGCTTTTTTTATGGCTGAAAATTTTTACGCGTATCAACCTGGGGCTGATTGCTTGTAAATCAAACAGCTGTGAAGCAGGCCTTTCAATCAATACGAAAGTTTAATACCTAATTTTGAATTTTGAATTCAAATTGAATGAGTGCACAGGAGCGGTGTACGCGTCGCAGGGAAGCGACAACAAAATGAGCGTGCAAGGTTCATCGGTCTATAAACCCCCGATGGCGACGATCCAACAACAATAAGTTTCTCTTGGAGTGCTCTATGAAATTTTTCAAAACAACGCTTTTGACCGTTGCCGTGGCGATTGGCTTACAGGCCTCTGCGGCGAATGCCAATACGGAAGTGCGGCTGGGCCATGTGGGTGGTCCTGGTTCGCTGTTTGAAATTACCGCCAATCGCTTTGCCGAGCTTGCCAATGAGCGCCTGGAAGGCGTGGCTGAAGTGAATGTGTACGGTAATAGCCAGTTGGGAAGCGACGAGTCGATGATGCGACGCTTGCGGTTAGGGTCGCTTGATCTGTCGATCCCCTCGACGGTAATGAGTTCTGAATCCGATCAGTTCGCGTTATTTGAAATGCCCTACCTGATTAAAGACCGTGAGCACATGAAGCGGGTTCGTGATGAAGTCGTTCGCGGGCCGCTTTATGAAGCAGCCGAGGCGCGCGGTTTCAAGATTATCGGCGTATGGGAAAACGGTTTCCGTCAGATCACTAACAACGTAAGACCTATCGTCGTGCCGGAGGATCTTGACGGCATCAAGCTGCGTACGCCCAGCGGCGTATGGCGCATTGAGATGTTCAGAAGCTACGGTGCCGCTCCTTCGCCGATGTCGCTTTCTGAAGTGTTCGTGGCGCTGCAGACCGGCGCTATGGATGGACAGGAAAACCCCCTCATTCAGACCTATTCCTCACGCTTCCAGGAAGTGCAGGATTATCTATCCATGTCGAACCACGTCTATACACCCGCTTATCTGACCGCGGGTGTCAGCTGGAATCGTCTGCCTGAAGAAGTGCGTACCGTGCTCGAGGAAGTCGCCCTGGAAATGGAAGACTTCGCGCTTGAAGAGGGCTTGCGCCTGGACGAAGAAACCTTGGTAAAAATGCGTGACGAAGGCATGGAAGTCAATGAAGTCGACTTCGATGCTTTTGTTGAAGCCTCCCAGACCATTTATGACAAGTTTGCCGATGAAGTCGATGGCGGTCAGGAATTAATCGATACGGTAGCCAGCCTGCGCGACTAAAACCGGCAACGGTCTCTTCGAGGCGCATTGCCTGACGCAGGGTGCGCCTTATTGCTCTGGAGGTTTCAATGAGTGCTTATACCAAGTTCAAGAACGCCTATTTCTCGTTTCTTGAGGGAATTGTGGTGGTCTTGGTTATTGCCCTGGCAGGCGTTGTCACTATCGGGTTCGTTACGCGCTATCTCGGCTTCCCATTGAGCTGGTATGACGAATTGGCGGCCGTGCTGCTGGCATGGGTGACGTACTACGGAACGGCCCTGGCGGCCGCGAGAGGGGCGCATATTACCTGTCCCAGCATATTGAACATGTGTCCGCCGTCGATTCGAGTGCCGATCGCATTGCTGGCAGAAGCCATCACCATCGGCTTTTTCGTATTTCTTGGCCTGGCCAGCTACCAGGTGATGCTGATTCTTGAGGGCGTCAATATGGTCAGCCTGCCCTCCATCTCCATGCAGCTTACCCAGTCGGCCATCCCCGTGGCTTCCGTACTGTTCATCATCGCTGAACTGCTGCGCTTGCCTGACGTGCTGAAAAGCGCACGTGGCAAAGGGTTTATCGATCATGAACTGGAAGAAGCCGGTATCGATGCCGAAGAAGTCGAAGCCGTCAGCACTCAACAGCGAGGGTAAGTAGCCAGCATGACCATACTGTATATCTTCATCGCATTGATCGTGTTGATTATGATCAACGTGCCGGTGGCGGTTGCCCTGGCGCTAGTGGGTACCATTGCCACCTTTATGACCTACGGCAGCATGGCGATGCCGACAGTCGGCATGACCATGTTCGAAGGGGCGACGAACTTCCCTTTGATCGCTATTCCGCTGTTTATTCTGGCCGGCGCGATCATGAACGCCTCCAGTATCTCGCGCCGCTTGATCGATCTGGCCATGGCCATGGTCGGGTTTATCAAGGGCGGGCTTTCCATGGTAACGATAGGCGCCTCGGTGTTTTTCGCTGAAATCTCCGGGTCATCGGTTGCCGGGGTGTCGGCGATCGGCAGTATCCTGATTCCGGCCATGCGTAAAAAGGGCTACTCAAAAGAGTTTGCCGCTTCCATCTCTTCATCGGCTGCCAGCTTGGCGATCATCTTACCGCCTTCGATTCCCATGATCCTCTACGCGGTGATGTCCGGCGAATCCGTGGTTCAGATGTTTGTGGCGGGTATCTTCCCCGGCCTGTTGGGCGCCATGGGGCTGGCCGCCATGTGTTACTACCTGGCTCGGAAATACAACTTTCCGTCTGAGGGGCGTTTTCAGCTTTCCAATCTGTGGAAAGCCTTCAAAGAGGCGATCTGGGCACTGCTGATTCCGGTCATTATTCTGGGCGGTATCTTTGGCGGCTTTGTAACGGCAACTGAAGGCGCGGCCCTTGCCGTCTGCGTGGCAATCTTTATCAGTGCAGTGGTCTATCGCGAGTTTACGATCAGAAATTTTATCGACTCGTGCAAAAGCGCTGGCGTGCAAACGGCGGTAGTAATGCTACTGGTGGCGGCTTCTGCGGTGGTAGGCAGCTATCTCACTGAAACCCGCGTGCCCCAGGAAATCGCCATGCAGATCAGCGAACTGACGGATAACAAATACGTCATCCTGGCTCTGCTCAATATTATCTTCCTGATTCTAGGGGTCTTCCTGCACTCTGCCGCGGCCATCATTCTGGTCGTGCCTATCGTACTGCCGCTTGTTCTGGAAGTGGGTATCGACCCGCTGCACTTTGGCTTGATTGTTACGCTGAACCTGGCGATTGGCCAGCAGACACCGCCCGTGGCCAGTGTGCTGATTGCCGCGTGCTCGATTGCCAAATCGGATATCTGGGCGACATCCAAAACCAACCTGTGGTTTATCGCTGTGCTGTTCACGATTTTGATGATCAACACCTACATCCCCGCGTTTGCTCTGGCGCTGGTTAACTTTATCTACGGCTGAGGGAGTCATTTATGAAAAACTCACATGATTCACCGCTAACCGAGAGCGTGCAGTTTGAAATACGCGAGGGGGTTGCCTGGATCGGTTTTAACCGCCCGCAAAGCCGCAATGCGATGACTTGGGAGATGTACAACGCCCTGGAACACTACTGCGATGTTCTGGCAGGTGACGACGAAGTTCACGCCGTGGTGCTTCACGGGGTAGGCGGCGAAGCGTTTGTCGCGGGCACGGATATCACCCAGTTTGCCAACTTCTCAAAGCCTGATGATGCCATCGGCTATGAGCGCCGGATCGATCAGGTCGTTGGCAAGCTTGAACGCTTTCCCAAGCCAACCTTGGCGCTGATTGAAGGGGCCTGTGTGGGCGGCGGGGCCGCGCTTGCCCTGGTATGCGACTTCCGTTACGCCACCTCGACCATGAAGTTCGGGGTGCCCATCGCCAAGACTCTGGGCAATACGCTATCGATCAATAATGTATCGCGTCTTATCGACATGATAGGCGTGGCCCGTACCAAGGAGGTGCTGATGATGGCGAGGCTGTTTGGCGCCGAAGAGGCGCACGCAGCCGGGTTTGTGAACCACATCTTTGAGGCCGACACCATTTATGCTGACGTCGCCAAGCTCGCGGCAGACTTTGCCAAGCGGGCACCGCTTACCCTGCAGGCCAGCAAAGCGTTGATCAACCGGGCGCTTGAGCAACGCAGGTTGGAAGCGGATGCCAGCGACGACTGGGTAACTACCTGCTATATGAGCCGCGACTTCGCCGCTGCCGTGGATAAGTTCGTCAATAAAACGTCGTTCGAGTGGACGGGCCGCTAAACGAGAAGGAGGAGGGCGCATGCTTCCCTTGCAGAATATAAAAGTGCTGGACGTCTCCCAAATCATGGCAGGCCCCTATTGCACCATGGTGCTAGCCGATATGGGCGCTGAGGTCATCAAGGTTGAAAAACTCAACGGGGGTGATGATAGCCGCCAGATGGGGCCTTATGTGAATGGCGAGTCCACCTGCTTTTCGCAGATCAATCGCAATAAAAAAAGCATTTCGCTCAATCTCAAGGACGAGCGGGCACGGCAGATCTTCTACCGTCTGGCGAGTGATGCCGATGTCATCGTCGAGAACTATCGGCCAGGCGTTACTAAATCGCTGGCAATCGATTACGACACCATCAAAGCCATCAACCCGGGTATCGTTTACTGCTCGATCTCAGGCTATGGCCAGACCGGTCCTTACAGCCATAAAGGCGGTTTTGATCTGGTCGCCCAAGGCATGACCGGGCTGATGTCAATGACCGGCGAAGAAGGCAGGCGTCCGCTTAAAACCGGCATTGCGGTTTACGATATCGGCGCGGGCATCACCGCGGTCTACTCAATACTCGCGGCACATATCCATAAAATGGCCACCGGCGAAGGCCAGCATATCGATATTGCGATTACCGAGTGCGGCCTGCCCTGGTTTACCTGGGAAGCAGCGGCGTACTTTTCTGAGGGCACGGTGCCAGGCCCAACCGGGTGGCGCCATCGGGTATCAGCCCCTTATCAGGCGGTAAAAGCCCGCGACGGGTATTTGATGCTGGGCTGTGCCAACCAGCGCACCTGGGAGCGGTTTTGTCGTGACGTATTAAAGCGCGACGCCTTGATGGAAGACCCGCGTTTTCTCACCAACCACGACCGCGGCCAGCACGTTGATGAGCTGGAAGCGCTGCTTGAAGAACTAATGGCCGAGGCAAGCGTGGATGAGTGGTTAACGCTTTGCGATAGCGCGGGTGTGCCTGCCGGGCCTATCAATAATTTCGCCGACGCCATGGCCGATGAACACTATCTGGCCCGCGGCATGGTGGAAGAGATGGAGCACCCGGTCATGGGAAAAATGAAAACCATCGGGTTTCCCAGCAAGTTCTCCCTGACGCCTTCGACAATACGCAGCGCGGCGCCGCTGTTTGCGCAGCATACCGATGAAGTGCTTGAAGGGCTGGGCTTTGCTGATGACGAGTTGATCCACCTGCGGGCTGAGGGCTGCATCAAGTAGGTTTTTTTAAAACTCATAAATGCATTCATTATCCATTTTTTAGGTTTTAACCGGTAACAATAACAAGAGGCACATACCATGCTGAAACTCGACTTTCACCCATCCGGCCGTCATTTCCTGCAGATCCCTGGCCCATCACCGGTGCCAGACCGTATATTGCGCGCGATGAGCCTGCCCACCATTGATCACCGTGGGCCTGAATTTGGTGCTCTGGGGCTTGAGCTATTGGCCAAGGTTAAAAAGGTCTTCAAGACAGAGCATCCGGTGATTATTTATCCGGCCTCGGGTACCGGCGCCTGGGAGGCGGCACTTGCCAATACCATGTCGCCGGGCGATCAGGTGTTGATGTTCGAGACCGGCCACTTCGCCACGCTATGGCAGAAAATGGCGCTTCGCCTGAGCCTAAAACCTGAGTTTATCGGCCTGCCGTATTATGAGGGCTGGCGTCAGGGCGTTCAGGCCGACATGATTCAGGAGCGTCTCAACAATGACCCCGAACACGCTATTAAAGCGGTATGTGTGGTGCATAACGAAACTTCAACCGGAGTAACCAGCGATATCGCGGCGGTGCGTCGCGCTATCGATGCCACCGGGCACCCGGCGCTTCTTATCGTGGACACTATTTCCGGGCTTGCCAGTGCCGACTATCGCCATGATGAGTGGGGTGTGGATGTCACCGTGTCCGGCTCACAAAAGGGGCTGATGCTGCCGCCGGGGATTAGCTTTAACGCGCTTTCTCCCAAGGCGATCGAGGTCAGCCGGGAGGCCAAGCTCCCCAGAAGCTTCTGGGCCTGGGATGAGATTCTGGAAGCTAACCAGAAGGGTTACTGGCCCTATACGCCCAGCACCAATCTGCTGTACGGCCTCAATGAAGCGCTGGATATGCTGTTGGACGAAGGCATTGATCATGTGCTGGCGCGTCATCAGCGCTGGGCTGCCGGTGTTCGCACGGCGGTCGAGGCCTGGGGGCTGGAAATCCAGTGTCAGGACCCGGCGCTTTATTCCCCTGTACTTACGGGTGTCGTGATGCCTGAAGGTGTGGATGCCGATGAGATTCGCAAGATTATCTACGAGCGCTTTGATTTGTCGCTGGGGATGGGGCTTGGCAAGGCCAAGGGCAAGATGTTCCGCATCGGTCACTTGGGCGATTGTAACGATTTAACCCTGATTGCCACGCTGGGCGGCTGTGAAGCCGGAATGAAGCTTGCGGGCGTCAACCTGCAGGGCAGTGGCGTCACCGCCGCCCTTGACTACTTTGCCAACAACCCGCTTAGCACAGGCACTTCAGAGCGTTAATGATGGGGAGAGGCACATGACATCACTGACGAAACAGCCCCAATTTCGCGACGCCAGAATAAAGCCCGTAGGGGAGCTGGCGGCGCGCTTAAGCCGGGAAATGGCAGGTGAGGTGTTGTTTGATCAGGCAACCCGGGGGCGCTATGCCACCGATGCCTCGATCTATCAGGTTACTCCGGTGGGCGTGGTGATCCCTCGCCATCAGGAGGATCTCAAGGTCGCTCTGGATATCGCCCGTGATGCCCGTGTGCCGGTGCTGGCACGCGGGGCGGGTACCAGCCAGTGCGGCCAGACGGTCGGTGAGGCGCTGGTCATCGACACCACGCGCTGGCTCAACCAGATCATCGAGTTCGACGCTGAAGCGCAGACGGTGGTGGTAGAGCCTGGCATGGTGCTTGATCATCTCAACGCCTGGCTAAAGCCTTACGGGCTCTGGTATCCAGTGGATGTTTCGACCAGCGCCCAGTGCACTATCGGCGGCATGGCCGGTAATAATTCCTGCGGGTCGCGCTCGATCTACTACGGCAATATGGTGCATAACGTAGTAGGTATCGACGCGATACTTGCCGATGGCTTTGAAGCGCGATTCAGCTTTGTGGACAGCCTTGCCGAAGGCTCGCAGGAGCAGCAGATCGCCCGGCAGGTCAAGGCGATTGCCGAGCGCGTCAGCCCTGAGATTCTTGAGCATTTTCCTAAAGTGCTGCGCCGTGTCGGGGGTTATAACCTGGATTTGTTCGACTGCCAGAACCCCATCCCTTATGACCCTGAGGGCCGGGTGAATTTAGCTCATTTGCTGATTGGCTCGGAGGGCACGCTGGGGGTAAGTAGCCGCATTAAGCTACGCCTTTCTCCGCTACCCAGTCAAAAGGTGCTGGGCGTGGTGAATTTCCCCACGTTCTATCAGGCGATGGATTTAACTCAGCATATCGTCAAGCTCGGCCCCATGGCGGTCGAGCTGGTCGATAGAACCATGATCGAGCTTGCCCTTGAAAACCCGGCGTTTCGCCCGGTGATCGAGAAAGCCCTGATCGGTAAGCCTGAAGCCATTTTGCTGGTGGAGTTTGCAGGTCACGATCACGCTGAGCAGTTGGCGTCACTGAATGCGCTTAACGAACTGATGGGCGATTTGGGCCTGCCGGGCAGCGTAGTAAATATGCCCGAAGCAAAAGAGCAGAAAGCGCTTTGGGATGTGCGCAAGGCGGGGCTCAATATCATGATGAGCATGAAGGGCGACGGCAAGCCGGTCTCGTTTATTGAAGACTGCGCCGTGCCCCTTGAGCATCTGGCCGAGTACACCACCAAACTCACCGACGTATTCAATCGCTACGGCACCGAAGGCACCTGGTACGCCCACGCCGGCGTAGGCACGCTGCACGTGCGGCCCATTCTGGACATGCGCCGCGATGGCGCTGAAAAGATGCGCGAAATTGCCGAGCTGGCGTCATCTCTGGTGCGTGAATACAAAGGCGCTTACTCCGGTGAACACGGCGACGGCATCTGCCGTGGCGAATGGGTCGCCTGGCAGTTTGGCGATACGCTTAACGACGCTTTTCGCGAGATAAAGCAGCTGTTTGATCCCCACAATCTGTTCAACCCCGGCAAGATCGTCGATACCCCGAAAATGGATGACGAGCGTTACTTCCGATTCCCCAAAGCGTACCAGACGATTCCGCTGACCCCGGTGTTCGACTGGTCAGCCTGGAACGTAAAGCGCGACCCGTTAACCGGCGAGCAGACGCCGCCCGGCACTGCAGGCGACCCTACCCACGGGCTCGCCATGGCGGTCGAAATGTGCAACAACAACGGCCACTGCCGCAAGTTTGATGCAGGCACCATGTGCCCAAGCTTTCGGGCGACCAGAGACGAACAGCATTTAACCCGAGGACGGGCCAATACGCTGCGCCTGGTGCTCTCAGGCCAGCTCGGCGATGAGGGGCTTGCCAGCGACGCTGTTAAAGAAGCGCTCGACCTGTGCGTTTCCTGCAAGGGTTGTAAACGCGAATGCCCGACCGGCGTGGATATGGCCAAATTCAAGATTGAAGCGCGTACCGCACGCGCCAAAGCAAAAGGCCTGTCGCTGCGCGATCGCATGGTCGGTGAAATGCCCCGCTATGCGCCCTGGGCGAGCCGCTTTTCAGGTGTGATGAACTATGTAGAGCGCACCCCGTTTCTGGCCAACCGAATCAAAAAAGCGCTCAATCTTGCCCCGCAGCGGGCACTGCCTGCCTTTAAAGGCAACTTCCTGGCAGGTAGCCATAAAGCGGCAAGCCACGAATTCACCGAGCGCGAGGTACTGCTGTTCGTCGATACCTTCAATAATTATATGGAAGGCGATAATGCCAAAGCCGCTATGCGCGTGCTGGAAGCCGCCGGGTATCGAGTGCATCTCAACGTTACCAAGGGTCAGCGGCCGCTGTGCTGTGGGCGTACTTACCTCTCCTCCGGTCAGTTCGAGAAAGCCAAGGCAGAAGCCAAGCGTACGCTGGAGCACTTGATGCCGTTTGTCGACCGCGGCGTAGCAATTGTGGGGCTTGAGCCATCGTGTCTTTTAAGCATGCGCGATGAATTCCTGCAGTATGGATTTGGCGACGAGGCCCGGGCGCTCGCCGACTCTGCGTATCTATTCGAAGAATTTCTGGTGACTGCTCATGAGGCCGGGCAACTGCCGCTGGCGCTTAAGCACTCAGGCTACAAGCAGGCCCTGCTGCATGGTCACTGCCATCAAAAGGCCTTTGATGCGCTTCGCCCGGTTGAACAGGTGCTCGGTTGGGTACCGGGGCTTGAGGTTAAAACCATTGAATCTTCCTGCTGCGGTATGGCAGGTAGCTTTGGCTATGAAGCCGAGCACTTTGATGCCTCGCTTAAAATGGCTGGGCTTTCACTTCTGCCAGCTATTCGCAAGGCAGATGATGACGCTGTCCTGGTTGCCGATGGTACTAGCTGCCGCCACCAGATCAAGGATGGCAGTGGCCGAGACGCTATTCATGTTGCCTGCCTGCTGGAACAGGCGTTAGCCTAACCACGAAGGCTATTAATAATAATGATCAGGAGGTTGATGTGGCTATTTACCAATATGGAGAGCACCGTCCAGCCATACATGATGACGTGTATGTCGCAGATACGGCGGATGTGATTGGGCAGGTGACCTTAAGCGCGCGTTCAAGCGTGTGGTACCAAGCCGTGCTGCGCGGCGACAGCGACCATCTTGAAATAGGTGAAGAAAGCAATATTCAAGATGGCGCAGTACTGCATGCCGACCCCGGCTACCCGCTTAAAGTGGGTAAGGGCGTAACGGTAGGGCACCAAGCCATGCTACACGGGTGTACGGTGGGCGATGGCTGCCTGATCGGTATTCAGGCAGTAGTGCTCAATGGCGCGGTAATCGGTGAAAACAGCTTGGTAGGCGCCGGTGCGTTTATTAAAGAGGGCGCTACTTTTCCCCCCAACTCACTGATTGTTGGCTCGCCCGCTCGAGTGGTACGGGAACTCTCAGCGGATGCCGTAGAAGGCTTAAAGCTAAACGCGCAAAGCTATGTTATCCGTGGCCAGCAGCACGCCAAGGAGTTAAAACGAATTGATTAGCCGTGTGCCATGAACAGGCGCCCAATAAAAACCCCAGACAGTGTCTGGGGTTTTTTATGCCAATAGCTTGTTAGGGCTACATCAGCGTATCGGTAATCCCAATCACATAAAAAGCGATTAACGCGATAATGCCTGTAAACACCAGATAGTAGATGGTCGGGATAATCGTTTTACGGATCGTTGCGCCTTCGCGGCCAAGTAAGCCTACGGTCGCCGAGGCCGCGACCACGTTATGAATCGCGATCATATTACCTGCTGCCGCACCGACGGCCTGAAGCGCGACCATCATGGCGGTAGAAAGCCCCAGGGTTTGAGCAACGTTAAACTGGAACTCTGCCAACATCAGATTGGAAACCGTGTTGGAGCCGGCGATAAAGGCACCCATAGCACCTACGGCCGGGGCAAAGAACGGGTAGATGTCGCCAACACCGCTGGCCACGGCCTGAGCCATCATTACCGGCATGGAGACCAGGTCAGCCCCGTTAACGCCGGAGTTAATCAGGATACGTACCATGGGAACCGTGAACACCAGCACGAAACCTGCCCCAAAAATTGTCTTGGTGGATTCGGATACCGCCGCGCTTAGCTTCTGTGGATTCATACGGTGCAGGAAATAAGTGATCAATACCACCGCAATAATGATGCCGCCCGGCAGATACAGCGGCTGAACGCCACCGCTGACACCGGCTTCGCCAAGAATATCATTCCAGCTCAGGTTGATAGAGGTTAACGCTACGCGCAGCGGTTCAATGGTCCGCGAGGCAACCAGGAACAGGGCGAGCAGTACGTAAGGAATCCAACCCTTAAGCGTGGACATGGGTGCTTTTCCAGCCACATCATCCAGCTTGATCTGCAGGTTGCCGATCCACTCATCCGGCCAGGCGGTTGATTCAGGGAAGTCCCAGGTATCCTTGGGCAGCAGGAAACCTTTACGCGCTGCAGGGACGACAATTGCCAGGCCAACCATGGCACCAATCATGGACGGGAATTCAGGTCCCAAGAGCACGCCTACCAGCATGTAGGGTACAACGAAGCAGATACCGGTAAAAATGGCGAACGGCGTAATCGACAGGCCCTCTTTCCAGGAACGGTTTGCCCCGAAAAAGCGCACCATCATGATTACCAGTATCAAGGGCATCAGGATACCCACGATGCCGTGAGTAATCGCGACCTCGCTGGTGATCAGGCGAAAAAATGCCTCCCACGTCGAGCCATTTGCTTCAAGCTGAGCAGTAATACCGGCGCGATCCAGACCGCTGCCTACCCCCACCACGATTGGCGTACCCACAGCACCAAACGAAACCGGTGTTGACTGGATCATCATACCCACGACGACCGCTGCCAGTGCCGGGAAACCCAGCGCAACCATCAAGGGGGCAGCGACCGCGGCAGGAGTACCAAAGCCAGAAGCCCCTTCAATAAAGCAGCCGAACAGCCACGCAACAATGAGTGCTTGCACCCGGCGGTCAGGGCTAATGCCTGAAAAACCGTTGCGGATAGCCGTAATGCCGCCCGAGTGTTTAAGCGTATTCAGCAGCAGAATGGCACCGAAAATAATCCATAGAAGCCCTGCCGTCTGGATAAGCCCTTGAATAGTAGAAGCAACTACACGGGTAAATGACATATCCCAAACGGTCAGACCAATGATCGCTGCAGTAAAAAAGACGATGGGCATGGCTATTTTGGCAGGTACTTTAAACCCAACGAGCAAAATACCTGCTAGCAATAGTGGCAGGAAAGCCAAGAGAGCAAGTGCTGTTTCATTCATAGGAGAAAATCGACCCTGTTATTTTTTAGGTATGTGCCGCCGTCGCTCAACGGTTCCAAGCGTTAAATGCGATAGGATGAAAGATACGACTCGGTTCAGGAAATAACACTATTGGAAAATTGGTCTGACCAGATGGACGGCCATTCAGGTGCTTTGGAAAGCCAAGGTAAGAATGTTTAAGTTATTGTTTTAAATATTATTTATAAATCTTTCTGGAAGGCCTTTGAGACGGTGTTCATTAGACTAAAAGACAGGGTCGGAAAGCGTCTCTTGTACAGCCAGTGCATTAAGCTCAAAGTCTATTAACCTGCTTGGCTTTAGCCACATCTGTGCATTAACAGTAAGGATAAAAAAATGACACGAACGCTTTATGACCTGTGTGGGCGTGATGAACGATTACGCTTTTCCCCTTACTGCTGGCGCGTGCGTATGGCGCTGGCCCATAAAGGGCTTGAATTCGATACCATTGCCTGGCGGTTTGAAGACAAGGAAGCGCTGGCATTCGCTGACTACGATAAAGTCCCTGTGCTATGTGATAACGAGCAGGTAATTACCGATAGCTTCGAGATCATGCGCTACCTGGATAAAACCTATCCGGAGTCGCCCGTGCTTGGCGAGGGCGTAAGCTATCAGCGCGCGCTATTTTTCAAATACTTTGTCGAGCGTAGCGTAACGCCAGGGCTTTTCCGTATTGTTGCGCTGGATCTGTTAGCCGCCATTCACCCTGATGACCATGACTATTTCCGAAAAACCCGTGAAGCCCGGTTTGGTATGTCCTTGGAAGAGGTTCATAACCTCGAGCAGGGCAGACAGCAGCTAACCCAGGTGCTGGCCCCCGTGCGTGATCAGTTGCGCGGCAGTCCTTTTATCGACGGTGACGCCCCGGGTGGTGCTGACTATTTATTGTTTGGCAGCATGATGTGGGCGCATACCGTATCGCTTGAGGCACTTGCCGAGCCAAACGACCCGGTGGATGAGTGGTTTAACCGTATGCTGAAGATCCACGGAGGCGTAGCAGGCAAAGCCTTTACTATTCGTGATTTAAGTTAAAAATAAATAACACGATGATTATTATCGACTTTATCAAGATGCCTGACGACAGGGAGGAAGTTTAAAAAAAATCATGTTGCGCTGCACAAAAGGCGCTGTTAGCTTGGGTGAAGCAGCGGCAAATGCCAATGCATCAGCATCGCCTCCACCACTAACGGGCGGCGACCTGCTAGTTAATCCAAGGAGATGTCGTGATGATGAACACTGCAGAGAACACCACTCAACAGTTTGAGTCTGCTTTTGTATCGCCTATGCGTTCTTACACGCTGGCAGCACTCGATTATTACGAAAAAATGATGAGTGCCCAGATCGACGCTGCCCGAGCCTACTCGGATATGAGCATTTCTCAAGCCCGCACCTGGCTTGATGTTAAAGATGCTGACAGCTTCAAAAAAGCTTTGGAAAGCCAGCAGCGCGTTGCCGGTGATTTCATGGAGCGTGTAAAAGGCGATTCTGAAAAAGTATCTTCTATCGGCCAGGGTTTCATGCAGGAAAGCCAGAAAATGGCTGAAGAAAACACCCAGAAAGCGGCCGATAACACTCAAAAAGCGGCTGACAACATTCAGCAAAAAGCTTCTGACAACCTTCAAAAGTCAGCAGATGCAGCAAAGCGGTAAATCTCTTTAAGCCGCTCCCCCCTGGCGGTGAAAAACGTTGCGCCCTTAAGCGCAGCGTTTTTTTATGGTTCCAGTAATGTGGACGACTTACTCACTCATGGCCCGCGCTGTTAAGCGAAAACAGGCAATGCGGATGATTTGTTCAATGGCCGTTTCGCGTTCGGCTGCCACATCGTTATTCAGGCGCTCTTCAAACGCCGCCAAAATGACATGCCGGTCCAGGCCCTTTACTGCGATAACGAACGGGAAGCCGAACTTGTTCTTGTACGCTTCGTTCAGCGCTTCAAAGCGGGAAAGTTCCTCTTTAGAACATTGATCTAGTCCCGCACCTGCCTGTTCGCGAGTGGAGTCTTGGGTCAACGCCCCCGCAAGCGCTGCTTTCCCGGCAAGATCCGGGTGGGCCTGAATAACGGCCACCTGCTGTTCAGCGGGGGCCTCTTGCAACATTTTGCCCATCAGTACTGCAAGCGCTCCCGGGGAATCATGCTTTTCACGCAGCCCTTTCTGCCAAGCCGCTTCGGCAACCCAGGGCGAGTGCTCATATATATCGCCGTAATGATCAACAAAGGCGCTTAGCGATAGCTCGCTGGGGCGTGGGTGAAGTATTGATGTGGTTTCGGAAGACATGAAGATTCCTTAAGCGTGTTCTGATGCCAATCATGTATACAATATAAACACCACGCAGGTAATCTAGATTGATGACTTTATTCGAGTCGCGATCACTCACCAGTAACAAGGAGTTGTTATGGGCCGTTTAACTACCCACGTATTGGATACAGCAAAAGGTCAGCCGGGCAACGGGATTACCGTTCAGATATTTCGCCTGGCCGCTGGTCATCGCGAGCATGTGGGTGAAGCGGTAACTAACATGGATGGCCGCTGCGACGCGCCGCTGCTGGAAGGCGAGGCATTTACGCCCGGTGAGTATGAACTGGTATTTCACGCTGGAGACTATCTGCGCGTACAGGGCGTTGAAGCCGAAGAGCCGCGCTTTTTAGACGTTATCCCTTTGCGTTTTGGCGTAGTCGATTCAAGTCAGCACTACCATGTGCCGCTTCTTTTATCTCCCTATGGCTATTCCACCTACCGTGGCAGCTGATAGCCATACCACCATTTGTCGACACCTCATAAAGCAACGCTAAGCACGGTATGATGGTGTCCTAAAAGATGCCAGAAGGTAGGGGAAAGGGAGAAGTACATGAGTGATGCGCAGGCGGCCGCGAAGCGGGTTGCTCTGGAAAAAGAGGGCGATGAGCGCCACGAGGCTATTTATCGCGCGGTAAGCGATGCGATTGTTGAGCAACGCTTAAAGCCCGGCGCTCGGCTGCGTGAAGATGCGCTTGCCGAGGTATTCAGTATTAGCCGCACCGGCATTCGCAAAATTCTGCAGCGCCTTGCGCTAGAGCAACTGGTAACCCTGACGCCGCGTCGTGGAGCGAGCGTAACACGGCCCACCGCCGAAGAAGCCAAGGATGTTTTCGACGCCCGCCAGCTTATCGAATGCGGGTTAATGCCCGATGTGGCAAAGCGGATCAGTGAAAAAGAAGCCACGGAACTGCGCGATATGGCCCGCCAAGAGCGCCAGGCGCTGCGCAGCGGCCAACAGAGCATCGCCATTCGCCTGTCAGCAGACTTTCATGTGCGCCTGGCCCAGCTATCCGGCAACGCAACGCTTGCCGAGTTTGTCGAAAGGCTCTGCTCGCGTTCTTCCCTTATTCTCGCGGTATATGGTCATCGTGGTCATCTAGGCTGCGAATCTCATGACCACGATGACCTGATCGGCTATCTCGAAGCCGGCAACGGCGAGCGCGCCAAGGCGTTTATGAGCCGCCACTTGAAAGCTATCGAAGCATCGCTTTCCATGGTTGAAGGCGAGGAGAGCGCGCCGGATCTACAGCAGATATTTGGGGCATGACGGTTGGCGCCTTCGCTAAAACGGCGTGCAGGGATTACATCAAGCGCCAGAACGCCTCGACCAGCGGATTTTTCAGGTTCTTCTTCAGAGTAAACAGGCCGATATCGTAGGGCGCAAGCGTCGGCGCTACATTGAGCACGCGAATACGGTCCATTAACGGGCTGTTGTCGAGGACGATCTTCGGCACCACGCCAATACCAAACCCCAGGCTCACCATGCTGACGATCGCCTCATTACCAGTGACCTGGGCATAGATACGCGGCGAGATGTCCTGCTTGCGAAACCATTCATCCACGCGCGCTCTTGAAACGCCGCTTTCTGACAGGATCATGGGAATATCCGCCCATTGCGCTGATGTAACCGGCGTACTCGCCGGTGCATTCGGCACCTGCTGCTCCAATGGGGCAATGAACAGCAAGGGTGAGGTGGCGATGGGCTTGAAGGCCAGCCCCCGGGGAAGATGGGCGGGCTTTGCCGCGATGCTGAGCTCTTCCTTGCCCTCCAGTACGTGGGCGATGGCGTGTTCCGGGTCACCGGTGCGCAGCTTGATCTCGATGGCGGGGTAGGCGATACGAAAGCGGCGCAGCAGCTCGTGCAAAAAGCTGTAGCTTGCCGTCACCGAGCCATACAGGCTGATTTCGCCGCTTAATTGCCCCGGGTTGTCGGTCAGCTCGTGACGAATCAGGTTCCACTGGCTGCTGGCCTCGCGGGCGTACTCAAGAAATTTCTGGCCTTGCTGAGTCAACACCACGGTCCGGTTGTCGCGGTTGAACAGCGCCACACCCAGCTCGTCTTCCAGATGACGGATGTTGCGCGAAAGCGCAGAAATGCTGACGTAGCACTCTTCGCTGGCACGGCCGAAATGCAGCGTTTCGGCCAACGCGAGGAATTGTTTCAAGAGTTTGAAGTTCATGCGCGCCATCATAATCGTGTTTTGTGAAAAAAGGGACATGCTGTTGCAAATATATCAATTTAAGAAAGAGTCGTTTTTAGGTAGATTGGCTTTATTCACGCGGCGCTGAAGTTTGTATCAAGCAGCCGTGTCACTTTTTTCGTGTCGGTGTGCTGCATCGATCGTACGATCACCCATCAGGATGTTAACCATGGCTAACTATTTCAATACTTTGGCACTGCGCGAACAGCTGGAACAGCTGGCGAAATGTCGCTTCATGTACAGCTCTGAATTCGCTGATGGCGTCGACGCCCTGAAAGGCAAGAAAATGGTCGTGATCGGCTGTGGCGCCCAGGGCCTTAACCAGGGCTTGAACCTGCGCGACAGCGGCCTGGACGTTTCCTACGCACTACGTCCTGAAGCCATTGCGCAAAAGCGTCAGTCCTGGAAGAACGCCTCTGAAAATGGTTTCGTGGTAGGTACCTATGAAGAGCTGATCCCGAAGGCAGATGTGGTCTTGAACCTGACGCCAGACAAGCAGCACACCTCGGTGGTGAACGCCGTCATGCCTCTCATGAAGGAAGGCGCTTGCCTCTCCTACTCGCACGGTTTCAATATCGTCGAAGAAGGCATGAAGGTTCGTGATGACCTGACCGTCATCATGGTGGCGCCCAAGTGCCCGGGCTCCGAGGTACGTGCCGAATACGTGCGTGGTTTCGGCGTTCCCACCTTGATCGCTGTTCACGAAGCCAACGACCCCAAAGGCGAAGGGCTTGCCCTGGCGAAAGCTTATGCGGTGGGCACCGGCGGCCATAAGGCTGGCGTGCTGATGTCCTCTTTCATCGCGGAAGTAAAATCCGACCTGATGGGCGAGCAGACGATTCTTTGCGGCATGCTGCAAACCGGTTCTATCCTCTGCTTCGACAAGATGATCGAAGAGGGCGTCGAGCCGGGCTACGCCTCTAAACTGATCCAGTACGGCTGGGAAAACATTACCGAAGCGCTCAAGTACGGCGGCGTGACCAACATGCTGGACCGTCTTTCCAATCCGGCCAAGATCAAGGCTTTTGATCTGGCCGAAGAGCTGAAGGACATCATGCGTCCGCTCTACAACAAGCACCAGGACGACATCATGAGCGGGCACTTCTCGCGTACCATGATGGAAGACTGGGCGAACGACGATGCCAACCTGCTCAAATGGCGTGCAGAAACCGCGGAAACCAACTTCGAGAAGACGCCCGCCGGCGACGTCAAGATTTCCGAACAGGAGTACTTCGACAACGGCATCCTGATGGTCGCCATGGTGAAAGCAGGTGTGGAACTTGCGTTCGAAACCATGACTGCAGCGGGCATCATCGCCGAGTCCGCGTACTACGAATCGCTGCACGAAACCCCGCTCATCGCCAACACCATCGCGCGCAAGAAACTCTACGAGATGAACGCGACGATCTCCGATACTGCGGAATACGGCTGCTATCTGTACAACCATGCCTGCGTGCCGCTGCTGGCGGACTTCATGAAGAACATCAAGTCCGATGTCATCGGTAAAGGTCTGGCAGTAGACGACAACGGCGTAGACAACGCGCGACTGATCGAGGTCAACGATGCGCTGCGCGCGCACCCGGTAGAAGCCGTCGGCGCCGTACTGCGTGGCCACATGGCCGATATGAAGAAGATCGTTTAACCCACGGGTTGAGCGTTAGCTAGTCAAATGAAAGCCGAGATATCCCACACGATATGCTCGGCTTTTTTGCCTCTCTTGTTTTCAATCCACAAGGAGCACGTTCATGGTGCCCCCGACCCGTCTGGCGAGTATCCAGTTAAACAATGCGACGATCAGCTTCGAGGATCGCTTCACTCTGAGCGAGATTGACTGGACCATCGAACCCGACCAGCACTGGGTGATCACCGGCGCTAACGGATCCGGCAAGTCGGCGCTGGCGGCGGCGCTGGCCGGTATAGGTAAGCTTGAAGCGGGCACCGTCGAAGGGCTACCCGAGCGCGTCGGGCTGGTCTCTTTCGAAGCGCAGGCTGAACTTATCGCCGCCGAGCTTAAAAAGGACGATGCCGATATCATGGATGTGGTATCGCTCGGCACCCCGGTCAGGGAAATGATTTTTGAGTACTGTCGGGATGCCGAGCTTGCCAATGATCTGGTCGAAAAGTTCGGGATCACTAAACTGCTTGATCGCGCTTTTCGCAAGCTTTCCACGGGCGAAACCCGCAAGGTCATGCTGATTCGCGCACTGGCCAACCAGCCGGATCTGCTGATTCTTGACGAGCCGTTCGATGGCCTGGATGCCGATACGCTCGCCATGCTGCAGGCGCATCTCGCCGCTATCGTCGGCCATGTCCCTATGGTGCTGGTGCTCAACCGCTTCGACGAAATGCCGGATTTCATCACTCACGTGGCCTACCTGGACAAGGAGCTTTTGGGTGCGGCGCGGGAAGATAAAAAAGAAGAGGATAAAAAGCGAGGCAATCAAAAGCACAGCAATAAAAAGCATAGAGAAGGAGGGCGTCTGACGTTCACGGTAGACCGACAGGACGAGGCCGCCTTCAACGAGCTTTACCAGCTGCTGCATTTGAAGACCACTGACCTGCGCGTGCCCGAAGCCGACCCTGCAAGCAGGCTGCACGCGCTCGACCCGAGCCAGCCGCTGGTGAAGCTTACCCAGGCGACGATCCGCTACGGCGATACCCTGATTGTCGATAGGCTCGACTGGACGATCGAGCGCGGCCAGCACTGGCAGCTGAGCGGACCGAACGGCAGTGGCAAGACCTGCGTGCTGTCCCTGATCACGGGAGATCATCCGCAGTGCTACACCAACGATATTTTTGTGTTTGGATTTCAGCGCGGTAACGGGGAAAGTATCTGGCAGATCAAGCAGTTCATCGGCTACGTTTCCACGGCCCTTCAGTGGGAGTATCGCGTCAGCACCAGCTGCAGAAACGTCATCATCTCGGGCTTTTATGACAGCATCGGCGTGTACACCAAGTCCACCGATCAACAAAAGAAGATCGCAGACGAGTGGCTTGCGCTTCTGGGCATGCAGGCGCGTGCCGACCAGCCGTTCAACAAGCTCTCCTACGGCGACCAGCGGCTTTTACTGATTGCCCGTGCCATGGTAAAGCACCCGCCGCTTCTGATACTCGATGAGCCCTGCCTGGGCCTTGACGACATGAACCGCCAGCTCGTGCTCGCGCTTATCGAGAAGATCTGTGAAGGCCGCGAGACCACGGTGCTTTACGTCAACCACCACACCGAAGACAAGATAAAAGAAATAGATAATCATTTGGCGCTGGAGAAAAATCATTAGTTGTAACCTCCGCTTTCGAAATGCACCGAAAGGAGAGGGCTGTGTATGAGCAAGTTAAAAAAGATGCCTGAGTTTAAAACCTAAGGCGTAAGAACGAGAGTGCTAGGAAACCCATGATTTCTAAGACTATTTGGACTGTAGCAAAGCAAAATGGCCTCTTTATCGAAGCTGAAGCCCTCAACCACGGCTATCTAACTCCGCTTGCCGGAAACTTTGGATGAAAACTCAGCTCAGCCATTACGAGGCTTAAGTTGGCCTTTAATCTCTTCCCATGACAGCCTTTGAACATTTCCAGTTTCAAGCTCATCAAGCCGCTGTTCAGCAAGAGAGAGCCAAGCAGCATCGACCCCTTCCCTTCATCGTGCTGAGTTTCAAGGCTAGAAATCAGCCAATGGTCAAGTAAAGCTCGATCATTGGCTGAAAGCTCTTTTGTCTCTTGAATGACTTGTTCGAGTCTCATGATCGTGGAACCTCTTCGCATTAGCAGATTTACTCTTTAATTCTAACATGCCGGAGACCGGGGAGACGGCTTAAAGCAAAGCACACGGGCGACGAGCTGCGTAGTGGGTTGGCTTCTTAGTGTGTACACCCAGCATGGGCATGAACTAATGAGGTGAAAGTCCTCTGTAGGAAGATCACCGCTTGCTGGGCTGAATCAGCTTAGTAAACGACAACTACTAGCATATGGCAAAGGCAAGCCGCGAGACCTTGTCTGGAGGAAGCCCTAGCAAAACTGTGAGCTGACGAATAAGAAGATCATACGAGGCGTAGGCTGATGGCGAGTTGGCACAAGTGAATCGCCCCGGGTATTCTAGACACCCTGTAGGCTCTTTGGTCTGCCCATAGCAGAAGCAACCCAGCATCAGAGGTGATGTGGCCGCCGGAGAAGTCGGCTTCAACTTGGCAGCGCAAGAGTGGCGAGAAGGCCTGTTTTTCAGGTATCATTTTGCAAGCGGCTGTTCGTGCTTGGTGTGTTGGTTAAGATATTGAAATAATAGATTTTTTATCCGATTTCTTTTATGCTCCGTGAAAAGTTCGGCTAGTGGTGCTTCAAATTTCTACTGTTTTCCTTCACTCCAACCAGACATCATCAATTCAGTAAAGTCGCGGCGTGATAGTACATTCGAACAGTCACGCCAATCTTTCTCCGATGGAGACATGGTTTCTGTGTAACGAAGGTCGAATCCGTTGGCTCGCTTCTGAGCGTTAATGTACTCGTCTATTTTTTCGCCCATGGTTTCGATATCCTCAATCCATTCATCGCGAATGGTGTCGGGTAGTGAACCAAACAGGTTGTAACGGTCTTGCATACGCTCTGAAAGCTTGACGTAAACTTTCTCATCTACGGTTTGTTCGTTAACGAGATTCAGCATATCGACTTTTTCACGGACCTGTCCAAAGCGTTTGATGCGACCAATGCGCTGCTCTAAGCGAGTCGGGTTCCAAGGCAGGTCGATATTGATCAGAGTGCCCAGCGTCTGAAGGTTAAGGCCTTCGCAGGCTGCATCGGTGGCTACCATGATTTCGAGCTGATGCTCGGCCACCATGAGTTTAAGTGTTTCGCGCTCGATATTTACGCTGTCACCTTTCTGATAAAGGCGGCTTCGACCGGCTCCGGCATACAGACCAACCGCCTGGTTGGGATAGCGTTCTGCGAGTGAATCAGCAACCCATTTCGCAGTGTCGTAATACTGACTGAAAATAATGACGCCAAATTTCAGCCACTTTTCCTTTTCCAGGTAATGAATTACAGCGTTGAGTTTGGGGTCTTCTTCAATGCGCTCAAGCCGGGCGATCATTCGTTCCAGAACGGCAATTTCATCCGGGCTTTCGGCCTTAACTTCTATGATTTGCTCGTCACTTTCTTCACGAACAGTTCGGCCTTCCAGCAGCATTCGAGCCGTGTTTAATCCGGCAGCAATACTTGAGCAAATTCGTTGCTCCATCAGGTTCTTCATAAACCCGCTGCCTTTGCCACTTTGGGCAAGGGCTTTACCGAAGTGTCTCGCTTCGGCGTAGGCTTGCCTGAAGTCTTCGCTTGTCCGCAGCGCTTTGCCCTCGAACAAGCTGTTAAATTGGTGAACCTCCTTCGATAATTCCCGGTCGGGATGCAAGTCGACGCCTATGCGAGGCAGAAGCCCGGCATCCTCAAGCGTTACACGTTTACGTAAGACGACATGACGGATAAAGGGATTTTCACGCTGAAAAAAACTTGCACCCGAGATATTTCTATCCAATTCATCTTCAAGGTATTCCAGGGAGTCATCTGACAGATCAGAGAGCGAGTTATTAATGTCCCACTTGTCATTCTGATTAATTAGTCCAAGATCCTGACGAAGCGAACTGAATAAGCGCCGTGCATACTGATCGTTGGTGGAATCGACGACTGGCAGTGGTGAGCGAAGCAGTTCCCAGGCGAAGCTCGGCTCGGTAACGCGCTGTTCACCTGATAAAATGGGCAGCACTTCTTGTGGGCGATGCCATTTAGCAAAGTCGTTACCAAGCACGAAATTACCGCTGCCCTGGTGCAAAATGCCAATTAAATCCCACAAATCCTCGGACTGGGTTTGAATAGGTGTTGCCGTACCTAAAATTACATGGTCTGATCGCGCAGCGATTTCCCGCATGAAGGTGAGTAATTCATTTTGTGTGCCAGCATTTTTACCGAAGCCTTGCCGGCTTCTCGCTTTATGTGCTTCATCCAAAATTGTCACGCCAAAGCGCAACCCCAAAAGATACTGCTTTTCCAATGAGTCACGCATCATCAGGCCGGTAGATACAATCCCCACGCGAAGCGGGCACTTTGCAATGTGCTCTTGTCCAGCAGGAGAGATAACTCGTCCTTCAGAATCCAGCCAGGCTTTTTTTTGGGTTTGCCAGCGGGCACAGGGAATTCCCAGCTTATCAATCATTTCAACTTGCCACTGCTCGCAGAGCGTGGCAGGGGTAAAAATAATGACGGGCTTGCGCCTCTTGTTCCCTCTGTCGCTTAGCAAGCACAGCGAAAGCGCTGCAGTGGCCATCGACAGGGTTTTGCCAAGGCCTACCTCATCGGCAATCAATAAACGCACGATACCGTGATTGTGGTAGTGGCGAATGCATTCAGTGACAAATCCTTGTTGCCAGGGCTGCAAGGAAAAGCCTTGGCGATAAAGCGGCGATTCAATCAACGCGGCGGGTGCAATGTCATCGTCTTCGACAATATCTTCAAACAGAACCTCTCTGCGATAGCCACGGCGCTTCACCTCGCGGATCACCGCTTCAGGCAGTGGACGTGCAGCGTTCCACAAAAAGTCGAATTCCTGCTCAATCCACTGCACACCTTCCGGCGATTCGTCTTCCCACAAGATTTCATAGTGACGCTGCCAGCCACTGCTGGTTTCGTTCATGGAGCCAATGAAGCCTATTTTCCTTCCCTCTGCCAGCTCAATAACGCCTGCTTTGCCGTGCAGAAAGCCACAAATGCTGTCGGGTGCGACACGGATGACCTGGCCATGTTTAGCAAGGAAGCTGTCCAAGCTGCGATAGCGGTCACGGTTGAGCAGGCTTTCGGCTTCAATATCGCGTTCATTCCAACGGCCGATCATCTTGGATTCGCGTAACTGAGCCACCTTCAGATCGTCGGGATGGATATCCACATTGCAGACGATCTTTACATCCGGGATAGACTCAATCAGCTCGTTGGCTACTTCAAACAACGAGCTGGTAAAGTAACCGGCAATGCGCTTATAACTGCGAGCACCTTTAAGGTGCTCCAACAAGAAGCTACTGTCGAGCCTGTGGGTGCGCGATGAAAGTCGACGAATGCTCATTGCTGCGGAATCTCCATCCTTGGTTGCTACTCAACTGATCGTTTCATTGGCTTCTCATCTTTATTGAAACTTTTTTTACTGGCCAAGGGCACGCATATTCTTCAGGCGCGCACCTAACACTTCAGCAGCGTCGCGAGTGGCCTTTTCTGGCGCCTTCTTCTCAATAAATGTCAGCATGTCGATCAGTATCGGTCGCACTTCCATAAAGTCTGGCAAGTCCGCCTGCAACTGACTGATGACAGTCTGTGGCTCTTTCTCATTGAGTATTTGCTGCAAACCAATAACTAGGTGGCCAAGCCAGGTGGAGCCGATTTCCGTGCTATCTGTCAGGTCACGAGAGGCAAACTCGGGGATCCATTTCAGCTGCGCCTTGTTGGCCGTCATATTGCTCATTACCCGGCCGTAGTCTTCAACTCGGAAGGCTTTTGCAAAGTTCTGGTAATTATCGAGCTTCGAGGCACCAGTGGTTTCGATATCCAGCATGCGCAAATAAAAGCGCTGAATACCATTTATTTTTTGCCAGGTATCAACCGACAAACCTTCCGGTACCAGCAAGCTGTTGGCGGCTTCAGCAGCTTGTTGCACGATTTCATCCACAACCGTTACTTCGCCTTTGGTGCGTGGCCTCAGAGCAAAACTTGTGACGTCCTCACCGCCAATATGGGTATAAGAGGTCAGCACCTTAAGAGCTGCTGCGTAACCAGCCATTTGCAGATCTGAATCGTTAAAGACGGGCTCACCCAGTTTGTCTTTCACCTCATCGTTCAGGTGCATCATGGTTTCGATTTGGCGTTTAACCTCAGCGCGGACAGCAGGTAACAGCCGCTGCTTAAAGCCTGCGTTGTCACCGGCAGGCCGCTTGCGCAACATTAAAATGACCGTGCCTTGTACGTAGCCGCCTTTTTTCAGCTCGGTGCTGGTCTCCGTAGCGATGTACCAGGCACCTACGACTTGCAGTCCAGCAGCCCAGAAAATACCGATCATGTCTGACCAAACGCCGGTATCCTGATGGGTGAACATCACGCATTGCATGCCGTTGTCAGGCATATGGTCGGCCATAGCTTTATAGGCGCTAACCATACCTTTTCGGAAGCCTTCATCCGAGCCCTTGATGGCTAACGCGCGGCGGGAATCCCAGGTCCATTCATCGAATGGCTTTGGCGGATTTCTACGCAGCCAGGCAATGAAGTACTCGGTGATTTCATGATAATGAACCGCATCGGCATAAGGTGGGTCAGTTATGTATATGTCGTTATTTTCGGTTACTTTATCGCTACTCTTTGTTTCAACGGCAGCGTCTGCATAAATTGGATGGTTTTGATAGCTCTGAACAAACTCATGATCAAAAAATGACCTGTTTGCCCAGTTGTAGAGCGTATTTAAGGCCTGATTAGAAAAGACGTTTGACGTGAAATCACTTCCACCTCCGGAAGAGAACCTAACAATCCATCTAGACAATTTTGAACAGAAGTCTAATGTGCCACAGAATTCAGGGACAAGAGATGGATCATCAATTTCTTGGCGTATGAGAGCTAAAACCAATAAGTCCCGAGGGGAAAAAAACTGGTGCCAGTATCCCCAACCTCTTTCTCGAATTGGCTGATCGGTGTTGTATCCGCTCTCTATTGCCATGTCGGGAATGATTCCCGATCTCTGCCATTCTCCTATATTGTCGCAGAGGATCTTGTCGATGATTTTTTCACGCTCAAGATCTTCTTGTCTGACGGAGGTATAGAATGTGCCTTTTCTTGAGCTATCTATAGTGTTTTTCGTGATCCACTGAATGGCGTAAAGCCGTTCTTGAAATATGTCTGTATCTCTAGGCTTAAATTCGCCTTTTTCCCATCGCCTCAATTTGTTCTTATAAGAGCCATCACTATCTCTGTAATCACCTCTCAGAGTCTTAATGGGCGTTCTGTATACCTTTTCATTTAGCTCATATACCATTTTCCCGTCTTGAACTGAGCCAACTTTTGCAGCCTCAACTTCTGCGTCTGAAACGCCCGATACAACTTCAATATCAAACGACTTAAATTCATTGTTCGGTATGAGCTTTGCGACTGTATTCTGCCTCGGCGAAATGACCCAAGTGGAAGACAACGGAACCAGCCATCCCGTTTCGGGGCAGCGAGCCTCAATACAATATAAGAAAGCTTTTGCTCTGTTGCCTTCGGAATCGTGTTCGATTCCTAGGTCAGCTATTTTCTTTTCTACCTTGTTTTTGACAGTCAATTGCTTATTTATTATCGATTTATAGGCATCAGGTTTGGCACCAATAATATTAAACGTGCCCCAGGTAAGCATGCACGCGATTGGGTTCAAGTCAGACGCGTATACCTCACAACCTAATCTTGCTGCTTCAAATGGAATTGATCCGCCACCACTGAATGTATCGGCTACCTTTGGGCGATGTCCGTAGCGAAGCTGGCCAAGTTGCTCAACCAGCTCTTGATGGGACTCTGCTTTAATTCCAAGGTTTTGATAACGTCGATTAACGCTGGACCAAATATGCGCGTAAAGCCAATCCTGCTTTACTTCCTCTGGCCTTTTGCACAGCCTGGCCTTTGCCTCATAGCCATCAAGAGTGTCCAGGTATTGGTGATAAATTGTTAGCTTTTCGCTTTCTTCAATATCACGACGCCAGCGCAGCTTTAAGCCCATAGCATCGCTGTTAATCGGAAATTGAAGGGCGTCTACATCACTAAAATTTGCATCTGTCGCTTTGACATTATGGCTAAAATAATCCCAAGGATTATGCAGCTGAATGCAACTAGCGATTTCTGCGGGCTTAATGTCATTTTGAATGAGCGCGCGCTTGGCAAGGCTTTCAATATCAAAGCCCATCAGCATTTCGAATATTTCGAGATCTTTTTCAATGTCTTCGGTTTGAGGCAGGAGTGTGCCTAACACTACTGATCGAACGAGGATAAGAGGCTTTCTGCCTTTCCAATAAGAGCCAAGTGAAGTCAGCGTTTGACCAGGGCCGGCTTTTCGTTCTTTTTGCGCTTCAAATGAAATTTTTTGTGCAGGATATACCGCTTCAATGAGTGCGGGCGCATCCTTCAGCGCGAGTGGAGTTAATTCTACCATTTAATATTTGTCTCCAAATAGGTCCAAATAATGAACATCCGGCTCCTGTATTTGATTGCGCACAATTTTGCGTTCGCGGGGTTTTAGCTGCTCGCTTTGTGCAACATCACCCAGCGCATGACGCAAGGCGAGGCGCCAACCTTTTTCACCATCGTTAATGCCGCCGGTGCTCATGGCGGTCATACCAAATAACCACCATCTTTCTTCAGGCCTGAGGGCCAGCCAGTTGCGCACAGCCACCGGTATTTTTTCCATATCCATGCCTTCCACGGCCCAAGCCAATATGCACAGCTCTTTACCCAGCAGCCGATCCACAACGTTTTCACCGACTTTCCAGGAGGCGGTTTTTACATCGTGGTTTTTGAGCCGGGCATTAAAGGTGCGTTGTACCTCTGCGCGGATATCTGTCCAGCGCGGACGATCTAACAGCACGCGATCAATCACGGCGAATTCGTCGCTGTGTGCCTGTAGGCCAAGGTACTCACTGATTTGTACCTTGCCGGTGTTGGCCTTCGGAATAATCACTTTAAAATGGTGAGGGTCGCTGGTGGCAGGCACACCAAAGCCCAGCGTTGCATAGTTCACCGCTGTTTTGGTTGTCTTTGATGGTGCCTTTGCCATATTTCTTGCCTCTTGCTTGAAAGCATCGCTTACTCGTCTTGAACGATATCGCCAGATTTCAACTCAATGCCAACTAATTTGGCGAACTCTTTGGCTTCAAAGCCATTTTCAAAGTCGATACCGTCTCTGACTGCAATCGAGACATTGGCATCTGCTTCGTTCAACACATCCCGCAGGCTATTTACCGTGGCTTCGATCATCGCGGCGGTAATCTGACGCTCGCCGAAGCGAATCCCCACGGTGTTTTCACCTTCGCCAATCTCAATGCGTACACCTTTAAAGCGGGTGTTTGCCTGGTCTTTGAAACGGTTAATGACCGTGAAGACCTTTTCCGTGGTATCGAGTGGAACACGTTTGCCGCTGTTTAGTCGCGCGGGCTTGGTGTCATCAATCTGAACGGTCTTGTCGCTGCTATGCGGTATCTGGAAGTCGGCGGTCTTGGTTGCTTCGCCCGATTTTGCATAAACCAGCAAACGAGCGGCTTCGGAGCCTACCTCGAACGACGCCGTATAGGGTTGACCGTCTTTTGGATTCGAGCCATCCAGCGTGTAATACATCTCGGCTTTCGGTGTGCAGTGCAACGTGACCTTGCGCTTATCGGCAGAAGGTTCAATCTGGTGTCTGACTTTAAGGTCAGCCACCCAGCGTGTGGCGGGGCCAGTCTCGTATTTGCCCGTAGGATCCGCCACCTTGAAATAAAGAGTACCCTCCGCTGTGTTGAAGTTTTCCAGATCATCAATTTTCGGATCTGTCTCAAGTACTTCCGGTTTAGTCGAGTAATAAATAACCGGGCTATCGCCAGCGTTACGTGGCGTCAGGCTAATCTGTGATTCACCCGTATCTGGACTGGTACTCAACAGCGAAACGTTGACGCTAGTTTTCTCTTTCGGGAACGGGCCTTTTTCAATGTACCCGTCTTCACCCAAACGCCAGCGGCCTTGTTTCAGGGCTTCAGTTTTCAATGTGTCCATGCCGCCGCTGCCCGGCATCCAAGGCCAGCCTGGATTGCATTTGGCACGGTTAACGACATCCTTCCATGGGGTGCGACGATTACTTACACCGGAAGGCCACAGCTCAGATTCGGCCATGGCAAAATACTGGCCGCAGTCATCTTTCAGGTCGGCCGCCAGTTTGTAGTTGGCTCTTGGGTCGGCCATGAGGCTTTCAATTTGAGCCTCTGCCGATTGGTCGCCTTCGCCCACTTTCAAACCATTGTCGATGGTGACTTTGAGCAGCCGCTCAGAGCCGTCAAGTTCATCGATGCCGGGGAAAAGAATGGTGTTGTAGGCGGCAGACAGCGCTTTGGTAAAGCGGCCTTCTGCTTCTTCCAGTCGGTCGCGGGCTTCCTCAAACAAGGTGTCACCCGCTTTGAGACGCTTTTCAATTTGTTCGATGGCATAGAGCTCACGCAGGCGGTCTTCCACGGCGTCAGCCATGATGCTGTCTTGCCCGGTGAGAACCAGCAGGTTGTTTTTCTCCTGCTGGAATTCAAAGAAGTTGTTGAGCTCGCTTGGAGGCACCTTGCCATCGGGCTTGATCACGATTAAGACGCGAGGACCGCTCAATTTGAGTTCATCCATGCGTGGCAGTACCTGTAATTCCTGATAGACGTTACGACGATTTGGCTGAAGGATTCCCTTGAGCCGATTAATCAACGCCTGATCAATTTTTGGCTGCGGTATTTCTTTCGCGTTGCGGTCAATCTGGCGCGACAGGTTTTCGGTTTCTTTAATGAAGAAACGCTGGTCTTCGCGGTGCAAATACCAGGCTTGTTCGCGCAGCTTCTGAAGCGCATCAAGGAATTCATCCGCTTTGCGGTTGGGCGCAGCCAAGAATTCAATCACTTCGCTTTCTGACAGGCCTATACGCCCACCCACTGCACGCGAGAGTGACGATGCCAGGAGCAAGATCATTAGTTGACTGGCTGCATCGTTGCTTTGCTCGGCATCAATACTTTCCGAAATAGCATCTCCCTTATCGGCGATGTCTCGGGTGACTGCAGGAATAAGTTTTGGCGAGATCCGTTCAATCTCATCCTTCACCTGTTCATCATTGAGGTCGAGGTGCTGTGTGCCGACTAGGAATACATCATCTGTCTGGCGTTGTTCGACGCTTTTCAGAAGGCGAGCGGTAAACTGCATCAAACCCCGCGTCTGACGGAAGCCTTCGTTTTCTTTAAACAGGGCAACTAAGTGTTTAAACGACGGGTGAAAGGGGTAGGTTTCTCTAACCTGCTCGGCGATTTGCTCCATACTTGATGCAATAATGTATCCGCCATCTTCCGCCTTTTTGATTTGCTGGGCATACTCTTCGGCGACATCGCTGATGGTTTGCTGATCGGGCAGCTCATCAATCAGTCTCTTTTTGAGGATTTCATAGATTTCATTTCCCGATAGCTGCACCGGGGTAATGGTCATCGACTGTCTGCGGGTCTCCTGCTGCAGGTTAGAAATGGCTTCTTTCAGAGCTTTTGTTTGGGCACCATAACTGCTAGTCAAGTTGGCAATGATGATACAGCAGTTCGGGAGTTCAAGTGCCGCACTCATTAAGGTACTTAGGCTGTATACAACCATATTAGCCAATGTGCCGGAACCATAGATTTGGGTGCTGGCGTTATCTAAATACGGTGGCAATTCGTCGATCATAATCAGCGTTGGAGTGTTGCCGATAATTTCTTTCCATTTTTGCTGGTCAACAGCTTTGGGGCCGTTGATCCAGTGCGTCTTAATTTTCTCGGCCTCGTCAAGCTGCGTGGCAATTTCTCCCCAGATGTAATTGTCGGGGTTGTTGCGGCCGTTAAAGGCAGCAATTCGAGCATTGCCAAAGTCCAGGCGCGCATTTAAATCAGCAGGCAAAACCTCAGGACGCAAATGGGCATATTTGGCGAGCAGGCCCAGCGCGATCATCATGTGGGTTTTACCGCCCCCCATGGCTTGGGTGAGTTCAAACACCGCCTGGTCTGACTTGCCGGAAAGGCGAAGCATGCCTTCGCGGAAAAGCTGCTCCATGCCGTGGGTAACATAGTTGCGAGAGAAGAAGTCTTTGCCGTCACCTGCGTCGTTAATGAGATCAGCCAGGCTCTCAACCCCTTGGCTCATCCGGTAGTCCTGAATGACAGGATTAAAACGACACGCCTGCTTAACTGTCTTGATCATACTTTACGCTCTTCAGGTTGATCTGATTCTTGGGTTTGCTCTATGGCTATACCGTTTTTCTCGCAATGACCCCGAATCATCACTTCTATCATGTTGGCGATAGAACGGTGCTCCGCTTGCGCAGCAGCTCGCAGCGCTTCCTTTAAGCCAGGATCGACTCGGATGGTAAGCGTCGCAGTTTTGGTGGTAGCCATTACACTCTCCCAAGATGACTGCAAATGTACTGCACTGTACTGTATTGCGCTTTATAGCTCAATCAAGGGAACGTCGTCTAGTACCACTTGATTCGCTCACTAGAACAGATCATCTAGCGGCGAGACCATATAGCTGTGATTTGTTTGGGCAGTGGGTAGAGATATATTTCTCAATTACTAGGGCCTGTTGAAGTTTCACTCACGGCCGCGCTGGTGCCCGTTTTTATTCGCGGCAAGGCAGGAGGAGAGACGTTTGGTTATTCCAAATGAACGACGGCTAACGCCGCCGCGGATAAACACGGGCCCTGCCCTACGGGTTGCACCACAAAGCGCGCCATAAGGCGTTGCAAAGCTTGAAAAGGGGGCCACTCTTACCCGCGTTTTGCGCCCTGTCTGGCGCTTTATGTTGTAACGCGGTTTGCTATGAAACGTTAACAGATCCTAATGAAATGCTATCCAGAAAAATAAGCACATGGCCCCTTGAGCCTACCAGAAAAACGCGCACTACAGGTCGAAATGTCTTATTTTGCTGAGTTTTGATACCGCAAAATACGCTGCTTGGGAAAGCTATGGGAGGATGTCAGCAGGTTCCAAGATGTCGTCAGACCGCGGCCTAAAAAAGCGCCATCGGCTTTGTGCCGATGGCGCTTGTAGGAAAGGCTGAAACGTTAACTACGGCTAATTCGTCTCAACTTACCTTCTGTTCAGCAAACGTTGGCGCTGCCTTAAACTGGCGCATTAAACCGTAGTAGAACAGCCCGCCAAGGCCTGCACCGATCAGCCAGCCATAACCGCCCAGGCTTGCAAGCGCGGGTACCAGCACGGTTGAAAGCGAGAACAGTGCCGCCACGGCAAAGGCAATCAGCGCACGAGTATTCCAGCCGTTGGTGTAGTAGTAGGTGCTGCCCGGTTTTGATGAGAACAGCGCCTGAATGTCCAGGTGCTGGCGTTTAATCAGGTAATAGTCCACCACGATAATGCCGTAGAAAGGGGCGACGATGGCGCCTAGCGCATTTACAAAACCGGGAATGCCGATCTGGCTGATAAACGATATCCAGAAGGCGCCCACGAAGAAGGCAATCACCGCAGTGATCAGGCCGCCCATCTTGAAGCTGATCTTACTGGGAAACAGGTTGGCCAAGTCATAGGCAGGCGGGATAAAGTTGGCGACCAGATTGATACCCACGGTGGCGGCAAAGAAGGTGAGAGCGGCCACAATGGTGAGCGGCAGAGAGTCGACCCGTTCCACGATATCGGCCGGGTTGGTCAGCGCCTCACCAAACAGCACCAGCGTACCTGCGGTAATCATCAGCGCAATAAAGGAAAAGAACGCCACGTTAAGCGGCAGGCCCAGCAGGTTGCCAAGCTTCATCTGACGCTCGGTTTTAACGAAGCGGGTAAAGTCGCCAAAGTTGATCACCACGGCGGCAAAGTAGGCTACCATGGTGCCTACAATGGCCAGGAACGCGCCAACGGCGGTGCCGCTGGATTCTCCTGCGCCGCTAAAAATCGAGCCAACTGCCGGTAAGAGCTCATCGCCTGCCTGAACCCAGACGATCACCATCAGCACCAGCATGACGACATAGACCAGCGGGCCCGCCCAGTTGAGGAAGTGTTTGATGCGCTCAATACCCTGCCAGAAGATCGCAATCTGAAACAGCCACACGATCACGAACGACATCCAGGCCACGCCCGAAAGCCCCAGGTAGGTAGTGCCATCGCCCCCGCCAATCAAAGCGGTGATCAAGAGTGTGACTGCCGTGGAGGCGAAGTAGGTCTGCACCCCGTACCAGAAGATACCGACAATCGCGCGAAGCAAGGCGGGAAAGTTGGCGCCGCGAACGCCCATGCTTGCGCGCACCATTACCGGAAACGGTATGCCATATTTAACGCTGGGCTTGCCGGTTAAATTGACCAGGAACATCACGATTATTCCGGCCAAAATAATCGCCGCCATCACCGCCCAACCATTCAGGCCGTAGGAGAGAAACAGCGACGCCGCCAGGGTATAGCCAAACAGACTTTGAATATCGTTCGACCAGACGTTAAATATCTCGAAGGCGCCCCAGTTGCGGGCCTCGGGTTTTACCGGCGCCAAGTCTTCGTTATATAGCGTCGGGTCGATATGTTTTATGTCCAGATCGCTCAGGGTTTCATGCTCTTTCATTACGAACTCTCATGGTGAGGTGTGGGTTAGCCGTGCATTTGGCGCGGTAAATGACGTCACACTTATTGAGCGAAACGCTGGCAAGGCGCCCAGTGTTTCATTAGCAGGTAATAGCTCACCCCGGCGGGTATCAAGCTTGCATACCAAGAGACCGTCGAGAACGAGAGCGCTGCCACGATACCCACGGCAGTGGCGATAAGCGCCGCTTTATTGACTCCCTGATAAGGTCCGGTGGGGTCATAGAGTTTGTCGATATCCAGAGTGCGGCGGCGAATGAAGTAATAATCCACTACCAGGATGGCGAAGATGGGCCCAAGAAACGCCGAGTAGGTTTGCACAAAAATCTGTAAACCAGCCGCTGAGCCTGGCTGAACCAGCTTCCAGGGGAAGGTGGCAAAGGCGAGTAATCCCACGATCACGGTGGCAACCGGGAATTTAATCTTGAACACGTCCATGAGTACGTAAGTGGGTGGCACCACGTTGTTAAGCACATTGGTGGTCACCTGAGCGAAGGCGATAAACAGCAGCGTCATCATCAAAAGCGGAGTGTTATCGACCGCGTTGGCAAAGACCTGGATAGGGTCGGCAGTGCCCGTGGCCTCTGACACCATATAGCCGATCAGGCCCATAAATAGCGTGCAGGGTAGAATCGACATGGCATAAATAGTGGTAAGCAGACCTTTTCCAGTGCCTTTCTTGTGCTCGCGAGAGTAGTCGCTAACGTTGAGCATCATGGTGCTGTAGATGCCCAGAAACAGCATGGTGGCGCTCCAGAACGGCATGCCCCACGAGCCTTCCATGGTGAAGAGACTGGTGGATAGCTCATCGCCGTAGCGCTGCACCGTGGCGTAGAACATGTACACCAGTGAACACAGGATAAACGCGCTGCCGATATTCTCCAGCCATTTGATACCCTGAAAGCCCATGACGGAAAGGCCGATCTGCAGGAATTGGAAGGCAATAAAGTAGAACACCAGATTATCAAAGCCGAACAGGGTGGCCGACACCATGTTCAGTGCCCCCGCGCCAATCCAGCTTTGAAAGCCGTACCACACCACGGCAGGTACCGCGCGAACCAGACCAGGGATGCGGGTGCCGGTAAACCCAAAGGCGCTGCGCGCCTGCACCATAAACGGTATGCCATACTTGTAGCCCGCCGCGCCGTTGATCGCCAGCGCAATGCCAATCACAAAACAGCCAATCGCAATGGCAAGCGTCGCCTGCAACAGGTTTAACGTACCCACCACGCTTGAGCCCATGGCGAAGGTGCCAATGGATACGCAACCGCCAAACCAGGCCAGAAAATAGGAGCCTCGCCCCATTATCCGAGTATGTTGCGGAGCCAGACTTTCCGCTCCCAGGCTTTTCGTATCCAACCCTGTGTGCACAGTGGATGGGTCTTCTGACGGTTGAGCAGGTGCTGAAATGCTCATGATGTCGTCCTCGCAAGATTATGAGTATTGTTGGTATCCCAGGTTGTTACCTGAAAAACGCTTGCGGCATGGCGTGCTACTGGACGTGCTTGATTCTGCTGCTTTTATATTTTTTTAATCAATGCGTTACATCGTTATGGCGCTACTGTGTACTGCAAATAAAACGTGTTGCGATTAAGGCGTTATTTAGGCGGCAAATGAAGATCGGAAAACGCTGCAAACTGACCGGTAAACGGTTTGGGTCGTGGATAGGCAAGGTCGCCGTGCTTGCTGGTATAAAGCCCCAGACCCACCAAGGATTCGGCAAGCTTTAACGCAGCGCTGACGCCTTCAACGACAGGAATGCCCACTTCGTGGCTAATTTCCTGGGTAAGATTTGCCATCCCTCCGCATCCCAAAACAATCGCGCCGATATCATCTTCATCCCGGGCGCGGCAGCACTCTTTTACAATACGTTTAAAGGCAGCGTCAGGATGATGCTCAAGGTCGAGTACCGGAATTTCGGCGGCACGAATACGCCGACAGTGGTGTCGAAAGCCGTACTGTTCAAGCAAGTGTTCGGCAATAATCCCGGTGCGGCTTAACGTCGTTACAATCGAAAACCGCGTGCTGATAAGGGTTGCCAGATGAAAAGCGGCTTCTGCGATGCCGATTACCGGCGCGCGGGTTAGCTCACGAGCAGCAAGTAGCCCCGGGTCCCCAAAGCAGGCCACGATATAGGCATCAATGCCTCCTTCACTTTCGCCTTTCAATACCTCTTGGGCTACGCCTACCGCACTGACGACTTCATCAAAGTGGCTTTCGATTGAGACAGGGCCAGACTCGGGTTGGGAAGCGCTTATGCGAACCCCTTTTGAGGCTTGGTGCTCAGCAGCCCGATGAATGGCTTGAGTCATCGATGCTGTGGTGTTGGGATTGATAATATGTATGTGCACGATGAGCGATCCACAGTTAAGCAAACTAAAGTATCTTGTATACAAAAATAGGTTGATTTATCACCAAGGGCAAGGCCTTTACGCTTATTAAATCGGTCAATGAGCTTGACCATTCGTTCAGGTTTACGCGATTAACGGCTTATAAGCCAGTCTGCGTTGTATATGGCCGTATTGCGGTTAGTCATTAATATGGCTATTTTGTATACAAATATTAATGGCATTCTTGGGCTTACACGCTTAACGATTACTGGTAAGGATCTGCTCCATGACGTTGACGAATCACTCTCCCTACCCCCGCGACTTGATAGGCTACGGGCGCACGCCGCCTCACGCCAACTGGCCGGGCAAGGCTAAAATTGCCGTTCAGTTTGTACTTAACTATGAAGAGGGCGGTGAAAATAGCGTACTCCACGGGGATAACGCGTCAGAGCAGTTCTTGTCGGAGATTATTGGCGCCGCCGCCTACCCAGACCGCCACTTGAGCATGGAGTCGATTTATGAGTACGGCTCCCGATCGGGCGTATGGCGAATTTTGCGCGAGTTTGAGCGGCGCGGGCTGCCCCTGACGATCTTTGGGGTGGCAATGGCCTTGGAGCGTAACCCTGGCGTCGCCCAGGCGTTCAAGGAGCTTGGCCATGAAATTGCCTGCCATGGCTACCGCTGGATTCACTACCAGGAAGTGCCTGAGCATATTGAGCGGGAGCATCTGCAAAAAGCGTTAGAGATTTTTCAACGTCTTTACGGCGAAAAGCCCCAAGGCTGGTATACCGGCCGTGATAGTCCCAACACCCGCAAGCTACTGCTGGATGAAGGCGGCTTTTTATATGACAGCGATTATTATGGGGATGATTTACCGTTCTGGACGCAAGTGACCGATAGTCAGGGCAGCGAACACCCGCACCTTATCGTGCCCTATACGCTGGATACCAACGACATGCGCTTCGCCGCGCCGCAAGGCTTTAACACAGCCGACCACTTTTTTACCTACCTGCGCGATGCCTTCGATGTGTTGTATGCAGAAGGTGACGAGGCACCCAAGATGCTCTCCATCGGTATGCACTGCCGTTTACTTGGCCGCCCAGGGCGTTTTCGCGCCCTGCAGCGCTTTTTAGACTATATCGAAACCCATGACCGGGTATGGGTGGCCCGCCGAGTGGATATTGCCCGCCACTGGGCGGAGCATCATCCGGCACCCGTTTAATCTTTAATCTCCCTTCTTTATACAAGGAAGGGAGATTAAAACAGGCTCAGCCTTTCAGCCTACCCACTGTACCGCCTGGGCAAAGATGAGAAAGCCTAGCGCGATTAATACCCAAACGCAGAAGAGCGGGAAAAAGAACTTCACCCACTTTTGCCAGGAGACGCCGGCAAGCGCCAGCGTGGCCATGAAATAGCCTGACGTGGGATAAAGAATATTGCCCATGCCGTCGCCAAGCTGGAACGCCAGCACGGCGGTTTGACGAGTAACGCCAATAATATCGGAAAGTGGTGCCATGATGGGCATGGTGACCAGTGCCTGGCCGCTACCCGAAGGAATCACGAAATTGAACAGCAGCTGGGCGAAGTACATGCCAATAGCTGAAAGAATCGTCGGCAGCTCGCCGACCAGATTGCCCAGGCCATAAACGAGCGTATCCATGATCTGGCCTTGCTCTAGCATGACCGCAACGCCTCGGGCGATCCCCGCAATCATGGCGCCGACAAGAACGTCTCGAAAGCCCTTGTTAAAGCCTTCACAGATATCATCGGTGGTAAGGCCCGCAATCAAGCCTACGACCACGCCCATAATGATAAACAGGCCGGCCATTTCGAGCATGAACCAGCCTTGTCGAAGAACGCCGTAAACCAGGATGCCAAAGAAGATAAACGTGGCCAGTGAGGCGAGTTTCTGGCGCGTATTGGCAACAAGCGCTGACTCCGTAACGCTATGCTGATAACTTGAGCGTTTGTCGGCTTCTGCTTCATCATGTTGCATCAGGCTAAGGGCAGGATTTTGGCGCACTTGATGTGCATAGCGCATGACAAAAAAGATAGCCGCGCCTAATACCGCAATGAACGCCGCTACCCGCAAACCAAATCCGGAATATAACGGTAAGTCAGAAAGCTGCTGCCCCAGGCCCGTGTTGATCGGGTTCAAGATACCGGTAGAAAAACCGGCCGTCGTGGCGCATAGGGCTACCGCTGCCGCCGTGACTGAATCAAAGCGCAAGGCAATCATCAGCGGCAGAATAACCGGCACGTAGACCAATGCCAGCTCTTGGGTGCCTATGATGGTGGCGATTAGCGCAAATACCGTCATTAAAACCGGAATCATGAGCAGGCTGTGGTTGGCAAAGCGTCGCGTTAATTTATCAACGCCAATTTCAATAATGCCGGTGCGTCGCAGCACCATGAACATGCCGCCAATCATGAAGGTGAAAAATACAACCTCGCCTGCGCTGATCAGTCCATGAGGGATAGCCAGCATAAAGTCGGTGATGCCAGCGGGGGAGGCGTCTACAAATTGAAAGGAGTTAGGGTCAATCGTTGTACGACCTGCGGGGCCCGGAACACGCTCAAACTGACCGGCGGGAACAAAGTGTGTGGCAATCGCCGCTATTGCGATAAAGATAAAGAGAATGACGTAGATATCGGGAACTCTACACCAGCCCCGCTTGATTTTGGGGGGTGAGGGAGGAGTGGAGCGCTGAATTGGGTGGGACATAAAGTGCCTCGCGTTGTGGGCGTTATCGTTATATGAGCGTTGTGGCGGCTTACCTTAAAGCGTTTTTGTAAGGGCGGTTTTGCATTGCGTGAATCTCGATTTCTAGTGGTTTTCACTACAAGTAAGAGGATCGCGCTATGCTAATTAGCGTTATTGCCCATTGGTATTGTTCTTCGTTTCTTAATGACATTGCGTGTTATCTAGGCGCTAAAGGAGTTTTTTTGGATACGCAGTCCTCCTCTTCTATTCCCCATATTGGCCAGCGAATTGCCGCACAGTTTGCTGAGCTGAGCGCTCAGGAACAGCGTGTCGCCACTTTCATACTTGATCATTTTGATGATCTGGCGACCTTCAGTGCCGCCGATTTGGCACGTTTGACCGGCGTGTCTAAGTCCACCGTCAGCCGTCTGTTCAGAAAGCTGGGTTTTGAAAGCTTTCAAGTGGTCAAGCAGCATGCAAGGCAACTGCGTAGTATGGGGGTACCACTGGTAACGGGGGATGAACGACCGGACGAAAAGCGCTTTAAGCATCACCTGATGCGCGAGAATGACAACTTGCACCAGACGTTTGCCAATATAGACCTTGAGACGTTCGAATCGGTGATAAACGCTCTCGATAATGCAAACCGTGTCGTGCTGATAGGGTTTCGTAACAGCTATCCTCTGGCGGTGCATTTTCGACAGCAGCTGATACAGACCCGCGATAATGTGAGCCTTGCGCCGCAACCCAACCAAAGCCTGAGTGAAGAGTTGGTCTCGCTTGGGGAAAACGATGTCGTTGTGCTGTTCGGGTTTCGGCGTCGCCCCACGATCTTTAACAGTCTGCTGACATCGCTTATCGCTAAAGACTGCCGGGTGTTGCTGTTCGGCGACGCCACCGTAAAACATCATATGCCCTACGTTGACTGGTGGCTTGAGTGCCCATTGGATAGCATTTCTGCCTTTGACAGCTATGCCAGCGCAATGAGCCTGATCAGCCTGGTGTCGAATAGCTTGCTCCATCAGCGGCTTGCCAAGGGGCGAGTGCGTATCAACGCTATTAGCGAGCTTTACCAGGAACTTGATGAGCTTGAACTCCGCTAGTACGGATAAGCGCACTTTTTCCCTACGGGCTATGCGAAGGGCAGTGTGAAAAACTGATCGAAATGCTATGCGAAATGCTTCGGTATTAAGTGCCATCTTTCGTATAGTTTGTTAGATTTTGGAACGAAGGTTTCTGAAGACGTTACTATTGGGACTAACGTTGCACAAGCTCAATCGTTACCCATGCCGCATGCAAGCTATAAATTTTCTCGACCCAAAGGCATAATTATTGTTAGTCGATTAAAAAATGCTAGCTAAAATAAAAGCTTAGGGTTGTTTAAGGTTTTATGAGTTGCCGTGCACTGTAGTTATGGCTTCACATATCAATGGTCTAAAGGAGAAACAATGCCAACAACAAACGTACCTACTTACTATGCCTCTATGGGCGGACATCCGCCGCAGACCCAGCTAACCGCTGACCGTGCAGTATTTACCGAAGCCTATGCGCTGATTCCCAAAGGCGTAATGCGCGATATTGTGACGAGTAACCTGCCATTTTGGGAAGGCACTCGCGCATGGGTGCTGGCACGACCACTCTCAGGCTTTGCCGAGACGTTTTCCCAATACATCATGGAAGTGCAGCCGGGCGGGGGGAGCGACAAGCCCGAGCCGGAAGCGGATGCTGAGGGCGTGCTGTTCGTGGTCGACGGCGAGCTTACCCTGACCCTTGACGGGGTGCGCCATACCCTGGTGTCGGGCGGCTATGCGTTCATTCCGCCTGGTTGTGAGTGGCGGGTTCGCAACGACGCGCAAGCGCCGGTGCGCTTTCACTGGATTCGTAAGGCTTTCGAGTATGTGGACGGCCTTGAAGTGCCTGAAGCTTTCGTTACCAACGAACAGGCGATCACTCCCAGTGAAATGCCGGGTACCGAAGGCCGCTGGTCAACCACCCGCTTTGTCGACCCCAACGACGTGCGCCACGATATGCACGTTACTATCGTCAATTTCCAGCCGGGTGGCGTGATCCCGTTTGATGAAACCCACGTCATGGAGCACGGCCTCTATGTACTGGAAGGTAAGGCGGTGTATCACCTGAACCAGCAGTGGGTGGAAGTAGAGGCGGGTGACTTTATGTGGCTACGCGCTTTCTGCCCCCAGGCGTGCTATGCCGGTGGCCCAGGGCCGTTCCGCTACCTGCTTTATAAAGACGTCAACCGCCACGCGGCGCTAAAACTTTAATGCCGACGGCTTCGCTGCTGACGGCAGCGAAGCCGACACGTCAGGAGCTCATCATGCTTACATTGACTGCCCAGCCGCTAACGCCGGAAGCCTTCGCGTCGTTTGGCGATGTCATCGATGCACGTACTTCGGCGTCGTTTCCGATCAATGCCGGGCGCACCCAGCGCCATCACGATTTAGCCAAGGTCGAAACCCTGGGCGAAAACGGCCATACGCTGATCAATATCTTTGTCAGTCAGCCGGTTTCATTGCCGCTTGAATTAACCTTTTTAGAGCGTCATCCCCAAGGCAGTCAGGCATTTATGCCGCTGCATCAGGAGCGCTTTATTGTGGTGGTGGCTCCGCCGGGTGAGCAGATCCATTCGCAGGATGTCAGAGCATTCGTCACCGATGGTCGGCAAGGGGTGAATTATCGCGCGGGTACCTGGCATGCCGTTCAATCGGTGCTGGAGCACGAGGGCGAGTTTTTAGTGGTTGATCGTGGCGGCGAAGGCAATAACTGCGAAGAGTATCCGCTGGAAATCACGGTAGATTTAAGCGAATAACTTGTGCGCGCGGCTTACGGTTGTCATCTTGGTCGTCTTATACTGATAAGCTAAAGACACACCTCGCGATTGCTTAGGAAAATTATGAACGCACAGACACATATCCCGCTTCGTCGTACCAAAATTGTTGCTACCTTGGGCCCTGCCAGTGATCGTGAGGGCGTTTTGGAGGCGATGCTCAAAGCGGGGGTGGATGTCGTACGTTTGAACTTCTCCCACGGCACGGCAGACGACCATCGCCGCCGCCTGGTACAGGTTCGTGAAATAGCCGCCAAGCTGGGGCGTAGCGTAGCCGCTCTAGGCGACCTTCAAGGGCCGAAAATTCGCATTGCGCGTTTTAAAGAGGGCGCGGTAAACCTTAAAGAAGGCCTGCCGTTCGTACTCGATATGGCGATGGATAGCGATTCAGGCGACGTTCATCAAGTGGGCTGCGACTACAAAACCCTTGCTCAGGATGTAGGCGCCGGTGACCGGCTGCTGCTGGACGATGGCCGTGTCGTGCTGGACGTTACCCGTGTCGAAGGCCAGCAGGTTCATACCCAAGTAGTGGTAGGCGGCAAGCTCTCCAACCACAAAGGTATCAACAAGCAGGGCGGCGGGCTGTCGGCGCCAGCGCTGACGGATAAAGATAAGCAGGATCTCAAAACTGCCGTTGAGATTGGTGTCGACTATCTGGCTATTTCTTTCCCGCGCCACGCCGAAGACATGCTTGAAGCGCGTCGCCTGCTGGGTGAAGAGGGCAAAGAGATTGGCCTGGTAGCCAAAGTAGAGCGCGCTGAAGCCGTTGCTGATGAGGCGACGCTCGACGGTATTATTGAAGCCTCTGAAGCGGTCATGGTGGCACGCGGCGACTTGGGCGTTGAGATTGGTGACGCTAAGCTGGTGGGTGTGCAAAAGCGCATGATCAAACGTGCTCGCTCGCTTAACCGCGCAGTGATTACGGCCACCCAGATGATGGAAAGCATGATCTCGGCGCCGTTGCCTACCCGCGCTGAGGTGTTTGATGTGGCCAATGCCGTACTGGATAGCAGTGACGCCGTGATGCTGTCAGCCGAAACCGCCGCCGGCGATTACCCGGTGGAAACCGTGCAAGCCATGGCGCGTATCTGCCTGGGCGCCGAGCGTGAAAAAGTGGCGCAAGAGTCCGGTCACCGGATTCATGAAGGCTTTACCCGCCCCGATGAAACCATCGCTCTTTCTGCAATGTACGCCGCCAACCATATGACTGGTGTGGCCGCGATTGCCTGCATGACCGCATCCGGCTATACGCCACTGATTGCGTCGCGCATTCGTTCCGGTTTGCCTATTGTCGGCCTTGCCCATAACCCGATCGCCCAACGGCGTATGGCGCTTTATCGTGGGGTGGTGTCGCTACCTTTTGATACCTCGGAAATGAGCGCTACCGAGCTTAATGATCGTGCGTTAGAACTGCTGGTGCAGCATAAGCTTGCCGAGCCTGGCGACCACGTGATTCTGACCCGGGGTGATCATATGAATGCCCACGGCGGCACCAATACGATGAAAGTCATGACCATCGCCGAATAGCTGATCGATTAAAGGAACGCCTTTATGAACCTGACTCGCCGTCAGATGCTTAACGCTTCGCTGGGTTTGTCGCTGGCCGCCTTGTTGCCGAGTACGTTACTGGGAGCACTCGCATGGGCCGGGGCTGACAATGGCAGTATCGACAAGCTTTCATTGGCCATTCATAGCGAAAGTGGGCCGCATCGTCTGGATGTTGAGGTAGCTCAAACTCCCGCCCAGCGTCAGCAGGGGTTAATGGAGCGGGAACATTTACCCGAGCAACAAGGCATGTTGTTTCGTTTCGAGAACGAACAGCCTGCCGGCAACGCCTTCTGGATGTACCGTACGTTAATCCCCTTGGATATCGCGTTTATGGATAAAGAGGGCCGCATCGTCGCGATTAACACGATGCCGCCCTGTGAGTCCGATAACCCAGGTGCCTGCCCTACTTATCCTGCCGGGGCGGCATATTATTCGGCACTTGAAGCCAACGCTGGCTATTTCGCTGCACGGGGTATCAAGGTAGGCGATTGTGTATCAGTGCCCGGTGAGGCCGGATTTTGCCAGCCCGCTGATTAATAGAAACATCTACAACACCGGGCGGCGTTTGCGAAAACGGATCAGAATCAAGCCGATCCCTGCGACCACCAAGCCGCCGCCCGCAAGCTTATGGATACCCAGGCTATCGCCCATCAGCAGCGCGCCCAGCCCCACGGCCAGCACGGGAACCAGCAGCGTCATCGGTACTACTCGATTGACCGGATGGCGGCGCAGTAGGGCATACCAGATGCCGTAGGCAACAATGGATGACATCACCGCGGTGTAAAAAACCGCCCCCCAGCCTATCCAGCTGGCCGCCTTGATTGCCTGCCACTGACCGTTTTCAAACAGCCAGGAGCCAATGGCCACCTGCGGTACTGCCAGTAACGCAACCCACCCGGCCAGCGCCAACGGCGCAATAGCCGGACCGCGCTTGATCAGAAGCTGCGATACTGCCCAGCCAAACGCACTCAGCAGCAGAATGGACAGTGGAAGCGGCGAGGGCAGCGTAGGTCCTCCGGCTAGCACGATCACTCCGGCAAATGACAGCAGCAGGCCCACCAACCGTTTGGGGCCCAGCTTTTCCTTGAGAAATATGACCGCCAGTAGGGTGGCGAAGGGCGTTCCCATCTGCACCAGAAGTGCTCCAGTACCTGCCTCGGCCTGCCCCAGACCAATAAACAGCAAGGCAAAGTGCAACGTACCAAAGGTTAGGGAAAGTAAAAAAAGAAACGGTAGTTGGGAGCGCGTAATGGGGTAAAAAGGCACCAACAGAATGGCCACCAGCATAAAGCGCAGTGTCGTCATTAAGAGAGGCGGAAGCTCAATAACCCCCATCTTGATAACAATAATATTGAGTGCCCAGATGGCAATTACCAACAGGCCAAGCAGCAGATCACGAAGGGGCACGGCAGTATCCGGTCAGAATGAAAAGTTCTGCACATCATATCAGCTTGTGTGTCTTCCCTTCGTCCTTTAAGTCCCTACAATAGAACGGGGAAGCCGCCTAAAAACGGCGGCGGCCCGACCATAAAAATAGATAATAAAGGAATCATCATGACGCTGACACGCTACATGACTCACGCAACGATTGGCCTTACTGGGGCGGCGCTGCTTACGCTGTCCGTTTCTGCCCAGGCCCGCGAACTATCGGTTTCTACCGTGCTTTCAGAAGCCTTTCCCTGGGGGCAGGCCGCCGAAAAATGGGCGGAACTTGTCGAAGAGCGCAGTGGCGGTGAGCTTACGCTACGCGTTTACCCCAATTCTCAGCTGGTTTCAGGCGACCAGACCCGCGAATTTTCGGCCATGCGCTCGGGGCTCATCGACGCCGCTGTGGGTTCGACCATCAACTGGTCACCGCAGGTGCCGGAACTCAACCTGTTCTCACTACCCTTTTTTGTCCCTGATGAAGCCGCCGTTGATGCAGTGACAGGTGGTGAAGCTGGCGAGATGGTCTTTGAAGCGATTGAATCACGCGGCGTGATTCCGCTGGCATGGGGTGAAAACGGTTTTCGCCAGATATCGAACTCGCGTGGTCCCATTGCAGAGCCGGACGACCTTGATGGTTTAAAAATCCGCGTGGTGGGCTCACCGCTTTTCCAGGACACGTTTAATGCCTTGGGGGCCGATCCCACACAGATGAGCTGGACCGATGCCCAGCCAGCACTTACCACTGGAGCCGTCGATGGGCAGGAAAATCCGCTTTCAGTGTTTGACGTGGCGCGTATCGATCAAGTGGGTCAGAAGCACCTGACGCTTTGGAACTACATGAACGATCCGCTGATTTTTGCGGTGAACCAGCAGGTCTGGCAGACGTTGAGCGAAGAGCAGCAAACTCTGCTGCTCGAAACGGCGCTTGAGGCAGGCGAGTGGGAAACCGCAATGACCCGTGAACAGGAGAGCGAACGCTTGGCCGCGATCCAGGAGCGCGGCGTAACGGTGACCGAGCTTACCGATGAGCAGTACCAGACATTCGTGGATGCTACTCAATCGGTTTACGAAAAATGGGCACCGCGCATCGGCGAGTCACTGGTTGAAGCTGCGCAAACGGCTATCGACGGGCGTTAACCGCTGACTTTGATGAAACAGCTACCGGTCCCCTTGAGGCCGGTAGATTTGGTTGTGACGAGGCTTTTATGAAAGGCTATCCTGATGCGCGCCCAGAGCGCTGGGTAGGTGCGCTGGCGCTTATCGTGATTTCGTTGATTAGCCTGGGGAATGTAGTCACGCGCTATATTACCGGCGGCTCATTTTCGTTTACTGAAGAATTTTCCGTGTTCTTACTGGTAGTGTTGACGTTTGCGGGCGCATCGGTGGCGCTGCGCCGTAACCGGCATATCCGTATTAGTTTTCTGGAGCGGGCGTTGCCTGTGCGCTTTCGCCAGCCGTTGATTGTCTTTCAGGCGTTATGCGGTATCGCCGTGCTGGGCCTGATTACATGGTATGGCGGCAAGCTCGCCTGGCAGGAATACCAATGGCAGTCGCTATCCCCAGGGCTTGGCTTACCGCAGTGGTGGTATCTGGTCTGGCTTCCGGTACTGACACTTGCCATGCTGTGGCGGCTACTGCAGCAAACCCGTGACCGTTTAACCGGGGAGCTTTCCGATGACACCTGATGTCTGGATGATCCTGGCCTTTGCAGGGTTGCTGATTGCCGGTGTGCCCGTGGCCTTTTCGCTAGCTCTTTCGGGCGCCGTAGGTATCGTGCTTGGCTTGTCGCCCGATATGCTGGCAACGCTGGGTACCAATACCTATAACAGCATTGCCAAATACCCTCTGATTGCAATTCCGCTGTTTATTCTTACTGGGCTTATTTTTGAACGCTCGGGCGTCGCCCTGCGTCTGGTACGTTTTGCCCAGGCGCTGATTGGTCCGCGTCACGGCGGCCTGGCGCTGGTAGCGGTGCTGGTTTGCATGATCATGGGTGGGATGAGCGGCTCAGGCCCCGCCGACGCGGCCGCTGTTGCAATGGTAATGCTGCCCAGTATGACCAAGGCGGGCTACCCCAAGCCGTTTTCGGCCACGCTGATTGCGGCCTCTGCTTCGACTGCCATTCTGATTCCGCCTTCGGTGGCGTTAATTCTGTACTCCATTGTGGTGCCGGGAGTCGATCTGCGTGCACTATTTGCAGCTGGCCTGTTCCCCGGTATTTTGGCAGGGCTGGCACTGTTGGTACCCGCGTTGATTTTTGCCAAACGCAACGGTTGGGAAGGGGGCACGCTCACCGCAGACAATCCCCGTTTGAGCGTTCGGGCCACGTTTAAAGAGGCGTTGCCTGCGCTGTTCGCGCCCATCCTGATTCTGGGCGGCTTGCGTTCGGGATTATTTACACCCACTGAAGCCGCCGTGGTTGCCGTGGCCTATGGAACCCTAGTGGGGCTTTTTTTAACCCGCGAGCTTTCCCTGCGCGATTTATGGGAACTGCTCGGTGAGGCGGCAATTATTTCTGGTGTGGTGATGTTGATTATCGCCCTGGCGGGCATTTTTGCCTGGGCCGGTACGATGCTGGGCACCTTCCGGCATCTGGCGGAATGGATCATTGGGCTGACTGATAATGGCGTTGTGCTACTGATACTGGTAATGCTGGCGGTGCTGGTCGCGGGCATGTTGCTGGATGCGATTTCCATCTATCTGATCATGATGCCGATCTTGATTCCAGTGATGCAGCATTTTGAGTGGAACCCGGTGTGGTTTGGGATATTGCTGGCGATGAACATCGCGATCGGTCAGTTTACGCCGCCCGTGGCGGTCAATTTGATGGTCACCACGGAAATCGCCAAAATTCGCCTTGAACACACGATTGGTTGGGCGCTGGTATTTGTGGTTGCCATGGGCTGTGCGCTTGCCCTGGTAGGTATATTTCCCGAGATTGCGCTTTGGCTGCCACGACTGCTGGGCTACAACGTGTAAGTAGTAAAAAAGTTAAATGACGCTAATATAAGATAGATCGTCTAATGCTCTGCTAATAACGACCCATGCAAAATTTGCATAGCCATTAACGGTGACTAAACGTTACGTGTGGTTAAACTCGTGTTTCAATAGGCCGTGCAAGGGTTTACCCGGCATAGAGGTAGCTACTTCGCCAAGCGACGTTTTTTTCGCTAAAGTAGGGACAGTCGGTACAACCCATGCCGGGCTATAACAGTTTGTCTTGAAAACGTTTTGGAACAAATTTCACCTGAGGGAACGGATCGACAGGTGGTTTCAAAGCGCATAACGCTCACAACATCAAGATAGAGGTGTGTCCATGAATCGTCATGTATTTTCTACTGCCGCTTTTTCGGGTGCGTTGATTGCAGCGGCCACGTTTGCCGCGCCAGCCGTCGCCCAGGAACGCTATATTACTATTGGTACCGGAGGCCAAACCGGCGTTTACTACGTCGTAGGTCAGTCGGTATGCCGTATGGTGAACCGCGGTAGTGAAGAGCACAATATTCGCTGTAACGCGCCTTCAACCGGTGGCTCTGTTGCTAACGTTAACGGCATGAAGAGCGGTGAGCTGGACATGGGCGTTGTTCAGTCTGATGTTCAATTCCGCGCCTATAACGGCGAAGCCAACTTCGAAGAAGAAGGTCCGTGGGAAGATATGCGTTCTGTCTTCACCATGCATGGCGAGCCGCTGACAGTGGTTGCCCGTGCAGATTCCGGTATCGAGAACATCAGCGATTTCCCCGGCAAGCGCGTTAACATCGGTAACCCAGGTTCTGGCCAGCGCAATACCATGGACGTTGTCATGGAAGCGTTCGGTTGGGATGAGGACACTTTTGCGCTGGCATCTCAGCTAGACGCAGCAGAGCAGGCTTCTGCGCTGTCTGACAACAACATTGATGCCATGGTGTACGTGGTAGGCCATCCCAATGGTTCTATCCAGGAAGCGACCACCACGATTGATGCGCGCCTGGTGTCTGTCACCGGCGACGAGATCGACAGCCTGATCGAAGAGTACCCCTACTACACGCGTTCGGTGATTCCGGGCGGCCTGTACCGTGGTAACGATGAAGACGTTGAAACCTTCGGCGTTGCGGCAACGTTCGTGTCCTCTGCTGATGTAGACGAAGATATCGTTTACGAAACCGTTAAAGCCGTCTTTGAAAACTTCGATCGTTTCAAGCGCCTGCACCCGGCATTTGAAAACCTTAACGAAGAAGACATGATCTCTGATGGTTTGACCGCACCGCTGCATGACGGCGCTGCGCGTTACTACCGCGAGCGTGGCTGGATCGAGTAAGGCATAAGCATGACGTTATTGGCCAAGGCCAATAGCGATCGTTTTTGAAGTGCAAAGCGCGGGCACCTGGAGTGTCCGCGCTTCTTGTTGAAAGCGCTGACAATCAGCGCTGACCATTAGGCAGGGCAAGCGTATGCGTGATGACAAACAATCCTCGGCAGTCACTGAGAACGGCCTGGATGATATGGTCGCCTCCAGTGACACAGGGGCAAGGAAACCTGACGGCGTACCCGGTAAGCTGCTGGTAAGTATTGCAGCTGTGTGGTCGCTGTTTCAGCTATGGATTGCATCGCCACTTCCTTATATTGTCGGTTTCGGCGTTTTTAGTGCTACTGAAGCACGTTCCATTCACTTAGCGTTCGCGCTCTTTTTGGCCTTTATGGCCTATCCTGCGTTAAAGCGTTCACCGCGTGATCGCATCCCTTTACAAGACTGGGCGTTTGCAGCGGTCGCCGCATTCTGCGGTGCGTATCTGTTTATTTTTTATTCGGACCTGGCGCAACGCCCGGGACGACCCATTACCCAGGATATCGTGATTGGGATACTGGGCATTGTGATGCTGCTTGAAGCCACGCGGCGCGCGCTCGGCCCGCCGTTAACGGTCGTTGCCGCCATCTTTATTGCCTACTCTCTGTTTGGCCCTTATATGCCGGGCATTCTGGCTCATCGCGGGGTTAGCCTGGGTGGCTTGATCAACCACCAGTGGCTGGGAACGCAAGGGGTCTTCGGTATCGCGCTGGGGGTATCAACAAGTTTTGTATTCCTGTTTGTATTGTTTGGTGCTCTGCTTGATAAGGCTGGTGCTGGCAACTATTTTATTAAGTTGGCTTTTTCAATGCTGGGTCACCTTAAAGGCGGGCCAGCAAAGGCAGCGGTAGTTGCCTCGGGAATGACAGGGTTGATTTCGGGATCGTCGATCGCCAATACGGTGACGACAGGTACCTTTACTATTCCTATGATGAAGCGTGTCGGCTTTAGTGCTGAAAAAGCCGGGGCAGTTGAGGTTTCGGCATCTGTTAATGGTCAGATCATGCCGCCCGTCATGGGGGCCGCCGCTTTTTTAATGGTCGAGTATGTTGGCATTCCCTATGTTGAAGTGATTAAACACGCTTTCTTGCCAGCCGTTATTTCCTATATCGCGCTAATGTATATCGTTCATTTGGAAGCTCTCAAAGCCAATATGAAAGGGTTACCCTCAAGTAATCCAGCGCGCCCGTTACTCAACAAGATCATTGGTTTTTTAACCGGTCTGTTGCTTCTCATGGGGCTTTCGGTAGCGGTTTACTATGGCCTTGGATGGCTCAAGCCTTTACTGGGCGATGCTACACCATGGGTAATTGCGGTGGGCTTGACTGTTATGTATGTGGGGTTACTGAAAGTTGGTTCTAACTATCCCGAATTAGAACTCGATGACCCCAGCTCTAGGGTTATCAAACTGCCTCAGACGCGTCCAACTTTGATGGTGGGTTTGCACTTTATCTTGCCGGTCATCGTGCTGGTCTGGTGTCTGATGGTTGAGCGTCTTTCGCCTGGTCTTTCAGCATTTTGGGCCACTATGTTCATGATCTTTATCATGGTAACGCAACGCCCTATTATCGCGATTTTCCGCGGACGTAGCCAAATGTCGGCCGATATTAAAGAGGGCTTTCTAGACTTATGGGACGGCTTAGTAACCGGTGCTCGTAATATGATTGGTATCGGTATCGCGACTGCCACGGCGGGTATCGTGGTGGGCGCCGTATCGCAAACCGGTGTAGGCTTAGTGCTGGCCGATGTGGTGGAGCTGTTGTCAGGCGGTAACCTGATGATGATCCTGCTGCTTACCGCGCTGCTGAGCTTAATTTTGGGTATGGGCTTGCCGACAACGGCCAACTACATCGTGGTGTCGGCATTGATGGCACCGGTTATCGTGATGCTGGGTCAGCAAAACGGACTGATTGTGCCGCTCATCGCTGTTCACCTGTTCGTCTTCTACTTCGGCATTATGGCGGATGTCACCCCACCGGTGGGCTTGGCTTCCTTTGCCGCCGCAGCGATCTCGGGAGGCGACCCGATACGCACAGGCTTCCAGGCGTTCTACTACAGTCTGCGTACGGCAGCACTGCCATTCTTGTTCATCTTTAACACGGATCTTCTGTTAATTGATGTCACGGTCATACAGGGCGTCGTGGTATTTATTGTGGCAACGATCGCCATGCTGATTTTTGCCGCCGGTACCCAGGGCTATATGCTGACGCGTAACCGCTGGTACGAATCACTGCTGTTACTGCTGGTCGCCTTTACGCTTTTCCGCCCCGGCTTTTGGATGGACAAGATTCATGATCCGTATGAGTCGGTGCCCCCAGCACAGCTTGCCGAGGCGTTAGAGCGTGTAGAAGACGGCAGTAATCTTCGCGTACAGATTGCCGGTGAAGATGCTTTTGGCGCCCCTTTGTCGACCTACATTCTGGTGCCGGTGCCCAATGGTGAAACCGGAGCAGAACGGTTGGAAAATCTGGGTATCGAGCTTTATGTCGATGGTGATCAAACGCTGGTTGACTTCGTCGAGTTTGGTAGCCCGGCGGCAGAATTAGGCTTTGATTTCGACCAGGAAATTACCGAAGTGCTCGCGCCCGTCAACCGTTGGACGAAAGAGTGGATGTGGCTGCCTGCATTGCTGCTCTTTGGCTTGGTAGTCCTCATGCAGCGCCGTCGGCGTCTTCAAGAACCTGATGACACGCTGGCCAAAGCATAACGGAGGTTGCTATGTACCAGAAAGTACTGCTACCCGTTGATTTGAATGAGGAGGCCTCCTGGAAAAAAGCGTTGCCCACGGCGGTAACGCTTTGCCAGACCTTCGGTGCATCGCTGCATATTGTCAGCGTGCTACCTGAATTTAAGATGCCCATGGTGGGCGCTTATTTTCCCAAGAATTTTTCAGAAAAGGCGAATGCGGCCATGAAAGAGGCGCAGCATACGTTTATTCAGGAAAATGTACCGGAGGACATTCAAACCCAGAGCATCATTGTCGATGGATCGCCTTGGGAGGCGATTATCAAGGTCGGTAAAGAGGTAGATGCTGACCTCATCGTGATGGCCTCGCATACCAAGCATAAGTTTGTAGACTATGTGCTGGGGCCTAATGCCGAGCATGTGGTTCACCACGCCAAGGTGTCGGTCATGATTGTGCGTTAAGCACTTACCCATTTTTGATGGCAGGCACTTTGAAAACCCCAGCTTACCCAGGCTGGGGTTTTTTTATCGATAGGTGATGCTTTACGGTTAAAGTAAATTTTTATACATAACAATCACCTACCTTTCTGCCTGTGGGTATTAAAAAAGTCGTGTTTCGCCTGACCTGAATAGTGAGATCGCGTACTCTTATAGAGTCTCTATCAATGGCTCTCTAGCAACGTTTTAGAGTCAGGCTCTATGAGGAAATAATGATGAAAGCCTTATTAATGGGAGGGCTGCTGCTGGCTTTGTGCATCCCCCAAATGGGAATGGCTGGTGAATCAGAAGCTTTAGACGCGCCCAAAGGCGCAGTACTGCTAGAAATTAGAGGCAATATTACCCATGAAAATGCAGTTGAAGGCGCGCACTTTGATTTTGAGATGTTGAAAGATCTTCCCCAGTTTGGTTTTGATACCGGTACGCCCTGGACCAGTGGTGTGAGCTATTACTCTGGCCCATTGATGCGTGATCTGATGGAGCGTGTCGGCGCCAACAGTGAAGTGATAAGGGTATCGGCGCTCAATGGCTACGAAGCGGAAATTCCAGTAAGTGATTTTTACGAGTATGACGTGATACTCGCGCTTGAGCGTGATAACGAACAAATGCCTATTCGGGAGTATGGGCCTCTATGGGTACTGTATCCATTTGATAATAATGAAACCCTGTTAAGTGAGAAAATACGTTTTAGAGCGGTGTGGCAGGTGATGCGTATAGATGCGTTTAAGTAACTCTGTAACGCGGCCTCCCAGCATGCTGCGTTATCCTCGCCGCCTTAAGCTAGTGGCCATAATTACCGTACTGTTGTTTGCTGCAGCACTGGTCGTTGCCGCGCTTGCCTCATGGCGGCAGGATAATCTTACCCAAAGCCTTCGTGAAGATACCTCTTGGGTGGTATACAAGCTTGATCGTGATGCGGTGCAGCTTCTTAACCACTTTCTTGCCACAGCCCGTACAGAAATTACCCCGTCGGCTCAAAACGAGCTGAACATGCGCTTTGAGCTTTTATACAGTCGCCTTACGTTGCTTCAGAATGGTGAGGTCAGCTCGCTGCTGCATACCATTGATGGTGCCAGTGGACTGATGGCGAACATACAGCTGCAGATGCAAGCACTGGATGCCATGTTTGCGCCGTATGGCGAACTTGAATCGCTGCCGGTTGACGCGCTTGAAACCACATTGGATAGGCTGGCGCGATTAACTGAACGGTTTGTGATTACGATTAACGGCTATTTGGCGGAGTCAGCCACTGAAGAGCGTATTTTGCTGAGTACGCTCTATAAGCTTTTGATGACGCTGCTGCTGGGTATGAGTCTTGCCGTACTGTTAGTGATTGGTTTTTTGCTGCGTGAAATGCGTGAAAGCGCTGCCGCCAGGCGTGAGCAGGAGCAGCTAAGTCGGCAACTGGAAGTCACTGCCGAGCAGGCGCAGGCTGCTAACCATGCTAAATCGGACTTTCTGGCCATGGTGAGTCATGAAATTCGCACGCCGCTTAACGGCGTGATTGGCATGAGCGAGCTGCTGCGCGAACCGGCAAGTCCGACCCAGGTGGAAGATTACGCTCGGACTATTCACGATAGCGCCAACCAACTGCTAGCCATGATCAATGAAATTCTCGATTTCTCTAAAATTGAAGCTGGCCACTTAACCCTTGAAACCACACCAACGGCGTTAAAGCCCTTGATTGATAGCGTGGTGGCGCTCTTTGAGCCGCGTGCGCAGGCGAAAGGCCTGGCATTAAAGGTCAATATCGACGCGCTGGTGCCCCCCTGGATCATGATTGATGCCGGTCGTTTTAGGCAGATACTGCTTAACCTGGTGGCCAATGCGACGAAGTTCACCGACCACGGAGAGGTGCGCATTTGTGTCTCTTCGACGGTTGATAAGCTGCTGCTCGAAGTCATTGATACCGGCTGTGGGCTCAGCGAGGAGCAGCAGGGCATCTTGTTTGAACCCTTCCAACAGGCAAACTCATCCATTGCCCGCCGTTTTGGCGGAACCGGGCTTGGGCTTGCGATCTGCAAGCGGTTGAGCGAGGCCATGCAGGGGCGTTTGGGTGTGCAGAGCCAGCCAGGGCAGGGCAGTATCTTTTGGTGTGAATTACCGTTGGTCAAGGCTAGCCCGGCGACCGCCTCCTTACCTCATGACCCGACGGGTGACTTTGCGGGTACCTCGCTACTGCTGGTCGAAGATAACGCAGTCAATCGCAAAGTGGCGACGAGCCTTTTATCACGCTTGGGGTGTGACGTTATCTGTGCAGAGAATGGCGAGGATGCGCTAAGCATGGCGAAATCCCTGCAGATTCATTTAATCTTCATGGATATTCAGCTACCGGATATGGATGGCCTGATGGTCACCCAACGTCTGCGCGAGCAGGGCGGCTCGCTGGCTCAGGTGCCGATTGTGGCCATGACCGCTGGTGGCAATGATCGCCAGCGCTGCCTTGCCGCGGGTATGAATGACTACATTACCAAGCCGCTTTCCTTATTGGCGCTGAGTAACGTGCTTACGCTGCACCTCTTGTCGTCAAGGCAAGATTTACGGCTACCCCCGCTCAATTCGCCCAATGACGATGCATCAGAGCACGGATTACTCAATATCAGCACACTGCATATGCTGCTGGAAAACCTGGGAAGTGGACGCTTAATCCAGCTTATGGTGCTTTATCAACAGCAGGTAAGCGATTATCTCTTACAGCTAGCGGCCTACCTGGCGGCAACCGAAGGGCTGTTTGATGAACAGCTGCAACAGGTCGCACGGGTAGCGCACCAGCTACGCGGTGAATCATTGAGCATGGGCGCGGAGCAACTAGCGGATGACGCCCGGCGTCTCGAGCTATTGGTTTATGAAGAGGCGCGCACCGCGTGCCAGCTGGACAGCACGTTTAGTGAATTACGCCATAACGCTGCCCGAACGCTCACCGAGCTTGAAAGGTGGCAGCGCGACTTTCTGCAAAGCTAGTTTCTGAAAAAAAGCTAGTTTCTGAAAAGTTAGCGACAGTGGAAGCTGACTGATAATGCCGGTGTTATGGGGGACGGCCGATTATCTTCTACCAAGGGATGATGATTAATCCCGTCCTCGTGCCCTATCGTCGTAGCCAATAATAAACAATACTGTCAAAGCACGTTTAATAATCATAATACTCAGGAGCCTTGTCATGATCTATGCCAATCCAGGTGATAGCGGGTCAGTTGTCTCATTTAAAAAACGCTATGGCAACTATATCGGCGGTGAGTTTGTGCCTCCCGTTAACGGCCAATACTTTGATAATGTCAGCCCTGTTAACGGCCAGGTATTCTGCGAGATCCCGCGCTCTAGCGCCGAGGATATCGATAAAGCGCTGGATGCCGCGCACAAGGCAGCGCCTGCCTGGGGTAAAACGGCTGCCGCTGAACGCAGCAATATTTTATTGAAGATCGCCGACCGCATTGAACAGAATATCGAAATGCTGGCCGTGGCCGAAAGTTGGGATAACGGCAAAGCCGTTCGCGAAACGCTAAACGCGGATATCCCCCTGGCTGTCGATCATTTCCGTTACTTTGCAGGCTGCCTTCGCGCCCAAGAAGGCACTGCCGCGGATATTGATGCTAATACGGTGTCTTATCACTTCCACGAACCGTTAGGCGTGGTTGGGCAGATCATTCCCTGGAACTTCCCGATTCTAATGGCTGTCTGGAAGCTGGCGCCCGCGCTTGCGGCAGGTAACTGTGTGGTACTCAAGCCTGCCGAGCAAACCCCAGCCTCCGTGCTGGTACTTATTGAGCTGATTGGTGATTTGCTGCCTGCCGGGGTCGTCAATATTGTTAATGGCTTCGGTACTGAAGCTGGTCAGGCGCTTGCCAGCAGCAAGCGCATTGCCAAGATCGCCTTCACCGGCTCCACCCCGGTTGGCTCGCACATCCTCAAATGCGCGGCTGAAAATATCATTCCTTCCACCGTGGAGCTTGGCGGAAAATCGCCCAATATCTATTTTGCCGATATCATGAACGCCGAACCGACGTTTATCGATAAAGCGGTAGAAGGCCTTGTACTGGCGTTCTTTAACCAGGGCGAAGTATGTACCTGCCCCTCCCGCGCGCTGATTCAGGAAAGCATGTACGACGAGTTTATGGCGAAGGTGATGGAACGCACCCAAACCATCAAGCGTGGTAACCCACTGGATACCGATGTTCAGGTTGGTGCTCAGGCTTCTCAAGAGCAGTTCGACAAAATCATGTCGTACATGGATATTGCCCGTGAAGAGGGCGCGGAATTCTTGACCGGCGGTAATAAAGAAACTCTGGATGACAGCATTAACGGTGGCTACTACATCCAGCCGACCCTGCTTAAGGGCAACAATAAAATGCGCGTTTTCCAGGAGGAGATTTTTGGCCCGGTAGTCGCGGTCACGACCTTCAAGGACGAAGAAGAAGCCCTGGCGATTGCCAACGACACCGAGTTTGGCCTGGGGGCGGGCGTCTGGAGCCGCGATATTAACGTCGCGTTTCGTATGGGGCGGGGCATTCAGGCGGGTCGCGTATGGACTAACTGCTATCACCAGTATCCTGCCCACGCAGCGTTCGGTGGTTACAAGAAATCAGGCGTCGGACGTGAAACCCACAAGGTTGCCCTAGAGCATTACCAGCAAACCAAGAACCTGCTGATCAGCTACGACATCAATCCGTTGGGCTTCTTCTAAGGCATCGTCGTGCTTTAAATGAAGGGATGCATACGGAAAACCCCGGCCATTAGGCCGGGGTTTTTATTTACAACGCGAGCGTCTGTTTAAAGCCGAGCGTTTAGCGCTGAAGTACACTTATTGCGTGATGGCTTCTTCATCGTCTTCATGTTGGTCAGGAGCGCCGTGTCTACCGTGGCCTTTACCTTCACCGCGGTGTTCGTCACGCACTTCTTTCATGGCATTTTTCAGGGCTTCGCGCTCTTCTTCAGAAAGAATGTCCGCTACTTTTTCCTGATGCTCTTCACGCAGTGCCTGCATGGCCTGGTAATGTTCTGCGTTAAGCTCGTTGAGGGCGGCTTGCTGCTCTTCGTTTAGCCCGGCGCGCTCATACACTTCCTGGCGGCGTTCTTCCATGCGCTGGTGGAAGGCTTCGCGATCAACGTCTGAACCATGCTCAGCGTGCTGGTTTGCCTGCGCTGCAAAAGCCAGCGGCGTTAGTACGAACGCGAGCAGAGCTGGAGCAAAAATTTGGCGTAATGACATTTTCATAACGTACCTCCTGGTAAGTTGACGATGTCAGTATCAGGCGGGGGAGTGCAAACCGTATGCACAGAGTGTGCAACAAAAGTGATGTTGGAGGACTATGGGTATTTTGCTAAATACTGTTTGCTCATAAGCACTGTCTTCTCGTAAGTACTCACTGAACATAAGCACTTTCTTCGAAGGAACTATAAATGCCAGACGCCCGCTTTGTTCGCCACTACCTTGGCCTGGGCACGCTTGCTCTGCTGCTTAGTGGATGTACAGCAACGCACTATGCCAATAACGTTGTCAATAACGAAACCCATAATGGTGAAACGGCTATTGAACAGCGTATATCACAGCGCGATGCGGTTACCTTTACGCGTCTTGATTCGCAGCCGTATACCCCGGTGGATTGGCCGCAAACACTGAATGCTCAGGTACTGCTCCCCAACACTCCAGGCGTGGAGCTGCGTCCGGCGGCGTTGATTGTCCATGGTGGCGGCTGGCGCAATCGTGGCCCAAACGATATGCAGGGGATTGCCGAGCAGCTGGCGCGGCAGGGCTATGTCACCGTCAACATCGAGTATCGCTTTGCGCCTGAGTATCAGTTCCCAGCCCAGCTTTATGATCTCCAGCAAGCCATGGCCTGGATTCATGCCCATGCTGAAGAGTGGCGCGTGGATACCGACAGAGTGGTAGGGGTTGGCTACTCCTCTGGGGCGCATCTGGTAAGCCTGTTAGCCTTGGCGGGGGCTGAAGGTCCTCTCGTGATGCCTTATGGCGGCGAGCATGCCCGGCTCGCCGCCGTGGTGGCAGGCGGGCTACCCAGTGACTTGCTGAAATTCGATGATGGCCCGCTGGTGGTCGACTTTATAGGCGGCACGCGCGCCGAAAAAACCGACGCTTACACGCTTGCCTCCCCCGCTCGCCAGCTAACCCTTCAAGCGCCGCCTTTTTTCCTGTTCCATGGTAAGTGGGACAGGCTGGTACCCGTCGTCCATGCCATCGATTTCTATCAGGCTCTGCAAGCACAAGGGACACCGAGCGAGCTTTACCTCCAGCCCTGGCGCGGCCATTTAGCCAGCTTTATATTTCGCAAAAGCGCCATGAAAGCGGCCGTTGCCTTTTTGAATCGGCAGGTTGAATAAGACGGTTAGACTTTAGTCGGTTTTTAAACCATGCAAGGCTAGTGACAGTTTCATGGGGTAGCGTTTCAGGCTAGCAGGTGAATGCCTGTTTCCAATAGTAAATCATCTTATAAAAAAGCGAGCCCGCTATGCCTAACACTTATAGTACCTCTTTGTTGCTTCGTATTAAGCCCTTACTGGCAGGCGCAACGGTCGCGATTGCTTCATTAGCGATTGCGCTTCCTGCTGCGGCTGAAGATTTTCCCACTCGCCCGCTCAATATGGTCGTAGGGTTTGGTACCGGTGGCAGTGCGGATCGTTTAGCCCGCATTATGTCGGGGCCGATCTCAGAAGAGATAGGTGTGCCAATACAAGTCACTAATCGTCCAGGTGCGGGAACGCAAGTCGCCTCTAACTACGTCTTGAACGTTCCTGATGATGGCTATACTGTCTACGCATCAACGTTTGCACCTTACTTAACTAATTCGATTCTTATCGGTGGTGCGGAGTTTAGTGTCGACGATTTTTCGTATATCAACTTTCAGTGGTTCGATTTAGATCTAATCGCTGCGAATAAAGACAGCGGTTATGAAGATCTGCCAAGCCTACTGGAAGCCATTCGCGACGAGAATACCCAGGTTCGTGGCGCTGTGGTGCAGGGTTCGGCTGGTCATTTAATGGTGCGCTTGCTGCTTGATGAAGCAGGTATCCCCCAAGACAATCTCAATTTAGTGACCTATAACAGTGGCGGTGAAGCACGCTCAGCCGTGGCGGGTGGTCAGGTGGATTTCGTTTCTATTAGTGCACAGGGTAGCGAGGGCATCCGTGAGTTTCTTACCCCGCTGGCCATTGTGAATGATAAGCGCATTGAACAGTGGGATGCGCTTCCTATCAATGAAGCGCTGGCCCCAATGGAACTTGAAGTACCTGTGCTACAGGGTTCTATGCGTGGCTTTGCTGTGACCAATGAAGTCGAGAGGCAGCATCCAGAGCGATTTGAGAAGCTATCATCAGCCATTCAAAGTGCTCTTGCGCGCAAAGATGTACAAGAGCAACTTGAGCGCAACGAAATGGGTGGTGTATGGGTTGGCCCAGAGCGCTCCAATGAGTTGATGCGCGAAAACCATCAAGTATTCGAAAGTTATGCTCACCTACTGAACTGATTTTCCGAAATAATCCTTCCATGATAGCTGGCCTCTCCTGTTAAAAGAGGCCAGCATAGGGCTTTACCATGTCTGAATATAAACGTGACTATGGGGATTTCTTAGTTCTCATGGGTCTGGCGAGCTTTACGCTATGGTATCTATTAGACGCCATTCGCGTATCTGCTACTCCGCAAAATCTGCTGCTCATACTGCCTCTTGCCATCATCGTATTGGCAATTATTACGCTTGAATTAATCTTGCGTATAAAGCACGGCTCGCTATTTAGGTCTTTAGAGGAAGAGCCGCTTCATAAGACATTGCCCGTAGTGGGATTATTTGCCGCCTATGTCCTGTCGCTTGAAATTTTAGGATTTGATATTGCCACAGTGATTTTTTTGGCGCTTTTTTTGATTCTTAAAGGTGAGCGCAATTGGCTGTTATTGGGGGGCTATAGCGTCGCATTTGGGCTCGGTGTTGCGTTCTTTTTCTCGCAAATGCTGCCGTATCCTATGGCATTACTGCTGTTACCCAACTGAGGAGACACCATGATTGATTTCGGCGCGGTTGGGCAGAGCTTGGGCCTACTTTTTTCCAGCTTTGGACCTTGGTTGGTAGTTGTTCCCGGTATCGTACTAGGACTGATTTTTGGTGCCACTCCAGGCCTACAAATTTCTGTGGTCATGGCAATTTTCCTACCCATGACCCTGTACATGGACTTTATTCAAGCGATTTTATTTCTTACTGCTATTTTTACCGGTGGCTCCTTTGGTGCCGGTATTCCGGCAATTTTAATGAATATACCCGGCAGCTCTTCTGCGATAGCTACCGCGTTTGATGGTTACCCAATGGCGCGTAAGGGCCAGCATAACCAAGCACTAGGTGTCGCGTTAGCAGCATCAGTGATTGGTTCATTAATGGGGTACGTCGTGCTGTTCTTCATGATTCAGCCGCTATCGTACATGGTGCTGAGGCTAGGGCCTGCAGAGATGTTTGTGGTTATTTTATGGGGTATGACACTGATCGCTAGTTTAAAGGGGGAACAGGTACTTAAAGGGTTAATAGCCGGGTTTATTGGCCTGTTAGTCGGTACAATTGGGTTTAGCGAAATCGGCTTGGCGCGCGGCACGATGGGGCAAACTTATCTACTGGATGGCGTGCCCGTTATTCCTGCCATGATGGGCATGTTTGCTGCTTCTGAGCTATTTAAGCTAGCGAACAAAGGTTTCATCGTTGAATCTGCTGACCACCGTAAAGTGAAGATTGGCGAAATATTCGAAGGCTGCAAAATGGCGATGCGCTACCCTGTGGTGATGATTCGTGGGGGGTTGATAGGGGTACTGGTAGGAGCGGTGCCAGGCGTAGGCTCATCCGTTTCCAATCTGCTTTCCTATATTGAAACCAAGCGCCGTGATCGCGACCCTGACTCATTTGGTAAGGGAAATCCGAAAGGTGTAGTGGCATCCGAAGCCGCTAATAGCAGTTCTGAAGGTGGCTCGATGGCAACGCTGTTGGCATTGGGAATTCCTGGAGGGGGGGCGACAGCCGTTATGTTGGCAGCGTTTGCCATGCATAATATTACTGGTGGACCACAATTTATCCGTCAGCAGACGGACGTGGTTTATGCAATCATTTTTGCCAACTTTGCCCAAGTATTTCTCCTGGCAGCTATTGGTTTACTATTCATTCCTCTGCTGGCCAATATCGTTAAGGTACCTATACGCTACTTGATTCCTTCGGTATTAGCCCTTGCGGTAATGGGGTCGTTCGGACTAACTGGCAATATGACGGGGCCTGCTACGGTGCTGGTGTTTGCTGTGATCGGCTGGATATTCCGTCACTACGGCTACTCCGTGCCTGCCGCTGTGATCGGGATGTTGTTGGGTTCGCTGGCTGAAAAATCACTACTCCACTCTTATCAAATTAGTGGCGGTGACTTTACCTACGTTTTTGAGCGCCCAGTAACGTTAGTTATTTTTGCGCTACTGTTGATCTCGCTATTTAGTCAGCCGCTAATGAAGCGCTTAAAATTGCGTCAGGAAGGTGCTCAGCCATGATGCCTGAGTTCAGGATTTAAAATGTTACAAAGAACTATTATTACCGTTGGTATAGGTTTTTTGGGTGGCTGGATTGCCACCCTTTTTTTCATTGCCCTTAGCATGGATGCTGGGTTCTCTGTTTATGGTGATGGGCTTATCACTGATGGGAGTGAAGACCGGTGTTGATAAGCGCTTACATCGCACGGCCATTGCGCTGTTAGGTCTGTTCATCGGTAGCAGGATTCAAGCTGGTGAGCTGATAGGACTAGTCTTCTGGTACCCCAGCGTAATAGCGATGCTAGTGTATATGGCGTTGATGCTATTCGGGGGATTCTGGATTTTTAAACGTGCCAGGGTAGGCCGCATGAATGCACTATTTTGCTCTTACCCAGGGAGTATGAACTCGGCGTTGGTGCTGGCTGAGCGTGTCAATGGAGATTTACGCTGGATTGCCATTTCGCATTCGCTGCGTTTAGTCACCGTGGTGTCAGGAGCGGCCATAGTAGCGAGTTTTTTTGTCGAAGATGTGACGTTGAGTAGTTCGTCACCATCACTGTCAATGGTCGATAGCTTGCCCCTGTTATTAGCACCACTTTGTTGGTGGTTAGGAGGCTTGGTAAAAATACCCTTACCTGAGTTTTTAGGGCCGATGGTGGCAGGGGCCATTATTGCCAACTTAGGGTTTGACTATGCGCTACCTACTTGGGTAGTACTGTCTGCCTTTCTAGTATTGGGGGCATCTGTGGGCGCGCGCTTTTCGGGAACTCAGTGGTCACAGGTGATTAGTATGGGCCGTTACGGCATTACCTTTGCACTTTTTGCGTTGGTAGTAGCTGCATGGCTGGTTTCAAGCGTTACGCCGCTAGCCTTTGTGGCGGTACTGCTGGCATTAATTCCTGGCGGTGTAGGCGAGATGGCTGTCATTGCAATGGTGATGGGCATTGATCCTGTTTATGTTGTTTCCCATCATATAGTGCGCTTGCTGTTATTAATCTTTATGACACCGTTGATGGTACGCATGGTCAACTCACCGGTTAGATAGCGGGAAAAGTGACGGTGACATCAAAGCCGCCCTGAGGTCGATTGCCAAGGGAAAGTTGTGCGGAATGGGCGGTGGCGATTTGTTCTACAATCGCCAGTCCCAAGCCACTACCAGGAGAGTGCTTATTGTGGCGAAAAAAGCGTTCGGTCAACCTAGCAACAAGTACTTCATCTACTCCCGTGCCATCATCGCTCACCGTCAAGGTCGGTTGATGCTTGACCGCCGTTAATGTAACGGTAATAACACCGGTATAGGCGGTACTCCCGCCTGCATGTAGGCTGGCATTTTCGATAAGATTAGTTACTAACCATCGCAAAGTAATAGGGTCGCCAACGATAGGCGGAATTACTTGGCGCTGGTCAAACGCAAGCTCTTGACGTTGCTTGTAAATGTTCGGGGCGGTTTGGGCACAGGCATCCTGACAAATGGTCACTAAATCGACCTCACTTAAATGCGCAGTATCGACTAATTCGCTGCGCGTTTTGGCATATTTAAGTAATTGCTTAACGGTGTGGCTGGCATGCTCGGCGATGCGTTGAATTTCTTGCAAGCTAGTATGCGTAGGCGATGGCAGCGTATCTTTGAGGGATATTTCGGTTAACGCACGAATCTCTGAAATAGGTGTTCTTAATTGATGAGAAACATCAGCATTGAGCTGTTGAGTACTCTCGATACTACGCCGCATGCGCTGCATTAAATGATTAATGCTTTGAATGAGCGGTAAAACTTCTTTAGGAGCATCATCATTCAGCATATATAAGTCGTTCGGGGAGCGCTGGCGTAACGCTTGACTAATGGCATTGAGAGGCGCTAGCCCCAAGTGAATCGCAAGTAATGCAATAGAAATGGCTAACAGCCCCGTCACTATCATGAGCCCAGTAAGCGTGACCATAAAGTCATTGGTGAGGGTGTAACGCGCTTCTTTCGATTCAGCCACAACGACTTCGATGTTTACTGACTCGCTGCCTCGGCTGAAGGGGAGCGTAAGCGCTACAGCGCGTAAGGCATTGCCTGCATACTCCACATCATAAAACATCGGTTCATGTGATGCTGAAGGAGGGTCTGACAAACCGCTAAATCCCGCAATCATGCCCCCGTTGGTTTCTTTGATACGGTAGAAAATTTTTCCTTCGCCTCGGCTACCAAGCGTACTAACACTGAAGTAGTGCATATTGATGCGTAGCTCACCGTCTGCTGTGTATATGCGCCGTTCAAGCCGTTGAGCCGCATTAAGAAGCAGGTCATCAAAGGTTTCATTAATCTGGCGTGACAACAGCAGGTAGCTAGAAATCAGCGCTAAAATCGCCAGTGCGGTGAAGGGTAGGCCAATCCATAACAATAGACGGCTGCGAATAGACCGGCTTTTATTCATATCGTGTCTGAGGAGCGATTGGGTTCTAGGTTTTTAGATTCCAGATAGTAACCTAGCCCGCGTACCGTTTTTAAACCGAAATCGTAGCCAATCTTTTTGCGAATCCGTGAGATGTAGGTCTCCACTGCAGCATAGCTGACCGACTCATCCGAAGTAGACAGCCTGTCTATAATTTGGTCTTTATTGACGAGCCGATTCTGGTTGATTAACAGGTACTCCATGACTTCTAACTCACGGCGATGCAACATTAATGGTTGGCCGTCAAGGCGTAATTCCATTGCATCGGGGGAAAACTCCAATCGCCCACACTGTAGGGTTTCTCCACCAAAATGTTTGGCACGCCGTACCAGAGCTCGCGCACGCGCCGTTACTTCTTCTAACGAAAAAGGTTTGCACAAATAGTCATCTGCACCCACTTCAAGACCATGAATGCGTTGATCCAGGCTATCGCGTGCCGAAATAATCAATACCGGGATAGTATTGTGTTGATGACGTAGTTTACGCAGAAGGGAAATACCATTCAATTCGGGCAATCCTAGATCCAAGAGCAGCAGGTCATAGCTGCCGTGACCCATCATGCTAAGCGCTTTCATTCCATCGTCGGCGACATCAATAGTGAAGGCGGCCTCCCTCAGTGTGGCCGCAATTGAGCGCGCTAAATTGACGTTATCTTCTACTATAAGCGCCTTCATAGTGAATCCTGCCGTTAGCCCTCTGGCTGATACTTGTATCCTACCCCATACACTGAACGAATAATGTCCTGCCCTGGTAGGGCTTCGGTGATCTTTTTGCGCAGCTTCTTGATATGGCTATCCACGGTGCGCTCTGAAACGATGCGGTTATCGCGGTACATATGATCCATCAGCTGCTCTCGGCTAAAGATTCGCCCCGGTGATTGCATCATCACCCGCAGCAGCTGAAATTCAACCGCGGTGAGGCCTATATCGTGACCATGGGCCAGAGCCTGCCAGCCATCTTCGTTGAGAGTAACCGGTGCCAGCGATTCAGGTTGATTCTCCAAGGCTCGTTCTGCAAGGGCTTGGCTTCTGCGCAGCACGGCTTTGACTCTGGCCACTACTTCGCGGGGGCTAAAGGGTTTGCAGATATAATCGTCGGCGCCCAGCTCTAACCCCAGCAGGCGATCTACTTCTTCTACCTTGGCGGTGACCATGATAATGGCGATCCTAGGCCACTGCTGACGTATTTCTCGGCATAGCGTGAGACCATCCTTGCCGGGCAGCATAACGTCTAAAAGGATCAGCTTGGGCGAGTTTTCCTGTAGCCAGGGAAAAACCTCGTCTCCATGGCCAAGCGTGGTCACGGCATAGCCATGAGAGCTTAAGTAGTCATCCATCAGACGAGCAATCTTGGGTTCGTCTTCAACGATCAACAACGAGGCTTCATGCGACATAGTGGGCTCGCTAAGTAATTAATGAACAGTGAGTAACGGAAAACGCAGTGTCCAGCAAAGGCCGCCCAGCGGTGTGCTTGAGGCCTTGAGCGTTGCCCCGTGGGCGTTGACCAGGGCGCTGGCAATGGAAAGCCCCAAGCCGCTGCCGCCGCTGGCACGATTACGCGAACCTTCTACCCGGTAAAGACGCTCGGTAAGCCGCGAAAGCTCACTCTCGGGTACGCCGGGTGCGCTATCTTGCCAGGTAATCACTGCATGGTGGTGTTGAGTGCCAAGCGCCACCTGAAGCTTGCCTGGGGCGTCGGTATAGGCACAGCTATTATCCAGCAGATTATTCCATAGCTGATGCAGGCGTTGAGCATCACCACGAATCATCACGCCGGGGGCAATATGTGTGGTCAAGGCAAGACCGCTTTCCTCAAGCCAGCGGTCGGCGTCTTCCAGGCGGCTGGTCAGGCTTTCGCTAAGATCCATCGGGGCTAAATGAATCTCCAGCGCCCCAGCATCACTTTGCGAGAGCAGGCGTAAGTCGGCGACCAGACGTTCGAGTTGAGCTACTTCCTGGGCAAGAGAGAACAGATTTTCCTGATTCAGGGGGCGAATGCCATCCTGCATGGCCTCGATTTCACCGCGTAATACGGCAAGCGGCGTGCGCAGCTCATGGGCCGTATCGGATACCCAGCGCGAGCGCGCATCCCGGTTGGCTTCAAGGGTCGCTGCCAGAACGTTAAAGTCCCGCGCTAAGCGTGAAAGCTCATCGCGGCCTCGCTCGGGCAGGCGGGAGTGGTAATTGCCTTCGGTGAGCTGTCGTGTCGCAATGGCTAAGGCACGTGTACGTCGGCTCAGCCACCAGGAAAGCCCGGCTGCCAGCAACAGTGAGGCCAGACCGATCGAGATGACGATAATCATCAAATTACGCTGCTGGCGCTCTAGAAAGTGATTTTCCATGCGCTCCAACATTTGCTGAGGCGGACGAAACCCCAGCTCGCCGATTTCCTGGTCGTTGCTATAAAGCGTCAGCCAGCGCCAGTCGCCCGAGCCCGTCCGGTTATCCATGGGCGGGATAACAAACCGGCCGTCGGGCGCACGCAGGGCAAAATCCCGGGCTTCACCCAGCGGGGAAGGACGCTCGCGGTCTTCCTGGCCTAGCTCAAAGCGCACGATATTTGGCCAGCGGCGGGGCTTGTTTTCCAACCATTGCCAGTTGTTCTGCGTTTCCCAGCGGGTTATCAAGCCGTCGGCCAGCAGCATGGCACGGCGCTCCTGAGCCTGGCTTAAGTAATCGAGAAAACCGCGGTCGATACTGTAGGAAACCGCCAGAAACATGCTGGCTGAGATGGCTACGTTAACGCTTAATATGGCCGCGAACAGCTTTAAGCCCAGCCGTGAAGGCCGCCATTTGGGAAGCGAAAAATCCATCAGGTGGTGCCTTCCTGGCTAGGTTGACGTGGCATGCTCAATCGCTCGCGCCAGTTCTCCATGCCCAGATAGAGGCACGGCACCAGTATCAGTAAAATAGCGGTCGCAAAAATCATCCCAAAGCCAAGCGATATGGCCATCGGGATCATGAAACGCGCCTGACGGGAGGTTTCGAGAATCATTGGCGCCAAGCCTAAAAAGGTGGTTAGGGTGGTCATCATGATAGGACGTAAACGCCGGGTAGCCGCCGCTACAATAGCTTCCCTCGGGGCCATACCTTCGCGCCGTTTGCGGTTGGCGTAATCGATCAGCACCAGTGCATCATTGATCACCACCCCCGATAGCGCCAGCATACCCAGCAGGCTGATAATCGAAAGCCCAAACCCCATGATGATATGCCCCATCACCGCACCGACAATACCGAAAGGGATGGCGGCAAGCACCAGCAAAGGCTGTAGATAGCTCCGGAACGGAATGGCCAACAGCGCGTAGAGGGCCGCCAGCATTAGCCACATAGCGGTGCGCAGCGTAGCTAGATTGTCTGCGGTATCCTGCTGACGCCCGCCCAGGCTGACTTCAAGCCCTGGCCAGGTGTTCTCAAGCATTGGAAACACATCTTCCTGCAAGGTTGCCAACACCTGATTAATGGTTCTATCACCTTCAGCATCGGCCGTCACCGTAATGATACGCCGGCCATCAATACGCTGCAGGCTGCTGGAGGCTTGGCTGAGGGTAATATCCGCCACGCGGGACAGCGGCACGCTAAGCCCGTCAGGGGTGCGTACCGGCATGCGGTAAAGCTCGTTCAAGCTGTCGCGATCAGCTTCAGGCAAGCGAACTTCCACGCTAATCTCGCGGCGCCCGACAAACTGCTCAACAGCGGTGGCGCCCTGCAAGGGGCCACGCAGTGCCTGAGCCAAGTCGCTACCGGTAAGCCCCAGCGCCCGGCCTTCCGCCGAAAGGCGCATTTCCAGCTGCGGCTTGCCATCGCCAATACCGCTATCGATATCAGTTAATCCGTACTCACCCAGCTCATCGGCAAGCCGTGAAGCGGCTGCTTCCAGCACCTGAGTATCGGGGTGAGACAAGCGTAGGCTAAGCGCCGCGCCGCTGCCGGGACCTCCAAAATCGGATTCAAAACGCACTGACTGAGCGCCGACCAAGTCCCCGGCAAGCGTGCGCCACTCGCGAGCAATACGAGAGGGCGGCCAGGTTTCCAGGCTGTCACTTGCGATATCAAGCCTGACTTGGAGTTCTTCGCCGTCCAGACGGCTACGTGTGCTGCTTAAGCTAAGCGATGTTTCCTGCTCGCTTAACGTTTGAGCGGCATTCAGAAGCTGCTGGCTAAGCTCCCGGCTAACGCTGATATTGGTGCCAATGGGCAGCGTGACGGTGGCTTGAACCTGATCTGACTCTGCGCGGGGCATAAGTGAGAAGCCCAGCCGCCCGCTCATCATCCACGCCAAGGCCACCACCAGCACTGCCACTCCTAACGCGATGCTCAACAGGCGCTGATTGAGCGCACGCTGCAGAAAAGGCTCGAACTGACGGTAGGTAAAGTGATGCAAGCCGCCCTGCATTCGTTGACGCACCGCTTCCAGCGGCCGCTGCCAGGCCGGTGTTTCACGCGGTTTGCGGCTGTGGGCCAGATGCGCGGGGAGAATAAACAGCGCTTCTGCCCAGGAAATCAGAAACACGGTGATGACCACGACTGGCACGGTCGCAAACAGCATGCCCAGAAAGCCGGGTAAAAACAGCAGCGGCAGAAACGCAACGATATTGGAAAGGATGGCAAAGGTCAGCGGTACGGCAATTTCGCTGGCACCTTTGACTGCCGCATCGCGCAGCGAGTAGCCCTCTTCACGATAGCTGTAGATGTTTTCGCCGACCATGATTGCATCGTCGACTACGATCCCCAGCGCAATAATGAAGGCGAACATCGACATCATGTTCAGTGAGACGCCAATCCAGGGAAGAAACAGCATGGCGCCCAAGAATGCCGTGGGGATGCCCAGCGTTACCCAAAAGGCCAGCCGCGCTTCAAGAAACAGCGCCATCAGCACCATCACGAGCGCCAGGCCCATCCAGGCATTTTTCAACAGCAGGCTCAGACGGTCTTCGTATACTTCAGAACTGTCGCGAGAAACATCCAGACTAACCCCGGGCGGAAGCGCTGCCCGCAGCCGCTCCAACTCGCCGTAAACAGCGTCTGAAATGCTGGTTGGCGTCTGGTGACCAATTTGATAGATATCAACCGAAAGGCCGGGTTCGCCGTTATAAAACTCTTCCCGGTCGGTTTCTGCAAAGCCGTTTCTGACGTCGGCAATATCGCCCAGCAGGATGGGCGACCCTTGTGCGGTGGTCAGAATCGGCAGATCGGAAAATTCAGCCGCACTGTTGCGCCGCCCCTGGTAGCGAACCAGCCATTCGCCTTCGGCGGTGGTTAATTGGCCGCTTGCCAGATCCAAGGCTTCTTCGCCGATACGCGCGGCAAGCTGCTGATGATCAAGCCCGAAGCGCTCAATGGCTTCTTCGTCCAGATGAATCTGAATTTCCCGTTCACGGTTCCCGGAAAGCTCCGCTCGCGAAATGCCCTCTACGGCCTGAAGTTCAGCCCGGATATCTTCGGCGGCATCGTGAAGCGCGGCGAGCCCTACCGATCCATAAACCTGAAGGCTTAACACGCTGCGTGAGCGCCCGGCTAGCGTGAAGCGCGGCGGGTCGGCGGCGTTGGGCAGCGTGGTAATAGCATTAACCGACTGCTGAATATCCTGATAAACACGCATCACATCAACGCCGTCGATCAGCGTCGCGCTGACCATGCCACTGCCTTCACCAGCGGTCGATGTCAGCTCATCAATGCCTTCCACATTCGAAACCGCCGCTTCAACGGGCAACAATAGGCTTTGTTCCACATCTTCTGGCGTGGCGCCGGGATAACTGATGCTGACCTGAACGATTTCAATTTCAAATTCAGGGAAAACCTCTTTTTTAATCGCGAGCGATGCCATAAGCCCGCCCACGATAAACAGCAGCATCAGAAGGTTAGGCGCAACACCATGGTCGATCATCCAGGCAAGCGGGCCGCGGCGCATCAGATATTCTCCCTATCGCTTGCCGGGGTGTCGCTGCGTTGTCGAACGCGCACCTGCTGCCCTTCACGGGGTTGGGCAAGTCCTGAGGTGACAACCCGCTGGCCAGCCTGAAGGCCGCTGCGTACCAAGGCTTGCTCTTCCCCACGATAAGCAAGTGTTACGACGCTGCTATGCAAGTGGTTCTCTTCATCCACCCACCAGACACGCTCGCCAGGGCGCAATGCAGCCGAGGGTAGGGCAATCAATTCTTCTTGGGATTGGGTCTGAAACGACACGCGCATGATATCGCCCAGCCGCAGCGCGGGGCCGTCGGTATCCAGTGCGAGCGGGTCATTGACGGCGACCAACAGCTGCGCCTGCAGGCCGCTTTCTTCAAGATTGGGTAAAATGGAGATCAGCGTTCCCTGGCGGGTGGCATCGGCTGGCCAGCCTCGGCTTGAAAGGCTGACCGCGCTGCCGGGCTCCAACCACTCAAGCGCGTCGCCTGGCAACGAAGCACGCACCCAGAACTGTTCGACGCCGACCAGGTTAAGGATCTCGGTTCCCTGGCTCAGCAGGCTACCGGCACCCACCAAGCGCTCCTGTACCATGGCCCGCCACGGTGCTATAAGAGTAGCCCGCTCCAGGTTGAGCGCTGCCTGGTCACGTACTACGCGCGCCTGGGTCAGCTGGGCCTGGGCCTGGCGCAGCTGAGGTTCACGCAGTACCAAAGAGCGTCGCTCGGCAGACAGCTGGCGGCCAAAAGATTCATATTCGCTGCGAGCGCGCTGTTGTTCAGCGTTTTCCAGCGCAAGCTGGGCCTGGGCGTTGCTTAGCTGGGCCTCGGCATCTTCGAGCGTCAGGCGTAAATCAGCTTGGTCGATATACGCAACCGGCGCGCCTTCCTCGACGACCTGACCGGGCAGCACATTTTCTCCGAAGCGCTCAAGCTGGCCTGCCACGCGGCTTGCCAGCATAGCGGTCTGCTCGGCTTCAACGCGGCCAAAGCCTGTAAGGTCCGGCGACTGGGTGCTTTGAGTAAGCGTAATGACGTCCACGACCGGTGGAGTTGGCTCAGGCGGTGGGCGCCGCTCAATACGCGGTGGCTGGCTAATGATCCACCAGGCACTGGCCAAACCAACCGCAAAAACCAGCAGGGCTGCCACGGCGCCTAGACGAATACGACCCTGTTGGGATGAGGAACAATAGCTAAGCGATTTTATCAACACGGGGTATCCGTCGTAAGAGCGAAAATTCCAGACAAGCAAGCGTATCATGCTAGCATCACGCATTGGTTCGCAGCGATTGGGTAAGCATTATGAAAAGAGCGTGCAACCCTTCGCAAGCCGGTAGTATCTGCGGCTTTTTGATGGCGTGATCTATCCACAATGGAATAACTAACTGCCGACCGACGAGTTCTTATTTACGCGTATGAAAAACACCGCCACCCGCGATAAGTTAATTGATACCGGCGCTGAGCTGATTGCCCAGCAAGGGTATAACGCAACGGGCATTAATGCCGTTCTTAAAGCGTGCGACGTGCCTAAAGGGTCGTTTTACCATTACTTCTCCAGTAAAGAAGATTTTGGGTTGGCGGTGATTGAGCGCTTTGCCAACGATTATGATGAGAGTTTAGTAGCTCTACTTGAAGATCCGATGACGCCACCGCTAGAGCGCTTGCAGCGTTACTTTGCCGCCGGCCGAACGTACATGCGCGAGTGCGACCATGCGACCGGCTGTCTGATTGGTAATTTAGGCCAGGAGCTGGCTGGTCAAAGCGACCGTTTTCGTGAAGCGCTCAATAGCGCCTTCCAACGCTGGGAAGAGCGTTTTGCGCATTGTTTACAGGATGCCCAGGCCCAGGGCTTACTTCCCAAAGGGCTTGACTCAAATCGGCTGGCAAGCTTTATTCTCTGCGGCTGGGAAGGGGCCATTCTACGCGCCAAAACGCTCAAGTCAGAAGCACCCATGGAAGTCTTTGAGGCGCTGTTATTCGAACAGGTGCTCACTCCGCCTGCTGGCTGAATAGTTAACCTTGAAATGGCGTAGACTGCCTCGTGTGCTTATTTATTTCGTGCAGGAGCCTGCCATGTTTACCCGCTATGAAAAATATACCCGTCAGGTCAACGGCGTCGAGATCGCTTTTCGCATGGGCGGAAACGGACCCGCACTCCTACTACTTCACGGCCATCCGCAAACCCATGTTATCTGGCATAAAGTGGCTGAGTCGCTTGCCCAGCATTTTACCGTGATAGCAGCTGATCTGCGCGGCTACGGCGATAGCGGTAAACCTGATGATGACGCTGAGCATATCAATTACTCCAAGCGTGCCATGGCGGCCGATATGGCGGCGTTAATGAGTGAGCTCGGGTTCGAGCGCTTCAAGGTGCTGGCCCATGATCGCGGCGCGCGGGTCGCTCACCGCTTGGGCGTTGACTACGCCCAGCGCGTCGAGCGTATGGTGTTTCTGGATATCGCGCCAACTCTTGCCATGTACCGCGGCACCAATGAGGCCTTTGCGCGCAGCTACTGGCACTGGTTCTTCTTGATTCGCCCCCAGCCGCTGCCCGAAATGCTGATTCAGGCCGATCCCGCCCAATATCTTAAAAGCGTGATGGGCGCGCGCAGTGCCGGTATGGCACCGTTCACCCCAGAAGCTCTGGCGGAGTACGAGCGGTGCCTGGCACTGCCGGGTACCGCGACCGGCATTTGCGGCGACTACCGCGCCAGCGCCACGATCGATCTGGTTCACGATCAGGCCGATATCGACGCAGGCGTAAAACTTACCTGCCCGTTAAAAGTGATGTGGGGCGCTGAAGGCGCAATTGAAGCCTGCTTCGACGCACTTAGTGAATGGCGAAAGGTGGCGACTCAGGTTGAAGGCAAGGCGCTGCCGTGTGGTCACTATATTGCCGAAGAGATCCCTGAGGTTCTGCTAAACGAGGCCCTGCCTTTTTTGCTGAGTAGTGAATAGGCACTTAAAAAGACTTACCAAGACGAAGCGGGTTAAAAACTGGATAATGGGCGGCAATTCGCCAACGGTTCTGTATTAAACCGCCCAGGCACACTCATTGCTCCGGATGCCCGCTCATGGAAATCAAAGTCAATTATCTCGATAACCTCCGCCTGGAGGCCAAGTTCGACGACTTCACCGTTATCTCGGACCAGCCGATTCGCTACAAGGGCGACGGCTCGGCCCCCGGCCCGTTTGATTATTTCCTGGCGTCATCCGCCATGTGTGCCGCCTATTTTGTGAAGGTGTACTGCAACGCCCGGGATATCCCTACCGAAAACATCCGCCTCTCGCAGAACAACATCGTCGACCCGGAAGATCGCTACAAGCAGATATTCAAGATTCAGGTCGAGCTGCCCGAAGATATTTCCGAGAAGGATCGCCAGGGCATTCTGCGCTCGATTGACCGCTGCACGGTCAAGAAGGTGGTGCAAACCGGCCCTGAGTTTCAGATCGAGGTCGTCGAGAATATCGATGAGGATTCCCAGGCACTGTTGATGGGCGCGCCGGAAGGTGGCGAGCGCACCTATATCGAGGGTAAAGATTTACCCCTTGAAGATACCATTGCGAACATGAGCGCGCTGCTGGCGAATCTGGGTATGAAAATCGAGATCGCCTCTTGGCGCAATATCGTGCCTCATGTGTGGTCGCTGCATATTCGCGATGCGGCATCGCCCATGTGCTTTACCAACGGTAAAGGCGCGACCAAGGAGAGCGCACTTTGCTCGGCGCTCGGCGAGTTCATCGAGCGTTTGAGCTGCAATTTCTTCTATAACGATCAGTTCTTTGGTGAAGAAATTGCGGGTAGCGAATTCGTGCATTACCCCAACGAGAAGTGGTTCAAACCGGGGCCAGGCGACGAACTACCCGCTGAGATCCTCGATGAGCACTGCCTGGCGATCTATAACCCGGAAGGCGAGCTTTGCGGCTCGAATCTGATTGATACCAACTCCGGGCGTGAAGACCGCGGTATTGTCTCGCTGCCCTTTGTGCGTCAATCCGATGGTGAAACGGTTTATTTCCCTTCCAATCTGATTGAAAACCTGTTCCTGAGTAACGGCATGAGCGCGGGTAACACGCTGGTGGAAGCCCAGGTGCAGTGCCTGTCGGAAATCTTCGAGCGGGCGGTGAAGCGCGAGATCCTGGAGCAGGAAATGACCCTGCCGGATGTGCCCAAAGATGTGCTGGCCAAGTATCCAAGCATTGTCGAAGGCCTCAAGGCGCTAGAAGATCAGGGCTTCCCGGTGCTGGTGAAGGATGCCTCCATGGGCGGTCAGTTCCCGGTGATGTGCGTGACCTTGATGAACCCGCGCACTGGCGGCGTATTTGCTTCTTTTGGCGCCCACCCAAGCTTTGAAGTAGCGCTCGAGCGCAGCCTGACCGAACTCTTGCAGGGGCGTAGCTTCGAGGGCTTGAACGATCTGCCGCTGCCCACCTTCAACTCGCAGACGGTGTCCGAGCCCAACAACTTCGTCGAGCACTTTATCGATTCAGTCGGCGTGGTGTCTTGGCGCTTCTTTAGCGCGAAGCCCGACTTTGAATTCAGCGAGTGGGATTTCGCGGGGTCTAACGAGGAAGAGGCCGCGACACTTTTCGGCATTTTCGAAGAGCTGGATGCCGAAGTGTATATGGCGGTACACGAAGACCTGGGCGCGCCGGTATGTCGTATTCTGGTGCCGGGCTACTCTGAGGTGTATCCGATTGAAGATCTGATCTGGGATAACACCAACAAGGCGCTAGCGTATCGCGAAGATATTCTCAATCTGCATCAGCTCGACGACGAGCAACTGCTCGATCTGGTCGAGCGTCTTGAAGAGAGTCAGATGGATGATCACGCCGATATCATCACCCTGATCGGCATCGAGTTCGATGAAAACACGGTATGGGGTCAGCTGACGATTCTGGAGCTCAAGCTTTTGATCTACCTGGCGCTTGGCCGTCATGAAGAAGCGCTGGACTGCGTGCAGATGTTCCTGCAGTACAATGACAATACCGTTGAGCGTGGGCTTTACTACCAGGCGGTGAACGCGGTGCTGGAGATCGCGCTCGACGATGAGCTTGAAATCGACGATTACCTGCCCAACTTCCAGCGCATGTTCAGTGAAGAGACCATGGCAGCGGTTGTGGGCTCGGTGGAAGGCAGCGTACGTTTCTACGGGCTGACCCCCACCAACATGCAGCTCGACGGTCTGGAGCGTCACCAACGCCTGATCGAGAGCTACAAGAAGCTTCACGCTGCGCGGGCGGCTCGAGCTGAGTAAGTTCGGTGTTTGATTGCGCCCAATGTTCACTTAATTAACGGGAATGCCATGACTTCGATGACCTATCGCTCGCCCTTGATCGCGGCGGCGCTGACACTTGTTTCAAGCGCAAGCCTGGCCCAGAGCTCCGAGCAGAGCCAAGCGGAGGTGCGCAAGCTCTACAGCGGGCGCATGATGCCTGACGAGCAGGTGGAGCTTTCCCGCCATATCGACCGGCTGTTTCCGACACGCACGGTCAAGGCAGCAAGCGCCCCGCATGAGTTCGGCACGCGCGACGCCTCGCTTGAGGATTTTTCACTCACCCATGAAGGCGTGACCTACGATATCCATGACTTCATGGCGCTCAATCGGGTGAGCGGCCTGATGGCGGTGCACGACAACGACGTGGTGTTCGAGCAGTACGCACTGGGCAATACGGCGGACACGCCCTGGATGTCGATGTCGATTGCCAAGTCGATCTCCTCGACGCTGATCGGGGCCGCACTCAACGATGGCCATATCGAAAGCCTGGACGACGCCGTCAGCAAGTACGTGCCCGAACTCGAAGGCAGCGTGTATGACGACGTCACCGTCGAGCAGATTCTGCTGATGGCCTCTGGCGTTGCCTGGGATGAAACCTATGCCGATCCGGACTCCCAGCGCCGCCAGATGCTCGAGGTGCAGCTCTCTCAGGAGCCGGGCGCGCTTTTAAAGTTCATGGGCGGGCTGGAGCGTGCCGGTGAGCCCGGTGAGGTGTGGAACTACAGCACCGGCGAGACCCAGCTGCTCTCGGCGATCATCAACGGCGCGGTGGGCAAGAGTGCTTCCGAGTACCTGTCCGAGAAGATCTGGTCAGGCTACGGCATGGAGACGGACGCCAAGTGGTGGCTGGATAGCGAGGACGGCCAGGAAATTGGCGGAAGCGGACTTTTGATCACGCTCAAAGACTACGCTCGGTTCGGTCAATTTGTGCTGGATGAATATAACGAGCCCAACGTGCTGCCCGAAGGCTGGGTGGCGGAGTCCGCTCGCACTCATGAGATCGGCGGCGAAGAGATCGAGTACGGCTACTCCTGGTGGCCGGAAGGCGAGGGCGCCTTCTCGGCGGTTGGGATATTCGGGCAGTGGGTGTTTATCGACCCCGACAACGATATGGTGATTGCCATGACCGGTGCCCAGCCCAAGGCCGAAGCCTTTGAGATCGTACCGGTCACCCAGTTCTTCCACGCGCTGAGCGATTATTTGGCTGGCGAAAGTCAGTAAGCGCCTAACCAAAAAACCAGTAGCAAACGCCGATGGCTGTAAGGATACCCGCAGCATCGGCGATCAATGCACACCCCAATCCATGACGAATACGGCTGATTCCCACTGCGCCAAAATAGACCGCCAGCACGTAAAAGGTGGTTTCGGTGCTGCCCTGTAGCGTGGCCGCCAACAGCCCTGGGAAGCTGTCCACGCCAAAGTTGTTCATGGTTTCAATCATCATTGCCCGTGCGCCGCCGCCGGAAAGCGGTTTGATAAACGCGGTAGGCAATGCATCCACAAAGCGCGTGTCCCATCCAAACCCGTCTACCAGCCAGCGCACGCCGGTAAGTCCTGCATCCAGAACGCCGCTGGCGCGCAAGACGCCTACGGCTACCAACATGGCGATCAGGTAAGGCAGCAGGGTGATGGTAAAGCTCACCCCTTCCTTGGCACCTTCGATAAAGGCGTCGTATACCTTGACGCCCCGCAAGGCGCCCACCACCAAAAACATGATGACAATGCCGAATAGCGTCAGATTGCCTACCAGGGTAGAAGCCGCCGCCAGCGCCTCGGCGGAAAGACCGGCCAGCGTGGTAATCAGCAATCCCAAACAAAGCGCTGCCACGGCAAAATAGGCAAGCACTGCGGGGTGCCAGAGTTTTAAGCGCTGAACCAGCGCTACCGCCATCAGTCCCGCAAAGCTTGAAGCGCTGGTGGCTAATAAAATAGGCAGAAATACCAGCGTAGGGTCGGCAGCGCCTTGCTGAGCCCGGTACATGAAAATGGTGACCGGCAGCAAGGTCAACGATGAGGTGTTGAGCACTAAAAACAGAATCTGTGCGTTGCTGGCCGTATCGCGACTGGGGTTAAGTGATTGCAGCGAATGCATGGCTTTAATGCCAATCGGCGTTGCTGCGTTGTCCAACCCCAGAATATTGGCTGCGAAGTTCATGCTGATCAGGCCCATCGCCGGGTGGCCTCGGGGCACTTCCGGCATCAGGCGGCAAAATAGCGGGTCCAGCACCCGACCTAACAGGCGAATCATGCCCGCCTTTTCGGCAATCGAGAGAAAACCCAACCAAAGCGTCATGGCGCCCAGCAGCACCAGGATGATATCCACACTCACCTTGGCCATATCGAAGAGCGACTGCACCAGGCGCGCGAAAACTTCACCATCCCCACCCACCAGCCACTGCCAGAGCGCGCCGGCAAACGCGGCCATAAAAAAGCTTAACCAGATTCCATTGAGCATGGCGGGCGATGATCCTCGGCAGGTAAAGAAAACGTGGCGGTCATCCTACCGAATTTGTGCCGGTGCCACAGTAGTGACTTACTGCAAGCTGGAAAGCTATCGCATACCCTGATTCAAGTCGTGATTTATCCGCGTCTTAAAAAAAGCCCCTGGCGTAATAAAGCGCAAGGGGCTTTGGGTCTTGATTTATAAAGGCTGGGCTTAAAGCGCTTCAGCGGGGCGCAGCAGCAGTACCGCCAGCGGCGGCAGGGTGAGCTTAAGGCTGGCGCTTTGGCCGTGCAGCGGGGCATCTTTTGCGGTGATGCGCCCCAGGTTGCCCATATTGGAGCCGCCATAGCATTCGGCGTCGCTGTTCAGGCACTCTTCCCAACTGCCTGCCATAGGCACGCCCAGACGATACCCTTGGCGGGGAATCGGCGTCATGTTGGCCACCACCAGCAACGGTTCGCCTGTTGTACTCCAGCGCAGCCAGGCAAATACGCTATTGGTTTCATCATTGCCTACTACCCAGGTAAACCCTTGAGGTTCGCTATCGCATTCGTGCAGTGCAGGTAGCTCTTTGTAGCAGCGATTGAGATCTCCCAGCAACCGCTGAATACCAGCGTGGCGAGGCTCAGCAAGCAGCGACCAGTCAAGCTCCCGGTCATGATTCCACTCACGCCACTGACCAAATTCGCAGCCCATGAATAATAGCTTTTTGCCGGGCTGCGACCACATGATGGATAGATAAGCGCGCAGGTTGGCAAACTGCTGCCACTCATCACCCGGCATCTTGCCGATCAGTGACCCCTTGCCGTGTACCACCTCGTCGTGGGAAATCGGCAGTACATAATGCTCGGAAAAGGCGTAGACCATGGGAAAGGTCATTTCATGATGCGAGTAGGCGCGATAGACCGGATCTTTAGAGATGTACTCCAACGTGTCGTGCATCCAGCCCATGTTCCACTTATAGGCAAACCCCAGCCCCCCTTTCTCGATCGGCTGGGTGACGCCGGGCCAGGCGGTGGATTCCTCTGCGATGACCATCGCGCCGGGGACTTCTTTGGCAATGACCTCATTAAGATGGCGTAAAAAGTCGACGGTTTCGAGATTCTCGTGGCCGCCGTGGCGGTTAGGAATCCACTCGCCTTCGTTGCGCGAGTAGTTGCGATACAGCATCGAGGCCACGGCATCCACGCGCAGGGCGTCGATATGGAAATGCTTCAGCCAGTGCAGTGCTGAGGCCAGCATGAAACCGTGCACTTCGCGTCGGCCCAGATTGTAGATATAGGTGTTCCAGTCCTGATGAAATCCCTCGAAAGGATGCTCGTACTCATACAGCGCGGTGCCGTCAAAACGCGCCAGGCCGTGGGGGTCGGTCGGAAAGTGGGCCGGTACCCAGTCAAGTATCACGCCGAGCCCGGCGCGGTGGCACTCATCGACAAAGTAGGCGAAATCGGCCGGTGTGCCAAAGCGGGCGCTGGGGGCAAACTGGCTAAGCGGCTGGTAGCCCCAGGAGCCGCCGAAAGGGTGCTCCATGATGGGCATGAGCTCAACGTGGGTGAAGCCCATGTCGAGCACGTAAGGGATCAGGTGCGAGGCCAGATCGCGCCAGCTGTAGAGCTCACCGTTGTCGCCGCCATGCTTGCGCCACGAGGCCGCATGCACTTCGTAGATACTGATGGGCTGTGATGCGGCATGGGCCTTTTCGCGGTTGGCGATCCACGCGTCGTCATGCCAGGTAAAGGGCGTGGTATCGGCGACTACTGAGGCGGTGCGGGGCGGTGCTTCGGTGGCAAGTGCCACTGGATCAGCGCGCAGGCCGAGGGTGCCCTGGGGCTCAAGAATCTCGTATTTATACGATTCTCCTGGCCCAAGCCGTGGCACGAACAATTCCCATACCCCGGCTGGGTGGCGCAGACGCATGACATGGCGGCGCCCATCCCAGCTGTTGAAGTTGCCGACCACCGACACCCGTCGCGCATTGGGCGCCCAAACGGCGAAGCGCACACCTTGTATGCCTTCCACCGTCATGGGCTGCGCGCCCAGGCAGTGCCCCAGATTACGGTGGTTGCCTTCGCCCAGCAGGTAAAGATCCATTTCACCCAACAGCAGGCCGAAGCTGTAAGGGTCTTCGGTTATCTGCTCGCCATGGGGCCAGCGAATACGCAGCCGGTAAGGGGCGCCGTGAGACAGCCTGGCGGCGAATAGCCCGGGGATCTGCATGCTCGTCAGGCAGCTGCGCAAGGTATCGCTTTCACGGTCGAGGACATCCACGCCCACGGCGCCGGGCATAAATACCCTTAGCAAAGGGCCTTTAGCATCGCTATGCAGGCCGAGCACCGAAAAGGGGTTACGATGGGTGCCTTGTACCAGCGCATTGGCATCGTCCTCGGTCAACCACAAGGTACGATCCACCATGAGGCTGGACGTGGGTCTGGTGTGCATAGCCTCATTCATGGGGCTCTCCTGGGCTTAGTTGTTCAACAAGCGCCGCCAGACCACGCAGCGGTACACCCAGCCAAGCGGGGCGGTTGGCGGCTTCGTAGGCAATTTCGTAGGCGGTCTTTTCAAGCACGAATAGATCGACCGCGGCCGCAGCGCCGTTGGCCTTCTTCCATTCGTGAGGAAGGTCGAGCGTGGCCTGCCAATAGGCATTCAGAAATACTTGGCGTCCTCTAAGCAGATACTGCTCCACCACCTCGTGGCTCGTGCCTGTCTGGCTATCGATACCATCGCTGCCTGCGGGTTGTGCCTCTTCGATCTTGGCATAGGCGTAGTCGAAGGAGCGCAACATGCCGGCCACATCGCGAAGCGGGCTGTCCTTGGCGCGCCGCTCATCGAGGGGGCGAGCAGGCTCGCCTTCGAAATCGATGATATACGCATCGTCATGCGCCACCAGGACCTGACCAAGGTGCAGGTCGCCATGGATACGCGAGATAAGGCTACCTTCGGCAAGCTCTGCCATGTACTCGATGGAGGCCAGCAAAGTATCGCGCTGCGCCAGAACGTCTGAGGCAATCTGCTGTTCGGCTTCATCGGCGGCACTCATATGACGTTCAAGCAGCGCCAGCGCTTCTTCAACGCGCTGACTCACACGCTGTTTCCAGTGCGCGACATGGCTGGGGCCGGCGACTTCGGTCATGAAGGCTGGGTCGTTACCGGGCATTGCCAGCACCATGTGCAGCTCGCCCAGCCGCTGTCCAAGAGTGGCAGCAAATGCTTCCAACTCTTCGAACGCGCCGTAATGGCCTTCGTCGCGGGCGAACTCACGCCCTTGATGGTCGTCTGCAAGCGCCTCACGAATCGCGCGCTCGAGCGTGGTGCGGGTCCATGACCAGGCATCGCCCTGGTTATCGATAAAGCCCTGCAGAATCATCAGAGTCTGCGGCGTACCCTGCTCATCGACCTGGGTCACTTCCCCCAGCAGCGGCGCGGTATTGAGAAAGCCCCGCTCCGTCAGGTAACGCCCAATTTCTGCTTCCGGATGAACGCCTGACTCCAAGCGACGAAACAGCTTGAGCACCAACTGATGGTTGATCACCACCGAACTATTGGACTGCTCAGCCCCCTGCTGCGCAATGTCGGGATGCTCAGGTAGCGACATCTCGACGAGCTCAGGGGTAGGCATAAAGTGGATAGCGCCTTTCGAGCCGGGTAGCACGACTGCCTGACGCATGGCGTCAAGAATGGCCAGGGTAAAGGCATCCAGAGTAAGCGCATCGGTAAGCAGGCCTACTTCATGGAAGCGGCGAACCCGGGCCATGGCAAGCTGCTGGGCAAGCGGGCTGCCCTGCTCATCTTCACCCAGAAATGTCAGGGGTAACTGGTAGCGCTCGCTGCCTTGGGCATGGGTGATTTCCAGCTCGCTTAATAGCAAGGTATGGCCGCTATGCTCAAGGCTTGCCAGCGAATGTAAGCGGATATTCTCGATACGCGCCTGCTTGGCTGCGAACCAGCGCCGTTTGGTCAGATAGTGCGGCAATGTCTCACGTTCGAGCAGCTGCCTTGATGAGCCTTCAAAAATCTCTTCAAGGCGCTTCTTGATAATCAGAGTAACGAAATCCGGCATCGGCTCGGGTACCGGCGTATGCCACGCTGGCATGGCAGTTGCCGGGGCCAGCAGAAACCAGAAAAAACCGTAAGGCGCAAGCGTCAGCAGGTAGGGCAGGGTGCCCACGGGCGGAAAGGCGCTGCCGCCGACCATTTCCACCGGCACCTTGCCTGCGAATGCTGAAAGGTCAAGTTCCACCGCCTGTGCCGTACGGGACACGTTGGCCACGCACAAAAGTGTTTCCGTCTCACCATTGTCGAGGGTCATTTCGCGCAGGTAAGCCAGAATATGCCGGTTGGCCGGGTAAAGTGGCCGCATGGTGCCGCGGCTAAAGGCGCGGTGCTGGCTGCGTACGGCGAGCAGCCGACGCTGGTTATTGAGCAGCGAGTGCGGGTCGCGCACCTGCGCTTCGACATTGACCGTCTGGTAGCCGTATAGCGGGTCCATGACCGGGGGCAGAACCAGACTCGCCGGATCGGCGCGGGAGAAGCCGCCGTTACGGTCGACCGACCACTGCATGGGCGTGCGCACACCGTCACGGTCGCCAAGGTAAATATTGTCACCCATGCCGATCTCGTCGCCGTAATACAGTACCGGCGTGCCCGGCATGGAAAGCAGCAGGCTGTTGAGTAGCTCCACTCTGCGTCGGTCACGCTCAAGAAGCGGTGCCAGGCGCCTACGAATGCCCAGATTGATGCGCGCGCGGCGATCGGCAGCATAGTGGTTCCACAGATAGTCGCGCTCCTTGTCGGTGACCATTTCAAGCGTCAGCTCATCGTGGTTACGCAGGAAGATCGCCCACTGACAGGTGGCGGGAATTTCCGGCGTCTGGCGCAGAATATCGGTAATTGGGAAACGGTCCTCCTGGGCGAGCGCCATGTACATGCGTGGCATCAGGGGGAAGTGGAACGCCATGTGGCACTCGTCGCCATCGCCGAAGTAGGGCCGGGTATCTTCGGGCCACTGGTTGGCTTCGGCGAGCAGCATGCGATCCGGGTAGCGCTCATCGAGCACCGCACGGATCTTCTTGAGTACCACATGAGTTTCGGGCAGGTTCTCGTTGTTGGTGCCTTCGCGCTCGACCAGGTAAGGAATCGCATCCAGGCGCAGGCCGTCGACGCCCATATCGAACCAGTACTCCATGACTTTGATGATTTCATCGAGCACCACGGGGTTATCAAAGTTGAGATCTGGCTGGTGCGAGTAGAAACGGTGCCAGAAGTAGGCGCCCGCTATCGGGTCCCAGGTCCAGTTGGAGGATTCGGTATCCAGGAAAATGATGCGCGTGCCGGTGTACGCCTGGTCGGTGTCTGACCAGACATAAAAATCCCGCTCCGGTGAGCCGGGAGGCGCTTGGCGCGCACGCTGAAACCACTCGTGCTGGTCGGAAGTATGGTTGATGACCAGTTCAGTGATCACCCTTAAGCCGCGCTGGTGCGCTTCCTTGATAAAGCGTTTGGCATCATCGAGCGTGCCATAATCAGGGCTGACGCCGGTGTATTGGGCAATATCGTAGCCATCGTCGCGGCGCGGCGATGGGTAGAAGGGTAGTATCCAGATCGTGTTCACGCCCAGACTGACGATATAGTCTAGCTTCTGGATCAGGCCTGCAAAATCGCCGATGCCGTCATCGTTGGCATCGAAGAACGACTTAACATGTACCTGGTAAATCACTGCGTCCTTGTACCAGAGAGGATCATCGAGAAAATTCATGGCCTCGACGGCGTGAGTTTTGCTGCTGGCATCCATCATTGGCTTGCTCTCCCTGCTTTGATCGGTGTAACGAATCAACCGGCGGCTTCGACACAAGCGGCTCGCCGTTGAGCAACTACAAATACATTCCTAACGCATTAATGAACCGGATGAATGCGCCAGACAGCGAACGGCAGGGCGGTAGGGTCAAGCCGCACCGACTGCCATTGGCCCTGCCACATCCAGCGTTTGCCACTCATCAGATCTTCCACGTGTAGCGCTGCCTCTTCGGGTAGATCGAACAGTGCCAAAGGCAACTCGAACGTGCCTTCCTGTGGCTCGAAAGGATCAAGATTGACGGCGACAAGAATGACGTTATCGAGCGTCTCGTTGGCCTTGGTAAAAAGCAGCAAACGGTCGTTGTGTATCTTGTGGAAGGTCACGCCCAGGTGGGTGTGCAGCGCCGGGTTTTCGCGCCGAATCCGGTTAAGCTGGGTAATTTCGTAGATAATATTGCCGGGCGCGCTGTAGTCACGCGGGCGAATTTCGTATTTTTCAGAGTCGAGATACTCCTCCTTGCCCGGCACCGGAGCGCCTTCGCAGAGTTCAAACCCCGAGTACATGCCCCATAAGCCTGAACCCATCGTGGCAAGTGCTGCACGAATCAGAAAACCGGCCCGCCCCGAGGACTGTAGAAAGTAAGGGTTGATATCCGGTGTGTTGACGAAGAAGTTGGGCCGGTAACCATCGCGCAGCGGCGCCTCGTTCAATTGAGTGAAATATTCCGTCAGCTCGGCCTTGGTATGACGCCAGGTGAAGTAGGTATAGCTCTGGGTAAACCCCAGCTTGCCCAGGCGCAGCATCATGGGGGGGCGAGTGAATGCTTCGGCCAGAAAGATCACATCCGGGTCGCGTCTGCGAATATCACCAATCAACCACTCCCAGAAGGGCAGTGGCTTGGTGTGCGGGTTATCCACGCGAAAGATATTCACCCCTTCATCGACCCAGCCCTGAACCACATCGCGAAGCTCTACCCACAATTCAGGAATAGAATCCTTGGCGTAGAAATCGACGTTGACGATGTCCTGATACTTCTTGGGGGGGTTCTCGGCGTAGCGAATCGAGCCATCGGGCCGCCAAGAGAACCAGCCGGGATGCTCTTTGAGCCACGGATGATCTGGCGAACACTGGATGGCGAAATCAAGCGCTATCTCAAGGCCATGCTCACCAGCAACATGCACCAGCTCGCGAAAATCCTCGCGGGTGCCAAGTGCCGGGTGAATGGCTTCGTGACCGCCTTCATCGCTGCCAATTGCGTAGGGGCTGCCGGGATCGTCTGGCCCGGCTTCCAGGCTGTTGTTGGGCCCTTTGCGATGCTTGCGGCCGATGGGATGAATGGGCGGGAAATACAGCACGTCAAAGCCCATGTCTCGGATCATGGGCAGCCGCCTGTGAACGTCCTTGAACGTGCCGTGCTGGTTGGGGTCATCGGTTTCCGAACGGGGGAACAGCTCATACCAGCTGGCAAAGCGTGCCTTGAGCCGTTCTACATCCAGTGGGTAAATAATGTCGCTTTGCGTAAGGTGCGGACGTGAGTCCGCTTCGTGCATCAAATGGGCCGTCTCGCTATCCAGCAGAAGCGCGACGCGCTCGCCCTCCTGGGAGAGCTGCTGAAGCTTTTCATGAAGGCTGACCAGTGCCTCGTTGAGCGCTGCATTATGGTTTTTAGAGGCGTGCGCAGCGGCACTTTCGATAAGCTGCCTGCCTTCTTCAAGCTCAAGACCGATGGGAACGCCTGCCTGGTGCTTCTTGGAAAGCTCGTAACGGTAGGTGGCGTAAACATCCCACCAGGCTTCGATACTAAACGTGTGACGGCCTACGCGCGTTGGTGTGAAGCTGGATTCCCAAACATCCAGCCCCAAAGGCTTGGCTGGTTGCATGGGCACGCGCTGCTCACGTCCCTCATCATCTTGCCAGCACACGGCTGCTGCCAGCACATCGTGACCATCGGCGAAAATCGTCGCCTTGACCTGCACCGGCTCATTAACCACTGTCTTGGCCGCAAAGCGTCCGTGATCGAGAGCGGGCATGACGGATTCAATCGCAATGCGTGAAGCCTGAACAGCTGCAAGAACAGCGCTCTCTTCCTGCTCTTGCGCCGGTAATGAGCGTGAGTCTGGAGTGGCGGATGAACTCATTGCATGCTTCTCCTTGCAGCGCAGAGATGACCATGACCATCTCCGCGCCGTCTAATGGCTAAGTGGCGGCGTTACCAGGTTGCGGTACTTGCTCTAATTGAACCAGCTCCAGCAGGGCCAGCGAACGTCCTACCATTACGTGTTCCTCTCCAAAAGAGCGTTGGCCAAAAGAACGTTGGTCAAAAGAACGTTGGTCAAAAGAACGTTGGTCAAAAGAATTCTGGCCATTAGCGCCCTGAAAAGCATGCTCCTCGGTGGCCCCGCTGGTATCGAGGCGGCATAGCCAGCCTCCACCGCTGGGAGCTTCGGGTAAGTGAAACGCCACTGAGTCATGATGAGCATTGAAAATCAGCAGTAGAGTAACGTCGGCACCGGCACGGCGTATGCCGCTGGGCTGGGCACGGCCGTCCAGCATCAATCCCAGCGTTCGGACCTCGGAATCCTCCCAGCGCTCAACGCTCATTTCATTGCCATCCGGGGCCAGCCAGGTCACTTCCTTGAGCCCCATTTCCTCGTTGTATTCACCCGAAAGGAAGCGCCCGCGCCGCAGGATGGGATAGCGCAGCCGCAGCGCCGTTACCCGGCGCACGTACTCGATCATGGCATGGGCATTACCGTCGAGGTTCCAGTCCAGCCAACTGATCTCGTTGTCCTGGCAGTAGGCGTTATTGTTGCCCTGCTGAGTGCGCAGCAGTTCGTCGCCCGCCAGCAGCATGGGTGTACCCTGGGAAAACAGCGTAGTGGCGATAAAGTTACGGATCTGGCGTAACCGCAGCGCCTGAATCTCGTCATTGTCGCTCGAACCCTCTTCGCCGTGGTTCCACGACAGGTTATTGCTGTGGCCATCCTGATTATTCTCGCCGTTTGCTTCGTTATGCTTATCGTTATAGGCCACTAGATCGTAGAGGGTATAGCCGTCGTGGGCGGTGACGAAGTTGACCGATGCAAACGGCCGCCGACCGCGGCGCTTGAAGAAATCCGCCGAGCCCATGAGCCGCGTGGCAAGCTCTGGGAGTTTGCCCTCGTCACCGCGCCAGAAAGCCCTGACGGTATCGCGGTAGCGGTCATTCCACTCTGCCCAGCCCGGCGGAAAACCACCTACCTGATAGCCGCCGGGGCCGCAGTCCCAGGGTTCGGCAATCAGTTTGACCCGGCTGAGCACCGGATCCTGGCGGCAGGAATCGAGAAAACCGCCGCCTTCATCAAAACCGTGCGGCTCACGTCCAAGGATGGTCGCCAGGTCGAAACGAAAGCCGTCAACGCGCATTTCCGTGGCCCAGTAGCGCAGCGAGTCGGTGACCATCTGTAGAACGCGCTGGTGGCTCAGGTTCAGGGTATTGCCGGTGCCCGTATCGTCGATGTAGTAGCGTGGCTCGTCCGGCATCAGCCGGTAATAGGAGGCATTGTCGATTCCCTTGAGAGAAAGCGTCGGGCCAAGCTCGTTGCCTTCGGCGGTGTGGTTGTAGACCACATCAAGAATGACTTCCAGATCGGCGGCATGAAAGCGCGCGACCATTTCCTTGAATTCGTTGATGTTGTCGCCGGATAGATAGCGTGAGTGTGGGGCAAAAAAGCCCAGCGTGTTGTAGCCCCAGTAGTTGTGCAGCCCTTGCTCCTGAAGGTGCTGATCATCAGCAAACGCGTGGATGGGCAAAAGCTCTACCGAAGACACACCCAGCGAGCGGATATATTCGACGACGTCGTTGACCATCAGGCCGGCAAACGTACCGCGCAGCGCTTCGGGTACCGACGGATGGCGCATGGTGTAGCCGCGAACATGGGTCTCGTAGACAATCGTCTTGTCCCAAGGTAGCTGCACACCGCGCGCACGTCCCCAGGTGAAGGCCGGGTCGACTACTTTGCATTTCGGCATGAACGCTGCGCTGTCACGTTCGTCGAAGCTTAGATCTCCATCCGGATGCCCAATGGTGTAGCCGAAGAGCGCTTCATCCCACTTGATTTCACCCACGATTTGCTTGGCATAGGGGTCAAGTAGCAGCTTGTTGGGGTTGAAGCGATGCCCCTCTTCCGGCGCGTAAGGTCCATAAACGCGATAGCCGTAAAGCTGGCCGGGACGGGCATCGGGCAGGTAGCCGTGCCACACTTCGTCGGTATATTCGGGTAGCTCGATACGCTCCAGTTCGTGCTCACCCGTTTCATCAAACAGGCACAGCTCAACCCGCGTAGCATGTGCCGAAAAAAGCGCAAAATTCACTCCCAGGCCATCCCAGTTGGCGCCCAGGGGAAACGACCATCCTTCATGCACGCGTGAGCGCCGTATGACGCTGGGGGCTTCATCGGTCGCAACGGAGTCATCGCCGTCCCGCGTGGTTTGGCTTGTCTGCATCTCATTCATCCTTGAGCCTTTTGAGTGCTCTTGTGTGGTCGCTTTACTTCCGCTCGCTTGGCTTCTTCGCTTTGGTAGCGGTTTTCTTGGGCTCGGACTTTCCTGATCCGGCCGCCTTCTTTGGCTGGGCGCGTGTCGATTTCTTGGCCGATGGAGGCGAGCCAGCCTCATCGGTAGCCGCCAGTGCCTCGCTACTACGACGCGGGCGCTGGATACGTTTCACGGTGGCCGATTCTTCGGGCATTGGCTCCATTGAACCGGCTGCCTCGTCGAGCGTAGGTTCCTGAGGCGCATGGCCACGATCCTGAACAGGCACGTCCTGGACAGGCACGTCCTGGCTTACCGTTATATCGTCCCGAAAGGGCGCTTCATCCAATGACAGATCGCCATTGGGATCCTCGAGCGGCAGGCGACTCTCCTGGATGCCCATTTCGTCCTCTTCCAGAGGCAGGTCATCCTCTAAAATAGGCGCCTCATCAATAGGTTCGCCTATCTCGTCAAGCTCGGCTTCGTTACCTGCCGCCTGCTCGGCAGCCACTATCTTGAGCGCTCTGTCCCAGTGTTTTTGCTGCTGCCCCTCGGGGCGCCCTTCAGCTTCCCAAATGCTGTAGGCCAATTGACGTACGCGTTCTTCGTCAGTCATCTCAGCTCTCCCTATGCCTATTTCGATAGATCACTATGTTGATGTAAGGGCGGGGCTTCATTACGGCTGGCCGGGTGGTCAGCGCGCAGAAAAACACCCACGGGTAGCTCAGCAAGCAGGTTGTCAACAGAAACGCCCGTGCTGCCTGCTTCAAGGGTTGCCTCGGTTAAAACGCTTTGCCAACAGCCGGGGTCCAGTTGCAGGTACGTGTCTTCCCAGTGTTCTTGTGGAATGTGCGGCCTGTCGGCGCCATTCAGCAGCTTGGCGGTGAGTCTGGGAGCCACCACCAGTAATTGGTGGCCTTCATAGCGTCGGGTAAAGGCCACCACGTGATTGGCAAATTCACCGGTTGCCATAAGCGGGCGATAGCCACCGTGGGCGAACAGCAGCGGATGGCGTTGGCGAAGTTCGAGTAACCGGACAATCACAGATTGCTTTACTCGCCCGTCACGCCAGGTACGCAGGGCTGCGATAGGCGCCAGCGCCTGACAAAGCCCTGCCTGGCGCAAGCCGTAGTCAACCGGGCGTCGGTTATCCGGATCTACCAGGCTGTAGTCCCAGAACTCGCTTCCCTGATACAGATCCGGCACGCCGGGGACGGTTAGCCGTAGTGCTGTTTGTACCAGGCCATTGATGGCACCCGGCAGATCAAGGGTGCGCGCGGCCGCGGCGATCGAGTCTCGCAGCGGCGGTGTCGTCAGTAGCCCTTCCAGGAACGTGCGGCAGGCGGATTCATAAGCTTCATCGGGCCATAGCCAGTGGCTACGCAGCTTGGCTTCGCGAAGCGCTTTTAACTGCCATTCGGCGAGACGTGCATTAAAGCGCTCAAGCGCCTCATCGTCCTGAGGGTCGAGCGTCGGTGACCAGGCGCCCAGCAAAATCTGATAAAGAATCAGCTCATCACCCGGGGAGGGCGCAAGCCCTTCGGGTAACGACTGACGCAGCGGCGCGGACATTTTCCGCCAACGCTCAACCTGGCTTGTAAACATCACCGTGTGCTCACTTAGTGCAGCAAGCCGCGCCCGCACATCTTCGCCGCGCTTGTGGTCGTGGGTAGCGGTAGTCACCATGGAGCCTGGAAAGTCGTGGGCACGCCGGGAATTGGCCAGATGGAAATGCTCGGGGGAGTGGCTAAAATGCTCTCCGTCGAAGCCTACATCGTTGCGTGAAATCAGTACTGCACTGCGGTACCCGGCGGTATCTTCGACTGCCTTGGCGGCCACCGGCGATGTAAGCTGTTGAAAGCGCGTAATCGCACGCTGACGCAGATGGCGCTCATTATCGGCATAATCACGCGGTGCCTCACCGCCCAGCCAGCGCTCAAGCGCTTCAAGAACACCAATATCCGGCGGGTTGAGCGCCTGGCGGGCGCCCTGCACTGCCTGAGTAAAGAAGGGTTGATCGGCCTCGGGGCGGCCGGTGTCGTCGGCATAGCTGCGGTAGATGGGGAAGTGAACAATCAGCGCTTCCAGGGCCCGGCGAATTGCGGCTAGCGTAACGTCTCGGCTGCTCAACTGCGCCCGTGCAAGAGCATGCAGGGCACGGGCGCAGGCCGAAAATTCACTGGCCAGTAATGAGCCTAGTACCTCACGTCTGGCCAGACGTACCTCGGCAGAAAAGTCAGGGTCACGGCCACTGACTTCATGCCATAAGCGACTAAGCGGTGCGTTGCCGGTCGGGTCGTGCTGTATCCCCGAAACCTCGTTCATGAACTCGTAGCCGCTGGTACCATCCACGCCCCAGTCGCTATGCAGCGTCTCGCCATCGCCCAGGATCTTTTCTACATACAAAGTGACATGGCGGGGCGCATCTGAAGGACGTTTTTCCTCTAGCGTATCCAGGTGCTGGCGCAGGCGTAGGCAGTAGCCCCGCGGGTCGGCCAGCCCATCAACGTGATCAATGCGCAGGCCGTCGACTAAGCCTTCCTCGACCAGACGTAACGGCAGGGCATGTACGGCCTCAAAGACGTTAGGTTCTTCAATGCGCAGGCCGCCCAGTTCGGTAACGTCAAAAAAGCGTCGCCAGTTAATCTCATCGGACGCGGTGCGCCACCACGCCAAGCGGTAATGCTGACGTTCCAGCAAGGCGTGAAGCCGAGTGACGGCGTTAGTACTCGTGCCATTGAACAGCTTCAAAACGGCGCTAAGTGACGCCTGGGCCTCAGGCGACTCCATTACCTTGGTTAACTGACGGCGCGCATCCGGGGTCGATGTGTGAATATCTTCATCTTGCTGCAGGGCTTCGAAAAAGGCCGCCTGCTCATACAACGCGTTATGCTCGGAAAAGCGCAGTATGTCGCCGTAGTGACGTGGGTCGATGGGGAAACGGTGCTCGTGATAATCGACATGAAACCCCGCGGTATCAGCGTCGTAGTTCAGCGTCAACTCGCCTGAATCGAGCACTTCGGCATAGGCCGCGCCAAGAAACGGCGCGAGCAATTTGCTATTAAGGGTGGGGTCAGCGCTGTTGATATCAGAGTGCCAATCGATATCGAAGAACCCGGCGTAGGGGCTGTCGCTTCCCCAGGCCAGCACGTCTTGCCACCAGGGATTTTCCGAGCCGCCCACCGCCAGGTGGTTGGGCACGATATCCAGAACCAATCCCATATTATGGGCGCGCAGTCGGGACACCAGGCTTTTTAAAGCGGCTTCACCGCCAAGCTTAGGGTCGATTCGGGTAGGGTCTACGCCATCGTAGCCATGTGGAGACCCCGCGCGTGATACTTGAAGCGGTGAGGCATAAACATGGCTGATGCCTAAAGCAGCGTAGTAGTCTACCCAGCGTTCGGCGTCCGCCAGCGTAAAATCACGATGAAACTGAAGCCGAAGCGTCGCGCGAATCTCATTCATGGGGCGGCTTCCCAAACAGGGCGGATTGTGAGGTCGGTTCTTTTAGCGCGTTGTTTAGCTCATGGTCTAGCTGGCCATTGCGTGAAAGCGCCAGGGCGTGCAGCCGCTGATGCACTTCGTCAGAAGCCAGCAGGTCGCTGGCATCGCTTGCCCACCGGCGGCGCCAGTTAGGGTGCTCCGCCGTGCTGTTGGGCAGGTTGGCCTGCTCTTCAAGCCCCAGCACATCCTCTACCGGCAGCAATACCAACGGGGCGGAGGTACTGCCCAAGTGACATGCGCAGGCATTGATGATTTGAGAGACGGGAATATCGGCGGCTTCCAGCGTCTTCGTGGTAGGCGCGTTGCCCAGCAGCCCCAGCGTCGTGGCTAACTTGACGCGCTCGCGACACCGGGCCTGTTGCTCGCTTTCCAGGGTTTGGGGGGCCTTGAATAGCCCCTGCCGGTTGCGCCATTCGATATCGCGGCCCGCCCACCAGCCAGCCACGGTAGGCAAATCATGGGTCGAGGTGGTGGCCAGCGCATCGGGGGACCATTGGGTGGCGGCAAGGTAATTGCTGTCTTCGTCCTGCTCGAACCATAGTACCTGCATGCCCAATATGCCGCGCGCCGCCAGCTTCTGGCGAAAACCCGGTGCCACGGTGCCCAGGTCCTCGCCAATCACGATGGCGCGATGACGGCAGGATTCCAGGGCTACTAGACGAAGCATGTCATCCAGCGGGTAACGCAGGTAACCGCCTTCAGTAGCGGGAGCGCCCTGAGGCACCAGCCATAGGCGCATCAGGCCGAGTACATGATCGATGCGAAGCCCACCGGCATGCGCAAAGGCGCTACGCAACATGTCGATAAAACTACGAAAACCTGAGCGTTTGAGACCAAAAGGCGAGAACGCAGCCAGCCCCCAGTTTTGTCCCTGACCGTTAAACAGATCGGGGGGCGCGCCGATGGAGACGCCCTCCAGCATATCCTCCTGACGGCTCCACGTCTGGCTACCCGCGGCGTCGGCGCCCACGGCCAGGTCAGCAATCAAGCCTATTGCCATGCCGTTTTCGCGAGTGGCGTACTGGGCGCACGACAGACCATCGGCGGCTAGCCACTGCAGAAAGACATGAAAGCCTATTTCGTGGGCGTGGGTTTCGGCAAAGCGAGCCACGTCAGGGCTTTCAGGATCGCGAAGAGTTGCTGGCCAGTCACGCCAGTTGCTGGGCCCGAACTTCTGTTGCAGGGCCTCAAAACGACAGTGATCTTCCAGTAAGTCTTCCCCCGTCTGACGAAATTTGTGCATTTTCTGACGCAGGGCTTGAGTGGTTTCATCCTCGCAAGCCATGAAATCATCGTAAAGAAAGCGCAGCCAGGAAAGCTTGGCCCGCGCCGCTTCAGGCCAGTCGAGTAAATCCTCGGCTTCCAGGCGACGAAGCGCTGCCTGCAGCCCGTTGCGTGCCTGGGCATCGCGAACGCGGTCTTCGCCCAATAGCGTTTCCGGCGCACTATACAGCACGTTGCTGAGAAGCCGCGTGGAGGGTGAGTAGGGGCTGTAGTTATCAGGGTTAGCGCTGAACATGGCGTGTGTGGGGCTGATGGCCAGTGCATCCGCGCCAAGCTTTGCTGCCGGGCCGATAAAGTTCTCCAGCGCCAGCACATCGCCAATACCCCCATCTCCGGGGCGACGCAGAGCATAAAGCTGGGCAGCCAGGCCCCATAAGCGGGGCGTGGGTTCACCGCTAGCTCCGCTCGGGAAGAAACAGCGCTGCGGCGCGACGGCCAGGGTCAGTTGAGTATGGGCAATGTGCAGCTGGTGATAGCCGATTTCCTCGATACCGGGCAGCATGCCATCGCGGTCGAGCGTGCCCGCTACGCGGCTGCCTTGCTCAAGCATCAATATATACGCTGTGCCGGGGGCCAGTGGCGATGGTAACGTGACCGGTGTCTCTAGATCAGCAGTGATCAGAGGAGGCCACTCGGCCGGGCTTTCCGGTGTGTTCAAGCGTTTCAAGCGCACCAGGCTTTCATCCAGTGCCGCTTCACTCTCGTTTGGAAACCCGAGTATTTCCAGCAGAGTGCGCTGAACCGGCTCAGACAGCTGGCACGGTTCGCCGTCACTGTTTTCCCATTCAAGCAATAGCCCCGCCGCGTCAGCGAGCTGAGTAAGTTTATGGTTCATTGGATTGCCTCATTATTACCCGAACCATCCAGCAGCCACACGGCAGCAGTCCCTGAAGGCAGGTGGCCGTTCTGTGTAGTAGATGCCACGCCTTCGTACGTTTCATATAAGCATTGCTCAGCGAGCAGTGGCTGGGCGTTTGATGCTGATACGGCGACCGGCTGGTTACCCAAATTGAGCGCTATTACCAGTTGTGAATCATCGTTCATCTGCCAGCGTGCCAGCACAGCCTTATCGCCGATGGCGTCAGCCCCTAAGGTTTGCGCGCCTTTCAGGCGAGGCACGATATACTGATGGCGCAGCGCCAAAAGCCTGCGATAGCGCTCCAGGTAATCGCTATGAGGGGCCGTTTCGCGGGCGTCAAAATCGGGAATCGACGCCTCGAAGGTGCTCAGAGCATTGGGATCCGGTATACGCTCGCGGGCCTTTTCATCCTGAAAGGCGCTGAAGTCGGCAAACTCGGCCCGGCGCCCTTCGCGAACCGCCTGGGCAAGTTCTTCTTTATGCTCAGTGAAGAACAAAAAGGGCTGAGTCGCGCCCCACTCTTCGCCCATGAACAGCAAGGGCACCATGGGAGAAAGCAGCAGCAGCGTCGTGGCAGCCGCAAGAGCATCAGGGGCTGCAAGATGACCTAGCCGCTCGCCGAGGGCGCGGTTGCCGGTCTGATCGTGGTTTTGAAGAAACGCTACAAAGGCCGTGGGGGGAAGATGCGCACTGGGCTCACCGCGGGCGTGACCGTGACGTGTCTGCGCGCCTTGATAGATAAATCCTTCGCTTAAACAGCGAGCCAGCCGGGCCGTGGCATCGTCGACGAAATCGCTGTAGTAGCCCTCGGTCTCATCGGTCAGGAGGACATGAATCACGTTGTGCCAATCGTCATTCCACTGGGCATTGAACTGTTCAGTATTGAGCAGGCTGGCCGTATTACCTTCATTCTCCAGCACCAGATGCACATGCCGCTCAGAGGCTAGGCGGGTGCGTACGGTTTGTGCCAGCTCGACCAGAAAATCCTGCTCACTGATGGCATGAACGGCATCAAAGCGCAGACCGTCCAGACGGTACTCCTCAAGCCACATCATGGCATTGTCGATAAAGTAGCGGCGCACCTGAGACTTTCGAAAGTCGATGGCAGGGCCCCAGGGCGTGGCGATATCATCACGAAAAAAGCTACTGGCGTAGCTTGCCAGGTAGTTACCGTCGGGGCCGAAGTGGTTGTACACCACATCGAGAAACACCATCAGACCCAGGCCGTGGGCTTCATCGATCAGCGCTTTCAACTCATCCGGGCTTCCATAGGAAGCTTCCACCGCGTAGGGCAGCACGCCGTCGTAGCCCCAGTTGCGTGCACCCGGAAACTCCGAGATCGGCATCAGCTCAATAGCGGTAATGCCTAGCTCAGCAAGGTAGGGAAGGCGTTGGCGGACGCCTTCAAAGCCGCCCAGCGCACCGATATGTAGCTCATAGAGCACCGTTTCATGCCATGGACGCCCTTGCCAGTCTTGATTGCGCCATTGGTAGTGGTTTGGATCAATCACGATGCTAGGCCCGTCGATATCGCCCGCCTGTGCGCGTGCCGCGGGGTCGGGAATCAGACTGCCCTGGTCATCATCATTATCGAATAGACGGTAGCGGTAGCGAGCGCCGTGGCCGCATGCAAGCTCGGCGGCAATATACCCGTCCCCAACCTTCACCATGGTGGCGCTGGGCAGGTCTTCGACCTCCACATCAACCCGACGTGCGTCCGGCGCCCAGAGTACAAACCGGGTGACTCCTTCCTCGACCACTTGAGCGCCCGAGGTAGGCTGAATAACCGTTTCTCGAAACTGAGTACTGTCAGACATTCCTTGCCGACTCCTTCAGTGAGATAGCGCTGTTTTATGTCCTGTTTGTAAAGTGTCCGCTTGCTCCAGTGCCTGCTGGTAAAGCTTGCTGTAGGGAACGATGGATTGCCGCCAGTGGTAGCGGCCCGTCATGGCGGCGCCGCGCATGGCATTGAACAGGTCAGTCGACTTATGGACTGCAAAAGCACGCTGAATCGCTCGCATGTAGCTGCCTAATTGCATATCGTCGAACAGGAAACCCGTCACGCCATCTTCGATCGTGTCAGCAAGCCCGCCTGTACGGTGGGCGATGGGGAGTGATCCAAAACGCTGGGCATACATCTGGCTCAACCCACAGGGCTCAAAGCGTGACGGCATCAGCAGGAAGTCACTTCCGGCAAACAGGCAGCGCGCTTGATATTCGTCAAAACCAATGTACGTTGCGATAGCGCCCTGAAAACGCATGGAAAGCTCGCGCAGCGCTTGCTCGACATCCCATTCACCGCTGCCCATGAACACGATCTGCCCACCGGCATCGACAATTGCCTTGGCGGCCTTGATGGTAAGGTCAAGCCCTTTCTGATGGACAAGCCGTGATATCACCACGAACAGGGGGCCTTGGCTGGGCAACAGGCCAAAGTGGCGACGGACATGATCGGCATTGGCACGTTTGCCACGCCAATCGTTGGAGGAGAAGGCCTGAATCAGATGGCTATCCGTACGTGGGTCCCAGGAGTCATCAATACCGTTGGGAATGCCGCTTAAAAGCCCCTGGTCGGCTTTGCAGCGTAGCAGCCCATCAAGACCACAGCCGAATTTTGGCGTGGTGATCTCCTGGGCGTAGGTAGCGCTGACCGTGGTGACGCGCGAGGCATAGACGATACCTGCTTTCATAAAGGAGAGGTCGCCATAGTACTCGACACCTTCGATATGAAACGCCTCATCGGGAATGCCGAGCGCTTTCAGGCGCGAGGCATTGAAAATACCTTGATAGGCCAGATTGTGAATCGTGAATACGCTTGGGATGGACTGCCCTTGCCAGTGCATATAGGCTGGCGCCAAGCCGCACGCCCAGTCGTTTAGATGCAACAGCTGGGGCTGCCAATCCAGATTTGCCTCGCCCAGCGCTATATCGGCCGCTGCCCGTGAAAGTCTGGCAAAGCGAATGTCGTTGTCTTGCCAGCCTTTATCCTGCCCATCGCCATAGCCGCTGGAGCCCATTCCGTAAGGAGTACCTTTGCGGTCGTAAAGCTCGGGGCACAGCAATACGTACAGAATCAAGCCGTCGCGACAAGTTACTTGGCCTATATCACATGCGGGTAAATCGGCGAAGGCGGGCAGGTGGCCCACGGGAATAATGTCATACTCGGACTCGAGTATTTCCCGATAGGCAGGGATCAGCACACGCACATCGTGGTGCACCGATAGCGCTCGGGGTAAAGCAGATGAAACGTCACCTAATCCACCGACTTTAACGAAATCGGTAATCTCTGTGGTCACAAACAAAATGCGTTGTGGAGAGTCTGGTTTATGTTTATCGTTTTTAGTGATGGCAGTATTACTAAGAATGTTAGTAACTTCATGATCAGGACAATAGTCAGCAACCACTGGATGAGAGATAAAAGAAGTTTTGACGGATGTTAACTTCAAGTTTTGGCCAACTTCTTTTAATCTCTCGTCCGGCTCGCTTGTATCGGTAGCAACCTCGCCCAAAGCCACTCCGCCCATGTTCAACCTCCCTGGATTATCATGGTTAATAGTGCCTACCTGAATAACTTTTTCAGTGATTTCCCTATCTTTCCTTCGGCAATCCTGCCAACAGGCCTCGCGGTGGAAATCTTTATCAAACTGCTTTAGTTGAAAAGCATACGGTGATGCTGTTTCACACAGCCATAACCTACATCAACTCGGTATGTTAGGTAATGGTTAAATAGCCTGAACTAACATTGAAAAACGCATGATTGGATTTAATAAACAGTTAGAATATATAGCGTTTAAGCGTGATATTGACGAGAGTTAAATGTTTTTATTTAAAGGTGTTGGAGATAAATTTATATTTGTTAAGAGTTTTAAGTTATTTGTTTGCCGGGTTAACTTGAAAGTTTTGCTAATTGTTAATTTGCTGTTTCATGAAGTATAAAGTTAGAGTGTGAAAACAGGGCTTCCCTCTCTGGAAAAATATTCGATCAGAGAGGGTAGGTTGTCTCATGCCGATAGCGAAAGAAAGAACAGAATCAGTGGGGGCGAGAGTAGCGAAAGAATAAAGCCGCTGACGACTGCAATAGGCACGCAGGCGACACCGCCATGCTGTTGAATCACGGGCAGTGTAAAGTCCATTGATGTCGCGCCGCCATAGCCAATGGCTAGGGCGGTGTGGCGATGAATCACCAGCGGAATCAGAATAAACGCCAAAAGTTCGCGAGTAAGATCGTTAAAAAAAGCTACCCCGCCCATGAGCGGCCCTAGCTGGTCGCCAATCAAGATGGCTGAAAGCGAATACCAGCCGAAGCCAGACGCCATGGCGAGCCCTTCATTCCAACTGAGGGAGAGCAGGGGGGCGGCGACCAACCCCGCCAGAAGAGAACTAACGGCCAGTGTGATCGCGATAGCCAGTCCCAGCCGGTTAAGCAGAATTTGTTTAAGCGGCATGCCTGAATTGCGTAGCTGACAACCAATCAGCACCAGCAGCGCGTAGAGCACCCATTCGGCCATAAGGTCAGCGGTGGTAAATAGCCTCTCACCTAGCCAGGGGCCTAGCAGCAGGCCAGTGATAACGCCGCCGGTGACTACGGCCAACAAAAGTAACGAGCCCTGCATGGCGGCAAGCTTACTGGTGGGGGCGTTTTTGACCACCGGTGAATTACCTGCTTTTAACATGACCCGGCGCGATAGCCACCAGAGAGCGGCCAGATTAAACATCGTGGTAATGCTAAACAGCAGTAGCGCATTGCCCCCCAAGCGTGAAAGCTGGCTTGTGAGGTTTTCAAGCCCGGCCAGACTAATCCCCATAAAGAGTAAAATAAGATAGACCGAGCCGCTGACGGCCCGGTTGATAAGTTGCTGCAAAGAATGAGAGCGAACGCGTATTAAATAGCCCACTACCAGGGGGAGAAGAACAATCAGTAATCCAGACAGCATCTAAAGGGTAGCTCGCTTAGGGGTTGAATTGAGTAAGTCTGATACGGGTTTGACGCTTCCCCTCCTTGCGATACTCCGCAGACAGGATCAGGCCAGGCCAGTCGGGGTGGAAATTGATTTCCAGGAGGCGATCAGGTTTTTCGATATCGTTTAATATCACCTGCTGAGCCTCGAATTCACCCGCCGGCACACTTACCGCCTGGAGCCCTGGCACTGAGTAATACTGGAAATGCTCATCACGCCCACGGTGGTCAACAAACTCGATATTGCAAGGCGCGCTTTGTGTGCAGTTTTCATGGCCGGCCCGACGCGATAGATCCACTAGCGCGGCTTGACGGTCTATGGAAGGAATATCGTCTTCATTCAATTGATAGCTGTCGCCAACGCCAATCAGCGAGTAGCTGCTGCTGTACAGTAGCGAGCGTATTGAGTCATCGCTAACTGAAAAACGGCTGTATTCCTGACCACGCGCGATGGTCACTGAAAAGCTCATATCGCTTAACCAGTGCAGGCCTTCCTGACTGAGTTTATGGTTAATAGTGGCTGACGGCCAGCCGCGCGTTTCAAGCCGGTACTGGGCATCAAATGGCGTTAGATCCGCAAGCTCACTGGTCGCTTCTTCGCCCGCGCTTACCTGCAGCGAAAATAACGAAAGGCAAGCGGTGCCTAATAGCATACGGGCCGATGAAGGAGCTACAGAACCCAAAAGGTGCGAGCGGGCTGGTCGCATAGTGACTCTCCTTGTTAGCAAGCGATGCCCAGTAAGTCGGGCAGTAGGGTGGTGCTAAAGCGTATTGATCAATGCTCAGACGACGGGTTTAGTGCCATCGCCTGCTCGCTTTGCTCTTTTCCATGTCTCGATATGTCGGCAAATACGTCTGTCTCGCCTTTCCATAGCTTGACATAAACACATCCGAACACATGATATCTCTATCTTAACATTGGTTACGCACTGATTCCTGGCGACTGCCCATCACCTGCCCAAGAACTCGCCGTCTGCTCTCGACAGGCGCGTTCACTGCCTAGGATATTAAGCGCTTTAGTAGCCTTGGTTGGGGTTAACGGTAGGCAGCGGTTCCCCTGCTTCAAAGGCATGCAGATAGGAAATAACCTGATCAATGGCGTCGTTCAGTGGGGTTGGGGCCGCCATATGTGGCGTGACCATCACCCGCGGATGCTGCCACAGGGGGTTGTCAGCAGGCAGCGGCTCTTCGCAAAACACATCTAACAGTGCGCCGCGCAGATGGCCGGGTTGGCCGTTATTGCCCAGCGCCTCAAGAAGCGCCTTTTCATCAATCAGGCTGCCTCGCCCAGGATTTATGACGCTGGCGCCCTGGGGCAGTTTGGCAAGTCGTTCGGCGTTAAGAATGCCTTTGGTCGCGGAGGTGTCGGGTAAAATAGTGACTACGCTCTGCACCTGGCTAAGCAGCTCATCCAGCCCTTCATCGCCATGCAAACACTGCACACCCTTTATCGTCTTGGGCGAACGGCTCCAGCCCAGCACCGGAAAGCCTGCCAGCTGCAAGGCGCTTGCCACATATGCGCCGATGGCGCCCAGGCCGAGCACACCCACCGGCCAATCGGCTTTATCAACCACGCGGTGAGGCTGCCATTCGGCGCTGGCTTGCTGAGCGGCGTAGCAGTCCAGGCTGCGGTAAAAGTGCAAGACGCCGTAAAGGGCATAGTCAGCCATAAGCTCGCCCATGCCCGCATCGCGGAGCTTGACGATGGGAACATTGCAGGGCAGTCCTGGCGTACTTAATAAATAATCCACCCCGGCGCCCAGGTTGATGATGCCTTTAAGCTGAGTCTGTTCTTTCAAAAGATGCGCGGGAGCCTTCCACACGGCGAGGTAGTCAGCATTTCGTCGTGCCTCTTCGGGAGCATCGCTGGTCACGACCGTCGCGTTAGGTAGCGCTTCAGCAAGGGCTGCGCGCCATTGTTCGGCCTCGTCGGTATGCACAACAATTTTCATCTTGCCTCCTGGCGTAGTGGATTCATCTGTTAACTATCATGGGTGAGGTCGACTGCAGGCTGCAAGTCGTAACATGCCACGATAAAACGCTGCGTTTGGCCTACGCTTAAACGAACATCACGGTAAAGGGAAATTACCATGCCCGAGGTTTCGTTACGTAAGGTGACTCGTCACCGCAGTGGAAAAGGGTTCACGTATAAAACATCAACGGGAAAGACGTTGCGCGATAAGCGTTGGCGGGATTGGATCGACTCGTTGGTCATTCCTCCCGCTTGGCATAAGGTCGAGATAACGCTGAACCGTCGCCATCATATTTATGCGGTAGGGCGCGACGATGCGGGACGCAAACAGTACATCTATAACCCCAAATGGCGTGAGGCCCGCGAGGCGAAAAAATTTGATCGCATCGTCGATTTCGCCCAGCGGCTGACCACCATGCGGCGTATAACGGGACAGCATTTAACGCTTGAAGGCCTGCCTCGGGAAAAGGTGTTGGCCTGCATGGTTCGACTGATTGACAGCGCCTACTTTCGCCCGGGCAGCGAGCGCTATCGGCGCGAAAACGACTCTTACGGCCTGACCACCATGCGCTCCAAGCACCTCACCATTGAGGGCAACGAGCTGATTTTTGATTATCAGGGTAAAAGTGGTCAGCATCAGCACCGAGTCGTCGAGGACGCGAAGCTCGCCCAGGTGGTCGCCGAGCTTGACGACATTCCCGGCTATGAAATCTTTAAATACTTTGATGAAGATGGCAGCAAGGTACGCGTCGATAGTGCTGATTTGAACGACTATATCCATGAGGTAATGGGCGAGGCTTTCAGCGCGAAAGATTTTCGTACCTGGGCGGGTACGTCACTTGCCGCACTGGCGCTTGAAGAGCTGGGTATTGGTGAGGATGACAAGGCCAGCCAGAAAAATGTCCGTCAGGCGGTGGAGCGTGTGGCGCAGTCGTTAGGCAATACGCCGAGTATCGCCAAAGCCAGTTACATTGACCCTCGGGTGGTCGAGAGTTATCTGGATGGTCGTACGCTTGAGCATTTTCGGCAGCTGGTGAAGAACGAGCTTGAAAAGGAGCAGCTCATTGGCCCGGATGAGCGCGCCGTACTTGAGCTTTTACGCAGCCGTTTAAAAGAACAATTGAGCTAAGTGGCATAAAGGCTTTGACCCGTAACCAAGGGGTGGTGCTAGTATCGGGCTAAGACGACATTGGCAAGCCCTAAAGCGGCGGGGCCAGGTCGATCCTCTGGCCCGTTGCTTGGCGTGAAAAAAACGCGCACCGGTTCTTGGTGATCTTTGATGGTGAGTTGCCCGATGACTCAGGTTTCCCTGCCTTTTACGCGTGAAGAGTATTCTCAACGCCTATGGAAGGTGCGTGCTGAAATGGCCAGCCGCGGTATTGATGTATTGATCGTCAGTGACCCATCTAACATGGCGTGGCTGACCGGCTATGATGGCTGGTCGTTTTACGTGCACCAGTGCGTGCTGGTTGGCCTGGAGGGTGAGCCGGTATGGTTCGGGCGGCGTATGGATGCCAACGGCGCGCTGCGAACCTGCTGGATCGATCCTTCCAACATCACTTACTACCCCGATTACTATGTCCAGAATCCGGATATGCACCCGATGGATTATCTGGCCCAGTCGATCCTGCCGGATCGCGGTTGGCATACCGGCGTGGTGGGCATGGAGATGGACAACTACTACTTCTCTGCCAAGGCGTATCAAAGCCTTTTGCGCGAGCTGCCCCACGCCCGCTTTATCGATGCCAATGCGCTGGTGAACTGGTGCCGGGCGATCAAGTCGCCCCAGGAAATTGCCTACATGCGCGTGGCTGGCAAGATTGTCGAGGGCATGCATTCACGCATTCTGGAAGTGATCGAGCCGGGGCTGCCCAAGAGCAAGCTGGTCTCGGAAATCTATCGGGTCGGCATCGAAGGCTTTGTGGATGAGAACGGTAAGGTGCATGGCGGCGATTACCCCGCCATCGTACCCATGCTGCCTACCGGAAAGGACGCCGCGGCTCCCCATCTGACTTGGGACGACACGCCGTTTCGTGAAGGCGAGGGCACGTTCTTCGAGATCGCTGGGGTGTTCAAGCGCTATCACGCGCCCATGTCGCGTACCGTGTTTCTTGGCAGGCCACCGACCGATTTTATTCGCGCCGAGTCGGCCCTGCTGGAAGGTATCGAAAATGGCCTAGCGGTTGCCAAGCCGGGCAATCGCACGGCGGATATCGCCATGGCCCTGGGCGCTGCCATGGATAAATACGGCTTTGACCGGGGTGGCGCACGCTGTGGCTATCCCATCGGTATCTCCTATCCGCCGGACTGGGGCGAGCGCACCATGAGCCTGCGGCCCTCGGATGAATCCATCCTGCAACCCGGCATGACCTTTCACTTTATGCCGGGGCTTTGGGTGGATGACTGGGGGCTGGAAATTACCGAAAGCATACTGATCACTGAAACAGGCTGTGAAACGCTGGCCAATTTTCCACGGCAGTTATTCGTTAAATAAGCAGTTATTCATTAAATAATAAGTCGCTATATGACAATAAGCCGCTAAGTAACTGATTAAGGATTCGTTATGACCCTGCGACCGAGCCCGATTTCCGCCACTGTCGACTTTGATGCTGATGGCGTGCAACACGGCTTTTTAAAGCTGCCTATCTCAACCGATATTTCGGCCTGGGGAGCAGTCATGATCCCGATCACGGTGGTCAAGAATGGCGAAGGCCCCACGGCCCTGTTAACCGGCGGCAATCATGGCGACGAATACGAGGGAATCACTTCGTTGCTCAAGCTTTCCAATGCATTGACAGCCGAGGACGTCCGCGGACGGGTGATTATCGTGCCATGCATGAATACGCCAGCGGTAATGGCAGGCGCGCGCACCTCGCCCATGGACAAAGGCAACCTTAACCGCAGCTTCCCGGGTGACCCCAACGGCAGCGTAACGCTGCAAATCGCCGACTACTTTACCCGCGTGCTGGTGCCCATGAGCGATGTGGTGCTGGATCTGCACTCTGGTGGCCGTACGCTGGACATTCTGCCGTTCGGTGCTTCCCACGTGCTGGATGACAAGGCACAGCAGCAGGCCGCACTGGAAGGTGCCAAGGCGTTTGGCGCACCCTACGCCATGGTGATGTTTGAGCTGGACGCCGAAAAACTCTTTGATACCGCCTGCGAGCGTCAGGGCAAGGTGTTTGTGGCCACGGAACTAGGCGGTGGTGGCACCTCCACGCCGCAAAGCATGGCAATTACCCAGCGCGGCGTACGCAACTTTCTGATCCATTACGGCCTGCTAGAGGGCGAGGTGGATATGCCGCAAGGTGGTCAGGTCTACCTGGATATGCCTGACGCCAGCTGTTATGTACAGAGCCAGCATTCCGGCGTTCTTGAGCTCTGCGTGGCGCTGGGTGATGCGGTAACTAAAGGACAGGTGTTGGCCTACGTTTACGACATGACCCGCACCGGCAGCGAGCCGGTTGCCTACCGCGCCGAACGCGATGGCGTGTTGATGGCCCGGCGCGCCCCGGCACTGGTCAATATGGGGGATACCATTGCGGTGATTGCCGATGTTATCGATCGCCTGGAGGCATAGCCCAAGGCATGATGAAACTCGATCGGTTCGATCTCAAAATTCTCGATATCCTTTCCCGCGACGGGCGAATCACCAAGTCAAAACTGGCTGAGGCGATCAACCTCTCGGTCAGCCCCTGCTGGGAGCGGGTCAAACGTCTGGAAAAAGCCGGGGTGATTGAGGGCTACACCGCGCGTATCAACGCTGACGTACTGGTACCGCGTAATCCTGTGTGGGTGCAGATCGAGCTAAAAGCCCACAATGCCGAAAGCTTCGCGCGTTTTGAAGCTCTGGTGATGGATACGCCGGAGGTCACTGAATGTGTCGCTGTCGGCGGTGGGGTGGACTATCTGGTGAAGTTTGAAGCCCGCACGATTGATAGCTACCAGCGGTTGATGGACAAGTGGCTGGTATCCGAGGCGGGCATTGAGCGTTACTTCACCTATATCGTGACCAAAACGGTCAAGCGTGAGCCGATTGGCATTGATGTCGAAGGCATGAACGGCATGTGACTCATCAGTCCCTGTTCAACATTAAGTGATCAAACGGCGGATTCCGGGAGAGCGTCAAGCGTTGCAGCGTCACTGAAATGGCTCTCTCGAACCTGGTTTCGACCCGCATTTTTTGCGGTATATAATGCCCTGTCAGCGGCCTGAATCAGCGTGTTGAGCTCATCCAGAGGATCAATAGGACCCACGCATACCCCCACGCTTACGGTAACGATGCCAACGTTTGACAACGTGTGGGGAATGGCAAGGCTGGCGATATTTGTCCGTATATTCTCGGCCAGCGCTAACGCGTTATGCTCAGCGCTATTATCCGTTGAGCGTAGAATCAGAAATTCTTCGCCCCCAAAGCGGCATACCATATCCTTCGGTGTACAGGCGGCACGAATAGACTCCGCAACGGTTTGTAAACAGTAATCCCCGCCCGCATGCCCATAGTGATCGTTAAATGCTTTGAAATAATCCACGTCCACAATCACGACAGCGATATGCTCGTGTGAGGTACATTCTTCTAATAGCCGTGCTGAATAACGGGCAAGGCCACGGCGATTAGATAGCCCTGTTAGGGGGTCCATACTAGAAATTCTTTCCAGGTCTGCATTGCGCTCGGCAAGCTCGAAACGTAACTGGTCAGTATTAACATTTTGCAGGTACAGCCGTAATGATTCAGAGGAAAAACGGTAGTTGGCCATAAGCGTCAGCACGACCGCAGGTAGGCCAAATGCTAAATGATTGATTACGTATTCAAGGTTGGCGCCGGGCAAAAACCAGATAGTGGTATACAGGCAGAGACTCACCAGCAGCGAGCCATAGAAGCTGTGTTCGAACGGTGGTGTTAGAACAATGGTGAGCACCAGCTGAAAAATCAGGCCAGCATAGAAGTAGTGAAGTACGCGCGGGTTTTCCGACCCGAGCAAAGCTATACACCAAACCGCCGTCCCCACAACGACTACCCCAACACCTGCAAGCTCCTTATAACGAATGGAAACGGGGTGTTTGTAATAGGCAAACAAGGCAATGGTCAGTGGCCCAACGATTAACAGACGTAGCAATGTCGACCTGAGGCCGATATCAGGCAGTATGTAGATATCAACCAGCGTGTAGGAAAAGTAAAAAATCGCCAGAAGCTTCGTCACCAGAACAAGCGAATGCAAACGTTCGTCATGCCGATCGATATCGTATCTTTCCCGAACGGTTTCGGCATTAGTGAGTTGAGCGAGCTGCTTAAAGTAAGGAAGTTGATACACCGTTTTCCCCCTGGCCCGATATAGCTGGCGTTACGCGATCTTTGTAAGGGTAAGATCTTAAACCAGTCGTTTAAGCAGGACAGACCATGACGTAAAGCGACGCTTATCTAGATCTAGAGCTGACCTAGAATGACCGGCCATCTTTCCTGAGGCGTTAGATATACCACAACACAACGAATATTTAGACTTGTTTAAACATGACTCTTGCCCGTTAGCTCCAGCGTGACGGTGGGCACCAAAAAAAACCTCTGTAAAAGTGCTTTTGACAAAAAAAGTGACGCTATAACGCTGCTCTTTCAAAAACACTTCGTGCGCTATCTCCCTTACGCTAGGCACATCGAAAAGCTAGGCCAAAAGCCAGTTTTTTCAATCGTCAACGTGCAACGGTTTGTCGCCTGTCAATGGCTTCAACCAGGGGAGGTGCCCATGACCACACTATCGACCACGCTGGTTAAACGCTTGGAAGACCCGCGTCTGTTCCGCCAGTACGCCTATGTAAATGGCAAGTGGACGCATGGGGAAGGTGGCCGTGAAGAAGCGGTGTATGACCCGGCAACCAATGAAGCCATTGGGCATATCCCTCTGCTTGAAGCTAATCAGATTACTGCTGCAGTTGATGCGGCTGAAGCCGCCTTTGTTCGCTGGCGTGCGCTGCGAGCCGATGAGCGCTGCGAGCGTCTGCTCGCCTGGTACGATCTGATTCAGGCCAACCGTGAAGACCTGGCTACTATCATGACGCTGGAGCAGGGCAAGCCGCTGCCTGATGCGCGTGGCGAGGTGGAGTACGGCGCAAGCTTTGTGCGCTGGTTCGCCGAAGAAGGCAAGCGCACCTACGGGGAAACTATCCCCAGCCATATACCTAACGCCTCGCTGGGGACTCTCAAAGAGCCTGTCGGCATCGCCGCCATGATTACGCCGTGGAACTTTCCGCTGGCCATGATTACCCGTAAAGCGGCTGCTGCCCTGGCCGCCGGCTGCCCGGTGATTGTAAAACCCGCCAATGAGACGCCTTTTTCAGCACTGGCGTTGGCGGAATTGGCCGAGCGGGCAGGCATACCGGACGGCATCTTTAACGTAGTATTGGGTGAGCCTGCCGAAGTCTCAAAAATTCTGTGTTCTGAGCCGCGCATCCGGGCGCTGTCGTTTACCGGCTCCACCCGTGTGGGCCGCCTGTTAATGGAACAAAGCGCCGGTACCGTGAAGCGTCTTTCCCTGGAGTTGGGGGGCAATGCGCCGTTTATCGTTGGGCCTGATATGGATCCTAAAGAAGCGGCCTATGCAGCGGTGGCGGCCAAGTTTCAAACGGCTGGGCAGGACTGCCTGGCGGCCAACCGTATTCTGGTACACAAATCCATTCACGATGAGTTCGTTGTGCAGTTCACCGAGCGTATGGCGGCATTGACTGTGGGCAACGGCTTGCAGGGAGAGGTTGATCTTGGCCCGTTGATTCATCGACAGGCCGTGGAAAAGGCCGCCGCGATTGTCGATGATGCGATTTCTCGTGGTGCCACGCTAGTCATGGGGGAGCAGGGCCAGGCGCCGGGCGAAAACTTCTTTATGCCGGTGCTGTTAACGGGGGTAACGCCGCAGATGAAGGTCTGGCGGGAAGAGAACTTTGCTCCCGTGGCCGGAATTACCGCTTATTCTAGCGACGAAGAGGTCATTGAGCTTGCCAACGATACCGAGTATGGCCTGGCGGCTTATGTGTATACCCATGATATCCGCCGCATCTGGAAGCTGATGCGGGCGCTTGAGTACGGCATGGTCAGCGTGAATTCGGTGAAGATGACCGGCCCGCCGGTACCGTTTGGCGGTGTAAAGCAGTCCGGCCTTGGCCGTGAGGGCGGTGCCACCGGTATCGACGAGTATCTCGAAACCAAGTATTACTGTTTGGGAGCGCTTGGGTCGGTTTCAGGAAGCTAGCGGCGCAGATTGCATAAAATTTACGTTGTTACTAATTATAAAACTTTCCTAACAGTAGGAAGGTTTATCGTACAGAGAGAACGTTATGAGCCAGCATCAGGATCTGATTAAACGCGACCGCAAAGTCACTTTTCACGCCTCTACCCATCTGCGTGATTTCGCCCATGGCGATGCGCCGGGCCGTGTAATTACTGGCGGTAAGGGCATCAATATCGTGGATAAGGACGGCCGCGAATTTATCGACGGTTTTGCCGGCCTTTACTGCGTCAATATCGGCTATGGCCGTACGGAAATTGCCGAAGCGATCTACAAGCAGGCAATGGAGCTGTCTTACTACCACACCTACGTGGGCCACTCGAACGAGCCGCAGATTGCGCTTTCCGAGCGTATCCTGAAAATTGCGGGCATGAACATGTCCAAGGTCTACTACGGCATGTCGGGTAGCGACGCTAACGAAACCCAACTGAAAATCGTGCGTTACTACAACAACGTGCTGGGCCGTCCGCAGAAGAAAAAGGTTATCTCACGCATGCGCGGCTATCACGGTTCGGGTATTGCGTCCGGTTCACTGACGGGGCTCAAGGCATTCCACGACCATTTCGATCTGCCGATTGATACCATTCGCCATACCGAAGCGCCGCACTACTACCTGCGCGCCGCCGAGCAGCACGGCATGACCGAGCTTGAGTTCTCTGCTTTCTGTGCCGAAAAACTCGAAGCGATGATTCTGGAAGAGGGCCCTGATACGGTGGCTGCATTTATCGGCGAGCCGGTTTTGGGTACGGGCGGTATCGTCCCCCCGCCGGAAGGCTACTGGGACGCCATTCAGGCTGTGCTTGTCAGATACGATGTGCTCCTTATTGCCGATGAAGTAGTATGTGGCTTTGGACGTACCGGCTCGGACTTTGGCAGCCACCACTACAATATGAAGCCTGACCTGGTGACGATTGCCAAAGGTTTAACCAGCGCTTACCAGCCGCTTTCCGGCGTCATTGTGGGCGAGAAAGTATGGCAGGTACTTGAGCAGGGCACCGGCGAGTTTGGCCCCATCGGCCATGGCTGGACCTACTCAGGCCATGCGCTGGGCTGTGCGGCAGGTATCGCCAACCTGGACATTATCGAGCGGGAAAACCTGGTAGGTAACGCGGCTGAAACCGGTGCCTACTTCCAGCAGCAGCTGAAAGCCAATTTTGAAGGCCATCCTTTACTTGGCGATGTACGCGGTGTTGGCTTAATGGCGGCACTGGAATTCTCACCTGAGGCAGCACAGCGCCTGCATTTTGACCCGGCACTGAAAGTTGGCCCGCGCGTGGCGGCTGCAGCAATGGAAGAGAACCTGATTGCTCGTGCCATGCCCCAAGGCGATATCCTAGGCTTTGCGCCCCCGCTTACCATTAACCGCGCTGAAGTCGACGATATGATTGGCCGTGCCAAACGTGCCATCGACCGGGTGACCGATGAGCTTACGCGTTCAGGCGATCTGAAAAAAGGCCATCAGGAAGCCGCCTTTACAATCTAATTGAGAGGTTTTGACCTGATAAACGCCGCTGCGTATGCAGCGGCGTTTTTGTTTTCGATTGGGGCAGCTATGCTGAACACAGCACATGATCAACGGACATGTAGGAGTGACTATGCAACCGGTATTGGCATTCGATGTGTACGGCACGCTGATTGATACCCAAGGGGTTACTACCGAGCTTGAACGGCGGCTTAGTGATGCATCCCGGGCTGGAGAGTTTGCCAAGCGCTGGCGGGAGAAGCAGCTGGAGTACAGTTTTCGCCATGGCTTGATGGGCGCCTATGTGCCTTTTTCAGAATGCACACGAGAGGCCTTGGTATTCACCAATCGTGCGCTACAGGCGGGTCTTTCCGACAATGATCACGACCACCTGATGGCTATTTATGCAGAGCTGCCTGCCTTCCCTGATGTGGTGCCTGCACTCGATCAGCTGCGTGACGCAGGTATTCGCTGCGTAGCGTTTTCCAACGGCACTGCCGAGGCGGTCACAAAGCTTTTGACACGGGCGGGGGTAGGAAGCCATATGGATGCGGTGGTAAGCGTAGATGACATCAAGCGCTTTAAACCGGATCCCGCTGTATATACTTATTTGCGAGCGCAGTTGGAGACGCGCCCCGAACATACCTGGTTAATTTCCAGCAATCCCTTTGATGTGATTGGCGCGACCCACGCAGGGCTTCGCAGTGCCTGGGTGCGGCGCCATTCTGATGCGCCTTTTGATCCATGGGGAATTGAGCCGGATATGACGGTGCCTGATTTGGAAACGCTGGCAACGCGACTGATCGGTTAGGTTGGTATCCCGACCTTGAGGCCGCATAATAGGCCACACGTAACGACTTAGGATGCGATCATGTCAGAGAAAATTTACTGTGTTGCAGGTTTCAAACCCAAGCCGGGCAAGGAAGAAGCGGTGTTCAAAGCGCTTCAGGGTCTGGAGCCCAACACTCACCGTGAAGATGCGTGCATTCACTACACGGTGACGCGCCAGATCGACAACCCCTTCGCCCAAGGCACCGGTTACCCGATTGTATTCCATGAAATCTGGGCCAGCCGTGAAGAGTTTGAAGCGCACTGTCAGCGTAAAGAGATTCAGGACTTCTTTGCTGAGCACGTTGAATCACCCGATGGCGATATTGAAGATGCCAATGTGTGCGTGTATACCGATGAGCCCCTTAATTTTGATGCGCCCAAGGTATAAACCCAGCACATTGACTGGGCCCACGACACTGTTAGACGCGGAGTAAACATGACCGAAAAGAAGATGAACGTCGAAAGCTTTAACCTGGACCATACCAAGGTAAAAGCGCCTTACGTGCGTCTGGCTGATATCAAGCAGGGCCAGAACGGCGACCAGATCCATAAATACGATCTGCGTATCTGCCAGCCGAACAAAGAACACATGGAGATGCCTGCGCTGCATTCTCTTGAACATCTGATGGCCGAGCTATCGCGCAATCATACCGATAAAGTCGTCGACATCAGCCCCATGGGCTGCCAAACCGGCTTCTACATTGCGATGATCAACCACGATAACTACGACGATGTGCTAACCATCATCGAACAAACGCTGAACGACGTCCTGGTCGCCACTGAAGTACCTGCCTGCAACGAAATGCAGTGCGGCTGGGCCGCGAGCCACAGCCTGGAAGGTGCCCAGGAACTGGCCCGTAACCTGCTTGCCAAGCGCAGCGAGTGGACAGAAGTGTTTGCTTGATGAGTACCTGAGTAAACCCAAAACGCCTCCTTCGTGGGGGCGTTTTTATTGAGGATTAGCGCCTGGTCGCAATGCGGTAGGTCTTACTGGACGCTTTGGTTTTCACTACAGCCGCGTATCGGCGGCCAGTTGTTCAATGGAGCGGGCAACGTTCTGGGCATCGTGGAGGATCTTGTTCACAATTGCATCAATGTCGCTAACGCGATGATTGGCTGGCTTTGCTTTGTTGAATGACCTGCTGCATGGCCTCGGTTGTGCGCTCGACAAGACTACTGTTGTCTTTGAGCACCTGAGAAATTTGCGCTACTGCTTCACTTGAACCTTTCGCTAGCTGACGTACTTCGTTAGCGACTACGGCAAAGCCGCGCCCCTGTTCACCGGCGCGGGCGGCTTCCACGGCGGCATTTAGCGAGAGCAGGTTGGTTTGACTGGCGATTTTAGCAATGGAGGTGGTAATCGTATGAATGCTCTGCGATTGCTTATGAAGTGCCTCGATAAGTTCCTGCGCCTGAGCCAAGGTCTGGGCGGCTTGTTCAGAACCTTTTACCATCTCGTCTAGATGGTCGAGACTGTCTCTGGCGGTGCGTTCAATTTGCGATGTACTGGTTTGGGCAGAACCAATCGTTCCTGTCGTAGTGTTGGCTTTTTCAACCAGCTGGGTAATATCTGCCGCGAACTTCACCACCTCTGTGACATTACCTTCTTCATCTTTAACCGGATTATAAGTGGCTTCCAGCCAGATGCTTTTACCACTCTTGGTGATACGCTCAAAGCGGCCTTTGGTGAAGTCTCCTTGCGCTAAGCGCTCCCAAAAATTGGGATTTTTACGATAGAAGTCAGGCGGGCAAAACATACGATGATGTTGGCCAATAATATCTTTTTGTTTATAGCCCATCGCGGCCTCAAAGTTTTTATTAGCCTCAAGTATCTGCCCCTGCGGGGAGAATTCAATCACGGCCATGGAATCGTTGAGCGCCTTTAATACCGCCTTTTGGCGCTGGGACTCATGGTGGCGCTGGGAAACGTCGTTTGCCACTTTAAGAATTTCTTTTACATGACCTCTATAATTCCGCACGGGCACGTAAGTCGCTTCTAACCAAACCTCCTGGGCATCGGCGCGCACGCGACAAAAATGGCCCTGATGACTATCGCCTGCCGCTAGAGAGCTCCAGAACTGCTGATACTCAGTGCTATTGACTTCCTGATCGTCGCAGAATATGCGGTGATGCTTACCCTTGATATCTTCCAGCCGGTAGCCCATTGCCTCAAGAAATCGCGGGCTAGCATCCTTGATAATGCCTTGTGGCGTAAAACGAATGCACGACGTATGACGCTTTAACGCGGGGTATAGGGGGGCATGAAAAAAGCTTATGTGCATTTTTTGCCTTTTATATTAATAAGCAGCTAATAAGAGAGAGGCAGGGAAGCCGTAAGTACTATTCTAATTATAATGGCTTATTTTGAATATAAGGCTGTATGAAGATGATGGCAAGCGTGATGGGTAAACACGATTTTCAAGCAGTGCTGGAGATTGAAGTAGCCGCTATTGAGTTAACTAATAGCGGCTAATTGAAAGAATCGTTTAAGCGGAGTCGATGGTTAAAAGCAGCCGTTTTGGTCCATTAATTAACGAAGGACTGCGGTGCACTAACGCACTATGCTCGCTACCTTCCCAACCGCTGCCTTTAATAAGCGCAATATCGCCTGCTGTGAGCGTTTTGACAGCATCATGATTGAGCACTATTTCGGGCCGTTCAGGGTGCGGCGCACCTAGCCAGGAAAATTGCCAAGGGCGCTCTGTCTGACATTGCGCTGCGACACTTAATGCAGTGTTGGCAGGTAAGCGGCGTTGTATCACGGCGATATTGATATCGTTCTCAAAATGCGTGGCAGCACGCTGATATGCGTACCCTGTGCGACATGAATAGGAAGTAGAGCGGTCGAAGAGACGGCAGCTATCATGGGTTAGCCTCGTCAAATAGGGATATAGTCGGTTATCAAACTTTATAGTTATGTTATAGCATTAAGAAGATAGGCAAGATAACCCACAACTATTTTCGGGATGCCGTTAGTCCCTTAAAATCTATCAACGCAAGTGTTTACAAATTCTTGCCCTCGTCCAGACCAGAAAATGCCTATTGAGGTCTATTGACAGTTACCCATATTTGCTCCTATAAACACGCTATAACCCCTCACCTCAGGCGCTCATGTTCCTGCTCATCACGATTGCCACGCTTTCTATCGCACTATCTTTTTTATGTTCCATCCTTGAAGCGGCCTTGCTTTCCATTACGCCAAGCTATATCGCCAAGCTAAAAGAAGAGAAGCCCAAGCTACACGCCTCGCTTAGCCAGCTTAAAACCAGCATTGACCGGCCACTGGCGGCGATACTGACGCTTAATACAATTGCTCATACCGTTGGTGCAACGGCAGTGGGGGCACAAGCGGCAGTGGTATTTGGCGAAGCCTCCATTGCCATCGTTTCTGCTGTCATGACGATGCTGATTCTGGTGCTTTCTGAAATTATCCCCAAGACGATTGGCGCCACCTACTGGCGCGGCCTGGCACCGTTTCTGCCGCGTTTACTAAAGCCGATGATCGTGGGGTTGCTACCCTTTATCTGGATGTCGGAGCAGATTACGCGCCGGCTCGGCACGTCAGAGCATGATGTCGATCTGCGCGATGAAATCAAGGTGCTGGCGCGCGTAGGGCTTGAAGAGAAAGTGTTGGATGCCGATGAGTCACGCACCATCATCAATATGCTCAACCTGCATGAAATTGCCGTAAGCCAGGCCATGACACCAAGAACAGTGTGCGTCACAGTACCACCTAACATGGACGTCGAGACGTTTGATCAGCAGTATGGCAAGGCGCCGTTTACGCGTTTTCCGGTTATGGATAACGGCGAAATGGCCTTTGGCTATGTGCATAAAGCCGACATGTATCACGCCGATGATGCTAAAACCATGCGCGAGCTTATGCACCCCATTGGCAGTGTCGATATCGCCAATAATATAGAGCATGTGTTTGCTTCAATGCTCAAGGATCATCTACACATGCGCGTGGTGTATGACGAGCATGGCACCTTTGTTGGCCTTATTACGCTTGAAGATATCATTGAAACCATTCTAGGCCAGGACATCATTGATGAAACCGATAGCGTCGCCAATTTAAGGCATCACGCCAAGCAGCGCTGGCTGACACGCATAAAGCATAAAGGCCCCAGCTCTACGGTTTAGATCGCAGGACGTATGGATGGCTCAATAGATCCATACGTCCTATCGTGAAAAAACGAACGAACGTTGGGAGAATATTCGTAGTCTTAGCACTAAATGTTCTATAGTGAATTATCTATAGGTGGTTTAAGGTATTAAAAAACATTAATCACCCGCGAAGGAGGCACTATGTCATTACGTATCAATGCGGTCGTTCCCGATTTTGAAGCCCAAACCAGCCAAGGGCCTATCCAGTTCCATGAGTGGATTGGCGACAGCTGGGCCATTCTGTTTTCTCACCCCAAAGACTTTACGCCAGTCTGCACCACTGAATTTGGTGCCGTGGCCACGCTAAGCGCCGAATGGAAAAAACGCGGTACGAAAGTGATTGGCGTGTCGGTAGATGGCGTTGAAGATCACAAGCGTTGGGCGGGCGACATTACGAAGTACAGTGGCAGCGACGTTGACTTTCCGATCATTGCGGACGAAGGTCTCAAGGTTTCAAAGCTTTTTGACATGTTGCCGGAAGATGCCTACCTGCCGGATGGCCGCACGCCTGCCGACAGCGCCACGGTACGTTCAGTATTCATCATTGGGCCGGATAAGCAGCTCAAGCTTTCCATGACCTATCCCATGACGGTAGGGCGCAACTTTGCAGAAATTGTGCGTGCCCTTGATGCACTTCAGGCAACCGTTAAACACGGTATTGCCACACCCGCTGATTGGACCGTCGGTCAGGATGTGATTATTCCACCAAGTGTCTCAGATGCTGACGCCAAGCAGAAATTTGGTGAGTTTGAAGCTGTACTGCCTTACCTGCGTAAAACGTCACTTAAATAAGCGCAAAGCTATTGCTGATCTATAAAAGCCCTGAGGTTCTCAAAGCCTTGGGGCTTTTTTAATAGCGTGCGATAACGCTTACGAAGCTTCTAACGCCAGCTGTTCAACCGTGGTCGATACGTTGCGCGCGCCTAATAGAATCTCGTTAACGATAATCTCGATTTCCCCAACGCTTGCCTGGCTTGATTTACCCTGTTCAACGACTTCCTGCATGGCCTCGGTGGTTTTCATTACTAACGCCGTATTTTCTTTAAGCAGTTGAGTAATCTCGGTTACCGCATTACTTGAGCCTTTCGCCAACTGGCGTACCTCGTTGGCAACCACGGCAAAACCGCGGCCCTGTTCACCAGCCCGGGCAGCTTCTACAGCGGCATTCAGTGATAGCAAATTGGTTTGATTGGCAATGCGGGCAATTGATGCCGTGATGCTATTGATGCTTTTGGCCTGTTGGTTCAGGGCTTCGATCAGCCGTTGGGCTTCCGCTATGGTTTGGGCCGCCTGGTCTGTATCACGCATGACTCGCTGTAAATGATTCAGGCCGCTTTGGGCGATTTGTTCTGTCTGGGTGGAGGTGCTTTGCGCTGAGGAAACTGCCTGTTTGGTCGCTTCCGCTTCTTCAACAGCGCGAGTGATGTCGGTGGCAAATTTGACCACTTTGAATACTTTGCCGTTTGAGTCAAAAATAGGGTTATAGGTGGCTTCTAGCCAGACGCTTTTCCCCTGTGCATCAATACGCTCAAATTTGCCCTGCATAAGTTCGCCCTGGGATAAGGACTGCCAAAAATGCGGGTGTTTTTTATAAAAGTCTTCGGGGCAGAAGCATTGATGATGCATCCCGACAATTTGCTCATTGCGGTAGCCCAGCGTGCTTTCAAAATTTTTGTTGGCATTGAGAACATTGCCCTCGGGGGTGAATTCAATGACCGCCATTGAGCTATTCAGTGCCTGAAGAACGGCGTTCTTGCGCTCAGCCTGCAGGTGGGCATCGGTGATGTCGTTGGCCAGTTTGACGATCTCAAGAACACGCCCGCGACGGTCACAAATCGGCAGATAGGTGGCTTCCAGCCACACTTCATCGCCTTGAGCGTTAAAGCGCTGAAACGTACCCCGTTGGCTTTCACCGGCTGCCAGCGCTTGCCAGAACGCCTGATACTCAGGCGCCTGGGCTTCAGCCTGGCTGCAGAACATGCGGTGATGCTTATCGCGTATGTCATCAAGGGTATAACCCATGAGATCTAAGAATAGCGGGCTTGCCGTTTTGATATAGCCCGCTGGCGTAAAGGTAATGAACGCGGTGTGCTGTTGAACAGCAGCGCGTAAATGTGACTGGGAGTGTAAAGTTAGCATTAGTGGGGATGCTCATTGTACAGGGTTAGTATAATTTTAAAGAGAGTAGTATGACTTTGTACTAAATGCACTCGCTAAATACACCTGATTTAAGTACACGATGTTACAAATTGGAATTAGTTGATCACAATAAAGCTAATTTTTATTAATATCTTTATTCAAACGATTGAATAGAATGCATGAAAAAGATCGTGCTTCTTTGTGTGAATGAGGGCTATTTGAAATGCACGAGCATAAAAAAAAGCGCCCTTACTGGTGAAGGGCGCCGATTTATTCTGATCTTACGTTTTTAAGCCTGAATGTATTCTACTAAAGCGTGGGCGAACGTATCGGTGGTCCCTGTTCCACCCATATCGGGAGTTACCATCGCACGGCGCGTTTCGAGTACTTCACGGATGCCCTGACGAATTGTTGCCGCTTTAGTGCCCATGCCCAAGTGGTCAAGCATCTGCGTGCCCGCCAGCAGCAGGGCGCAGGGGGTGGCAAGCATTTTACCGGCAATATCCGGTGCTGAGCCGGGTACCGCTTCAAAGATCGCGGCTTTTTCACCAATGTTCGCTCCGGGGGCCAGACCCAGACCGCCTACTAACCCTGCACAAGGATCCGAAAGAATATCGCCGAACAGGTTCGTGGTGACTACCACATCAAACTGATACGGGTTCATCACCAGCTGCATACAGGCGTTATCAACGATCATTTCCTGAAATTCGAGTTCGGGATACTCTTTGGCGACTTAGCGCGCCACGTCAAGAAACAGGCCTTAACTGGTTTTGATTATATTGGCTTTATGGACGGCGGTGACTTTTTTGCGGCCCTGGTGCTTCGCCAGCTCAAACGCATAGCGCACAATGCGCTCAGACCCTTTGCGAGTCACCTTGATCACTGAAATGAGACGCTGCTGGTTGATATCGTTGACCAGGTGTATTGATTGCGCTTTACGCGCTAAGTATTCAGAAGTTTAATGAGACATCCAGTGTGTTGGGGTGCAGAAAGAATAGCGTGCTGGTAAACTCTGGGCCTGCTCTGCCGTTTAGTCCGCAATGGCGGGGCATTTCGCAAAAATATCATGGCAAGGCATACGCGCAATGAAATGCTCATTGGCAACCTCTGTATTATTAACCGCTGGGTTGATGACTCCACCCTAGGTAATTCCCTTCTTTATAAACGTCATGGCGCGTAAGCGCTTTTACGGCGTTACGGCATTCTATTGCCATTATTTGGCTACTAACGCTCCTGGCGTTTTCATTATGTAGTCTGACTCATACCATCTGATTCCAATGACGTGACATCTGGCCCTCTGCGGCGGTGTTGGCGCGTCTTTTTTAATCCGTAACTATGGACTCCCTGAATGGCACTTTTCAGCAAGCATGAGTGGTTTTCCAATATTAAAGGTGACACGCTTTCGGGGCTGGTAGTGGCGTTAGCGCTTATCCCCGAAGCCATTGCGTTCTCGATTATCGCCGGTGTCGACCCGAAGGTGGGTCTTTATGCGTCGTTCTGTATTGCCGTCGTCATTGCTTTTACCGGCGGACGCCCCGGGATGATTTCCGCGGCGACAGGTGCCATGGCGCTTTTAATGGTCACTCTGGTGCGCGAGCACGGCCTTGAATATCTGTTGGCCGCCACCTTATTAACCGGGGTGTTCCAGATTATTGCTGGGTATTTAAAGCTCGCAGAGTTGATGCGCTTTGTGTCGCGCTCAGTGGTTACCGGATTCGTGAACGCACTCGCCATTCTGATTTTCATGGCGCAACTGCCTGAACTGACCAACGTGACCTGGCATGTGTACGTTATGACGCTGACTGGGTTAGGCATTATCTATCTGTTCCCCTATCTACCGGTGATCGGTAAGTCGCTGCCTTCGCCGCTGGTGTGCATTGTAGTGCTGACTATTGTGTATATGGTGAGCGGTATGGATATTCGCAGCGTGGGTGATATGGGCGAGCTTCCAGATACGCTGCCGGTGTTTCTGTGGCCAGATGTTCCGCTTGACCTTGAAACGCTGATGATCATTTTGCCTTACGCGTTGATGCTCTGCGTCGTGGGTCTTTTGGAATCAATGATGACCGCGACCATTGTCGATGATCTGACCGATACGCCCAGCGATAAAAACCGTGAGTGCAAAGGTCAGGGAATCGCCAATATTGGTGCGGGCCTGATGGGCGGTATGGCGGGCTGTGCGATGATCGGTCAGTCAGTGATCAATATTAAATCCGGTGGCCGTACGCGTCTTTCTACATTGATTGCAGGCGTTGTACTGCTGTTGATGGTGGTGTTTCTGGCTGACTGGGTATCCCAGATTCCCATGGCGGCGCTGGTAGCAGTTATGATCATGGTATCGATCGGCACCTTTAGCTGGGAATCGATTCGAGATATGAAAAAACACCCTTTAAGCACCAATATTGTCATGTTGGCGACCGTTGCTGTAACGGTAGGTACGCATAACCTGGCAATTGGGGTATTCGTAGGTGTGCTGCTCGCAGCCCTGTTCTTTGCTAATAAAGTGGGCAACATCATGGTTATCAGCTCTACTGAAGTTAAGGCAGGTAAAGAGCGCGAGTATCAGGTGATGGGGCAGGTGTTTTTTGCTTCTTCTCAGCGCTTTATGGCCGCCTTTGATTTCAAGGAGAGCCTCGATAAGGTCATAATCAACTTGTCCAGGGCGCACTTTTGGGATGTGACTGCCGTGCAGTCCCTTGATCGCGTGGTGATCAAGTTTCGCCGCGAAGGGACTGAGGTTGAGCTGGTGGGGTTAAGCGAAGCCAGCGCTACGGTAGTCGACCGCTACGCGGTGCATAACGATCCCAAAGCGGTTGAAAAGCTGATGGGTGGCCACTGATTTGATATCCGGTAAGGAGAGCAGCATGACTGAGCACGTAATCGCCGCGATAGACGGCTCCCGGTTTTCAGAAGGTGTATGCGATTACGCCGCCTGGGCTAGTCTTGCTTTAGGTGCGCCGCTGACTTTTGTACATGTGGTGGATAACCATTCGGCCGTGCCGGGCGAGCAGAATCTGTCAGGTAGCCTGCATTTTGGCGCCCGTGAGCACCTGATGGAAGAACTCTCCTCGTTGGACGAACAGCGTGCCAAGGTGAATCGGGAGCAGGGCCGGTTAATGCTGGAGGCCGCCCAGAAGCGGGCCGTTGATCATGACGTGACCGATCCGCTTACGCGTCAGTTGAACGGCACATTGGTGGATACGCTGGTCAGTATCGAAGAAGACGTTCGCCTGCTGGTAATGGGTAAACGTGGCGAAACCGCCCACCGGGCCAGTGATCATTTAGGCGCGAACCTGGAACGTGTCGTGCACGAAATGCACCGTCCTATCCTCATGGTACCGTCAGTCTTCAAGCGTCCAGAAAAGATAATGATCGCTTTCGATGGCAGCAAAACCATTCGTAAAGGAGTGGAAATGCTGGCTCGTTCATCGCTGTTTAAAGGCATTGATTGTCATGTGTTGGTTGTTGGGGCAGACACCGCCGAGCATCACCTGGAGCTTGGCTGGGCGCTGGGCACGCTGCGTAATGCAGGCCATAAGGTGGTGGGTCGTATCAGCTCTGGAAAGGTAGATGAAGCGCTCCAGACCTATGCTGCTCAGCATGATATCGACCTGCTGGTGATGGGGGCTTATGGGCATTCACGTATCCGCCACCTGTTGATTGGAAGCACCACCACCACCATGCTACGCGGTAGTCAAATACCGGTATTGATCCTGCGCTGATCGGCATTCAAAGTGCTGAGAAAAGCCGCCTGGCTAACTGTCCAAGTTTATGGGGTCAGTTGACGGGGCGGCTTTTGCGTTTATGTGTGGTCAGGTAGCAGCACGCCGGGCACCCAGCGCAGGTAAACAATCATTCCGAAAAGCTCGACCAGCGACTGAAATACAATCACCACGACCGCCGCCTGCCACGCGTCAGGCAGGGTGAGGGCGATGGGCAGCATCACAAACGAATTGCGCGTACCAAAACTGAAGGCCAGCGTTCTGGCACTGGCAACAGGTAACCTGAACAGCTTGCCCAATAGCTTCCCTAGCCATCCTGCAAACACCAGAAAACCTATAAAGATAAGCACCACCTGGGCCATCACCTGATAAAGCCCGTTGAGGTTATTGATCTGGGAAGCCGCGATGATAAAGACCACCAGCGCAAGCAACGGCACGGGCAGTATTCCTAGAGGGTGCGTGGCCTTCTTGATACGAGGTTGCCGAGTGCCGGCGTATTCGGTCAGCCCGGCCAACGCCAGGGGCAGTAGAATAAGGCCTGCAAAGGCGCTAAGTAGCGATGTAGAAAGCGTCAGTTGAAACCACGTAGCGCCTAGAAAAAGCCATAGATAAACGGGCAGGGCGAGTATTTGTACCAGCAGCAGAAGCGGGGCGGCGGCAACAGCCTGGGATGCATTGCCCTTACCCAGGTGGGTAAAACTGATAAACCAGTCGGTACAGGGCACCAGCAGAACCAGCAGCACCCCGGCCAATACCGCTGGGGAAAGCGGCAGCCAAAGTACGCAAAGGGCTAAAAAAGCCGGAATGACGATAAAATTTCCCACAAGAAGCGCCGCCATAAAGCGTCTGTCGGTAACGCTGCGGGCGACACTCAGCAGGGGGATTTGGGTAAACGTGGTGTAAAGCAGCAGGCCCAGTATCGGCCACAGCAGTTGTTCTAGCGTTTGAGCAAGGGCGGGGATGAGTACGCCCGCTGTCACTCCCAAACCGATGCATCCCAGATATAGCCAGCACTGGTGTTTTTCTAACTGTTCGCGCATGACATGACTCTTTAGCGGGGTAGCGGATCGTAGGGACGCGCCAGGCGTTCGCCTGCCATGGCTGCCAATAGCCACAGCGGTAGACTTACCCCCACGTATAAAAGCCCCAGCCATGTCTGGCCACGGTTAATGAAGTGCAGAATTTCCAGGCTAAACACCGAAAAGGTGGTAAAGCCGCCACAAAAGCCCGCAACCAGAAACGGATGCCAATGGGCAAGTTTACCGTGGGGGACGCGCAGCGCCATCGCCGCTATCCATCCAATCAGGCCAGAGCCCACCACATTCACAATTAGCGTACCCCAAGGGAAATAGCTGCCAAGCACTGCCTGGGAAATGAGCGAAACAGCATAGCGCAAACTACTGCCAAAACCGCTGCCCAGCCCCACGGCCAGGTAGGTTTTCCAGGCGTTCATGCGTGGCCTCCTGACGATAGCCAGCCTAGCGCTACCATGCTTATACCCAGTAGCAGTGTGGCGCTTATATTGAATGCGGCACGTCCCGCCTGGCCACTTTGCCAGAGCTCAAGGGTCTGCAGGCTGAACGAGGAAACCGTGGTATAGCCGCCCAGTAAGCCGACGATCGTGAAAAGCCATAAAGCGCTAGGACCGCTGGGCAGGCCTAGACTGCCGAACAGCCATCCCGCCAGAAAGGCGCCGCTTGCATTGACCGCAAGGGTTCCCCAGGGAAACGCTTTGCCTGACAGGCGGGCCATAACGTTGGAGATGGCGAACCGGGCCATTCCTCCGAGCGCGCCGCCAAGTGCGACCAGCAATATACCTGCTACTTCGTGCCCCATGTATGTGTTTTAGCCGCCTAATGGGTAGGCGGCTAATTCTAGCACAGGCGCTGAAGCAACTAGACCGTAAGCGCGCTTTCGGTGGGATGTTGAGCGTTCTTGTCAGTGGTCTTCGCCGCTAAATTGATACCTGAAATCAGCGCTTTCAATGAAGCACTCACGGTATCGCTATCTTCAGCAAAAGCACAGATCCGCTGACCGTCTATGTTGAGCTGAACGAAGGCAATGGCATTGGCTTCGCTGTCGCCGCCTAGCGAATGTTCGCTGTAATCGATAATACCGATGCTGGCGCCTGAGTGTTTCTGCCAGGCGTCGGTAAACGCGGACATGGCACCATTACCTGAGCCTGCCAAACGCAGCGTTTCACTGCCTTGCCACAGGGTCACTTCAAGGCCTTCGCGCTGGCCTTTGGAAAGCTGGTAATCCGCCAGTGACAGTGGCGTTTCCTGAGTGAAGTTATCGAACATCACCTGGCGAACCATCTCGCTTGAAAGCTCGCTGGCGCGATCTTCGCTCTCTTTTTGCACATACGGGGCAAGCGCCAGCATCATCCAGCGTGGCAGGTTGATGCCGTAGTCACGCTCAAGCAGGAAGGCCATGCCGCCCTTGCCGGATTGGCTGTTAACCCGAATGACCGCTTGATAATCACGACCAATATCGTGAGGGTCAATCGGCAGATAAGCCACTTGCCAAGGCTCATCAGCCTTCTGGTGTTTCAAGGATTTGCGAATCGCATCCTGATGGCTGCCGGAAAACGCGGTATACACCATTTCACCTACCCACGGGTGACGCGGGTGCATGGCGATCCCGGTGCACTCGTTTACCACCTGGATGATTTCATCGGGGTTGGAAAGGTCAAGCTTGGGATCAATGCCCTGGCTATACAGGTTCATGGCCAGCGTTACAATATCCATATTGCCGGTACGCTCGCCGTTGCCTAAAAGCGTACCTTCCACGCGGTCAGCGCCAGCAAGTAAGGCAAGCTCTGCGGAGGCCACGGCACCGCCCCGGTCGTTATGGGTATGTACCGAGATAATCACGCTATCGCGACGGCTGATATGCTGGCAGAAGTATTCGATCTGATCGGCATGGTGATGAGGGCCTGCCACTTCGACCGTGGTGGGCAGGTTGAGAATGCATTTGTTCTCGGGGGTTGGCTGCCAAACGTCCATAACCGCTTCGCAGATAGCCAGTGAGAAGTCGATTTCAGTGCTGGAAAAGCTTTCCGGCGAGTACTGGAAACGCCAGGCGACATCTGGATAGCGCTCGGCATGCTGCTTGACCCAGGTCGCGCCCTGAACGGCGATCTGAGTGATACCGTCGCGGTCCATTTCAAATACGCGCTCGCGCTGGATCGTCGAGGTCGAATTATACAGGTGGATAATGGCGCGCTTGGCACCCACCAGCGAATCAAAGGTCTTTTCGATCAGGTGCTCGCGGCACTGTACCAGCACGGCAATGGTGACATCATCCGGAATCTGGTTTTCTTCAATCAGCCAGCGGACAAAATCAAAATCGGGCTGGCTGGCTGAAGGAAACCCCACCATGACTTCTTTGATGCCCACCTTGACGATCTGATGCCAGAAGCGTTTCTTCTGCTCAACGGTCATCGGCTCAAGCAGCGCCTGGTTACCATCGCGTAGGTCTTCACTTACCCAGATCGGCGCACGATCGAGGTCACGGTCAGGCCATTGACGGTTAAACGCAGGAACGCGCGGTGCTGGGCGGTATTTACGATGATCGAAAGCAGACATGATGAGATTCCTAAGGGATTAATGACTTGGAAAACAGGCCGCTTGTGGCGTAGGCCTTGATTCATTGACACACATTCATCGGTGCAGACTCATGATTCCGAGTACTTTTGGTGCAGAGTATTGCACGCAACCGTTAACTGCTTTTGACAGTATGAATAGTGTAACGGGTTTTTGGCGCCAGGTTATTGCGAAAAATAGATAAAAATGGCATTAATTGGCAGTATGTTTTAATAAATTGAAAATTATTAGCAGAGGCTGCTTATTATGTCGGTAACGCCATTGGCACTTGATCGCTTTGATCGACAGATTTTGACTATCCTCCAGCAGGAGGGGCGAATCAGTAATCAGGAGCTTGCTGACCGGATTGGCCTTTCGGCGTCGCCCTGTTTGCGTCGGGTTCGCGCGTTGGAAGAGCACGGCTTGATTATGCAGTATCGCGCTGAAGTAGACGCCCGCCAACTCGGGTATCAACTGATGGTGTTGCTGCACATTGCAATGGATCAACATACCTCAGAGCGATTTGAGAACTTTGAGCACCATATTCGACAAATTCCCAACGTCATTGAGTGTTTGATTATTACCGGGCAGGCCGCCGACTTTCAGTTAAAAATTCTGGTGCGCGATATGGATGACTATCAGCACCTGCTGCTGCATGTGATTAACCGTATTGAAGGGGTTACCGGTGCGCATACAAGCTTTGTGCTTCGCCGGGTTTTCGAGCATCGACCCGTGCCCAGCGAGCGCTGAGCATGAAAGCGTGGTCAGCGGCTAGATAGCCGTTTACACTGTCTTTTTACCCATATGCAGTGGAGTCTTCTATGTCTATCAAACGTCACGATACCAAAGCCCGTATGAGCCGCGCCGTTATTCATCAGGGCGTTGCCTATTTATGTGGTCAGGTGGCCGGGCCTGAAGCGCGCCATGGCGATATTGCTGCGCAGACACAAAGCATGCTGGCTCGCGTCGATGCGCTGTTAAAAGAGATTGGTTCCAGCCGCGAGGAGCTACTCAGTGCCACGATTTATCTCAAGGATGGCAGTGATTTCGCCGCCATGAATGACGTCTGGGACGCCTGGGTACCTGAAGGCTATGCGCCGGCTCGCACCTGCGTATGCGCTCCGATGCCTGCCGACGAGTTAAAAGTGGAAATTAGCGTAACGACTGCTGTTTCGGCCTGAGCGCTATTGGCTGGGCGAATCTAGCGGAAAGCGGGTGTCACGCAGGCTATCCTTGATTTTCTTCAGGTGCGGGAGAAAATCCTCGCCGCGGCGTAGCGTGACTCCGGTGGCTAGCGCGTCAATTAGCGTTAGCTGAATGACTCTGGATGTCATCGGCATATAGTGGTCGGTGTCTTCTGGCGTCGCCACATCAAGGGTGGCGCTGCACTCTGCACCCAGCGGTGAGTCTGGCGCGGTGATTCCCAGCACTACCGCTCCGGCTTCACGCGCCACGCGCGCGATGTCGACCAGCTCGCGGGTGCGCCCAGTGTAGGAGATAATCACCACCACGTCCCCAGTATGGCAGGATGCCGCCACCATGCGCTGCATGAGTACATCGGCATAAGCCATCACCGGCAGGTTGAAGCGGAAAAACTTATGCTGGGCATCCTGCGCGACAGCCCCTGACGCGCCCAAGCCGAAAAAATGAATCTGTTTTGCTTGGGTCAGGTAGTCAACCATGCGCTCAACGGCTGAAATGTCGATGTCACGCTGCGCTTCATCCAGTGCTGCAATCGTTGCGCCAAAAATCTTATGTGTGTACTGAGCGGCCGTATCACCGGGCTCTACCGCACGAGTCACATAGGGAGTACCGCCAGCCAGGCTTTGGGCCAGTTTGATTTTAAAATCCGGGTAGCCCTTGGCGCCAAAGTTGCGGCAAAACCGATTCACGGTAGGCTCACTGACGCAGGCCGCCTGAGCAAGGCTTGCGATGCTTAAGCTGGTTGCCGCGGCCGGATCTTCTAAAATCACATTAGCGACCTTGCGCTCGGAGCGATTTAAATCTTCTAAGCGTTCGCGTAAGCGATTAAGCAAATCATGCGCCATGAAACAAGCTCCGTGTAGTGAGTGGCGTAGACTGTGGAACCCAATTGTTACACCAGGCAACAAAGTCATCAGCAGGCAATGGGCGGGCATAAAAATAGCCTTGCGCGGCCTCACACCCGATAGAGCGCAGGTAGGCCGCCTGTGAGGCGGTTTCGATACCTTCTGCTACCACGTCGCAGCCCACCGCATGTGCCAACTGAGTAATCATAACGGCAAGCTGGCGGTCCACGGCATTTTTTTCAATATCCATCACAAACGCGCGATCAATCTTTAATGTCGAAAAGGGTAGCGTTTTGACATAGGCGAGCGATGAGTGGCCGGTGCCGAAGTCGTCAATAGCCACGGCCACGTTCATTCTGGCGAGCTGAGCTAGCTGAAGACGGGCATTTTGCATATCACTCATCAAGCCTGACTCAGTCACTTCCAGTGCCAGAAAACGCTCTGGAATATCATATGCCGCGAGTCTGTTCAGCAGTTTTTGGGCGAAGTCCTTGCGCGTTAGCTGGCGTGCCGCCACATTGACCGCAATATGGAAATGGTCATCGAGCAGCCCCTGCTGTCGCCAGGCCACGATTTGCTGCATGGTTTCTTCAAGCACCCATTCGCCAATCGCCAGAATATCTCCGCTGGCTTCCGCCAAAGGAATGAAGTCTCCCGGCGAAATGTGTCCAAGCTCAGGATGATGCCAGCGCAACAGGGCTTCTGCGCCGAGAATCTGTTGGGTCGCCAACGAGATTTTAGGCTGAAAGGCCAGCGACATCTCGCCACGCTGAGGAGCGCCACGGATGGCTTGCTGAAGGTTGAGCCGGTGGCGCTGCTGTATTTCCAGCGTTTCCTGATAGCGCTGCATACGCAGATTGCTGCCTCTGTGCGGCAATGCTAACGCTGCCATATGCACCAGCCGCTCGATATCAAAGCGTCCGCTTGCCCAACTGATCCCAATGCGCGCATCCAGCGGCAAGAGTAAATCGCCCAGCGTCTGATCCTGCTCAAAGGTGCTGAGTAGCCGTGCACCTAGCTGTTCAAGCTCATCTTGATCGCTGATCGGGGTGATGACCAGAAGCTCGCTTCCGCCCCATAAGCCCAATAGACCAACATTGTTCAAATGTGCAGAAAGCTGCTGGCTGGTATGTTCAATCAATTGGTCGGCGACGGTGTAGCCATGCAGGCGTACCACATTATCCAAATCATCCAGGGCAATAAATAAAAGCCCTGTGCCCGAGGCCTTTAGCGTGGATTCCTTAAGCGCTTGCATCAAGCCGCGCCGATTAGGCAGTTGGGTGATGGGGTCGGTGCGTGACTGACGATCAAGCTCCTGGGTACGCCTGGCCACCATGCGCTCAAGCGTTTCTGCCTGTTGGTCGCGTACCTGGTAGCGGTGCTCAAGGCTGAGCGCATTGCGAATACGCTGAAGCACTTCACTATGATTAAAGGGTTTAGTAATGAAGTCGCGCGCGCCCATACTCAGGGCGCGATAACGGGTGGCGTCGTCAATTTGTGCGGTGAGTACGATAATGGGTGGAATCTGGCGCGAAAATTGATTCTGCAGCAATGTCATAAGGTCGTAGCCGTTCAAAAACGGCATGCGAATATCCAACAGTATCAAGTCGGGCTTTTGCTGCTGACAATGGGCAAGGACCTGACGTGGGTCGCTAATTCCGTGTACCTGGGTAAAACCATGATCGTCTAACAGGTCCAGTAGCAGCTCAACGTTAGTAGGATTATCGTCCACTACCAGCACATGTTTGCCGACTAGGTTCATGGCGCTTCCTCTGACGTTAAATCAATGAACTTGTTAAGGGTGCTCGCAAGCCTATTAATATCCAAAGGCTTGGTAAGATAAGCATCAAAGCCTGCAGCCAGACCGTTTTTAATATCACGCTCCATTGCGTTGGACGATAGCGCAATAATATGAATACCGCGTAACTGCTTATCTTTTTGGATGATATCCAGCGCCTGAAAGCCATTCATTCCGGGCAGATGTATATCCATTAATACCACGTCGGGAGGTGATTGGCGCATCATCTCTAAACCGATTTCGGCGCTCGAAGCGGTCACTAGCTGAAGCTCTGCAATTTCCTCGATGATATCTTCCATAAGCCGCTGGTTAGTCGGGTTATCTTCGATATAAAGCAGTTTGTAAGCGCGCGGGTTGTTAATTGCGAAACTGGTATCGCCTGGCGCTTGGCGCGCACTGTCGTATGCCGAAGGATCGGCGTTGGGCAGGGTAAACCAGAAAGTGGCACCACAGCCAAGCGCGCTGTCCACACCCACCTGCCCATCCATGCGCTCAATCAACTGGCGCGTAATTGCCAAGCCTATGCCCGTGCCCTCAACGGCGCCATATTCAGCATCCAGGCGATTAAAGGGCTCGAACAGCTCGTGGTGGCGATGCGGCGGGATTCCGGATCCAGTATCGGCGATGTTAATACGGACATGCTCATCACCCTGTTCGGCGGTAATAGTAATGTTGCCCGCCTTGCAGTTGTACTTGATTGCATTGGACAGCAGGTTCAAAAGGACCTGTTTGACGCGCGTATAGTCGGCAATGACCTGGCAGGGCGCTGGCAAAGGCGTGCGAATCAGGGTGATGTTGGCCGCCTCCATTGTTGCTTCCAAGGTGGAACAGGCGTCGTCAATGACGTTCTTGATCAGCATGGGCTCAATCGATAACGCCATTTGACCAGCCTCGATTCTGGCTAGGTCGAGTACTTCATTGATCAGGCTCAACAAGTGTTGGCCACTCTTTTCAATCTGACCGATCTGGCGCTGCTGTTTACTGCTTAACGGGTCCCGGCGGGCCTTGCCCAGAAGCTGTGAGAATCCAATAATAGCGTTGAGCGGGGTGCGTAACTCGTGGCTCATCGACGACAGAAATTCACTTTTACTTTTATTGGCTTTTTCAGCCTGATCACGGGCGGCGGCCAGGTCATGCATCACCTCTTCGCGCTCTGCCATTTGACGATAAAGATTAATCAACAGGGCACAGGTATCGGTAAACGGCTGTAGCCAATCGAGTAATTCCTGGTTGAGAAGCTGCTTGCTATTGGCAATTGCGTACATGCCAATAAGCTTTTCACCATTGAAAATTGGCACGCCCAGATAGTTGGATAACGTCGGATGCCCTAGAGGAAAGCCACCGCGCAAGGTATGGGTATAAACGTCGTTGGTCATGACGACTTCGCCAAAGGCAAACACGCGGCCCAGTAACGAATTAGGGTTGGTCAGCATCATATCGCCACTGCGCAGACGCTCCATCAGCTGACGCGATTCATCGTTCCAGGCAAGGTCGGTAATCGCATGAATTTTAAGCGCATTGGTCTTATCGGTAGGTAGCACTTCGCCAATCAATGCATAGTCGCTGTCGGTCAGCTCGCGCAGTGCCTCCATTAGAAACGTCCATAAGCGCTCGCCGGACATCAGTGCCTGATAATCGGTTATTCCGTGGTGAAGTACTTTCAGCAGGCCCTGTTCTTTGTTGATGCGCTGGTTGGCCGCGTGCATGTCACTTAGGTCTGTCAAGATACCTAAAAATTCGACGACCTCTTCCTGATCATTGGTAATCGCGTTGATTGCCAAATGAACCGGAATGTAGCGGCCGTCTTTATGCTGGGCATCTACTTCACGGCCCCGACCGATCACCGTAGGCTCGCCGCCAGCAAGGTAGCGGGCAATAAAAGAGTTGTGGTGAGCTGCAATATCGGGAGGCGTCAGAATAGCAACGTTTCGGCCAATCAATTCGTCTTCGGTATAGCCAAGCAATCGCAGGGCAAACGGGTTGACGGCAATAATATTGCCCGTTCGATCAATACGCACCTTACCGGTCGCACTTTTGGTAAACAGTGCCTCAAAGCGACGCGCTGTACTGGTCAGTGCCTCTCTCATCGTGCGCTGGCGCAGCAGCTCTTCAACCTGTTGAGCCAGACCTTGCAGAATTTTTTGCTCGCGCTCTGAAAAGCTTCTGGGCTTTCGATCAATCAGGCAAAGCGTGCCCACGGGCAGGTTGCCGCTCGGGCGTAAGGGGTGGCCTGCATAAAAGCGAATAAACGGGGCATCACTGACCAGATCGTTATCGTCAAAACGGATATCGTTGAACGTATCTTCCACCACCAATGGCGCATTGTGGGTGATTGCGTGAGCGCAAAATGAAACGCGGCGCTCTGTTTCACAGGCATCCAGGCCTTGGCGTGATTTAAACCACTGACGGTCCTTGTCGACTAACGATACAAGCGCAATGGGAACATCAAAGATTTCCCTGGCCAGTTGAGTGATGCCGTCAAAAGTTGCTTCAAGCGGGGTATCGAGAATATTTAGAGCCTGCAAGGCCGCGAGGCGTTGTGCTTCGTCATGGGGCATGTCGGCGGCTTGCATAAGTTTCCTAAATGAAAAAGCAGGTAAATTAATATATTTCTATTATCGGTCGCTGGTGAATGAGCTTTAACCAAGTCGAAGTAATTTTATTAACCAGCGTCGGTAGGGGGGATGTAGAAAACGGCTTGTAGCACGCTTTGCCTGATAAAATACACTACGCAAATGGCTAAAACGATCAAATCCGCTGCGCCCGTGATAAGCACCCATGCCGCTTTCGCCCACGCCCCCAAACGGTAAAGTGGGAACAGCGTGATGCAGCAGCGTTTCATTAAAGACCAAGGCGCCGGAGCGGGTGGTTTTTAGCAGCCGCGATTGTAGCGCTTTATCGTTAGTAAAGGCATAAAGAGCGAGAGCATACGGGCGCGCGTTAATAAAGGTAAGTGCCGCATCGATGCTTTTGACACTGATCACCGGCAGGCCGCGGCCAAAAATCTCCTCGCGCATGATGTGAAGATCCTGAGTTGGATCTATGACCAAGGCGGGTGCGTAGTTACCGTGATCAATGACGCGGCAGCCGTGGTCACGCGCTTCTGCCAACATTGCTTCAATGCGCTGCTGGTGTGCTTCATTAATGGACTGGGTTGCCTCAACGCCATCCGGACGCTGCTGCAAAATAGCGCGGTTTAGAGCACTAATCAGTGTCTCCAAATGACGACTTTCTACCAGCACATAGTCCGGCGCCAGACACGTTTGGCCACCGTTAAACGCTTTGCCGAAGATAATCGCCGCGGCGGCTTTATCCATATCGGCGTCACCTGCCACTAGCACAGGTGATTTGCCGCCCAGTTCTAAAGTGACCGGCGTAAGGTTTGCCGCCGCCGCGCAGGCTACCTTACGCCCCACGCTGGTCGAGCCGGTAAACACCAGGTGATCAAAGGGTAGCGTGCTGAATTCCTGCGCGACTAAGGCGTCTCCCTGGACAACCGAAAGCTCATCCTGGGTGAAATATTGGGCAACCAGGCGTGCCAGCAACGCGCTGGTGTGTGGAGATAGTTCACTTGGTTTCAGCATCACTGTATTGCCTGCTGCAAAGGCGTCAATGGCAGGCATCAATGCCAAGCTCCACGGGTAGTTCCATGGCGAAATAATGCCCACTATGCCTAGCGGCTGAGGTGATATGCGCGCTCGGGCGGGCAGCAAACGCCAAGGCATGCTGGTGCGCCACGGTCGCATCCAGTGCCACAGGTGGCGGCGCGTATAGCTAATCGCCTGTAACACGTTATTAATTTCTGCCAGACGAATTTCAATGGCACTGCGCTGACCGAAGTCCGCCTGAATGGCGCGAACAATGTCTTGCTGATGCCGCTTGGTCATTTGCGCTAAACGCGACAGGCGCTTGCGCCGCACACTTAACGTTGGAAAAGGCGTCTGATTAACAGCATGCCGTTGGGCGTTAAAAATGCCTGTTAAATTGTGCGTCATAGCCTCTCCCTTATTCGTACCTGGTTGTTCGTAACTGATTGTTCGTAAATAATTGTTCGTGCCTGAAGGTCATGGGCGAAATAGCCGCTGCTGGTAAGCATCAGGTTAACTGTATTAAGCATCTGTATTAAGCGTAACGCGGGGTTGATGATAAAGTAACGCCAGACGACAAGAGGCGACCACCTCGCATTTCGGGAGATACCATGCCTGCATGTCCGCTAAAGCTATCTAGTTTATCTGCCATGAGCGATATTAAGGCAAGCCAGTGGGACGCCTTGGCTGGCGATCAGCCATTTTTGCGCCATGCCTTTTTAAATGCGCTGGAGGTCAGCGGCTCGGTAAGCAGTGAGACAGGATGGGAGCCATGTCATGCCTGCGTCTGGCAGGGCGACCAGCTGGTCGGCGCGCTGCCAATGTACCGTAAGCATCACTCGTACGGTGAATACGTATTTGATTGGGGATGGGCTGAGGCCTTGGAAAGGGCGGGCGGGGAGTACTACCCCAAGGTGCTTAGCGCCATTCCGTTTACCCCCGTTCCAGGCGTGCGCACATTGCTGGCCAAAACGCTCGACGCAGATGCGATTCGCGCGCTGCTGGCCTCCGCCTGGCAGTCGCTGTGTGCTCAACAGTCGCTCTCCAGCTGGCATTTACTGTTTGCCGATGAAAACGATGTGGCAGCCTGGCAGGCCCAGTTCCCCGAACTCATCGCTCGTGAAGGGGTACAGTTTCAGTGGCGTGACCCAGGTTTTGGCGACTTTGATGGCTTTTTGGCAAGTCTCACTTCCAAACGGCGCAAAATGATCAAGCGCGAACGACGGCTGGTCGCCGAACAGGGGCTCACGCTGGTTCGTCTGGAAGGCGAGGACCTTACGCCGGAGGCGATGACCCATTTCTATCGCTGCTATTCGATGACCTACCTTGAGCGTGGCCGCGCCCCCTATCTGAATAAGGCATTTTTTGAGCAGTTGCGCCAAACCATGCCTGAAGCACTCATGCTGGTACAGGCGCTTCTGGAGGGTCGGCCGGTCGCGTCGGCACTTTACTTTCGCAGCGAAAAAACGCTCTATGGCCGCTACTGGGGCAGCGAAGTGGTTGCCGACTGCCTGCATTTTGAAGCCTGTTACTACCAGGGCATTGAATACTGCTTACAGCAGGGATTGACGCTTTTTGACCCCGGTACTCAAGGCGAGCATAAGTTGATACGCGGTTTTGCGCCCCAACGCATACGCTCGCTGCACTATTTGGCTCATCCTGGCCTCGCGGCCGGCGTTGCCCAGTTCTGTCAGGAGGAGGGGGCGCATATCAAGGCTTATCGGGAAGCGGCCTATCAAGCATTGCCATTCAAATGATGTGTGGCTCGCTGATGGTTCTGCATAATGGCATAATGCGCGCCGTTGCCGTGGATGGTTGTACTCCCTTTAACCCTTATATTATTTAGCCTTTATGTCAGGAGATCGGTGATGCACAAATGGCTGGTGGTTGCGCTGCTTGCCGTGCTGGGATTGCTCCAATATACGCTGTGGTTGGGCAATGGTGGCTTACGTGATCTGCAAGTAGTGGAACAACGCGTTGCGGTGCAAGAGGCCGATAACCTGCCCATGCGTGAACGTAACGCCCGTCTGGCAGCCGAGGTCACCGATCTTAAAAACGGCTTGGACGCTATTGAAGAGCGTGCCCGAAGCGATATGGGCATGGTACGTAGCGATGAGCAATTTTTCTGGGTACCCGGTGTGGCGATCGCGACCGAGCTGCTGGGCATTAACGCAGGCTTGGTAACCCAGCCTCGGCTGAACCGTGAGCCGTCTGCACAGTGAATGCATTTGCGATGAGTAAGCACGCAATGAGTCAGCTCGGAGAGTGGCGGTGAGCAGGGCGTTGTGGCTAGTGGTGCCCGCTGCGGGCCAAGGGCGACGTATGGGCGCCGATAAACCCAAACAGTATTTGACGCTGAATGAGCGCCCCATCCTGGCGCACACACTGGCGCGGCTTTATCAGGCGTTTCCTGACGCCACGCTGGTGCTGTGTCTGGATACAGACGACCGCTGGTTTCAGCCTGACTGGGTGCCCTTTGCCCACTGGCAGCGCGTGCCTGGCGGAACGGAGCGTATGGACAGCGTATTGAATGCGCTGCATGCCATGCCAGCGCACGACAATGACATTGTGATGGTGCACGATGTGGCGCGCCCGTGTATTACCCCTGGGGATCTGCGGGCGCTTTATCAGGCTGCGGCCGCTCACGCAGGCGGTGCGCTATTGGCGATGCCTGTAGCCGATACCATGAAGCGGGCCAATGCCGAGCAGCTGAGCACCCATACCGAACCCCGCGATGGGCTTTGGCATGCTCTGACCCCTCAGGGGTTTTCCTATGCGCTCTTGCGTCAGGCGCTCGAGAGTGCCCGTCACCAGAAGCGCGTGGTAACCGATGAAGCCTCGGCGGTCGAAGCGCTGGGCCATCAGCCGCGGTTGGTGAGCGGACGGCGGGACAATTTAAAAGTCACTCATCCCGATGATCTCGCCCTTGCCGCCGCTATTTTAGCAGCACAAACAGACCCGCATATTTAGGAGCGCCTAATGCGAATTGGCCATGGATTTGACGTTCACCGCTTCGGCCCCGGCGACCATTTAATGATCGGTGGCGTTAAACTGCCGTTTTCGCAGGGATTTGTAGCCCATTCCGACGGTGATGTGTTGCTGCATGCGATTAGCGACGCGCTTCTAGGCGCCTGCGCGCTAGGCGATATCGGCCACCACTTCCCAGATACGGACGCCGAGTGGGAGGGCGCGGATAGCCGAGCGCTACTGCGCCATGTGATGGATCTGGTTCACGCAGAAGGTTTTGGCATCATCAATCTGGACGCCACGCTAATGGCCCAGGCGCCTAAAATGGCGCCGCATATTGGGTCGATGCGCCAAACCATTGCCGATACGCTGGGCGTATCGCTTGGTCAGGTGAACGTTAAAGCGACCACGACCGAGCGTTTAGGATTTACCGGGCGCGGGGAGGGGATTGCAGCTGAAGCCGTGGTATTGCTTGGTCAGCTTGAGGGGTCCAATGAGTAAGCTCCCTGGCTGGCAGCGCCGTCTGGATGCCGGGTTTGGGCCCCCCAAGCCCGGCCAGTATCGTGCTCAGCCTGAGGATTTTTTGGTTGATGAATACCTGGATTTCACACCGGAAGCCCACGGCGAGCACCTTTGGCTGCGGCTCGAGAAGCGCAACCAAACCACGCTGGATGTGGTAAAAAGCTTGAGCCGACTGTGTGGCGTTACTGCGCGGGATATCGGCTATTCAGGCATGAAGGATCGAATTGCCGTGACGCGTCAGTGGCTAAGCGTACATCTGCCAGGGCGCGAAGCGCCTGACGATCTGGCCGCCTCGCTTGCGGCGCTAGGTATTAAAGTGCTGGAGCAGGCCCGTCACCCGCGCAAGTTAAAGCGCGGCGTTCACCGAACGAATGGCTTTACGCTGCGTTTGACGGGCGAGGCCATTCAAGCTGACGATTTTGAAAGCCGTTGGCAGGCGCTATGCGAGCAGGGAGTACCCAACTACTTTGGCCCCCAGCGCTTTGGCCCTGAGGGGCGCAATTTACATCGCGCCGAGGCACTGCTGGCGCGCGGTTGGCGCAAGCGTGACGATCGCCAGGGGATGCTGCTTTCCACCGCCCGCAGCTTTCTGTTTAACGAGCTTTTAAGCACTCGTCTGACAGATGGTACCTGGAATCAGCCCATTGCGGGCGATACGTTGATGTTAGACGGCACGCAAAGCGTGTTTAACATCGACTCAGTGGATGACAGCCTGATATCCCGTGCCGCTGAGTTGGACGTGCATCCAACCGGCGTGCTGTGGGGCGTGAGTGAAAAGGCATCTTCAGATGCGGCGGGTTATGAAGCGCAGCTATCCCAGCAGCATCCTGCACTGTGTGCCGGTTTGGAACAAAGCGGTGTGAAACGAGCGCGCAGAGCATTGCGAATGCGATTAACCACGCCCCAGCTCACCTGGGAATCCGATGCCGTGCTACTCTCGTTTGCGCTACCGCGAGGCAGCTTTGCTACTGCCGTCATCGGTGAGTTGATTCACCACCCCGATATGGTGTGATAGACACGGCTATGCTTGATTAAGAAGGAGGCTTCTATGCGGCGACTGCTGCTTTCCAATGACGACGGCGTCCATGCCCCTGGGCTTAAAGCGCTGCACGACGCGCTGCAGGCGCATGCCAATCTGCGTGTTGTGGCGCCGGATCGCGATCGTAGCGGGGCCAGTAACTCCTTGACGTTATCGCGGCCGCTCTCGTTGGCGGCGCTGGATAATGGTTTTTATAGCGTTGACGGTACGCCCGCAGACTGCGTTTATCTAGGCGTTAACGGCGTTTGGGATGAGCATCCCGATCTGGTGATATCCGGTATTAATCATGGCAGTAATCTAGGTGATGATGTGCTTTACTCTGGCACCGTCGCCGCCGCCATGGAAGGGCGTAATCTGGGCATGACAGCGATTGCCATGTCGCTATGCGGTAAGCGCCATTTCGATACTGCCGGTAAAGTAGCTGCCAGCTTGATCGGCGCGGCCGACAGGCTCTCCTTGCCCCCCAGAACGCTGTTGAACGTTAACGTACCGGATGTGCCATGGTCTTCCATCAAGGGCGTCAAGGTGACACGCCTGGGGTATAGGGGGCCTGCTGAAAAGCCACTGCCCGTTGAAGACCCACGCGGACGTACGCGCTACTGGATTGCGTCGGTGGCTGCTAATGCTGACGATGGTGAAGATACCGACTTTGCCGCTATTGAAGCTGGTTACGTGTCGATTACCCCGCTGCAAACCGATTTAACGCGCCATCCAGCGCGCCGTGATGTACAGGATTGGTTGGATGCCTTTGCCTGAACTTTCACGCACTGAGCGCCTTGGGCGGGGAATGACCTCCCAGCGCACACGAGACCGAATGGTTGATCGTCTGATTGAACAGGGGATTCGCCACCCAAGGGTGTTGGACGTGATGGCCAGCGAGCCTCGCCATCTGTTTGTCGATGAAGCCCTGGCGCATCGAGCCTATGAGGACACCGCGCTACCTATCGGGTTTGGGCAGACGCTATCCCAGCCGCTTACGGTGGCCCGTATGACCGAACTGGTAGTGAAAGCTGAGCCACGTCGGGTGCTGGAAGTCGGCACGGGCTCTGGCTATCAAACGTTGATTTTATCGCGCCTGGTGAAGGAGCTTTACTCCATTGAGCGTATTTATGTCCTGCATGAGCGGGCAAGCGAGCGTTTGTGGCGGCTAGGGGCCGAGGCCAGGTTGACCGTAGCTGACGGCGGTGAAGGGTGGTCAGCGGCGGCACCCTTTGATGTTATTTTGTTGACCGCCTGTGCTCAAACACTACCAGAATTGCTGCTTGAGCAGCTCAGCCGTGATGGGGTATTAATTGCCCCACTTGAGGAACCTGACGGCAGCCAGTGGCTTACCCAAATAAAGCGCATTGGCGGTGCCTTTGAAAAGCGGCGGCTTGAGCCCGTTCGCTTTGTACCCCTATTACAAGGAGTGGTTGATTGAAGCGTAAAGCCTTGGGAATCTTTTTAAAAGGCGCCGGGATGGGCGCCGCTGATGCCGTACCCGGGGTATCTGGTGGCACGATTGCCTTTGTAACCGGTATTTATGAAGAACTGCTCGATACCATTAAGCAGTTTAGCCCCCGTGCGCTGGTGGTGTGGCATCGCAATGGCTGGCGCGCCTTATTCCAGCATTTGAACCTGGCTTTCTTGATCCCTCTGCTTATGGGTGTCGGGATCAGCCTGGTAAGCGTGGCGCACCTGGCGTTATGGCTGATGGAAGAGCACCCGTTACTGCTCGACGGATTTTTCTTTGGTCTGGTCGCCGCTTCAGCGCTTGTAGTGGGGCAGGCCGGGAAGCGCTGGCGGTTCTGGTTTGTGGTTCCATTGTTAGTTGGCCTGGTACTGGCCAGCATGTTGCCGAACCTGATGCCGCTGGTACTATTGATCGGCAATGAGGCGCTCGTTGTCATGGTGGCTGGCTGTATTGCGATTAGCGCTATGCTGTTGCCCGGTGTGTCAGGCAGCTTTTTGTTGCTCACGATGGGACTCTACGGCACGATTATGGGGGCTATCCGCAGCTTCGATATCACGATCATTATGCTGTTTGGTATGGGGTGTGTGGTTGGCTTGGCATCGTTTTCACGTCTGTTATCCTGGTTGTTAAAACGTCATCACGACTTTACCATGCAGCTGCTTTTAGGGTTTATTATCGGCTCATTGCCGGTTCTCTGGCCATGGCGTGAGCTGTTACGCTATCAAATAGGCCCTAGCGGGCAAATGATTCCATTGGATTATCGTTATTTGCTGCCGAATGATTATGCGATGTTGACCGGCACTTCAGCGCAGGCCATTGGTGTGGTAGGGCTAATGGCTATTGGCGCACTGCTGGTCGTATTGTTAAATCGCCAGGCGGGACAGGCGACCACGTCTGATTCAAAAATACCGCGCAACGCTGAAAAGGAGTAGGGTTTGCATGCGTAAAATCTTCATGATGTCAGCGTTAGTATTGGCGATTAGCGGGTGCGCCAATCAGCATCAGGGCGCCCCGCAGATACGTGATTTAAGCGAAGCGCGCAGTGCCGTGGAAAACTCGCCTCAATATACTGTCAAGCCCGGCGATACCTTGTATGGCATCGCCTGGCAGCATAATCTGGATTATCGGCAGTTGGCCGCGATGAACAATATCGAGGCACCCTATCAGATTCGTCCTGGCCAAATGATTGCCTTGCGTGATGGGGGCTCAAGCTCTAATAATTCACAGCCCAATAATGCTCAGCCTAATAATCAGCCACAAAACGCACGGAGTGAATCGCGTGGCGTAGTGGCGACGGGGTTAAATCCCCCGACGACGGCGGTAGCGAGTAACGACCAGGAACTCGATTGGCTGTTGCCTGACGAGTCGGCGATTGAGCGCAATCAGCGCTTAAACGCTGAAGGTCAGGCGCAAGAGCGTGCTGATCGCCAGGCCGTTGAAAGCGCTGAGCAGGTAGCGGCCAATCGCGAGGTGCCGCGTGAAGAGCCAGCCCAACCAGAGGTAGTCGCGGCAGCGGAAGTAGAAAAGCCGAAACCTGAGCCAGAGCCTGAAGCAGCTCCTGCCCGCGAACCGGCGGAACAGTCCGTTGCACAATCCGCGACGCCTGCTGCCACGCCTCCGGCACGCACAGATCGCTCATCACGTACTTTTACGCCCGCAGAGACGATAAACTGGCAGTGGCCGACCGATGGGCAGGTTACCGGTAAGTTTGGTGAAGGGGACTCGATTACCGCCGGGATTGATATCGCTGGACAAAAGGGGCAACCTGTTAAAGCAGCGGGTCCGGGAATTGTCGTTTATGCAGGCAGCGGTGTACGTGGATACGGCAACCTCATCCTTCTTAAACACAACGACCAGTTCTTGAGTGCCTACGCGCATAACGACAGTTTAAGTGTAAAAGAGAATGATGTAGTGGAAGCGGGCGAGGTAATTGCCACCATGGGTAATAGCGATGCAGGAAGTGTCAGACTGCATTTTGAGGTGCGTCGCGATGGACAGCCTCAGGATCCAATGAACTTTCTCCCCTCACGTTAATCACGGCCTGTAGCTAGGAAGGTGGATCACGGCAAGCTCTTTGAATCAGCGCTAAGTCGCTGATTCATCATAATAACAATAACGGTATTGCGCACCGACCGTGCGACTACCCTTTAATTTTTTTGAAAAAGGCGGGCAGGCGATACTACGGGGGTAAGACCATGAGTATGCTGGAGAAGGATCTACAGGAGGTTGACCTGGATGCTGCCGAAGAAGCGTTAGATGACGCTGATGATGATGTCGCAGTGGAAGAGGATGCCTTTGAAAAAGCATTAGGGCGCGAGGATCGGCAGTCAACTCAAAGCTTAGATGCTACGCAAATCTACCTCAATGAAATAGGATTTTCGCCACTATTAACGCCAGAAGAAGAGGTCTATTACGGCCGCTTGGCACGTAAGGGAGATGCACTAGGTCGTTCACGAATGATCGAGTCCAACCTGCGGCTGGTAGTTAAAATTGCACGGCGTTACCTCAATCGGGGGCTAACGCTGCTGGACCTGATCGAAGAAGGTAACTTAGGCCTTATTCGTGCAGTTGAAAAGTTTGACCCTGAACGTGGGTTTCGCTTTTCAACGTATGCAACGTGGTGGATTCGTCAGACTATCGAACGTGCGCTAATGAACCAGACGCGGACGATTCGTTTGCCGATTCACGTTGTTAAAGAGCTTAATATTTATCTGCGCGCGGCACGTGAATTGACCCAAAAGCTTGACCATGAAGCAACTGCAGAAGAGATTGCTGAACATCTCGACAAGCCTGTGGATACGGTCAAGAAAATGCTGGGCCTCAACGAGCGTGTATCCTCGGTCGACTACCCCATGGGTGGCGAGAGCGATAAACCGCTGATCGATACCCTGGCCGATGACGATGTGCAAGGCCCCGAAGGCAGTCTGGTCGATGGTGATGTACGTGAACACGTAGATCACTGGCTGGACGAGCTGAGCGATAAGCAGCGTGAAGTCGTTGTGCGTCGCTTCGGTTTACGCGGCCATGAAGCGGCCACTCTTGAGGAAGTAGGAGCTGAAATTGGCCTGACCCGTGAGCGTGTTCGACAAATTCAGGTGGAGGCGCTGAAGAAATTGCGCCGTTCACTTGAGAAGCAGGGCTTGTCATTAGAGGCTATTTTCGAAAGCTAGCCGATACGACCCGTTCCGTAGGCACTGCCTTGACGCACCGAGTTTATGCTCGGTGCGTTGTCGTTAGGGCCAGGGTTTATTGAGAACTTATCATGTATAAGCGAGATGTCTGATGCGCCCGCTCGTGGCCCATATTGATCTAGACGCACTGCGTCATAACTATCAGTTAGCGTGCCGCTGTGCGCCGCAAAGCCGCTCTGTGGCGGTTATCAAGGCCGATGCTTATGGGCACGGTGCTGTGGCGTGCGCTCACGCACTTGAAAGTCAGGTGCCGGCGTTTGCGGTCGCGTGTATCGAAGAAGCCATTGCCTTGCGTGAAGGCGGTATCAATAAGCCCATCGTGCTATTGGAAGGCATCTTTAGCGCTGATGAGCTGCCGCTGGTAGACCGCTATGGGCTATGGACGGCCGTGCATAGCGCGTGGCAGGTTGAAGCGCTAACGGCATTTTCTCCCAGCCAGCCGATTCCCGTTTGGCTGAAAGTTGACTCGGGCATGCATCGGCTGGGCTTTGATGTGAATGAAGCTCAGGCTGTCTGGCAGCGTCTGGTCGATGCGCCACAAGTGACCGCGCTGCACTTGATGAGCCATTTTGCCACGGCGGATGCGAGCGACGGGGGGTATTTCAATCAGCAGATGCAGCACGTACAGGCGCTGTCAAAAGCGCTTGGTGCGCCTCTGTGCCTGGCTAATTCACCCGCCACGCTTGCCTGGCCTGACGCACATGGCGATTGGAACCGCCCTGGAATTATGCTGTACGGCAGCGACCCGCTGGAAGTCGCCAACGACACTACTCGGCAGTTACGCCCGGTGATGAGTTTGCGCTCGGAAATTATTGCCTTACGTGAGCTGGATGAAGGCGAGCCGGTAGGTTACGCGGGCCGCTGGCGCGCGAAGCGTCGTTCACGTATTGCCGTGGTTGCTGCAGGCTATGGCGACGGCTATGACCGCCACGCGGTGGATGGGACGCCGGTGCTGGTCAATGGACAGCGCTGCGCTATTGCCGGCAAGGTGTCGATGGACATGCTGACCGTCGACGTTACCGATTTGAAAGAGGCTGCCATTGGCAGTGAGGTGGTGCTCTGGGGTGCCGCAAGCACAGGTGAAGTGCTGTCAGTCGACGAGGTCGCAAGCTACTGCGATACGATAAGCTATACCTTGCTGACCGGGGTGTTGCCACGCGTACCCAGACGTTATCAAGAGTCCTTAGTTTAGGTGGTACGTATGTCGAAAAAAGAATACCCACGTTCGTTTGCCCATCCGCGTTACTGGGGCACCTGGCTTGCCATCGGGGCAATGTACGTAGCCGCATGGTTACCCTGGGGCGTCAAGCTTTGGGTGGGGAAGGTCATCGGCTTGCTTGCGTGGCGCTTTGCCAAGCGTCGGCGTGATATTACTGCCACTAATCTGGCGCTGTGCTTTCCAGAAAAAAGTGCCGATGAACAGCGCAAGTTAGTCAAAGATACCTTTATTGCCAACGGTATCGGCCTGGTTGAAACGGCTACCGGCTGGTGTCGCGAAGCAGAAGGATTTCGTCATCGGGTGGCCTATCATGGTCAGGAGCATCTGGCGCATGCCAAAGCGCAGGGAAAGGGCGTATTGGTCGTTGGTATCCACTTCTCCACGCTGGATTTGGGAGGAGCGCTGCACTCGCTGTTTTTCCCTGCGGATGTGGTTTATCGGCCGCATAATAACCCGCTTTTTGAGCGCTTCATGACCCGCGCAAGATCACGCATTTTTGGTCAGGCGATTGACCGGCACGATTTGCGCGGTGTGGTGCGGCGTATCAAGGCGGGGCATATTGTCTGGTACTCGCCGGATCAGGATTTTGGTCGCGATGTCAGCGTGTTTGCACCGCTGTTTAGTCAGCAGGCGGCTACTATCCGCTTAACGGCCAAAATCGCCCGGATGACCGGGGCTCCGGTGGTGCCGTTGATGTTTCACCGCAATCCCGATAACCGCACCTATACCATCGAGTGCTTGCCAGCGTTCGAGAACTTCCCAAGTAGGGATGAAGTGCTGGACGCCACTCGGGTGAATCAGTTTATCGAGCGGGCGATTCGTAAGCATCCTGAGCAGTACCTGTGGCTGCACCGGCGTTTCAAGACCCGCCCTGAAGGAGAAGAGGGGTTTTATTAGGTATAAGGTTTATCAGCCAAAAAAAAGCCAGCGCAATGCTGGCTTTTATCGCTTTGTTGATAGCTACATAGTTGATCGCTACGTCATCTATCGCTACATCGCGTTACTGCTTAGAGATTTTGCGACTCAAGGCTCTGCCATCAATCCAGGTTGCGCGAGTAGAAGATTTCCAGCATCTCTTTACGCAGACGGCTCTCGATGTCGCGGGCTTCTTCAAAGGTAATATCGCGACGCGAAGTGCCGAACAGGTAATTATCGAGTTCGAAATCCTTGAGCAGCATCTTGGTATGGAACATGTTGTCTTGATACACGTTCACATCCATCATTTGATACGCTTGCTTGGTATCTTCTGCCAGGTAGTCCTGGATCGAAGCAATATCGTGATCAATGAACAACTTTTTGCCGTCCACATCGCGTGTGAAACCACGTACACGGTAGTCCATGGTCACGATGTCGGAATCAAAACTGTGGATCAGGTAATTAAGCGCTTTCAGCGGGCTGATATGGCCACACGTTGAAACATCGATATCCAGGCGGAACGTGCTGATGCCGTTATCGGGATGCGACTCTGGGTAGCTATGCACGGTGACATGGCTTTTATCCAGGTGAGCAACCACGGTTTCAGGCAGAGGGCCTGGGCCTGGTTCTGTTTTCTCTGGACTGGCCTCATCAAGCTCATGTTCAGCAATGAGAATGGTGACGCTCGCTCCGTGAGGTTCATAATCCTGACGGGCGATGTTTAGCACATGCGCACCGATAATATTGGTGACATCCTTCAAAATCTGCGTCAGCCGTTCGGCATTGTAAAGCTCATCGATGTAGTCGATATAAGCTGCACGCTGCTCTTCGGTTTTGGCATAACAGATGTCGTAAATATTAAAGCTCAGCGAGCTTGTCAGGTTATTAAACCCGTGGAGTCGGAGATTATCTGTCATGTCCGAACCTCCCTATGGCAGATGAAAATACCCCGACGAGCCAGCGCCGGAACCGAAAAGTACCTATTGCTACCCTCGCAACATCGCTTATATAAACGCGTAGGCAAAACAGTAGGGGGTAATACAAGCCGGCGTATTATGCCCGGCCCTGACGCGCTATGCATCCGAGCGATGCATTTTTTTAACTTATCCGGCGTGACGGGACTTAAAGGCAGGCGCTGAGCACTGCTTGCGTGCCTCAAACTTCTTTGATCTCAAACGAGTGGGTAATCTCAACGCCGCCTTTAACCAGCATGATTGAAGCGCTGCAGTATTTTTCTGCGGAAAGCTCTACCGCGCGTGCAACCTGCTTCTCTTTTAACGCTCGCCCTGTGACCACGAAATGCACATGAATCTTGGTAAACACAGCAGGCACTTCGTCAGCGCGTTCAGCGTCGAGTTCGGCAACGCAGTCGGTGACATCCGCGCGCGCTTTATCCAGGATGTTCAGGATATCAAACGCGGTACAGCTACCCATGCCCATAAGCAACATTTCCATGGGGCGCGGGCCCGTATTGCGTCCGCCGTGGTCGGGTGGGCCGTCAATCACAACGCTGTGTCCGCTACCTGACTCTGCGATAAACTGACGACCATCTGTCCATTTTACCCTTGCTTTCACGTAGCTCTCCTCATCTAGGCAACGACAGGTAAGTCGCGCAGCATAACATTTCTTTGCCAGGGCGCACTGTTTGAATGCCGCCCTGGATCTTCTTTAACGGGTGTTGTTCAGCTGCTTAGAAAGTGCTCAAGGGCGGCAAGGCGCTCAGGTGTGCCTACATCCACCCAATGCCCGGTAAAGTGCTCACCGCTGACGCGCCGTTCGCCCATGGCGTGTTTAAACAGCGGCGCCAGGGCAAATGCCCCCGTGGGGTGGCCTGCAAGCAAAGCAGGATGAATAATGCTCACCCCTGCAAATGTGTAGCGGGGAGCACCCTGAATCAAGGCACGGTCGTGGTCGAGGGCAAAGTCGCCATCTGGATGATGGGTAGGGTTATCTACCAGCACCAGGTGCGCCAGGTCGTCGCCTTTGAGCATGGCCTGGGATGGCAGGTAGTCACACCAGATATCACCGTTGATCAGTAAAAAAGGCGCTTCGCCCAGCAGCGGTAGGGCGTTTTGAATACCCCCGCCTGTTTCAAGCGGGGTGATTTCCTGGCTCCAGTGGATGCGTAGCCCATAGGCGTGCCCATCGCCTAGCGCCTGAAAGATCTGTTCTGCCCGGTAGCTAACGTTGATTACCACCTCTTTAAAGCCTGCCTTTTTAAGCCGTTCAAGATGATGAACAATCAGCGGTTTACCGGCCACCTGCAGTAACGGTTTTGGGCAGTGATCGGTTAAAGGGCGCATCCGCTTGCCTAATCCGGCGGCTAAAATCATGGCTTTCATTGTGTGTTTTCTGCCAGACGTTGGGTAATCGCGGGGCGCAGGATGGTATTTACCCACTCAGCAAACGCTTTGTGTTCAGGTAGCGCGGCCAGACTATCTTCCAGGTGGTCTAGAAAGTGCGGCAGGCGTTCCAGGTAACCCTGTTTATGATCGCGTAAGGTCAGGCGGCAAAAAATACCCAGTACCTTGAGCGAGCGCTGGGCCGCCATGGCGTGGCACTGGGTTATAAACGTAGCCTCTGTCAGCGAGCCGGGAAGGCGGCCATCGCGCCGTGCCTGAGCGTAAAAAGTGGTAGCTAATTGGGTAAATAGAGGTTTGGTAAACCGCCAGTAGCGGCCGCACAATAACGAAATGACGTCATAGCTGATCGGGCCCGCCACGGCGTCCTGAAAATCAATCATGTACAGGAGGTCTTGACTGACCATAATGTTCATGGCGTCAAAGTCGCGGTGTACACTCACGGTGGGTTGTTGAAGCGCTTGCTCAATAAGCGCCGCGCGCAGTGGCTCCCAACTGGGCGGGGTGGGTAGCTCCAACCAACTACCCAGGCACCATTCGGGAAAAAGATCGAGCTCGCGGGCAAGTAGCGGTGCATCATAGGCAGGCAGTGCGGTGGGGCCAGCCCGATTTTGCAGCTCGGCAATCAATGCCAGCGCCTTTTCGTGGTAGTTAAGCACGCTAGCGTCATCGGTAAACAGGTCTTGCATGGGCGTACTGCCCAAATCGTCCAGCAGTAAAAAACCGTCGTCTAGATTGGCGGCATAAATTCTGGGCACGGGCAGGCCCGCTGCATACCAGCGATTGCCAATGGTTACAAAAGAGGAAGAATCCTCTTGGGCAGGCGGCGCATCCATCACAATTTGTGTGCGGCCCTCGGGAAGCGTTAGACGAAAATAACGCCGGAAACTGGCGTCGCCACCCGCCGGTGATAAAGTAATAGCGGCCTGATTCAGGCTATTTTGTTCAGCGGCCCATCGGGTGAGGGCACTTATCCGGGAAGAGGACATGCAAGCTCCTTGCTGGTCGGGCATCATGCGGGCTGTATAATACCTATTCTGGATGCCAAGGATAACGAACATGGGCAAGCGATTTTCGCGCACTTTACCGGTTGCGCATACGCTGATGGGCAGTTTGCTCGCTGGCGCCTCGTTTTCGGCGGTGGCGCAGGATCAAACGCTGCCCGCCGAAGCGCTTGACTGGCAGGCCTGGGGGCAGGGTGAAGCGTCACAACAATTATGCCGTGGGCGCTATGTGATGCCCGGCTATCGGTTGCCCGCTGAGCAAGACCCGGAGACGCTATCGGTTGAAACGCAAGAAGCGGATTACGCCTCTGACGGTGAAGCACTGCTGCGCGGTGATGTCGTGTTACGGCGCGCTAACACAGAGCTTGAGGCCGAGCGTATTTTTCTACCCGCCAATCGCGAGCAGGTAGATGCAGAGGGGAATCTGGTAATACGTGATGGCCAGGCCCTGTTGCGTGGCGACAGTGCGACCTTAATGCTCAACGAGGACCGGGGCACTATAAACAATAGCCACTATGTGCTGTATGAAGAGCATATGCGAGGTCAGGCAAGCCAGCTTGAGCAGACTGGCGAAGCTCAGTACCGCTTGCACGATGCCTCCTTCACGACGTGCGATCCCGGGGCTAATACCTGGCAACTGGTGAGTAGTGATATTCGCCTGGATCAGGCCAAGGGGTTCGGCACTGCGCGTAATGCGCGTTTAGAAGTAAAAGACGTGCCTATCTTTTACTGGCCGTGGCTGCGCTTTCCGATTGATGATAATCGGCATACGGGCCTGCTGGCGCCAGCTATCGGCTTTTCCACGGATGGCTTTGATTACGCCCAGCCGTTTTACTGGAACATTGCCCCTAATCACGATGCCACCATCACGCCGCGCTGGATGACCGATCGTGGTTTACTGCTTAACGGTGAATACCGCTATCTATTTTCTGAGAGTGCAGGCACCGTCGAGGGCGGCTACTTAAGTAGCGATGGCGGCGGTACCAGCGGCGATAACCGCTTTGAAGGAGAGGATCGCTGGTATATCGATGCACAGCATGCCGGGCGTATCAATAACCGCAGTAATTACCGTTTGCGCTATGGCTCAGCCAGCGACGGCCGCTATTTTGACGATTTCGGCGGCCAGTTCGGAGATAGCGATCGGGTCAGTATGGAGCGGCTTGCCCAGGTAGACTATCAGGGCGAGCGCTGGCAGCTGGACGCCCGTGCGCAGGGCTTTCAGCGTCTTGAAGACCCGCTTAACGATACCGATAAGCCGTTTTATCGGCTACCCAGTTTGACCGCCAATTCCAACTGGCAGCTGGGCCACGGGCTTTATAGCGAATGGCGCTCCAATGTCACTTATTTCTGGCGTGATGTGGATGAACGCCGCGTACCCGAACGCGAAGCCGCGACCGGTAGCCGTTTGCACCTGACGCCCGCCGTTGGCTGGCGCGCCGAGAACTCGTGGGGATATGTGGAGCCGCGTACCGAGCTTTGGCATACGACGTATGATCTGGATTATGGCGAGCGGGAAACCGATAGGGGGACGACCCCCAGCCGCAGCATAGCGGTTACTTCGGTGGATAGTGGCCTGGTATTTGAGCGCGAACTGGAACTCGGGAGCCGTGATTATCGGCAAACTCTGGAACCGCGTCTCAACTATGCCTATGTGCCGCGTACCAACCAGACTCAGCTACCCGATTTCGACAGCCGTGAGCGTGCGTTCTCCTGGGATCAGCTATGGTCACCTCACCGGTTTTCCGGGGCTGACCGGGTAGGCGATCTGAATCGCGTATCATTGGGCGTGCAGTCGCGCTTGATTGAAGACAGCAGTGGTCGGGACCGTTTGACGTTCGGTGTTGGGCAAAGCGTCTACTTTGCCGAACGCCGCATCGATAGTGAAGGGGACCCGGATACACTGCCTGCGCGTCCCGAAGAAGACCCGAACGTCAATCCGCAGCGCTACTATCAGGCCACGCGTGATCGCTCTCCGCTGGTAACCCGGCTGGACTGGCAGATCAATGACCGCTGGAGTACTGGCTACGAGTGGCTTTACGATGACCATCGTGAGCAGACCGAGCGCTCGAGCGTTGACGTCAATTATCGCCACCCAGAAGGCCATGTAGTGAACCTTGGGTACCGTTGGGAGATCGAAGGATTTGATCCAGATTCGGTACCTGGCGATGACGGCTTTCGCAATTACAACCGCGAAGAGTGGGATCTGTCGTTTGCCTGGAAAGCCAACACCAGGATTGATTTGATTGGCCGCTACCTTCACGATCAAACCAACGACCGTTCGCTCGAACAAATGGCCGGCGTCCAGTGGAACGACTGCTGCTATGGTGTGCAGCTTGTCTGGCGTGAGTGGGTAGATGATAACGATACGGCACGCGTTGAAGATGACTTTAACGATCGCGGGCTATTTTTACGCTTTGTATTCCGTGGCTTAGGTGGCGTTGGCCAGCAGGCTGATAGCTATTTTGAACGGACCATTCCTGGTTACCGTCCTACGCCTTTGTAATGACGTTCTTGAATGGCGACTGAAAGAGACCTTTTATGAAGACCAGAAATACGCTGCTAGCCCATGCAAAAATCGTATCGGCCACGGGTGTCATGGCCCTTTGCATTGGTGCCGGTGCGCTCGTTACGCCGCTTGTATCGCAGGCGCAAGATTTTGCGTCTACCCAGCGCCAGCCGATCGATAGCGTCGTTGCCGTGGTAAACGAGGGCGTTATCATGCGTAGCGAGCTCGATGACAGGGTTGCCCAAATACAGCAGCAGGCCCAGGCTCAGGGCGGCTCGCTGCCGGCGCGTTCAGCGCTTGAAGCCCAAGTGCTTGAGCGGATGATCATGGATGAAATCCAGATGCAGCTGGCCCGTCGCAGCAACTTGAGCATTGATGATACTGAGCTTAACCGTCAGCTACGCACGATTGCTGAATCCAACGATATGACCCTGGAGCAGTTTGCTGACGAGGTGGAATCCGAAGGCACGACGCTTGCCGACGTACGCGAAGATATTCGCCGTGAAATGCTGATGCGCCAAGTACAGCAGCGTCAGGTAGGTCAGCGCGTATCGGTAAGCGATCGTGACGTGCAGCGTGTGCTGGAACAGCAGGGTAATCAGGCGAGCGATCAGGCATTTGTCGAAGAAATCCGTGCACGCCACATTCTGATAGAGCTGACGCCAACGCGCAGCGAAGATCAGGCGCGCGCGCGCGCGCAGGAAGCTCGCCAACGCCTACAGCAAGGCGCTGATTTTGCATCAGTGGCGCGTGAGTTTAGCGATGATCGCGGCAGCGCCCTCAACGGCGGCGAACTTGGCTGGGTACGTCCCGGGCAAACCGTGCCCGCGTTTGAACAGGCGATGCAGTCACTGAACGTTAACCAGATTTCTGAGCCCGTGCGTTCTCAGTTTGGTTATCACGTTATCGAAGTAGAAGAGCGTCGTCGTCAGAACGTCACCGAAGAGAGCCGCCGCGAGCAGATTCGCCAGGCGATTTTCCAGCGCCGTGCCAACGAAGAGCTGCAAACCTGGCAGCAGGAAATTCGCTCGGAAGCCTTTGTGGATATTCGCCTCTAATGACTCAAGCCGCTGGCCTGCCGCTGCTGATCACTACCGGCGAACCTGCGGGCATCGGGCCTGAGCTGGTGCTGATGCTTGCGTCACAGGGCAACCTGCCTGAACAGACCGTAGCGATTGGCGATATGGATATGCTGCGCCAGCGTGCGGCTGAGCTTGCGCTTGAGGTAACCCTGGTGGAAGCTCGCCCCGGTGAGCCGGTCAAGGCATCGGCTGGCAAGCTTCCAGTATGGCCGGTCGCACTCAAGGAGCCTGCGATGCCGAGAGTGCTTAATCCGGCGAACGCCGGATACGTGCTGGCGACGCTCGAACTGGCCGTCAATGCATGTATGGCCGGTCAGGCGGCGGCTATCGTCACGGCGCCGCTGCATAAGGGCGTCATTATCGAAGGCGGCTATGCTGACTTTACCGGGCACACGGAGTGGCTGCGCGATGCCTGTGGCGTTGATGAAGTCGTCATGATGCTGGCAACCGAGGCGGCACTTCATGCACAGGCACCTGATTGGCAGGGGAGCGGTGATTTGCGCGTTGCCTTGGTAACCACACATCTGCCGCTGCGCCAGGTAGCCGATGCGATTACCTTTGATCGAGTGACGCGTATTAGCCGCCTGCTGGCGGCTGACCTGAAACGCCAGTTTGGTATCGCATCGCCGCGTATTGCGGTGTGTGGTTTAAATCCTCATGCGGGCGAGGATGGTCACCTTGGTCGTGAAGAGCTGGACACTATTATTCCCGCGCTTGAAGCCCTGCGTGCTGATGGGGTTAAGATTGAAGGGCCTCTGCCCGCCGATACCTTATTTACTCCACGCCATTTGTCAGGTGTGGACGCCGTGCTTGCGATGTATCATGACCAGGGCTTGGCAGTGCTTAAATACGCCGGTTTTGGCCAGGCGGCCAATATTACCCTGGGCTTGCCGCTAGTACGCACTTCGGTAGATCATGGCACGGCGCTCGATCTGGCCGGTAAGGGGGTGGCCGACCCGGGTAGTCTGCTGATCGCCCTGTCGCTTGCACGACGCCTTGCCTCTCAGCGGGCCAATGCTGCCTGCTAGTCTTATGCTTCACGTTTGAAAAACCTCCAAGGAACTTTGTTAGATGTCTCAAGTGCCCCAGCAGCACCGTGCTCGCAAACGCTTCGGTCAAAACTTTCTACGTGACCTGGGTATCATCTCGCGTATTGTGCGCTCTATTGGGCCGAGGGAAGGCGACCGGCTGGTTGAAATCGGGCCGGGGCAGGGCGCGTTGACCGCCCCTTTGCTTGAGGCCGCCGGGAAGCTTGAGGTGATTGAGCTGGACCGTGATTTGATTCCCGGTCTACGGGTGCAGTTTTTCAACTACCCCGACTTTATTATTCATGAAGGCGACGCGCTGAAATTTGATTTTGCCGCGCTTAAAGGCGATGGCCCGGCCCTGCGCGTGGTCGGTAACCTGCCTTATAACATTTCAACGCCGTTGATTGTGCACTTGCTAACCGCCGGTAATGCCATTGCCGACATGCACTTCATGCTGCAAAAAGAAGTTGTCGAACGGCTTGCCGCTGAACCGGGCGGTACCGATTGGGGACGGCTTTCGGTCATGGCGCAGTACTACTGCCAGGTGGATCAGCTGTTTATCGTCCCGCCTGAGGCCTTTGTTCCGCGCCCGAAGGTTGATTCTGCTATTGTGCGCCTCACGCCCCACGCTGCCTTGCCGCATGTTGCCGATGACCCGGCGCTACTCTTTGAGCTGGTAAAGCTCGCCTTTGGTCAGCGGCGCAAAACGCTGCGCAATAATTTTAAAGGACGCGTTAGCCCGGAAACCCTGGAAGAACTAGGGATTGATCCGGTGCGCCGCCCGCAAACGCTAACCGTGGCCGAATATGTGACCATCGCCAACCGCGTCGCGGCGGATGACGCACTAACCGCTGGCGGGAGTGATATCGGGTGAGTGGTTTAGCCATTGAGGTCAGCGTGACGCCGGAATACTGTGCGGCGGAGTCTAGCGATGTCGAGGCGCGCTACGTCTTCAGCTACACCGTTACCGTGCATAACCAAAGCCCGCACAGCGTACAGCTGATGGCCCGTTACTGGAAAATCACTCAAGGCGGTGGTGATAGCCAGGAGGTGCGTGGTAAAGGTGTGGTGGGCCAGCAGCCGCTTATCGGGCCCGGTCAGCGCTTTCGCTATACCAGCCGCGCCATTTTGCAAACCCCGGTTGGAGTGATGGAAGGCGCCTACACGCTGCTCAATACCTATAGCCAGCGTGCGTTTGAAGTGTCGGTTGCTCCTTTTCGTTTAGCGGTGCCGCGCCAGCTGCACTGAACGCGGCTTTAACGCTTGGTTTATGCCTGGGTTAAGCGCTGGTTCAAGTGATCGCATAAGCGAAGGGCAAGCTGAACCAGCGTCAGGGTCGGGTTGGCGTGCCCGGCGCTGGCAAACACGCTGGAACCTGCCACGTACATATTATCCTGGGCAAACAGTCGGCAATCGGCGTTGACGATGCCTTGCTCAGGGTGATGGCTCATGCGCGTACCGCCCATATGATGGCGACCCGCGAGCTCGCCGTCGGTGGGCAGCGTGACAGGAAGTTCAGCAAGCCAGTCCGCCAGCTGTACCCGGCCAATATCCGTGTCCAGCAGGTACTCGCCCAGCAACAGCAAGCTTTCGCGAATAGTGTGCCGGTCAAGCGCGGACTGTTGCCATACCAGTCGGCTACGCGGAATACCCAGTGTATCAAGCTCATCGGAAAGCTCGATGCGGTTTACAAAGCGTGGCTCCTGCTCCCAGGCGGCTCTTAACATCGCACCATGCAGCACACGGCCTTGGGCTTGCCACTCGACAATACGCTCCCCCAGTGAAGGCGCCTGCAGGCTAAGCTCATCGATTAGCGCCTGGGTCGCCTCAGGATTCATGCGGTGCAAACGTAGACCGCAGTTGAGTATCTCGCGGCTTGCGAGTGCCTGCTCATTGGGGGATAGGAAAACGTTGTAGGTCTCATCCAGCCCTAACGCCTCCGGCTCAAAGATAAGCGCCTGGCCGACCGTTGCGTGAGGATGCTCCATCCAGTAGCGCCCCAACGTCTGGGCCTGAGGAATCAACTGGCCGCCCGCCTGTTGATTGCACCAGAGCAGTAAGCGGGCATTATCAATACCCCCGCAAGCAAGAATGAAGTAGCGGGCGCGAACCTGGTGCTGCTCGCCCTGGTAGTTAGCAAACGTCGCGCTGGCAACTCGGCCGTCGGTCGTTTCCAGCGCGACGAGATTGGCGTTTAAGCAGCACAGCAGATTTGCTGACTCACTCAGCGTATCGGCGTACTTCAGCTGTACGCGAGTGGGGCCTCCCAGCGAGAAATAAATACGGCTAAGCGCGGACGACGCAATGGGCTCATCTGATGGGATGGGGTCTAAATCAAGCAGGTCAGCCGCGGCGCTAAAGTAGGGCGTAAGCTCCGTATGGCTAATGGGCCAGGCGGTCTCGGGAGCGGCAGGTTTGGCGGTGAAGTCATACGGATCAAGCGGACGACACACGCCGCCCCAATGGTTCGTCGAGCCGCCCAACTGACGCAGCCGACTGGCTTCAAGCGGAAGATACGCATCACCGACGACTTCACCACGATAGCTATCCTGGGAGCGCTCGCTAAATACTTCATCGCCACCTTCGCACATCAGGATGCGGTGCCCCTGACGAGCAAGCGTCACGCCAAGCGATACGCCTGCAGCCCCGCTACCAATAATGCACACATCTACGGTATCGCCCAGCTCAGCGAGCTTCTCGAAAGGCAGATACATTAGCGGTCACTCGCGCGTAGAAGCCAGCCGTTAACCATAATGCTGTCTTGGGTATGGCGTGAGGTTGGAGCAGCCGGGCGGCTCTGTGCGCTGGCAGCCGGGAGCAGAGCGCTGAACGGCATTAGCACTACCCCCATGCCGACAAGCGTTGCAGCTTTTAATAGCCGGCGCCGTGTATAAGTAGGCAGCATAATCGTTATATTGTCCCTGGCCTTGGATGGTTTACTTATTAAGGTGTTATAAGCGTTATAAAAAAGCAGGGTTCTGAAAAGTAACCGCGTCTACATTACCAATGCTTAATTTATATTGATGTAAATTGGCTCATTTCACCAGAGCAAATTTGCGAATACTGCTAACGTACAATGAATAATACGTTTGGAGGAGTAGTACGTTTGGGTTAGTGCGATAGCGATTATTTTTGCTCGTTTTTTCAACACTCTTTTTTATTCAACATAAGGCCCCGCGCATGAGTACCTACGCGATTGGCGATCTGCATGGCTGCTACGCCGAGTTTGTGGCGTTGCTTGAGAAGCTCAATTTTAATCCCACGCAAGATACCTTGTGGCTGGTAGGGGATGTGATTAATCGTGGCCCCGGCTCGCTTGAATGTTTACGCGAAGCAAAGGCGCTAGACGGTGCAGTACGCTGTGTGCTGGGTAATCACGATTTTCACCTATTAGTGGTGGCGCGTGGCGGTGGTAGGCAGAAAAGACACGATACGCTCAGCGAGATTTTAACCGCGCCCGATCGTGAGCCAATGCTTGACTGGCTGCAATGCCAGCCACTCGCCGTACATCAGGGCAATATCTTGATGACCCACGCCGGGTTACTCCCTCAGTGGAGCGTCGAGCAGGCCGTAGCCTATAGTCGCGAAGTCGAGCAGGCACTGGCCGGCGAGCAGTCAGGGCTTTTTTTAACCGAGCTGTTTGGTAATCAGCCTGATCGTTGGCGGGAAGACCTTGAAGGAATGGACCGGCTGCGTTTTATCGTTAATGCCATGGCGCGCATGCGCTTTATTGACGCGCAGGGGCAGCTGGATTTTGCAACGAAAGAAGGGCTTGAAAGCGCCCCGGCAGGGTTTGCACCATGGTTCCAGTACCCACGTGACGATGACCCGCATCTGCTGTTTGGCCATTGGGCGGCTCTGGAAGGCAAAACGCCTGACGCCAAAGTGCGCGTAGAAGCGCTGGATACTGGCTGCGTATGGGGGGGCGCGTTAACCGCGCTTGATCTGGATACCGGCGAGCGGGTCAGCGTACCCAGCCAGCAACAAGGAGCGCGCTAGTGGCTACGAATCCCAATGATCCGTGTGTTGGGCTTGATGTGTGCCGCGTGGGTGGCGCCGTGCGTGACGCGCTTTTAGGCTGGCCCGTTTTTGATAACGACTGGGTCGTGGTCGGCGCGACGCCAGATGCCATGCGAAAGCGTGGCTTCAAACCGGTGGGGCGAGATTTTCCGGTATTTTTGCATCCTGAAACCGCTGAGGAGTACGCCCTGGCGCGTACCGAGCGCAAGTCCGGCAACGGATATTCAGGTTTTGAAGTGCACGCAAGCCCCGATGTCACTCTGGAAGAGGATTTGCAGCGCCGCGACCTTACCGTCAATGCCATTGCTCAGCGGGTAGATGGGTCGCTTATCGACCCTTTTAACGGTCAGCGTGATATCGAAAAGCGCGTGCTGCGACATGTTTCCCCGGCGTTTAGCGAGGATCCGCTGCGTGTACTGCGCACGGCGCGATTTTTAGCCCGCTATAAGCCACTGGGGTTTTGTATCGCCGATGAAACGTTGGCGCTGATGAGGACGGTGAGCCGCAGCGGTGAGCTTGAACATCTGGCGGCTGAGCGCGTGTGGGTGGAAACCGAGAAGGCGCTTGGCGAACCAGAGCCGCAGGCCTACTTTACGACGCTGGCGCAGTGCGAAGCGTTGTCGGTATGGTGGCCGGCATTAGCTGATGGCAGACTTGAAGAGGGGCTCGCAGCAATGCAAGACGCCCCAGGCGATAGTCAGACGCCGCTCGCCCACTGGCGCTACGCGTTACTTGTCAGCGTGCTGGAGGATGCTGAGCGTGAGACGTTGGTTAAGCGGCTACGGCTACCCAACGCTGTGGCTCAGTTGGCGCGTTATGTGGCCTTGAGCCTGTATCTGCTAAAAGCGCCTCTGGAGCCGGCCGCTGTACTTCACTGGCTGGAGCGTCTGGATGGCTGGCGCAAGCCCGAGCAGGTCGAAATCCAGCTTCAGCTTGTGGAAGGGGTTGCCAAGGCAAGCGTGGCGCCATTACGTGCTGCCTGGGAGGCTGCACGTAACGTAAGGCCGCAGATATTGATAGCGCAGGGGTTCAAAGGGGCGGCGTTAGGTGAGGCGTTGCGCGAACAGCGCCAGCAGGCGGTGATAAACGCTCTGGGATAATCAGTCAATTGGCCTGGCTTATCTGCCAAACGCCTTTTGCGGCATGGTGTCTGCATGGGATATCCAGGCGCCGCCCCAGGTGAAGTCAATCGGCCAAAGGCGTTGGCTGCCCAGTTTGAAGTTATGCCAAAGCGTCGCGTAAGGCGTATCGCAAGCGGGGTGCCGTTCATCGGGGAGTAGCTCAGCCAGAGGCTGTAGCACGAAGGCATTATAGGTGATTTCGTCGCGGGGCAGAGAAACGCCATCCACAACGCCACATTGGCGGCCGACGGTTAACAGATCGATATCCAACACCTTGGCGCTATATTTGGTCATGCCGGGCTTGCGACCGTGAAGGATCTCGACGCTTTTGGCCCACGCCTGTAGCTGGCGCGGCGACCAGTCGCTTTCAAACGCAACCACCAGATTATAAAAGTTGTGTTTATCGCTAAATCCCACGGGCTCGCTTTCAAATACACGCGAGACTTGTAAAGGCCCAAACGTGTCAAACAGGGTATCAAGGCACGAGCGTATGTGGCGCACGGGGTTAACATTACTGCCTAAACTAACGGTAACCAGACTCATGGGGTAACGTCCTTGGTGACCTCCGGTAGCTCACCACGGGTAATCTCAAGGCCTACGCTGGCAGCCTGAGGGACTGCGCCGGGTTTGCGCACTCTTAAGCGTAACCAGGAAATTGAAAACTCGTTGCGCAAACATTCCGCCAGGCGTTCTGCAAAGGTTTCGACCAAGGCAAACTGGTGGGTATCGGCGAAGCGCTGAATCCGCTGGCAAATAGCAGCATAGTCCAGCGTCAAGCTTAGATCATCGGTGGCGGCAGCCGGGCGAATGTCGGTCGCCAGCGTTAAATCCAGGCTCAGCGACTGCTGAATGGTGCGCTCCCAATCGTACACACCGATAACAGTGTCTACTTTTAACGCTTCGATCAAAATGCGATCCACGAGCTTTTCCTCGGCGGCAACAAGCCGGCGATTGTACGTTAGGATGAGATGAAACGACAGTAAGACGGGAACAGCACCATGACATGGGTAGTAATCGGCTATTTAAGCGGTAGCTGGCTGGCAGCGATCAGCGTTTGCCGCATGGCTGGCGTGCGTGACCCGCGTCGCTGTGGTTCCGGTAATCCCGGGTTTTCCAACGTACTGCGCCTTTACGGGCCGCGTTTGGCTGGCGTCACGCTGTTTCTTGATGCGCTGAAAGGCATGCCCGTGGTGCTGGCAAGTAAAATGCTGGCATTGCCGGTTAGTTGGCAGGGGCTTATCGGATTGGCCGTGCTCGTCGGGCATAGTTATCCCGTGTGGTACGGCTTTAGAGGCGGTAAGGCTGTGGCCTGTGCACTTGGCGTGCTGCTGGTGCTAGTGCCCGGTGTGGCATTGTTGAGTGCCATGACGTGGGGGCTGCTGGCATGGCGGTTAAAAACCGCTGCGATAGCCTCGTTAGTCAGCGCCTTGGTGGCACCCCTTGCCTGTATCTGGCTGGCACCTGCCTATATAGGGGTGGTGGGTGGCTTGAGTCTGCTGGTGGTTTTACGTCACGGACTTAATATTCGCAGACTAAGGCGCGGCGAGGAGCCGCGCCTGCGAAAGCCTTAATCGTTAAGAGATGTCTTAGGTGGCGCTAGACGATCCAGCGGCCAGCGCGGCGTGGCCTGCATGATGCCATCGCTATCCTGCTCGCCAGCGGCCAGCCGTTGTGCGCCGACATAAGCAATCATGGCGCCATTGTCCGTACAGAAGCGGCCGCGCGGATAATAGGCTTTTGCCTGGCGTTTTTGACATTCAAGCGCCAAACGTTCGCGCAACCGGTGATTGGCGCTAACGCCACCCGCCACCACCAGGCGCTTGAGCCCCGTTTGATCCAGCGCCCGGCGGCATTTAATGACCAGCGTATCGACCACGGCTTCTTCGAAAGCCCGTGCCACGTCAGCGCGCGCCTGTTCGTCAAGCTCACCAGCGTTTTCCAGCTGGCGGATCGCGGTTAACGTATGCGTCTTTAAACCTGAAAAGCTGAAGTCCAACCCTGGGCGGTCGGTCATCGGGCGGGGGAAGCGAAACCGCTTGGGATCACCCTGTTCGGCAAGCTTGGCGACCAGAGGGCCGCCGGGGTAAGCAAGCCCTAACATTTTGGCGGCTTTATCGAAGGCTTCACCCGCGGCATCATCCACGGATTCACCCAGGAGCTCATAGCGGCCAAGCCCCTGAACTTCCACCAGCTGGGTATGGCCGCCGGATACCAGCAGCGCCACAAAGGGGAACTCAGGTGCATCATCTTCAAGCATCGGTGCGAGCAGGTGACCTTCCATATGATGGACGCCCAACACGGGGATCTCAAGCGCCCGCGCCATGCCGTGGGCCGTGCTTGCGCCCACCATCAGTGCGCCAACCAAACCAGGGCCTGCGGTATAGGTGATGCCATCCAGATCACGCCGGGTTAGGTTGGCATCCTTTAATACCTGCTCGATGAGCGGCAGCAACTTGCGCGTATGGTCTCTCGACGCCAGTTCGGGGACTACGCCGCCGTACTCTGCATGCATGGCAATCTGGCTATACAGCGCATCGGCCAGCAGGCCGTCGCCGCCTGAACGGGAGGTGTCATACACAGCGACGCCAGTCTCATCGCAAGACGTTTCAATGCCCAGTACGCGCATAACGGGAAAACTCTTTGGAAAAAATGGTAGAGCGTTCAAGTCTAACACTGTCCCTCTTGAGGGGCGTAAGCATTTGCAAAGATGGCTATTCACGACTAAACTATCGTGCGCTGTAAAACTGGGTCGTACACTGTAGCCGCAATAATGCGTTTACGCTGTACGTACTATCGAACTCAAGACTCCTTAAGGTAGGTGAGTGCTTAATGCCTTCTGTAAAAGTACGTGATAACGAGCCGTTTGACGTCGCCCTGCGTCGCTTCAAGCGTTCTTGCGAAAAAGCCGGTGTTCTTTCCGAAGTGCGCCGCCGCGAGCACTATGAGAAGCCGACTGCTGAGCGTAAACGCAAAGCGGCAGCTGCCGTAAAACGCCACGCCAAGAAAGTTCAGCGTGAGCAAAAGCGTTTCGAACGGCTCTATTGATCCGTACCTGGGGAGAGCCAGAGTAGTTAGCTGGTTGTCTCAAGAGGGATGCCAAACGGCCGCCACTAGGTGGCCGTTTGTTTTTCAGGTTTTCGTGCTGTTTAAAGTGATTGGGTGAACCGCCTGATAACGTTAAGCAGCCACCCAGCGCACTGCGCGAGGATGCTCGTCGTTCATGGCAGGCCAGATTCCACAGCGTTTTATTGATGATCTTCTCAGCCGCGTTGACGTGGTGGAAGTGGTTGGTGAGCGCGTGCAGCTTAAAAAAGCTGGTCGGAATTACTCAGGCCTTTGCCCTTTCCATCAGGAGAAAACACCGTCTTTCACCGTGAGCGCCGATAAGCAGTTTTATCACTGCTTTGGCTGTGGAGTGCACGGGAATGCGCTACGCTTTCTAATGGAATATGACAAGCTGCCGTTTCCTGAGGCAGTCGAGCAATTGGCGGGGCGTTTAGGGCTTGATGTGCCACGTGAAGGCGCCGATGACCCGCATGCCCGAGAGCGAGAAAAAAAGCGCAAAGTGGGCGTTAATCTGCTCGAACTTGCCGCTAGTTTTTATCGCGAACGGCTGAAAATGCGCGAGGGACAAAGCGCCCAGCAGTATTTGAAAGATCGCGGGCTTTCTGCCGAAGTGATTCAGACCTACGGCATAGGCTATGCGCCGGGAGGTTGGGAAGCGCTCAAGCAGCACCTGAGCGAGCGGGAAATTGCAGAGCCCGTTCAAGTGGAGTATGGCCTGCTGATCCATCGCGAAGATACCGGGCGTACTTACGATCGTTTTCGTGATCGTGTGATGTTCCCGATACGTGACTTGCGTGGGCGGACTATCGCGTTTGGCGGTCGAGTGATGGGGGATGAGCAGCCTAAATACCTCAACTCGCCGGAAACGCCAGTGTTTCATAAAGGACGTGAGCTTTATGGTCTTTATGAAGCGCGTCAGGCGTCAAGCAAGCTTGAACAGCTGGTCATGGTTGAAGGCTACATGGATGTCGTTGCGCTAGCGCAGTATGGTATCCATAACGCCGTCGCTACCTTGGGCACCGCGACGACCGAAGACCATCTCAGCCGCTTGTTTCGTTTGGTTAGCCGAGTGGTGTTTTGTTTCGACGGTGATCGGGCTGGCCGTCAGGCCGCTAGCCGAGCGCTGGAAACCGCGCTGCCATTGATGATTGATGGTCGTGAGGCGCGTTTTCTGTTTCTGCCGGAGGGCGATGACCCCGATACGCTGGTGCGCCGTGAGGGGGCCGAGGCTTTTAAAGACCGCGTAACCTGTGCGATGCCGCTTTCGGAGTTTTTGTTTGAGCAGGCCGCTCAAGGGCGTGACCTGAACACGGTGGAAGGGCGCGAACGTTTTGCAAGCCAGGTGCTCGAAGCATTGAACAAAGTGCCCGACGGCATGCTCAAATCACTGCTGCTGGAAGCCTTGGCCAAGCGCAGCGGTCTGGCGCAACAACAGCTTCAAGTGTTGTTGGAAAAGCGCGCGGCGCCACCCAAAGAGCAAGCGTATTGGGAACCCGTCGCGGAACCCATGGTTGAAGAGGATATAGGTCAGACGACTCCTCAGCCATCGAAACCGCGGACGCGTAGTCAAGTGCTTACTCCGGTGGGGCGCATTGTACAGCTGCTGCTTCACGAGCCGAGCGTTGTGTCAGCCGTACCTGAGAGTCTGGATTGGTTGCCTGAAGATGATGATACGCCGCTATGCCGCGATTTGATCGTGCTTTTACAGGCCGGGCGTTATCGCAGCCCGCAGGTGGTATTGGCGCATTTTCAGGGCAGCCCGCAAGGCCAGGTATTGGCAGCGCTTGCCAAGCGGGAATTATTGATTCCCAAGGCCGCACGAGAAGCAGAGTTAACGGGGCTAGTAGAGCATTTGCAGCAGAAGCAGCGTAAACGCTCGCCCCAGGAAGAGTATGAGGCGCTGTTGGCCCATGAGCGTGCTGGACAGAAGCTCGATAAGCAGCAGCGTCAACGCTTGGCCAGTTTGGTAATAGAGCTGGCTCAGCGGTTTTAAGGGGTGTTGAAAGGAGGGGGTTGAATTTTGTCCTTATCAACACCAGATATAGGGTCAGTCACCAAGTGCTGGCCTAACCGAACAACCTAACACACCTGAATGACCGCGCAAATACGTTTCGCTGGAAAAAATGCAGCAATTTACGCTATACTGTTCGGCTTGTTGAGTTTAATCGATTCAGCGCTTTAGGTGTTTCATTCTTCTTCGTCGAGATAGGGTTTCTATGGCTGGAAATGCGCAGCAGCAGTCACGTCTGAAGGAGTTGATCGCGCGCGGCAAAGAGCAGGGCTACCTGACTTATGCCGAGGTCAACGACCATCTACCCGAGGATATCGCCGACCCGGATCAAGTGGAAGACATCATTGGCATGATCAACGACATGGGTATCCGTGTCGCTGAAGAAGCGCCTGATGAAGACACTTTGATGATGTCGGATCACTCCACGGACGAGTCCGCTGCGGAAGAGGCCGTTGCGGCACTTGCCGCCGTGGAAAGCGACGTGGGTCGCACCACAGACCCTGTACGCATGTATATGCGTGAAATGGGTACAGTAGAACTCTTGACCCGTGAAGGCGAAATCGAAATTGCCAAACGGATCGAAGAGGGCACCCGTGAGGTGATGTCTGCGCTGGCGTACTTGCCAGGAGCTGTCGCCTCAATTCTGGATGCTTACGACGCCACTCAGGATGAAGAAGCTCCTGGTCGTTTGTCGGATCTCTTCTCAGGGTTTATTGACCCGGATGAAGGTATCCCCGGTGTTGCCGAAGCGGATGTGCCTGAACCTGAGGTGGACGCCGAACTAGGCGACGACGAAGACGCTGGAAGCGATGGCGATGAGGACGATGAAGACTCCACTGCCAGCGAAGGTGGCCCGGACCCGGAAGAGGCGCGGGCACGTTTTGAGCAGATTCGTGAGCAAAACGCGTTGGCCCAGGCGGCACTTGCCAAGCATGGCCGTGGTAGCGCTGAGCTGAAAGCCGAGCAGACACGTCTTGCCGAGCTTTTCTCGCCAATCAAACTGGTGCCGAAGCATTTTGAACGCCTGGTAGGTCAGGTGCGTATCAGTGTTGAGCAAGTGCGTGCCCAGGAAAAAGCGGTCATGCAGCTTTGTGTGAAAAAAGCCAAAGTGCCGCGCAAGACGTTCATCAAGTCGTTCCCAGGCAGCGAATCTAACCCTAAATGGTTGGATGCTTTCCAGGAAGCACAGCCCAAGTACGCTGATCGTCTTGAGCCGCTACGTTCTGATATCGCCCGTTCGCAGCGTAAAATCGCTTTCGAAGAAGACATGGTGCAGCTCACCGTGGCAGATTTGAAAGAGGTGAACCGCAAGCTGTCTATTGGTGAGGCGAAAGCGCGTCGTGCCAAGAAAGAGATGGTTGAAGCGAACCTGCGTCTGGTTATCTCGATTGCCAAGAAGTATACCAACCGTGGCCTGCAGTTCCTGGACCTGATTCAGGAAGGCAACATCGGCTTGATGAAGGCCGTGGATAAATTCGAATACCGCCGGGGTTATAAGTTCTCTACTTATGCTACCTGGTGGATTCGTCAGGCGATCACCCGCTCGATTGCCGACCAGGCGCGGACGATCCGTATCCCGGTTCACATGATCGAGACGATCAACAAGCTGAACCGCGTGTCGCGTCAGATGCTGCAGGAAATGGGCCGCGAACCGACGCCGGAAGAGCTGGGCGAACGTCTGGAAATGCCGGAAGACAAAGTACGTAAAGTGCTTAAAATTGCCAAAGAGCCTATCTCTATGGAGACGCCGATTGGTGATGATGATGACTCGCATCTGGGCGACTTTATCGAAGACGGCACGATGCTGCTGCCTATTGATATGGCCACCGGTGAAGGCTTGATTGAAGCGACGCGTAACGTACTCGGCGGCCTCACTGCACGTGAAGCCAAGGTACTGCGCATGCGGTTCGGTATTGATATGAATACCGACCATACGCTGGAAGAAGTTGGCAAGCAGTTTGACGTAACCCGCGAGCGGATTCGTCAGATTGAAGCCAAGGCCCTGCGTAAGCTTCGCCATCCGTCGCGCTCTGAGCCGCTGCGCTCGTTCCTGGATGAGTAGATAGTCGCTGTAAGTAACGTCTAGTCAGCAGTTGTTGGTTGCCTAGCGTAAAAAAGCCCGCCGTTTAAAACGGCGGGCTTTTTACTGTCTGCGCTATACGAATCCTGTAGGTTGGGCCCTATCTCCGCGTATAGCACGTCACAGTAGTTTATGGTGCATCACAATGTATAGTACGTGGCGGAACCTGGGCCGACAGGTAGACCAAATACGAATACCCAGATAAAGAACAGCAGGCTCCAGCCAATAAGCATAAACAGCGTATAGGGCAGCATTAAGGCAACCAGCGTTCCGATGCCCATATCGTTGCGGTAGCGGGTGGCGACGGCAAGAATCAAGCCGAAGTAGCTCATCATTGGGGTGATCAGGTTGGTGACCGAGTCACCGATACGGTAGGCGGCCTGGATAACCTCTGGGGCATAACCCATCAGCATCAGCATGGGAACAAAAATGGGCGCCGTCACTGCCCACTGAGCCGATGCGCTGCCCAGGGAAAGGTTAACGAAGGCGCACATGAGAATAAACAGCGCAAACAGGCCAGGCCCGCGCAAGCCAAGAGAATCAAGCAGGTCAGCGCCTGCAACAGCGGTGACGGTACCAAAGTTGCTCCAGTTGAACAGTGCTACAAACTGGGCGGCAAAGAAAACCAGTACGATATAAAGCCCAAGACTGCTCATGCTTTTGGCCATGGCGTTTACCACGTCACGGTCGTTATGCATCGTGCCTGCCAAGCGCCCGTAGATGAAGCCAAGCAACGTGAAAGCCACCGCTACGATAACCACAATGCCGCGCAAAAACGGTGATCCACTGACTAAACCGGTTTCCGGGTTACGCAGAATACCGCTTTCAGGAACCACCATGACGGCGATCATGGCCGCCAAAATAAGGGCCGCTAAACCAGTGCCTTTCAGAGCACGCTTTTCGCTGTCAGAAAGCCCTTCCATGCGCTGCTGGTCAATGCTGCTATCAGCATAAGAGCCGTCAAACTTACCCAACTTGGGTTCCACAACACGCTCGGTAACCAAGCCGCCGATTAATGTCACAAGGAATGTACTGGCAAACATGAAGAACCAGTTAGCCTCAGCGCCCACTATATAGGCTGGATCCAGTAGTCGGGCGGCCTCTTGCGTAATACCTGAAAGCAAGGGGTCGACGGTACCAATCAAAAGGTTGGCGCTATAGCCCCCGGATACCCCACAAAAAGCTGCTGCAAGGCCCGCCAAGGGATGGCGGCCCAATGAATGAAAGATCATCGCCGCAAGAGGAATGAGCACCACGTAGCCAAGCTCGGCCGCCATATTGGACATGATGCCCGCAAACACGACGGCGTAGGTAACGATGCGCGGCGAGCGATTAAGTACTAGGGCGCGCATGCTGGCAGACAGCAACCCTGAATGTTCCGCTACCCCGACGCCCAGCATGGCCACTAAGACGGTACCTAACGGCGCAAAGCCCGTAAAGTTGGTCACCATCTCGGTGACTAAACGACGCAAGCCTTCCGCATTAAGCAGCGAGTTAACCGCAATCAGTTCACCCTCATTGGCGGGCCGGGGATCGGCCACAGACACACCCAGCGCCCCGGCGATACCGCTGGCAACCACTACCAGCACACATAGAATGGCAAATAGGGTAATCGGATGCGGAAGCAGGTTGCCTAGCCACTCCACGCTATCAAGAAAGCGGGTAAAGGCACCACGCTTCAGATGTTCTTCGCGATTTTTGGAATTTGTCATAAGTTTTATATCGTCAGTAAATGGTTTTTTAGTAAAAAACGCCCAAAGGGCCTGATGGGCGACACTACGTTGAAGCGTCAAGCGGCGCAAACGGCTTTGCGTATAGCGGGATTTAAAAAATGAAACGACGCCTGAATAGGCTTCAGGCGGCGTTTATGAACAAGTGGGATCAATGGCGGGTGTTGTTAGGCGCTTTGTGCTTTACGGATGCGTAGCGCGAGAAGTAGAAGCTCTATAATGGCAAACAGGATCAGGCTATAGCCTAAAAGCTCGATAACCTCTTCAGCGACATCTTTAAAAATGCGGACGTAGTTGTCTTCAAGCACAGCACGCCAAAAAATCTGGCGCCCATAGAGGCGCGAGAAGATGTAGGTAGTCAGCACGCCGCCTGCAAACAGGCCGAACGAAAAGGTGTTGCTGTAGTGAGCAAACTCAGCGATAAAGCGTCGACGTTGATATACCACCCAGCTAATAGAGGGCAGTATGATTAATGCAACCATGACCTTCCAGCTATTGTCGGCCACAAACTCATCGAAAAAATAATCCTGCTCGCGGATTAGCGAAGCTGCAACAAAGGCCAGCATAAGCAGAGTGACATTGGGCCATACCTTGAGCACCTGACGAATATAGATCAACAGCCCGCAGCAGCTGGCAAGCGTGAGCGTTTGGGAAAATTCGGTAAAACCAAGTTCAGTAAAGCGTACCGAAGGCAAATACACAGCTTCCAGGTAAGCGCCTTGAGCTATGCCGCCGATAAACAGCACATAAAGAGTGGCTCGCAATAGCGTAATGCGAAAATCAATAGGCCAGTTAGGTGGGGGGAGTTGCATGCCTTATCCTTCAGGGTCGAGAGTCACGGTTTTACTGACAGAAACATTCAGTTCTGAATGTTCATTATATCGCCACCTTTGTGTGCTAGCACACTACCCTTGTTAATAATCTTTCGACGAATGGACTATAGCGCTGCGCTATCAGTGATAAAGCAAGCGCGAAAAACCGTTAGTGCGGTTGAGTGCCCGGCAATACCTGGGCGATATTGGCCACCAGATAATCGACCAGCTGGCGAATTTTGGGCGAAAGATGGCGATGACGGGGGTAGACCGCCCAGACCGCTGTATCATAATGCTGAAAAGGTTCCAGCACTGCCACGAGCTCGCCGCTTGCCAAGTGAGGCGCTACGTAATAATCGGGCAGCTGGGCCAAGCCTAACCCTTTAAGCGCTGCATCCAGCAGGGCGGGGCCTGAGTTTCCGGTCCAGCAGCCTTCCACCCGCACTTCACGGCGCTGGCCGTTCACATCAAACAGCCAGCTTGGCCGTGAGCCTATCAGGCAGCGGTGCTGGCTGAGCTCGGCCAGCGTATGCGGGGGCGGTGTCTGACGAAAGTAGGCCTGCGAACCCACAATATATTCGCGCCGCTCGCACAGGCGTCGGGCAATCAAGCTTGAGTCCTTTAAAACCCCCATACGAATGGCAATATCAAAGCCTTCCTCAATCAGCTCAACGGGCCGATTGGTAAAATGCATATGTACTTCAAGCTCCGGGTGCAGGCATTGAAAGTCGTTAACCAACGGTGCTATATAGCGTTCGCCAAACGTCGTTGCAGAGGTAAGCCTGAGTCGGCCGCGTGGTTTGGCCTGTAGTTCACTGATGGCTTGCTCGGCATCTTTCAAACCATCAAACAGGTGCTGACAGTGCTCAATATACAAGGCTCCCGCATCGGTTAAGCGTATCTGGCGCGTGGTACGGTATAAAAGTTGAATACCCAGCTGGTTTTCGAGCTGGCTCACCAAGCGGCTAATATGCGAAGTGGAAACTTTAAGGTGGCTGGCCGCGGCTGAAAAGGTGCCCAGGCGAACCACTTCGATAAAGGCTTCGACGCGATCCCAACGTTGCATGACTACCCTATGGTGGATGATTGTTGCTCAGTGGCAATAATATTATGAGTATATCCCGCTTTTTCCCGGGCCCCTAGCTGCATTAGACTGGCAACACCAAGGCTATTTAGCTATTCGTTCAGGCGGCCCAGCGCCGTTGCTGTATTGAGGAATCAACTGATGAAATCACGTGCTGCCGTTGCATTAGAAGCGGGTAAACCTCTAGAGCTGGTTGAAATTGATGTCGAAGGCCCGAAAGCGGGCGAAGTGCTGGTTAAAATGGCTGCCACCAGCGTCTGCCATACCGATGCATACACGCTTTCAGGCGCAGACCCGGAAGGGCTGTTCCCCTCGGTGCTGGGCCACGAAGGTGCCGGTGTGGTTCAAGAAGTCGGTGAGGGTGTTACCAGCCTTAAGCCGGGCGACCACGTTATTCCGCTATATACCGCTGAGTGTGGCAAGTGCAAGTTCTGTCTTTCCGGCAAAACCAACCTATGTGGCAGCGTGCGCGCGACCCAGGGTAAAGGCGTGATGCCTGACGGCACCTCGCGCTTCTCGCTTGATGGCAAAATGCTTCATCACTATATGGGCACATCAACGTTCAGCGAATATACCGTACTGCCGGAAGTCTCTTTGGCGGTGGTTTCCAAAGATGCCCCGATGGATAAAATCTGCCTGCTGGGTTGTGGCGTAACCACGGGTATCGGCGCGGTACTCAACACTGCCAAAGTAGAGCCAGGTGCCACCGTCGCCGTATTCGGTTTGGGCGCAATTGGCCTGGCGGTTATCCAGGGCGCGGTGATGGCCAAAGCTGGCCGGATTATTGCGATTGATGTTAACGCGGATAAATTTGAACTGGCCAAACAGTTCGGCGCAACCGATTTTGTAAACCCCAAGGATTACAGCGACTCCATTCAGCAGGTCATTGTTGATTTGACCGATGGCGGTGTGGATTACTCGTTTGAATGTATCGGTAACGTCAATGTCATGCGTTCAGCACTCGAGTGCTGCCATAAAGGTTGGGGCGAGTCGATTGTGATCGGCGTTGCCGGTGCGGGCGAGGAAATTTCCACACGTCCGTTCCAATTAGTGACCGGGCGCGTCTGGAAAGGCTCTGCGTTTGGCGGCGTCAAGGGGCGTAGCGAGCTGCCGGGCTATGTTGAACGTTATATGAACGGTGAAATCAACATTGATGATTTCATTACTCACGATATGCCGTTTGAAAAGATCAACGAAGCGTTTGAGCTGCTGCATGCCGGTAAGAGTATTCGTACCGTTCTGCATTACTGAGTACTATCGTTTTTATAGACCAGCGTTTATAGACTGTTAAAGCGCGGCAGGCAGCTCTGCCGCGCTTCTCTTTTCGCAAGGAGCCTGCCCCATGAGCATGAGTGAAACCTTAGAACTGGTGTCTGCCAACCGTAGTTTTGGTGGCTGGCACAAGCGCTACCGCCACTACTCCCGGGCGTTGGATTGCGATATGGAATTTGCGGTTTATCTGCCGCCTCAAGCCGAGAGCGAACGCGTACCGCTTTTATGGTGGCTGTCTGGGCTTACCTGCAACGATGAAAACTTTATGCAGAAAGCCGGGGCGCAACGGATTGCTGCTGAGTTGGGTATTGCGATTGTGTGCCCGGACACTAGCCCACGTGGCACGGATTTACCGGGCGAGCACGATAGCTACGACCTGGGGTCGGGTGCGGGATTTTACGTCAATGCTACCCAGACGCCGTGGAAGTCGAACTACCGGATGTACGATTATATTATCGAAGAGCTGCCGTCGGTGGTGCGCCAGCATTTTCCGGTTAACGGCCGCGAGTCGATTAGTGGCCATTCAATGGGTGGCCACGGAGCATTGATTCTTGCTTTGCGTCATCCAGGGCGTTTTAGCTCGGTCTCGGCTTTTTCACCTATCGTGAATCCGATGAATTGCCCTTGGGGGAAGAAAGCATTTACCAGCTACTTGGGTGATGATCCGTCGGGCTGGCGCCAGTACGATGCCTGTGAGCTAGTTGCCAATGGCGCATCGCGTCAACGGCTATTTATCGACCAGGGAGAGGCTGATCAGTTTCTGGAAGAGCAGCTTAAGCCTGAGCGGCTAGAGGCCGTATGTGAAGAGCATGATCATCCGCTAACGCTGCGTCGTCAGCCGGGTTACGACCATAGTTACTTCTTTATTGCCTCGTTCATTGAGGACCATCTGCGTTATCATGCGGAACATCTCATGAAGCGTTAAGGATACCGAAATGCTCAATCGCGCGCTGCGCCGCTTTCTTCGTCAGCTATGGCGTCTTGTGTGGCGCGGCGTGCTATTGTTTGCGCTTCTTTCTGTGGCGCTGGTGTTGCTATTTCGTTTCGTTCCACCGCCGGGGTCAATGGTAATGGTGGAGCGCAAGATACAGAGCTGGATCAATAGCGAACCGATCACGATACAGCGTCAATGGCGTAGCTGGGAAAGCCTTTCTAGCAGCGCCAAGCTTGCCGTTATTGCCGCTGAAGACCAGCGTTTTCCAGTCCATCGTGGTTTTGATCTTGTCGAACTGCGGCGTGCCTGGCAGGCAAGTCAAGACGGTGGTCGCCTACGTGGGGCGAGTACGCTGAGTCAGCAAACCGCCAAAAACGTTTTTCTATGGAGTGGACGCAGCTGGGCACGAAAAGGCCTGGAAGCCTGGTTTACTCTGCTCGTTGAAACGCTCTGGAGTAAGCAGCGCATTCTTGAAGTGTATCTTAACGTGGCTGAGTGGGACCGCGGCGTGTTTGGCTTGGAAGCTGCATCCCAACACTACTTTGGCGTATCGGCCAATGCGCTTTCTGAGCGTCAGGCAAGCCTTTTGGCTGCTATCTTGCCCAGCCCGCGAACCCGCAGCGCCTCACGTCCGGATGCTCAGGTAGAGAGACGCAGCCAGTGGATTCGCCAGCAAATGCGCAATCTGGGCGGTGCCGGTTATCTAGAGCGGCTTTAAATCAATCTGCCAGGGCCGCTTTTTTGGCACTGCGAACCACCATCAACACGCCCGTCAGCGTAATCACCATACCCGCTATCCCCATTAAAGGAAGGCGCTCATCAAATAGCCACCAGGCTTGAAGAGCGGTCACAGGAGGCACCAGGTAGAAAAGGCTGGCGACGCGCGATGCCTCGCCTTTCTTGATTAACGCCATGAGCAGCAAAATGGCCGCAATCGATAACACCAGCACCAACCAGCCCAGCGTAATAATAAATGTGCTGCTCCACTCGATCTGTCGTGTTTCAAACATCATCGCGCCGCCACCCAGCAACACGCTCGCCCCCAGATACTGAATAACCGTTCCTGAAAGTAACGGCATATGGGTGCAGTAACGTTTTTGATAAAGCGTTCCCAGCGAGATGCCAAGTAGAGCCGCAAATACGCACAGAAGCGCTTCGCCGCCAAATCCTGCAAACAGGGCGTTGCCTAGTTCAAGCTTGCTGCCCAGCACCAGGCAGATGCCAATCAACCCAAGTGCCAAGCCCAGCCATTGGCGTTTGGATAGGTGCTCGCCCAACAAGGGGCCTGCACAGGCTGCCGTCAACAGCGGTTGCAGGCCAACAAGTAAAGCAGCGAGCCCCGCGGGCATGCCTAGATAAATACCGTAAAACACACCGCCTAAATAAATGCCATGCACCAATATGCCTGACAGCGCGATATGGCACCATAACGCAAACGGCGATGGCCATGGTATTCGCATGATGAGCACTAAGGGCACCAAAAGCAGCAGGGTGAGTGCAAAACGAATGGACAGAAAGCTGAACGGCTCGGCGTAGGGAAGGCCGAATTTGGCGCCGATAAACCCAGTGCTCCATAAAAGTACAAAAATTCCTGGCATCGCTGCTTGGCCTATTGAGGAGCCTTTCATTTTTTTATATTCCTGATTTTATAGGATAATTTAAGATTTATCGGCAGCTTGCTCAGGTCGTAAAAAATGATGTTATGGAATTTTTTACATTCTTTTACTTAAAAAATTTGAACCTGTGCTGAATCATCGCGTCACACTTCACACATTCACAACGCGTCAATGAGGTTTCTTTCTATGCAACGTTTAACTGCTTTGTTCTCAGCTGCCCTGCTTGCTACTGGTTTAATGGCATCTACTGCTAACGCCCAGCAAACGCAGGACCCGGCTCAAGATCCAATGGCCACCCAGCAAGCCGTACCGGCCCAGGATTTCTCTGACGAACAGTTGCAGCAGTTTGCCGATGCTTCCCAAGAAATCGCCGTGATCTCGCAAGAGTTCACACAGCGTCTGCAGGAAGCAGAAGACGAAGCTGCACAACAGGAAGTTCGTGAAGAGGCTAACGACCGCATGATTCAAGTGGTTGAAGACAGCGGTCTCGATGTCGATACCTTCAATGCGATTGGTCAATCCATTCAGCAAGATCCAGAAATGATGCAGCGTGTTCAAGAAATGGCAAGCGAGTCCTAAGTCAGTAGGCGCTAGGTTATCAAGCCCTGAGTCATCACAGGGTTGCTAGTCTTCGCCTTACGGTATTATCAGTCATCTTAGCGCTACTTAGTGACTGAAAGGTATTCTGCAGGCGAGGAATAACCGCTCAAAGCCCGGCACACTGTGTCGGGCTTTTTATTGTCTGCAGGGTTTACCGTAGTGATTTAGCCATCCAAACTCTACGGACTTGCTTACCGAGTTCATCTTAGGAGATCGCATGGACGTTGAGCTACTCGAAATACGCCAGTTTATGGGCCAGTTTCCTCCCTTTGATGGGCTCTCTGACGAACTTCTCGATGCAATTGCTGAACGGGTAGAGGTCAGCTACTTTAAAACTGGCAGCGACATCTTGGTCGCCAATGACGCCATCAATGAGCTGTGCTTTATCAGAAGCGGTGCCGTTGAAGTTTATCGCCGCAAGGGAGAGCTTTATAACCGGCTGGGAGAGGGCAATATTTTTGGCCACTTCAGCTTGCTACGTAATCATAAAGTACGCTTCCCCGCGCAGGCGATTGAAGACACGCTCATCTACTTTATTCCCAAGGATGTGTTTCAACGGCTGTGTGAAGAGGATGATGATTTTGCTGACTTTGTCGAGCTTGAGCGTCCTCGGCTTGAAACGGCCGCCGAGCAGCAAAAAAAATCCAACGACATGATCGTCACGCGAATCCGCAAGCTGGTGACCCGCTATCCGGTCATGGTCGAGGCGACTACCAGCCTGCAACAGGCGGCTCAGCAGGTCAGCGATGCCCAGGCATCTGCGGCGATTGTGATCAAACAGTATGCAGGTAATCCGCGTTATAGCTTTCAGGATAGCGAAGGCAAGACATGGCATATGGTGGGGATTTTTACCGATAGCGATTTTCGCACACGTGTCGTAGCGGAAGGCCTATCTTCCCAAACGCCGATTGGCGATGTGGCGTCGCCACACCTGATTACCGTTCAGTCGGATGCCTCGGTATACGAAGCGATGCTTACCATGCTGCGCAATAATATCCACCACTTACCGGTGCTTTACCGTCAGCGGCCCGTTGGCGTTGTACATCTTTCCGATATTATTCGTTATGAAACGCATAGCGGCCTTTACCTGGTCAGCAATATTTTTAATCAATCCAGTGTTCAGGGACTTGCTCGCCTGGCGCCGGATGTCCGCGCATCGTTTGTCAGAATGGTACAGGAAGACGCTAATTCGCAAATGGTAGGCAGTGCGCTTTCAACGATAGGGCGCAGCTTTACCCGGCGCCTGCTAGAACTTGCCGAGGCAGAGCTTGGCACGCCGCCCGTGCCTTACTGCTTTATGGTCAATGGTTCAATGGCAAGAAACGAACAAAGTATTGTCACCGACCAGGATAATGCACTGATTCTGTCAGATGACTTTGTACCTGAAGAGCATGATGCTTACTTTTATGCGCTCGCCAAGTTTGTAAGCGACGGGCTTGATGCCTGTGGCTATACCTACTGCAAGGGCGACATTATGGCCACCAATGCGCAGTGGCGTCAGCCGCTGAGTGTCTGGAAAGACTATTTTAAAGACTGGATCTCCAACCCCACACCTAAAAAGCTGCTGCAAAGCTCGATCTTTTTTGATTTGGATAGCATTTATGGAGAGGATCATTTCGTCGAAACCCTACAGGATTTAATTGCCAGCCGCGCGGCGGAATCACCGCTGTTTTTGGCGGCGATGGCGCGTAATGCGCTGGGTCGTACCCCGCCGCTTGGATTTTTCCGCACCTTTGTGATGGAAAAAGATGGCAAACATAATAACTCGATTAACTTGAAGCGACGGGGCACTGCGCCAATGGTTGACTTGGTTCGCATTCATGCACTGGCCTGTGGCTCCAAAGCTCAAAATACTTTTCAGCGCTTGAATGACATCAACCATACACAGCTGTTGGCGACCGGGGTCAGCGATAAGCTGAGCTATGCGTTTGAGTTCTTATGCATGTCACGGTTACGTCATCAAATGATTGATCTTCAGGAAGATCGGGCACCCGATAATAATATCGAGCCTGAGAATGTGGAAGACAGCGAACGGCATACGCTAAAAGATGCCTTTCAGGTGCTGAGCAACGCTCAGAAGTTTTTGAAGTTCCGTTACCCTATGCCCGCACAGCGGCAGAGAACGTAATATGCAAGGTATTCGTCCACGTCAGAAAGTCACCCAAACCGATTGGGCGGGTTACATGGCGCAGCGCGCGGGTAGTGCAAAAGACCCTGATATCAAGCGATTTTTCGAAACACCCCTGCCTGCACCCGATACGCCCATCGCTGATGTGCCCATGGTGGCGCTCGATGTAGAAACCACCGGCCTAGATGAGCGTCGCCATGCGATTGTGAGTATTGGCGTGGTGCCGTTTACGCTTAAGCGTATAAAGCTTGCAGAGCGCCGTTACTGGGTCGTCAATCCGTCTCGTCCGCTGGCTGAGACCTCCATCGCCTTTCATCATATTACGCACTCCGAAGTCGCTGAAGCGCCCGACCTGGATGTGGTTCTCAATGAATTGCTGGAAATGCTGGCAGGCCACCTGGTCGTCGTTCACTTTCGCAATATCGAACGCCCTTTTCTAGACGCCGCTATAAAAGCCCGGCGTGGGGAAGGGGTGATGTTTCCGATGATTGATACGATGTCTCTTGAAGCAAGAATGCACCGTCAAACGCTTTGGGCGCGATTTCGACGCTGGGTGGGGCGGCCGCCGGTTTCAATACGCTTGAATGCAAGCCGTGAGCGCTATGGTTTACCAAGCTATCAAGGGCATCATGCGTTGGTTGATGCGCTGGCAACGGCTGAGCTTCTGCAGGCGCAAATTGCGACCCACTACCGCCCGGACACACTACTGCAGGATATCTGGTGTTAATACCTAACCCATGCAAAACGGGCAGCCGAAAGGCTGCCCGTTTCTTTATGCATGTAGCTTGGTTACACCGCTTTGGGTTCACTCATCAACCCTTTGATGATCGCGTAGCACGCCACCAGCAAGATAATAGTGAACGGGAAACCGGTGGAAACCGCCATGGTTTGCAAGGCCGTCAGTCCACCACCCAGCAGTAGCGCAATGGCGATGGCGCCTTCAATAATTGCCCAGAACACGCGCTGTGGCGTCGGAGCATCTACTTTACCGCCCGCAGTGATTGAATCAATCACCAGAGAACCTGAGTCGGAGGAGGTCACAAAGAACACAATTACCAGCACAATAGCGAGAAACGAGGTGATTTGTGACAGCGGTAATTGCTCCAGCATGAGGAATAGCTGTAAGTCGACGCCTGCATCGCGTACAGCGCTAATACCCTGGCTCACGTATTGATCGATTGCCGTGCCGCCAAAGGTGGTCATCCAGAGTACTGATACCATTGACGGTATAATTAGGACGGAAATCAAAAACTCTCGAACCGTGCGGCCACGTGATACGCGGGCGATAAACATGCCGACGTAAGGCGACCAGGAGATCCACCAGGCCCAGTAGAAGGCAGTCCAGCCTTGGCTGAAGTTAGCATCTTCGCGACCAAACGGGTTTGAAAGCGCCGTGAAATTGGCCGCATAGCTCCACAGGTTTTCAAAGAAACCCGTCGCAATGAACAGGGTCGGGCCAACGGCAATCACGAAGAACAGCAGCAGCGCCGCCATGGCGATGTTGATCTTGGAGAGCAACTGCACACCCTTATCGACGCCGGCAACGATCGAAGCGATAGCCACTAACGTAATACCGACAATCAACAGGATCATCGTGATGTCGCCTTCGGGCGCGCCAAACAGATAGGTTAGACCCGCAGCCGCCTGGCTAGCGCCTAGCCCCAATGAAGTAGCCAAACCAAATAGCGAAGCAAATACCGCCAGAATATCAATTACGTGGCCTGGCCACCCCCAGACACGCTCGCCCAGAATAGGGTAGAACACCGAACGCATGGAAAGCGGTAAACCCTTGTTGAACGAGAACAGGGCCAGCGAAAGCGCCACGATTGCATAAATCGCCCAAGGGTGGAGGCCCCAGTGGTAAATAGTTGCTGCCATGGCAAGTGAAGTAGCGGCCGCTGCATCACCCTCTGCACCGCCTAGTGGAGCCCAGGCACCGCCTTCAAGCGAGGTTCCAAAGTGGGTGAGCGGCTCATTTACGCCGAAGAACATCAAGCCAATGCCCATGCCCGCGGCAAACAGCATCGAGAACCAACCCATATAGGTATAATCGGGTTTGGCGTCAGCTCCCCCAAGACGTATCTTGCCCAGTGGTGAGAAAATCAGACCAATACATAAAATGACGAATATGTTGGCAGCAGCAATAAAGAACCAGGATAGATTGCCGGTCAAAAAGCTGAAGATGGCGTCATATATCGGCGCGATAGTGTCTTGAAGCGCCAGCGTCAACACTACAAATATCAGTACAACCACTGCAGAAATACTGAATACCTTGCCATGTAGGTCAAGGTCAAAACCCATTTTATTGGTCGTAATATTGTCTTGACCGATAACGTAATCGGTATCGATCAGGTTCGCTGCCCCTTCAGGAGCAGGAATGCCCTCTGAGCCCGGTTCATCCGGGGAATGATTAGGTTCTTGCTTATCCACGAGTGCCTCTCCGTTTCGATTAGAAAACACGCGCGTATGCGTCGTGTAGCTTTTGATTAACTATATATTAACAAACGTTGTATTGCTGTTTTATTAGGATTATTTTTTGTAGAACTTTTAAAAAAAACGTGCCGGTCACAGCATTTACTGTGACCGGCACATGGTAGAAAAGCGCTTAGCTATTCAGCCACTGCTCTACAACTTCCTGATTATCTTCTACCCATTGCTTGGCGTTTTCATACGGATCATTGCCATCTTCCTGATTCATAAGCATGATTTCGCCCATTTGTTCAGGCGTCCATTCAAAGGCCTCAAGAATCGCGTAAGCTTCCGGCATATCGTCTTCTAGGCCATTGCGCACAACAGTGTGGATCTGCTCTGCACCGCCAAACACGTTTTCGGGGTCTTCGAGGTACTTAAGGTCCCAGCGTGCGAACATCCAGTGCGGCGTCCAACTGGTGATCACGATATCTTCTTCGTTATTAATAGCATTACTAAGTGCAGCTACCATGGTCGCGTCACTGCCGCTACGTAAACGAAGATCAAGATCATAGGTATCCACGACTTCTTCGGTCAGCCCCATCAGGCCTGCACCGGGGTCGATACCGATAATCTCGTTATTGAATATATCTGCATTGTCATTCAGCCCAGCGATCGAATCGACCTCTGTATAGGAAGGAACGACAAGGCCAAGTTTTGTACCGTCAAGATTGGGACCTAAATCCTCAACCTTATCGCCAATGCGTTCCATGTATTCAGCATGAGTCGTGGGTAGCCAAGCTGCCACAATGGCATCGGCATCGCCGGTGGAAAGTGCCTGGAACATGGCCGCCGCTGAGAGTGAGGTCATTTCGACGTTATAACCTGCCTGTTCAAGCACGGCGGCTATTACATTAGTAGAGGCTACCTCTGACGACCACTCGACATAGGCCAGGTTAATTGTTTCCTGATCTTGCGCCTGAGCCGCGCCACCGATTGCCACACCAGTGCCGACAATCAGCATTGCTGAGGCTAGGCGAATACGACGATTCAACATTGAGGTTTTCATTCACTTGCTCCCTTTTATAGTAAGTGCCTTTGCAAAAGGCGGTTTCAGCTTGGTCGTGAAAATCTAGCCAATCAAGTTGTCTGCGTTAACACACCTTTCAGCCAGTCTTCATCGCGTACTATGGGCTGTCTAGGTTACTTAGAAGATCTGCGTAGTGACTGAGTTAAACGATCCAGCAGCATGGCCAGAATAACGACGGCAATACCTGCTTCAAAACCGTCGCCTGGGCGCAGTCGCTGAATGGCGCGCCATACTTCGCTACCCAGGCCATCTGCCCCGATCATCGCCGCAATAACCACCATGGAAAGCGCAAGCATAATCGTCTGATTAATACCCGCCATTACAGTGGGTAGTGAGAGCGGCAGCTGCACCTTGAAGAGCTTTTGGCTGCGGGTAGCGCCATACGCATCGGCGGCTTCAATAAGCTCGACTGGTACCTGGCGAATTCCCAGAGTCGTAAAGCGGATTGCCGGCGGCATGGAAAATATGACCGTAGCAAAAATAGCCGAGACAGAGCCGATACCGAAAAAGGGAATAGCCGGTATCAGATAAACGAACGCAGGCATCGTCTGCATAAAATCAAGCAGCGGCATGATCACCCGATAAAGCCGCTCTGACAGGGCCGCCGCAATACCGACAGGAAGCGCTATGACGACGGCCACAAGCGTTGCAATCACCACCAGCGTCAGGGTTTCAATCATCGGGTTCCAGAGACCCAGATTCCAGATCAGTGCAAGGCCAGCAGCGCCGCCAATGGCTAAACGAGGGCCCGCGAGCTTCCAGCAAATCAGAGCAATAATCGCCAGTAGCGACCACTCGGGCAGCCACATCAACCCGTCATTAAGAGTGTTGATGCCGGTTTGTGTAAAGCGTGAAATACCGCGGGTAACCACGGAGTATTCGCTTGTCAGCCAGGTCAGGCCGCCTTCAATCCAACTGCCCAGTGGGATACGAGGAATGTCCATTACTGCTCTCCTGCTCTTGCCAATTCATCCAATACCGCCCCTTTCACCACAACACCCAGCAGGCGTTGTTCTTCATCTACCACAGCGATCGGGAAGCTTTTTTCATTAAACATGGCAAAAAGGTTCTGAAGCGGCTCCTCGGGGGAGACTTTGCGAAAGTCCTGAGTCAGGTGGCCTGTAACTATCTCAGCCCCTTCCTGAATCGCGGTATTGGCGGCGTCGGCTTCAAGCAAACCAAGCAGACGACGGTCTCGATCAGTGACATAAATAGAGTCGATAGCATGTTCGCGCATGCGGTGTAGCGCTGTGCGCGGGCCATCGCTTTCGCGTGCGGTGGTGCGCAGTGGGCGCATGGCGCTTGCTGCCGTTAAAATCCGCGCACGGTCGACCCCTTCAATAAAGCGGCGCACATAGTCGTTGGCGGGTTGGGTGAGGATTTCTTCAGGGGTGCCGATCTGCACCACTTCGCCATCTTTAAGTAGTACGATCCGGTCGCCAATATTGAGCGCTTCATCCAGGTCGTGGGTGATAAACACCGTTGTTTTCTGCATCTTGGTCTGAAGCTGCAAAAGCTCTTGTTGCATATCCTTGCGGATCAATGGATCAAGAGCCGAAAATGCCTCATCCATCAACAGTACGCTGGCATCGTTGGCGAGTGCACGCGCCAAGCCGACGCGCTGCTGCATACCGCCCGATAACTGGTTAGGATAGGCGTCTTCCCAGCCCTCCAGGCCCACTTGCTTAAGCGCGGTATGAGCGATCTTATGACGTTCAGCCTTATCGACACCACGGATTTCCAACCCAAACTCAGCATTCTGGTGAACGGTGCGATGGGGAAAAAGCGCGAAATTCTGAAAGACCATGGAAAAATGACGGCGACGGCATTCTAGTAAGGCCTTTTCTCCCAAAGAGGGAATATTCTCGCCATCAATGATTATCTCGCCTTCCGTTGTATCAATCAGGCGGTTAAGACAGCGAATCAGCGTCGACTTGCCAGAGCCTGACAGGCCCATGATAACGAGTAGCTCACCTTCATAAACATCAAAAGATATATTGGAGAGGCCTAATGTCTGGCCTGTTTTTTCCAGAATGTCAGGGCGTTTAAGGCCTTGATCGCGTAGTTCCAAAGCTCTTTTCGGTTGCTTACCAAATACTTTGCTTAAGCCGCGTACTTTAATTTTGACAGGACGTTGCTCATCCATCGTGATCCCTTTTATTTGTGTGAGGTACTGTGTCTCAATGCTCTGTTTAAATGCCGCTTTTTCCTCACAAAAAAGCAGCCACACAAAGCAGCTATAAGAAAAAAAGAGAATATGTTTAGTTATTTATTAAAAATTATTATACATAAATGGAGTGATTGTGTCACAACGCCCCTTTAAACGCGGCTATAAACTGCCACATGTGCCATTTTGCACCCAGCTGATCGTAAGTTTAAAATGCTGCTTTTTGATTTTAAGTTGTTGATATATATGCATTTTATTTTTTAATAATGCAGTTGGCCTGCTAGATGCAAGACTTGTATAGAAGCAAGATTTGGCAAAAACGAAAGATGTTTTGCACAAGTATTGATGGAGGTGGGTTTTATGGATAGCCAAGTTAGCGTGAAAATGAAACGTCCGCGTATCATGACATTGTGCATGGCAGCCACGGCGGCAAGTGTTCTTTTACTGGCTGGTTGTGGGGATAATGAAGATGAAATGCCCCCGGCACAGCAGCCTGAATCGATGGAACAAGGTGCTATTGCTCCTGAGCAGGATGCAGCTGTTACCCAAGAGCCTACTGAATCATCGCCTATTGAGCAGTCATCAGATGAGGCAGGTTCGGTAATGGATGAGGAACCGGTTGTGCCTCAGGAATCCATGCAGTCAGAAGATGACGCGCGTACTCAAGACGTGCAAGAAGACCCTGGTTTTGGTGAAGGCACTGACCCCATGCCCGGTGCAAATGAAGAAAACGATGATGAGCTAACCAATAGCCAGTAAGTGTAATGATCAAATAGCTAGTTACCGCTCCCTACGATGATAAGCCGCTTCAGCTGTTCGTTCCCTGCGGCTGCTACATACGGTTTATCATCCTTGCCCCCGCGCCCGCGGGGGTTTTTTTTATTTTTTATTTATTGTCCGTTTAATATTGGCCAATGGCTTGCAACGTTGATGAGCTTGTCTATGTTGATAAGGTTGGTACGGATTTACGTACTTGTATCGTCAGGAATGATATCCACTGTGATATGCAAAGGAGAGCGACATGGTGAAAATGAACGAGCTTCGTATGGATAAACATCGCATGAAAGCGCTGCTGTTAGCGTCTTTTTTTGCTTTAAGCACACTGGGATTGGCTGGTTGTGGCGATGATAACCCTCCCAATCAGAATGCCCAACCTGAGCCTGAAGAGCCGTTAAACCAAGGGCCAATGGCCAATGATGATGCCAACGGTGTACCGCCGACAGATGATGGTACCTGATGCTTTAAACGCTTAAGGCCAAATTAGCGACGGTTAATTTGGCCTCTTGAATAGAAGGGCGGTTTACTCTTCTGTATCTTCAAGACGCCGATACAGTGTTCGTCGAGCAATCCCTAAGAGCTCTGCCGTACGGCGTTTATTCCCACCGGTTGCTTCAAGTACTTTGCGTATATAGCGTTTTTCTACTTCCTCAAGGCTTGGCCAGCGGGTGGGAGAGGGCGCTGGAAGCTGTGTACCTGCAAGTAGTTCACCGCTCAACGTAGGCGTAATTTCTACACTTGTTTCTTGAGACGCATGCTCACGCAGTCGCTCAGGCAGGTCTTGGTGCTGCAGAATGCCGTCTTCGCTAAGTGTGACGGCGCGCATTACCGCGTTTTCCATCTCGCGCACGTTGCCGGGATAGGTGTAATTCAGAAGGCTATTCAAAGCATCGGGTTCAATCTGTTCAATCTGCTTGTTCTGCGCTTCTGAGTGTTTATCGATAAGCGCAAAAATCAGATGTTCAATATCGGTGCCCCGCTCACGCAGAGGCGGAATCCGAAGGGAAAAGGTTTCCAATCGGTAAAAAAGGTCGCTACGAAAGCTCTCCTGCTCGATCTCTTTATCTAGGTTGCGGTGTGTGGCGGCAATAATACGCACATCCACCGGTTCCTCACGTTCGCCGCCTACCGGGCGTACGGTTTTTTCCTGAAGCGCACGGAGTAGTTTTGCCTGCAGATTAATCGGCATTTCACCGATCTCATCCAGAAACAGGCTGCCGCCCTGGGCGGTATGAAACAGTCCTTTTCGCGCTTCGTTAGCACCTGTGAAGGCGCCTTTCACATGGCCAAAAAACTCGCTTTCCATTAGATCAGCGGGAATGCTGGCACAGTTGACCGCGATAAAGGGAGCGTCGTGGCGAGGGCTTTCCTGATGAATGGCACGCGCCAGCAGCTCCTTACCGGTACCGCTTTCGCCCAGAATCAGAATGGGGGCATTGCTCTTCGCCAAGCGTGAGGCATCATGAAAAAGCGACTGCATGACATTGCTTTTGCCGACAATGCCATGGAAGTGGCTGAGCTCCGTATCGTGAGAGAGCGATAAACGCTGACGCTCCAATACCCGAAAGACGGCTTCACGAATAGCGTCCAGATCAAGCGGCTTGGTTAAAAAATCGTCTGCTCCGAGTTTAAGCGCTTCTACCGCCTGGTCAATCGTGCCAAAAGCGGTTATCACGATAATGCCCAGCTCGCTGCCACTTTGTCGAAGCTGTTGCAGCAGTTGAATGCCGGTCATTCCGGGCAGGCGCACATCGGTAATCATCATGGCCACTGGCGTATGGCTCAATAGGGCGATTGCCTCTTCAGCGCTAGGTACGCCAAGCGTTTGATAACCCGCATCATTCAACTCTTCTTCCAATAACTCTCGTATCGCGGGGTCATCTTCCACTACCAACAACGGTAAAGGGTGTTCCTGGTGGGTCACAAATGTTGTCCTCAAGCGGATGCGGTTTCACTAAGGGGTAGCGTGATTTCAAACCCAGCACCGCCAAGAGTACTGTCAAATACGCCAATCGTACCGCCGTGATCATTAATAATACGGTGCACCATAGAAAGTCCTAAGCCGCTGCCTTGGCCCACCGGCTTGGTGGTAAAAAAGGGATCAAAAACATTCTGATGATTTGCGATGGAAATCCCGGGCCCGTTGTCTTCCACCCAGAGCGTTAGCTCATGTTCATTCTTGCGCGCTCGAACGCGAACGTGGGAAACCTCAGGTGCCTGCGCGGCATTGCGCAATAAATTGGTAAGCACCTGAACGATTTGCTGACCATTCGCTAATAAATGGGGGGTGGGAACGGGGAGATCAATGTCCAGTCGAATATTTCTTGGCTCCAGCTCCTCTTCCACTAACTCGCTGGCGTTTTGAATAAGTTGATCTAATGCCAGTTCGTCCTTTTCGACATTATGCTGGCGTCCTAATTCCATCAGCTGACGCACGATTTCAACAATGCGCTCAACTTCATTGCGAATACGCCCCAGTTTTGCTCGCTCATCGTCGCCAATCACATCACGGCGCGCCAAGCGCTGGGCCTGTCCATTGATCACCGTCAGCGGCGCCCCGATTTCGTGGGCAACTCCTGCGGCCAAAACGCCTAGCTCAGCTAGTTTCTTTGATTTGCGCAGGCGTTTTTCAAGCTCGATCTCTCGGTGTTGCCTAACTTCGATATCGCGATCTTTTTCTGCCATGGCATCCAACATGCCGTTTAAACCTGAGGCCAACCGACGATACTCCGTAGGTCCGTCTATGGTAGCACGCTGGCTCCGATCACCGTCTTCCACCAAAAGCATCACGTGCAACAAACGGTTAAGCGGGCGCTCTATATAGCGCCTGAACCCCCACCAGATGCTGAACACGATACCGGCTGCACCAATCACAAACACCAGAACCGCAACGATACTGATAAAACCGGTGTAGTTCTCGATACCGGTATTCAAACGGTTTACCTGGAGCACGCCGTGCACGGTGCCGTCCTGGGTGCGCAGCGGTGTGAGGGCTGAGTAATAGGTCCAGCCCTCTTGCTGGCGGTAATTGCTGTAAAGGTCATCACGCTCGATAACCTGGCGGATCTCTTCAGGTGTGAAGAGATCCTTGCCTAACCCAAGCCCGTAAACTTCACGTCCCTGAAGATCAAAAACATAGGCCCCGTAGATACGATGAAAGGAGAACGCTGACTGCAGCGCCTCTTCCAAAGGAGTCGGGCTTTCCCGCGTGACGGCATAGCTTAAAGAGGTGCTCAGCGCCCGGGTAATAATTTCGACTTCGGTTTGCAGTTTGGAACGGACATTGTCTTCCAGCGATTTGATGGCAACGATGCTGAATACCACCAATACAACAAACAGCGGTACGATAACGGTCAAGATAATTAAATTACGAAGTCGCATGCTGCTTCCGTATGGGTATCAAGCCTTTCATCAATGAAAAGCACAGTGTTTAAGGTTGTTCTGTGGGCAGAAGACGGTAAAGGCTGCCTTGGCTCTCGTCAGTTAGCAAGTAAATTGCACCATCGGGGCCTTGGCGAACATCGCGAATACGGCCGATCTGACCATCCAGAAGGAGCTCGTTTTCCGTCACTTCCTCACCGTCAAGGCGCAGGCGCAGCAGTTGCTCGCTACTCAAGCCGCCGGCGAGTAAATCACCTTCCCAGGCGTCAAAGCGCTCGCCACTGACTTCTGCCAGACCTGAGGGGGCAAAGCGGCCTTCAAAAGGGTAATGAGGATCGGTCATGCCGGCGAGCGAGTCTCCTCCTAGCGGCTCATTGGTAGCGTAATCGTTGCCGAGCGTGACTTCCGGCCAGCCATAGTTGAGGCCTGCTTGAATATGGTTAAGCTCATCGCCAGTAAGCGGCCCGTGCTCGGTGGCCCAGGCTTCGCCATTGCTGCGTACGATCATGCCTTGAATATTGCGATTCCCCATAGAGTAAATTTCATCCAGGGTATCGGCATCGCCCACAAACGGGTTGTCTTCTGGCACATCGCCGGTTTCTGTCAGGCGCAGCGTAGAACCCGCATGATCGTCGCTTGCCTGGGCTCTTGACGGGTCAGAGCCACGATCGCCAATACTCATTAACAGCGTGCCATCAGTTAACCAGGCAATGCGTGAACCGTAATGGCGGCCAGGGCCGGATGCACGATCCTGTTCAAACAGGTGCTCCACATCGCCCAGCGCCTCACCCTGCCATTTTACCCTGGAAAGCGCGCTGCGACTGCCATTGTCGTCTGGCTTGCTCCAGGTGAAGTAAATCCAGTCGTGCTCGCCACTGCCGTCTCCAAACTCAGGATGCAATACAACATCCAGCAGCCCGCCCTGACCGTGGTGATTTACGCTGGGCATGCCCTCAAGCACTCTTGACTGCCCGTCTTCATCAACCAGATTCAGCTGACCGTTACGCTCACTGACCAGAAAACGGCCCTCCGGTAAAAACGCCACTGCCCAGGGATGTTCAAAATTTCCGGCTACCCGCTCAATAGAAAAATCAAGATACTCGGTCTGGATCACCTCACCCACGGTTTCGGCATGAGCGCTACTTAAGCCTGCGACCAGGCAGAGGGTAGTAAATCCAGGCGCTAGCCAGCGGGACATCGCGTAAGCCTTGTTTGCATCTAGCATAAAGAGCTCTCCGGTAATGAGATGACTGCACTGTAGCCGTTGTTGGAATTGCCGTTGCAACCTTTGTTGTAACTGTCAGTGTAACGATAATTGCCACGTTTCCAGTTTAGCAGTGACGCTTTGCTTTTGGGCAAGGCTCTTCCAGGCTACATCAATAGAGCCAATAAAACAGGAAGATAAAACAGTGCTAATAGCGTAGAGCAAAATACCAGACTCGCTACATAGGCGGGCTCACGCTGGGCGCGCTGGGCAAACAAGTAATTGAACACGGCCACTGGCATGCACATCTGCACGACCAAAATACTTTGCGCGAGCGGCGGAAGCCCCAGCCAACCGGCAATCAGCCAAGCGGCACCGGCCGCCAGGGGGATGCGTACCAGGCTAAAGCCAAGCCCTGAACGTAGGTTCTTGACCTGAATACTTGCTAGAGAAACCCCTAGGGTAATCAGCATCAACGGTACGGTAAAACCGGACATGAGGCCCACGGTGTTGGCGAGCCAGGGCGGCAACGAGGTATTGGTCAGCAGCAGCGCCATAGACATTAATATGGCGTACACCGTGGGCGTCTTGACCAGGGTTTTAAGCGGATTGCCCCGACTTTGAAGGGCGGCGCCCAGAGTAAACTGAAACAGCGATACGGTAATCATCGCCGTGATGCCATACGCAAAACCAGCGCTACCAAACGCATAAAGCACCACGGGGAGGCCCATGTTGCCGGTATTAGGGTACATCATGGGCGCCAAGAGAACTCGCCAATCACGGCGCAGCAGCTTGGCAACGCCGAACGTTGCTATTCCCATCGTGATGATCACCAGCGCGGTGGCAAGCATGGTGCGGCCAAAGGTACTGGCATCGATATCGGCACCCGCTAATGAAGCGAGTACGAGCGAAGGGGTTCCGATGTTGAAAACCAGGCGGGTCACGAAATCGACAGGGTATGGATGCCCCAGGCGTATCCATAAAAATCCCAGCCCCGCGCCAGCAAGTACGGGAGCCATGACGGCAAAAAGTTCGGCAAGCATTGATGATCCCTGGCAATCGTTCGTTGCCCATTGTCGTTAATGAGCAGACTAACTGGCAAGGCAAATAGATAAATTGATTAAGTAGCGCTTACCGGTATATGCCACTGCTTGGGTGCGTGCTCGCGCAGAAAATCAAGCAGTGCGTTGGTGCGCCGAGACTGATACCCATAAGCATAAAGTAGTGTGATAGGGAGTGGCGCCGGCTCCCAGCCCGGCAGGCAACTGATTAAATCGCCGGGATGATGTTGCTCCCGCCTTTCTACCAGCCAGTGGGGCAACAGCCCTATTCCCTGGCCACTGGCAATCGCATCAATATGCAGTGCGGTTAAATCTACCCGCAGGCGCGAACGGGGAGGAGTGAAGAGGTACTCGCCGTGTTCCGGGTGGTCTAACGAAAGCCCATTGGGTGCACTATCCAGTAAATCAACCCACGCATGGTGTTCAAGCTCATCCGGGTGGGTTAGCGCGCAGGCCCCGGCTAAATAGCGCGGGCTGGCATATAGGCCTCGGGTTAAATGACCGAGCCGCTCCTGATTAAGCCCGCATTCGTGCGTATGTCCAAGCCACACGTGCACGCTATTGCTGTGCATCTTGGAAGGCGGGGTTTCGCGTGTATGCAGGGCTAGCTCTACCTTTGGGTAGCGGTTTAAAAAAGCGTTGACGGTTTCTGACATCCAGCTGCGTGCCAAGGCGCCATGGGCCTCAAGCGTCACAAGGCCGCTGATCTCTTCGCGCAGCTCCGCCAAGGCTTCTTGGCTGTGATTCGCCATTGCCAGCAGCTCAGTACAGTAGGTATGAAACAGCAGGCCAGCCTCGGTAGGAATCAAGCGGTTAGCCTGGCGCCTTAATAGCGGTTGATTAAGCCGCGCTTCCAATTGGCTGATACGGCGGCTCAAGGTTGATTTGGCTAACCCCAGCTTTTGGGCGCTGCGTGTCAAACTACCGGTTGCCATTACGTCAGCGAAAGCAGCGAGTTCGTCAAAGTCGTACATCGTCAGATCACACAGCAATTAAAGATGGTCTATTGTGCCACTTAACATTGGGGATGCAAATAATATGCATTTCAGGCTTGGCGGCTGGCTATATTTTTATAATTTATGTTGAATAGAAACAAAGGCCCCGTGATGAGCGGGGCAAAAGAATCGAGAAGGTCGTGCCCGTTAAGCAGCCCTTAGAAGTCAAACGTAAGGCCCAGGTTGTACTGACGACCATCCAGCACAACGCCGTACTCATCATTGGTTACTTCTTTGTTGGCAATGTTATAGATGCCGGCTTTAACCTGCGCGCGGTCGGTCAGGCTGTAAACCAGACCAGCATCGAAAAAGCCATACCCTGGCGTGCCGTCGTCCATACTGGTGCGTGACAGGTAATCGCTCGTGGAGCCGCGATAATTACCCTGGGTCCACAGATTCAGCTCAGGCGTTGCCTGCCAATCCACCGCGAGATTGAACATATGCTCGGGAATCTTGTTCAACGGCTCGCCAGCAAACTCACCTGATTTCTGCTCTGAGTCGGTATAGGTATAGCTGGAGCTCAGGCGTACATCCTGGGTAACGTCGTAGTCCAGCGTGAACTCTACGCCCTGCATTTGCGCTTCGTCGATATTGCGGTAGGTGCTGATAAACACATACTCGTTACCGGCGTAGGGGCATTGCCAGGTGGACGGGTCGTTGCGATCGGCATCCGCCGTGTTGCAGTAGCGGTCTTCCGCGATCTTGTCCTCAAACTGGGTATAGAACAGCATCATGCTTGAGGTAAGACGCCGATCGTCACTGGTAAAGACAAACCCGGCTTCATAGTTGGTACTGGTTTCAGGGGAGAGATTTTCATTTCCAATAATCAGCGCGCGTGCATGGGGGGCCGGAGAGCCACCGCCACCGGTGCCTCGACCAAAGCCCTCAGTAGCCGCGGCAAGGCCAGGCTGGGAGTAACCAGTCGACACACCGCCCTTGAACGTCCACTCGGGCGTCAGGTGGTAGTTGGCGTACACGCGCGGAGAAAGATGGCCGCCGAATAGCTCGTCATCGTCATAACGCATGCCGGTCGTGACGCTGAAGGCATCTGTCAGGCTCCACTCCATCTCAACGAACAGTGCAGCAATCCAGCGGTCAACGCTGCGCAGGGCATTAGGGCTATTGCCGAGAAGTCCGTTGGTGTCGTCGACCAGATCCTCTACCCGGTACTGACCGCCAAAGGTCAGCATGTGGTCGCCCCAGAAGTAGGTCGACTGGTTATTGAATGTGGTGACTTCTTCGCGCTTCTCGTCTGGCGTGGTATTGACCCGCTCTGAAATATCGTGCTGCAGATAGGTGTCTGTCATAAAGGCGCCATACGTGCCTTTATGGCCTAACGTAAATACATCTTTATCGTAGCGATAGGTGCTGGCGCTGGCAGGATTACCCCGGCTATCAATTTCCGGAACGCTTCGCCCAGGCGTATGGGTGAACTCTTTGGTGGAAGCGGTATAGCCGAAGCTGTATTCGTTCAGCTCATCTGGAGTCAAAACGAGTTCGGCACCGATCTGGCGGGTATCGCTGTCTGGCGTGCTTTCAGCGTTGTCGCCACCGCCTTCATAATCGCTCTCTTCGGTACCGTGCCAGCTGCCATGCACGCGTAAGCCGAGCAGTCCTTCGATCAGAGCGCCCCCGGTATAGAAGCTGATCTGTTGCGAGTCGTTGTTGATATCGTTGAGCGAATGAGTGTATTCAGTCGTCACCTGGCCCGACCACTCATCCGGCACGCGTTTGGTAATGATGTTGATAACGCCGCCCATTGCCTGCGAGCCATATAGCGAAGACATGGGGCCACGGATGACTTCAACACGCTCAATCATCGAGATGGGTGGAAGACCGATCTGTTTGCCTCCGTCCTGCCCATTGGTATTGACGGCTCGTCCGGCCGAAATGGGGCGGCCATCAATCAGATACAGCGTGTAGCTATTGTCCATTCCACGGATGCTGATGTCCTGCGCTTCACCACCACCGGTCACATAGACGCCTGGAATGTTCTTCACCGCGTCCGTAATATCGCTATAGGACTGGCGGTTCAGTTCTTCACCACTGATCACCGAAATACTCGCAGGCGCATCCGCAATCGACTGCTCAAAGCCTGAGGCAGTTACCACCACCGGGTCGAGCGAAGTGTTTTCCTGAGCGTTAGCCGCGGCAGCGATGGTCATTGAAGACAGGCTGACAGCCTTGACCAAAGTGCGACGTGAAAAAGAAGCCATGTTTTTCCCTTGAGATGATATTGCTGTGCGTTTTTATGAAAAATTTTAACATATGAAAATAATTATCATATGAGATTTATATTCTATTGTTAAAGATTCCATAAATCGAGAGGGAGGTCATGAACATGGCGTTGTGATGTACGCAACTGTAATGAATTCGTAAATTTCAGTGGCGGGTAGTCAATGGCACGTTGCGTTCTATGATGTCGGTGACTATTAAAAAAGTGCATCAGGCCCAGGAGCTGATGGTTGGGTAGTCTAATAAAACGGCCCATAAAAAAGCCCCGGCACTAGGCCGGGGCATCCAATCAGCATTGAAACAATAAGCGGAACGTTGCGAGCGATTTTCGACGGATAAGTTATTGGCGATTAGAAGTCATAGGTTGCCGAGACCCACAGGCTGCGGCCATCTAGCGCCACGCCATCAGTAGAGCGGCCTGTCTGGGTATAGCGGAAAGCGGCATACGTATCGCCATTATGCTCAAAGGTATCGTAGGTGGTGAAATCCTTGTCCAGCAGGTTATTGATAGCGGCGGTCAGGCGTATATCGTTAGAGAAACGGTAAGTGCTGCGTAGGTTAAAGAGTTCATAACCATCTAGCTTGTTACCCAACTGCTCATACAGGGCAAGATTTTCACCCGCGGTAGGCAGGCCAGCCGAGAAGCGCTCGCGAGAAGAGTAGTACTCGCCCTCAAGTGTTGTGCTCCAGCGGTCGTTGATCGCCCAGCTAAGGTCGGCGGTCAGCTTGTGCTTGGGTACATTGGTCAGTACTTGGCCTTCGTTTTCACCGGAGGTGATTTCGGTGTCGGTATAAGTGTAGCCACCGTTGATCGTCCAGGCGGGCGCGAACTGATAACTGCTGGTCAGTTCGACGCCGCGAGTTTCGGCACGGTCAATATTGACTGCCTGACTGAAGCTTTCCTGCTGGGTGAAACCGCCCACGCTCAGGCAGTTGGCCGTATTGGCGTAAGGGCGGTTGCCGTTACTATCGACAAACTGGCAGTTGAGCAGATCGTCACCATCGGCGATCCGGTCACGGAACTGGGTATAGAAAACGGTTGCCCCGGCAGAGAAGCCATCCAGGCTGTCGTAGATCGCGCCAATTTCATAGTTGGTGCTCTTCTCCGGTTTTAGATCTGGCGAACCTAGCGTAACCGACTGCCCCTGGTTGCCAAAGCCGACGATGCCATCGTGCAGCTGATTAAGCGTAGGCGTCTTGTATCCCTGGCTGATACCGCCCTTAAGGGTCCACTCGTCGGTGGTGTTCCAGACCAGGTAGCCACGTGGGCTGAAGTGGCCACCAAACGCATTGTGCCTTTCGTAGCGTCCGCCCAGCGTCAGCGCTACGTCATCGTGCAACAGCCATTCGTCTTCGGAAAACAGCGCCCAGCTTGACTGGGAGAAGGTTTCGTTACCCGCCGTGCCGTCCTTGAGTTCGGCATCAATGTACTGCCCGCCCAGAGTGACCATATGATCATCCAGCGGTGCGGTAAACTTGCTGTCGACCACAATGTCACGGTTTTCCAATAGGCGCGGCTCGCCGCCCTGTGCGATATAGCCATAATCCGGCGCGTTACCTGCGGGTAGCGTGCGGCCAAGCGATTCGGTGAAGTTGCGGGTAACGCTGCTCTCCAGGGTACCGGCGGCGTAACGGCCAGTGTGGCCAACGGCAATCTGATCGCGGTTGAAGCGTAACTCATCTTCATAGCCGAAAGCGGCGCTTGGCTGGGGCGTCGCGCAGTCGTCGCGCCTCAGGCCGTCCAAGCTGCCCAGGCGGCAATCTTCGTTGTTATAAACCTGGCGAGAGCGCTCGGCGTCCACCCACAGCTCATTGGTATCATCCGGCGTCAAATTCAAACGCCCGCCGATGGAGTAATTGCGCGCTTCGGGGGCGCGCGGGTCGCGGCCTACGCTGTTTTCTATGATGCGCTCAGAATTGCCGCGATCAAACACGCGGCCGCGCAGTTGCAGGCCTAGCGTATCCTCGACCAGCGGGCCGGAAGCGTACAGATTGACGGCCGAGCTGTTGCTCTCATCGCGATTCTGTTTAAAGGTGTTCTCGACCGTAACCGAGCCTGCCCAGTCCGCCCCCGCGCGGCGGGTGATAATGTTGATAACGCCGCCCATGGCGTCCGAGCCGTAAAGCGTCGACATTGGTCCGCGAATAACTTCGATGCGTTCAATGGCCGAGAGCGGAGGCATAAAGCTGGTTGAGGTTTCCCCAAAGCCGTTAGGCGTAACATCGCCGGAGGTATTCTGGCGGCGGCCATCGATCAGTATTAGGGTATAGGCACTGGGCATGCCACGGATGGAGATGTTGTAGCCGCCGGTCTTGCCGGTGCCTGCGCGTACATCAACCCCCGGTACATCGGAAATAGCTTCAGCGATGCTTGAGAACTGCTTCTGCTCCAATTCTTCACGCGTTACCACAGAGATACTCGCAGGGGCGTTATTCAGCGACTGTTCATACCCAGCGGCGGTAACCACCATATTATTAAGCTGAGTATTTTCCTGAGCATTTGCCGCTCCAGCAGCAAGCCCAAGAGCAACAGCGCTGGCTAAAGTGTTGCGAGTAAAGTGTGACATAGCGATCCCCTTGTTTATGATTTACTTGCTAATGATATTTATTATCAAATGAGGCGAGGATTCTAAAAAGAAAAGTTCCCATGCGCGAGTTAATATCAAGGAACAGTCTGTTGCATTAAGAGCAACGCTATCGGCAGGCTTGGTGTTGCTATAAATGGAACAATATATTCTATGAAATAGTACTGCATTTGCTTTTGAGAATCGTTACTATTAAAGAAATATATTAACAGTAAGGGTTCACAATGCTGCGTACAGTACTGCGCCTTAGCCTGACCGGTGTGTTGTTAAGTAGCTTGGCTGCCAATGCGCAAGCGCGGGAGCTTGATACCGCGTTTGGCGAAGTGGAAGTGCCTGACTCGCCAGAGCGTATCGTGACGCTTTACGAAGGCGCGCTGGATGCATCGGTCGCGGCGGGTGTCACCCCGATTGGCGCAATTGCGACGCGTGGCGGCAATGAGGTGGCGGCTTACATGGGTGAACACATCGATACCAGCCAGTTGGAAATGGTAGGCGTTGCCCGTGAAACCAACATTGAAGCTATCCTCCGTCTACAGCCGGACCTGATTCTTGCGGCTCCCCAGCTCCCCGAAGAGCAGTACCGTCTGCTTTCCCGCATTGCGCCTACCGTTGTACCTAACAGTACTGGCCTTTCTAAAGAGGGCTGGAAAGACGATTCACGCCTTTTCGGGCAGGCACTGGGTAAAGAGGCTGAGATTGAAGAAGCGCTTGAAGTCGTTGAGCAGCGCGCTGCCAAACTTAACGAGCGTCTCAGCGAAGCCGAAGTCGGCGGCACCGCTTACATCGTGCGCTGGATGCCGGCAGGCCCGATGGTCATGTCATCTGAACTGTTCTCGACCGGCGTTCTTGCCTCTACCGGATTAACGGTTGATGACCAGGGACTGGTTAAAGAAGGCAGTGCGCACAGCGATATCTTGAGCCTTGAAAATCTTTCACTAATCGATGGCGACTGGTTGTTTCTTGCCACGCTCAACGAAGAAGGGCAGCAGGCCGTGGACGCCGCCGAGCAAAGCAGCGCATTTACCCGCCTGAACGTGGTGCAGCAGGATCACGTAGTGCCCGTTAATGGTCAGGTCTGGAGCAGTGCGTCAGGCCCTTTGGCCGCGCAGGCGCTCCTTGATGATATCGAAGAAGCCTTATTGCCGTGAAGGTTGCCCTGATACCGCGGCGTCTTGAACCGCGGACGCTGCTTGCATTATTACTCACCGCCCTTGTGGCGGTGAGTGCCGTTAGTCTACTCATCGGCGCCGGCACCGTCTCACCTTCTCAGGCGCTTTCGATGCTGATGGGCAGTGAGGACAGCGAAGCGTATTTCGTTGTCTGGGAACTGCGCGCGCCACGCACCCTGATTGGTATTGCCGTTGGTATGGCGCTGGGCGTATCCGGGGCGCTGCTTCAGGCGGTTGCCCGCAACCCGCTTGCCGAGCCCGGTTTGTTGGGAGTAAGCGCAGGTGCCGCTTTTGCCGTGGCGCTGGCATTGGTGTTGGGTGCCAGTGCGGCCACGCTGCGAATTTCCGTGGCGCAGTTGGGCGCGCTTGTGGGATGCCTGTGCGTATTGGGCGTTGCCCGTTGGCGCGGGGTGGGTAATGATCCTATACGCCTTGTACTGGCCGGGGCTGCCTTTTCAGCACTCTTGGGTGCGATGACATCCATGTTACTGCTGTTCGACCAGCGCTCCGCCGATGAGGTGCGCTTCTGGGTCATTGGCAGCCTGGCCGGGCGCCGTCTGGAAGACCTATGGGCCGTTTTACCTTCCATGGCATTTTGTACCGTGCTGATCGCCTTGATTGCGCGGCCACTTTCGGCGCTGGCGCTGGGTGAGCGCATGGCCTCAGGGCTTGGCCACCATCCTCAGCTTATCCGCGCGCTGGTGGTTCTTTGTGTTGCCCTGCTGGTAGGCGCGGCAACGGCGATTGCCGGGCCAATCATTTTCGTGGGCCTGGTCGTGCCGTTTATCGCCCGCGCCTTTGCCGGGCCGGATATCCGGCGTACCCTGTGGTTTTGCTTGCCGATTGGCCCCTTGATTATTCTGGCGGCCGATATCATTTCGCGTGTGGTAGTGTCGCCTTCTGAGCTGCCGCTCGGCGTGCTGACTGCATTGTGCGGGGCTCCTGTATTGATCGCCGCCGTACGTGCCCGCCGGTTACCCATGTTATGAGCTTGTCTATGACGCTGCGCTGGTTAAAACCTGCCTTCCGAAAACGGGGCGCTGCCGCGCTGGTATCCAAAGCTTCCTCGATGGGAATAGCCCAGCATGATGACGTGCCGGTAAAACCACCCAGCGGCTACTGGCGATGGGGCGAACGCCGGGGTAACGGTGTCAGTATCCTGATCGAGCGGCGCGCGGTTTGGGTCAATAGCGTATTAATGCTGGCGCTGGTGTTGGCCGGTATTGCCTATCTCTGTCTTGGCAGCCTGACGCTTGACCCGCGTGAGGTGATCAGCGCATTGGCCGGGCAAAGCGATATGATGACCGGATTCATGGTGCAGGAGCTGCGCCTGCCAAGGCTTATAGCGGCGTGTCTCACCGGTGGGGCGTTCGCGCTGGCCGGGATCCTTATGCAGACCCTTGCCCGCAATCGCCTGGCCACCCCGGGCATCATCGGGATCGATAACGGCGCCACCGCTTTTGCAGTGGCCTCCGTGGTGGGGATGAGCGTGTCGCTGGCGCCCTCTGCCATGGCCTTGACCGGTGCCGTTACTGCCGCTGTACTCACCTTCGGGCTAGCCGCTGGCAGCGGCACTCAGGGCTACCGTTTTATCGTGGCGGGTATCGGCGTGGGCGCCGTTTTTGGGGCCATCACGCAACTGCTGCTGGCGCGGGTAGCGATTGATACCGCCAACGCCGCTTATCCCTGGACGGTAGGCTCGCTGAATGCTCGCTCCGGTGGCTCGGTTCAACTGCTGGGCATTGGGCTGGCGCTGGGTTTTGTAGCGGCATTGGCGCTGGCACGCTCGTTGACCATTTTGCGGTTTTCCGAAGCCACGGCCAACGGTCTGGGCGTGAACGCCAAGGCCCGACGCATTCAGATACTCCTCCTATCGGTCGTTCTGACGGCGCTCGCGGTAGCCGTAGCCGGGCCTGTCGGCATGGTGGGGCTAATCGGCCCTGAAATTGCCCGCGCGCTGTCTACTCCGCGCCATGTGCCGGTGGTTGCCGCGACGCTTGCAGGCGCGTTGGTGATGGTGCTGGCGGATCTGGCAGGGCGCACACTGCTTGCGCCTATCGAGCTTCCGGTGGGTATTGTCACCGCGATTATTGGCGGCCCCTGGCTTTTATGGATTTTGATGCGTCCGCAACGGAGTCACGCATGAATAATTTTCGAACTCCGCCTACGCTTGCCACCAAGACGTTGGACATGAGCTATGGCACGCGGCGGGTTATCGACGGCCTGGACGTGGCGCTGCCCAGCGCTAAAGTGACGGCTATTGTCGGGCCTAACGGATGTGGAAAATCGACCCTGCTGGCAGGGCTCGCGCGCCTGCATAAACCCGATGGCGGCAACGTATTGCTTAACGGTGAGGATATTCAGCGCCTGCCGTCGCGCCAACTTGCCACGCAACTAGCGTTATTGCCCCAGGAGGCTATTGCTCCCGAAGGGCTCACGGTCACCGAGCTGATTCGCTTTGGACGCCAGCCGCATCAGGGCTGGTTGCGCCAATGGTCAGCGGAAGACCAGCGCGTTGTACAGCATGCGCTGGCCGCGGCGGGGCTTGAAAATTTAGCTGATAGACCCATCGATGCGCTTTCCGGCGGCCAGCGCCAGCGCGCCTGGATCGCCATGACTATCGCCCAGCAAACTCCGCTTTTGCTGCTGGATGAACCTACCTCGGCACTGGATCTGGGCCATCAGATTGAAGTGTTCGAGCTGGTGCGTCACCTTGCAGGGCACGGGCGCACCGTAGTAATGGTACTGCACGATTTAGCTAGCGCCTGTCGTTATGCCGATCATTTAATCGCCATGTGCGATGGCAAGATTATCGATCAGGGCGCACCTGCCACCGTGGTGACACCTCAGCTGGTACGCAAGCTGTATCAGGTAGATTGCACGCTGCTGTCTGACCCTGATACCGGTAGCCCGCTACTCGCGAACGTGCGCCGGGCTACCGAACCTGCTTAATAAAGTGGCGCTCAGAAAACTAGCGGTTAATCAGCATAGCGTCCAGCGTAATGGGAACGTGATCATCAATTTGCTGATAACCCAGCATGGTAAGAAGTGTGCGAACCGTACTGTTAGCCATTAACGCCTTGCCATCCAGTGCCATGGGTTCTGCGTGAGCCACCCGCACCTGTTTCAAGCCTTCACGAGTAAAGCGCAGGGGCACCGATTCTTCCTGGTTCACCATATCGCTCTGCACGCGAAAGGTAATGGTCTCGACCAGCGACTCACCAATATCCAACGCATCCAGCCGCTCGGGCGACATCTGCCCAACCAGGGTGACCAGAGTAGTATTGGAAAGCAGAGCGACCCACGGCGGCAGGTCACTAAAACGCGAAAGCAGGTCGGTCTGGCTCAGCTTGAGTGGCAAGCGCAGTGTGCCATCCGGCGAAATATCCCCCTGAAGATCACGCACCTGATGATGGTGCGTTTGGGGTGTTGTACCGTTTAACTGAGTAATCGCCGCCTCTACACGAGACTGACCAGGATCGAGCTGCCAATCTGCCTGAACAGGCACCGTCAGCAGCAGCGGGAAAAGAGCAATCAAAGCTTTCAAGGCGCGTCTCCGCATAAAGGACTCCCCTCAAGACCTGCAATACCGCAAAAAGTGCCATTAGTGCGCCAAGTTAAGCGCGTAAGGGGTAGCCTCGCCCCGCCACATTCGCTATTATATGCACGCTTTTCGGGCCTATAGCTCAGTTGGTTAGAGCAGGGGACTCATAATCCCTTGGTCGTAGGTTCAAGTCCTACTGGGCCCACCATATTCAAACACTTAGAAAAAATTGCTTTTCCTTCCTCGCTGCCTATTGCCGATCTTCCAGATTTTTCGTTAGTTTCCTCAATGCCTCTTCTGAAAGCTGATAAGCCTTTATCCTAAGATCGGCAGTTTCACTACTGCTAAAACCTTTTGTACCAAACGTGATGCCCAATACTGAATACGCCGCACTGAAGATGAAATGGTGCGTGGCGTTTATACCCAGCGTAGTGCTCTAGAACGAATGACGCTTAAAGCAGCGTTAAAGTGCTACTTGGTCGATATAACCCCTACCAAGAAACCAGCAGGCAGAAAAGCGAACGCCTCACGCCAAAGAGTATCGCTATCTACCGCGACAAGCGTTTAAACCGTTTGGGGCGCCGAGGGGTAATCGACACCGGTTGATGATCTTCTCACGCTCAGCTATCTGAATATCAGTGTTCTAGATATTTCACACGAAGCGATTCAAGCAGTGTTGATCAAATCATTCCTTTCAGAGGAGTGTAAGAGAACTTGCCATCTCGTCCAATTTATTGGAGAGCGCTTGGTAGGACAGCTTGGGTCGATACTGGGCATCGTAAATAAGCCCGTTACCATGCCCGTAATAGTTGTGCCAATCGTTAAGCGATGACCAGCGATCGGAGAAGCCCCACATGGTAAACGAGTGCGCCCCCGCTTCGATGCACGCTTCCAGGTAGCCCGCGTACCACGCCGCTACCGCTTTCGGAGTGGTGGCGAAGATCTTGTGCTGGTTGATATCCAACTCGGATACCCGCACCTCAATGCCAATGGCACGAAAGCGAGCAATCGCTGAGATAAGGTGCGCCTTGCTGACCGACGTACTGTCCACATCCCAAGTGGCCTGGTACTCAGCGTTCATGTCTTCGTGCATCTGCAAGCCAATGCCATGAATGGGCACGCCGGCGGTTTGCAACTCGACCACCAGATTGAACAGAAAGTCCTGTTTGTCACCCGCTTCTTCACAGCCCCACTCGTTAATGAACAGCAGTACGTCTGGATCCACTTCATGAGCTTTACGCAATGCCCGTTCAATATAGCCACGTCCTAATGCCTGAAACCAGACGGAATCACGGAGCTGGTCTGTCCAGTCCAGGAACGGCTCGTTAATCAAATCGAAAGAGACCATGCGGCCCTTATAGCGACCGAACAGCATCTCGATATGCTCGTCGAGGATCTCACCTACTTCGGTAGCGGTGATGGTTCCATCGAGCCAGCCATCCCACAGCCACTGCGGGGTCGCTTCGTTCCAAGCTACCGTATGGCCATGCACGTCCATGCCATTACGTTCGGCGTAGTCGATCAGCTTATCCGACTCATAGAAGTCGTAGACGCCGCGGGCAGGCTGGATGAACTGGAATTTCATGCAGTTCTCAGGGGTGATCTGGTTAAACTCATTGCCCAGAATCGTGCGGTACTGTTCGTCGAACACCATCGGGTAGGTGGCCACCGCGGTACCCATGCGGAACTTACCGGCCTTGTCACGCAAGGTGCCCGCTGTCTTAGGCACACTACGCACAGGAGTCTCTTCCACGGTACCGGTAGTGGTGATCTCGGTGATAAGGAACGTTGCACCCACGTTTGCTTCATCCAGGCTTAGATAAACTACCCCATCGTCAAACAGACCCAGGTCAGATTGTCGGGTAACTTCCACACCGTTGGTCAGGAACACAAGCTCGGTGCCCTCACGCTTGAAGGTGTAAATCACATTGGTGCCCACACTGGCAGAAGCATTACCCCCCTCGGTATTGTCAGGGTGGTACAGCGACCAGTAACACCAGTCACCATTGACGATCTGGGCTTTGAAGGTACTTGGCGCGTAGTACCACTCATCCTGCACCATCGGGATAACGCCGTGGAACATGAAGTAAGTAGAGTTGGCGGCGGTCAACGTAGCGGTGATATTGATCTCAAAGTCCCTCGCCACCTGAAAGCGCATCGCCAGGTTAAGGGGCGGGTTGTGTACCGGTGCATCCACCGAGTCAGGCAACGGTGACAGCTTACGGTCGAGGCCTTCAAACAGCACACCATTAGATTGCACGGTGGCCCCAGAAAAGCCTTCCCAAAAAGGGAATGGAGAAGAAGACACGGGAATACCTCCAAAGAAATGTACCAGTGCGTAGTAGGTCGTACGCTAGGTGGCCTTGTGACTCAATTCCGCTACTCACCGCCCGTCATTACGACATTCCTTATCGTGATGCCCCTCAGCTTGACCTTAATCTCGCTACATAATTCGCCCTTATCGTTTAACACCAAGCTTAAAAATCCTACCGGGCTCACCATTCTTTCCTATCTTCTGCAACATCACCCTGCTAGCGCTACCCCTATCAGCACTAGCCCAAACACCGCCACACCCGCTGCCACAGGCAGGCCCATTGTGCGTACGCGCAGCCATACAAGCAGCGTCACGAATAGCCCGATGGCCGTTGCTGCCCATGAAATAACGCCAGGGTTCACAGGAACGAGTGATACGCCGAGCACCGCCGCGATCATCAGCGGGCCTAAGATGCTGATCCACTGAGGAATGCTGTTTAGACCTGTTTCACTTCCCAGGCGGCGCTGCATCCAAAGAAACGGCACAACGCGGATAAGCAGCGTGCCCACTGCCGAGGCGATTACCGCCAACCAAAGCTCTGCGCTCATGACGTGCTTTTCCTGGGGTGAAATTTCACCATATAAAAACTGATGGCGCCGCAGGCAGCCGCTAGCGGGATGGCGACGTTGCTCCAGCCGTAAAGGGTAAAGAAGAGAGCGGATGCAATCGTACAGCCCAAGGCTAATGCCCAGCGCTTATCCGTGACGCGCGGCGCTACCATGGTTAAAAAAAGCGCGGGTAAGGCAAAGGGCATAATCTCTCCCAGAAGCGGCCAGCGGGCCGTTAATGTTTCTCCTGCGGTGGCGCCTACCACGGTACCCACAATCCATACGCCCCAGGCTAGCAGCGCTACTCCCAAAAACCAGCCAAAGCGTTCAGCTTCGGGAAGTTGAGGCAGGCGCGTGTGCGCCAGAGCAAAAACCTGATCGGTAAGGCCGTGCATTAGCCAGGGCCAATGGCGGCTGCGGGGCAGCCAGGCCGCGATGTTAGGGCCGTAAACCACATGGCGCACGTTAATCAGTAGTGTTAACGCGACCACCAGCCACAGCGGCGAGCCCGCGGCGGCCATGCCGACGAATAGAAACTGTGAGGCTCCCGCATAAATCAACAGCGATATAACCGCTGCTTCCCAGGTGCTAAACCCTGCCTGTGTCGCCACCAAGCCAAACGAGAGCGAGACAGGTATATAGCCGCCTAGTAAAGGAATCGCTTCGCGTACGCCGCGCAGTGTCGAACGACCCGAAGTAGGGGTGGCAAGCTCGTTCATGGCGTATTGCCCTTTTCGCCGTAAGTAATCGTCAAAATCAGCGTCGCTTCTGCTGCCTGGGTGCGGTATAGATGTGGCTGGTCGGCCGGGAAGGTGAGGGTCTCGCCGGGTATCAGCGGTGTGGTGTCGCCATCCGGCCCGGCTTCCAGCCAGCCGCTGATCAGCGTGAGTGATTCCTGCGCGCCCGGCGTATGAGCCTCTGCATGACGCAGTGTGTTCGGCGCGCAGCGCATCCAGTAGGCATCCACTTGGGGCGAATCTTTACCCTGATCAATAAGCCGGACCTGCACGCCATCTTCACCCAATGGCACGGTGATCGGCGCCACCAAGGTGCCAAACGGCACGTTGAGCTGAACGGCCAGCCGCCAGATAGTATCCAGAGTAGGGTTGCCATTACCTTGTTCAAGGCGGCACAGGTTGGATTTGGCGATGCCCGCTTCATTGGCCAGTTGTGATAGCGAAAGGCCCCGCTCCGTACGAAGCGTTTGAAGGTGCTGGCCCAATGTACTCAGTGAAAGCTTATCCATGACGCACTCTAGTGTTCTTTATATAGAACGTTCTATATAAGGAACGAGAGTGTGTCAATGGTAACTATCAATCGATAGTAAGAACGGCAGGAGGGAGCTGGGAGCGCCGGCCAATTAAAGCGAGAGCTCCCCCATTTTTGACGTGAAGTTAAGGCGTGGGGGTGTTATCGCGCGCGCGACAGGCCGCAGCGGTAAACAGCACGTCGGTTGATGAGTTAAGCGCGGTTTCTGTGGAGTCCTGCACCACGCTAATCACGAAGCCGATCGCGACGGCCTGCATGGCCACTTCAGTTGGAATACCAAACAGGTTGGCGGCCATCGGGATCAACATCAGCGAGCCACCGGCTACGCCGGAAACACCACAGGCTGCCAGCGCAGAGACGATGCACAGAAGCAAGGCGGTGGGGAAATCGACGTTAATGCCCAGTGTATGGGTGGCCGCCAGCGTGATTACGGTAATGGTGATCGCCGCACCGCACATGTTGATCGTCGCGCCTAAAGGAATGGAGATGGAGTAGGTGTCAGCGTCCAACTTCAGCTTGCGGCAAAGCTCAAGGTTGATCGGAATATTGGCCGCCGAGCTGCGCGTGAAGAAGGCGGTAATTGCGCTGCCACGCAGGCACGCAAATACTAGCGGGTAGGGATTCTGACGGGTGGCGATGTATACAAGTAAAGGATTGCTCACCAAGGCAACAAACACCATGCAGCCAACGATAACCGCGAGCAGTTGGGCATAGTTAATCAACGACTCAATACCGGATTCTGCCAGCGTACCGGCCACCAGGCCTAAAATGCCCAGCGGGGCCAAGCGGATGACCAGCGCAACAATACGTGAGACGGCGTCAGAAAGATCGCTCAGGGCAAGGCGGGTGGTGTCACTTGCCTGGCGCAACATCAGGCCAAGGCCAACGGCCCAGGCAAGAATGGCGATAAAATTACCTTCCATTAGCGCACTGACGGGGTTGGCGACCGCGTTTAACAGCAGTTGGCGCAGGATCTGGAAAATATCGCCAGGCGGGTTGCCCTCCGCTTGGGGCGCATTAAGCGCAAGCTCCGTTGGAAAGGCAAAGCTTGCCGCAACGGCAATCAGCGCTGCCACCAGCGTACCGACAATATAAAGCACCAGCACTGAGCGAATATGAGTGGGCTGCCCCTGCCGGTGTGCAGAAATGGCGGCGGCCACCAGAACAAACACCAGAATAGGCGCGACGGCCTGAAGTGCGGCAATGAATAGCTGGCCCAATAGCGCTATGTCGACAGCAGTCGAAGGCGCAAATACCCCAAGCAGGGCACCTATCACGATACCGATGAGAATCTGAGGAATAAGGCCCAGATGTAAAAGGGGGCGGAACAAGCCTGTGGCGGTTGCAATCATCGCGCGTCACTCAGGTAGTAGAATGTAGTTGGCGCCATGGACGCCTCCTGAAAGGGGCAGCATTCTATCACTTGCGGTTATCGCGCGGGCTTTTGGCGGGCAAGTTTCTGTACGTGACCTAAAAGAACGTGGCCTAAAAGAAACAAATTTTATATTCAGCTGGCGGTATTTCCAGTTTGATATTTTATAATCGATTGGCCAGACCGACACAGCTCTATAAGAAAGCCGACATCGGCTAACTAATATTAAAAAACTATGAGAACAAGCGGATGCGTATCACATTAAGGTTAGTAGTATTAGTAATGCTATGCCTGTCGACAGTGGCCAGCGCCTCCGACTACTACGTCGATGTGACTAATCGAACTGGCTATACCATATTTTATATGTATGTGAGCCCAGCGAGTTCAAAGACGTGGGAAGAAGATGTGTTGGGAGAAACGGTGTTAGAATATGGCGAGACCCAGCGGGTAACCTTGACGGGTTACACAAGTCCATACTTTGATATTCGCTTGGTCGATCAGGACAACGATAGCTACACATTCTGGACGATTGATGTATCAGCGCAGGATATTGTAGTAACGCTTGATCATCTCGATTGATGCTTGCTTCCCTTGCCGTCGTATTGCAACGGCAAGGGAAGCATCAAGAAACATTAAAACCTAATTTAAGCAGCGACCATCTCTTGACGTGTCACTTGAGGTGCAGTGCTGTGCAGGGCTGGCGTTGCTACGCTATTGCTCATAGTTGCCACCATCGCGTACCCTTTTTCAGTCAGTTCTACAACGTCGGGCGAAGAACCCCATTTCAATAACATGTCGTCAAGCTGACGCTCTGCTGCCTCAAATTGGCTGCAGTGACAAAGCAATTTGGCGATAGTGTAATCGCATTCTGGGGTGTCGAACATTTCATCCTTGATTTCCTGGATAGCAAGTTGAAGACCGGCTTGGGAAATCTCTGCTAAATGGATATGTTGCATGCCACTACTCCTTGTGAATGCTGGTTTATTTGTACGCAAATTGTACCCTTGCAGGGTAATATAGCTTTTTTTCAGATGCAAACCCGAATTGGTCGAATGGCTTCAAAGCGCCCATAAAAAAATCCCTCCACTGAAGGTAGAGGGATTTCGCTGTACTTCTTCATACGGCTACATGGGTAGCATTGCGAGCACGGTAACCACACAGCCTGCTAAAAAAGCGAGAGAAGCAAGTTTGATAATTTCTGCTTCTTGGTTTTTTGAGCGCCTATGTCGCTGTTCCATAAGATATTTTTCAAGGTGTTCGCGGCTGCCAGGTTTTGCTCCATTGAAAAGATGTTGGCGTATCATCTTGACTCCTTGAGCGTTGCAGTTAGTGATTTCCTCGTTCCCGCCTTATAAAAATCCCTGCACTCGAGCGCTTTACTGTATTTTTTAACTGACATTGTAAATATCGTTCGAAGTTTAAGCATAGACCAAAAAAGACAAGTCAGGCATAAAAAAGCTATACAAAAACTTAATCAGCTTGTCACACGTGTGTTACTAATATTCGGTTAGCGCTTTACGGGCCGGTGATGACAATGGGTAGCGTTTGGTTTTTTCGGCCACTTCAATCGATCAACACCGCTATATGAAAATCACAAAATGAGGGTAGTCATCTTAAGGTATGCTGAGCCCATACAACCAAAGTTGTTAGACTTTGGTTGTAATTTTGGGCGTTTCACTGGACTAATGTTCTATTGCAGTGAATAAAGGGCGCCAAGAATACAGTTGAGCTCTTGCTGAATAGAAAAGTGAGTTGCCAGCTATCCTTCTAAGCTATTTCGTTTAACTGACAAGAGCGGTACCTTTCCAATGCGCAGAACTGCCACGATGACGCTCTGGGATCAGCTTTGGCATTCCCACGATCAAGTCAAAAACCTATTAATGTGTGCGCTGCCAATATCCGGCACACCGCGTGCCCCTACGCCCACCAATGATACAAAGGGAGGGAGCGGGTCCGAGCCGCCGCGACTACCGGCTTATACCAACCCACAAAAGATTGGTTTGATTCTAGGCCCGTTGCTGTTTGCGTTCGTATTGATGTTTTTCCATCCGGCTGACTTAAGCATGGAAGGCCGTATGGTGCTGGCTACCACGCTATGGGTTGCCGTATGGTGGATTACCGAAGCAATACCCATCCCCGTTACATCTTTGTTGCCCATTGTGCTGTTGCCGATTACCGGTGCCTTGGAAGGTAAGGCGGTGACGGCTGCTTATGGCAACCCGATTATCTTTCTTTTCCTGGGCGGTTTCATGATCGCACTGGCCATGGAAAAGTGGGATCTGCATAAGCGCATTGCTTTGACGATTATTTCCATACTGGGCACGAGTATTAATAGCATTGTGTTTGGTTTTATGGCGGCAACCGGCTTTCTATCGATGTGGGTATCGAACACCGCCTCGGTGATGATGATGTTGCCCATTGGTACGGCGATTGTTTACCAGGTGACCCAGGAGCTTAATAAAAGCGAAGGAGATCACACCACCGAGATCGACAAGTTCAGTAAGGCATTAATTTTCGGTATCGGCTATGGCGGCACCATTGGCGGTTTGGGTACGCTAATTGGTACGCCACCCAATATTATTCTTGCTGCTATCGTCACGCAGCTGTTTGGCGTAGAAATCTCCTTTGCCAGCTGGATGATGTTTGCTTTCCCAGTTGTTGTAGTATTGCTATTAATAACGTGGTTACTGCTGACTCGGGTTGTTTATCCTATTAATTTCAATAAATTGCCAGGCGGCAAGGAGATGATTAGAAAAGAGAAGGCAGCACTAGGTAAAACCTCCTTCGAAGAGAAGGCAGTGTTGGGTATTTTTCTTTTCGCAGCGTTCATGTGGATTACCCGTTCGTTTTTGTGGCAGGGGCAGATTCTCAATATTCCTGGCATTGATGACACCATGATCGCGATTGTTGCAGCTATTCTGCTGTTCCTGATACCTTCGCCCAATAAAGGCGGCTGCCTGCTGGGCTGGGATGTCGCGAAAGACGTTCCTTGGGGCATCCTGCTACTGTTCGGGGGTGGTCTGGCGATTGCAGCGGGTTTTGGCTCTTCAGGCTTGGCCACATGGATCGGCGAACAAATGAGCGTACTGGAAGGCGTCAACTTCCTGCTCGTGATTCTACTTGCCACCGGTATGGTGCTTTTCCTTACCGAAATCACCTCAAACACCGCTACCGCAACGATGATTTTACCCGTGTTAGCCTCACTGGCACTGGCGCTGAATATTCATCCTTTTGTTCTAATGGTGCCTGCAGCGATGGCCGCCAACTGCGCTTTCATGCTGCCGGTCGGTACGCCGCCTAACGCGATTATTTTTGCCACGGGCAAGATCAAGATCATCGAAATGGTGCGTAACGGTTTCTGGCTTAACATTGCCGCCATGCTGCTCATTGTGGCCGCCGTTTACTTCCTGCTGCCAATGCTATGGGGCGTTGATCTTACGGTTTACCCCGAAGCCTTTCGCAATTAACCCGGTCGCTTAACCGCGTTTCATCGAAGTCCTTGTCAACCGCCCTTATCAACGATAAGGGCTTTTTTTATGTAGCTGTAAAGCACCCTTTAACAAAAAGTGAAGTTGTTAACTCGGCCTTTAACCCTCTGTAAGTAAGGCTACAGTGCAGTAAGAAGCAAATAAAAGGACACTGTTTGAGTAGGAGTAACGCAATGGAATTGCTTAAGCAGATTACGAACTATCTACAGCAGCAAGAACTCAAATTGGCCACCGCCGAATCCTGCACCGCGGGGCTGATTATCTCTGAACTGGCCAGTGTACCCGGCAGTGGGCAATGCATCGATTGCGGCCTGGCGGTTTATTCGCCGGAAGCTAAAAACCGTTACCTATCGGTGAGCTTCGATACGATTGATACGTATGGGCTTACCAGTGAAGAAACATCTCGGGAAATGGCCTTGGGTGCACTTAATAATAACGATGCTAACGTCACGGTCGCCAACACCGGCATTGCAGGCCCTGAACCGCATGATGATATTCCCGCGGGTACGGTATGTTTTGCCTGGGCGTTTCGTCACGATGAGAAGGTTTATATGATTACGGAGACGCGCCGCTTTTCCGGAGATCGTAACGAGGTACGTCTGGCTGCCGCGCACTATGCGCTAGCCTGTATTCCCAAGTATCACCGTGACGTATTAAGCGGTAGCGCACCGCTGGATAAGTAGAACCGAATCCATTTCTGCTCTAGCCTGAATCACACGCTATCCGCTATGGATTAACGTTCGACCCGCAAGGAGGCCAAGATGGTAGATCGCCAGGAAACCCAGTCGCATATTCAAACGGTTTTACAGGTAAAGCCGCATATCGATTCTCAGCAAGAGGTCGATAGGCGCGTTGATTTCTTATGTCGCCAAATGATCGATACAGGGCAGCATGCGCTCGTATTGGGCATTAGTGGCGGTGTGGATTCCACGGTAGGCGGCCGCTTGGCGCAATTGGCGGTTAACAAGGCGCGTGAACAGGGTGTAAATGCCTCTTTTTACGCCATGCGGCTACCTTACGGTACCCAGCAGGATGAAGACGATGCGCAGAAGGCCCTGACGTTTATCGAGCCTGACCATGTGCTCACCGTTAACGTTAAACCAGCAAGTGATGCTCTGCTGACTGCCTTGGAAGAGGGTGGACTAACGTTCAAAGATGACGTTCACCGCGATTTCGTACTGGGAAATATTAAAGCTCGTCAACGTATGGTCGCTCAATACGCGGCGGCCGGGGCGAAAAGCGCTCTGGTGGTTGGTACGGATCAAGCCGCTGAGGCGCTGATGGGCTTTTTTACCAAATATGGTGACGGTGCCTGTGACGTTGCGCCGCTTACCGGGCTGACCAAGAACCAAGTCCGCGAAGTAGGCGCGGTACTAGGAGCGCCAGCCTCCCTGGTTGAAAAGCAGCCCACTGCTGATCTGGAAACGCTGAAACCCCAGCTGGCTGATGAGGTGGCGCTAGGCGTAACCTATGTCGATGTTGATGCCTTTCTGGTCGGCAATTCCATTAGTGATGAGGCGTACACCACCATCATCGATACCTATACCCGCACCGAGCATAAGCGCCAGTTGCCCAAGACTCCCTAGGTTGTGTCTGAAAAGTCGACGAGCGTAGACACTTTTCAGGCAGAGCCTAAGTGTTTCCTGTCAGTTAAGGCTAAACGCGGCCAGGTTAGGTTGTTATGATGCTACAACCTAACCTGCTGCTGAGCTTGCCATGCGTCTACTCCACACCGCCGATTGGCACCTGGGAAGGTTGTTTCACAACATCTCACTGCTTGAAGACCAGCGTCACGTTCTACATCAGCTGATCGAAATCGTTGATCGTGAAGGCGTGGATGCCGTATTGATTGCAGGTGATATCTATGACCGCTCGGTGCCGCCGGCCGCAGCTGTCACGCTGCTTGACGATGTGCTGGGTGAGCTTTGCGAAGCGCGTGGCTTACCGGTAGTGATGATTTCCGGCAATCACGACGGTGCCGAGCGCCTGGGCTTTGGCGCACGCCATTTGCGTCAGGCCGGTCTGCATATTCTTTCTGACTTGAGCGCATGCGATACCCCCATTACGCTCGCCATCGACGGCGTCGAGGTCGATATTTTTGGCGTGCCTTACGCCGATCCCGAATACGTACGCAGTCAGTTCGGTGAGCCGGTCCGTGATTTTGATAGCGCCCATCGTTACCTGCTAACGCGCATTGGTGAGAAGCGCCACGCTACCCGCCCGACCATACTGATGAGCCACTGCTTCGTAGATGGCGGCAGCGCGTCTGATTCCGAGCGCCCGTTAACCCTAGGCGGTGCAGAAAGCGTTGCCTGGGAGCCCATGCAGGGCTTTGACTATGTCGCACTTGGGCACTTGCATGGGCCGCAATACCGTGGCGGCGAGCATATTCGATATAGCGGTTCACTGCTTAAGTACAGTTTTTCCGAAGCTCGGCAGCGTAAGGGCATTACGCTCGTGGATATGAACAAAGAGGGAATTACCCGCATTGAGCATCGCTCGCTGGTGCCCAGGCGCGAAGTTCGCGTGCTGGAAGGTGAGCTTGATGAACTATTGAGGCAAGGGCGCGAGGATCTCCGCGCCGATGATTACCTGCTGGTTAGATTGACCGACCGCCACGCCATTTTAGATCCTATGGGCAAGCTGCGCGCGGTTTACCCCAATGTCCTGCACCTCGAAAAGCCCGGCATGCTGGGGGGGCAACCGCGCCAGCAGCTGGATCGCGAACGGCTTCGCTTTAATGCATTGGATATGTTCAGCGACTTTTTTGAACAAACCAGCGGTGACGCCATGAGCGCTGAGCAGGCGCGCGTCATGGGCGAATTGATTACCTCCCTCAGCCGCGATGAAGAGGGCCAATCATGACCCCGCTCGTACTCACCATGCAGGCCTTCGGCCCCTTTGCGGCAGAGCAAACCATCAACTTTTCCCAGCTGGGTAGAAGTCCGCTGTTCTTGATCAACGGCCCGACCGGCGCCGGGAAGAGCTCGATTCTGGACGCTATCTGCTTTGCGCTTTATGGCCAGACCACCGGGGAAGAGCGCTCGGGCACCCAGATGCGCTGCGATCAGGCCGCCGATACGTTGCTAACCGAGGTAACGCTGGATTTTCATCTGCGCGGGGAAAGCTACCGGGTGCGTCGCTTACCCCAGCAGGAGCGCCCCAAGGCACGCGGCGAAGGGACGACGACGCAAAATGCAGAAGCCCAGCTATGGCGGCTAACCGCTGAAGGGAAAGAAAACGAGTGTCTTGTCGCTCGCAGCGTCAACGATGCGAGCGCCCAAGTGCAGATATTGCTGGGGTTGGATGCCAGCCAGTTCCGTCAGGTAATGGTGCTGCCCCAGGGAAAATTCAGAGAGCTGTTGCTGGCCGAGTCAAAAGATCGCGAAAAGATTTTTTCCCAGCTGTTTCAAACCCATATTTTTCAACGCATCGAAGAACACCTGCGTACGCAGGCCAATCAGATAGAGCGAGCGGTGAAAGATCACCAGCACCGTGTGCAGGGCATCCTGGATGCAAGCGACAGCGAGAGCGAAGCGGCACTTATTGAAGCGCTGGAAACGCTGGCGCCAGAGCATCAGGCTGCTGAACAGACGTTAAGTATTGCCAGGCAGCAGCGTGAACAGACCCAGGTGGCCGAGCGCCAGGGGCAGGAGTGCCAGGCACTTTTTGATCGCCACACGGCACTGGGCACAGAAAAAAACCAGCTGCTACACCAACAGCCGGAAATACAGCGCGCTCAACAGCGCTTAAACGCCCATGAACGGACCCAGGCACTGGCCGAGCCTTTTCACCGCGTGCAAACGGCGCAGCAAACGGCAAACGCTACCCAGCAAGAGCAAACTCAGGCTCAAACGGCTGTCGAAAAACAGCAGGTTGGCCATGAACGCGCTCAGCAAGCGCTACACCAGGCGCAAACCCGCTACCAGCAGCTGCCGGAGTGCCGTGAACAGGCGGGCCGTTTACAGCAAGCTTTAGAGCAGCTTCAGGCGCTCAACCGTGTGGAACAGGAGCTGCATAAGGGCCAACGTACCTGGCAGGGTCTGCACCAGCAGCTAAGTCAACAAGCACAGCAGCGCGATACCATCGCTGAGCAGGGTGAGGCACTGGCCGCCAAGCTGAAAGCGGAACAGCAAGAGCGCAATCACCTTGCAGGCTGTGATGAGGTCTTAAAAAGCCGCCAGGCGCTGCACGATCAACGGCAAACGCTGGCTGGGCTTGTGTCTCAACGTGCTGCATTGGCTGAGCAGGTAGCTCAGGCGGCAGGGGATGTCGAGAGTCACCAGCACACGGTTGAATGCTGCAAACGGCGGGTCACCGAGCAGGAGATGTACTGGCACCAAGGGCAAGCTGCGTTACTGGCCGCTCAATTACAAACTCAGCAACCCTGCCCGGTGTGCGGCAGTCGTGAGCACCCCGCGCCTGCCATACAAGAGCAGCCTCCCGTTAGTCAGGCCGATGTAAAGCGGGCACGTACAGAGCATGAGCAGGCGCATCAGGCGCTGGTGCAGGCTCAGCAGTTTCAGCAGCGGTTAACTCAGCAGCTTAAATATAACGATGAGCAGAGCGAGTACTTGCTTCATGCGCTTGGCGAGTGGGGAACCAAACCGTTAAGCGCACTGGAGACTGCTTGCCAAGAGAGCCGGCAGCATGTTGAGCGTTATCAAATCCTTACTCGAGAACTGGCGGCCCAGGAACATAAACTTGAACAACAGCGCAGCGAGTGGAAAGCGCTGGACACCCAGATAAAGTCTCAACAGCCTGAGCTAGAGGCCGCCCAGAAACGTTGTCACCAGTTGGAAGCCCAGTGTGAACAGCTGCGTAGGGCGCTACCCGAGGCGCATGGATCGCTTGAGGCGCTGCAGGCCGAGTTTGCTCGTGTGCAAGGCGACATTCAGCAGTCTGAGGCGGCGTGGCAATCTGCCCAGGACAATGCCCATCACGCGCAAACGGCGCTGGCCCGGGCTGAAACCACGTTGTCAGATATTGCCCAGCGCGCCGCCGCCGCTACTCAAGCGCTAAGCGAGGCGCAAAACGAATGGCAACAGGCGCTGAGCGGTAGCGCTTTCGACAACGACGCTGACTTTCTTCAAGCTCGCCTGGAGGCGCCTGAGCGCCAAGCGCTTAGTGAAAGCGTCACCCACTTTCAGCAGGCGCTGGCCAAGCTGGATGGTCAGCTTGAGGCGAGCCAGGCACGTCTTGAAGGGTTAACGCCGCCTGACTTGACCGCTCTGGCTGAACAAGTGGCTAGCGCACAGGCGCATGAGCAGGCTTGCGATCACACCTACCAGCGTCTGGCGGCGCGGATTAGTCAGTTAACTGCCACTCAGCAAAAGCTCAAGGCCGCCCATGCCGCCGAGGCGGAGCTGGAAGCCGAGTATCGGCTATGGGGAACGCTGAGCGAGATCGCCAATGGGCGTACCGGACATCGTATTAGCCTGCAGCGTTTTGTGCTTGGCGTGCTTTTGGACGATGTGCTGATTCAGGCATCCGAGCGGCTGGTGCGGATGAGCCGGGGGCGTTATCAGCTGGTACGTCGTGAAGATCCCTCTAAAGGGAATAAAGCTTCTGGTCTGGAGCTTGATGTTGCCGATACCTATACCGGTAAAAATCGACCCGTTGCGACGCTTTCGGGTGGCGAGTCGTTTATGGCTGCTCTGGCGCTGGCGCTGGGGCTTTCTGATGTAGTGCAGGCGTATGCCGGTGGCATTCAGCTCGATACGCTGTTTATCGACGAAGGCTTTGGCAGTCTGGACCAGGATGCCCTCGATCAAGCCATCGCCATGCTGAGCGAGCTGCAAATGGGCGGGCGCATGATCGGAATTATTTCTCATGTCAGCGAACTCAAAGAGCAAATGCCGGTTCGTATAGAAGTTAGTGCCAGCCGCCAAGGCAGCACCGTGCAAGTGCAAGGTGTGATACCGGCGTAGGTCTTCTAGACGCACTAGGATTTATGAGTAGATTTATTCTCAATACAGTCTGTCAGCCCTGAGGAGTACAAGGATGAACGCTAGTAAAATTCTTCAACAGCTTATGCAGCAGGCCGGTGGTAGCCAAAAAGGCAGCAGCGGGGTCGATGTGAAGGGCATGCTGGAGGGCTTGTCTCGTCAGTTGGGCGGAGGCGGTAGTGATCAGCGCTCAAGCCAGTCGGGGAGTTCCAGCGGGTTTGATATGAAAAGCCTTTTGGGTGGGGGCGCCATGGGCATGCTGGTCGGCTCCAAACGTGGTCGTAGCATGGGCGGTAAAGCGCTCAAGTACGGCGCTATTGCAGGCGTTGGCATGCTGGCCTGGAAAGCGTGGCAGAATTCACAGGCGGCTAAAAACCAGCCAGCCACCAGCAGTGAAGCAGAAGGCGAGCGCGTTGATGTACTAAGCGGCGAGATTCAGGAGCGCCGTAGCCTTGAGCTGTTACAGGCCATGATAATGGCGGCACGCGCCGACGGGCATATTGATGAGCAGGAACAGGTACTGATTACAGAGCAGATCGATGCGCTAGGGGCCGACCAGGAAATGCATGACTGGGTCGAAAGGCAACTAAAGGCTCCGCTGGATGCTGAAGCGCTTGCCCGTGAAGCAGACTCGCCTCAAGCCGCCCGGGAAATGTATTTAATGAGTGTTGCAGTGACGGATGACCAGAACCCCATGGAGCGCGCCTGGTTAGATCAGCTGGCGCAAGCCTTGAAACTTACCCCGGATGTTACCCAAGAGCTTGAACATCAGGCCCAGCAGGCGGGCTAGTAGCGTTTTCATACTAAGTTTCATAATCAAAAGCGCCGCCAGAATGCTGGCGGCGCTTCATTTTTACCGGTGACAATCGCCTAAACGGCGTTACCGATTATTCCTGGACGACAATAACGGATTTCGCATTGACGAATTCGTGCATACCAAAGCCGCCGTGCTCGCGCCCGTAGCCTGAGTCTTTTACCCCGCCAAAGGGCATTTCCGGAGTCGCAACGCCAAAGCCATTGATAAACACCATACCGGTATCGAAGTACTTGCTGGCAAGCTCCGTGGCACGCTTGGTGTCTTTGGAGATGATGCCGCCGCCCAGGCCGTAACGGCTGTCGTTGGCAATGCGCATGGCGTCTTCATCGTCCTTGGCACGAATCAGCGCCGCTACCGGGCCAAACAGTTCGTCATCGTAGGCGGGTTGGCCTGGGGTGACGTTATCCAGCACGGTCACCGGGTAGAAAGCGCCTTTACCCGTGGGTTTTTCACCGCCGCAAAGTATCTTGGCGCCTTTGCTAACACTTTGTTCTACCTGTTCGTGCAGTGCATCGCGCAGATCAACGCGTGCCATCGGGCCAAGGTCTGTGTCGCTTTCATTTGGATCACCGACTTTTAGCGACTTCATTTTCTCTACAAAGCGCTCTTTAAAGGCATTGTAATTGGCATCTGTAACCACAAAGCGCTTGGCCGCCACGCAGGTCTGGCCGCCGTTGAATATCCGGCCCTGAACACAGGTATCAACCGCGACTTCAAGGTCGGCGTCATCGAGTACCAAAAAGGCGTCGTTGGAGCCCAGCTCAAGCACGGTCTTTTTCAGATGCTCAGCCGCCTTGGCCGCCACTTTACGACCCGCGCCGTCGCTGCCGGTGAGCGTCACGCCGCGTACGGCTTTGTGAGCGATCACTTCATCAGACACATCGTGGGATATCACCAGCGTGCGAAAGACGTTTTCCGGCAGGCCTGCCTCACGGTAAATCTTTTCGAGCAGTAGGCCGCTGCCGGTCACATTTTCAGCATGTTTTAGCAGTACGCTGTTGCCCGCCATGATATTGGCAATCGAGTAGCGCACGACTTGATACGCCGGGAAGTTCCACGGCTGAATGCCGTAAATGACGCCCATCGGCGAGTAGATAATAAAGCCGCGCTCGCCGTTGCCGGGCTTGCGCTCTTCATCGGCCAGTTTCGTTGGGCCGTTCTCTGCGGTGTAGTCGCAGATGCCGGCGCACAGGTCGACTTCCTGGCGGGCTTGCTCGGGTGGTTTGCCCATCTCCTTGACCATCAGTTCGGCCAATTCGTCTTTATGGGCTTGTAACGCTTCGCCGATGGCTTTAACGGTTTTGGCGCGCTGCTCAAGAGATTTTAGGCGCCATTCAAGAAATGCCTGATGGCTGGCGTCGACAACCTGCTTCGCCTGGCTGGAATCCATCAGCGTATAGGTGTGTAGCGATTCACCGGTAGTCGGATTTACGGTCGTGATGCTGTTGCTCATAAGATCTCCTTTCTTTAGATCAACGCGTATTCTTAAATCAACGCTTCGATGTCCAATCCGTTTAAAACCGACTGGTCTAATTTAGCTGACTATCCACTCTAGTAGACAATCAGCCTTTATGCGTAACGGTGGGGCAGTATGATTTTTAAAGAGTTCAGAAAGCGCTAATAAAAAAACGTGTACGGCTTTTTATCAATTGCTGAGTAATCTATTTATCGGTGATGGGCCCAGACCCCCTTTTTTTAAATCATTTTTTTTAAAGCCAGCTTTTAAAATCAGCTTTTAAAGAGAGGGCCATACTTCGCTCAGCGTGCGTAGTGCTGCGTCAATGGTCGGCTCTTCTGCGCGATCTTGACGCCAGATCAAGCTAAGCGCGCAGGGCAGGCGAATATTATTGGCAATGACAAGGCCGCTTTCCTGTCGCTCGGTCATGGCCAAGGCATCGCGTGCCAGGCTCAAACCAACACCCGCACGGACTAAATCGAGCATGCAGGCTTCTTGATCGACCTGAGCAACGCGGTTGGGCGTGGCGCCACTGCTGGCAAGTGCGAGGTGCAAAAGGCGGTGATGTGCCGAGTCCTCGGGCGTGACGATCCAGGGCAACCGAGCCAAGGCCTCCCAGCGTGTATCGGTCAGTTGGGCATCCCAGCCTATCGGGGCAACAACGTGATAATGAAAATGAGTCAGCTCGCGCCAGGCAAGCGCTTCATGGTTGGCGCCCAGGCCGGGAGGCGTCAGGTAAAACCCTACATCCAGATCGCCTTGCTCGACACGTCTTGACGTACTGCCGCTCATCCCGTGGTGAAGCTCGGTTTCAAGCTGCGGTGCCTGTGTCATTAAGCGACGCAGGAAGGCGCCCAGGCGAATAAATTCCGGGTCGACAATCGTGCCTATCTTGAGCTTGCCTCTTGGCGTGCTGTGCAACGTATTGGCCGTTTGCTCAAAAGCATAGGCGCTGGCCAGAGCTTTCTCGGCAGAGGGGAGCAGCGCGTGGCCATCGGAGGTTAACGCTAGGCCCTGGGGGCGGCGCTCAAACAAGGTAAGCCCCAGGTTTAGCTGAAGTTGCTTCAACTTTAGGCTGATAGCGGGCTGGGTAAGGTGCAGTTGCTCAGCTGCCCGTGAGACGCTGCCCAAGCGGGCGACTGTCACAAACGCCCGTAGCGTCGCGTATTCTTGCATGGCGCCTCCTGATTTTTGTTTTGTTATTAGCTGAGCTTATATCCCAATTTAAATTTACTCAATTGATCGTGCAAGCAATCCCGTTAGTCTGTGATGATCCTATTTGTTCTGCTTATAAAGGTAGTCGTCATGACAACAACAATTCAGCACTTTATTAATGGCCAGATCAGTGAAGGTAGCGCAGGCGACACTCAGGATGTATTCAACCCGTCTACCGGCCGAGTAACCGGCCGTATTGCCCTGGCATCATCAAGCGATGTGGATACCGCCGTAAAAGCGGCTAGTGCAGCGTTTCCTGCATGGGCCGACACGCCCCCCATTCGTCGGGCCCGAGTGTTATTCAAGTTTCTGGAATTACTGAATACCCATAAAGATGCCCTGGCCCAGGCGATCACCCAGGAGCATGGCAAGGTATTTACCGATGCTCAGGGCGAGGTGGCGCGTGGGATCGATATTGTCGAGTTTGCCTGCGGCATCCCCCAACTGCTTAAAGGTGACTACACCGAGCAGGTGAGTACCGGTATTGATAACTGGACTGTCCGCCAACCGCTTGGCGTTGTGGCGGGTATTACACCGTTTAACTTCCCGGTCATGGTGCCGATGTGGATGTTCCCCATCGCTATCGCCACGGGTAATACCTTTATTCTCAAGCCAAGTCCGCTCGACCCCAGCGCTTCATTAATGCTGGCCGATCTTCTGAAACAGGCCGGTTTGCCCGATGGCGTGTTTAACGTAGTTCAGGGAGGGAAAGAATCGGTTGAAGCATTAATCGACCACCCTGAGGTAAAAGCGCTCTCGTTTGTTGGCTCAACGCCGATTGCCAACCTGATTTATGAGCGGGGCGCCAAGCACGGCAAGCGGGTACAGGCGCTGGGCGGGGCGAAAAACCATATGGTCGTCATGCCCGATGCGCACCTGGATAAAGCGGTGGATGCATTGATCGGTGCCGCCTACGGCTCAGCGGGCGAGCGTTGCATGGCGATTAGCGTGGCGGTACTGGTGGGCGACGTGGCAGATAGCGTGGTGCCCAAGCTTGCCGAACGTGCCAAGACGCTAATAGTAAAAGATGGCATGCAGCTGGACGCCGAAATGGGGCCGATTGTCACGCGCCAGGCCCACCAACGAATTACCGGCTATATCGAAAAAGGCGTAGCGGAAGGCGCGGAGCTGGTGGTGGATGGCCGCACCTTTGATATCGCCCAGGCAGGTGACGGCTGTGCCGACGGCTTCTGGATGGGCGGCACGCTTTTTGACCACGTCACGCCACAAATGACGATCTATAAAGAGGAGATCTTTGGCCCGGTGCTTGTCTGCGTGCGTGTGCCGGATATCGCCACGGCCATTCAGTTAATTAACGACCACGAATTCGGCAACGGCGTTAGCTGCTTTACCGAAAGCGGTAGCGTGGCAAGAGAGTTTGGACGCCGTATTCAAGTTGGCATGGTCGGTATCAATGTACCTATCCCGGTACCGATGGCGTGGCATGGTTTTGGCGGTTGGAAGCGTTCACTGTTCGGCGATACCCATGCCTACGGTGAGGAGGGAGTACGTTTTTATACCAAGCAGAAGTCGATTATGCAGCGCTGGTCAGATTCGATCGATAACGGGGCTGAATTTGTAATGCCAACTGCCAAGTAATAAATAAGCAGTAACAAGTTGATGCGGAGCAAGGCAAATGACACAACAACAAACCTTGGCATTTGACTACATCGTGATAGGCGCAGGCACCGCAGGGTGCCTGATGGCCAATCGGTTGAGCGCCGACCCGAATAATCGGGTACTGCTGATCGAGGCGGGCGGCCGTGACAACTATCACTGGATCCATATTCCGGTGGGGTACCTTTACTGCATTAATAACCCGCGCACCGACTGGCTGTTTCGCACTGAACCCGAGCAGGGCTTGAACGGCCGCTCGCTGATTTACCCGCGGGGTAAAACCCTGGGCGGCTGTTCGAGTATCAACGGCATGATTTATATGCGTGGCCAGGCGCGTGATTACAACCACTGGGCTGAAGCCGTGGGGGATGATGACTGGCGGTGGGAGAACTGCTTGCCGGACTTTATGCAGCATGAAAGCCACTATCGGTTGGATGAAGGAGGCGATGCGGATGCCGAACAGCGTGACTTTCACGGCAATAGCGGTGAGTGGCGGGTTGAAAAGCAGCGCTTGAAATGGGACGTGCTGGACGACTTTGCCGAGGCGGCCGTACAAGCCGGTATTCCCCGCACCCAGGATTTTAACCGCGGTAATAATGAAGGCGTTGCCTACTTTGAAGTAAACCAGCGAAATGGCTGGCGCTGGAACACGGCCAAGGCATTTCTACGCCCTGCGCTTAAACGTAAAAACCTGACGCTTTGGCACTCCACTCAGGTGAACCGGCTCTGCTTTGAAGATGATCAGGGCAGCCCGCGCTGTAACGGGGTAGACGTTACCCAGCGAGGCAAAAGCCTTAACGCCCATGCCTATAAAGAAGTAATTTTGTGTGCTGGCGCCATTGGCTCGCCGCATCTTTTGCAGCTATCGGGTATTGGGCCTAAAGCGCATCTTGAAGCGCACGCCATTGAGGTGGTGCATGACCTGCCGGGGGTAGGTGAGAATCTGCAGGATCATCTCCAGATCCGCTCAGTGTATCGTGTCACCAATGCAAAAACGCTCAATGCAATGACCGGTACCTTGCTGGGTAAGGCAGGCATTGGCTGGGAGTATCTGTGCAAGCGTACCGGTCCCATGAGCATGGCTCCATCACAGCTTGGCGCTTTCACGCGCAGTTCTAATGAGTATGAGTACGCTAATATTCAGTACCACGTTCAGCCGTTAAGTCTTGAGGCATTCGGACAGCCCCTGCATTCCTATCCGGCAATTACCGCAAGCGTATGCAACTTAAATCCTACCAGTCGCGGGACGGTGCGTTTAAAAAGTAGCAACCCTTCGCAGGCCCCGGCGATTGCGCCTAACTATTTAAGTACGCCTGAGGACCGCAAGGTAGCCGCAGATTCGCTCAGAATGACTCGCCGCATTGCCGAACAGCCCGCGTTTGCCAAATACGCACCGGAAGAAGTTAAACCCGGTCCTGCGTATCAAGGCGATGATGACCTGACACGCCTGGCCGGCGATATTGGTACCACCATTTTTCATCCGGTAGGTACTACAAAAATGGGCCGTGCTGATGACCCTATGGCTGTGGTAGATGCAAGATTAAGGGTGCATGGAATCAAGGGGCTACGCGTCGCCGATGCGGGTATCATGCCGACTATTACCAGCGGAAACACCAATTCGCCAACCCTGATGATCGCCGAAAAAGCGGCTAAATGGATATTAAATGAGATTTAGAATAAAACTTGTTGCATAAAGTTTTTTTTTCAGCATAGTGTTGACGTGCGGCTGAGTTAAGCGCATGCTCCATGCAGTTGGTTAGCAAGTCGAACGTTGTCAGCAGTATCGAACGCCTAAGCGTGAGTCTGGTGAAAGTTTCTTGTTCTACCCACTGCAATTCGGGTATTTCCCGGCTTTACATTAAGCTACATCGAGGATTTCGATCATGGCAACTGGTACCGTTAAGTGGTTTAACGACACTAAAGGTTTCGGCTTCATTTCTCCGGACGACAATGGCGACGACCTGTTCGCGCACTTCTCCGAAATTCAAGCTGACGGTTTCAAAACTCTGCAAGACGGCCAGAAGGTTTCCTTCGACGTCACTCAGGGTAAAAAAGGCCTTCAGGCTTCTAACATCAAAGTTGTGAACTAAGTTTCGCATATTGATGTTTGCAGTTAGCGGTAACCGTTAGCTGCCTTAAAAACCCCGCCACGTGCGGGGTTTTTTGCGTGGCTAAAAAAAACTTCTATATTCTATTTTGATATTTAAATGTTTCTAAAAATAACTTTTTAGAATATGTGGTTGGCGTCACAATAGCGCATGCTTTTTTGTTAGGGATGCTGCGTTATGACGCTGGATGCTTGGATTGCGATCGCTGTTGTTATCACCATTTTTCCGTTAATGAGCGTATCGCGGTTAGGGCCGGATATTATTCTGCTGGGCGCCGTTATTCTACTGATGACGCTGGGAGTGATTGATCCCGCCCAGGCCTTGAGTGGCTTTTCCAATAGCGGTCTATTCACGGTCGCCTTCATGTATGTGCTGGTGTCCAGCATCCGCGAAACGGGCGGCATCGATCTGATTATTCGCTATGTTCTGGGGCGGCCGAAAAGCGAACGCGGCGCCTTGGTTCGGCTCCTGCTACCGGTTGCCTCGTTAAGCGGTTTCTTGAATAACACTCCTGTCGTCGCCACCTATATACCGGCCGTGATGAGCTGGAGCCGTCGGCTGAGGCGTTCACCCCAGCGGCTACTCATGCCGTTAAGCTTTGCCTCCATTCTGGGCGGCACTATCACGCTGTTTGGCACCAGTACTAATTTAGTTGTGCATGGGTTGTTGGTTGATCGCTACCCTGATTTGACCATGGGGCTGTTTGATCTTGCCTGGGTGGGGATTCCGGTAGCCGTGGTGGGGCTGACTTATCTGATCATGCTGGGGCCGCGCCTGCTGCCTGCCCGTGAGGGCCTGGGTAACGCCTTTGCCAACCCGCGTGAGTTCACCATTGAAATGGAGGTCGACCGGGAGGGCGTCCTGGTCAATCGTACGGTCGAAGAGGCAGGCTTGCGCCATCTTCAAGAGCTCTTTCTGGTTGAAATCGAGCGCGACGGCAACGTGGTAAGCGTCGTGGGGCCGGGCGAGCAGTTAAAAGGCGGCGATCGGTTGGTGTTTGCCGGTACCAGTGACGCCGCGGTGGAGCTTCAGCAGATACGCGGGCTGATACCCTCGCGTGATAGCGCCTCAAGCCTGGAAAAGAAATTTAAAGAGCGCCGACTGGTCGAGGCCGTCGTCTCCAACCAGTGCCAGTTTATTGGTCAGCGCATTCGCGACGGGCGCTTTAGAACGCTATACGGGGCGGCCGTGCTGGCGATTTGCCGAGGCGGTGAGCGGGTCACCGGTAATCTTGGGCAGGTACGCTTGCAGTCCGCTGATGTGCTGCTGTTGGAAGCCCGTCCGCCGTTTATCGAGCGCCATCGCCAGTCCAAAGACTTTCTTTTGATCAGTGAGTTGAACGGTTCTGCACGACCTATTCATGAAAAGGCACCACTGGCCTGGGGAATTTTATTGGGTGCGGTCCTGTTGGCCGCATTCGGTGTGGTGAGCATGCTGAATGCCGCCATGCTGGGCGCGGCACTGGCGCTTGTTACCGGCTGCTGCTCGGTAGAAGCGGCCAAGCGCGGGCTGGATAGCCAGGTGCTTTTAACCATCGCGGCGTCGTTCGGGGTAGGAGCAGCACTACAAAGTTCGGGAGCGGCTGACGCTATTGCCGGCGGCGTTCTGAATATTGTGGGCGGTAATCCGTGGCTACTCTTGATAGGCACTTACTGTGTGGTCGCGTTATTGACGGAGCTCGTGACCAATAACGGCGCTGCCGTGATTATCTTCCCCGTGGTGATGGCCGCCGCCGAGAGTTTGGGAGTAAACCCCATGCCGTATGTGGTCGCCGTTATGTTTGCCGCTTCGGCCAGCTTTTTAACCCCGATCGGCTATCAAACCAATTTGATGGTGTATGGCCCCGGCGGCTATCGTATCAGTGATTTTCTACGCGTAGGCGGTGGTTTAAACGTCATTACCGGGGCAATCGCGCTGGCCCTGATTCCCCTGGTGTGGCCCTTTTAAGCTCGAATGTGGCCTATTTAAGCGCAAGTGCTCGCCGCCACTTCCGGTTTACGCTAGGGTGCTTTTTTCAATTGATACGTAAGGATGAGTAACATGACCGAACCTGGCGAACTGATTATTGAACCGCAAAATGGGCAGCCCGCCGATGCCTGCGTGTTTATTATTCATGGCTTGGGCGCTGATGGGCATGATTTCGAACCGCTGGTGCCCGCGCTTAATCTTCCCAAGCATGCCAACGTACGTTTTATCATGCCCCACGCGCCCCGGCTGCCGGTCACTGTTAACGGCGGGATGGTCATGCCTGCCTGGTACGATATTCTAGCCATGGATTTAGGTCGCCGGGTGGATGAAGCGCAGCTAAAGCGCTCGGCTGCACGTATTCAGGCGCTGATTCAGGAGCAAATTGATCAAGGCATCGACAGCCAGCGGATTATCGTGGCGGGTTTCTCGCAGGGTGGGGCGGTTGCTTATCAGGCAGCGTTATCGTTTCCGCTACCGTTAGGCGGGCTTTTGGCCATGTCGACCTACTTTGCCACGGCGGATAGCATTGAAGTTAATGAAGCAAATCAGCACATTCCTGTCGAAGTGCATCACGGCAACTTTGACCCGATCGTGGCGGAAAGCTTAGGGCGTGCAGCGCTTGAGCGCCTAAAGGCGCAGGGCTACACGGTCAACTATCGTCAGTATCCGATGGCTCATGCGCTTTGCCCTCAGCAGGTCGGCGATATTGGCCAGTGGTTAAGCGAGCGTTTAGCGTAAGGCTGCGTCGACAAGTGACCAAAAGGCAGGCACAGTAACCTATCGATAAGCCGGGGCAAGGATAGCAAAGGCAGTGATAGCGTCTCTTGATGTGGTAGAAGTCTTATTAGCGCTTTGTCTTGCGACAGCAGCGCTGCTCTGTTTATTTGATCGCCACTTAGTGCGTGCCTGCTGCTGCTTTGGGGTGTTTACCCTGAGCATGGCGCTTGTCTGGCTTACGTTAGGCGCGCCTTGGCTAGCGCTGACCGAGGGCTTTATCGGCGCACTGCTCACCGTACCCTGCTTTTTTTACGCATTAGGCATTTTTCCTGCTAGCTCGCCTGCTTTACCGCATTACGACCATGTCAAAGAGCCGCTGGCGCGGGGCATGACCCGCACACTGTTGGCGCTTGCCTGGTGTGTAATGGTCGGCGCGGTCATTCGTCTTGTACTCCCGGCGATGGTTTATTCCCCCCTTGAACATCCATTGCTGTTTGTCGGTGTGGTTATCGTTGCCACCGCAATGGGCGCTTTTGCCTGGCATCGCCATTTATTGCGCCGTCTGCTGGCCTTTAACGTGCTGGGTTCCGGCGTGTTTTTACTCTTGGCGGGCATGGCGGGAACAAGCATGCAAAGTCAGGCGCTGATTACCATTGGACTAGCAGTAGCCTGGCTTGGCTCCTTGCTGAGCGCCTTGTTGATTCGAACACTGTATTTGCGCGAAGGGCCTGCAGCGCTGCTGGGTGCCCGCGAGCTTCAGGAGTCGGAGCAATGATGTGGCGATTTGGTCTGACAGACAGTACGTTTGAACCGCTGTTAACCAGTCACTGGGCGTTGGTCATTGCCTTGTGCTTGCCGCTTGTATTAGGCGGTTTGGCGGCTGTATGGCCTCCAAAACGTATGTGGGTGGTAGCCCTGACATGTGCTCCACTGCTGGCCTCCGGGCTTTTATTATTGTTCGACTTCGTGCAGATAGGGTTGCTGCGTTGGCAGGGGGAGATGCTGGGCGTCAGCATTGGACTGCGTCTTAATGGGGTAAGCATGCTGCTGTTACTCTTGACGCAATGGCTGGGTGCGGCATCGGCGCTCTATACGCCTGGCCTTTTGAAGCTTTCACCCCCTGAACGCTTCGCCCGCTGGCTGTGGCCATTGATGGGTGTGGTGGTCAGTGCGCTTTCATTGGTTTGGCTGGCGACCGACCTTATTACGCTCTACCTCGCATTGGAACTGATGGGGTTGGCAGCCGTCGGTATGCTATTACTGTCAGGTAAAACGCCAGCGCTTTTCGCCAGCATGCGCTATTTACTGCTCACCCTGGTAGGGTCGCTCGCCTATTTATTAGGGGTGGCGCTGCTGTTGGGCTCCTGGGAGCGAGTTGATTTAGCCGGGCTTGCGCAGGTGGTTGAACCCGGCCCGGTTACTTGGGTGGCTGCGGCGTTGATCGGTGGCGGGCTGGCGTTAAAGGCTGCTCTATTTCCGCTGCACGCTTGGCTTTCCCCTGTGCATGCCAGTGCCTGGACACCGGTGAGCGCGCTGCACGCAGGGCTTGTCGTGAAAGCCTCGCTGTTTGTGTTGCTGCAACTGTGGAGTATTTTGCTACCGGATACCTTTTGGGCTCCTCAGGTAATCGCTTGGATGGGGATGCTGGCCATTATCTGGGGTGGATTGATTGCCTGGCGTGCCGAGTCGCTAAAAACGCTGGTGGCTTCATCCACGGTTGCCCAGCTTGGTTACTTGATGGTGGTATTTCCGTTATTGCTAGGCCCAAACGTTGGGCCGCTTGCCAAGGCGTTGGCCTGGGAAGGGTTCTGGCTGCAGTTAATGGGTCATGCCTTAGCCAAAGCCGCCATGTTTCTGGCCGCCGGTAATTTGATTCTGGCAACCGGTGAAACCACGCTGAAGGGGCTGGCAGGCTGTAGTCGCAAACTGCCGCTTTCATTATTAGTGTTTGGTATTGCCTCGGTCACGTTGATGGGGTTGCCGCCTAGCGCAGGCTTTACAGCTAAATGGCTGTTGTTGCAGGCCATGGTGATATCGCAGCAGTGGTGGGCGGTGGCCGCGCTGCTGATCGGCACGCTGTTAACAGCAGGGTATATTTTTCGGTTTTTCCGCTACTCCTTTATGGAGACTGCCCCGCGCCATCACTATCAGCCGCTTGCTCCGGGTATGGATATCATCGCGCTTTGCCTGGCATTGGCAGCCTTTGTTTTAGGACTGCTCGCTCACTTTCCGCTAGAACTTCTGCATGGGGGTAGCGCATGAACGCCGCCTGGCTACCTTTAACGGCAATAGCCGCCTCCCTGCTGGCCGCAGTTATCATTTTCTCACTGCCTGAAGAGTCTAGGCGGCTGCGTACCAGCATCAACCTTCTGGCCGCCGTGATCAAAATCACGCTGGTCACGTTGATGATTCAGCGGGTAGTGGCGGGTGAAGAGGCTATTTTCAGCTTTCAGATAGTGGGCAACATTGATTTTGTCCTTCGCGCTGATGCGTTGGGGGTGATGTTTGCCGGGCTGTCGTCACTGCTATGGCTGTGCACGACGATTTACGCTATCGGATATCTGGAAGGCACGGCAAACCGTAAGCGCTTTTTTGGCTTCTTTAGCCTGTGTGTGGCGAGTACGCTAGGCATCGCGCTTGCGGGCAATCTGTTTACCTTTTTGATTTTCTACGAAATGCTAACGCTCTCTACCTATCCGCTAGTGGTTCATTCAGGCACTGATAAAGCGTTGAATGCAGGACGGATTTACCTGCGTTATACCTTGACCGCAGGCGTCGTGCTGCTTTTTGGGGTAGTGCTTTTATATAGCGTAACGGGCGAGCATTCGTTTGCGTCTGAGCGAGGTTTGGGAGATTACCTGGGCGATCATCGTACGTTACTCACGTTTATCTTTGCCCTGCTGGTGGGTGGTTTTGCCGTGAAGGCTGCAATGGTACCGCTGCATGGCTGGCTGCCCAGAGCTATGGTTGCGCCCGCGCCGGTCAGCGCGCTGCTGCACGCAGTAGCCGTGGTAAAAGCCGGCGCCTTTGGGATATTGCGGGTTATTTATGATCTTTACGGTATCGAGCTAAGCGTTGAGCTGGGCGTGACCACCGCTCTTGCCGTGGCAGCCTGTATCACCATCCTTTATGGCTCGGCACGAGCCATTGCGCAGCACGAATTAAAGCCCCGGCTTGCCTTCTCTACCATCAGCCAGGTGTCGTATATCGTGCTTGGCGTGAGCTTATTTGGCCCCTTTGGAACGATCGGCGCGCTTGCCCATTTGCTGCACCAGGGGCTTATGAAGGTGACGCTGTTTTTCTGTGCGGGCATTTACGCAGAAGAGCTGGGTATTCACCGTATTGATGAAATGGACGGGGCCGGCAAGCGCATGCCGCTCACCAGTCTGGCTTTTACAGTGGGCGCGCTAGGCATGATTGGCTTACCTCCCTTTGCTGGCTTTATCACCAAATGGTATTTGGGCATTGGCGCCATCCAGGCTGAAATGTACTGGGTCATTGCCGTACTCGTTGCCAGTAGTGCGCTGAATGCCATCTATTTTCTGCCGATTGTGTATCGCCTGTGGTTTCGCGTGGGACCTGCCCATGGCCACGGCAGCTGGCCAAACGAGCAGCGCCTGGGGCGTTTGGAGACCCATGGTTGGCTGCTTTGGCCGACGGTATTTACCGCCCTGATCAGCCTGGCGGCGGGCTTGCTTGCCGGGCTGCCGTTTAGCCCGCTGGATTGGGCAACCCGGGTAGCGGTAGGGGAGTATTTACAATGATAACGCTGCTGCTGGTAAGTGCACTCTGCTGGCCGTTGTGTGTGATGCTGCTGGGCGTCTGGCAGGCCTATCGTACTCCTGCCGCTCAGCGGCGCTATTTCTCATGGTGGTGGTTAAGTGCGGCGTGGCCTGCGCTCTTGCTGGCTTACGTAGGCGAATCCCAGTGGATAATCGATGCCTGGATGCTGGGCGGGCAGTGGTCGCTAAACGCGCTTAGCCGACCATGGCTTGCGTTTACGGCATTGCTTTGGAGCTTCGCAGCCTTTCATGCCCGGGGTTACTTTGCCAAGGAGCAGGCAAAGGCTCAGTCGGGCGATCATGGCGCTGAACGCCGATTGCTGCGCTTGGCCCTGCTATGGCCGCTGACGTTTGTAGGCAATGTCTTGCTGATTATCGCCCAGGATATCGCCAGCTTTTACCTGGGGTTCGCGGTGATGACATTTGCCGCCTACGCCCTGGTAATACATAACGGCACGCCTGAGGCGAAGCTGGGTGGGAAGGCCTATCTGATTCTGGCAGTCATCGGTGAAAACTTGATTTTGGGTGGCCTGCTTTGGGCTGCGGGAAGTGCGGACACGCTGTTGTTGGAAGGCGTGCGCGAGGGAATTGCCACTGCTGAGTATGGCGCTCTGATGGCGGGCTTGCTGTGGCTGGGGCTGGGCGTTAAAGCGGGCATCATCGGCCTGCATGTGTGGTTACCGCTGGCGCATCCCGCTGCTCCCGCACCAGCCAGCGCCGTATTAAGCGGGGCGATGATCAAGGCGGGACTGCTTGGCTGGATCTATGTACTGCCCCTTGGGGAGCCCTCCATGTCAGAAGGGCTAGTCCGCCTGGGAGAAATAATCCTGATAGCGGGATTAGCCGCCGCTTTCGGGGCGGCGTTATATGGTGTGTGGCAGCGGCACCCCAAAGCGGTGCTTGCCTACTCCAGTATCAGCCAGATGGGCATGCTCACCGCCATGGTTGCCATGGGGCTGGCGGCACCTGATGTGTGGCCTTTGCTGCTGCCGGGCGTTGTGCTGTTTGCAGCCCATCACGCGTTGGCGAAAGGCGCGCTGTTTATGGGCACCAGCATTAGTGAACACTTACCCCGTTGGCCGTTGGCAGTCGTTTGGGTATTGCTGGCACTTCCCGCCCTGTCGCTTACCGGGGCGTTCGGCTCAGGCCTGATCAGCAAGTGGACCGTGAAGAGCGCCCTGCATGAGATGCACCATGAAACATTGATTGCTCTATTAACCTGGGCAGCCATAGGCACGGCAGCGCTGGTAAGCGTTAGCTTATGGCGTCAATGGCAGCAGCGCAGTGCAGGCGGTAGCCATCCAGGGCAGTGGGGTGCTTGGCTTGCGACACTGGTCGCTGCGCTAATTACCCCGGTATGGCTGCCCCTTCCCGAGGCAAGCGTTGCCATCCCGCCGATAAAAGAGTGGGTTAGCCTGATGTGGCCGCTACCTGCTGGGATGTTAGTGATCGGATTTGGCTGGCTATTGACGCGCCGTCTGCGTATCGGCATGCCGCCCGCAGGCGATTTATGGTGGCTTTATGCCCCGCTCGGTTACACAGTGGTGCGCGCGATGCGTTTAAGCGGCGTGTGGCTTAAGAATGCCAAAGCGACATCTGTTGATATCACCTTATTGATTGAAAAGAAGGTAATGAGGCGCTTAACTCAACTAACGGGCATGGAAGGCTGGATGCGGCACCATACGAGCGGTTTGATGATGGCGCTCGCTATCACTCTGGCACTGCTACTAATCTGGGAAGGGGCGTAATGAGCCACGAAAATGCACCGAACCATCGGGGAAGAGATGCCGAGAAGCCAGATGAGATTACGCGCCGGGGTTGGCTTGATATCGTATGGCGTGTGCTGCGTGCCGCCAAACGCGACCGTCTTACCATGCTGGCCGCCGGTGTGGCGTTTTATGCACTGCTAGCGCTGTTTCCGACCATTGCCGCAGTGATCTCGCTGTGGGGATTGCTGTTTGATCCGGTTGAAGCGGGCCGACAGCTTTATGAAATAAGCCGCTTTATGCCGCCTGACGCTGCAAACCTAATTGATCAACAGACTCAGGCCGTGGTTGAAAGTACCGAATCTGGTAGTGTGATGGCGGTGCTAGTGGGGCTTTTAGTCGCGATGTATATCGCTTCCAAAGGGGTGGGCGTGCTCGTGGTCGGGCTCAATGTGGTTTATGGCGAAAAGGAGCGGCGTAGCGTCTTTTTTCGTGGCGTTGTATTAACACTGCTGACGTTTGGGCTGATCGGCATGACGCTTATATCGCTTGGCTTTATTGCTATCGTGCCGGTGCTGGTCGATGCCTTGACCGTAGAGCCACCCTTTGATCAGCTATTCAAGTGGCTGCGCTGGCCTGCGTTATTGATCATCATGAGCTTTTTAATTGCCTTGTTGTACCGGTTTGCACCCTATCGACGAGCAGCAAAGTGGAGCTGGTTAAGCTACGGCACGCTATTGGCCACCATATTATGGCTACTGGGGTCGGGGGGGCTTTCACTTTATGTGCGCTACTTCACAAGTTTCAGCGAGCTTTACGGCTCGTTGGGCGCAGTAGTGGTGTTGATGATGTGGTTTTGGCTTTCTGCCTTTGTGGTACTGCTTGGCGCAGAAGTGAATAGTGAAATGGAGCGTCAGACCTACCAGGACACCACCGTAGGTGAGGATCGACCGTTAGGTGAACGTGAAGCCTTTGCCGCCGATACGTTAGGCGTCGAAAACCCTTGGAACGGTGATAAAGAAAAAACCCGCCAGTAGTTAGCTGGCGGGTTTACCGTACGGTTACCGAGGATATTTACCCCCGCTATAAGAGCGCTTGATAAAGGCGCTTTACAGAATAAGACTCTTTACAGAAGTTCTTCAGCCGCCAGCGCTAGGCGCGAGCGCTCAACGCTTTTAAGCGTAATGTGGCCGGCATGTGGCCAATCACGGAAACGCTCAACCACGGCCGACATCCCGCAGGTATTGGCGGTCAGGTAGGGCGTATCGATTTGTCCCACGTTGCCTAAACAGACAATCTTGGTATTGCGCCCGGCTCGGGTCACCAGCGATTTAAGCTGTTTAGGCGTAAAGTTCTGCGCCTCATCGATAATCAAAAAGGTGTCGTTCAATGTGCGCCCGCGCATAAAGCTCGGTGAGCGAATTTGCACCCTTGAGCCGATCAATTGCCGTGTGGCACCGTTATCCCAGGTTGATTCTCCCTCCTCGTTGCGCAGCAGGTTATCCATATTATCGTGGAAAGCACCCATCCACGGCGACATCTTCTCTTCCTCAGTGCCGGGTAGAAAGCCGATATCCTCACCCATGGGAATGGGCGCCCGAGTAAACACAATGCGTTCAAACTGCTTGGCATCCAGGGTTTGCTGGAAAGCTGCCGCCAAGGTCATGAAGGTTTTACCTGTGCCCGCATTACCCGCAATCGTCACCAGGTCGATATCTGGGTCCATCAATAGGTTAAGGGTAAAGTTTTGTCGGCTATCGTGGGCGTGAACCCCCCATACGCCAGAGTGGTGGCGATAGTTGGTGAGTAATTGAAGACGGGCGGTTGAGGGGGAGAGTTCACGGATAATGGCTTCAAACTCTGCGCCGTTTTCACTATCAGAAACCAGCATTCCCAAGTGCCAGTGGCGGGGCATGTCACCACTTAACTGATAAAACGTATGATGATCCACCCGTTCAACGGTGACATCGACATTAAGCGCTTCCCAGAGCGTGGCGCCATCGTGCCCGGCATCGGCATAGATCTGCGCGCCCTCGATCATGGCATCGTTATCGGAGAACGCACGGTCGTTAAGATAATCCTCCACAGGGACTTTAAGCGCGGCGGCCTTTACGCGCAGGTTGATATCTTTGGTAATCAGGATGACGGAAGCGTCAGGACGCTCATCGCGAAGGCGACAGGTTTCAGCCAGTATGCGGTTGTCGGGGCTATCGTCTAATGCGTCAAACGGTTTCAGGTCGTTATAGCATAAGAAGTGCAGGCGCCCCGTTTCACCACTAATACGGGGGATGGGTATGCCGCGTTGAATTTCGTCAAAAGTGACTTGATTGGTGAGGTCAGAGAGCGTACGGCTGATTTGCCGCGCCGTACGGGCGATTTCTCGAATTCCGTTTTTGTGCTTATCCAGTTCCTCAAGGACAGTCATGGGGATAACCACGTCATGCTCTTCGAAGTGATAGAGCGCAGCGGGGTCATGAATCAGGACATTGGTGTCCAGGACATAAAGCCTGGTCGCTTTCTTATCGAGTCTTACCATCGGTGGAATAACTCCTTGGTTGACGGCAACATCGACACTGGCAGTTACATCTTACGCCTAGATGACACTTGCCTGTGTCTTTCCTCTGGCGTGTCCTTAAGTCTCCTTCTGCGGCACTTTTTTATAGCGTGGAAGGCAATCGCGTTTTTTTCCACTGCTATATTTCAACGCAGTGACCGCTAGCGCGTATTTCCTAGAAAACGCGCCACGTTATTGAGTAGGGCGGTGGCCACTACGCCAAGGTTTTCACCCTCAACGTAGCGGTAATAATGGCTGTCTAGCGCAAGGTCATGATTAAGCGCACAAAGCGCGTTGCTGTTAAGCGCCTCTTTTACCAGTGGGTGGGGAAGCAGCGCCCAGCCCGTCCCGTTAATGACCGCATCACGTATGACCTCAAACATGGTGAACCCCAGGTAATTAGCCGAAAACAGCGCTTCGCTTACCAGCTTGTCGTCTTGAATATGGGTTAAACACACCTGAGTATATTGCGCCAGATCATCTCGATTAACGCTGGGCAGTCGACTAAGCGGATGCTGAGGGGAGGCGACTAAACGCATTCCCACCGGTGCCAGGTTAGCCGCATTGGTCACCACCCCTTCAGCGGTATATAAGCCAAAGGCGATGTCCACCGTTTGGCGCAAAATAAATTGGCTGTGCTCTTGCGGGGGCACGAGATAGACCGATATGGCTGTTAACGGAAACTGCTGCTTTAAATCATGCATTACCTGACGCCAGAACCGCTCGGGCAATGCATCGTCGCGGGCAATGCACAGCTGGCTTTCAACGCCTTGTAGATGCTGATGGCAATGCTTTTTGATTCGGCTGACGCTGGTCAACAGCCGGTAACAATCGGGCAGTACGCTTTCACCTACCGCCGTTAGCGTCAGGCTATTGCCCGAGCGCTCAAACAGCGCCACGCCCAGGCTATCTTCCAGCGCATGAACAGCCGCACTTAGCGTGCTTCGCTTTATGCCTGATTGCCGGGCAGCGGCGGCAAAAGAGCCGTGCTCGGTGACCTCAACAAACGCTTGAACTTGTTCAGCACGCATAAAAGACCTTACGTTTAAGTGCTAATTTTTTTAGCGCTGAGTGATTCGTTTCACATTAGCATAAGCGCTAACATGCGCCACGATTCCCTAATTGCTTATTCCACCTTGATATGGAGTTTTAGCGTGACCCCCTTTATTGCCGAGCGCCGTGCGCTAAGATTTTCAGCCATTTCGGCAAGCCTTTTTGCGTTGTCTGGCCTAGTCCTGGGATTGGCCAGTGGCTCGATCACTATCTTGTTTGATAGTGCCTATTCGCTCTTAAGCCTTGTCCTTGCTTCACTTTCATTACTCGCCTTACAGCATGCCCGCAAACCCGCGGATGATCACTACCCCTTTGGGCGGCTAACCGTAGAGCCGCTTGCCGTGCTGCTCAAAGGCGTAGTGATCGCATTAGTGTGTCTGTTTTCATTGGTATCGGCGGTGTGGAGCCTACTTCAGGGCGGGCGCCTGGTAACGCTCGATCTTGCGATGCTGTTCAGTATCGTAAATGTCATCGGCTGTTTATTGACCTGGCGGTGCTTGAAAGGCTACGCCCGAATTGCTCGCTCATCGCTGCTCGCGGCTGAGCTGCGTCAGTGGCAGATGGATACCGGGTTAAGCACGGCGGTAATGTTCGGTTTTGTTCTTACCTGGCTGTTGACCCTGACGCCCTGGGCCAGCTACGCGCGGTTTGCCGACCCGGTGATGGTACTGATCATCGCCGGCTACTTTTTGCCCATGCCGGTCCGTATGATGCGCGGGGCACTGCGCGAGCTGATGTTTGGCGAACCCATGGGCAGCATTCGTCAGGACGTGGTGGAAGAGGTTGCTGATTTTGATATCGCCAGCGGCGATGTGCGCCTGGCCCAGGTGGGCAGTTTTTTGATGGTGGATATCCAGCTCGACAAGCAGCAGATCAATGATGCTGAAGAAATTGTGGAGAGCGTCGAGCAGCACTGTCTGCAGCGTAATCTACGTCCGATTACCAGTATTACTCTGGTTACTACTTAGGCCACTACATGAGCCATCGCTTGAGCCACTACGTAAGCCTGCGAGTAAAAAGATTGACGCTATACAGGCGGGATGATATCTAGCGCTACCGACAAACGGTGTCGGCCTAATATCGTACTTTTGAGGGTTCACAAAACATGCCACTGCGCCGCTGTTTGCCCGTGCTGCTAGCAACTGCTCTAATTACTGGCTGTGCAAGCTCCACCGTTGCTCCGCGGTACACTACCGCTAATCCGGACGTAATGCGTATCGGCGGAGAACGCCCTGCCAGCACTGACCCACGCACTGAAGATGCCGGTTCTTTCTGTATGGAAACCACCGAGCGTTGGAACGAGCATGGCCGCACGCCCGATGGACAAACCCTGTGGGCCAAAGACACGCTACGCCGCGTCGTACCCTGTCAGTAATCGCTTGTCAGTAAGAACTAGTCTTTATTCAGCATAACGCCAGCTCGATAAGCTGGCGTTATGCTGTAAAACGAGCACTCACACCGTTATATCCACAGCGTTCAATCGCCTTTCTTGTCAGGCTTGCCCTTGCGCTCGGTGCTTGCCATCTCCTCAAGCTCTTCTTCGCTCATTGAGTCGTACATTTCCTTGGAAGCATCATAAAGCTCGCTGGGCTTGGTTTCTCCACGCTTGGCGGAAAGGGCGGCACCCGCAGCTTTTTGCTGGGCTTTTGATGTAGCTGGCATAATAAGCTCCTGTCAGTTGACTTCTCTTTAAGGCTTACGCTATTTAGCCTAGCAGGCAGGAGTCGGCTTTCCACAGCCCCCCCGTTGCACTGTTCATCTTTACTAATAATTAAGAGAGCCCCATGACACCGGCCATTGATACAGTAAAAAAAGCGGCTATTGCGTTCGAAATACATGAATATCAGCATGATTTAGCAGCAGCGTCTTACGGCCTGGAAGCTGCTGAAAAGCTGGGCGTTGCTGCTGATCAGGTATTTAAAACCCTGGTAGTGAAGCTTGATGGCAAGACGCTTGCGGTGGGCATCGTGCCAGTAACCGGGCAACTGGGCTTAAAGCAGATTGCCAAGGCAGCGGGCGCTAAAAAAGCCGTCATGGCCGTACCGGCTGAAGTAGAGCGCACGACCGGCTACGTATTAGGCGGGGTAAGCCCCTTGGGCCAGAAAAAGCGCCTGGTCACCTATATCGATGCCTCGGCACAGGGATTTTCAAAGGTGTACGTCAGTGCTGGGCGGCGAGGGCTTGAGATTGAGCTGGCACCTGACGACTTGGCTGCACTTTGCCAGGCCGGTTTTGCACCCCTTGCGGTATGACAGACACGCAGGGCGCGGCACTTTCTGGTATGGTGCTTCACCTTATAGTAATTACCTTTTTACTGGCCGTTAAACGGCCCTGCAGGTTTTATTGTGTCAGACGCCTCCTTCTCATCGCTTGCCTTGCCGGCAGCGCTGCTTACTAACCTTGAATCATTGGGTTATCACCAGATGACGCCGGTTCAGGCACAAAGCCTGCCGCCTATGTTGGCCGGGCGTGATGTGCTCGCTCAAGCTAAAACGGGGTCGGGCAAGACGGCCGCGTTTGGCTTGGCGCTACTGGCAGAGCTGCGCGTTGACGCGTTTGCCGTGCAGGGCTTGGTGCTTTGCCCCACACGCGAACTTGCTGATCAGGTGGCTGAAGAGCTGCGTCGCTTGGCGCGGGCCATGGCCAACGTGAAGATATTGACGCTTTGTGGCGGCGCCCCGTTTGGCCCTCAGCTAGGCTCGCTAGAGCATGGCGCGCATATTGTGGTGGGTACCCCCGGGCGTATCGATGAGCACTTGCGCAAGGGTTCGCTGACCCTGGGTTCGCTAAGTACCTTGGTGCTGGATGAAGCGGATCGCATGCTGGACATGGGCTTTCAAGCCACCATTGATGCCATCATTGCCGAGACGCCGGCTGATCGCCAGACGCTGCTGTTTAGTGCAACGTTCCCTGATGAGCGCGAAGCCGGCGGCTTGGCAGCCATGACGCGCGGCGTGATGGTGGACCCCGTCACCGTCAAAGTGGCCGAGTTGCATGACGCCACCACCATTGACCAGCACTTCTATGAAGTGCCCAATGAAGACGCCCGCTTTGCCGCACTTAAACAGCTTTTATTGGTCAATCGTCCGACTACCAGCGTGGTGTTTTGTAATACCAAGCGGGAAACTCAGGCAGTCGCCGACAGCCTGGTGGATGCAGGTTTCAGCGCCGTAGCGCTGCACGGTGACTTGGAACAGAAAGACCGTGATCGTATTCTGATACTCTTTGCTAACCAGAGTGCATCAATTCTGGTGGCCACCGATGTCGCCGCTCGCGGGTTGGATATCGCGCAGCTGGACGCGGTCTTCAACTACCAGATTGCCCGTGAGCTGGATGTCCACGTGCACCGCGTCGGCCGTACCGGGCGGGCAGGGGCCAGCGGTATTGCCTGCACGTTAGTAACACCCCAGGAAACCTACCGCCTTGGGCGGCTGGCCGAGCTTTTAAGCGAGCAGTTAACCACCGAGCCACTGCCCAAAGCTAAGCAAACCACACCGTTTGAGCCGCCCATGGCTACCCTGCAACTGGCAGGCGGCAAAAAGGATAAGCTACGCCCGGGCGATATTCTCGGGGCGCTTACCAGCGAAGGCGGGTTGCGCGGTGATCAGGTGGGTAAAATCAAGGTGCTGGCCCGCAGTGCCTATGTCGCCGTTGAACACTCTGTGGTTCAAAAAGCGCTCACCAAGCTTGAGCGCGACAAGCTGAAAGGGCGGGCTTTTCGCGTGCGCCGGATACGTTATTAAGCACTTCTGGTTAAGAAACAGTGTTAAAAATATGGGTATCAAGAACGCTGGTATTGAAAAGCGTTAGTATTTAAAAACATGTTTATTTAAAAGCGTTAGTATTCAATATCGTTGGCCATGTCCATTCATTAAAGGAGCTATTACCGCTAACCATGAAGACACCCAAACGATTACAGCCCCTGGTCGATGACGGCCTGATCGATGAGGTGCTGATGCAGTTGATGAGTGGCAAGGAAGCGCAGGTTTACGTTGTACGCTGTGGTAATGACGTGCGCTGTGCCAAGGTATTCAAAGAGGCCAAACAACGTAGCTTCAAACAGGCCGTGCAATACCAGGAGGGCCGTAAAGAGCGCAATAGCCGCCGTGCCCGCGCCATGTCGAAGAAGACCCGCTACGGTCAAAAAGAGCAAGAGCAGGCGTGGCTGACCGCCGAGGTGGATGCGCTTTACCGGCTGGCGGCTGCCGACGTGCGGGTGCCCAAGCCCTACGGCTTTGTCGATGGCGTACTGCTGATGGAAATGATCACAGACGCTGAAGGCGATGTGGCACCACGCCTGGATGATGTCACGCTGACCCACGAACAGGCGCTACGCTACCACGATAAGGTCATCATGGATGTGGTGCGCATGCTGTGCGCTGGCCTGATCCACGGCGACTTGTCGGAATTCAACGTGTTGGTGGATGCCGAAGGCCCCGTCATCATCGACTTGCCTCAGGCCGTTGACGCTGCCGGTAACAATAGCGCGGCCGCCATGCTTGAGCGCGATGTGGATAATATGCGCGCCTACTTTGGCCGCTATGCGCCTGAGCTCCTGACCACTCATTACGGTAAAGAGATGTGGGCGCTGTATGAATCGGGCGAGCTGCATCCGGATAGCAAACTGACGGGCCACTTCACATTCTCAACCCACATTGCCAATGTGGATGAGCTCATGGAAGTGATCGACGACGCTAAGGAAGAAGAGGCTGAACGCCAGGCGCGCATGCGTGATGACGGGGATGATGATGAGATTCCTCAGCCTTACTGAGCCCATGTTCGACGACGGTTAGTGATAAACTGACCGTACGTTTAGCAGGTTAATTATTTAACTGCTTGAGATGGGGCTCAGTAACAAGGAGTGGCTGTGAAAGGTATCAAGGTAAGCCCAGGAACCGCAAAAGGGTTGTTAACGTCGTTAACCGTAGGCGCTATTGGTGGCACGTTTTTTCAACTCACCGGCTTACCGCTTGCCTGGATGCTTGGCCCTCTGATTGCCAACTTGTTGGTGTCCTCTCAAGGCATTAACGTGGTGGTGCCGGAGCGGCTGCGCAATATCTTCCTGGCCGTCATGGGGCTGGTGCTGGGTAGTCAGGTCACCCCGGAACTTGCCCACCGCGTAATTGACTGGCCGGTTTCGGCAATATTGTTAATACTTGGCATTGGCGCCTCAACCGCCGCGGCCTCCGCCTGGTATCGGCGCTGCGGGTTTGATTCGGTAAGTGCCTGGTTTGCGGCGGCTCCCGGTGCCATGACCGCGATGATTATTCTGGGTGATAAATGCGGTGGCGATCCTCAGCGCATCGCAATTGCCCAATCGCTACGCGTTATCCTGGTCATCCTGTTTTTACCGCCGCTCTTTTGGGCTTATGAAAGTGGTGGAGCAAGCACGGCGCCCCAGGCGACCGGTTTCGAACACGCCTGGATGCTGCTGCTGATTCCGGTGTTGCTGCCACTAGGCCGTTGGCTACGTTTTCCTACCCCCGCCTTGCTGGTTCCTTTACTCACGGCTGCGCTGCTTTCAGGGTTCGATATCGCAAGCCTGGCGCTTCCCCCGTGGGGCATGAACCTCATGCTTTGGGTGCTGGGCAGTGCCATTGGTTCGCGCTTTAAAGGCATGACGCGACGGTTATGGGGCCGCTATTTATGGCAGTCGGGCGCTGCCACGCTACTTGCTCTGGCCGTATTGGCCTTGTTCGCCGAGCTGATTCATCAGTTTGTGGGCGTAGGGCGTGATGTGGCACTTCTGGCGCTGGCGCCGGGCGGAATAGGCGAAATAGCCATTTTGGCAGTGGCGCTCAATATCGATCCTGTATTTGTCGCTTTTCACCACCTGTTGCGCATGGTGGTGCTGATGGCCTTTGCGCCGATTTGGGCACGCTGGCTCTTACGACGCCAGTCTTAACCCTCGTAATGATCGATAGGTAACGTAAGGAATCTCCATGTTTTCTCGTGTACTGCAGCCGCTGTTTCGTTACTTTGAAACCCGGGTAGACCCCTACCCTATGGGAGACGTGCAAACGCCTCCCCAGGGGCTGATACCCTTTATCAAACACTTTTCACGCCCGGTATTGCCGCTGCTGATTGTCATGACGCTGTGCACTGCGCTGGTGTCATCGGCTGAAGTGTTTTTCTTTAGCTACATGGGACAGCTGGTTGATTGGCTTGGCAATGTCGAGCGCGAAGGCTTCTGGGCTGCGAATGGTCTTTGGCTTGCTGGGGTAGGGGTGGCGATCCTTGTCGGGCTGCCGCTTTTGGTGTTGGCCCAATCGTTGATTACGCATCAAAGCATTTTTGGCAATTACCCCATGATTGGCCGCTGGCTGTCGCATCGCCATATGCTCAATCAGAGTCTGGCCTTTTATCAGGATGAGTTTGCCGGACGCGTGTCGCAAAAAGTGATGCAGACCGCGCTGGCCATCCGTGAAACGGTCACCAAGGTGATGGGCCTGTTGGTCTATGCCATCGTGTACTTCACCGGGGCGGCGATTCTCCTAGGCCGAGCCGATTTGTGGCTATTGTTGCCCTTGGGGCTCTGGCTGGTTGGCTACTTGGCCATCATGCGCTTTTTCGTGCCCCGGCTGCGTGATGTATCCATGGCTCAGGCAGACGCGCGCGCCCAGATGACCGGCCGCGTGGTCGACAGCTACAGCAATATTCAAACTATCAAGCTATTCGCCGATACAGAGCGCGAGCAGCGCTATGCCCGGGAGGCCATGGAAGGTTTCATGGACACCGTGCATCGCCAGATGCGTCTGGTCACCATCATGAGCGTCTGCTTGACCTTGCTGAATACTGCCTTATTGGTCGGCACGGCGGGAATGGCGATTAGCACCTGGTACTTTGATGCCATATCGCTTGGCGTATTGACCGTCGCGATTGCGCTGGTGATGCGGATTCGGTTTATGTCCGATTGGATCCTATGGGAAGTGGCGGGGCTGTTTGAAAATATCGGCACCGTGCAGGATGGCATGAATACCATCGCCCGCGAACCTACCATCCGTGATGTGCCTAACGCTCCTGAGCTTAAGGTACCCGCTGGCGAAATCCGGTTTGACGACCTGCGCTTTAGTTACGAGCAGGCTAAAGGCGAAAACCGCACGGTGTTTGATGGCTTGAATTTGACCATCGCACCGGGTGAAAAAATTGGCCTGATTGGTCGCTCCGGGGCGGGTAAATCAACTCTCGCCAACCTGTTGCTGCGCTTTTACGATGTTCAGGGTGGGCGCATCTTGATCGATAGGCAGGATATCGCGCAGGTAACGCAAACCTCGCTGCGCCACCAAATTGGCATGGTGACCCAGGATACCTCGCTGCTTCACCGCTCGCTGCGCGATAACATTCGCTACGGTACCCCGCATGCAAACGATGAGGATGTGTGGACCGCCGTATGTCGTGCTCACGCCGATTCGTTTATCAACGACCTGGTGGATCCCCATGGCCGCCGCGGGCTGGATGCCCATGTGGGAGAGCGGGGCGTCAAGTTATCCGGTGGTCAGCGTCAGCGTATCGCCATTGCCCGCGTGCTTTTGAAAAATGCGCCTATTCTTGTATTGGATGAGGCTACGTCAGCGCTGGATTCTGAAGTGGAAGCCGCTATTCAAGAGCAGCTGGATACACTGATGGAAGGCAAGACTGTGATTGCGATCGCACATCGGCTCTCCACCATAGCCATGCTTGACCGGTTGATCGTAGTGGAGCAGGGGCGCATTGTCGAAAGCGGTACCCATACAGAGCTGCTCGCGCAAAACGGTATTTATGCAGGCTTATGGAAGCGTCAGTCGGGCGGCTTTCTTGGGGTAGATGTGTGAGAAGCCCCATCCTTTGCTAACGTGTTTGCCTCTGCTAACGTATTTTCCAAGGAATGATGGAATAAAGGAGATCGCGCCATGCAAGTCGTAACGCTCACGGCCCCCGGTGGGTTAGATAAGCTCAAGGTACAAGACGTATCGCCCCCAGGCTCTCCTGGCCCAGGCGAGATTCGTGTTCGTGTGCACGCAAGCTCGCTCAATTTCCACGACTATGGCGTAGTGGCAGGCAAGATGCCGACAGCCGACGGGCGTATTCCCATGTCTGACGGCGCAGGTGTGGTTGAAGAAGTAGGTGATGGCGTTACCGAGTTTGCAGCAGGTGACCGCGTCGTCTCGACGTTCTTTCCCGACTGGCTTGAAGGCCCCGCCCGGATTGCCGATTTCACCACGACCCCAGGCGATGGAGTGGATGGCTATGCCTGCGAGCAGGTCGTTCGCCCGGCGCAGTGGTTTACCCGGCAGCCAAAGGGATATAGCCATGCGGAAGCTGCGACGCTCACTACTGCTGGCCTGACGGCCTGGCGCGCTCTGGTGGTGGACGGCGGTTTAAAAGCGGGTGACACGGTGCTGGTGTTGGGTACCGGCGGGGTATCCATGTTCGCACTGCAGTTTGCCCGCATGATGGGCGCGCGTGTCATTGCCACGTCTTCTTCCAACGAGAAGCTGAAGCAGCTCAGACAGTTGGGCGCGGCACACACCATTAACTACAAAGAAGAGCCGGATTGGGGCAAAAAGGTTAAAGCGCTGACCAACGGCCAGGGTGTTGACCATATTGTGGAAGTGGGTGGCCCAGGTACGCTGCCGCAATCCATTGAAGCGATCAAGATTGGCGGACATATTTCGCTGATTGGCGTGTTGACCGGGCGCCAGGGTGATATTCCTACCGCTAAGTTAATGGCCAAGCAGGCACGCTTGCAGGGGTTGATTGTAGGCAGTCGCCGCCATCAGCTCGAGATGATTAAAGCCATTGAGTCTACCAGCATGCGCCCGATAATTGATCGAGAGTTTGTGCTGGCCGATATCGCTGAGGCATTCCGCTATCAAGAGGCGGGCAAGCATTTGGGGAAAATCTGTTTAACGTTCTGATGTATTCATGAAATGGCTTACCAGCACTGTCCACCAGCACCGTCCAAAAGGGCAGTGCTGGTAGTCATCAACGCTTTATTGAACTGACGTTTATTCGGCCAGGCGGCTATAAACAACGCCCTTGATTTCAAGCTCCCAAATGTGGTCATAGGGTACGATGATGCTATCTACTTCATCCGAATCATCATGACTTTTGCGAAGCTGGGCTTCTGGAATGACGGTCGCATCCATCCCTCGGGCCTGTTGAACGCGCGCGCTAAAACGATTGCCTTCCTGATCGATGAGTACGCGTTCTCCCGCCATACACTTCTCAAGCTTGGCGTATAGCTCCTTTTCGCTAACATGAACAATGCTCATGATCGCCTCCTCCTACACTCGATGTTTGCGGGCAATGGATATCCCTATAAAGATTTCATTTTAGTCGATAAGTTCGAATAGCCCCGCAGCGACTATCGCCAGCATGTTAACCTTAATCTTGTTTAGTTCATTTACGATAGCCTTTAGGACGGACTATGGCGAAGCGTTCAACAGAAACCGCTTCATCGCCCTGGGCGGTGGTCGCGCTTGATCAGTTTTGCACGCCCGAACACACGCAGAAAAGCCAGTGGCGGCGCAGTCGTCGGGCGATGTTGACTTGGCTAACCGGCAAGCGCGCCGCCGAGCAGCAGGCGAAAGAAGAGCACGAGCTGCGTCTGTTGCCAGAAGTAAAGCTGGCGCACTTGGTGCCTGGAATCGACTGGGCGCCGGTTGCGGATAGATTGGCCCAGACACTGCGTGAACAGGATATCGCAAGCGAACCGGTAGCTTTTTTTATCACACCCCCTTATGGCGGCCACGCCGCGGTGATTAGCCACTGGGCGGAACAGCAGGGCATTCGTTGCTTGATCACCCCCACCCATCAAGAACTTATCGAAGGTAGCCTTGAATGGGTGGAGCGCTGCGGCCATCTAGACCGCTGGGCGCTGCCGGCACTCGAGCGGCATATGCTGCGCCACACTCAAGGCCTTCAAGGCGTACGCGAGTTTCTGGAGCGTGCCCTAAGGGCCGTTTGGGGCGCGGGGTGATCGGCTGCGACAGTTGGACCTATGCCTATCTGCAGCAAGCGGTGGGCATTGAGGGCGCGCCAGTGTTTACCCTTCAGGGTATGGAGGGTAAGCAGCTGGCCGACTACTTTGCCAGCATTACCGATAACGGTCAGAACGGCCTGACGGTCTACAGTACGCGCACGGGAAGACAGGTGTTGACCCATCAGCCTTCCGCTCAAAAAGTAGCGCAAGAGGCTGAGCGTAAAGACTCTACCCATAAGGAGTTGCAGCGTCTTGCGGCGCACTGTCGGGGCCATTTGGGCGTGGCGTGGCACTATTGGCGTAAACGTTTGCGCGAACCCGCTCAACAAGATGACCCCGATGCATCAGAGCTGTGGCTGCTTGATGCATTGGCAGATGCTGAGCTACCCGCAGACACCGGCGATGTGGCGCTGCTGGTATTGCACGCGCTACTGCTGCATGGCGGCCTGGAGGATCAGGCGCTTGGCGATGTGCTTCCATTTTCTCATCATGAGGCATTGAATGCCCGTCTAGCGCTAGCCCGCCAGGGAATACTTTCGCGTGAGGACGGGCGCTGGCAGGTAGCACCGTTAAGCTACGCCAGCGTCCGGCAGTTATTGGCGTATCGCAACTATCTCGTCGACCCGCTGTAGGAGCCCTGATGGACGATCACAAGCAGTACGCCAGGCTGTTTAACGATATGGACAGCCAAACGTTCATTACCCTGGGCATTATTCTGGCAAGCGTTATTCTGCTGATCATTGTCAGCCAGCGGGGCTTGAACTGGCTGGCCAATCGGCTGCATGGGCAGGTTCGCTTTCGGATATTCGCGCTGGTGCCGCTAACGCGTTTACTGATACTGCTGGTTGCGCTTGCTATCGCGGTGCCTATCGTGATCGAGCCTTCGCTGCGCAATATGGTGACGCTACTCGGCGCTATCGGCCTGGCGATTGGTTTCGCCTTGAAAGATTACGTGAGTAGCCTGATTGCGGGAGTGGTATCCGCCATAGAGCTACCGTATCGACCGGGTGATTGGGTAGATATCGAGGGTACTTACGGGGAAGTAAAACATGTCGGAATGCGTACCGTAGAAATCCAGACGCCGGACGACGATCTGGTCGCGATGCCGCATTTAAAGCTATGGGACTCCGCCGTTTACAATGCCAATAACGGCGGCACCAGCTTGCAGTGCGTGGCAAACTTTTATCTTCACCCGGAGCATGAAGCCGAAGGGGTACGTAAAACGTTGCGGGATGTGGCGCTGACCAGCGCCTACCTTAAATTCGATCAGCCAATTATCGTGGTGGCCGAAGAGAAACCCTGGGGGACGCACTATCGTATTCGCGCCTATCCTGTGGACCCGCGTCAGCAGTTTCTGTTTATTACTGATCTTACCGTACGGGGTAAGCAGGTGCTCAGCCGAGCGGGCATCAAGCCTGCGCTGTTACCGCCCTATGCCGCTCTGGATACGCCCAAAGGCGTGCCTGATATACATCGGCGCCGCTAGCTTTTAGTAACTATCTGGCTGCAAGCGTAAGGCTTGCAGCCAGATAACATCAGGCGCGAAAGCTAGCGCTGAGATAGAAGACCTCTTGCGCTACTTATTCGCTCGTTTCAGGCAGCTCAGCGCTATGGAAGACGTTTTGGACGTCGTCCAGGTCGGTGAGCATGCCTAAGAATTTTTCAAACAGCGCTACGTCATCACCTTCGATAGGCGTGGTGTTTTGCGGCACAAACTGAATTTCATCGGTTTCAAAGTCAAGTTCGCCAAACGCATTCAGCAGTGCCTGCTTGGCTTTGGCATATTCGGTGTGCGGTGCAAAAACCGTAATGCGGCTTTCTTCCTGCTCGATATCAGTCACATCAACATCGGCTTCCATCAGCGCTTCAAGCACAGCCTCTTCTTCCTGGCCTGCAAAAGCAAAAATCGCGCAGTGGTCGAACATGTGGCTAACGCTGCCGGGCGTGCCGATCTTGCTTTTCGTTTTGGTAAAGCAGCCGCGTACATCGCCAAAGGTACGGTTAGGGTTATCGGTTAGGCAGTCGACAATCACCATGACGTTGCCGGGGCCAAAGCCTTCATAACGTGCGGGCGAGAAGTCTTCGCCACCTGCGCCGCTGGCTTTGTCTAGCGCTTTATCAATAACGTGCGAGGGAACCTGATCTTTTTTCGCACGCTCCATTAAACCGCGCAGCGCAAGGTTGCCATTCGGGTCTGAGCCACCGGCTTTTGCAACGACGTAAATTTCACGTCCGTATTTGCTGTAAACCTTGGTTTTTGCGTCGGCCGTTTTAGCCATCGATTCTTTACGGTTTTGAAACGCCCTACCCATATTGGAGTCCTTTATTAGCCGTGCCACACCTGTCTTGACAGCAGGCGTCATTTTCATCGAAAAAGGGGCAAATTTTACCCAACAGCGTACCATGCTAACAGCGTTATTTAAGCGAGGTGACGTTATACAGCAGGCGACCCCGCCGGTAACGGCATTGATGCATTCGGGCGATGAGTACTTAATAATCAAAGTAAGAGGAAAAAAATGCCGTTTTCACTCTGGTTGTCACTAGCCGCTATCTGCGCCATGGGGGCAATGTCGCCGGGGCCGAGTCTTGCCTTGGTGCTGAAACATACCCTGGGCGGTGGGCGGTTGCCAGGCATTACCGCGGCTGTATTTCATGCAGCTGGGGTCGGGTTTTATGCGCTTTTGACCGTATGGGGGCTAGGCGCGTTGATCACTCGCTCGCCGGATGTTTTTCAACTGATTACCTGGGCGGGGGCGGCCTATTTAGCCTGGCTGGGTATCAAGGCGTTGCGGGCAGGCAAGGCCGGGGTAATGAATCAGCAGGGTGTGGCAACCACTAGCCGACAGGCGGCCAGAGAGGGCGTGCTGGTAGCGCTGGGTAATCCCAAGCTGATTATCTTTTTTGTGGCACTGCTGAGCCAGTTTGTTACCCCGGGTATGAGTATTATGGCAAAGATGATCGTCGTCCTAACCGCTATGCTTATTGATGGTGGTTGGTACGTGCTGGTAGCGGTCGGCTTATCGCATTCGCGGGTACTGCCCTGGTTGCAGCGTCATGCGCATTGGGTCAATCGGCTGACCGGTGTCTTGCTGATAGCCCTGGCGCTGCGGGTCGTTGCCGGACCAATCACCTTTGGTTAACCGGACGGTGGTAAGGCGGTTTATCAGCACTGCGGCGGGGCGCTGGTGTCATCATGATGGTCATGGCAAAGTAGTGTTTATATTGCCTCGAAGGTTTAAGGCTCAATAATGACGATTTACGATCAAGACTGTTATAACCATCAAGGCCAGCCGTTTAACCTGCGCGCGCTTCGAGGGCAGGTGTTGCTGGTGGTCAATGTGGCCAGCCAGTGTGGTTTTACTCCCCAGTTAAAAGAGTTTGAAGCGCTGTATCAACGCTACCGAGATCGTGGGTTCACCGTGCTGGGGTTTCCCTGCAACCAGTTTGGCCGACAGTCGCCGGAAAGCGCCGAAGCATTTTGCACATTTGGCGAGCAAACCTTTGGGATAAATTTCCCGTTGATGGAGAAGGTCAACGTCAATGGGGGTAATGCCCACCCGCTGTTTGTATTGCTTAAAAAACAGGCCCCCGGGGTATTGGGCACCAAGGCTATCAAGTGGAACTTTACCAAGTTTTTGGTAGGGCGCGATGGCCAGGTAATTGCGCGTTTTGGGCCGCGAGACCACGGCCCTCCGTTACGCCTGGCGCTGGAAGCTGCGCTTGATCGCGAATAAGACGTGGTTGGAGGCGTTCAAGACTCTTGGCCTTGGGCAACCTGAACCCGGTTCATAAGCTCAACCCAGCGGTGGCGTACCATCATGGTGGTCAGGCCCGAGAACAGCGCCCAGCTTTTGCGTCGCCAGCCTTTTAAGCGCAGGTTATGGCTGACCAGCTGCTGCATCAGTTTACGGTCATCGAATTGACGCCACTCGCTGGCTATCGACAGCTGGTGGCGCGACATCACCGGGGCAAGCTCCAGTCGAAACATCCACTCAAGCTCTGAGAGCGTCATATTATGCTCTTGAATGACCTCCACCATATGGGCGTAGTCGCGTTCGCGCGGTTCGCGGTCTAACCATAAAGGGGCTAGAACAAGCCAAAGGTCGCCGCGCTCATCGACAAGCTGCTGTGCGTTCATGGGGGCCTCGCGGGCATTGAAAAAGAGAGGGACACTATCCTGCCGTGAAAGCCAGGCAAGCTCAAGAGCGGACAGCGCTCGCTTAGCCCGCTAGAATAGCGCTCATAGCGCAAGGCATAGCAATGCCGATAATGAAATCAAGCTGATAACGAGGTCCGATGTGATTATTAAACCCAAGGTGCGCGGTTTTATCTGCACGACTACTCATCCTAAAGGCTGCGAGCAAAACGTTCTTGAGCAGATTGAGGCGACAAGAGCTCGTGGTTTGGATAAAAGCGCCGGCCCAAAGAAAGTTCTGGTGATCGGGGCTTCCAGTGGTTACGGCTTGGCCGCTCGGATTACCGCAGCCTTCGGTTACGGTGCCGATACGCTCGGCGTGTTTTTTGAAAAGCCCAGCAGTGAAACCAAAACCGGCACCGCCGGTTGGTACAACAGCGCGGCGTTCGACAAGTTTGCCAAGCAGGAAGGCCTTTACAGCAAGTCGATCAACGGCGACGCGTTCTCTCATGAGGCGCGTGAAAAAGCCATTGAGCTGATCAAGCAGGATATGGGCGAAATCGATCTGGTGGTCTACTCACTGGCATCGCCCGTACGCAAACTGCCGGATAGCGGTGAACTCAAGCGCTCAAGCCTGAAACCGATCGGTGAGACCTACCGCGCGACGGCCATTGATACCAATAAAGACCGGATCATCGAAGCGGAAGTCGAGCCTGCAACCCAACAGGAAATCGACGATACCATCACCGTGATGGGCGGCGAAGATTGGGAGCTGTGGATGGATGCGCTTGACCAGGCGGGCGTGCTCGCCAAAGGCGCACGCAGCGTGGCGTTTAGCTATATCGGTACGGAAATTACCTGGCCGATTTACTGGCACGGCGCACTGGGTAAAGCCAAGGAAGATCTTGACCGTGCGGCCACGGCTATCGATGACAAGCTTAAAACCAGCGGCGGCGGTGCTAACGTCGCGGTGCTCAAGTCCGTCGTTACCCAGGCCAGTGCGGCTATTCCGGTGATGCCGCTGTATATCGCCATGGTGTATCGCATCATGAAAGAGCAGGGCGTACACGAAGGCACCATTGATCAGTTGAATCGCCTCTTCGGAGAGCGGCTTTACGGTTCAGATATGAGCACCGATGATAAAGGCCGCCTGCGTCTGGACGATTGGGAGCTGCGCGACGATATCCAGCAGGCCTGCCAGGATCTGTGGCCGGAAGTGACCACTGAAAATTTATTCGATATCACTGATTACGCTGGCTATAAGCACGAGTTTTTGAAGCTGTTTGGCTTTGAGCGTGACGATGTTGATTACGAAGCCGATGTGAACCCCAACGTTGAGTTCGACGTGGTCAGCTTGTAAGCAAGATGCTTTAAAGCATTAGAACCGTTGGTTTTCTCAATTGCCGGGCCTTTACGCCCGGCAATTTGCGTTAGGCTCACTAGAGGCCGGTAGCAGCAGGCATGAAATCAATCGCTGTTAAACTTTTACCCCTGGGTACGCAAGCCATTGAAGGTTCTGCCATGGTTAAGAGCAGGGTGTTACGCGCTTTTGCCAAGGAGGAAATATGACCCGTACAGCACGAGTCGAGCCGATTAGTAGAGAGCAGGAAGACGCGATCATCGTATCTGGATGGCGCGTTGTTGATGTTACTGAACCCGATAATCCTCAAGAAATATCCCAGCACGAAACCGAGCCGCAAGCGATTGAAGCTGCACGCCACTTTGAAGCCGAAACCTCACATGAACCTGGTTCAGCGCCTGACGACACTCAGGATTACGAAGCGTCTGACCCAAACGCAGGTAAGCATTTCTCATAATAAGATCATTTCAATTTCTGGCCAGGAGGCGTCATGAAATCGATTTGGCAAGCAGGTGTGGTTAATCCCTGCAATTTTCCCGCGTTGACTGGCAGTATTGAAACGGATGTAGTGATCGTCGGAGCGGGAATTACAGGCCTCACGACGGCACAGCAGTTGATTGAAAGCGGTAAACGCGTGGTGATCTTGGAGGCTCACCGCGTAGGTAGTGGCTGTACAGGTGGTGCGACCGGTAATTTGTACAGTTCAGTATCGGCTGGGTTGGCGCAAACTGCCGTAAAGTGGGATGACGATACCATCCAGACCATCGTTCGAGCGCGTGCAAGCGCTATCGATTTAATCGAGGAGACGATCCAGCGCTTTAATATTGACTGCCAGTTCAAGCGGACTCCGCTTTATCGGCTGCTGACAGAAAATGATCAGAAAAGTATCGATGCATTGGAAACAGAGTACGAAACCATGGTGCAGGCGGGGCTAAATGCAAAATTCTGTCTGGATCTGCCGGTGCCGTTTCCAGTCACTCATGGTATTAGCGTTGGTCACCAGGCGCAGTTCAATGCTTTTCGCTACGCTCAAGGGCTTGCCAAAGCGCTTAGCCAGAGTGGCGTGACTATTTACGAGCAAAGCCCTGTGCGTGATATCGATTACAGGCATTGCATCGTTAAAACCGATAACGCTCAGATTCAAGCCACCGATATCGTGTTAGCAACGCATACCCCTAAAGGGGTGAATATGCTGCAAACCGGTATGATTGCCTCCCGCGAGTATGGCGTTAGTGGCAAGCTCAATGCCGGATCTTTTCCTGACGGCATCTTCTTCATGCTCGACCCCTTCCACTCCATACGCAGCTATCGCCTCAATGGGGAAAACTACGTTATGGCGATCGGGGAAAAGCATCAAACGGGCGAGCAACAGTCGGAACGCGAACGATACCAGGCACTGCATAGCTACTTAAATGCTCACTTTGACGTGAGCAAGGTGGAATACGAATGGTCTGCACAGCAGTACAGCTCGGGTGATGGCTTGCCGTATATTGGGCGAACTTTTGCCAGTGACCATGTATATGTAGCAACCGGTTTTGCCGCCGATGGCCTGACCTGGGGGGCGGTCAGTGGAAAGATAATCGCTGATATCATTCAGGAACGTGATAACGCCTGGTACCACTGTTTTGACTCGGAACGCTTTACGCCGGTCAACTCCGCCGAACACTGGTTAAAAGAAAATATCTCTGTGATGAAACACTTCATTAAAGATCATTTCGGCACCAAGAAGCTCAAGGAGCTTGAAGGTGTAGCGCCCGGCCAGGCAAGAGTTGTTACCCTGCATGGTGAAAAACTGGCTGTCTATCGAAGCGAGGCGGGGAATTTATCGGTTCTTTCGGCGGTTTGCCCGCATTTGAAGTGCGTGGTGCACTGGAACGAGGCTGAAACAACCTGGGACTGCCCCTGTCATGGCAGTCGATTTGATATTCACGGTGAGGTGATAGAAGGGCCTTCACTGCATCCGCTCGAACACCGCCACTCGGGTTAAGGCCCCTGATTTAAAAAGCAAGCTGTTGCGTGGTATTGGTTATTTACAGCTCGGTCGTCTAACTTGTAAGAGTGAGCTTAACAAAGGAGAGCAACATGAAACGGACTACGTTAGCTATCGCTATTGCTGCGCTTTTCGCTGGCATCTCAGGCAATGTGTACGCGCAGGATGCCCAAACAGAAGCGGATGACAAGACAGAGGTCATGGAGGAGCAGGACGACGCTTTAGAGGAAAAGCAGAAAGCGGATGACGAGCGGCCTGCCGCAATGCAGGGCAGTGGGTACCCTAGATCCTCTGACGATACAGACGAAGAAGAAGAGGATCCCAATAATTTAATGTCACACCAGATCAGGGATCTTGAAGGCAATTCAGTCGTTAATCAGCAGGACGAAGAGATCGGTGAAATCCTGCGTATCGTCGAACATAAAGCGTCTGGCGATTTATATGCCGTTATCTCTATCGGTGGAGTGTGGGGCATTGGTGACGATGAAGTTGCCCTGCCGTTAGAAAATATCGAGATGCGCGATGATCAGCTAGTGACCAATACCACTTACGGTAGCGATGAAATAAAAGCGTCAGCAGAAAAATATGATAAAGAAAACTATAGCCAAATAGATAACAATATGACGTTAAACCAAGCTCAACAGCATCCTAATTGATGCGTGCTAAACAACATGGCTAGTTAAAAGCTACACTAGTAGCTTATAGATAACCCAGGTTAATAAAGACGCCTTGTTTTATTCTTTCGAGAATGGAGCAAGGCGTTTTTTATTGGCTAGTTTAACTATCAAATAGATAGCTATTAACTTTCATTCAAGTTTCAAGAATGACCGTTTTCAGGCTGTGTTATCTCTCATTCGTTAACTAACTTCAAAGAGTAAGACAATCCAAGGAGGACATCACATGAAGCGGACAATTCTAGCCATTGCCATTGGTGCGCTTTGTACGGGCGTCTCAGCGGGCGTTATAGCCAGTAATGATACGTCTGGTTCCAGCAGCGGTGGTCAAATGACCCAGCACCAAGATGCAGGCCAGCAGCAAAGTACTGATACGCTCAATAGCCAAGGACAAAGTAACACAGAGCGTCGTACCGGCACTCAGGGGCCACAACGCGATTTAGGCGGTGGTGATCTGGATATGCAGGATAGAGAAAACCCAGATAGTCAGGAAGAGCAAGGCGAGCCCAGGAGTTCTCAGGATCAGTTGGGTGCAGGTAATACCGGGGGAGATAGCACTGGAGGAGATAGCACTGGAGGAAATAGCACGGGCGGAAATAGCGCTGGCGGTGCAGACGCAGGCAGCCCGGGCAGTAGTGATACCGGCGGTGCAGGTACGGGCAGTACAGGGGGTGGCACTGGCACGGGCGATACCGGTGGCGCAGGCACAGGAAATGCGGGTGGTAGTACCGGTGGCGCAGGAAGTGCGGGTGGAGGTACAGGTGGCGGTAACACCGGTGGTACTGGTGGCGATAGCACAGGTGGTTCAGGCACTGGTGGTACCGGATCAGGCGGTAGCGCCTCGCAATAATATAAGTTGCACCATTAATGCCCTATCTCGCCCCACTAGGCGGGGTAGGGCGTTTCTTCTTTAATGAGTGAGTTTACGTATAAGCGGTTAGCCATTAATGGGCAGTTATTAACCTTTATCATAATTTTTCTTTAGCTTTGATCTCGCACGCTCGTCTCTACTAGCCTTTTTAAGTGTAAGCCAACCCAAGGAGAAATATTATGAAACGGACAACACTCGCCATTGCAATTGGCGCCATTTGCACAGGACTTTCAGGTGGCGTTCTGGCTCAAGACAATAATCAGAATGACACGGACACTTCTGAGCGCATGACCCAGCAGCAAGATGCTACGGCGCAAACTCAGCAGCAAGGTTTAACGAGTGATCAAAATGCAGACACCCAGTCGACCGATGAAACCATGGACGTGCAGGTCGATCAGGAACCTGCAGAAGTGAAGGTGCAGCAAGAATCACCTGACATCAGAGTAGAGCAATCGCAACCTGAGGTGACCATTGAGCAACCAGAGCCAAAAGTTACCATTGAGCAGCCCGAGCCGAATGTAACGGTCGAAGAGGCTGAACCCAATGTGACCGTTGAGCAAGGCGGCGAACCTGATGTCAATGTCGAGCAGGCTGACGAGGCTCAGGTCGACGTTAATAACGATGAGCAGGAACGCCAGCGCGCCGATCAGGATAACCAGGGCCAGAACGACTCTCTAATGACGCAGCAGATTAGTGACCTGGAAGGCATGACCGTGGTTAACCAGGAAGGCGAAGAAATTGGCGATATTCAGCATATCGCTCAGCATAATGATTCAGGTGATCTGTACGCTATTATTTCGATAGGCGGTATCTGGGGCTTTGGCGCAACGGATATTGCCTTGCCTGTCGATGAAATGCAGTTCGAAAATGATCAGCTGGTGATGAATACCAGTTACGGTAGCGATGAAATCGAACAATCTTCAGAAGATTACAGCGAGGATAGCTACACGCAGGTCGATAGTGAGATGACGCTATCTGAAGCGCAGCAACAGCAGCAGTAGTGTTTGAAGCTGCTGAGCATTGCTTAATGCTGCCAGAGGGCAAGGCGTTTTCGCCTTGCCCTTTTATATATGCCAGTGCTTGCTGAATGCCTTGGTAAGCAATGGGCACTGCGACGTCTTTTTTCATATAGAGCCAACAGGCGCTGCCCAAAACCGTGCAATTGGGTAAGATGGGGCCTCATTTCCTGACGGCGATTTGGCATGCAGCCCAACCCCTTAACCTCCTCATCAACGTTTGCGCGACAGCGCATCGGGGTATTGCTGCTGCCTGGGTTTTCAATGCTTTCGCACGCCAGCGCCGTCGAGCCGCTGCTCATGGCCAATCAATTGAGCGGGCAGGTTCTCTATCAGGTTTTTACACTAAGTAATGATGAGCAGCCTGTACGAAGCAGCGCCCAGCTCACCTGCAATGCTGATTACACCCTAGCGCATGCGCCGCCTGACCTGGACATGATTCTGGTCTGTGCACCTTCCCCACTACCCTATGCACTTCCGGCAAGCCTGGTGGAATGGCTACGTCAACAGCATGGGCGCACGCTTTTGGGCGGTTTGGCCGGTGGGGCGGAAGTACTCGCGCGCGCAGGGTTGCTGGAAGGCTATCGGGCGACCTTGCCCTGGCAGCGTTTTGCAGCATTTTCTCAGGCCTATCCTCAAGTAACACTCTCACAGCAGCTGTTTGAAATCGATCGTAACCGGCTGACCTGTGCCAGTGGCACGGCCGCGCTGGATATGATGTTGACCGTTGTTCGCCAGCAGCAAAGTGACCATTTGGTTGAACAGGTATCCGAGCATTTTATGTGTGAGCGTATCCGCATGGCCGACGAGCGCCAGCATGTGCCGCTGCGCCATCGCCTGGGTCACGCCCCGCAAAGCCTGGTTGATGCGGTTACCCTGATGGAAGCCAATATTGAAGAGCCGCTTTCCACTCTGGAGCTTTCTGAACATTTAGGGATCTCTCGCCGCCAGCTTGAGCGGCTATTCAAAAAACACCTTCAGGCAGTGCCCAGCCGCTACTACCTTAACTTGCGCTTGCAGGAAGCACGCAAGCAACTGCGCGAGAGTGACCGTCCTGCAGGCGATATCGCTTATGCAACGGGTTTTTCCTCAGGCGCTCACTTCTCTACCGCCTACCGCAACCATTTTGGCTTAACTCCGCGAGAGGAGCGTTTGGGATAAGCACACTAAGCGACGTCAAGCCGTATTGCCGCTGAAAAATCCTGAAATAAATGCGGCTTTTCATAATTTACCGTCCCATTACTGAAAGCGGACGACCTTATTAGCCCCGTATACTGATTCGACAGATTATTTCTATTGGAGAGCTTTCCCCATGAGCACGACCCCGACTCGGCAGGATTTTGATCACTACATGACCCCCAACTACGCACCGCAGCAGATTATCCCGGTGCGCGGAGAAGGTAGCCGCTTGTGGGATCAGCAGGGGCGTGAATATATCGACTTTGCGGGCGGCATTGCAGTGAACTCACTGGGTCACTGCCATCCTGTCTTGGTCAATGCACTGAAAGAGCAGGGTGAAAAGCTCTGGCATCTCTCCAACATCTATACCAATGAGCCTGCGCTCAAACTAGCGAAAAAGCTGGTCGAACGCACTTTTGCTGACAAGGTGTACCTGTGCTCTTCCGGAGGCGAGGCCAATGAAGCGGCGCTGAAGCTGGCGCGCCGTTACGCTGTAGATAATTACGGCGAAAAGAAAGACAAGATCATTTCATTCAACCAGTCCTTCCATGGCCGCACGCTGTTTACCGTGAGCGTGGGTGGTCAGCCCAAATACTCCCAGGGTTTCGGCCCAGTGCCTGGCGGCATTCTGCACGCTGAGTTTAATGATCTGGAAAGTGTGCGTGCCTTAATGGGCGATGATACCTGCGCGGTGATGGTCGAGCCCATGCAGGGCGAGGGCGGCATTCTGCCCGCTACTCCTGAATTCTTGAAAGGCCTTCGCGAGCTATGCGATCAGCACAATGCTCTGCTAGTGTTTGATGAGGTTCAAACCGGTGTTGGCCGTTGCGGTACGCTTTATGCCTATGAACGCTATGGCGTGACGCCGGATATTCTCACCAGTGCCAAATCGCTGGGTGGCGGTTTCCCCGTAGGCGCAATGCTGGCAATTGATAAAGTCGCCAAGTCTCTCGCCTTTGGAACCCATGGTTCTACCTACGGGGGTAACGCCTTGGGTTCAGCGATTGCCCTGGCTGCTTTGGAGTTCATCGATACGCCTGATGTGCTGGAGGGTGTGCAAAAGCGCCATGAGTTGTTCCGTGAGCATCTGGAAACGATTAATCGTAAGCATGGCGTGTTCAAGGAAATTCGCGGGATGGGGCTGCTGATGGGCGCCCAGATGTCGGATGCCTATGAAGGTCGCGCCAAGGATATTCTGCCGCTGGCAATCGAGGAAGGCGTTATGGCGCTGATCGCAGGGCCCAACGTGCTTCGCCTGGCGCCTTCACTGGTAGTGCCTGAAGCTGATATTGCCGAAGGCATGGCCCGTTTAGAGCGTGCGATTGAGCGCCTTGTTGCCAACGCATGAATTCGCCCACGGCGACATCAGGAGAGGGGGCGTCAAGAATGCTGGTCATTCGTCCGGTAAAAATGGCGGATCTAGAAGCGCTGGTCATGTTGGCAGAGCACGCGACTCCCAAGCTCACCAACTTGCCTGCGAATCGTGAACGTCTGGAGGAGCGCATTACGCGCTCCCTGGCGTCGTTTAACGACGATATCGAATTTCCAGGTAACGAGCACTACACCTTCGTTCTGGAAAACAGCGCGCAGGTAGATGATGCGGGTAATGGTGAAGTGTTAGGTACGGCTACCATTCGCGCCCAGGCGGGCGCCAGTGAAGTCTATTATACCTATCGGCAGGAAACCCTGATTCACGCCTCCCAGCAGCTCAACGTACGCCGCGAAGTACAAACCCTGGCACTCTCTCATGAGGTGTCTGACGCCACGCTACTTTGCGCCTACTCGCTAAATCCGCGCTATAAAGGTACCAGCGCTGAAAGCCTGCTTCGCCGTGCTCGGCTGATGTTTATTGCCCAGTACCCCGAGCGCTTTTCGCGCATATTGGCCGTGGCATTTCCCGGTTACCTGGATGCCCAGAATGAGTCGCCGTTTTGGGAAAGCGTGGGCCATCACTTTTTTGCCCGCAGTTTCCACGATATCAACCATATCGCGGGAGTGCGTTCCAAAAGCTTTATTGCCGAAGTAATGCCGCAGTTTCCGCTGTATCTGCCACTGCTCACTCCGCAAGCCCGGGCGGCGATTGGCCGGGAGCATCCCGCCCACGAGGACGCCTTGCAAGAGATGCTGGCAGAAGGGTTTGTGCGCTCGCGCCACGTGGATATTTTCGATGCAGGCCCGATTGTCAAAGCCGAGCGTGAGCGCCTTGCGACCTTTTGCCGGGCCGCCTGGCATCCGGTACGAATTCGCCCGGAAAGCGCCTTGCCGGATGCTGAGCCCGCATTGATCGCCAACCAGGCGCTGGACAATTTTCGCTGTATTGTCACTCGCTATGCGCTTTCCCCCACCGGACAACTAATGCTTTCAGAGGCAGATGCCAAACGTCTAGGCGTGGAGGAAGGGCGAGCCGTGTTTGCCGCACCGCTCACGCTGCCCGCGGCGGTAGATGCTTTTGATGAAGGAGAACTATGATGCGCATTCGACCGATTGCCCGGGCTGACGCCGATGGGCTGCTGGCGCTTGCGCAGCAGGCGGGGGTGGGGTTTACCTCGTTGCCTAGCAATCGCGAGTTTTTAGCCGGCAAAATTGAGTCCTCTGTTCGCGCATTTGAAGAGCGCACCCCCGTCAACGACCGGCTTTACTTTTTTGTGTTGGAAGATGAAGACAATGGGGAACTGGCTGGCTGCTGTGCGATTGAAGGCCAGGTAGGCCATGAAGTACCTTTTTATAACTATCGTCTGGGCACTCTGGCCCACTCGTCGGTACAGCTGGATTTGCACCGCACCATCGATACGCTGTTTCTAAGTTCTGACCATACCGGCGATGCGGAAGTCTGCTCGCTATTTTTACGCCCGGAATACCGCGGTGAGGCAAACAAACATCTGCGCAACGGTGCACTGCTCTCCAAAGCCCGCTGGCTATTTATTGCTCAGTTTCGTGATCGCTTCCCCGAAAAAGTGCTCGCGGAAATGCGCGGTGTGTTTGATGAGCAGAACCGTAGCCCCTTCTGGGAAAGCCTGGGCAAGCATTTCTTCCCCATGGACTTTAATGAAGCCGACCGGCTAACGGGATTGGGGCAGAAAAGCTTTATTGGCGAATTGATGCCGCGCTTTCCCATTTACACCACCTTTATGGCCGAAGAGGCGCGCGCGTGTATTGGCCAAGTACATCGTCATACGAGGCCCGCGCTTGAAATGCTCAAAAAAGAGGGGCTGCGCTGGGAAGGCTACATCGATATTTTCGATGGCGGCCCGACGGTTGAAGCCTATATCGATGACGTGCGGGCCGTGCGCAATTCACAGCTTTATCAAGTCGAAGTAGCCACTGATGCCCCTGAAGAGAGCGTTAGCCGTTGGCTGGCAGCGAGCACTACCATGCAGTCGTTTACTGCCGCATGGATAGGCCGCGCGCCCACCCGTGACACGATTGTTCTAAGCAGCACAGAAGCTCAGCGTCTTGGGGTAACCTCGGGCGATACCGTTCGGCTTCTGGAAACCTAAAAGACGAGGAGAATACGATGCACGCCCAACAGCAGCAGCTTATCAACGGCGTCTGGATGGACGGCGCTGCAGAATCGCTGGAGAAGTACGATTCCGTATCAGGCGAGCTACTCTGGCAAGGGGTGTCCGCCAGCCGTACGCAGGTCGAGAGCGCGGTGAAAGCTGCCCGCAACGCTTTTCCCGCGTGGGCAAAAATGCCCTTTAGCAAACGCCAGGCTCTCGTCGAACGCTTTGCCGACGTCGTCAAAAGCCGCTCTGAAGTGTTAGCGACCGCAATTGCCAGTGAAACCGGCAAACCGCTCTGGGAAGCACGCACCGAAGTAGGCGCGATGGTCGGTAAGATAGCGCTTTCGATTAACGCCTACACCGAGCGCACCGGCGAGCGCGAAAAAACGTTAGGCAGTGCCAAAGCGGTACTGCGTCATCGACCTCATGGCGTCATGGCTGTATTCGGCCCGTATAACTTTCCGGGCCACTTGCCTAATGGCCATATGGTACCTGCCTTGCTTGCGGGCAATACCGTGGTCTTCAAGCCCAGTGACCAAACCCCGCTGACCGCCGATTTAACCCTGCAGTGCTGGCTTGAGGCCGGGCTGCCCGAGGGTGTCATCAATCTGGTGCAGGGCGGTGTCCCGGTGGGGCAGGCGCTTTCATCACATCCCGGTATCGATGGCTTGCTGTTTACCGGCAGCGCCAAAGTCGGCGGCATGTTGCAGCAACAGTTTGCAGGCCAGCTGGATAAAATCCTGGTATTAGAACTGGGCGGCAACAACCCGCTGGTAGTCAAAGATATCGAAGACGAACGCGCGGCCGTGCTCACCATTTTACAATCGGCATTTCTTTCCGGCGGCCAGCGCTGCACCTGCGCTCGCCGCCTTATCGTCCCACAGGGCGAGCAGGGCGACCGGCTTATCGAAGCGCTTTCTGAGGCGATTGCCAAGTTGCACGTGGCGGGGCCGTTTGAAAATAATCCCGAGCCGTTTTATGGCGGTTTGGTAAGCGTGGCCGCTGCCGATGGCTTACTGGACGCTCAGGAGGCGTTGGAGGCGCTAGGCGGCACGGTAATCAACCGCATGCAGCGCCTCAAAAAGAACACCAGCCTGCTAAGCCCGGCGTTAATTGATATGACCGGCCTGGAAGTGCCTGATGAAGAGTATTTCGGCCCGCTGCTTAAAATTCATCGCTATAGCGATTGGGATGAAGCGCTCAAGCTTGCCAACGATACGCGCTATGGGCTTTCGGCTGGGCTAATTGGTGGTGATCAAGACGATTGGGATGACTTCCTGCTGCGCATTCGTGCGGGCATCGTGAACTGGAACCGCCAGACTACCGGTGCCTCCGGCGATGCGCCTTTCGGCGGTGTCGGCGACAGCGGCAACCATCGCCCCAGTGCCTACTATGCAGCCGACTACTGTGCTTATCCGGTGTCTTCCATGGAAGCCGATACCCTTGAGATGCCTGAGGCGTTGCCGCCAGGAGTCAGTCTGTGAGTACCAACGACATAAGCGATGTCAGGGAAGTCAATTTCGACGGTCTGGTAGGCCCAACGCATAATTACTCGGGGCTGGCCGTGGGAAATGTGGCTTCCATGAACCATGGTGGCCTTGTCTCCAATCCCAAAGAGGGCGCGCTGCAGGGGCTTTTAAAAATGAAGTCGCTGATGGACGCAGGTTACGCCCAGGGCGTGCTGCCGCCCCAACAGCGCCCGGATATCGGCGCGCTGCGGGACTTGGGTTTTAGTGGCAGCAATCACGACGTACTGGCTGGCGCTGCTGCCGATGCCCCGCAGCTGCTGCGGGCCGTGTGCTCGGCCTCCAGCATGTGGACGGCTAACGCGGGTACCGTTACTCCCAGCGTCGACGCGCCGGATCGCCGGGTTCACTTTACCCCGGCCAACCTGCAGTCGAGCTTTCACCGCTTTCTAGAGCCGCAAACCACGGGCCGCGTACTGCAGGCTATTTTTCACAGTGAACAGCACTTCGTACATCATCCGGTGCTGCCTGCCACGCCTGCTTTTTCCGATGAGGGGGCAGCCAATCATACTCGCCTGTGTGGTGAGTACGGCGAGCCGGGCGTTCACCTGTTTGTGTATGGCCGTCAGGCATTTGGTGACGTGCGTAGCGGCGAGCGCGAACCCAAGCGCTATCCCGCCCGCCAAACATTGGAAGCCAGCCAAGCCGTTGCCCGTCAGCATGGTCTGAGTGACGCTCAAACGGTGTTTGCCCAACAGCACCCCGACGCCATTGATGCGGGAGTGTTTCACAACGATGTCATCGCCGTAGGCAACGGGGCCGTGCTGCTGTATCACGAAATGGCTTTTCTGGATGAGGAGGGCATGCTCGACGAGCTGCGCCGCAAGATGTCGACGCCCTTGATTCCCGTTCGCGTACCGATTGAAGCGGTGAGCCTGGAGGACGCGGTGGCGTCGTATCTGTTTAACTCGCAGCTCCTTTCCAACCCGGATGGCACCATGACACTGGTCGTGCCCAGCGAATGTCAGGAGCGCGAAGCCGTATGGCGCACCGTTCAAGACTATCTGCTGGCAGGCAATAACCCGATCAGTGACGTGGTGGTGAAAGACGTCAAGCAAAGTATGCGCAACGGCGGCGGCCCCGCCTGCCTGCGCCTGCGCGTCGCGCTGTCAGAGTCCGAACGCGCAGCACTCACCGGTCGCGCACTGCTCACCAATGACCTTTATGAAGACCTCACCACCTGGGTCAACCGCCACTACCGCGACCGAATCGCAACACAAGACCTCGCCGACCCACAGCTTGCAGAAGAATCCCTCACCGCGTTGGATGAGCTTACCCAGCTGTTGAGGATCGGCTCGGTTTATCCGTTTCAGTTGGGATAAGAAAATTCTAAAGCAAACCGAAAACGCCAAGGGATTGCCTTGGCGTTTTTAACTATGTGTGGGTATACAGATAGAACATTGCTTTAAAGTAGTTATTCTTTGGAAACAAGGCATTGATTTTGTTTATTTAATAATAGATATTGTGCGCAAATTTTTAGCATAAAAAGCGCTGGTAAGTGTTGGGAGAAAACCCTTTCTACTTGCTGCTGTATAGCAGCTGGACTTTAGTGCTGATTGCTTTTCAGAGCGCTCGTCCCATGCGCTCTATAGCCTTCAATTGCGTCTGCTCACGCATGTATCGTCACAATACGCTGGGCCTTCCAAGCTAATGCCACTCGGTGCTCGAATGAGATTCGTGCTGCCTGCACGATATACTTTCAAACTATTAGGAGAAGAATAATATGGAAAATATGGGATTCATCTCTCTCATTCCTCCAATATTGTCCATTGTGCTAGCCGTGCTTTTTAGAAATGTCATTATCTCCCTTTTCGTAGGTATCTTTACGGGATTGATGATTCTTTCGGGTGGAGACCCGGTCGCTGCGACAATAAGCACCATTCGCGATTACGTCACGCCTCAGCTTACCGATAGCTACAATGCCGCTGTTATCGTCCTGTTATTTTTCATCGGTGGATTCGTGTCACTCGTCGAGCACTCAGGTGGTGGTGCAGCCCTTGCCAGCCGGACTATTCACTATATTAATACCAAGGCAAAAACTCAGATATCAGCGTGGATGGGTGGCTTGATAATATTCTTTTCGGATATGGGCACACCCTTAATAGTGGGGCCTGTATTCGAAAAAATATTTGATAAAGTCAAAGTTTCACGAGAAAAGCTGGCCTGGATTCTTGACTCAACTTCTTCCCCAGTCGCCATCTTGATCCCCTTTATTGGTTGGGGGGTTTACGTTATGGGACTCATTCGGGAAGAGTTTACTCATCTTGGAATTAATACCTCCGAATTTACAGCGTTCGTACAGACGATCCCCTTTCAGTTCTATGCGATTTTGACAGTATTGGCCGTTCCGACGGTTGCTCTCGCGCGTATTGATTTTGGGGCCATGGGGCAGGCAGATCGTCGAGTTAGAGAAACTGGTCAACTATATTGGCCCGGTTCAACCCCATTACGCAAAGTTGATACTCAGCTTAATAATGCGGGAGTAGAAAGCCATCCATCTCTTATCTGGCTGCCACTGAGTGTACTGTTTATTACGCTATTCAGCCTATTGGTAGCGGCTGGCTTTCCTTTTGTATCAGTTCCAGGCAGCGACTTTAGAGTCGCGCTGAGTACTGCCTACCTGTTTGCCGCTGTCGCGCTTATAGGTTTGATGATCTATTTCAAAGTAAAACGTCTTGGCGATATTTTTGATATCTATATCTCTGGTATGCAAAAAATGGTCAGCGTAGTGCTAATTCTAGTGCTCGCCTGGGCACTTGGTTCGCTGCTCAAAGAGATGGGTACCGCCAATTATATTGTTGATCTTATGAAGGGGAACGTACCGTCCTTTATTGTTCCAGCGGTTATTTTTCTCTCGGCCGCAGGCATGTCCTTTGCTACGGGAAGCTCTTGGGGAACCTTTGCTATCATGCTTCCCCTGGCAATTCCCATGGCCGTTGGGTTAGATGCGCCTGTTATCGTAAGTATTGCTGCTGTCCTATCAGGCGGCATCTTTGGAGATCACTGTTCGCCCATTTCTGACTCGACCATTCTGGCATCAACAGGCGCTGGTTGTGACCACATCGACCATGTCAGAACACAGCTTCCTTATGCGTTAACGAATGGTGGTATTGCCTTGGCTTCCTTTGTGGTAGCCGGTATTACTGAAAACAGCTTGACCGTATTGATCAGCGTATTTGCAATGATTGCTACCTTCTATTTGTTATCCCGGGTTCAGAACAATCTTGTGCTAGAGCATTAAGCCCGTAGGTCGTGCCACTAAAATAAAAAGCACTGCGGCACGACCATTCAAATCCTGCAGTAACCTCCTGTTCTGGAATATCGTTTTGGGTTTATCTAGGTAGCTGTTTGGTTTTGCCGATATGAAGCAGGGCGATGCCTGTACCTATCAGTAGGGCGCCGGGTAATAAGCCCTCCGGCGCGGCTTCTCCCTGTAGCCATATCGCAACCGGTACGCCGACCACAGCACCAACGGAACCCAGCAGGCTAAGAAGTACCGGCCCACCGGTTTTCTGAAGCAGGAAAAGCAGTAAGAACTGGCCTGCAAATACCACCGATTGAATGGCGATCAGTAGAAGCGGAAGGCTACGGTCGGTTGGAAGTTCAAGCGAAAAACCAGGCAGCAGGCTGACGCTGAACAGCAGGGCGGCCGCGGCGATTAGCATTCCAGGAGCGAGGGCGTCTCCTGAAACACCCGCTGGCCAGCGCAGCGTCCGGTAAAGATTGCCGATGGCCAGCAACACCGGTCCCGCCAACGCTAGAAGAATCCATACATAATCGGCATCAGGCGCGGAAAGCTTGTGAGCTGCCAAGGTGACGGCGCCCGCAAGCGCGGACATAACGCCCACCGCCCGCATGATCTGAAAGCGTTCCAGCTTTAATATCAGCGCGCCAACGTAGGTAAGCAGCGGCGGTAGGGTAATCACCAGGGCGACAAAGCCCGCCCCGATATGTGGAATAGCCGAGAAGAAAATCAGGTTAGAACCCGCAACGCCAACAAAGGCTGAAACAAGGTAATACTCAAGCGTACGGCCAGTAACAGGTGGCAAATTACTGCGTAGCGCAGCTACTACGAGCAAAATTAAAGCCGCGCCGACAATCGACCAAAATAAAAAGGCGAGTGGCGACAACTGTACATCACCGGCCACTCTGGCCAAGTTGGTCGAGAGGCCAAGTAGCGCACCTCCGGTGACAAGATAGATAAATGCGGAAAGTCGTCTCTGCTTGGGAAGTGCTCCTGAAACTGTTTTCGATGGCTGCATAGCGTGGCTCTTGTGATTGCGCTTGAAACGGCTTTCTGAAACTACCTTGATATCAAGGTATATGGCCTTTTACCTTGACGTCAAGCTAAAAGTCGGTAAGCATGAGCGACATGGATCATGTCGATAGAATACTCGCCCAGTGGCAACAAGAATGCCCCGACCTTAACGTAGCCCCTATGGGCACGCTGGGCCGGATTAAACGGCTGCATCAGAGTCTGATGCGGTGTATGGAGCAGACCTGGGCGGAGTATGGGCTTAACGATTCAAGCTTTGATGTGCTGGCCACACTGCGCCGCGAAGGTCCGCCTTATGCGCTTTCGCCCAGCGACTTAATGGCCTCCACCATGGTGACATCCGGCACCATGACGCATCGGCTTCAGCAGTTGGAAAAAGCGGAATTGATTGAGCGTGTCAAAAACCCCGCCGACGGGCGAGGCTTTCTGATCTCGCTATCCGAGAAAGGATTTGCGTTGATCGATGAGGCCATTGCCGCCCACGTAGAGACGCAGGCACAATTAGTCACCGCCTTGACCGATAAGCAACTCGCTCAACTTGATGACTTATTGAAGCAGTTTTTAAAGGGTGTTGAAGGTGAGTAATGAACGCGCCGTATTGGCAACTCGTAAAATTGCCCTCGTTTTTACCGGCTTTTCAGCTACCTATTCAAGGATACCTTTGATTCATGACATTACGTTTTAGCTGGTCGCGACTGGATGAATTAAGCACACGCGATTTTTATGAAATCGTAAAAGCACGCGAAGCCGTGTTTGTAGTAGAGCAGCAGTGTGCCTATCAAGAGATTGATGAGCTGGACCCGCTGGCGTGGCATCTTTCCGCGACGGTTGACGGCCAGCTTGCAGCGTATATCCGCGTGGTAGGGCCGGGCGATAAATTCGCCGAGCCATCCATTGGCCGGGTGATGACCGTCAAAGCGTTTCGCGGCTATCAGCATGGTCGTGCGCTCATGGCCGAGGCAATTCGTTTCACCGAGCAAACCTATCCTGGCCTGGGTATCAAGATTGGCGCCCAAATCTACTTAAATGCTTTCTATGAGTCGTTTGGGTTTGAGCGTGTCAGTGAGCCCTACGATGAAGATGGCATACCGCATATTGATATGATCAGGCCCGCCCCCCACGCTTAAGTCACAATGCAACAGGAGTTTAACCCCGTGACCGCTTCGGACGGCTTCTTTACAGACAGTGAACGCCAGGGGCTTTACCGCGCCATTTACGAGCGCCGTGACGTGCGCTCGCAGTTTCTCCCCGATCCGGTTCCGGCTGACGTGCTGGCGCGTTTATTGCAGGCCGCACATCACGCGCCGTCCGTTGGGTTCATGCAGCCCTGGGATTTTATGGTCATCGAAAGCCGTGAGGTCAGGGCATCCATTTTGGCGCTGTTCGAGCAGGCCAATCAAGCGGCGGCTGAGCGGTTTGAAGGCGAGCGGCAAGATCTTTATCGCAGCCTAAAGCTTCAAGGCATTGTCGAAAGCCCGTTGAATCTGTGCATCACCTGCGACCGCAGTCGCGGCGGCCCCCACGTGCTGGGGCGTAACAGCATTGTGGAGACGGATCTGTTCAGTACATGCCTTGCGGTACAAAACCTGTGGTTGGCGGCACGTGCTGAGGGGGTGGGTGTCGGCTGGGTGAGCATCATTGATCAGGCCCAGCTAAGTAAGGCCTTGAATCTGCCTGACCACGTGTATCCCGTGGCCTACCTATGTCTTGGTTATGTCAGCGAGTTTCTGGATCACCCGGAGCTTGAAGCCAAGGGTTGGCGCTCACGATTGCCCTTAAGCGAACTGGTACATGGTGATCGTTGGGGAGAGGATCTCATCAATGAACCACTTGAGACGGCGTTAAACGAGCAGCCTATCTTTAGGAAAAACGCATGACGTTGCGTTTAGCGCATTAACTCCCATAGTGATTGAAGATATATGTCACTATCATGTCTGCCTTTGCTAAACACTCCGGAAACAGTATGCACGATGCAATCACCATTGAGCGCCTGGACGCGGGCAGCCCGCATGTCCGTATTGTGACGCAATGGACGTTTACGGCCTGGGGGCACCTCCATCCAAGGAAAACGCTTCAGAATGCGATTGAAGAAACCATTTTCGAGTGCGGCGCTGGTGGCGTGCCGTCTATCTTTGTTGCCATGCAAGGCGATATACCGGTAGGTACTGCCAGCCTGACTGCCGATGATATGAGTACGCGCCCTGAGCTAACACCCTGGCTTGCTTCGGTGTTTGTGCTACCTGAATCACGTGGTCGCGGGATTGCTTCAGCGCTGGTGCAGCGTGTGGAAGCCGAAGCGCATAAAAATGGTATTCGCCAGTTTTATCTCTATACGCCGGTTCAGCAGGCGCTTTATCAACGCCTGGGGTGGCTGCCGGTCGAGCGTCTTGAGTACCGGGGTGAAGTTGTGGCGTTAATGTCACGGCAGCTGCCGCTCGCTTAATAACAGGAAATCACTATGCAACGTTTATTGGTACTGCCCACTACGCGGGCTGGCTGGGGCTTATTAATCGCGTTTGCGGCACTGATCTTGATGGGTACATGGCCGGTAATCGGCTTTGTCAATCGGGCAACCCTGGTGTTGGGTCTGCCCCTGATGGTGGTCTGGAGCTATCTGGTTATTTTTGCCTGCGTGGCGGTCATGTTAGTGGGCAATCGTATTGTCGAGAAGGACAGCCATGAATAGCGTTTGGCCGCTCACGATCACGCTAGCTTACGTTGCCATCGTCATGATGATTGGCTTACGCGCACGCAATAAAGGCGCCAATATGAACAGCCTGGAGGAGTGGGGCGTTGCCGGGCGTAGCATGGGACCGGTCATGCTTTATCTGCTGATTGCGGCAGGTAGCGTCAGTGCTTACACCTTTATGGGCGCGCCGGGCTGGGCGTATTCCAAAGGCGTGGCGGTTTTTTATGTGGCCACTTACCTGGCCTATCTGGCGCTTATCGCCTGGTACTTTGGTCCCAAGGTATGGCAGTTTGGCGCCGAGTTTGGCCATGTGACCCAGGCAAGCGCTATTGCTGATCGCTATCAAAGTCCTGCGTTGGGCGCACTTGCGGCGCTGGTCATGGCGGTGGGCTCAATTGCTTACGCGGTGCTGCAGACCATTGGTTCGGCTTACATTTTGTTTGTGATGAGCGGGGGGCTGATACCCGTGTGGTTAGGCGTTGTACTGGTACTGGCCTGCATTGCCGTTTATTTGTACGCCAGCGGGCAGCGGGCCATTGGGCGCACCAATGCCTTCCAGGGCGTGCTGATGCTGATCGTCGCTTGGGCGGTGGGCATGTGGGCTGTGTACAGTGCAACGGGTGGGTTGAGTTTTGCTGGCGTGTTCGAGCGCATCCAAGCCGAGCATCCTGAGTTTTTAACCCTGCCAGGCGCCCGTGAAGACATGAGCTACCGTTTCTGGACAACCTCGATCATTGTTTCGATGTTTTCCTTTATGCCGCCGGTATGGACCCAGTGGATGAGTGCTTCCTCAGCGCGTACTATCCGCCGCAGCGCGACCTGGTTGCCGACTTATTACGTGGTGATCTTGCCCATGGTGGTGGTCGGCTTTATCGGGATTTTCTCATTACCTGAATTGGTTCGAGCCGATACTGTCGCCCTTGAATATGCCATGCAGCACCTGCCGGTGGTACTGGTTGGGTTATTGGGGGCGGGCACCCTGGCGGCTTCCATGTCGTCAAGCGAGCCGTTTATTCACTCGGTGTCGCTCTCATTGTGTAAGGATGTCATTCAGCCACTCTTAACGCTTTCCAACGCCACGACCGGCAAGCTTGCCAGGCTAATGATCATTCCCATCATGGCGCTGGTCATCGCGCCCTTGGCGATTGCCGAGCCGGGCAGTCTGGTGATGATTTTATTGGTGGGGTTGGGGTTTGCCTCACAGGTATTACCTGCCTTTATCGGCATGTTCTTCTGGCCCCGTGCGTCACGTTTAGGCGTTATGGCAGGCATTGTGGCAGGCTTTCTGGTAACTGTGGCGTTTACCACGTTATGGTCGCATCCGCTGGGCATTCATGCCGGTTTCTGGGGGCTGATGATCAACTTGCCCGTTTTCATTGCTATTTCGTTAATGACACCGGCTACTAACCCCGATGTGGTCGAGCGCTTCTTTCGAATTGCGGCGCCGCGTGGTTTGACCCGTCTTGGCAAAGCTGGCCGCGAGGTCTAAAAGATCAGTAGACGACCGCTAGTGGCAGGCATTAAAAAACCGGGTAGCGATTACCCGGTTTTTTGCAACACAAAGGCTTAGCTTCCGCTAACGCCACCGCCTACGACACCGCTGCGAAAGCTGTTGGGTGCGCTGGCACTGCCGGTGCGATGTTTAAGATGTTCCCCCACGGCATCTTCCGGCGAACCGGCCAGTTCACGAAACATTCCCATGGAGCCCAGCAGGGCAGAGGACTCGTAGGGCACGAATACCCGTTCGCCGTCCTTGGCCATATTGGGCAGGCCCTTGATATAGCTCTGACCCAGCAGGTAGCCCACTACGGTGCGCTTGTTCTCTTCGCTGTCACCAATGGCGTTAAGTACTAGTTTGATGGACTCCTGTTCGCCCTGAGCACGTAGAATGGCCGACTCCTTATCGCCTTGGGCGTTAAGAATGGATGATTCCCGCTGCCCCTGCGCCATGGCGATAGCGGCAGATTTTTCACCTTCAGCTTCGGTTACCGTGGCGCGGCGTTTACGTTCGGCGGCCATCTGCAGGCGCATGGCGGTTTCCACCTCTTCAGGCATGGCGATATCCTGTACCTCTACACGGGATATCTTGACGCCCCACTTAGAAGCAGGCTCTTCCATGGCCGCCTGAATCTCGTTGTTCACTTCTGCGCGCGACTCAAACAGCTTATCCAGCTCCATTTTGCCAACCACCGAGCGCAGGGTCGTCTTGGCCAGTACTTCCACTGCCTGACTCATGTTGACGACTTCATAAACCGCGCGCTTGGGGTCGATGATTTGATAATACAGCGCGCCATTGATGCGTACGGTCACGTTATCGGTGGTGACGACCGGCTGGCCGGGGAAGTCCATTACCGTCTCGCGGCGGTCGATGCGAATCTCGTCGGTGGTGATCGCCTGGTACTCTTCGCCCATTTTGCGATAGCGTAGCATGGTGATGGCGCGGGGCTGCTCGATAAAGGGAACGATGATATTGATCCCGCTTTCAAGCACGCGATTAAACGAACCGAGGCGTTCAACTACCATGACCTCAGACTGGCGAACAATCACCAAGCCTTTGGATATGATCACGATGCCAATGACGACAACGATCAAGCTAATCAGTAAACCGGGGCTAATAGGTAAATCCATTCTCAAGGCTCCTTATGTAGGCTGGTATCGTCTTGTAGAGGGTTAGAAGCTGACGAGGGGAGGGCGACCAGCGCTGTCGTGCCTTCAAAGCGCTGAAAAATAACGGACGTATCGGGGGGAAGCTCGGTCGTGCCTGTGTCGATAACGCGCAAACGGTAGAAGTCGCCATTGATCTTGATGCCCGTTGCATCGTCAAAGTCGCGCCGCAGCGTGTAGTAATAGTTGCCCTTTTCCACGCCTGTACCGGTGGTGCCATAGGCAACGCCCCGAGGTGAAAAACGCGGGCGGATCACCCAGATGCCTATCGGCACCAGAACACCGGTAAATACCCCCATGCTTAAAAGCTGCCAGGGTAGTGATAACCCCAATGCTGTAACGGCGGCGGTCAGGGCAGCGGCGATGCCAAGCGCAAGCAGCACCATGGCACCTGACGTTAACTCCCCCAAACTGAGAAGTAACGCCAGCACTAACCACGTGTAGGCAGGATTCCAATCCATAGTGCCTCCTTTTAAAGTTGTCGTCAGCCTACCTTAAGTCACTGCGTTAAGTCTGCTTAATTCGCGCATAAGTAAGCGATAACCGTAAACCGCTTTAGTGCTATTCTGCCCGCTTTAAGAGCTTGCTGTTAAGAATCTGGTTTTAAAAATCTAGCTTTAAGAACCCGATCTTAAGAACTCGATCTCAAGAACCATAGCGTACAAAGGGGAATCGCGTGATAGGTGTGGTGTACTGGCTGGATATGGCAGGGGTGATTGTTTTTGCGCTGTCAGGCGTGATTCTGGCATGTCGTTCCAAAATGGATCCGTTTGGCATGCTGGTGCTTGCCGCCGTCACCGGTATTGGCGGCGGCACCCTGCGTGATTTAGTGCTGGGAGTGCGCCCTGTCTTTTGGGTCACTGACGCGACTTACCTGTGGGTTATTCTAGCAACCGTTGGCGTTTCGCTGGTTGGGTTTCACTACATTCATCGCCTGTCGCGGGGTTTTCTGCCCATTGCTGATGCATTTGGTTTGGCCCTGTTTACGGTCATCGGCACGCATAAAGCACTGTTGCTGGGAACTTCAGGAGTGGTGGCGGTATTGATGGGCATGATGACTGGCGTTGCGGGCGGCATGATTCGTGACATGCTGGCCCAACGCGTGCCTATGGTGTTGCGTGAGGAAATCTACGCGACTGCCGCCATGGCAGGCGGGATTGCCTATGTCACACTACAGGCTGTGAATGCACCGCTGAGCGTGAGTATCGCCATGGCGCTTGTGATTACGCTGAGCCTACGCTTGGCAGCGATTCATTGGCACTTGGCATTGCCGGTCTTTGCCTGGGTGACGGTGCCGCCAATAGAGACCGATCCGGCAGCGCCGCTTTCGACGCCTGCCAAAGCCAAAGAGCGGGTGAGAATGATACGCCGCGAGCGTAAAACAAAGCGCTAAGAACATGCATGGCTAAGGGTGTCATTGAGTGCGGCTAGGCGATTGGGCTTGCCGCCAGCGTTCAAACCAGCGGCGCGGCTGTAAAATATGTAGATCAGGCTGATTATCAACCAGCTCTACCCCAATGCCCAGCGCGCCGAGGCGAGCGTAGAGCGCGCCATTAGCACTGCGCTCGGCCATGGTGATATCCGCAAGCAGCCGTAACGGTCCGCCGGTTAGAGTAAGATTATTGAGACTTGCGCGGTCACCGTTAATCGCAAGCTCGGCAGAGCCGTTGATATTGCGTACGCTGAGTAACCGACCTAGCCACTCTTTGTCACGCGCCCGTTCCAGAAAAAGCCTGGCAAGTAGTCCCGTATCGCGCATTTCAAGGCCTACTCGGCTCACTAAACGTATTGGGTCTGCCCAGTCCAGTTGAGCTTCATTCATGGAAAGCTGCATCCACCAGCCAGCATCTGCCGAGACGTTTTCGCCTGGGCGGATAATATTTTCCAGGCGTAGAAATGAGTTGTCGGCGGTAAAGCGGCGTGTTTCCAGATCACCCTCCGTCAGCGTCAAGGAAAGATGCAGATCCCCCCGTAGGCGTTGATCAAGCAGCGCCATATCGGCGCCAAACGCGCGTAGCGATAGCTCTCCTTGGGCGGTTAAGCCGTCTAGCAACCATTCGCTGGTAAGACTTGCCTGCCCGCCTAACAGCGTGATCCCTGCGCTTTCTGGAAGATAACGGTTATAACGGGTAAAGTCCGGCACGTCGGTAATCGGTAGAGCAATCCGGGTGACGAAGTGCTTCGCCTCCGGCGATGTCAGCACTTTGCTGAGCTGGTTGGTCTGGGTGGTCAAGGCGAAGTGGCGTCCCTCTACATGAGGGCTGCCATCATCTTTTCGCTGCAGCGAAAAACGAGGAATTCCTAATGAGAGCTGGGCCTGTTCAGCGCTATCGACTTGTGCGGTTAGCTCGCCACGCCCCGTCGCCAGGTAATCCAAAAACGCGACTTCGAGTTGATTGGCATTGATGCGCAGCCGGGTGGGCGCCAGCAGGCGATTGTCACGAAACGACCCTTGGGCAAACAGCTGGCCGTTACCTGAAAGCGATACGCCGTGGGCAGCGGGCAAAAAGGTGTTTAAAAAACCCAGTTGCTGCACGCTACCTTCCAGCTGAAACTGCCCGCTGGGCGTATCGGCACGCCGCTGAAAACGACCATCTCGCAGCACCAGAATACTTTCCAGACGTTCGCCGGGTTGAGTGTCATCGGCGACCTGCCAGCGTAAACGGCTGCCGCTTATATCAATTGACGTGCCGTCGGTCGTGGCCTGCTTAAGGGAAAGAGAAAGCTGCATGTCGCTGGTTAACGTTATGCGCTCTTCCCCACGCTGCCAGCGGGTGGTAAGTGAGTTACCCGATAAAGAAAGCTCCCCACTCAGCTGATCAGCGGTAATGGCAAGCGCTCCATTGCTTTGCGCCTGACCACTAATCAGCTGAAACGGCGCGGGATCCGGCAGGTAGGTGGCCAAATAGGGCTGCAGGACAGTGATACTGGGCATGCGCGCATCCTGCCAGGCCAGAGTGGCCGTCGCCTGCTCGCGAGCTAGTGTCGTGTCGATCGGGCTTTGAGCGGTCAGGTCGATCGTAGCGTCGCTGAGTAACGTCCGCCCCTGATGGTTAAGCATTGCCTGGGTAAACTGAAGCGTGGCGTCAACACTCGCGGCATCCGTTAGCTTTGCATTCAGTGTGCCGCTACCTTGCGCCGTGAAATCCAATGCTTCAGCCGCCAGCATTTCGGCGTCAATAAATAGATGGGCGTTATAGAGTTGGGTGTCACGCACGCTGACATCGGCCTCTAGACGACCATTGCCTGATAAGCGGACCCCCCGACCCTGTAACGTATCGGCCAGGTAGCCATCAAGCATGTCCAGCCGTGTGATAGTGCCTTCTAGGGTGAGTTCGGCGTCTGTGGGCGAGCTTAAGAGATCCAGTCGCTGATTGACGATCTTGCTGGTCAAACGTAGCGCGGTATCAGTGGCGTAGGCTTGAGTATCTGCCAGGGTGACGTCCTGTAGCAGGGTTGCAAAGTTAAGCTGGTTATCGCTCACGCTAAGTTGAACGCTTCCCTGGCCTGTCGCGATATGCCGGGGCGGCGGGGCGTCCGCGATAACCCAGGTAGTCGGGGCCGTTGGCTCAAGAAGCTTACGCTCATCTAGCGTTAAGCGTAACTCGGGTGCCTCCAAGGACAGCTGACTGCCATCTTCAAGCGTGCCTGACGCTAGCCCAATATGGCCGCTCAATTCGCCCCGGCCATTTAAATAAAGCCAGGGCAGAGCATCCAGGTAGGGCATGAACACGTCCCAGGCGTCTGCCTGGGCATGTAGCTCAAGCGTCGCCGAAAGGGCGGCTAAAAGCTCAGGATTAAGCTCACCCGTGGCTGGGTCGGTCGGCGTGACTTCGTCAAGCGAGGCCGCTGCCTGAAGGTTAATCGCATTCACCAGCGTTGTCTGATCGCTAAGCCGTACCAGGCAGCCTTCAGTGATGGCAAGGGTTACTTCAGGGATGGCCAGGCGCTCACGGCTAAGCGTAGTGTCGGATACTCGTAATGTGCCTTGAGCTTCAAGGGCAACATCGCCTATGGTTAAGCGGCGAATGCCTTCTGCGTTCATGGCCTGAATATGTAATTCACCACGCAGTAGCGACAATAAAGATAGCGTAAGCGTGGCGCGTTCAGCCTCAATGCTGATCGGTAATGCGTCATCTTCACGTGCAAGGTACAGGTTTTCTACCTCCCAGCGCCCTGGGTGGCGGCTGGCACCTTGGCTCCAGCGAATCTCGACACCTTCGAACTGGGAGATTTTGTTGGGCAGCCACTGACTATTAAGCAGCCAATAGCTGCCTATCAGCCAAATCGCAACGATAAACAAGGCGCCGATCAGCGTCGCTAATGTAAAGCGTGGTAAGCGTTTTTTGGCAATATTCGTGTTTGGCATACTCGCTTCCTGGCCGATGACTCCTGTTAGCGCGTGTTTTATGGCATTATGCGCGACGTTGGGCAGTTATAGGTTTTCGATTTCAACGCTAGGCAGGCAGCAAACGCCATGTTCAAGGATTTTTACGCGCAACGCGGAGAGTACATCGTGATCTCTGCAGAGCAGGCCAGCCGTTTCGCTAAAGGCGTGGCTGGCGATTACAACCCCATTCATAATCCGGATGCGCGTCGTTTCTGCGTGCCTGGTGACTTGCTATTCGCACTGATACTCGTCAAATTTGGGTTGTCGCGGCAAATGGAATTTCGCTTCACCAATATGGTGAGTGCTGATACGCCGCTGCTGTTTAGTGAAGCAGATAACGGTGAGCTACACGTATCTGACGAGAGCGGCAAGTGCTACTTGCAGGTAGTTCGCGGTGGTGAAACCACCTTTGATAAAACCGCTATTGAAGCATTTGCGCGCTGCTATGTGGCTTTTTCGGGAAAAAACTTTCCGCACTATTTAAAGCCGTTAATGGAGCAGCACGGGGTAATGTTTAACCCGAAACGCCCGCTGGTAATTTACGATAGCATGGGATTCTCACTGGAGCGTTTAGATGGGTTTAACCCCAATCTTGCGTTAACGCGCTCATCGCTCGATGTTCAGGGAAAACGGGCGGATGCGCTGCTTGAATTTTCCATTGAGTCGGCTGGAGATGCAGTAGGCGTCGGCTCCAAGAAGTTGGTGGTTAGCGGCTTGTGTCATTACGACGCCGGTGAAATGGCGGCAATTGTGGATGAATTCTACCGGCTTAAAGCGGCTTACGAAGCGGCCTGAACGCTTTGCGCTGAGTTTTATTAAGGTTAATAGCCACCTGCACCGAGCAGGTGGCTATTACGTATAGCAGTTAGCCTGGCATTTGTGCTGGCACAAGCGTTGGTTGAATGAGTGTTACGCCGACGGTAGTAATACGCCCCTCGAGTACCCCCAAGACAGATAACGTCACATCGCCTAGCACTAATTCATCGCCTTCGCTTGGGCTATCGGGCAGACGTTCATGCAACAGCGTATCCAGTGTGCAGGCCATATCGTCATCAAGGGTAAGACCATACGAGTGGAGAACTTCGCCGACGCTGGTACTTCCTTTAAGGCGTAAGGTTTGGTCAGGGAATTCGCCGTTAGTGATACTCGCACCTTCAGCAAACACGCAGTTAACAAAAGGCCGAATGTCTGGGCGTAACACGACAAACAAGTGATCGCCTGGCTGGAGTAGCGTTGAGCCACGTGGTGGGATGACATCCTTGCCGCGCGTGATCATCGCCACTACCGTGCCATCCGGCAGCGCAATTTGCGATAACCGTCGATTGGCGGCTCTCGCCCCATCGCCTAACCGATACTCCACAATGTCAGCGTCAACATCTTCCAGCGCCGTAATTTCAAGGCTTGCGGCAGGCACAATGGGCGGCGCCACGGTAAGGCCTAATTTGCGCGCTACATAGGGAAGCGTCGTGCCTTGAATGGTGGCGGAGATTAACACCACGAAGAAAACCACGTTGAAGATAAGCTCTGCGCCTTCCAGGCCAAAAATCAGTGGGAATATCGCCAGAATAATAGGCACCGAGCCGCGAAGCCCTACCCAGGCAACCAACCCGGTTTCACGGTTGGTAAAGCCGAACATCTTGAGAATGGGCGTAACGGCAAGCGGGCGCGCCACCAGGATTAAAATGGCTGCAATCATCAGGCCTTCAAGCCATACGTCCAGCAGTGACATGGGATTGATAAGCAGGCCCAGCACAACGAACATGACGATCTGGCTCATCCACGCCAAACCATCATGAAACAGGAAGGTGCTGCGCTGAAAAGCGATGCGACGGTTACCGATCATGACCCCTGCCACGAAGATCGCCAGAAAGCCGCTACCGCCAAGGTTGGCTGCAACACCAAAGGCAAACAGGCCGCAGGCTGCTACCAGCACGGGATAAAGCCCTGATGTAACCAGTTGGATACGGTTGATTATTTGAACCGATGCCCAGCCCACTACTAAACCCACGATGCCACCAACTCCGATCTGCATCACGAACAGCTTCAATAAGCCCACGCCAAGCGGCATATCGTTAACCAGAACTTCAAGCAGGCCAATGGTCAAGAAAATCGCCATAGGGTCGTTCGAGGCACTTTCGATCTCAAGCGTCGACTTAAGCCGTTTGTTGATATGGATATCGGCATTACGCAGCAGCGAGAAAACGGCCGCCGCATCGGTCGATCCTACGATGGCACCCAGCAATAACCCGTCGAGTAACGGTAGCTCAAGAATATAGGCCGCTGCTGCGCCAGTGACCATTGATGTGATGAGCACCCCAATCGTTGCCAGTAACGATGCGGGTTTCCAAACCATGCGAATCGAGGACATTGGCGTTTGTAGGCCGCCGTCGAAGAGAATCATGGCCAGTGCCAGGGTACCCAGAGCGTGTGCCAGGATTGGATTGTCAAAGCTGACCCCGCCAATACCCGCCTCTCCAGCCAGCATGCCGGTTCCCAGGAAAAGCACCAGTACCGGCATGCCTAAACGGGCCGAGAGTTTGCTTGAGATAATACCGATCAGCAGCAGAATAGCTGCCATTAAGATAAGTTGATCCACTTGAAACATACGCGCTTCCTACCGAACGATGTAAATGGGCGCCGCGTTAAACCGTGGTGCCATGCAGTAATAAAATTCTGAAAGTACGCTAATCAGTCAGGCGGCTGGAGGCGCGCGGCTCGGTGGAAGGCATCTGAATAGGTTATCTGTGCGTGGCGTGATCGAACGCGGCAGAGCACAGCTGGCTGTATGAGCTATGACAACCTGGGCTGCATAAGCAGGCAAGACCGCATCGCCCATCCCAGCGTCATTCGTATCGGCGATCAAGGCCTTGCTGTTGCGAATCCGTAACGAATGGCTCTGTGTTGCAAGCGGCAGCAGCGCTTCGCGTTGATCGGCATGCGTGGATGAGCTGTTGACGCCGGTAGCAAGCGAGGCCGGTGAAGACGGAGTGACGCACCAGAGCAGCAGGGTCAGAATGCACAGACCGGCATGGCTCAGCTTGGAGGTAATCACTGCTGTGAATGCTTGTTTCTGATAAGGCAAAGCGCCATCTCCATATTCGTACGCTTTATCATCCTTTATTGGCAAGGCAGGTCAAGCGGTTAAGCGCCTGCTGGCGATTTCTTTTTTTGTAGCGTCATTGTCGTGCAGTCATTGCATCAATAGCTAATTGACGTTTACGTCAACTAACTGCTATACCCTGATCACACCGCAAAGGCAGCGGTAATAGCTGTCTGTACAACAAACAATCACAAGACAGGAGCAACGCAATGGCCGTTCGCGAAATTTCCATGATCATTGATGGTCAGGCCGTTCCGTCACAGAGTAAAGAGTGGCGTGATGTGGTTAATCCAGCGACTCAGGAAGTGGTAGCCCGAGTACCTTTTTGTACCGCAGAAGAGGTAGAGCGTGCGATTGCTAGCGCGCAGGAAGCTTTTAAAGAGTGGCGTAAAGTCCCGCTTGGCAAACGCATGCGTATCATGCTGACACTGCAGGCGTTGATTCGTGATCATACTGATGAGCTGGCCGCTTTAATCACCGAGGAGCATGGCAAGACGCTGCCGGATGCCAAAGGTGAAGTAGGGCGCGGGTTAGAAGTGGTCGAGCATGCCTGCTCGATTACCTCGCTTCAGCTAGGTGAAGTAGCTGCAAACGCTGCAAGTGAAGTAGATGTCTACACACTTCACCAACCGCTAGGTGTTGGTGCGGGTATTACCGCGTTTAATTTCCCCATTATGCTGCCCTGCTTCATGTTTCCACTGGCCATTGCCACGGGCAATACGTTTGTCTTGAAACCCTCCGAGCAGGACCCTAGTTCTACCATGCGCCTGGTGGAACTGGCCCATGAAGCCGGGGTGCCGCCGGGCGTGTTAAACGTCGTACATGGCGGCCCAGAGGTTGCCAATCAAATCGCCGATCACCCCACGATCAAAGCGCTATCGTTTATTGGTTCAACTCATGTGGGATCACTGCTTTACAAGCGGGCGGCCGATGCGGGCAAGCGCATGCAAGCCATGATGGGGGCGAAAAATCACTGTGTGGTGATGCCTGATGCGAATCGTAGCCAGGCGATCAATAATCTGTTGGGGTCGGCATTTGGCGCCGCCGGGCAGCGGTGTATGGCTAATTCCGTTCTGGTACTGGTAGGGGAGGCGCGCCAGTGGATTGATGATATCGTAGAAGCCGCGCGCCAGATGAAAGTCGGCCCCGGCACTCAGCAGGATGCCGATTTAGGGCCTCTCGTATCACCCGCTGCGCGTGATCGTGTGCTGCGTTTAATTGAGGCGGGTGAAAAAGAAGGTGCCAATCTGCTGGTCGATGGGCGTAATTGCCAAGTAGATGGCTACCCTAATGGCAACTTTGTCGGGCCAACGCTCTTTACCGACGTGACGGCGGAAATGACCGTTTACCGCGAAGAAATTTTTGGCCCTGTACTCTGCGTAGTCAATGTGGAAACGCTCGATGAGGCGATTGCATTTATCAATGCCAACCCTAACGGCAACGGCACGTCTATCTTCACTAACTCTGGCTGGGTGGCGCGCCGTTTCGAGACCGATATCGATGTGGGACAGGTGGGGATTAACGTACCAATTCCGGTGCCCGTTGCTTATTTCAGCTTTACCGGCTCACGGGCTTCAAAGCTTGGCGATCTAGGGCCTAACGGTAAGCAGGCCATTGCGTTTTGGACACAGACAAAAACAGTCACCGCGCGCTGGTTCGAGCCTGAAAACGTTTCCAGCGGCATCAATAGCACTATCTCCTTAAGCTAGAAACTATGTTTTAAAGTTATGTTTTGAAACTATGTTTCATTAAGTCAGAAGCCATTGAGATTGTGATTGCATTGATGCTTCAACCAACCCTGAAAGCGTATAACTAACCACCACGGGCCACTCTTTAGGGGCCCGTGGTGGTGTAGAGCGTATTAAAAGTCCTGCAGCAGGTTAAAGCTTTCCTCCAGCAGTTTTTCAATAGGATCAAGCTGGCTTTCATGCAGAACAAGGAGCGAGGGCGACGCTTTTACCTGCCCACTAAGCGGCACCAACAGTGCAAACTCACCCTCTTCCAGATGAAATTCATGGATTTCACGCGGGCCGTGCGGTGTTTGGCACTGCGAGCAGCGGTAAACATCGTCTTCTCCATATACCAGACGGTGATACATTTTAAACAGCGTATAAAGGGCGAGACCACCTTCAAACGCGGGCCAGCTCGCCGGCGTTTTTTGTATATCGTCGGCTAATAGTTGCCCTTCAGCCTGAGCGTCGGCAATGGCGTGGGCGAGAGGGTCTGCTAGAACGGTTGGGGTTTCTGACGGAAGTGGGATGTTTTGTTTAGCGGCCTTCTCAAAGTATTTCACGATGCGCTTAAAATCAGCCAGATCATGCAAAGCGTAATCGGCATGCTGCAGGTCATCGGGTTCAAAACTGCCGTTTTCCCAACCATGAATGACGCGAAGCGTCATATCACCGCGTGCCATTGGGCGTGCCAATAGCATATAAAGCATCACGCGAACGTGAAGCTGACGCTCATCGGTATTGTTTTCAAATGCACGATAAGGATCAGCAAACAGGGCGTGGAGCCGACCTTGGGTATGCTCTTTGGCTTCGGTATACGACATGGCAATTTCCTATGCGCGCCACCGGGACATCCACACGGCGCTTTTGGCATTATTAATTATTAATAGCGCGAACGGCGGTAGGCCGGTTTTATTCTGCAATGCCGCTATGAGAGCAATACTCTAAGTTTTTATTAGTTTAAGCAACGTTATCGCTAATGAATAGCGGAAGTAAGCGGTTTTCTTTACAGCTATTTAGCGCATAGCATCAATTGCCGTCGCGGTGAGTGGGTATATCGCCGCTCAGTTTTAAGATCAGTTTTAAGATCGGTTTTAAGACCAGTTCTAATATCAGTTTTAGGGTCAGTTTTAACGCTTGGTTTTGACGGTTCGCTTTATTTCACTCAGGATACGCTCTCAATCCACTGTCGCCAGGGGAGCCACATGGTGTGGCTGAGAATGCTATTGCAGACCCTGGAACCTGATCCGGTTAGAACCGGCGGAGGAAGAGCGACATGCCATACCTGACGTCAGCCGTGCTAGGCGCGGCGCTCTGCTGCTTTGCATTTCTAGGTCTTAAAGCCCGTGGGCGAAAAGACTCATTGGATGACTACGTCACCGCGCGAAATTCACAAACCAGCACCACGCTTGGGCTGTCTTTTGTGGCCTCTGGAATGGGCGCATGGATATTGTTTGCGCCGCCGGAAATTGGCGCTTTTGTCGGCCCGCTGGCACTGGCAGGCTATGCCCTTGGTTCTGCGCTACCGTTTATCGTCCTGGGTGTTTATGGCCCGGCCATTCGCCGCGCTTTACCTGAAGGGCGCAGCATCGCGGAGTTTGCCGAAGCGTGCTACGGCCGGGGCGTGCGTCACTGGGTAACGCTGGTCTCAGTGGTTTATATGGCGTGCTTCTTGGCCGCTGAGCTAACCGCCATCGGGGCCATTACGTCACTGCTTTCTGATGTGCCGCCGAGCTGGGTAATCATTGGGGTTACTGTCGCTACGCTACTTTACACGGTAAGCGGCGGGCTGCGCGCAAGTCTTGCGACCGATCGTTGGCAGGCATGGCTACTGGTTGTCCTGCTGGTGATCGTCTCAAGCGTCACCCTGTGGCGCCTGCCTGCAATGCCCAGTGGTTCGGTGCTGCCCTCTGTTCCCACCTCAAGTGCGCTGAGTGTGGCGTTAACACTGGTGATTGCGGTCACCGCGGCCAATCTTTTTCACCAGGGTTATTGGCAGCGGGTATGGGCTGCGCGAGATAATCAAAGCCTGGAGCGGGGCGCCTGGGTGGGAGGAATTGCCACGGTCGTCATCGTGATGGTGATTGGCGGTTTGGGCATGATGGCCGCCATGAGTGGAATAGCGCTTGGCGAACCCCCGATGCCTTTTTTTGCGCTATTGAATAATGCGCCATCCTGGGTAGCCATAGCAGCCTTGGTGCTGGCGGTTACGCTGGTGGCATCCAGTGTGGATACGCTACAAAGTGGTATTGCCTCGCTGATTGTATCGCGCAGTGAGCAGCCTGGTGTTTCCATAGCACTCACGCGCTGGATGACCGTCTTGCTGATGGTGCCGGTGGTGGTAATCGCGCTTCAGGGACTGTCGGTGTTACGCCTTTTCTTAATTGCCGATTTATTATGTGCCGCCATTGTTGTGCCTGTTCTACTAGGGCTATGGCAGCGCATGACGCCGTTTGCGGCTATCGGTGGCGGTTTAGCTGGGTTACTTGGCGCTATCTTGCCTGGGTGGTTCAGCCAACAAAGCCTGAGTGCCGGGATAATGGCTGCAAGTTTTCCGGGTAGCATACCCACGCTAGGTCCATTCCTGGGCGCACTGTTAGCCTCCGCCGCAGTAAGCGTGGTTCTCGCGTATGTCACGAGTAATAAGCCTATTGAGCAGTGAAAATTATTTCACGCTATGATGGACAAAACACCTAACGACCTGGGTGAAGCATTTAATGAGTTATCCCATACCGTCAAATGAAAAAGCACGCTTGGAGGTGCTTTATGAGCTTAAATTGCTTGATACGCCGAGCGAGCCAGTGTTTGACCGTATTACACGGCTTGCCGCAAAGCTGCTTGATGTACCGGCCGTTACGATTACTCTGATCGATGCCAACCGTCAGTGGTTTAAATCAAGTGTTGGGCTTGATATTCATGAAACGCCGCGTGATATCGCTTTTTGCGCCTACCCGGTTGCCCAAGCCGTTCCCTTGGTCGTGGAGGATGCCTGTCTCGATAGCCGATTTGCGCAGAACCCTCTGGTAGCAAAATCCGAAGGGATACGTTTTTACGCTGGATTGCCATTAAAAACCACCAAGGGGCTGGTGCTGGGAACGCTTTGCGCAATAGACACCAAACCACGAAAGCTCAATGAAGACGAATTTTCTACGTTGCAGGATCTTGCCGATCTTGTGACCGACGAAATTCAACTTCGTGAGCGGCTCAACCGTGAGCAAGAACAAAGAGAGGCCTCTCAGCGAGCCTTGGCTAAGCTTCACCGTAGTCTTGAACAGCAGATAGAACAGCGTACTCACGAGCTAAAGCTGATCATTGAAACGGCTTACGATGGCTATGTAAGCGTTGATGCAAACGACTGTGTACTGGATTGGAATCTGGCCGCCACCACCATGTTTGGTTGGTCGCGCGAGCAGGCGTTGGGTAAGCCAATCAACCAGCTGATGCTGCCGGATGGCTTGCCCCGCGAGGCTGAAAATGTGCTGCTGACTCATTTGGCGCATCGATCAGATGGCAGCCTCGTGCCCGTCGAAATTCGCTTTAAATCGCTCTCCTTGTACAGTCGGCAATGGCGTAGCCTGTTTATCCATGATATCAGCGAACGCCAGCAGCTTGAGCGCTTGCGTGACCAGCAGGCGCGCGAAGATGTGTTGACTAAACTGGCTAATCGTCGTGCGCTGGACGAACGCCTGCCTGACGCCATGGCGCGCGTTCGGCGCTCACAAAAGCCTTTAGCTGTTCTGTTTATGGATCTGGATAGCTTTAAGCAGGTCAATGATAACTATGGCCATGCGGTTGGCGATGAGCTGCTACGCGAAATCGCCAAGCGGTTAATGGCTTCAGCCCGCGAAACCGACTTTGTTGTACGTTGGGCTGGAGATGAGTTTGTCCTGCTGCTGGAGGGCGTTGCGCTGGAGGCGATTGAGCCTATATCGCAAAAGCTCATTCGAACCATAGAACAGCCGCTGCTTATTGGTGAGGCCCTGCTAAAAGTGAGCACCAGCATTGGCGTTGCGCTTTATATGCCGGGTGCGGATGAATCGGCGCAAGAACTCCTCAAGCGTGCCGATGTTGCGATGTACGAAGCAAAACACGCGGGCAAGGCCCAGGTTCGTATATCACAGGTACGTATAGCGTAAGCTGCGTATTACGTTAAAGAATTCAAGGAAAGTTATGATTCGCAGTATTGTGACAACGCTTGATGGCACTGTTTACGAAGGCGATGAGCAGCTGTTTGCTACGTGGCAAGCCATACCCGACAGCAATATCTGGATAGATATGCAGGGGGAAAACGAAGAAACCGTCGAACGTCTGCTCGCAAAATTTGAGTGCCACCCAATGGCGATACAGGATGCTAATAAAGAGCGCCTGCCGCCTAAAATTGAAGAATTCGATAATCACACGCTGCTGATTTATCGGGGTATTTCCTCGTTTGATGCTCAGCTCAATTTCGTCCCTCAGCAGGTGTGCTTTTTTATAGGCGAGCGCTTTTTAGTCACGCTACATTCGGGCCTTGCCATGAGTGTCGAGCGATTGTTAAAAGAGCATGGCAAGTCGCTTTTAGCCAAGTCGCCTGAGCAGGTAGCCTTGAAAATCATGTATACCTCAGCCGGTTACTATATCGATAGCCTGCTTGAGTTCGAGGCCGAATTAAGCGATCTAGAGGATGAGCTGCTCGAAAACGGTAACGACGTATTGATGCGTAAAATTACCACCTACCGTTCTCGACTGGTCAAGATGCGCCGCGTGTTTAACTATCATAAAGGGATTACCCAAGAGTTAACGGCCTACGACTATCAGCATCTTCCCCGCGAGGAAAGTGAAACGTTGCATGCCATTAACGATGTGGCCGAACGTTTTGAACGGCTCTATACGCTGACCCAGATGTATTACGATATTTGCGGCGATCTGGTCGACGGTTATATTTCCATTTCATCGCACCAGCTGAATATCACCATGCGTGTTCTAACGGTGATTACCGCGATCTTTGTACCTCTAACGTTTATTGCCGGTGTCTACGGGATGAATTTTGAGTATATGCCAGAGCTTGGCTATCGCTACGGCTACTTCTTTGTGTGGGGCGCCATGATCGGCATGGCCGTCGTGCTGATCTGGCTTTTCAAGCGAAAGGGGTGGTTCTAGTTCAACGGGCTTTTAAGCAGCGGCCAGAGTTTGTTATGGTCGAGCAGTCATCTTATTCCTTTGTATCAGGGAGCCTGCCAATGACTGAGTCTGCTACTGCTGTTCCTGCCACGATGGCTGCCATGCTCTTGACCGGGCATGGTGATATCGAAAAGCTGCATTATCGAGAAGACGTCAAGACTCCCACACCTGGGCCGGGTAATGTTCTGGTTCAGGTGACGGCGACTGCAAAAAACAATACTGACCGTAAAGCCCGCGAAGGCCTTTATCCCACCAAAGAGAAGGGCGACGTTACGTCCTTTGCCATGGGCGGCACGCCAACGTTAACTTTTCCGCGTATTCAGGGGGCTGATGTAGCGGGACGGATCGTAGCGGTAGGCGAAGGCGTTGATGCCGGTAGAATTGGCCAGCGGGGTCTGCTTGATTTCAACATTTATGCTGATGAACGCAGGGATATCAACCTGACCCCGGATTACTATGGCCATGGCGCTGACGGTGGTTACGCTGAATATATTGCCGTACCGGCTGATCAGTTTCACCATGTCGATAATCCTCAGCTGCGTGACGCTGAGCTTGCGTCCATGGGCATGTGCTCCTATCAGACGGCCTACCATATGATGACGTCGGCCCACGTCGAAGCGGGTGAGCGCGTATTGGTAAGCGGCGCAAGTGGCGGTGTGGGCACCGCATTGATTCAACTTTGTCGCATTGTAGGAGCCATTCCATATGCAGTTAGTCAGCCCGATAAAGCCGATGCGCTGCTGGCGCTAGGCGCCGAAGCGGTAATTGACCGTGGAGACCTGCCTACGTTTGTAGATCGGGTGCTGGCGGCCACCGGTGGTCAATCAATAGACGCGGTGATGGATCTCGTCGGTGGAGAAATGACCGATCAGTTCATCGATACCATGATTGTCGATATGCAGAGCCGCCAAACCTATCCGCGTCTTTCGATTGCTGGCGCGAGTGGCGGTAATCTCAGCGAAATCATGTGGACACGCATTTACCTTTATCAGGTCCAGATATTTGGTGTGTCTCACGGTACCCGGGAAGAAGCCGAGCAGCTTATTGACTGGATTCGTCGTGGTGAGCTCAAACCGGTGCTTCACGCCGCTTTCAAGCTTTCCGAGTTGCATGCCGCCGAACGCTATTTTGTTAATCGAGACAGCAATTATCTAGGCAAGATCGTCATTGTGCCCGATGCGCAGTGGGACACCCATGGCGCTCCTTTTGCCCTAATGAATGCTCAGGAGCAACGCCCTTGAAAAATATCCATACACTTCAATTGATGGATACCCATGCAGGCGGCGATGTTAGCCGGATTGTAACGGGAGGGATTGACGCCCTACCGGGGGCGACTGTACGGGAACAAATGGAGTACCTGCGTGACGATGCTGATGGCCTGCGTCGGCTGCTGTTGGAAGAGCCTTACGGTATTCCAGAAATGTCAGTCGATCTGCTGGTCCCCGCTACACATCCTGAGGCAGCGGCGGGTTACATCATTATGGAAGTGATGGGCTATCCGATCTATTCAGGCTCCAACACGTTATGTACCGCTACTGCCGTGCTTGAGTGTGGCATTGTGCCCAAGCAGGAAGGTATCCAGCGCTTTGCCCTGGAAGCCCCGGCAGGCCTGGTACATATTGAGGCACGCGTGCATAACGGGGTGGTGGAGTCGGTTACCTGCGAAGGTCTGCCAAGCTATATCGATACCTATCGCGATACGATTCAGGTGCCGGGTATTGGCACAGTGACGTACTCCATCGCTTATAGTGGCGGCTTTTACGCGCTAGTGGACGCCACCGAGCTTGGCTTTAAGTTGATTCGCGAAGAAGAGCAGGCACTTTCAGCCTGTGCGCATAAAATCGTCGAGGCACTGCAAGCCGAGCGCGGTTTTTCACACTACACGCTGGGTGATGTAGGCCCGCTGCCGTTTTTGCACTTTATGGGGCCTGAAGAGCAGGTGGGTGAGGGCTATTTTCGCTCGCGCTCAACAACCTACGTGCATCCAGGCGTGATTTGTCGCAGTACCACCGGGACGGGCACCTCCGCCCGGTTAGCGCTGATGAACTACGAAGGCCGCCTCAATGTAGGCGATAAGCTTGAAACTGTGTCGCTGCGTGAAACCGGATTTATTGGCACGTTTATCGGGACGCATCAGGAAGGCGCGTATCAGGTTGTCGAAAATACGATTACCGGACGCAGCTACGTGCTTGCTCAGTCGAATATTGTGATTAACTGTGATGACCCGTTGGTGGCCTGCGGTGAATTGCACCATATTCTGAGCGACCGCCATGCCGTCAAGTCGAATAGCTAATCGCGGCTTGCTACATCCCTCTTCGCTTCCAGGCGCTCCCATACCGGGGCCTTTTCGGCCTCGGTCATTTGGCTCCAATAGGCAATTTCATCCAGCGTACGTCCACAGCCCAGGCATACGTTTGCCGGATCTAGCTGGCAGTGTTGAATACACGGGGAAAGCGGCCGGGAAACCATTGTCATGCGGGGCTCAATATACGTTGTGGTGTCTATGAGGTGGAAACCTTACCACGTAGCGATTTGATTTTGCCTTTGCGGGTTTTGTGGTCAACGCGGCGACGCTGTGAGCCTTTGGTCGGCTTGGTCGGGCGGCGAATTTTCTGCTGCTTGGTCGCACTGACGATCAGCTCTTTCAGGCGCGCAAGAGCGTCTTCTTTATTAAGCTCCAGCGTGCGATAGCTTTGCGCCTTGATAATCACCACACCCTCTTTGCTGATGCGCTGATCATTGAGCGCCATCAAACGCTCTTTATAAAACGTGGGTAAGGTAGAGCGTAAAATATCGAAGCGCAAGTGTACCGCTGACGCCACTTTGTTGACGTTCTGGCCGCCAGCACCCTGGGCTCGGATTTGGCTAATATCGATTTCCCAATCGGCTAGGGCAACATGGTTGGAAATAGTGAGCATCCAGTCCTCTGTGTCACACGTGAGTTATAAGGCTAGCACAGTTGACACAGAGGAGAGCGCTATCGAGGGGTCAAGAGGCTAGGTTAGTGACCGGCTCACCGTTAACAAAAGCATTTAAATTTGCAAAGGCATCGCCGAAATAGAGCTCATAGCTATCTTTTTCGACGTAACCCAAGTGAGGAGTCGCCACGCAATTAGGAAGTTGAACGAGCGGATCATCATGAGCGGGCTCACTGTCGAAAACATCGACGGCCGCACGCCCGGGCCTGTCTGCCTTGAGGGCACTGACCAAGGCGCCCGGAGCAATCAACGGTGCGCGGCTGGTGTTGACTAGAAGGGCCGTGGTTTTCATGAGGGCAAGGTGATCTGCGGTCACTATACCGCGGGTCTCATCATTCAGGCGCAAGTGCAGGGTCAGCACATCGGCGCGTTGAAAAAGATCGTCCTGGCTCTCGGCAACCGTTAAACCTGCCTCAAGCGCGCGTGCCTGGGTGCCTTCGCGCCCCCATACCAGCACGTTCATCTCGAATGCCTGAGCGTAGCGGGCCACCAGGCTGCCTATTTTTCCGAAACCAAAAATTCCCAGTGTGCGCCCCCTAAGCCCGGTACCTAGCGTTTGCTGCCAGCGGCCAGCTTTAAGATTGGCGACCTCTTCGGGTAAGTGACGCATGGCTGACAGAATCAGCCCCCAGGTCAATTCAGCCGCCGCGTAGGGTGAGCCTTTCCCCGCCATTACTGTAATGCCATGACGCTGGCAGGCTTTGATATCCACATGGGCCGCGCCGCCACCGGTTTGGCTAATCACTTTTAAGTTGGGTAAGCGATCCAAAAGCTCTGCAGTGATAGGAGTACGCTCACGAATGAGCACTAAAGCATCCGCTGACTGAAAACGCTCGACCAGCGCTTCCAGATCGGTCAGCGTATCGTGATAAACCGTTACGTCATGCCCACTGAGTGCATCAAAGGCATCCAGGTGGCGCACACAATTCTGGTAATCATCGGCAATCACGATCTTCATTGGCGGGTCCTTTGGTGGGTGTAAAGTCATCAAAAAAAGGCAGTGTCGATAGCGTGCTGTTATAAAGTGATACTACTCTCACGCCTGGCAATCAAGGAGCAACGAATGAGTGACTATGCATTAGAGGATTCCCCGTTAAGCGCTGGGATTATTTACCGACTACTCTCGGGAAGTATCTGCCCACGCCCGATTGCGTGGGTGGCCACTCAGGACGCCAATGGGAAGGACAATCTTGCCCCCTTTTCGTTTTTCAATGTGGCAAGCGTAACTCCGCCGGTCTTGGCCTTTTCGCCGCTTTTGGATGGCAGCGGTCAGCCGAAAGATACCCTACGCAACCTGGAGGAAGTGCCGGAGTGCGTGGTACACATCGGCAGTGAAGCGCTGATCGACGCGCTGAATACAACCAGTGCCAGCCTGCCCAGAGAGGAAGATGAGTTTACCCTTGCAGGGCTTGAGAAAGCTCCGATGTCAGGCGTCTCGGTGCCGCGCATTGCCGCATCCCCGGTGGCCTTTGGTTGCAAACTTCATGATCTGATTCGCTTTGGCGATCAGCCTTTGGCGGGTACGCTGGTGCTGGCACAGATAGTATCTATTCATATCGACGACGCCGTATGGGATGGTCGTCATGTAGATATCGATTTACTCAAGCCGATTGGCCGACTGGCGGGTAGTGACTACGTTCGCACCACCGACCGCTTTGCCATTGAGCGCCCAGCTTAGCTTGCCAAGCCTGTACCGGGTTATGTTAGGCGCTATGTCAAAGACAGTGTCAGAGTCAATGTAGAAAATATGACTGCCCGGTGCCTAGGTTGGCAACGCATTCAACAGGGTTTTTACAAAATAGTGCTTATTTAAATTAATTTTAAATAAGCTTTAGTTAAACTATTTCCTGCCGATACTAACCCCCGGTGAGATCCGTTATTGAAGAGAACGTCGTAATGGCGCTCAAGACCGTCATTCATATCGACTTTTTTGGAAAATGAATACCGAGTTCTTGCTCTAAGCGGTTATTCTTAGCCGCTTTATTAGATGTGCCTTTTCAAAAAAAGCAGACGTTACCTGCATGACTTCTGACACAAGCGAACACCCATAATGAAAAAGACTTTCAGTATCCGCGCCATGTTAATCAGCCTTTTTATCATGGCAATGCTGGGCGCGGTTGCGCTTGCCGTTACCGGTTGGTTTACCAACCAGCGGCTTATCAACTCTCAGCACTATATTACCGGTGAGGTGCTTCCCCTCCAGGATGCCAGCCGCCGCTTGGTGCTTACCATGGCCGCCTTTGGCCAACGTCATAATGAGTTGCTCGCCGCAGAAAATGAGTCAGCTTTGGAAAACATCGTTTCTGAAGAGGCGCTTAATCAGCGTTTTATGGATGCACGCGAAGCGCTACAAAGGGAGGGAGCTCAGGCGCAGCTGGCAACGCTCGATAGTCATTATAATGCGTTATTGGACGGTGATGCAGAGCTTGAAATGGTGCGCCAGGTTGAGCTTAGCCTGAAGTCGCAAATGGACGCCCAACTGAATGATATGGAAATGTTCGTGAGTAGCGCCATGAGCAGTGCTGAAGAGATCGCCAACGTTTCGGTACTTAACCAGCAGCGCTATCAGCGTGATCAAAGAGATCTTATGGAGGCGTGGCGCGAAGATGAAATGACCACGCTACCCACAACGATTCTTGACGGCCTGTTTGTTCAAGGCGCTAATATCGGTCGTTATAGTGCTGATGTGCGTACGGCCCTGGCGATGTTGGCAGGTTACGGTCACCAAATGGTACAGGCGCCCAATAGCGGGATGCTTTCCATGTTGCGCCAGCAGTTTATCGAAACGCAGTTCAACCAGGTGCGTAGTTCATTATCCTCTATTCTCGATGCACCTAATTCCGATAGAAATCAGGCACGCATGGTCAATGCGCTGTCTGAGGTGGTCGACGAGCTTGAAAGCATCATGGTAACCGGCCCCATGTCGGTATCCATACTGCGTGAGCAACAGCTGGAGCTCAGTGAGCAGGTTCAGATAGCACTTACTAATGTCGCAAGCGCCATGCAGGAAATGCAGCAAGCGCTAGGCGAGGTAGAAAGCTATGCCGTCGCACAGGCGGATAGTGCCGTTAACCGAGCCGAAGCTCTGGCCGCTACCGGTTTGACGCTGTTGATCAGCGTAACGCTTGGAGTTGTTGCGCTACTCGCAATCTTTGGCTGGCGCACACTGGTACGCGTTCTAGGTCCGCTGGTGGCCATGCGCCGCCAGATGGAAAATATCAGCGGCGCTGCCGGGGAAAATGCCGATCTCTCACAACGCCTGACGTTACAGCGTAATGATGAAGTAGGCCAAACCGCCCAGGCCTTTAACCGGATGATGGATACGTTTGAAGGCATGGTTGCGCAGATTCGGGAAAGCGCTGAGGCCATTGCGGCAAGTAGCCGACAGATTGCCAGCGGTAATGAAAACCTCTCCCAGCGTACCGACCAGCAGTCCGCGTCGCTGGCGGAAACGGCGTCCAGCCTCGAGCAAATCACCTCGACCGTGAAGCAGACTGCCGATTACGCGTACCAGGCAAGAGATGCCAGTGGCAGTGTCGATCAGCGGGCACGTTCGGCAGGCGATGTGGCCAAGCGCACCACAGCCGCGATGAGTGACATCCGCGAAGCGAGTGAGAAGATCACCTCGATCATTAAAGCCATCGACGATATTGCCTTCCAGACCAATTTGCTGGCGCTCAATGCCTCCGTCGAGGCTGCTCGGGCGGGCGAACAGGGGCGTGGCTTTGCGGTGGTCGCCCAGGAAGTGCGTAAGCTTGCCGGGCGCAGTGCGGATGAGGCAGCGCAAATCCGTCATCTGGTCGATGATAGCGTGGCCAAGGTCAGCGAGGGTGAGCAGTTGGTCAATGCGTCCAGCACGCACCTGCAGGATATTATCGATAGCCTTTCGGAAGTAACGCGTTACGTCACGGAAATTGCCGACGCAACGCAGGAACAGTCGACAGGAATCGAGCAGATCAACCAGGCGATTTCCCAGCTGGATCAGGTAACCCATCAGAATGCCCGCCTGGTACAGGATGCTTCAAGCGCGAGCCAGGAACTTGATCAGCGTGCTGGCGATATGCATACGCTGGTTAGCCGTTTTCGGGTCAGCGATAGCGCAGGGCAGCATCACTTAGCCTTGCCTTCTAGCCAGACACGGCGACTCTCTGAGCCAGAAGAAACTTACTAAGCGCTATGGGCGTTAGGTTCAGCCACTGACTGGACCTCCTTTTAAAAGCGAACTCATTGAGTTCGCTTTTTTTATAATCGTCTATCAAGGATTTTTTCTTATTATTATCAATTGTTAACAAAATATTAAATTTTACTAAAAGAAAATAGTTATTTAGTCGTATGCTTTGCGGCCGATATGTCTGTAGGTGAATCGATAAAGTGCAGAACGGAAGTAGACAATACCCGCTTCACCGGTGCAGGCGACCATGTGAGAACTGAGTGACAAAGGCAGTCGTCCGCTTAAAAAACTACTTAATATAGATACTGACTAGGAAGGGCAATGCGAAAGCTGAAAATACTGATGTTGATAGGAGTGTTGGCTTCGTCCTTGGCTCAGGCAGAGCTGAAATTCGGTATCGTGGCACCTGAAGCGGGTGACGCTGCTTCTATGGGGCTGGGTATGCAGGAAGGTATCAATGCCTATTTTGCCGAGATAAACGCAGCGGGTGGCGTCAACGGGCAACCCTTGACGCTGGTGACTCATGATGACCGGTACGACCCTTTACTGGCAGCACAGAATACGCGGGAGCTGATCGCCGATGAGAATATTCTGGCTTCTATCGGCAATGTGGGAACGCCAACGGCTGCCGTTACCGTTCCTATTCACAATGAACAGCAAATGCTGTTATTTGGCGCTTTTACGGGGGCAGGACTACTGCGCCAATCTCCTCCTGATCGCTATATCATCAATTATCGGGCAAGTTACGCAGAAGAAACCGCCACTATGATTGACGGGCTATTGGAAGCCGGGATAGCGCCAGAAGAGATTGCGTTCTTTACTCAAAACGATAGTTTTGGCGATGCGGGCTATTACGGCGCGATAAGCGCTCTGCATGATCAAGGGATAGAAGACACAGATAGTCTAGCGCATGGACGGTTTACTCGAGGCACGCGCAATATTCATCAAGGGCTTGCCACCATCCTTCAGGCGCCAGTCCCGCCGCGAGCTATTATCATTGTCAGCACGTTTGGCCCCGCTGCCGACTTTATTCGTGAGGCCCGCAAGGATCTCGAAGATGTGCTGTTTTTGAACGTTTCCTTCGTAGGTAGCCAGGCACTGGTTGATGAACTGGGCGATATGGCCGAGGGCGTCATGGTCACCCAAGTGGTGCCACCGCTGGATTCAACAATGCCCGCTGTTGAAAGCTATCACACAGCCTTAAAGCGCTACGCAAGCGGCGCCGAACCTAGCTTTATTTCGTTAGAGGGATACCTGGCGGCCAAGCTGTTCGTTGAAGGGCTCAAATCTGCCGGAGAGCAGCCGAGTAGAGAGGCGATTGTGAATGGATTGCTCAATCTAGGAACCATCGATATTGGGTTGGAGGAGCCGTTGATGCTCAATCCCGACCATCATCAAGCCAGTCATGCCGTTTGGCCCACCATTATTCGTAATGGGCATTTTGAGCCGGTGAACTGGTCGTCGCTTACCCCTTAACCGGCAAATTTCTACTCCTCCCCTGACAGCGAAAAAAACATGAAAAGATCTTTGAGTATCCGCGCCATGCTGATCGCGCTATTTCTTGCCGCGGTCGTCGGCGCTTTGGTGCTGGCTGTGACTGGATGGGCGACTAATCAGCAGCTGATTAACTCTCAGCGCCACATTACTAATGACGTCATGCCGTTACAAAATGCCAGCCGCAATCTTGTGCTGACAATGGGAGCATTTGGTCAGAGGCATGCCGACTTACTGGCCGCCGACGCAAGTGATATCGATCAAGTAACAACCCAGGCGTTACTCACCGCGCGTTTTGATATGGCATTCGATACTTTGCGCAGTGGCAAAACCGCTATTGAACAGCGCGATCAGTTGGCGAAGATCGATACTGATTATCAGCAGTTGAGCGCGAGTGATACGGTGCTGGAGCAGGTGCGCCGAGAAGAACTGTCACTGACCGTTCGGATGGGTGAGCGACTGGCGCAGATGGAGGCAATGATCGATAAAGTGATGTTGAGCGCTGAGAATATTGCAGGGCGTACCGCCTTGGCTCAAGTTCGGCATGAACGCAATCAGCGTGAGCTTATGATGGCGTGGCGCGAAGACGGGATGACCACGCTCCCCACACAGTTACTCGATAACATGTTTGAAGGTCAGGCTGATGTCGGCCAGCTTACCGGTAATGTACGCATGGCGGTTGCCAAGCTTTCCGATCTGGGCAGGCAGATAACCTTGGCGGACCGCCGAGATGCGCTGGTACATCTGCGTGCTAATGAGATTGCCCAGCAAGTTATGCTCGCCCGCCAGTCGCTCAACGCCATTGCCAGTGCATCCAGCACTGAGGTTGGGCAGCGAGACCTGATTGGCGAACTCGATCAGATCATCATGGATCTTGAAAGCTTAATGGTGGGAGATACGGATTCAGTTTTCATGCTTCGCGAACATCAGCTCGATATGGCGTCACGTGTTCAGGCAGCATTGGACGAGGTAGCCAGCGCAATGGATAGCATGCGTGCTCAGCTGCACAATATAGAAGTTTATGTGGTAGAGCAGGCGGATAGCGCCGCCGGGCAAGCCGAAACGTTGGCAAATGCTGGTCGTACGCTGTTGATTACCGTTACGCTTATCGTCATTGCGCTACTGGCAATCTTTGGCTGGCGCACGCTGGTCCGCGTTCTAGGTCCGCTGGTGGCCATGCGCCGTCAAATGGAAAATATCAGCGGCGCTGCCGGTGAAAATGCGGATCTTTCCATGCGGTTGGCGCTTAAGCATAACGATGAAGTAGGCCAAACCGCCCAGGCCTTTAACCGGATGATGGATACGTTTGAAGGCATGGTTGCGCAGATTCGGGAAAGCGCTGAAGCCATTGCGGCAAGTAGCCGACAGATTGCCAGCGGTAATGAAAACCTCTCCCAGCGTACCGACCAGCAGTCCGCGTCGTTGGCGGAAACGGCGTCCAGCCTCGAGCAAATCACCTCGACCGTGAAGCAGACTGCCGATTACGCGTACCAGGCAAGAGATGCCAGTGGCAGTGTCGATCAGCGGGCACGTTCGGCAGGCGATGTGGCCAAGCGCACCACAGCCGCGATGAGTGACATCCGCGAAGCGAGTGAGAAGATCACCTCGATCATTAAAGCCATCGACGATATTGCCTTCCAGACCAATTTGCTGGCGCTCAATGCCTCCGTCGAGGCTGCTCGGGCGGGCGAACAGGGGCGTGGCTTTGCGGTGGTCGCCCAGGAAGTGCGTAAGCTTGCCGGGCGCAGTGCGGATGAGGCAGCGCAAATCCGTCATCTGGTCGATGATAGCGTGGCCAAGGTCAGCGAGGGTGAGCAGTTGGTCAATGCGTCCAGCACGCACCTGCAGGATATTATCGATAGCCTTTCGGAAGTAACGCGTTACGTCACGGAAATTGCCGACGCAACGCAGGAACAGTCGACAGGAATCGAGCAGATCAACCAGGCGATTTCCCAGCTGGATCAGGTAACCCATCAGAATGCCCGCTTGGTACAGGATGCTTCAAGCGCGAGCCAAGAGCTTGATCAGCGTGCTGGCGATATGCATACGCTGGTTAGTCGTTTTCGGGTCAGCGATAGCGCAGGGCAGCCTGCGCTATCATTGCCACAACACAAGGCGCCTACACAGTTAGCCTAACTGCCACCGCAGTGCTTTCTTTCAGCGAGCGTGCCCTGGGTACGCTCGCTGTTTTGCGTTCTAAGGGTTGATTTATAGACAGTGTGCCTGCACTCACTAATAGATAGCCATGGAACGTAAGCCAACTAAGGAGGCGAAATGACGACACTAGTGATTGGTGCCAATGGGCAGATTGGTAAACAGTTTTGCGAGCTGGCCAAGCAGGCTGATGTGCCGATAAAGGCCATGGTTCGCAAGGATGAGCAAGCTGCCTGGTTTACTGAGCGCGGCATCGAAACGGTGATCGCCGACCTTGAAGGTGAGCTTGAACATGCCTTTGAAGGCTGCGACCAAGTGGTTTTTACCGCTGGCTCTGGCCCGCATACCGGCCCTGATAAAACGCTCATGATTGATCTGTTCGGTGCCATTAGAGCTGCTGATATCGCCAGTGATAAAGGGTTTGATCGCTATATCATGGTGAGCGCTATTCGCGCAGAGCGCCCTTTGGATGCATCCGAAAAGATGCGCCCTTATATGGCCGCCAAATTTGCAGCGGACAGCCATTTACGGTTCGCCAAGGTCCCCCATGTCATCCTCAAGCCGGGCCCCTTGACTGATGAGAAGGCAACGCACGGATTTGCTGGAACGATGGAGGCATCTCCTGAGCAATCCATTACCCGGGCAGATGTTGCTCATGCCTTACTACATGTTGTGCAAGCGCCTACGTTGAAAGACAAGGAGTTCACACTCTTGAACGGGAAGGAATCCATTAGTGACCTGGTGCGCTAGATCTGGGCATCCGTTGACGCTTGATACGCCTGTTGGTGTAATTGCAGACACCCATGGGTTGCTACGCGAAGAAGCCCTCGCTTTTTTAGCGGGGTGTGGGCTGATTGTGCATTTAGGCGATGTGGGCCAAAAGCCGGAAGATCTGTCTATTCTTGATCGCCTTGAGCAAATAGCGCCTCTGTATGTGGTTAAAGGCAATATTGATACCGCCCCATGGGCCGAGTCGTTACCGCTAACCCTGTCGCTGACCGTAAATGGTTGGCGGCTGCACCTTGTACATCGCCTTATTGATTTCGATGAAGCGACGCCCTGCGATGTGGTGCTGCACGGCCACTCGCACAAGCCCCGTAACGAGTGGCAGGAGGATCGCCTGCTATTTAATCCCGGCGCAGCGGGCAAGCGGCGCTTTAAACTACCCATTACCTTGGGGAAATTATGGCTTGAAGAGCACAAGATAAAGCGTGCGATTATTCACTTACCGCTTTAAAGATGTGCTGTTCAGGCGCGAGAAACATAGTGACTATTAAAAATGATATGGCTGATAACGTTGCCGCGGTTCGACACTTGCTTACCCACGTGCCTGAACAAGCTTTGCCGATAACCTATCAGCAAGTGGCTACAGCGCTGGGTTTGACGCCTCCGCGTACTATTCAGCGGGTGGCGCAGGCGCTGGAACAGCTTATGCGCGACGATGCCGCTTCCTGTCGGCCGTTTATCGCCGCATTGGTGGTCAGCCGCCGGGGCGGGAATATGCCCGCCGCTGGTTTTTTTGAGCTAGCCGTGGCGCTAGGGCGCTTTCCTGCTGACCCTACACAGCATGCTGAAGCTTATCGCACTGAATATCAGCAGGCGCTGGCATCGCGCTCAAACGCATAACCTTATTTTGAGGGCTTGCGTAAGGGGTCCAGCAAGTCGCTTAATCCGTTATGGTCAATCTCCTGCATCAGTTGCAGCAGTTGGCCAATCTCTCCCGATGGAAATCCCTCCCGCGCAAACCAGTTAAGGTAGGGGCCCGGCAGGTCGGCAATCAGCCAGCCCTGGTGTTTGCCGAACGGCATTGTGCGGGTTACCAGTTTTTCAAGGTCTTCAGGTCTCATGGCTTACTTTCCTTTGGGCTTGTCTATCGCACTGGTTTCCGAAAAGAAGTAATTTTGTTAGACTTTAGTCGACAAATTATACCCCCCCTCGATGCCGGGCGATTATAGCTTCGGCAAGTTATTTCTGTATCGTCAGGATATGACATGCATAAACATTTAAGTTTTTTACTCTGCACTCCGCTTTTAGCGTTTGCAGCGATGCCCGTTGCGGCGGATGAACCTGTTGATGTTGTATTAATTGGTGGCGGTATCATGAGCGCCACACTAGGTACCTATCTTCAAGAATTAGAGCCTGATTGGGACATCCATCTTTATGAGCGCCTGGGTCAGGTGGCTGAAGAGAGTTCCAACGCCTGGAACAACGCAGGCAGCGGTCACTCTGCCTTCATGGAAATGAACTATACACCGGGCGATGGCGATCACGTTGAAATTGAGCGTGCAGTTAACGTTACCGAGCAGTTTGAAATTTCCCGCCAGTTCTGGGCTCATCAGGTCGATCAGGGGATCCTGAGTGACCCGAAAGCTTTTATCAATTCAGTGCCGCATCACGCGTTGGTGTGGGGGCAGGATGATGTTGCTTTCCTGCGCGAACGTTATGCACGCATGACCGAAAACCCGCTCTATGAAGGTATGGAATACTCGGAAGATCGCCAAGAGATCGCTGAGTGGATGCCGCTGGTAATGGCTGGCCGTGATGAAAACGAGCCGGTTGCCGCGACCCGCATGCAAATGGGTACCGAAGTTAACTATGGCGCTCAGACTCGCCAGATGATCGAAGGTCTGGGCGATAGCGATAACTTCACGCTATCGGTTAACAGTGAAGTACGCGGCCTTGAGCGTAATGACGACGATACCTGGCGCGTGACGATTAAAAACCTGGAAAGCGGTGATGAGTCTACCGTTGATGCCCGGTTTGTGTTTATTGGTGCTGGCGGCGCAGCTCTGCCGCTGCTTCAGGAATCAGGTATTCCCGAAGCGGATGCCTATGCCGGTTTCCCGGTGGGCGGTCAGTTCCTGTACACCACCAATCCTGACGTTGTGGCTCAGCACCAGATCAAGGTGTACGCCAAAGCGGGTGAAGGTTCCCCGCCGATGTCAGTGCCACACATGGACTTCCGTAACCTGGATGGCCAGCCTGCACTGTTCTATGGTCCATTTGCCACGTTCTCAAGCAAGTTCTTGAAAGAAGGTTCTTGGACTGATCTTTTTGGCTCCATCACGTTTAACAATCTTTGGCCGACTACCCAGGTGGGCCTGCATAACTTCAATCTGGTGCGCTACCTGGTCGGTCAGGTAATGATGTCTGATGATGATCGTTTTGAAGCACTGCAGGGCTTTTATCCTGAAGCAAACCCAGACGACTGGAAGCTGTGGACGGCCGGTCAACGGGTTCAGATCATCAAGAACGACCCTGAGCGTGGTGGCCTGCTGCAGTTTGGTACCGAAGTAGTAAGCTCTGAAGACGGCTCCATTGCCGCACTTCTGGGTGCTTCACCGGGTGCGTCAACCGCGCCACCCATCATGCTGCATTTGCTGGAAAACGTGTTTGCTGAGCAGGTGCAAAGCGACGAGTGGCAGGAAAAGCTTACCCAGATCGTGCCGTCCTACGGCCAGCGCCTTTCCGAAAACCCAGAATTGCTGCGTGAAATGCGTGTGTATACAGCAGAAGTGCTTGAGCTCAATGAGCCGATGAATGCTGCTGAAACAGGCACAGACGTTCAAACGGAAGTTGAAAACGTACAGCCTGAATCAGAAGCCGCCGATGCCGGTGAAGAAAGCAGCGCTGATGAAAGCACTGACGAAAATGCTGATACACAAAGCGATGAGCAGGGCGCCGAAACACAAGAAGTTGCTCTGTAAGATTTTGTCTGCTTAAGCTCTGAATGCACTAACGTGTCATATCAGATGCGCTCGATCACGCTAGCCCCTTTCAAGGGCTAGCGTTTTTTTTAGGTTCAATGATAAGGGTTGGCAGCTTCACAAATCAGCTGGGCAAGAGCGCGGGCCGGGGCGCTCAGCTGGCTGCTTGTGCGATGAATCAAGCCTACATCGCGATGAAACGTATGCTCGCCGAGTGGTATGGCATGCACCGCGGCTGGCCAGGGTTGCAGTGCGGCCACTTCTGGTACCAGGGCAATACCCACACCGTTGGCAACTAGTTGGATAATAGTGTCCAGTTCGTCCACCTCACACAGTTCACGCACGTGGCAGTGCTGGGCGCGTAAAAAGCGGTCGACCTGACGCCCACCAAACGAGGTGCGGTCGTAACGCACAAAAGGCTCGCGGTTGAGTAGCTCGCGCCAGTCATCATCTGCAATAGAGGCCGGGACTATCAGCCGGTAAGGTTCATGGGCCAGCGGCGTCCAGCGTAGATCGCTGTGTAGCGAGAAAGACGGGCGAATAATGGCCGCCATATCAAGCTCGCCGGCATCCACCTGATTGACCAGGGCCATGGAAAGCCCTGGCAGCACGCGGCTTTGGCAATCTGGATAGGCACGGTGAAAGCGAGCCAGAGCGCTGGGCAGTAGCGAGCGCTGAATGGAGGCGATAGCGCCTATGTTCACCGGCGTACTCGCAGGCTTACCAGTATTGGCTTCGCCAAGCGTCCGGTAGAGGGCTAATAGAGTATGCGCCTGTTGAAGGACTTCCTGGCCTTGCGCCGTTAATACCGCCGCGCGACCTTTTCGGACAAACAGGATAACGCCCAGCTGTTCTTCAAGCCGCTTCATCTGTGCGCTGACAGCCGCTTGCGTCAAGCCAATCTTATGGCCTGCCGAGGCAAAGGTGCCTTCTTGAGCAACGGCCGTTAAGGTTTTCAATTCTCTTATCATTGATAAATAATATTTGTGAGTTGGCGAAAAAGATATTGATTTTATTTTTATATGCCTCGGCCTAGGATGATCATTACAGGTTGGCACTCTGTGTCACTCATTACATAACGACAGCGAGCAGGAGACCACTATGAGCCTTTCCCCTTTCCATCTGGCCATCCCGGTTTACGATGTGGCATTAGCCCGGGCTTTTTACAACGGCGTTTTCGGCCTGGAAGAAGGGCGCTCCAGTGACAACTGGGTCGATTTCAACTTTTTTGGTCACCAGCTGGTGATTCACGGGCATCCTAAAACGCCCAGTCAAGAGAATGCCCATACCAACCCGGTGGATGGCCACGACGTTCCGGTACCGCATTTCGGTGTAATTCTGGAGTGGGACGAGTGGGAAGAGCTTTCCGAGCGATTGAAGTCACGCAACACCGTCTTTGTCATTGAGCCCTATGTGCGCTTTAAAGGTGAAGTGGGCGAGCAAGCGACCATGTTCCTGCTCGACCCCTGTGGTAACGCGCTAGAGTTCAAGGCGTTTAAGGACAAGAGCCAGATTTTTGCAAAGTAAGCTTGCCAAGTGTGCTTGTGGCGCAAGTCTGTGAAATAAGCCTGCGCAATTAGCGATAACTACCCCTGCAGCATCTGCTCCTGGCGGCGGTGCTGTAGGGGAGATTCGCCAAAGTAGCGTTTATAGTCGCGGCTGAACTGCGGCACGCTACGATAGCCCACCGCCAATGCCGCCTGATTGACGTTATGCCCCTGCTGCGACAAAAGCTGCTGAGCTTTTATCAACCGCAGCCGCTTCAGATACTGGGCTGGCGAGGCGCGAGTAATCTGCTTGAAATAGTGATGGAACGTCGAAACACTCATGCTGGCCCGCTGAGCCAGCTGTTCAACCGTAAACTCATCAGCGAAGTTTACGTGAAGCTTCGACAGTACCTGCACAATTCGTGAGTAATGCCCTTGGCCGTTCACCAGCGCTCTTAACGCTGGCCCCTGATCCCCTTTGAGTGCCTCAAAAATCACTTCGCGGATGCGCGCCGCTCCCATGACCGCGCACTCCGTCTCGCATTTCAGTGTGTCTGCCAAGCGGGCAACGGCATCCTGCATACCTTCTGTCATGGCAACCGACGCCATGGGCTTGGGAGAAATGGCGGGTGCGTTGATATCGCCCATGATCATGACCATCTCGCTTAACAGAGCTGGATTCAGCTTTACCGAAATGCCCAACAGCGGCGCTTCGGGTGAGCCATGGGTTTCACACTCAAACGGCAGCGGCAGGGTTTGTACCAGGTAGTGTCCGGGATTGTAGTGAATCTCACGATCGCCCAGGTAGCCCACTTTCCGGCCCAAGGCAATAACGGTCAGGCTGGGCTCGTACAGTAACGGCGTGCGAACCTGGTGACGCCCCAAACAGAGCAGTGAGACGTCTGGCAGGCGTGTCTGGGTGATACCGTCTGACTGGGTTAGCACGGCAATGGTGCGTGCCAAGGGTGAATAGGTAGGAAGTAACGTGCTCATGAAGACCTGCCAAAACGTTCAAAAATGGGTGGCTTCGGATAATAGTGCCAAAATATCGACCAATTTTGTTATTTTATCACAGTGAGTTGGAGGAATAGGCAAAAAATACGGAGTTTCGCTCATCGTTATTGAAGCTCAATCGGCGAATAATGGTCAGCCTCCTCATGGTCACGAGGATCACCGATTTAAGGAGTTTTATGATGAGCCAAGCTAAATCCTATGCTGCTTTTGCCGCTGACAAACCATTAGCGCCTTTTTCATTCGAGCGTCGTCAACCACGCGCTGACGATGTCGCTATAGAAATTCTTTACTGCGGCGTTTGCCATAGTGATCTGCACTTTGCCCAGAACGACTGGGGCATGAGCCAATACCCGGTAGTGCCTGGGCACGAAATTGTGGGCCGTGTAACCTCGGTAGGCAGCCAGGTGAGCCGGTTTAAAGCAGGCGATTTAGTCGGTGTTGGCTGCATGGTGGACTCATGCCGCACCTGTAGTGCCTGTAACGATGGCGTTGAGCAGTACTGCCTGGAGGGGTCTACCATGACCTACGGCAGTGAAGACCGACAGGATGGCACGATTACTCAGGGCGGCTATTCCGATAGCATCGTGGTGAGCGAGCATTTCGTGTTGAGCATGCCTGATGGCATTGACCTTGCCTCAGCAGCCCCTATTTTATGCGCAGGTATCACTACCTATTCGCCGCTTAAGCACTTTGGTATCGGCAAAGGGCATAAGCTGGGCGTTATTGGTATGGGTGGTTTGGGCCATATGGCTGTGAAACTGGCCAAGGCGCTGGGTGTAGAGGTCACTGTATTCACCCGTTCTGATGCCAAGGTGGATGAAGCCAAGCGTAATGGCGCCGACCATGTGGTGGTTTCAAGCGACCCGGCACAGATGGAAGCAGTTGCTGAAAGCTTCGATTTCATGATGGACACTGTGCCTGTTCAGCATGATCTAAACCCTTACCTAAAAGCACTTAAATACAACGGCACGCATATTCTTGTCGGTTTGCTGGAGCCTATTGAGCCCGCTATTGAAGCCTTCAATCTGGTATTCAAGCGGCGTGTCGTAGCAGGCTCTTTAATTGGCGGCATTGCCGAAACGCAAGAGTTGCTCACGCTGTGCGCTGAGCAAAACATCACCTGTGATATCGAAATGCTGGATATCAATAATATCAACGAAGGCTTAGAGCGCATGGCAAAAGGCGATGTGCGCTACCGTTTCGTGATTGATATGGCGACCCTTAAAAATACCGCTGTCTAATTAAAGCAGCTGTGTTTATCCACCCACCGTGTGCCTGGCACGCGGTGGGTTTTTTTATTCGCTGCCTTATACATAGGTCGATAGCCCGCCATATTGTGCTCCAGCTTGGTTTATTCTTGCCGATACCTAATAAAACGATTTATAAAAAAAAGCACAGGGATCAATAGCATGAAGCACCTATCTATTAAATGGAGTTTGACTGCTGCGTTAGCCTTGATGGTACTTATGATTGGGCTGATCAGCGGGTTAGGATTTTATGCCAACCACACAAGCTCCCAAGCCTTGGAGGAGCTTACCGATGTCAATGTGCGGTTAACCAATCTGGCTAACCGCACGCAGGTAAACGCACTCAGAGCGCAAACGTTTCTAGATCGCTTTGCGAGTTTTAGTACTCAAGGCAACCCTGAGAAAGGTCAGGAAAGTTTGCAGCTTGCTTCTGAAGCTCTTGCAGCAGCACAAGCGCGCTTTGAGGAATTTCAGGCGTTACCAGTACCTCCTGAGAGTGAGCTTGCCACCTACCGCAATGCCATTATCAGTACCTATGAGATGTTTGTGACAGAAGGTATGTTGCCGTTACTGGAGGAGCCGCCGTTTCAGATTCAGCGCCGTCAGGAAGCGCTGGGGGAAAGTGGGGCGCAGTTGGATAGTGCCATGAATCGCTTTATCACTTATACCGAGGCACGCGGGCAGGATGTCATTGACCAGGTAGACTCTCTGGCAAGTGTCGTAGGCACCATGGCGATTGCGCTATTACTCATATCGTTATTAGCGGCCGTGGTTATTCGAATGGCGATGATGCGAGGCGTTGTATTGCCGCTTAATCAGGCAATTGCTCATTTTTCCAATATTGCCGATGGCGACCTTACCGGCCATATCGAGGCAAAAGGACGCAACGAAGTAGGGCAGTTATTTAGCGCCCTGGCATCAATGCAGGCCAAACTAAAAGCGCTCGTTCTTACCTTACGAAGCAATAGTGAAAGTGTCTTTAGCGGCGCAGGCGAGATCTCGGTAGGAAGCCAGGATCTCTCTTCACGAACGGAGCAGCAAGCCTCGGCGCTTCAGCAGACTGCATCAAGTATGGAAGAGATGTCGACCACCGTGAGCAAAAATGCCGAAACGGCTGAAACCGCCGATCAACTATCGGTGGCCGCCTCGCAGTCTGCCAGGGCAGGCGGCGAAGAGGTTCAGCACACGGTACAGTTGATGCGTGACATTGCGGCCAGCGCCAATCGCGTTAACGATATTATCGGCGTGATCGACTCGATTGCTTTTCAAACCAACATTCTGGCGCTTAACGCGTCGGTGGAAGCTGCGAGAGCCGGCGAGCAAGGGCGAGGGTTTGCAGTCGTCGCCAGTGAGGTTCGCTTACTTGCCACCCGCAGTGCTGAATCAGCCAAGGAAATTCGTGGCTTAATTGAGCAAACGACATCGCAAATTACAGGCGGCGCCGCACAGGCTGAACGCAGTGGGCAGACCATTCAACAAACAGTTCAGGCGATCGGCCAGGTAACCGCCCTAATGAACGAAATTTCGACGGCAAGTCGCGAGCAAAACGGTGGTATAGAGCAAATAAACGCGGCGCTGACTGAAATGGATTCAGTTACCCAGCAAAATGCTGCGCTGGTGCAACAAACCAGTGCCGCCGCCGGGGCGCTTGAGGATCAGGCGCGTCAATTAGCCGAACTCATGGCAACTTTTCGCCTTGATGAGCAGGCAGGTCATGCGTCAGCACATTCGACACCCTCTGCACTACCTACATCGCGATTCATCGAGACACGTTCTTCTACTGAAAAGCCTTCCCGGAAGATTGCCGTCAAAGAAGCGACCGCTGATCAGTGGGATGAGTTTTAAATAACGGGTCGAGTATCCTGTCTGACCGGGCTTTATCTAGTTTTAATTAGCCCGGTCAGAGTGCTAAGCGGAATGTCTTCTGAGTGGAAAGAATCAAACGTGGGCCGATACCCGCAAGCGTACGTAGTCAGCGGTCCAATTGCCCTGGCCATCGCTTAAACTATGGCTCAGCAACATGATGGTGTTATCAATTATAGAGTGGCGAAGATCCTCTTCCAGCCCATGTAAAAACGGGCTGGCAAAGGTTTCAATCCATCCCGCCATGCCCGTGGGTAACGCGGTAGGGCGGGGAATTAGCTCAATGGAATCCACCTGAAACCCAACGGTTTGTAACAAATGAGCGTACTCTTCAGTGGTTGGGAAATACCATGGATGCCGTCCGCGGGCGCTGATCCCGCGAAACTGAAGCGACGCAATCAACGCGGTACAAATAGCCGCAACGTTACCGTGCCCACCAAACTCAGCGACAAACCGGCCACCCGGTTTCAGTGCGCGCTTAACGCCGGACAGTACCGCCTGTGGATCAAGCATCCAATGCAGAGCAGCGTTACTAAAAACAGCGTCGAACTCGTGATCAAACGGAAGATCATGCGCATCAACCTGGCGCGCGGTAATACCGCGCTGACGGGTGGCTTCTACCATCTCTGCTGAAGTATCAACGCCTAACACATCAGCGCCGAGCTCCACCAATCGCTCGGTCAAGGCGCCGTCACCGCAGCCCAGGTCTAAAATACGTTGTCCCGGTTGAGGTGAGAGCAGCTTAACGACATCGCTACCCAGCTTGGGCACAAAGTCAGCGTTTTTAGCATATTGACCAGCATCCCACTCCTGGCCAGGTGCACTCGACGTAATGTTATTCATGGCGGCTTCCTAGCATCGTTATATTTCAAGGGGAGTATAAAGAGTATAGCCTGCGGCGGTATAACATCATTGCCAATCAGAAAAAGAGCTTATTTTTTAAGTGTATGGCCATCTTTTCTTCACCATCGATAACCCTCAGGCTATTAATTCGCTATCTGAGCCATCTAAGAATTTAGCTGTTTTGAATTACTCTCTGCATTTGACCTGTCGCTAAAGCTAAAGCTAAAGCAGAATTAGTTATTTTTTCGACAGGGTCATCGTAGGGTAAGTTCGCAATCACATGTCGCTAACAGTCTCGTCTGTGTTTAATTTCAGGAGCTATGCGATTGCCTCGCTTCTTATCTGTCATCTTTGCTGCTGTAGCGGATAGCAGGAAAGACCACTGTGGTTATAAGCAGTAGGGCTTATTACTGCTACCTTGATAGGTAGGCTAATCAATATGCAGACTAGTAAATAGGGAAACTAGAAAACAGGAGGCCGACCATGGCAGGTGGATGGGCAAAGGATGGTGCCGAACAAGAGCAAATCGAAAGAACGCTGGACGATGCTGTTGAGCTTGCTCGCAGTCGGTTGCCGAGGGGTGAAAGCCGTAAGCATTGTGAAGAGTGCGATGACGTAATTCCTGAAGCGCGCCGTATTGCGGTTCCTGGTGTTCAGCTATGCGTTGCTTGTCAGAACGAGCACGATAAAAAACAGTCGAACGCTAGTAGCTATAATCGTCGGGGTAGTAAAGACAGCCAGCTGCGTTAGCGGACCTATCCGCTTATCCATATTTGAAAAAGCGTTTAGCGGTAGGATAACGGCGCTATGCTGTGCGATTCTAGTGCTCGATAAGCGATACTGATCCATATAGGCGAGAAAACATGAACGACGTTATTAAACTTTTGAAATCCCACCGCTCCATTCGAAAATTCAGTGACCGCCTGATTGCGCGCGAGTTGCTGATTGAACTTATTCAAGCGGGCCAAGGTGCGGCAACGTCCAGTCATGTTCAGGCGTACACAGTTATCCATGTCAAAAATTCAGCTAACCGTGAGCAGATTGCTGAGCTGGCGGGTGGGCAGTCTTATATTGCCAGTTGTTCGGACTTTCTGGTCTTCTGTGCTGATATGAAACGTCCAACCGAGGCGTCTGAGCGAGTAGGTTCAAACGTAGTACGTGGTATGACTGAGCAGTTGCTGGTGGCTACTGTGGATACCGCTTTAATGGCGCAGAATGTCGCGACAGCCGCCGAGTCAGAAGGGCTAGGTATTTGTTATATCGGCGGCATTCGAAATAATCCGCAGGCTATCAGTGATCTTTTAAAGCTGCCTGAGCATGTTTACCCAGTATTTGGCATGTGCCTTGGCTACCCGGCTCACGAGCCAGAGGTAAAACCCCGCCTGCCGGTTGAAGCGATTTTAAAAGAAGACTATTACACCGACGACAGTGCACAGGTGCAAGCGTTTGATGACACCATGCAGGCGTATTATCAATCACGTAGCAGTGGTAATAAGGACTCTGATTGGTCGCAAAACCTGAAGCCGCTGTTCGATAACAAGCTGCGTCCGCATATGCGTGACTTCCTGATTGAGCGCGGCTTTGAAATGAAATAAAGCGGTGGCTGGTCAACGCAACGGCAAGGGCTACTGTTGGGTGACTTGATTTACTTCGTGAACGGCCTAATTCACTGTGGCCTTGGGGCTGCAGTGATAACCTGAAAGCTGCCGTTGTCGAGGAAGTATTATGTATAAGCTACAAACGGGTGTGGGTTTAGTACTGGTTGCGTCGCTATTGATCGCTGGTTGTGGGGGGGAGGAGAACGAGCCGCTTCGTGAGCGCTCTGAGCCGTTATCTACTCGTGTTCAATCCATTGATGCACCAGCAAACGTTGAGCAGGTATCGGTCGCACCCTTAGAGGTGGCGATCTCGACGTCTGTTTCTTTACGAACTGACCGTCGTTTAATGGTAGAAGGCGAAACAAATTTACCTGACCAGGCACAGGTGCAGGTAATTGTAGAGCGTGAAGTAAGTCGGGTTCGTTGGCATGCCCGGGCAAACGTAGACGGTGGTCATTTTAGTGCAGGGCCGTTCGGCTCGGGAAGTGGTTTGCCGGATGGCGCTTATATAGTAAGCGTGCAGCTTTCTGAAGCGAGCGTACAGCCTGGCGTTGTGCAAGAGCGCATTGGCCGCCGTGGCGAGCATTTGGCAGGAGAGCTTGTGAGCCAATCCCGCCATGGGTTAGGCCAGATGGCCACCTACTCACGCCGTTTCTTGGTGGGGGATGAACCAAGACGAACACGTGACCAGGTGGAGATACATTAAAAAATACGGGGGAGGGAGATGCTTTAGACAGAACGCCAATGGGCGAGTAGTACGGCGTGAATAGCAGTGTCAGAGGGCGCTTTTGCAAAGTGCTCAAGGACAAAGCGATCATCACGTTTTACAAGGTAATGCCCTGCTTTATGGAACACGTGTGTCGGGCCTAATAACAGAAGATCATTCGCTGCAACGGGAGCGAAATCTGTGTCTGGACCGGGCGTTGCCATAACGCATGGCGCCTTCCAATCAATGTTTAGAGATAGGTGGTGCGGCACGGTGATTGTCGTTGCCTGTACCTGTTCCCAGGGGAGGGGGCCGGTGTGCGTCAACGTCAATAGTTGAGGAGCGGTGTCACCTTCTAACAGGGTAGCAAGCGAACAGTCGAGCGCCTCGGCTAGTGCGACTAAGCGCTCGTGACCAATTTGCTTGATTGCTCCTGATTCCCAATAAGAAATAGTGACATCCGACACGCCAACGTTACGTGCTAAGGCAGCTTTATTGAGCTTGGCCCTAAGCCGCAATTGCTTGATACGTGAGCCTAGCGATTCCATTTCGATTTCCTATAAATGAGCTTTATCAGCTCGTTCTGTTTACTTCCACCGCAAATGCGGTGATGTGGGCATGCTTGGTGCGTTTAAACACTTTTTATCAGCATGATCGCCGATCATAGGCGCAGCGCCATACTAAGCGATTGTGCTATATCGCGCATCTTGTAATCTATAACCTTATGACTTTTTATATGACGCTTTTATAAGCCAGTCGTTCCCTTTATGACGCTGTTGGTTGCGCGTAGGGTAGGTATAATATCGCTACGCTTTCTCGCTATAAGGATGTCTTGATGACCGTACGTACTCGCATTGCACCTTCTCCGACAGGGGACCCTCACGTTGGTACGGCCTATATCGCGCTGTTCAATTTATGCTTTGCGCGTCAGCATGGCGGGCAGTTTATCTTGCGCATTGAGGACACGGATCGCGTGCGCTCCACGCCTGAGTCAGAGCAGATGATTCTTGATTCCTTGCGCTGGCTAGGTCTTGAATGGGATGAAGGCCCCGATGTTGGCGGCCCGCACGGCCCTTATCGGCAAAGTGAACGTGGCGATATCTATGCGAAGTACGCTCAGCAGTTGTTGGATGCCGGGTATGCCTTTAAATGTTACCGCACCGCTGAAGAGCTGGATGAGCTGCGTGAATCCCGCAAGGCAGAAGGTTTGCAGTTGGCTCTGAAGCCCAGCGATCTGGCTCTGGACGAGGCCGAAGTGGCGCGTCGCGAGCAGGAAAACTGGCCTTACGTGGTACGTATGAAGGTGCCCAGCGAAGGCGTCTGCGTGGTTAACGATATGCTGCGCGGTACGATTGAAGTGGAGTGGGCTCAAGTCGATGCGCAGATACTGCTCAAGTCTGACGGAATGCCTACCTATCATCTGGCGAACGTCGTCGATGATCATTTAATGGGCATTACCCACGTTTTACGCGGCGAAGAATGGATTAACTCGGCCCCCAAGCATCAGCTGTTGTATGAATACTTTGGCTGGGATATGCCCGAGCTATGTCATATGCCGCTTTTGCGCAACCCCGACAAGTCCAAGCTTTCCAAACGTAAAAACCCTACGTCGATTAATTACTACCGCCGAATGGGCTTTTTACCTCAGGCGGTGACCAATTACCTGGGCCGTATGGGCTGGTCCATGCCGGATGAGCGTGAGAAGTTCAGCCTATCCGATATGATGGCCGAGTTTGATATTCAGCGGGTATCGCTAGGCGGGCCGGTATTTGATCTTGAAAAGCTCACTTGGCTCAACGGCGTTTATATCCGTGAGGACCTAGATGACGACGCGCTGCTTAATGCACTGCGCGAATGGGCGTTCAACGACGCCTATGTGAAGCAGATTCTGCCGCAGGTACGTCCTCGGGTAGAAACGCTTTCACAAGTAATGCCGCTGGCCGGGCATTTCTTCTCTGGGTTGCCTGCGCTTAGCGAAGATGATTTCGATAGCGTGAAGCTGGATAAAGACGCGTTGGTAAAACTGTTGCAGTTCCTGGTATGGCGTCTTGAAGTCGTGCCTGCCTGGCATAAAGAAGCCTTATTGGAAGAGGTGAAAGGTCTTGCTGAGCACTTTGAGCTTAAAATGAAGGCGTTCCTGGCACCTGTCTTTATCGCCATTACGGGAAGTACCTCAAGTACGTCCGTTATGGATGCCATGGCTATTCTAGGCTCGGACGTAACCCGCGCGCGCCTGCGCAGTGCCATTGATGTGCTGGGCGGCGTTTCCAAGAAGCAGGCGAAACGCTTCGAGAAAGAGTATCGGGATCTGTAAATCGTTAAGCTGACTTCTGGAAAAAACGCCATTCCTTTGTAACGATTCAGAGGGTGGCGTTTTCCTGATATTGAGAGGTTGACGAAGGCAAATGTAATCAGTACTATACGCTCCGTCTTCAAGACATGTGGGGCCTTAGCTCAGCTGGGAGAGCGCAACACTGGCAGTGTTGAGGTCAGCGGTTCGATCCCGCTAGGCTCCACCAATTAGTTGGATTTGTCTGTAACGTCCCATTCGTCTAGTGGTCTAGGACACCGCCCTTTCACGGCGGTAACAGGGGTTCGAACCCCCTATGGGACGCCATCTCTTTTGTATACTCCCTATTCTGATATTGATGTAGCAATGAGTTCCTTCATTTGCTGCGTTTTTGCTTGCCCGTTATCCTGTAAAACCGCTAAATCCTCACTTTATTTGAGTTTTTTTTGCTTGACTTGTCCACTTTTGGTGATCCTTGGCGAAGGTTGTGCACAACCTCTTGCTGCATCCGCGAAAAATATTCAAATTAGCTTATTTTCTTTAAAAACAACAAGTTATAAGAGATCAAAAAATAACCAATCTAAGGCTAGGTCACTGTTCATGGCGATTGTGGGGCATTCACGAGAGGTTATAAACAAGCTTATCCACAGATAGTGTGGAAAACATTTTTCTACCTTTGCTCCTCAAAAAGTCAAGCGCTATTACGGCATCTTCCTAGCGTTTTAGCTGGTGCTTTCGTCTACTGCAGGCGCTGGCTGTAACGCTTTGAACAGGCCCAGGTCGATATCGGGTCAAGACGCGCAGAATGCTCGCCTGAAGCACGCGTGCATAACGTTCAGGTATTGGCTTGTGATAGTAGAAAAGTAGCCTTATAGAAGCAGAAGGCGCTTAAAAAAAGAAGGCCACCCGTGGGTGGCCTTCTTCAGGATTAAACCGTCGAAAATTATTTCTTCGGATAATCGCGTTGGTCATGGCCAATGTAGAGCTGGCGAGGACGACCAATTTTGTAGCTTTCGCTCAGCATTTCGTTCCAGTGGGAAATCCAGCCAATCGTACGCGACACGGCAAAGATTACTGTGAACATATTGGTAGGAATGCCCATCGCCTTCAAAATGATGCCTGAGTAGAAGTCAACGTTCGGGTATAGCTTACGCTCGACGAAGTATTCGTCTTCCAGCGCGATTTGTTCGAGGCGTTTGGCAATTTTAAGCTGCGGATCGTTAGCCATGCCCAGCTCGGCAAGCACTTCGTCGCAGGTCTCTTTCATTACCTTTGCGCGAGGATCGAAGTTGCGATATACGCGGTGGCCAAAACCCATCAGCTTGAACGGATCTTCTTTGTCTTTCGCCTTGTCGATAAAACGCTGAATGTTCTCTTCAGAGTCGTCGCCGATCTCGTCGAGCATCGCTAGGACGGCTTCGTTAGCGCCACCGTGTGCCGGGCCCCATAGTGCAGCGATACCTGCACTGATACACGCAAACGGGTTGGCACCGGTAGAGCCTGCCAAGCGTACGGTAGAGGTGGACGCATTCTGCTCATGGTCGGCATGTAGCATGAAAATGCGATCCATTGCTTTCGCGTATACCGGATTGATCTTGTACTCTTCGCACGGGTTGCTGAACATCATGTAGAGGAAGTTCTCTGCATAGCTCAGGTCGTTGCGCGGATAGTTGAACGGCTGACCAACATTATACTTGTGCGACATGGCCGCCAGAGTAGGCATTTTGGCAATCAGGCGAATGGCACTGATAGTGCGGTCTTCTTCTTTAGTAATATCCATGTGGTCATGATAGAAGGCCGCCAGGCCGCCAACGACACCACAAAGAATCGACATTGGGTGCGCATCACGGCGGAACCCTTTGAAAAAGTTGTTGATCTGGTCATGCACCATCGTATGGTTGCGAATACGTGCAGCGAAATCCGCATACTGCTCATCGTTAGGCAGCTCGCCAAACAGCAGGGTGTAGCTTAGCTCAACAAAATTGGACTCTTTCGCCAGTTGATCAATGGGGTAACCGCGGTGCAGCAGTACGCCCTTGCCGCCATCAATATAAGTAATGGCAGATTGGCAGGAAGAGGTGGCCATAAAGCCGGGGTCGTAGGTAAACAGGCCTTCAGCACCTAATCCACGAACGTCAATAACGTCAGGGCCAAGTGTGCCGGAATACATGGGTAGCTCGATCGATTTATCGAGACCGTCTACCGTCAATGTTGCTTTCCTGTCAGCCATGCTGGCCTCCTTTCGGATTCGGGTTGGACGTAAAGTCATTGTTTCGCATACCGCGCCGGCGAAAAGGCTTGCCCACTATAGAAGCGTGCGACATTTTGTCAATTAGTCAAAACGCTAGGCGTCGTCGCTGCAAAACGTCATATGAAAATTTCATACATATCAAGCTTACAAACATAGTTGTGCAAAATTATTATTGTGAACAATACTTGTATATAGTTGCTGCCCGGTATATTAGCGAAGTGTCAGAGATTTGACGACTCCTTAACAGGCTTATCAAAACATCACAGCTCTGTCACTATATCGATGCTGCAACGCAAAATCGACTCGGGTTGATAGCTTTTTTTGCTCAATAGCCGAGTTAGGTCCGAGTTCGGTTTGTCAGCAGGGGCGAAGGTTCTTATAATCCTCGGCGCGCGACCGGCAGGTAGGTGGTCGTGCCAGACTTGGCAAACGGCCGAGCCCCTTCCAGCAACCACTGCCCGCTCGGGCTATGCCCGACCTGTCGCAGAGCGGGCCAAGAGAGTGTGTATAAGCCGTGAATAGCAAACGACCCGTAAATCTAGATCTAACAACGATACACTTCCCACTTCCGGCTCTGACGTCGATTACCCACCGTGTTACGGGGGTTATTCTGTTCGTGGGCCTGATTTTCGCTTTTTGGGCGCTGGGTAAGTCACTGTCATCACCGGCAGGCTTCGATGCTGTCAGCAATGCGCTGGCCAATAACGTATTGGCCAAATTTATTGCTTGGGGTCTGCTATCTGCTCTGGCGTTCCATTTCGTGGCGGGTGTCAAGCACCTGTTAATGGATGCAGATATTGGCGTGACGCTAGAAGGTAGCGTGCAAAAAGCACAGATCACCGTAGTGGTCAGTGCGGTTCTGATTATTCTGGCAGGAGTTTGGGTATGGTAACCAATATCACAAGTTTTGGCCGCAGCGGGCTGTCTGACTGGCTGATGCAGCGCGTTTCCGCTGTTGTGCTGGCCGTTTATACGGTCTTTATGGTGGCCTACCTTCTGTTGCACCCAGACCTTGACTACTACACCTGGAGCGGTCTGTTTAACCAAACGTGGATGCGGATCTTCTCGCTGTTAGCCTTTATCTCTATCGCAGCGCACGCCTGGATTGGCCTGTGGACCGTAACCACCGATTACCTCAAGTCCACTCTACTGCGCGTGGGTGCCCAGACGCTGATCATTCTGGCCATCTTCGTATACCTGGTGTGGGGCATTCAAATTCTGTGGGGAGCTTGATCCATGTCTAACCTTCGTAGCCTGACGTTTGACGCCATTATCATCGGTGGCGGTGGCGCTGGCCTGCGTGCTGCTTTGGAACTGGCGAAGTCCGGTAAAAAAACAGCCGTTTTGTCTAAAGTGTTCCCGACACGCTCCCACACTGTTTCTGCTCAGGGTGGTATTACCTGTGCTATCGCATCATCCGATCCAGATGATGACTGGCGCTGGCACATGTACGACACCGTTAAAGGCGGCGACTATATCGCTGACCAGGACGCGTCAGAGTACATGTGTTCTGAAGGTCCTAAAGCCGTATTTGAGCTTGAGCACATGGGTTTGCCGTTCTCACGCTTTGATAATGGCCGTATCTATCAGCGTCCGTTCGGTGGCCAGTCCAAGAACTTTGGTGAAGGCGGTCAGGCAGCACGTACCTGTGCGGCGGCTGACCGTACCGGCCATGCACTGCTGCACACGCTTTACCAGAACAACCTTAAGAACAACACGACGTTCTTGAATGAGTGGTACGCGGTTGATCTGGTTAAGAATGCCAGCGGTGATGTGGTTGGCTGTATCGCCATGTGTATTGAAACTGGTGAAGTCGTCCACGTTAAATCGAAAGCGACCGTGCTGGCGACGGGTGGTGCAGGTCGTATCTACGCCTCTACTACCAACGCGCTGATCAATACGGGTGACGGTATCGGTATGGCACTGCGTGCTGGCTTCCCGATGCAGGATATGGAAATGTGGCAGTTCCACCCGACCGGTATTTACGGTGCGGGCACGCTGGTCACCGAAGGGTGCCGTGGTGAAGGTGGCTACCTGATCAATAAAGACGGCGAGCGCTTTATGGAACGTTATGCGCCCAACGCGAAAGACCTGGCGGGTCGTGACGTTGTTGCGCGGTCCATGGTTATGGAAATTCTCGAAGGCCGCGGCTGTGGTGAGAAGGGCGATCACGTCTTCCTGAAGCTTGATCACCTGGGCGAAGAAGTCCTGAGCAAGCGCCTGCCGGGTATCGTGGAGCTTTCCAAGACCTTCGCCCACGTTGATCCGGCGAAAGATCCAATTCCGGTCGTACCGACCTGCCACTATATGATGGGCGGTATTCCGACCAACATTCATGGTCAGGCGATTCTTCAGGACGAAAGTGGCAACGACCAGATCATCAACGGTCTGTTCGCCTGTGGCGAAGCAGCGTGTGTATCGGTTCACGGTGCTAACCGCCTGGGCGGGAACTCTTTGCTTGATCTGGTGGTCTTTGGACGTGCGGCCGGCATGTTTATTGAAGGCGCGCTAAACGAAGGTATTGAGTACCTGGATGCTTCCGAGTCTGATATCCAATCAGCCATGAAGCGCATCACCCGTTGGAACGAGTCTGAAGGTGGTGAGAGCATTCCTGCGCTGAAAGCGGAGCTTCAGGACATCATGCAGAACTCTTTCGGTGTATTCCGTGAAGAGAAAAACATGGTTGAGGGCGTTCAAAAGCTTGCCGACCTGCGCGGTCGTATCGCCAATGCTCACCTGCCTGACAAATCCAACGCTTTCAACACCGCTCGTGTAGAAGCGTTAGAGCTTGATAACCTAATGGAAGTGGCCGAAGCGACGGCAATTGCTGCCCTTGAGCGTAAAGAGAGCCGCGGTGCCCACTCGCGTTACGACTACCCGGACCGTGATGACGTTAACTGGCTGAAACATTCGCTCTACTTCCCGCTCACCAAAGAGTTGAAGCAGCGCGACGTTAACTTTAAGCCAAAAACAGTTGATACGTTCGAACCCAAGGTTCGTACCTACTAAGCTCCGTATTGACGAGAGGGAGTTACAATGTCCAATCTTCAGGTATCCGTATACCGTTATAATCCGGAAACCGACTCCGCACCTTATATGCAGGAGTTTCAAGTTGATACCAAAGGGCGCGACGTCATGGTGCTGGATGTGCTGCACCTGATGAAAGAGCAGGATAGCGGCCTGGCATTCCGTCGTAGCTGCCGTGAAGGTGTTTGCGGCTCTGATGGCATGAACATGAATGGCAAAAACGGCCTGGCGTGCATTACGCCGTTGTCAGACGTTGTGAAAAACAACAAGCTGACACTGCGTCCGCTGCCTGGTCTGCCGGTTATCCGTGATATGGTCGTGGATATGGGTATTTTCTATAAGCAGTACGAGCGTATTCAGCCGTACCTGCAAAATGAAACGCCAGCACCCGCCATCGAGCGTCTGCAGTCACCCGAAGACCGTGAAAAGCTGGACGGCCTGTACGAGTGTATCTTGTGCGCCTGCTGTTCGACCTCGTGCCCATCGTTCTGGTGGAACCCGGATAAGTTTGTGGGTCCTGCCGGTCTGCTGCAGTCTTACCGCTTCCTGGCAGATTCACGTGATACCGCAACCCGTGAGCGTTTAACTGACCTGGAAGATCCGTTCTCGGTGTTTCGCTGCCGTGGCATCATGAACTGCGTAGCAGTTTGCCCGAAAGGCTTAAACCCGACGCGCGCCATCGGTAAAATTCGTGAAATGCTGCTTGCGGATGCAACGTAAGTACCCTTTGAGCAAATAAAATGCGATTGCCACGCAACTTGTATCGCTTTGCTACTTAAATCGTGGCGCTTCGCTTGTTATCATAGGGTTTGTCATAAGGTGCGGCGACGCGTCGCAGCTTATGACCAGACACGTTTAAAAGCCGGTGCTGTACGTACCGGCTTTTGAGCATGAACTGATTAAGAAACACTAGATAAGTAGGGCTTCCGGCCTTGAGCCGACGCCGCCGGCAAATGTTCCGCCCCGCCGGCAGGGCAATAGCGATGTCGTTGCGTTTTTGCAGCGATGCCGATACCACCCCATCAGTGCAGGGTGACCGAGAGATGCAACAAGGCATAATGGAGTTAATGTGGCGTTCCTCTCACGTTAGTGGTGGCAATGTCCACTACGTGGAAGCGCTTTACGAGCAGTACCTCGCCGATCCTGATGCTGTTCCTGAGGAATGGCGTAGCTATTTTGACCAGCTACCCAGCTCCGAAGGCAGTGCCTCCCACGATGTTCCACTAAGCCCCGTTCGTGATCAGTTCTACCAGTTAGGCCGCGAAAGTCGTCCTGGACGGGTAGTCGCCGCAGCTGATAGCGGTGAGAATAAAAAGCAGGTTAAAGTCCTGCAGCTGATCAATGCGTATCGCTTTCGTGGCCATCAGAAGGCCGATATCGATCCGCTAGGACTGCGCAATCCCACCCCCGTCCCTGACCTCGATTTGTCATTTCATCAGCTGACGAAAGCTGATCTCGACACCGAGTTTCAGACCGGTTCGTTTTTCCTGGGTATTGATAAAGCCCCGCTGCGTGACATCGTAGAGGCGCTGGAGCTAACTTACTGTCGCTCCATCGGCTGCGAGATCATGCACATTGTGGACACCGAAGAGAAACGCTGGCTGCAGCGTCGCTTCGAATCAGTACGCAGTGCTCCCAAGTTTAGTGACGATGTTCGCAAGCATGTGCTTGAGCGTCTGACCGCTGCGGAAGGTTTGGAAACGTATCTGGCTTCTAAGTACCCGGGTACCAAACGCTTCGGTCTTGAAGGTGGTGAAGTCTTTGTACCGATGATGGACGAGCTTATTCAGCGTGCTGGCGGTTATGGCACGAAAGAAGTCGTTATCGGTATGGCGCACCGCGGTCGCCTTAACCTGTTGGTCAACATCCTGGGTAAAAACCCTGCCGATCTGATTGACGAGTTCGATGGTAAAAAGGTGATCGAGCGCGGTTCTGGTGATGTGAAGTATCATCAGGGCTTTAGCTCCAACGTCATGTCGCCGGGCGGTGAAGTCCACCTGGCCATGTCGTTCAACCCGTCGCACCTGGAAATCGTCGCACCCGTGGTTGAAGGATCGGTGCGTGCGCGTCAAGACCGCCGTAAAGATCCCGCTGGCGATAAAGTCTTACCCATCAATATTCATGGTGATGCTGCCTTTGCTGGTCAGGGTGTAGTCATGGAGACATTCCAGATGTCTCAGACTCGCGCTTACAAGACCGGCGGCACGATTCATATCGTCATCAATAACCAGGTGGGCTTTACGACGTCCAACCCGCAGGATGCTCGTTCAACCGAGTACTGTACTGACATTGCCAAGATGGTGCAGGCGCCCATCTTCCATGTCAACGGTGATGATCCTGACGCCGTTATCCATGCCACTCAAGTGGCGCTGGACTACCGTCAGCAGTTCAAAAAAGACGTCGTCATCGATCTGGTCTGCTACCGTCGCCGCGGTCATAACGAAGCCGATGAGCCGTCCGGTACGCAGCCGCTGATGTACGCCAAGATCAAGGACCACGCCTCAACGCGCACGGTCTATGCCAAGCGTTTGGTTGAGCAGGGTGTTTTGTCTGAAGACGACGCCAAGGCGATGATGGAAACCTATCGTGACGATCTGGTTGCGGGTAACCACGTTGCCAATGCACTGGTTCAAGAGCCCAATAAATCCCTGTTTGTGGATTGGGCACCGTACCTGGGGCATGAGTGGACTGGCGATGCCGATACTTCATTTGACATGAAGCGTCTGCAGCAGCTCGCCGCGAAAATGTGCGAGATCCCCGATGGGGTCGAAGTACAGCGTCAGGTTGCCAAGATCTACGAAGACCGCCGTAAAATGCAGGCGGGCGGTATGGCGATGAACTGGGGCTTTGCTGAAACGCTGGCCTATGCAACGCTGCTTGACCAGGGCCATCCAATACGGATTACCGGCCAGGATGTGGGCCGCGGTACGTTCTCGCATCGCCATGCGGTCGTGCATAACCAGAAAGATGCGTCGACCTATGTGCCGCTGCAAAATATGGCCGATGGTCAGCCGACGTTCACGATTCATGACTCTTACCTTTCGGAAGAGGCCGTGCTGGCGTTTGAATACGGCTATTCGACCACTGCGCCTAACGACCTGGTTATTTGGGAAGCCCAGTTTGGTGACTTCTTCAACGGTGCCCAGGTAGTGGTTGACCAGTTTATTTCATCTGGTGAAACCAAGTGGGGCCGCCTGTGTGGTTTAACCATGCTGCTACCTCACGGCTATGAAGGCCAGGGCCCAGAGCACTCCTCTGCCCGTCTGGAGCGTTTCCTGCAAATGTGTGCTGAGCACAACATGCAGGTGTGCGTACCGACAACGCCCGCACAGATTTATCACCTGCTGCGTCGCCAGGTTATTCGCCCGCTGCGTAAGCCGTTGATCGTCATGTCACCTAAGTCGCTTCTGCGTCATAAGGAAGCGGTATCCAGCCTTGAAGATCTTGCCCATGGCAAGTTTCAGATGGTACTGCCGGATCAAGCGGATCTGGTCGGTGAAGAGGTAACGCGTGTGATTCTGTGTTCAGGCAAGGTCTACTATGACCTGGCGGCTTGGCGCACAGAAAATGAGCGTAACGATACGGCGATTATTCGTCTTGAGCAGCTCTACCCCTTCCCGAAAGAAGAGCTTCTGGAAGTGCTCCAGGCGTATGCCAATGTGGAAGATATTGTCTGGTGTCAGGAAGAGCCATTGAATCAAGGCGCCTGGTATTCAAGTCAACACCACATGCGTACAGTGGCCGATATGCTTAAAGATGGCCTAGGACGCGAGTTGAAATTTGCAGGACGTCCTGCCTCTGCCGCACCGGCAGCGGGCTATATGTCCGTTCATACTGAACAGCAGCGCCAGCTGGTGGAAGACGCTTTTAACCTATAAAGCGCCCACCGGATTTAGAGAACACATAAGGGAAACGACATGGCTACTGAGATCAAAGCGCCAACCTTTCCGGAATCCGTTGCCGAAGGTACTGTGGCTGCGTGGCATAAAAAGCCGGGTGACAGCGTCGAACGTGACGAACTGATTGTTGAAATCGAAACCGACAAGGTGGTGCTGGAGGTCGTTGCACCGGAAGCAGGTACCTTGACTGATGTGATGGCCGAAGAGGGCGAAACCGTCGAGTCTGAGCAGGTACTGGGTAAAATCGGTGAAGGCAGCGCCTCAGGCGATAGCGGCAAAAAAGAAGAGCAATCTTCTGATGAGCCGAAAGCCGAGAAATCCGATCAGCAAGATGAAAAGAAAGACGCCAAGCAGGAAGAGAAGCAAGCCAGCAGCGGCAAGCAGCATGACGTGAAGGCACCGAGCTTCCCTGAGTCCATTCAGGAAGGCACGGTCGCTACGTGGCACAAGAAAGTCGGCGAAGCGGTTAAGCGCGATGAAGTGCTGGCTGATATCGAAACCGATAAAGTTGTGCTCGAAGTCGTAGCACCGGCTGATGGTGCACTGGCTGAAATCAAGGCCGAAGAGGGCAGCCAGGTAGAGTCTGAAGCGATTCTTGCCGTCTTTACCGAAGGCGGCGGCAGCGATGTAGCGACGGCCGCTGATAAAGAGCCTGCAGCCTCCGCTGATAATGGCGAAAGCGATGAGAAGATTGGCGACAAGATTGTTGCCCCGGCTGCACGTAAGCTGATTGCTGAGCACGACCTTGACGTTGCCAAGATTGAAGGCACGGGTAAAGGCGGTCGCGTTCTGAAAGAAGACGTGCAAAAAGCCGTGAAAGATGGCTCTGCCAAAAAAGGCGCTGCCAAGTCGGCAGCACCGGCCAAGGCAGCAGCTGCCCCGGTCGCGGAAGGTGAGCGTACCGAGAAGCGCGTACCGATGACTCGTCTGCGCCAGACCATCGCCAAGCGCCTGGTACAGGCACAGCAAACGGCGGCGATGCTGACCACGTATAACGAAGTGGACATGACTGAAATCATGGCCCTGCGTGCGCAGTACAAAGATACCTTCCTGAAAGCTCATGATATCAAGCTGGGCTTCATGGGCTTCTTTGTCAAAGCGGCCTCTGAAGCGCTGAAGCGCTTCCCGGACGTCAATGCCTCTATCGACGGTACCGACATCGTTTATCACGGTTATCAGGATATCGGCGTTGCGGTATCCACTGACCGTGGCCTGGTCGTACCGGTACTACGCGACACGGACAACATGAAAATTGCTGACGTCGAAAGAACGATTGTCGACTTCGGTAAGCGTGGCCGTGACGGCAAGCTGGGCATGGACGACATGATTGGCGGCACCTTTACCATCACCAATGGTGGTACTTTCGGTTCCTTGATGTCGACGCCGATCATCAACCCGCCGCAGACTGCCATTCTGGGCATGCACAAGATCCAGGATCGCCCGATGGCGATTAACGGTAAGGTCGAGATTCGCCCCATGATGTACCTGGCGCTCTCTTATGACCACCGCATGATCGACGGCAAAGATGCCGTTCGATTCCTGGTGACCATCAAAGAATTGCTGGAAGACCCGGCACGTCTGCTGCTGGACGTCTAAGATACAGGCACTACGTATCTTCGCGTATTTATACGCGCCACACTCTAATGCAATCGCACACAGCCCTTCTCCCGGCTAATGTCAAAACGGGAGAAGGGCACCAAGCTAAAGGAGCCAACATGGCTGACAAGTTTGATGTGATCGTTATCGGCGCTGGCCCTGGCGGTTATGTTGCGGCTATTCGCGCAGCACAAATGGGTCTGAAAACGGCCTGCGTTGAGAAATGGGTCAATAAAGAAGGTAAAACCGTTCATGGCGGTACGTGTCTGAACGTCGGCTGTATCCCTTCTAAAGCGCTGCTTGAAACGTCGCATAAGTTTGTTGAAGCACGCGACCACTTTGCTGAAGTGGGCATCGAAATTGATGCGCCGAAGGCTAATATCGCCAAAATGCTCGAGTTCAAAAACTCGGTTATTAACAAGAACGTGGGCGGCATCAGCGCTCTGTTCAAAGCAAATGGCGTTACGTCACTGGAAGGTAAGGGCAAAGTTACTTCTTCGACAGAAGTTGAAGTAACCGACCATGATGGCAATGCCACCACCTACACCGCTGATAACATCGTTATCGCCGCAGGCTCCGTGCCGGTTGAAATTCCGCCGACGCCGCTGACCGACGACCTGATTGTTACTTCTACTGGTGCACTTGAGTTTACCGAAGTACCCAAACGTCTGGGGGTTATCGGTGCCGGTGTTATCGGCCTGGAGCTGGGCAGCGTTTGGAAGCGTTTAGGTTCTGACGTTACCGTTCTTGAAGCCATGGACAGCTTTCTGCCGATGGTTGATGGTGCGATTGCCAAAGAAACCCAGAAGCTGCTCAAGAAACAGGGTCTGGACATCAAGCTGGGCGCACGTGTGACCGGTTCCGAGGTTAAGGACAACGAAGTCGTCGTTAAGTACACCGATGGTGACGGCGAACAGGAAATGACCTTCGACAAACTGATTGTTTGTGTAGGTCGTCGTCCTTATACGCAAGGCGTGATTGCCGATGGCGTAGGCGTTGAGCTTGATGAGCGTGGTTTTATCTTCGTTGATGACCAGTGCCGCACCAATGTCCCGAGCGTCTATGCAATCGGTGACTGCGTACGTGGTCCGATGCTGGCTCATAAAGCATCTGAAGAAGGCGTTATGGTGGCCGATATTATCGCCGGCCATAAAGCTGAAATGAACTACGATGCCATCCCGAGCGTTATCTACACGTCGCCTGAAGTGGCATGGGTAGGTATGACCGAGCAAGATGCCAAAGCTAAAGGTATCGAAGTGAAGACGGGCTCTTTCCCGTTCTCGGCCAACGGACGTGCGCTTGCCAACAATGCGCCTGAAGGTATGGCCAAGATTATTGCCGATGCCGAAACCGACCGCATTCTGGGTATGCATATCGTTAGCCAGCACGCAGGCGAGCTGATTGCACAAGGCGTTATCGCAATGGAGTTCGGCTCCAGTGCCGAAGACCTAGCGTTGACCTGCTATGCCCACCCGAGCACTTCTGAAGCAATTCACGAAGCGGCTCTCGCGGTGGAAGGCCATGCAATTCACATGGCTAATCGCAAAAAACGTTAATAAGTTCAGTAGTAACAACCAAGCGCCACCATAAGGTGGCGCATCACTTTCGGGCATGTTGTAAAATAGCGCGCGAAAGTACGGGGATGGCCCGTTTTTAAAACGGGTTATCGTTCGAGTCACATGCAACCAATGGCATGAATCGATGAACCTTCACGAGTATCAAGGCAAACAGCTGTTTGCTGATTATGGTCTGCCAGTGTCCAAGGGCTTTGCCGTGGACACTCCCGAAGAAGCAGTAGAAGCGTGTAAAAAAATCGGCGGCGACATGTGGGTGGTTAAAGCCCAGGTTCACGCTGGTGGCCGCGGTAAAGCGGGCGGCGTCAAGCTGATCAAAGACCCCGCTGAAGCAAAGGCATTTGCTGAGCAGTGGCTGGGCAAAAACCTGGTGACTTTCCAGACTGACGAAAAAGGTCAGCCGGTTGCCAAGATTCTGGTTGAAACCTGCACCAATATTGCTGATGAGCTGTATCTGGGCGCCGTTGTCGATCGTACTACCCGTCGCGTGGTCTTCATGGCCTCGACTGAAGGTGGTGTAGAGATCGAAACCGTTGCAGAAGAAACACCGGAAAAGATTCTTAAAGCCGAAATCGATCCGCTGGTCGGCGCACAGCCGTACCAGGCGCGTGAACTGGCGTTTGCTCTGGGCCTGAAAGGCGACCAGGTCAAACAGTTCACCAAGATTTTTCTGGGCCTCTCCAAGCTGTTCCATGATAAGGATCTGGCACTTTTAGAGATCAACCCGCTGGTTATTACTGACGAAGGCAATCTTCACTGCCTCGACGCCAAACTGGGCCTCGACAGCAACGCGCTGTACCGTCACCCGGACCTGCAGGCCATGCGCGATCCTTCTCAGGAAGATTCACGTGAAGCCGACGCGGCGAAGTGGGAACTGAACTACGTTGCTCTCGACGGCAACATTGGTTGCATGGTTAACGGCGCAGGCCTTGCCATGGGTACCATGGACATCGTCAACCTGAGCGGCGGCAAGCCGGCTAACTTCCTGGACGTTGGCGGCGGCGCGACCAAAGAGCGCGTTGCAGAAGCGTTCAAGATCATCCTGTCTGACGACAATGTCAAAGCCGTTCTGGTTAACATCTTCGGCGGTATCGTTCGTTGTGACATGATTGCTGAAGGCATTATTGGTGCCGTTGAGCAAGTGGGTGTCAACGTACCGGTTGTCGTTCGCCTGGAAGGTAACAATGCCGAGCTGGGTGCTGAGAAACTGGCATCTAGCGGTCTGAACATCATCGCTGCTACCAGTCTGACCGATGCGGCTCAGCAGGTCGTTAAAGCGGCGGAGGGCAAGTAATGAGTATCCTGATCGATAAGAACACCAAGGTCATCTGCCAAGGTTTCACCGGTGGCCAGGGCACGTTCCACTCCGAGCAGGCAATTGCCTATGGAACGCAGATGGTCGGCGGTGTAACGCCGGGCAAAGGCGGCCAGGAGCACTTGGGTCTGCCGGTTTTCAACACCGTTAAAGAAGCGGTTGAGAAAACAGGCGCGGAAGCCAGCGTTATCTACGTCCCGGCACCGTTTTGTAAAGACTCGATCCTTGAAGCTGCAAATGCAGGCATCAAGCTGATCGTGTGCATCACCGAAGGAATTGCCACGCTTGATATGCTCGAAGCAAAAGTAAAATGCGACGAGCTGGGCGTACGTCTGATCGGCCCGAACTGCCCGGGTGTCATCACCCCAGGCGAATGCAAAATCGGCATCATGCCGGGTCATATCCACCAGCCGGGCCGCGTAGGTATCGTATCGCGTTCAGGCACTCTGACCTATGAAGCCGTCAAGCAGACCACTGATCACGGTTTCGGTCAGTCTACCTGTGTAGGTATCGGCGGTGACCCGATTCCGGGTTCCAACTTTATCGACATCCTGGAGATGTTCGAGAAAGATCCGAAAACCGAAGCGATCGTCATGATCGGTGAGATCGGCGGCACAGCGGAAGAAGAAGCAGCGGCTTACATCAAGGCCAACGTTTCCAAGCCTGTGGTATCCTACATTGCCGGTGTTACTGCACCTCCTGGCAAGCGTATGGGCCACGCGGGCGCGATCATCTCTGGCGGTAAAGGCACTGCTGATGAGAAGTTTGCTGCCCTGGAAGACGCCGGTGTTAAAACCGTTCGCTCTTTGGCGGAAATCGGCGATGCGCTGAAAGAAGTGACTGGCTGGTAAGTCGCGTTCAATCTTGCACGTCAAAAAAGCACCCTTCGGGGTGCTTTTTATTGCCTTGTATTTATTGGCCCAAACAATAATTAGCCGATTAATAAGGCGTTTTATCTAAAGCGGTTTAGTTTGGCCTCATGTGGTGAAGCCTGCAGACGCTTAAAGCCGAACCAGAGCAGAACAGGAGCACCTGCCAGTATGTATAGGTGGTACGACACCAGCCGCCATATCAATACCGCCGCGCCTATTTGAGCGGTGGTTAAAAACGGCATTAACAGCGCGCCGACGCCTACCTCGGCAGTACCTGCGCCCCCTGGCAGAAAGCTGAATTGGCTGGCGGCCATGCCTAGCATCTGAGTAAAGAATGTCCAGAGCCAATCGATATTGCCCCCCACGCCCATTACCGCTAAATACAGCAGGCTGTAGCGAGCACACCAGTGCATTACCGTGAGCACCCATACGGCCCCCAGTATCCGTTTTGGAAGTTTGAGCGTGCGTAAGAATGCCTGACGACAACGCAACGAACGGCGAAGCAGCGTGCGTTGCCATGTGCGCCCAACAAAACGGCTGTTGGTAAATGCACCAAGCCGCCAGCGCGGAAACGTCCACAGACCCAGCGACACCAGAACGATAACCGTGAGTAGCCCTAACAGGGACCACTGAATCAAGGTCTGATAGGGCCAGCCGGTATCGACGCTCAAAGTATAAATCGTCAAGCCACTCAATAAGCTGATGAAAAATAGCGAGTCGAACCCCTGGTCGATCAAAAAGACACCGGCCCCTTTGGCGGGTGAGAGGTCACGCCTTGCCAGCAGCGTAAGCAAAACGGCAGGACCTCCGCTCCCTCCTGGCGTGGCGCAAAGTGCACACTTGGTGGCTAGTTCAATACCTAAAGCGCTACGTTGATTCATGGGGCCTGCACGCCCATTGAGTAAAAGGCGCAGCCTCAAGGCATTTAAATTCCAGCACAGCACAGCTAGCGCCAGCATGCCCAGAAATATTGAGAAAGGAAACGCTGCCAGCTCTTTCCAGGCGGCATCACCGCCTATCCAATGGGTGAGTAGTAACGGTGCTGACAATGCCAAAGTAATGAAAAGTAGATGAAGCAACCACTTGGACTGGATAAGGTGTTTAACCGTTTTTGGCATGAAGCTGCTGCGTTTCGGGTTGATGGAGCGCCTGATAATGCTTCAAAAGATCAAGAATAACCTTATCCCAGTTAAAGTGGCGTTCAACATGGCGGCGAGCATAGCGCCCACTTGCCGCAATATCACGGTTGAAAAGCGCATTGCAGGCATCTGCCATCGCATCAGGGTCAAGAGGTTTACAAAGAACACCGCCCCCCAGTGGCACGTTTTCAGCCAGGGCGCCGGTATTGGCAGCGATAACCGGCAGGCCGCACGCCATCGCCTCCTGTGCGACTAGCCCGAACGTTTCCCGGGTGCCTGCATGAAGCAGTGCGTCGCTGCTGGCTAACGCCGTGGCAACCTCATGAGCGTTACAGCAGCGATCCACCACCGATACATTGCCGGGAACCTGGCGCGGCATGCCTGGCCCGATTAACAGAAGATGATACTGGCTACCCAGCTTGCGCATGGTCGCAAGCAGCACATCGATATTTTTTTCGCGTGAATAGCGTCCAACGAAAATCAGCAGCCGCTTGTCAGGTGTGATACCCAGCGTGCTGCGCAGATGCGGGTCGCGGGCACTGGGATGAAAACGCTCAAGATCAACGCCCAGCGGCTGTAGGCGCACGTTAGGCACACCCCATTCAAGTAGTCGATCAGCTATCGTCTGAGACGGGGCTAAAACACTATCGAAGCGCGAATAAAGATCTACCACATAACGCTCAAGACGCTTGCACACCCGTTTGCCGAAACGATCGCCCATCAGGCGCGGCAAGTCAGAATGATAAAAGCCGGATACCGGCACTCCCAGCTTTTGCCCAGCGGAAAGAGCCGCCCAGGCCGTCACATACGGGTCGCCTGCTTCGATAACATCCGGGTTTAAATCTATCAATCTTTGCCGCCAGGGCGCACTGCGCACGGGAAAACGGTAGCCCTGACCCAGCGGCAATCGTGGCGCGGGCAGTGTATGCAGGTCGCCAAGACTATCGCGCTCGGCGCCAGGCACAAGCAGGCTAGCGCGAAAGTCGGGGTAACGACCCATGACGCGGTGCTTGGCCTGCAAATAGGTGCGTACACCGCCGCTGGCGGGCGCATGAAACATGGTTACATCAGCAATATGCAAGGCAACCTCCGAGCCATCAAAGTGTCATCGGTTTATCATAATGCGCAGATAAGACAGTTATACGACAGTTATCGCCAGCTGACCAGTTTGGCCAGTTCAGACTATCCGAGTGTTCAGTGCCTACCTGTGCTTTAGCCATATTAAGTCCCCTTGTGCTGGTGATGTTCTTGGAATTCCCACCTTTGTTAAAACTTTCTGTTATAGGCCCTTATCTTGACCTACCGCCTTGACTATAACGGCGCTTAATTTATTCTACCATCCATTTGGATGGTAACTGGATTCCATTTAGATGGCTATATTGGCTTCTGCCAAATATAGCGGTAAGACCACTGAGGAAGACAACATGAGCGTGCATGAATTGCGCCGCAAGCCTGGCGACTCCAGCGAAAAGATCACCATTAACTTGGGGGTCGTCGATCTGGGGCAGATCGATCTACTGGTTCAAGAGGGGTTTTACTCCAACCGAACCGATTTGATTCGTACGGCTATTCGTAATCAGTTGGCAACCCACGCCGAGGTGGTTAGAGAAACCGTATCGCGTAAATCTTTCGTACTCGGACTTGAACACTACAGTCGCTCGGATTTAGAAGCCGTTCAAGCGGCAGGCGAGATGCTGCAGATCCAGGTTCTGGGCATGGCCAGCATTGCTGATGACGTATCCCCTGATCTTGCCCGAGCCACTATTGAATCGGTGGTCGTGCTAGGCGCTTTAAATGCCAGCACCGCGGTGAAAGCTGCGTTGGCAGACCGCACCCACTGAACCCTTGAAGAGGCCTTGATAATGATCGACGCCACCATGACCCAACGAATGCAAGAAGCGACGCGACTTACCCGCGCCGGAAAACTGAGTGAGGCCATGGCGTTGCTTCAGGGCGGTGGGGATGACGCCAAAAGCCAGCAGGCTTCAAAACACGCTTCTCAACCGGGTAACGTGTATGAAAGTACCTGCCAGGTTGTGGAGGAAGAGTTTTCAACTGTAAAACCCGAGGCAGCATCCTCTGGGCGTACCCATAACCAGGAGACACCTGACTGGCGCGGCAAATGGGCTGGCTTTCAAGGCGGCATGGCGCAGCCTGATCATAAACCCGGTCGTTCTGAAGAAGCCAGACCCGGCGCCTTTACCGCAGGCAGTTTCAGCAACAGAGCGGGCTCGCGGAATTACAAACTTTATCTGCCGAGTAGCTATCACGGTCAGGCGATACCTTTGGTAGTCATGCTGCATGGCTGTACCCAGAGCCCTGATGACTTCGCGGCCGGAACTAATATGAATCAAATGGCCGAAGATCAGTCGTTCTGTGTGCTTTACCCGGCCCAGCCAATAAGTGCCAACAGCTCTAAATGCTGGAACTGGTTCAAGGCTGAAGACCAGCTGCGTGAAGGCGGAGAGCCGGAAATTCTGGCAGGCATGGCCCGGCAGGTTGTACAAACTCATGGGCTTGATGCCTCACGGGTTTATGTAGCGGGACTCTCTGCCGGGGGCGCCATGGCGACGACGCTTGCGATGACGTACCCGGATCTTTTTGCAGCAGTGGGCGTTCACTCAGGCCTGCCCCATGGCGTAGCGAAAAGCCTTCCCGATGCGTTGGGGGCAATGCAAGGCGGTACGCCAACGTTTGGAGGGCGGGGGAGTGGCTTTGCATCAGCGGTACCCGCCATTATCTTGCATGGCGACCGCGACACGACCGTTCATCCAAGCAATGCGGATCGCGTAGCCGCTCAGTACACGGCTTCGCAACCAGCGGCCAGTGCCGCCAAGGCGGGCGCACAACATGCCGGTGTTTACGTAGAGCAGGGGCGGGTAACCAATGGACATGGCTATACGCGTACTAGCCATCATAACCCTGAAGGCAAGTCGTGCCTGGAACAGTGGCAGATACACGGCGCTGGTCATGCCTGGTCCGGTGGAAGCACCAAAGGCACCTATACCGACCCTAAAGGGCCGGATGCGACGAAGGAAATGCTGCGCTTTTTTCTGCAGCATAGCCTGAAGATCGTTGGGCCTTGACCAAGGTCGAAGTCAGATAGAAACCGCATAAAAAAGCGGCGCCTCTGGGGCGCCGCTTTTATTGCCTAACTGCTTATATCGTTTATGTCTTACTCAGCAGGCTTGGCTACCAAGGACCGGGTCTCTTCGCGTGCTTCCACGAGCGCTACGCGCAGGCTATCGCCCAGCTTATAGCGTTCTTCACCTTCGATCTGAATGCGGCCTTCTTTGTCGTCGATCACGACTTTGTCGCGATCGCTGTGCATCAAGGGCGCTGGAACGAACGCGGTGGCACCATTCGCTAACAGACGTACGCGCATACCGCCACGGTTGATGGCCATGATATCGGCATCAAACGTGTCCTGATTTTGCGCAGCTGGGGTTAAAAAGCGCACGTAGAGCCAGTCTTTTACATCACGCTCGGCCATACGGTTCAAGCGGCGACGCTCGGTGAGCTGCTCGGTGAGCTGTTGGCTTGCTTCCGCGGGTGCCTGCTCGCTTTTTAGCACACGCTTGATCAAACGGTGGTTGACCATATCGCCGTACTTACGAATCGGCGAGGTCCAGGTGGCGTAGGCGGGTAACCCAAGGCCAAAGTGCGGGCCAGGCTGAGCGGACATGCTGGTAAAGCCCTGGAAGCGGCGCAGGCGGGCATCAAGCCAGGCGTCGTCACGGCTCTCGAGCGCGCGTTTGAGCTCTTTATAGTGGGCAAGCTCGGTCAGTGCTTCGCGATTAACGGTGATTTCCTGGCTAGCCAGGAAATCTTGTGCCGCTTCGGCTTTTTCCGGTTCAAAGGCACGGTGCACGTTAAAGATACCGTGACCGATATGGCTTGCCAGGAAGTCCGCACAGCAGGCGTTAGCTGCAATCATCGATTCTTCGATCATGCGGTTGGCAATACGCCGCTCTTCGGTATTGATCGCCAGGACATTGCCTGCCGCATCCAGCTCAAAAACGTAATCCGGGCGGTCTTTAAACACCAGAGCGTGCTCGTTACGCCAAGCGGTACGCGCCTCAGTCATGTCGCGTAGGGCCACCAGCTGTTCGGCAATATTCTCTGCCGGTGCCCAATCGCCCTGATCTTCAATCCAGTCAGAAACGCGATCATAAGCCAGCTTGGCATGGGATTTGACGTTGGCCGCGAAGAAGCGATAGTCACCCAGGCTGCCGTCAGCGTTGATATTCAGCGTGCAGGCCAGGGCCGGGCGCTCTTGGCCTTCCCAGAGAGAACACAGATCATCGGCCAGCTGCTCGGGCAGCATGGTGACGTTCTGGCCCGGCAGGTAAACCGTAAACGCGCGAGTGCGGGCTTCCAGATCCGCCGCATGACCTTCTTCCACATAGGCCGTGGGGTCGGCAATCGCCACACTCATCTGCCAGCCGCCTTCCGCGCGGGCACTTACGTGCAGCGCGTCATCCATATCGCGGGTTTTTTCACCGTCGATAGTAAAGAAGGGCTGTTGGGTAAGATCTTCGCGCGTCAGGCCTTCATCGTGCAGCGGCCATTCGGTACCGGCATCGGGGCAGTCCTGTTCCAGCGCATGACGGGCAAGCGTTACGCGCCAAGGCACGGCAGGATCATCCGCTTTGGCGACCAGCTCATCAATCTGGGCAAAAAAGCCGCGATCGTTCTCTTTGAGCGGGTGGCGAACCAGGCGGGCAACGACCCAATCGCCATCGGCAATGCTGGCTTCGTCCAGGCTGTTCTTGATCCGCGACTTGAGTACATTGCGGATAGAAGGGTGGTCGGGCACCACGGCTAAACGGTCTTCGCGCTTTTGCACGCGAGCCACAAAGCGGTCAAGACCCGCTTCGATCAGCTTTTCAGGCTCGACCGATTTTTTATCACCGTTTTCGTGAATCACTGCTTCCACGCGGTCACCGTGAATCACCTGCTTCATCGCGGGTGGCGGCACGAAGTAGGATTCACCGTTGTCGGTTTCGAGAAAGCCAAAGCCCTTCTCGGTAGCTTTAATCACCCCTTCAGCGCGCGGGGTGGTATCACGAATTTGTTGCTTGAGCTGAGCAAGCATAGAATTATTCTGAAGCATGAGGTCAATCAGTTGGCGAGAGTAGCTTGCCACTATACGGATTCCCGAAGGCCGCGCCAATTATCCGGTGTGGAAGTTGATATTGGTTATTCATGATCAGCGCTTTACATCGCCTGAGAGGGATCGGTTAAGCTAGCGTTTCATTGACAGGGAGTATGCTATGACACCGCGGCTGATTGTTTCTGATCTGGATGGCACGTTGTTGGGGCGCGACCATCGCTTACACGCAGACACCATCGACGTATTGAGAACGTTGGTGAATCAGGGCCATCACCTGGTGTTGGCATCCGGCAGACACTATGCCGATATGCGTGTCTTTAGAGACCAGCTCGATGTGCCTATCCACCTGATCAGCAGTAACGGTGCTTATACTCACGACCCTGAGGATCAGCTGCTGGATGCCAACCATGTTGCTCCCCAGCAAGCCGCCACCCTCATTCAGCTGCCACGCCCGGAAAGCGTTCGCCTGAGCCTTTATCTGGATGACGCCTGGTATATCGATGCAGAGTCGCCTCGCCACCTGGAAATGCATGCTGCAACCGGCTTTGTTTATCAGGTCGTTCCGCCTGACCAAATGCCCACCAAAGGCATTGGCAAGATACTTTATGGTGGAGCGCCTGAGGAACTGAGCAAGATCGAAGCCCTGATTCGTGAGAGCTGTGACGACTCGCTGCATGTCACCTACTCGACAAGTGATTCGCTGGAAATCATGGCTGGAGGCGTCAACAAGGGCGTAGCGCTCTCGGCGCTGCTCAAGCGGATATCCATCGCGCCCGAAAACTGTCTGGCCTTCGGCGATAACCTGAACGATGTCGAAATGCTCAGCCTCGTTGGCGAGCCACACTTTATGGTCAACTCGCACCCGGAGATGGCGGGCAGGCTGAGTGCTGCGAAGCAGATAGGCCACCATGGTGAAGCGGCGGTGGCCGTACTGCTGCGCGAGCGGTTTGGTCTGCCGGTCAGCGCTTAGGTTGGGTTAGATTAAATTAGCGCTCTTGATGAGGTCGTGCAGCAGGCGCGGCCTCTTTATCCAGGCGTTTGATCTGCCGCCACAAGTCCTGGCGCAAATCAGCCAGTTTAGGCTGCTCTTCAGGCGTAAACGCCACTGGGCGACACAGCCGCTGGGCACGCAGCCCTAAGCGGGCGCTCAATAACCCGGTGGCAAGCCCTTGGCCCGCCCGGGCCGAAAGCCTGCCGGCTAAATGTAGCGATAGCATATCCATACTGGCATCAGTGGCAAGCTCACTGGCACCGGCAAAGGCCATATTGCGCAGCACGTTGCGGAAAAGACGCAGGCGGCTGGCATAGCCAAGCTCCAGCCCGTACAGGCGACATAACCTATCCACCATCACAAGGCTGCGCCAAGCCACCAGCGCCATGTCGACCAGCGTCAACGGGCTGATCGCCACCATAATCGCGGTTTCTCCCGACATACGTGTCACTAGACGCTGGGCTTCGCGGTCGCGTGGTGCCAACAAATGATGACGCAGCAGCGTTTGAATTTCTTCACCGTTATGGTGCGGTTGGCAGGCGCGCTGAAAGGCCTGCCAATGCGGGTCGTCGTCTGAGAGTTTAAGCTGTTGGCGTAGCTGTTCGGCCATTTTTCTGGCTTGGCGGGGCGAGCCTTGTGGCAGTTCAGCCAGGTCGCTGCGCAGCCGGTCATGGCGCTTTAAGCGGCCGAGCCGGCCGAGCTCTTTGAGCACTGAAATGCCGCCAATACCAATCAGGCCGATACCAAACAGCTGCCACGCCATGGTCATCCACTGGGATTGGGAAAGCGCCTCGGGAATACCGGTGACTAACTCGATAGTGCCAAGCGTTGCGCCCCCCGCTAAGGCAAACATCAACCCCCAGCGTCGCTTGCGCGGCGTTCCCAGGCTCGTTGTGGGCAGAGCCTGCTCTTCGGCTGCGGTGATTAGCGGCTGATGGGCGTCAGTTGCCTCAAAACGCTGGCGCTGGCGCAGGCTGGCTTCCTGTTCGACTAGGTCTTCAGGCGTATCATTAAGGCGGAAGTTACGCCGTGGCTGAGGGTCGGTCATACGAGCTTATCTCCAATCAGCCAGTCAATGGCGGCATCCATTCGGATATGGGTCAACGCATCTGAAGTGGCGGGCATGGGTCGGAAGCCGGGGAAATCGAATCCCTGATGTTTCCAGAAATCGGCGTTGGGTAAACGGCTCGGTACGTCGCCGGGGTAAACCAGCGCCTCTTCGCCCTCAAGCGTTGTGCCGCGCAGTGCGGCGGAGCGTTTACCATCGTGGAGCACTTCGCGCGCCTCGGTGGCGCGGATGGCAGCGATCGAGAGCGCTTTTACCGGCACGTTGGCAAAGCGCAGGTCTTTAAGCGGCTCGGCCAAGAGCGTTTCAAGTAGCTGAACCACATTGCCATGTTGATCCGGAGTGACATGGTCTGCTTTCGTGGCCGCAATTGCCAAGCGGTCTATTTTAGGCGCAAACAGCCGCGACAGCAGGCTGCGTTTGCCGTAATCAAAGCTTTGCATCAGCTGGCGCAGCGCGCGGGATAGATCCTCAAACCGTTCGGGCCCGGCATTGAGCGCGCCAAGCACATCGACCAGCACAATCTGGCGGTCAAAGCGACGAAAGTGATCCCGGTAGAAAGGCCGTACCACCTGCTGCTGATAGTAGCGAAAGCGCGCTGCTAGCGTGGCATAAAGGCTGCTGTCAGGCAGGGTGTCGAGCATCTCTTTGGGCGTATCAAGATGAGGCAGCGGGAAAAACTGCAGCACCGGCGCCCCATCAAGCTCCCCGGGGAGTAAAAAGCGCCCTGGCTGAAGGTCTGAAAAGCCCGCCTGCTTGGCACGGCGAAGCCCCTGGGCGTAGGCCTCAGCCAAGTGGGCCAGCTGCGCTTCATCGGCTTCAGACGTCGGGTCCAGCGTTTTAACGGCGTCCAGCCATTCACTAAACAGGGCGCGCCGCTGTTCGCCTTCAAGCAAAGGCTGGGCATGGCACCAGCTGTAAAAATCGTGCTGAAGAAGCGGCAGATCAAGCAGCCATTCGCCGGGGTAGTCGAACAAATCCAGCGTTAAGTGGGCTATATCCGGTGCAAACCAGCCGGTTTGGGCCGGGCGGTAGCGCAGCTGCAGGCGCAGCTCGCTGATGCCGCGCGTAGGTTCCGGCCAGCGCGGCGGCGTATCGCGCAGCGCCGCCATACCGGGGTCATAGGGAAAGCGCGGGATGCCCAAGTCCGGTTGATTAAGCCGCTGAGCGCCCAGTAAGCGGCCTTCACGGGCCGCGGGCAAAAGATCCAGCTGCGCCTCCACACCCGCGTGGCGCAACTGGTTCACCAGCGAGGTTAAAAACGCTGTTTTACCCGCTTGTGATAGCCCCGTTACCGCTAAGCGCAGCTGACGATCCCGGCCTCGCTCCAGTAGATTACTCAGTTCGCGGCTTAACGGCTGGCGCATCTGGCATTCCCTTTGTCTGATTATTAAGCCGTAAAGTGGCTTGCCTAGTGAACAGCATAGCGAAGGGTTAATGAACCGTGCATTAACCGCGACTAAGCGTTGTCCCCAACAGGTGCTGCGCGCCAGGTACCAGCCATACCGGGTCAAGGCGCGTATTGGCTGACTCGATACACACAAAATGGCGTGCCGCATCGGCTGGCGTGTCGCTGGGTAGTTCGGTATTCGGGTGCCATACGACCGTTGAGTCGCTTGACTGCTTGGCAACGCGCAGGCTACGTACGCCATCTTTAAGCGTCACTGCTTCATTACTATGATAAATCCGGTCGATGGCGCCGTGTATGGCAAGCGTACCTTGCTGTTCGGATTCGGCAAAGTCACGCAGTTTATCTAGGTAGCGTGCTCCCGCCAGCCCCTCCAGTCGACAGTCATGAATGTCGTTAACGGCTAAATAGGTGTGCAGCGCACCGCTGGTTTTTACCGGTGCATCGCCGATGTTTTCACTGATCAGCTCAACGTTCAGGCGCTGGGCGTTCGCCTGAATGACCACGCGTGCGGTGAGCTGGCTGTGTAAGGCTTGCACCGGGGAAAGGTGTACTTCGATGCCCTCCGCGTGCTCGTCAACCGCATCGAGGCGCCACGCAGCCTGGCGGGCCAGGCCGTGGAACGGGCCGTTACGCTCAGGGCTTTCATCAGCATAACGCTCGTCGGCAAACCAGGGCCAGCAGAGTGGGATACCCCCACGTATCACATCGGGCAAGGGCTGCGATGTCGGGGTTACCCACAGCCAGCCGCTGTCGTTCGCTGGACGAAAATGCAGCACCTGAGCGCCTTGCAGGCTGATCGCAAGCTCACCCCAGGGCATATTGAAAAGCGCTACGTCACGCCCTTCCCAGTTAGCCGTTTGCTGGCCTTCTACTTGGGCAATGAGGTTAACAAGAGAATCAGGGGTCATCGACGTTCCTTAAAAGAGTTTGCATCAAAAGGGTTTGCATCAAAGTAGGCAGAATTGTCGCGCTGTGTGCTATGGTAGGACAAGCAAGACTTGTAGGTAAAACACGTACGTAAAACCCTGGCAAGTGGATATCAAGGAGGCACTATGGGCTTTATTGCTTGGTTAATCATTGGTGGTTTAGCTGGCTGGATTGCTGGCAACATCATGCGCGGCGGCGGTTTCGGCATTCTAGGTAACATCGGCGTAGGTATTGTCGGTGCTGTGCTCGGTGGCTTCATGTTCAGTTTGTTAGGTCTGCAGGCGGGCGGTTTTATTGGCTCACTGGTCACCGCGACGGTAGGGGCGGTAGTGCTGCTCTGGGTTATTAGTAAGGTTAGAAAAGCTTAGCATCGACTAGCTTACATGGTTATTGCTGCCCGGCCCTGTGCCGGGCAGCGTCGTTTTGGGCCAATAGGTTTTAGACCAATAGGTTTTACGACAATAGATAGGTTTAGCTATCGGTCTTGGTACCACTTTCCGTTACACTAAGGCGCTTTGCTCTAGCGCATTGCTGGTAGATTTTTGCTTTCGAGGTGTCTCTTGGTCGACGCGTTAAACGCCTGGTGGGCCCAACAGTTGGTGCTCTGTGATTGGGCATTTACTCCGCATCCGCTCTCGGTGGATACGCAAGCGGCAGAGCAGCGCTTGCTGCAATTGGGGATTACCAGCCGTAATGAGCTGGCGGAACAGCTCTTTCATGCGTTAGGCGCCTCGACAGGGCAAGCCGACCGCTTGCTGGGTGCGTTGGAATGGTCGGCGCTTGCCGGAGCGGCAGGCTGGCTTGAGGCCGAACAGGCAAGAACGTGGGCGCACCATGTCATTCGCCGCATTACCGCTGACTACAGCGATTTACGCGCCTGGCTTTCAGAGCTACGCCGTGTACTGGGGGCCAAAGGGTGGGAAATAGGCGCTGACGACCGTTTTATCGATGCCTGTCAGGCGCTTTCTTCACTCGAAAACGAAGGTGAAGGTATCACCTGGGAAATGCTTGAGCAGGCGCTGGCACAGCTGTCGGCGCCGGCCTCGGTATGGCCTACGGCACCTGAAGCCCAGGTATGGCGCTTAGGCGCGCTGTTTCGTCCGGTGATCAGCTATCCGGCAAGCCAGACTGACTGGCCGGACGCCGACCAATGGCTTGAGCGCATTTGGCAGATCAACGACCGTGAGCAGCTGTTGGAAGTAGCGCTATGGCTGAGCGCGCAGGGTGAACGTCAGCGCTGGGACATTGAAGCCCGTGAGCTGCTGGCGATGGATAATGCCCAGCGTCTTGCCTGGCAGCACGATGAAATCGAAGACTCGCCCTATGCCGCCGTACTCAATGCGTTTGTAAGCCAGGGCGAGCCGCTCGAATGGGCCGCGTGGGATTGGCTGCGGCTAGTGGAAATTGCCTGGGCGGGCGCCTGCTGCGGCTGGTTAACCCAGGCCGAAGCGGATGATCTGGCGTGCCACGCGGCAGATCTTATCAGTCACCGCTACCATGACTGGCACGCCATACTGAAAGCCTATATGCGCGGGCAGAGCCTCTTTGAAGGTGTTGATCGGCGTAATATGACGCCCAATGCACATCACGTGCTGCTGATCAACGCCCCGCATAGCCCATGGAAGCGGCCACCCACGACGCTGCTTAACGACTCGACTCGCCAAGCCTCTCAGCAGCGCATTAAGCAGTGGCGCAATACGCCGCATCACTGGCTGTTGGCGCTTGCTGGAGTACGCGAACCCGACGTCATGCTGCGCCAGCTAAATCCAGGCGCCCCTATCGATGAGCAGCGCCGCGCTGACGCTGCCCTTTATCTGCAGGAATCGCTTAGCCTGCATGCCGATGAAGGACCGCAGGTATTGGCCCGCTATTGGCTGCCTGCTCAGGCCCACCACCTTAATCAATTGGCGGCCGATGCGGTGCATAGCGTATGGCCACCTTCGCAAACCCTGTTTGGCCAGCCCACGCCAGATGAGCTGAAGCAGCGTAATGCTGTAAAAGGCGTTAGCCGCCATGCGGCGACCATTCATATGGCGGAAAAATTCGCCTTTTACCTGCACATGGCTCTGGATAGCGATCTGTTTGAACGCGAGCCGCTGTTGGCTTACGCCAGCGCGCTGCGCAGCTGCCTGTGCCGCTTTTACCCCAATCCCAAGCGGCTGCTGGAAGCTTGGTTTGCTTGGGAAAGCTGCCTGCCCGAGCCTGAACACGACTCGTTGATCAATGAAATCGCCTGGCACCTGGATGATCCGGGCAGCCTGTTTTACTGGCTTGACTGGCAGCATGATGCCTGGTGTGAGCCGGGTGGACGCCCGACCCTGACGCACTTTACCGCTATGTCGCTGGTCGGGCCGCTTAATAGCGCCGTATGGTGCGAGCCCCAGCTTGAAAGCCCGCGCGAGTGTGACGATATTCGCGAATGGGTCGAGAGTCATTATCACCTGACCAGCGCCGCCGATATGCAAGAGTTCCTGACGTTTATGCTCGATGCCGGCGATCGCCAGGAATACCAGATCAACTACGCGCCTTACACGCTGAACCCGGAGCGCCTAAAAGCTGAAATTGCCATTTTAGAGTCGGGTGACTGCGCTGAAGAGGAGCGTCATCACCTGCTGCGCTTGCGCCGCGTGCAGGCAAACGAAGATAATTGTAATGATGTTGACATGGCCGCGTGGGATATTGCCCAGCTGGTTGATTTGGCCATTGCTGCCCGGCAGCTGGGCTGGTTGGAACGTCAGGGATTTGCTGAGGTATTGGATCGTGCGTATCAGCTAGCGGCCGATCACTACGCCGGCTGGCAAGAGTATGCTGCAGGTATGTATGCTGGGTTTTCATTTTTTATGGGTGAAACGCCGGAACGCGAGAGTTTTCTAGCGGGATTTCGTCAAGCCATGGTGGCCTGGGTTTGTGGGGCACCGATTCTTGCCGGGCCCTGGGCCAGCCTCGATTTCCCGGGCAATAAGCCGCGCCATTTTGCGCCATTACACATTGACACCTTGCCGGGTGATCAGCGAACACTACATTGAGGCTCGCCAACCATGTACGACCTAGCTTATAGTCTACCGCGTGTTATTACTTATACCCTTTCCATAATAGTACGAGGTTAATCGCATGGTTGCGTTGCCACACCCCGCTGTGACCGCTGTCCGTGTTGTAAGTGTTTGTGTTGTCGTTGCTTATCTTTCTGGTTGTGCAGGCTCTTCACGTCAATCCATTGAGCCCCCTGAAGATTACTTCGCGATGACACTGCCAGGGATGACAAAAGGTTCTACCCCACAAATGTCACCCATTAATAATTCTGTTGCACAGTTACGTAGTTTTCAGACACCTCCACCTACGTTTGTACGCCAAGCGCTAATGGAGCAACACCAGCGATGGGCCGGGACGCCTTACCGCATCGGTGGGACTTCAGCGGGAGGCATCGACTGTTCAGCGTTGGTACGCAATGTTTTTCGCGATACGTTTGGTCTAGAATTACCCCGTTCGACTTACGATCAGGTACATGAGGGACGCTCGATCGACCGCCAAGAGCTGCAGGCGGGCGATCTGGTGTTCTTCCGTCCCCCCGGCAACAACCATGTGGGGATTTATGTAGGCGATGGTTACTTTTTACATGCGTCTACATCGCAAGGGGTGATTATTTCCAGTCTGGATAACAGTTACTGGCAGCGTTATTACTGGCAGTCACGGCGAGCACTGGAGCCAACCAATCTGGCTTATCTGGGCAGTAACTTTACGCCGTGAGGTTGGTTGATCACGCTGCTTACGCTTAGGGATGGCATGATTGCAGATAAAACACCGGCTTGGTGGCGAGCAACGATGGCCCTATGTTTAGGGTCATTTCTTGTTTTTATTAACCTGTACGTTCCCCAGCCATTACTGCCTGAGCTTAAAACCGCCTACGAGGTATCGACGCTAGGCGTTAGCCTGTTGATGTCGGTCGCTACCTTGTCGCTGGCGTTTGCCCTTTTAGTGTTTGGGCCGCTTTCCGATGCGATAGGCCGTGAAGGTATTATGCGAATTACGCTGCTGCTGGCCGGTGGCTGTTCGCTGCTTTTGGCATTTGCACCGAACTTTGAAAGCCTGCTTGCGCTGCGCCTGATTCAGGGGTTTGTCCTGGGCGGTTTGCCCGCCGTTGCGATTGCCTGGATGGGCGACGCCTTTGAGAAACCCGCGCTGCTCAGTGCGGTGGGGCTGTATATTGGCGCCAATACCTTGGGCGGCATTAGTGGGCGGATTGTCGGTGGTGCAGCGGCAGAAGTGGGCGGGTCTTCCGCTGCGTTTATTGCGGTAGGGGCGATGACCCTGGTGGGCTGCGCTATTTTCTGGCGCCTGCTGCCCAATAGTCGTGCGTTTACTCCCAAGCGGTTTCAACTGCGCCGTGCCCTGACCGATATAGCCGGGCATCTGCGCACCCCAGTGTTGCTCGCCGCCTATTGCCTGGGTGGCATCAACTTCCTGATTTTTATCAATCAATATAGCTATATCACTTTTCGCCTGGCTGTCGAGCCGTACCAGTTGGCTGCCAGTGGGCTAGGGCTGATTTTCTTAACCTACCTGGGCGGTACATTTGCGTCGACCATTTCAGGGCGCTTGGCTCAGCGTTATTCCCCCGCTAGCTGCATGATGGCTGGCGTGGTGATTTTAATGCTAGGTACCGCCGTTACCCTGAATGATTCGCTGGTGCTGATTATTCTAGGCCTCACTATAAACGCGTTTGGGTTTTTCCTGGCTCACTCACTTGCCTCCAGCTGGGTGGGCCGTTACGCCCAGGGGGCGCGAGGCAGCGCTTCGGCTCTGTATCTGGTGTTTTACTATGTGGGTGCAAGCCTAGGCGGTTTCTGGCTGGAGCCTTTCTGGCAGGGCGCCGGTTGGACAGGCATCGCGTGGGGGTCGTGGATACTGCTAAGCGTCACCCTGATGATTACGCTGGGTATGCGCCGCTTCGAGCGCCGCTGCAGACTTTGAATCCGGTCTTAAATATCTCAGCTGACCTCTAATTGACCGCTCTTGAGATGATAATGGCGGTTGCAAAGCCGCTTGATCAAGGCTTTATCATGGCTGATGACCAAAACACCAAGCTTTCGCGTTTGCGCCTCGTCTTTTAACGCTTGCCAAAGCTCTACCTGGGTAATCGGGTCAAGCATCGTTGAGATTTCATCGGCAATCAAATAGCGCACTCCAGGTGCTAAAGCCCGCAGTACGCAGATACGCTGCAGTTCGCCGCCGGAAAGCGTTCCAGGCAGGCGCTTTAACCAGTCCGGCTTGATGCCGAAAGCACGGCACAGCGTATCAGGCGGCGACCACGCCTCGTTCAGCACGCGACCTACTCGCCAACGCGGGTTAACCGCAAGCTCCGGCGATTGGGGCAACCACTGCACCGGCTTTAAGCCGCGGGCTGGCAGCTTTTCACCATCCACTACAATACGCCCACTGCGGGGTGCATAATAGCCCGCAAGCAACTGGCCGAGCGTGGATTTTCCCGCGCCTGAATCGCCGCTGAGCCCCACCCATTCGCCAGCGTTTACACCCATTGAAAGGCTTTTCAACAGCAGTGGCTGTGCCTTGAAAGCAAGGCTTATCTGGCAGGCTTCAAGCAACGCTCTCCTCCTTCTTGTGCAGTATTTCTGAAGTGCTAAAGGCATTGTCCGGCAGGGCCTGCCAAAGTGCCTGTGCGTAAGCGCTTTTAAGGGTTTCACCCATACCGGTAAAGGCGTTGGCGGGGGCTGTTTCAACACTGCGGCCCTGATGCATGATAGTTACGTGATCGGCGATGGGCAGCACATGGCGTAAATCGTGGGTAATCAAGATCACCGCCTTGCCTTGATGGGTAAGTGAACGTAGCGCGCTGAGCACTCGATCGCGTTGAGCGGGGTCCAGGCCAACGGTGGGTTCGTCGGCGATAATAAGAGACGCTTGGCCGACATGAGCCATGGCCGTGAGCACTCGACGCGCCATTCCGCCCGATAGTTCGTGGGGGTAGGCGCGGCCTGCGCGATCATTAAGCTGGTAGTGGTCCAGCGCTTGCCCGGCGGCCTGCCAGGCGGCCTTTTGGCCAAGACCCGCGCGGTTTGCCGCCCAGCTGACCTGACGTTGGGTACGTACCAGCGGGTCGAGCGCGTTTAAGGACTGAGGTATTAGCGCAAGATGACGGCCACGCAAGTGCCGCTGGCGCTTGGCATCCAGCAGCATCTCCTGATAAAAGCACTGGCCGCTTAGCCGCGCATCGGCAGGTAGTAACCCCATGATGGTATGCGCCAGCAGACTTTTACCCGCCCCTGATGCGCCAACTACCGCGTGTAGACTGCCCGCCATCGCCCTAAACGAAAGCTGATCCAGGTGCGTTGCAAAGCGGCGCTGCCACCAGCGTGGATAGTAGGGAAGCTCTAGGGTTAACTGCTCAATGCGTAACATGTAGCGTTCCTTTGGTGAAAAGACCCTATGGCGAGGAAGTTCCTGTGGTGAGAAGTTCTGATGGAGAGAAGTTCTTATGGTGAGAGCGCGCGATGTAGCAGCGTTGCCGTGCGCTCTATGCTGAGCACCATCAGCAGTAGTCCCAGCCCAGGGAAAACACCCAGCCACCAGTAGCCGCCACTTAGGTAGCGCATGGCATCGGCCAGCAAAATGCCAATGGCTGGCTGGCTAGGACTTAACCCGACGCCCAGAAACGTCAGCGCGGCCTCGTGCAGAATCGCATGCGGAAACAGCAGCAGCGCACCAACCAGGCAATGCGGCAGCGCATGAGGCAAGAAGTGATTCAGCACGATAAAGCCCTGGGATTTGCCCAGCGCGCGTGAAATACCGATATAGGGCGCATGGCGCAGCTGTAGTAACTCAGCGCGCAACACCCGTGCAAGACTGGGCCAGTGAGTGGTCGCTACCGCGATAATAACCGCATGCATACCGCCGCCAAGCGCAAAAGCAATCAGCAGCAATAAGATAAGATGAGGCACGCTCAGCAGCGTATCGATCAATAGCTGCACCAGGGCATCCAGGCGGGGGGAAAGCATTGCCAATATGGCGAGGCTTAGCGCAATGGCCGTACCCAATAGAGCTGCCAGGCAGCCCACCCAAAAACTCAAGCCAAGCCCGGCAAGCGTACGTGCCCAAAGTTCACGCCCCAGTGCGTCCGTTCCCAGCCAGTGTGCGGCACTTGGGGGTAGAAGGCGTGCCTCAAACTGCATATGGCTCGCCAGCTTTGCAGCCCACCAATGGTTTGAAAGCAGTACTATCAAGAGTAGCGCCGCAATACCCGCGTACGCGATAGCATGCAGGCGTAAATGGTGGGAAGCCTTCATACGCGCCTCCGGCGCATGCGCGGGTCAATCAGCTGGTAAAGACTGTCCGCCAGCATATTGCCCGTGCAAACAAATACCGCAGTAAAAAGTGCAATGCCTAATAACAGCGGCACATCGCTACGTAGTCCGGCCTCTACCGTAGCCTGGCCAAGGCCTGGGTAGGCAAACACCTGCTCGATTAAAATCGAGCCGCCGAATAGCTCACCCAGCGATGCCAAGGCCAGTGTCAGTGCTGGCAGGCTTGCATGACGCACGCCGTGCCGCCAAGCGATATCCACCCGGCTAGCGCCTTGGGCAAAGGCGTGGGTGGCAATCTCTGAGCGCATCAGCTCAAGCATGCGCGTCCGGGTATGCAGCGTGATAGAGGCCGTGCCTAGCAGCGTCAACGTAATAACCGGCAGAGCCAAATGGTGAGCTCGTGTGAGAAGGTCTAGCTCATTACTCAACACCCCTGTAGGACCTGCGCAGCAAACCGGTGTCCAGCCTAAATACACAGAAAAAAGCATAACGCTGAGAATGGCGAGCCAGAAGGTGGGCGTTGAGGCGGTAATATAGGCGTAGGTACTAATCACCTTATCAAGCGGTGAGCGTTCTTTAGCCCCGGCGATAACGCCCAGAGTGAAGCCTAGCAGGGTGGACAGTAACCAGGCGCTGCCCAGTAAGGCGATTGAGCGCGTAAAGCGTTGGCTGATGACCTCACTCACTGGCTGGTTATAGATATGGCTAACCCCCAGATTGCCGCTGGCCAATTGTTGAAGCCAGCGGCCGAACTGCAAGGGGGCAGGGTCGTTAAATCCCCAGCGTTGGGCGATCAGTTCGCGCTGCTCAGGGCTAACCTGAGCCATTTGCGGCCCAAGGTAGGCATCAACCGGGTCTACCGGGGAAGCCATCATAAGGCTAAAGGACACTGCCGCCACGCAGAGCAGCACAAGCCCCAGGCGAAGCAGGCGCCGTGCGATGAGCAGGCCTAATGGCACGTCCAGCGCCAGTCAAGCAGGTTGGCCGTAACCGGCCATCCATGGCCGTGGGGAGCGATGCCTAATTCACCCATGTCGAGGCACGTGTCGGCGGCATAAACGTGAGAAAGATTGATCATCCAGGCCCAACTGACGTCGCCGCGAGAGCCGTAACCGGTTTCACCATCCCACTGGGCTGCCTGCCAGAAATGATGGGCTTCTTCAGCGCTGGCCGCCGTCTGAGCGCCTTCCAGGTGGCTGTCAACCGCGGCGTTGGCGTAATAGCCGCTGTTATAAAAGCCGTTACCCGCATGCTGGCTGTGATACAGGTAATAAACCTCTTGGGGGCTTTGGCTGCCAAACCCCATGACGACCGCATCCTGGTGCAAAGCCTGGCGCTGAATCTCGTCCCAGGAGCGCCCTGTAGGCTGCATATCGATACCCAAGGGGCGCACCATTTCGGCACTTACTTCTGCCAGTAGCTGCCGGGTACTATCACTTGATGGGTAGGTAAGTCGAAAGCGGGCGGGCTGGCCATCTTTATAGCGCAGGCCGTCGTCACGGCGTTGCCAACCAGCTGCCTCCAGAATGTTGGCGGCCTGTTCAAGATCCGGGCCGTCAATATATTCGTCATTGCGGCTCCAGGGCAGCCCATCCGCCGGGCCGAATGCCGGACGGCCGTATCCATGTAGCGCCACATCGACCAGGGTTTGACGATCAAGCGCCAGGTTCACTGCCTGGCGAATGGCAAGGTCGGCGGTTACGTTATTGCCAATGGAAGCGCCGGAGGGCGCGCGGTCACCCTGGGCAGGCTGCATGGGAAACATGATGCCCCGGTTATCGACGCTTTGCATAACAACAGGCTGCATATGCGAAGGCAGGTTAGCCGCCAGCGCAGGAGGTAGCGCAGCGATATCGACGCCGCCCGCATGGGCGGCACTTAGCGTGGTGTCTTCGCCGGTAAATAGAAAAACCAGCTGCTCAAACGTAGGCGCTTGCCCGTAAAAGTAGGGATTACGTTTGACGATAAGCTGCTCGCCTTCTTGCCACTCTACTAATTGGTAAGGGCCTGAGCCAACCGGATGCCGACCATAGCTATCCGTATAGCCGTTTTCGCGTTCAGCATTGGGCACGATGCCTAAGGTAAGGAGCTGATCGATAAACGTGATGCGTGGCTTGTGCAAGGTCAGTGTTACGGTGTGATCATCAATCGCCGCAGCAGTCTGTAACGCGCTCAGATCCGCGCGGCCCCCGGCAAGAGCCGCTCTATTGAAAGTGAATGCAACATCTTCGGCGGTGAGCGCGGAGCCATCTGAAAAGCGCGCATCGTCGCGCAGCGTAATGGTCCACGTTAGGTGGTCGTCTGAAAGTGACCGCTCGGTTGCAAGTTCGGGCTGTAATGAAAGGTCTGTGCCGCGCGAAAGCAGGGTCGATTGAAAAAGTGGGTTACCGTATTGCCCCCAGCCTAGTAGCGGATCAAACCCCTGCTCAGGCTCGCCACTGATGGCTAGCACCAACTGCTCTTTGGCACTGGCCGTGCTAATCATCAAGCTACTAAGTAGTATGCCGAGTAAAATAGTGCCATAGGTAGGCTTATGCATTGCAAGGGGTCCGCTTAGGAAAGAGTATGATGTTTTTACAATAACATCATACAGGGCTCGTCAAAAGCGGATAGCTGAAAGCCACGATCAAGGAGAAGATATATGCAACGCGTTACGATAACGCTGGATGAAGAGCTGCTAGAAGAGGTCGATGCATTGATGCGCGAGCGTGGTTACCAGAACCGCTCGGAAGCCATTCGTGATTTAACGCGTAGCGGTCTTAAACAGGTGAAGGAGGAGGCTGTGCCTGAAGCGCTCTGCATGGGCGCGCTTGTGTACGTGTATGACCATGCGGCGCGCGATCTTTCAAAGCGCCTGACGCGTCACTCTCACGATCATCACAGTCTTACGCTTTCGACACTGCACGTGCATATCGATCACGATAGCTGTCTGGAAGTCGCTTTATTAAAAGGGCAGGGGCGTGAGCTCAAGCAGTTTGCAGATGAAGTCACGTCATCACGCAGCGTGCGCCATGGCCAACTGGTGCTGATTCCTGAGGTTTGAAAGGGTCACTGCATAATGAGCATTCACAAAAAAGGCGGCCTGCAGGCCGCCTTTTTTCAGCAAACGTGAGCCATTAGTGCTCAACGCCGCCTTCTCCGTGCACGTGGCCGTGCTCGGTTTCTTCCTGGCTTGCTTCACGAACGGATGCAATCTCGACATCAAAGTTAAGATGCACGCCTGCCAGAGGATGGTTGCCATCAACGATAACGGTGTCGCCTTCGATGTTCTTGACCGTTACCATCAGCGGGCCACCTTGAGTCTGGGCTTGGAACTGCATGCCCGGCTCAATGTTTTCGACGCCTTGGAAAGCATCACGCGGTACTTCTTGTACCAGCTGTTCTTGAACTTCGCCGTAACCCTCTTCCGGAGTTACTTTGACGTTCAGCTTGTCACCCGCTGCGCGGCCTTCAAGCTCTTTCTCCAGACCCGGGATAATGTTGCCCGCGCCATGAAGATACGTCAGAGGCTCACGGCCTTCGGAACTGTCTAGCACTTCACCTGCATCATTAGTCAGGGTGTAGTGAAACGCGACAACCGAGTTTTGCGCAATTTGCATTGATTAGCCTTTCGGTGAGTGCATGTCCCAACATGGTAACGCGTGAGACACGGCTTGTCAGGGGGGTAGACCAGGTTTTTACGCCCACCCGACCATCACGGTATTGCGCCACACGGTGACCGGGGATACCCTAAGTCGACAACTTTTGGCTTTTTTTTGAATTCCATTCATCGGAGTTTGCTATGACGACTTTCCTTATCTGGCTTATCGCCTTTGGCGTAATTGCCTATTTTGTCAATGAGAAATGGAACAGCGGCGTCAGCCGAGGTCTGGATCGAATGCTGCCCAGCGTAATGAAAAGTCACGGCTCAAACCGCTATTTATGGGTAGGAACCCTGGCTGTATTAGGTGCAACTGCGCTGGTACGTCCGGTCGAGGTTCTTCTGGTGGCTATCCTGCTGGTGCTTGTTGGCCTGGTCATCATGAAGTTGGCCGAGTGGGCGAGCAGTATGTCGCACTGATTTATAATCACGCTTTAATAAAAAACGCCCGACCATTCAAAAATGGTCGGGCGTTTTTCATATAACGGTTAACAACGTATCCAAGCGACTGCGGTAGTGTATAAAGCGGTCGATTTGCTCATTGCCCGCCATCAATAACGATAATGAGCGAGCGGCAAATGATTAGTAAGGGGCGACGCTAAGGTTGCCACCGCTACCAATCAAACGTACCCGCTGGCCTGCCTGATACTGATGGTCAGCACGCTGTACAACGACTACATCGGTACCGTCATCGCGGCGAATTTCCATTTCCAGGGCGGCAACGCGGTTAGCACGATCTTCGGCTGCAGAACCGGCAACGGAACCACCCAGAGCACCGGCAACGGTAGCTAGCTGACGACCGGAACCGCCACCCACCTGGCTACCTAGAAGACCACCAATAATCGCGCCGCCACCAGTACCTAACAGGCCTCCAGCACGGCTATCGGCCTGAATCTGTACCGGACGAATGGCAACAATCGTACCGTAAGCAACGCTTTGGCCTGTCTGTGCTTGGTTGCCGCGGTATACATCGCCTGAATAAGGTGAGGTGTTAGCACACCCAGCTAAGGTCAGGATGCTTAATGCAGCAACAGGTAGTAAACGTTTCATTAAAACCTCCAAGGTGTTGCAGCTCAAATGGCAATATCAAGGTACTTCAATTATGAAACAGTGTTCGTTAAAAGATAACTGAAGCCGTTCGCTTTGACCACTGATCATTCAAAAAGATCATAAATCTCAGTGTAGACAGTGAATAAGAAAACAGTGTGCAGATATGACGATAAAAAACCAGGAGTCTTGAGGTCTCCTGGTTTACCAGTGTTTCAATGAATGAGGATGATAAGACTCATTAACCAAACTGGTTCATCGTATTATCCTTGCCGCCCGCTTTAAGTGCAGCATCGCCGTGGAAGAACTCCTTATGGTCATCGCCAATATTGGAGCCTGCCATATCTTGGTGTTTTACCGTGGCAATTCCCTGGCGAATCTCTTCACGCTGAACGCCTTTTACGTAGGCAAGCATGCCTTCCTTGCCGAAATAGCCCTTGGCCAAGGTGTCGGTTGAGAGCGCAGCGGTGTGGTAGGTGGGCAGAGTAATCAGATGATGAAAAATACCCGCATCGCGAGAGGAATCGCGTTGAAAATTGCGCGTCCATTCATCTGCCAATTGACCAAGCTCGGTATCGTCATATTCAACACTCATCAGCTTGTCGCGCTGGTAGGCGGCCACATCCTTGCCGTCTTTTTCCCAAGCATCGAATACCTGCTGGCGGAAGTTGAGCGTCCAGTTGAACGAGGGCGAGTTGTTGTAAACCAGCTTGGCATCCGGCACAACGTCGCGGATACGGTTGACCATGTTAGCAATTTGACCAACATGGGGTTTTTCAGTTTCGATCCATAAAAGGTCGGCGCCATTCTGTAAACTGGTGATGCAGTCTAGAATGACGCGATCTTCGCCTGAGCCCGGTTTGAACTGGTAAAGACCGGACGGTAAACGCTTGGGTTTTACCAGCTGGCCGTTTTGTTTGATCACTACATCGCCGTTATTGATATCGGAGGCGTTCTCGATAGCGTCGCCATCCAGGAAACTGTTGTACTGATCACCCAGGTCGCCGGGCTTGTTGGTAACGGCAATCTTCTGAGTCAGACCTGCGCCTAGAGAGTCGGTGCGCGCCACAATCACGCCATCCTCCACGCCGAGTTCTAAAAACGCGTAACGAACGGCGTTAATCTTGGCCAGGAAATCCTCGTGAGGAACGGTCACTTTGCCGTCCTGATGGCCGCACTGTTTCTCATCGGAGACCTGGTTTTCCAGCTGAATGCAGCAGGCACCTGCCTGAATAAACTTTTTGGCCAGCAGGTAAGTCGCTTCTGCGTTGCCAAACCCCGCGTCGATATCGGCAATGATCGGCACAATATGGGTTTCATAATTATCGATACTGCTAATGATTTCCTGCTCTTTGGTTCTGTCGCCAGCAGCTTTGGCGTCGTCCAAGGCACGAAAAAGATGGTTAAGCTCCCAGGAATCAGCCTGTTTTAAAAAGGTATATAGCTCTTCAATTAAATTGGCGACCGAGGTTTTCTCATGCATGGACTGGTCGGGCAGAGGTCCAAACTCAGAGCGTAGCGCGGCCACCATCCAGCCGGAAAGGTACAGGTAGCGGCGTGTAGTGGTGCCGAAGTGCTTTTTAATCGAGATCAGCTTCTGCTGGCCAATAAAACCGTGCCAGCAGCCCAGCGACTGCGTGTACTGCGAAGTGTCTGCGTCGTAAGCAGCCATATCGTTACGCATGATCTTGGCGGTATAGCGGGCGATGTCGAGGCCTGTGTGAAAGCGGTTCTGGGTACGCATACGCGCAGCGTATTCAGGCTTGATGGCATCCCACTTGCCGCGTTGGGCTTCGCGTAATTGAGCCATGGCTTTAATATCGTTAAGCAGTCCAGTCATGAGTGATTCCTCCAGGGTCGTATGAGTGCTTCGCAGGAGTACTTCTCAAAAGTACTTCTCAAAAGTACTTAGCAAGAGCACTTGGTAAGTTGCTTTATAGCTTTGCTGCGCTTGCGAATACGTTTCCAGCTGCTTACCGGCAAAGGTCGATAGCCAGTGGGTGGCTGGGCAGGCTTGATAGCGCTGCAGTGCAATAACTATTGACGACAAAGGAGGATCCAACAATTGACACTTGGAGGCAGGCCGGGTTGTAACTTGACGACAGTGGGTTAGCAAAACGCCGCATTTATGTAGTCGTTTTTTGTCAGGAAGGTAAACCGAAGGCAAAAAAAGCGCCGCTTGGGGGCGGCGCTCTGACACATTTAATTGCTGGGTCGATAAATATGATTACTCTTCTTCGTCTTCACCCATAAAGCCCAAACTACCCGCGTTAACCAGTTGAGTGAGCAGCGGTACAGCTCCTTCAATCTCCAGTATGTCTTCGTACATGGGGGCTGGGTTAGCTAAGCGCTTGGCAAGCGCTTCTGAGCAGATGTGAGCATCGCCATCGACAAACAGCGTGACGCTGCCTGCATCCTTGCGCCAGGCAAAACGTGAGCCGGGCATATGCAGAAGCGGTTCGCCTTCCTGCAGGTGTGCCGCCAGCGCTGCTTCATCCATCGGTTCTTCAAGCGGAGCGACTTGATCGACGTATTTGGGCTGCGTCATTACTCGGCCAAACCACTGAGCGATTTGCGCGGGATTATCCAGCGTTTTGAGCATGAATTGGCGCATGCGCTCGACGGCCGCGTCGTCCAGCTCACCGACCTGACTGGCAGGAACCATGCCCGCATCGCTGTAGCGTTGCGAGGCGGGCAGCTGCTCGCCCAGGTAGTCAGCGTAAGAGGTAATCGACTCATCGGCAGACGGCGCCCGAAAGCCGACTGAAATGGTCATGCAGTCATCGGTCTGGCTGACACCGTGGTGTGCCCAGCCGGGCGGTAAATAAAGCATATCGCCGGGTGCCAGGGTCCAGTCAGAATCCGGCTCGACTTCAAAGGTTTCCAGAATGCGCAGATCAACGCCCTGTATAATCGGCGCATCTTCTGCCTGCTTGCCACCCAGCTGCCAGCGACGGTGGCCGCTTGCCTGTAGTAAAAAGACATCGTATTGATCGACGTGCGGACCCACGCTTCCGCCGGGAGGTGCGTAGCTGATCATGATATCGTCTAACCGCCAGCGGGGCAGAAAGTCGAATTCATCCATCAGCGCCGCGACAGACGGCACGTAGTGATCCGCTGCCTGAACCAAAAGACTCCAGTGGCCTTCAGGCAGACGCTCAAACGTTGTCTCATCGAAGGGGCCGTGAGACACCTGCCAGGCACCCTCAGGGCCGTCTTCTTCAACCAGGCGCGCTTCCACGCCCGGCTCGCAGGCAAGGCCTGCAAGCTCATCGGGGTCGATCGGGCTGATGAAGTCGGGGATAGCGCCACGAATCAGCAGCGGTTTCTGTTGCCAGTAGTTGGCCAAAAAATCTGCCGGTGTTAAATCGCCCAGCAGGGTGAGTGGCTTATCGTGTTGGCTCATAGCGGTATCCTAGGTGAGTGGCCGCAGCGCTTATGACAAGCTGCCAAGTCGTTGGGTAAGCGCTTCGGCCTGCGCTTGTGCATTACCAATATAGCTTGCCGGCGAAAGGTCTTTAAGCTCTGCTTTTACATCGTCTGGCAGCTCAAGCGTATCGATGAACGCGGCAAAGCCTGCCTGATCGATGCGCTTGCCGCGGGTCAGTTCTTTAAGTTTTTCATACGGTTTTTCGATGCCGTAGCGACGCATGACGGTCTGGATCGGCTCGGCCAGCACTTCCCAGCTGTTGTTCAGGTCTTCCGCCAGACGCTCAGGGTTGGCTTCCAGCTTGCTGATGCCTTTAAGGCCAGCGTGGTAACCGATCAGGCCGTACGCCAGGCCAACGCCCAGGTTACGCAGCACGGTGGAGTCGGTTAAGTCACGCTGCCAGCGGGAAATCGGCAGCTTTTGCGCCAAGTGGCTCAGTACCGCGTTGGCCAGGCCCAGATTGCCTTCAGAGTTTTCAAAGTCAATCGGGTTGACCTTATGCGGCATGGTAGAAGAGCCGATTTCGCCCGCAACCGTGCGCTGCTTGAAGTAGCCCAGGGAAATATAACCCCAGACATCGCGATTGAAGTCGATCAGGATGGTATTGAAACGGCATACCGCATCGAACAACTCAGCAATGTAGTCGTGGGGTTCGATTTGGGTGGTGTAGGGGTTGAAGCTTAACCCTAAGCCTTCGACAAAAGTCCGCGCATTCTCTTCCCAGTCGATTTCGGGGTAAGTCGCCAGATGCGCATTATAGTTGCCTACCGCCCCGTTGATTTTACCCAGAATCTCAACGCGCTCGATCTGCTTGAGCTGGCGCTTTAAACGATACGCCACGTTGGCCATTTCTTTACCCAGCGTGGTGGGGCTTGCCGTTTGGCCATGGGTGCGCGAGAGCATCGGCTGGGCGGCATGGGCAATTGCCAGCTTGGCTACTTCATCGGCGACTTCGTGCATGGTGGGCAGCAACGCCTGAAGGCCGTCGGCCAGCATCACGCCGTAAGAAAGGTTGTTGATATCTTCTGAGGTGCAGGCGAAGTGAATGAATTCGGTTACTGCATTCAGTTCGGCGTTGTCAGCGATTTTTTCTTTCAGGAAGTATTCGACGGCTTTCACATCGTGATTGGTGGTGCGCTCGATCTCTTTAATACGCTCAGCGTCGTCCAGAGAGAACTCACGAATCAACTGCTCAAGAAAGGCGGTTGCACCGGCTGAAAGCGGCGGTACTTCAGCGATCTGGTCGTGCTCAGCCAGGCGCTGTAACCAGCGGACTTCCACAATGACACGGGCACGGATCAGGCCGAATTCGCTGAAGTGTTCGCGCAGCGCAGAGGCTTTGGAGCCGTAGCGGCCGTCAACGGGGGAGAGAGCAGTCAGAGCGGAGAGTTGCATGGCGTCGTTTCCAAGTAGTTCAAGAACAGGTGAGTCGGAAAAGGGGTATGGAGCGCACTATCATCAGGCAAAGTTCTAGCCGAGGCTATCCAGCGCGCGGCGCAGCGCTTTACGCTGGAATACCAGCTTCCAGCGGCGCCCACCTTGCTGATGCCATAAAAGCCCAAAGCGAATGCCTGACAATAAGCAGGCCCGCACGCGCTCGGGCATCATGCGGCTTTGCAGTAGCGATGGGTCGCCCTGCACCACAATGCGTGTTTTAAAGGTGGAGATCGTCTCTTGGTAGGCTTCGCCCAAGCTTGCGATAACGTTTTCATGCGTTGGGCTAAAGTGCTCGGCCTGACCCTGGATACGGGTAAGGTGCTGGCCCAGGGAATCCATCATGTCGTTATTGGTACGCAGCTTGTTCATGACCAACAGGATCGTAAAGCCATAGCGCAGCACCACCGGGTTGGCCTGCTTGCGGCCAACGAGGGCCTCAAGCGTTTCAAGGCCACGCCGCAGATTATTCGGGTGGCCGCCATAAATGGCTTCAAAGCTTTCCGGGTTGGTATCCACGGTCGCTTCAATCAGGGTATCCCAGGCGCGGTTATCAACCTGGCCGGTGCGGGCTAGCTCATCGACCAGGCTGGCGGCTTGAAACACCCCCGCCAAGGCCAGCGCCTGGCGCACCGACGGCGAGTCGGGTGCGCGGTGTATGGGCGTTGTGTTACTCATTCGGGAGTCTCCGAGGCGTTCCAGATGGCGCGAATAACGCCGCCGCCCAAGCAGATATCACCATCGTAAAGCACCAGCGATTGGCCGGGCGTGACCGCCCACTGTGGGTCATCGAACGTCACTTCAACGCCGCCATCGGGCAGAGTGCGCATTTCGCAGCCACAGTCGCTTTGCCGATAGCGGGTTTTGGCGGTAAACCGGCCTTGTTGAGCCGGCGGCTCACCCGCGACCCAGTCCATGGCTTCAGTCGCCAGAGTGTCCGAGAAAAGCAGCGGATGATGCTTGCCCTGAACCACGATCAGCACGTTGCGCTCCAGATCTTTTGCCGCCACGTACCAAGGCTCTTCCGAGTAGTTGGCAAGCCCGCCAATCCCCAGCCCCTGGCGCTGGCCCAAGGTGTAATACATCAATCCCATGTGATCACCGATCACATCGCCTTCAGGCGTTTCGATCTTGCCGGGCTGGGCGGGAAGATACTGTTGTAGAAAATCGCGAAAACGCCGCTCGCCTATAAAACAGATACCGGTAGAGTCTTTTTTCTTGGCCGTGATCAGGTCGTGCTCTTCGGCAAGCGCGCGAACAGCGGGTTTTTCCAGCTCGCCCACCGGGAACAGCGTGCGGGCGATAGCCGCTTCGGGCACCGCGTGCAGGAAGTAGCTCTGATCCTTGTTGCCGTCCAGCCCTTTAAGCAGGCGCGGGCGAACATCGCTAGTGCCTTGGCGGACTTGTCCTTCACGAACATAGTGGCCGGTAGCAATCTTCTCGGCGCCCAGCATCTCAGCGTATTCAAGAAATACCTTAAACTTGATCTCTCGATTACACAGAATGTCTGGGTTAGGGGTGCGTCCAGCCTTGTATTCTTCAAGGAAATGCTCGAAGACGTTATCCCAGTACTCTGCCGCGAAATTCGCCGTATGTAACTTGATGCCCAGCTTGGCGCACACTGCTTCGGCGTCGGCAAGATCTTCCTTCGCCGTGCAGTATTCAGTGCCGTCGTCTTCGTCCCAGTTCTTCATGAACAGGCCTTCCACCTCGTACCCCTGCTGAAGCAGAAGCAAGGCAGAAACGGACGAATCGACGCCACCTGACATGCCGACAATTACTTTGCCTGCAGCGGATGTCTCGGTGGTGGGTGTGCCATTGGTGGATGTCATTGGCATCCTCGGTTGAAGTGGTATGCAATTGGGCAACGATTATACACGATAGGGGGTTGCTGCTTCGAGCGCTTCACTCCTGAATGACGCTTAATGGATAGCAGCGTTCGCTGACGGCGTCTTCAATGCGCTTGAGTACCAGCGGACTTCGTAACCGCTGTTGTGCGTTTAAGGCACGGATTTCAGTAAGCGTGAGCCAGTGTGTCGCGATAATGTCAGTGTCCAGCGGCGTATCGAGAAACGCGTCGGGCTTTGCGATAAACCCATGGCTATGAAAGGTTTGGCCGTCACCGGTGTGAAAGACATAAAGTCCCAGGTAGCCGCTTAGCGTGACACGCCAGGCGGTCTCTTCCTGCACTTCACGTAAAATCGCCGCCATAGGCCCTTCGCCCGACTCAATGTGACCAGCCGGCTGGTTGAATACCGTAAAGGGACCGCCCTTGGCTTCTTCAACCAGCAAAAAGCGATTGTCGCGCTGAATAACGCAGGCGGCGGTGCTGCGAATGGCGCTGGTTCGAATAGCGCTCATGAGGGTTTTCTACGCGAAGTTGTCGGCTTGCGTGAGCGCTTGGACGCCTGGGCCGGGCGCGGGGCATGCAGGGTTTCCTTGCGCCATTCTCCAGGCTGCAGGTCACCCAATTGCCATGAGCCAATCGAGGCGCGAATCAATCTCAGCGTGGGAAACCCTACGTGGGCGGTCATCCGGCGTACCTGACGGTTGCGCCCTTCGCTAATGGTCAATTCCAGCCAGCTTGTGGAAGGGTGACGCTTGGGATCAATGGCCGGCTCGCGTGGCGCCAGGGGCGGGGCGGAAATCAAGCGGGCCTTGGCCGGGCGGGTAGGGCCATCTTTCAAAGTAATCCCCATACGCAGCGCGTTAAGGGCAGTGTCGTCTATCTGACCTTCAAGCTGCACCCAGTAGGTTTTAGGCTGCTTATGGCGCGGATGAGCAATGCGATGGATAAGTGCCCCGTCATCGCTGAGCAACAAAAGCCCTTCAGAATCGTAATCAAGCCGGCCAGCGGCGTAAACGCCAGGCACTTCGATAACGTTGGCGAGGGTCGCCCGGCCTTCACTATCGGTGAACTGGGAGAGCATACGGTAGGGTTTATGCAGTAAATATAGGCTGCTCATAAAGTCTCTTACATCTTACGCCTGATTTGTCGACAATCTCTCATGCGGTTAAAGTGCAGCGCTGGTATACTCCTGCGAGACCGCTGGAGTCGTCGTCAACACCACCGAAGTGATAGTAAAGCAGCAAGGTTGATACGCTGCCCCCGCGCGCTTCGCGGCACGGTCTATCGTCGAATGAGCCGCGTAGCTTAGGATTTTATAACTAAAGCGACTAGAAAAGAGGTTAACGCAAAAATGTCCCAAACGCCGAAGATCATTTATACGCTCACCGACGAAGCCCCTGCGCTCGCGACATATTCACTGTTACCGATTATCGATGCATTTACCGATCCTGCCGGTATTGAGGTAGAGACTCGTGATATTTCCCTGGCAGCGCGTGTACTGGCTCAGTTTCCTGACCTGCTCAACGATGAGCAGCGCGTAAGCGACGATCTGGCGGAGCTTGGTAAGCTTGCGACCACGCCTGAAGCCAATATTATCAAACTGCCTAATATCAGTGCTTCCGGCCCGCAGCTAAAAGCCACTATTAAAGAGCTGCAAGGCCAGGGCTACCCGCTCCCAGATTATCCGGATGAGCCCAAAAACGACGAAGAAAAAGCCATCAAGGCGGCTTACGACAAGGCCAAGGGTAGTGCGGTAAACCCGGTACTGCGTGAAGGCAACTCTGATCGCCGTGCGCCGAAATCGGTCAAGAACTACGCGCGTAAATACCCGCATCGCATGGGCGAGTGGAGCGCTGATTCTCAGTCTCACGTGGCCCACATGAGCGAAGGCGACTTCTATGGCAGCGAGCAGTCTGCAGTCATGGAAAAAGCGGGCAAGCTCAAGATTGAGCTACAGCAAAAAGACGGCACCACTACCGTCATGAAAGAAAGCCTGGCCGTTCTAGAAGGCGAAGTGATTGACACTGCCTCAATGAGCAGCCGCCGTTTGCGCCGCTTTATCGACAGCGAAATCAACGATGCCAAAGCGCGCAACGTGCTGTTCTCTCTACACCTGAAAGCCACCATGATGAAGGTTTCCGACCCCATTATGTTCGGCATCGTGGTTGAAGAGTTCTACAAAGCCGCGCTTGAAAAGCATGCTGATGCGCTCAAGTCCGTTGGTTTTAATCCCAACAGTGGTATTGGCGATCTCTACAGCGCGATTGAGTCGCTGCCCAGCGACCAGCAAGACGCAATCAAGGGTGACATCGAAGCGCTTTATAAAGAGCGCCCGCCGATGGCGATGGTTAACTCCCACAAAGGCATCACTAACCTTCACGTGCCTAGTGACGTCATCATCGACGCTTCCATGCCAGCGATGATCCGTGATTCCGGCAAGATGTGGGGTGCTGACGACCAGTTGCATGACACCAAGGCCGTCATTCCGGATCGTTGCTACGCGACCATCTACCAAGCAGTTATCGAAGATTGCAAAAAACACGGTGCGTTTGACCCTACTACCATGGGTAGCGTGCCGAACGTTGGCCTGATGGCGCAAAAAGCCGAAGAGTACGGCTCTCACGACAAAACCTTCCAGATCGCTGTCGACGGCACCGTGGTGGTTACTGACGAAAACGGTAATACGCTCTTCAGTCATGACGTTGAAGCGGGCGACATCTGGCGTATGTGCCAGACCAAAGACGCGCCGATTCAGGACTGGGTGAAGCTTGCGGTTACCCGTGCACGCGAAAGCGGCGTTCCGGCTATCTTCTGGCTGGATGCTAACCGTGCCCATGACGCGCAGCTGATCAAGAAGGTGGAAGCGTACCTTAAAGATCACGATACCAGCGGTCTGGATATCCGTATCCTGGCGCCGGTCGATGCCATGGCCGTATCGCTTGAGCGTATCCGCAAAGGCGAAGACACCATTTCCGTCACCGGTAACGTGCTGCGCGATTACCTGACGGATCTGTTCCCGATCATGGAGCTGGGCACCAGCGCGAAGATGCTGTCTATTGTTCCGCTGATGAACGGCGGTGGCCTGTTTGAAACCGGCGCTGGCGGTAGTGCCCCCAAGCACGTTCAGCAGTTCCTGGAAGAAAACCACCTGCGTTGGGATTCGCTGGGTGAGTTCCTGGCCCTTGCAGCGTCGCTTGAGCATCTGGGCAGCACCTTCGGCAATGCACGCGCCACCGTGCTGGCCAAGACGCTTGACGAAGCCAATGGCAAGTTTCTCGACAGCAACAAGTCACCGTCGCGTAAAGTGGGCGAGCTTGATAACCGCGGCAGCCACTTCTATCTGGCGCTTTACTGGGCAGAAGCCCTTGCCGCGCAGAATGACGACGCTGAATTGAAATCGCTCTTCGCTCAGTTGGCTGATAAGCTGAAAGCCAACGAAGACACCATTGTGAAAGAGCTTAATGGTGTTCAGGGGCAGGCCGTGGATATTCAGGGCTACTTCCGTCCGAACGGTGAGCTGGCGAGTCAAGCCATGCGCCCAAGCAAAACGCTGAACGAAGCGTTAGCGGTGGTTGCAAAAGGCTGATGCTGAATCGCCCTGACTCTACGGGCGTGTAGCAAAACCCTCGCCCCGCTTGTGGGCGGGGGTTTTTAGCTTTTGCGGTATAATATTTTTAATGCCATGTGAACCCTTGTAGAACTTGAGCGTCATAGCTATTGACTGGTCACTGTTGCGGGTTGCAATTGTTGATTAGCGCTGGCTAGGTCATTCATGAGTCTTGAGATAACCAACAGTGCAATCTATGCCTAATCTAGTGTTTGATACGACAAAAGCGTTATGGGTAATGGCCGGTATGACACGACCCGAAATGCCTGACGAGGGAGATGTTGCTGTTCAGTCTGCTGAACCGGCGCTGGCACAGCCACCTCTGTACAAGGTTGTGTTGCATAACGATGACTACACGCCAATGGATTTTGTCATTGAAGTACTGCAGGAGTTTTTTAATATGGACAGCGAGAAGGCTGTTCAGATAATGCTTGCTGTACACACCCAGGGAAAAGCTACCTGTGGTGTCTTTACTCGAGACATTGCAGAGACCAAATGTCATCAGGTTAACGAGTATGCGCGTGAGTGCGAACACCCGCTAATGAGTGATATTGAAGCCGCAAATTGAGTACGTTGATAAAAATTTGTCGGTGAGGCTTGCAACCCTGCCATTTGTACCCGATGTTGAAAGTGCCGGTCGACTAAATTGATCCGACGCAAGTCCTAGGTGGCGATACGCCCTAGGTAGTAGCGAAAAGGGGACTGCCATGCTTAGCAAAGAACTTGAACTGACCCTGAACACGGCCTTTACCGTGGCCCGCTCAAAGCGCCACGAATTCATGACCGTCGAACACCTGCTGCTAGCGTTGCTGGACAATGCCTCAGCAGTCGATGTTTTAAAGGCGTGTGGGGCAAACCTCGACAAGCTGCGGTCCGATCTGCAGGATTTTATCAATTCAACTACGCCGCTTATTCCTGAAGGTCACGGAGACCGTGAAACGCAGCCGACGCTAGGTTTTCAGCGTGTGCTGCAGCGCGCGGTTTTCCACGTTCAATCGTCGGGCAAAAGTGAAGTGACGGGCGCCAACGTGCTGGTGGCCATTTTCTCTGAACAGGAAAGCCAGGCGGTTTACTTTCTTAAGCAGCAAAACGTTGCCCGTGTCGATGCGGTCAACTATATCGCCCATGGTATTTCCAAGGTGGCGGGACACGGCCCTTCACCTTCCGGCGCTTCGCAAGAAGGTGAAGACGTGGAAGAGGGTGCCTCAGAAGGCGGTACTCATCCACTGACCGGGTACGCGACTAACCTTAACGAGCAGGCTCGGCTAGGCAAGATTGATCCACTGATTGGTCGTGATCATGAGCTTGAGCGTGTTGTACAGATTCTGGCGCGTCGGCGTAAGAACAACCCGCTGCTGGTGGGTGAAGCTGGCGTGGGTAAAACCGCTGTAGCCGAAGGCCTTGCCAAACGTATTGTTGAAGAAGACGTACCTGACGTTATCGCCGACGCGGTCGTGTACTCGTTGGATATGGGAGCGCTGCTCGCCGGTACCAAATACCGCGGCGATTTTGAAAAGCGCCTAAAAAGCCTGTTGGGTGAGCTACGCAAGCAGCCTAATGCCGTATTGTTCATCGACGAGATCCATACGGTCATTGGTGCGGGTGCCGCCTCCGGTGGTGTCATGGATGCCTCTAACCTGCTCAAGCCGCTGTTATCGTCGGGTGAGTTGCGCTGCATTGGCTCAACCACTTTCCAGGAATTCCGCGGTATTTTCGAAAAAGACCGCGCCTTGGCGCGCCGTTTCCAGAAGGTTGATGTGCTGGCGCCTTCGGTTGACGACACCATCAAGATTCTCAAGGGGCTGCGCTCGCGCTTTGAGGAGCACCACGAAATCAAGTACACCGATGGCGCGCTGGAAAGCGCCGCACGGTTGGCCGACCGCTATATCAACGACCGTTATCTGCCTGACAAGGCCATTGACGTCATTGACGAAGCCGGGGCACATCAGCGTTTGCTGCCGCCAGAGGCGCGTAAGGGAACGATTGATGTCGAGCAGGTCGAAGCGATCGTCGCTTCCATTGCCCGCATTCCGCCGAAGAGTGTTTCAAGCTCGGATCGTAAACTGCTTGAAAAACTTGATCGCGACCTGAAAATGCTGGTGTTTGGTCAGGATGAGGCAATTGATACGCTCTCAGCCGCCATCAAGCTTTCCAGGGCCGGTCTAAAGTCGCCGGATAAGCCCGTCGGCAGCTTCCTGTTTGCAGGGCCTACGGGTGTTGGTAAAACTGAAGTTGCCAAGCAGCTTGCCCATATCATGGGTATCGAGCTTGTGCGCTTTGATATGTCGGAGTACATGGAGCGCCACACCGTATCGCGTCTGATCGGTGCGCCTCCCGGCTATGTCGGGTATGACCAGGGTGGCCTGCTGACTGAAGCCGTTACCAAGCAGCCGCACTGCGTATTGTTGCTGGATGAAATCGAGAAAGCGCACCCTGAAGTCTTCAACCTGTTATTGCAGGTAATGGATCACGGCCGCTTGACCGATAACAACGGGCGTGAAGCTGATTTCCGCCACGTGATCGTTATCATGACCTCCAACGCCGGGGCCGAGCAGGCGTCACGCCGCTCTATCGGTTTCCAGCATCAGGATCACTCAACCGATGCCATGGAAGTCATCCGGCGTACGTTCTCGCCTGAATTCCGTAACCGGTTGGACGGCATTATTCAGTTCCACGCCTTGCAGGCATCCGTGGTACGCAACGTGGTCGACAAGTTCCTGATCGAACTGCAGGCGCAGCTAGACGAGAAACGTGTGCAGCTGGAAGTAGATGATGTGGCGCGCAATTGGCTGGCTGAAAAAGGCTATGACCCGGATATGGGTGCCCGTCCCATGGCACGTCTGATTCAGGAGAAACTGAAGAAACCACTTGCCGAAATGATTCTGTTTGGCGAGTTGGCAGAGCATGGCGGTATTGTGCATGTCAGCCTGGAGGAGGGCGAGCTTCATCTCTCCACCGAGACTGAAATGGCGGATGCGCCCTGAAAAGGGCGCTAAGATAGCCTTAGTGCGTAGCGCCTAATCATGCCGTAGAAATGCACAGCGCCCTGTCTTCGACGGGGCGTTGTCGTATACAGGTAGCGGCGCCGTACTGCGTGCTGGCTGAAAAGGCGTTATAAAGGCTTAGCGCGAACGGTAGACAATGCGGCCTTTGGAAAGATCGTACGGTGTCAGTTCCACTTTCACTTTGTCGCCCGTCAGAATGCGGATATAGTTTTTACGCATTTTGCCGGAGATATGAGCAGTTACAACGTGGCCGTTTTCCAGTTCAACACGGAACATGGTGTTAGGAAGCGTATCAACGATAACGCCTTCCATTTCAATATGATCTTCGCGTGCCATATAGGCAGATCCTCACTTATTTAACGTAGTTTATTACGTAGTTAACAAACCAAAAACCGTTTCAGATTTAAGGGCCAGAGAGCTGGCACTTAAGAAACAGCGCTATATTGTGCCGTAAGCCCGTCGTCAAGGCAAAAAAGCTGGGTTAATTTGTATGCTTTAACAAATTAGTGGCCGCCAATGGCGCCCATCCAGCCGCTCGATTGGGGAAAAATCCTGCTTGTAACGCATTTTACGACACTCTGCGATCCAGTACCCTAAATATAGATGGGGCAGGGCTTTTTTATGGCTCAGCTCAATCAGCTTTAAAATGGCAAGCGTGCCCAACGAGCGCCTGTCGAGTTCGTCGCCAACGCCAAAAAAGGTATAGATCGCTGAAAGCCCGTGCTCCAGCTGGTCAAACGCCGAGACGCCCACCAGCTCCTCACCCAGGTACATTTCGAGCAAGTACGCGTAAGGCTCTTCCAGGGTTAAAAACGTGCGGTACTGTTCACTGCTGGGAGGGTACATGTCACCATCGGCATGGCGCTTTCGAATATAATTTGCGTAAAGCTCATAATGGCGTGCTTTATAGCTCGCCGGTACCACGCGAGTGGTAATATCAGCGTTGCGACGCCACACCTTACGCTGGGAACGGTTGGCCGCAAACTGTTCGACCGGAATACGCACCGACTGGCAGGCGTTACAGTTTTCGCAGTGAGGACGGTATAAATGCCGTCCGCTGCGCCGAAAGCCAAGCAGTGAAAGCGAGTCATAAACCTCCGTGACAGGAGATTCAAGCGGATCAAGAAAAAGTGTCGTCGCCTCTTTAGTGGGTAAATAGCTGCAAGTATGGGGCACGGTAAGAAAGAAGCGCAGATCCTGTACCGGCTGACGCGGAGTATTACTACTCACAGCTTGCCTCCTTGGCAAATGTTCTGTTGGCAAATAGACCTAGGCTTTGCCAGCATTATGAATCGCCGTGGCCTGCTATCGACTGAAGCCATGGAGATGCAGGCACCGATGGTGCCCCAGCAAACGACGATGAGACGCTAAAAGCCGTTTCGGGCAGCCACTGTTCAAGATAGTTGATGAACGTCTCACGGGCGACTGTTGTTGCTCCCAGACTTTCAAGGTGCGGCGTATGCATTTGGCAGTCAATCAGCTTGCCGCCATGGGCTTGCATGGCACCTGCCAGACGGGCAAGCGCTATCTTGGAGGCATCAGGCGCGTTGGAGAACATGGATTCACCGAAAAACACGGGCCCCATCGCCAAACCATACAGGCCGCCCACCAATTGTCCCGCTTGATGTACCTCGATACTGTGCGCAATCCCTAGACGATGAAGCGTAACGTAGGCATTGTACATGTCGTCGGTGATCCAAGTGCCGGTATCTTCATCGCGTGGCGCGGCGCAGGCATTAATTACGTGCTCAAAATGTTGATTCAGGGTAACGTCAAACCCCCCATTGCGCAGCCGTTTTGCTAAGCTACGGCGCAGCTTGAATTGCTCAGGACGTAGTACCATGCGCGGATCGGGGCTCCACCACAAAATGGGGTCCTCATCGCTGTACCATGGGAAGATGCCGCGACGGTACGCTTCTACCAGCCAATGCGGAGAAAGATCGCCGCCTGCGGCCAGCAGGCCATTGGGCGATTCCAGCGCAATGGCGGTAGATGGAAATATTGGATATGGCGAAGAAAGCCAAGGTAGCATTATTTGCTCCTGTTACTGAGCACTTGTCGAGAAGCTCTGTGACGGCAGAAGGATGCTCGGTATGATGCAAACTCGCAAGTGGATTAAAGACGCCATTGAGGTGTAAAGGGAGAATCGCTTGAAAGTGAATAAGGCGGTAGACAAGCGAACGCAGCGTAATTCGCGTCAAGCACCATCTTCAGCCTCTTCTGCGCGGGTTAAAGCCGCGAAAGATAAAGCTCGCCGGGTTGGCCTGCGTTTACAGGGCTCGGTGCGTGAAGGCGTAGTGGTAATAATGCTCGCGCTGTGTGTTTTTTTATTATTAGCACTGTTTAGCTACCAGCCGGAAGACCCGGGCTGGTCTTACCAGGGGCCGGAAACGGATGTTCGCAACTGGATGGGGCCGGTGGGTGCTTGGCTGGCTGATGTTCTTTATTCGCTCCTGGGGGCGAGTGCGCTCTGGTGGCCGGGCATGTTTGGCTTTGCTGCCTGGTGGCTGATGCGCTCGCGTCAGGTGCGCTTTGAATTAGATCCGGTTGCCATTGCTGTGCACGCCGGTGGCCTTGTGCTGCTGATGTTTGGCACTACCATGCTTGGCGCGCTGCATTTTTATCACCCGAGCAGTATTTTACCTTACGCCTCCGGCGGTATTTTGGGCGAAGGGCTGGTAGGTACGCTCAGGCCCCTGGTGGGCAGCGGCGGCGTGGGCCTGATTGCTGCGGCCTTGATTCTGATTGGATTCCCGCTGTTCAGCGGCATGTCGTGGCTGCAGGTGGCTGATGAAGTGGGGCGTCGCTTATGTCGGATAGGCGGGTGGTTTAGCTCGCGCCGGGAAAAGCGGCGTGAGAAACGTCGTGAACGTGCTGCGCTGCGTGCTTCTTTAAAACCCGCACCGAAAGCGGAAGAACCCCCGCGGGCGCCTAAGCCCAAGCGTGATTCGGGTCGTGAACGCAGAGAGCCTGGCTTCTCGGCAGACGTTGCAGATGATATCAGTCGCCAGAGCGAAACGCTTTCTGAGGCGAGAAAAGCTGAGTCAACCGATACGTCCATACCCTGGGAGGCAACTGCTTTTGCAGCGGCAGAGCCAGCGGTGAAAACACCAGCTAAGCCCGTCGTTGCCAGCACGCCAGAGCCAGCGTTAGCGCCTGAACCAGAGTTCAAGCCCCAGTCTGAGCCAGAGCCAGAGCCAGAGCTTAAGCCCGAGCCCGAGCCGAAGTTAACGCCTGAGATAGCCCCTGAGATAACTCAAGAGGTTCGCGAGCCGAGCGTATCGGTACCTAACGCACCTCGTGCGGATGCCTTCTCGGCTCGTACCCAGGAACCAGCTCCGACGCCTGTGCCTGCATTTTCTTCACACGAGCATGAAGACGAGACTGCCGCTGAAGCGCCTACCGCCACTGTTGAGCCAGCGCGCGAGCAGGCCGAGCCATCAATGATGATGCGGGCTTCTCGCGAAGAAGACGCCGCTGTGCCCATTGCCAAGCACTTTTTTGCCCAGGAAGAGGCTGACGATACGCCAGAAGATGAGCAAAACGAACAGGATGAGCAGGACGAGAGCGACGACTATAACGACGAGTGGCAGCGTGGCGAGTGGCACAGCGAAGAACCTGCTGTGTCACGCCCTGTGGCAGCTCGCTCTGAACCTACGCTAAGCGATGCTGAACCGCTTGAAGAAGTCGTGCGCAGTGAGCCTTCACTGACAGCCGAGCCGCGTCGTGAGCGCGTGCCTGAAGTGGTGCCCGAGCCAGTATGGGAAGATGACGAAGACGATGTGATGCTGGCTGCAACGCCAACGCCAACGCCAACGCCAACGCCAACGCCAACGCCGCCAGCACCTGCGCCAATGCCGACAAGTGCTGCACGTCACGAGCCCACTTTCTCGGCTGACGACGTGGCAGGTGAGGTAGACAGCGGTCCAACGCTTTGGACGGTCGAGCATCTGCAGAGCCAGCGCCCAGCCTTTGAAACGTTGCCTGAGCCCGAAGGCGAGGTGCCCAGTCTTCAATTGCTGACGCCTGCTGAACCGCATCAGCCTAACTACACGGAAGAACAGCTTGCCGATATGGCTGAGCTTCTGGAAGTGCGGCTGCGTGAATATGGCGTCAAAGCAGAAGTGGTCGATACCTGGCCCGGTCCGGTTATCACCCGGTTTGAAATCAAGCCAGCGGCAGGCGTCAAGGCCTCCAAGATAAGTAACCTGGCCAAAGACCTGGCCCGCTCGCTGATGGTGAAAAGCGTACGCGTGGTTGAAGTCATTCCTGGGCGGCCGACTGTCGGGATCGAGATTCCCAACCCGCATCGGGCAATGATACGCCTGCGAGAAGTCATCGATTCCGAGCGTTTTCAGCAGGAAACCTCGCCGCTTACCATGGCGCTGGGCCAGGATATTGGCGGTGGCCCAGTGATTGCCAACCTGGGCAAAATGCCTCACTTGTTAGTGGCAGGCACAACCGGCTCGGGTAAATCGGTCGGCGTTAACGCAATGCTGATTTCCATGCTGCTCAAGGCCAAGCCCGATGAGCTGAAGCTCATCATGGTCGATCCCAAGATGCTGGAGCTTTCGGTATACGATGGTATTCCACACCTGCTGGCGCCGGTAGTGACGGATATGAAAGAAGCCGCCAACAGCCTGCGCTGGTGTGTGGCCGAAATGGAGCGTCGCTATAAGCTGATGGCGGCCATGGGTGTGCGTAATATTGCCGGTTTCAATGCGCGTCTGGATGAAGCAGAACGCGCGGGCGCTCAGGTAGCTGACCCCTTATGGGAGCCACAGCCCTGGGAAATGCATCAGCCGCCGCCGGTACTTGCCAAGCTGCCTTATATTGTCGTCGTGATCGATGAGTTTGCCGACATGTTCATGATCGTCGGTAAAAAAGTCGAAGAGCTGATCGCCCGCCTGGCGCAAAAAGCCCGTGCTGCCGGTATTCACTTGATCCTGGCCACCCAGCGCCCCTCGGTGGACGTGGTAACGGGCCTGATCAAAGCGAATATTCCCTCGCGCATGGCGTTCCAGGTTTCCTCACGCATAGACTCGCGCACCATTCTCGATCAGGGCGGTGCTGAAAGCCTGCTGGGCCACGGCGATATGCTGTACTTGCCCGCCGGTTCCGGCCCGCCTAACCGCGTGCATGGCGCCTTTGTGGATGATGATGAAGTGCACCGCGTGGTGGATGACTGGAAACGTCGCGGAGAGCCTGAGTACATTGAGGAGATTCTTTCGGGCGGCGTTTCAGCCGATGCCTTGACCGGTCTTGAAGCCGAAGGCAGTGAAGGCGATGACGCTGAGCAGGATGCGCTTTATGACGAAGCCGTTCAGTTCGTGACTGAAACCCGTAAAGCGTCAATTTCAGCAGTGCAGCGGCGTTTTAAAATCGGCTATAACCGCGCCGCCCGGCTGGTTGATGCCATGGAAATGGCCGGTGTTGTTTCATCAATGGGAACCAACGGTGCCCGTGAAGTGCTGGCACCGGCGGCCGCGCGCTGATGATGCGCCGGGTAATCGTGCAATAAGCGTGAAAGTCGCGCCGTGGGTGAAACCCTGCGGCGCGTTTTGCGTCTGACTAACCACATGGACGTTGTTGACGGTCCTCAGCCTTATTTTTCAGTATGATTTTTAAGTACTGGTTCAATTCGGCAGCGTATGTCCATTGAATCTGACAACGTATGCCCAGGGAGATCTTTATGCGCGATACGCAAACTCTGCTTTCTTCACCATTATCATTGGCGGCTGCCGCCCTTGGCTTAACGTTTGCTGCCCCGGCTGCCTGGGCGAACGATGCCGCTGAGCGCCTGACTGAACGGCTTGAGCCGTTGGAAAACTACCAAGCCACCTTCGATCAAAAAATTCTCGACGGTGCTGGCGAGCGTTTGCAGAATGCACGTGGTGAAATGTGGCTTTCACGCCCGGGCATGTTGCGCTGGGAAGTAGAAGCCCCTTACTCGCAGGTTGTGGTATCCGACGGTAACGATGTTTATTTATACGACCCGGACCTTGAGCAGGTGACGGTGCAACCGATGGATGATCGTGTAACGCACACCCCGGCGCTACTGCTGTCTGGCAATGTCAGGGACCTGACCGAAAGCTACGATGTGGTATATGACCAGGAAGGCGGCGAAGACATTTTCACACTGGTGCCCAGCTCCGCAGATACGCTGTTTGAAGAGCTGAGCCTGGTGTTTGACAACGAAACCCTGACCGAGCTGTGGATGATGGACAGCACCGGGCAGAAAACCATGATTACTTTTAGCGATATTACCCGTAACGGCTCTATTGATCGTAGCTTGTTTAACTTTGATATTCCTGAGGGAACCGACGTCATCCGTGAAGAATTTTAGTGGTGATTAGTGATTAGTGAGTTGTGAATAGTGATTGGTAAGCAATAACGATCAGGCGCCCTAGGGCGCCTGATCTGCTTCCTGGTCACGGCTTTCCCGCCACGCCATGATCTCGGCAAAGCGTTTTTCCTGGCCTAACGCGCTGGGTTCGAAAAAGCGTGCTTGGGGTAAGTCCTCAGGCCAGCAGTTATGCGCGCTGCCTGCTGGGTAGCCGTCCGGCTCGTTATGGGCATAGCGGTAGCCTTCGCCATGTCCTAGCCGTTCCATTAGCTTGGTAGGCGCGTTGCGCAAATAGGTGGGCACCTCTACCTGAGGCTGCTGGCTGACAAACTGCTTGGCGGCTTTCCAGGCACGATCAATCCGATTACTTTTCGGCGCCACGGCCAGATGAATGGCGGCATGAGCAATCGCACGCTGGCCTTCATAATCGCCCAAACGCAGATACGCATCCCAGGCGGCTATCACCAGCGGCAGCGCCCGCGGATCGGCATTGCCGACATCTTCCGAGGCAATCGCGGCAAGCCTTCGAACCACGTCCAGCGGGTCGCCACCACCCTGCATAAACCGCGCCATATAAAGCAAAGCGGCATCCGGGCGTGATGAGCGGATTGATTTATGAATAGCTGAAAGCAAGTCGTAATAGGCATCACCCTGCTTATCAAACGCGCTTGCCTGATGACCGATAACATCTGTCAATACCGCCATGGGCAGCACTTCCTGGCCATTTTCCAGCTGAGTAAAATCACACGCGGTTTCCAGTAGGCCCAGTGCTCGCCGGGCGTCACCAGCACTTGCATGCGCCAGGGCTGCGAGGACTTCGTCATCAACATGGATATTACGCTTGCCAAGCCCGCGCTTGGCATCGCTAAGCGCCTGGCGCATCACGCTGATCAGTTCTTCTTGGTCGAGCGCTTTAAGCACGTAAACCCGGGCGCGCGAGAGCAGGGCGGAGTTAACCTCGAACGAGGGGTTTTCCGTCGTTGCGCCGATCAGGGTTAATAGACCAGATTCCACATGGGGCAGCAGTGCATCCTGCTGGCTTTTGTTTAAACGGTGAATCTCATCCAAAAAGAGAATAACCGGCGAAGTGTGCTGCTGGGCACGTTCCACCGCCGCACGAATCTCTTTTACCCCAGCCATCACCGCGCTTAAATGCTCAAGCTGAGCATTGGAGGCATGAGCGAGCAGTTCGGCAAGCGTCGTTTTTCCAACACCGGGAGGGCCCCATAAAATCATTGAGCGCACAAGGCCCGCTTCAGCCATGCGGCGTAACGGTTTGCCGGGCCCCATCAGCGCCTGTTGGCCTACGTAGTCATCCAGCGTCTGCGGGCGCATCCGGTAGGCCAGGGGAGCGTCATCACTGGGCGCTGAGCGCTGAGAATCAAACAGGTCCATATAAACTTCCGTTGTAAATCTAGACGTTGAGCAGCAAAGTAACTACAAGTGTGTATGGTAAACGGCGTATTGTCAGACTACCTTTTGCATAGCTTTCGCTAAAAAATGATACGAACAATACGCTTGCTAGCGTAATGCCTTAAGTGCATGGTGAAGTTAGTCAGCGTACTTACTGGAAGGTGCTATGTGCAGTACTTTTTTGAAGAACTTGTTTGAAGAACTTGTTTGAAGTGCTTGTCTAAGGTACTCGCTAGAAGTATTTGGTTGAAGCACTAGGTTTGCGTACTTAGCCATCGGTATAGACATACCGTGTATAGACATATCGTGTATAGACATGTCTTGTATGGATATAGTGTAGTGATACACGCTTATGATTGCGTGCCCCACGCCACTTAAGGGTTAGGCGGTCGGCATGACACAACCAAGGAGACGGCACGATGTTAAACCAACTGCGTCTAGATCATGCCAACATGGCGCGAATGCTCCATGTATTGCAGCTTAAACAAAAAACGCTGGCCGTGGGTGAGCGGCCTAATTTTCAGCTGATGCGTGAAGTAGTGGATTACATTCTGGCCTACATGGAAGGCTTTGCCGCCCCGTTAGAGCGTATATGCGTTGAACGCTTGGAGACTAAAGCCCCTGAGCATCTGGCGCTGATGGAGCAGATGGCAAGTGATTACCTTAAGCTCAAGCCTCGGCTACAGCAGCTTTCGGACAATATCGATATGATCCTGATGGATAATATTCTGCCCATGGATCGCTTTGCAGAGGATCTGGGCGATTATCTTGAAGCGCACCGGGCGTACCTTCGTCATGAGCGTGAAGGCCTGTTCCCACTGATTGATCAACATTTTACCCAAGAAGATATGCAGGAATTGCTGCAAGCCTTGCCTGAAGGCGCCGAGCAGGATCTTGAACGCCTGCAGCAGGCTTACCCGGAACTTTATGCTGAATTACGCGGCGCAGAAGTACCTCCGGTCTAGCCAGAAAGCTTAGTCAAGAGAGCTTCCTTCAGCGGTTAGCGGGGCGTGTTAAACTAGCGCCCCGTGAATGAGCGGCTGAAGGAGAAGCAGGTGTATCTATTCAAACCAAAGGCTAAGGCCAAACAAGAGCCAAAGAGGCAGTAATGGCTGGCCCCGTGCTGATTTTTGACTCCGGCGTGGGCGGGCTTTCCGTAGCTCGTTCGCTGCGCCACCATTATCCCGATACAGCCATGTGCTACGCCTGTGATAACGCCTGGATGCCTTATGGGCTGCGTGATGACATCACGCTCTCGGCTCGAATTGTGGCCGTTTGCCAGGCAGCTGTTCAGGCCTGCCAGCCTAGTGTTTTAGTGGTCGCCTGCAATACCGCCAGCACGCTCGCACTTGATGGCCTGCGTAAGGCTTTGACGATTCCCGTAGTTGGTACAGTACCCGCCATAAAACCTGCCGCGGCCATCAGCCAGACGCGTCATATTGGCCTGCTGGCCACACGGGCAACGGTGGGCAGGCCCTATACGCAAAAGCTTATCGAAAGTTTTGCCAGCGACTGCATTATTACCCGGGTCGCGGCAGATGCGCTGGTGCTTGAAGCCGAGGCGCTGCTTGGTGGGACTTCTCCCAACACTGAACGACTTCAGCAGGCCCTATTACCCCTTTGGCAAGCGACCGATACCCAGCCGCCCGTGGATACCGTTGTGCTGGGCTGCACTCACTTTCCTCTGCTCAAACCCTGGCTTGAAGCGCTGGCACCTACGCCTGTGAACTGGATTGATTCTGGAGATGCCATCGCCCGGCGCGTCGGTCAGATAGCCCCGGTGTTAAAAAAAGGGCAGGATGGGCGCTTTTTCACGAGTGCGTCAGCCGATGCGCTAGGCCAGGGCTTTGCCCAGTATGGTTTTTGTATTCCAGGCCGATTGGAATTAAGCGCCTAAGCCGCGTATTTTCCAGCCTGAGCTGACACTACTACCAGTACTAGCACGGTTATTAAAACCGTTATTAATAACTATTGTTAATAACCGTTATTGAACAAAAGAGGCGCCGACTTGGCTATCCCCGTGATACATCCCGAACGTTATGACGAGCAGCTCGCCGAGAAGCGTGCATACCTGGAAGACACTTTTGCGGTGTTTAACCCGCCCGCGCTTGAAGTGTTTGCCTCGCCGCCTAGCCATTACCGTCAGCGCTGCGAGTTTCGGATATGGCATGAAGGTAATGATCTTTTTTACGCCATGTTTGAGGTCGACCCTGCCGACCCAAAAAACAAGCGTGTGGTACGCCTTGATCAGTTTGATGTCGCAAGCGAGTCCATCAATGCGTTAATGCCGCGTTTACGCGAGGCTTTTTTAGCCAGCCATGAGCTGCGGCGTAAGCTTTTTCAGGTGGAGTTTCTCACCACGCTCTCAGGCGAAGCGCTCGTGACACTGGTTTATCACCGCCCGCTGGAAGAGTCCTGGGAGCAGGAAGCGCGCGCTCTGGAAGCCGAGCTTGGCATCATGATTATCGGCCGCTCGCGCAAGCAGCGTTTGGTGTTGACCCGCGACCACGTATGGGAGCGCCTGACGGTTGATGGGCGAGCGCTCGATTATCAGCAGGTCGAGAATAGCTTTACCCAGCCAAACGCGCATATCTGCCAGAAAATGTTGGGCTGGGCACGGGAAGTGACCGCAGGCCGCCAGGCAGAAGATCTGGTGGAGCTTTATTGCGGCAATGGCAACTTTACCATTGCCCTGGCCGACAACTTTCGGCGCGTGCTGGCGACCGAGATCTCGCGCACGTCGGTGGCCAGTGCCAACGTCAATCTTGAAGCTAATAACATCACCAATGCGCATGTGGCGCGGATGTCGGCTGAAGAGTTTGCCCTGGCGCTCAAAGGTGAAAAAGGTGGTCGTCGTGTGGCCGAAATGGCGTTGGACGAATATCGCTTCTCCACTGTACTGGTTGACCCGCCCCGTGCAGGCCTGGACGCGCAGAGCTGCGAGCAGATCAGCGAATATGACCAGATCGTCTATATTTCATGCAACCCGGCAACACTTGCCGATAATCTAGCGCTGCTTACCAAAACGCATCAGATCGAGCGTTTTGCTTTATTTGACCAGTTTCCGTTCACCCACCACTGTGAATGTGGCGTATGGCTCACGCGGCGCGAGATTAATCAAGAGGATGTGTGATGCGAAAGTGGCATACACCATAATGAACATGTCAGAAGGATAGAGTGATGAACTTGGGTAGCGTAAGCTAGTGGTTATATTGGCCTAAAGGCCTATCGTTCTACGTTTTTTTGGCCAAGTGTGGCCCCGGCAGTCGAGGTGATGGATGGATTACGTTGCGAGTGAAGAGAGTCGGCAAGACCTTTTGAAGCAGCTTTTTGAGCGCTTGGAAGCGCGGCTGGAACCGGACCGAGCAACGGCGATAGAAGCGTTTGCGCGACGATTTTACGCAAGCGTGCCGGTAGAGGATCTTGTCGATCGTCGTCTGGATGATCTGTACGGCGCCACGCTATCCATTTGGCAGTTTCTGCAGCACCATGATGCAAAGCATCCTAAAGTGCGCGTGTTTAACCCTGATTTCGAAGAAAACGGCTGGCAGTCGACCCATACGTTTGTGGCGGTGTTGCATGAAGACATGCCGTTCTTGGTCGACTCGGTACGCATTGAGCTGAATCGCCGCGGTCTCACCGTGCATGCGATTCAGAACTCCGTGTTTGCCGTTGCCCGCAATGAACAGAATCAGCTGCAAGCGCTGGCCTCACCCCGCGATGCCAACGCGCCTGACGCACGCGAGTCACTGATCGTGATCGAGGTAGATCGTCATACCGATCCTGAAGCGCTTTCGAATATCGAAAAGCAGCTGCATCAGGTATTACGCGATGTTCGCACGGCGGTTGATGACTACGATGCGATCTGTGGGCAAATCACTGCTACGATCCAGGAGCTGGAAAAAAACTGCCCGCCGCAGATCGACCCCGATGACCATGAAGAAGCCATTGCCTTCCTGGAATGGCTGGTAAAAGATAACTTCACCTTCCTGGGGTATGACGAATATCTGCTAGAAGGCAACGAGCTGCAGCGCGACCCCAATAGCCTGCTGGGCGTATTCCGCCTTGACGAGCCGCGTTACGATGAGCGCATTCGTGCCGAAGAAGGCGTTGATGAGCAGGGCAACTATGTGCTGGTGCCTCAACTGCTCTCTTTTGCCAAGAGCGCCCACCACTCACGGGTACATCGTCCTACCTATCCTGATTACATCACCGTTGACCGTTATGACGACGACGGCAACGTGATCGGCGAGCGCCGCTTCTTTGGCCTGTTTACCTCGACGGTATACAACGAGTCGCCGCGCAATATTCCGCTGTTGCGTCGCAGGCTCAAAGCGGTGATGGATATCGCCGGATTCAACCCGCAAGGCCATAACGGCAAGCAGCTTTTGCAGGTGCTTGAAGTCTATCCTCGTGATGATCTTTTCCAGATCAGTACGGATTCACTGGCGCATACCGCACTTGGCATTCTCGATATTCGCGAACGCCGTCAGGTGCGTCTGTTTATTCGTGCCGACGTCAGCGGCAAGTTTTACTCGTGCCTGGTATTTGTGCCGCGCGATGTATTTTCGACCGACCTGCGCCAGCGTATTCAGAACCTGCTATGCGACGAGCTTGATGCCCACTTTGGCGATTTCAATACCTACCTGTCCGAGTCGGTACTGGCGCGCATCCAGCTGATTTTACGTTTCAACGGCAGCGCGCCAAGTCAGTTCGACCTTAAACGTCTGGAGAACAAGGTTGCCCGTCTCGCGCGTAGCTGGCGCGATGAACTGATGGCCGCCATGGTAGAAGGCTTTGGGGAAGAGAATGCCAATCATCAAATGGAGCATTTCCAGAGCGCATTCTCGGCAAGCTATCGTGAAGAGTTTACCGCGCGTACGGCAGTATTCGATGTCCAGCATCTGCTGACACTCAATAACGGCGATGACCTGTCGCTGTCGCTTTATCGGCCGCTGGAAGAAAAGGGCAGCGGGGTCAATCTCAAGCTGTATCACCGCGGTTCGCAGATTCCGCTTTCCGACGTGCTGCCAATGATGGAAAACTTGGGCCTGCGAGTGATTGGCGAGCGCCCGTATGAAATCAATGCCCCCGAACAGCGCTACTGGATCCACGACTTCGAGCTTGAACACGGTAATAAAGACGTTAACCTGGGCGAAATGCGGGAAACCTTCAGCGAAGCTTTCAAGCGTATCTGGGCGGGCGAGGCTGATAACGACACTTTCAACCGGCTGATCATTACCGCTGGACTGGACTGGCGCGAAGTGGCGATGCTGCGTGGCTACGCGCGCTATCTCAAGCAGATCCGTTTTGGCATGTCGCAGCACTACATCGCCGCGACACTGGCCAATTATCCGCAGATTACCCAGGAGCTGGTGGAAATGTTCCGCCTGCGCTTTGATCCGGCCCTTGATTCTCACGATACCGATGAGTGCGTGGCGCGGCTAAATGAGCACCTGGAAGCGGTTGCCAGTCTCAATGATGATCAGCTGTTGCGTCGCTTCATGGAGCTTATCCAGGCAACGTTGCGTACCAACTACTACCAGCGTGCCGAGGATGGCCGCTTTAAAGACTATATCGCCTTTAAACTTGAGCCTTCCAAAGTCACCGGCATGCCCAAGCCGCGGCCGATGTTCGAGATTTTCGTCTGCTCGCCGCGGGTGGAAGGTGTTCACCTGCGCGGCGGCAAGGTCGCCCGGGGTGGCCTGCGCTGGTCTGATCGCCATGAAGATTTCCGTACCGAAGTGCTCGGCCTGGTAAAAGCCCAGCAGGTTAAAAACGCGGTCATCGTGCCGGTCGGTGCCAAGGGCGGTTTCGTGTGTAAGCGGATGCCGGAAAACGCTGACCGCGAAACCCAGCAGAAAGAAGGTATCGCCTGCTATAAAATCTTTATCCGCGCGCTTTTGGATGTCACGGACAATTTGAACGGTAGCGACGTTGTGCCGCCTGAAAACGTCGTGCGTCATGATGAGGATGATGTCTATCTGGTCGTGGCAGCTGATAAAGGTACGGCGACGTTCTCGGATATCGCCAACAAAATTTCCATTGAGTATGGCCACTGGCTGGGGGATGCATTTGCCTCCGGCGGCGCTAACGGCTACGACCACAAGAAAATGGGTATTACCGCCCGCGGTGCCTGGCAGTCGGTCAAGCGCCACTTCAAGAACCTGGGTATCGACACCCAGCAGGATCTGTTCAGCGTTGTAGGCGTGGGCGATATGGCCGGCGACGTGTTCGGTAACGGCATGCTGCTGTCTGACAAGATTCAGCTGGTCGGCGCCTTCAACCACCTGCATATCTTTGTGGATCCGAATCCTGATGCCGAGGCGGCCTTTGCCGAGCGCAAGCGGCTGTTTGATCTGCCGCGCTCCAGCTGGGAAGACTACAGTGCCGAGCTGATTTCCCAGGGCGGCGGTATCTTTAGCCGCAGCGCCAAATCGATCGCGATTACTCCGGAAATGCAGCAGGTGTTCGGCATTCAGGAAGAGCGCCTGTCGCCCAATGAACTGATTCGCGCCATGCTCCAGTCCAAGGTGGATTTGATCTGGAATGGCGGTATCGGCACCTATGTGAAAAGCTCGGATGAAACCGATGCCGATGTGGGCGACAAGGCCAATGATGCGCTGCGCATTAACGGCGCTGATCTCAACTGCCGCGTGGTAGGTGAGGGCGGTAACCTGGGCCTTACCCAGCGTGGGCGTATGGAAGCCGCCGCCAAGGGCGTGCGCGTTTATACCGACTTTATCGATAATGCGGGCGGCGTGAACTGCTCTGACCACGAGGTCAATATCAAGATATTGATTGATGACGTGGTCAAACGTGGTGACATGACCGACAAGCAGCGCAATGAACTGCTTGCCGAAATGACCGATGAAGTGGCCGATCTGGTGATTCTGGATAACTATCGCCAGGCGCAGGCGCTTGATCTCTCGGAGATTCTTTCTCTTCAGGGCATCGGGCCGTACCGTCGCTTTATCAGTGAGCTGGAAGCCGCTGGTCAGATCGACCGTGAACTTGAGTTCCTGCCCACTGATGAGGTGCTAAAAGAGCGTGCCAGCAATCAGCAAGGGATGCGCTTACCTGAGCTCTCGGTGCTGATCTCCTACGCCAAGAGTACGCTTAAGGGTGATCTGATTACCTCTGATGTGCCCGATGATACGTATATTCATCGCCATATCGAGCGGCTGTTCCCATCGGTATTGACCGAGCGCTATCAGCCGGAAATGTATGAGCACCGACTGAAGCGCGAGATCGTTGCCACGCAAGTCGCCAACGATCTGGTCGATCATATGGGCATCGTGTTTGTCCGCCGGTTAAGAGATTCCACCGGTGCAGGCCGGGCCGATATCGCGCGTAACTATGTGATTGCCCGTGACAGCTTCAACCTGCCCTCGCTTTGGTCGCAGATCGAAGCGCTGGATAACCAAGTACCAAGCAAGGTACAGCACTCCATGATGCTGGATCTTATGCGCTTGATTCGCCGTTCGACCCGCTGGTTCCTGCGTCAGCATCTCGGACTTACCACGCAGGATACGATCGAGTATTTCGGTCCTCGCCTGGCCCAGTTGCAAGAAGACATGGGTGAGCTGTTAAGCGGTGAAGAGCTGGACGCATGGCGCGCTCGTCGTGATGAACTGCAGGAAGCGGGTGTGCCTGAAGCGCTGGCTGCAACCGTCGCGGCAGCGCCTAGCCTTTATGCGGGGTTGGGTATCATTCAGGCCGCGCGCGTCACCAGCGAGAAGCCCCAACGAGTAGCTGAGGTGTTCTACGAAATCGGCAGCCGCCTGGAGCTACCCTGGATGAGTCAGCAGGTCACTCAGCTGGAAGTGCGCGACGCATGGCAAGTGCAGGCGCGGGAAACCTTCCGCGATGATATCGACCGTCAGCAGCTGGCGCTTACCACCAGCGTGTTGAAGCTTGAAGCTGGCAGCCGTGATACGCCAGAACGTGTTGAGCAGTGGCTTGAGCAGCACGAGCACCTGCATAACCGCTGGCGCCGTTTGCTTGAAGAGGTACGCGGTGGCAGTGAAGGCGGATTTGCGCTGTTTGCAGTAGCCGTACGTGAGCTGGTAGACCTTGCTGAAAGCGACAGCGAAGCTTGAACGACGCGGCGCTAGCTAGGTAAAACGCGTAAGGGCTGTAGAAATAAGCGTTGTGGAAAAAAGTAACCGTGCCTGGGCAATCCAGGCACGGTTTTTTGGTCTTTACTCACCGGTCATGGCTGAGTGCCGTGCGCTAAAAGGGGAGTTTGCGCTATACTCGGCGCCGCTCAGCACCGCTCACCTTAATAAGAGACTTAGTCGATGTACTCACTTGCACGCTCGCTGCTCTTTCGTATTGACCCTGAAACCTCTCACGGGTTGGCTCTAAAGACGTTAGACGCGTTGCACCGCGTGGGTGGCGTAGTGCCACTGGTGGGTAAGTCGATAGACGATTCGGTCGAACTGATGGGGCTGCGGTTTGCCAACCGCGTAGGGCTAGCCGCGGGGCTTGATAAAGATGCCGACCACCTGGATGCGTTGGGTGCTCTAGGGTTTGGGTTTGTGGAAGTAGGCACTGTGACGCCCAAGGCGCAGCCGGGTAACCCCAAGCCGCGCCTGTTTAGATTGGCAGGCCATGACGCCATCATCAATCGCTTTGGGTTTAACAACAAAGGGGTTGAACACTTGGTGGCTCAGGTTAAAAAGCGCCATTACCAGGGCGTGGTAGGTATTAATATCGGCAAGAATCTCAGCACCGCCGTCGATAATGCGCTGGATGACTATCTGGTCTGCCTGGATGCTGTTCACTCGGTGGCTGATTATATTACGGTGAATATTTCTTCGCCCAATACCCCGGGGTTGCGCACGCTGCAGTTTGGCGAACAGCTCGATGCGCTGTTGAAACCCATCCGGGAGCGTAGCCGAGTGCTGGATACCGAAACGGGCCGTAAGGTGCCGCTTTTGATTAAGATCGCGCCGGATATGAGTGAAGAGGAAGTTGCCCTGGTAGCGGGAAGCATTGCCCGTAACGAGCTGGATGGCGTGATTGCCACCAACACGACCGTTTCCCGAGAAGCGGTACAGGACGACCCGCAGGCTGGCGAGGCGGGAGGTCTTTCAGGTAAGCCTGTCTTTGAGGCTTCCAACGTTGTGATTCGTCTACTGCGCCAGTATCTGCCAACGCTTCCGATTATTGGAGTAGGCGGCATTGATAGCGAGGAAAGCGCCAAAGCTAAAATAGCGGCGGGTGCTGATTTGGTTCAGCTCTACTCGGGGCTAATTTATCAGGGGCCAGGGTTGGTTAATGCGTGTGCCCGTGCATTAAAAGCACAGTGATTGGCCTGGCAGAAAAGCTAAAAAGCCCGCTGCGAAGCGGGCTCCATGTTCCAAAATGTAAATGATGGAATATACAAATTGCTAGGTCATAACCATGGGGTTTTTGTGGATACCGGAAATGCCGGTCATACCGTCCCACTGGTCTCCGCGACCTTCACGCCAACCGCTCATCCAGTACTCGCGTAAATTGACATCTTGACTGGGACAATCATCACGGGAGCGGCCGATAACACCTGCTTTATACCCGTGAACATAGGCCCGCTGGAAGCGGTCACGTTTTTGTCGTTTCATTGGCTAACCTCTTTTCATGAAAGCCTTTAAAAAGAAATAGTGCACTATGCCTTTGGCGTTAGGCCCCTATTTCGAGAGCTGACTTCAAGAGCAGGCTGCCAGCCGTGCGCTAATGTCTAGCACTCACGAGCTGAACCGGCTAGGCGGCAACCAAAACAAGCCTTCAGTCTGTTAATGACCCGTGGGTCTATTAATAACTAAGACAAGCAACGCATGCGTTTTCAGTAGCTACTCCTTTATTCTTAGATCATTATGGGGGCACTTGTCGACCCCCAAATTGTCATAAGATGTAAATACATTTGCCATATATAGGAATATCGCGCGGTTACGCGCTGCCATGACTATGACCGAAACGAGTCAAAACGCCCCTCTAAATCTTCTGGCGACTTGCCCTAAAGGCATTGAAGGCCTGCTGGCCGATGAGCTGACAGCGCTAGGCGCGACGCCTGGTAAAACCACCGTGGCTGGTGTGTACTTTTCCGCCAGCCAAGCCATCGCCTACCGTGTATGCCTGTGGTCTCGGCTTGCCAACCGGATAATTCTGCAGCTGGTTCGCGAGCCGATGATTGAGACGCCAGAGCAATTACGCGATGTGGTTGCCCGTATTGACTGGACTCAGCATTTGGCGGTTGGCAAAACCCTGGCAGTGGATTTTCATGGCCGCAGCGATCACATTCGACATACCCGGTTTGGCGCCCAAACGGTAAAAGATGGCGTGGTAGACGCGCTACAGCTTGCCGGGCAAGAGCGTCCTTCCATCGATATCAAAACGCCGGATTTGCGTCTTTACGCGCATCTGCATCGCGCCAACCTGACCATTGGTATCGACCTTTCGGGGGAGAGCTTGCACCGTCGGGGCTATCGTCGTGATGTCGGGCATGCGCCGCTCAAGGAAAATCTCGCGGCAGCGTTGCTGATCCGTGCCGGGTGGCCCGAGCGGGCGAAAGCCGGCGAGCCGTTGATCGACCCGCTGTGTGGTGCCGGTACGCTGCTGATTGAAGCCGCGCTGATGGCCGCCGATCAGGCGCCGAACCTGGACCGTGAACGGTTCGGCTTCAAGGGCTGGGCCGGGCACGACGAGGCGCTTTGGCTTGAGCAGAAGCGTGAGGCCGAAGCGCGTGCCTCGATTGGTCGCAAGCGGTGTAAAACCCAGCTATTGGGCTTTGACCAAAGCCCGGCGGCGCTGTCGGCTGCAAAAACCAATGCGATGCGTGCAGGTATTCCGGCACTTATCACCCTGCACGGGCAGAGCCTTGCGCAGCTGACTCGCCCTGAAACGCTATCGGCAGAAAGCGGGCTGTTGATCACGAACCCGCCTTACGGCGAGCGGTTGGGTGAGCTTCCTGAGCTTGTGCGCCTATATTCCCAGCTAGGTGAAAAAGCCAAAGCGCTGTTTCCTGGTTGGACGTTAGCGATGTTTACCGGCAACCCCGATTTGGGGCACCGGCTGGGCCTGCGCGCGCATAAGCAGTATGCGCTTAAAAACGGCGCGCTGGACGCCAAGCTGCTGCTGATGGATATCGGTATGCCAGCGGTGGGTAACGACGCCCAGACGGAAGGTGCGAGAGCTGATGCGCCGCCTAAAGCAGCACCTGCGGTGTCTGAAAACGCGCAAATGTTCGCTAATCGGCTGGGCAAGAACCAGAAGCGCCTCAAGAAGTGGCTGAAGCAGAGCGGTGAAACCTGTTACCGAATCTATGATGCGGATATGCCCGAGTTTGCGTTGGCGATTGACCGCTATAGCGACCGCGTACACGTTCAGGAGTACGCCGCACCCAGCTCGATAAACCTGGCTCAGGCCCAAAAGCGCCTGTTTGATGCGCTGGAAGTACTGCCTGATGCGTTAGGTGTTGAGCCTAGCAAGGTATATATCAAACGCCGTGAGCGGCAAACCGGCACTGCCCAGTACCAAAAGCGTGACGCCAGCGGTGAGCGATTTGAAGTGCATGAAGGCGATGCGCGGCTATGGGTCAACCTGCGCGACTACCTGGATACCGGACTGTTTCTGGATCACCGGCCGGTACGCCGTATGCTGGGTGAAATGGCTCGCGGCAAGCGATTTTTGAACCTGTTCTGCTATACCGCCACGGCCACCGTGCAGGCAGCCTTGGGCGGCGCGAGCGACAGTGTCAGCGTGGATATGTCCAACACTTACCTTGAGTGGGCGAAGGATAACTTTACCCTGAACAAGCTCGATCTGCGCCTTCACCGCGTAGTGCGCGATGACTGTTTCCGCTGGCTGGAAACCGCCAACGCCGAGTTTGACCTGATCTTTATGGATCCGCCGACGTTCTCCAATTCGAAGAAAATGCGCGATACGCTGGATATACAGCGTGACCATCCGCGCTTGGTGGAACTTGCCATGGCCAGGCTCGCTCCTGGCGGCACGCTGGTATTCTCTAACAACCAGCGCCGTTTCAAGCTTGATGATGCGCTTAGCCAGCACTACGCGGTAGAAGAGATCACCTCGCGCACCTTTGATCCGGACTTTCAGCGGCGTACCAACATGCACCATGTGTTCCTGCTGCGTCACCGCCGCTAGAACGTAAAGGCTTGCGGCGGTGATTCCCCTTACGCTCTATACCACCCTGGGTTGCCATTTGTGCGCCCAGGTGGAAGCTTTGCTGTCAGCGCTTGCCAATCAACCGGTGGCGCTGAAGCGCGTGGAGATCAGCGAGCATACGGCCTTGCTCGAGCGCTATGGTGAGCTTATTCCGGTGGTGGTGGATAGCCAGGGCAGGGAGCTGATACGAGGGTTTGAAGTGGCGCGTATGAGCGATTGGCTAGGCGAGCGCGGCTGGCTTGATGAGCGCGCGCTAATGTCGTTGAAGGAGCCTGAAAAATCGCCGCCAAAGGGCATGCACCTGCATAACGGGCGGCGTTTTCTGGGTTAGTGAGCACTTAGCCCGCTGGGTCTAAGCAGGCATGCTTTTAAACAATAGTGCCTAGAGCAGGTCCAGCAGCGAAAGCTGGCGCATGGCTTCCTGGCCTTCCGGGGTGTGATCATCAACATCCAGCACCTTATGAAACCCGCGCGACTTTTGAATCGTCGTCTCATCTTCCAGCCACATCTGAGCCAGCTCAAGGGTGTCGGCCAGTTGGTGCTTTAAACCGCCAAACTGAGTGCCGATTTGCCCCCAGGCACGGCTGAAAATCCAGTCGCCAAACATGTCTTGATGAATATGAACCAGCACATAGTCATGGTCGGTTTCCCACCTAACGATCACAAGCTTACTCCTAGGGTTGCTCTTGACGCTGGCCTGCCCATTAGGCACTCCTTATCACAAATACCGTTCCCAAATACGATTCCCAAATACCATTTCCCAATTCGGTGTGGCGGGCGGTATTGTAAAGCCCGTTATCACAAACGACCATGTCTGGCGATCAATAGCCTGGTTTGACTGTAAATAGGTCTGACTGTAACTAGGTCTGAGACTATAAATATGTCTGACTATCAATAAGTTGATATAGATAGATTTTCTTGTCCTGCGTTTTACAAGGATACCGCTGTGAAGCTGATTGTAGATGCCAACATACCCGCCGCCGAGCGCTGCTTTGGTGATTTTGGCTCACTGACCCGCGTGCCGGGGCGTGAGATAAGCGCTGAGCACGTCAAAGACGCCGATGCGCTGATCGTACGCTCCATCACCCAGGTGAATGCCGCGCTACTTGCCGATAGCCCGGTACGCTTTATCGGCACCTGCACGATTGGCACCGACCACATCGACCATGCCGCACTGGCCGAACGGGGCATTGCCTTTGCAAGCGCTCCTGGCTGCAATGCCGAAGCCGTGGTGGACTACGTGCTAAGCAGCCTGCTGACGCTTGCTGAGCGTGATGGCTGGTCGCTTGCGGGGCGCACTGTCGGCGTTGTCGGCGTAGGTAATGTGGGCAGCCGTTTATTGGCGCGGCTAACGGCGCTAGGGGTTGAAACGTTGGCCTGCGACCCGCCCAGAGCGGAGCAGGAAGGCGAGCAGGGCTTCGAGTCACTAGATACGCTGATCGACCGCTGCGACATCCTTTGCCTGCACACGCCGTTGGTAGCCCAGGGGCCGCATGCCACCTATCAGCTGCTGAATGCGCAGCGCATCAACGAGCTGGCACCCAGCACCGTATTGTTAAATGCAGGGCGGGGCGACTGTATCGATGGGTTGGCACTGCGCAGCCGCTTGACGGGGAAAGGGGATATCGCCGCCGTTCTGGACGTGTGGGAGAGCGAGCCGGAAATCGATGCCGGGTTGCGCGACCTGGTCGCACTCGCCACTCCGCATATTGCCGGACATAGCCTGGATGGCAAACTGCGCGGTACCTGGATGATCCAGCAGGCGTTAGCCCGCTATCTCGGCCGTGTCAGTCAGGTGACGTTTGCCGATATCTGCCCGAGGCCGGTATTGGCGGCGCTGCATTTGCAGGATGCGCTGCCCGTCGAGGATGCGCTGCGTGTGTGCATGCGCGCGGTTTACGATGTACGCCGGGATCACGATAGCCTGCAGCGTCAGGTACTCCAGCAGGGAATTAAGCAAGGTTTTGATACTTGCCGGGCCAACTATCCGCTGCGCCGCGAGTTTGCCACCCTGAACGTGCAGCTATCGGGCAATGCGGTGGCGCTCGAAGCGCCGCTCAGTGCTGCAGGTTTTCGTGTCTCGCGGATGTCATAACGCAGCATGCTAATTCATCATGCTTATCTGGTTTGCCATGTCATGAATGCAATCAGGCCCGCTTAAGCGGGCCCGATTGTTTTTAGCTGATGAGCGAGAGGTCGCTTACTGGCGGTAGGCGGCTTCTTTTAGTGCGCGAATGCGCTCATCCAGCGGCGGGTGGCTGGCAAACAGCTGCTCAAGCAGCGAGCGCGTCTGGCCTTTGGTGATCGCCATGGCGCGCATGGTGTCGGGCATTTGATCCGGCAGCTCGGTTTCCGCTTTCAGGCGGGCCAGCGCGTTCACCATGGAACCCGTACCTGCTAAGCGCGCGCCAGCCTCATCGGCACGATATTCGCGGTAGCGCGAGAACCAGGCAACGATAGCCGAGGCGACAATCCCGAATACGATTTCCGCGACAATAACCACCGCGAAGTAGCCCATAAAGCCCAGGCCGCCTTCGCCGCCGCTGCGGCTTTTAAGAAAACCATCCACCAGCTGAGCTACCACGCGGGCAAAGAACATCACGAAGGTGTTCACCACGCCCTGAATCAGCGCCAGCGTCACCATGTCGCCATTGGCCACGTGGCCGATTTCGTGGGCAAGCACCGCGCGCACTTCATCAGGGCGCATCCGGTTTAAAAGTCCGGCTGAAACTGCCACAAGCGCATCATCCTTGTTCCAGCCCGTAGCAAAGGCATTTGACTGCTGGGCGGGGAAAATACCCACCTCGGGCGTTTTAATGCCTGCCTCTCGCGAAAGCTCTGCCACTGTATCCACCAGCCACTGCTCGGTAGCGTTGGAAGGCGCTTCAATAATCACCGTGCCGGTGCTGCGTTTCGCCATCCATTTGGAAATAAACAGCGAGATCAGTGAGCCGACCATGCCGAAGATAAAGCAGAAAATCAGCAGGCTGGTAAAGTTGATTCCCTGGCTGCGTAAGTAACCCTCAACGCCAAACAGGCGCAGCGTAATACTGGCGACAAGCAGCACCGCCAGGTTGGTGGCTAAAAACAGCACAATTCGCATCATGGTGCAGGTTCTCCGTAAGAGGTCATCAATGCGTTACCGGGTTTTCAAGCCCTGGAATGTTTGCTTAGATACGTACACTTCATGGCAGTTTCAAGTCACGGTGCGCTTTATTGGCGGTAGCGGGACAGGAAGTTACCGAACCGGTCCAAGGCATCGCCCAACTGGTCGGCCCAGGGGAGTGTCACGATGCGCACGTGATCGGGCTCCGGCCAGTTGAACGCCGTGCCCTGCACCAGCAGAATTTTCTCTTGCAGAAGCAAGTCCAGCACCAGCTTCTGATCGTCCTGAATATTGAACACCTTGGGGTCTAGGCGTGGAAACGCATAGAGCGCGCCTTTGGGCTTGACGCAGGACACTCCCGGGATGGCGTTGAGCTTTTCCACCGTGATATCGCGCTGAGCCAACAAGCGGCCACCCGGCAGAATCAGATCATTGATGGACTGATAGCCACCCAGCGCCGTTTGAATCGCATGCTGGGCAGGTACATTGGCGCATAGGCGCATGGAGGCCAGCATGGTTAGCCCTTGGATAAAATCCTTGGCGCGCTGCTTGGCAATCGTGCCGGAAATCGTCATCCAGCCTGAACGAAAGCCCGCACAGCGGTAGCTTTTCGACAGCCCGTTCATGGTAATCACCAGCTGGTCATCGTCGGCCAGGGCGCCGGTCGCGGTGTGTTCTACACCGTCATAAAGGATCTTGTCGTAGATTTCATCAGAGAACACCACAAGGTTGTGCTCTTTGGCCACGGCCAGCACGTCGCGCACCACGGCCGGTGGATAAACCGCACCGGTCGGGTTGTTGGGGTTAATCAACACAATGGCGCGGGTACGGCTGGTGATCTTGGCGCGGATATCGGCAATATCTGGCGTCCAGTCGGCCTGCTCATCGCACAGGTAATGCACCCCGTGGCCGCCAGAAAGGTGAGCGGCGGCGGTCCACAGCGGGTAATCAGGCGCCGGGATCAGGACTTCATCGCCATCGTTTAATAGTGCCTGCATGCACATCACGATCAGCTCGGATACGCCGTTACCGATGTAGATATCTTCAATGCCAACGCCCGGAATCTCCTTGCGCTGGCACTCCTGCATGATGGCCTTGCGTGCCGAGTAAAGGCCTTTGGAGTCGCAATAGCCCTGGGCGGTGGGCAGGTTGCGCATCACATCCTGCAAAATCTCTTCAGGTGCTTCAAACCCAAACGGCGCCGGGTTGCCAATATTGAGCTTTAAAATCCGCTGGCCTTCATCTTCCAGTCGTTTGGCATGATCAAGTACCGGGCCACGGATGTCGTAGCAGACGTTATGCAGCTTATGGGATTTTTTTAGCGTCTGAGGAGGCGCTTGAAGCTGAGAGGTTTCCATGTGTGATTTATCCAAGAGTGTCCAAAGGCCGTGCGACGGCACCGGTCGGTCCGCTCATTATGCGTCGGAAAGTACTTGATTGTCTTCGTCGTTATGCACAATAGGCGGCGGAATATCGTCAGGCGTTTCCAGCGTCAGGCGGCCGAGCTTGCCATCACGCAGTTCGTGTAGCAGCACTTCGGCGCCGCGGTGCAAATCGACCTCGCCCCCAGATCGCAAGCCGCCCCGTTTGCCGGCGATTTCTTTTAAGATCGCATGGCCATCAAACCCGGCAATGGCGAGGAAATCCGGCTTTTTCGGCCCATCCGCATCGACTTCATTGCTAACCGGCGCCTCGTAGGTGGGCAGGGCCTTTAACTTGTAGCGAGCGGTTAACTCGGTGGGGTAACGCTTGGCAAGCTCGGCACTGGTCACAATTGCCACGTCGGTATATTCGATTGCCGTATCCCGAATAGCCCCGCTTGCCGCCAGCCGGTAGGCGCTTGCCTGGTCTTCAATTTTTGGCCACAGCACCCCGGGTGTATCAATTAGCGCCACGCGCCCATCGATACGCACCTTTTGCTGGCGTTTGGTCACCGCGGGCTCGTTACCGGTTTTGGCAATTTTGCGCCCGGCCAGGCCGTTAATCAGAGTCGATTTTCCCACGTTGGGAATACCCATCACCATCACCCGAACGTCACGGTCGGCGCGTACGGCACCTGCCAGCTCATGGCAGAGCTTGGGGATTTTCTTGAGCTCACGGGTGTTGGTCGTGGTAATCGCGAGCGCGCGGGTATCGTTCTGGGCATCAAAAAACGCCACCCATTCGGCAGTGCGCTCAGGGTCGGCAAGATCCGCCCGGGAGAGGATTTTCAGCACCGGCTTATGCCGGGTCAGCTCGGCCAGCATCGGGTTGGCGCTGGAATAGGGCAGGCGTGCGTCCAATACTTCAATGACCACGTCAATTTCCGGCAGCGCATCCTTTATCTGGCGGCGGGCCTTATTCATATGTCCGGGGAACCAGCCGAGCATGAGTTTCTCCTACAAGTACAAAAACGGGCATAAAAAAGCGAGCGACCATTCTACCAGATGGTGCCCGCTTTGCCGGAGTTCGTTATACGTTTATGCCGTAGCGCTTACTCGTCAGGATGGAACTCAAGTGAAACGGAGTTGATGCAGTAGCGAAGCCCCGTAGATTCCGGCGGCCCGTCAGGAAACACGTGCCCCAGATGGGCATCGCAGTGGGAACACACTACTTCCGTGCGTACCATGCCGTGAGTCGTGTCGCTATGCTCTTCTACGCTGTTTCTGCCCAACGGCCTGTCGAAGCTTGGCCAACCGCAGCCAGCATCAAACTTGTGCTCGTTTTCAAACAGCGGCGCATGGCAGCAGATACAGTGGTAAATACCCTGAGCGTCGCGAACCTGATAATCGCCGGTAAAAGGACGCTCGGTGCCTTTCTCACGCGCTACTCGGTACTGCTCGGGAGTCAGCTGTTCGCGCCACTGCTCGGGGGATTTGTCAATTTTGACCATTTAATGTCTCCTTTCCCTCTATTACTTGCAGGCTAGCGTACTCTTTTCAGTAAAGACAAATTTCGGTAAAGACTGAGCACATCAACAAACATACAATCACTGATAATTAAGAGCAGGGTCTGCTAAGACAGCATAGCATCCACCTGAGTTCGGCGGACTAGAGAACGTAACTGCCAGTTTAGAATGCGGATTGATAGTAAAGGCTAAGAACAGGGAGCCAGCAGTGCTAAAAACAGTGCTTGAAACAGGGCTTACAAGAGCTTGATACACGGATAGAAAGCAGAGCGATATCAGAGTGCTTGACAGAAACTCATGCTCTGAGTAATATACGCGCCACCTCGACGAGGCAATGAAACGTCCCATTCGTCTAGTGGTCTAGGACACCGCCCTTTCACGGCGGTAACAGGGGTTCGAACCCCCTATGGGACGCCAATTACATCGTTAGGGTATCGGAATGCGGGAATAGCTCAGTGGTAGAGCATCGCCTTGCCAAGGCGAGGGTCGAGAGTTCGAATCTCTTTTCCCGCTCCAATTTGGTTGTGTGGTTAAGCAAGTGCAGGTCGAGAGCTGGTACGCCAGTCCGATCAAATCTCTTTTCCCGCTCCAAAAAACGTCCCATTCGTCTAGTGGTCTAGGACACCGCCCTTTCACGGCGGTAACAGGGGTTCGAACCCCCTATGGGACGCCAATCCGATTTGCAAAATTGATTAAGCGGGAATAGCTCAGTGGTAGAGCATCGCCTTGCCAAGGCGAGGGTCGAGAGTTCGAATCTCTTTTCCCGCTCCAATCAAGTGATTGATAGTGTGGTAAAGCAAGCGCAGGTCGAGAGCTGGTGCGCCAGTCCGATCGAATCTCTTTTCCCGCTCCAATCAAATAGATGTCTATACGTCCCATTCGTCTAGTGGCCTAGGACACCGCCCTTTCACGGCGGTAACAAGGGTTCGAACCCCTTATGGGACGCCATCTAGCATGTGCATGTTTACATTGCGGGAATAGCTCAGTGGTAGAGCATCGCCTTGCCAAGGCGAGGGTCGAGAGTTCGAATCTCTTTTCCCGCTCCATGTAAACACTTCCAGCTCGTTGCCCCTCTAGTTCGCTATCTCTTGTGCTTTACTCTTCTGAATATGTCGTTTCTATCCACCGTCTTTGATGACGGCGTTTTGCCGTGCGCGTAATTTATACACAGGTGGTTGATAATGGCTTACGCCCAAGCGGCATGCCTGAGCGTAAGCGGTGATGATTAACTAAGCGTGAAGTGATTGACGATGCTGTTGAGCGACTGGGAGCGCTGTTTCAGGTCGTGCGCCGAGTCGGCGGTTTGCTGAACCATGGTGGCGTTATCCTGGGTCGATTGATCAAGTTGGGCAATGGCCACATTGATCTGTTCAATCCCCTGGGTTTGCTCGTGAGTGGCGGCGGTGATATCCGCGAACAGGTCGTTGATACGCTGAATCTGCTGATCGATATGCTGCATGCGCTCTCTGGCGGTGGTCACCAGCGATGCGCCGTTATCTACTTGCGCATTAGATGTGTTGATCAGCGTTTTAATCTCGTGGGCGGCCGTTGCCGAACGGTTAGCCAACTGACGAACTTCGCCAGCGACGACGGCAAACCCTCGACCATGCTCGCCGGCCCGTGCGGCTTCAACAGATGCGTTGAGCGCCAGAATATTGGTCTGGAAGGCAATGCTGTCGATCAGCGTGACAATATCGGCAATCTTGGCTGCTTCGGCGCTGATTTCCTGCATGGAGGTAACGGCTTCACCGATGGCCTTCTGGCCAACCTGTGAGGTGTCACTCGCGCTGCGTACCAGTTCCTTGGCTTGTTCGACGTTCTCGGCGTTCTGACGCACGGTCGCGGTGACTTCTTCCATGCTGGCGGAGGTTTGCTGAAGGGCGGCGGCCTGCTGCTCGGTGCGCGATGAAAGCTCCTGGTTGCCTGCGGCGATATCGCCAGAGTTATTATCTACCGCCGCGCTGGTCGTATGGATTTCCTGCATGGTGGTGTGCAGCTTGTCACGCATCTGTTGGATATCGTAAAGCAGGCTGCTGGTGTCGTTAGCGCTCAAATTCACCTGGGCGGTCAAATCACCCTGGGCAATCCGCCCAACCACGCTTGCGGCATAGCTAGGTTCACCGCCTAAACGACGGAGAATCAGGGAAATCATTCCCCAGAACGCCAGAGTGACCAAAGCGCCTGCCAATAGGCCAACCAGAATGCTTTTCATCAGCTGGCCCATGATCGTGCGGCTGATATCGCCCATAAAGACGCCGCTGGCTATATATACGTCCCATGGGGCATAGGCTTCGGCGTAGGCACGCACCAAAGGCATTGCATCGTTACCCCGAGCGAAGTTGGAGTAGTACTCGGTAAAACCGTGCCCTAAGGCTTGCGTGTTATCTAGAATGGAGCGGAAGATTAACTTACCTTCTGGGTCCGCTGTTTGGGAGACATCTTCCCCGAAGCTGCGACTTGGATGGGCAAGCATTTTCAGGTCGCCGTTAAACGCAAACAAATAGTTATTGTCTTCGCCAAAGCGCACATCGCGAATCGTTTCAAACGCGAGCGTTTTTGCTTCTTCCTGGGTTATTTCACCTTGCTGGACGAGCTTATGAAAGTGTTCCAAGGTGGAAATTGCAATATCCACGGCAGTCACCATGCGCTGCTCACGCTCATGATGCAGCAGAGCCCGACTTTGCCAGGCGTTTACGGCAATCATGATGGCCAGTATGAGCCATAAAACGCCAACGCCAATCAGCCGTTGGCGACGTAAAGACAGGGCGGACAAGCTTCGCTTGGTTTGATCGGATGAGTTTTCAATAGCAGGTTGATTCGTGAAGGCGACAGAGGGGTAGGGCGTCATCGTGCTCATTAGGTAATTTCTCATTTATTTATAAGTGCTTTATTCCCTTGAATGCCATCGCGATAACACAAAGGCATAAACTAATACTAAAGTATTAGTTGTATGGCTGGGTGTGACAAAGTGTCACAAAAGTGCCATAAGCAGAAAATAATTAGCCAATTAACGAACCAGCCACTGGGTATGATGAAATGTTGGCTTGAAAAAAACGCCAAATGCCCCGATATCATGGCTTCTTACGCATTTTTTATATGCCCCTATTTTGCTGACAGGACATCTTTTTATGGCCGAACCGGCATTGTCTATCCGTGGCCTTACCAAGGTGTATGGCAACGGCTTTCAAGCGTTAAAAGGCATCGATCTAGACGTTCAGCAGGGCGATTTTTTTGCGCTGCTAGGGCCCAACGGTGCGGGTAAATCCACCACGCTGGGGGTTGTGTGCTCACTGGTGCAGAAGTCCGAAGGCAAGGTGTCGATTTTTGGTATCGACATCGACAAGGACTTCGCCAAGGCCAAGTACCAGTTGGGCGTGGTGCCGCAGGAGTTCAATTTCAACCAGTTCGAGAAAGTGCTGGATATCGTACTGGCACAGGCGGGCTACTACGGCATGACGCGCAGTGAAGCGCTGCCGCGTGCCGAGCAGCTGCTGCGCGATCTGGGCCTGTGGGACAAGCGCAACGGCAACGCGCGCATGCTTTCCGGAGGCATGAAGCGCCGCCTGATGATCGCCCGGGCGCTGATGCACCGCCCCAAGCTGCTAATTCTGGATGAACCCACGGCAGGGGTGGATATCGAGCTGCGCCGCAGCATGTGGGAATACATGCGCCGCATCAACGAAGATGAAGGCACTACCATTATTCTGACCACCCACTACCTGGAAGAGGCGGAAAGCCTGTGCCGCAATATTGCTATCATCAATCACGGCGAAATTGTGCGTAACACCAGCGTGCGTGAACTGCTTGCCGAGCTTGATACTGAAACCTTCCTGCTGGATCTGGCAGAGCCGGTAAGCGCACCACCCGTGGTTGAAGGGTTTGAGATTGCCCAGGTAGAGCCTTCGCAGCTGTCATTGGTCATTCACCGTGGGCAGCAGTTAAACGATGTATTCAAGGTGCTAAGCGAGCAGGGTATGCAGGTCGTTTCCATGCGCAACCGCGCCAACCGGCTAGAAGAAATGTTTGTATCTATGGTAGAAGCGGGCAATAACGCGATAGATCAGCGCCCCGTGGATAAGGAGGCGCAGGCATGAACGCCACTCAAACGCTCGTTGCGCTATGGACGCTGGTACTTAAAGAGATCAAACGCTTTACCCGTATCTGGCCGCAAACGCTGCTGCCGCCGTCCATCACCATGGCGATGTACTTCATCATCTTTGGCAACCTGATTGGCTCGCGTATTGGGGATATGGACGGCTTCTCCTATATGGACTTTATCGTCCCTGGCCTGATCATGATGTCGGTGATTACCAACAGCTACTCGAATGTGGCCTCAAGCTTCTTCTCGAACAAGTTTCAGCGTTCGGTGGAAGAGTTGATGGTCTCACCCATGCCGAACTGGGTGATTCTATCCGGGTTTATTCTAGGCGGCATGGCGCGTGGTTTAGGCGTGGGCCTGATCGTGACACTGGTATCGCTGTTCTTTACCCAGCTGACGGTCGAGCACCCGTTATTAACCATCCTGGTGGTGGTGTTAACCTCGGCGCTGTTCTCGATTGGTGGCTTCATCAATGCGCTGCTGGCCAACAAGTTTGATGATATTTCCATCGTGCCGACCTTTATCCTGACCCCGCTGACGTACCTGGGCGGCGTGTTCTACTCCATCTCCATGCTGCCTAATTTCTGGCAGGGCGTGTCGATGTTGAACCCCATCCTGTACATGGTTAACGTCTTTCGGTACGGGTTCCTGGGGGTATCGGATATTCCGGTAGGCTGGGCGCTGGCGGCCATCTTTGCATTTATCATTGTGCTATTTTTTGCAGCACTGGCCATGCTGGAACGTGGCAAAGGCATTCGCAGCTAATCGCACGATCGTTTTGTCACAATACCGTTTATAAAGATACCGTTTATCAAGAGAGCACTGCCCTATGGCACATCGCCCCGATACCTTAGAGCACGCGCCCCTGGGGCGCGATTCCGCCTACCCTGAGCAGTACGATGCCGGGCTACTATTCCCCATCCCCCGCGCTGCTAACCGGGCACCGCTGGGAATCGAAGAGGGCGAGCTGCCCTTCGTGGGCGAGGACGAGTGGCACGCCTTTGAGGTTTCCTGGCTTAACGCCCGCGGCAAGCCCATCGTGGCCGTGGCTCGTTTTCGCCTGCCCGCTGAATCGCCCAGCCTGATCGAATCCAAATCCTGGAAGCTCTACCTCAACAGCTTTAACCAGACCCGTGTGGAAAGCCGCGAAAAAGTGATCGAAACACTTACGCGCGACCTGAGCGCGGCAGCCGGGGCCCCGGTAAGTGTTGAGCTGTTAGATGTGGAAGACGCCGAGCTTGCCCCCCAGCCGCTGCCGGGTGACTGCCTGGATGACCTGGATATCGAAGTAAGCGATTACACACCCAGCGCTGCCCATCTGGCGGTAAGCGACGAGGTAGTAGAAGAAACGCTGCACTCGCACCTGCTCAAATCCAACTGCCCGGTGACCGGCCAGCCGGACTGGGGCAGCGTGCTGATTCGCTATAAAGGCCCCAAGCTTGATCGCGAAGGCCTGCTGCGCTATCTGATTGGCTATCGTCAGCATCAGGACTTTCACGAGCACTGTGTTGAGCACATCTTTACCGACCTGATGGCGCACGCCAAACCCAGCGAGCTTCTGGTGCTAGCGCGTTACGTGCGCCGGGGCGGGCTGGATATCAGCCCCTGGCGCGCCACGCCGGGCCTTACGCCGCCCAGCCCTTTGCGTCTGGCAAGGCAGTAAGCGACTACGCTACAGTAGTGCCTAACCGATTGATTGGATGGAACCTAAATGGATGCACTCACGCTTCTTCATGAACGCAGCTCAATGGGTAAGCTTATCGAGCCTGCACCCACGGCCGAGCAAATGGATGCCATTTACCAGGCGGCCCTGCGCGCCCCAGACCACAAAGAGCTGCGCCCCTGGCGGTTCATCGAGTTCACCGGAGAAGGGCGTACGCGCCTGGGTGAGCTGTTTGCCGAAGCCGAGTTCCAGGAAGACCCCAGCGCCAGCGACGATACGCTGAATTCCGCGCGGAAAAAGCCGCTGCGCGCACCGATGATTATCGCCGTGATCGCCAAGGTAACGCCGGAGCTTCCCAAAGTGCCCAAGATGGAGCAGGTAATTTCTGCTGGCTGCGCTGCTCACGGCATCTTGCTGGCGGCCCACGCGCAGGAGCTGGGCGCCATGTGGCGTAGCGGTAAGTACGCCTTTGACCCGGTAGTGCGCAAAGGGCTTTCCCTGGAAGAAGACGACGAAGTGGTCGCGTTTATCTACCTGGGCAGCCTAGGCGGGCGTCACAAGCCGCTGCCCCAGCATAACGTGGCCGACTTTGTAGAGCGTTGGGCGTAGATATGACAGCCATGCGACAGCCCGGTGTACCGCATCCACGTTTGCCACTGCCCGAAGGCCAGGAAGACTTGGCCGCCTTTCAGAAGTGGCTAGGCGAAGCAATCCCGATGGTAGGGGCTCTCGGGATTGAAAAGATGTCGCTGCATAATCAATCGCTCACCTGGCAGCTTGCCCTGATGCCTAACCTGAACGATAAAGGCACCGGCTTTGGCGGTGCGTTAAGTGCCCAAGCCACGCTGCAAGGCTGGTGCTGGGTAACGCTATGGCTACGTGGCCAAGGGCTGGCGCGTGATGTAGTGGTCGCTGAAGCCTCACAGCGCTTCCTGGCCCCGGTAACGCATGACTACCGCTTGATATGTACGCCCAGCGACGCGGACGGCGTCGAGAAGCTCACCCAAAAGCTTGCCGAACGCGGCAAAGGGCGCATTGCACTCACCCAGCAGCTCTACTGTGGTGATGCACTCTGTTTAGAGGCCCACGGCAGCTACGCGGTGTTATCGAGTAGCGATACTTAATGGCAAGTGGCTAGCGGCAAGCCACTGATTCTGAAAAAGGCTTGCTATTTGGCCGCTTAAACCATAGTATATGCGCCGTTCTGTCGCGAAAGGCACAGCCTAAGTGATTGAACCAAAATGTGGAGAGGTGTCCGAGTGGTCGAAGGAGCACGCCTGGAAAGTGTGTAAGTCGTAAGGCTTCGAGGGTTCGAATCCCTCCCTCTCCGCCAGAATACCCAGAATTAGCCGCCCTTGAGGCGGCTTTTTCGTTTCTAAGCCCCGCCGTTGCTGGTTTTCCTTGTCTCACGCCGTATCACCTACTATCATCCAATAACGTCTATTTATGTTGGGTATATAGTTGGGTGCTGGATATGCCGAAAATCGCTAAAGAATTGAGCCCACTTGAGGTTAAGCGCCTGAGTACCCCCGGTTTTCATGCCGTGGGCGGTGTTTCTGGGCTTCACCTTCAAATCAATGATCGTGGTGGCCGCTCTTGGATACTACGCACCAAGGTAGGCAGCAAGCGCCGCGATATCGGCCTTGGTGGTGCCTCAGAAGTTACGCTAAAGGATGCCAGAGAGCGTGCCGCTGAGGTCAAGCAGCGTATTAAGGTCGAAGGTATAGACCCTGTTCTTGAGAAGAAGAGCAAGCGTGCTGCATTGATTGCTGCCCAGGCTAAGGCGGTCACTTTCGAAGACTGTGCTCGCCGCGTTATCACCAAGAAGCAAGCTGAGGCTGGCAATAGAAAACATGCCAAGCAGTGGGAGTCTACGCTTGAGCGCTACGCATACCCGGTACTTGGAAAAATAGCCGTTGGTGATATTGAGCTAGCTCATATTGTTGAGGTGTTGGAGCCGTATTGGTCTACTAAAACGGAAACCATGACCCGGGTGCGCCAGCGAATAGAGGCCGTTTTGGCCTACTCCATCACCCATGGCTACCGGGATACTGCCAATGTGGCAGTCTGGAAAGGCAACCTTGAAACGATCCTGCCAGCACCTACAAAAATAGCGAAAGTGGCGCACCATACTGCGCTGGCCATTGATGATATGCATGGCTTTATGATCGATCTTCGTAACCGGACCGGCAACGCTGCTAGATGCCTGGAGTTTACGGTTCTAACCGCCACACGGTCAGGAGAGGCGAGGGGAGCCACTTGGGACGAGATAGACTTAGCTTCCAGGGTTTGGGTTATTCCTGCAGAGAGAATGAAGGCAGGCCAAGAACACAGGGTGCCGCTATCTGACCAGGCTATAAAGTTGTTGGAGGCCCAGCCGAGAGATAACCGCCTAGTGTTTCCTGCACCCCGAGGAGGAAAGCTTTCAGATGCCGCCATGAGCGCCTTGCTTAAAAGGATGGGCATTAAGGCTACCGTTCACGGCTTCCGTTCTACCTTCCGCGATTGGGCTGCCGAGCGCACATCAACCCCTAATCAGATTGCCGAGATGGCGTTAGCCCACACTGTAAAAGGCGTAGAAGGTGCTTATCGCCGCGGTGATCTATTAACGAAGCGGGGGCGCCTGATGGGCCAGTGGGCCGACTTCATTGATCAAGAAGTTAATCCAAGCGTAGCGAGCATTAGAGGCCAAGATAAGATAGGGAGAACAACTAATGGTTGATGTAATTCACCTACCTTTCCGGGGTTACGTATATCTGGACGAGGCTGTAGAAATCGCCTCGCGGGCTTTGGGAAGAGCAGTTGAAGAGCCAGACATCTTAGGTTTTTGCCTAAAAGGAAAGCTAACGGCAAGCGTAGAATTTAAAGGAGAAACAAAAGGAGTCTTATTAGAGGAAGTAGATGAGCAAGATTTGTCTGTCGAAATCAGTAAACCAGGAACGTATTTTTTTCATGACAACCCTTCTTGGGATGCCTTGGATGATGAGGCAAAGCTCGTTAGTGGAGCGAAGACTCTCTCCCAAATAGCCGAGGGGAATCCTGAATTATATGCGGCTATACAAGATGGAACTTACCAAGCTAGGCCGATATGGAACGAGATGTTAGGAGGAACTAAGCGAGGCATAATAAATTCTCGCCCTTTTGAGATAAATCCAGTGCCTGGGCGCCTTTTTGACGATTATGATGGTAGAAGATGGATAAAATACTTATGGAAGGCCGCATCTATTAAAGATCGTGAGATCGAGGATAAGCTTTTTAGCCCTATGTCCATGACTGATGAAGGTGTTGTAATTTGCCCTGTTGAGAGAAAGGAGTATCACCACCCTGGCCTTCTGAGGCGGAGTTCTGACTGGGGAAGCTGGGACGGTTTTCATTACAAAAGATCGAATATGCATGCAAGCAGTCTGCAAATTGCATTTTTGAACGAAGACTTCAGCCTCTTCCTTCGTAACGTTTTGCACATCAAGGAAAAAGTCGATGTTGAACAAAGCAATGAAACAAAAGCACTAGAAGTGCTAGGGCTGTTTATGGAAGCTTTTTCGAAAGAAAAGAAAGGCAACTTAAGAACTGGAGAAAAGCCCAACTTTTCCGCCATAACTAAGTACCTCGGGAGTCATGTTGAAGATGGTTTTCATGGGTTTGGCGACAGAACTATACAGGGCGTATTAAGCAGCGCATATAAAGAGTGGGAGAAAAAGAAGCGCTCCTGATTTGCACTTTTCATTTTGCATTTGCACCACTGACTTAGCCGGATTCTCCACGATACCTCATGTAAACACTAAGCATGAGGTATCACCGCATGAGTCAAGAAGCCGAATACTTAACCGCTGCCTCCTTGGCAAAGCGCTATGACGTAGGCCCAGCCACTATATGGCGCTGGTCAGCCAACCCAAAGCATCCATTCCCACAGCCAATCAAGCTAGGCCCTAACTGCACACGCTGGCGCATTGAGGATATTGAAGCGTTTGAGGCGCGCTGCAAGGAGGTGGCCTAAATGTCTTCTTCCAATGTCATCCCTCTACAGTACGAAGGCCAAGCTTATAGCTTTAGCGCTGCTGGGTGGATCAATGCTACTGAAGCTGCAAAGCGCTTTGGCAAGAAGCCAAATGACTGGCTTAAGCAGGATGAAACCAAAGAGTATCTGCTTGAAATGGCAGCGGCGCTTAATTGCGATCCTGAGTCGCTTTTAAAAACTCGCCGCGGTCGATACGACAGTGGTACTTGGCTGCATCCTAAACTGGGTGTGCGGTTTGCCCAGTGGCTTAGTACGCGCTTTGCTGTTTGGTGTGACCTCCAAATAGACCGCTTAATCCATGGCGGTACTGATGGCTGGCAACAGCTACGCGACTCAGCCGCTATAGGTTACCGCGGCATGTGTGACGCACTCCAGTTAACCCGGGAAGCCCAGGGCAAGCCAGCCGCCCGTCACCACTTCATCAATGAAGCCCGGTTGATCAACATAGCTGTCTTTGGCCAAGCCAAGGGTGTGGATCGTGACAGCCTAAGCCCTGCTGAGCTTCGCCTGCTGGCGCTGATTGAGCAGCGCGACACCTTCCTATTAGGCCGAGGCCTTGACTACCAGCAGCGTAAGCAAGAGCTGACACGCTACGCACAGGAGCAGCTACTGCCTAAGCTGCAAGGCGGCGCCGCATGACTATCAACTCCACTGACTCCGCCAGCCAGCGTACGCGCATTCTGGCCCGCTTAAAGCGCGGTCCGGTTACCACCCTCGAGCTGATACAAGACGAGAACATCCTGCGCCCAGGCGCGCGTATCTGTGAGCTGCGAGAGAAGGGCCACGACATACGAACCCACCTGCAGGATGTGATCGATCCATGGGGGCGAAAGCATAGCCGAGTGGCGCTCAACTACCTGCCGACTGGTGCCAATAGTACTAAGGGTGGTGTTTGATGTTGACCATTCTAATGACTAACCGCTATGCTGATCTTGCTGGCGCAAAATCGTCAGCCGATCTTGGCGGGTCGTATTCACAAAGGCGCACCAGCGCCCCTATCATAGCAGGCGCTTTTTTTGTGTCCGCTATGCGTTATGGCGGCTGTGCGTGGAATGCCTTCGGGCATGCCGGTTTCCTTTGTGTCCGGTCCGCCAATCCGCGTACAGTCGCCCCCATTCGTTGCTTGGCGGCAACCGGGGACGACTCCAAACACAAAGGAGTTACACCCATGGCATCATTACGCCTATTCCTTACCCCAAATCCCTCTAAACGTGCTGCTGCCCATCGAGCAATGGCTAAAGCTGCCTTGTTTGCTGATACCAGTGCTAGTACCCGCCTTAAGCGTTACAACCACCATATTGAGAAAGCTCGCCATCTTGAAGCCGCTGTTAGTGGTTTGGAGGTGCGCTCATGAGTACTGCAAAGCACCACATTGACGCCCTTGAAAGCCGTATCGGCTTAATGGCCACACTCGCCAATATTATCAACATCGACAGGATGCGTGATGGCAACGAAGGCGAAGCACCTGTTCTCAACGACTACTACTACGGTTCGCTAGTAGAGGCTATCGATATAGTGGCCGAGAGCTGCTACCGAGAGCTTGGTCAGCTTGATGAGAAGATTGAAGGGGAGGCCAAGCCATGAGTGTTTTTACGCTACCCCCAGAAACTCCCAATGGTGTCCTGGACGATGAAATAGGGCATCACCTTCATGCGCTACGCCATACAGTTATGCTTGTTGAAATGGCGCTTACCGATGCGTCAGACGACGACAATGCGATAGCTCCTCACGTATTGGCTGCCGTTCTGTTTGGCACCCAGCATCACATAGACGCCCTTGAGCAGCTAACGGTACACGCTTACCGCACCAGCGAGCCAAAAGGGGGTGATTTATGAATACCCGCCAAACACACCTAACCCTGGACCAGGTCAACGCACTAATTGCCATTGGTGACAAGGTAGACAGCCTGGCAGGTGAGCTTGAAACCGATGGCGTAGCTGATAAAGCCATTGCTCACTATGCCCAAGCCTGTCACCACATATCGGAAGCCTCTAACGCGCTATTGGAAGCGATGCGCTTTTCTTCACATCCAGTCACCCAGGCCTCAAAGCGAGTGGTGTTGTCATTATGTGCCGATGATGCCTACGACCTAGCGCACCTGCTCAAAGATGCAGCGCAAGTGCTAGAGAAAGGGCCGCGTGATCTAAAAGTTACTACTGAAGATGCTGATATTCGCATGGAGCGTGATGGCCTGATGGTTGGCACGATCAAGGTAGCTGATAAGGCAGGGGGCCATGAATAATGGCCTATCAAAATAAAACGCCCAGCGGAAGCCAGGCGGAGTACAGCAGCATTGTCGAGATGCCCAGCCATCTTAGCATAGAGGTTGCCGCTGAACAGGTCGCCAGTGACCTCTATGGCGCGTCCCGCTTTTCAGGCAAAGGCAAGTGGCGTCGGTTCATCCCTGGTGGAGCCAATAGTCAGAGTGGCTATATCGGTCTGCTAGGGGATACCGCGGCGGTGGTGGGTGACTGGCGTGACTCTCAGCGCCTGGTAATGTTGGTTGATGATGCTGACGACGATATCACGCGCACCGAGAAGCGCCAGCAAGCCCGCATGGAAGCACAGCGCCAGCGCGACCAATGGGAAGCCGAGCGTATCGCTAAACAGGCAGAGACAGCAAAGCAGGCCCGCCAATGGTGGGCGTCTGCCAAACCGGCAGATACCAGCCACCCCTATCTGGTTAAAAAGCAACTACGGCCATACGGTCTGCGTCAGCGGGGCAATGCCCTGCTGGTACCGCTGTATGTCGATGGCGAACTGATCAATCTGGAGCGCATCTTCCCCGATGGTGCTAAACGCCCGCTGCCTGGTGGCCGGGTAAAAGGTGCTGCCAGCTTGATTGGCCGCATAGCTGGCGCCAATCGGGTACTGGTAACCGAAGGCTGGGCAACGGGCGCCGCGCTCTATGCGTCTACTGGCTGCCCAGTGGTGGTTGCCCGCAATGCCGCCAACCTTGAGCCGGTCGCCCGCCGTCTGCGCCAGCGCTTACCCGAAGACGTGTCTATCACAATCGCAGCGGATGATGACCGCTTTACCGATGGTAACCCTGGCATGGCCAAAGCGCGGATCGCAGCGCTGGCCGTCGGGGGCAAGTTGCTCACGCCTGTATTTTGCGACCGTTGTGCTTCATGCACCGACTTTGCCGACGTGGCCCTATGCCGCAAGGGGGCCGTATGAGCTGGAAGCCAGACGATAACTTGAGCCTGTTTGACGCCCCGGCAGATGAGGATCAAAGCCGTCCCACTACAAATGCAGCGGGAACAGCGGGAACAGTGGGAACAAGGGGCATTAAGGATCACAAAAACAGCAGCTTAGAAGATTCTGATAGCGTTCCCGGTAGCGGGAACAGTGTGGGAACACCGAGAACAGGCACCACCGACGCTAATGAACAGAGCAACCAGGAGTCTGCGAGCGCAGAAGAGTTAGCAGCGTTTGATGATGCGGCGCCTTTGGGCAAAGAGGTGTCGCCCGGAGAAGCTGAACCGCTAGACGGCAGCGTTAAGCGTCCCGACTTCACTAGCCATGCGAACTGGTTCCATATCGGGGACAAGCGGTGTCCTCCGGGATTGTGGTGGCACGGTATACGCACCGGACAGAACGGCTCCACCAATGAGGATGTGTACATTGCTGACCCTATTGAAGTAATCGCCATTAGCCGTGACGAACACGGCGGTAACTTCGGGCGTCAGGTTCGCTTTATGAATAGTGAGGGCAAATGGTGCCGCCGAGTATTGCCCATGCGCTTGCTCAATGAAGGCGGGTCAGAGCTGCGCCGCGAATTACTGGATATGGGGCACACGCACGTCATCAAGCAGCGCCACCGCCTTGCTGACTACATTATGGAGAGTCGGCCAGAGGCCCGGCTGGTAGCGGCTACTACGACCGGCTGGCATGACAACTCGCGCGCCTTTGTTCTGCCTGAGCGCACCATCGGCAATCAGGACTACTGCTTTAGCGCCGATTCTTCTCGAGCCAGCTACTTTGATGTTCGCGGCACTCTTGATGGGTGGCGCCAGCAGGTTGCCGGGCGTGCAGTTAACAACCCCATCCTAATGCTGGGTATCTGCATTGCTTTAGCCGGACCTTTGATATGGCCAGCCAAACAGCAGCCGTCTGGGGGGCTGGGCTTCAACTTGCGCGGAGGCTCCAGTAAGGGCAAAACCACCTGCTTGCAAATGGCTAGCAGCGTCTGGGGCAGTCCTCAATTCATGCGCCAGTGGTCTGGTACCGGCAATGGCATTGAAGCCTTGGCAGCGTCCCAGAACGATACCTGCATGGTGCTGGATGAGATAAGCCAGGCGAGCCCATATGAAGCGGGCAATATGGTCTATCTGGTAGCAAATGGTGTAGGCAAGCAGCGAGCGGCTAGAATCGGAGGTATTCGTGAAGCTCAGCGCTGGCGCCTGATGTTGCTATCCAGCGGCGAACGTAGCCTGGCCTCACATATGAGCGAAGCCGGTAAGAAGGCCAAGGCCGGGCAGGACGCTCGCTTGTTAGATATACCCGCCACCAGTCGCCGTCATGGGGCGTTCGATGACATCCAGGGCATGACCCCTAGTGATTTTGCTAACGCTATTAAGACGGCGACAGCGGAGCATTACGGGCATGCCGGTAGTGCCTTTATCCAGCACCTGATAAAGCAATCTGACTTACCTGCTCTCTACCGCGACACCATGGAAGATCCCGTATTTACCGGCGCTCTGGATGGCGTTTCCAGTCGTGCAGCCGGAGCCTTTGGATTGCTTGCCATGGCAGGAGAGTTGGCGACAGATGCCGGGTTAACAGGATGGGCCCCTGGTTCGTCTATCGAGGCTATTGGTACGTGCTTTCAGCTATGGCAATCCGAAAGGGGGAGTTTGCCACCGGAAGACCAGGCCATCATGGAAGGTATCGCAAACTTCATTCAGCGCCACGGTGATAGCCGATTTAGCGAGATGGGCGCTTCAAGTGGCGAGAACAAGCCCGGAGTCAGAGACCGTGCTGGCTATTGGTCAGACATGGCAGAGGGGCGTGTCTTTTACTTCCATCGTGCAGCACTGGAGGAAGCGGCCAGCGGGTATGACCCCAAGATGATTGCCAGCGTACTGGATAAGGCTGGCTGGCTCTATGAAAAGGAGTCGGGAAGATTCGCGGTCAACAAGCGCACGCCTAATGGGCTTCAACGCCTTTATGCCGTCTTGCCAAAGGAGGGTGACCAATGAGTTATCGTGACCTTTTACGACAACGGCGCTTAGCGGCGAGTGTTCCCGCTGTTCCCACCGATGATCGAGCTGTGGGAACAGAAAAAATCCTTGAAGAACAAGCGTGTTCCCACCGTTCCCACTGTTCCCGCGTCAATTCGAGTGAAGCGGAGAAACAGGAGGCTGCGCAAGAAACACCACTGCTGGCCACCGTCCGCGACATTAACACCATTATAGGCAGCCTATACGCGGTCGATAGGCCTTTGGAGTCTATTGAAGCTGATGTGCGTGGAGTGATGGCAACCCTTACCCGGCAAGCGGCGGCTGAGCTGGCTGTGGTGCTGGATGACGCCTTTGAAGTGGCACCCGATACCTACACAGCCCTTAAGCAATGTCATCGTCTGCTGAGCGATTCCGAGACGCTATCAGCCGCTAAAGCGGTATGGCCTGACCTGCTCCATGCGCCAGCTTCAGAGGTTCCTATAAGCGCTCCTGTTGTTGAACAGGCGCCACGCTGGTTGCGGCTTGTTCGTGAGCACTGTGCTGTGCTTCCAGAGGATGAACGCCTGATTGGTAAGGTGGCAAACAGCCGAACACCTCAGCAAGCCTTACAAATCGCTCAGCGGTATATCACCACATGGCAACACGCTGCCGAGCAGGAGCCTGTCAGCCATAAGCGAGATAACGCCGGTCGCCGTGCCGCCAACCGAGAGCTAACAGGAGGCCGCCATGCTTAGCGACGCCGTACAAGAAGCCACACGCCTGGCATCAAGCTTGCGCTCAATCGATCAAAGCGCCAGCCAAAGCGCAGAGGCTGTAAGAGACACACTGCAGTCCTCGCCTAATGATGACGCCTTACTGGGCTGCGCTGCCACTTTGGAAGCGATAAACGATGCACTCCCTGCCGGAACACTGGCAGGGCTTGTACGCATTCGTTTGGTTCGTCTGCAGGGGATAGTAAACGCGCTGATTGATACTGACACCACGCCGCCGGCGGCTTAGGAGAGCACCATGATTAACCACGACACGATTAAACAAGCCGCCGAAAGTGGCACTGGCCTAGATCACCTGACACCTGGGCAAGTATGGGCAGCATACAAAGCCAGCGTTAACCCCAAGCACCTGCGCCAGCCGATCCGGCACTCCATGATACTGCTACTGGCGAGTTTGGAGCAGAAAGCACGGCAGGCGTTCTTTGGCGGCGTAGGGAGCGGTGATACGGACGAGATGATTGCTCGCGCTTATGACGAACAGCACCCCATGTTCCTGCGTGCGCCCATCCTCGAAACGCTACAGGAAGGCATGGAGACGTTCTTTCCCAACCTTAAGGCAACGGCGGTGGATGACGACGGCAGCGCGGTATATCGCCTGGATCACATCGCCAAGGCATTAGGCGCTAGTGAGGAAGAGCTGCTGGCGCTGGCGAAAGAGAAGGGCATTGAAGACCAGCTTCAAACCAAGCCGACTCACACCCTGCACTGAGGAGGCAGCCATGAGCAAGAATCCTCGCCTATTCATACAGCCGGTACGTCTAATCGTCAGTGTAGAGAAGAAGACGGTGGATCAGATCGATGAGTTGATGGAAGGGCGCCAGCACCACCAGCACCGTAACCGTGCCGAGTTTGTGCGCCAGGCTATAGAGCGAGAGCTGGCGCGGTGCCAACAATGATGATTTCTGTAGCCCCAAAAAAGAACCTTGATGATTAAGACACCCCTAAAAGGGGCTTTGATGCTTTCGGGGGCCCTAAAAGAGGTCCCCTTTTTTATAGGCGGGAATATGGACGATCAAGCAGAGTTGAGGCGGCGCTACAAGGCGTGGAGCAAGGCGCAAAGAGAAGGCAGGCGGCCACCCATCGACCCAGCCTTTCAAGACCTGCGTTGTGGCGCTAAAACGCGAGCAGGTACGCCCTGTAAGCGTCGTGACCTTTGGGATAGCGGGCGGTGTAAGCTACATGGCGGTATGTCCACAGGGCCCAAGTCGGGAATACGGGCAAAGAAGGCCGAGCCGGTAACGCTAGAAGATCCTGATGAGCAAGCCCATAACAGAAGGCTTGAGGAGCTCATTAACAGGCAGATAAGAAGGGCTAGAGTTAGGTAGGTTGGTTTAAACCCCATGAGAGGTTGATAAAAGTTGATATTGAGGGCGTGTTTTCTGGCGGGGCAATGAAGGTTTTTCTGAAGTCACTACGCGAGCGGTGGATTTTAAGTCTGATGATTTTCGGACCAGTACGCGCGTAGCGATTGGTCTAGATTTGTCAGTGGTTGGAGGTGGCCGCGCGTTGGATGGCTGTGGTAGATTCACATTGAGCTTATACACATGACATCAAAAATTGATTCGATAGTTAAGGATGTCGATTTTCCAAATACCAGATGTCGCTGTTTTGATGAAGCGTAACCTGTGATAAATAAATAACTCTCATTGAGCGAATCATGGAATCACGGAATTTTGAAGATAAAGATCGAGAAAAACTCAATTCACTAACATTCGATGATGTTCGTGATTTTTTAAAAGCTAACGATTGCCCTGATCGGTGTTACCGCTGCAGAAATGGAACGTTTAAGGTTATGCCAGCCATATCCTATCCCGACGGATCAATATCACTGAAACATCCTGCGATCACCTTTCTTGATATTCATGACGATACGGCATCTGATCAAGTGGCGAGAATAGCGTCTCTAACCTTCACGTGTGACTCATGCGGATTAATTTGCCGCACGTCTGCGGATCGATTATTGGGCTGGCTAGATACGGAGCGGGATGATGGAGCTTCGTAGAGCTAATGACCTTCAGATAAAGGTTGGATTTGATAAGAACGAAGGTGATACTCTCTCAGCCAGAGGGCCGGGCTTTATTTATCCCAGAGCCTTAGGCGCCAAAGTCCTTCGTAGCGAATCAAGAAAAATCTCATCGACCGCTTCGCTCGAAGAAAAACGAGTTGATCAGGATAAAGAGATGAACCACCAAAGCCGCTACATTGATGCGCGTCTAGCCGGGATCGAAGGCAAGCTCGATGCTCGCATTGAGGCTATGCAGCGGTTTCAGGAGCAGGCTGAGGCGAGATTTCAGCGTGCCACAGAAAGACACGAAACAGATATTGCTTTGGCTCGACAACAGATTCATCAGGAGTTCAAAGATGCTCGCGTAGGAATGGCTTCTGAATCCCAAACTAATCGTAAGCATTCAACCCAAGTAGCTTTAGGTACCGTTGCCGGTGTATTAGCGGCTTTTGCCCTTGTAGTGACTGTAGCTGTTGGGTGGATTAGTGAACAAGGTGGATATTCTGATATGCGTTTGGGTCAACAGCAGTCTGCCCAAGAGATGAATGAATTCCGGGAGGCCGTCCAAGCAATACAGCAGACGCAGCAGCATATTCTTGAACGTTTGCCTGCAGCTCAAGAGCCGCCTCCCTCAGAATAAGTACGGCTCGATTTTCTAGAACCCGCTTCCCAAGCGGGTTTTTTGTATGGGAGGAAAAGTATGAAAGCGCTTATAACGTATCGTGAAGCCGCCGAAATGCTCAGCGTTTCCCACTGGACCGTTCGCACCATGGTACGCCAGGGAAGGCTTAATGCCACTGGCGAGGGGAAAGGCCGGCGCGTCACCATGGGAAGTATTTTAAGGCTTGGTGAACTGGATGCTGGAACACTTGAGATAGATGGGCACGCAGCGCCCGACGCTCAGAGCCGAGGTAAAACTGTACGTCACCACGTATATGGCAATCCTCGCAGTACAGGGCCCAACAGGACAGCGAGCCAAGCAGAAAAGGAACTGGATGAGCTACTAAAGAAGAAGCTCAACTAGGCTGCGAAAGGCGCAATTTATAAGGCGCTGCCTGGGAGCGAAAAGCAACGCTTCAAAAGAGATTCAGGGAGCGTTGAGACCCCACCAAAACCCAACATGAGCATTGCGTTTGCCCGACACCTCTCTGCGCTATTCGTGCCGGTCTCCACGCGATGGTTTCCACTGAGGTTTCCACCAGATCGCCAGCATCCACTTGCTGGTATCCATGGCGGTATCCACCAAATGGCTAGTTAATACGGCGGTTACCACCCTCAGAGTGGTAGCCAGGTGAAAATACGAATGATGGTACGAGCGATTAGTACGAATTAGTACGTGCCTTGCTGGAATTTGAGGCCCTCTTAAAGAGGGTTGCTGTTTCCCCTCGATATGTTGAGAGCGCTTACTTAAGCGAGCCGGTACGCAGCTTGGTACGCATGATAGGTGCGCAGTCAGAAGTGAGCACTATCAGGCTTGAGAGTCGCTTAAAGCTACTCGCAAAAGTCCGCAGCTAGGTCCGCGCAGATGGTCCGCACTCCGGAGTGCGTACTTTAGGCTTGAGAGCGTCTTTAAGACACTCACAAAGGTTCGCACCGAGGTTCGCAGCAAAAGTTCGCAGTCAGGAGCGCGACCCCCTTATATGGCAACAACAGCATGTTAAGGAATGTTAAGGTTCAATCTGAAACGATGCGAAGATAATCGCACCGGCTGGAAGATAAAGGGTGAGTTTCACGCAGGGCTTCACGCACGATTTCCACGCACCCTAATGCGCTGCATAGGCTCGGCTTGTTGACAAATGTCGGTGCTAAAAAAGCCGGAATCCCGGCCTTAGGCTGGCGCCAGCACGGTATTACAAAAGTTTTGTAGTGCTCACCAGCCGCATGATAAAAACACAGAAACGCTAGGTGCCTACCCCCGTAAACCCCTTAAAGCGGCAATGGGTCAAGAAGTGTATGCCTATTTTTAAGTCAGGCCTTTTTGCTGGCCGTTCGTTTCTCGGTTTCAAACCGGAAAACCCATAGCCGCAAAACTGCGCTTATTGGTGGGTGCCTCTTTTATCTGTTCCCGCTTGTTCCCACTCATAAATCAGCAGTGGGAACAGAAAAACATCTTATTAATCAGCAATGTTCCCGCTGTTCCCACTGTTCCCGGTCAAAATAGACAGCTGCCACTTATCCATAGTAAGAATTCCCCTCTTTTAAGCTACCCGCTTATACTCCATCGGCTAACAATAAAACCGGGGAATAATGATGATTCGAGCCATCATATTGGCACTAATGCTCTGCCTGGCGGGTATGGTCAGTGCCGGGGACGCGGTGGGCGATTCGGAAACATGGGTAACCCAGGCAGGCCTAAGCGTAAGTGGAGAAGAGGCTGAATGCGATCTAGCCTTTGATGCTATGCCTGATGAGCTCGCTTTTGCTCAAGGTGGTTGTTGCCGAGTGTGTAAGAAGGGCAAGGCATGCGGTAATTCGTGTATTAACCGCGACTATACTTGCCGCCAGCCCAGAGGGTGCGCCTGTGACGGGTAAGGGAGTGCCAGCTGGTTAGCGATGCAATGATCGTTGCGTCACTTGGAGCGCTTAAAAGCCTCAACGGCTTCATTCATGCGCTCTTGCATCCACTGCTCAAGATATGACTGCAGGTAGCCAGTACGACCGATGCTGAATCGCGCCGGTGGCGCAATCATCTTGTAATTAGCGTGCATCCGCCAGAGCGTGGTTCGATCAACGCCTAGCATTTTGGCTGCTTCTCCTATGTTCAGAATCTTATCCTGCATGGCTGGCCTCTTTTTTGAATTATCGGAAATAGTAAGTCGCGCATTAATTATTAAGGTGTGCCGGGCGGCTATGGGTGGCATTAGAGTTAACGCTAGGCCAACACCTGCTAAGATCAAGAAACGGCTTATGGATGCCCTGGGAGGCGATTATGAAAGGTTTGATTGCTGGTGCACTGGCCAGCCTTATGGCGGCTGGCGCTTGGGCTGAAATCAAAGTCATCGATACCGAGTTCCACGGCGATGCTTTTAACAGTACGTATAATATGACTGTAGAAAATGAGTCAGACCTCCCCGTTGCTAGGCTCGAGTATCGCTCGGTATTTAAAACTCCTGGCAGGTCGGTGCCGTGGGCTGACGAGAGCGGAGGTTTAGATATACCTGGTGGGGTTGAGCCAGGCGAAACAAGAAACCTTGAATACATTATGGCGCCGCTGGGAGTGGAGCAGGCTGGCCAACAAGAGGTGGTGGTGGAGATTTACGACTTGGTAGGTATTGGCTTGGACGGAAAGCCAATCAGATAACTGCTTCCATCTAATTAAGAGCCCGCCAGCTATGGCGGGCCCATCGTTGTAATGCAACAAAACGCAACAGCTATTCTTGCTCAGCAGCCGCGCTTTTGCTGTCTGGAGTATCACGATCAAAGCGCCCAAGGTTATTGGCCTGCGCCAGCACAAACTCCATGAGCATTGGGTTTTGTTTGAGTGCCAGCGTTCCCAGCTCAGGCGTATAGGCAGTTGTCTCTCCATTCACTCCGACGTTATCCCAGTCTTTAAGCAGCCCCAGCGCTATGGCTTCGCAATGGAGCGTTAAGCTTTGGTCGGCTGTCAGCACATCCCCATATTTACGCTGATACTTCTTTTCTACCGCCATAAGGTGGTCAAGGTATTCGTGGTTCCCCTTATAGGCCACCTTCAGATGGCTATCTTCCTCTATGCCTACCCACTTTCCTGCTGTGAATTTCTCGCTTTCATACCGATCAATGCGAAACGCCATAAGTCTCTCCTGTGATTAATTACACCCTGATATAAAACCAGTATATAAGCTATTATATTGCGCATATGAACAATTATGTGAAATTTAATTGCGAGTAAATGCAAATGAGCAGAGTAAGAGGAAAGAGAGGGCTTAACCGGCGCCCAGGGAAAGGCGTTATCGATCAATGCTGGTTGACGCTGCGCAAGGCTGTAGATAACGGTGACGTAACCGCCGCCGCAAAGCTGATCGAGCTGGATCATATGTTAAGCGCCAGCCAAGGGCGCCAGGAGGCACAGGCATGATTGGAGCTGACACTAATGCGATGGTGATCCAGCTTGAGTGGATGCAGTCCACCGGCAGCGCAGACTTTGATGAGATGCGTGAAGCAACAGCCTCTATGATCAAGGCGTTGGCTAACCTGCAGGTGAAAATGGGGGGCATGACTCACGCAGATCGGCGCGAACTCCTGAAGACAGTCGATAAGCTTTGCCCGAAGAAGCAGCTGAGCGAAGGCGAACGCCGCCACCTGAAGCGCGATTTCAAGCGTAATGGTCCTGCCAGTAGGCTGAAGGGTGGCCGGTCATGACAACAAGCAGCTCACGCCTTGAAATCATTATCGATAGCAGTAAGGCCGAGAAAAGCCTGAGCGCTTTGGAGGGTAAGCTTTCGCAAGTCGAAGGACGCGGGGAGGCCACTGCCGCCACTATGGGCCGCGTTAACCGGGTGATTGGCCTGCTGGCTGGCGCCTTCTCAATCAGGCAGATCAGCACCTATGCAGACACGTGGAGCGACTTGAATAGTCGTGTAGCCAACGCTACAGGCAGTACTGATACCGCGGCGGACACCCTGCAGCGCTTATCCCAGACTGCACGTTCAACCTATAGCAGCTTGAACGCGACCGCTGAAACCTTCTTGGCCAATGCCAACACGATGCGAGAGCTTGGTGTATCCACTGAGCGCCAGCTTGATCTGTCTGATGCTCTGAACAACTCAATGGTGATTAGCTCTATGCGTGGGCAAGACGCCGCCATTGTTATGGATGCCCTATCCCGGTCCTTTTCGCTTGGTGAGCTAAGAGGCGATGCGCTGAACACCGTCTTGATGCGTGGTGATCGACTCACTCAGGCATTGGCTGATGGTTTGGGTGTGGCTACCTCTGAGCTTCGTGAAATGGGTGGATCAGGGACGCTAACCACTGAGCGAGTAATCGCGGCACTAACGAGCCAGATGGAGGTACTGCGTAAAGAGGCCGACGCCATGCCTGCAACGCTGGCCGATGGCTTTACGTTGATTGGCAATAGCGCGTTAGAGCTGGTGGGCTCTATCGATCAGGCTTTCGGTACCAGTGAAGGTATCGCCGGGATGATGGTGAATGCGGCCGATGCAGTGCGGGACAACGTTGGCCCTATTACGGATCAAATGGTTTCGCTTGATTGGGCGCTCCGTGGTGCTACTGGTGCGGTTATTGCCTTAACGGGCGCAAAGTACGGCCTGGCTACCGCTACCTGGGCAGCTACTACCGCGCAGAGTGCTTTTCTTAAGGTGATACGTCGCAACCCTATCATCCTAGCGGCTACCGGCGTGACCGCTTTGGCTGGCGCCTACTATGGAGCCCGCGATGCCACCATGGAGTTTGGCGATACACAGGCGAGTGTTGCGGACTGGACGCAGGGCGTGTGGGTAGGTACTCAGCGAACGGTAAGTGATGCGGCCGGCGGCATGCTTAGCGATACCGAAAGTGCGTTAGGTCGCGCCAGCCAGCTAATGACCAATAGTGCGACGCTAGCAGGCGCCGTGTGGTCGGCTATGTATAGTGACCTAATAAGCGATGCGCGGGATTCTGCCAATGGCATGATTGCTTATATGGACACGTTTGGCAGCTCTGTCGGCCTTGTTGCTGGCGCTACTCGAGATGCCTTCTCTAATGCGTTTAGAGATACGCTGGGTCTTAGCAGAGCTTTTATGATGGATCTGTTGAACATCCTGTCTGGTGACAGATCCTTTAGTTCCTTTAACCAACTTCGCGATCAGCTTGCGGACAATTTCACAGCTCCTTTTAAGGAAGCTATTGAGCAAGTAGGCCAGATTAGCCAAGAAAATCTAAACACCGATTACCTAGGCAACATAGCTGGTGGCTTGTCTGATCGCTTAGGCGTACTGCGTAACAATATTTCAGATGCTGCCTTTGAAGCTCGCATGGCTCGCGGTGAGTTTGGCCTGGTGGCCGAAGGATTTAGCGAAGGTACCAAGGCTGCAGATGGATTAGGCACTGGCATGCTTGGACTGGGCGATATTATCCAGGATGTGTCTGGATCATCCAAAAAGGCGACGGAAGATGCTAGGCGCGAGGCCGAACAGTTTGCCAACAGCCTCCAATCCCTAACCGACCGCCTATTTCCGCTTGAAGCCGCCCAGCGCAGTTATCGCGACGATCAAGAGCTTTTAACGCTCGCATGGGCCAAAGGCGAGATGGGCGTCATGCGTTACCTAGAAGCGCTTAACCAGTTAGAGCAGGCCCAGCTAAGCACGAAAACAGCAAGCGCTGTTTACGGTGGCGGCGGTGGCTTTGGCGCCGAGATTGGGAGTCGTGGTGGCTTAGGAGCGCCTACTGATCCCCTGGCTGGCATTGCGGGCAATCAAGACCAAGGCTACTGGGATCGGTGGCTGGAGTCGGCTGAAAGCGCCTTTACTGACTTTGACCAGCTGTCCGCCAACACGGCGGAGAACTTCCAGCGCGGCTTCGGAAATGCGTTTGAGTCGATGATCTTTGATAGCGAGAGCGCGGGCGATGCGGCGCGGAACTTGTTTGAGGGGATGGGGCGTACCGCAATTAACACGCTTGGGCAAATGGCTGGACAGTGGTTGGCTTTGCAAGCTGTGCAACTGGCCATTGGTAAAACGTCGGAGGCGGCTGCAATAGGCTCGGCTGTTACTACCGGTACAGCCATTGCCACAGCCTATGCTCCTGCGGCTGCCGCTGCCTCACTTGCATCATTTGGCACTAACTCTGTTCCTGCCATGGCGGGCATGTCAGCCACGTACGGGCTCAGCAGCATGCTAGCAATGACTGGCTTCGCAGACGGCGGGTATACCGGCTCAGGCGGCAAGTATGACCCGGCGGGCATCGTCCACGCAGGGGAATTTGTCGTGCGAAAGGAGATGGTCGAGCGCCCTGGTGTGCTTGGAATGCTTGAGGGGCTAAATCGTGGCTATGCCAATGGTGGGTATGTGGGCGCAGCGCCCCTTTCATCTATCTCACCAGCCCCAAGCTATGGCCAAACACTAAACAGCGATCGGCTAGATGCTTACCATGCGAGTGCCAGAGTCGGACGCGATCAGCCACCAGTCGTTATTCACAAGGCTGGTAACACCTACCATATCCAAGGCAAACCTGACAGGCAGACCATCAAGATGATCGAGCAAGCCGAGGAACGGGCATATCAGCGCGTTCTTAGGGATGCTCGAAGAAATCTAGACATCAGACAAGCGCTGGGCGTTTAAGCCTGCATACAGGGAGATAACAGAATTAAGCCTTGGCTGACGCCGGGGCTTTTTCCATTTGAAATGGAGGCAGTGAAATACCCCTGATTCCGGGGATTTCCTCAGACTGAGGAGAAGGTGGCCTGTCCCAAATTATATATAACAGCTGTAATAGATACTTTGAAATCAGCTTGGCAAAACCGCGTTTCAAACGCGGAAGCCTGCGGGAGTTCCATCTTTTCAAGAGCTTGTGTGGTCATGCTGCCAAGGTAGATGCGTCCAGAGTTGAACGTATATAAATGCGGGATTTTCTCCCAATTAAATACCCCCAACCGGGGGGATTATTCGGAGTAATACCCCTGGCGCGGGTATTACGAAAGTTTCGTAGTACTCTCCTTGCGCACCAATATCGGAGCAACTGGCTTTTACCCAAGACTGGGGAAAGCGGGGTTTTACGGTTTGAAACCGGAAAAAGGTGGGGATTCCCACCTTTTAATTGTGATCCTGAGTCACTTCAAGCCGCGGTCAACCTGACCACCCCTAGGCGGTCAAATTGACCGTCCAGGCGATGTCCGATAACTGGATAAGCTAATGGGCGCGATTTTGCGCTGATTGTCCAGACGCTAACAGAGTCTCTTAAAGATACTCTGTCGCAACAGGGAAGCCACATGCGCGTGGTGATAACAGGGAAGGGCACAAGGTAGGGAAAAGTAGGGATTTAGGCGTATGCCATGGAATGACCCTTAAACCCCATGAGATGCTAGTAAATGCTAAGGTCGGAAGCCTCGTTATAATCGACACAGCTATATTCGGTGCCTGCAATCTTAAAGAGATGCTTGGGGCTAGTTTCCAAATACCTGCTTATCCTCCCAAGCTTTGAGATCACTTTCACGCCAGCGGGATTCAGCGCCGTGGCCACCCTGAATAACGGGCCTGGGAAAGCCTTTCGTCATACGCCACCGCAGCAGAGTGTTTCGGCTACGGCCGTAGCGTTTGCAAAGCTCACTAGTCGATACGTAACGTTCTTGCATGATGGCTGCCTAAACTAAAAAGCTGCTATGAAAAGGTAGATGGCTTCCTAGCAACAGGGTAGTAGAAAGGCTCGGCAAAATGTCAAAGGGTAAGGGCTTAACTTAAGAGCGCTGCATCCAGTATCATGAGATAGCATCCAATAATATTATTTATGTTGGTTTTATTGTTGGGTAATGGATAATTAGTAATGTAAGGTGATGATAAATATATAATAGTGGCGGTCTCCCTCTCCGCCACAGAATTTGAAAAAGCCCGCTGAGTAATCAGCGGGCTTTTTTGTGTTTGGGATTTGGAAGGGCATTTTTTCAATTCGGGGTTTTACATACTTTTGTCTCACTTACGTCAATAAGGAAGTGACATAAGATCATGGTTTCGATAATCTGGTGTTAATCATAATGAGCCTTGATTAGTGCAAGTAACAACTTTAGGTCTAATTGAGGGAGCCTAGGTATGATAAAAAGGTCTTGGTAATCGCGATACGTATTGCCTTTTGTGCATCTGCAATTAGTATCATGCTATATTAGCGTTGTGTTGCAGAGAAGAAAAGTTTTCATTTTCTAATGTTGAGGCCTCTGCAAAATATCGTTTCGCTCCCACTACTAGAGATAGTTCTATTTTTTTCAAAGGGGCAACTTCTTTTCTATTTTTGATGAGGTTACAACTGCTTAATTCGGTTAAATTTATTACCTAAATATGTCGACGTCGATTTTTTAATAAACGCTGCACCGATTAAGGCGACGTAAAACATCGGGCTAGTGTGCCAAATATGAAATTAAGCGTTGAGCGTTATCAGGTAAGTCGTTGGTGATGTTAGACTCTACCAGCCCGGCAAAGATAGTCATCTTAAGGGTTGATACGCTCATCTGAACGTGGTCAGTTAATAGTTCCGCCAATAGCGTACTGCAATCAAAAAGGTGGTCTATATAGAGCGTCAGCTACTTGATCTATGCTCGGTTTGAGGTTTGTTAGAGATACAAGAAAATATAAATGTGGCAAATTTAGTACGCAAGCTAGATGATTTCTGCTCCATACAAGAGGTTGTTCAAGCATGATTGAGCCAAGAACCCAGAAAACTGGAGTCGTGTTCATCCATGGTTTTACCGGTGGTACAGCTACTTGGGTAAACCAGGCTGGTGAACGTTTTTGCGACATGTTGTCATCAGAAGCTCAAATTGCTAACGAGTTCGAGTTTTTCGAGTTTGATTACTACACTCAAGTCCTTGGCGTATTCAAGTCAGCAACTGTACAAAATCTTAAAAAGATGCTCAATAAGCTCCCGCTTGTAAAACTTGATACTAAGATCCAAAAGAATAAACCAATACGCTATCTTAGTGACCAATTGAATAGCTATTTGCGTACGGAGCTCGATGAGTTTCAGGATGTCGTACTCATCGCCCATAGTATGGGCGGTTTGATTGCCAAAGACCATATCCTTAATTATGTGCCGGAGGAGGGGCCGCGTCCGGTCGGATATGTATCCATGGCAGTACCACACAAGGGCTCTATCAGCGCTTTATTATTAGCGCCTACGACAAATCCAAACTCTAAGGAAATGCAGCCGCTGTCGGAATATTCGGATTCGATAAATACGGAATGGTATGAGCGTCGGAACGAGTTGCCGAAGTGCGTATATCTTATCGCAACACACGATGAATGCGTTTCGGAAGTAAGCTCTTTGCCCTATAGAGTTAAGACAGCAGATAGGTTTACGCTCAATCACGACCATACTTCAATATGCAAACCTGCTAGTAAAAAAGATCATTCCTACAAAAGAGTTAAGAAGTTTTTAGAGAACATCTCGTATCAAAAAAAAATGGTAAGTGCGGCATCGCTTGAATACGTTAGTAATGATAGTAACTTCGATAAGGAAGCTTTCGTTATTAAGCTGATACTATCTAAAATTGGTGAAATGGGAGTTGAGGACGCAAAGTCATCCTTCTTCCATGCTGAAATTATATCGAAGGCTGCTAGCCGGGATGACAAAGAACGACTTTTAGAGCTCCAGAAACGAGTTTTGAGTATTTATCGTCAGACCTATAATAGTAATCGGTCAAAGTCCGCAAATGAAATATTTTGCGCAGTACATAAAGAGCTTCGAGATCAGGACAATCAGCTGCTTTCCTGCGCTGTCAGTTATATTAATTTCATGCACAAAGGAGGCCTGCTTCACCAGCTTGCCAATAAAGTCGATCGTACTGTAGTCTGGGATAAAAGCATTACAAATGAAGATATCCGCGAGAATATGTTGTGAAGAGTGTATCAGACTTAATTGACTTTAGAGATGAAATGTATGTTTCGCTATTCCGGCGTTGGTTGATCGTTGAGCAGTTAGGATGTAATTCGAAAGGTGAACCTGTGCTAACTATGCAAAAGGGAGCTCTTTTCGATTATCTTCTAAAAAATCCAAAGGACATGCATTCTTTTCTTGTTGCCTTTAATCGCGTACATGAGAACTCTCCTTACGATAATATTCTATATAACAATGATGCTGAGTTTGGGTCTTATCAAGACGTTACCGATTTTCTTTATAGTATCTTGATGCTTGAAAATGAAGGATACGTTGAAATTAAAATTATAGGTTCGGACTGCTTTGTCGTAACGAAACGGAAGCTTGAGATTAGCACAGAGATGGTTGACGGTTGGAAACATAGCCTCTCCCTGCTCAAACCACTGGTTGGAAGATCTTTTAGTGCTCTTCAAAAAAATAGCCTGAGGTAGAAATGGAATTTAGCCCATACTTAGTGGTTCAAAGGTTGGTTGTAAAAGGAATAAGCTCAAACTATGAGGCGAAGTTTAACGAAGGACTTAACGTAATATGGGGAGATATGGATTGCGGAAAGTCAAGCATTCTTAATCTTATCGATTACTGCCTAGGTGGCAATAACTCCAGTCTCCGCTATGAAGAGATCTCCGCTAAGGGGAGATCCGCCCAACTAGAAGTTGATCTTAATGGAACGCTTTGTACATTTGAACGTTCTATCTCCGATTCTCAAGGTGCTATCAAAGTGTATATGTGCACTATCGATGAGTTGGCCAGCACGTTTCCTATGTTAATGTCGGGGTCTCCATCGCAGACGATGCCTGATGGGTGGGTGTCTGATTTTATTTTAGACTCGTTAGGAATAGCGAAGGTCAGCATTAAAGAATCCCGAATCCGTGATGACGCCAGCTCGGATAGGCTGAGTTTTCGCGATCTGATGAAATTACTTTACTTGAAACAAACAAAGGTTGGCGCGGATAGCTTACTGGATTATGGTAATGGTGCGTTATTCAACAAAAACGTAGAAGTACAGAAGTTTGTATTTAACATACATGACGATAAAATAGCAGCATTAAATAAAGAGCTTGGCTTAGAAGCTGCTGAGTTAAATCGACTCAGGGCTAGTCAAAGTGCGGTATTTAAGTTTTTAGCGGATGTAAAAGTCTCTTTGACAGCCGTGTCAATCGAAAGTGAGCTTCAGATGGTAGAGGCTGATTTAGAAGCGCTAAACGAAGCTGGCGATACTCTCAAACGCGACTATCAGTTTGCTACGGATCTTGCGTTATCTATGGCTGGCGAAATAGCTGAGCTAAAAAGCGAACTAGCTAAAAGAAATAGATTGATTGAAGATAATCTCAGTAAATACAAATCTTTTTTCAGCTCTGAAGACTACTTATAAGAGCGACTTAGAATGTTTGAAAATATCGAAAATTGCGAGAGAAAATATTTCTTTGGAGAGCTTGGAAAAACATAAACTATCTTGTCCGTTATGTCGTAGCGAAATTTCTAGCGCGACGGAGTATTTAGATAGTAATGTGATCGAATCCGAGATTAAATCTATAAAAAACAAGATGTCAGGTGTTCAATCTGTACTGGACGAAATGTGGAGCCAAAATCAAGAAATTGAAAAAGACGTTAAGCAAATCACTGAAGCGCTAAAGAGTGTTTCTGTTGATTTTGATAAGTTGAATATTGAGAATATTTCGGCTTTATTGAAATCCATTGAGACAGTGGAAAAGCAGAAAGTTGAGTTGCGAGTGAAGGCTTCACAGCTCAAACGGGATATGGCGATAAATAACAAGTACGATGATTTGGCTAAGATAATCGGTGGAAAAGAATCTCTCGTTTCTCGTCTTAAATTAAGTATAAAGATCGCTCAAGAAGCCCTTGTGGGTTTGGATGAAGTTGTAAACAAAATATCGAAACAGTTTAGACTATACATTAGTCGTAGCGGATTACAAAATGTAAGGAATGTTTACCTTGATCAAAAGTTTATTCCTCATTTCAGAGGATTGTCTTACTACAACCACTCGTCAGGGGGGGTTAGGACTATCACGTCAATATTAAGTTACGTGACACGTTTGAAGTTTTTGCTAACTAACTCAGGAAATCTTCCGACATTTCTAATGGTGGATACGCCAGGTCAAAATATTGGTAGAAACGTCCGTGACGATGAGGAGTCTGAATTTTCAGATCCAGTGGTCTATGACAAAATATTTAAGCGTTTCGTTTTGATCTGCAACTATGCGAAACGTAAAGAAAGAAAGTGCCAAATCATTGTAGTTGATAACGATTTGCCTAAGTTTTTAGTAGAAGGTAAGAATTTCCATTTAGTCAAAAGATTTAGCAAACATAGCGAAACATTCGAAAAAGGCTTGATCAACGATTATTGAATTAAGACTTCCGAACCACAGCCCCTAGGTGGGGCTGCGCAGCCCACGTTGTATGGTGAGCCGTAGCGCAAGCCAAAATGACTAGACGGCTTGTGGCCTACATTAGGCCTGTAAAACACACGTTTACTCACCCAACTTCTCCTCAAGCTGCGTCTATATTAACGCACTCTGATGTCCTGTTCCCAATAGCCGTAGACCTTTAGCGCCGGACAATAGCTCGGCGCGATGTTATTGCTTCGAATTAGAAACCACCCAGCTCAACCAACCCTCTCCAACGCTTCTCCATCTCCCTTTTTGTACTTCTGAAAGATCAGTACCGACACCAGTCCGGCTAAGGCGGTGGCGGCGCCTGCCAGGGCGGCGCTGGGCAGCCCCAACCCCTGATGAATTACCACGCCGCCTAGCGCGGCGCCGGTGGCATTGCCGAAGTTGAAGGCGGCGATGTTCATAGAAGATGCCAGGTTAGGGGCGTCGCTTGCTTCTGATACCACCAGCGCTTGCAGCGGTGTCACCACCGAGAAGCTGGTAATACCCTAAAGAAAGATCAGCGGGGGCACGATCAGCACGTTCTGCATGGAGACGACAAATAGCGTCAGCAGGATGGCGGTGCCCAACATAGAGACTATCAGTGTGCCGGTCAGGTTGCGGTCGGCAAAGCGGCCCGAGAGCGTGTTGCCGACGGCAAGTCCCGCGCCGTAAAGCACCAGCATGCAGGTGATAAATAGCGTACCTACATGGGTTTCATTCTGCAGAATCGGTGCGGTATAGGTAAATGCGGTCGACTGGGCGTACCCCAGAGCAGAGAACGGGACGGCTGGTGAGCCTGCCGGATGATTTTAACCCCAGCGATACCGAAGCAATCCATGCGGTGTTTATCGGGCATGTGTGCTGAACACAAAGACTAATTCTTGGCTATCTTATTTCTATGTGCGGACGATTCGCTTTATTCAGCCCTTTATCGCAGCAGGCTAATAAAGTAGATGCTACTCGACCTCGCTACAACGTCGCTCCTGGCACATGGGTCACGGCTATAAGACAACCCTCAGAAAGTGAGGCTCCTTTTTTCGATGATCTATGGTGGGGGTATCGACCCGCTTGGGCTAAAGGTAAAAATCATCAATCCATTAATGCGCGGTTTGAAACAGTGGCGACTAACGCATATTTCAAGACTGCTTTTTCTAAGCAGCAATGCATAATCCTGACTGACGGTTGGTATAAGTGGATCAAAAATACAAACCCAAAACAGCCGCACTTCATTTGCCGTCAGGACAGGTCGCCGTTGTTCTTTACTGGCCTCTACGCTAAGCGTGAAGATGGCACTTTAGGCTGCGCAATCATTACCGAGCCTACCAGGGGTAATGCATCGGAGACATTTGCATATGAATCTGATGGGCTAATCGCCGGATTTTACAGTCCATAGGGGAGCAAGAAAGGTATGGCTCGTTGAAAATTCATCAGATGTTAGTACTGACTCTCATCCTAGCGCTCTGTATTTCCTACTTTTTAGGATATACGCCAGTGGCTTTTGGCTTGATATTTCTCATTTTTAGCGTAATGACCTATTGGCTATACGCTAAAGACAAAACTGCTGCCAAATTGGGCACATGGAGAGTGTCAGAGAAGAGTCTTCACATCGCAGCGCTGTGCTTTGGATGGCCTGGGGCGCTGATTGCTCAAGAGCGTCTGAGGCACAAAACCAAGAAGCAGAGCTTCCGTGCTCTTTTTTGGTTCACGGTTTGTGTAAACGTTGGAATGGTTGTTTGGCTTCACAGCCCCCACGGCAATAGCTTACTTCGAGGGGGGGCGCACAGCGTAGAAAACATTGTCATATCCAGTGTGCCGCATGAGGCGTTCGTTTCAGGCGTACTGTTCCTGACCAAGTTTCACCCTATGGGGGGGACATGGTTTCATTAGCAAGCCGCTAAAGGTCGACGTTCTGGCTCAGAGTTATATTAGGATTAGCTGAAAAATTGCTTCTGGCCGAATGCTGACAATGTTATCGAGCGTACTCTCTAGCTGCCAAAATAAGCAAGGTATGCTGTGCGCTCTTCGTCATAGCCTGGCAAGACGGCTGGAGCTGAATTCAACATCTTCACAGACATTCAAAATGGGCCGTTCACGGTGGCTCATTTCTCATCCATCGTTTCTCCTGCGCACTCAAGCTCATTCTATATCCGCTTATTAAAGGGCTTTCTCACATGGCAAATCGGGTAGTCATATAAATTTATTCAAGTGATCGAAAACCAACGTATCTATGTGTTGTGTCCGTCACCAGTATTTCCATATATGCCTAACACCTTGGCGCAATCAGCCCATAACCCCTATGTTGTTGTAAAGACAAGGGGAACGCATATGCTCAATAATCTCGCCAGAAAGCTTGGTCTTCGAACGGATCCCACCATTTTTTTCACCTCCGCAGGCATCATGGTGCTTTTCCTGGTGGCGCTGTTGATTGCACCAGACGCCATAGGAGCCGCCTTTGGTGCAGGACGGGAGTGGGTGGTTACTAACCTTGGCTGGTTCTTTATTTTAGGAGTGACCACCTGGGTGGCGTTTCTGCTGTGGGTGGCGATGAGTCGTTACGGGGCGATCCGCTTGGGCGGTAACGATGCGAAGCCTACCTATACCAATGTTTCCTGGTTCACCATGTTGTTTGCGGGCGGTATCGGCACGGTGTTGATGTTCTGGGGGGTGGCCGAGCCCATTTCCCATTTTGCGACGCCGCCAAGGCCGGGTGTCGAGCCCTTTTCGGTGGAAGCCGCTGACGATGCCATGAGCTTTTCGATTTATCATCTGGGGCTGCATACTTGGGCGATTTTCGCCATGCCGGGGCTGGCGTTTGCGTATTTTATCTATCGTTACGATCTGCCGATGCGGTTTAGCTCGGTATTTTACCCGCTGTTGGGTGAGCGTATTTACGGGCCTGTCGGTAAAACTCTGGATATCTTTGCCATTTTGGGCACGCTGTTTGGAGTAGCGGTTTCCATCGGTCTGGGCACCCAACAGATCAATGCGGGGCTAACCGAGCTTTTCGGCGTACCGGATGCCGTGTTTACCAAAGTGGCTATCATCGCCGTACTGACCACCGTTGCCGTGGGGTCGATTGTGGCGGGGCTGGATTCCGGGGTTAAGCGGCTTTCCAATATCAATATCGGCATGGCGGTGGGCTTACTGATATTTGTGCTGTTTACCGGCTCGACCGTGTTTCTTTTGCGTGCCGTGGTCGAAACCTTTGGCCTCTACATCACCAACCTGCTGCCGATGGCCTTCTGGAATGACACGCTGGCGCGCTATACCAGTACCGATGGCAGCGGCTGGGGGTGGCAGGGCAGTTGGACGGTATTCTATTGGGCCTGGACAGTGACGTGGTCACCTTTTATCGGCATCTTTGTGGCGCGGATTTCTCGTGGGCGCACCATTCGTGAGTTCGTGCTGGGTGTGCTCTTCGCCCCATCGATGTTTACGCTGGTGTGGTTTGCGATCTTTGGCTGGTCGGCCATGGAAATTGACGGGATTGGGGCCGCGGCCCGGGAGGCGATGGGGGATCAGGCCGGAGTCTTGTCCGCCGCCGTGGCGGAAAGCATTCCGCTTGCCATGTTCGCGTTTTTCGATAACTTCCCGGCGGCAACGTTAATCCAGGGCTTGGCGGTGGTGATCGTGGCTATCTTCTTTGCCACATCATCAGATTCTGCATCTTTAGTAGTCGATATGCTGTGTACCGGAAGCCCAGACCCAGGCCCATGGCATCAGCGCGTATTTTGGGGTGTTTCGGAAGGTATGCTGGCGGCCATGCTGATTGTGCTGGCGGGCGATGCGGGGCTTACCGCGTTGCAGGAGGTAATCACCGTGGTCGGCCTGCCGATGTTTATTCTGGTATTTGTCATGATGTTCTCGCTGCTGCGCGGTCTATCTCATGAGGATCTCAGCAAAGTGACAGTAGGCAGCCCGCCCCAGCAGGACCAGTTGAACGAATGACTGGATGTGAGAAGGAAAGGCCGTTAGTTGCCTTCTGCCTCCAATAATAGAATAGAGAAAGCCCGCTAATCTCTTGGCGGGCTTTTCTTGCAGAGTGTGGGAGTGCGAGTCTCCCCATCCGCTCGTATCAACGACAGCTTCTCGTACCGCCAGCCTTATTCCTTCTGGGCAAGAATCACATCCAGCAGGCCGGGGAATCGGCTATTCACATCATCTTGGCGCAGCGAATTCATATGGGTCGTACCCATTGTCTGGGTGTGCACCAGCCCCACATCGCGCAGTATCCGGAAGTGGTGCGACATGGTGGATTTCGGGCGGCCGCCGTCCAGCTCGCCGCAGCTTGCCTCACCTAATGTGGCAAGGCGCCGGACAATCTCCAGACGTACAGGATCGCTCAAGGCGTGCAGCAGACGCTCAAGAACGAACTCGCTCACGGGGGGGTGTTTGAAAGGGCGCATGGATAAATCATACACGAATTTGCCCTTTGTCTATAGTTCGAATATTATCGAACTTAAGTAATAAATCCTTTGGAGAAATCTTAATGTCTGCGCTGTTTCAACCTTTCACACTTAAAGACGTTACCCTGCGTAACCGTATCGCGATTCCTCCCATGTGCATGTACTCAGCCGAAGAGGGCCTGATAAACGAGTGGCACCGTGTTCATTACGCTTCCCTTGCACGGGGTGGGGCGGGGTTGGTGGTTGTCGAGGCAACCGCCGTGTCGCCAGAAGGCCGTATTACTCCCGGCTGTGCCGGTATCTGGGATGACGAGCTTGCCCAGGCTTTCGTGCCGGTGGTGGAGTCGATCAAGGCGGCCGGTTCCGTGCCGGGTATCCAGATTGCCCACGCCGGGCGCAAGGCCAGCGCAAACCGCCCGTGGGAAGGCGATGATCATATTAGCGAAGATGATCCGCGTGGCTGGCAGACCATCGCCCCGTCAGCGGTTGCCTTTGGCGCCCACCTCGATAAACAGCCGAAGGCCATGACGCTTGAAGACATTGCCCGGGTGCGTGAGGATTTCGTGGCGGCCGCTCGCCGCGCGCGCGATGCGGGCTTCGAGTGGCTGGAGCTGCATTTCGCTCACGGCTATCTGGCGCAGTCGTTCCTTTCTGATCACTCCAACCAGCGTGACGACGCCTATGGCGGTAGCTTCGACAACCGTAGCCGCTTCCTGCTGGAAACCCTGGCAGCGGTTCGCGAGGTATGGCCGGAGAATCTGCCGTTAACCGCTCGCCTGGGTGTTATCGAATATGACGGTCGGGACGAACAGACCCTGGCCGAGGCTATCGAACTGACACGTCGCTTCAAGGAGGGCGGGCTGGATCTGCTCAGCGTCAGTATCGGTTTTACCATCCCTGACTCTAACGTTCCTTGGGGCCCGGGCTTTATGGGCGATGTGGCCCAGCGGGTAGGGCGCGAGGCGGGCATTCCCGTGGCCTCGGCATGGGGCTTTGGTACGCCGAGTGTTGCTGAAGAAGCCATCAAGAGTGGCCAGTTGGACTTGGCGATGATTGGCCGGTCGCACCTGGTTAATCCTAACTGGCCCTACCTCGCTGCCCAGGAGCTGGGGGTAGAACGTGCTTCTTGGACCTTGCCTGCGCCCTATGCTCATTGGCTAGAACGCTACAAGTGATGCGTTGAGTCGCTGCTTCTTCGGAATCCAGCGATTTAGTACTCATCGAAGCACCGCTTCTACGAAGAAAAGCAAAAAGCCCGCTGATTTTTTTCAGCGGGCTTTTCTTTTATAGGCGGTGGAGGTTGGAGTTCCCATCCGCCTTATAAACCTGATTGTTGTCGATTGATTAGAACGGCAGGCCGCCGCTGAAACCAATACCCAGTACGGCAATGACGACAACAACAACGACAATAACGGTAGTAGATGGCATTTTACATTCCTTGTAAGTGGCTTGGATGGTCTATCAGCTTAGCGCATCGGGCTCGTTTTAGCACGGGGCAAGGCGTTATCGTTCAAGCGCCGTGAAATGTTGGGAAGCAATACCTTAAAAAAGAAAGCGCCCGGCAGAAACTGCCGGGCGCGATATCTTAACGAATAGAATTACGTTGCTAGGCGGCTAGTTACTTACCGCAGCTGCAGTTATGACCGCAGCCTGTCGAGCCATCCGTATGGCCAATGGCACAAGACTCGGAGCAGAATTTCTGACCGTTTTTCTCGATAGCCTGACTCTCCACCGAGCAATCGCATTTGGGGCATGCACACTGTTGCTGAGACATATTGCACCTCCTGTGTTGGTACTCTTCAGCATAGACCCGACCCCCAATGTTATGTAATTGCGTTGTCGGCTTATATATAGCTATAGCTTTCGCTTGGCGTAGCGTTCGGCCATGAAGTCCAGCAGCACGCGAACAGAAGGAAGTAACTCACGGCGGGCCAGATAAACCGCATGAATCACTTCCTGGCGAAGCTCCCATTCGGGTAATACGAGCACCAGCTGGCCGGATTCAATGGCGCCCGGGAGTACCAGTTTGGGCAGTTGAACAATGCCCACGCCTGCCAGAGTGGCGTGGTAAAGGGCGGTCATATCGGTGGTGATCAAGCGTGGCGAATGTTCGATAACTTCGATTTGCTCATCGCGCTGCAATCGCCAGGTGTGCTGTTCGATGGGCCTTGCCCGGCTGATGCTCGGGAAGCGGGTAAGGTCGCCAGGCGTTTGGGGTACGCCGTACTGGCTGAGCAGTTTTGGGCTGGCTACCAGACACTGGCTGCTTTCAGATAACACTTTGTGAAACAGATCGCTATCTTCAAAGGGTAGCGGGCGCGCGCGGATGGCAATATCGACCCCTTCGGTCAACGGGTCTACATGACGGTTGGCCGCTTCCAGGTGAATATGTACCTGGGGATAAAGCACCATGAACTCTGCCAGCATGGCACTGACATGAAAATGGAGTAATCCAGTGGGGCAGCTTAGCCGAATGGTGCCGCAGGGGCCTGTCTGGCTCTCTTCAACCACTTGCTGGGCTGCCTCGACTTCTTTCAGCATGGCTTTACAGTGCAGGTAGTAGCGCTGGCCGATATCGGTCATGCGTAAATGCCGCGTCGAGCGGTGCAGCAATAACACGCCTAGCTGTTTTTCAAGTTCCCCAACGTGTCGGCTAAGGTTCGATTTGGCAATGCCCAGGGCGCGGCCCGCCGGTGCAAAGCCTTCATGGTCCACCACTTGTACAAAATAATAAAGGTCATTGAGGTTGGGGATTGTCATTATCGTTCTCAAAATGAAACGGTGTGTCGTGATATTCCCATCTAATCATCCGGCTGGCGACCGCTTACACTCAGTTTCGTAAGTCGCAAGGCTAACCGGAGCTGCCAATGCTGATGGCTCCATCAACTAAGTGCCAGGAGTGGATCATGTCAAAACCTTACGTTCGTCTCGATAAAGATAACGCCGCCGTACTGTTAGTTGATCATCAAGCAGGCCTGCTTTCACTGGTTCGTGATATTGAACCTGACCGCTTTAAAAATAACGTGCTGGCCCTGGCCGATATGGCTAAATACTTCAACCTGCCGACGATTCTGACCACCAGCTTTGAAAATGGCCCCAACGGCCCGTTAATGCCTGAGTTAAAAGAACTCTTCCCGGATGCGCCCTATATCGCTCGCCCTGGCCAAATTAACGCCTGGGATAATGAGGATTTCGTTAACGCCGTAAAAGCGACCGGTAAGAAGCAACTGATTATCGCCGGCGTGGTTACCGAAGTGTGTGTTGCCTTCCCGGCACTTTCGGCGTTAGAAGAAGATTTCGACGTGTTCGTGATTACCGATGCATCCGGCACCTTCAATGCGATGACGCGTGATGCCGCCTGGGATCGTATGTCCAACGCCGGTGCGCAAATGATGAACTGGTTTGGCGCTGCGTGTGAACTTCATCGCGATTGGCGCAACGATGTTGAAGGCCTGGGTACGCTGTTCGCCCACCATATTCCCGATTATCGCAACCTGATGAATAGCTACAGCACGCTGACGAGCAAGTAGCCACGCATAGCCACTGGCGGCGCGTGTTTCCGGTGGCTTGTTTCTAAGTTGGGGCAGCGCGGTGTGTTTACCTTCACCGATAACGGGAGCTTCTAATGTCGCAAGAGACGTTTTCAAGTACTGGCTCAAGTACTGATTCAAGCCCAGCTCAAGCCGCGAACAGCGTCACGCTGAAAATCTGTCATCGCGTCAAGCCCAGTGCGCGAAGCGAATATGAAGTCTGGCTACTTAGAATCATCCAGGCGGCCAGCCAGTACTCTGGCCATCAGGGGGTACATATTCTAAGGCCTACTGAAGGCCATCATGATTTCGAGATTGCCTTGCGCTTTGCGTCTTCCGAAGAAGCCGCTCGCTGGCTTGAGTCGGAAGAGCGTCAGGCACTAGTGCGCGATATTCTGCCTGCGTTTCGCCAGGAAGAAGAAATCGAGATTAGTAGTGGAATCGATTACTGGTTTCATACCGCAGGGGCGGCCCCAAACAAGCAGCCGGTTCGCTGGAAGCAGTGGGTGGTAACGACCGGGGTAATCTGGCCGCTGACCATGTTAGTGCCGTTTTTATGGGCGCCTATCTTTGAAACGTTTCCAATATTGAGTACGTGGGGAATCCGGCACGGATTTGTGGCCGCCACGATTGTAGGGCTGGTGGTGTATGTCGTCATGCCACGTGTTGTGCGCTTGGTAGCGCCGTGGATGTTTCGCTGAGCTTGGCATAAGAAACAAGTAACAAGCCACTTAAGTAATAAGCAATCACTAAAAAGCCGGGCCGCCATGCCCACGCTATTGTTGAGGAGTGCGACAAATGAGTTGGATGCCGACGATTGAACCCCAATGCCCATCAGCGGGTAGCCTGAAAGATATCGAGACGCTGATTATTCCCCGTGCGCGCGATCTGGGCGGCTTTGAAGTGCGCCGTGCGCTGCCTGCACCCAAGCGGCAGATGGTCGGTCCGTTTATTTTCTTCGATCAAATGGGGCCAGCTGAGTTCTTGACCGAAGGCGGGATCGATGTTCGCCCTCATCCACATATTGGGCTTGCCACCGTCACGTATCTTTATAAGGGTGAGTTTCAACACCGCGATAGCCTGGGCACCAACCAAATGATTTACCCGGGAGAGGTCAATTGGATGGTGGCTGGCAATGGCGTTACCCATTCAGAGCGCACGAGCCCCGTCACGCGTCGGCAGTCACCGCATTCACTGTTTGGTATTCAAACCTGGGTGGCGCTACCTGAAGAGCATGAAGACAAGCCCGCCACCTTTGAACATCAGGGCCAGGACGCACTGCCGCTTTTGCAAGGTGAAGGCAAAGAGGTACGTTTGATTTTGGGCACGGCCTGGGGTGAAAAAGCCCCTGTACAGACCTTCTCGGAGATGTTTTACGCCGATGCCACCCTGATGCCGGGCGCTAAATTGCCGCTTCCCGATAATCATGAAGACCGCGGCATTTACATTACTTCAGGTAGCGTGAGCATCGCAGGGGAAGTGTTCGAGGAAGGCCGGATGATGGTGTTTCGCCCAGGCGACCCGATTACCGTCACGGCCGGCGAGCGCGGCGCGCGGTTGGTACTGCTGGGTGGCGAAACGCTCAACGGTCCGCGCTATGTGTCCTGGAACTTTGTCGCCTCCTCCAAGGAGAAGCTTGAAGCCGCCAAGGAGGCCTGGATTGAAGGCGACTTTGAACACGGTCGCTTCCAGCTTCCCCCTGACGACAATGCGGAATTTATTCCTTTCCCAGGCCAGCCGGGCAACTAATCGCCGGATGCGCTAACGATAAACCAAGCCCAAAAAAAGCCCGCTGATTCGGTTGATATAAACCTGAGCGCGGGCTTTTGCATGACACGTTATGGGTACCTTTTCAGGCTTTTTACAATGTGATACCTGCCGAACAGGTAACCAAACAGCAGCAGCACCAGGCTGAAGCCCCACATGATGCCGAAGGAGTAGCGGATGTGTTTACCCATTTCCAGCCCGGCAAGCTGTAGCGCCAACCATACGGCCGGGGTGAGTGGGCTAACAAAAGTACCGATAATATTACCAATCACCATCGCATAAGCGGTTGAAACCGCTGGAACCCCTGCATTGCCGACCACTTCTACCACGATGGGCAAAAAGGCGAAGAAGTACGCATCGGTGCTGAGGATAAGATCAAACGGCACACCAAAAATGCCGATCAGTATATGCATGTATGGCACTACGGCGGCGGGCAGAATCGCCACGATATCCGCCGACAGTTCGCTCAGCATATTGGAACCGTTAAGAATGCCCAGGAAAGTACCGGCGGCAATAATAATCGTCGCCATGATCAGGGCATTGGGCGCATGGCGTTTGATGCTCTGCATCTGGCCATCCATATGGGTAATATTTACCGGCAGCGCCAAGGCCACACCGATCATGAATACCAGTGCGGGCGGTAAAACGTCGGTCGTCAGTGCCGCTACAACGGCGATCAATAACAGCGCGTTAAACGTCATCCGCCAGGCGGGCACCTTATTGACGACAGGCTGCGCCTCGGGTGTTTCCTGAATAGCGGCGCCACTGGCTGCCTCACCCTGTGAAGCGTGCGAGGTGAGCGGGGGCAGGCGCTTGATGCGCCGATTTTCCCGCATGCCCAATACCACCGCCAGTGACAGCAGCAGAATTAAGGCAAATATTTGCAGCGGAATAAGCGGTTGCCATAGCTCACCGGGACTCATGCCGAGTACCGAACCAATCCGGGCGAGTGGGCCAGCCCAGGGAAGCATATTCATGATGCTGGCGCCCAAAAAACCTACTAGTAACAACAGCAGATAAGGGCTCATGCGCAGGCGCTGATAGGTGGGATATAGCGCTGGAATGGTTAACAGAAAGGTAGTCGCGCCGGAGCCATCCAGGTGAGCAATACAGGCTACCAGAGCGGTTGCTACCGTAATGCTGACCACATTGCCTTTGGATACCGAAAGCACTTTAAGGATGATTGGCTCAAAAAGCCCTGCATCCTGAAGAATGCCGAAGAACAGAATGGCAAACACAAACATGACGGCGACAGGAATAACCCGAGCAAACCCTTGCTCATAAAACGTTGCGATGTCTTCAATACCAAAACCGGTGACCAGGGCAGCCACAATAGGAACCAGTACAAATGCCACCAGGGGGGATACACGTCCGCTTAACAGCATAGCTACGATAGCAGCAATAGCAATTAGGCCCGCTAAGCTTAACGACATATTCAGCTCCTTGAGCGTGCTTTTCAATCTAGGCTATTTTGTTAGTTTCTAAATTAAACTAATGGATAATAAACTAAAGTCGCGCGGATTGTGGTGACTCCGTTTGGGAGGCGCAACCTAGACTTTATGCCTAGACTTTTTAAAAAAGATTAAATATCAACGCTGAGACGGCGGTTCAAGGCGGGGTATGATTGGCCCAGAGGGCAGGGCTTTGAAGCATTGCTCTGATGGATACATCTGAGCACTGGAAAATGGCATTCTAGGCATGGGCTGCAGCAGTGCGGCGCCTATAGGGTATGCCTCAAGGCTGCGCCTAGCTGATGGAAGTAGGCGCTAAATGCTGAATTGATTGTCTGGCGAGCGTGTCCCTGTGGATAAAGGCCAAGCTCGGCCTCGGGCGTGGCTTTGGTGCCCTTGACCAGAAAGTGGTTCTTTATTGGTGCATCCTGCACAAAGGCTTCAAACGCTCGGGCGCATAGCTCTTCCGGTTTGCTGTAATACACTTGGCCCAGCCTGCGATCCATCGCTGCCGAGTGCTGGAAAAGCTCGCTGGGCTGCCAGCCGCCGGGCTGTAGCAGAATGGCCGTAAAGCACTCCATCAGGCGTTGGTTGAGCGGGTGGGGAATGGGCGGCGCGTCAGCTAACCAGGCGGTCGAAGCAAATGTGCCGCGAGGCAGGGCCTTGAAACATTTCTGCGCAATATAGTGATCAAAGGCGTGGAACCACTCGTGAGCGATACTCCCAGGACCTGCATTTTTCGCCAGGGCAAAGCTGCGCTGGCCAGGGTCATAATGGGCCGCGACCCCTGGCCGCCCACCGCTACCATATTGCAGCGCGAGTGAGCCGCGTAACGACACCAGCGTCTCAGGTCCTTGCAGAATCAACATCAAATCGCATAGCGCATCATGAAACAGCGTTGCTGCGCGGTCGCGCTCGGTAGGTGTTACCCAGCGGCCAATCTCGATGGAGCGAAAATCAAACTGGCGCCGAATGAGCGCAAAGCTGCTGGGGTCATGCTGACGATGGGTTGGCCCGTTGCGATAAAACGTTCGTGCATCAATGCTCACGGCGCGCTCACTTGATAGCTGCTGGTTAAGAAAAAATTAGATAACGCAGGCTCTGCACAAGCTTCATCTACAAAGAGCTGTGTAATCCCATAGCAGGCTGCCATCGACATATTAATCCTTAACCCCAGCGTCCCGAGCCTGAATAAAGTACTGGCGTAAACGCGCCAATGACTCTTCATCCCAACCGGGCGGTTCAGAAAGCGCCGCCCATGCATCAATATAATGCTCCGCTGCAATTTCATGGCCAAAGCCTGGGGGCGCGCTTCCTGTCGCCAGGTCCGCCAGTAATTGCAGCATTGTCACCACCGGATACCAGCGTAGTTCTGGAGAAACATCGGGGCCACGCGGTTCGCGCATCCAGGCCGGTTCACGCCAGAATGCAGCCGGTTCAAAAAACGTGATGGGGTCACTGGCATATTGTAGATACGCAATACGAAAATCTCCCCATTCCCCCGGTGCTTCCTGAAGCCCTTGTGTCTGGTTCATAAAGCGAACTACTGAACCATCGCGAAACGTGGGCAGCCAAGCTGGTGAGCCGGGGTCACGGTCTGCCGTAACGCTCTTCCAGGTGTCGCTTCTAAACGGTGGGCCGCTCCATAAGGCGCCGTTGAAAGGGTCATCAATAATATCGTAGAGATCAAACGAAAGATCCGAGTTGAGCGCGCCTAAACTGAGGCCAAACAGGTATAGCCGAGGGCGCTCGCTGCTGGAGAGGCTAGACCAGTAGTTATATACCGCTGTGAATAACGCACGGGCATTTTCGACGCCGTACTCGGCTTCAGCAATAAGCGATAGATGGCTGGGCAGATAGGAGTATTGAGCCGTAATCGTGGCGATGTCGCCGCGGTGTAGGTACTCCACCGTATTTTGGGAGCCTGGATCTATCCAGCCGCGCCCTGTGGGGGTGGCTAGTACTAATACAGAGCGCTCAAAACCGCCTACCCGAATCAGTTCTGCCAGCGCTAGTTCTGCTCGCTCGGTGGGTGTTTCAGCAGCGTTAAGACCCACATAAACGCGGAGAGGGTCAGCAGCCTCTTCGCCCAGAAAGTCACCAATTTGCGCGCCGTCAGGCCCTTCGGTAACAAAGCGGCGGCCACGGCTACCTAACGCTTCCCAGCTAATTAATGATTCAGCACTGCCGGGTTTCATGGGGTCTTCAGGCGGGGAGAGGTCGCTTTGCATCAGCTCATCTACCTGCTGATAAGAGCGGTCGGCCACCTTTAGCGCATACGAGAAGAGAATGCCTTCGATAACGAGCCAAAACAAAGCAATAGCCGCTACCGTGCCCAGCACATAGGCCACTCGTCGGGGCAGGATATAAGCCAGCTTGCGAGAAAGCAGCCGGAAGGTACGCTTAAAAAGCAGCGCCATAAGCACTGAAAACGCAAACACGCCCAGAGTAATTAAAGCGATGGAAAAAGGGTGGGTACCGCTAGCTGACTCCATCGCCATGAGCTTGCGAATACTGTTTTGCCATTCGGCGGCTCGCCATAAAAAAATGCCAGCGATGCTCAGGGATGCGGCAGCGGCTAACCAATGGAAATACGTTTCCACCCGCGCATTGGGCTCCGGTAAGTGTAGATAGCGCCAAAGCCCATGCCCTATTACTCCCAAGGCATAGCCTGCGGTAAAACTAAGCCCCGACACGATGCCTTGTGCGATAAATGGACGGGGCACAAGGCTTGGCGTTAGCGAAAACGCAAAGAAAAGCGTGCCTAGTATCAAGCCTACCCCTGAAAAACGCGCGAGGTGCGAGTTAATCCATTGCCGTTGACTGCTCAGTTCCATAGTTTACCTATTGGCCACTATCAGGCGTATTAACGATGGTATTCAAACGCTTTGTGCGTCATAGAGTATTGGAATCAGCCACACAGTAAAACGCTGTATGACTTTTTTGCGTATCCCTCTTTGGCTGAAGAGAGCAGTTCATACGCTGGTACGGGAGCGGCTAGGCAGGAATATTTCGAATGCTCCTTTTTAGGGCATACGTGAGCATACATCTTATGTACAAAAAAGAGGCACGAAAAACAGGTACAAAAAAAGCGCCCTCAACTGAGGATAATGCCAGTCAGTTAAGGTTTTCATCAATTAGCAGATCATGAGACAGTCTGGTACCAGTGATTCTCTGGTACCGGACTTTTTTTATGCACTTTAGCCAAGCCATCGACGCTATTGCGCGTGTAACT